>NZ_CP143631.1:0-3702683 GCF_039602225.1 Salinimicrobium sp. 3283s | reverse complement strand
AAATTATCTGAAAAAAAAACGTTTGCCTACTTGAAATTTAACAAAAATTTTAGCATACTTCGTTCACTGTGAAAGTACAAAACCGAATCAAATAATTCATTAAAAAAATCATGAAAAGCCACTTCACCTATGTTAAAGTTCGATATGCAGAGACAGACCAAATGGGAGTCGTGTATCACGGCAACTATGCACAATATCTGGAAATTGCACGTATTGACTGGCTTGATGCTCTGGGGATCTCGTATCGAAAAATGGAAGAAGACGGTGTGATGCTGCCCGTGTATGAACTTAACCTCAGGTTTAAGAAATCTGCCAAATTTGATGACAAATTAAAGATCGAAACCCGCCTAAAAAGAAAACCCGGAGTACGTATTGAATTTGAGTACGAAATCTTCAATCAACATGGGGAACTGCTCACCGAAGCTGAAACTACCCTCATCTTTGTTGATATGGAAAAGAACAAACCCATCAGGTGTCCGCAACACATTCTTGAAAAGCTCGGGTTTTAATCTTCCAGTTCTTTAATCGTTACTTTATAGGTAGCGTCAAATTTTTCGTAGATCCTTTCGGCTTCACTTTTTCTAACCGAAATAATGATCTTGCAATCCAGTTCAAGAATTTGGTCAACAACATTTAAATTGTTTTCCTTGATCACCCGCATCACTTTATTCATTTCGGGATAGTCAAAAGAGATCTCAAACTTCAGGTCGATGGTGCGGGTAACGATATTAGATTCCTCCAGCGCCATTTGGGCAGCAGTTTTGTAGGCGTTGATCAATCCTCCAACTCCCAGTTTTACCCCGCCAAAATATCGTACTACCACAATAAGAATATTGGTAACTTCAAAGGATTGGATTTGTCCGTAAATAGGCATTCCGGCCGAATTTGAAGGTTCGCCGTCATCATTGGCCCGGTAGTGAAAATCGCTTTTTCCAAGTTGCCAGGCATAACACCAGTGCCTCGCAGAGTGGTGCTTCTTTTTAACCTCCTCAAGCAATTCCTTTATTTCTTCTTCGGAAGTTACAGGAAAAGCATATCCAAAAAACTTACTGTTCTTATCTTTAAAAAGGACTTCTGCTGAAGGTTTGGTGATGGTTTTATAAGTGTCTTTTACATCCATTCTTCAGAAGTTGCGATTAAAATAATACTGGCAACTGCCAGCAATATCCCAATCCAGTTCTTGGGTAACATCCTTTCCCTGAACAAAAGAATTCCAAGGAAAGTAGAGATCATTACAATAGCGACATTGTTCACCGGAAAAATTGTAGAACTTTCCATGCCCTCTGTACGCAGGGCGAGCACCAGGAAATAAATAGAACCAAAATTCGGGATTCCCAAAGCCACGCCGCCAATGACATTTTTGAAGCTGAAGTTTAATTTTCCACTTATTTTCTGAAAGAGAAGAATAAAAATTCCAATAATTCCCGCAATCGCAAAAATAGTTGAAGAGAACAGGGCAACATCGGCTTCGGCGACATAAGAAGTCTCCAAAAATTTAAGCGTGCTGTCAATAATTCCGCTGCCAAAGAACACCAGGAGCGGAAAAACCAGGTTCCTTTTTTTGATCTTTATTCCCTCTTTCTTTTTGATAGAAGTGAGGTAAACCGCCACCAGGGCGAGTACAATTCCGATGATCTTGGTCAAACCTGTGCTTTCATTATATAAAATGATCCCGAAAAGTACAGGAATGGCGACCGACATTTTGGTAGCGACAGAGACTACCGATAATCCGCTTTTTTGAGTGGTAAGTGCCGCCAGGTAAAACACCGCGATAAACATAAACCCGAGAATAAAGGTTCCTAAAAACCAGGCTTCCGAAACCACTTTTGACACATTTAGGGGTTGCCGGTCTACCAGCATTCCCGCCGAAAAAGCGAAAAAATAATTGAAAATAATGGCTTGTAACGTGTTGATCTTAAAGCGCTCAAAAAGTTTAAAGATTACAAAGATCACACTTGAAGAAAGTACACTTAACAGCAGGTAGATCAAAACAATTCGCTTTTAATGGTGAATAGATCGACCACATCCTCATTTACAGGATCAATATTCCAGGTGTGAATGCCCAGTTTAGCAGCCGCTTCGGTATTTTCTACAGTGTCGTCAATAAAAAGTGTCTCTTCCGGATTAAGATCGTGTTGTTGCAGTACAAAAGTGTAGATTTCAGGATCGGGTTTTCGAAGGTTGATCTCCTGGGAAAGGTAAAATGCATCAAAGCAGTTTTTAAATTCTTCAAAAAACGAAATATTCTGCTTCACCCAGTCAATATGAATATGGTTGGTGTTGCTCAGCAAAATGAGTTTGTATTTCCCCTCTTCTTTTAACTGCTGAAGAAATTCCAGCCGGTGCTTTGGAAAATCAATCAAAATGGAATTCCAGGAATTCACAAATGCTTCTGAAGTCAACAGCGGAAAAGATGCGCAATACCCTGAAATGAATGCTTCCGAAGAGATTAAACCTTTTTCATAGGCCATGTTTTGCTGCAGCATTTCCTCTGAAAAATGGGATATTTCGAACTTCTTTAATTCCCGTGCCGTGGCTGGTTTATCGAGGTTGAGAAACACATCTCCAAAATCAAATATGATGGTTTTAATCATTGAAAATAACTTTTAGGTGGTCCTGATCCACTTTTGTTTCAGAAATAAGCCTGCCGGTCACTTCGGGAGCTTTTATTCCCTCTTTAAAATGTGTTTTTCCGGTGAAAATCCGGGCTTCATCCCATAAACCGGCATCAATAAAGGTCTGCAGGGTTTGCCGGCCGCCTTCAATGATCACCGACTGGATTTCGTGACGGAAAAGTACTTCACAAACCTGTTGCGCAAGGTCTTCCTTGAAATCCAGGGTCTCAAAAATGACATTTTTGGACAAGATTTTTTCTGAAGGATCTTCAGTAAGAACTATAGTCTTCACCGATCCGTCAAAAAGGTGAGAATCTTTCGGAATTCTCAGGTTTCTGTCCAGCACAAGCCTAATCGGGTTATTTCCCTGCCACAGCCGGGTGTTGAGTTGAGGATTATCGGCTACTGCAGTGTTCGTGCCCACCATAATCGCCTGTTCTTCGGCGCGCCATTTGTGAACCAGCTGTTTTGAGTATTTCCCGGTGATCCAAACGGGCTTTCTTTCGGCATTTTTGAGAGGTAAGGGTGCTAAAAATCCGTCGCTGCTTTGAGCCCATTTCAGAATAATATAAGGGCGTTTTTTCGTGTGAAAGGTAAAAAAGCGTTTGTTGAGTTCGCGGCATTCCTGTTCCAGAACACCCACTCTCACCTCGCAATCGGCATCCATGAGCTTCTTAATTCCCTTGCCGGCAACTTCCGAAAATGGATCTACAGTGCCAATCACCACTTTTTTGATTCCGCAGTCAATGATCAGGTTGCTGCAGGGTGGAGTTTTTCCGTAATGGCTGCAGGGTTCCAGGCTCACATAAATAGTAGACTTTGGAAGCAGACTTTTATCTTTTACCGAATTCACTGCATTTACTTCGGCGTGAGGTTCCCCGGCTTTTTGATGCCAGCCTTCGCCAATAATCACCTCATTATGAACAATAACACTGCCCACCACAGGGTTGGGATAGGTCCTTCCCAGTCCGTTTTGCGCCAGCTGAATACAGCGGTTTATGTATTTTTCATGTATCTTCACCGTCACAAAAATAGCATTTAATAGAGATAATGAGCAGTTATGTAATACGGGAAATTAAACCCGAAGATAATGAGCAGGTTAAAAACTTAATAAGGAGTGTGCTGGTAGAAATGGGGGTGCCAAAAGTGGGAACAGCTTACGAAGATGCCGCCCTTGAAGATATGCATGCCGAATACAACGCGCCAAAAAAGGCATATTTTGTTGTTGAAGATAAAGACAGGATCATTGGAGGCGCGGGAATTGCACCTTTGGCTAACTTTGAAGGGGCTATTTGTGAACTTCAAAAAATGTATTTTTTACCTGAAGTGAGAGGAAAGGGTGTAGGTGCTCAAATGATGACTACCTGCCTGGAGTTTGCCAAAGAGCAGGGGTTCCAAAAATGCTATATTGAAACCCTGCCTTATATGAAACAGGCGCAGAAGCTTTACCTTCGTTCAGGTTTTGAGTCTTTGGAAGGTCCGCTGGGCGATACTGGCCACTACAACTGTAATGTTTGGTTGATAAAGGATCTTTGATCCTAAATTCCAAATTCCAAAGATGATTTGAAGATTTGGGAATTTGAAGATTTGGGAATTAAAGTTCTCAATCAGGGGGATTTAGTAGAATCTGCGGAAATCTGCGAAATCTGCGGGAAATCCTTTATAGAAAGTCTTTGCGCTCTTTGCGGAAATATTTGCGCCTTTTGCGAGAAAACAGACCAGTTAAAAAGAATGAAAATAACTGCCTTTAAAAATACCTTTTTTGACACCCTGGAAGGAGAGTATCCTAAGGAGGAAATTGGTTCTTTCTTTAATATCCTGCTTCAGGAGTTTACCGGACTCACCAGGTTGGATCTTGCTTTGGATCCGCAGCGGGAACTTTCGGAAGAAACTGAGGAGAAGCTCAGGGCTGCTTTGCAAAGGCTTCAGCAACATGAACCCCTTCAGTATATTATAGGGACTACAGAATTCTTCGGATTAAATTTTCAGGTAAATTCAAACGTGCTAATTCCGAGGCCGGAGACCGAGGAGCTGGTGCAATGGATGCTCGACGACCTTAATGCTTCCGAAGGAATAAAGATTTTAGATATAGGCACCGGTAGCGGCTGTATCGCAATTTCCCTCGCAAAACATTTACCCAAAGCCGAAATCACAGCCATAGATATTTCTGAAAAAGCCCTGAAAACAGCAAAACTCAATGCCGGTTTAAATGAAGTAGCGGTGAACTTTATTCATAAAGATATTCTTGCTGCTGAAGGGCTGCCTTCAAAGTTTGATGTAGTAGTTTCCAATCCGCCTTATGTGCGGGAGCTCGAAAAAAAAGAGATGCAGCGCAATGTGCTCGAGCATGAACCTGAAACAGCACTTTACGTAAAAGACCACGACCCGTTGATCTTCTACCGAAAAATCACAGAGCTGGCGGCCGATAACCTTGAACCGGGCGGGAAACTTTACTTTGAGATCAACCAGTACCTGGGAAAAGAAACGGAAGCACTTTTAGCAGAAAAAAATTTCGCAACCAGCTTAAAAAAGGATATTTTCGGGGTAGACCGCATGCTAAGAGGAATAAAATCATGAGAATCGAATTTCTGAAACTTTACACTCCAAATGTCCAGGCGCAGTTCCGCTTTTATAGCGAAGTGCTGGGGCTGCCGGTGGAAAAGATTTCCGAAGAAAATTTCCGGGTAAAAATGGGGTTTTCGATCCTCGAATTTGAAGAGGACAAAAACGCCACGCCTTATCATATTGCATTTCATATTCCGGCGCATCAGGAAGAAAAGGCGTTGCACTGGTTAAAGCAGCGGGTGGAAATTCTGCCCGATGATGGCAATGAAATTATTGATTTCCCCGCATGGCAGGCGAGATCGGTTTATTTTTATGACAAAGATTCGAATATCCTCGAATTTATTTCCCGCCGACATATGTATGAATCTGCTTCCGAAGAATTTTCTTCAGCAAGCATCAAAGGCATCAGTGAAATTGGGCTTGCTACCTCGAATGTGGAAAAGCAGTTTAATTTTTTGAATTCTGAATTTGGCCTCACAAAGTTCACCGGAGATTATGAGCATTTTTGTGCCACTGGTGATGATGAAGGGCTTTTCATTATCATAAACAAAGAACAAAAAGACTGGATACCCGTTGGGGATAAAGCCTATCCATCTCCTTTTGAAATAAAAATATCTCTCCAAAATGCCATTTTTGGAGCCTCATTTAAGCACGAAAGACTAAGTCTTCTATGAAACCTGAAGAAAAAATAAAAAAGCTGCGGGAAGAACTTCACCGCCACAACCACCTGTATTACGTACTCGATAAGCCGGAAATATCCGACTATGACTTTGATCAAAAACTAAAGGAGCTACAGGAGCTTGAAGAGAAACATCCCGAATTTTATGACGAGAACTCCCCAACTTTAAGGGTTGGTGGGGCTGTCACTAAGAATTTTGCCACCGTGGTGCATGAGCACAGGATGTATTCACTTGATAATTCTTATTCTAAGGAAGACTTGGAAAACTGGGAGAAAAGAATAGAAAAACAGGTTGATGGAGAGGTGAATTTCACCTGTGAATTGAAGTATGACGGGGCATCAATTAGTCTTACCTATGAAAAAGGGGAATTTAAGCAGGCCGTTACCCGCGGCGACGGGATTCAGGGCGATGATGTAACAAATAATGTACGAACCATAAGGTCTGTTCCTCTAAGACTGAAAGGTGATTTTCCCGAAAAATTTGAGATTAGGGGCGAAATTGTGCTTCCGTACGAAGGTTTCGCCCAGCTTAATGCTGCGCGAGTGGAGGCCGGAGAAGAGCCTTATGCGAATCCGCGAAATACAGCTTCGGGAAGCCTGAAGTTGCAGGACAGTGCCGAAGTGGCCCGGCGGCCTTTAGATTGTCTTTTGTTCAGCTTAACCGGAAACCTTCCGGGGATCAAGTCGCAGTATGAAGGGTTGGAAAAAGCGAGAGAATGGGGCTTTAAAATTCCTGCGGAAGCTAAACTGGCCAAAAGCCTGAAAGAGGTGATGGAGTTTGTGAATTACTGGGATGTGCACCGGCACGATTTGCCTTATGAGACCGATGGGGTAGTGGTGAAAGTTAACAGCCTGCACCAGCAGGAAGAGCTGGGGTACACTGCTAAATCTCCACGTTGGGCCATGGCTTATAAATTCAAGGCCGAGCAGGTTTCCACTAAGTTGAACAAGATCAGTTACCAGGTGGGCCGCACAGGAGCCATAACTCCGGTGGCAAACCTGGAACCCGTACAACTTGGAGGTACAACGGTGAAAAGAGCATCCCTTCATAATGCCGATCAAATTGAGAAACTCGATGTTAGGGAAGGCGATGAGGTTTATGTGGAAAAAGGAGGAGAGATCATTCCGAAGATCGTTGGAGTAGATTTTACTAAAAGAGATCCGGATTCAAATCCCACTCAATATATCACCAATTGCCCGGAATGTGATACTGAGTTGGTGAGAAATGAAGGAGAGGCGCAGCATTATTGTCCTAACTTTAATGGTTGTCCGCCACAGATCATTGGAAGAATCCAGCATTATATTTCCAGGAAAGCGATGGATATTGAAGGTCTGGGAGGGGAAACAGTGGCACTTCTGGTCAATGAAGGCCTCATAGGAAACTACGCCGATCTCTATGAGTTGAAGAAAGAACAGATCCTGCCGCTGGAGCGTATGGCTGAAAAATCGGCTGAAAATTTGATCAATGGGATAGAGAACTCAAAGCAGATCCCATTTGAACGGGTACTTTTCGCCCTGGGAATCCGCTATGTGGGGGAAACTGTAGCCAAAAAGCTGGCGAAGGAGTTTAAAAACATTGATGCTTTGAAAAATGCAAATCAGCAGGAATTAGAAAATGTTGATGAGATAGGGGAGCGAATTGCCGAGAGTGTGGTGGAGTTCTTTGCAGATGAAGAGAACCTGAAAAACGTGGAACGACTGAAAGGTTACGGCTTGCAATTAGAGATTTCTGCCGAGAAACTTGCCGGACAAACGAACAAACTGGAAGGCCAGACCTTTGTGGTTTCTGGAGTATTTGAAATGTCGCGCAATGACCTCAAGAAGCTCATTGAAGACAATGGTGGAAAAGTTTCAGGCTCTATTTCTTCAAAAACAAGTTATGTGGTAGCAGGCGAAAATATGGGCCCCAGCAAACTTGCAAAAGCTGAAAGTCTCCAGATCCCAATCATTGATGAGAAAAAATTTCTCAAAATGATTGAATAACTTAATAACTAGGCGCTGAAAGAAAGTATGGTGGTTAGTATCACTGAAAGAATTACAAAGATGGTGAACATCGATCTCTCCTGAAAATCGAAGTGGTCATAGCTTTTTTGAATTATTCTTTTAATCATGGCAATTTTTTTATTACAATATCATTTTCAACTAAATAAGAGCGGGCAAATTTAAATTTTTATTCAGTTGCAGCTGCTCCAGAATCATATTTTAACCAAATTTTATTCTTCCCTCATCATTTGTTCTTATTAAAGAATGTAATATTCAGGTATAGGTTATTCATTATCAGTAAGTAGGCCTGTATTTGGCGTGCAAAAGTATTATATTTCCTGCAGATTATTTATGATCCAGATCACTTAGTTATTCCAAAAAAAATCATTAAAATTATGAATGATTTAATAAGTGGTATGATAGTGCAGGAATAATCCTATCTGGTTATTTACGAGAATCTTTCAGTGAGGACTGTATGACCTTGAAATAAGGTGAAAACTCGCTAAGATTTTAAATTGATAATTGATATATAAAGTTGGTAAAGACTTATTTAGAGGATAATAGTTAAAATTGAGGTAGCTAATAATGCTGTCTTAAAAAAAGTCTATTTTCGCTAATTAATGTATTTCATCGATAAAATAATGATTTCGTCGAGTATGTCTGAAAATGCAGTTACTAATAATGTTGTTCTTTTTTCCTCTTCAGACAGTTGTTTTGCAGATGTAGCTGACGTGTTAAAGAAAGAAAACCTGAGGATACTTTCAGAGAAAGAAGAGGTTATTGATGCCGTTCATTTTCGAAATAAGAGCCGTCCCAGCCTAGTAGTTGCTGAATATCAGGAGAAGCTGGATGCTGTTTACAGAGATCTCATCAAGAGTATACCAATTCCGCTGGTTCTAATAATAGGTCCTCAAGACGAAGAGAAAGCTATTGATCTTTTAGAGGCAGGAGCTTATGATTACATTTTTCGAGATCGGCTAAAGAGACTTCCCCTGGTTCTAAATAAAATAAAGGTAAGAAACCGAAAATCGGCCGGTAAGTCCAAAATGACCTACCAGTCAATTTTTGAGAATAGTATAGACGCAGTCATTTTTACCGTACCCGGTGGTCGTATATTGGCTGCGAATCCTTCGGCATGTAAGATGTTCCAAAGAACATCTGATGAATTGTCTGGATTAGGGCTTCGGGGAATTATTGAAGAAGAGAATGCCATTTTGAAAGAACTTCTGGAACCCAAAAGTTCAGAAGCCGGTTTTGTGGGGGAAATGATCCTGAAAAGAAAAAATGGCGCTACATTTCCTGCAGATGTTTTTTCCGCAGTATCATTCCACGAAACAGAGAATGCCAGAACCGCAATAGTCATCATCCGCGATATTTCGAGAAGAAAGACAGCAGAGGAAGAGTTACTGCTGTCAAAGAAGAATTATGAACATTTGTTTGAATTCAATCCGCTTCCAAACTGGATATTTGATCTTGAAACCCTCGAAATCCTGGCAGTTAACCGGGCCGCAGTGAAGTATTATGGATATACAAAAGAAGAGTTTTTAAATTTCCATCTCAGTGATCTCCGGCCTCAGGAAGAAATTCCGGTACTTACTGCCAATTTGCAGCGTATAAAGGATGAAAAGGGATTGCTTAATGTGGGTAATTTCATTCATAGGAAAAAAGACGGCTCTTTAATTACTGTTGAAGTGCACGGGTACAGTATTCTCTTTAAAGGCAGGAACTGCCGGCTGGTAACCGCTATTGATATCACCGAGAAAGAGAGGATCATTCAAAAGCTTGAAGATAAGAGCAAGAAACTTCTTTGGGCCGAAGAACTGGCGAAATTTGGTTATTGGCAGGTAGGGGTGAAGGGGGATAACTTTTTTTGGAGTGATGAGGTTTACAGGATTTGGGGGCGAAAAAAAGAGGATTATAACCTAGATTTTGAAGGTTTCCTAAAAACCATACATCCCGATGACCTAGAGACTTTTCTACATGAGCGCGGTGTCGCCCTTTCCGGAAGTAAGGATATGGATTTTGAACACCGGATTGTCCTGCCCGATGGTAGTATCAAATGGGTGCATGAAAAAGGAAAACTGGTTAAAAATAACAGGGGAGAACCGGTAAAGCTGGAAGGTTCTATACAGGATGTGACAGACTATAAGAATGCGATGCTCAAATTGAAGCAAAGTGAAAGCAGGCAACGTGCTATTCTTAAATCACAAACGAACTACCTTACCAGAATAGATCTTCAAGGGAAGTATTCTTACGTGAATGAAAAATTTATTACTGATTTTAACTGGATCTCCCCCAATGGAATTTTAGTGGGTAGAAAAGCTATTGAGACTGTGATGGAGTATGATCACCTCAAAGTAAGCAGTGCCTTTAAAAAATGTTTAGCTAATCCCAATGTTGTTCACCAGGTAGAAATTGATAAGTCACAGGAAGGCGGAAAAGTTAAACCTACCCTCTGGGATTTTATATGCCTCACAGATGCCGAAGGAAAGCCTGTTGAACTACAGGGAGTGGGAATTGATATTACCGACAGGGTAGAGGCAGAGCGCTCCCTCAAGGAAACCAATGCCCGTTATGAACTGGTTTCCAAAGCTACTTCAGATGCTATTTACGATTGGGATATACAAACTGATCATCTCTTTTGGGGAGAAGCATTCTATGTTTTGTTTGGTTATTCTCAGCAAGATTTTTCTCTCTCAATTGATTCCTGGGCAAAAAACATACATCCCGACGAAAGGCTTGTGATTAATGAAAGCCTGTCCCGCACCTTAGAAGGTAGCGAGAATCATTGGGAAGCAGAGTACAGGTTCCAAAATGCAGATGGAAAATACTCTTTTGTAGTAGAAAAAGGTTTTATTCTTAGAGATGAAAATGGAAAAGCACTACGTATGGTTGGCGCTATCCAGGATGTGACAGAAAGAAAGAAACTGGAAGAACTCCTGGATGAAGCTTCAAAGCTTTCACGTATAGGGAGTTTTGAATTTGATTTTGTTCAGGACACCGTGTACTGGTCTCCGGTTACCAAAGAGATCCATGAAGTGGCACCCGATTTTAAGCCCGATCATGAAAAAGGGTTCCTCTTTTGTAAGGAAGGTGAAAACCAGGAGCGAATGAAAGCGGCACTTAAAAATGCTGTTGAAAATAATGTGCCTTACGATCTTGAAGTGCAGATTGTTACTGCAAAAGGCAATGAGTGTTGGGTGAGGAAGATTGGGCGTCCCACTTTTGTTGACGGTAAGTGTATAAGGATCAATGGCAGCGTGCAGGATATTTCTAATATCAAGAATTCAGAATTAAAAGCTTTAAAAGCATCAGAAGAAAAGCAGACCATCCTTGAAAGTATTGGTGATGCGTTCTTTACGGTTGATAATGAATGGGTGGTGACCTACTGGAACCAGCATGCAGAGAAATTACTTGAAAGTAATAAAGACCGCATTCTTGGAAAGAACTTTTGGGAAGTTTTTCCCGATGCCGTTGGTACTAAATTCCATACCTGCTACTACAAGGCTTCAAAAGAGCAGATCATCGTTGATTTTGAGGAATATTTTGAGAGGGTGAACAAATGGTTCGATGTGACTGCATATCCTTCTAAAGGTGGATTATCGGTCTATTTCAGGGATGTGACCGAAAGAAAAGAATCGGAGTTGAAGATCATCGAGCTCAACAAAAACCTGAAAGCCTATACTGAAGAACTTGTTTCGGCAAATAAGGGACTTGAACAGTTTTCGTATATCATTTCTCACAATTTACGCGCTCCTGTAGCAAACATCATGGGGTTGGGAGAACTGCTGAAAGAGGATTACCCTTTGGAAGTAAAAACACAGTTTCAGGAAGAGCTGCTTTCTAACGTCGAAAGATTGGACACTATCATCAAAGACCTGAATAATATACTTCAGGTTAAGGTAGATATGAGTGAAAAGAAGGAGCCTATTGTACTCAGTGAATTGGTTGAAAGTGTGCAATCGGGTATCGGGCAGGTTATTCAGAAGGAAAATGTTCAAATTATCACAAACTTTTCCGAAGTACCTTATATAAATTCTATCAAGACCTATCTACATAGCATTTTTTATAATCTTATCTTTAATAGTATCAAGTACCGCCGACCCGAAGTTTCTCCTGTAATTGAAATTACTTCTGAAGAGAAGTCGGGTAATGTATGTATTACTTTTAAGGATAACGGGATGGGGATTGACCTTTCAAAAAAGGGGAATCAAATCTTTGGCCTTTATAAACGCTTTCATCATCACGTAGAAGGAAAAGGTATGGGGCTTTTTATGGTAAAGACCCAGGTTGAGCTTTTAGGAGGTGAGATTCAGGTGACGAGTGAAGAAAATAAAGGGACACAATTCACTATTGAATTTAAGCATGAAAACAGTAGAAACAAGTTAGAAAATGAAGAAGCCGAGGCAGTATATAATAGTTGATGACGACCGCACAAATAACCTTATTTGTGAGTACGCCGTTAAAGGTTATGATCCCGGTGCTAAAGTGATAAGCTTTACTAACCCTGAAGCTGCCCTCATTCATATTGAAAAGGAACTTAAAGCTGAAGGCCAGGTGCCTACAGTGTTGTTTGTTGATGTTAACATGCCCGCTATGTCGGGTTGGGAATTCCTGGAAGAGCTGGAAAAGTTAGATCACGGAATAAAACAAAAATTCACCATCTACATTTTATCGTCTTCAACTGAAGACTTTAATGAGGAGAGGGAACAATTTCCATACGTTGCCGACTTCCTTTCCAAACCCCTTTCTAAAACCAGCCTGGAACAAATTCAGCCGTAGGTACTCAAAAATGACATTTTTGAGAAGGTTTTTTTGTTGGTCTTAATTACGCTTCTCTGCAGGTGATATTATTCCAAAGATCTCAAAAACAGCTTTTGAGTCTCACATTTAGGATTGGTATCTTTTCTTATTAAAAACTGCTACACAATAATAGCGGCGCCCCCGCCATTCTTCTTTCCTGAAGAATCTAAGTAGAAATCTATCCTGCCAATGTTGACACCGGCCCAGCCAACCTGGTTGATCAATACCTTTTCACCTATTGCATTTAGTGCTACAGTAGGTTTGGGAAGAAAAGTATGGGTGTGTCCTCCTATGATCAAATCTATATCTTTAGTAGCTGCTGCGAGTTTTTGATCACTTACTTTATCGTCCCGGTATTCGTAGCCCAGGTGGGAAAGACAAATAACCAGTTCGCATTTTTCCTCTTCCCGTAGTTGTTTGACAATGGTTTTTGCAGTGTCGATAGGATTATGATACTCGGTCTCTTTATAATGCTTTTTTGCGACCAGGCCTTTAAGCTCTATACCTACACCAAAAACGCCAATTTTTATCCCGTCCCGTACAAAAACCTGGTAAGGCTTGATTCGCCCTTCCAAAACAGTGTTGTCAAAGTTGTAGTTGGCATTTATAAAAGGAAATTTGGCATGTGGCAGTTGTGCCAGCAAACCATCAATTCCATTATCGAAATCATGGTTGCCAATAGTTGCGGCATCATACCTCATTTTACTCATCAGCTTAAATTCGAGTTCGCCGCCATAGTAGTTGAAATAAGGTGTCCCCTGAAAGATATCCCCGGCATCGAGCAATAGGGTATGGGGATTCTCCTGTCTAATTTGATTTATAAGGGTGTACCTGCGGGCAGCTCCGCCCATACCTGGATATTGTGCGTGGCCATTATCAAAAGGTTCAATATGGCTATGCACATCATTGGTGTGTAAAATGGTAATGTGCTTTGGCTTTTTAGCAGCCGTAAACGATAAAAGGCCTAAGCTGCCTATTCCTGCAAGAGCACCTGCAGCGGCTGTACTTTGTATAAACTTCCGTCTTTCCATTACTCTACTTTGATAAAACGTTGATCTCTCACCGGCTTAAGGGTATCCTTTACTTTAAAATAATCAATTAGCAAATTCCTGATCTTATAGTCAAGGTTGGTTGCTTCTTCAGCCTTTAAAAAGAAGTTCATATTGTCACCACCTTCAAGGAGATAATCATTTGTAGCAACATAATAGGTGGCCGAATCCTCTAAAGGTTTCCCCTGAATCAAAACTTTCTTTATGCTGTTGTCTTTTTCAAGTTGCAATTCAATGCCCGCCACAGGATGAGCAGTGCCCGAATCTATAAGGTAATGGATCATTTCTCTCACGGCTCCTCCTTTTAGTGCTGCAACAACTACTTCATTTTCAAAAGGCATTACCTGGAAGGCACTTCTTGTAGTCACATCACCTTTGGCAATAGATGATCTTATTCCGCCATAATTGAGCAGTACAATATCTATGTTCTCTCCTGTACGCTTGTTAAAAATGGGATTTGAGAGTTCTATTAAGGCATCTGCCATAAGGTTGCCTATGGCTGTATTGTACCTCCCGTCAGACTTGCTGAGGTTATAAGGAAGATAAGCTAAGACTTCTTCCATCTCCTTATTTATGTGCTCTTTATATGGGGTGATGAAATTTTCAAGAGAATCGTTAGCCGGTATGTCGGGTGTTATTTCAAGCTGTTTTCCTTCAATGCGGGCCGGTGTGTAATTGTCGTTGAATTTACATGCCCCGGCTGTCAACAGCAAAAAGAGTAGGTATCGCTTCATTTATATTACATAAAAAGACAAAAGTATAAGTTTTAGTAAAAGAAAGGTAAATTATGATTCTTTTTTAAAAGAAGTCTTCTGTGAATTTTTACAAATTGTTTATCTCTTAATCAAAAAAAGTTCTATTTTTCTACTCAATTAGCTGAACTGCTAAACATTGTAATTGCAAAGAGTGAAAACAAGTCAAAAAGTATTTTTCTTATTCATGGTAGTGGGTGTGCTTTTTGTTGTTGGCTCTATTCTTAGGCTTGATATCCTTACTGTTCCTACAACATTCCTTTTAATTCCGGTGCTCATTCTATTTTACAGGGTTAAGGTGAAGAAATGGTTCCTGCCAATGGTCATTGCATTGCTTTTATTTTACGTTCGCGATTTATTGATGCTCGAAGGACTTTCTGAGAACTTAATTCCTATTCTTTGGTGCTTTGGCACTGCCCTGGCCATTCTTTATGTTTTTGCGTTGGCGGGTTTTAGATGGGGCAGGATTCATGTGGTGGAATTTATTTCTCTTTTGATCATGTTTGTTTTCCTCGGATTCCTTTATTATACCATAAACCAGCTTTTGCCCCAGGTGCTTCCTTCTCACCGGGTGGAAGCCTCTCTTTTTATTCTGCTGCTCATCACTCTCCTGGCAATATCTTTTACACAGTATATTCTCAAGTCTCATTATGCCTCTTTGTGGCTTATGCTGGCTTCGGCCTGCCTGGTCTTATCTGAGCTGTCCCTGTTCTTTAAATTATTTATTATCTCAGATATTAGCGTGACTATATTCTACCCTTTATTTCATGTAATTGCCTTCTATGCAATGGTGCAACATGCAGTTCATCGGAGAAAAAGCACCTTTCTTCCGGGTTTTTGATGAAGTATTCTCTTCAGAAGGTATTTTTTAATCCGTTTTTCTTAAAATTTATGACAATAAAATTTATTCTTAGCAAAATTCCTATATTGCACACAATTTTCCTGATGAATGAAAAAAAAGGTTATTCTTTCACTCCTGGCAATCTCTGCTATTTGCGTTAACCTTACGGGTATTTTTAAAGATGACTTTTTTCTTAGAAAGTTAGGAGAGATCCTTTTCTTCTTCCCGCTAATCCTTTATTACCTGCGGAAGATCCCTTTTAAGAACTTCAATTTTCTTATGTTCCTTAGTATGGCAATGGGTGCAACCCTTTTTTCGTGGGGTGGCAGCCTGTGGTATTTTGAACATATTAAGTTGGGAATGTGGCTTATTGGTTACATCTTTTTGGCCCGGGAAGCCATTAAACACACTGAATATGAAAGGGGCAACCGCTTTACCACCCTTTATTTTATTAGCGTAATAGCTATTTATGTTTACCTGTTATGGGTTCATATTATTGAGATTGAACGCAACCTTGGGCATGAGCTCGCCTTCTGGATCTATGTGCTCTACTACCTCAATATTCTCTTTGTTGCCATCACTGCACTTGTATATTATTTAAATTCTTTTTCAAAAAAGTCCGTTTTCTATATCTGTTTTGCTCTTTCCTTTATTTTTTCAGACATTTTGCGCGATATGGAGGTTTTCTACTTTAGAGATCTGAGTGTAGAGATCGTGGCAGCGCTTATAAAGTTTGCCGCAATCAAACTCGTTTTTCTCTTTTTTGTGACCCCCGAAAAAAAACTCAGGCTTTTGCACCTGGTATAGCCTAAAATAGGCGGGTGCGGTTGCGTTTGGTAATAAGAATATCTATAATTTTGCCCGGTGAAAATTCAGGAAATAAAGTTCGCTTTAGCGCGAAAAAAATGGCGGTCTCAGGCAGGTAATTTTGCTGAAAAAAAGAGGTTTCAACTCGGCCTTATTCTTGATGCTGAAGATGAGCAGGCAATTTTGCCATTTTTGAAGCTACAGGATGATCTTTCCCTTCAAAAGCAGCAGGTTTGTTTTGTTTTTTGCCGCGAAAAAGGTTTCAAAAATGACATTTTTGAGTACCCAGTGATCTCTAATGCCGACTTCAGCTGGAATGGCAGGATTTCTGAAGGTGCTTCAGCATTTTTGAACACTCAGTATGAAGTTTTGATTTCTTTTACTGCTGAAGAAAATAAACTGGCAGATTTTCTCGTTTCGGTTAGCCTGGCACAGTTAAAAGTAGGAAGGAAAAGTAATGATGAAAATGCCATTTTTGACCTGAATATTTCCGCAGAACTTTCAGAAGCTGAAGTTTTTGTACATGAACTAAAAAAATATCTGAAAAATATTAAATACAGCAACCTAAATGAATAAATTTATTGGTACGGGTGTTGCCTTAATCACCCCATTTAAAGATGACCTTTCCGTAGATGAGGAAGCGCTAAGAAAGCTGGTGAATTTCCAAATTGATAACGGGATAGATTATATGGTGGTTTTAGGAACTACCGGCGAAAGCGCAACCCTTACTGCCCAGGAAAAACAACTCGTTATTGATACGGTAGTTTCAGAAAACAATGGTCGTATTCCTTTAGTACTGGGAATTGGCGGGAATAATACTGCCAAAGTTTGCGAAGAGGTTTCCAGCACCAATCTTTCTGCTTTTGATGCAGTATTATCGGTTTCTCCTTATTACAACAAACCTTCCCAGGAAGGCATTTTTCAGCATTATAAAGCAGTGGCATCGGCATCGCCAAAACCCATAATTATGTATAATGTGCCGGGTAGAACGGGGTCTAATATGCTGCCCGAGACGGTAAAGCGACTGTCGCAGGTTGAGAATATTATTGGGATCAAAGAAGCTGCGGGAGATATTGTGCAGGCTATGAGGATTATTGATGCGGTACCCGCCAGTTTCCTGGTGATCTCGGGAGATGATATGGTAACATTGCCTATGGTTCTTGCCGGTGGTCATGGGGTGATCTCGGTGATTGGACAGGGTCTTCCGGCCGAGTTCTCTAAAATGGTGCGCCTGGGTCTTGAAAGAAAAGTAGATGAAGCTTACCAGTTACATTATAAAGTGGCACCTTCGATAGATCTTATTTTTGCTGAAGGAAATCCTGTAGGGATAAAGGCGCTGTTGCAGATGAAAGGAATTGGAAAGAACAAGCTAAGGCTACCGCTGGTTTCTTCAACCGACAAACTGAACGAAAAAATCGAAACCTTTTTAGGTAATTTCTAATTCATAAACCGGCAGAAATCCTTTGGTTTAAGGCGAATTTATGCTGGAACTAAAGTTTTTATAATAAAGCAGAAAAGAGTATTTTTGCCAGATGTTAAAATTCAGGATGAAAAAAGTAATCTTATTATTAAGTGTAATTTTCCTCTTTACCTCTTGTGGTGAATACCAAAAAGTTTTAAAGAGTAAGGATACCGGTCTAAAATATTCAACTGCAGAGAATCTGTACAACGAAGCCAAGGCAGGCGAGGGGAACTCCCGAAGAAAATACAGGAAAGCACTCAGGCTGTTTGAGCAATTGGTGCCCGAGTTCAGAGGTAAGCCACAGGGCCAGAAACTTACCTTCATGTTTGCTGATACTTATTACGAACTTAATGATTACTTCCTGGCAGGCTACCAGTTTGAGCGGTTTGTGGAAAGTTATCCTGAAAGTGAAAAGCTCGAAGAGGCTGCTTTTAAAGGAGCAAAAAGTTACTACTTCCTTTCGCCGGCATACTATCTTGATCAAACCGAAACCATAAAGGGGATTAGTAAAATGCAGGAGTTCATTAACCGCTTTCCCGAAAGTGAAAGAATGGATGAAGCTAATAAGCTAGCCACAGAGCTTAGGGTAAAGCTGGAGCGAAAAACATACGAAATTGCCAAACAGTATCACCATACAGAAAGTTACGTAGCGGCAATAACTGCATTTGATAATTTTATTTCTCAATACCCGGGTTCTCCCTTTAGAGAAAAGGCCCTGTATTACAAGTTTGAGTCGGCTTATCTTTACGCCATCAACAGCTACGCTTATGCCATGCCCGAAAGGCTTGCAAATGCACGGGAATATTTTGAAGATTACCAGCGATATTATCCCGAAGGAGAATATATTGAGATGGCCAATACTGCTTTAAAAGACATTGAAACAAAAGAACAACAATTATAAATCTGAGACGAGAATATGATAGATCTAAAGAGAACGGATGCTCCACTAAACACTACGACGCTTGATAAGAACAAGATCGACTCTACTACTAACAATATTTATGAGGCGATCTCTATAATTTCTAAAAGAGCTACGCAAATAAACGGCGAGATCAAGAAAGAACTTCTTGAAAAGCTTGATGAATTTGCTACTTACAACGACAGCCTTGATGAGATCTTTGAAAACAAGGAGCAAATCGAAGTTTCTAAATTCTATGAAAAACTACCTAAGCCACATGCACTTGCGGTTCAGGAGTGGCTGGAAGAGAAAATCTACTATCGCAACACAAAGAGCGAAGAATAAAAAGCTATGTCTGTAATAAGCGGCAAAAAAATACTTCTCGGCGTTACCGCGGGTATAGCCGCTTATAAAACAGCATTTCTGGTACGGCTGTTTGTTAAAGCCGGGGCGCAGGTGAAGGTGATCATGACCCCTGCAGCCAAAGAATTTGTGACCCCTCTTACCTTATCCACCCTTTCCAAAAATGCAGTTATCTCATCTTTTACCAAAGAGGAAGACGATAATGATGAATGGAACAATCACGTGGAAATGGGCCTTTGGGCCGATCTTATGCTAATTGCACCTGCTACTGCCAATACCCTTTCAAAAATGGCACAGGGGCACAGCGATAATTTTTTACTTGCTACCTATCTTTCTGCACGATGCCCGGTTTATTTCGCCCCGGCTATGGATCTTGATATGTATAAGCATCCTTCTACTTTAGAGAACTTTGAAAGTCTCAGGTCATTTGGAGATATTATGATCCCGGCTACTTCGGGGGAGCTGGCCAGTGGTCTAACTGGCGAAGGCCGTATGGCCGAGCCCGAAGATATCGTGAAGTTCATTGCAAATCATCTTGCTGAAAATCTTCCGCTTTACAACAAAAAGGTACTAATTACTGCGGGGCCAACATACGAAGCTATTGATCCTGTACGTTTTATAGGAAACCATTCCAGCGGAAAAATGGGCTTTGAACTCGCTGCGGCTGCACATGCTGCCGGAGCTCAAGTCACCTTGATTTCGGGGCCAACACATTTAGAGAACCCAAATGAAGATATAAAGATTATTAGGGTGCAAAGCGCTGTGGAAATGTACAATGCTGCTACAGATCATTTTTCTGAAGTAGATATTGCCATTGCATCGGCTGCAGTGTCTGATTATCGCCCTAAGATTTCGGCTTCTCAAAAGATCAAGAAGTCGGCAGAGACTATGGAGCTTCAGCTGGTAAAGAATCCTGATATATTAGCCTCTCTTGGAGAATTGAAAAAGCATCAGCTACTGGTCGGGTTTGCTTTGGAAACTGAAAATGAAGAGGAAAATGCAAGTGGGAAGTTAAAGAGGAAGAACCTCGATTTTATTGTTCTCAATTCTTTGAACGATTCGGGTGCAGGCTTTAAGTCTGAAACCAATAAAGTAAAGATCCTCTTTAAGGATGAGAAAGTAAAAGCTTTTCCGCTGAAGTCAAAAAGAGAAGTGGCTCAGGATATCCTGAATGAAATAATCCTGTTAATAGATGAATAGAATAATTCTTTTCTTGTGTGTCTTTTGTTTCAGCCTTGCCGTAGGGGCGCAGGAGCTAAATTGCCAGGTAGTGGTGAATTCTGAACAAACTGGCCAGGCAAATGCATCGATATTTAAGACCCTGCAAAACGCCATTAGTGAGTTTGTGAATCAAACGCGCTGGACAGACAGGGAATTTCTTCCGCAGGAGCGTATCAACTGCAGCATGTTCATCAACATCAGCAGCTATGACGGCAATAAATTTTCAGGAAGCATTCAGGTGCAGTCGTCCCGTCCTGTTTTTGGTTCTACAATGATCACGCCTGTATTCAACTTTAACGATGAGCAGCTGGCTTTTAATTATTCCGAATATGAGCCGCTTGAATTTAGTCCCAATCAATTTGATTCAAACCTGGTTTCGGTAATTGGTTTCTATGTGTATACCATTCTGGGGCTTGATGCCGATACCTTTAGTAAACAGGGAGGAACACCTTATTTTCAAACTGCCAACCAGGTTGTAGGTACTGCACAGCAGAGCTCTTATAGTGGCTGGAAAGGCACAGACGGCAATAGGTCCCGTTACCAGCTCAACGCCAATTTACTGTCAAATACATATTCCGGCTATCGCGATGCGCTTTACACCTATCACCGCAATGGCTTAGATGTAATGCACATGTCTCCTCAAGAAGGGAAGGAAGCCGTGGCCGGGGCAATAATGGATTTGCAGCGAATGAATAGCCGTCGCCCCAACTCACTTTTACTCCGTACTTTTTTTGATGCCAAGGCCGACGAAGTGGAACAAATCTTTAGTGGTGGCCCTCAGGTAAACACCCGGGAGGTGGTAGAAGCCCTCAACAATCTCGCCCCTACTTTTTCTGAAAGGTGGTCTAATATTATATATTAATAGTTTCGGCACGGATTACAAATCCGCGCCAACTGATTGTTGTTCCTTTTAAATTTATATGATCAGTCAGGTCGAGCGGAGTCGAGACCTCTATTTTTGGTTAAAGGTTCGGTACAGATTACAAATCCGCGCCAACATAGCTGCAAAAATTGCCATTTTTGAGAGGATCTTTAAAGTTTTAGCTATAACATAGAAGTTAGAGTTTTTAAACTGTAGCTTTCGCTATTCGAGTCGTTAGCAATAATCTATAAAAGAGTGGTTTAGTATAACTTTAGAATCGAAATGGATATAATATCGTATTTTTGTATAAATTTAGATTACACCAGTAACAATGTATTTATCAATTGATATAGAACAAATGGCTCGTCCTGTTGTTAAAAACGCAGGTAGAACCTCTCTTATATCAAGATTTTTGCACTTTTTTTTAAACAGAAGTTTAAAGAGCTTTTGTCAGGAATTAGATTCCTTTATTCTCTCTTTAGAAGGTTCTTTAAAACATATAGAGAACCTTGATGAAGATGGAGCTATGAAACTCTTACAATCTACAAAAAAGACGATTTCAAAAATGGATGAAATTGGTGAAGAGCTTCAGAAGGTTAGCTATTTCGAAAATCAGAATGTAAAGGAAAAATATATCTACATGCAAAATATCCTTTACAAAATTGAAGGTCGTTTACATCGGATTACTTTTCAAAACAAGAAAAAATTTTCTTCGGAAGATTCTTTAAAGAGGGGAGTGATTAAAATGAATTCGAAATACACCGAAACACTTCTCGTAAAATAAATGGCAGTTTTTAAACGAGGAGACATCATAGAAGTTTTTTTTGATCTTCCTTACAGTAAAGAAACAAAAACGCACCCCGCTATTATTATTTCCAACGAAGATGTATACGACGCTGACGAAATTTATATATGCGTTATGATGACGTCATCGTCCGAAGAGGATCTTTTTACTTTTGAAATTAAACAGGAGATGTTGCAACGGCAAAACAACAAAATCTATAGTCAGGCAAGGTGTCATTTAATTACGTATGTTATGGAAAAGCATATCGTGGGTAATTATGCGAAGAACTCATTGAAGCCTGCTGCTGTGAACAGGCTTATTGCCCGAATTAATGAAGTCTCATTAGAAGATTTTTCATGAGGCCAGGCGCAATAATGGCTATCCAAAATTGCCATTTTTGAGAGGATTGGATTCTTTCAGAAGAAATTCCTTCTTTGTCGGGATGATTTTTTTCTTCGGAAATTAATCTGCCAAATTTGGTGCCTGCCATTTGATTCTTTTAAATTTGCTCCCTGTTAATTGCTTACTGCCCATAGAATTTTGCCTTATCTTTAACCAAAATTTTCATTCTCTTGCTTACAAGCCTTTCTATAAAAAATTACGCTCTAATTGAAGATATCCAAATGGATCTTCAAAGTGGTTTTACAATAATAACAGGAGAAACCGGGGCGGGTAAATCTATTATGCTCGGGGCTCTTTCCCTTCTTTTGGGTAAGCGTGCCGACTACAGTGCAATAAGGGACAAAGAAAAGAAATGTGTTATTGAAGGAAGCTTCAACATTTCCTCTTATGATCTAAAAGCTCTTTTTGCTGAAGAAGACCTCGACTTTGAAACACAAACTATTATAAGGAGGGAAATTCTTCCTTCTGGCAAGAGCAGGGCATTTATAAACGATACTCCTGCAAATCTTTCTTCTCTCCAGGTGCTTGGGGAAAGACTGCTCGATATTCATAGTCAGCACGAGACTTTGAGCCTGGGTGATAACGATTACCAGTTCCTGGTCATCGATTCCCTGGCGGCAAATGCTTCCAGGCTCAAGCAGTATCAGGCCGAAATGCAGCAGCTCAAGGTGCTTCAAAAACAGCTACAGCAGTTGCGGGAAGAACAGGCGCAGGCTACCAAAGAATACGATTACAACCTTTTTCTGCTTACCGAACTGCAGCAGGCAAAGCTGGTAACAGGAATGCAGGAAGAACTTGAAGAGCGCTATGAAGAGCTGAGCAATGTAGAGCAGCTTACCGATCAACTTGGGAGTGCTGTAAATCACATTCAGCAGGAAGAGATTGGTGCCGCCGCCGCTTTAAGGGAAGCAAAGAACAATTTGCAGCGCATTTCGGGTATTTCAGGTAATTACCAGCAGCTTTTTGAGCGGCTGCAAAGTCTGAATATAGAATTAGATGATATAGCTACCGAACTCGAATCGGCTTTAGATAAGGTGGAGGCTAATCCGGCAGAGCTGGAGCAGGTGAATGCAAGGCTTCAGGTGTTGTATAACCTTCAGAAGAAGCACGCAGTTGCAACTGTAGATGAACTAAAACAAATCGAGGAAGAACTCGTAAAGAAAGTAGCAGTTTCAGAAAATGCCGAAGAAGAAATAGCACATTCAGAAAAAGCCATTTCAGACAAGAAAGAAGAACTACATAAAATAGCAACAGATCTACACGCTGCACGAAAAAGTGTGATCCCGAAATTTGTAAAGGAAATCGAGACCATACTTGCCGATCTTGGAATGCCCAACGCTACACTAAAAATTGAGCTGGAGCAGCAAAAAGACTTTTTTCACAACGGGCAGGATAAACTTAACTGGTTGCTGGCAGCCAACAAAGGCGGGAGCTACAATGATATTAAAAAGGCTGCTTCGGGCGGAGAATTGTCGCGAATCATGCTGGCAGTGAAAAGTATACTCGCCACTTACAGCAAGTTACCTACCATTATATTTGATGAGATAGATACAGGGGTTTCGGGCGATATTGCTCAAAAGATGGCTGGTATTCTTCAAAAAATGGGAAAAAACATGCAGGTTATTGCTATTACACACCTTCCGCAAATTGCCGGAAAAGGGGACAGGCACTTCAAAATTTATAAAGAAGATGCCGTTAACAGCACCATTACCAACATTAAGGAACTCAGGGGAGAAGAGCGGGTTGAAGAGCTGGCCATGATGCTGGGTGGCAAAAACATTAGCGATTCTGCCGTCGCCCATGCGAAAGCGCTTCTGAATTAAAAGATGTTTATTATATTTACCCGCTTAATAAAAACTATAAAACCAAACCATGTCATATAATCTACTTAAAGGAAAGAAAGGGATCATCTTTGGAGCCTTAGACGAAAACTCTATTGCCTGGAAAACCGCTTTGCGTGTACATGAAGAAGGAGGAGAATTTGTACTTACCAACGCGCCTATTGCCATGCGAATGGGAAATATTAAAGATCTTGCCGACAAGACAAATTCGCAAATCATCCCTGCAGATGCTACCAGTGTAGAAGACCTGGACAATCTTGTAGATAAAGCCATGGAAATTCTTGGGGGGAAACTCGACTTTGTACTGCATTCAATTGGAATGTCGGTCAATGTTCGAAAAGGGAACCATTACACCGATATGAATTACGATTTCACCACCAAAGGTTGGGACGTATCGGCTGTATCTTTCCATAAAACCATGCAGAGCCTTTATAAAAAGGACGCCATGAACGAGTGGGGAAGCATTATGGCGCTTTCTTATATCGCTGCCCAAAAAGTATTCCCAGATTATAACGATATGGCCGATAACAAGGCATATCTTGAATCTATTGCCCGTAGTTTTGGATATTTCTTCGGAAAAGAGAAAAAAGTAAGGGTAAACACCATTTCCCAGTCGCCCACGCCTACTACTGCAGGTACCGGCGTGAAAGGTTTTGACGGATTTATCGCTTATGCCGATGAAATGTCACCGCTTGGAAACGCAACAGGAATGGATTGTGCAAATTATATTGTGACCCTGTTTTCAGACCTTACAAAAAGAGTTACCCTGCAAAATCTTTTCAACGACGGTGGTTTCTCTAATATGGGAGTGAGCCAGCAGGTGATGGAAGCTTTTGTAAAGGGAAAAGGAGAGTAAGCTAGTTCAAATATCGATAGTAAGAGGTCTTAAAAATGTCATTTTTGAGGCCTCTTATTTTTTGGTGCCTGTCCCACTTTCTTTAATACATTTGTGCTATGAAGCTGTCCTTCTCATTTATTGTTCCCGTTTACAATCGCCCGGCCGAGATCAGGGAGCTGCTGCAAAGCTTGTGTGAACTCGACTACGGCAAAGCCTTTGAAGTGGTGATCGTAGAAGACGGTTCTACAATCTCTTCGGAAGAAGTGGTGCAGCAATATGCCGGAATGCTGAAGATCAGCTACTTTAAAAAGCCGAATTCAGGTCCCGGTGATTCCCGTAACTACGGAATGGCCCGGGCTGCCGGGAACTACTTTTTGATCCTGGATTCTGATGTACTTTTGCCGCCGCATTATCTTACTGAAGTTGAAAAAGAGCTGCAGCAGGATTTTGTTCATTGTTTTGGCGGTCCCGATGCCGCTCATGAAGGTTTTAGTGACCTGCAGAAGGCGATAAATTATACCATGACCTCTTTTTTTACTACCGGCGGAATTAGAGGAGGAAAGAAGATGCTGGGAAAATTTGAACCCCGCAGCTTTAATATGGGATTGTCAAAAGAGGCGTTTCTTGCCAGTGGTGGCTTCGGAAGAATTCACCCCGGCGAAGATCCCGACCTGGCACTTAGGCTCCAAAAAGGGCATTTTTCAAGCCGGTTATTTCCGGAAGCTTTCGTGTACCACAAGCGGCGTATAGACTGGGAGAAGTTTTACCGGCAGGTGAATAAATTTGGGATGGTAAGGCCAATTTTGAATAAGTGGCACCCAGAGTCGGCTAAGATCACGTACTGGTTTCCGACTTTATTTAGTTTTGGGCTTGTGGCAGCTGCGATTTTTGCCTTTTTTGGATGGTATTTGCCTTTGTGGGTCTATGTGGTGTATTTGCTCGTACTGTTCTTTCATTCTTTGGTGCGTAACGGCAGTATTAAAATTGCAGGTTTTTCTATTGTAGCTGCTCTCGTACAATTTCTGGGTTATGGGTTTGGTTTCTGCAAGTCAACCTGCTATCTTAGGATGTTCAACATGGATCCGGAAGAGAGGTTTCCAAAGCTATTTTTTAAACATGCTCAATAGGTTTAAAACGGTTACAAAGGCGCGGTTTAAAAAAACCGACTTCAATTCATTTTTGTTCTTTCTGTTCTTTGCGATCGTGATCTGGATCTTTGTGCAGTTTTCAAAGCAGTATAGTGAAGTGATAGAAATTCCTGTGGAGTATGTGAACGTGCCGCCAGATAAACTGCTGCTCAACAATCCTGAAAGCCTTCAGTTAAGGGTAGAGGAGAATGGTTTTACCGTTGCCTGGTTCTCACTTTTTGCACCCACCATAACTATAGACCTTGCACAGGCCTATGTAGCTGACGGTAACCTGGTGTACGATCTTATTGAAAACAGGGCTCAGCTTCAGTCTCAACTGGAGCTCGATATGGATGATAACCAATTCCTGAAGGAGGTGCTCACCGTGAATTTTGAACAGAAACAGGAAAAAAAGCTGCCGGTGATCTTCCGAAGTAATATTGAGTACGCCGCCGGATATTCGGCTGTAAGTGATCTTCAGTTTACACCCGACTCCATTATGGTGAGCGGCCCAGATAACGTTTTAGATACCCTTTCGAGGCTTCTTACCGAGCCGCTTAGCCTTGCAAAAGTAAAGAACGATAGAGAAGGGGCAGTGTATCTTGATACCACTGCACTTCCAAATGTCACTTTTTACAACAACAAAGTGGAGTATAGCCTGGATGTTGAAAAGTTTACTGAAGGAAAGGTGCAGGTGCCTATTGAAATTATGAATGTGCCGCGAGGGCTTAATGTGGTGATATTTCCGAAGGAAGTGGTTTTGTTCTACCAGGTCAACCTGAAGGAGTTTAATAAAGTAACAGCTTCAGATTTTAGAGTGGTGGTAGATTTCAACGAGGTAAGGGGCGAGCAGGATTTCCTTATTCCCCAGGTGATCAAAAAGCCCGACTTCACCTCAAACCTTCGGCTTAATGAGAAGAGAATTCAGTTTATTATTAAAAAATGAAAGTAGTAGGACTTACGGGAGGTATTGGAAGCGGAAAAACTACTGTTGCGGGTTTCTTTAAAGAACTTGGTATTCCGGTTTTTATCGCCGATGATGAAGCTAAACTATTAATGGTTAGCAACAGTGAGGTAAAATCGGCCGTACAAGCACTTTTTGGAGAACACAGCTATAAAAATGGGCTGCCCGAAAGAAAATATATTGCTTCAAAAGTCTTTGGAGACCGCGAGAAACTTGAACAATTAAATGCTATTATACACCCTGCTGTGGCCCGGCATTTTGAATCCTGGAAAGAAGAGCAGGTGGCGCCCTATGTGATCTATGAAGCAGCCATTCTGTTTGAATCCGGGGGATATAAAAAGTGCGATTTCAATCTCCTTGTCACGGCCCCTTTAGATCGAAGGATTGAAAGGCTCAAAAAACGCGACAAATCTACCCTCGAAGAAATCGAAGCCAGAATGAACAACCAGTGGAGTGATGAAGAAAAGGCGAAACTGGCCGACTTTATCATCGAAAATAAGGAGCTCTCCAGCACCCGTAAAGCAGTGCACGAACTACATGAAACCCTCGTCTAGAGCGCGTAAATACTGGATTTCTTTTGTTAACTTTTGGTTAAAGGGTATTTTGGCTAAATGTTAAAATCATACTTTTGAAGATATGAACAAAAAGATATTTTTTCTTTTGGTGGTTCTCATGAGCCTCTCTCTTATAGGAATTATATTTGTTCAGGGATTTTGGATAAAAAATACAGTTGAGAGCAAAGAAGAGCAGTTCTCTTTTAATGCTAAACAGATACTGCGAAGAGTAGCTAATGAGGTAGAGAATAACGAGCTGGAGAACTACTATTTCGCGATGCAGGAATTGGTAGACAGTTTGGGGGCGCAGGCAGACAGCGCTATTATAAACGAAATATTTGAAGAACAGCAAGAATTCTCAGATGATGTTTACCTATCTTCACAGGGAAGTTTAGAGGAAGATTTTAAGCTTTCTACCGCTTTTCTGGATGCATCTGTTGATACCGTTCAGTTTAAAAAGTTGATTAACCGGAAGGTGTCAAAGCTGGTGGAGAACGACAGTATGAATGAGAATATGCTTTCTACCACTGGCAGGATCAACCGCATCTTTAGGATGAAAGATGTAGAGAAGGAATTTATCCGTTCCACTGTGAGCGAATATACGAGCAGGAAACCTCTGCATGAGCGGGTTTCCAGGTCATACCTTGAAGACTTGATCCAGACGGAGCTAAGCAACAGGGGGATGAATACCTCTTTTGAATACGGTATTTACGGTAATGGTTTGGCTACCAAGGTACAGTCAGATAATTTTGAACTTGATGCTAGGACCACTTACAGGGTGCCTATTTTTACTTCGGGAAATAGCAGTAACAATTACCAATTGTTCGTAAATTTCACTGAAAAGAAACAGGTTGTATTGTCTTCCATTACTTTGATGGCGGCTTTATCAATTATTTTTACACTTATTATTGTGATAGCTTATTCCAGTGCGCTCTCTCAGTTGATAAGGCAAAGACAGATATCCGAGATAAAAACGGATTTTATTAATAACATGACGCATGAGTTCAAAACTCCTATTGCGACAATAAATTTGGCGCTTGATGCTATTAAGAATCCGAAGGTGATGAACAACCCCGAAAAGGTGGCGCATTATCACCGCATGATAAGGGATGAGAATAAACGAATGCATGCCCAGGTAGAAAACGTATTGCGAATTTCCCGGCTCGAAAAGAACGAACTGGACCTTAAAAAAGAAAGACTTGATTTGCATGAGTTGATTGAAGAAGCAATCACCCATGTAGAGCTAATAATAGAAGACAAACAAGGGTATGTGCAAACCCATTTTGGGGCTTTAAGAGCTTCCATTCTGGCAAACCCGACCCATTTTACCAATGTAATAGTGAACCTGCTGGACAATGCAGTAAAATATTCTCCAGATACACCAAAGATTGATATCTATACCGAGAATGTCAAGAACTACATTGTAATGAAGGTACGTGACCAGGGAAGCGGAATGACGAAACCTGTGCAGAAAAAAATATTTGAGAAGTTTTATCGTGAGCATACGGGCGATATCCATAATGTGAAAGGCCACGGCCTGGGTCTTGCCTATGCAAAGCGTATCCTTGATGATCACCACGGACAAATTAGCGTGGAAAGTGAAAAAGGAAAAGGAAGTACATTTATAATTAAACTACCACTAATATCTTAATTTATGGAAACTGAAAATAAGAAGATTTTACTAGTTGAAGACGATCCAAACTTTGGAACGGTATTAAAAGATTACCTGGCCATGAACGATTATGAGGTCACTCATGCCAAGAATGGAATGGAAGGATTTGAAAAGTTTAAAAAAGACGATTTTGATCTTTGCATTCTTGATGTAATGATGCCTTATAAAGATGGTTTCACCCTGGCCAAAGAAATACGGGAAAAGAACGAAGAAGTGCCAATTATCTTTTTAACTGCGAAAGCAATGAAAGAAGATGTGTTGAAAGGTTACAAAGTAGGGGCAGATGACTACCTCAACAAACCTTTTGACAGTGAGGTACTGCTTATGAAGATCAAAGCCATTATGCAGCGTAAAGCTACAGATAGTGTGGCCGATAGCAAGCAGTTTGAATTCCAGATTGGAGATTTTCACCTCAATTCAAAGCTCCGCTTCCTTACGTTTAGGGATGAAGAGCCTTCAAAACTTTCTCCAAAAGAAAATGAATTGCTGCGCCTGCTCGCCTTACATGAGAACGATCTTATGCCAAGAGAGCTTGCACTAACAAAAATTTGGAGAGACGACAACTATTTTACATCCCGAAGTATGGATGTTTATATTGCCAAGCTGCGTAAATACCTTAAAAAGGATGAGAACGTTGAGATCCTTAACATTCATGGGGAAGGATTCAGGCTTGTTATAAGAAATAAAGAAGAAGCACAGAGTTAACATATTAGATTTCAGTTTCTAAGTATTTGGGCCTTGCTGCAGTTAAGCTGCAGCAACGTCCTCATATTTACATGTTAACATTTTCCTGCCCGGGGGTCTTCGTTTACTTACTTATATTTGCGTGTAACCTGCACTAAATGAGGAGACTTCATGCCATCCAAAAATGTCATTTTACTGCCGTACTCCTGC
Source organism: Salinimicrobium sp. 3283s (assembly GCF_039602225.1). Classification (NCBI taxonomy): domain Bacteria; kingdom Pseudomonadati; phylum Bacteroidota; class Flavobacteriia; order Flavobacteriales; family Flavobacteriaceae; genus Salinimicrobium; species Salinimicrobium sp. 3283s. The sequence continues at coordinate 3,672,707 of NZ_CP143631.1, read as the reverse complement.
GGCATTTTTTTGGTTGTGGCCGAAATACAAGAGGGCTCAAAAATGCCATTTTTGAAAGGTTATTTCTTCTTTTTTTTCTTCTGAATTGTGGGGCTTTATTACATGCACAGAATGGAGTTAATATTTCCAGTTCTGAAAATAGTCCTACCCAACAAAACCCAATACCAATCAATTTTGAATTTGACCAACCTATAAATGGGTTTGATCTTGGGGATGTAACCAGGTCTGGAGGTTCATTGGATAATTTTTTTGTTGAAACTCCAGAATATATTAAAGAGGACAGTTTAAGTTTACTTCCAAGAGTAGGAGCATCCAATTATGAAGATGCAATTCTCTCTTTAGATTTGAATTCAAAAGGGGAATTTTTTGCATTGACGGTTGGGAACGGGATTATGAAATTTGATGAAAATGGTATTGTGGATCCTAACTTCATCACATATAAAACTTCCTATTCAGGCAAAGAAATCTTGCGACCGTTTGATTTAGTCATAGATAGTAAAGACCAAATCTATATAGCAGATTCGGAAAACTGCCGAATTCTAGTTTTTAATTCAAACGGTAATTTAGATAATATAATAGGAGGTAATTGTAGCACTGCTAATCCTGGCAAGGATGAATTTAGTCGTCCCTTTGGTTTGGCTATTGATGAGGCTGATAATTTATATGTTGCAGATTCAGATGACAATTCTGTACACGTATATTATGCAGATGGACGATATGATAAGTTTCCAAAACCTGGAGATGAAAAATTAGTTAATCCAATTAGATTGGATGTGGATAATAAAGGTAAAATTTATATCACTGATCGAGGGGGAGCAAATGGAAGAGTCATAATTTTTAATTCTTCTTTGCAATATACTGGGAATACTATACCTGGAGGTAATAATGAGTTGAATTCACCCGGTAGTGTGGTTGTCGATGATTATGGATTTATTTACGTTGCAGATCTCGGGGATGTGAATTTTAGTGATTTTTTAGAAGTAGATCCAAATAATTTCGCTGCAATATTTGCTCTAGTATTTCAATTGGCAGGTGGTGATTATTCCATACAAGTTTTTGATTCTTCTTTTATACATCGAACAACAATTGAAAGTGAAATTCAAATTCCATTAGATTTAGCTCTTGATGAATGTGGTTTTCTCTTAATAAATGAAGCCCGTATAGATATTGGACGGCTGAACATTGAATTTGGTTTGGAATATTTTAATCGGCTCCCCGATATCTTCACAGCTGATCTTACTATAGCCGAAGAATGTACACCTGCCACAGTTTCCGTAGAGGCAGGAGTTGGTGTAGATATAGAATGTCAACCTATTCCTGCTCAGGTTTCAAATACTCTTTCTATGGTATGGGATCAAACTGTACCTGTAATAGATTGCACTCCGCCTGAAGTTGTTCTCCCCAGGAACGGACAAGGAAAATACATACTTCCAGATTATAGTAACCGGGTAAGTGACAACTGTGATCCCAATGTAGCTGTAACTCAAACTCCTTCACCAGGAGAAATTACCCAGGGCGGCCAGGTAATTATCTCTGCTGAAGATGCTGCCGGTAATATTTCTTCCTGTTCTTTTACGGTCAAACTTGAAGCAGCTCCTCAAACAACTTTTTCATGTCCCGATCCTAATGATATTCCTGAACTCGAACTGGATGCCAATTGTACATATGAAGAAACAGATTTCAGTTATTTATTATCAGATTTTCAAAACTTCATTAACGAGGAATATCTGGTGCAAACGGAAACCAGACAGGGGAATGTTCTGAAAGTAAATATTAAAGTTTATGATGGCGAGAATGGAAACTTTGTAAATGAATGCATTTTTGATGTGAAACTAATTGACGAGACCCCTCCTACCATAACCTGTCCACCAGATGTGAATGAAACCGTGCCCCTGGGAGTGACAGGTAAAATAGTGAACTATACAGTACCTACCTATGGCGATAATTGTTCAGGAGTCACAATGGAGCAAACAAACGGTCTTCCAACAGGAAGCGAGTTTCCAGTTGGACAAATTATAACAAACACCTTTGTTGTTACAGATGCTTCCGGAGAAACTGCCACCTGTAGTTTCACAGTTACCATAACGGCAAGTAATGATGAGGAAGATCCGGTGATCACATGTCCCACAAATATTGAAGTATTAGCCGATCCCGAAGAATGTGGAGCGGTGGTAGAATACAATTTGCCCACAGCTACCGATAATGACGGGGAACCGGCTATAACTATTTTTAATAGTGGTCCCGTTTCAGGTTCGTTTTTCTCCGTGGGGGACACCTACATTGAATTCGAGGCAAGGGATGCAGCTGGTAATATTGACACCTGTACGTTGACAATTACAGTAAAGGATGAAGAAGCCCCTGTCTTCACCACCTGTCCCCAAGGTACTCAAAGAACTATTACCGCCGTTAACGGTCAATTTCTTGTTCCCGATCTTAGTGGAGAAGTTGTAGCTAGAGATAATTGTACAAGTGATGCCATGATTACTTACATTCAGGAACCGAAAGTGGACGAGGAAATATTTTCGGACACAACATTAAAAATTTATGCTTCCGATGAATATAATAATCAATCTGTTGCGTGTGAGATTCAACTGATTATAGATGATGATGAGGATGAACTGGAAATTACCTGTCCCGGAAATCTTACTCCTTCCTTTGAAGAGAATTGTTCTTTTGAGCTGCCAGATTATACCAGTTCAGCGACTGTAAATTCATCCACAGCCCAAATTACTCAGGATCCTCCTGCAGGTACTCTAATTTACGGCAGAACAGAAATTACACTTACTGCGACTGAAGGCGGCGAGACTGCTGAATGTTCTTTTACAGTTGATCCTGTTGATGACGTCAAACCAATCATTAATTGCCGCGATGACCTAGAAATTCACCTGAACGAAAATGGCTTCGGGGTAATTCCACCCGAAATATTGTTATCCACTATAGAAGACAATTGCGGAATAGACAACATAAGCCTGAACAAAAGCCGTTTTGAGACTTCAGATGTGGGAGAGAATGATATTTTGGTAACTGTAGAAGACGTGAATGGGAATGTCGCAACCTGTGAGGCTACCGTGAACGTGGTGCCTTATGATCCTCTTAAAGATATGGGGTGTGTAGATGCAGTTGAATTGGAACTTGATCAAAATGGATATAGAGAATTAAATCTCACCTATACCGGCGAAGAGGAAGACATTCAGCTCGAATTGAGTAAAATGGATTTTACCTGTGATGATATCGGCTTGCCTCAAATGATCACTGCTACGTATAACGGTCAATACACCGGAAGCTGTGAAGTAGAAGTGACCGTTGTTGATAAATTGGCGCCCCGGGTAAATTGTATTTCCAAAATTGATCTTGTACTGGATGCAAACGGTCAGGGGCAATTATCTGTTGAGGATGTAGACCTCAATTCTACCGATAATTGTAAGATCGAAGATATGTCTTTGAGCAAAAACAATTTTACCACCGAAGATGTGGGTACTCAGACTGTGCGGTTTACAGTAACCGATGCTTCCGGAAACTCCGATTTTTGTGAGGTTGTCGTAAATGTGAGACCATTTATGGGCACGGGCGGTGATCTCAATTGTGTAGAGGAAGTCGTTCTGCAATTAAACAACGACGGAAATGCCATTTTAAAGGCCGAAGATTTGTTTGACGGTGATTCGTCGGATATTGATTTCTATGGGGAAACCACTTATACCTGTGAAGATTTGGGTACCAATTATATTACATTTTCCAAAATAGATGACTCCTCTCAAACTTGCGAGATAAGGGTAGAGGTAGAGGATAATATAGATCCTGTTGCCCATTGTAAGGCAGACTATGTGTTGACCCTGGGTGCAAATGGGACTGCAACCCTTTCTCCCGAAAACTTTGGTGCTGGCTCTACAGATAACTGCGGAATTGCCTCCATGAGCCTTAACCGTACCTCCTTTACCACCGCCGATTTAGGGCAGCAGCAGCTGCTGCTTACCGTGACAGATAATTCAGGAAATGTGGGTACCTGCGAGACACCTATTCTGGTGCAGCCATATGAAGAAAATCCTTCGGGTATTGAGTGTAAGGCACTTTTTGTACTTGCGTTAAATGCGAATGGAAGTGCCCAGCTACAGCCACAAGACCTGTTTACAGGAGGTATGAGCGGCACTTATAGTGTGAGCCAATCTATTTTCACCTGTGAAGACCTGGGAGAAAACGAAGTGGTACTTTCCTATTCTACCGTGAATGGAAGTGGTTCCTGCACAGTAAAAGTGATGGTTGAAGATCCGCAGATTGTGTGTGATTCGTCTCCGGCACCCGAGCGCGATTCTTTGATCATGTACCCCAACCCCGGTGATGGTTTGATAAGCTTCGAACTTTCTCCCGGGCTGCAAATAAACAGGATTGAAATCTTCGATTTTAGAGGCCGGTTCCTTCGCGAGCAGCAATATGACAACAGTCAGCCCATTCCAGATTATCAGCTTGATTTAAGTGCTTACCAGGCAGGAGTATATCCGCTTGTGATCTACACCAATGGGCGAGAGTACTTAAAAAGGGTAATTATAAAGTAATTTTTTTCTGAATAGCAGTGATGATCTCGTTGGGAGGCGTTTCTGCATCAAACCAGTTGATAGTTTCATTTTTCCTAAACCAGGTGAGTTGTCGTTTCGCAAACCTTCTGGTGTTCTTTTTTATTTCACTTACCGCAGTTTCAAGATCCCATCGTTCTTCGAGATATTTGAAAATTTCCTTATATCCCACCGTATTTAATGCATTCAGTTCCCGCTTCATAAAAAGTGCTTTTACTTCCTCCAAAAGGCCCTGTTGCATCATGATATCAACCCGGTGGTTAATGCGGTCATAAATAATTTCGCGTTCCGCAGAGATTCCCACGTATAAGGTGTCAAAAAAGCGGTTTTTTGAGTTCTTTTTTCTGAAGTCTGAATAAGGTTTCCCGGTGCCCCTGCAAATTTCCAGTGCCCGTATTACCCGTTGCGGATTCTGTAGATCAACTTCGGAATAATACTCCGGATCAAGGGTTTTGAGTTCCTCCTGAAGGGTTTCCAGTCCTTTTTGCTCCAAATTCTCCTTCAAATTAAGCCTGATTTTCGGATCTACTTCCGGAAATTCATCAAGACCTTTTACTACCGCATCAATATAAAGTCCGCTGCCGCCAACCATCACCACCACGTCGTGCTTCAAAAATAACTCCTGAAGACGTTGTATGGCATCACGTTCAAAATCTCCTACAGAATAATCTTCTTCCACAGAAATATGCTGAATAAAATGATGCCGTGCAGCTTTTAACTCTGCTTCAGAAGGTACCGCAGTACCTATTTGCATCTCTTTGTAGAACTGCCTTGAATCGGCCGAGATAATTTCAGTATTAAAATGCCGGGCAAGCTCAATTCCCATAGATGTTTTTCCAATGGCTGTAGGGCCTACAACGGCAATGAGGTATTTCTTATTCATTAAGGGGATTTCCGCAGTTATGACAGTATTCTGCCTTATCGAGGTGTTTGGTTTCATTACAATATGGGCAAACCTGCGTGTTCACAGGAATTTCCCTTGCCGAGGCACGGCTGAATTCAGAAGTCACAATTCCGGTGGGAACAGCAATGATACCATAACCGGTAATCATGATCACCGAGGCAATAAACTGCCCCAGGGGAGTCACGGGGTGAATGTCACCAAAGCCCACCGTGGTAAGGGTCACTATACACCAGTAAATGCCTGTAGGGATGCTGGTGTAACCATTTTCGGGCCCTTCAACCAGGTACATCACCGTGCCCATAATGACACATAAAATAACCACTGCATACAGGAAAACCAGGATCTTTGCGCGACTGTTACGCAATGCAAGTAAGAGCCGGTTTGACTCTCCAATATACCTCGTGATTTTTAAAATTCTGAAGATACGCAGCAATCGCAAAGCCCTCACAGCGAATAATAGGTTATGCCCGCCTCCCAGGATCGCCAGATAGGTTGGCAGGGTAGAGAGGAGGTCTACTATGCCGTAAAAACTAAAAATATAGCGGGTTGGCCGGTTAATTACAATAATCCGCAGCATGTATTCTATAGAAAATATGATGGTGATGATCCATTCGGCTGTATAAAACTGCCAGTAGTATTTGTCACTCATGCCGGGGATGCTCTCCAGCATAACCAGTACAATACTCAGTACAATTACCAGGAGCAAACCAATATCAAAAGCTTTTCCCGCAGGCGTATCGGCTTCATAAATAATTTCATGAAGTTTACTTTTCCAGGAAGGTATGTTTGTTTGGGCCACGCAAATTGAATTACAGCCTAAAAATAGGATTTTTCAGGAGAACCTATTTATTTGGAAGGGGAATTGTTTTATAATTAAAGCTTTACAGCTAAAAAAACTTAAGGTTTTTTTACACTTTTTCCCTTACCAGAATTATTGAATGTTCCTGTATGTTAAGTAGTTCAGAGAAAAACTTCTGAAAATAAGGATAGAACCCAGCGCTATAAACAGATTGAGGGAATGATACTCTACAGTGTATAATTGCAGAATGATCATTTACCTTTTGGGTCAGGAATTGTAATGAGCCACCTTTTTCAGGAAGACTTATTCTCCTGTTCTCGGGAAATTCAACGAATTCGTGTGTCTCGGGTATAACAAGGCTGATATTGTAGGTGTAAACATCTTTATACCCAAAATCAATGGGATAGGTTCTTTCCTTTAGTTTAAAGGGATTTTCTTTAAAAAACTTAAAACTGAAAGGATTCATATAGATCAGGTCGTTGATCTTCTGGCTGGAGTTATGAAGATTGAAAGTGATTTTTACCTTGTCCTCTATCTTTTCAGGAACTGCCACAAGACTTCTGGTATGGGAATTTGCATTTGTGAGGGACTGAAAGATCTCTTCGGGTTGGATCTCGTCCAACTTATTCCTGACTGCAAGTGCGTGGTAGCCGGAAAAATTATGAATTGAATTTCCGGTTGTGGTTCCATTACTGTTTAGCTTTATAGAATCCTGAATAGTAATAGTGGAGTAGACTTCTGGTTCTATGTCTACCCAACGGCTACCATTCTCAAAATCCAGTAGTCTTCCATACTTGTTTAGAGTACGAAAAGGGATAACACCAAAGTCTGTATTTTTCTCGGTAGCATCCAGTAGGAAAGTCTTTCCGTCAATATCAAGCTGCACCATGAGGTAATTAAATTCAGAAAGTACCGGGTATAATTTAGTGGGCATTCCATTTTGTCGGGTAGAGCTTAATAGGGGAAGAACATTGAATCCTTCTTCGACATAAAGATTATGTAGCAGGATGTTTATAGCCGAAACATTGCCAGTCTTATCTTCAAGAAGTTCTTTAATACTTACATTTCTGTAAATATTGTATTCCCCGTTCCACTTATAATTACTTTTTACAAACTCGAAGATCTCCCGCGCTTTTTCAAGATTATTTGCTTTACTACTTAAACTTTCCGGAAGAACCTCGCGTACCCATTTGGTCTTTCTAAGCTGTTTTCCCAGGTCATTATCATTTTTGAGCTCGCGATCAACATCCTTCCAGGATTTTGTGAATTTTTTCACCCGGCCGTCAGGGTAAAGAATCTCCTCAAGCTCATATTCTATACGGGAAATAAAATTGAATTTGGAAGTAAGATATTCCTCTTCTTTAAAGGCAGGAATATTTTTCATCACGTATTCAGACCGGCTACAGTCGGCCTGCCCCGGAATTCCTTCTATAGAAAAACAGTCTCTTTTAATCTCATTGTTCTCCACATCAAGCGGCTGCTCTCCTATTTTTTTTATGTGATACCTGTAATTCCCCGGAATATCGGCCAGATAACGACTATATACTTTAGGAATGCTTTCCTGAAACCACCAGGTTTCGAAATTGAAATAATAAGGAGATTCTTTTTGATATGAATATACCAGAACTGCTCCCGGTTGCACCGAGGGGAAAGTAAACTTTACAATATTGTATTCAGGATTTTCTTCAGTATAAATGAGAGCAGGGTCGAGGTGGCGAACCTGTTGCTTCCCGTTTTCCAGGTAATAGGTGGTAGCTTTAAGGTCGTGTAACTCTTCCTCTCCATTATTTCCCTTAAAAAGCTTTATCTGCACACTGGCATGAGGAAAACCTTCTTTGTTGAGGATCTTGATCTTTGCTTTATAGTCGGTAAGAAGGTTGTAATCTCCTGAAGACTGGAAGCGGCTGTAGCCATCTTCATAGATGTAAAAGGCATTTGCAGTAGAGTCTTTACTGTAGACTGTTGCCTTAAGTTCGTTAAAAATTACATCTGGGTTCTGAGTGTTGAAAAAATCCTGGGCAGAAAGTGCTGCTGTAAATAAAATAATTGGGAGCAGTAGATATTTATTCATGCGGATGAAGATGGATGATTTTTAAACGATTGTTCTTCCTCAAATAATTCTGAATGATTTGCTGGGCATCCCGGTCATTTTTCATAGGTGTAATGATCGATTTTATGATCTCCAGATTGTTCAACTGATAGTTGAGGTTAAAGTACCCAATCCCTTTAAATTCACCTTCTTCGACTAATAATGCACTCTTTTCATCAATATCCCTTCCACGGTCAATCACCAGCATATTTTTCTTTTCATAGCTGTAGGCCTCAAGTACCTTTCTTACCCGCTCATTATATTCTGAAGCGCCTTCTTCTCCCGCACAGGCCCCGCGGCATTCTTTCATGTTGTAGTTGAAGCAGCTGCCGGCGCCTTCATAAAAGCCGGTAAAGCTTTGGCACAACTCGTACTCCTTAAGGATCTTTTCTAAAGTAGATTTTGCCTGTTGCAGGTTGGTAAAAGCCGTAATATATTTCTTGCGCCCATCAATTTTACCAATCCTTAAATGAATATAACCTTCATTGTCTTTGGCCTGGTAAAGGGCATGAGAAAAAAGGGAGCGTTTTGTAGATCTATTGTATTTGGGTTTGTTGCGCTTTACTTCTTCATTTTCTTTGAGCAAAGCATTTAATTCATTTCCTGTGGCTTCATAGCTTACAGAAGCAACTTCTTTCTGAATTTCCCGTGATTTCTTGTTATCACTTGTGAAGTGCTGGTTTACCCTTTTCTTGATATTCTTGCTTTTTCCAATAAAGATGATGTCTCCATCTTCATTGTGCAGGTAGTAAACCCCGGTAATTGAAGGTAGTTCGTCCAGCAGCTGTACCAGTTTGGTGTTCATCTTCAGCTTTGGCGCATTGCGAACCGAACTCTTTAAAATCTCTTTTTCTGAATCTTTGGCAAGCAGCATCTTGAAGAGCTTGACCGTGGCCTGGGCATCGCCGGTAGCCCGATGTCTGTCACTTAAGGGAATACCCAACGATCTCACCAGTTTTCCGAGGCTGTATGACGGTAAGCCGGGGATAAGTTTTTGGGAAAGTTCTACAGTACAAAGACTTTGCCTCTCATAATCGAAACCCAACCTGCGGAACTCGGTGCGCAGAATTCGATAATCGAACTTGGCGTTGTGTGCCACCAAAATAGCCCCCTCTGTGATCTCTAGAATGCGCTTTGCAACTTCAAAAAATTTAGGAGCATTCCTGAGCATGTCATTATTAATGCCGGTAAGACCAACAACGAATGGCTGAATGGGTATTTCAGGATTAACTAAGCTAATGAATTGATCAACGATTTGATGACCGTCAAATTTATAGACAGCAATTTCAGTTATTCCCTCTTCATTATATTTCCCACCGGTAGTCTCTATGTCTAAAACTGCGTACAAATGCTATTTCTTCTTAATTGTAATTTCTTTCGCCAAAAATGGCGCTTCCCACTCTTATCATCGTGCTTCCACACTCAATTGCGATCTTATAATCGCCGCTCATGCCCATTGATAAAGTATGCAGGGAGTTATACCTTGACTTAAAGTTATCAAAAGTAGTCTTTAAATAACTAAATTCCTTTTTTATCTTCTCTTCTTTTTCAGTGAGAGTAGCCATTCCCATTAATCCAACCACCTTAACGTGAGTCATCTCGCGGTAGGCTTGTGACTGTAATATGCTGTCTGCTTCATCAACATCTATTCCATATTTAGTGTCTTCTTCGGCAATCTTTATTTGCAGAAGACACTCTATGGTTCGGTCGTACTTTTTTGCCTGCTTCTCAATTTCCTTCAGCAATTTCAGGGAATCTACGGCGTGAATAAGGTTCACATATTCTGCCATATATTTTACCTTGTTGCGCTGCACGTGGCCCAGCATGTGCCATTTGATATCTTTAGGCAGGTTTTCCCATTTTTCGGTCATTTCCTGGATCTTATTTTCACCAAAGATCCTTTGTCCGGCGTTATAGGCTTCTAAAATGTCACTTTCGGGTTTTGTTTTGGAAACAGCAACAAGAGTGACTTCTTCAGGAATTTCTGCTTTAAATGATTTGATGTTCTCTGCAATGTTCATAGCTCTAAAATTCATACACGGTAAGACCGCTTCTTAGTTTTGGCTCAATACAGGTGCTTTTTGGGGGCATGGTTAACCCGGCATCTGCAATTTGCTTTATTTCTTCAATAGTTAATGGCAACATCCCAAAGCCAACGGCAAATTCGCCTTCATCTACAGCCTTTTTCACGTCAAAAGTTTCATTTCTTCCGGGAAGATATGATATTCTATTGTCGTTTTTGAGGTCTGTAATATTCAAAATAGGTCTAAGCACCTTTATAAACAGGATGTAAGGATCGAGGCTGCTTAGAGAATCTGTAAACTCATAGTTTGTTCTTCGCAGGTAAAGCGAATAATATTCTCCATCCAAATACATCGAAAAATGATGTTTTTTGGAAGGTTTATAAAATTGCGTGCCCCTGTTTTCTATGCGAAACCACTCGTCTAGCTCAATTAAGAATTCCTCTTTCCCAAGTCCGTTAAGGTCGCGAACCAGTCTGTTGAACTCATATAGCTGCAGGTTGCTTTCGGCTATCATATAGCTCAAAAAGAAATTATAAGGTTCTTCTCCGGTATGATTGGGGTTCTTTTCTCGCGACTCTTTTGCCAACAGCCATGACGAGGCACTGCGGTGGTGGCCATCGGCGATATAAATCGCTTCCATGCGCTCAAATTCCTTTCTAATTTGTTCCGTTTTATCAGGATCATCTACAATCCACATGTAATGTACATCACGGTTCAAAGAAGAAAACTCATATTCGGGCCGCTCCTGCATTACCGCTGTAGTGATCTCGTTTATCACCGGGCTGTCAGGATAAGTGAGCAACACTGGTTCAGTATTGAAGCCCACCGTCTTCAGGTAATCTTTAAAAAGTTGTTCCCGCTGAGAAATTGTATCCTCGTGCTTTTTGATCACATTATTTTCATAATCCAGTGCACTTGTGGCCGCGATAATTCCGCAGTAAGCCTGGTGCCGGGAAATAGTTTTATAAATATAATATGCCGGCTTTTCATCCTGAATAAAAACTTCTTCTTCTTTAAATTCAAGGTAGCGGTTCTTTACAAGCTGAAACCGCTCACTTCCCGATATTTCCTTCTGAAATTTATATCCCGGATTAATAATATGCAGAAAAGAAAATGGATTGTGCTCCAGCTGAAACCTCACTTCTTCCACCGAATATTCCTGATATGGTCTCGAGGCCACAAGGCCCACCTTATCCCGGGAAGGCCGTACTGCCCTGAAAGGAATTATTTTTGCCAAATGCTGCTGATTAAATAAGTTCGAAAAATACCATTTTTAAGAGGTAAACTGGCCAGAGACTTTTTCGGCTTTCCTGCTTTCAGAATAGTCATAAAAACCTTCTCCCGATTTCACTCCAAGTTTTCCTGCCTGCACCATATTTACCAGGAGAGGACAGGGAGCGTATTTTGGATTCTTAAAGCCGCTGTACATCACCTCGAGAATAGAGAGGCAAACATCAAGCCCAATAAAATCGGCAAGCTGTAGCGGACCCATAGGATGCGCCATGCCCAGTTTCATAACCGTATCAATTTCCTGAACTCCCGCCACCCCGTTGTAAAGGGTTTCAATAGATTCATTGATCATTGGCATAAGAATGCGATTGGCCACAAACCCCGGATAATCATTTACTTCAACAGGTTCTTTTTTCAGCTTTTTTGAAAGCTCCATGATGTTTGAAGTTACCTCGTCACTGGTGTTGTAGCCACGAATGATCTCCACCAACTTCATCACCGGCACCGGATTCATAAAATGCATTCCAATTACCCTTTCAGGATTTGAAACTACCGAGGCAATTTTGGTGATAGAAATTGAAGAAGTGTTCGATGCAAGTACGGTTTCTGAAGAGCAGGTTTCATCCAGCTGTTTGAATATTTTCAGTTTGAGATCTACATTTTCTGTTGCGGCCTCTACAACAAGATCTACATTTTTCACACCTTCTGAAATTTGGGTAAAAGTGGTGATGTTGTTGAGGGTATTGGTTTTATCTTCTTCAGAGATCTTTTCTTTAGAAACCATGCGGTCAAGATTGCCCGAAATGGTTTTCATCCCTTTCTCCAGGCTTTCTTCTGAAATATCTATAAGATTTGTTTTATAACCAAATTGGGCAAAAGTATGGGCAATTCCGTTCCCCATTGTTCCTGCACCAATAACTGCAATATTTTTCATAAAAGATATTAGTTAAATGAGTTAATAATCTGTTTTGCCACACGCAGTGCCTGTGTTCCCTGTTCAAGGCTCACTATTGGCGTGGTGTTGTTCTCAATGGCGGCGGCAAACGAATTTAGTTCTTCTAAAATGGCATTATTCGGGTTCACTTCCGGATTGTCAAAATAGATCTGTTTTTTTAGACCTTCGGCATTTTGAAGAATCATATCAAAATCTCCGGGAACTTCAGGAGCATCTTTCATTTTCACGACCTCGCATTTCTTTTCGAGAAAATCGACCGAGATGTAAGCGTCACGTTGAAAGAAGCGGGATTTACGCATGTTTTTCAGGGAGATCCTGCTGGCTGTTAAGTTTGCAACACAACCGTTCTCAAAAAGAATCCGTGCATTGGCAATATCGGGAGTGTCACTAATAACTGAAACTCCGCTGGCCTGTATTTCCTTAACTTCAGATTTTACCACGCTAAGAATAGCATCTATGTCATGGATCATAAGGTCGAGTACCACCGGCACATCTGTTCCCCGCGGATTAAATTCCGCCAGGCGATGGGCCTCGATGAACATAGGGTTCTCAAACTTATCTGCAACCGCCTGGAAAGCGGGATTAAATCTTTCTACATGACCTACCTGGCCTTTAACATTGTATTCTTTAGCCAGTTTAACCAGCTGTTCGGCCTCTTCTACCGTGTTGGTAATAGGCTTTTCTATGAATAAATGTTTTCCTGCTTTTATGGTCTTTTGGCCCACTTCAAAGTGAGAAAGGGTAGGAGTGACCACATCAACCACGTCTACGGCGGCTATGAGATCGTCTAAATTGTTGAAATATTTATATCCAAACTCTTTCTGAACCTTGCGGCCACTGTTCTCATCTATGTCGTAAAAGCCCACAAGATCATATTTTTCAGATTCCTGGAGCAAACGCAGATGGATTTTTCCTAAGTGTCCTGCACCCAGGACGCCGGCTTTGAGCATAATAAATGGTTTTCAACAAAAATAACATTTCTTGGACTAAAGCCAATGCCAATTAGGAGTGAATAAAAGCGGCAAATCTCAAATTTTCTTTAACCTGAGGTAATCTTTATGTAATTTTGGCCTTCAAAACTTAAAAGGTGCGAAAGGATACGCTCAAACATCAGGGAAAGAGGTTACAACTGGCAAAGGTCGTGGAAGATAAAGGGATCAGGGATGAGAAAGTTCTTGATGCCATTAAAAAGATCCCCCGGCATTTGTTCATGGATAGCAGCTTCGAAGATCATGCGTACCAGGATAAGGCTTTTCCAATTGCTGCCGATCAAACTATTTCCCAGCCTTATACTGTTGCTTTTCAAACTGAAGTGCTGCAGGTAAAAAAAGGAGATGCCGTGTTGGAAATAGGTACTGGAAGTGGTTACCAAACTGCCGTTCTCTGTGAGTTGGGTGCAAAAGTTTACAGCATTGAAAGACAACTTGAATTGTTCAAGCGCACCAAGCTCTTTCTTTCAAAAATAGGATACCGCCCAAGATATCTGGCTTTTGGTGACGGTTATAAAGGGCTGCCCGATTATGCCCCTTTTGACAGGATCATTGTAACAGCTGGTGCTCCTTTTGTGCCGAATCCTTTACTGAGTCAGTTAAAAGTTGGAGGAAGAATGGTCATTCCCGTGGGAAAAGACACTCAAATAATGACACTTTTGGAAAGAAAATCTGAAACAGAATTTGAAAAAACCGAATTCGGAAATTTCAGGTTTGTACCGTTGTTGGAAGACAGGAATTAGTATTCAGTATTTAGTGATCAGTTGGCAGTTTAGAAGAGCCAGGAGCCAAGAATCAAGAATCAAGACTTTTGAATCTGCGGGATCTGCGGGAAATAAAAATTTAGTAGGCAGTGCCCAGTATTCAGTAGGTAGTAGCTTTAGAAAATAACTTGAATCTTAAATCTATTTGGATTTTGGTGCTTGGAATTTGGTGCTTAGAGCTTGGAATTTCAAACTCATAACTTTGAACTCCTAACTCTTAACTTCACCCCTACTTATACTCCTTCTTGATCCTGTCCAGTTTACGTTTGCTTTCCCTGTCTTTGATGGTTTCGCGTTTATCATAAAGTTTTTTACCCTTGGCAAGTGCAATCTGCATTTTTGCGAGTCCGCGGTCATTGATGAAGAGACGGAGGGGAACAATGGTCAATCCGGAATTTTTCACTTCTTTTTCCAGCTTTCTTAACTCCTTGCGGTTAAGCAGAAGTTTACGGGCGTGTTTGGGATCGTGGTTGAAGTAGGTGGCGTGAGAATACTCCTGCACCGTCATATTAATGACAAATAATTCACTGTTGGAGAACTCACAAAAACTCTCGGCTATAGAGGCTTTTCCCTCTCTTATAGCTTTTATCTCGGTACCGGCCAGTTTTATTCCTGCAATATATTTGTCAAGAATTTCGTATTCAAACTTGGCTTTTCGGTTCTTAATGTTGATGTCGTTCTTCATATCAACAAAAATAATAAGCTTTGGCGAATTACCCGTGTTTTTAGGGAAATCTTAAAAGGCGGAGTTTTAATTTCAGTTTGAGCCCCAGATTCGGTATTTTTGTTTCTTTACAATCCCCCGTCATGAAAAAATACTTGGTACTCCTGTTTGTTCTGTCCCTGGCTTCCTGTAATGAACAAGCTCCTCAATCTAAAGCCGATAAGATCATAGCAAAAGCTGTTGAAAATGCCGGAGGAGAGAAGTATAAAAAAGCAAATATTGAATTCCGGTTCCGGAAAAATATTTACACCAGTACCCGCAATGACGGAAAGTTCGAACTCACACGAAGAATTACCGATTCTACGAACACTACCTATGATGACATCTTGAATAACGAAGGTTTTAGGCGCTTTCAGGGAGAAGAGCAGCTCAGTTTATCTGATTCTCTTTCCGAAGCTTATGCCGAAAGTGTCAATGCGGTGCATTATTTCGTACAATTGCCTTTTCGCCTGAATGACGATGCGGTAATTAAAGAACTTGTGGGGCAGGATACCATCAACGGCAAAGTCTACCACGAGATCAAAGTCACTTTTGAGCAGCAGGGTGGAGGAGTAGACCATGAAGATATTTACATGTACTGGATCGAAAAAGATGATTTTACCATAGATTACCTGGCCTATCGCTTCTTTGTGAATGACGGCGGAATTAGATTTAGAAAAGCAGTAAACCCACGAATGGTAAACGGAATCCGGTTTGTGGATTACGAAAATTATAAAACCGATAAGCTATCTACTCCCTTAGAAGAGCTTGATGATATGTTCGAAAAAGGGAAATTAACCACGGTTTCTAAGATTGAAAATGAAATTCTGAAGGTTGAAATTCAGGATTAATTTTTAGACCATCCGAGATTGCTCCTGAAATTTTCGCAATAATCTTTTGTAGCGGGGCCTGTTGTAACGCTGCACGATAATAGGGTAAAGATTCAGCAGTACATTGAGCACGATGAGCCATAGTGCTTCCCTCCAGGTATTTGCTACTATAAATATTACCAGCATTACGATAAGAAATATTATCGCGTGTCCGGCTTCAGAACTGCGGGACCCCTGTTCAGCACGCTTTAAAGCTTCTTCCTTTTTGTTGATCTCAAGGTCTTTGCGGCTTATCTTTTCCCAGCCCGTCCATACCATTAATTTCCTGTACAGATGTACCCCCGAAGAACCTGTAGATGTGTCCTTTTTTCTCAAATTGCAGGGTATTGAAATAAACCGATTTATATTTCCACTTAAAAATAGAATCCAGATAGGTGTACCAGGCCATCAGGATAAAATTGAGTACCCAGGCAAAAGTAAAATCTGTAAAACTGGTTAAAACACCTGTTAGATAGCAGAATTTAATAGAGACTGAAGTTGCTAAAAAATGCTTTAATTCAATAAGCTGCCGTATTCTGATTCATCAAGATCCTGATATTTATTTTCTCCCAGCAGCAGGTTTACAAATGCAGGATTGGTATTGCTGTGCCCCACGACGAGTACCGTTTTTCCTTTTGTCTTCTTCTGAAATTCGGGATCGTTTAATTTTTTGGGATCGTAAATGTCTATCTTCTTCTGTTGCTTATCGGCCACCGCCCTGGCGGTATTCATGGTGCGATGGTAATTGCTGGAATAGATAAGGTCAAACTCAACTTCTTCAAATACTTCAGCCCATTTAGCTGTCCGTTTTATCCCGGCTTCAGAAAGTTGCGGATTCCGGTCTTGCGGATCGGTCATTTCCTTTTCGGCATGACGAATAAAATAATATTGCGTGGTAGCTTCCTGCAAAGGTGGTGCTATAGGATTTTCATAAGTTTCTCCTAAAGATAGAATTGAAAACAAAAAGATGAAAAAAGTACGCATAGATTAGCTTTTTGGAACAAATTCCATGAGAATGACCTGGTTGAGCTGCTGCCCCATGGAGTTGAAGTTATTATCAGAAATAAGGATAAGGCTTTGATTGCCGTTAGGAAGTTTGGGGCCAAAGGTGATGCCCTCAATGTTATCAATGATTTCCTGGCTCAGGTATTTTTTTGCCCATTTAAAATCGTAAAGCAAAGTTTTCTTTGCAGGATTATTAAAGGAGACACGAAGATTATTGATATCTAAAGTATTTGTAGCCAGGCTGGCATCTACATCAAATATTCGCACAGTATTGCCTTTTTGACCATGACCGGCTGCAAAACCTCTTTCCAGGATAAGAAACTTGTTGGGGGCGTACTCTAAAAGATCGGTAACGCCATTTACTGCAAAATAGAGCCAGGGTATTTTTGCTATTCTTTCTAAACGGTAGGGGAATTGCTTTACAGGTTCTCCGGTTTTTTTGTCGAAATAGGTGATGCGTACCGGCGATTTTGTGGGATAAAGCTTAGGTTTTGGTCCATCAGTGACCAAAGGAAGTTCCATGGCCGCCCATATTCCTTTTTGATCAAAGGAAGCGGCAAGTGCTTCAAGCGTTCCGTTATTTCTGGGCTTCTTGATACTTTCAGCTAAAAGATTTGCGGGTACAGCAAAAGAGTCGACGTAATTTCCCTTTTTTGACACCCTAAAGAGCATAGGGTCTTTTTTATTATTGATATTTCCTTCGCTGGAAAGCACAAAATTGTCTTCTTCAGCCTGGAAGAGAATACTTTCTAGATCCAGATGTTGCTCCTTGAGGCTTTCATGTTCTTTATTCAGAAGAATTACATCAGAAATAACTATCGTATCGATCTTTTCTTCGGAAATAGCCATGTTAGCCACATAAATCCGCGGCATAGAAGGCTGGTCGCTTACCATATAAAATTTCCCTTCCTGGTAATCGATGCCCGAAAGGCCGCCAACCTCTGTACCTTTTACAGTAAGGTTGTCGGTAATATTATAATCGTCTAAAAACTTTACCTGTACGTTTGAAGTACTACCTATTCGGGAACTTTTACAGCTAAAGAAGGCTGTGGCTATAAGAACTAAGAAGAATGCTTTTTTCATGCCGATAAAAATAACAAATTCTTAAGAGCAAAATAAGACTTTTTTAGCGGCAGGGCAGCCCTTGTTTAGCTACTTTCGATAAGAACCATTAAAACTTAAGTTATGAATGATGACCAAATTGAAGGAAAGTGGAAACAGATCAAAGGACAGTTTAAGCAAAAGTACGGAGATCTTACCGATGATGATGTAACCTATCGTGAGGGTAGATTTGATGAAATGCTTGGGCGCCTACAGGAAAAGACCGGCCGCAGCAAGGAAGAATTGAAGAAGGAAATTGACAGATGGTAGGATTTTCCTGGAATAAAAAATGGCCCCGATTAATTGGGGCCATTTCTATTATTGGGCGATTTCTTGGTGGTTTCTAAAGACCAGTTCGTCGTCAAAGCAATCGAGCAGCACAATACTATCGGTATGTATTTTACCGCTTAAGATCTCTTTGGAAAGTTTATTAAGTACTTCTTTTTGCAGCGTTCTTTTTACCGGTCTTGCCCCGTATTGAGGATCAAAACCTTTGTTTGCCAGGTTTGCAATGGCTTCTTCGGTTGCATCAAGAGTAATACCTTGTTTCGCAAGCATTTTGGTTACGCCTTTCATTTGGAGACCTACAATTTGCTTGATATCCTTCCTGGTAAGCGGTGCAAACATCACGATATCATCAATCCTGTTTATAAATTCTGGCCGCACGCTCTGTTTTAGCAGGGCCAGCACTTCAACTTTTGCGCTTTCCATCGCAGTTTCAGTATCTTTAACCGTGTCAAATTTTTCCTGGATAATGTGAGAACCCATATTTGATGTCATAATAATAATGGTGTTCTTAAAATCGGCCAGGCGTCCTTTGTTATCAGTAAGCCTTCCTTCATCAAGTACCTGCAAGAGGATATTAAAAGTGTCGGGATGGGCTTTTTCTATCTCATCAAGCAGGATCACCGAATAAGGTTTTCTCCTTACCGCTTCGGTAAGCTGCCCACCTTCATCGTAACCTACATATCCCGGAGGCGCACCAACAAGCCTGCTCACAGCGTGGCGTTCCTGGTACTCACTCATATCAATACGGGTCATCGCACTCTCGTCGTTAAAGAGATAATCGGCAAGAGCTTTGGCCAATTCGGTTTTACCAACTCCGGTAGTACCCAAAAACAGGAAGGAGCCTATAGGTTTCTTTTGGTCCTGTAACCCTGCCCGGCTTCTGCGCACGGCGTCACTTACGGCCTCTATGGCCTCGTCTTGCCCTACCACTCTTTTATGAAGTTCGTCTTCCAGTTTGAGAAGTTTCTCCCGTTCGGTTTGTAACATTTTGGTAACCGGAATGCCTGTCCATTTAGCTACAACTTCAGCAATATCTTCGTTGGTGACTTCTTCTTTGATCAAAGATTTTCCCTGCTGATTCTCTTCCAGTTGCTTCTGAAGTTCGGCCAGCCTTTCCTGTTCTTCCTTGATCTTACCATAGCGCAGTTCGGCTACTTTTCCGTAGTTGCCTTCTCTTTCGGCACGCTCGGCTTCAAGCTTATAATTCTCTATATTCGATTTTGCCGTCTGGATGTTGTCTACAACATCTTTTTCATTCTTCCACTGGGCATGGAGTTCGTTGCGTTCATCTTTGTAATTGGCAAGATCGGCTCTCAAAGCTTTTAGCTTATTCTCGTCATTTTCCCGCTTAATGGCTTCCATCTCTATCTCAAGCTGCATGATCTTTCTGTCGAGCACATCGAGTTCTTCAGGTTTGGAGTTGATCTCCATTCTTAGCCTGGAGGCTGCTTCGTCCATTAAGTCTATGGCCTTATCGGGTAAGAACCTGTTGGTAATGTAACGTTGCGACAACTCAACAGCCGAGATGATTGCCTCATCTTTGATGCGAACTTTATGGTGGGTTTCATACTTTTCTTTGATTCCGCGTAAGATAGATATGGCACTCTCTGTATCGGGCTCATCTACCATTACCTTTTGAAAACGTCTTTCAAGGGCTTTGTCCTTCTCAAAATACTTTTGATACTCATCTAAAGTGGTTGCTCCAATAGCGCGCAATTCCCCTCTTGCCAGGGCAGGTTTTAGAATGTTGGCTGCATCCATGGCGCCCTGGCCACCACCGGCACCTACAAGAGTGTGAATCTCGTCAATGAACAGCACGATGTTCCCTTCGCTGGAAGTTACTTCTCTAATGACTGCTTTTAGTCTTTCTTCAAATTCCCCTTTATATTTTGCACCGGCAATCAAAGCTCCCATATCAAGGGAATAGATTTGTTTATCCTTGAGGTTTTCGGGAATATCACCTGCAACGATACGATGGGCAAGACCTTCGGCAATGGCGGTTTTACCCACACCGGGTTCTCCCACTAACATTGGGTTATTCTTGGTTCTTCGCGACAGGATTTGCAATACCCTGCGTATCTCTTCATCGCGCCCAATTACAGGATCAAGCTTTCCTTCTTCGGCCAGTTTATTGAGGTTATTGGCGTATTTATTCAGGGAGTTATAGGTTTCTTCGGCACTTTGGGAAGTGACTTTTTCTCCTTTTCTAAGTTCTTCAATTGCAGCCTTTAAACCTTTTTCGGTGGCACCCTGGTCTTTCATGATCTGGGCTACTTTACTTGAAGATCCAAAAATGGCTAAAATAAGGTGCTCTACAGAAACATATTCATCTCCCATTTTCTTAGCTACGGAAGATGCATCAGTAAGTGTTTTGGATGCTTCGCGCGAGAGCATAATATCTCCGCCGCTCACCTTCGGAAAATTCTGAAGTGTCTTGTCCAGGATCTGCTGAAAGAGACTCACATTAATATTGAGCTTCTTCAGAAGAAAAGGAGTAACATTCTCATCTACTAAGGTAATTGCTTTGAATATATGTTCGTTCTCTATTTGCTGATGCCCTAACTCCTGCGCCAGTTGCTGGGCCTGCTGAATGGCCTCCTGACTTTTTATTGTAAAATTATTTAAGTTCATAGTTGATCTTTTTGTTTAGTTTTAGCAAAGCATGTACCAGTTCAATAATGCCGACAAAATGGCTGATATTTTGCAGAATCTAATGACTTTTTGTCTCTTATAGAGATGCTAAAGTTAAGGCCCTGTAACCGAATTATCAGATGATTTTACTATTTTACAGAGTTCAATAAACGTGTAACTAAAGCCTTCAAAAATGGGATTATTTGATAAAGTTTTTAAAAGTGAAAGAGATATTGTGAAGAAAGAAATTGTGGAGGTGCCGTGGCACGCTCTTACTGAAGAGAAGCAACTTGAGGAGATCGAAAAAGAATCTGATTCACAACCTGTAGTGATTTTCAAACATTCTACCCGCTGCGGAATCAGCCGAATGGTATTAAACAATTTTGAGCGAAGTTATGATCTGCCAAAAGATGAAGAAGTGAAACTTTACTTTCTTGATCTCTTAGCGAACCGCAACATCTCTAACGCAGTGGCCAGTCGCTTCGGCGTGAGACATGAAAGTCCGCAGATGATCATCCTTAAGAATAGAGAAGTAGTTCATCATTCTTCACATCAATCTATTGAAGTTCAGAATATAAAAGATCAACTGTAGGTTAATTTTTTCTCAATTATGATCAACGCTAAAATCCGGTTAAAGATTTTATAATCAATGTTTTAAGAGGTGGTTTCTAAGTATATTTAAAGGTATTAATCTAAGAACCTTAAAAATAGTAATTATGGAAGAGAGAAGAGAAGATCGCAACCGCGATCACAATGAAGAGCAAAGACGTCACCAACAGGAAGAAGAAAGAAGGAATCCGACGCAACAGGCCGCAGGTGACCGTGACAAGCAAAGGCAGGAAGATGCCGAGAGAGAAAGAGATATAAATCGTGATCAAAACAGAGAAGATCGCAATAGTAGAGAAGAGCGTATATAGCACCCTTTTCCTAAAGAAAAGAGCCGCAAAATATCATGTTTTGCGGCTCTTTTTAATTGGTTGTTGTAGACTTATTTTTTCTTTGGCTCAAAAACAGGAAGCAGTTTTGTGCTTACCTCTCCAAATCCTATCCTGTAGTCATCTTTTTGGCAGAAACCACGCATAGTAACAGTATCGTTGTCTTCAATGAAAGTACGAGTGCTACCGTCAGAAAGTTTTACGGGTTTTTCACCTTTCCATGAAAGTTCAAGCATAGATCCGTATGAGTCGGGCGTGGGGCCCGAAATTGTTCCCGATCCCATCATGTCGCCAGAAAGTACAGGGCAACCGTTCACGGTGTGGTGAGCGAGCTGCTGGCTCATATTCCAGTACATGTGTCTAAAATTAGATTTAGAGACCCGTGTTTCTTCAGCATTCTCGGGCTGTATGAATACTTCAAGTTCTATATCAAAACTCTTTTTACCTGTAGATTGAAGGTAAGGCAACAGTTTCTTTTCAGGTTTTGGGCTTTTTACCCTAAAAGGTTCAAGCGCATCTAAAGTAACGATCCACGGTGAAATGGAAGAAGCAAAATTCTTGGCCAGGAAAGGCCCTAAAGGCACATATTCCCAGGTTTGAATATCGCGCGCACTCCAGTCATTAAAAAGCACAAGTCCAAAAATGTAATCTTCGGCTTCGTCTATAGGAATGGGTTCCCCCAGGTGGTTGGCATCGGTAGTGATAAAAGCCATTTCCAGTTCAAAATCCACTCTTTTTGAAGGTCCAAAAACAGGCTCATCGGCATCCTTTGGTTTGGTTTGTCCCTGTGGGCGGTGAATTGGGATGCCACTGGGAACTATAGAAGAACTTCTCCCGTGGTAACCTACCGGAATATGAAGCCAGTTGGGCAGCAATGCATTATCTGGATCGCGAAACATGGTACCCACATTGGTAGCGTGCTCTTTACTGGAATAAAAATCGGTATAATCGCCTACCTGTACAGGCATTTGCATTTCAATCTCATCCAGGGTAAAGAGAACAACCTGCCGGTGTTCTTCATTATCGCGAAGGCTTTCATTGCTGGTGTCAAAAATTTCAGCAATACGATTCCTTACAAGTCTCCAGGTTTTTTTTCCGTCAGAAATGAAATCGTTCAGGGTATCCTGTAGAAAAATATCGTCAGTAAGGGGGATACCTTCAAAATAACCCAACTGGTGCAGGGCACCCAGGTCTATTGCGGTATCTCCTATACGAGTTCCAATGGTGATGATATCATCTCTTGTAAGAAAAACTCCAAAGGGGATGTTTTGTATGGGAAAATCAGAGTTTTCGGGTACTTCCAGCCAGGTTTTTCGTGTAGGGTCGTTAGCTGTAATGGACATAGTAAATGTTGGTATTTTGTTAAAATCAATTCGAACCAAATATATTATTTTCTTACTAAGAACCGAATGTATTTGCTATTTTTGAGTATTATTTAACGTAAAAAATGCATATGCAACGGGATAACGAATTATTTGATTTAATTGACGCAGAAAAGGAGAGGCAACTTAATGGTTTAGAGTTAATTGCCAGTGAAAATTTTGTAAGTGAACAGGTACTCGAAGCTGCCGGTTCTGTACTTACCAATAAATACGCCGAAGGTTACCCGGGTAAAAGATATTACGGTGGGTGTGATGTGGTAGATGAGGTTGAAAATTTGGCGATCGATAGATTAAAAGAACTCTTTAATGCCGAATATGCGAACGTGCAACCGCATTCTGGATCTCAGGCCAATACTGCTGTTTTTCACGCCTGTATGAAACCCGGTGATAAATTCCTTGGTTTCGACCTTTCTCATGGCGGACATTTAACTCACGGTTCTCCCGTAAATTTCTCCGGAAGACTTTACAATCCTGTATTTTATGGTGTAGATAAAGAAACCGGACTTATAGATTATGACGAAGTTCAAAAAATAGCTGAAAAAGAGAAACCCAAAATGATCATTGCCGGTGCCTCGGCATATTCAAGGGAAATCGACTACAAGCGTTTTAGAGAGATTGCCGACAGTGTGGGCGCCATACTTTTTGCAGATATCGCACACCCGGCAGGTCTTATAGCTAAAGGTTTGCTTAGTGATCCTATTCCTCATTGTCACATCGTTTCCTCAACCACTCATAAGACTTTGCGCGGGCCTCGCGGCGGAATTATCATGATGGGAAAAGATTTTGATAATCCTTTTGGCGAAACTCTTAAGAACGGAAGTCCTAAAAAGATGTCTATGCTGCTTAACAGCGGTGTATTCCCCGGAAATCAGGGTGGGCCTTTAGAGCATATTATTGCAGCCAAGGCTGTGGCTTTTGGTGAAGCCCTTACAGATGAATTCCTTCATTATACGGTACAGGTGAAGAAAAATGCCAAGCGTATGGCTGAAGCATTCATGAAAAAAGATTACCAGGTGATCTCGGGTGGAACAGACAATCACATGATGTTGATTGACTTGCGCAACAAGGACATCTCTGGTAAAGAGGCCGAAGAAGCTCTTGGAAAAGCTGATATTACCGTGAACAAGAACATGGTGCCTTTTGACGATAAATCTCCTTTTGTAACTTCAGGAATACGAATTGGAACTCCGGCGGTCACCACCCGCGGACTCAAAGAAGCCGATATGGATACTATTGTTGACCTTATTGACCGCGTGATCACTAATTATCAGGATGACGAGAAGCTTGAAGCGATTAGACAGGATGTAATTAACCTTATGCAGGGAAGACCTCTCTTTCAGATGTAAGGGAACAAACAATTAAAGTAAATATTAACGCTGCCTTAGGTCTCAAAAATGGGATTTTTGGGCAGCGTTTTTTATTTCTGAAGTTTTATTAATTCTGCGGAAGTGCAGGTTGGGGATAGATAAATATCAGGGCCTCATTTCCTTCCGAAGTTGTCGTGAAAAGCTGAAAATCGACTGTTTTACTCCCTTTTATGGAAAACGTTACGCAGTTCTTCGATGATTTTGGTGGGTTTCTTTGAATGGGCGTCCAGCAGGCACCACATAGATTTTGCCGCAACTAAAACGTCACCGTTTTTGGCACTTTTGATGTTTACAAACCTTTCAGAAGTGACAAAAGTGGTCTCTCCCACATAGGTTTCTATAATAAGGTCATCTCCCAAAAATGCCTGTTTTTTGTAGTCTATTTCGTGGCGAATCACCACCCAGATAAAGTTTTCTTTAAGCTCATCGGTAGCTCGAACTTCCCAGTGCTCTTTTGCGATATCCTGTATCCACTGCACGTAACGTACATTGTTCACGTGGTTGAGGTCATCCAAATCTTCTTCGGAAACCGTTCTTTTATGTGTGTATGTTTCTGCAGGTACTACCATTAGTTCTCTATTATTTTTACTTCAAAAAGTGTATCCCAGTCTTTTCCGGTAACGTAAAGTTTCTTGCTCCCGGGGTCGTATGCAATGCCGTTGAGCACATCGTTTACCGGGTCAAGATCGGCGGTGTTTCCCAGTTGGTCGCGTAAACCAGAGAAGTTGATCACTCCTTCTATAGCGCCATTCTTCGGATTAATTATTGCAACCCCGTCTTTTTGATAGGTGTTGGCGTAGATTTTTCCATCTACCCATTCCAGCTCATTGAGCTGTGTGGCAATGGTGCGATTGGTTACCGTTTGAATATAATCTGTCTCTGGTAGGGTAGGAGAAGCGGGGTCTAAAAACCATATTTTTTCGGTACCATCACTTTTATACAGTATATTACCGTCATTTGCCAGCCCCCAGCCTTCTTTACTTTTTTCATAATTAAACTCTCCGGTCTTCTCGAAAGTCTCTACGTCATAAATAAAACCGACTCCTTCTTTCCAGGTGAGTTGATAGATCTTATTATTGAGTATGGTAATGCCTTCAGCAAAATATTGAGTAGGAATGTCAATTTTTCTTTGAACTTCACCCGTTGTGAGATCTACCAGCCTTAGAGAAGAACTTCCATAGTGGCCGGTACTTTCATAGAGTTTATTTTCAAAGAATTCCAGTCCCTGGGTGTAAGCATCGGCCTGGTGTGGATATTTATTGATGATCTCGTAAGTATAGGTAACAGGGGCAGCGTCATTAAAAAGGGTAATTTCCTGTTGCTTTTCAACCACTTCCCCATTATTATATATACGAGCATTTAGCTGCCACTTGCCCAGTTTTTCTCCATCAAAAGTGTGGTTAAGGGATTCTCCCCCTACAGTTTTTGCTAATCTTTGTTCTCCCAGAAAGTAAATCACAGAATCTTTTTCTCCGTTTACCTGCGCCTGCAGGCTTTCGCCAAGTTTAAATTCCTTCTTGTTTTCTTCTATTTTTAAAGAATAATTGTTTTCTGATTCATTGGAGTCACTTCCGCAGGAATGCAAGATTACACCCAATGCCATCAAAAAGAGAGGATTATATACCTTCATGTTTCACAGTAATTTTTATGGAAGCTAATTTAAAGAATTCAGCTTAAAAATTACTTGCAAAAAACATGAAAGGTTGTATATTTGCCCCGGCAAGTCCCACACAACCAGCTCCTGCTGAATCCCCCAGGGCGGGAACGCAGCAAGGGTAAGCGGTCGTAGCGGTGTGATGTGGGTAGCTTGCCATTTTTTGTTTCCAATAGTCTGGATTTATTGCATCTTTGCAGCATGACAGAAACAGCTTCAAAAGTGGTGCTCGTAACAGGAGCATCTTCAGGAATTGGAAAAGCTATTGCCAATTTTCTTCAATCAAAGAACTATACCGTTTTTGGAACCAGCCGTAATCCGTCGGGGCGGAATTCTGCCTTTCCTCTGGTCGCGCTCGATGTTACCAAACCTGAAACCATCACCGCTGCCGTGGCTGAAGTTATTGCTTCCGCAGGAAAAATTGATGTACTTATCAATAATGCGGGGGTTGGTATTACCGGCCCAATTGAAGAAACGCCCGATGAGGAAATAAAAAAAGCTTTTGATACCAATTATTTTGGGCCCATAAATGTCATTAAGGCTGTATTGCCTCAAATGCGGAAAAACAACAGTGGTCTTATAATTAATGTAACTTCCATCGCCGGATATATGGGATTGCCTTACCGCGGAATTTATTCGGCTTCAAAAGGGGCGCTGGAGATCACTACCGAAGCTTTTAGAATGGAGCTGAAGGATTCAAACATCAAAATGACCAATATAGCCCCGGGAGATTTTGTCACTAACATTGCGGCGGGAAGGTATCACGCGCCGGTAATAGCAGGTTCTCCTTATGAAAAGCCTTACGGCAACACGCTTAAGATTATGAATGAGCATGTAGACCAGGGTAAAGATCCCAATATGATGGCCAAAGTGATCTACGGCATACTTCAGGAAAAAGATCCAAAAATACATTACAAAGTAGGGGAGCCGCTGCAAAAGTTCTCTATTGCTTTAAAGCGCATACTGCCCGATAAATTGTATGAGCGCCTACTCTTAAAACATTATAAGTTGTAGTTTTGCAGAAGGTTGAAAAATGGCATTTTTCAGCAGTATTTAATCATTTATAACAACACACTATGAAATTTTTTATCGACACAGCAAACCTTGACCAGATAAGGGAAGCCCAGGATCTTGGGGTCCTTGACGGAGTGACTACCAACCCTTCTCTTATGGCTAAAGAAGGTATCACCGGGAAAGACAACATCATTGCCCATTACAAGAAAATTTGTGAGATCACTACCGGAGATGTTAGTGCCGAAGTGATTGCGACCGATTTTGAGAATATTGTAAAAGAAGGAGAGGAACTTGCCGCTTTGCATGATCAAATTATTGTGAAAGTGCCTATGATCAAAGACGGTATTAAAGCCATCAAATACTTTAGCGATAAAGGAATTAAAACAAACTGTACTTTGGTATTTTCGGCAGGTCAGGCGCTTTTGGCAGCCAAAGCCGGTGCAACTTATGTTTCTCCTTTTATCGGGAGACTTGATGATATCTCAACAGATGGTTTGAACCTTATCATGGAAATACGCCAAATATATGATAACTACGGGTTTGAAACCGAAATTCTTGCAGCTTCGGTGAGGCACACCATGCACGTAATTGACTGCGCTAAAATAGGTGCCGATGTAATGACCGGTCCACTTTCGGCGATCACAGGTTTATTAAACCACCCACTTACTGATATTGGTCTTGAGAAATTCCTTGCCGATCATAAAAAAGGGAACTAAGGTTCCAAAAATGACATTTTTTAAAGCCTTTTTTCTTCGGAAGAAAGGCTTTTTAATGGAGAGCATTTTGAGGAGCCAGGATTAAAATTTGGATGAAGATAGATTGTTATTTTACGTTTTTACTACTGAAGCATCTATTAAAAAAAAATCTTTAAGCACATATTGCTGAAGGATTTTGAGAGAATACTAACGGGTTGGGAAAATTCAGGTTCCAAAAATGGCATTTTTGACAACTTCTTCTTCGGAAAAATTTTTTTAGTTGAGGAAGGCCAGAAGCCTAGATTCAAATTCGGGTGAAGAGAGGTACACGTCGCCCACTTCTACTACTGAAGCATCGTTCACAAATAACATTTTAGTGAGGAAATACTGAAAAGCTTCCTTGTGGATCCTGGCGGGCGCCAGCTGAAATTCGGTTGCCGGGTCGTAGCCATTTTGTCTTACAGCAACTCTCCAGGCGGGTTCTTCAGAAAGATCGAGATTGATGCCTATAAAATCTACTTCGGGATATTTTTTTCGGTAAAGATCTATTACCTGGTGTTCATTCTGGTAACTTTCATCATAAACAGACCAAAGAAATATCACGGTGGGCCTTCTAATGATATCCTGTGTAGTGACGAGCTCCCCCTCCATATTGAGCAGGGGGACTGCTGCCAGTGAGGTGCCGGGAAGGTAGGCCAGTTGTACCGCGGCCAGGTTTTCCAGTTTTTCAAGATTTTCATCAGGGAAGTTAAGGGCCTCAAGTTCGTCGAGAATCGAAACTATATTCTCCTTGTTTTCTGCCATGATGATACCTCTTACGGCAATTTTTTCCAGTAGCTGTTCCCTTATCTTTGGCACCCTAATAAGTTCGCCGGCTTTGCGAAGGCGGGCTTTTACATTGGCAACATCGGTAAGGCTGTAACAATCGGCCCCGTCTAAATTACTATCGGCACACCAGGCCAGGGAATAGTTAATAAGATAGTTCTCCAGTAGCCTTTTATAACCGGGGCTGCACTGAATATTAACACAGTTAAAATCGATTTCTTCTCTGTAATCGTGAAAATTGGCTGGGAATTGTCGGGAGTAGTCACGATAGTATTTGTTTACGAGATAAGTGTAACGCTCCCTGAGATCATAATTCTCATAATTGATGATCTCCCTTGCCAGCTGGTTGAATTCTTCTGAAAAATTTTTCTTTTCGGAAATTGCGGCCAGGTAATTTATTCGATCCTGCCTTATAGAATCGGCTTTTTCAAGAAAAACAGGGGGGGTGTACTTATGAAAGTTGAGCAGGAGTTGGGAGTTGTTCTCATCTTTTAAGAACATTTCAGCCATAAAATTGTTCTTCGCATTGCCTTTTCCGCTGAAGTGGAGAGATTCATCAAATGCTAAAGTATTGGCTCTTAGCAGCAGGCTGTCTCCCGGAGAAATATAAATATTCTGAGTTTCGGGCTTATGTTGAAGTATATACAGGCCTTCCTTTGCATTCTCGATTTTGTAGTTAAATCTATTGTTTTCATCGAGAGTTACCGTATCAAGAACTTCCCCCTGGTGTTTAACGACCACATACTCTAAGGTAGGATTAATAATCTCCCCTCCAATATAAGCATATGAAGGACTGGTAGTTAAATTGTTACAGCTGGAAATAAAAAAGCTGAGGCCCAGTAAAACCAGTGCTGGTAAGGCATCATGTAAAATATGTAAACTATTGCTTTTCAAAATTTTTGGGGGACAAATAGCGGATAGCAAATGTAGACCCGAAGCAACAACAGCGATGTTAACTCCTCGTTAAATAGAGAATTATAAAAGTTAATGTTTTAAGGGATAAGCTTAAATGGCTACTTTTGCAAAAATTTAGAAAAGACTATATGTTATCAGTTTCAAATTTATCTGTTCAGTTTGGGAAAAGAGTGTTGTTTGATGAAGTGAACACCACCTTTACCCAGGGCAACTGTTATGGAATTATTGGTGCCAATGGTGCCGGAAAATCTACTTTCTTAAATATCCTTAGCGGGAAGTCAGAACCTACTTCGGGCCACGTACACCTGGAGCCGGGAAAAAGAATGTCTGTTCTCGAGCAAAACCATAACCTTTATGACGAATACCCTGTATTGGAAACCGTCATTATGGGAAATAAGCCTCTCTATAACATCAAAAAAGAGATGGACGAGATCTACGCCAAAGAAGATTTTGGGGATGCCGATGGGGAAAGAGTAGGAGTGCTACAGGTTGAATTTGAGGAAATGAATGGCTGGAACGCCGATAGTGAGGCTGCTGCCCTGCTTTCTAACCTTGGTATAAAAGAAGATAGCCACTACACGCTTATGGGCGATCTTGATAACAAACTTAAGGTTAGGGTACTTTTGGCGCAGGCACTTTTTGGTAATCCTGATGTATTGATCATGGATGAGCCAACAAACGACCTGGATTATGAAACAATAAACTGGCTTGAAAACTTTCTTGCCAACTATGAAAATACAGTGATAGTAGTATCTCACGACCGTCACTTCCTGGATTCTGTTTGTACCCACGTTTCTGATATCGACTTCGGAAAGATCAACCATTACAGTGGTAACTATACTTTTTGGTATGAGTCTTCACAGTTGGCAGCACGCCAGCGGTCTCAGCAGAACAAGAAAGCTGAAGAAAAGAAAAAGGAACTTGAAGAATTTATTCGTCGCTTCAGCGCCAACGTGGCAAAATCTAAGCAGGCTACTTCCAGAAAGAAGATGATCGCAAAACTTAATATTGACGATATTAAGCCTTCAAGCCGAAGGTATCCTGCGATTATTTTTGAAAGAGAAAGAGAAGCCGGGGATCAAATTCTAAATGTAGAAGGCCTTGAGGCTTCTATTGAAGGGGAAACGCTATTTAAAGACGTGAATATTAATCTTGCGAAAGGAGATAAAGTAGTGGTGTATTCAAAAGATTCACGAGCTACTACAGCTTTCTACGAGATACTTAATGAAAAGGAAAAAGCCGTATCGGGTAAATTCAGTTGGGGAATTACTACCAACCAGTCTTATCTGCCCTTAGATAACTCCGAATATTTTGACAATGACCTTACTCTGGTTGACTGGTTGCGCCAATGGGCTAAAACCGAAGAGGAAAGGGAAGAAGTTCATATCCGCGGATTCCTTGGCAAGATGATCTTTAGCGGTGAAGAAGCTTTAAAAACAGCCCGGGTGCTCTCTGGAGGTGAAAAAGTGCGTTGTATGTTAAGCCGAATGATGATGATGAGGGCGAACGTACTTATGCTCGATGAGCCTACCAACCACCTAGACCTGGAATCTATTACGGCATTCAACAATTCCCTTAAGAACTTTAAGGGTACTGTGATGTTTACCACTCACGATCATGAATTTGCACAGACAGTTGCAAACAGGGTAATTGAATTAACTCCTAACGGGGCTATAGATCGTTACCTTACTTTTGATGAGTACATGAGCGATCCTAAGATCAAGGAACAAAGGGATAAAATGTATTCTAAGTAATATAAAAAATAAGAGGCTGTCTAAAAAAGCTTTACATCTATGTGATGCTATTCTAAATTGCATCACCCTGCTTAATGAGAAGTAGGATAAATGGTGTGAATTTTTAGACAGTCTTTTTTTATGCTTCTTTGTCTTTCCAGAAGAACTTGTACAGGTCAAAACCTCCAAGAACAATAAAGCCTATGGCAATGATTATCCTGAAGGTGGTATACTCTGCACCTGTAAGAAAGGTGTATATGCGGTAGCCTCCATAGCCCAGGAAAGCAAGACCCACAACCAGGTTGAAATAATTTTTTCGGGGAGCAGCAGTCATTTAATTAATCACTATCAGGAAAGGTTTCATTAGTGATGCGCAGGGCCTTTTCATAATCCTTTGATCTGGCGAAGAGCAAAACCTGTCCGGGTAAACCACCACCAAAGCCGGCTCTTAATCCGGAATCAAAATCATTTCGTACCCGGGTAGCGATCCCTTCTTCTTCAAGTAAGTTCTGCAGGTGTTGCACATTTACTTCACTCCCGGTATAAACTCTTTTGTATTCTTGTTGTTCTTCGTCGCTCATATAATGTTATTTTCCTATAAATTTAAGAATAGGCAAATGACTTCAGGAGTATTTAATTTGAGTTTAACATTTGTATCAGGCATTATAGAATTTGCTGTTCCAGTTTCCCGAACTAAAATTTTTTCCGAGGCTAATTCCGTAGAAAAATATCAGCGCAACCATAGATTTAAAACAGTACATGTAAATAATAAGGAATTGCGAAGTCTCCCTGAACTGAGAGAAGAAAAGTTCCCTGACTCCAAAAGAGAGCAAAAAGCTGGAGAGGAAACAAAAGATCAACAGGTTTTCAAGATTTTTAAGCGGCCACATCAATAGTTTTCTCAAAGGGTGCATATCGGTACCCCATTTGTGGAGAAGATAGTAGTACCCGTTGCCTAATGGCGCAAAGAGCATAGGATCATCGGCATTTTCAAGCCTGAAATATTTGGCAGGGGCAACTATTTTAAAACCTTGCAGAGAAATTCTGTGTTTCTTTTCCACTTCCTTAACTGCGCTTACCGCTTCAGCAGGTAGATCTCCTTTAAAAAATTTGGTGTCGAGAAAGCGGAGCCTAAAATCTACACAGATCTTTTTAATCTGGTTTTCATGAAAGATCTTTTCAGTTTGCAGTAAATCGAATACCAATGGGTTTGAAATTGATTCTTCGGCGCTCCCTTCAGCAATTTTACGCAGGATCTCTTCTTCTGAATTTTCCTCTCTTTTCAGGATCTTCTTTACTTCCTCCAGCACTTCCTGTTCTTTCATCTCCTTCCGGCGCAGCAGCTCCATCTCCCTCTGAAGGTTTGTTCTCTCTAGCAGCATTTTCTTTTCCGTTTAGCAGCTAAAAATAGCGAATAACAGCAAAACATGCAAAAAATCGCATTTTTGGCTATGTTTTAAGGAATCCTACTGTTAAATTTAAGAGGTGATGGTTAAATTCATTTTAAACCTGCAGTTCTATTTATCCATTAGTAATAGATGCGCTAAATTGAGGATAACGAACTTTAAAACCCTCAAAAAATGAAAATTTTTAGACACTTTTTAAGCCTGAGTATCCTGGCAGGAATCCTCCTGGTTGGTTGCGGGCCCAAAGTAGATACCAACAAAAGAACGGCGAAGAGCTTAAACAGTTATGAGAGCTATGCCTTCTTACCCAACCAGGATACTATACAAACTTCTGTTTATGACAATGCGCAGGTGAATGAAATAGTTATAGATGAAATTCGGCAGAATATGCAGGACCTAAATTACAGGCTAGATCGCAATCAACCCGATCTCCTGGTGTATTATCACCTAATGTTAGACGAAGAAATGGCGGTGAATGCAAATCCTGTTTACACCAACTACAGTTATTACCGTCCCGGATTTTACGTAGGGCCATACTATAGAAATTATGCTTATAATAACTATTTCACCGTTCCCAGAATTGCAGGAAATAGTGTACAGCAAGTACCATATAAAGAAGGTACCATAGTGATTGACCTTATTGACCGTCGTACCAATGAGATTGTATGGAGAGGAAAAGCCGAAGATGTTGTTTCTCCCGCCAATCTTAGTGAAGAATTAAGGACTTACGTAAATGCCATTTTTGACAGGTTACCAAAGTAAACCTTGAGTAAACCTGAATGCTGATTGGAAACAGTATTTAAAAAATTGCAAAGAAAAGAGGTCGTCTAAAAAGTAATTTTTAGGTGGCCTTTTTTCATGATAAGATTTTCAAGGAGGGTTTTTCCTTTTTCACGTTGTAGTGAGCATTGAAAAAGTTGGTTATATAGCCCCCTCTAGACTATATTGAACTTCTTTAAATTGTGTGCCATCGCTATTAACCCTATTTCGGTGGTTACTTTCTCCATACCCCGGAGCATAAACCGTTTGAAGCCCATATTTTGTTTAATATTTCCGAAGACGGCCTCTACATCCCAACACCTGCGCTTACGATGAGCTATTCCTTCGTCGCTAAGCAGTAGTTTTTTTGCTTTCTCTTTCAGGCGGATCAGGTTGTGGTTGCGTTCAATGATCCTGTTTCCCTTGGCTTTATAACAGCTACCCCGCAAAGGACATCCCTGACAGTTCTGGGCCTGGTAGCGGGGGATTTGCTGAATAAAACCATTTTTGGTTTTCCCTTCGTAGGTATGAGTTTTTCTCATCGCCTGCCCCATGGGACAGTAATAAGTATCTGTTTCTGGATTGTAAAAGAAGTTGTCGGGATGAAACGGGTTTTCCCTGTACTTTTTATCCCGCTGCTCTTTATGGAAGTAATTGTATTTTACAAAAGCAGTAATGTTCTTGTCTTCTAAGTCTGTATAGTTTTCTTCGCTACCATAGCCCGCATCAGCGGTAAGTGTTTCAGGAGTTTGACCGTAGGATTCGATATGATCTTTAAGGTGCTCTTTTAAAGTAGTAGTATCAGCAGTAGTTTGAGCAAGGGTGTAGTTGGTGATAAACTGGTTGTTGGTAGAGGCTTGTAAATTATATCCCGGCTTTAACTGTCCGTTTTGCATATAATCATCCTTCATGCGCATAAAGGTGGCATCGGGATCTGTTTTACTGTAGCTGTTTCTCTTCCCCAGGATAGCTTCCTGTTCAGTGTACTTCTCCAGGTTTTTCGGCCAGTTTTTTTTGGCATAGTTTAGCTTTTGTCTGACCTTTTTATCTACCTCTTTATCCTGCAAAGCCTGATTGATAGTATCAATGGTCTGTGCTACTTTTTCAGGATCGATCTCTTCAAAGTCGGGCTGGTTAGGAAGCATCTGTTCTTCCGCATAAACCTTCTCAACATAGGCCCAGAGTTCCTTGAGCTGTTTCTTAATTCGCTCTTTACTGGTCTTGATGGATTTGCCCCATACAAAGGTATGGCGATTGGCATTGGCCTCTATTTTGGTGCCATCTACGTAGAGTTCTTTGAGAGATAGCACTCCCTGTTCAGCCAGTAATACAACTACCTGATTGAAGATGTTTTTAAACTTACCCTTTAATCTTTTGCCTCTGAAATCATTGATGGTGTTATGATCTGGCTTGCTTTGTCCGCTAAGCCACATAAAATGAACATTCTCCTGTAGTGCCTGTTCAATTTTTCTTGAGGAATAAATGTTTCTCAGGTAAGAATAGATCACCACCTTTAGAAGCATCCGTGGATGATAGCTGGAGGTGCCTCCTCCTTTATAGCTCTTCGCAAGAGCGCTAATATCTAAATGATCTACAATGGTATTGACAATCCGGACAGGGTGATTTTTCGGAACCAGATCATCATAGCTTGGGGGAATAAGACTTAGTTGGTTCTGATGATAAGTCTTAAAAACTACTTTTCTGCTCATACTTTAAAAATAAGCAGCTCCACCTTTTTATACAAAAAAAGACTGCCTTTTCAGACAGCCTCTTTTTCTTTATCTGGGCTAAAGCCCTGCTTTTATCTAAGCTCTGCACCCAATTGCTTTTCAAGGTTTTGTTGCAGCTTGCCCATTATTTTATCAATTTGTTTATCGGTAAGGGTTTTTCTTTCATCCTGCAGGATAAAACTCACTGCATAACTCTTCTTTCCTTCCGGAAGGTTAGCCCCTTCGTACACGTCAAAAAGATTTACATCCTTAAGAAGATCTTTTTCAGTTTTAAAAGCTATGTCATGAATTTGTTCAAATTTCACAGCGTCATCAAGCAAGAGAGCAAAATCTCTTCTCACCGCCTGAAACTTGGAAATATCCCTGAATTTATTCTGTTGGTCTTTAGAAGTCTCTACCACCATATCCCAGTTGAAATCGGCATAAAGCACTTCCTGATTTATGTCGAAGTTTTTAAGGATCTTTCTTTTGATCACTCCAAATTCTACCAGTCTCACATTATTAAAGCTGAAAGAAATTCCTTCAGAAAAAACGTCATTTTTGACAGGTGAGGTTTTAAGGTCTCTTATGCCCAATCTTTCCAAAACTGAAGTCACTACACCTTTAAGGTAGAAAAATTCCCCTTTTTGAACAGCATGGGTCCAGGTCTCGCTATTCCTGTTCCCCGAAATGAAGATAGAAAGGTGTTTCTTTTCTTCCCGGCCGCTGTTGTAGTTGTGATAGGTCTTTCCGAATTCAAAGAACTTAAGATCGGCTCTTTTGCGGTTCAGGTTGTAGCTCACTGCCTCAAGGCCCGAGAACAATAGCGACTGCCGTAGCACAGAAAGATCCTGGCTAAGCGGGTTAAGCATTTTTACCACATGTTCTTCCTTCAACTGCTCACTAAGGCCCAGGTGGGAAGGAGTAGTAAGTGAATTGGCCATAGTTTCAAAAAATCCCTGCCCTACAAGCTGTCCGGCAATTAAATTCTGAAGTTTGTAATCTTCAAACCTGGTGGAATTGGCGACAGAGGCATTGATCTTATCTCCAAATTCAATGTTGTTGTAACCATAAACCCTTAGGATCTCTTCAATAACATCGGCCTCTCGTTTTACGTCTACACGGTATGGCGGTATGGTAAGGCCCATTCCGGTTTCGGTAACGTTGTTCACTCGTATTTCGAGCGAAGCAAGAATAGATTTGATGGTTTCTTTAGACAGGTTTTGCCCAACAAGAGAATTGATCTTTTCAAAAGTGAGGAAAACAGGGAAGTCTTCAACCTTTTTTGGGTAATAATCGTCAATATCACTTGAAACACTTCCTCCAGCCAGCTCCTGTATGAGCAATACTGCTCGTTTAAGAGCATATTCGGTTATGTTGGGATCAATACCTCTTTCATATCTAAAGGAAGCATCGGTATTTAAACCATGGCGTTTGGCTGTTTTTCGAACAGTTACTGGATTGAAATAGGCGCTCTCAATAAAGAGATTGTTGGTTCCCGATGTTACCCCACTGCTAATTCCGCCAAACACACCGGCTATAGCCAGTGGCTTTTCGGCATCACATATCATAAGGTCTTCTTCATGCAGCTCTCTTTCAACTTCATCTAGCGTAGTGAATTTTGTTCCTGCCTCTAATGTCTGCACAATGATCTCATTTCCTGAGATCCTGTCGGCATCAAAAGCGTGCAGGGGCTGGCCTAGCTCATGCATCACGTAATTGGTCACATCTACAACATTGTTCTTTGGAGCGATTCCAATTGCTTTAAGCCTGTTTTGCAACCATTTTGGGGATTCTGATATTTCTACCCCTGTAATGGTCACTCCGCAATAACGGGGTGCCAGTTCGGGCTTGACAATT
This sequence comes from Salinimicrobium sp. 3283s, assembly GCF_039602225.1. Classification (NCBI taxonomy): domain Bacteria; kingdom Pseudomonadati; phylum Bacteroidota; class Flavobacteriia; order Flavobacteriales; family Flavobacteriaceae; genus Salinimicrobium; species Salinimicrobium sp. 3283s. The sequence continues at coordinate 3,635,537 of NZ_CP143631.1, read as the reverse complement.
TTCACCGGAATCCTTCGGCTGCGGCTGTCAATATGAAAACTACTTACCGAAGGGGTAATTAGCTCCTGGGGTTCTCCCTGTTGTTGTAGCCCCGCTTTAAGATCGCGCGCTACTCCCCAGTGGCTCATAGCGTCGGCACGGTTTGGAGTTAAACCTATTTCGAACACATGGTCGTCTTCAACTTCAAAAAGACTGGCTGCCGGGGTGCCCACTTCAATACTGGAATCGAGTACCATTATGCCGTCATGGCTTTGTCCCAGACCCAGTTCATCTTCGGCACAAATCATCCCGTGACTGCTTTCGCCTCTTATTTTACTTTTCTTGATTTCCCAGGGAGAACCTTTTTCATCGTAAAGGGTAGTGCCTACTGTTGCCACCGGTACTTTTTGTCCTGCTGCTACATTAGGTGCCCCACAAACAATTTGAACCGGTTCGCCATTACCCAAATCTACAGTGGTAACTTTAAGCCTGTCGGCGTTGGGATGGGGTTCGCAGGTAAGTACTTCTCCTACCACTATGCCCCTAAGGCTCCCTTTTACACTTTGAAATTCATGAATACCTTCTACTTCAAGGCCCAGATCTGTGAGCAGTTCTCCTGTTTCTTCAGGATTACGATTAACTTTTATGAATTGTCTAAGCCAGTTATATGAAATCTTCATTGAACAAATTTTTCGAGCTGCAAAGATAGTATTACCATTGATTTTGACATAATAAAAAAGGGAAGAGCAGCAATGTCAACTATAAAAGACTAATTTCTGAAAAACAAAGCTGTTTCAGGATTGCTGTAACGCCCTGAAGTATTCATCTAAAAGAAGATAAATTTATGTTTAACTGATGTAATTCCAGATATTCTTCTCCTTTATAAGCTGAGAGTAGGTGTAATTAACGATCTTATTCTTCTCAAGTTCCAGGCCTGGATCTTCTTTTAGAAGTTGCAATGCGTAATGCCGGGCAGTTTTTAGGATATCATTATCCTTTACAATATCTGCGATCTTTAAGTTGAGCACACCACTTTGCTGGGTTCCCATAAGATCGCCCGGGCCGCGGAGTTTGAGATCTACTTCAGCAATTTCAAATCCGTCGGCAGTGCGTACCATGGTTTCAAGGCGGGTCTTGCTGTCGTTAGAAAGTTTATGACCGGTCATAAGGATACAAAAACTCTGTTCGGCACCACGGCCCACGCGGCCTCTTAGCTGGTGTAGCTGGGAAAGTCCAAACCGCTCTGCACTTTCTATGATCATCACACTGGCATTGGGCACATTTACACCCACTTCAATTACTGTAGTGGCTACCATGATCTGCGTTTCGCCTTTTACAAACCTGTCCATTTCATAATCTTTATCGGCAGGTTTCATTTGCCCGTGTAAAATGGAGATCTGGAACTCGGGCATGGGAAATTCGCGGGCTATACTTTCATAACCGTCCATAAGATCTTTGTAATCCATGGTTTCCGATTCCTGGATGAGCGGATACACAATATAAATTTGTCTTCCTTTTCTAATTTCATCCCGAATAAAAGCAAAAACCTTCAGCCTGTTGCTGTCATAGCGGTGTACAGTCTTGATTTCTTTCCTGCCTGGGGGCAATTCGTCAATTACAGAAATATCAAGGTCTCCATAGAGGCTCATCGCGAGCGTTCGCGGTATTGGGGTGGCGGTCATTACCAGCACGTGGGGCGGCAGGTGGTTCTTTTTCCAGAGCCTTGCTCTTTGTGCAACACCAAACCTATGCTGCTCATCAATAATGGCCAGGCCTAGATTTTGAAATTGAACTTTTTCCTCGAGCAGCGCATGGGTGCCAATAAGTAGATGTAATTCTCCACTTTCTAAAGCGGCATGGATTTCTTTTCTTTCTGAAGTCTTTGTTGAACCGGTGAGTAGTTTAACCTTGATCCCCAGATTAGTAACAAGTTCTGATATCCCGTTAAAATGCTGGGTAGCCAGAATTTCGGTGGGGGCCATTAAGCAGGCCTGGAATCCATTATCCAGTGCCAGCAGCACGCTCATCAAAGCGACAATTGTTTTTCCCGATCCCACATCTCCCTGCAGCAAACGGTTCATTTGGGCACCGGTGCCCAGGTCTTTTCGAATCTCTTTGATTACTCTTTTTTGTGCGTTGGTGAGTTCAAAAGGAAGGTGCTTTTCATAAAACTCGCTGAAATGGGAACCCACTTCTTCAAAAGGAAAACCTTTGATCTTTTTCTTCCTTATCAGGTTCTTGATCAACAGCTGAATTTGTATGTAAAAAAGCTCTTCAAACTTTAAACGGAACTGCGCCTTTGCCAGTAACTCCTGGCTCTTCGGAAAATGAGCATTAAAAAGTGCCTCGGCTTTGGGTAATAAATGAAGTTCCTCTATAATGTCCTGCGGAAGTGGATCAACAAATTTATTGCCGCTCTCCAAAAAAAGTTGCTGTACGCAGCGGCTAAAAACCCTGTTGGTAATGCCCGATTTTCCTAATCTTTCTGTAGAAGGGTACACAGGTTGCATGGCGGTGCGCAGGTTCTTTTTATAATCTTCAACCAGCTCCATCTCGGGGTGTGGCATGCTAAAAAGGCCATTGTACCAGGAAGTTTTCCCAAAGATCACATACGGAGTGTTGAGCTTCAGGTTTTCACGAATCCATTTTTGACCGCGAAACCATACCAGCTCCATCTTTCCGGTATCGTCAACAAAATCGGCTACCAGGCGTTTTCCTTTCTTTTGTTCCACCGTTCGCAGGTGTACTATTTTTCCTACGATCTGCACTTCCGAAGAATTCCTTTCCAGCTGGGCAATCTTGTAAAAGCGGGTTTTATCGAGGTAGCGGTTTGGAAAAAAATTAAGCAAGTCACCGTAAGTGTTCACTCCAATCTCCTTCCGCAGAATTTCGGCCCGGTTTGGGCCTATGCCTTTTAGATAGTCAATGGGAGTATGCAGTAGTGGTGGATTCATGTAAACGAAGATAAAAAAAAGCCTTTTAGGAAGGTAAGTTTTTACAGGTTTGAGCAGGTAGTGTATATTTGAACAATGAAAAGCTCCTTTTTTCTTGTTCTGGCGATAGTAATTAGCACTGCGACCTACGCACAACAGTCGGCGGCTGTAGATTTCAAACATCTAAATGCCGAAATAAGTATTTACCCCTCAAAAAAGGCAGTTTCAGGGAAAATTCTTTTCAAATTTGACATTTTAGAGGCTGTAGATTCTATCTTTATTGATGCCCGAAAAATGGCATTTTCGGATGTGCTTCTGAATGGTAAGAAAGTTAACTTCGGAAGTGATCAAAATAAATTCTGGATCACCGGAAATTTTTCTCCCGCACAAGATCAGCAACTTCAGCTGAAGTATTCGGCTACACCCGGTCAAACCCTTTATTTTATTTCGAAGAAACCCGAAGCAGCAGGGCAGCAGGATTACCAGGTATGGACGCAGGGCCAGGGAAAATACACTTCTAACTGGTTACCAAGCTTTGATGATACTTCAGAAAAACTGGAATTTGACCTCACGTACATCTATCCTTCCGGGAAAATGCTGATCTCTAATGGAAGTTTAGTGGCTTCAGAAAAGATCAATGACACGCTTACGCGCTGGGAATTTGATATGATGAACCCAATGAGCAGCTATCTTGTTGCGATGGCAGCTGGAGATTTTAAAGAGGTGAGGCATATTGAAAATGATATTCCCATGATCTTTTATTATCCCGAAGGCATGGAAGAGAGGGTGGAGCCCACCTACAGGCATACCGGTTTTATGATGGATTTTTTTCAGAGGGAAACCGGCGTGGCATATCCATGGCAGAATTATAAACAGGTTCCTGTCCGTGATTTTTTATACTCCGGAATGGAGAACACCGGTACAACCATTTTTTCAGACATTTTTCTTGTAGATTCTATAGGCTATCACGACCAGAATTATGTGAATGTGAATGCTCATGAGCTGGCCCATCAATGGTTTGGAAATCTTGTAACGGCTGCTTTTCATGAAGATCACTGGCTGCAGGAAGGTTTTGCGACCTATTATGCTTTACTTGCCGAAAAGGAAATTTTTGGGGAAGACTACTATTACCGGAAACTCTTTAAAACCGCTGAAGAGCTAAAGGAATTAAGTGACAGGGGCAAGGGGGAAGCCGTAGCTGCCAAAAATGGCAGTTCTCTTACATATTACCAGAAAGGGGCGTGGGCTTTGCACATTTTGAACGAGAAAATAGGAAAGACTGCTTTTGACACGGGGGTAAAGAATTTTCTTGAAAAGCATAAATATTCAACCGCCACCACTCAAGATCTCATAGATGAAATGGAAGCTGCCAGTGGGCAGGACCTTTCGGGTTTTGTAAATGACTGGCTGAAGCAATCGGCTTTCCAGGGAACACAGGCGCTGGAATCTTTGAGAAAATCTCCTTTTATTCAGAAGTACCTTGCATTGGCTGCGGTCAAACCACTACCTGTTTCAGAAAAAAGGAATTTGTTACTGCAGGTACTCAGTTTTCCGGTAAACGATTATCTGGGGCAGGAAGCGGTACTGCAGCTGGCTCTGGAAGATACTACGCTGGTAAGTGACCTTTATAAAAAGGCATTTTCAAGCGGAAATCTTTATACCAGGCAGGCCATAGCTTTTACATTACAAAACGTGCCACAGCAACTAAAACCGGAATATGAATCTCTGCTGAATGATGCGTCTTACCTCACCCAGGAAATGGCGCTCTACAACCTGTGGATGTCTTTTCCCGAAGACAGAGCGGCTTACCTGCGAAAAATGGCAAATACAGAAGGCTTTCTTGACAAGAACATCAGGACCCTTTGGCTAACGCTGGCCCTCGCTACTCCGGGATTTGAAATGGCTTCTAAAAACAAATATATTGAAGAACTGAGAAGTTATACGGCTCCTCATTCCCGTTTCCAGGTGCGGGAAAGAGCGTTTGGTTTCCTGTACCAGTTAAATGCTTTTGATGAGCAGAGTTTAGCCAACCTCAAAGATGCCACCACTCACCCAAACTACAGGTTCAGGGAATTGGCCAAAGAGCTGCTCAAAACTTTACAGGAAGCAGAAGGTCTGTAGTTTATAGTCTGTAGTTTATAGTCTGTAGTTGGTATTCTGTAGACCTTAAACCTTAAACCTTGAACTAATTTTTTGGCGGAGTGATCATGATATGAGCGCGATGGGTACCGGGATCCATGATCCAGGGCATACCCGGGGCGAATGGTTTTTCGGGTAGTCCTGTAGATTCGGCTGTGGCATAGGGAATATAGATCACATACCTGAAGTGCCCGTCGGTGAGCTCTCCGGTTGCCGCATTGTAGTTTTCTTCACTACCGGTAAGGATCGTGGTCATTGCCGGGGAATCGGTTAAAGACAGGGAACCGGCTTCAGCTTCTCTTTTTCTTGTTTCCCGCTTTTCCATTTCCCCTGTTCCCTGGGCAGCAAGTTCCCTGCCGCGGGCCATAAATGGTTCCAGTTTGTTGGAATAACAAGACACATTAATTCCTTTTTGAGCTGGGTCATCGGCCAGGCATACCAGGTGATTTGTGCCCTCACGTAAAACGATCATTTCTCCCTGTTCATTAAAGCCATAGACCATTGCACCGTCACGAAGTTCTTCGGGTGCTGCAAGCGTTGCAGTCTTTATCTGGATCTCTGCCGGCAGCACTTTTGTCTGCGCATTTAAAATGGATGTGAAAAGCAGGGATAGAATGAACAGGAAAGATTTCATAACTCATGTTTTGAAAATGAAGAACTTAAAGATAACAAAAAGAAGTAAAGCCCCCTGCCAACTTTCGGGAAAAGAGGAATAAGTTACAGTCTTAAAATGCTGTAATAAATAGATTTTTAGTAATCAGGGTATCCTATGAATGAAGATTTCAAAAAAAAATAGATAGTTAAGAAGCAGTTAAAAAAAACTGCTTTAAAATTATTCAAAGAAGTTTTGATAATCTCTGGATCCAGTCTGGAGATTGTTAATTTCTTTAATATTTTTTCTAATCTTCAATCGCTGCTTTCGGTTATTTATCAGTAGGAGGATAAGTAATAAAATAACTATTCCGGCAATACCAGTAAGAAAGTATTCCATAATTGTTTCTAAGTTATGACTGTAAAGCTAACTTAAAAAATGCATAAAGCCTTCATGGAAATTCTTAAAATATTGTTATTCAGCCCTATTAATTCCAGTCCAGCAATCTTTGCTCGCCATCAATTTTTTTAATATCGGTGATATCCTGAGACATTTCAATAACCCCTCGATATGTTTTTTGAGCGTCACGTACCGCAAAGTACCTAATGTAAATTAGCCTGCCTTTAAAGTTTATCCAGAAGGAGGCTTCATTTTTATTCCCTTTTTTAAACTCTTCCAGAATTTTTAATACCGTACCTACACTTTTTGGAGGGTGGCAAAATTTTACTTCCCTGCCTATAATTCCGGCGCTTCGCGGAAATACACGTTCTTCACCACGATTATAAAAGATCACTTTATCATTTTCATCAACATAAGTAAGATCGAGAGGCATGGTCTTTAACAGCAGGTTCACCTGGTCTACGGTCATATAGCCCTCGTCATAATGGGAGGCGTTTTCAGTATCAAAAGAAAGTTCCCTTTTGGTATGGTCCTGTGAGGGGTGAATGTATTCCTCTTCCTCTGTTTCAGGATATTTTGGAGGATGGGAGGGAAGCATCCATCCAATTTCTTCTTCACCTTTCCTCACGTTTTTCCAGTCTTCTTCGGTAAGTAAGCTGAGAGCGTTCGGGAAAAGCACATTTTCTTCAACCAGCAGGAGCCTGAAAATACTGCTTACCAGATACTGCGCATCCCGGGAAACTTCAGCAAATTCCCTGGCTTCAATCTTTTTTCTAAGCAGCCGGAATTGCTCCCGAATGGTATCGTGAAATGACCACATATTTTTGGAAGGGCCTGTCCAGCCTTTTTGCTCAAGTACAGGGAAAAGCTGATTTTCTTTGCGTTCAAAACGACGCTCTATCTGCTGAAGCTGATTAAATATATTGTAGAATTTCTGATCTTCGGCTTCGGAACTTGTGTCCATTAGCTCCTGACCTAACTTCTGTATCAATTCTTTTTCTTCGGAATATATAGTAACGGGATGCCCCTTTGGTAATGCTGAAATTTCTGTGCTTGCGCTCATGATCCATTAATTTTCAGCAAAGAAAACGGATAAAATTGTCCTGATTTATGACCCAGGTCACATGAAGAATTTATTCAGAAGATTTCGTCATGCAGTTCCATGGTTTTAAAGAGTCAGGTAAACATAAGAGGGGTCAAAAATGCCATTTTTGACCCCTCGTATTTTATGCTCTCACGCTAACTGGTTTAAGATTCAAACCCTAAAAAGCAAAGGCTGAGATTAGAGCAATTTTTTGATGTCTTTTTCCAGGCCCGAGGGTTTTGTGGTGGGCGCAAATCTTTTGACAGGTTTGCCATCGCGGTCAATCAGGAATTTTGTGAAGTTCCATTTGATCTTGCTGCCTAAAATGCTTCCGAGTTCTTTCTTGAGGTACTTGAAAAGAGGATGTGCATTGTCGCCGTTCACCTCTATTTTAGAGAACATCGGGAAGGTGACCCCGTAATTCACCACACAGCCTTCAGCAATCGATTTTTCGTCACCCGGTTCCTGTTTTCCGAATTGATTGCAGGGAAAGCCAAGAATTTTGAGCCCTTGGTCCCGGTAATTCTTATAGAGCGCTTCAAGACCTTCAAATTGCGGGGTAAAGCCGCATTCTGAAGCAGTATTTACTATCAGTACCACTTTTCCTTTATACTGTTCCATGAAAACATCATTAGCCTGTAAATCTTTTGCGGTGAAATTGTAAAACTGACTCATAAAAATACCTTTTTGTAAAGGTAAGAGATTTAGCCTTAGCTAAAAAAGACTGTGAAACCCTTTCGTATAAAGATCAACATGTTGTGAATGCGTAAAGCAACAAATCAGGGCATTCTTTAGTAGATTTTGGCAGGAACCTATTGAGTAGAGTAGAAATGATTATAAAAAACGAAACCCGATAGTTTGAATTTCTTCAGGGACAATCGGGAATAAGATAATACAAATATAATCTATATTGTTTTTAACAATTAGGTTATAGTCTCTCCAACAACGCTTCCTATTGATTTAATAGGCAATCAGGTATGCCCGTTCAACTATTTTATGAGATATTATTTCTCCCCGGAATAAGATGACCAGAATCATATTTTCTTTTCAAAAATGACATTTTCTTTGCCACATAATTCTGCCGGGTGGAACAATCTGCTGCGGCTACTATTTATTGGAGAAAGCTCATGAACAAGAATTCAGGAAAAATGGAATTAATGGCACCTGCGGGAAATTTTGAATCCCTTCAGGCTGCTTTAGATAACGGTGCAGATGCTATTTATTTTGGCGTAGATCAACTCAACATGAGGGCCAGGGCTTCTATAAATTTCACCATGGACGATCTACCCGAGATCGTGAAAAGATGTGAAGAGAAAGGCGTGCGCAGCTATCTTACCTTAAATACCATTGTTTATGATCATGACCTTTCCCTGATTAAAAACCTGCTTTCCGCAGCAAAATCGGCGGGAATTACGGCCGTGATTGCCAGTGACCAGGCAGTGATCTCTTCGGCTCGAAGTATGGGTATTGATGTGCATATTTCAACGCAACTCAACATCACTAACATTGAAACTGTTCAGTTTTACAGCCTTTTTGCTGAAACTATGGTGCTTTCGCGGGAACTGAGTTTGAGACAGGTTAAGAAGATCACCGAAGAGATCCAAAAAGAGCAAATTAAAGGCCCTTCCGGGGAACTCGTAAAGGTGGAGATCTTTGGGCATGGTGCATTATGTATGGCTGTTTCGGGGAAGTGTTATTTGAGCCTGCATTCGCATAACTCTTCGGCCAATCGCGGCGCCTGTAAACAAAACTGCCGGAAGAAATACACGGTTATCGATCAGGAATCGGGTTTTGAAGTTGAGATCGATAATGAATATATGATGTCTCCAAAAGACTTGTGTACTATCAACTTTTTGGATGAAGTGAAAGATTCTGGGGTGCAGATTCTCAAGATTGAAGGCCGTGGCCGGGCTCCGGAATATGTGGCTACAGTGACAAAAGCTTATCGTGAAGCCATAGATTCGTTGAATGATAATACTTTTTCCGAAGAAAAGGTGGCAGATTGGATGGAGCGGCTAAGTACTGTGTACAACCGCGGATTTTGGAGCGGGTATTACCTGGGCCAAAAAATGGGGGAATGGAGCAAAACTACAGGTTCACAGGCTACACAAAAGAAAGTGTATGTGGGCAAGGGAGTTCATTACTTTCCAAAAGCCGGAATTGCCGAGTTCAAAATTGAAGCTTACGATATTAAAAAAGGAGACAAAATACTGGTTACGGGGCCAAGTACCGGTGCGCAGGAATTTGAGCTGGAAGAAATGTTTGTGAACGACCTGCTTTCAGAAAAAGCCGGAAAAGGCGACAGCTGTACCATTAAGGTTCCGTTTAGGGTGAGGCTTTCAGATAAGCTCTATAAAATGGTGGAAGCTTAATGGTTATAGTCACCCTGCAACGGAATAAGTGCATTGGCTGCAATTACTGTGTAGAACTTGCGCCGGGGCAATTCCAGATGTCCAAAAAAGATGGAAAAAGCGTCCTGCTGAAGTCGAATGACCGCAAAGGTTTCCATACCCTGAAATCTGCAGATCATTCTATTCAGGAACCTTGCGAGGCAGCTGCAAAAGCCTGCCCGGTAAAGATCATTTCAGTAAAAGAGAGGTAAGAAAAAAGGCTGTCTAAAAAGTCATTTTACGCACCCTTTTATAATTTGGGATGAGGTTCAATAACTTTAGAGACAGCCTTATATGCTTCTTTAGAAGGGAATTACTTCAGAAGAAATCAACCGGTATTTTTCAATCCGCTGGCAAGTGCAGTGGTAATCTGTAACAAATGCGTTACGAGTTTATCATCTTTTGTGCTTCCTTTTGTTTTTCTCCATTCCTCCAGATTCTTTATTTGCAGGCGGTGAAGGGAAATTAAAGCATCATTACGGCGGTTAAGGTTATCTAAGAGGCTTTGTCTTCTTTGTTGCCTGCTTCGGTCAAACATGGCTTCAATCTCCTGCAGGCCATTAGAATGTTCAACCTTAATAGTTTCGGTGAGCTCGGTTCTTACGCGCTCATCTTTTACAAGAGAGGCATAAGCTTCCATCACTTCGGGTTCGGCGTTCATAATGTTAGTTTCTACCTGTATCAATATGTACCTCAGGAAAGGCCACTCCTGTGAAACTTCTCTTAGCTGCCGGTAGTAATCTGGATTTTCAGATTTCAATCTTTGCAGGGCATAGCCAATTCCAAACCAGCCGGTAATATTGAATCTGGACTGGTTCCAGCTAAACACCCACGGGATTGCCCGTAAGTCATTGAGCGTTCTTGTACCGGTACGTCTTGCAGGGCGGGAACCAATTTTGCTCAATTCCAATACATCTATTGGAGTAGCCTCCCCATAAAAATTGAGGAATGCCGGGTGGGCGATAAGCTCCTGATATCTCTCTTTGGAATATTCGGCCAGCTGCCTCAAAGCATCAATTGGATAATTCTTCTTTTTGGCCGGGTACATCCTGTTGCCTGTTTGCAGCGCAGATCCAGACAACAACATTTCAAGGTTGTAGGTTGCTGTAAGCAAATTGGCGAACTGCTGTGCGATGGTTTCTCCCTGTACTGTGAGTTTCATTTCCCCGCTCATACTTCCTGAGGGCATACTTTCAAGGAAACGGTGATATTTTCCGCCACCCCTGCTTATTGTTCCTCCAATACCATGGAAGAACCTTAGTTCTTTACCAAGCCTGTCTGCCGTTTCGGTAAGGGTTTTCTCAGCACGATAAATATTCCATCGGCTGGCAATGATACCTCCGTCTTTGTTACTGTCACTATACCCCAGCATTACTTCCTGCGGACTTTCACTATGGTTAGAATAAGCCGGATGGGTGAGGAAGCTTTCCAAAATTTCTCCGGAAGCTTTAAGGTCATCTATGGTCTCAAATAACGGAACCACCTGGAAGGTCTTCCTGTCGATACCAACTTCCCTAAAGAACAGGTAAACTACCAGAAGGTCGCTCAACTGCCGCGTCATACTTACAATAAAAGAGCCCACGCCGTGCGGCCCGTATTTATCGGTATGTTTCTTCACCACTTTATAGCTGTCCAGCACCTGGTCTGCTTCTGGACCAAAAGACCGTCCTGTAATAGCAAACGGCCGCTCGTGCTGTAGTTCTTCAGAAATGAATTTTATACGTTCTTCTTCAGTCCAGCTGCGGTAATCGGTAAGATTAGGAAATGCCACCCGCAGCATCTGTTCCATTGCCTTATCGTGAAATTCGCTGTTTTGTCTTATATCGAGTCTTGCGAGGTGAAAACCAAAGCATTCTACCATGCGCTGCACGGGGAATAGCAAATCATCAACAATGCGTTTTGCACCAATTTCGAGGAGGCTGGCTTTAAGCAGTTCCAGGTCTTCCATAAGGTCTTCGGGGCGCCTGTAGCTGTTTTTAAGGTCATCATCTACCCTGGTATGCTCCAGCTTTAGAGCAATAAGGCTCACAAATTGCCGCCATGGTTCGTGCGGATTTCGTTCAAGTGCTTTGCTGCCTTCTTCTGCCAGGCTTTGAGCCATTTCTTCAATGGCTTGCTGTAAGGGTTTGGAAGCTTTATTGCTAATCCCTGAGAAACTCATGCCTGCGGCGAGATGCTCCAGTTGCTCGTGCACCAGGAGAAGAGCCGATTTACGGTGTTCTGTCAGGGTAGATTTTGTAACAGAGGCGGTCACATAAGGATGGCCATCACGGTCTCCACCTACCCAGGTTCCAAATTGCAGCCCGGGAAAGCGAAGCGTTTCAGGATTAAAGCCCATGTTGCTCCAGCTTTGCTTAAGCTGAATATCACTCTTTTTTAATACCTGTGGAAAAACTTTGCTGAAGTAGTGCATTACATTACTTCTTTCCATTTCTACAGTGGGCTTTTTGAGGTACACCTCGCCGGTGCGCCACCATCTTTCCAGAAGGGTTTTAATATCCTGGGCTATAATGCTCCTTTCGGTAAAAGAATAGGAAGTGTTTTCCAGTTTTATGAGGTTGAGGTATATTTCCCTGTGCAGCTCAAGAATGGAAATCCTTTTAGTTTCTGTAGGATGTGCCGTAAGAACCGGAATTAATTTCACCTTGGTGATGATCTCCTGCATTTGATGTTCACTAAGGCCCTGGGACTTCCAGCGTTGAAAGGTCTCGCTCCAGGAACCGCGAATAGATTCCATCCCGTTGCTGTCGGTTAGTTTTCGGCGGTATTGTACTGCGGCATTTTCTTCTACCAGGTTCATGAGTTGGAGATAGATGCTAAGCACCTGGATCTGCTTTTCTTCGAGCGCAAGATTACTGGAAAAAGCATCCTTGAGATCCTCATGTCTGGTCAATAAGCTGGCAAGTTCATGCTCTCCCAAATCCTTGAGGACCTGCTGGAAGCAATCGGTAAGAAATTGCATGTCCTGCTCAATTTTAGTAAATACTTTCGTATTAGGGGTATTGTTCATTTTCATAGGGTTTTTGAGTACTCTATTTGAACTCCCAATTTAGGAAATTGTTAACGATTTCTAGCCTTTTTGGCCGACAAAAATTTCCTTTGCTGCCTTTATTTACAGGCTTTTTCAGAATAATGGCCGAATTTATAAGGTGATTGTGATTGCGAAAACGTTATAGGAATTTCTTCAAATTTTGTTACCTTTTAAATAGATAAAAAGAATACTTATGAAGACCGAAACATATCATTTTAAAGATGACGGGGAAATTCCAAATAATCAACTTCCTGTCATTATATATAAAGGTATTTTTTCAGCAAGAGGAGATGAAGCGGCACAATGGCTTGAAAAGAAATTTGCTGAAAACAACTGGATGAATTCGTGGAGAAACGGAGTTTTTGATTATCACCATTACCATAGCAATACTCATGAAGTTCTGGGAGTGTACTCGGGTGAAGCTTTGCTGCAACTGGGTGGTGAAAAAGGGCAAAAACTGAAGGTGTTTGCCGGAGATGTAATTATAATTCCTGCCGGGGTAGCTCATAAGAATCTTGGTAGCGATGGTTTTGCAGTAGTGGGTGCCTATCCCGAAGGAAGGTCGCACGACATGAACCTGGGGAAGAAAGAGGAACGCCCAAAGGCAGATGAAAATATTGCAAAAGTGCCAATTCCGAAGTTTGACCCCATAGAAGGAAGGGAAGGTGCATTAATAAAAATTTGGGACGCACCTAAATAATTCCTTTTTATTGATTCTGAGAGAAATATGACGTGATCTAAAATTCATTTTGACGTATCACACGAATTAATTACAACTAAAACGATTGAAGCAACAATTTTTTAATACTAATTTAACCTTTTGATATGCTGGTACTTAGGGTTTAAGATTTACTTTCGTTCAGATCAAATTACCCAAGTATTTAAGAGCGCTATATATGAATAATTTTCTTTTTGTTGCTTCAGAGAATGATGCCATTGCTAACTGTAAAGTAGGAGGGGTAGGAGATGTTATTCGCGACGTTCCAAAACAGATTTCAGAGCGTGGAGATCGGGTGCACGTTGTGGTTCCATCTTATTCCAGGCTCCACAAAAGTGGAACTTTTAAGGCTTCACTTCAGTTAAATTTACGCGGAATATCTTATACCGCACAACTCTATGAGGTGCCGGCCAAAGAAGAAGATAAGAACATTAGCCACTATGTAATTCACCACCCCGAAATAGAAATGGGAAACCTGGGTGGCATTTACCATCATGATCCCTTTGAGCCATTTTACAGTGACGTTATTAAATATACCATCTTTTGTACAGCGGTAGCCGAAGCAATTAAACAAAAGCACTTCGGAAAGCTTGATATTGTGCACCTGCACGACTGGCATTCCAGTTTGTTGTTGTTTCTTAAAAATTATCATCCGCAGTATTCCTGTCTTAAGAAGAACAGGTTTGTTTACTGTATACACAACCTGGCATTACAGGGAATTCGGCCGTTTGAAAATAATTATTCTTCCCTGCAAAACTGGTTTCCGCAACTCGAAATAGATCGTGAAGCTTTGAAAGATCCAAGATATGCCGATTGTTTTAACCTTATGGCTATTGGAATAAGATATGCCGATGCTGTACATACCGTTTCACCTTCCTACAAGCAGGATGTGCTTTTGCCCAGCGCTGCTCCCGAATTTATTGGAGGTGAAGGGCTAGAAAATGATTTGAGACAGGCCGACCGCGAAGGTCGTTTTCACGGTATTCTCAATGGATCAGATTATCGTCCTGAAACCCTGGTGAAAAAAAACCGGTTGTTCCCCAATATTGCTACTGCCATCTTCAAACAACTTCAGAAGGAACAGGATAGGGAAAAAGCAGCTTTTTTGGCACATACAGGAGAGAAGATCGTTCCTTTTCTGAAGAAAAAACCAAACTTTATAAGTGCCAGTGTGGCGAGGCTTACTGAACAAAAGTTCTATTTCTTTAAGCGCTCTCCCGAAGCTCTTTTGGAAATTCTTGACAGGCTGGAAGAAGTCAATGGCATTTATGTACTTCTTGGTACTGGTGCGGCCGATTATGAGCAGCTGTTGCGGGATATAAGCTATAAAAGAAAGAATTTCATTTTCATCAATGCCCAGTGCGAGCAGGTGGTGAATTCTATCTATAGAGATTCTGATCTTTATTTTATGCCAAGCCTTTTTGAGCCTTGCGGGATCAGCCAAATGCTTGCCATGAGAAACGGGCAGCCCTGCCTGGTGCACCATACCGGCGGACTTAAAGATACGGTACAGCATGTGCACACAGGTTTCGCCTTTGATGGCAAAACCTACGATGAAAAAGTCTATAACATGGTAGAAAGTTTTAAAGAAGCTCTTTATTTCTTTGAAAATGATAAGACTGTGTGGAAACAGATAGGCCTCAACGCGCGTAGAATGCGATTTACCTGGAAGAAATCTGTAGATGAATACTATAAACTTCTTTACACATTCAATCCTGCCGACGTAAGGGTAGCCTGATGAAAATTTCTGGCTAAAAGCCTTTTCTAGTTTAGGGTTTTATAATTTTTCCTGATAATTTCAGAAAAGCAGTTTTCTTTTCCTGAGTTTATCAGGAATTTTTTTATTGCTGTGGAGCAAATTTCAGGTTTTAAAAAAGGATTGTGAAAATGCCATTTTTGGAACCTTAGCATAATTCAGCTTAAACTTTAGGAACTGGTTTTCAGTAGATTTCACTAAAACACGAACTCATATTTTATATTTAGTATTTTTTCCCCTTCCGAAAACCTTATAGGTATTTTAATGCCTCAATCTTTTTCTATTAATTTTTGTTAGTACCCGGAAAAGTATATTTTTGCCGCCTCTTATGACGAGCACAAAACAAATATCCGTTTCACCGGTTACTCCGCCCTGAGATAATTTTCCTTCTCACTTTCCTCCCTTTTTCACATGGGGAGTTACTTTCTATTATTAATTCTTTTGACAATATTTAGATGAAAAAGATCTTCAACCTGTTTGATTTTTCACAAAAAGTAGATTACAAAATTGAAATTCTTGCGGGTCTCACTGTAGCACTCGCGCTTATCCCCGAAGCTGTTGCCTTTGCGATGATAGCCGGACTTTCTCCTTTAACAGGGCTTTACGCAGCTTTTGTTATGGGGCTGGTAACTTCTATTTTGGGTGGTCGCCCCGGAATGATTTCTGGTGCCACAGGAGCAGTTGCCGTTGTAATTGCTGCTCTGGCCGTATCGCACGGTGTAGAATATGTTTTTGCTACCGTAGTCTTAGCCGGAATCCTGCAAATCCTGGCAGGAGTTCTAAAGCTTGGAAAACTCATAAGGATGGTGCCACATTCGGTGATATTCGGGTTTGTGAATGGCCTGGCCATTATCATCTTCACCTCTCAGTTAGACCAGTTCAAGACAGTTAACGAAGCAGGAGAACTTGTTTGGATGACTGGCGAAAGTTTGTACATCTTGCTGGCACTAGTACTGCTTACCATGGTTATCATCTGGGGATTACCTAAACTTACAAAGGTATTTCCATCTTCGCTTGCCGCAATTCTGGCAATTTTTGGTATTGTGGCACTTCTGGGAATTGACACCAAAACCGTGGGAGATATTGCATCGATAAAAGGAGGGTTCCCACCGTTTCACATTCCAATGGTGCCGTTTACATGGGAGGCTATCGTTCTTATTTTTCCTTATGCAGCAATAATGGCTGGGGTAGGACTTATTGAAAGCCTGTTGACCCTTAACATTGTTGATGAGATCACCGAAACCCGCGGCCGTGGAAATAAAGAGTGTGTGGCCCAGGGTACTGCCAATATTTTATCGGGCTTCTTTTCTGGAATGGGAGGTTGCGCCATGATTGGTCAAAGCCTTATCAACGTTTCTTCGGGTGCAAGAGCACGACTTTCAGGAATTATTGCAGCGGTAATGCTCCTTGTTTTTGTGATGTTTGCCGCAGATGTTATTGAACTTCTTCCTATGGCAGCGCTTACCGGCGTAATGATTATGGTTTCGATAGGTACTTTTGAGTGGGCAAGTTTGAGGACTTTCCGCAGAATGCCAAAGAGTGATGTGCTGGTAATGGTGCTGGTAACTTTTGTGACAGTAGTACTTCACAACCTCGCACTGGCAGTGCTGGTGGGAGTAATTATTTCGGCCCTGGTCTTTGCATGGGACAATGCAAAAAGAATCCGTGCCCGTAAATATATGGACGATAAAGGCGTGAAACACTACGAGATTTACGGACCGCTTTTCTTCGGAAGTGTGGCAGCTTTCAATGAGAAATTTGATGTGCTTGGAGATCCTGAGGAAGTGATTATCGATTTTTCTGAAAGCCGGGTGGTAGATATGTCGGGGATTGAAGCTTTAAACAAGCTTACCGAACGTTACCTGAAACAGGGTAAAAAACTGCATCTTAGGTATTTGAGTCGGGACTGCCGGCAACTTCTAAGAAATGCCGATGAGATCATAGAGGTAAATATTCTTGAAGATCCCACCTATAAAGTGGCTGTAGAAAGGTAAAATATTTCGGTTTTTCTATCTCTCTTTTACCTTAATTTAGAGGCGCTTTCATCAATCAATTCAGAAAGTTAACATGCGCAATTTTATATAAGTTTAGAAGCAGGATAGCAGTGTTTATCATACTAATTCCTCTGAGGCTAGCCTCAGAGGAATTAGTATGTAAAGTTCAATTTAAAATCTCATATAAAAATCCACTCTTTCATTAATCAAAACTTGATTTCAGGTTTAATCAAATTTTGAAAATAGACTAATGCTTCCAAAAATTCGTATGATCTAAAGGAGTAAATAATTTCGGCCTGAGCTTATTTTAGGTTCTAAAATGCTTCTTTATTTTACTCTTAGTTGCTCATTTCAGGATTCAGTTTATAGATATAGGACCATCTTTGCTTAATCGTATCAAACCATAAATTCCATAATTCACTTGCTTTTTCTTCTCCTACCGCATCTGTGTAAATTTTTGCCGGACTATCTTTTTTGATGTCAATGTCAGCGTATCCCATATAAGGTTCAACCACCATGAAATTTGGTGTATCGGGTGCTCCTAGTTGAAAATTGAACCAAAGGCCACGGGGCAAACCTTCCTTCTCCTTTATAGCATTAGTCACCTCACTTATAACTTTTTTAAAAGTACTTTCATTATGTACTTTGTAGTAGGTTACCCATATATACTTTATGTTCTCGGGAGTACTTCTGCTAACCTCTGGTAGTGTGCTGGCTACTCTGGTATTTACTTTTTCGATGTGAGGCAGAATATGATTTAACAGGGCTATGTAGCATTCGTTATCTACCTTATCTTTTTTTTCCATTTCCGCCCAACTTGAATTTCTGCCAGTCATGATATAAACCCTTCCTTCTCCCTGCTGCCTGAACCACATACTCCATTTCTCCTTCCCATTATGTTTGAGATAACAATCTTTCCATTTTTTCACCCCTTCTATAAACCGGGAATTGTGTCCCTGTTTAACTGTGATTTCTGTAGTATGCAGAATTTCACTTCCTCCATTCTGTGCAAACAGCACATCCATTCCCATTGTTGCAATAAGAGCTATTGCAATAAAAATTTTAATTGTTCTCATGATTTTTTGTTTAAGGATTAATAATCAGTTTTAATAGCCTTAAGTAACTGATTATCATGGGTAATGGAAATCGATGTAGGACTAAGGCATCAAATTGCTGTCCGAAAAGGGAAGATTAATAAACGAAGGGATTATATGGTTTGTAGCCGCTTAAGCAGCTCCTCTTTTGAAGGTTTACTAACAGGAATAACTTTTCTGCCTATAACTATATGGCTGGTGGCTACTTCCTTGACCTGGGAGATATTGATGATATAGGAGCGGTGAACCCGAAGGAAATGCTTTGAGGGAAGTTTTTTATTCATTTCCTTTAGGGTAATTACCACTAAATACTCTTTGTTTTTTGTAAAGATGCGGCAGTAGTTGCGTTCGGCTTCAATAAAAAGAATGTCCTCAATGCACACTTTAACCATTGAATTCAAATGCCGTACAAAGATGCAATCGCTCAAAACAAAACTTTCATCTCTTTGATATACTGGATTTTTACTTTCTTCACTTTTGCAAATTGTCTGGCTTATAGTCAATTCAATAGCCCGCTGGAGATCCAGCTTCTTAAATGGTTTTGCAATAAAGCCGTAGGGGTGGGTATCTTTAGCACTGTTAAAGTGGGCATCATCAACATTGGCGGTGAGGTAGATCACTGGAATATCCTGCTTCTTTTGTATAAGACGGGCAGTTGCTATGCCGTCTAAATGGCCTTTTAAATTTATGTCCATCAAAATGATATCGGGCGGGTTATCGTTTACATGTATAAGCGCTTCCTCCCCGCGTGGTATAATCCCCATCACCTCATACCCCAGCTCGCTAAGTTGGAGAGAAATATTTGCGGCGATGACCATTTCATCTTCCACGATCAATAATTTGATTTTTTCGCTCATTATGCACTTTTCTGAATACTAAAATCAAACGCTACCCGGGTTCCCAAATCACTATATTCCTGCATTTTGCCATTTAGTTGCCGCGTAAGTAATTGTATTAATTGTGAACCAAATCCGGTGCCTTTAGGAGCAACTCCTGCAGTCTTACCTATCCCGTTATCTCTCACTTCGAGCTTCAAATTATAATTGCTGTCCTTTTCAAGACTAATATTAATAACCCCCCGTTGATCTTGTGGAAAGGCATATTTGAGTGCGTTGGTAAGCAGCTCATTGACAATTAAGCCAATAGGAACGGCAGTATCAACATCCAGTTCGAGGTTGTCCATTGCACATTCAATTTTGATGCGGTCTTCAGCATTAAAGGAATCCAGGATTCCTTCACTCAGGTTTATGAAGTAATCTTTCATTTCAATACTACCAAGATTTGTTCCCTGATATAATTTTTGATGAATGATCCCCATAGACTGCACCCGGTTTTGACTGGCAATCATGGCTTCCTTAGTGGCAGGGTCTTCTATTTGAGCTGACTGCAGGGAGATTAGGCCTTTTACCATTTCCAGATTATTCTTTACGCGATGGTGTATTTCTTTTAGGAGCAGCTCGTTCTCTGCATTACGTTTATCCAACAGTACATTTTTATGGGCCAACTCATCATTTAGTGCTTTTAGCCGCTTATTGCGGCTTTTTTTAAGTCTGAAGTTATGATATAATAGCCCCAGTACTAAAGCCGCAATAAGCAGGATAGTAAGATAAATAGTTTGTTGTTGTTGTTTAGCACTTAGCAGTTCTGCCTGGTCTATAATGTCTTCCTGTAATTCATTCTCACGAAGACTCCTTTCGTTTCTTTCTACTTCAATGATATCATTAGCCTCAGACCATGCGATGTAGTATTCAAGAGCTTTTTTGTAATCGCCCTTCTGTTCATGGGCACTATATAATTTGTTGAGAAAATATGCGGTATTTGCTTTTGTATTAATTGCTATCGATGAATTTCTGGCTTTTTCATAATAGGCAATTGCTTCATTATAATTGCCTTCAGCCATGTATATGTCTCCTATCCGGGAATGTGCAAATTGGTAAACATCAATGGTAGTGAGATTATATTCTTCTAATAACCGGATGGTCTTGTTTAAATAATCTTTTGCTTCTTCATATTTTTCCCTCCTAATGAGGTTGTTGCCCATTGAATAGTAGTACCAGGTGTGATGAAAGGGATTGCCTACCTCAGGCAAGAGCTTTCCCATTTTCTGTACGTAATAGTCACTTGAATCAAGATTGGATTCGGAATAATGGTAGGATAAAAGTTTATAGGCAACAGCAAGGGCCTCATTTCTTTCAGGATAAATTGAGGTTTGATATCCTATCATGCTCTTCCTTAAATATTGAAAAGCTTTTTCCTGCTCTTCTGGTAAACCATATTGAGAAAGGAATCTGCCTTTATCTTTCAATATTTTAAGCTGAATTTCAGGCCGTTTATCATTCTCCAGGAGGTTCAATGCTTTCACGAAAAGCTCCAGTCCCTCTTTTGGTTCTCCTCTTATAATTTTTATTAAGGCCCAATTGATTAACAGGTCATATCCCAGCACTTTATCTTTCTTGCTTTCCGGAATATTTTCATAATAAGACCAACCTATAGGTGCCAGAGAATCTACCACATTAAAATTGTGCGACCTATTAGCTCTGTCTGTAATATCACGATATAAATTAGCCAAACGTTCATATTGTAGAGGTTTGCTGTTCTGGAGTAGTTGCGCGGCCTTATCAAAATAAAAAACCGTACTGTCCCGGTTAAAGTGGGGCATTTGTTTAAACCATAGTGCCTTGTCCTGGTAAGTTCTACTTAATGCAGCAACTTCATTAGGGGAGAGATTTTGGGAAACATTTAATTCAGAAACCCTTTTTTCGCCTTTTGTGGTTTGGAGACTTTGGGGAAGGGCACTCATATACAAGAGCAAAGCAGTAAACCATATATAAGATCTAATAATCAAGTTTATCATTGCTTTGCCTGTTAAATTGATTTATCAATATTCTTAAAGACTTTAATTTAATTGCTTTTGGCAACAAAAACTGAAGCTGTAATAAACCATAATAATTGATATGGTTTATTTTATAAGTAGGCATTGGATAATTTGGGAAAGTAAATTTTAAAGTAACTGGAAATATACAACAATCTTTGATGAAAATAGATGTTTATTTTATATAAGTTGTTGAAATACAGGACTTTTAATTAGTTAGGGCCAGTATTTGATAATAAAACCGGATTCTTAGAAATTGGTTCCCGATAAAACTAAAGTTCACTTCTTTTGCAGGCATTCCAACTTATAGCCCTGGCAAAATCTTAAGAAATTCAGCATCATTTACTTCTATTCTTAAATAAGCTTGTCAAAAATTCACTTTTACCAGATTTAATTCCTAAATTAAAATCAAAAGTAATTTTTGATATGAAATCCAGAGATGTAGAAGATTTAGAGTTCGATCCTCTTCCCTCGATAATGAATAAAGCGCTGCGCGTAAACCTCAATGAAAATATCTACGGCACCTTTGCCGAAATTGGTGCGGGGCAGGAGACTGTGCGTAATTTTTTTAGAGCAGGAGGAGCATCGGGTACCATTGCGAAGACCATGAGTGCCTATGATAAAGATTTTAGCGACGCCATCTACGGTATTGAATCTGATGCGCGCTATGTGACCGAGGCAAGATTAAAAAGCATGCTTAGGTATGAAACCGATCTTCTTGAACAAAGAATTTTGAGGGAAAAACATCCCGATAAACTCTTCTTTAGTTATGCCAATACAGTTGCTACTATAGATTTTGCCAAGAAATATAAAGGCCACGGCTGGTTGGGGATTAGATTTCAGACTAAGCCAGAAGAAGAATTCAGTGAGATCATTATTCATGTTCAGTTTCATGAGAATAATGCCGGGCTGCAGCAAATTACCCTGGGCACTATGGGTACAAATTTGATCTACGGGGCCTTTTATCAGTATGATAACCCCAAAGTGCTTTTGCAACATTTATATGATCATCTCAACAATGATCAGGTAGAGATTGACATGATCAATTTTACAGGGCCTGTTTTTAAAGATGTAGACAACCGCCTTATGAGCCTGCAGCTGGTAAAGAATGGGATGACCCAGGCGGTGATGTTCGCTTCAACCGGAAACAACGTACTTCCGGCCAATGAACTTTACAAAAAGAATATCCTCACCCTTAGAGGTAGTTTCAGGCCTGTTACCAAAGTGAATATGAACATGTTTGAACAATCCCTCAAATTGTTTCTGAATGAAAAAAAGGTGAGTGAGGAAAAGACCGAAGTCATTTTTGAAATCACACTTTCTAATCTTAGGTCTGAAGGAGATATCGATGAAAAGGATTTTCTCGATCGGGCCGATCTGCTGGGATCTTTGGGGCAAATGGTAATGATCTCAAACTTCCAGGAGTACTATAAAGTTGTGGAGTATTTCTCTCAGTACACAGCCGAAAGAATGGGGCTTACCATGGGAATAAATATATTTTTGGCACTGTTTGACGAAAAATACTACCGGCACCTTAGCGGGGGAATTCTGGAGGCCTTCGGAAAATTGTTCTTCCGGGATCTAAAGATCTACCTGCACCCGTTAAAAGATCCCGAAACAGGTGAGATCATCACCAGTAACAACCTTAAAGTGCATCCACGAATGAAGGAGTTGTTCAAGTTCTTCAAAGACAACGGCAGGGTTGTGGATATTACAGACTATGATCCTGAAATCCTCGATATTTATTCGAGGGAAGTACATCAAATGATTGTAGACGGGGAACCGGGCTGGGAAGAGATGTTACCGCCAAAGACCACAGAGATGATCAAGGAAAAACGACTCTTTATGGCGCAGGAGTAAATTCATTACCTGTCGAAAATGTCATTTTTGACAGCCTTTTCTTCAGAAGAAATTTCAGGATCAGCAGAGATGGTTTCAGCTGAAAAGTCCTAAAGTTATCTTATAACTTAGTTTATTGTGTCAGCATATTTCAATTTTTTCTTATTTTTTGGAAAAAGCAGCTATGAAAAAACACAATAGATCTATAGAGAGTTATTTTGAGTCAATAGGTGCCGGAGCCAGTGATGTTGGCCTGAGTAAAGAAGACATAAAAAAGGACTTTTTGCATAAACTTTTCTACCATCTTGGAAGAGTACCTGCCTTAACAACTCCTAACGACCTTTATACTGCTATGGCCCTAACCATACGTGACAGGGCGCTGCGGAAGTTTGTAAGGTCAACCGAAGAGTTCACACAACAAGATGCGCGCGGCGTTGCTTATTTATCGGCCGAATATCTGCCGGGACCTCACCTAGGAAATAACTTACTCAACCTTCAAATCGTAGAGGAAACAAAAGAGGCTTTAGCCGAACTCGATCTTGACCTTGATGAGATCCTGGATCAGGAAGGCGAACCCGGATTGGGTAATGGCGGCCTGGGCAGGCTTGCATCCTGCTTTATGGATTCCCTGGCAACCCTTGCAATACCTTCTATTGGGTACGGCATTAGGTATGAATTCGGAATTTTTAAACAGGAGATCAGGGAAGGCTGGCAAATGGAAACTACAGATAAGTGGCTTCATAGCGGCAATCCCTGGGAAATAGTGCGTCCCGAAATTTCTTATGTAGTAAAATTTGGCGGCAGAACAGAGCACCGTACCAATGGACAGAACCGGTATGAAGTAGACTGGTTACACGACTCTGAGATCAAAGGTACTGCCTACGATACCCCCATTTTAGGATATCAAAGTAACGGTATCATCATGCGTCTTTGGAAGGCTGAAGCTGTAGAATCCTTTGATTTTTCTGTCTACAACATGGGTGATTATTACCGGGCGGTAGAGAAGAAGCTGCGTTCTGAGAATATTACCAAAGTACTTTACCCAAACGATGAAAATCTTTCGGGAAAGGAATTGAGGCTTAAGCAGCAATATTTCTTTGTGTCTTGTTCCTTACAGGATATGATCCACCTTCACACCACCCAGGGTAGGGAATTAAAGAACTTTCACGAGAAGTTCGCGATTCAGCTTAATGATACCCACCCGTCAATTGCGGTGGCCGAGCTTATGCGTTTGTTGGTAGATGAGCATGAGATGGAATGGGATGAGGCCTGGAACATCACCCGGCAAACCTTTGCTTATACAAATCACACCCTGCTGCCCGAGGCTCTTGAAAAGTGGACGGTTTCCCTCCTCGGAAGAATACTGCCACGGCACCTGGAGATCATTTACGAGATCAATAGTCGCTTTTTGGAAGAATTGAGAGATAAGGGTTATAGTGGTGACCAAATTGCCCGTATGTCTCTTATAGATGAGCAGGGAGAGCCTTCAGTGAGAATGGCCCACCTCGCAACAGTAGGAAGTTTTAAAGTGAACGGTGTTTCTGAACTGCACTCCCGGCTTTTAAAGTCACAGGTGCTGAATGATTTTGCCGATTTATGGCCCGGTAAGTTTACTAATGTTACCAATGGGGTGGCACATCGCCGGTTTGTGGCAGTGAGCAATCCAGGTTTAGCCAATCTTATTTCAGAAAAAATCGGCTTCGGGTGGCTAACAAATCTCAGCAGTCTTAGCGAACTGGAGAAATTTGCCAAAGACGAAAAGTTTCAGCAGCGATGGAGAGATGTAAAACTTCAGAATAAAACAGCTTTAACCCGGTTTATTGAAGAGCAAACCGGGGTGAAGGTAGATCCTGATATGCTCTTTGATGTGCAGGTGAAAAGGATCCATGAGTACAAAAGGCAGCACCTCATGGTGTTGCATATCATTGATCTCTACCTGCGGATCAAAGATGGAAAAACAGAAAATATAGCCCCTTCTACTTTTATTTTTGCCGGAAAAGCAGCACCCGGCTACTTTCTTGCAAAACTGATAATACGTCTTATCACAGCTGTGGCTGATCTTGTGAATGACGATGAAGAGGTGAACAAGCTTATTAAAGTGGTATTTCTGCCCAATTTCAATGTCAAACAGGCCCAGAGAGTCTATCCCGCTGCCGATCTTTCGGAACAGATCTCGATGGCAGGTAAAGAAGCTTCGGGTACAGGAAATATGAAGTTTGCGCTTAACGGGGCGTTAACCATAGGAACTCTTGATGGGGCAAATGTAGAGATACGGGAAGAAGTGGGGGATGAGAATTTCTTTTTGTTTGGTCAAACTACCGAAGAGATACAGCAAACCAGGCGTGAAGGTTACCGGCCTTATCAGTATTATGAAGAAAATGAAAAAATAAAAAGGGTTCTGGACTTTTTGGTGTCGGGAGAACTTGCGAATGGCGATAAAGACCTGTTTAAACCTCTTTATCATAATTTACTCCAACAGGATCCTTATCAGCTTTTAAAGGATTTTGATTCGTATTGTGCTAAAAAAGAGGAAGTTTTTAAAGTTTGGAACGATCAGGAAGAATGGACTAAAAAATCTATTCTGAATGTGGCCAGAATGGGTAAATTCTCTTCAGACCGTTCTATTCAGGATTACTGTGATAGAATATGGCAGGTAAAACCAGTTAAGATCCAGGAATAATTTCAGCAGAAAAAGAAGGGGTCGAATTATTATTCAGTCCATAGTTTTCCCACAAAATAAGTCCGTGCTTTCCCTGCGACTTCAACCCTTTCTTTTTTATCTCTGCACAAGAGTTGGCCACCGCGTTCAGACAATTGCATGGCTGTCATTTCATTTTTGCCAAGTACTTCACTCCAGTAGGGGGTGAGGGAACAATGTGCAGAACCCGTCACAGGATCTTCAAATACCGAAGCTCTCGGGGTGAAGAATCGGGAAACAAAATCACACTGGCTGCCTTTTGCAGTGACAATGACGCCACCGGTACCCAACTCGAGTTGATCAAAGTAAGCACGATCAATCTTAATATCTTTTACTTCCTGTTCGCTGTTGTAAACTAAAACGTAATCGCGAGCTTTCAGAATTTCCTGTGGCTGTATGTTAAGGGAATCTTTGAGAAGCTGAGGTAAGGTGGTGGAGGCAGGTTTTCTTGCCGGGAGGTCTAGCACATAAAGATCACCGGTTACCTTTACCGTAAGGGTGCCGTTAGAGGTCTCAAAAATGATACTTTGCCCCGGGTATTTCCTGATTTCTTTTAAGGCATGTGCAGTAGCCAGTGTGGCATGACCACAAAGATCCATTTCCATTTCGGGGGTAAACCATCTAAGGTGGAAGGTATAGCCTAAATCTACGAAAAAAGCCGTTTCGGCAACTGCATTTTCCCTAGCGATTTTCAGAAGGAGATCATCGGGAAGCCACTCAGATAAAGGTACTACACAGGCCGGATTTCCACTAAAAAGTCCGTTTGTAAAAGCATTGATTTGATAAACGTGTAATTGCATGATTAAAAATAACAATTAACCGGCAGGGATTCTGCTTTTCAAATAGTATTTTCTTTACTCCACCGCTATACCTTCCAAAAAGGGCAAAAAATCACAGTGTTTTCATTATTTCAGAAAAGATCTTATACGACTTCAGCCTGTCGTTGTGATCAAAAATGTGAGAAGCGACCATCACTTCGTTTACTCCTGTTTCTTTAAGGAACTTTGAGGTTTGCTCTTTCACTGTTTCTTTACTTCCAATAAAGGCATATTTCAGCATTCTCTGGAAAGCAGGATTTGCGGCGAGGTCTCTCAATTCGCTGTTCATTTTGACCGGAGGCTGCATATAATCTATATTTCCCGTCATTACGCCCAGCATCATTTTGATGAGGGTAGTCGAAATATTTTCGGCTTCTTCATCGGTGTCGGCTGCAATCACATTAATGCAGGCAATAGTGTAAGGCTTATCGAGGTATTTTGAAGGCTGAAACTTGTTATAATAGATATTCAGCGCTTCAAAAAGTTGTGCCGGCGCAAAATGGCTGGCAAAGGCATAAGGCAGGCCTTTTTCTGCGGCCACGTGTGCACTGTCGGTACTCGAACCCAGTACGTAAATAGGAACATCAACTCCTTCGGCCACTGCAGCGCGCACCTGGGATTTGGCGTTCTCTGCTGAAAAATACTGCTGAATCTCGCTTATCTCTTCCGGGAATTTATAAACCGCCTGCATCCGGTCACTCCTTATGGCATGTGCGGTGACCTGATCTGTACCCGGGGCTCTTCCCAGGCCAAGATCAATCCTGTTTGGGTAAAGGGAGCCAAGCGTTCCAAATTGTTCAGAAACTATAAGAGGAGAGTGGTTTGGCAACATGATTCCGCCGCTGCCCACTCTTATTTTTTTGGTGCCTCCGGCGATATGGCCAATAAGCACAGAAGTTGCCGAACTGGCTATACTTACCATGTTGTGGTGTTCTGCCAGCCAAAACCGTGTATAGCCCATGTCTTCAGCTTTTTGGGCAAGATCAAGGCTGTCTTTAAAAGTTTGTTCAATAGAGGAACCGGCACCCACACTGGCGAGTTCTAGTATAGAATATGGAATAGAAGTAGTATTGTGAGACATAGCAAAATTCAGTTTTAATCAAAGATCGGGATAATACGAAGAATAAGAGAGAATGAAAAATAGCTTTTTTTGATGCTTCAATCGAGATTACCTTATTCGGTAAAAAATCAGATACAAGAAGGAGTTCAAAAGCTTTTTCTGAAGTTCTAAAAAAGTGCTTTTTCGATCTTCTTTACCTGAATTACTTCGGAATAAATTCAGTTCATAACAAAATGCGCTAATAGCTTTCCTTCCGAAGCACTTCTAATGGCGGACTTTTAATTACGCTTATGCTGTTGGTGAGCCCAATAAATATAACCAGTAGGGTAATTGCCGGAAAGAGCACCAAAAATGGAAAAATAGAAGGCGTAAAAACACTGTCAAATAACAGCCAGGCGAGCAACTGACTGCTTAACAGGGAAAGCAGGATGCCCGATAATGTTCCCAGCGCTCCTAAATAAAAATATTCCAGGGCAAGAATTTTTAGAATTTGAAAACTCCGGGCGCCAATAGTGCGCAGCAAGACACTTTCTCTTATTCGCTGAAATTTGCTGGTGCGAACGGCCCCAAGAAGCACAATGATGCCGGTAAAAATGCTGAAAAAGGCCATGAAGTTAATGAGCCATGCAATTTTATTCAGAAGATCTTCTACTACCGAAATGATTTGCCTGAGATCGAGAATAGAGATATTAGGAAAAGAACTCACCAGTTGCTGTTGTAAAGCTGCACTTGCATTATCATTTGGAACTTTTGTAGTGATTACGCGGAATTGTGGCGCATCTTCCAAGACTCCCCGCGGGAAGACTATGGTGAAATTTGGTTCCATCTGGCTCCAGTCAACCGCCCTCATACTCTTCACTTCGGTATTCATCATTACTCCCTGTACATTGAAGGAAATTTTATCTCCAACTGCCACCTGTGCATCTTCAGCAAAATTATCACTTATTGAAATAGGGATGAGGTTAGTATCATCAACCTGGCGAATCCATTCTCCGGCGGTAAGGGTTTCAGAATTTTTTAAGGAGTCGGTATAAGTTACCCTGAATTCATGATTAAGCACCCAACGGTTAATCCCCGAGGTAGAATCTTCCCTTATCTGGTTTACGGTTCTTCCTTTAATGCTCTGTATGCGCATAGTAACAATGGGAATATTATTAAGTACCGGGCTCCCGCTATTCTTAATAGTTTGTGCCACCGCCTTTGCCTGCTCCGTCTGTACATCAAGCAAGATCATATTTGGGCTGTTCTTTTGTGCATCTAAAGAAGCCTGTGCAAGTAAAACATCTTTGGTAAAATAGAGTGTGCTAATTAAAAAGGTTCCCACTCCAATAGCCAGTACCAGGGTCAAAGTCTGGTTTTGAGGCCTGAATAGATTCTGAAGGCTCTGCCTTGCCGGAAAACCCCAGGCGGCAGGGAAATTTTTCCTGATTAGCTTCATGAATAGTGTGGCAATGCCCGCAAGTATTGCGAAGGTCACAACAATTCCCAGCACAAAGGCCAAAGAGTATTTCCAGTTTTGCAGCAGCCAGTAAGAGAAAAGAAGGATAAAAAGAAAAATGCCTGCCAATACAGCAAGTTTGGCTTTTCCTTTTTTAGGGTTGCTCTCAGATTGTACTCTTAGGGCCTGTAAAGGGGAGACGTACAGCGTACCAATAAGCGGAATTAAGGCAAACAAAACTGCCATAAACAGCCCCAGCAAAATTCCTAAAATGATGATTTGAGGTTTAAAAGTAACCTGGATGCTTACCGGTAAAAGACCTTCGAGCAGTAAAGGAAATAGCTGCTGTAAAAGCAAGCCTGCTATAGTGCCTATAATTCCACCAAGAACGCCCATAGCTGCAATTTGAAGGAGGTATATCATAAAAGACTGCCTTCTTGTTGCTCCCAGGCATTTTAAGATTGCAACCGATTTCAATTTACCTTTAATGTAAATATTTATTGCACTTGCAATCCCTACGCACCCAAGAAGTAAGGCTATAAAGGCTACGAGGTTGAGAAATTTCCCAAAGTTGTCGTAACGCCTGCCAAGTCTTTCACTGGTAGCGGTGTGGGTGTCAAGATCGGCTTCCAGTTTGTCCAGTTGTGGGCCCAGTATTTCGTCCAGCTGTTCAAGATCTGAATTTGCTGCTGCGGTGAAATAGTAATCATAAGAGATACGGCTCCCGGTTTGAATCAGGCCTGTTTCTTCGATTATATGATGAGGAATAACAACAGGTGGGGCTACAGAGCTAAAGAATGAATTGCTGCCGGGAATGGATGTTAAAGCTCCGGCAATGGGCAGGGTTACTTTTCCTATTTTAATACTGTCGCCTGGGTTTAGTTTGAACTGGCGCATTGCAGTGGCATCAACCAAAGCGCCGCCGGTTTGCTGATAGGTCTTTCCTGCCGTAGCAGGGTGGGTTTCCAGCTCTCCATAAAAAGGGAAATCGCCTTCAATTCCTCTTACCTGCACCAGCCTGGTCGTGCCATTTCGGGGAAAGGCAGCCATCGAGGTAAAACTTATTTCCCTGGCAGGGGCACCTCCTAAAGAATCAATAATAGAAAGTACTTCAGGAGTGGGAGCCTGGTCAAGGTCAATTCTATAATCGGCACCCATCATGGCTTTAGATTGCAGTGCGATATTGTCTTTAAGGCTTTCTCCAAAAGATTGTATAGAAACCACGGCAGCAATCCCCAAAATAATCGAGGCCATGAAAAGGCTCAGTTTGCGGCCACTTGCTTTTCCGTCGCGCCAGACCATTTTTATTAGCCAGTAGAAGCTCCCGGTGTTAGTGCTGCTCATGAGTCTCTACAATTTTTCCACCTTTGAGGTGCAGAATACGCTGTGTCATTTTTGCGAGCTCAAGGTCGTGCGTGACGATGATCAACGTGGTTCCTGCCTGTTTGTTGAGCTCAAACAAGAGTTCAATAATTTTTTCTCCTGTTTCGGCATCGAGATTTCCTGTGGGTTCATCGGCGAAGAGGATGGTGGGCCGGTTCGAAAAAGCCCTGGCTACTGCTACCCGCTGTTGTTCCCCGCCCGAAAGCTGTGAAGGATAATGATCAAATCGGCCGCCCAGGCCAACTTTTTCGAGTAAATCTTTTCCAACTTCCGAAGCATTTCTGGCACCCTGTAGCTCAAGCGGAACAGCAACATTCTCTAAAGCCGTTAAAGTGGGAAGTAATTGAAAATCCTGAAAGACAAAGCCGACCTTTTGATTGCGGAGTACTGCCCGCTCATCTTCTGAAAGCGCAGTCAACCCGGTGCCGCAGAGTTCAATACTGCCGCCATCGGGCTTATCCAGCCCCGCACAAAGCCCCAACAAGGTGGTTTTACCGCTGCCCGAAGGCCCCACAATCGCAAAGGTTTCTTTCTCTTCAACATCAAAACTTATGTCGTGGAGCACGGTAAGCAACCTTGAGCCGCTCGAAAAGCTCTTCTTCAGGTTGTGCACGTTCAATATTTTTGTCATCTTTAGTTCGCTTTCAAAAAAAGCAAAATAAGAAATGATTTTCACTTCAAGCCTGTAGCCATGAGAAACCTGTTGTTTTTGCTATTTTTGACACTGCTGTTATTTTCTTCCTGTAAACAAACCGAAAAAGAAGCGCATGAGGCTGAGGTAAATGTTGCTTCGGAAGTTGAAAATGAAACTGAAGATACTGAAGCTTCCGAAGATATTGAAGACACGGGTACTATTCTGTTTTTTGGAGACAGCCTTACCGCAGCTATGGGTCTTGATCCTGCTGAAGGTTATCCGGCAGAAATTCAGAAGATCATCGATTCCCTGGGGCTTAATTACAGGGTGGTAAATGCCGGACTTAGTGGGGAAACCACCGCGGCCGGAAAAAACAGGATCAACTGGGTGCTTAACCAGGAGGTTGATGTTTTTGTACTGGCTCTGGGCGCTAACGATGGCCTTCGCGGAATTGCAGTAGAGGAGACCCGGAAGAACCTGCAGGCCATTATTGATATGGTGCGGCAAAAAAATCCTGATGTGGAGATCATCCTGGCCGGAATGCAGATTCCGCCGAATTTAGGAACAGAATACACTACAGATTTTAAGGAACTCTTCCCCGAACTGGCCCGGCAAAACAATATTCATCTTATTCCTTTTTTACTGGAAGGAGTGGCAGGTGATCCAGAGCTTAACCAGCAGGATGGGATTCATCCAACAGCCGAAGGTTATGATATTGTAGCTATGAACGTGTGGGAAGTTCTTGAACCTGTAATTACAGAAAAAGATTAGGTGTCAAAAATGGCATTTTTGACAGGTCTTTCACAATGTGTTATTAGTTGTAGTGCTTTTATTTTTCAGTCCCATATTCCCGGGCGGGTAACTTTCATTGCTCTTAAGTACGAAAGAAATTGTCCTGCGTGAACAGATTCATGATAACCTATTCTCAATAAATATTTTCCCAGGATTTTCATTTCTCCATTTCCGGGATGAACAATGTGGGTTTCACTTAATTCGGGATCAGAAAATTTTTGAATACTTTCTAAAAATGCTTTTCTATAGGGTTCGGCAAATTCCAGTTCGTCAGAAACACTAACAAAAGGTCTATTTTCACAGGGTGTTTTATAATTCAACATACTCCCATTGTTGATTATAATATTCCATCCATAATCAGCTTCTAAAACGTGCCTGATCATTTCAATTGCAGTCATTGCTTTTTCGTCAGGTTTCCAATTGTAATAGTTTTTAGGAAGTGCTTTCCAAATCTTTATACTTCTTTGCCTTATTTCTGAAAGATTTAAAATGATAAGTTCCGATTGGGTCATTTTCTTAAATTTTAAAAACTCGAATAACGCAAGTTGCGGCTTGGGAATACAAGTTTATCAGTTAAATACTGTTTTTAAAAGGTAGTCAAAAGTGCCATTTTAAAGAAGTAATCCACAATTTGTGTTATTTACTATAGCCAGTTTTTTCAATAATTTTCTTGATCTCTTTTTTATTTGGTAGCCATAGCCATAGTCCGATAATTCCTGTAAATATTGACATTTTGAAGTTGTCATTATTTTTCTTTTTAGAAACAGGTATATATTTTCGCTCAAAAGATCTGAAACGATATGAATAGATTAACTGGTAAATACTTAGGATAATTCCACCGAAAAATATTGCTGTGAACCAAAGGGTTATTAGGCCACTGTCCGTTATTTGGTTTTTTAGGATAAAAATAAAACCACCTATTAAAATTATTCCGATAAATCCAAGATAAAGTGCAGTTAAAACTATTAATCCGATCCTAAATCTTCTAATATCGGATCTAAATTTGTCTGGATGTAGAACTGCAAAATACACTTAATAAGATTTTACAATAACTTTTTAAATTGCCCACAACGGTCTTGGTTACGGCAAGTGGCGTGGAGTAGGGACGCGTCCTTGTCGGCTTAGTTGGTTTTTAATTGGTCTCTAAAATAGCACTTTTCACTATAATGCCCGCTATTTGCTCGTAACCGATGTTGTGCGCTGGCATTCTTCTAAATTTTTATTCTTTTTCAGTTTCTTTATCGTAAATCGAAAATGAGATTTCTTCCATACAGTTTTGACAATCTATCATTCTTAATTTATAATCTGATAGGTCAATATTAAATAAATGATCTGAGTCCCTGTGGACGGAAATGTTTCTACCATCTAAATTTATAAAGTTCATTTGATCAATTTGATAGAGATTTTTATCTACTTGAATTATTTTTATGAAAATTTGTTTATTATCACTCAAACGGGATACAGAATCGAAAATATTTCTCATACTTGGGATTATTTCCAAGTGAAAATTTAAGGAATCTATTTTTCTAGAATATTTTATTATGTGTTTATTGTCAGATATTTTCATCTGAACTTGGTAGTTTTCATTTTCAGTAAATGAATCATATTTGTCTGATTCTTGATTCTGTGCAGAGGAGTTACTCCAAAAAATCATCCTAAGAAATATAAAGAAAATACTTTTCATCTTTTAGCAGGATTTTTTTTGCTTGCGCACAACTTCCGAATAAAAATAAAAAACTATAAAGAATATTCAGGATTGATGTGACTCAGGATGTTGGCCTTTGTCTATTTTTTCTTCGGCCCATTCTTTTTCTTCTTCATCGGGTTCTTCGGTTTCACCATTGCCATTTTTCTCTACGTTTTCAGGTTGATAGACAAGTTTAATGAACATAGGGAAGTGGTCTGATCCCATTTTTTCCAGTCTTTTTAAGCTGAGCAGCAGAAAATCGCTGCTGTGGAAAACATGGTCCAGAGGCCACCTGAAAACGGGATATTGTGCATGAAATGTATTGTAAAAGCCACGACCAATACGCGGATCAAGTAGTCCGCTTAAACGAAGGAAAAGTTTCGTGGTCCTTGACCAGGCCACGTCATTAAGATCTCCAAACACGAGCGTAGCATTTTTACCATCTATTTCTCTTCCTACCAGCAGTAGCTCTGCATCGCGATTTGTGGAAGTATCATCTTCTGAAGGGCTTGGAGGCTTGGGGTGAAGGCAGTGAATATTTACCTTTTCTCCCGATCTTAGTTTTACCTTACCGTGAATTGAAGGAATTTCTTCTGAAATGATATATTTAACATGAATATCCTCCAGCTCAAGTTTTGAGTAGAGGTGCATTCCGTAGAGGTTTTTAAGCGGAATCTTTACCGTATAGGAATATTCTTCTTCTATGCGACTTAGCTCTTTTTCCCATGTTTCATCACTTTCGAGGGTAAGAACAAGGTCGGGGTTCTCCCGAATTATGAGTTTAACGAGCTTATCGTATTTAGTATTGGTTGTAAGTACATTGCTCACAAGTATTGACACCTGTCTTTCTACCTCCTTTCCCCGGTATACTTTTACCTGTTTTGAAGCCAGGTAAGTGTAGGGATAGATCTTTGTTGCCTGGTAGATAAAGCTTAATCCTACCACCACGGTTATGATCGTCTCCCATATCGAACTAAAGTCGAAAGCTACGGCATTGTAGATCATCACCGCAAGGATAAGAACACTTATCTGCAATCTGGGAAAATCGAAATCTCTAATCCACCACTGGTCAAACCGGCTTATTGAGGCCGCTGTGGGAAACAGGATAATAAAACTGAGGATGTAAGCAGTTACTTCTGCAATATTCATATTCTTGGTTAAGATGGCTGCTTCAAATATACTGTTTTGTGTTTATTTGAAAACCTGCACAGTTCTTTTCTTGCTGAATTCTTTTAAACTCAAGCTGCTAAGGGTGCAGCAGCGGGAAATATTGAAATAAAAAATCTCAAACGTTTTCGTTTTTTTTAGTGAATTACGGTTTTCCGTAATAGAACCTGAATTGTTTGTCTTAATTTTGGGGCAAAGAAAGTCATTAAAGTGGGTTTACCTGTTCAAAGAGCGATGTTTCAAAAGGTACTTGTAGCAGAAGATATTGACAGTATTAACCTGGCAGTTGCCGGATTACTGAATGATCTTGGAATATGCACGGTAGAACATGCCCAATATTGCGATGAAGCCTGGTTGCTTTTTAAAAAGGCAAAAAGGGAAGGGAGTCCATTTGATCTTCTTATTTGCGACCTGTCTTTCAGGCCCGATCATCGTCCTGAGAAATTAAGGTCGGGTAAAGAGTTGATTTCAGCGGTTAAAGAAGAAGACCCCGATTTAAAGGTGTTGGTAAACACTATTGAAGATAATCCACAAACTGTTCGCACCCTTTGGGAATCGGGTAATATTGATGGATATGTCTCTAAAGACCGGCATGGAATGCGCGACCTCAGGGAGGCAATTCAGGCGGTCAACAAAGGTGATAAGTACAATTCTTTGCGCATTGAAAGACTTTTGAGAGACGACACTATTTTAATTCTGGGAGACTGGGAGATGGAACTTTTAAGGTCTATTGCTACAGGCTACACGCAGGATGAAATAGAGGGAGATTTTAAAACAAGGGGAATAACACCAAACAGCAGGAGTTCTATAGAAAAAAGACTAAAAGAGCTTCGCGAAGATTTTGGAGCCAATACAACCCCGCATTTAGTGGGTATATTGAAAGATCTTAAATTGATCTAACTAGATAAAGAAAGGCCGTCATTTTCTGCCATGCTTCCGGGAATGTAGGGTAACCGGAATGCTCGTAGAGAAGGCGGCTTCTTTTTTGACTTGTTTTTGCTCTCAACTCTTATTGAAGTATCTCCATAGGATATGATTTCGTCTGGTTTAGTACAGAAAACAGGCATACTCCCAATCATTGCAACCAATCTTTAAAATCTTTCACGCGTTCCCGGCTTACTATGATCTGTTCCCCATTGTAATCCTTCAGTTTTACTTCAAGCCGCATATTTGAATAGGTGAGTATGTCTTCAATAGCCTCCATTGCGATTATGAATTTTCGACTCACCCTGAAGAATTTTTCAGGATCTAATTCAGGTTCCAGCTTGTCCAGGCTGCCATGCAGCAGGTAGCTTCTGTTTCCGGAAGTATGGAGGTAGCTGGCTTTATTTTCGGAATAAAAACAAACAACTTCTGAAACATCTATGAGTTTTAAATGCTGCCCCACCTGTATGGAGAAGCGCTTCTTAAAACCTGAACCGGGGATGTTTAGCAGAGATTTAAGCTCATTAAAACTTACATTAACATCCCTTTTTTGATGGTTGTTTTGAAACTTTTTAACCGCGGCTGCCAGCTCTTCGTCATCTATAGGCTTCAGGAGGTAGTCTATACTATTTAGCTTGAAAGCCTGTAGTGCATATTCGTCATAGGCAGTGGTGAATATTATTGGACTTTTAATTTCAATATCTTCAAAGATTTCGAAGGAAAGCCCATCGCTCAACTGGATGTCCAAAAAGATTAAATCGGGGTGCTGGTTTTTTAAAAACCAATCGCGGGCTTCCTCAACAGAATGCAGGGTGGTTCTTACTTTTACTCCCAGGCTCTCCAACATGCGCTGCAACCTTCGCGCAGATGGTTTTTCGTCTTCAACAATAACTGCTTGTATCATCTATAAAAATTTATTCCCAGGTGTTTCTTTGTTCTTTATCCATAATTTCCCTGATTTTTCGCTCTTCCCAGTTCTTTCCGAAGAAAACATCGGGACCAAAAACATTACACCAATGAAAAAATAGTCCAATTCCCCAAAAGAAGGCAGTGAAGTAATTACCCAGATCCTGCATGCCTTCAATTAAGCCTCTTCCTCTTGTATTCACTGCAATAATGGCAATATTAATAAACAGGTACACCAGCATGTGCACATAAAATCCTTTAATTTTTTTCACCCTTTTTTTAGCGAGTTGATACTGAAAGGATTTATCATTTGTTTCCATTAGTTCCAGGTTTTTGTGCATTGTTTTTCTTTTTCCATCAATTCCTGTATTTTTCGTTCTTCCCAGTTGGCACCGTAACCAAAGACCGAGAAGCCATGAATTACAAGTCCAAGACCCCAGCCTGCCATTGGAAACCAGAACCACTGGAAGTCCCAATAAGTATAGTAGTTAACTAAAACGAGCCCAGGGATCACGAGACAGTAAGAGATTAAATTGCCGTAGAATTCCTTAATCTCTTTTACTCGTCGCTTAGCTTTAAAATATGCATTGTTTTCTGATATATTTTCTGTTTTCATGATGTTGATTTGTTTGGTGAGTATCGGAATTTTTACTGAAAATTTCTCTGAGTCTTTAATAATCTGGACTTCCCGTCGGGTTACAAGACCATACCGGCTAACGATGTTTTGTAGCCCTACTCCCGCACGTTTTTGTAAAACTTCTTTTTCCTGAAGGTTGTTCTCCAGCACCAGGTAACCGTCTTCTTCAAATATTTTAATGCGCAGAGGTTTGTTTTCACTCACTACGTTGTGTTTTATAGTATTTTCCAGCAACAATTGTAATGATAAAGGAACAACTTTGGCTTCCGGGGTTGAAAGTTGCCCGGGAACCTCAAAATAAATGCTGTTTTCAAACCTCATTTTTAAAAGGTTTATATAGGTCACCGCAAATTTAATTTCCTCCTCAAGGTCTACCAGCTCCTTGTCTTTTTGCTCCAGTACATACCTGTAAATCTTGGAAAGACCGGTAGTGAATTTTTGAGCCTGCTCCGGATTTTCTTCAATAAGGGAAGTAAGTACGTTAAGACTATTGAATAAAAAATGCGGATCAATTTGATTCTTAAGGCTCTCAAATTTCGCTGAAGCATTCCCTGCAATAATTTTTTGTTCTGTAACTCTTTTATCCTGGAGTGCTTTATAAAAATACACCAGATGAAAAATAAGCGATATAAAGGCGGTTAAGAATAAGGGAAAAAGATAATAGCTCAGCTTTTCATTGGCTAAGAAATGCTGTACCGTGAAGCCCTGGAAAAGCGTCTCATCTATAAGCCTGCAAAGAAAAAAGCCTATCATTGTAAGCACAATAGAACCCACAGCTGCCAAAATAATCCTCATTAAATTCGCTCCCTGCCATCCAATCTTCCTGGCAAAAAGGTCGAAATAGGTTGAGTTTAGAGCGGTGAGAACGAAAGAATAAAAAAAGTATGTTCCCCATACACTCCAGTCCATTATGTTTTTCCAACGGTGTGCACCAAAAAGGCTATTTATGAGAACGAGTCCTGCACAAATAATAATTGAGATCTTTATGATTTTGAGAATTTCTTTCACTTTTTTAATATTTGAGATGAGCTAATTTCGGTTCTTTTCCGGTTTTTTAAATATATATTTTTTTTTGGGTACTGTTAAAGACTACTTATTGTTACATGTCTGTTCAATGAGCTTTTTCATTCTTTCTTCTCCCCATGCGGGAGCCACTGTGGGAGCGTGATCTTCTTCTGCAAAGAGCTCAAGCCCTGCTTCTAAAGTAGGACAATATTTAGTGGGATCTTCACCATAGTAGGCTGCAGTGCCCATATCCCATTCAGTTTTTGAGAGAAATAACCGGGGGTTGTCTGGGGCTAATTTAGAAGCTTCAGAATAAATTCCTGAAATCACAGGCGCCAGTTTCATCCCGTAGGTTGAAGGATCAATGGTTAGCCTTGAGGTGTGCAACATGGCCTGTAGGATCATGATCTCTACTTTATCGGCATTACGGTTTTTTGCTTTGTCAAGTAAATTCTGGGCTTCTGTAAGCATTTGTTCTTTTTGGACTCTGTTGGTCACAGGGAAGCTTTCTACGATCTTAATTTGTGATGCATAATAATACGGAAGCCAATTTTCTGCTTCGGCGCCGGCAATACGTTCAAAAAGATTGGCTGCCTCTTCGGGTTTTTGATCTTCCCATAGCTCCAGGGCTCTGGTCATTTCCTGCTCATATTGTGTCTGGGCGTTTAAACCAATAGCAGTAAAAAGGGAGAGGGCGATAGTGATGATAAATGCTTGCATAATGAGGTGGTTTTACGGTTAATATTAAAATCTATTTCGAAATTGCAGTTTTTTTGTTCAAGCCTGAATTCATTTTTACTGAACTGTAATATTTTAATGATGAGCTGAAACCTTTAGAGATTTTCCAGTTGATTTTTGCTTTTATTACTGCTGATGGTCCAGAAGAACCCGACAAAGAAGAACCTATCGGCTGCCGGGGTAATTGCCTGCCTCTCAAAAATGCCATTTTCGTCAGCCGTTTTTGCGTAATCATAGTTAAAGACGTTCCTGCTACCCAAAACATTGGAGACAGAGAAATAAATGATCTTTTGCTGACTAAGTAGATATGCCCAGTTAAAGCTGAGGCTATTGTAGTTTTTCGTTTTCCTATTCATAAATCCTGAAGTATTGAGATCTTCATAAGGCCTTCTCGAAGCGAAGGTATAGGTGAGACCCGCCTGACTCCTTAATTCCTCAATCCAATATTTTGTCACCAGGCTTACTGTGTGGTTGGCGACAAATTGTGGAGTGGTCTTTATCGGGAAATTTCTAAAATCCCGTTGTGAGTCAATGAAACTGTAAGAGATCCAATACTGCAGGTTTTCGAAACTTTTATCATCCCTAAAAAAGAAATCAGCACCACGGGCGTAACCGTATCCTTCATTGGTATAAGCACTATTATAGCCGGGTTCGGGCGTATTGAACTTAATGAGATCATTGTATTCTTTGTGATATGCTTCTGCCCGTAAAATGTAACCGGGGCGCGTCCATTGATAATTTAGAATGTAATGCGTAGCGGTTTCAGGCTCCAGGGTTTGATCAAATTTCAGTAAATCATTTTCAGGCTGTTGCAGGTATTGTCCGTAGGCCAGGGAAAGCTGTCCGTCTTTTCCGGTTTTCATAGCCATTGAAAGTCGGGGTAACCAGTAAAACTGTTTTTTTAAGTCCAGATAAGTACCACGGAAACCCGTTTTAAGCGCAAATTTTTTACTGAATATAAAATCGGCTTCAGCAAATCCTGCTGAAACTTCGGGTTTAATCTGAAGCTCTTCAAGATTTTCAGAAGCAATAAAATCTTCAGAAAAAGTTTTATATATATACTCTCCTCCGAAGTAAAGTTTGATACGATTGCTGAACCTTTTGCTCATTTTCAGTTTTAAATTGGCAGCCAATTCCCGATTTTCAATTTGGGTGAGGTCTATATC
This sequence comes from Salinimicrobium sp. 3283s, assembly GCF_039602225.1. Classification (NCBI taxonomy): domain Bacteria; kingdom Pseudomonadati; phylum Bacteroidota; class Flavobacteriia; order Flavobacteriales; family Flavobacteriaceae; genus Salinimicrobium; species Salinimicrobium sp. 3283s. The sequence goes on along the minus strand of NZ_CP143631.1, from coordinate 3,595,664 downwards.
AAATTTGTTGCGGCTGTATGAGGCGCTTACTCCGTGGTTAAAACTCCAGCCATTCCCAAGAGCCGATTTATAGGAAAGGTTGGTGTAGAGGTTTTCATTTCTCAGGCTAAAGTTTACCGGCTGGGGTTGGTCAATATCGGGTTGAAGTACTTCGAGGTTGGTAAGCTCATAAGCAGTATACCACTTAAAAATGCCATTTTTGCTATGCTTTCTGTAAACACTTTCACTGCTAAAACTCTGGTATGGTTTTTTAAACTTTGCCTGCTCGTTATTGGGCACTAATTTAAGATAAGGGAAAAGGTTGATGTAACCTGTATTTAAAGAGAGGGAGGATTTTTGCCATTTTTGAGTGTGTCCCAGCCCGACACCTACACTCATGAGCGAAATATTGGTTTCAGTTTGGTCTGGTTCGGCAATGGTATTCGGAGTAAAACCCCTGAAAGTGCCTGTCCATATTCGGCTGAATAACCACCTGTAGAAAAAGTTATTCCGTCGAAAAGAAAAGGGGAGTATCTCCCGCGACTGGGCAGGTTATTAGCAGAAGAAGTATAAGGTTGGAATACCCTGAGCCCATCAATAAAGACTGCGGTTTCTCCGGCTGTACCTCCTCTTACAAAAAGACGGCCATCTTCTCCTACCGGCTGAGTGCCGGGAAGGGTTTGTAAAGCGGCCATAAGATCTCCTGCCACCCCTGCCGTGGTAACTACATCAAGAGGTTTTAACACAGTGACTTTAGAGTTGTCTCCCGCAGAAAATGTGCCTGCGCTAAGAGTAACAGCATCAAGAGCCGTAACATCTTCCCTTAGCTTTATAAACAGGTGCTGCGCAGTGTTTACCTGTATCTTTTTGCGTGCGGTTTCAAAAGAAATGTAGGAGATCACGAGGATTTGTTCCCCCCGGTTTTTAGTAGAAAAAGAGAATTCTCCAAAAGAGTTTGTAGTGGCGCCATCATAGGTTCCTTCCAGGTAAACGTTGGCACCGGCAATTGGCTGCTCGTTCCGGTCGGTTACTTTTCCGGAAATTTGATTCTGGGCCTGCAGCGATAATGTAAGGAACAATCCCACCAATGTAAATACCGACTTCATCTTATTAGTTTTTGTAAAGATGAACAGCTTACAATGTTTGCAGAACTAAATTCTACTGAATGGAAGGATTTTAAAGATGAAGTGTGTTTTCAGAGGAAAGTAGTTTTTCTGGGTAGAGTTAGAGCAAAAACCAGAAGATGAAAATTATAGTTCCAAGACTAATAATTCCGGTGAAGATCAATTGACCTTTTAGAAATAGCCAATCCCAGTTAATTTGCGCAAGATATGCCTCAAGGAAAACTTTTTTGTATAATCGTTTTTCTCTTAATCTCATAATTGTGGTATTTGGTCATAGCTATAGAAGCAATACCAATTCCATTTTGAAGAAGCAAGAAGAATAAATACTATGAAATACCTAAAGCTATATGTGGCGAAGAGGTTTAAATGCCTTATTTACAATAGATTGTGTTTTGTGTAAGTGGTTTCATACAACCCTGTCGATATGTAAATTTCTCCATATAATAATGGCTGAATATGGGGATTTAGCCAATAGATTAACAAAAAATGATGAATTTTTCCACAGAAAGGTGTAGACTAGATAAGAACTAAATTTCTTTGCGTTATTCGTTCATGGGCTTGAACACAAAAAAAGAGGCTCCTTTCGAAGCCTCTTGATTGTCAATCTCTAATTGGATTAGAGAGATTTGAGTTCTTTTAATTCTGGTTATTTTCTTCTGATAATCGCAGGCACCTTATCAAGGTACATTCTCTGGTAGTAAGGTTCAAACATTTCTCCGTCTCCTACAATTTTCAGGGTGCTTTCTGATCTTTTTTGTTGGGCAGAAGCTGCGGCGGCTGGTGAGATTCCCTGTATATGGTTTAAAGCTGCCTGTAAAAATGGTTCATCGGGACTTCCCAGTGTACCAAGATTATTAATGTCTTCCCTCATTTCTACATCAGGCTTCAAGCCGTTAAAGTAATCGGATTTTCCATTGGCGTTGGCCGATTTTAGTACAAGCGGTTGTAGGGCATAGGTATGGTTCTTATTTACTTCGGTATCTTTGGAAAAGTCTTCACTGTCATACAAGGTTACCGAAGCCTGAAATTTACCAGTTGTTGTTTCGCCTATCTGTACTACCTCAATGTAAGGTTCAAGTCCGTTGATGATAAGTTCGCTGGCCGAAGCTGTACTCGCTGTAGTTAAAACATACACTTTTGAAAGGTTAAGACTGTTTATGGTCTCACCGGTTCTTATTTTGCTGTCAAATAGATTCAGCAATCTCTCGGGAGCATTTTCTTCAAAATATTTCTGGTAAGTCTCATTCCACATTTCCTGCATAAATACTTCTCCTTCAAATTGACCGGTGATCATGCTGGCAAGATCTACGGCAGATTCTACATCTCCACCGCCATTGTACCTAAGATCAAGAATGAGTTCATCAACGCCCTGGCTTTTAAGTTCGCCAAAAGCCTGGTTCAATTCGTCATCAAAGTTCCCAATAAAGCTGTTATACATTAGGTATCCCACCTGTATCCCGTCTACTTCAAGAGTTTTCACCACTTGAACCGGGTTTGCAGTGTATGAGGAATGATCAAGAGTAACAGTTTCGTCTGTAAGTACCAGCGTGTTATTTTCCACTTTTCCAATGTTAATGGTAAGGGAGTTTGAATCGAGTAGAGACTCTAGATTGTTTAAGGTGATTTTTTCTCCGTTTATTTCTGTGAAAATAGTTCCGCGGGTAAGACCGGCTTCGGCGGCAGGAGTATTAGGAATAACATACTGAAGAAATCCGAAGAGGTAATTGGTACCGGTAATTCTACCCAAACCAAAATCCATTCCGGCTGTACTGCTGCTTACGCCATTAAATTGATCTTCAAGCGCCTTATAGTCATCTGTAATAAAGCTGAATTTATCGCTGGAAGACTTAAGACTCTCAAAAAGGGATTCCGGAGTGCTGAAGCCAGCGAGATAATCAAGTTTTTCATCTTCAGAATTAAAATAATTATCGGTCAGAACATCAACATCTGCTTTATAAAGGTAGATCTCGTTCATTCCCGAATAGATGAAGTCTTCGACTTCCAGCTCCTGTGCCACCACATTTTCCTCCGGATTCTTCGATGTAGGTTCTTTTTCAAGAACTTCATCGTCTTTAGAACAGGATGTGAAAATGAAGGCAAACGCGGCAAATAGTAAGGTGAAGTTTTTAATCTTCATATAGATGTGAGTTTTAGTAGTTAGGTAGATACTTAAAAAGCTGTGTGTTTACTTTAAAGCAGCAACCGTGCCAGAATAAGTTAAATGGTGTAGGCTAAGATCATTACGGGCTTGAAAGGGCAAATGCTTCTGAAATATTCAGGAGTAATACCTTACAAATTTAGCTAAAGCAGGTAAATTTTTCTTTCCGAATTTAAAATAATTTCTTCCGAAGTAACCAGTGAAAAATTAGGTGTCAAAAATGCCATTTTTGAGAGGTAATTTCAGAAATATTCAGTTTAAATCATTCTTTTTTTGCTCTTCCTGTTCTCTTTTGTGTACCTGCTTTCTAAGCTTGATCACAGTGTACACAGCAACAGCAATTAAAACTACTCCTGAAATAATGGCAAAACCCCATGCGGTACCCGACATAATTATTTTTTTCTAAAATAGTAAAATCATTTTAGATACTATTTCTCACATAAAAATAAATAAGGCCCGTAACTATGGACAGGGAAAAGCTTAGCAGGGTGCCAATAAGTACGTATTCGGTAAGTTTCCTGTCTTTAGCACGGGTAAGGTCGCTAAAACGTAAAATTGATTTGGCTGCAATGAGCCAGCCAATTGCCGGCCATTGCTGGATGACGATAAATGTAAAGACCAGCAGGCGTTCAAGTATTCCAATATATTTACCGGCCTGGGGCAGGGATTCATTTTCTTTGTCTTCAGGCAAAACCCAGCGATTCATTAACAGCCTCATTATGATTGCAGCCACGGGACCAAGAAATACTATGCAGGTAATGAAAAGCAGTACCACAGGCTGAAGGAATTCCCCCGGTTCTATGGTAAATGCGTGGTAGCTGTAGGTTACTGCAGCAATAACCAAAATATGTGCTACCTGATCAAAAATGAACAGTTTTCCTTTGTGGTAATGCTCCTCAAGATGTAGCTTAAGCAGGTCTATAAAATAGTGAGTGACCACAATTATAAGCATGCCCAGCCAATAAGTGAAGTTGAAGCCCAGCAGCGCCAGCATTACAAAGAAGTGAATGGCAATATGAGCGTAGAGTAGAGGAGAACGATGTTTTTTTTGCCTTTTTTGAGCCACCCAGCTGTCAGGTTGTAACAGGAAATCACCCAGGAGGTGAGCCAAAAGCAATTTTAAAGCAAGTGCTGTCATGGGCGATCAAATTTTTTACGATAAAAGTTTTCAAGCTGCATTATTTCGTCAAACCCACCCCGTTTCAAGGCTTCACTTAAACTACTTTGGGATTTGTTTAATTGTTGAGCCAATTCCGTCTGACTCTTTTCCGGGAATTTAAGAAAAACAGTAATGGTTTTGGCTACAGTAGCACTCCAGTTGTTCATAGTGAGCAGGGCCAGGGAAAAGAGCAGGTTGAAAGTTTCGTCTTTTTCCTGATCTCCTGTACGAATTCCCAGATGTTGCTTTTTTAGATTTTCAAAGCATTCTCCCGAACGAATAAATGCTGAGCCGTTAGATTCACTAATTTTCCTGGCCTTATACTCCTGCTCTCCAATTCCAATTGCCATTCTTACATCAAGCCCCGAAAGTTGCTTAATTCCCGCTTTGATCTGGAAAGCAGCATAAAGGGCTTCTTCAGGATCTAAAATAAGTTGGAAACTATCGCCTCTGGTAATTTCCCATTCCTGAGGTTCCTGGCCGTACTGCTCCAGTATTTCCTTAAGAACAGGAAGCCAGTGTGCTGCCGGCTCGGCTCTTGAATTTACAATATCTCCTGTGATTACTGCTTTCATAGTTTAAATATCGGGTTAATATCCGATATATGCAAATATAGGCTTATAACCCGATAATTTATATTATCGGAATTAAAGCCGATAATATTACTGAGAGTTGGAGGCTCAAAAAAAGCTATAGTTTTAAAGATCAGATGATCCATATATCACTTGAATTACTATTTTTAACGAAATTTTATAATTTACACTTGTGAAATCACTTTACGCCTTTTGCCTTCTATTTGTTCTTGCTTTTTTACCTGCTACTTCGCGTCCCATTGACGGGGAATTGGTAATTCGGCTTCAGGAGGATGAAAAATTGACTGGTACTTTTTCAGGAGACATTGATCAGCAGACTTCTGTGCATCTTTTGTTTTTGAAGAACAAGAAAGATGATCATTATATAGTTAAACCTTTTTTTATAGATGCCCACAGAAACATCACTGCATTAGAGACCTCGGTTTTTAAAGAAGAACCTTCTGTAGTTTCCTATCATTTAAAAGATGACATGCTCACGTTACTTCTTCAGCAGGGAAAAAGAAAAGAACAAAATCTGGAGATCCTGGAGTTTAATACTCTTAATGGCGATGTGCAGCAATTTACAGTGGCCAATTTCAAAGAACCTTACCTTCTTTTGAGAACCAAAGAGAAAACCTTTTTGCTGAACAAAGAGGATGACCAGGTTGAAGTAGTCACCATTTTGGGAGCCGGGGAACCACAAAAAACAACATTGAACCTTACTAACGTTTCAAAAGAGACCATAGAAAAATTATTTAAAGAGAAACCGGAAACCATTAATACGGAAGAATTTGTAGAACATGGTTCAATTTTACCCTCAAAACTTTACTATTCGGGTGATAAATTAGTTTTTGATTACAAATCTGAAGAGGAGTATTTCATTTTGACCGTTGACCCAGCCAGTGGAGCACATAATGTTTTTAGTACAGAGTTTAAAGATATTGAAAAGGTTAAGGAAGTGAATTCTTATATCTACCAGAACAAAGCTTTTCTTTTTATAAACAATAGAGAAGATTTGATCCTTAGAACATACGATATTGAAAGTCAGGAGTTATTGGGAGAATTAAAACTGCGGGAGGAATATATGACTAATGACGAACTACAAAAGGTGATTAAGAAGAGTTCCAGGAAGAATTTCAGCCTTACTGCAACTGTAAACGAGGGGTTGGAAAATACCCTGTTGATCAACCTTGATTGTGTAGCTACCTACGAGTATTTTTACCATTATAACTGGTGGTGGCACCACACCATGTTTCAAAATATGATGATGCAGCAAATGCAAATATCAAAACCAAATTTGCCTTTTGGTCCAAATGTAGGGGAAGATAACGACCTGTATTTTTATTATTCTTCCCGGCCTGTACAACTTGTAATGGATCAAAATCTAAAATTTATAAAGACTTCTGCTGGTACACCTGTGCGGCCACAGTTCAACAAGAGCAAGTACCTCGATATTTTCGAGAATAATGATATGGTAAAAGAGGAAACTATTTCTTTTACTTCAGGTTCTGTTAGAACAATATATTTTTCTGAAGTAACAAAAGCAGTACACCTTAAGATCTTTGACTAATATAAAAAGCGTCTGAAGGACACAAACACTTCTTCAGAAAGAAAATAAGAGTATTAAACTCCCTGATAGAAGCCCGGCTATAGTCGGGTTTTTTTATGCACAATTCTTTCGATCTATAGCTGGATTCCCGGGACTGTATGACAAATATCATTATTTAAGCCTTAGAGAGTGAGTATCTTTAATGTGCTGGTTAGTAAATGTTTTAAGCTGAAATGACGGAAACCAGTCACAGCTCTCTTTAGAAAGACCTGGAAGACTAAAAAATTTCAGAGTCTTTATAATAGTAAGTCAGGGAGCCTTCCAATTGCAAGTTCCAGAGGATTAATCCTCTTGATATAAAGCTTTAGTAGTTAATTTCTAAATCTACTGTTATGCAAATCAAAAAGAACCCAAAAGCAGATCTTGGAAGAAGGAGCATGATTTTTTTCCAGGTGGGACTTATAATAATGCTCGGCCTCACTTATTATGGTTTGGAATGGAGATCTTATGGCAGTGAAGATGTTGACCTTCAGGAAGTGCAGGTGACCGATTTTGACCAGGAAGATATTCCAATTACACAACTCAACACCCCTCCACCGCCTCCGCCACCTCCACCCCCGCCAATGCCCGAAGTGATAGAAGTTGTAGAAGACAAAATGGAGGTTGAGGAAACAGAGATACGCTCTACCGAAACCAGCCAGGAAGATAAGATAGAGAAGATCATTGAGGTAGAAGAAGTGGCCTATGAAGAGGAGGAAGAAGAGATTGAAAAAGTGCCTTTTATGGTCGTTCAACAAATACCAACTTACCCGGGTTGTGAAGGTATTAAGAACAAGGATGAGCAGAAAAAGTGTATGTCTCAAAAGATCGATGCCCATGTAAGGAAGCATTTCAATGTACGTATTAGTGAAGAACTGGGGCTCACCGGCATGAACAGGATCTATGTTGTCTTTAAGATCAATGAAAAAGGAGATGTTGCCGATATTAGGGCACGAGGGCCCAATAAGAGGCTGGAAGAGGAAGCAGCACGTGTTGTGAGGTTGTTACCCAAAATGATTCCCGGCAGGCAAAGAGAAAAGCCGGTATCAGTAGAATACTCCCTGCCAATAATGTACGAAGTACGGGACCAAATTTAAATCTAAATAATATGACCAAAAAACCCCTTCAAGGTTCTCACTTTGAAGGGGTTTTATATTAACAGCAATGATTACAGCTAATTTGGCTGAACATCAACGCGAGATTAAAACCTGTTAAATTGCAGCTTTCTTTTCTTCTTTTTTATAGGCATCTGAATGAACATTGGCAACAGCTCTTCCCGATGGATCGTTCATATTCCTGAATGATTCATCCCACTCTAAAGCTGTAGGCGTACTACAGGCTACAGATGGTACCGATGGGACCGAGAGGGCAGCGGCATCACTCGGGAAATGTTCAGTAAAAATTGAGCGGTAAAAGAACTCTTCCTTGCTCTTTGGCGGTTGAACCGGGAACCTGAAATGCGCATTCTTAAGTTGCTCATCACTTACTTGTGTATTCACCATTTCCTTAAGCGTATCTATCCAGCTGTACCCAACTCCGTCAGAGAATTGTTCTTTTTGCCTCCAGGCCACACTTTCGGGAAGATAGTCTTCAAAAGCTTTTCGCAGCACCCATTTTTCCATGCGTTCACCATTGATCATTTTGTCCTGAGGGTTAATGCGCATGGCAACATCCATAAATTCTTTATCCAGGAAGGGTACTCTCCCTTCAATACCCCAGGCACAAAGCGATTTATTGACCCTAAGACAATCGTACTGGTGTAGTTTATCCAGTTTTCTCACGGTTTCTTCATGAAACTCTTTGGCATTGGGAGCCTTGTGAAAATACAGGTAACCCCCAAAAATCTCGTCTGCACCTTCTCCCGAAAGCACCATCTTAATCCCCATGGCTTTGATAGCCCTGGCCATTAGATACATAGGCGTGGAAGCCCTTATCGTGGTCACATCATAAGTTTCCAGTTGATAAACCACGTCTTTAATGGCATCAATACCTTCCTGAATGGTAAATTCTATTTCGTGGTGAACCGTATCCAGGTGCTCTGCTACTTTTTTGGCCGCAGCAAGATCGGGTGAACCTTCAAGACCAATGGCGAAGGAGTGAAGTCGTGGCCACCAGGCAGCATCGGCATCGTCACTCTCAATTCGTTTATCTGAATATTTTTTTGCTAAGGCTGAAGTGATCGATGAATCAAGCCCCCCGGAAAGAAGCACCCCGTAAGGAACATCACTCATCAATTGCCGGTGTACGGCAGCCTCAAGGGCCTTCCGCAGTTCAGCGATGCTGGTTTCGTTGTTCTTTACGTTCTCATAATCCATCCAGTCTCTTTGATACCAGCGTTGAAAACCTTCTTCTTCACTTGATAAATAATGTCCCGGAGGAAATAATTCTATCTTGGTGCAATGGCCTTCCAGCGCCTTTAGTTCTGAAGCCACGTAAAAGGTTCCGTTGGCATCCCAACCTATGTAAAGAGGGATAATCCCCATGTGGTCGCGTGCAATTAAGTACTCATCTCTCTCGGCATCATAAATAGCAAAGCCGAAGATCCCATTCATTTCGTCAAGGAACTTTGCACCTTTATCCCGGTAAAGCGGAAGGATCACTTCACAATCAGATTCTGTCTGGAAATTATAAGTTCCTTCAAACTGCTTACGCAGTTCCCGGTGATTATAAATTTCACCATTGGCAGCAAGCACCAGATTTTGGTCTTCACTTATTAAAGGTTGTTTTCCAGAAGTAGGATCAACTATAGCCAGTCTTTCATGGGCCAAAATAGCTTTTTCGTTACTGTAGATCCCGCTCCAATCGGGCCCGCGGTGACGCAGGCATTTCGCCATACTTAAAAGGCGGGGCCTTAAAGATTCAGAAGATTCTTTTAATTCGAAAGCACATACAATTCCACACACAATAATCTAATTTTAAATTTGTATACGATGAGTCACAAATATCTAATAAAAATTTAGTAAGACTAATATTTAGAACAATAATTTTCTTTGAATTAGTTAAAATTGTTATGGAAAAACCAAATTATTACTGAAGAAAGAAACTCTAAAATGCCATTTTTGAGGGGGCTAACCTGAAGGAGATTAGGTGAATTAAAACCAGGAGTAAATTTGAGTGTTCGGGTAGCCCGAATCTTAAACACAAATTCTGAAAATATATAGAAATATTCATTGTGTTGAAGTTCAGGTGTTAAAGAAATAGTTTTTCAATTTGTGAATATCTATTACTGAATTCTTTTAGGAACACCTGTCTAAAATGATATTTTTGGCACCCTAAAAAAATGAACTATGAGCGTTATTTGGTATGAATGTAAGGTGAAATACAGAAAAACACATGAGACGGGAGAGCAGAAGGTAACAACCGATACTTACCTGCTTGATGCGGTATCTTATACAGAGGCCGAATCTCGAATCACAGAGGAGATGAAAACCTTTACCAACGAAGACTTTAGGATCATGAACATCAAAGTGGCGAATTTTTCGGAAGTTCATCCTTTTGAAAATTCCGACAGATGGTTCAAATCAAAAGTTTCCCTGATAGCACTTGATGAAGAGAGCGGTAAAGAAAGAAAAACGAATATTTACCTGCTTGTCCAGGCCAACGATATTAAAGAGGCTTTTGAGAACACTACTACTGCAATGGCCGATACTATGGGAGATTACACCATTCCCGCAATTACCGAATCTCCCATCTTAGATGTTTTCCCATACTTTACAGGAGAAGAAGAGCAGTTAGAAAAATTTGGCGTTGTTGAGACATCAAATACTTCGGAAGACGATTTTGCCGAAGAAATTTCAGAAGAAGTTTCAGAAGAATCAGAAGCGGTTTAACTTCAGTCATAACAGGCTTCCAAAAATGGCAAAAATACCTCCTCTTTCAGGAGGTATTTTTATTTCAGAAGTAATGTAGCTCAGGGTTAGGATTTTTCAGAAGAAAGAGAAAACGGGTACGCGATAGGATTTTTTCCGTTCTTATGGATTTTTTCCTACAATTTTAAAAATAATTGCTACTTTTACTTTTTTGAAATTCATGAAAGAGCAGTTATTTGCAGTTACTGATGTCGAAACAACAGGAGGCGGGATTAATGGAAACCGCCTTACAGAAATTTGCGTGGTGCTGCTTCGCGGTTCTAAAATTGTCGACAAGTTTACCAGCCTTATCAATCCCGAAAAAGAAATTCCGCGCCACATCACCGGTTTAACCGGAATAGACAATGCTATGGTTGCCGATGCTCCAAAATTTCATGAAGTAGCTAAAAAGATTGAAGAGATTACCCGAGATGCCATTTTTGTAGCGCATAATGTGAATTTTGATTACAATGTACTTCGCAATGAATTTAAGGAGCTGGGATTTGATTACACTCGTAGAAAACTCTGTACTGTTCGCCTTGCCCGCAAACTTATGCCGGGGTTATTTTCCTACAGCCTGGGGAGGTTGTGCGATTCTATTAATATTCCTATTTCCAATCGCCACAGGGCCGAAGGGGATACCGATGCCACAGTGATTCTTTTTCAACGCCTGCTGTCGTTAGATGATGATTATAAGGTGATCAATTCTTTTTTGCATGTACGTTCGCGACAGGCCACTTTACCGCCACATCTTGATGCCGAAGAAATTCACAGTCTTCCCGAAAGTCCGGGGGTCTATTTGTTCAAAGACCGGCAGCAAAAAGTGATCTATGCCGGGAAAGCTATTGACATTAAGAAAAGGGTGATCTCCCATTTCTACGATCGTATGAGCAAGGAATATGAACTGGGGCAGGAAACTTATTCTATTGACTACGAAACTACTGGGAATGAGCTGATGGCTTTGCTGTTGGAAGCAGAATGCATTAGAAAGTATTATCCCAAATTTAACCGGGCGCAAAAAAGGCCGGGGCCGGTATTTCAAATTGTAAGCTATACTAACCAACGCGGTATTTTGCAGCTGGCTATAGAAAAGACCAGCAAGCGTAGGAAATCTATAGGCACTTTTTATAGTCGTAGCCTGGCGCAGGAAAAACTAGAATATTTATGTCGTGAGTTTAAACTCTGCCCAAAGTACTGCAGCCTTCAGGCTAATGTAGAACAGTGTAGGCATTATGAAATAGTGAGTTGTGAAGGTATATGCACCGGGGAAGAGGAGATTGAATCGTACAATAATAAGGTAACGGCAGCTATTGGTTCCCTTACAGAAGAATCTTCCACATTTGTGATAAGGGAAAAAGGAAGGCACTATGAAGAGGAGGCATTTATATTGGTAAAGGCAGGAAAATATTCGGGTTACGGCTTTATAGATGCTGACACGGCAATAAGTGGCCCCGATGATCTTGAGCCTTTTTTGAAGCCACAGCCGGCCACGTATCACACCAACAAGATCCTGAGCAATTACATGCGGAAGCAGGGAAAACCCAACGTGGTATTTTTTAAAACTTCTGAAGAAGCTTCAGAATTTAAACCGGAAGTAAGAACCAGAAAAAATGCCAGGATCATGGCTACTCACGGCACACTTTCGCTTTTTGAATAATGAAATAATCAGTTGAAAATTTGCCATTTTTGACACTCCTGTTGAAGTAAGTCCTTTCAGAAGAGTGTATAAAAAACTAAAAGTTACCGAATTGCTTCAGTAACTTTTAGAACAGGAGGGCTAGATCTTGAATTAAATAATTTAAGCGGCTTGTTTCTTCACCGGTAGTTCACGGGTTAACCAGCCTCTTCTATTAGCTGTGGCCATGGCATAAGGGGTGATCCAGAACAATCCGAAAGTATAAAAGATACTGTACGAATAGGCCCAAAAAGCTTCAGCAATATTGTATTTCTTCGCATAAAAGAAAGCCGGCAGACTGGAGAAAATTAAGATACTTAAGAGGGTAGAACTAATGAACAACACCGGGTGCAGCACCAGTAACACGATCATGATAAAGAATAACGGATAGGCGGTTAACATGTGCATCCATTGGTTAAGAAGTAAAAGTCGGGTACCCAGTTTTGATCCATTCCGGAAAGGTTTAAATGCAAACTTGGTCATCATAAGGTTTTCCCGCACGTTGCTTCGTTCCCAGCGGGTAAACATCTTGTGCAGACTGCTGAATTTTTCAGGAATGTTGGTAAGAACATAAGCGTTTCGCTGGAACAGAACGTGATAACCCTGCTTAAGGATCATGTTTGTCATGGCCCTGTCTTCACCAATATCTGTAGGTTGCCCCATGAACTTTTGGTTGATCCATTCGGGAAGACAGTTCATTACGGCTTTGCTTCTATAGGCTGCAAGAGCACCGGGAGTACATAGTACCGATCCCAAAACACTTTGTGCCGAACGTATAAATTCAAAACTGAAAACAAAACTCACGTTCAGCATACGTGGGATGATGGCTTTTTGATTGTTGAGTACACGAACATTTCCTGCAACTGCCCCGCAGTCTTTATTGATGACGAATGGGGAGACCAGGTTGCGAAGCGTATCTTTTTCAACTATAGAATCACTGTCTACCGTGACAAACACCTCGCCTGTGGCAAGATTAAATCCGCGGTAAAGCGCATGTCTTTTTCCCTGGTTGGTAGGTTGTTGATAGATATCAACGCTCTCTCCCAGCAATTCTTTTGCTTTCTTCATCCATTCCCAGGTGTCGTCTTTACTGCCGTCGTCAATGGCGATTAGCTGTAGTTTTTCTTCGGGATAAAGGCTATTGGTTAAACTCACCAGGGTGTCATACACCTGCCTGCCTTCATTATATGCGGGTACAATAACAGTACAGGCCGGCAATTCTTCATCGGTCACCGAATCAACAGGTTTATACCGAAAGAATAAACTCCCAACGTAAGCAAGGAAACCCATCCTGAAAAGTAACAGGAAACCCGATACAAACAGGAGGATCATACCGCCAATGGTATTCATTCTTCCAAGGTTCATTTGCTCAAACTGCGGCTGAAGCAGATATACAGTTAAGGCTCCTCCAAGTAATAACAGGAATGTACCCGCTAAAGTGAACAGGTGCCTTTTGGTAAAAGATGCCTTTTGGTAATTTTCCGGGACCTGTTGGGTTGCTGTAGCATCTTGCTGCGTAGCTTTAGTAACATCAGGTTTTCTAAAAGAAGCGGATGAAGTTAATTTTAAGTCTCTTGAAATCATATAGAATTATGTACTTATTTCTGTTTAAACTTTCTTGTAAGAGATGGTTTTCTCCGGGAAAGGAAGTACCAATTCACATACCAAATCTAAACAGGTGATAATGAAGGGGGATTTTGCAGTAACTGGGGAAAATAAGTGGGAGCAGGTGAGAAAGTTGTGGATTAAATCCACAATAATCTGTTTTAAAACCCGCAAAGAAAGGTAGGAGTTCAACAATAAATATAGGAATAGTTAGAAATGGGATTTATTGTTGACACAACTTGTACTGCAGTAAAATAAGAAAAAAACCCTCAGCAATTTTGCTAAGGGTTTTTTCTCCATTCTTGTTACGAGTAAAAACCGGTAGATCTAAACAAATGTTCTTTCCCCCCAGAATAACATTTGACAAGCCGAAGTTAATCAACTCTTTCACCTCCCAATCTTAACTCAATAGAATTTCTGATGAAGCTAAGATAAAGAGGAATAATATCTTTTGAAATACCTATTTATAGGTATTTTTTATGCACTTCTTCAGAAGGTGTTGATTGCTTTTTTATAGTAGAGCCTGAACCTATTGAAAGCACTTACAAAATAGTTTTATCAAGACTGATGGCTTCAAAAGTTTACTTCCAAAAATGCTATTTTTGACACCTCTTTTATTTATGTGAGAAAATCTTCAAGAGGAATTCAGAGGTTAGAAATCTTCCTTAAAAATTCATAAAGAATTAAACCTTCGTAAATCAACGTGAGACAAACGCTTCAATTTCAGTAAAATAAACTAGGAAACTTTTTTTGTTTTTTAGTTTATTTTGGCCTTATCTTTGCTTCGCTTTATACGATTAAAGAAATTAAAACAAGAGTGAAATGAAGAAATTACTATTAGGCTTGCTTTTTACTACCGGCTTCGCCTTTGCTCAAGATCCTGTAGAACTGGATCTAAATGAGGCCGTAAGCTACGCCCTGGAGCATAAAGCTGAAGCTGAAAAGGCACGGTTAGACATAAAAAGTGCCGATGCAAAGATTGCCGAGGTGAGAGCCAGTGCGTTGCCAAACCTTTCGGCAAGTGCAAACACCACTTATAATCCCCTTTTACAGGAGAACGTTTTGCCGGGAGAGATCTTTGGGATGCCGGGCGAAGATATCGCGGTAGCTTTTGGAAAGGAATGGACCTCAAATGCCACAGCACAGTTAACACAAACCCTTTTTAATCAGCAGGTATTTACCGGTCTAAAAGCGGCAAAATCTACCAAAGAATTTTATCAGCTTAATGCTCAACTCACCAATGAAGAGATCATTGAGCGGGTAGCAAATGCTTATTACCAGGTATACCAGGCACAGCAAATGCTGGAAAATTTACAAAGTAACCTGGAGCTTACAGAACAGACTGTAGAAATTGTACAGGGTTTATTTGAAAACGGCCTGGCGAAGAAAATTGATTATGATCGTACCAAAGTGGCACTAAATAACCTGATTGCCAACAGGCAACAGGTGCTTAACTCTGTAGCCCTTAGCGAGAATGCTTTGAAGTTCATGATAGGTATGCCTATTGGGCAGGAAATTAGACTTCCGGAGCGGACTTTTGATCCGGTCATTTTGCCTGAAATCAATCCTCAAATGGTTGAACGAACCGAAGTACAGCTTTTAAATAAACAACTGGAACTACTTAACTGGCAGAAGAAAGCCAGTATTGCTGAGTATTATCCTTCTCTGGCATTAGTGGCCAACTACGGATGGCTGGGACAGGGAGATGTTATTCCTGTTGGAAACGGTGAGGATAAAGGTGTTTACTGGTCCGATATGTCGGCTATAGGGGTTAATCTAAGTATCCCCATCTTTAATGGAGGGGCAACCAAAGCAAGAGTAAAACAAAACCAGTTTGAGATTGAAAAAGCCCGTGAAGACCTTGAAGATACCAAACTTGCAATGGAGCTGGCCCATGCCAATGCGGTAGCTCAATTAGAGAACAATTTACTCACTATTCAAACTCAGGAAGATAACGTTGAGCTGGCCCGTGAGGTATTTGAAGATACGCAAAACAACTACGGTCTTGGTCTTGCCAGTCTTAATGACATGCTTGACGCCGAAAGAGATTTAGCTGAAGCGAAGAATAACCTTACCAACGCCCGACTTGATTACAAACTTGCCGAAGTGCAGTTATTGAGATCACAGGGACAATTAGAAACACTTACCAATAATACTTTATAAAATGAAAAAGAAATCCATCATAACAATAGTAGCGCTTGTAGGAGTTGCTGTAGCTTTCTTTCTAATCCTTCAGAATAACAAAAGCAAAAACGAAGCAGAATTAGAGATTGTAGCTCAAAAGAATACTGAAGTTTCAGTAAGAACTGCAAATGTGACAAGTGAAAATATAAGTGGACAGTTCACCGTAAACGGAACTTTTGAGCCTGAAACCCGGGCGAATATTTCCGCAGAAATGGGTGGTCAAATTGTTGAGATCTATGTAGAAGAGGGAAGTGAAGTGAAAAAAGGGCAGGTTGTTGCCAAACTTTCGGGAGATAAGATCAATGTAAACGTCAATAATGCAAAAGCAAATCTTGACAATGCAGAATCTACTTTGAGTAGATATGAAGCAGCTTTTCAAACCGGAGGTGTAACCGCCGTTCAGCTTGACCAGGCACGTTTACAGGTGCAAAATGCAAGAGCACAATATAAATCGGCTCAACTTAGCTCGGGAGATACCAATGTGCGTTCAAAAATAAGCGGTATTGTAAACAAGAAGATGGTAGAAGAGGGAATGGTAGTTGGTGCCGGTACGCCAATCATCGAGGTGGTAAATATCTCTTCGCTTGAACTTAGGGTTGAAGTAGATGAAGCTTTGGTAAGCCGTGTCCAAATTGGTGACACCGTGAATGTGGTGCCAAGTGTAACAAAAGATACCATTAAAGGAAAGATAAGCTTTATAGCTCCTGCTTCAAACGGAGCCTTGAAATTTCCTGTAGAGATCACAGTTGAGAATGAGAATGGGCAAAGAAAAGCAGGGATGTATGCTACTGCGGTTTTCAATGAAACTGGAAATGACAATGTACTTACTATTCCAAGAGAAGCCTTTGTGGGTAGTGTAAGCGATAACAAGATTTTTGTGGTAGAGAACGGAACTGCACAACTCAAGGAGATACAGACAGGGATTAACTACGGAGATAAAGTGCAGGTTACTGCCGGACTTAATGAAGGAGATGTAGTGGTGACCAGCGGACAAATTAACCTTACCGACAATACTGCGGTAAACATTCTAAAATAAGAGAAAATGAAATTAGCAGAAGTTTCTATTAAAAGGCCCAGCCTGGTGATTGTAATGCTTGCATTACTTATCATAGGAGGACTTTTTAGCTATAGTCAGCTCAACTATGAGTTGATCCCAAAATTTGAAGTGAAGGTGGTCACAGTGATGACCGTCTACCCCGGGGCATCGCCGGCCGAGGTGGAGAACACGGTTTCCCGAAAGATAGAAGACGCGGTTTCTTCCCTTGAGAACATCAAGAAGATCCAGACAAAATCTTTTGAAAGCTTGTCGGTAGTTACCATTCAGTTTAACAATGATGCCGATGTTGACTTTCTACTTAATGAAGCCCAGCGTAAGATCAACTCCATTAGGTCTGACCTGCCAGAGGATATTGACGAGCCATCGCTCTCCCAGTTCTCACTTTCAGACTTACCCGTGGTAAGCCTTGGGGTTACAGGTAACCTTTCAGAAAATGAGCTTTATGAGTTGATAGATCAAAAGATTGAGCCTGCTTTTTCAAGACTTTCGGGGGTAGCACAGGTGAACGTTGTTGGTGGCCAGGAAAGAGAGATTAGGGTAAATATTGACCCAAACAAACTTGAAGGTTACGGTCTTACCGTACCACAGGTACAACAAATTATTACAGCTTCCAACCTTGACTTTCCTACAGGAAACCTTACTACCCGTGAAAATACCACGCTTATCAGGCTTTCAGGAAAAATCCAGTCGGTTGATGAGCTTAGAAATCTGGTAATTGCATCTCAGAATGGCCAGAACATTCGGTTAACAGATGTTGCTGAAGTTCAGGATACTCAAAAAGAAACAGAGAAAATTGCCAGGATTAACCGTCAAAGTACCATTTTACTACAGGTTCAGAAGCAAACAGATGCCAATGCGGTAACTGTAAGTGAACTTGTTCAGGAAAAAATGGCCGAATTAGAGCAACAGTATGCAGATCAAGGCATTGAACTTACCATGGCAAATGATACGTCTACCTTTACCCTTGCAGCAGCCGATTCGGTAATCAAAGACCTTTTGATCGCGGTAGGGCTTGTGGCCTTTGTAATGCTTTTCTTCCTGCATAGTTACAGGAATGCGCTTATCGTGATGGTGGCAATTCCAACCTCGCTTATCGCAACATTTATAGGAATGTTATTGCTTGGTTATAGTTTGAACCTCATGAGTTTACTTGCCCTTTCGTTGGTGGTAGGTATCCTGGTAGATGATGCGATTGTGGTGATTGAGAACATTCACCGCCACATGGAGATGGGTAAAAACAAAGTACGTGCGGCTTATGATGGAGCAAAAGAGATTGGGTTTACAGTAACTGCAATTACCCTGGTAATTGTGGTGGTGTTCCTGCCTATTGCCCTTAGTAGCGGACTTGTTGCCAACATTATTGCACAGTTTTGTGTGACGGTAATTATTGCCACCTTGTTGTCGTTACTGGTTTCATTTACCGTGGTGCCATGGCTTTTCTCCAGATATGGAAAACTGGAACTCATTAGTGGCGATTCTTTCTTCGGAAAAATCATTCACCATTTTGAGAAGGGGCTTACGTGGTTTACCGAAGAAGTTACCAAGATCCTTAACTGGTCTCTTGATAATAAAATTAAAACCTTCGTTATAGTGTTTGTGCTGTTTGTGAGCTCTATAACTTTAGTGGGTATGGGTTATATCGGGTCAGATTTCTTCCCGAGGACCGATAGAGGAGAATTCCTTGTACAGCTTGAAATAGACAAGGATGCTTCTATAGAGGAAACCAATTTTATTACCCAAAAAGCAGAAAATTATCTTGCACAGTTGCCCGAAGTTGAGCGTATGATCACTACTGTTGGGCAGTCAAGTAGTGGAGGAATGGGTGGTGCACAGGCTACCAATTACAAATCAGAAATCAACGTTACCCTTGTAGATAAATCTGAAAGAGATGATAAAACAAATGTCTATGCGGCTAAGCTAACCCGCGCCCTGGAGCAGGAATTGGTGGGCGCTAAGGTAACTACCGTACCTGTGGGCATAGTGGGGGCTGAAGAAGCACCATTGCAAATGACCGTTACCGGAAATTCTTTTGAAGATGCCATCACTTATGCTGAAGCTGCTGAAGAAATTCTGCGGAATATAGACGGGGCGACAGAAATTGAACTAAGTGTTGAAGAAGGTAACCCTGAAATTTCGGTAAATGTAGACCGTGATAAAATGGCATCTTTAGGACTTAATGTTGCCGTGGTGGGGCAAACCCTGCGTACTGCCTTCAGTGGAAATACCGATAATAAGTTCCGTACCGGAAGCACCGAGTATGACATTAACATCATTTTTGATGAGGCTTCAAGAAACAATATTGAAGATGTAAGGAATATTCAGTTTATAAACAATCAGGGGCAAAGAATCAACCTGTCTCAGTTTGCCGACATTACTTATGAATCTGGCCCTTCTTTGCTGGAGCGTTATGACCGTTCACCATCTGTGACCGTTAAGGCCCAGACTGTGGGTAAAACTACCGGTGCTGTAGCACAGGAATGGGAAGAGAAACTGGCCAGTGTAGAACAGCCTAAAGGAGTAGACTGGACCTGGGGAGGAAACATGGAAAACCAGAGTGAAGGTTTTGGAACGCTGGGTATTGCCCTTTTAGCTGCAATTATGCTGGTGTACATGATCATGGTGGTGTTGTATGATGACTTTGTGAAACCGTTTATTGTATTGTTCTCCATTCCGCTTTCGTTTATCGGGGCATTATGGGCACTTGCACTCACCAATAACAGTTTGAATATTTTTACCATTCTGGGAATCATTATGCTTATTGGATTGGTTGCCAAAAATGCCATTCTGTTAGTAGATTTTGCCAACCACAGGCTGGCACACGGTGAGAAAATACGCGATGCATTGATCCAGGCGAACCACGCCCGTTTACGCCCTATTTTGATGACTACCATTGCGATGGTCTTCGGGATGTTGCCAATCGCCCTTGCATCGGGTGCAGCGGCCGAGATGAGTAACGGTCTTGCAATTGTGATCATTGGGGGGCTTCTATCCTCTCTTTTCCTCACACTGGTTATTGTGCCGGTTGTGTTCATGATCTTTGTGAGACTGGAAGAGAAGTTCACTAAGAGCGAAAAGAATAATTATGAAGAGTTGATGGTGGCCGATTATGAGCACGTCGATCCTAAACATGAACTGGAGTTCTAAAAATGGCAAAAACTGGCTGCATTTTTTTGCGGTCAGTTTTTCTTTTTTCCTTCTGCTTTAAATTGAGAATTTTAGAAGGAGGAACTCATCAAAAATGAAAAACAGGAAATAATGGAAAAGGATATTGAATTTTTAGAGAAGGTTTCAGAACTTTTTCTGGAAAATGGTGCAAAATCCGTCACCATGGACGATATAGCCAGCGAATTTAAGATATCCAAGAAGACGCTGTATCAAATGTACAGGAACAAAGAAGCCCTTCTTGAAGAAGTGCTGGTCTATAAACTGGAAATTGTTATCTCCAAAATGCGGAATCTCGATGAGACCGTTGAAAATGCAGTAGAAAGAATGTTTTCCAGAGATAAAGGTATGATTAGGGCAGCAAAAACAAATAACTCCCTCATGCTACGGCAGCTTATAAAATACTACCCGCAGATCTTTAATAAGCATATGCTTAATTTTTCTGAAAAGCTTTCAGAAATCCTTATTCACAACATTGAAAGGGGCCGTAAGCAGGGGCTTTACAGAGAAGACTTTGATGCCGATTTATATTCAAAGCTCTTCTTTCAGTTAATTATGACTTATGATAATTCTCCCTTCTTGGATACTACCCATATCTCAAGGGAAAGGTATCACCAGGAAACTTTAAGCCTTTATATGAATGCCATTACAACTGAAAAAGGAAAAGAGGTACTGAAGAAAATGAAAGGCAGCTTCTGTTAAATGGCAAAAAACAAGATCATGCAAAAAATTCTATCTAAGCGACTTCAAATATGTTTTGCAGTCTTCTTCTTTTTGTCCTTTTACAATACTTCTCAGGCGCAACGTGTGACAAGAGAGCAGTTAAAGGATACACTTTTACCTTCATTTTCGGCCTATCGCGATAATTATTTTATTACGGGAGTACCCCTGCAAAATGATATTTCTAAGACCACGGCAGATGCGAAATACCAGATAAGTTTTAAACAATTGGTCACCAGGCACGTGCTTCCATTTCAAACCCAGTTGTTCTTGACCTACACCCAAAAATCTTTTTGGAATATCTATGAATTCTCCAGTCCTTTTCAAGATGTGAATTTTAATCCGGGTATTGGGTTGGCTTCAGGTATTTATAACAGGAACGACGAGTTGACGGGAATTGCCGAATTCAAACTTGAACACGAATCTAACGGCCGCGAAGGTGAAGCCTCAAGGAGTTGGAACAGTATTATCCTCACCTACAACGCCCGCCTTAACAATAAGACTATTTTGACCCTGAGAGGCTGGCTCCCTTTTGGCTACAGTGATAACCGCGACCTCATAGATTATATAGGATATGGCGAAGCCAATTTGTCTTATGACCTGGCTCCAAAATGGAACCTGGAAGTATCTGCCCGAAAAGGTGCCCAGTGGGACTGGAAAGGTAATATAAGGTCAAGGGTCTTCTACAGGATATCAAAAAGTACCAATCAACACCTCATGCTGGAGTGGTATGTAGGTAATGCCGAAAGCTTAATTGATTACCACGAATATGAGAATATGATTAGGATTGGCTATGCCATAAAATCCCCCGACCTAAACTTGCTGAGAGGCAAGAAGACCAAACCGATTTATGAGTAATTCTGAATCCGGACAACAAAATGACTTTTTAGCGCTTTTTTCTTCAGAAAGAAGCAGCATTAACCCCCGAATAAGAATAATATGAATTCATTCCCTAAACTACTCCAATACCAGGAAGTTTTATCAATCTGGGCTGGATCAAAAATAAAGACAAACGAAGACTTTGAAACTTATTGTGACTGTGATTTTGATTTTATTGAAATCCTTCTTCTTTTTGAGAGCAGGTTTTCCTTGAATCTTTTGGAAAGTACGGTTGTACGTCAAGACTTTCAAACGGTCAGTAATTTCTTGGTATGGCTAACACGGCAGCCAGGAGCTGCCGGATCATATATTCCTTTTCAAACCCATGAGCCTGAAATATGGCATGTTTCCGAAGTTTTGTAGGATGGGAGGATTGGATAAGTTCTGCAGGATCTGAAATATATATAATGTTTATCTGAGGAGATATATTTTAGAGAAAACTTGGAGAAAGCCCGGGATCAATTTCCGGGCTTTTTATATTAGTAATGATTTCTGAAGGTGTTGATTTAGCATAGCAGAAACTAAACTTGACAACATTAACCATGCAAATTGAGATTAAATTCTTACTAAGACAAAAAAGTGTGTAATTTTGTTTTTGTGCGCAATGTGGGCAATTTGTAGGCTATATAAAGATCATCACAGTTCCAAGTTATAGCTCAGCCCGCAACAGATGCAGGCACTTTATACTCCATTTAAAAACTACTTCAAGACAGGTAAATGAAGCAATTTTCTTTAATCCTGATACTCTTCTTACTTAGTGTGGCAGCTTCTTCACAGGAAGTAATTGATCGTTACGGTGCGCTAATTCGTTCTAATGTTAGTGAAGCCAATGTTTATTTGATTTTTACAGGACATGAGCATTATGAGGGCTTTGAACATGTGCTGGAGGTGCTGAAAAAGGAGGAAATACAGGCTTCCTTTTTTCTCACCGGAGATTTTATAAGACAGCACCGTGAGCTGGTAAAAGAGATTGCCGCAGCAGGTCATTTTGTGGGGGCGCACTCCAACAGGCATCTTCTATATAACGATTGGACCAAGAGGGATAGCTTACTTTATTCACCTGCTACAATTAAAAAAGACATCATAGATAATCTGAAAGAACTCGAAAGCATAGATATTTATCCTGAAGTTTTTATGCCTCCTTATGAATGGTACAACCAGGAAGTGGTGGAGATCGCTGCGGAAGCAGGCCAGCGCACTATAAATTTTAGCCCCGGAATACGAACCAATGCCGATTATACAAGTCCCGATATGGCCAACTATCTCTCCAGCCAAGAAATTTTGAAGAATCTGTATCATTACGAACAGGAACATGGCTTAAACGGATTTCATATCCTTATTCACCCCGGAACCAGTCCGCTTAGAAAAGATAAACTTTACCTGAACCTCGATTCAATTATCAGTGAATTAAAAGAAAGAGGTTATCATTTCTTCAGGTTTATGTAAGGCAACAAAAAAGGACGTACTGTAAATTCCTTACTTTTCCTAAAACTATACTTCTTTGCAACTGGGTAGAGTAGCAGGATCTTCCCGAAGAAACAGCTGGGAAAAATGTAGTTCCAAAATGCCATTTTTGGAAGGAAAGTTCTACTTTACTTTCTGAAAATCAGTTTTTTAAAACTTGTAGGTAATAGTCTTGATGGTAGACGTATTTCCAGGCTTTACTTTTTTATAAGGTATATTTTATGAATCTGCTCTCTTTCTTTTAACAGTCTTTTTATCAAATTGTAGATAGCTTATTTTAATTTCAGAATTAAACCTAATCAACAAAATTTATGAAAGATAATAAGAAAGAGACTTCAAAAAAAATTGAAGACTTAAAGAAGAACACCTCTAATCCAAAGGGGAAAACAATGACCACCAATCAGGGTTTAAAGGTAAATGACACCAACAATTCTTTAAAAGCTGGAGCACGTGGTGCATCATTATTAGAAGATTTTATTCTAAGGGAGAAAATTACTCATTTTGACCACGAGCGCATTCCCGAGAGAATTGTACATGCCCGCGGAAGTGGCGCTCACGGATATTTTGAGCTTTATGAGAGTCAGGAGAAATATACCAAAGCAGGCATATTTACTGACACTTCAAGAAAAACGCCGGTATTTGTGAGGTTTTCAACGGTTGCCGGTTCTAAAGGATCGGCCGATCTTGCCCGTGACGTGAGGGGTTTTGCTACCAAGTTCTATACCGATGAAGGGGTGTTTGACCTGGTAGGGAACAACATGCCCATCTTTTTTATTCAGGATGCCATGAAGTTTCCCGATTTGATCCATTCGGTGAAACCTGAACCCGACAGGGAAATTCCGCAGGCAGCTTCGGCGCATGACACTTTTTATGATTTCGTTTCTCATACTCCCGAAACCCTGCACAATCAAATCTGGTTGATGAGCGACAGGGCGATCCCGAGAAGTTTCAGGATGATGGAAGGTTTTGGGATTCATACCTTCAGGTTAATAAATGCAGAAGGAAAATCCCATTTTGTGAAGTTCCACTGGAAACCATTACTCGGAGTAAAATCGGTGACCTGGGATGAAGCGGTGAAAATTCACGGTGCCGACTCAGATTTTCACAGGAGAGACCTGTGGGATGCCATAGAAGCCGGCCAGTACCCGGAGTGGGAATTAGGATTTCAAATAGTTCCCGAAGAAGACGAACATAAATTTGATTTTGACCTTTTAGACCCTACAAAACTGATTCCGGAAGAAATGGTACCGGTACAGCGGATTGGGAAAATGACACTTAACCGCAATCCCGATAACTTCTTTGCAGAAACTGAACAGGTGGCATTCCACCCGGGGCATGTAGTGCCGGGAATTGATTTTACAAACGATCCTTTGCTGCAGGGAAGGTTATTTTCTTACACCGATACCCAACTTTCAAGGCTGGGCAGCCCAAATTTTAATGAAATTCCAATTAATCGTCCCGTCAACGAAATTCATAACAATCAGCGGGATGCCCATATGCGTATGACGGTGAATAAGGGTAAGACAGCTTATTTCCCAAATTCAATTGGCGGCGGTTGCCCTCACCTGGCAAAAATAGCCGAAGGTGGGTTTAGCCATTATGAGGAGCGAATTGATGCCAAAAAAGTTAGGGAACGAAGTGAGAGCTTCAATGACCATTTTTCGCAGCCTGCGTTGTTTTACCGCAGTTTAACCCAGCATGAGCAGGAGCATGTGGTACAGGCTTATTCTTTTGAACTGGGCAAATGTACTTATGATCATATTAAGGAGCGAATGCTGTACATACTGGCCCAAATTGATGAAACCCTGGCATCAAAGGTGGCTTCAAATCTGGGAATGGAAATTCCTTCAGAAATTGAACGACCGCTAAACCAGGCTATAGGAGCCGATGCAGATGTTGAAAAACAACAGCCGGGGCCTAAAAAGAACTATCTCGATAAATCTGAAGCTTTGAGTCAGGAGTTTTTGCCTTCCGAAGGAATAGCTACACGAAAAATTGCCGTTTTGGCAGGCGATGGCTTTAGTGAAAGTGACTACAACAAGATGAAGAAACCCCTGGAAGAAGCTGGAGCCATGGTGCAGATTGTGGGCACCCACGGCGGCAGCATTACCTGTGACAAAGGTGATTCTCACAAAGTTGCTCATGCACTTATGACCACAGAAAGTGTGGTGTTTGATGCACTTTACATTCCCGGTGGCAAAAAGAGTATTGATGCCCTCATGAAACAGGCAAAAGCCAAAAAGTTCATCAATGAAACTTTGAAGCACTGCAAGGCTATCGCTTTAGATTCTGAAGCTGAAAAGCTCTTTGATGCAACCTATGGTAAAGATTTTAAAGGTGATGAAGCGGTGATTATAAATGGAAAACCGCAGAAATTTATCGATGCCATTAGCAAACACCGTAACTGGAAGAGGGAAAAAGCAGCCATGGAAATTCCTGCTTAAAATCCTGAACACTTAATCAAAAAAGGGTTTAACTTAAACAGGTTAAACCCTTTTTTGATTAAGTTATTTCCTTTTGCTATTGAGGTATTTTCTTACAGGGATATCATAGGCCACCATGGCAATGTAAGCCACTCCAATCAATAAAATGGTACCTAAAGAGATGATGAGAAAGGTCTGGGTTTCTCCCGGCTGGTAGTTGGTGTAATAGTTCCCAAACATCCAGATGACTGCGTAATGCGTCATGTATAGCGGATAGGAAATATCTCCCGAAAATTTGCAAAATCTTTTTAACCTTCTTGAAAGGCTAGAACCTGCACCAAGCGAAATAAGTAACGGGAAATAGAAAAGCACAATCGCCGTTTCTATCATCCAATTCATTTCAAAGTAAGGCATAACAAAAGCCAGGGATAATAGTAAAGCCAGGAAAATAAAACCAATCTGATTTTTTATCACCCAGTTGTAACGGAAGATTAATAGCCCCATCGAAAAAGAGTAGGAGATTCGCGCACAGCCATCCCAAAAATTCTCTCCCGTCCATCCTCCTAATAAGTTACCTGCGCTATAACTTACATAGCCAAGAGCTATGGCTGCCAGCAGGGTTACTACAAGCAAGTAGCGGCGGCTTAACCTGTAAAGAACCAAAGCGTATACAATATTGGCCACATATTCCCAGAACAAAGACCAGGAAGGGGCATTAAGCCCAAAAAGATTAAACGCCCTGTCTTCCATGACCGGAAGAGGAATAAGAAAAATAGAACATAAAAAGATAAGAATAATCCTTCCGGTGCCATAACCTTGTGCATCAAGGGCAAAAGGATCAAAAAGAAGTGCCAGGAGCCCCAATACCGAACCCAGGATGATTAGAGGGTGCAGGCGGATCAATCTTGACTTGAAAAATTCCCAGGTCCCAATTTTTTGAATGCGGTCATCATAGGCATATCCAATTACAAATCCCGATAAACAGAAAAAGAAATCGACTGCCAGGAAACCATGACCAATAAAATTCTTGCTAAAATCGGGATATACCCATTCCATAAAGTGAAATATTACAACTGCCAGTGCCGCTACACCTCTTAGCCCGTCGAGTATTAAAAAGTGCTTTTTTGATTTAAGATTTTTGGTCGTGGGTGAGGAGAGAGGAGGGGACGAAATTTTAAACATTACTAAACAGGTAGGTTTGGTAGATTACTTTAGAAATTAGATAAAAGTTAAAGTTAGGATAAATTATTTTTATTTTAAGCTTACTTAAATAAATAATTTATGAAAGTCTTAGAAGATAGGATACAAATTGGTTAAATGCAATGAGATGAAAAGTTATTTATTAACGCCTCTAGCAGAATTGGCCAAAAGCTTTAAAGTGCTAATAGTTGGTTCTGGTTTTGTACCACATCGTTCACAAATACAAAAAGGGGTCAAACCAACAGGTTTGATCCCTTTTTTCCTTTAAACTCAATTTCAAATAATTTTTAAACAATGGCAGGGAATGTGAGCAGGGGAGATGGGCTGCATGACTGCATTCTTTTAATCCTGTCCCTTACAATTCCTCTTTTGAAGAGGTTCATATTCCTTTTTTCGGGCATTAGAACAATATCGGGTTCTTCTTTTTCTATGGCTTTGCGAAGAGTATCAAAAACTTCCGAAGAATAGAGTGTTCTGTAGGAAATTTTTGGATAAGGAATTTCCTGTTCCACTTTTTCCTGGAAATCCTGAAGCTTTTGACGTGCCTCATCTTCTTTGCGGTGGGTAATGTGAACAACTTCAATACTGGCCTCTAGAGATTGGGCCATAGGGATCAATTCTTTGAGATAAATAAGTTCCTGATCGTCTAAAGTGCTGGCAAAAAGGATCTTTTGAGGCTGTTTAAAACGGTATTGTGGCGGTACAGCCAACACAGGCAAAGAAGATTTTCCAATCATTTCGCTGGTCGTGGTACCCACGAGCTTATCCTTTAGTTTACTGGCGCCACAAGCCCCCATAACGATCACCCTTACCTGAAGGTCTTTGGTGAATTTCAGGATCTCTTCGGCTATGCTGGAGCCAGAAACCACTGCGGGAGAGATGTTTTGGGGCTGATAATTTTCTTTTAGATGTAGCTTGCAAAAATCCTGAAGCTCTTTTTGGTGGTCTTTTAAAAAATCCCCTTTTGGTCTCTCTACTTCATAAGAAGGATAAACATGAAGAGCAATAAGGTCGTCTCCCATGATTCGGGCGAGTTCAGCTGCATATTTTAGCGCAGCCACAGAGTTGCTCGAAAAATCGGTTGCGTAGATTATCTTTTTCATGATTTTGAATTTACCTGTTTAAAGGTAAGACCATAGATACCAATAAAGTATGATTATTATCAGGTTGTAAAAATATAGTTGCTTTCCAGATTAGGTTCCAAAAATGCCCTTTTTGAAGATCATTTATTTCTGCTGAAAAAACTGAACTTTTTTCTTAATTTCCGAAGCTGTTTGTATGCTGAAACTGACTTAAAAATATTCTTCGGAAGCACTTCTGCTGAAAAAATCTTCTAAAAATGACAAATATTTGCCTTACCGGCCAAGTTCCTGTAAAAACTGAAAGCTCCTTTACACAAATTAACGCTCTACATTCTTCGTTGCCTGAAACTTCCCTTATTTTTGCCTTTTTTCAATAGTAAAGGATATGGATTATTTAAAAATAAAGCTCGTGGTAAGCGACATGGATGGAACTTTGTTGAACAGCAAGCACGAGGTGAGTCCGCAGTTTTTAAGGATTTTTAAAGACCTGCAGGAGCAGGACATTAAATTTGCCGTGGCCAGTGGCAGGCAGTATTATAGTCTTAGGGAGCGAATGGACGAGATTAAAGATGAGCTTATTTACATAGCCGAAAATGGAGCTATTGTAATGCAGCATGAGCAGGAATTACACGTTGTACCTATGCAAAAAGAGGTAGTGCACGAACTTATACAGGAAGTGCGAAAACTTGAAAATAAGTATCTAATTCTCTGCGGAAGGGAACAGGCCTACATTGAAAGTACAGCTCCCGAATTTATGGAGCCGTTTCTTAATCATTATGAGAAATACAAAGTGGTAGATGACCTGATGGAAGTAAAGGACGACCTTTTTCTAAAATTCACTATTTGTGATCTTTCAGGAGCCGAGAAAAATTCCCTGCCTCACCTAAAGCATTTTGAAGATCGTCTGCAGGTAAAACTTTCCGGAGAAATTTGGATAGATTTTAACCATAAGGAAGCTCAAAAAGGAAATGCGCTCATTGCCGTACAGGAGCAGATGAACATTAAGAAAGAAGAAACGGTTGCTTTTGGAGATTATCTAAACGACCTGGAATTATTTGAACATTCGGGCTACAGCTACGCTATGCAAAACGCACATAAAGAAGTGAAAGCCGTGGCTACGCACCACGCCGGCAGCAATGACGAACTGGGAGTGGAAAAGGTACTGGAAGAGCTGCTTGAAGGCTTAAAAGCTGCCAAGGCGCAGTCTTTATAGATACTTGCAGAGTATAAAACCAGAAGATCAGGATTTCAGAAAATAAAAAGTCGCCTCAAAAGCTGTAATTAACACCTGTAACTGTTTCAGGGTGTCAAAAATGGCATTTCAGGCGACCTTTTCAGTTTAATACAACCTATTAGTAAGTTGCAGGTGTTCCCGGTTGTGGTAATGATTTCTGAATAAATTCCCTCACATCATCATTGGCCTTTTTAAGGTCCTCATTCCGAAGGTACATCATATGGCCGCTGCGATATCCTTTAAAGCTTAACCTGTCGCGCATCTTTCCGCTGGGATCCAGCTGCCACATGGTATATTTTGCATCAAAATATGTGGTTGCCCCATCAAAATACCCACTCTGAATAAGCACATCAAGGTTAGGATTCTGAGCCATGGCCTGACGCAGGTTTTCCCCGGTATTATCGCGGCTTCGGTCCCATGGGTGCACGGGCCCAAACATATAATAGGTAAGGTCTGTCTTGAATTTAAGGTCATTCCTAAGATAATGATTGATTGCCGGAGTAAAAGAATGTAGCCATGAGGTGAGTTCAGCATTATAATCGGGGGAATCTCCGGCTTCTTTGCGGTCTAAGCCAACATAGCGGGAATCAAGTCTTCCCACGGTCATACCTTTTTGATCTCTCAGCAAATCTTTCCAAAAATAATTATAGGGTACTTCTAAATTATGCTGAAGAATTTCCTTCTCAGAAATTCCGGAATAGCGGGCCATAGTTGAAGCCACTTCTTCTTTCTTGTCCTGCTCCAGGAATCCTCCTTTGGCAAGAGCAGGAAGTAATTCATTTATTGCGTATTGTTCAACTTCGGGAAGCAACTCTTCCAAATCCCTTTTTTGAAGATCTTGCGGAAGCAGGTTGTGGTACCATGCGGCGGCAGTAAAGTAGGGGAGTCGGTTTGCGACTTCTACAGGGCCTTCACGGTCTATTCCAATATCTGTAGGAGAAACAAGGATTACTCCATTTAAATACATCCACTGTGAATTCTGAAGTTCGAGGGCCAAACCGGAAACCCGGGTAGTTCCATAGCTTTCGCCAATCAAATATTTTGGAGACAGCCAGCGGTCATACCTGGTCACAAAGGTGTTGATCCATTTTGCGAGATAGCTAACATCGGCATTCACACCAAAGAACTGGTCCCGATTCTGTTTTTTCTCACCTTTTGGCTCAATGATCCTTGAAAACCCAGTATTTACAGGGTTAACATAGACAATATCGGCAATATCAAGAATTGAATACGGATTCTCTTTTGTGCCGTAAGGCTGAATAGGGAAACCCTCAGGATCTATCTCCAAAACTCGCGGGCCAGTATAGGCAATGTGCATCCAGACAGATGCAGAACCAGGCCCACCATTAAAGGAAATCACCAATGGCCGGTTCTTTAATTCATTAATACCACTGCGTTTGTAATAGGTATAGAAGAGACTGGCAATGGTTTCACCATCTTCATTCCAAACAGGTTGCATACCTGTGGTTGCCGTATAGTCAATTCTCTGCCCGTTTATGTTCACCCTGTGGGAGGTAACTACAGTAGTGTCAACAGGGATCTGGACGTCCTGTGCCCGGACTTCGGCATGTAAAACAGCAAATAAGATTGCGAGGAAAGTAATTTTTTTCATTTCAGGTTCTTGGTTAAAAAACCTAAAAATAGAAAAAATCAGAAGAACCTGCGCCGTTTTTTAGAAGCTGTAACTAAAGGACAGCCCCTGGAATTCATTTCCCCTTATATCGACTCCCATAGCCGGAGATACCTGAAAATTCTGTTCATCCCTCTTGTGAAGCTCCGGAATAAGAATTCCGCTTGCTGCACCCACAGCATATCCTACTATGTTATCGGTGAGGAAGTGTTTCCCGGCTTCGGCCCTTAAGTAGGCCACCCAGGCAGGAACAATCGCTGCTGCAGTCCACACATACGGTTTCGCTGCCGAATCCGGATAGAAATCATTGTAGATCTTGGCCGCAAAAAAAGTAGCGGAGGCCGTAGCTGCAGTATGTCCTGCAAAAAAGGATCTTTGCGCCCCACTTTCCCTACGATCTTCTTCGGGAACAGAGGTGTTATATGCTAAAGGTCGCGCCCTCTCTACCAAACCTGCAGAAATAGTATATAAAGCTCCTGTTGTAGCCATACTTTCCAGGAACATTACTGAAATTTGTCCGGCGTTTGACCGCATATTGCCATCTGCCACCATCATAATTACAGGAACTGCAAAAGACCCATAAAAAGGATAGTAGCTTATCTTATCGGCCCTGTCACTGTGATTTCCCGCCAGAAAACGGTCTATACCCGGCACATCATCTTTTGATAAATCGTTAAGTTCTTCAATAGTGAGATCATCCTTGTCCTGGATCAATTTAAGACCCAGCACGTTTAAACCTAATCCCACACCCACCCAGGGAGCATCAAGCTTCCAGCTGATCTTGTATGGGGATTGGGAAGTATCGCTATTGGAGGTGGAAAAAGATTGAGAGTAAGTAGAAAAAGTAAAGCAAAAAAGTAAAACTATAACACAAATTGATTTCTTCATCTTTTGGGAGTTTTAATCAAAGCTCGTTTTTTTACTTTTTACAACCTGAAGCATTAACGCAATTATAAGAGTGATAGCAAGGGTTTTCAGAAAATTTTCAGAAAACTAACCTTCTTTCTGAGAGCTTCAATCCATTAGTGAAGAAAACTTTTTGTTTAAGTTTATTTAAAAATATTAAAACAAAACTTACCTTTGGAAAAAGATTGCTATGAAAATATATCAGTTACACACTGTTCAGAAATTACCGATTTCTTTGGAGGAGGCGTGGAAATTTTTTTCCAGTCCTGCAAACCTCAAAGTAATCACACCGCCTTACATGGGTTTCGATATTATATCGGGAGGGGATAGGTCAATGTTTGCCGGACAAATCATTCAATATATAGTTACTCCCGTAGCCGGAATTAAAACAAAATGGGTGACAGAAATCACTCATATCAAAGAACCTTATTATTTTGTAGATGAACAGAGGTTTGGACCTTATGCTCTTTGGCACCATAAACATTTTCTTAGGGAAATAGATGGCGGCGTAGAGATGGAAGATATTATAGATTATAAACTTCCTTTTGGAATAATAGGGCAGGCAGTTCATCCTTTGATGGTCAAACCCAAACTGGAGGAAATCTTCAACTTCAGAAGAAAGAAACTTATTGAATTGTTTGGGAGCTATAAAAAAGAGGCCGTTTAAATTACCCTTTTTGGCACCTCTCTAAAAGAAGCATAAAAGCAATTTAAAAGGCCTGTTTCAGATCTTATCTTAAAATCTTATTCCTGCGAGTTTAGATCTTTTGAGCTGATTTTTGTTTGTAGTGACTAAACAGATCGTGCTCTTTGATCATCGCTGTGGTTTTTTCGGGCAACATATCTTCCCATCCACCTTTACCTTCAGCAATTAATTGTAATACTTCCCTGGAGAAAATATCTAAAATAGCCGGATCGTAATTTGTAATATCCACAACCTTTCCGTTGTATTTGAAGAACTTGTACAGTTCCTTCATTCTTGGATGTACTTTCAGGGTATCACTGGTCGTAATTTCGCCGGTCTCACGATCTTTGAACGGATATAAATAGACCTTAAGATCTTTAAAGAACAACTTTCCGAATGCCTCCAGGATCCCTCCACTCAGGTGCCTGTAGTATTTCTCATCAAATATATCTACCAGGTTGTTTACACCCATTGCAAGCCCCATGCGTTCTTTGGTGTAGCGGGAGAAATATTCTACAACCTTATAGTACTCCTGGAAGTTTGAGATCATCACGGTTTGACCTAGGGAGCATAGTAATTCTGCCCTGTCCATAAAATCCCGTTCATCAATTTCTCCTTCCGCCCGAAGGTTTGAAAGGGTGATCTCAAAGATCACTTCTGTATTTTCTTCAGAAACCCTGTTCTCATTGAGGAAAAGTTCCAAAGAGCGCTTGTACATGTCCATATTCACCTTGGTCACCGGTCTAAAGCTACCGCGCAAGGCCAGAATGTTCTTTTTGTAAAGGATCTTAGCTGGTAAAACGTTATTCCCATCGGGGGCGAACATTACCGCCTCTGTCATTCCGTTTTTAACCAGTTGTAAACTCATCAACCTGTTATCGACCTTTTCAAATCGAGGGCCCGAAAAGTTGATGGTATCAATCTCTATCTGGTCTTTATCTATGTGGTCGTAAAGATAACGGAGTAATTTCTTCGGGTTATCATATTTATAATAAGCTCCGTAGATCAAATTCACTCCCAGGATCCCTAATGTGTTTTGCTGCAAGCGAGCATCGTTTTCGTGGAAGCGCACGTGGAGACTGATCTCATTGTAATCTTCTTCAGGATGCACCTGGTATTTAATTCCTACCCAGCCATGACCTTTATATTTCTTGGCAAAATCAATGGTGGCCACTGTGTTGGCGTAGGTGAAAAATAATTTGTTGGGGTGTTTTTCGCGGGATATCCTTTGCTCAATGAGATTGGTCTCATGTGTGAGCATTTTTTTTAAACGTTCTTCGGTGACATATCTTCGGTCGTCTTCTATCCCGTAAATTGCATCACTAAAGTCTTTATCATAGGCGCTCATGGCCTTTGCAATAGTCCCTGAAGCACCACCGGCTCTAAAGAAGTTACGTACAGTTTCCTGCCCGGCACCTATTTCAGAAAAAGTTCCGTAGATATTTTCATTTAGGTTGATGCGTAAAGCTTTACTCTTTATCGACGGGACATTTTCAAATTCCCGGTCACCCATTATAGTTATTGGCATAGCTATTTTTTTTGTACAAACTTGTTCCTTTGTAGGAACGGCTTAGATCGTAGTCAAAGGTACTAAAATGGAGGGCTAAACAAAAAATAATACTTAGTTTTGTGGTAAAATTAAGAGCATTGAAAGTTACGTTTTTAGGTACAGGAACATCACAAGGAATACCCGTTATAGGTAGTGACCACCCGGTTTGTAAAAGCGAAGACCCCAAAGATAAAAGGTTACGGGTTTCGGTTCTTGTTGAAGTAGACAACCACAATATCCTCATTGACTGTGGACCGGATTTCAGGCAACAAATGCTCACTAATAATGTGCAGCGAATAGATGCTATTTTATACACCCATGAACACAGTGATCATACTATTGGGCTGGATGATATACGGCCTTATTTCTTCAGGCAGGGAGATATTCCGGTTTATGCTCATGAAAGGGTAATGGCTTCTTTACGAAAACGGTTTGAGTACATTTTTGCTTCAGAAAATAAATATCCGGGTGCACCCAGTGTACAGGAACATATTATTGAAAATAAGGCGTTCCCCGTAAAAGGGATAAATATTATTCCCGTAAACGTGATGCATAACCGGGTACAGGTTTTTGGTTTCAGAATTAGAGACTTTGCCTATATCACAGATGCAAAGACCATAGAAGAAGAAGAGGCTGAAAAGCTAAAAGGAGTAGATGTGCTGGTTGTAAATGCGCTGCGGAAAGAACCTCACCATTCCCACTTTAATCTACAGGAAGCCTTAGAGTTTATAGAAAAAATAGGGCCAGACAAAGCCTATCTCACTCACATAAGTCAACATATGGGTTTTCATGAAGCGGTACAGGCCGAACTTCCCAACAATGTGTTTTTGGCCTATGATAACCTTCAAATTGAAATTTAATGCGCAAGAGTTTTTTAATGTACCTGTTTGTTTTTACTGCTTTACTGGCGGTAGTCTTTTATATGAATGGGTCTAAAGTACTGGCATCTAAAGAAAAAGAAATAGAATATCTAAAAAAGGAACTTGAAGAGCAAAGAGCGAATGCTCAACCTGTCGCAGAAAATGCTTCACAGGAAAAATCCTTTTCGTTAGCCTCTAATGAGGAAGCGCTTTCATACCTCGAAGACAGGGGGCTTGATCCTGCCGATGTAATGAACAAGGTAGAGGAAGCTCTTGTAAGCAGAAACGCGGTAGATGCCGATAACGACCTTATTCCTTATGAAGGCATGAATGGCCCTTTCAGAATTAATAAGGTGAAACTGCTAAACCATAAATGGGCCATAGCAAGTTTTACCGATGGTCTTTATTGGGGTGACCTTTTTGTTAGTTTTGAAATTGACGACAATGGCACAGTAGAGATTTTTACTGAAAAAGCCCTGTTGTATCCCCGCAATTAAAGGTGCTCCTTAAGCCATTGTTTGATCTCCATAAGATTTTTTGGCGCAACGCCATGACCTACAGGAAATTCTGAATAAGTATTCTCAATATTTAAAGTATCCAGGAAAGGTGCCGTCTTACGGGCCCATTCCACAGGGATTACCTGATCTACCGTACCGTGGGAACTGTAAACTGAAAGTCCTGAAAAATCATTGTTTTTATATCCTTTTTTTAGGATTTCCTTATTGATATACCCGCTAAGGCCAACCACGTTTTTGATCTTTTCGGGATATGAAAGTGCCACACTAAAGCTGAGGATACATCCCTGGCTGAAGCCAAGTAATGTAACATTGTTGGCATCTACGGGATATTTTTCGGTTACTTCATCAATAAACTGAACGATCTTTTCTCTCGAGATCACTGCCTGATCATCATCACTGAATTTACCGTTGCTGCTGCCATCCCAGTGAATCGCATACCAGGCATTGCCATATGGAGGCAGGGGATAAGGTGCCCTTACAGAAATAATAAAAAGCTCCTCGGGCAACTCGTCTGCAAAAGAAAATAGATCTTCTTCATTGCTTCCGTAGCCATGTAGCATGATGAGCAAAGGGGCCTTTTCTACAGTTTTTTTGGGTTTTCTGACTAAATGATATAGGGTGAATGTTTCTGCTTCCATTAATTTATTGTGCTAAACCAATTTTGAAATTGTTTTCCTAAAATGGGTACTTCGTTCTTTTCTCCCTGTATGGCAGCAAGTAAGCCATAACCCCATAAAATGATGATAAAGAGGTAAAATGGTGCCGAAATAAGCCAGGTATTAAACCACGAAACTATTATTCCCAAAAGGTAAAAGGTGATGTGGATTCCCAGCGCCTGCCGAATGTGAAAAGAAGCAAACGGGTTCTTTGAATCATTGTTGAGAAAGTAAGCAATAATAGTTCCTATAATAGTAAGATAGGCCCAAATTGCTGCAGCTTTCCCCTGGTTGGCTACACTGTCCATAAGAGATAATTTAGGGGTAAATTTACGTAATTCTGCGCTTCCTTACCGGTCTTAAGAAGCTAAATATTCTTCACCTACCAGAATACCGTGTACTTTACCCTTTAATTTTTTTCCAAGGAAGAGGCTGTTTTTTGATGCACTCAAAATATGCTCTTTTTGAAAGGTATATTCTCCTTCAGGATTAAAAAAACTGAAGTTGGCAGGAAGCCCTTCGTCAATGACTCCTTCGCCAAGCCCAAATCTCCATTTGCCCGAAGTAAGCAATTTCACTGTGGTCTTAATTGAAAACAACTGCAGTAAAGCGCCCAAAGCCGATTCCAGCCCCAGGGTTCCAAAAAGGGCATTATCGAACTCCACTTTTTTATGTTCAGAATCCATAGGGATGTGGTCGCAGGTTATCATATCTATAGTTTCATCTTTTACTCCCGCAATAAGTGCCTTGATATCGCTTTTGGTTCTTAAAGGTGGAAGCACTTTGGCATTGGTGTCAAATTCATGCAACATTTCATCTGTAAAAAAGAGGTTATGAATAGCCACACTGCAAGACACATCCAGCCCTCTTTCTTTAGCGTCCCTAATGAGTTCTACAGATTTTGCTGTTGAAATGGTAGGGATGTGAAGTTTACCTCCCGTGTATTCCAGGATATAAAGATCTCTAATGATTTGCAATTCTTCAGCCAGGGCCGGAATTCCCTTCAGGCCAAGTTGGGTACTGTTCTCATGTTCATTTACCTGCCCTTGAAGCGCTATCCTTTCTTCCTGCGGAAATGACATCACCAATCCGTCAAAATTCTGGGAGTACTGCAGGGCAAGCTTCAAAAGATTGGGATTGGAAACAGGTTTTTTAAAATCTCCAAAAGCCACCGCGCCGGCCTGTTGCATATCGTAAAGTTCGGCCATATCACGACCCTCGCTTTTGCGGGTAAGTGCCCCAATTGGCAGCACAGTTACCGGCTGCTTTTCAGCTTTGTTTTTAAGATAAGTTACCGCGCCTGTGTTATCGGTCACCGGGTCATTTCCGGGGTTTAGGGCAATGGCTGTGAATCCGCTTTTAGCTGCTGTTTTTAGTCCGTTTTTCAAAGTTTCCCTTTCTTCAAATCCCGGCTCCCCAAAAGAAACACTACTGTCAAACCATCCCTGCGAAACATGAAGATTATCAAATTTTATTTCAAGATCGGCTTTTTTGACCTTGATTTCTGGTGCTATTTCTGCAATGAGACCATTCTCTACCAGGATGTCCATGACCTTGTTGTTGTACGGACTTTCGTTATCAACTATCCGGGCAGATTTGACGAGTATTTTCATTTGAGGAATTTTAGAATTAGTATTTCAGCAAGTAGGAAAACAAGAGTAAAAATAACAAACCATTTCCAAAAGCTATCGACTTCATTCGCCGATTTTATAAAAGAAAAAGCTTCGGAAATATTTTCGTGCACAAGAAGATCTTCCTGTCCCTGCAACCTGTTGAGTACAGGATCACTTTCACTGCGAGGCACATTAAAACTGAAGGTTCTCAGTAGCTTTTCGTCCTGTAGTACTTTGTAGTGGCCGGGAGTTTTCGGTAAGTCATCCAGGGTAAGCTCTACCTTATTCCTGAAGCTTTGCTGCTGCGGAATAAAAGTGCTTTCAGAAGATGATAATTTAAGGATCTCATCCTTCTGAAGTTCAGCCTGAAGCGAGATTTTTTGTGGTTTGCCAAGTACATTGTAAAGACTTGGTCTTGAAATAGCCAAATTACCAATGTTATAGAAGGTGGGAACAATAAGCGGAGAGTTCTTAAAGTTGGAATTTTCCCGGTTCAATGCTGCCGTAAACACAAAGACATTGTCTTGCTGAAAAAGAAATGGTGCTCCATTTTGATACTCTAAAATACCCGGAACACTCCTGTTTAACAGATATGAGCTTTGAACACCGGGATATTCAAAGTTTGTGACTTTTTCATTAAAAACACTGCTGTAAAGCGGATGCTCAAAACTGATATCTGTAATTAATTTATACTGAATATTTAAATCCTCAAAAAGGGGCAAATTCAGGTTGCGCAGCAATACGTTGTAGTCTTCATTTTTTCCCTGTGTCGGCGGAATAATAACAACCACCGCACGATCTTCAATTACCTGCTGAAGGCTGCTTATCAAAGCAAAAGGTAATTGATTCAGCTCATTCAGAATTACCAGGTTGGCCCGGGAGAGGGCATTGTAATCTGCGTTGTTTTCAGGAAGTATTGTGAGTTCAAACTCATCGGGACCATAGATCCTTTGCAGGTAATCTACTTCGCGGTCGCCAATTGCCACTACCTTCACCGGCGGAATTTCGTTGATACTAAAGTACAGTCGGTTGTCAAATTGCAATCCGTTATCTTCAATCTCGATTCTTCCGTCAGGAATTACATCTGTATCCAGGTTAAATGTGGTATTTCCTTCAGTTCCCTCTTGAAGTTTAACGGTTTTGCGGGCGAGCATCCGGTCGCCGTCATAAATTCCTAGCGCAATTTCTTCCTGCCTGTCTCCAACTGCCGAAAAAGAAACCTGGAGTGCAGTCTGGTTTAGACCTGCATTTGTAACCCATGCCGAATCGATCATTGCATTGTGAACCCGCTCGGAGATCAACTGGACCAGGTGCGTAAAAATGCCATTTTTGAGAGAAATAACAGAATCCTGTAAGTGCTGAAAATCAGAAATTGCTATAAAATTCTTCTGAAGGTTTCCCGCAGAACCAATAAGATTGTTTGCCTTGAGAGCCACAGTTTCCCAGGAAAGTTCTTCGGGAGCAAACTCAATCTCCTGAAGCCTTTCCCGAAGCGTACTTCCCGGGATATTTCTGAATTCTTCGTTGTTGGTGAACAAAGTTACCTCTTCGTCTTCAGCAATATTTTCAAGTAAATCCTGCACACTGCGTTTTAAAAGAATTCCGTTTTTACCCCGCGCCTGCATGCTGTAAGAATTATCGAGATAGATCACTGTTTTGGTCTCCTCAACTGTCCCTGAAGCGGGAGGGAAGTAGGGTTGTGCGAAGGCCAGCACAAGGCATGTGAGCATGAGAAGCCTGGTGCAAAGGACCAAAAATTTCTTTAAGCGCGAACTCTGGCGGGTTTGTAAAACGGCTTTTTTGAGGAACCTTACGTTCGTGAATGGGGTTGTCTTAAACTTTCTTAACTGAAACAAATGCACCAGGATTGGAATCACCAGCACAACAAGGGCGTAAAGCAGTTCAGGATGTTTAAAGTACATGCGCAGGCATTCTTTTGTCAAATATAGAAAAAGGCTTCAGCAAGACCTTTTTATTTAATCTTTAAAACTTCCGAAGTGAACAATATTTCAGTGTTAACTGTCTACTTCAGCTTAATAGTTCTCAAAAACCCCAAGCCCGAACAATGCAAAATCATATTTTACAGGATCTTGCGGGTCTAACTTTCTAAGGTTATTATCCAGCTCCAGCAAAGCTTTGGCGTCATTCTGTTTCCGTTTTAAGAGCCCCAGTTTCCTGGCAACGTTTCCCGAATGTACATCAAGCGGGCAACTGAGTTGCGCCGGAGAAATGCTGTTCCAAATGCCAAGATCTACATTTCTGCTGTCATTTCTTACCATCCATCGCAGGAACATATTGATCCTTTTGGCTGCAGAATTCTTCAGCGGATCGCTCACATGTTTTTCTGTCCTCTTCTCATGAGGCAGCTCAAAAAATACTTTCTTAAACTCATGGATTGCAGGCTGTAAATTATCTTTACCTGAATGTTTACTAAAGATGTTTTCCATGCCATTGTGCTCCCTGTAAATATGCTGAAACGCCTTGATGAAGTAAATAAGATCGCCGCCATTGAAGGTGCGATGCACAAATTTCTCAAGCTTTTCCAGCTCTGCTTCGGAATGATTCTGCACAAAATCATAGGGTGCAAATTCCAGCAGCTCCATCAAATAATTGGCATTCTTTAAAATGCTTTTACGATTGCCCCAGGAAATCGTAGCGGTCAAAAATCCTGAAATTTCCATGTCTTCTTTCCTGCTGAACAAATGCGGGATTTGCACAGGATCTGTTTCAATAAATTCTGAAGTATTGTATTGGTCAACCTTAAAATCGAGGAATTCTTTAAGTTCTGTTGAATTCATTTACCAGGTTTTGGATGTGAGATTTGAGATGTTAGACGTGAGAAATTAGACGTGAGATTTGAGGTTTAAGGATATTGAATCTTTAACTTTAGACCTTAAATTATCTTGCCGTCTACCATAGTCAGCTTTTTGTCGGCCATATTGGCCAGCTCTTCATTATGGGTCACGATTACAAAGGTTTGCCCAAATTCTTCCCGAAGATCAAAAAAGAGCCTGTGCAGATTTTCAGCCGACTCAGAGTCCAGGTTTCCTGAAGGTTCGTCGGCAAAGATCACTCCAGGATTGTTTATAAGCGACCGCGCCACAGCGACACGTTGCTGCTCACCGCCGCTCATTTCGGCCGGTTTGTGATCGCCCCGCTTTGAAAGGCCAAGGAACCCCAGTAATTCTTTAGCTCTTTTTTCTGTCTGGGCTTTATCTTTATTCCCGATATAGGCCGGGATGCATACATTCTCAAGAGCTGTAAACTCGGGCAACAGCTGGTGAAACTGAAATATAAATCCGATATTTTCATTTCTGAATTTCGCCAACTCCTTTGAAGAAAGGGAATAGACATCTACGCCATTTACCTTGAGGACACTGTTGGTATTGCGATCGGGTTTTTCAAGGGTCCCAAGAATTTGAAGCAGGGTGGTCTTCCCGGCCCCCGAAGCTCCTACAATAGAGACAATTTCGCCTTTAGGGATATGCAGGTCTACTCCTTTTAGAACATGCAGGTCATTGTAACTTTTATGGATGTTATGTGCTTCTATCATGGTATGTTGTTACAATATTAAGTTTAAATTATGCTGTTTATGCTGCTGTAATCCAGATAATATACAATTCTTAGCGAAAGATTATGCCTCGCCGGTTGTTTAAAAAGATTTTCTACACTTTCAAAATAAGCCAGTTCACTTTGCTTGTCTACATTGAAAATGGAATTGCGATAAAGCAGGATCATCTCACTGCCGGGAGCAAAACGCCACTGGTAGCTTAGATCGAGATTCCACACATTAAAATTTGCATCGGGATCGTTTGCTTCATCAACCTTGTAGTTATAGGAAACCAGCTCCCCGTTGTCCTGTAGACGACTGAAGCTGTCATAGGCGAAATTTGCTGAAGACCAGAAGTTCCTGAAACTCAAATTAAGGGCCTGCCGATTGGTAAAGTTGTAGCTGCCCTGCAGGGAATTTTCAATGCTCTTCATATCACGGGTGCCAAAAATGACATTTTTGGGCAGCAATGCTACAAAACTCACCCGCTCATTTTCCTCCATAAATTCAAAGGAATAAATAAGCATAAACCTGTTGCTAACCCTAAAACGGGGGCTAAAGCTGAAGTTGAGTTCCCCGTGCGGGCTACCCAGGTACTTGTTGTACCCAAGGCGCGAATCTATCGCAATTCTTTTGCGGTAATCTGAAGAGATCCAGGCTTCAGCTGCTGCATTTTCAGGATATTCGATGAAGGAATTATTCCGGCGGGGCTCAAAAAAGTCCTTGAAAGGTGTACTGTAATTAACATTACCTCCAAAAGCGAACCTTTCGCGGGTCATTCCGAAGAAACTCGACCCAAAGTTGTTGGTAAGTGCAATATCGGGATCATAGCGCCGCTGATGGTCGCCATAGAACTGAATATTGTACTCATTGAAAATTCCGTGGGGCTCAAAAATGCGGTAGGAGGTTTCCCAGTTGAAGTTGCTGTAGTTACTGATGAAATTAAGCCCCAGGTCATTGATGTCATAGGTCTTATTGGCAAATTCATGGGAGATCCCATACCTGAATTTTCCCTTGGTTCTCGCAAAAGCCAGCTGTGAAGCAAATCCTGTCTTGTTACTTTCGGCATAATTGATTCGGCTCATCTTTGCTTCCCCCGAAAAATTAAAGGAACTGCCACGGTTATAAACGTCAAACAAAAAACCGGAAACATTGGCATCCCTGAACTTTCCTTCTCTAATCACATTGGTATTGATGAGAGAAACAGACGATTTTTGATCAAACTGCTGGTCGAGTACAAAAATGTTGTAATTCGCCAGTGGCTCGGTAACAAGCTCTCTTTGTTCGCCCGTCGTTTTGTTGTAGTACCTTGCCTTTTGCCGTTCGGTAATAGCATTAAAAAACCCTATCCCAAGTCCGCTTTTGGTTCTTCCGGAGATCTTTAGCGCGTTTAGAAGGTTGGTGGTTTCTGGATTTTCTATTATTTCCTCGTTTTCGAGTCGGGAATCCTGCGCGTTATTAAAACCCAAAGGCGTATCACCTATACGCCGGGAATAGAACAGGTCACCTTTGGTAAATAGCTCGGTTCCTTCAGTAAAAAAGGCCCTGTTTTCACCAAAAGTCTGTTCGAAAGGCCCAAGATTCAGTTCGACTTCATCATAGGCGGTCTGCCCAAAATCAGGGATTAGCGTGGCATCGAGGGTAAAGGCATCGCTAATTCCGTATTTGAGATCCATTCCAGCATTGAATGCCGTTGTGGTTTCATCGTCAATATAATCTACTTCCCCTGAAACGTATGGGTAAAAACTCAGTCGTACCGGAGCGTCAATATTTTCTATCCCCTCTAAAATGCCATTATAATGGGTGCTTTCCCCAATAGATTTGTCGATGTAATTCCAAACATAAGTTTCATTGAGGTGGCTAATGTGCCTTCCCAGCTGCATGCTCCACAGCTGCTCTTCACCGCCTGGAAATCGCAGGGCAGAGTAGGGGATCTCCATCTCTACGAACCAGCCCTTTTCATTTAAAGAAACCCTTGCTTCCCATACCACATTAAAGGCAAAATCTTCATTGTCCCTTTTCATTTTGGCATCGGCGAGCGTACCCGCGGCGGTGACGTAAAACCGGGTCTGGTTCTCGCCATCATTGTAAGTATTGAGATCAAAAAAGAAATAATCGGCAGTAGGCAGGTTATCGCGCTGCGCAAATTCGCGCCTTATTTTAGAAAGTTCGTTATCGTAAAGATAGGCTGCCACGTAAATAGCTTCATCGGTATAGGCTATTTTTACCTGGCTGGGGTGTGTACTGCGGGAAGGTTTACCATCGCCGGGCTCGTACATTACAAAATTTCTGGCTTCGGGAATAGCTTTCCAGATTTCATCATCCAGAATTCCATCAATCTGTGGTTTATCTTCAATTCTGGTAGCTGTGTAGATCTTTTTCTGCGGAAGTTCATTTTGTTGACCAAACAGGAATCCTGTTATTAAAAGAAAAAAAGGTAACAGCAGATATTTACAGAGCATAGGGTGTTATTAAAGGCGAATTTATCCCGTAATGCAATGTTACGAAATCCTGAAATTTTATAATTGGAAGGTTCGTTGTTTTTGCCTATTTTTTGGAAAAACTAAATATGGAAGAAAAACAAATGGAAAAGGCAACTTTGGCCGGAGGATGTTTTTGGTGTACCGAAGCGGTCTTTCAACGTATAGAAGGTGTGAAACAGGTGACTTCAGGCTTTACCGGGGGCCATATTAAGAATCCGCCTTACCGTGAAGTGGTGACCGGAAGAACCGGGCATGCAGAATCTATAGAGATAAAATTTGATCCCGAAATTGTCACTTTTGAAGAGTTACTGTACATGTTCTTTGCCACGCATGACCCAACAACGCTTAACCGGCAACAAAATGATGTAGGTACGCATTATAGGAGTGCTATATTCTACCATTCTGAAGCTCAAAAAGAAACCGCCGAAAATGTTATAAATAAACTGGAAGAAGAAAAGACATTTAAAGATCCCATAGTTACTGAGATCGCCCCGGCGGGTGAGTTTTATGTAGCCGAGCAGGAACATCACGATTATTACAACCAAAACAGGAATCAGCCATATTGCCGGGTGATCATTGATCCCAAAGTTCAGAAACTGAAACATACGTTTTCAAAGAAGGTAAAAGCTGAATCATAAAAATGGCACTTTTCTTGTATTGATATTAGAAAATAAAAA
Organism: Salinimicrobium sp. 3283s; assembly: GCF_039602225.1. NCBI lineage: Bacteria > Pseudomonadati > Bacteroidota > Flavobacteriia > Flavobacteriales > Flavobacteriaceae > Salinimicrobium > Salinimicrobium sp. 3283s. The sequence continues at coordinate 3,551,424 of NZ_CP143631.1, read as the reverse complement.
AATAGATGGAAACCAATAAAAAAAAGTTATTGATCAAAGGCCTGGTTTACGATGCTATTGGTATGGCAAGTGGAGCAGTTCCGTTAGTTGGGGGATTCCTTGATCTTTTGTGGGCTCCTTACGCCGCCAGGAAAATGTCGGTTATGTATCCCGGCAAAAAGGGGAAATTAGCCTCTGTTCTGGTATTTATTGAAGAGATTTTGCCATTTAGTGATATAATTCCAACATTTACTTTAATGTGGCTATACACCTTTGTATGGCAAAGAGAAGATGATTTTGGAGAACTGCGGCCTATTGAAGTTAGAGTGAAGTAGTTGAATTGATATAAAATGAAAAAGCCGGTTGTTTTAAGAACAACCGGCTTTTTTTATGCTGGATTTTAAAATTGAAATCCTACTCCCAAAGATATATTTCTTCCCATGTTGGGTATACCATCAGGTTTTAATCTCGAAAGATGAGAGATGTAGGTTTTATCAAGAAGGTTTGTTCCTGCCAGTTTCACCTGCAGCTCTACAGAATTTAAGGCTATAGAAGTCCCTATTCCCGCATTTAAAAGAGAATAACCAGCAGTTTCAGTCTCGAAAAGTCCGGTTCTGCTCTGATCAAAGACTGACTTTAAGCTAAGGCTTACATAAGCATCTTTAAATATTTCTCCATCAGTAATTTCTGCCCAAATTGTATTTTGAATAGATTGCGCCGGAATAAGAGGAAGATAATCCCCGTTATCCTGTTCTCCAATGACGAGCTCGTAATTACTTTCAAGGTGCAGCCAGTCGAGAGGGTGTGGATGAATATGCAATCCTACTTCTCCACCATAAAGTTTTGCATCTTGCTGCAGGTACTCAAAAACAGGATTTTTATCAATAAATTCTCCTGTGGGATTTAAGAAAATGTAATTATTAATAGCATTGTAGAATCCGTTAGCCGAAACTTCAAAGTGCTGATTCCTGAATTCGAGCGCAAGATCTATCTGATAGTTCTGTTCGTTCACCAAATCTGAATTTCCAATCTCGAACCTGTTGGTGCCGTGATGACTCCCGTAAGAGGTGAGCTCGGCCAGGTTTGGAGCTCTGAATCCGGTGGCTAGGTTGAGCCTGGAGGTAAAATTAGAAGTGATATCCATCTTTACTCCCAAAGCACCATTATAACTGTTGAATTCCCTTTCTAAAGCCGGCACTTCAGTTTCCGTATCATGATTTTCATAAGCTTCAGAAGAAATTTTTCTGAAGTCGTACCGCAAGCCTGCCTGAAAATCTAATTTTTCAAGGTGGTAATGTGTGGTAGCGAGTACGCCGGCATCTGTGGTGCGGGCATCGGGGATTAGGATCTCCTCAGCCATGTTCTCATTAGACTGGAACATCCCCTGCACCCCTACAATGGTCTCAAATTTTCCATGGGCCGGGAAATGGTATTTTACATCATAATTAAGGGTTTCAAGATGCATTTCGAGGGCTGGTTCCCCTTCTGCATGTCCTTCATGTTCCTCATGTTCTTCATGCTCTTCATGTTCATGATCTTCTTCATGCCCGTGCTCTTCATGGTGAGCATCTTCAAACTCTTTTCTGTTGTTAAAGAGGTAACCTATCTTCACATCCAGGCTTGACTCGTCAAAATAAAAAGAGTTGTCAAGGCTTAAAATATGGTTATCTACCTTCTGGTAAGGCAGCATTTTACTTTTTGAAGTGCTTTGAATTCCTATTTCTTCAGGAATTCCCGCAGTGCTGCTGTTGATGTTATAGCGAAGATCACCTTTATAATTTTCATCCCGGTATCCTACACCACCTTTAAGATCGTATTCCGTAAAGCGGGTATTGGTGACTCTTCTGCCGTCTCCTGTTTCATAGTCGCTGTGCGTGGCAAGGTTTCCACGAACCAGGAACTTGAATTTTTCAGCTGATGTTTTCACACCTGAGTTAGCTTCAAAACCTTCGGTATTGGAATAATAAGCGGTTTCAGCATCAAATTCGGTTTCCCCCTGTGGGGCAAAACGTTCAGGATTCAAATACAAAACACCGCCCAGGGCATCGCTTCCGTAGAGAAGGGAAGCAGGGCCTTTAATTACTTCTACGCTTTCAATCCCCGAACTGCTCAAGCCCAGGCCGTGTTCATCTCCAAACTGTTGGTTCTCCAGGCGTACTCCCTGCGCGTAGACCAGCACCCGATTAGAGCTTAAACCGCGAATAACGGGCTTCCCTATAGAAGTGCCTGTAGTAATGGTTTCAACACCTGCAATCTGGCTTATGCCTTCGGTAAGACTGCTGGTGCCTGAACGCTCCAAGCTTTCACGCGTTATGCGTTCTACTTTCATGACATTCTCGCTTTGCAGTTGATGAAAAGGAGTAGAGACAATGATTTCTTCCATCTCTATTGCAGTGGGAAAAAGCTCGATTTTAAGCTCCCCGGCACCCGGAAGTTCAAATTGATAGGTTCGGGTACCATATCCCAGAGAAGAAATAACAAGAGCATAGTTGCCCGCTGTCAAATTATCTAATGTGAATTCTCCGGAAAGGCTGGTAATGGTACTTCGTTCTGGCTTTTGAAGCTTAATGGCAGCTCCTATTACAGGTTGCTCTGTATTTGCATCTATGACAATGCCTTTGGCTGAATATTGACTATAGCCGGTAGTGACTGCTAGTAACAGCAGCCCAAAAATGATATTTTTCATGGGTATTTTAAATACGTTGTTAATTCAAAAAATGCTTCAGTAAATCTTACGCAAGGGCCGGGGGTGCTCTTAACGAGAAATGAAGTTTTTGAAACGTACTTAAATATAGATACTCCTTCTTTAAGTGAAGGCTTTCTACCTGTGGTTCATACAATGACCAGGCGACAGCAGGAGGGAAGGAGAAAGGATTTTGCTGAAAGTGAAATATATCGCAATCTACAGTATCCTGATGTATATGAGATTCGGCGTAATGATTACAGGTGTAATGCTGGTGGCCCGCAAAAATATGCGCAAGGTCTACTGCCGAAGGGAAGAGGATCAACCCGGTGAACAGGACCAGTGATATTTTTTGCCACAGCTTCATGTTACTTCAGGATTCTGCCTAAACCTAATCGGGAAAGCATATTTTTTTCAAATTGCCAGAAAAATCTGAATTGTCCAAAAAGCCAGCCATACAGTACCAGTAAAACCTGGTAAACCGGAAATATCATGAGTATGCGCAAGGCGTAATAGCTAATTGCACCTATAAGATCTGCTGGAAAGCTCATGCGGTTGAGCCCTATGAACTCCAACACCGGTCGCGCTACGAACAGGGATGAGGAACCTGTAAGACCGAAAACGATGAAAATAATTAAAATTTGCCAGTTGGAAGAAATCCCCCAACGTTGCTTCAATTTGTTCATGCGGCAAATATAAAAAAGAATATTAATAAGTGAGGTCCTGGGTGAGGTTTATAGACATCTGGTTCACAATCTTGTAGGTACAGAAAACCGCTGATTGTATTTTTGGGAGAGGTAAACAAAGTAATTATACAGCTTGTAATTCACCTCGTAGCCGTAATTAATATCGGGGTCATAATTGATTTCCATCTCGTAGATATTCGGATTGTAAAGCTGAGGGCTGCGAACCCTATTATTATAATCGGTGACCAGAAATTGGTTCTTGTTTTCGAGATAACTCTGGGAGTGGTAACCTTCGGGCCGTGCCACAGAATTTAGAAAGTAGGAGTAGCCCGGATCAATTATAATGATCTCATACTCCAGGCTATCATTGGCTATTCGCACGGTATCATTTTGAACCCCGGCTTCTTCAGCGCCAAAGTTCCTGTTCTTCGTAGAAGAGCAGCTATAAATGACAAGTCCGGCAAAAAGTATGTACAGCAGGTTTTTCATATTTTATCCTTTAAAGAAATCGCCCAATCCTTTGGACTTATCTTTACTACCAAAGATCTTGCCAGCAACGTCTTTAGCAATTTTTCCGCCTTTATCTGAATCCATAAAAGTCTCGAGCATAGATTGATCGTGTGAAGAATTGGTTCCCAGTACAGAACCTACAAGACTGGCCACACCGCTACTGCTTTCGATATTTTCTTTCCTCTTTTGTTTTCCCAGGATACCCATGATCACAGGTGCAGCCATTTGAAGAAGTTTATTCACTTTAGCCGAATCCATTCCTATTGCTGAACCTACAGCTGAAGCTATTTTTGACTGGCTGCCGCCAAGTACATGCCCCAGAATCCCCGATCCTTCTCCCAACAAACCTGAAAGTCCGCCACTGCCAATCTTATCGAGTACAGAACCGTCATGTTTGTCTTTATTCAATTCCTTATTCAGGTTTTCTGCACCTTCCGAAGAACTTGTATTCTTTTTCAAGGCACCCATGATCATAGGCAGGGCCATACCCAGAGCCGATTTCACCTTATCTGGTGATTCATTCACTTCTTCACTGGATTTATGAATAAATTCCTTTCCTTTTTCAGTGTCTAAAAAATCTAATATTGAAGCCATCTTTTTTCTTTTTAATTTACAAAAAATAAGATGCGCTTTTAAACCGAAGTTGAGTTTTAACCAAAAAAAATGCTTCCTTTAACAGAAGCATTTAAAATATTTATACTTAATAATGAGTTATGTGAGCACCTTTATGATTTCATTGGCCAGTTCAAAACCAATTCTTTCCTGGGCTTCTTTTGTAGCCGCACCAATATGAGGGCTAAGAGAAACGTTGCCATTCATAAGCACTTTAATTGCTGGGCTCGGCTCCTGCTCAAAAGTATCGAGGCCTGCAAAAGCCACTTTTCCGCTTTCTAATGCTTCTATAAGTGCCACTTCGTCTATTACACCACCCCTGGATGCATTTATAATTCCAACCCCATCTTTCATCTGTTCAAACTCTTCTTTTCCCAGAACAGGCTCCTTTTGTGCCGGAACATGAAGGGTTATAAAATCTGAATCCATTATCAGCTGCTCTACTGGCTCGGTCTTAATTGGAATTTTTATTTCCTGATGGTTATAAAACTCCAGTGTGATCTCTGCTTCCCCTTCGGTACTATCACTGGCGATGACCTTCATCCCAATACCCAGAGCGATCTTTGCAACCTCTCTGCCTATTCGGCCAAAGCCAATGATCCCAAGGGTCTTCCCGCGTAATTCGCGACCACCGGCATAGCTTTTCTTGAGTTCCTTAAAACGGGAATCTCCTTCAAGCGGCATATTCCGGTTGGAGTCGTGTAAAAACCGTACTCCGCCGTAAAGGTGTGCAAACACCAACTCGGCTACAGAAGCCGAAGAAGCTGCAGGTGTGTTGAACACATGCACTCCCTTGCTGCGGGCGTATTCAACATCAATGTTATCCATTCCCACGCCTGCACGGCCAATGATCTTCAAATTGGGGCAGGCATTGATGAGCTCTTTGCGCACCTTGGTGGCACTGCGAACTATGAGCCCCGAGATTTCTTTTTCATTAAGGAAATTAGCCAGTTGCTCCTGGGCTACTTTGGTAGTTATAACTTCAAATCCGGCTTCTTCGAGTTGTTTTTTACCCCCCGAAGCAATACCGTCGTTTGCTAAAATTTTCATTTAAAAGATTTATTTTTAAGCTTTTCTTTCCAGTTCGCTCATCACGTCTACCAGCACCTGTACACTTTCAAGCGGAAGAGCATTGTACATTGAGGCGCGGTAACCTCCAACACTGCGATGCCCGTTAAGACCATTAATTCCTGCCTCTTTCCACATAGTGTCAAAAGTTTCCTTAAGGTCGTCGTTTACCAGGTTAAAAGTAGCATTCATATTTGAACGATCTGCCTTCTCTGCATAGCCTTCAAAAAGGGGATTTATATCGATCTCTGAATAGAGAAGATTTGCTTTCTTTTCGTTTTGTTCTTCAACTCCAGCAATACCTCCATTGTTCTTAAGCCATCTTAAGGTGAGCATAGAAACATACACCGCATAAACTGCAGGAGTATTGAACATACTGGCTTTATTGAGGTGTATGCGATAATCCATCATAGAAGGGACTGACCTGTCTACCTTACCAAGAATATCTTCTTTTATCACCACAAGGGTAGTACCTGCAGGCCCCATATTCTTTTGTGCTCCTGCGTAAATGAGGTCAAATTTAGAAAAATCCATTTGCCGTGAGAAAATATCACTGCTCATGTCACACACCATTGGTTTTGGTGTATTCGGAAATTCCTTTATTTGTGTACCATAGATCGTGTTGTTGCTGGTGCAATGAAAATAATCTACATCTGAAGGTATAAAATAACCCCTAGGGATATATTTAAAATCTCTGTCGGCCGATGATGCCACTTCGGCAACCTCTCCAAAGAATTTAGCTTCTTTAATGGCTTTTGTACTCCAGGTACCCGTATTGAGATAAGCTGCTTTTGTTTTCAGCAGGTTATATGGAGTCATAAGAAACTGCAGACTTGCACCGCCCTGGAGAAAAAGGGCTTTGTATCCTTTGCCTTCCAGCCCCAGTAATTCTAAGGCCAGGTTGCGGGCCTCTTCCATTACATCAACGAAGTCTTTACTTCGGTGTGAGATCTCGAGAATTGATAAGCCTGAGTTATTAAAATTTAATATTGCCTGTGATGCCTCCTCAAAAACTTCCTGTGGAAGTATGCAGGGTCCGGCACTATAATTATGTTTTTTCATACTTGTGTTTTAACAGTTACAAATATGAGAAAATCAAAAGCATTTTCCTGTTATTGAAATGATAATTTAGGACAACTTACAGCCGAAGATCGGGCTTTTTAGACTTCTTCGGTTAAAAAGTGGAGGGTGTCTACATTATCTGCATAATCCCAAAGTTGCGGATGCTGGGTATTGCCAAAACTTACTTCATTTTCAACAACTTCTCTTCCAACTACACATTGAATCTCCTCTTTCCTGCTGTCAAGCTCCTTTTGAAGTGCTTCCATATCTTCATAAGTTTCATAGAACAGTGTGGCGATAGGAGAGTTAAGGGATTCGTCTTCTTTAAGAATGAGAAACCCGTTCTCCAGTAACTTGAACTGGCTCATTAAATATACCGCCTTGTTATAATCATAGTTGTTGGCATATTTCGCCTGATTTATAATAGGGTTCCAACTGTATACGGCTTCAAAAAAGGCATTAAAGTCATAGTTTTTTGGAACATATAATTTGGAAACGTTTCTGCAGCCCAAACCGTAATACCTGAAAATATCTTCAGCCAGGGCCGAAAGTTCTTCGGAAGTCTCATTTCCGGTAAGCACAGCTACCGAATTGCGGTTCTTCCTGATGATGGAAGGCTTTCCGGAGAAATAATATTCAAAATAACGTGCAGTGTTATTACTTCCGGTAGCAATAATGGCATCGAAATTTGTCATTTTTGACGCCCCATCGGCAGAGTCGGGGAGAAGTTCAATCTTTTCCTGCCATTCAGGAGCAATTGTTTTGAGATAATCGGCTATTACGGGCAAAAGCAGCTTATCGTTAGAAGATTGTTTCACCAGCACCTTGTGGCCACTCACCAGCACCGAAATAAAATCATGAAATCCCACGAGTGGGATGTTCCCGGCCATGATGATGCCCACGGTTTTTGGTTCAACTTCAGAAAAATCATAGCCAGAAAGCCATTTTTGAAGGTTATCTGAAGTGAGCGCCTTGCTCCATTGTTCCAGGCTAAAAAGCACATTTTCAAGGGTAAACCAGCCGTTGTAATGCACCGCTCTTTCTATTTTTTCCTTCAGCAGTTCAAAATAAGGATCGTTGTGTGGCAGGCTTTCATCTTTCTCAATTCCCTGTCTTTTAAACTGGTTTAAAAAACGTCCCAGGCTTTCCAACTTTTCTCTACGTTGCTCGATTGTCATCTCCTTATTTGTTTAAGAACGGATTTGGCTTTAAATTTGTGCAAATTTAGAACAAAAATAAGCTATGGCAATTATTATAACCGACGAATGCATTAACTGTGGCGCTTGTGAACCTGAATGCCCAAACACGGCTATTTATGAAGGTGCAGATGACTGGAGGTATGCAGACGGAACAGATCTTAACGGAGACGTTGTTTTACCCAGTGGTAAGGCAGCAAACGCCAATGAAGCAAATGAACCGCTTAGCGATGAGATATATTATATAGTACCCGATAAATGTACCGAGTGTGTTGGTTTTCACGATGAACCCCAATGTGCGGCTGTGTGCCCGGTAGATTGTTGTGTGCCCGATCCTGCTAATGAAGAATCACAGGAGCACCTTATGGCAAAGCAAAAATTTATGCACCACGATTAATTTTTAAACAATCGAGAAAGGGTCTGGAAGAAAGACTTTTTAAAAACAAAAAAGCCCGCAATATGCAGGCTTTTTTTATTCTAAGGGGGTAAATACTCCGAGGCTTGCCTCGTTAGTAAATGTTTAAAGTCTGAAAACGTGTTCTCCTATATAATGCTCCGTGGGCTTGCCCCGGAGAAATTTACTTCTAATAGAAAGGTGATTATTTGATCTCTACTACTTCAAGATCAAAGATAAGATCTTTCCCTGCCAGTGGATGGTTTCCATCTACAACAATAGAATTCTCTTTTACTTCCTTCACCACAAGATTCATTTCACGGCCATCAGGACTTTTAGAAACAAGTCCCATTCCTGGTTCCGGCTTAATTTCGTCAGGTAACTGGCTTTTGTCAACTTCCTGAATCAATTCTTCCCTTGGAGCACCATAAGCTTCTTCAGAAGGAATCTCAATTGTTTTCTTTTCACTCACTTTCATGTCGAGCAAACCATTCTCAAACCCGGGAATTAACTGTCCCTGTCCCATAGTAAATTCGATTGGTTCTCTTTCCAAAGAACTGTCGAAAACCTGGCCATCGGTAAGTTTTCCGGTGTAGTGTACTCTTACAGTGTCATTTGCTTTAACCTGACTCATAATAAATGTTTATTTTTTCAATTAAATATTCGGGAAATGGAAATTAAACAGAAAATAAAAAGGAAGTACCTTTACAGTGCTGAGGAATAACTCATTTCAAAAAAACAAAGATACCATTAATAAGATGGACGACCAAAGAAACAGCCTTTTAGTCCTTTTCTTCTGAAAAAAATGTGCAGTAGCTGAAAATAATCAGCAAAAAAATGAGTTTAGATACTTAATTTTAAAATCTCTCTTAAAAGAGGGTTAAGACTGAAGCCTTAAATTGTTTAATGCCTTATTTTTTATTATGTTGGTAACTATGTTCTCTGTAAAGCTTATTTTAAAGTTCTTGTTGCTGCCTGTAACGATGATGGTTGCGCTGGGAAGCTGTGAGGAAATTGAAGATGAAAAGCTGAATTTTGATGACTGGCAGAAAATAAGAGTGACAGCCTCGGCCTATAACTCGTTAGGGAAACAGGGGGAAGGAAATCCTATGATCACTGCATGGGGAGATACGCTAAACCCCGGGGTACAGTCTATAGCTGTGTCAAGAGACCTTATGAAAAAAGGGCTCGATTATAAAACTCCAGTAAAAATTGAAGGTTTTGAAGGGGTATTTATAGTGAACGACAAAATGCACCCAAGATGGAGAAATAAGATTGACATTTATATGGGGGCCAATAAAGAAAAGGCCCTTAAGTGGGGTAGAAGAAAAGTAGAAATCGCTTTTCCCGCCAAAGATGAGCCGGGAGGATAAAAACAACTCTAATGGTACAGGTAACAAAAAAGTACATCAATGAATTTGTTGAATTTTTTAAAAAACATGTTACCAGGAGTAATCCGGATTTTCCATTTTACCTCTTAATTTTTATTGCTTTTCTTATCTTCGTTCTCGGTACAAACCTCTTTGTTGAATTGACCGAAGAAGTGCAGGGTGAAACCATAGATCACTTTGACAGCCGGGTTACAGACTATGTGACTTCCTTTAGAACTCCCGCTTTAAATCAATTTTTTCAATTCGTGACCGACCTCGGTGATGTCTATGCCTATATAGTCGCCACTACCATTGCCGCTATTTTCTTCTTTTTAAAACTCCGGAACAAAAAATTCATATTTCAGCTTTTAGGGGTGCTTATATTATCAGCCCTGGCTAATATTGCTTTAAAGAAAGCTTTTGACCGTGCCCGTCCCACTATTGAGCATATGGTGGTAGTAGAAACCCTTAGCTATCCTAGCGGCCATGCCATGAGTGCAATGGCTTTTTATGGTTTCCTTACGTACCTGGTATTTCAAATTAAAATGAGCAGGATACTTCGGGTATTCCTGGCCGTACTATTCACTTCCCTTGTTTTCCTTATTGGTCTAAGCAGAATATATCTTGGGGTACATTTTCCTTCCGATGTTATTGGAGGTTTTGTAGCCGGACTTATATGGGTGGCTTTTTGTGTTATCCTTTTCAATATTATAGACCTTTTACGCCAAAAAAAGATGCGCAGAAATAAAGCTGAAGAAGAGGAAAATCTTGAAACCGGGTGATTGATTTTTGATTGATTAGGATTATTAATTTCACATCAGTTTTTCTCTCTTTCATCCCATCTCTAAATGAGCCCAAAGATCATATACAATTCTACACCCTACATGGTGGCAGAGTTTATTGTTTTTTACGTCTTTTTTCCCTTCCTGGCCACCGCCTTTCTTGACGGGTGGTACAAGATAATTCCCCTGGTGCTCATCGCGCTACTGTTTCTATTTCTACTACTCAAAGACCCCACTTTTGACAGGAAGGTACTTACAAGATTCAACACAAAATATCTAGGTAAAAGTTTTGGCAGGATGATCATTATCACCATACTTCTGGTGTGGTTTACTTTCTGGATCTTTCCGGAGTTATTTTTAGTATATCCTGTAGAGAATTTCCAGAGCTACGTAATTACCTTCTTTTTATATCCCCTGGCATCAGTTTTTCCGCAGGAGATTATTTACCGGGTGTATTTTTTTCACAGGTATCATGAAGTAGTACCCGAAAAATACCTTTTAATGCTCAGTAATGCCATTGTATTTGGCCTGGCACATTTTATCTACGCCAACTGGGTAGCACCCATCGCGACCTTTTTAGCCGGCTGGATCTTTATCTATAACTACTACCAAACACGAAGCCTGCTTAACGTGAGCCTGGAACATTATTTATATGGGCTAATCATGTTCACCATTGGGTTTGGTTACTTTTTTCAGTAGAAAAAAAGGGCTTAGATCCCAAGGTTTGAAAGGAGCCACCATAAGATAATAAACACTATTATAGTTCCAAAACATCCACATCCGGTCTTTCCTCCCAGTTTTTTTGCTCCCCATCCTGCCAACAGGGCTCTAATGATCTTTCTCATACCAATTCATATTTTAATTAAAAGTAATAGGATACCTACTTTACAATGTCATGTTTAAGAAATTTTTAGCGACCTGCTGTTTAAATGTATAAAAACAAAAATCACTATCTTGAAAAGAAAAAGATGAGACATTTCTTATTATTGTTGCTTCTTTTCGGAATCACCGCGACAGCACAGGAACAGAACAAAACTCCCGAAATTAAACTAACAGGATTCAGCCATCCCGAATCAATAATCTTTGATGAAGGAACGGCATATTTTTATGTTTCGAATATGGCCGACAAAGCAGAAGGTGACGGATTCATTTCAAGGATCTCCAGGAAATGGCAGGAACAGGAACACAATTGGATCACAGGACTAAATGACCCTAAAGGACTTCTTATTAACGGCGACCGACTCTATGTAACCGACGTAACCAATATTGTTGAAATGGATCTGCATACAGGAGAGATCATAAGACGAATCCCTGTGGAAGGCGCAAAATCGCTGAATGATCCAGCAATAGATGAAGAAGGAAATATCTTTTTTTCAGATCTTGTCGGGAACAGCATATATAAGATGAATCAAGCCGGGGAGGTAGAGCAGTGGCTTAACAACACCGACCTGGAGAGACCTAACGGTCTATTTGTAACACCAGATAATATCCTGATTGCTGCCTGGGGCGAAAACCAGAATGGTAATATTTTGAAAGTAGATCGTGGCACTAAAGAGATCAGTAAAATAACTGGAAACGGAATCGGTAATATGGATGGAATACAGTCCGCAGCTACCGGAACATATTATATCTCAGATTGGGCAACGGGCAACATCTATAGTATAGATATGCAAGGAAATCTCACGAAGGAGTTTACTTCCGAAAAAAGCTCGGGAGATATTTTATATCTCAAAAATGACAAAAAAATGTATCTCCCAATGAACCATCAGGATGAAGTGTGGATCTACAACATGAAATGATCAGGTTGTTTTAATCTCGTTCATCAGCAAAAATGCCTGATTTACATATTCCTTCTCAAGGAAAATTGTGAAATAGTTAGACGTAGAAATAATCTCATAGACAGGAATTCCTTCGTAAGCCAGCAGCTTAAAAATGTAAAAATAAAGTCCTACGGTCTTCGTGTTCTTTTCGGGCAGGGCAATGGTGATAGAAGAGAGTTCTTCAGAAATACTCACCAGTTGTTCTTCTTTAAAGATCTTCTCAATCACCGGCTGCAGGCTCGTAGACACCAAAAAATTACTTTCCTGGAAGTTACTTGAGTAGTTTAAAAATATCCCGGTTTGGTCTTTAATAGCGTGTAGCAACTCAGCTTTTCGGGCAATAATGTTTTGAGAGTTCAGGTAGGTGTATTCCGTGATCCCCGAACGCACAATCATGTCACCCAGCTCCCTGAAATTTTTGGTAGTAAATTTGCTCCTTTTGGGGTGGTACCTGCGTAGTGCCATAATTATAGAACCCTGCTTTACCGGTTTTCTCATTTCTTTTTCCACCTGCGGCTGCAAATCGGCAGCCAGAGAACTGAAGTTAATGATGTTACGGGCAAGGGCATCATCCAAAAAAGGCTGATGTTTTATGATGTCATGGACACAGGTACTTATGGTTTTCATTGTTAAATAATATACAATTTGTACAAAGATATGAAAAAGAAGTCATTTTTTTTAATCTGCCTTTTCCATCTATTAATTATGCAGTCTGAAGTTAAGATATGAAAGTATTAAAATTTGGAGGGACTTCTGTCGGCTCTGCGGAAAGCATTCGCAATGTAAAAAATATTATTCAGGGTCAAAAAGGCCGGAAGATTATTGTGGTCTCAGCCATGTCTGGGGTCACCAATATGCTGGTAGAATTATGTGAAACCAGGAAGAACGGTAAGCCTGAACAGGCTGAAGCCATCCTGCTGGAACTTAAACTGAAACACCTGCAGCTTATTGAAGAGCTTATCGTTTCTCATGAAGCAAAACGCATGGCCGAAAATCAATTCCTTGAGTTGTATGAACAACTCGAAGAGGCGCTTCAGCAAAACCCTTTTTCAGATGCTGTTATCGTCACATTTGGGGAAACATTTTTGAGCCTTATTTTCTCGCATTACCTTGAAGAAGAGAGCGTGTTTAATACCCTCCTGGATGCCAAGAACTTCATGCATATCTCAAATGTGGAGAATCCAGAGATTGCCACTGTTCAAAAACTTATAAGGCAGAGCCTGCAAAGGGAAGTTACCAATGAAATTTATGTAACCCAGGGTTTCGTTAGAATTGATCGCAACAGGAACATAAGTACCCTAAACCGGGGAGGAAGTGATTATACGGCGACCATAATTGGAGCTGCTGTAAATGCTACCGAAGTACAGATCTGGACCGATATTGACGGATTTCACAATAATGATCCGCGTTACGTGTCCGAAACTTCGGCACTCACAAACCTTACTTTTGAAGAAGCTGCCGAGCTGGCCTATTTTGGCGCAAAGATCCTTCATCCACAAACGGTTTCTCCGGTAAAGGAAAAAGGCATTCCCATTTACCTGAAGAATACCTTTACACCAGAAGCACCAGGAACCTGTATTTCAGATAAATATCACACTTTAGGACTTAAAGCTATTTCGGCAAAAGACGGTATCACAGCCATCAAGATAAAGTCTAACCGTATGCTTATGGCTCATGGTTTTTTAAGAAAGATCTTTGATGTGTTTGACAAACATGAGACGTCTATAGACATGATCACGACTTCAGAAATCGCGATTTCCCTTACCATCGATAATCCCGTAAACCTGGATAAGATCCTTTCTGAACTCGACGAATACGGCGAGATCACCGTAGATTCAAATCACAGCATTATTTGTGTTGTGGGAGAAGGTGTGATCAATGACCACGAGACTTTCAGGCTGTTTGAAATCCTTAATGATCTTCCTGTGAGGATGATCTCCTACGGCGGTAGCAGCAACAACATTTCGCTGCTTGTAGATACGCAGAACAAAGTCAAGGCATTACAGCTTTTGCACCAGAAACTTTTTGAAGAAAAGCCATTAAAAGTAACCTAGTCGCTCACTTCGAGTTGTTAGTTTATTTGTTTGGAAGGAGTCGCCCGTTTACGGGCGATTCCTATTTTTGGCCTCTATGTATTTTGAAAGATATTTTGTGCTATTCAAAGAATGATGCTGTAACATGAGTCCGGTAAAATTCGAATTTCTATGCTGCTGAAGTCCGCCGTTTAGCTCCTGAAGCCTTTCTTTAAACCTGCTGCGATGTTCTTCTGCTGAAAATTTTTCATTTAAGATCCTGAACCCTTTTTCCTGTGCTTCTTGCCAAATGATCTCGTTTTCATGAAGATTAACAGCCGCATTGGCAAATTCTGAAGGGTCATCGCTTATAAAGCCATTCCAGGGAAGGTCTCCGGCCATGCTTTCAGCTCCAACAGAGGTTGTAACCGTGGGGGTGCCCACCTGCATGGCATCTGTAAATTTCCCTTTTATACCCGCCCCAAACCTGATAGGAGCCAGGAGAACCCGCGCTTTCTGGATTTCTGTCTTTGCTGAAGTTGCCCGCCCATGTACAATAAAACCTTCCTTCTCGTTATGAAATTGCAGGATTTGCTGCGGAATATAGGCCCCAAAAATGTGGATTTTTGCCTCCTTTAATTTATTTCTGATCAGTGGCCATATTTCAGTTTTTAAGCGAACTACAGCATCCCGGTTGGGTTCATGAAGAAAATTCCCGATGCTCACAAAGTCCTGCCGTTCCTGAAATTGATGAAGATCCGCTTTCTTTTCTTCGGAAATCTGTTTCAGCATAAATGGCAAATACAGCAATAGCTGCTGTGGCACTCCAAAAGTATGTTGAAGTAGATCCATCTCTGCTTCTGAAATGATAAGGCTTAGATCACATCTATAGATACTGGCAATTTCCCTTTTTGCCACCTCTGTAAATAACGCTGAAAGAGAGAGGTCTTTTCCGGTTTTTGTGGCTTCCTGCCTTGCCTTGCGTAAAAAGTGCAGATCTTCGGTATCGAGGATCCTTATGGCTTCAGGACATACTTCAGCCACCCTCCAGCCAAATTGTTCTTCCATCATAAACCTGTCAAAAATGACAATTTCAGGAGATATTTTTGAAATAAAGGCGTCGAAGTTCTTGTTGTTGAGCTCAATTTTTTCCGAAGCAATTCCGAAGGAAGAAAGATCGGCCATAAAATCGGTTTTTGCAGCTGTGGTAGCGAAGGTTACAGCATAACCTTCAGCAAGAAAAAATTCCAGCAACTGCATCATTCTGGCGCCCGCAGCCGAGGATTTTGGTTCGGGCCAAACGTAGCCAATGACTAAAAGGTGTTTTTGTGACATGCTCCAAAATTAACAGGTTTTAATAGACTTTTTGAATTGTGCCGCTAATTTGTGACCTTTAAGAAAAACAGAACAATGAGCCGCGGATTTGTAAAAGAAGAAGACCAGGAAGAAGCACCGTTTATACCCCCAAGAGCATCTTTGCCTGCGGGAGTGACCAACTACGTGACGCCACAAGGGCACAAACAGCTCCTGGAAGAGCGGGAATCCCTCGAAAATGAGAGAAAAGGCCTTGATATAAGTAGCGATAAAGAACGGCGCCACGCAAAAGCAGTAATTGACGGTAAATTAAACCTGCTGAACGAGCGGCTTGCTTCTGCAAGAATACTGGAACCAAAAGACCAACCTGAAAATGAGGTGAGATTTAGTGCTACGGTCACTTTTAAGCCACTAACGGGCCCGCTACAGGGAAAAGAGCAGGTTTTTACTGTTGTGGGAGTAGATGAGGCAGATATTAAGCAGCGAAAAATAGCATTTTTGGCACCTCTTGCACGGGCACTGACCGGAAAAAAGGTGGGCGAGAAGGCGCAGGTGCAAATGGGTGGTGCGATGCAGGAACTTGAGATCATCAACATCACTTACACGTAAACTAAATTCTCTTCTGAAAGGCTTATCCAAAACTTTGGTAAAAATTACCTTCCTAAAATGCCATTTTTGATACCATAAGATTCAGCTTTCTGAAAAAATCAATTATTCAGAAGGGGAGAGGATGAATTCCAGCGTATCTTCAATATCGCCGTATTCATCAACTTCGATCTCAAAGTCAATTTTGTCGGGAGCCGCTTTATAGTTGAGGGTTTCGAGCTGTTGTGCATCAATTTCAGCAGTATATTTTCCGGGAGCAAGCCCCAGGTAGCTGAAATATCCGTCACCCTCACTTAATAATTCCGCAGCTTTATTTCCGTTTGCATCGATGATGTTTATAAGTATACGGCCCTGTCCGCGAAGGGAATTGCCGTTTTTGAAGTAGACCATACCACCAACTTCACCCATGACCTGTACCGGCACATAAATCTCTTTGAAGTGGTTGGGCTGCGTCTTCACCAGGATCTTAGGATTTGGGATCTTCCAGGCGATATTGTCGAGACTAAGAGGATCGAGTTCAATCATAAGGTCGATATAAGGCTGCAGCTCGGTGATTCGCAATACCGTTTCATCGTCGTTATAACTCACCCTGCCGCTGCGGTTTTTAAGTTCAAGCCCGGCCACTCCCGGTTCCATAGGATCTTTAATCCCGTTTTGGTTGAAGTCGAGAAAGGGAATGATGCTCACTGCTGCACGAGACATGGCGGTACGGTTACTGGCCGCGATATAGCCGGTATTGTCATCGAGCATGAGGCTACCCCTGGCCGATTGTACGAAAGAAGAATTTCTGTTCCCTATCCGTGAAGTGGCCGAAGTTTGAGCAAAATTAAAAGCATAGCGCAAGCCTACTTCAAAGATATGGGCATCTCTCAAAAAATTGTTTTCGTATGCGAGGTTAAGAAAGCCTTGTTTGAACATAGGCCGTTCCAGTTCAACGATCATGTTATTGAACCTGTCGCGGCTAAAGTCATACTGAAGTTGAGGAGACAACAGGAACTTATAGGGCATGCGATAAGTTTGAGATAAAGAGCTGTAAATAGTAGGCTCCTTCATCCTGTCGTTATACAGGCCATAAGATGTAAAGTTGGTGCTCACGCCAAAAACCGCACCCGATAAAAGGAGCTGTGCAGTGGTGAACTCGGTTGTGGGCATTATGATCTGGTTCACACTAAAACGACTAAACAAAGAAAAATGTTTTGTGCGAATAGGCGTAGAGAAGCTGAGTTTTCTTTCTTCCAGGTAATTGAAATTTACTGCCGTTTGATCTTCGTTGTAATTGATATAATTCAAATCTACCTGGAAGTTGCGCGGAGACTGATAGCTCAATAAAGCCTCTCCTTTTACACCATACATATATTCTCCAGAGAACAGCAGGCCTGAAGCAATTCTTGCTGAAGAGTTGACAAACGGCATTACTTCGCCACTTTCTACTTCCGAAAGATATTCTACCCCGCCGCCAATAGTTATGGCGTTATTTAACCCATAATTGAGGTTAAGGCGGCTAAAGCGGTTCCAGTCGTCACTTTCTACTACCCCGGCGCTAAGGGTATATTCCAGCTCATTTTTAGGTACAAAATTGTAAGGGATGTTAATCACCCGGTCTTCGGTCCTTTCTTCTCCCCACGGGCCATAAAACCGCAGACTCACAGCGGTATTGCCATACATGAGCGGAACTTCAAAACTGTAAAACCCCGAAGCATCGGCTTCTGTAAATGATACGAGCACATTGTTTACATATAATTCAACCGTCCATCGCGGTTCAGTGTAATCACTGAGCAAATAAGTACCAAAAGACCTGCGGTTTTGAAGCGGACTATTGGTGAATTGCACCCCCGAAACCGGGGCAAAAAGGGAAGAAGTGGCCCGGCTAAAGATCCTCCCGGCGGTGACCTGAGACAGGTACTTGTTATCGGTATTTACATAGCGCCACTGGTAAAACTGGTTACGTGATGAAAACGGCAGCCTGCTGGAATAATTGAGCATAAGATTGGTTTCCCCACCAAGAAACATGGTGCCCAACCCCAACGTAAGGCGATTGTCATTCTCAAAGTTGGTTTGCTGAGTAGTCACCACTCCCCAGTCTAAAGTACCGGGTTTAAAAAAGGGATAGCGGGCAGGGATAAGTGTATCTGGAACTACCACGCCCTTTACCCGATCAAGATTCTCTCTCATTTTTTGAAGGCGCATTTCCTTCATCACCGGTAGCTCCTTGTCTGTTTCAAGTTTTAGAGAAAGGCTTCGGAAGGAAAACTGGGTATCGAGGCCAAATATGCTTCCGAAGTAATTTGATTTGAGATACTTTACGGAAGGAGTGATCAAAACGTCATTTTTGGAGAGCCTGAAGCTCTCTCCTTTATATGTGATTTGTGGCTGCTCCCAGTTAATAGTATAGGTAGAATCGGGGTGAATGATGAATCCGCTTAGAATACCTCCATCGATTTCGTGCTTGATGTTTAGAATTTCAAACAGCGTGGTAACCGGCAAAAATGCATCTTCCCCCTTTATCGCGATAGGAATTTCATAGGTGCCCAACCTGGGAATGTTCATTTCTACCGAAAGTTCGTCGTAATCGGGATAATCTTCTTGAGCGAATGCAGTGCCAAGGCTCAGGAATAACATGCGCGTTAGCCACAACTTCAGAACTTCAGAGAGAGAAAGACGAAAAGGAGAAAGCATTGTGGTTGGCGTGCTATTCGTGAATGAAGGTTAGGGTAAAAGTACCGTTGTAATTTCCTGCTGGCCCGGCCTCCCCACTGGGGATATTCAATTTTCCGCCTACAATAACTTCGTGAGGATTGGTGGTGGTAATAAAAGTTTGGCCAGTACTGATATCAAAAAACGGATCAATATTTAAAGTGACGTTGCTGCCCGCGGGCCCCGAAAGTAACACCTTACTTACAGGTTGAATTTGCAGAAGTGTTCCCGGATTGGCATAGACGTCAAAAATGGCATAATGAGGGCTGTTTCCCAGGTTAAGTAAATACACATCGGTATCGGCCGAACGATCGCCGTTTGGAGTGAGGATGACGTTACCACCGGCATTTCCCACAATAAAAGCCCCAAAGTTAAGTCCCTGGGCATTTCTCACCTCTACACTCACGGGAATAGGCGGATGCTCCTGTGCAGCTGCTTTGTGAAAGGGGATAATTAGCAGGCTGAAGCTAATGAATAAGAAGAAGCTTTTTCCCGTCATTTTTTACTCTTTAAAGATTACTTTTTTGGTTTGGCTTTCTTGTTCTGTTTCGAGCGTCACCAGGTAAATTCCGGCTGCCATGCCACTAAAGGTAAGTACATCTTTACCAGAGCCTCTCTTGGTTTGAAGCACCTGGCCTGCCATGCTGCTAAGAATCACTTTTCCTTCAGCATTGTTAGGCAAATTCAGGCGTACCAATACCTGCTCATTTTTGGTGTACACGGTAAAATCTTCCATCGCAAGTTCCATTTGTACAGGCGACAATTTTTCCGAAGCAAACATTAAAATAAATTGGTCGTTATTTTGCCCTTTTTGAGAGGTAAAGGAATAAAGAGGATCCCGGTCCAGATCGCGCAGCACCTTCTTTTTCATGTCTTTGAGATAAACATGAAGGGAAGGGAACAGGTTTCTCGTTTCGGCAAGTTCAATGATCATTTCGCCAGACCTTTCTGCTGAAATCCCTAACGGAATCTCCATAGTTTTTATAGAAGCCCTCGAAATTGCATTTATTGACAGTTTTTCCCTTTTGGAGGTGAGGCTATAGAAACTGGGAACATTTACAGCAGTATTCAGCAGTTTTTGCGCATCCAATTCCTTCTCAAATTGTGGGGTACCACCCTGGCTAAAATAGATCACTGTGGCATCGGCATCCTTTTCCCCCTTGAATCCTGCTGTTAGTCGGATTTGTGGAATTTCAGCTTTATTTCTTGTTTTATAATACTGCTGTTCTGTTTCGTTACCAACTCTATAGCTGTTATTGAATTGCAGGGTGGCTGTTACAGGATGAATTCCGTCAACAGGGTCACTCACCCTCACAAAGAATCCCTGCATCGATGGGATAATATTCGAAGACCGTCCATCTGTTGAAACCCCCTCGACGTAGGAAGTGTAGGTTCCGGTATATCTATCGCCTGCAGTGGCAGTAAAGAAATGAATTCCATTGTCAATACCTTCCATATTGGCGACCATTAAATTCCAGTCAATAGGAGAAGGATAGGGATTTCCTACAAGATTAAAGCCATTGGTATAGGTTCTGTTATTATTTTGAAGAGCGACACTTACCGGTCCGTTATTGACTATCCCGGATAATTCCAGCGTCATAGTACCTGCTTCTCCCAAAGGATTTATAGCATAACCAAACCCTGGTTTAAAGCTTGCAGTTGAATCCAGGTACTTTTGCCAGCCTGTAAGGTCATTTCCTGCTGAATCTTCCCTGTTTTCCAGGTATTCATAAAGGTGAGGAAAACCGGTTTCAGGATTTGTGAGATCAAAATTGGCAGCAAGATCAGCCACAGTTGAATTTTGAAAAGGACTGCTGAAGTATTTGTAACCAAATGCATTTGAAAGGTAACGCTGCATGTGTACCGTATCCAAAACCTGACCATTTCCTCCTCCTTCAATAAAGGCTGTTCTAGTGCTGTTTGAAAGAAGGGTAAGTTTATTACCTGTATAAAATTTTCCTCTTATAACATGAAGAAGACCTTTAATATTAATACTTGCTTCTGAAGTAACATCTATCGCATTCGACAGGTATAAATTTTCGATGAGATCTTTATCAAAAAAACCTTGAGGTATGGTTTGAGACACTTCGGAAGCAAAGATAACCGATCCAAATTCTGCATTAAATACGCCCTGGTTTACTGCCTGGCCTGCAATACCAAAAAGGTTTTGCTGAATATCGACAGAAGCACCACTTTCAATAATTAGGTTTCTTGAAAGCCCTGAATCTCCATCAAGAATTATAGGATAGTTGCCAAGGCCAGAAGGTATGCGCACATCAGTTTCAAGTGTGGGTACTGTGCTACAATTCCAGTTGGCAGGATTGTTCCAGTTGGTGTCTTCAGCTCCCGTCCATAAATTCTCCTGTAGTACGGTTATAGTTACCGTATGATTTTCATTATTGACGCAGCCATTGGCATCTTCAACGGCTGTAATATTTATAGTTGTGGTGACAGTTGGGCTAAATGCATAAGATAAAGAAGAGGAGGAAGTTGGTATCGAAAAAACAGCTCCATTCATGGTTCCCCGCACAGTCCATGGACCCGTTCCTGAAAGACTACCGGTTATATTAATTGTTTCTCCTATACAAATAGTTGTGTCTGTACTGGTGGCAGTTAGTGCGGGTAGGGGATTGACTATAATTTCAACCACATTTGATAAGCTAGGTTCGCACATAGCAGAAGATACACTTCTTCTAAACCAGGTGGTCTGCGATAGTTCGCCGGGATTGTAATCTATAGTGTTGTTAGTTCCTGTGGCAGGATCAAATCCACTTTCGGGGCCAGTTGTACTACTTTCCCATATATAAGAATAAGTGCCACTTCCACCTGTAGGTTGCGAACCCTTGATTTGAGAAGCAATACTGGCTGAACAAATATTACGTGTTTCTCCTGAATAATTAATGCTATTATTAGATATACTTAAAGGTTGTGGATTAATAACAACATTTGCTGTAGCAGAAGACACACATCCACTTGAATTTGTAACGGTATATTTATAGTTACCGGGTAGGAGTCCGGTTATTTTTTTATTAGTACCTGAACCCGAAATTGCTCCCGGATTGATGGTCCATGATCCTGAGGGTAAACCGCTTAATGATACACTACCTGTTGCTGATGTACAGGTGGGTTGTTCAACAAATCCTACTACAGGTGCAGAGGGAGTTGCTGGTTGTGGGTCAATCACAACAGGTTCTGAAGAAAAGGAAGTACAAATTCCATCAATTGAAAATAATTGTGACTGTGGTACAATTTGATTTGCCTGGTTTGCACTAGACCAATAAAGCTGGACTACTGCCTCACCAGTGTTTTCGTAATACTCCAGTTTAATATCATACTTAAAACCAGCAGTAAGACTTATTGTGCCATTATTATAAACGGCTGCGTGGTCGGTCCAATTGTCAATAATAAGACTACCGTTTATCCACAACCTAATTCCATCATCACTTTGTGTGGTAAAAGTATAATTCTCTGTATAACGTGGTTGTATTTGCCCTGTCCATTTTACTGAAAAATTATCGTTGTTAATAGGTGATCCAGGATTTCCACTTCCCCAATTAAAATTAATAGTAGCATCTTTACGTGTAATTGAGGGAGCACCTGAGAGATATCTATTATTGAAATATTCTGCTTTTAAACCAGTTGTAGTATTTGGTACATCAACAGTGTAAGTATAATTTCCGGGGGTAAGACCGGTAATAGTTTTGGTAGTTCCTGATCCTGTAATTCCTCCCGGATTAATCGTCCAATTTCCTGAAGGCAATCCACTTAGGGTTACACTACCTGTGGCTATTGTACAAGTTGGCTGCTTTCTAGACGACACTATTGGTGCAGGAGGGTTAGGAGGTGTATCAATTGTCACATTTTCTGAAGCAGGAGAAGTACAACCAGTTTCATTGGTCACTGTATAATTGTAATTGCCGGATTGAAGTCCAGTAATAATTTTATTAGTTCCTGAACCAGTAAAACCGCCTGGATTAATAGTCCAGTTTCCTGAAGGTAAGCCGCTAATGGCTACACTACCTGTAGCTGTTGTACAAGTGGGCTGTATGATTTGTCCAATAATGGGTGCAGCCGGTACTGTAGGCGGTGGATTAATCACCACATTAGCCGAAGCAGAAGAAATACAGCCATTAGCATTAGTAACCGTAAAAGTATGGGTGCCAGCAGAAAGTCCTGGAAAAGTTGTGCTGGTACCTGTTCCTGTCTTTGTTAGTCCCCCGGGTGATTCGGCTATTGTCCAGCTTCCTGTCGCCGGTAAGCTATTCAATATAACACTCCCTGTTGATGTTGTACATGTTGGTTGTGAAATGCTGCCAATGGCAGGAGATATAGGCCCGGCATAAATAGTGAAAGGATCAGAAGTTACTGAAGGTACGTCAGGATTTGTAGATCGAACACCTATTGTATAACCTGAACCAGGCGGAAATGCAGCAGGAGGAGTAATTTTAGTACTTAAACTAATAGTCCATTCTCCAAATAAACTTGTAGTTTTATCCGATTTAAACAGGGTACTATAAACAATGGTTCCTGACTTTTGTAACTCTATGTAATAATTAGTATTTGAATCGAAATTTCCAAAAATAATGGCTTTTGTAGCATCGAAAGTCACTTCTAATTGATTGCTACACACAGGCGAACCTGACACAATGGGTTTACTAATACTCTGCCCCTGCACAAAATAACTCCCCAACATGAAGATGCAAAGCGAAAGATAACGCATAAGAGAAGGGGGGAGGTTCATTTTAGAAGAAGTAGAGGTTTTTTCTATAGGTTATGGAACATTAAAGATTATAACTTTCTTTCGCAAGTGTTTGTCCCTGCTCTTCGAAATATGAGACTTCTAATTTCCCCTGACTCAAATCAACTTCTCCCGCATTTCGGAGCTCGAAGGAGAAATTTCTTTTATTGTTGGGAGTGTAAACAGAAACACCTTTGACAATTCCTACTTCAGTTTTTTCACCCTTTGGAGAAATATGATCCACTTTTATATTGCCGTAAACCGACATGTTACCCGAGCGATTAAGCACCAAAGATAATTTCGGGTTCTCAGTGTTCCGGTGGAGTTGGATATCTTCTAAATTTAATTGTGTAGTCGATTCCCCCTGCCTGATTATAATAGGAATACTAATCCCAAATACAGTCTTAATATTAATGGAAATTCCGTCGCTTTCTTCCGTTTCTTCTGCTCCGAGTGCGGTTTGATCTTCTACTGCCCTAAAGTACATGTGAGATCTATACTCTCCCTGCTCCAGGTTTCCGGTACGGGTGAGTTGAACTCTAATGGTCTGAGCTTCGTTTGGCGCCAGGGTCACCCTTCGCGGGAAATACCGGAGAAAATCCTGTGCAAATCTCTGGCCTTCTTCTGGAGTGTCTACCTGTTCGAAGCTGCCGTCTTCAGTCATCTTGTAATTGACAAAAGAAACCGCATAAACGGCGGTATCACTTCCGGTATTGGCAAGGTTGATCTCCTGGGATCTTTGAGAGCCATCAAAAACCAGTCTCTTTGGCATGATCATTAGATCACCCTGTGCTAAGGAAATTTCAGGAAGAAATGAAATTAAAATAAGAACGCAAATTGAGAGTATTTTTTTAATCATTTGGGGGCTGAATTCTGTTGAAATTTTACCTGCTACAAATGTAAGTAAAAGAAGACAAGAAAGTTAAGGATTTCCTAAAATTAATTATAGGATACGGTAACATTAAAGCCGGTGGAATTTGTGTAAAAACCGGAAGCCTGATTTGCTTCTAAATTTAATCTTGCACCAATCTTTATTACATCTGAGACTAACCCTTCTTCAGGAAGAACAGTAAAGTCATTTATAATTAGTTGATGATCGGGATTTTCACTGTTGTAGAGAGTGAAAGATTCAGGCAGGCTAATAGCGTAACTATTATTCCCATGGGTAACCACTGCTTCTGCAGGATTTACCGTACCGGGAAAAGAAGAGGAGATTTGTACCCCCTGGGCCACCCTGTTACCTTCGGGAGAGAGGATAACACTTCCCGGGGTATAAGAACTTACTACATTTCCAAAATCCAGGTCTACAGTCTTATCTATCCTAATGGGTTCTATTATTGTCGCCCGACTCGTAACCGTTGCCGAGGCTGATGCCTGGGCAAGGATCTCTGTTGAGAACAACAAGGAAAATAATATGAAAATTATTTTAGCCATTAACAGGATTAGATTTAACCAGAAGGTTTTTAAGAAATTAAATTGATCTACAAGTAAAAAACGCCGCCACAAGGGGCGGCGTTATATATAAATTCTTATAAGGTTTTTTATTCGTAAGTTACGGTAACACTTACTTCACCCGTGTAGGCTCCTTCAGTTTGACCGGCATTCACTGTTAAAGCACCACCCACGTATAATTCGATAGGGGTTGATCCATTCCCTGCATTTCCTGTGGCCTTAAGATTATGATCAAATGCTACAGGCATATCTACAGCACCATCAGCATCGCTTGTAAGTAAATTTGTAGACGAAAGCGCAACACTATATGTGTAATCTGTGGCAGCAATAACATTAAACTTTGCCGCTGTCGCAGTATTCCCAGTTAATGCTAAAACTTCTTCATTAGTAGAGGTTCTAGTTCCAGCAGCTGTTGCTGCAATGGTAACAACACCTCCAGCTTCGTTTCCAATTAATCTACCAAAATCCAGATTGGTAACAGGAGTAATAGAAATAGGACTAACAACTTCAGCATTTACAGTCGCAGAACTAGTAGCTGTAGCGCTATTCTGAGCGAAAGTAGTTCCAGTAATAAGAGCGAATAAAATAAAAGTAATTTTTTTCATGATGTAGGTTTTTTTGGGTATTATAAATTTAATTTGGGGTTTCATTTATTTAACGATGCAAACGTACACCCTAAAGAAAGCTCCTACAAAAAAACTCGATGACAGCGACAGAAACTCGTTGAAATACACTTAATATGATCCTGATCATGTTTAAGATTTAAAGCTTCAAAGCGTCTGTTTAGCGGCTTAAAACACTTTATTATTCTGAAAATCAGAAAATTAATAAGTGTTTTCCACAAAATTTGATATATGAGTTGTATTTGGATGTTTTAGCCCAAATCTGTTTAAAGTTGATTTGCGTAGGTCACATCAATTACCACCTGGACCAGAATTACAGTCACTACTATTATAATGGTATAAAAAACTGTTCTGGCAATGTTCCCGATCGATTGTTTGGATAAATGTTTCACTTTTGGATAGATATACTTAATAATCTCTTTTTCTTTTGACGCAATAGCATAGTTGATCAAGCCAAACCGGCTCAATCTATTTGTAGGGATTATGTAAGTAGGGATTGTGATCTATATACAATAACTATAGATCAATACAAAGATGCAGTAAATTGGAGAGCTATAAAAGAATAATCGGTAGTTGGATAGAATACTCGTTCAACTACGCAACTAAAATATTCCTGGGAAAATTCCTCCTTCATTAGTTAGCAGGCGAGAAAAAAAAGATTAATTGTAGTTAACAGTAACGTTCATAGGAGCCTTACTGTTGTAAACTCCCGGAGTTTGATGAGGATTAACAGCCAGGGTAGCACCCACCATTATAATCTTAGCTCCTCCATCAAAATTTCCGTTTTGAGCTAAACTACTTGTAAAGTCTTTAATGATCATGCTTTCTGTACCATTGGCCAGTACATATTCTCCTTCAGGCAGCGTGAGAGAAAAAGCAAAACCGTTTTCTCCTGTCACTTCAAAAGCAGCAGCAGAGACATTGGCTTCACTGTCTAATGAAACATTTCCGGTGGTAAGCCTGGTGTTGTTGGGCGTAAGGATAACTTCTCCTCCGGTACCAGCATCAAGGTTTGCAAAATTCATGTGTGATGTAGTAGTGATTCCAATAGGCTGGATAATCGTAGCCGAAGCAGTAAATGAGGCAGACGCACTGGCCTGGCCAAATGCTAATGCCCCAAAAAGGGAAAATAATATGAAACTAAATAAACTTTTCACCGCTTTTTTTCTTATTTCAATATTAAGAAAATTTTTTGATTCAACTAGATTAAGTGATCATAAATATCGATGAAATACACAATTAGATTAACTACAACGATGTCGCTGTAAAACAATTATTTATACAGCTTATTGGTGAGTTAACGATCCTGGTTCACCGGGATCTTCAATTTTTTTCATCTCAGATACCGGGAATTTTTAAAAAATTCTTCTAGTTATGACTTCTGAGACCATAAAAAGGAATCACCGCACAAGGCTTGTGATACAGTTTAGAATGAAATATTTACTCTTAAAATCCTGAGGGAAGAAAATGCTCTTGAGTAGAAATGTACTGTACCAGGATCTTTTTGAAATCATCGTATCAGTTTTAATGATATAGAATTTTTATTCCAGCTTTTGGCTGACCAGCTTCCAAAGTAAGATTTGGATCAGTTTTTCTCCTATATATAATAGGGTATAGCGAATACAGCAACTTCTTTATTGGAAAGTATTTTTATTTAAGCACAAAAAAAGAGGCCGTGTGGCCCCTTTTTAATATTAAAAGTTATTTTATTCTTAGTTGTTGGAAGAATCTACCGGCTGTGCAGGGGATTGTTCTGAATCTAAAAGTGCAAGGAATTTATCAAGGTTTGGCAGGATAACAATTCTTGTTCTTCTATTTAGTGCCCTGTCTTCTTTGGTCTCGTTTCCGGCTACAGGTTTGTAGCTGCTGCGTCCTGCTGCAATTAACTTTTCGGGCTCTACATTAAAACGGTCCTGCAATACTCTCACGATCGCAGTAGCACGTCTTACACTCAATTCCCAGTTATCCTGAATGTAGGAATTTTCTACCATTGTTTGAGAATCTGTGTGACCTTCTACCATTACTTCCATAGCTGGTTCAGATTTAATAACTTCTGCAAGCTTTTCTAAAAGGGGATATGCATCTCTGCTTACTCTGTGGCTTCCGCTTCTAAAAAGTAATTTGTCAGATACATTGATCATCACTACTGTTTTGTCTACAGTAATGTCAACATCGTCTGAGCTTCCGCTGCTTATCTGGTTTTCCAGGTTATGAGCCACGGCCAGGTTAATAGAATCTTCTAAAGTCTCGGCTCCGGCAAGTTTTTCGGGATCAACATTTCTTAATGTTTCCCGCATTTTACGCTTATTGGCATTAGACATTGCCGTAAGCTGGTTCATTTCCAGTTTCTGGTCATTCTCTTCTGTGAGTGAGTTGATCTTTGAGTTGTAATCTGCCACTCTTTCTTCGATGGCACTTAATCTTTCTTCAAGTCTTTCTTTTTCTACCTGAGTTTCCTGAAGATTACTTCGGGTGTTGTTATAATCTTCCTCAAGGGCTACGTACTTCTTTTTTGAAACACAAGAAGTCAGCATTGTCGCTGCAAGTACCGTTACGGTAAGAGCTTTTTTCATAATTTTTGGTTTTTGGTTTAAAATTCGAGCTAATGATTTTAAGCTTCGAAACTTCAAACGGGTTATAGCTGCCGAAATTATATAAAAGGCTTTTTCAGGTGTCTGGTTTTAACGAAAGATTATTAGTTACCGGCCGTTGTTGCTAAATTATTCCTAAGAAAATAGCTACTTCAGGAGAAATTTTTATCTTTTTCGCGTAATATTTCCGTAGAAAATCTCTCGTTAAAACGCCATTTTTGGAAGGTGTTGTTTTCCAGAGATTTAATCCAAGGAATTTTTAAGATTTACATTAAAAGGAATAAATTAGAGCAATAGACCGTCAATACTTGGAAACAGACAAAAATAAAAAGGAAAAGAAACCAAAGGGATCAGGGATTAAGTTGTTCTTTAAAATTATTCTTGGCATTTTCATTTTCATTTACCTTCTCATACTTTTCATCCGCAGTCCCTGGGGCCAGGGTATTATTGTAGATAAGCTTGTAAATTATATTGAGAACAAGACAAACACTGCAGTAGAGGTAGATAGGCTCTTCATTACTTTTGGAGGTGATCTTAGCGTAGAAGGGCTCTTTCTTGAAGATGAAAAAGGTGATACCCTTTTATATTCGCGGGAACTCGAAGCCGACATTTCCCTGTTACCCCTTATTAAAGGCAAAGGTTTTTATCTCAACAGCCTGGATTGGAATGGGGGAGTGGCCAATATTGAGCGCACAGATACTATTGAAGGTTTTAACTTCCAGTTTCTTACTGAAGCATTTGCCACGGCCGATACTACTGCTACTACCACGCCCGCCGATACTACTGCCCAGGCTATGGAAATTAAGCTGGGCGATCTCAATCTTCAACACCTGAAACTTAATTACAACGATCAATATTTAGGTATTGATACCAAAATAAGGTTAGGAAAGCTGGTAGTAGAAATGCAGGAATTTAATCTGGACGGTATGGAATTTGCTGCGGGTGACCTTATTTTGGAAAATACCCGTTTTAAATACGCTCAAACTAAACCAGCTCCCGAATCGGAAGAGGAAAATGAAACTCCAATGCCCCGATTTTCTGTGGAGAACCTGGAAATTTTGGACGTGGCCGGTTCATATACATCTGTTCCAGGCGGAATGGTTGCCGATATAGATCTATCTCAACTCTTACTGGAATTGCCAGAAGCCGATCTTGCTAATAATACTGTAGTAGTCGACAGATTTGCCCTCAAAAATTCCAAAATTTACATAAACAATACAGCTTCTTCCACTCCCGCGGCAAAAGATACTACTGCCGTTGCCGTTGCTGAAGAATATCAGCCTTTTGAATGGCCTCAATGGACGGTTAATGCTAAAAATCTAAATCTGAAGAATAATAACTTCAGGTATTGGGTGAATAACAACACCCCCAAAAAAGGCATTTTTAACCCTGAAGCAGTAGGCCTTCGTAATTTGAATCTCGAAATTCCTGAACTGGTATTGGCTAATGAGACTTTAGAGGCCCGCGTAGCAGTTCTGAATTTTGAAGAAGCATCGGGTCTCCTGCTTAACAAAACCCAATTTGCACTTTCGGTCAATGAAGAGAGGGCACTACTGGAAGATCTTCTGCTTCGGCTGAATGGAAATCTCATAGAAGGAAGTTTACTGGTTAATTACAGGTCGCTCGATTCTTTTATAAATAACCCGGAGGGCGCCACGGTAGATTTGAACCTTCCGCAGTTTAACCTTGACCTACAGGATCTCTACAGATTCCAACCCGATTTACGGCAGAACAACTACTTCGCCACACTTGCCAAAAAAGGCATTTCGGGCAGTCTTTCTGCTGAAGGAGAACTTTCCGCAGTAAAAATTGAGCGGGCAAATATTGACTGGGGTGGCAACACCTCTCTTGTGGCTACCGGAACTATTTACAACACCACCGATGTTGACAACCTGAGGTTTGATATTCCGCAGCTAAGGCTTCGGTCTTCACGGGCAGATCTCCATGCTTTTATCGAGGAACAGAACCTGGGAATTGAGCTTCCAAAAACTTTAAATCTGGCAGGTAGCTTCAGTGGTAGTCCTGAAGATATTACTATTGATGCCATTTTGAATTCTTCCGCAGGAAAAGTAAGTGTAGAAGGACGTTTTGTAACCGCTCCAAAAATAGCATTTAGCACAGACCTTAAAGTAACCGAACTGGAAGTTGGCCAATTGCTACAAAATAAGTCACTCGGTGCGGTTAGTCTCGATATACAAGCCAGGGGCAGCGGGGAAGACATTAATTCCCTGGACGCTGTAGTTGATGGTACAATTGGCCGTTTTGAATACAATCAATACGTTTTTAACGATATCAACATTTTTGCTGAATTAGAAGACGGCGAGGGTTTTGCCAAGATGGCCTACAAAGATCAAAACCTGAACATGGAACTCGAGAGCTTTGTGCTACTCGATTCAATAGCGCCTGAAGTGAACCTGACTCTTGATATTATAGGTGCCGATCTACAGGCACTTGGTCTTGCTGCAAAACCTGTGAATGCTGCCATGGAATTAAAAGGGACTTTTGAGGGAAATACCGATAAATTTGATGTCACTGCGACAGTGAACAATGGTGTTTTTGTGTATGACAATGAATCTTACCTTTTAGGAGACCTTGATCTTCTTGCTCATGTAACACCCGATACTACGTCCATGCAAATTGAAAATAGAATTCTGGACCTCAAGCTGTTTTCTAACGCCGGGCCGCAGGATTTTATAAGTGCTCTAAGCCGCCATTACGACAGCTACTTCAGCAACGAACAGATATTAGATACAGTGGGGAACCCGGTAATTATTGACATGGCAGCTACAGTCGCACCATCTCCAATCCTCGAGGAAGTATTTCTTCCGCAGCTGGAAGCTTTTGATACCATTGCCGTGAAGGTTGATTTTAACGAGCGGGAAAAGACACTGGTAGGAAGTGTAGAGATCCCTTACCTAAACTACTTCGGAAGTGAGATTGACAGTCTTGACTTTTTTGTGGATTCAAACCCGGAAGAACTATTTTTCAGCTTCGGACTTCAAAGTCTTGATGCAGGCCCGCTGGCCATTAAAAAAACCAGTCTTGAAGGGGTGTTGGTAGATGAAGAACTCAACCTTGATTTTCTTTCCATTTATCAAGACCAGCCCCTAATGAAAATTCAATCTTCTATAACCAGGAGCAATGATATTGTAAGGGTGAATATAGCTTCAGATAGCCTTATTCTTAATTCCAACAGCTGGCAAATTGATCCTGAAAACGAAATTCTCATTGGCGACAGCGCCTATAATTTCAACAACTTCAGGCTTTCGAGAAATAATCAGGAGTTAAAAGTAACCAATGATCTGGCCCAGGTTCAAAAAGAGCATATTGCAATACAATTTCAGAATTTTAACCTGGCGGCCTTGTTCTCCTACCTCAACCCCGAAGCCGTATTGGCCTCAGGAAATATCAATGGCGACTTTATTATTGAAGAACCCTTTGAAGATACGGGGCTACTTGCCGATCTCACTATAAATGATTTTGGGGTAATGGATGTTCCGCTGGGTGAACTTTCTCTTGACGCCGAAGCGGTTAGCTTTAATAAATATACTTTAGACCTGGCCGTGACTGGAAATGCCAACCTCCAACTTACCGGCTCGTATCTCGCCGATGAACAAGGCGGAAACCTTGATATGTTCCTCGACCTCGAGAGGATCCCTATGGAGGTGGTAGAAGGTTTTTCACTGGAAGAGATCAACAATACCAGCGGTAGTTTATCTGGAGAATTCACGGTAACCGGCGATCCTCTGGCACCTAATTATGACGGTGCGCTTAATTTTAATGATGCACAATTCACGGTGTCTATGTTAGATGCACCTTTCACCCTTAGGGATGAAACGCTGCGCATAGATACCACAGGCGTATACATGGATAATTTTGAAATGAGAGATGTGAATAACAATGCCTTTGTATTGAATGGCGCAGTACTCACCGAATCCCTCCTTAACCCTGAATTCGACTTAAGTTTTACAGCGAATAATTTCACAGCTCTAAGTTCCACCGAAGAAGATTTTGATCTTTTCTACGGAAAATTTGTGTTTGACGCCACAGGTTCTGTCACCGGAAATCTGGAGCTTCCTAACGTTGAAATTGATCTTGAAGTTTTGGAGGAAACAAACATCACTTACGTAATTCCTGAAGCCAGCGTAGAACTCGAAGAAAGAGAAGGCGTGGTTGTGTTTGTAAATAGGGAGAATCCAGACCGCATTCTCACCCGCAGGTCAACAGATGATGAAAATGTGGCCTTTTCGGGCTTCGCGCTCAATTCATATATTTCACTTCAGGAAGGGGCTACTTTTAGTGTTGTGATCAACGAAGAAACCGGAGACCACTTTCAGGCAACCGGAGACGGGGATATTCTTTACGACATCTCTCCCAATGGCCGAACTACAATGACAGGTAGGGTAGAGTTAAATGATGGATATTATGAAATGAGTCTCTATAACCTGGTAACCCGAAGATTTGATATTATGGATGGGAGCACCGTAGTGTGGGCAGGAAACCCGCTTGATGCCGATCTCAATATTACCGCTGTATATGAAGTGGAAGCTGCAGCCGCCGGACTTATGGCTTCACAGCTGCAGGGTGCCGATCTAAGTGACAAGGATCAATACAGGCAGGAACTGGACTTTTTGGTGTATCTAAAAATAGGAGGGGAGATCTCTGCACCAAAACTTTCTTTTGGGCTCGATATGCCCGAAGGAGAACAGGGATCTTTAGGAGGCCAGGTATATGGTAGGGTACAGCAAATAAATCAACAGGAAAACGAACTCAATAAGCAGGTTTTTTCACTCCTGGTACTCAACAGGTTCTTTCCTACAACCGGTAGTGACGGCTCTGGAGGAGGTACTCTTTCCTTTGCCCGCGATAATCTCAATGAAGCCCTTTCTGATCAACTCAACATATTCTCTGACCGCCTGCTGGGAGAAACGGGTGTTGACCTCAATTTTGGCCTTGACACCTTCACCGACTACCAGGGAGAAAATCCGCAAGAAAGGACCCAGCTGGATATCACAGCCCAAAAGAGTTTTATGGATGACAGGTTGGTAGTAAGCGTGGGAAGTGAAGTAGATGTGCAGGGCAGCAGCCCGGTTGAAGAAAGTACGCCGCTCATTGGCAACGTGAGCCTGGAATACCTGCTTACCCCCGAAGGACAATTCAGGTTAATGGCCTTTAGGAGGAGCAGCTATGAGAATGTCATCGACGGGCAATTGATTGTAAGCGGACTTGCTTTGATCTTTACTCAGGAATTCAACAAGTTCAGGGAATTGTGGAATGAAGTGGCCAAAAGCGATAAAAAGGCAAAAGAAAAATCCGGTAAAGACCAAGCAGTAGAAGAAAAACCCGGAAAGGGCAAATTAGAAGAAGAACATTCGGGAGATGGAAAATCTGAAGAAACTCAACCTCAGGAATAAAAAATGAAGTATAGGATAGAAACCATTATCGTCACTCTTTCAATTCTGCTATTCCTGCAAGGGTGTAGTGTGAAAAAATTTATTCCGGAAGATAAACTCTTATATACCGGTGCCGATCTGGAGTTACAGTCTGACGATCCTATTGAGCAGAAAAAGGATCTAAAGAACCAGCTTCAGGCATTGATAAGCCCAGATCCTAACTCAAAGATCCTGGGCTCGCGCATAGGTCTGTACTTCTACTATAAGGGACAGAAGGAAAATCCGGGTTTCATCAACAGGTTTTTGAGCAAAAAGTTAGGACAGGAACCTGTATATCTTTCAGATGTTGACCCGTTTCAAACAGAAAAACTTCTAAAGAACAGGCTGGAGAACAGGGGCTATTTTTACAGCCGTGTAAATCATTCTGTCAACGAAAATGAAGAAGACAAATTAGCTCATATAAAATATACTGCCGTCCTGCCGGAGAACCCTTACATCCTGGAAAATTATCAGATGGATACGGATAGCCTCAAAATTTACAGGGAGATTGAAAACACCTTATCAGAATCTCTTCTACAGTCGGGTGAGAAATTTAATCTTTCGCTCTTAAAAGCCGAACGAGAACGTATTGACGCCGCTCTAAAGCGCCAGGGCTATTACAATTTCAGCTCAAATTTTCTCATTTTTGAAGCCGATACAAATCAGTATGACCGCAAAAAATTCGATCTTTTCTTAAGGCTCAAGGAAGAAGTCCCACCTGCAGGAACAAAACCCTACATCATCAAAGATGTAAATGTATACCCCAATTACGTTATAGGAACAGATTCCCTGGAACGTGACACTACAAGATTTAATGAAAGAAGTTACATACAGGATAAGGTTTTCTTTAAACCCGAAAAGCTGGATCCTTTTATACTCCTTCACGAAGGAGAACTCTATTCTCCCGAACTTTCGGGTAAAACAAGCAGGAGGCTTACTTCTTTAGGCACCTATAAATTTGTAAATATTCAATACGATGAAATAGATTCTATCGCTACAGACAGTGTAGGATATTTAACTGCAAATATTTACCTCTCGCCTATGAACAAAAGGGCTATACGGGCCGAGTTACAGGCAGTGACCAAATCAAATAATTTTGCAGGCCCGCATCTTACTGTTACTTACACCAACAGGAATCTTTTTAAAGGAGGGGAAATATTGAATGTCACCGCAAAAGGAGGTTATGAGTGGCAGCTTTCAAAACAAAACGATATTGGGAACAGCAGTACCGTATTAGGCCTGGAAACAGCCTTAATTAGCCCCAGGATGTTATTCCCTTTTATTAATATCAGGAGTAACTGGTTTGATTACTCTATCCCAAAGACCAAACTTGCCTTTGGGTTTGAATATCTAAACCGCAGTCAGCTTTTCAGCCTGTTTTCGGTGACCGGGAACTTTGGATATGTCTGGAAGGCCAACCGGTTTATTACTCATGAGCTCAATCCCTTATCTGTAAATTATTCCAATCTAAGCAATACCACTAAAGCTTTCGACGACATACTCGGTGAAAACCCCTTTTTGAAGAGTAGTTTTGATCAACAATTTATTGCAGGACTCACTTATTCTTTTACTTACAACGGAATGATCGATGAGCTGGAGACGCATCAGTTCTATCTCAATTCTAATCTTGAAGTAGCAGGAAACCTCCTTGATTTACTTAGCAGTGGAGCCACCCCAAGAAAGTTCCTGGGTATGGAGTTTGCCCAGTTTTCTCGTATTGATGCCGATTTTAGATATCATTTTAATTTCGCCCCGCAGCAGACACTTGCAGCAAGGTTGTATGGCGGAATTGGTATTCCCTACGGAAATTCGGAGGTCATGCCCTTCAGCCGGCAGTTCTATTCAGGTGGGCCTTACAGTGTGAGGGCTTTCCAGATTAGAGGCCTCGGTCCCGGTTCTTATGACCCCGAAGGGGATGGAGTTCCCTATTATGACAGGATGGGAAACCTGCGGTTGGAAGCGAATGTAGAGTATCGTTTTCCTGTTTACCAATTCCTCAAAGGAGCTGTGTTTGTTGACGCCGGAAACGTTTGGAATACTGAAGAAAACTATGTTGAGTTAGATGAAAAACCCACAGAACAGCAAACCTTACTTCTTGAAAAAGGCGTTTTCGGGAAAGATTTTATCAGCGAACTGGGGATAGGTACGGGGATAGGATTGAGAATAGATATTCAGAATTTTGTGATCAGGTTTGACCTTGCCGCACCGTTACATACCCCATGGCTTGCAGAAGGAGAACGCTGGGACTTTAAAATCAGTGAACCCGTATTCAACTTTGCGGTGGGATATCCTTTCTAATGTTGTTTCTTAGATCCAAAGCACAAATCTCCCGCATCACCAAGTCCGGGAACTATGTATCCTTTTTCATCTAGATTTTCGTCAATAGTAGCTACCCATAGATGAGAATTTTCGGGAAAACTTTTTTCTAAATATTCAATTCCTTCCCTTGCAGCTATGACAGATACCAGGTGGATTTGCTTCGGTTTTCCCATTTTTTCAAGTGCCTGCAAGACATTGACAAAAGATCGGCCGGTAGCCAGCATTGGGTCGGCCAGGATCAACGTTTTTCCTTCAAGTGAAGGGGAGGCAAGATATTCTACCAGGATCTCAAATTCTTCATCATCATTAGGATGATGGCGATAAGCTGAAATAAAGGAATTATCTGCAGCATCAAAATAGTTGAGAAGGCCGGTATGAAGTGGCAGGCCAGCTCTAAGAATGGAGCAAATTACCAGCTCTTCCTTGTGCAGGGGCACATTGGCTGTTCCCAGAGGCGTTTGAATTTCCTCTTCCTGAAACTTCAGGTTCTTACTAAGTTCATATCCAAGGATCTCTCCTAATCTTTCAATATTCCTTCTGAAGCGAAGCCTGTCGGTTTGAATATTTACATTCCGAAGTTGAGCAACAAATGTATTGGCGATAGAATTCTTTTCGAGTAGATGATGAACGTGCATAAAATTGGTATCTGTATGAAGGAAGCCAAAGTTATAAATTTTTACACCAAATCCTTTCATTTTATAAGGTTTGAAAAAGGGGATTTTGAGACAGGATTTTTCTGCGGCATTTTCTCTAAAGTCTTTTTTAATAAGCCATTGTGCCTTCTACAGGTTACTGCGTGGTTACCTGATTCAAACAAAGGTTTTTTATTGTATATTTAGATTCATATTCCATTGATTTACAATCATTTTTAATTTAATCGTGTTTAAAATGACTGAAAAAGAAAAATTTTTAAGGGAGGTGAACAACGCCTACGAGAATTGGGATGAACAATTTTTTATGGAGCGTATTACTGACGATATCTATTGGGAAATTGTAGGGGAGAAAGATATTTCGGGTAAAGCTGAATTTAAGGAAGTGCTTGATCGTATGAAAGAAATGCCTCCTGTAGAAATCGATGTTCAAAATGTCTTTTTAGACAACCTACACGGAATTGTTAGGGGAGTGGTAGTGAGTAGGAACAGGCTGGGCCAGAAGAAACACTACGGATTTTGTGATATTTATAAATTTGCTGAAGGTGGGGAAAAACTTCGTCTTTCGGGCATTACCTCTTATGTGATAGATATAAGCCGGCATATCCAGTATAAAGAGAACTGTTAATAGAAAGAGGCTGTCTAAAAAGCTATACTCATAAAGCTGAAATTATTTCAGGTGTTTCTGTATTTCAAAAGAAAATAACAGATCCTGAAATGTCTTCCGAAGCATGGAACAAGAACTTTTTAAACAGCCTTTCAACTTTATTTATCTGAATCGTTCCTGGTTTTTTTTGAAGGATCCTGGTACTTCTCGGCTTTTTCTCCTTTGTACACGGTATCGGTTTGTGATGCTATATTGTCATTTGAGTTGGCCGAATCCTTAGGCTTTCTTTCCTGTTCCACGTCCTGTGGTTTATTTGTTGTGGGGTTGAATTTTCGGTCATCCTCACCAGGAACGTCGAGATCTTCGCCCGCATAGTCTATTGGCTCTTCCCTGTCTTTAAAGTAATCTCCCTTTTTTTGATCCTGGCTCTGGTT
The DNA here is from genome assembly GCF_039602225.1 of Salinimicrobium sp. 3283s. Classification (NCBI taxonomy): domain Bacteria; kingdom Pseudomonadati; phylum Bacteroidota; class Flavobacteriia; order Flavobacteriales; family Flavobacteriaceae; genus Salinimicrobium; species Salinimicrobium sp. 3283s. Next base: position 3,513,790 of record NZ_CP143631.1, on the reverse strand, counting down.
GTTAAGCACATTTTTATCTTCGGGGGTAATGTCCGGGTTATAATTACTTCCTTTATCGCGGGTCATATCTTCCCGGTTATTTTTAGGTTGTTCTTCTTTCTTTGTCATAATTATAATTTTATTTTAAATTACAGATAATCTTATTTTTACCCCATCTTTGGCGGTTAAAATGCCGTTAAATTTTAGTGGGCACAATTATAGAAAGTTGATATACTTCTATTTTTGGTTAAGTTTTTGATATTTGAATGCTGAAGAATATACCGGAGATGAAAAAACTATTATTACTTGTTTTCTGTCTGGCCTTTCATGTGAGTCAGGCTCAAATTGATAATCCTACAGCTCCCACAAAAGCTCCGGGAGAACTTATGGCTCCCAAAACCGGAAGTGAATCATCATCTTTAAAAAGATCTTCAGGGAATCACAGCCTTAGCTCAAAAAAGGGAATTTTGGCAACCGAAAGTGAAGCCATGAAACTGGGAAAAAAAGAAGAAAAATCTTTCAACATGAGAACAGATCAAAATGGACTCATGACCTTTAAAGGCAAAGACTTTACTCCCAAAGCGTTTACTAAAGATAAAGAGGCTCTTGAAGAATTCCGAAGAGATCAATATTTGGGAGATTTTAAAACTACAGGAGTTTTTGTGGAATTATACTGCCGTGACCATGAATATGTAGACGGCGACAAGGTAAAGATCTCTGTGAACGGGGTAGTGATTAACAGGAATATGTCTCTTGGCGCAACCTACACTCCAATAATGGTGAAACTGGACAGCGGTCTCAACAATATTGAATTTGAAGCTCTTAATCAGGGTACAAGTGGTCCAAACACCGCCGAACTCCGCGTCTATGACGATCAGGGGAAGGAAGTGATAAGAAAGGAATGGAACCTTCTTACAGGTTCTAAAGCAAACCTGGTGGTGGTAAAGCAATAGGGCTTACTAAAGATTTCCCTGAAATAGGTTGTAAATGTTAAAACCAAACAGTACCAGGATAGAAATAAGGGCTAAGACTGTGGGGATAGGAATATTTTTTACGTTGAATTTTATATAGAACGGGGGTTTTTGATCTTTCTCTTTTCGTTTTTTATGCCTTAGGTTCAATAAGGCAATATTCACCATTGCGAAAACAATAAAAATAAAGATATTGCTAATGCTTGCAACTACCTTAAGGTTTCCAATCAACCCAAATCCTATGGCCACTAAACTAATGGCAATAATTGCATAATTTGGGGCATTCCCAATTCCCGAAATAGTGGTGAACTTTTTGAGCCAGGATTTATCACTGTCTCTGGCCACATCGTAAAGCAGCCTTGACGTGCCCAATATATTACTCAAAATAGTTTTACTGGTAGCAAAGAGCGCTATGATCACCAGAGATGTTGCGGCCCATGCTCCCAGTTTTGCTTCAATAACTGCGGCCAAAGGTCCGTTAGAATTTGATAACTGCTTCCAGTCGAGCACACTTACAGAGCTAATTGCGATCAACACGTAAACCAGGAGTACAATAAGGCCGCTCATGATCACAGCCTTTGGCATATTCTCTTTTGGGTTCTTTGTCTCTTCGGCCATTTTCACAAGGTCTTCAAAACCTATATAACTAAAAAAGATGAGGGCGCCACCGGCAAAAAGGCTGGTCCACCCGCCGCTGTTAGTTTCCAGGAGAGGAGTAGTGCCAAATTCAGGAATACTCACCACGACCACTGCTGCCAATCCTATTAATGTCACTATTGTGGCAAATGCATTAAAATAGGAACTGTACTTTGCACCAATAATGTTGAAAAATCCCATTAAGAGTATAATGCCAATTATCAGGATCCAATTAGGAACATCTACAAGTCGGCTTAAGTAATCTGCAAAACTTATGGCTATGGCTGCAGCAGCTACGATTCCTGTAAACACTATAAAAATAGACATCGAAAAAGCCGTTTTTTTCCCCAGTCCCTGTTTCATGTATTCAAAACTTCCACCAGAATCGGGATATCTACTTACAAATTCGGCGTATGAAAGTCCTGTGAGCAGCGCCACTGTGGCTGCTATTACAAAACTCAGCCACAACATATTGCCACTAAGACCGGCAGCTTTACCTATAATCGCATAGATACCTGCACCTACAATTCCGCCCACGCCAAACATGAGCACATCCCAAAATCCCAGACTTCTTTTTAGTTCTTTTTCTGCCATTGTGTTATTTAAAATTTTTCAGGTAGTAACTAATATAAATTTTCATTTAAACCGGCCTTCAGGTTTAACACGAACTAAACAAAAACCTAACAAACTTTAAGCTGAAGCAGCAATAATACAGGCTATTACAAGGAAATAAGGAACGAAATGAATAGTATTTTTTGTAAATTAGAGAGAAAATCAATTACTATGAAAAAAGTTCTTATTGCGATAGATTATAATCCCGTCTCAGAGAAAGTAGCACAAAAAGGATATGAACTGGCACAAAATCTCAATGCCGAAGTATGTTTATTACATGTACTTGATGATGTAGGTTTCTACGGAACACAGTATCCTACTTTTATGGGGTACGACGGCTATTCAGGCATGGGGCCTGACCTTGATGTAGCGATGGAAATGAAGAACATAGCAGAAGAATTTATGAATAGTGCGAAGAAGCATTTAAACGACCGGCAGGTAAAAACCCATATAGCCGAAGGTCCCACGGCTAAAACTATTCTTAGTTACGCCGAAGAGTGGGGAGCTAGTTTACTGGTTATGGGCACCCACAGCCATTCGGTTCTCGAAAAACTTTTTCTGGGCACAGTAGCCGAAAAGATACTGGAGAAAACAGAGATACCGGTTTATCTGGTACCGGTAAAGGACAAAGCTAATTGAGAAATCTAAGACTTTGAATTATTTCTTATGCTTAAAAAACAAAAAGAAATGATAACTTTGTGTCCTAGTGCGAGTTTTGAAAAATACTGGTAATCTTCTTCTCCAATTTTTCCAATTTTGTTTTTAAACTTCACCTAAAAATTTTATATTCAATTTTAAAATCCAATTAAACCGCTAATGGCAAAATCACAACAGACGTACAACAAGATCGAAAAAGAAAAGAAACGCTTGAAAAAGCGCGAAGAGAAAAAGAAAAAGAAGGAAGAGAGAAAAGCAAGTGGAGATTCTGTCTCTGAATTTGCGTATGTAGATGAATTTGGAAATCTAACGGAGACCCCGCCAGATCCTTCTCAAAAAATCGAAGTTGACGCTGAAAGCATTGAAATTGGAATTCCGAAAAAAGAAGATTCAGACGAAGAAAACGATTTTAGTAAAGAAGGGAAAGTTTCTTTCTTTGATCACTCCAAAGGCTTTGGTTTTATTCTTGACAGCACCACCCAGGAAAAGTATTTTGTACACGTTACAGGTCTTATAGATGAGATCGACGAAAATGACAAAGTAACTTTTGAACTGGAAAAAGGACCAAGAGGAATGAATGCTGTAAGAGTAAAAAAGATTTAAAAAAATCCCTTTTTTGGAAGGTATAAAAGAGCGGCAGTAAATATTTACTGTCGCTCTTTCTGTTTTTATGATTTTAACCAGCTGTGGCGTAACTCCATTTGTTCCCCGTTAGGGTTCATGATCTCTACAAGGCGTTTACCTGTAGACATGGGTTCCACTACTTTGCCTTCGATTTTCAGTTCTTCACCACCTCGTTCCACAACAAATTCTATAGCATCACCAACAGACCATTTTGCAGCATCTCCAATAAGATCATATACGTTTTGAACATTATAGGTCTTCCCGTTGACAGATTTTATCACATCTCCGCCCATAAGATCCAATTCTTCAAAAAAGGTGCTTAATTCCACATCATCACGTAGTACAATCTCTCCATTTTCATTTACTGTAATAAATGGGGTAGAAGGATCTTTTAAGAAATAATCTACAGCAACCTGTCCCTGCCGCATTTCCAGGCCTACTCTTGTAAAGAATTGATCATAGGGAATAGGCGTTGTGCCGCTCACATAAGTGTTCAGGAATTCTCCAATTTCGGGATAAGTAAGTTCAGTAATAACCGGGAATAGTTCTTCATCTTCAAAAGGTTTATCCTTACCATACATTGTGGTAAGTTGCTTCATAAGATCAAGCAGCCCCATTTCTCCATTGCTCAATTCGCGCAACCTTATATCCAGGGCCATTCCAATAAGAGCTCCTTTTTGATAAACGTTATAATAGCTGTCTTTATATTCATCTTCCAGAATATTACGACTCATCTCAGTAAAAGACATACTGTCGTCAAACCTTTGAGATACCGCTATCTTTTCCTGTATCCTATCGTAGAAATCCTGGTTTGAAATAAGCTTCTGCTTTACCTGGAAAAGGTTTGCAAAATATTCGGTAACCCCTTCGTAAAGCCACAGATGCCTTGACATTTGCGGATCGTTGTAATCAAAATAATGAACTTCTTTAGAATGTACTCCCAGCGGGGTCAAAATATGGAAGAATTCATGAGAAACTATATCTTTAAGAGACTCGTCAAGGCTTTCTTTTTCCATTTCTTCAGGCATAACCACAACAGTAGAGGTGTGGTGTTCAAGCGCTCCAAACCTGGCAGCATCGCCATCACCAGGGGTGGCTGAAAGGTAAAGGAGAATCGCATACTTGTTGGTATCATCAATCTCGCCCAGAAAATCTTTTTGTGCCGTGATCATTTTTTCCATTCCAGGTTTAAAATCCTGTGCATTGAACTTCTTTGTAGGCGAGTACACGTGCAACAGCACATCCATTTGATCTACTTTAAAGCTCACAGTATCTGGTGCCGCGTACATGATAGGGTTATCGGTCACTGCAAAATACCGGCTGGCACGAAAGATATCCTTAGTTACTCCCGGCTTAATTTCTGAAGATTGAGCAAGATCAAAAGCACTTCCTGCATAAAGATCGTTTGCTCTAATGATCTCCAGTTGATAAGGTTCTTCGGTAAGATCATTAAAGTACCCTACAAAGCCGTGAAGATTCAGAAGAAAGTTTTTTCCTTCATTGATGTTTGTTCCGGCCATAGAATATATGCCACCTTCCCCTGAAACGTCAAAAGTATCATTCATCCAGTAGGTTACTTTATCAAGCCTGGTGGCGTTTGAAATGCCCCAGCTGTTCTCGTCATAAACCGTTACAGGCAATTCATTTCCTTTGTGATCATAAGCCTTGAGATCTTCGGCATAGGCGCCATAATTGGAAGTAGAGTAGGTGCCGGGCACCATTTTAGGAATGTAGAAAATTATGGTTTCGGTATTTATTTTGCCGGGGTCTACAGTCACCATGACCTTGTCATCTTTTACATTAACCAGGTCTAAAGTGGCAAGAACAGGTTCTTTTTCAGAAATTGTAGATTGTGAAGTTTTGCATCCCAGCGCGAAAGCTGATATCGCCAGAGCATAGACTATTTTTTTCATTAAGTTTTTAATTTATAAATAAGACTTGTCATTTAGTGAAACGTTACAAAGAAGAACGAATTGCTAAAACTACTCAATTATAGGTTCAGGCTTAATAAAGACCATTATTTATGATATTTATCATGTAAAAGCTAAAAAACTCATTTTTTCTGAAAAAATAAGACAGGAAAACAATAAATTTAAAGGAGTAAATTTTAGTATCGAAATCCGGGACAAATGTGTAATCGTCATGCTCTTCTTCAAAATTTTCACCGGAATTCTCTCATTCTCTTTCCTTCTTGTTTCATTAAAATCTTAAAAGATGAAAATTTACGATGAAAAACACATCAAAAATGTAGTTCTTGTTGGCGCTCATAACAGCGGTAAGACTACTTTGGCAGAGACTATGTTATTTGAAGCCGGCTTAATAAACAGGCGGGGTACTGTAGAAGCTAAAAATACAGTATCAGATTATCATGACATTGAACACGAAAAAGAAAACTCGATCTTTGCTACCCCGCTACATACCGAATGGCGTAACTACAAGATCAACATCATAGATACTCCGGGACTTGATGATTATATTGGGGAGATCATTTCTTCCATTAGAGTGGCAGATACCATAGTTACTGTTCTTAACGGCCAGTATGGTGTAGAAGTTGGCACAGAGATTATCTGGAACTACATTAAGGGCTACCACAAGCCAACTGTGTTTGTAATCAATCAGATTGACCATCCGGGGCTTAATTTTGAGAGTAGCTTTAACAGCGTAAAAAGCCTGGTGGGTAATGGGGCAGTTAAAATCCAGTATCCGTTGATAAAAGACGGGGCTCAATGTATTATTGACGTGCTCAAGATGAAAATGTATAAATTTTCTTCGGAAGGAGGAAAACCCGAAAAATTTCCTATTCCTGAAGATCAACAATCCACAGCTCTTGCCCTGCACAATGAATTAGTAGAAAAAGCGGCTGAAAATGACGAGGAATTAATGGAATTATTCTTTGAAAAGGGCACACTTAACGAAGATGAAATGCGAAAAGGAATAAGGGCCGGTATGCTTAATTATGACCTTTTCCCGGTCTTCTGCACCTCTGCATTAAATGATATGGGAAGTGGAAGACTCATGGGCTTTATTGATAATGTGGCCCCCGCAGCAATAGATCTTAAACCCGAAATAAGTGTAGAAGGAAAAGAAATCTCTCCAAAAAGGGCAGATTCCCCTGTGCTTTTTGTTTTTAAAACAGTACATCAACCAAACCTGGGCCAGGTAACCTTTTTTAAAGTAAAAAGGGGGGAAGTGAAAGTAAATGATAAGCTGGTGAACTCCAGAAACGGAGAAACAGAAGTTCTCAACCAGCTTTTTATTATGGATGGTAAAGAAAGAAATCCTATTCAAAAGCTGGTGGTAGGCGATATAGGAGCCACTTTAAAACTGAAGCATACCGAAACAAATGACACTCTTGCTGCTTCGGAAGAAGGAATTACGATAAAGCCGATAAATTATCCGCAACCACGGATAAAGAGGGCTGTAGCGGCAGTAAATACAAAAGATGAGGAAAAGCTGAGCGAGGCATTAAAAAAGATACACAGTCAGGATCCCACCGTAGATATTTCTTTTTCCAATGAATCCAGACAGTTGATACTATCCTGCCAGGGCGAACTTCATCTAGCTACTATAGACTGGCTGCTTAAAAATATTTATGGTGTGGAAGCCAGTTTTGAAAAACCGAAAATTGCTTTTAGAGAGACCATTCAGCGTTCTTCGGCTTCAAACTACAGGCACAAGAAACAATCTGGTGGTTCTGGGCAGTTTGCAGAAGTACATCTAAAGATCGAACCCTGGGAGGAGAATATGCCCGAACCTGAAGGTTTTAACATCAGAGGAAAAGAAGAGATCGATCTTCCGTGGGGTGGAAAACTGGTGTTCTATAACTGCATTGTTGGGGGGGTGATAGATCAACGCTACCTTCCATCGGTAATGAAAGGGATCATTGAAGTAATGGAAGAAGGGCCTTTAACAGGTTCATACATCAGGGATGTACGTGCTATGGTCTATGACGGAAAAATGCACAGTGTAGATTCCAATGATATTTCTTTTAAAATTGCTGGGGCTCATGCCTTTAAAAAGGCATTTTTGGATGCAGATCCCAAACTACTGGAACCTGCTCTTGATCTCACACTGAAGGTGCCCGAAGAAATGGTGGGCAATGTTATGACCGAGTTACAAAGCAGGCGTTCCATTATTCAGGGAATAGAAAGTGCAGACCATTACCAGGTTTTAAAATGCGTGGCGCCCGAAACTGAATTATTTGGATTCTCAACCGAACTTAGATCCCTTACAAAAGGAAGAGCCACCTTTAGTACCAGTTTTAACGGATATCAGCCCGTTCCTGCTAACATTCAGGATCAATTGACCACTAAGGAACTGGTACAATAACAGTTTAAAAAATTAAGAGGTGAAGTATTAAATTCTAAAAACAATTTCTTTTCAACTTTTTATATTTAATTCACCTGAATAACAGGCAACTACCCCATGGTTTTATGTGGCTTTCTGAAAAATATACAAACCTTATTTTCAGAAGAAAAGGGAATAATTAAGGTTGATATTCTATTGAAAATGAGGGCTTATTAAGAGCCTCGGTAATTTTACTTACTTTTAAAAAATATAATGTACAATTAATGAAAGCAGAAGAATTACAGGGGCAATTAGAAGAAATGAAAACCTACATAGCGTTTAAGACTCAGAAAAATCCTGAAATTTCTAAAGCACCGGTAGGCTGGCACCTCGCACATAGTTTAAAAGTGATACATTCTATTCTTAGTTCTCTTGATATATCAGATCCTGCTCAATATAGAAAGACCTTCAGCTGGAAAAAGGAACTGGTTTATCTCACAGGAAAAATTCCCAGGGGGAAAGCCCGGGCCCCAAAAAAGGTAATTCCGGAAGATAATATTTCCGAAGAAGAGCTGCGGGATCAAATATTCAAAGTCAGCCGTAAGATCACCGGGATTTCAAAGCTGCCTAAAAAAGCCTTTTTTGAGCATCCATATTTTGGGCACATCAAAAGGGATGAAACGGCAAAGTTCCTTGTAATCCATACTGAACATCATCTTAAGATCATTCGGGATGTGGTTGGCAGCAAGACAAAATAATTTTCCCGATGTAAGAGGTATGTGAACAAAAAAGCAGCCTCTCAAAAATGGCATTTTTGAGAGGCTGCTTTGGGAATAAATCGTACTTAATCCCTGAACTGTGGTTGCAGTTCCTCATCTTTTAGATGCTTGGCATAAAAGCCCATCATGGCCTCATAAAGGTCAATCCGGTTTTCTTCTTTTCCGAAGCCGTGGCCTTCACCATATTTCACCATGTAGGGAACGTCTACACCTTTAGCCCGAAGCGCTCTCACAATCTGGTCTGACTCATCAATGTTAACCCGCGGATCATTGGCACCCTGTACCACGAACAAAGGCTTCTTGATCTTGTCTATGTGGAACACGGGCGAAACTTCATCCATAATGGCTTTTTCTTCAGGCACATTTTCGTCATACCAGATTTCCCTCAAAATCTTCTCATAAGGCTTCCAGTAAGGAGGAATGGTTTCCATAAAGGTGAAAAGGTTAGAAACCCCAACATAATCCACACCCGCAGCGTAGAGATCGGGAGTTTTGGTAAGACCTCTTAAAACGGCATATCCACCGTGGCTACCGCCATAAATAGCGGCCTTATCGGGATCTACCCAGCCCTGCGCAATGACGTATTTTAATCCATCTTCCACGTCATCCATGGCTTTTCTTCCGATTTGTTTAAAACCTGATTCCATAAATTCACGACCGTAACCACCCGAGATCCTGAAGTTCACCTGCAGGGTTGCGTAGCCACGGCTGGCAAACAATTGCGCCTCGGGATTAAAGCCCCAGGAATCCCTTATTCCCTGCGGACCCCCGTGAGGATTGACAATTACGGGCACCTTTTTACCGTCAACAGCAGCTTTTGGGAGCGTAATGTAACCGTGTATGGTTTTGCCATCCCGGCTTGTAAAGGTAATTGGCCTCATTTCGGCCATATCTTCTGCCTTGAGCTGGGGCATAAGGTTGTACAGCAGTTCAAAATTATCCTGGGCTACATCATAAGACCAATATTCGCCATACAATTTATCACTTTGTAGAAAAACCAGGTATTTTGATTCGTCATCGGTTTTGTCGGCTATTGAGTACTGCTTATCGGGAAATTCGCTGGTGATTCGGTTGTGCAGTTTTTTATAGTAGTCGCTAATGGGAACAATTTCCCGCTTTTCCCCTTCAAAAGTGTAGTAATCGAGTTCATAATTACGGTGACGTGAAAGGGAAACTCCTGAAATATCATAATTGTCGTTTGTAAACAACTTTTTGATCACCTTATCTTCCTTAAGGTCATACAGGTAAACTGTGTTTTTGTCGGTTTCAAGGTTTGAAACCACATAGGCATCATGTGGATAATCTGTGGCGTAATTTAAAGTCGGATTAAAAGTGTCTTTCCAGTTGATTTGCTTAACTATTTCAAACTCCTTACTATCCACATCTTTTTTGTAGTAAAGATCCATATTAACACCTTCACGTAGACGTACAAAGCCTCTCAATGTACCATCTTTATCAAAGAGGTAGTTCATGATAGGATTTGCGATATCATCATTGCTGTAAAGCTTTTCAAGGTCACCTGTCTCGATGTTAACCTTGTAAGGTTCAAAAACCTGCGCATTCTCTTTGTTCATGGAGACGATAACGTAATTTTTGTCATCTTTTAAAAGATCGAGGATTTGGGTTTGAACACCTTCAAAAGGGGTGAGATCCATGGTATTGGAGCCATCTACATCTGCTGCATACAAATGATAATTCTCGTTTCCGCCTTTATCCATCACATAGAGTAACCTGTCTTCATTAGCCCAGCCATAGCCCCGAACCAATTCATCCTCCTCAACAATTGCCCGGGTGATCTCATTTGTTTCCAGGTTTTTTACAAAGACATGGTTCTTCGCATTTTCATCTTTTTCCCGGTACGACATATACTTGCCATCGGGTGAAAATTGAAAAGAACTCGCCTTTGGTTTGGCAAAGTAGTCTTTCACATCATATTTGTAGTTCCCCTGGTCGTAAGCCGACAGCTGCTCCAGTTCTTTTTCTGAAGAAGGCAGGGTAGGGTCCCCGGGAACAGTTTTCTCTACCTTGTTGAGCACCAGTGGAAATTCCTGTCCCGCCTGTTTAAAGGTACCATTTATAGTTTCCCCCTCAAGGGTACCGGTATAAGTAGCCCCAATTTTTGAATAGGAGAGGACCATCTGATTATTTTCGAGCTCAACCTTATCGAGAGGTAAACCAAATGCCCCCTGTAATGGGCTATCCATAGTGCCCGAAAGAGAGTCGTTTTCTTTTGTGATGTCGAATTTAAGCGGTAATTCAGTTCCCTGAACGTTTAATTTTCCTTCCCAGGTTCCTGTAATTTCCTGAGCCTGAATTCCATTAATTCCGGTGACCACAGAAAATATAAGAATAGAAGACATTTTTAATAATTTGTTTTCCATGTTTATACAATATCGGTTAGTGCGGATAAATTAGTTCTTTTTTAGGAACTATAAATAATCCAATGAAGTCATTTTATTCACAAGGGAGTTTTACGGACATTATATTATTTGTCCATGAAGGTATTTGTAATACTTCAATCTTAAAATGATAGCGGAGTTCCCGTTAGCTCTTTGATTGGAGCAATTGCCATTTACTCATCATGATGTGGCGTCGTTTACTAAAGGCCGTTGTACCTGGACAAGGCAGAAATATTTCCAGTTTCCTATAAACTTCCCAGTTATATAATTGCACTATAATTTATATTATGTAAAATAGAATATTTAAGAAATATATTATTTCACCTCTTTTCCCTATTCCTCCCGTTTCTATTAATTATAATTGTGTGCAGTGTTATGCCTTTAAATTTCTTTATTTTAGTCTTACCGACTTAAATAAAAATCATTCAGGATCTTTCTTTACAATCTGGCCGTCGTAACTTATCTGATCCCTTTGTGAAGATGTTACTGATGTGTTCGTATTCCCATTCGAAAAAATAATTATTCTAAAATCCATGTTCTCACTTTCATTATTTCCGCGGAAAAAGATCCGAACCTGATTCTTTCCTGGTTTCTCCTCGATTTCCAAATCTTTTAAAGGCCCATCGTATTCAATTGCTCCTGAAGAACCATAACCACCCCCAAACTGCCTTTCTCCAAAGAAAGGTAAAAATACTTCTACACTATCTTCTTCAAAGGTAATGTGGTTTGGGTTTCCAATAAGATTGACTCTACTATATTTAGCAGGATTTGCCCAATCATTTTCGATCTTAAAATCAAGATTTTGCACCTTCTCCAACATTTGTCTGTATTCAGCCGAAGTTTCACTACTCCTGTTCGAGCTACCACAGGCAACCAATATTAAAGCCAGAAATAGCAATAAAAACCGTCTTTTCATAATTACATTTATTTTTTAAAATTAAAATACAAAATTTTAAAGGTTCATAGCCAATTTTTTGTATTCCTTCTAATCCTTTTGTTGTAAAGTTAAAGTCTTCTCAAATATGCTGAAATTAATATTCTCTTGACAGCATTTAAGAAATATAAACAGGACATTAAGGTCTGTAAACGGGGGCCTTTAGAGGACAAATCGAACTGCTATGAACATTGAAAAATTAACTGTATTTGGGGCCGGAAAGTTTGGAGCACGGTTAGCTTTCCACATTGCCTACCAAAACATTGATGTAACTGTATATGACCGTGATTATGGACTATTGGAAGAAGCCCGAACCCGGTTTCGGGAATTTGCCGATTATTATGAGCAAAACTTCGAGGCCTCAAAAGAAAATGTAGAAGCTGCACTGGCCAATATTGCCTATTCTATGGATATTACAGAAGCGGCTGGTAATGCCCATTTAATCATAGAGGCTGTTGCTGAAGATCTTGCAGCCAAAAGGAACTTTTACAGGGAACTTCAAAAAACAGCTCCCAAAAATGCCATTTTTGTGACTACTTCTAAAGGTTTAGATCCCGAAATGCTGGCCAGGATTTCCGGCCGGCCAAATAAATTCCTAACCCTCCACTTCACCGGAAACTTAAAAGAAATTTTATCCATAGAAGTTATTAGCTTACCCAACACACGCGAAGATATCTTAAGTTCTGTAGTACAATTCTCTGAAGATATTGGTATGGAAGTGCATGTCCGGCATCTTGAACAACAGGATTAAAATATAAGAAGCCCGGTCAACAACCGGGCTTTTCAATTCAGCAATTTCTTTTTTTTACTTTACCTGCTTTCTGGGATTATCGGTAACTGTATTTTCTTTTACGGCGTTCACCTCCCGGTTTTTGAGTTGTTCCTTAAACTCATTAATGATTCCACCTTTAAGCAGCACCTGGATTTGCCTGTCACTCATGCTGTGCCTGGTCTCAATTTCTATATTCTGGCCATTTTTCTTATTGATCACCACCCGAATATTGTTCCTGTTCTTCACGTCTTCACGCAAATTTAAAAGGCTTACTTCATCTCCCTGCTCAATCTTGTCGTAGTCGGCAATATCAATGAATTCTAATGGCAATATTCCGAAGTTCACCAGGTTTTGCCAGGCAATTCGGGCATAAGAATTTGCGATCACCGCGATTTGCCCAAGATATTTTGGTGCAAGTGCCGCATGTTCCCGGCTCGACCCCTGTGCGTAATTGTCCCTGGCAACCACTATATGTCCGCCATGACTTTCTTTTGCTTTTTGCGCCCTGTCGTAAAAAGTATCATCAATTACCGAGTACGAGAACTTGCTTATTTCGGGTAGATTACTTCTAAAAGGAAGTACTTCTGCCCCTGCTCTTAAGATCTCATCGGTAGAGATGTTATCGCCCATTTTCAGCAAAACAGGTACATCACAGGCCTCTCTTAACGGCTCAATATATGGTAAAGACTTAATGTTAGGCCCTTTTTTAAGCTCTACCTGCGATCCATCTTCTGCCGGTGCAACCAGCATCATGGTATTGATAAGCTCTTTTTCGGGAAATTCATATTTGGGATACTTCATACCGTAAAGCTTCTCAAGGTCACGCGGATCTGTGATCTTTCCTGTTAATGCTGAAGCCGCTGCAGTTTCTGGACTACACAAATATACCTGGTCATCTTCAGTTCCCGAACGGCTCGGGAAATTCCGCGGCATGGTTCGTAAACTAATGGTATCTGACGCCGGCGCCTGCCCCATACCTATACAACCCATACAACCCGATTGATGGAATCTCGCTCCTGCTGCAATGAGTTTTTCAAAACCTTTATTGGCAATTAAATTCTGTATTACCTGCCTGGAAGTGGGATTAACATCAAAAGACACTTCTTCCTTTGTAGCCTTACCGTCTACAATAGCTCCTGCCACCCAAAAATCCCGCACTCCGGGATTCGCCGATGATCCTATCACCACCTGCCCTATTTCCATACCTTCTACCTCTCTTACAGGAACAACGTTCCCGGGGCTGGTTGGTTTGGCTATAAGCGGAATTAGATCGTCCAGTACAATTTCGTCTTCCAGGTCGTAAGAGCAACCTTCATCGGCAACCAGTTCGATCCAGTCTTCTTCCCTGCCCTGACTTTTCAGAAATTTCCTGGTCATCTCATCACTTGGGAATACTGTGGTTGTTGCACCCAATTCGGCTCCCATATTGGCAATCACATGCCTGTCCATAGCGCTCAATTCTGCCAGGCCGGGACCATAATATTCTATCACCTTCCCTACTCCACCTTTCACATCATACCGGCGAAGCATCTCCAGGATCACATCTTTAGCACTCACCCAGTCGGGCATTTTTCCGGTGAGCTTTACTCCCATTACCTGTGGCATTTTTACAAAATAAGGTTGGCCCGCAATTGCTGCAGCCACATCAAGGCCGCCTGTTCCTATAGCAAGCATTCCCAGAGATCCGGCTGCGGGCGTGTGGGAATCTGATCCTACCATGGTCTTTCCGGGTTTTCCAAAACGTTCCATATGTACAGGGTGGCTCACTCCATTTCCCGGCCTGCTGTACCAGATGCCGAATTTTTGCGACGCCGATAGCAAGAAAGCGTGATCATCGGCATTTTTAAAGTCGGTTTGTAACAGGTTGTGATCCACGTACTGTACGGCGACTTCAGTCTTTGCGCGATCTAGCCCCATGGCCTCAAGTTCCAGTTGCACCAGGGTTCCTGTAGCATCCTGCAGCAAAGCCTGGTCTATTTTGATTCCTATCTCCTTTCCCGGCGACATTTCGCCCTTCAGAAGATGTTCTTTAATTAGTTTTTGAGTAACGTTAAGCTTAGACATTTTTCGAAGATTTTATTCCTTTTAAATTATCAAATTTCCTACGGAATGGTGGGTGGTTTAACAATATCTTATAGTTCAGGTTCTTAACTTTTATTTTAAAATAGAAAAGGACTACCCGAAAAGCATCTTCCATATACGTTTGCCGGAACTTTTAAGGCTCATTAGATCCTAAAAATTGAAGCCAACGCGAAAATACTTCAGGGAATAGTCCCGTCCTGCAATCAAAAACCGCCACAAGGCTTTTGCAAAAGACCCGTGGCGGCAACTATTTTATTATGTGCTGTTTCCTAGAGGTTTGGGTTGCTTCCGCCTTCCCCGGTATTTCCTAATTTCACTATCAGGTCTTTTTGCTGCCCTTCAGAAAGATTGAATTTTGGTTTTCCTTTGTAAGGAAAGAAGTATCTAAATTCTTTCATGTAAGTCCTCCAGGTCTCGCCCATGCCACGATTCTTGTTCTCACTACCTGTATCGGCTCTCTTAATATCATCACCTTCGGCGTCATAAGGAGTAGCTTCAACAGTATTTCCGGCGAAGATCATTCCTTCATTAATTTCAGAATAGATCACCGCTGTTTCGCCCGTTTTTGAAGGGAAATCTGTGAGGTTTATTGAAAAGTGCTTAAATATGTCATTTTTGGAGTTGATATCGCGCACATTGAAATCGAGGTTTGCATTATTAACCGGATGGCTAAAAATAGGTGCCCCCCCTGCATCTTCAGAAATTTCTTTAAGCGGCGCATAAGTTTTTTGCAGCGCATCTTTATGGGTCACAAGGATCCCTTTGATCTTATAACCTTCTTCTACCAGGTGCCTGATACCTTCTTTGGCTCCCTGCGCCGTAGTATCTATAAGGAGCATATCCTGCCTGTTCAAATGCCTTATAGCGTACCCCTGGGCACCATTTTCCATTTTAATAATAAAAGTATCGGGAATCATTTTATGAAATTTTCCCGCTTCAGCTTGTTGAATAAATTCGGCCGACTGGCTGCTAATAACTTCCTTCTTATCTACACTCTTCATTTAGTTCTGGTTTTTGGATTCAATTAAAGATACAACTGCACCCAAAATCGTCCAAAGCCCTTAAGAGTGTTTAACTGTGGTTTCACAGTTAATTAACGACAGGCTGTAAGCGTAGAATCTGCCGTGCCCGCTCAATGAAAACCGGTTAAAGAAGAAACTGTCATTACCTGTCAAAAAAGGCATTCCAAAGCGGTCTTTAATTAGCTGGACTTCCCGATATTCAAGGGCAAACTCTTCTGAAACTCTTTTTTTAAGCTGCTCTTTTACTTCGGAAGAAGAGGCTTTAAAAATGGCATTTTTGACACCTGAGCCTCTATTTTTTTCTGCGGAAGTTAGGATGTAATCTGAAGTTATTTCTGAAGTAGTGTGGTAAGTATGGTTTTCAATTTCCACTTCGCCTGAAGCAGTTTTTAAAGTGAGTACCGCAATTTCACATTTTTGGGCCAGCCAGTTAAGCTGGCGTGGTAAATCATGCTCCCGTTGATGAGCTTTATATGCGGCTTCTTTCATGCTCCATAAAAGCCATACCTTCTTATCGGGATTTACTGATGTGTGGATAAGCTCCTGCTCTGATGATGAAAAGGCCTTGTTTAAAAAACCTTTCCGGCGCCAGTTACTTTGCCGCGCCGCCAGTTCCAGGTCAACCACATCATTCCCTATCACTTTTCCCGCTGTTTGGTTTTGATGATCTCTACAGCATCATTCACTGTGAGCATATTGTCCATAGAATCATTATCAATGGCGATATTGAATTCATCTTCCACATCAAGCACTATGTCTACAAGGTTAGCCGAATTGATCTCCAGGTCTTTTATAAAATCTGTATCCTTACTAAAATCCTGAAATGCCAAATCATTCTGTACATAAGGTTTCACGATTTTTTTAAGGCAGTAAATAATTTCTTTTGTTTCCATTTCTTATGGTTCAAAGTTTAAAGTTTAATGTTCAAAGTTTTCTGACCACTTTCTTCTATTCTTGGAATTTGGTGCTTGTAATTTTGATCCAGACCTCACAGGTTTCAAAAACCTGTGAGGTCTTTAATTATTCTTTCCTGAGCCCCTTTGGATTTGGTGCTTGTAATTTGAATTTTTAAATCATCTGAATTTACTAAAAATTGCCACGGCATTGACATCTCCAAACCCGAAACTTGCTTTCGCCACGAGATTTACCTCTCTAAAAAGGGATTTCTGCGGAACTTTTTCCCGGCTGGTGATCTCTTCGATTTCCGGATGCAGGTCTTCAGAGTTTTGATTTCCGAAGATAAAATCTTCAGAGATCTGGAGAATACTCGCTACACTTTCCACACTTCCGGCAGCGCTAAGGCAATGGCCTGTCAGGCTTTTTAAACTATTGATATACGGGAAATCTATTCCTTTCAACTCAAGGGCTTCACTCCAGTTTTTCACTTCTGTAGCATCCATTGAGGTTGCGGTGAGGTGACCGTTTATGGCATCCAGTTCGTCACCTCTTACTCCGGCGTCAAAAATGGCATTTTTGATACATCTTTTTACGCCTTCAGAATTCGGGGCCGTCATAGAACCTTTATTCCTTTGTCCGCCACTGTTTATATGACCTCCAAGAATTTCAGCATAGATCTTCGCGCCTCTCTCCAGCGCCGATTCCAGATCTTCAACAACCAAAGCTCCCGCCCCACTCCCGGGAACAAAACCCGCCGCCGATTCGCTCATGGGTCTGGATCCGGCTTCAGGATGGTCATTGTACTGGTGTGGCAGGATCCTCATGGCATCAAAACCGCCCCACACATAAGGGCCGCTGTCGCTACAACTTCCTGCCAGGATACGTTTGGCCTTTCCAGCCCGTATTCTGTCAGCAGCCATTAGAATAGCTTCTGTTCCTGTAGTACAGGCCGAAGAATTCGTGGTGACCTGGTTACCGCAAGCCAGCTTGCTGTTGAGATAGGCACTAATCCCGCTGGCCATGGTTTGGATGACACTTGTACTGCCAAGACTGCGGGTGTTTTTGTCGTCAATTAAATGGATCGCTTCGCGAAATTTATCAACTCCCAGGATCCCGGTTCCAAAAATGATCCCATTATCCCAATCTGTTTCTGCTTCGGGGCCTAGCGGTAAGCCGGCATCTTTCCAGGCATCAACACCCGAGATCACTCCGTAGAGGATGCCGCTGCTGTTAAGCCCCCGAAGCTCCAGATTTGTGAAATATTCCTGCAACATTTCCTCCGGAATTTCAGGCTGCCCGGCAATCTGGCACCTGAACTTCAGGCGCTCCAGTTCCGGCTGAAATCTAATTCCGCTTTTACCGTTCTTGAGCGCTTCAGAAAATGCGGCTAAGCCCACACCATTTGGCGCAGCCACGCCCATACCTGTAATTACTACCCTTCTGTTCATTCAGCTTTTATCATTCCTGAAATTTCCCCTCTGCATACGAGCTTTTCTTCAGCATTAAACATTTGTACTTTACACTTCAACTTATTAAACCTAAAATAGATCTTTTCAGAAACTACAGTCACTTTTTCCCCGGGCTGCACCGGCAAAAAATAATCTATTGATGCATTTGATAAAGCCACACCAAAACTTCCCAACTCTTCATTCTTCAGCAGAAAAATTCCGAGGCAAACTACGCCAATTTGTGCCATACATTCGGTAAGGATCACTCCCGGAGTCACCGGATTATCTTTAAAGTGCCCCCTGTAAAATTCGGCATCTTTCTGAAAAGTATAGGTGCCTAAAATGCCATTTTCAGACACTTCTTTTAGTTCATCAACAAACAGAAAAGGTTCAGAATAAGGAAGTAAATTTATAAGATATTCAAAGTTCAAAATTCAAAGTTAAAAGTTAAAAACTGCCAACTGACAACTGATCACGCCAACTTACTTAAGATGTTCCCCTCCGTTTACCGGAATCACGGTACCGGTGATCCAGCTCGCTTCATCTTTACTCAACAAATAAACTGCATTTGCTACGTCTCCCGGAGTGGTAAGCCGTTTAAAGGGATTCCTTTTTAGCGCATGTTGCCGCAGCGTTTCATAACCCGGAATTAATTCCAGGGAACGCGTAACTGTTACGCCCGCCTGAATACAGTTTGCACGAATACCTTCCGGTGCAAACTCGAGGGCGATGCTGCGGGTTATGGCCTCCAAAGCCACTTTAGCTGCCGACACTGCTGCATAGTCTTTCCAGGCCTTGATGTTCCCTTCGCTGGTAAAAGATAGTATTCTTGCATCTTTTGCAAACAAACCGGCATCATAAATAAGCCTCGTCCAGTCGTACAGGCTAATGGCCATGGCGTCTATGGTCTGTTGAAAATCGTCGTTGCGCAAGGTTGGTTCTTTCCCCAGCATAGACTTCAGGTTTCCTTTAGAAATGCTGTGCAACATGGTGCGGACTTTCCCAGAGTCTCCAAGAATTTCCTGCATTTCCTGCTTTATCTCTTCCCTTCGGTCTTTTCGGGTGGCATCGCGGTTAAAGGAATGCAGCTGCACCCCCAGCTCCCGAATCTCATCAAAAGCCGATTTTATCTCGGGCAGGTCGTCCTTTCTATCGCGGTGCACCACCAGAATGTTCATACCATGCCGGGCAAGTTTTTTGGCCGAAGCAAAGCCAAGACCGCTGCTTCCGCCAAGTACGAGTGCCCAATAATTCTTTCCTTCAAATTCCTTTACCATTCTAAAAGTATTTTTTGAGCCGAAAATCCGGGGCCAAAGCTTAGCATAAGCCCCTGCTCCCCTTTTTCTGTCGGGCAATTTAAAAATCTTTCCAGGACATATAAAACAGTTGCGCTGCTCATATTGCCGTACAGCCGCAACACTTCCTTGGTATCGTCTATATTCTTACCTAATTTACCAAAAAGTTCTTCAACCGTCTGCACAATTTTTTTTCCGCCGGGATGAAAAATCAGGTGATCTATTTTTTCAATGGAAGAATTGTGCTTTTCAAGAAAAGGATGAATGATCTCAGGAAAATGATCGGCGATGGTTTGAGGCACAGCCGGGTCGAGTACCATTTTTAGTCCGGGATCGGTGAGGTCAAAACCCATCAGGTGAGTAGCATCAAAGAAATGGTACATGTCCTCCCCTACTATTTTGGGACCTTTCGCATCTTCTTCCGAAGACATTAGCACGCAGGCAGCGCCGTCACCAAAGATCGCAGCACTCACCATATTTGCCATCGAAAAATCTTCCAGCTGAAAAGTAGCCGTAGGGCTTTCAACTGCAATAACTGCAGCTCTTTTCCCCGGATTTGCTTTCAAAAAATTGTTGGCGTAGATCATTCCCGAAATCCCGGCGGCACACCCCATTTCGGTCACCGGTAGCCTCGTAATATCCTGCTTCATTTGCAGTTCGTTGATAAGAAAAGCATCTAAAGAAGGGATCATGATGCCGGTGCAACTCACAGTGATGATAAAGTCGACAGAATGGGCTTCCCAACCGGCTTGTTCCAGCCCCTTTTTTAGCACAGCAGATCCCAGCTTTTTTACCTCCCTGCTGTAAATGCGGTTCTTATCTTCAAAAGAAGTCGCCGTAAAAACCTCCGACGGCTCCATTATAGAATATCGCTTGTCTACAGCAGCTCCTTCAAAGATCTTGATCACTTTTCTCCTGTATCTTTCCTCCTGCCCATCAAGCCAGGTCTCCACAAAGGGAATTACCTCTGTGGTCTCACGCGAGTAAGGTGGAAGTTGTTTTGCTACTGTCGCTATTCTAACACTCATTCTTTATGATTATTTATATAAGATCCATTGATATCTAAAAGCCCATTTTTCGTTGATCTCCTGCCGACTCACCGCCAGGTCTTTTGCAAATGCCTGCAGCTCTTCTTTTTTGAAACTTCTCAAAATAGAGGTGAGCCCGTCTTTGCGGTTGATCTCCCTTATTCCAAAAGCCGTACAAAAAGCCTGAAAAAGGTAGTATGCTCTTCTGCTTCTTTTAAGATCATTAATAACTATTCCCAGCCCGGCTTTTTGAGTAAAAAGCTTCATTAATTCCTTTATTTGATCATCTGAAAAATGATGCAGTGTCAAGGTACACAAAATTATTTCTGCTTCCTGCCGCGCAAATTCTTCCGAAAAAACATCCATTCCTTTAAAAGAAACTTCAGGATAAGCAGCTAAATTTTTCTCTGCAATCTCCATAGCGTTCTTGTTCGCATCAATTCCCAGCAGTTCAAATTTTTGCCCGGTCTTTCGCCCATACTTTGCTACTTCTTTAAGAATGCTGCCGTTACCACAGCCCACATCAATGATCTTTACCGGTTTTGTGTAAGAGCAACTCTTAAGAAGTTTCTCCACCCCTTTTACCGTAATTTTATTGCCGCCTAACCACTGGTTCACAGTGTCGAGGTCTTGCAGGGTCTTTTCCAGTTCTTCCCCCTGCATCTCAAGATCATCCATGATCTCTTTTTGGCTGGATCTTTCTTTGGTGTTCACCATTACGCTATAGGTTCTCCATGTGTTTGTTTTATGATTTTGGGCAAAAGGAACGGAGCTCTAGAAATTAAAGCCTGAGAAATTTCTGCCAGGTTTTCTCTTAACAGCACCTTTTGAAGCAGCGATGCGGTTTTAAATCTCCTGCTGAATATTTTTTCCCACCGCTGTTTGTAAGCAGTTTCCATTTCCTGCCGATGGCTTCGAGTATCAATATGTTTTATAAATTCTTCGGAAGCTATTTTGGCGCTGTGGATCGCTATGGCCATTCCATTACCGCATAATGGATGTATAAGCCCTGCGGCATCTCCCAGCATAAGTACGTGATCTTTCACTGCTTCTTTTTTGCTGAAGGAGATCTGTGCGATAGTGAGCGGTTTTTCAAATACCGGAACAGCTTCGGCTAAAAACCTATCTAAAAAGGGGTTTTTCCGAAGTACTTTTTCATTGAATTTATCCGGATCTTTGTAATTTTTAAAGCTCTCATAGGTGGCGAGATAACACATATTGATATTTCCATTCTCGGTTCGGGAGAGTCCGCAGTAACCGCCTTTAAAGTTGTGCAAACCTACCAGGTCATCAGGAAAATCCTTCAGCCGATAGTGATTTTTGACTGCGACCCAAGGTGCGGATTCTTTAAAAAAATTCCGTTCCAGGTTCTTATCAAGCAGCGATCTTTTTCCGAAGCTGCCAAAAACATAATCTGCAGTATATTCAGCTTTTGAAGAAACTACCCGAAACTTACCTTCCAAAAATGTCATTTCCAGCACCTTTTCCTGGAGAACTTCCACGCCGTTGGCTTTAGCTGTTTCAAAAAGCAGGTTATCAAGGGCGTAGCGGCTCACGCCAAGCGCACCCATAGGTAAATCAACGTCCATAGCCTTTCCGGAAGGCGTGCTGTAACGCAACCTGTCTATTTTTTTCGGATTTAGATCCCTCCACGGGATTTTTAGCTCATCAAAATAAGGAATCACCTCGCGGGACAGATATTCCCCACACACTTTATGGCGCGGAAAAGTATCTTTCTCAAAAAGAGTGATTTTTTGCCCTTTTTGAGCCAGGTGAATGGTGGCAGTTAAACCTGCGAGTCCGCCCCCTGCGATGATGATTCGGTTGCTCATTTTTCAGATAATATTTGATATAAAAAAACCCGGAAAAACCGGGTTTTTTTACTTTGAACCGGACTCTTAATTACCGGCCTGTCTTCTTGCTTCTTCTTTAAGCTCTTCGTTGGCAACGATTGCAAGCTCAACTCTACGGTTCTTTGAACGTCCTTCTACAGTAGAATTGTCGTACTTAGGTTGAGACTCACCATACCATTTGGTGTCGATCCTTCCGCCAGAAATTCCCTGGCTGGTAAGGAAGTTTGTTACAGCCTGTGCCCTGTTCTTAGAAAGCGTTAGGTTGTAAGCATCACTACCGGTACTGTCTGTGTGCCCTTCAACTAAAATGTTTGTATCGGGGTATTCCTGCAGAATGTTGGCAAGTTTTTGAAGTGCCTCACGAGACTGCCCCTCAATGGCATATTTTTCTGTAGCAAAATAAATACCGCTGGTTTCATCAAAGGTCACGTTAATACCTTCACCAACTCTTTCAACTTCAGCTCCGGGGATCTCCTGTTCAATTTCCTGAGCTTGTTTATCCATTCGGTTACCAATATAAGCTCCGGCAGCACCACCTACAACACCACCAATAATGGCGCCCAGCGCGGTATTCCCGTCTCCTACATTATTACCCACAACCCCGCCAAGTACGGCACCACCTGTGGCACCTATAACGGTTCCTTTTTGTTTGTTATTGGCATTTCTTGTAGCATCACAACCCACGAACATAGTAAGGGCAGCAAATAAAAAAGCAAATAATCTGTTTTGTCTCATTTTCATAGTATTCTCAATTATTTATTAAAGTTCATTTTAATTGTAAACGGTTTGCCTTCAAAAGACACTGTTTGTTCCCAGGTCATTTGACTGCCCGAAAGATGGGTAAGGTTGATCCTGTAACCCGTATTACCGGTAACCGATTTATGATCGGAATTGGTAGGCTTAAACATAAGGTCATAATTACCCATTGCGGCGTTAGACCCGTCAATTGACCAGATAAAGAATTCGGTTTCTGAGGGACAATTAAGCCCTGAAACCACATAAGAACCTGTGTTATTATTCGAAATAAAGTTCCATGTACTGCCTTCCAGACACCTGGCAGGGACATCGTTTAAAAGGGAAACCTGTACATTCTGGCTGTTCCCGGGGTAAGTAATACTGGTTAACTGCCAGTCGCCATTCATGGTTGCCCTGGCTTCATTTGCCACCTTGCTGGAACCGCAGGAGGCAAGAAAAACCACACTTAAAATTAAAAAAACAATCTTTTTCATGCTTCTGTTTTTACTGAGTCAAAAAAAATCCAATGCCAGGGCTAAAAAAAGCCTTTATGACATTGGATGATGCTTTTTACAATTATCTTCTAAAAAGTCTACTTATCAATGCGATTACAAGTAGAACAAGGAAAATGTAAAAGATGATCTGCGCAATATCGGCAGCTCCTTCAGCAATTCCTCCAAATCCAAAGATGGCGGCAATAATTGCAATGATTAAAAAGATAACGATTAATCGTATCATAATTTAAAGTTTTAGTGATTAGTTATCTCTAAATTACGTTGAGACCTTGCGGCAGACAAAAGATTATTACTTATTTAACAAGTTTTTTGTAAAGAAATCCTAACAAAATCAACTTACCGCCAATTCTTTCTTAATACTTCAATAACTCCAGAATTTTCTCCTCAAATCTCTTTTTTGGAAGGTAGCCTTCTTCAAGCGCTTTTGAGAATGGTATTGGGGTTTCAAGGCTACCCACCCGTATTACCGACGCATCGAGAGCTTCAAAACACTCCTGGGCGATCATGGCTGCAATATCAGAACCTATTCCGCCGAAGACACTATCTTCCTGAAGGATAATTACTTTTCCTGTTTTCTTTACTGAAGAAAATATGGCTTCAGTATCCAGCGGCTGCAGGCTCCTTAAGTCAAGAAGATCGGCATCTATATTGGGGTGAGCGTCGAGAGTCTCCAGCGCCCAATGCACCGCCGCGCCAAAGCTTATCACTGTTACATCCCGGCCCTCGCGCAGTAAAGCTGCTTTTCCAAAGGGTAAGGTATAGTAATCTTTAGGCACTTGCTGGCGTATACTGCGATACAGCGCCTTGTGTTCAAAGAAAAGTACAGGATTGGGATCGTTAAAAGCTGTGTTCAATAATCCTTTGGCATCATAAGGAAAAGCTGGATAAATCACTTTTAAACCCGGAGTCTTGGTAAACCAGGCCTCGTTCGTCTGACTGTGGAAAGGGCCGGCTCCTACACCTGCACCACAAGGCATCCTAATCACCACATCGGCCTGCTGGTTCCAGCGGTAATGTACTTTTGCCAGGTAATTCACTACAGGATTGAACCCGGAACTCACAAAATCGGCGAACTGCATCTCCACCATCGCTTTCATTCCTTTGATAGAAAGCCCCATGGCGGTTTCTACTATCCCCGACTCACAAATTGGAGTGTTACGCACCCGTTCGGTCCCAAACTCTTCGACGAAATTTTCGGTTATTTTAAAGACACCGCCATATTCAGCTATATCCTGCCCCATGAGCACGAGGTTTTCATGCCGCTGCATTGATTGCCTTAATCCCTGAGATACAGCATCTATAAACCTAAGCTCTTCTGTTTCTTCGGAATGAGTAAATTCTTCATAATGAAACTCTTGATACACATCATTTAACTCTTCAGTTTCATTGAAATCTATACCGGCTTCGGCATTTGCCTTTTTTAGATCTTCATCTATTTCCTGCTTGATTTCCGCTTTGTATTGGTTGTCCAGATTTTCAGAAAGCATTTTTTCAGCTAATAAAAATTCCCGGAAGTTATCTACAGGATCTTTAATTGCCCACTGCTGCATCAGGTCATTAGGAACATATTTTGTTCCGCTGGCTTCTTCATGACCCCTCATTCTAAAGGTCTTGAACTCCAGTAAAACGGGGCGCGGATCTTTTCGCATACTTTCTGCCAACCTGGAAACCTTTCCGTAGACCTCTAAAATGTTATTTCCGTCAATAATATGAGATTCCATACCATAACCCACAGCACGATCGGCTATATTCTCGCAATTATACTGCTGCGAAGTGGGAGTAGAAAGCCCATAGCCGTTATTTTCTACACAAAACATCACCGGCAGCTGCCATACCGAAGCAATATTTAGGGCTTCGTGAAAATCCCCTTCACTCGTGCCGCCTTCGCCTGTAAAAACTGCAGTGATTTTTTGCTCTTTTTGAAGCCTGTGAGCAAGAGCGATACCATCGGCAACCCCCAATTGAGGCCCCAAATGGGAGATCATTCCCACAATTTTATATTCCTGCGTACCAAAGTGAAAACTGCGATCCCGGCCTTTGGTAAAACCCGAAGCTTTTCCCTGCCATTGGCTAAATAACCTGTACAACGGGATTTCTCTGGCCGTAAAAACCCCCAGGTTACGGTGCATGGGCAGGATGTATTCGTCTTTTTGAAGAGAAAGCGTGACACCAATAGATATAGCCTCCTGGCCAATCCCGCTAAACCATTTTGATATTTTACCCTGGCGTAAAAGCACCAGCATTTTCTCTTCGATGAGCCTGGGCTTAAGCAATTCCCTGTAAAAAGCGAGGAGCTGCCCGTCATTAAAATCTGTTCTGTCGAATTCTATATCAGGTTGAAATGAAGTTTCTTTAATTTTCATAATTAAGCATTGGTTCCTCAAATGTACTTAAAATAGGATTCGTTGTTATTAAGAAAAATTTAAAGCCCACGACACTCTTCTTATTTTATTTAACTTTGTGTGGTATCTAAAAAATGATCCTATGGAGATGAACAATATACCCAGTGTTAACCTGGCCGACTTCCTGTCTGATGACCCAAAGAGAAAGCAAAAATTTGTAAATGAGATTGGTAAGGCTTACGAAGAAATAGGTTTTGTTGCTTTAAAAAACCATTTTTTGAGCGACAATCTTGTGGATGAGCTATATAAAGAAGTGAAGAATTTCTTTGCCCTTCCACTTGAAACCAAACAGAAGTATGAAATTGAGGGGCTTGCAGGGCAACGCGGATATATTTCCTTCGGAAAAGAGCACGCTAAAGGCAAGAAAGAGGGAGATCTTAAAGAATTCTGGCATTTTGGACAGGAGCCTTCAAAAGATGCAAATCTTACTGAAGAATATCCTGAAAACGTGCAGGTAGAAGAGCTCCCCGATTTTAACCACACCGGGATGGAAGCATACAGAATGCTGGAAAAAACAGGGATCTATGTGTTAAGGGCTCTTGCACTATACATTGGCCTGGACGAGTTCTATTTTGACCACTGGGCCAGTAACGGGAACAGCATTTTGAGGCCCATTCACTACCCTCCTATCACCGAAGAGCCTAAAGGTGCCGTAAGAGCCGGAGCTCACGGAGACATCAACCTTATCACGCTTTTAATGGGGGCTTCTACCGGAGGGCTCCAGGTGTTAAGAAAAGACGGGGAATGGATAGATGCTATTCCGCAGGAAGATGAGCTCGTGATCAACGTAGGAGATATGCTGGAGCGGCATACCAATAACAAACTGAGAAGTACGATACACCGGGTGGTGAATCCTCCAAAAGAGCAATGGAGCAATCCGCGTTATTCCATTCCGTTCTTTATGCACCCTCGCAGTGAAATGCCACTAAATTGTCTTGAAGAGTGTATAGATGATGAACACCCAAAAGCTTACCCCGATATTACTGCCGGAGAATTCCTTCATCAAAGACTGGTAGAAATAGGACTCAAAAAATAGTTTTTTATGGCTAAGAAAAAGATGGGGCTGGAAGACCTGGGAGGATTTGTTTTCTCTACAGATAAAGATTTTACTCCTGAAAGCCACAATGAAGAGCAGGAAGAAAGTTTAGCTCCACAAGATCAACTTCTGGAAGCCCATTATAGCTCCAAAGGGCGGGCAGGAAAGAAAGTGACTGTGGTAAAGGGGTATGTTGGCCCGCAAGAAGATCTCGATGCCCTGGGCAAAGACCTGAAAAAGAAATGCGGTGTGGGAGGCTCTGTTAAAGATGGTGAAATTATAATTCAGGGAGATGTTAGAGATAAAGTAATGTCTTACCTTAGAGAGCTTGGTTACAAAGTAAAGCGCATTGGGGGTTAAAGATATTTTATGGAGGAAAAGAAAATACTACATATTACCAACGGGGACGATCTTTCTGAACAAATTACCAATCTTTCAATTCCCGGAGATGTAATCACCTGGAGGGAAATGCTATGTGAAGGCCCTACAACTTTTGATGTGGGAGACGAAGACTTTGTGTTGCGCAGAAAAACTTTTCTTCTTGAGAAGTACAATATTTCTGAAGAGCAGTACCAGGAGGAGTTTCTTAGTGAACTGGTAAAACTGGCAGCCATCAATAATTATGATGAAATAGTGTTATGGTTTGAGTTCGACCTCTTTTCACACATGAACATGCTTGCCCTTATTAGCTTCCTGCTTCAGAATAAGAAAAATGGACCTTTCTCTTTAGTGTGTAGCCGTAAACTAAAAGGCGAAGCAGAAATGACTGCCCTTTCGCAGCTTTCAGATAAAAATCTTAACGAACATTATAAATATAGGATTCCACTTGAAAAGGCCGATATTCAAACCGCACAATTAATTTGGGAGCTGTACTGCAGTAAAAACCCAAAACGGCTTATGTCGGAAATCAAGAAGACCACAAACTTTGAATATTTGTCAAGTTCTATTAGAGCCCATATTGAGCGCTTTCCTAATATAAATACGGGATTGAATTCCCTGGAAATTAACGTCTTAAAACTCATAGAAGAACACGATATTAAATCGCAGCATCATCTTTTAGGCTATGCCCTTCAATATCAGGGTTATTACGGCTATGTAGATGTACAGATGCAGCGGATCCTTGAAAAGCTTAACCCTTTCTATGAAACTTCAGCAGAAAAACTGAAACTGAATGAAGATGGCCTTAAAGCATTAAAAGGCACAAAAAATTATTACCAGAACCTAAAAGATGACGAATGCTACGGCGGTGTAAGAAAGTACGACTTTCTTTATGACCCCGTTTCACACGATCTACTAAAATTATAACATGAATCATTTAGCAGCATCAGAATTAATTCTGAACAAAGACAACAGCATATATCACCTCAATTTAAAACCCGAACATCTTGCCGATACCGTTATTTTGGTGGGAGACCAAAACCGGGTAGATAAGATCACGAAGCACTTTGATAAAGTAGAAATAGCTGTTAAGAAAAGAGAGTTCCACACCCAAACCGGAATTTATAAGGGTAAAAGAATATCGGTGATCTCTACAGGAATTGGTACAGACAATATTGATATTGTACTCAATGAACTTGATGCACTTGTCAATATCGACTTTGAGACCCGCGATATGAAAGCCGAAAAAACCAGCCTTAATATTATTAGAGTTGGAACTTCGGGGTCTATTCAAAAAGATATACCGGTAGACTCTATAGTAGTGAGCGAGATGGCCGTTGGTTTTGATAACCTTCTCCATTTTTACCAGAGCGATGAAGTACAGCTTCAGGATTTTAATGAGGCCATAGAAGCGCACCTTGGCACTTATGAAAGAAACAGTAAACCTTATGTGGTACCGGCCAATGCTTCACTGGTAGAGCAATTTATGAGCGAGCAGGTATTTGCAGGTTTTACAGGTTCAAATTCCGGGTTTTATGCCCCGCAGGGCCGTGTTCTCCGACTTCCCTTGAGAGATGACAACATGAAAGATAAACTGGCAACATTTAGTTTTAAAGGAAAAAAGATCACCAACCTGGAGATGGAAACTTCAGCGATTTTCGGGCTTTCAGCAATGTTGGGCCATAAAGCTTTATCTCTTAATGCCATCATCGCGAACCGGGCAACCGGAAACTTTACCAAAGATGGTGCACAGGCAGTAGAGAATACCATAAAATATGCTCTGGACAGGATAGTATCAGCCTAATTTCATTTAACAGAATATTAAAAGCCCTCGTACCTCATATTCGTATTTTTGACGAAACCCCTCCGTATGTTAAAGCCTGAAGAGAAAATTAAAAGGCACCGCGATTTAAATTGGTTAAGTTTTAATGAGAGAGTGCTGCAGGAAGCACAGGATAAGACCACACCTCTTTACGAGCGGCTAAAGTTCCTGGCTATTTTCTCCATGAACCTCGATGAATATTTTCGGGTTCGCGTTTCCCAGCTAAGGCAAATGAAACGGGTAGAGAAAAGCATCAGGAAAAAGCTGGCCTTAAAGCCGAATAAGACGGTAAAGGAAATACTCAAGGAAGTAAGGGAGCAACAGGAAAAGTTCGGTATGATCTATAGAGAAGAGATCATCCCCGAGCTGGAGACCGCAGGCATACACCTGGTACACAGGGAAGATTACAATGCGCACCAGGAAGAATTTGCACACAGGTATTTTAAGAAAATACGAAAGTGCATCAATGCTACTACAACAAGCGCTTTTGGTGGCGAAGAGCTTTTTTTGGAGAATAACAGCCTCTACTTTATGGTGTGTTTCGGGGATAAATCGGAGTTTGGAATTGTAAATATTCCGACAGATGAATGCGAAAGGTTCATCACTTTTTCTTCGGAAACAGAGGAGTATAAAATATCATTTTTAGATGATATTGTAAAAGTAAACGTACCGAAGTTATTTCCTGATAAAGAAATTACCGGAATTTACGAGATCAAGCTTTCCCGGGATGCGGAGTTGTATATAGATGATGAAGTAGACGGATTGCTGGCCGAGAAGATCTATGAATCTTTAGAACAACGCACCGATGGCCAACCTACGAGATTGCTTTATGACTCCCATATGCCGGAAGAAGATCAAAAAATACTGCGGAAGCGGCTTAAACTTGGAAAAATTGACATGATGCCGGGTGGCAGATATCACAATTTTAGTGACTATTTTTCTTTCCCTGATCCCACAAATAATCCGGCCTTACATTTTGAAGAATGGCCCACGGTAAAACATTCTGTTTTGGAAACTGCTGAAAATTATTTTGAGGTCATTGCAAAAAAAGACCAGTCGGTTCATTTTCCTTACATGTCTTTTGAATATGTAGAACGCTTCATACAGCAAGCCGCACACGACCCACAGGTAAAGGAAATAAAGATTTCCATTTACAGGATTGCCGATGAATCTGTAGTTACTTCTGCCCTTCTCTCGGCACTCAAAAATGGCAAAAAACTCACTGTCTTTATTGAGGCTAAAGCCAGGTTTGACGAAAAGAATAATATCGACTGGGGTAGAAAGTTTGAAGAAGAAGGGGCTAAAGTTATCTATAGTTACCCCAAAATTAAGGTTCATTCCAAGATCCTGCTGGTTTCCAGGGAAGAGAATGGAGAATTAAAAGACTACGCTTATATTGGTACAGGTAATTTTAACAGCAAAACCTCAAAAATTTACTGTGACCATGCAATATTTACCGCACATGAGAAGCTAACAAGCGAACTCTCACGGGTTTTCCTGGTGCTTGAAGGGGAATTAATTATCCCGCGGGCAAAACACCTTCTCATTTCGCCATTTTCGACCAGGAAGTCTTTTGCAGACATGATCAACCGGGAAATTCAGAATAAAAAACTTGGCAAAAAAGCTGGGATCAAGGCTAAAATGAACAGCCTTGAAGATAAGGAGATCATCGACCTTTTATATGACGCCAGTGAAGCAGGTGTAGATATAAGGCTCCTGGTTAGGGGCTTTACATGCCTGGTGGCAGGGGTTGAGAACCTTAGCAGCAACATCTACATGACCAGCATAATTGACCGTTTTTTAGAACACGGCCGCATTTACATCTTCGAAAATGACGGAAAGGAAGAGCTCTTTTTTGGTAGTGCCGACTGGATGACACGAAACCTGGATCGCCGGATAGAAGTGATCGCACCCATTTATGATGAAGATATCGCAAAGGAATTTAAAGATATCCTTGAAATACAATTTAACGATAATGTAAAGGCCAGAATTCAGGATCCCACAGAAAAGAATAATTTTGTAGCGGCCAAACCGGGAGAAAAAGAAATAAGATCACAGTACCAAATATACAAGTACCTCAAAGAAAAACATGCCTCATGAGAAATATAAAAGTTGGAGGAGTACCAGAACATTTCAACCTGCCATGGCACCTTTGTATTGATGACGGAACATTTAATAACAACGGTCTCGATCTTAGCTGGCGCGATTTTCCCGACGGTACCGGGGCTATGTGCAAGGCCTTAAGAAATAAAGAGATTGATGTTGCCGTTATTCTTACTGAAGGTATTATCAAAGATATTTTACACGGAAATGAGGCACTTATTGTACAGGAATACATTGCTTCTCCACTAATTTGGGGAATACACGTAGCTGCTGAATCAAATTTTGAGTCGGTGGAAGACCTGAAAAATCAAAAAGTGGCTATTAGCCGGTATGGGTCGGGTTCACACCTGATGGCGTACGTAAACGCCCGAAATATGGGCTGGGATACCTCAAAACTTGAATTTGAAGTTGTGGGCGACATCAACGGGGCTGTTAAAGCCTTAAAGGAAGGAAGGGCAGGTTATTTTATGTGGGAACACTTTACCACGAAACCTCTCGTAGATCAAGGAGTGTTTAGAAGAGTTGGAGATTGCCCTACCCCCTGGTCCTGCTTTGTAATTGCCGTAAGAAAAGACTTTTTTGAGGCAGACCAGGCAGGAATCCTCACCATGCTCAAGACACTAAATGAGGTCACTAAAAAATTTAAGGAAATCCCAAAAGTCGAGCTCGCACTAGCTAAAAAATACGACCAAAAAGTAGAGGATATTGAGCAATGGCTTAAGATCACTACCTGGAGCCAAAAACAAATTTCTGTGCTTGAGATCCAGAAGGTACAGGAGCAGCTCCTGGAGCTTGACCTTATCCCGGAGACCAAAGACAATTACTATTTTTTACCCCGATAAATGAATATGAAAAAGATCAATTTTTTGACATTTTTGACACTCCTGCTTCTGGCGACACCGGGAATAGCCCAGGAAAGAGCATTTATGCAGGATACTTCTCAAACTGAAACAGAACCTGCATTCCAGGAAGAGATCATCTTCAAAAGGGATACAACCAAAAGCGAGGCACACCTTAATGTGCTTAACCTGTTGGTTTTTGGGGCACTTGATGTGGGGTACGAACGCCTTATTAGCGATCACACTTCTGCCGGAGTCGAGTTCTTCTCAAAAGTCTTCAATAAGAACGAAGGCGAAGATGTAGATCTTTCTGAAGTCTATTCCAAAGATTTTTCAATTACCGGAAAATTTAAATATTTTCTGAAAGATGACCGGGTTGGCCGCGGCTATTATGCCGAAGCCTTTGGGATGTTCTCTAATGGAAATAACGAAAAAGAGGTTGAAATAAGAGATTCAACCACCGGAGAATTAAAGACCATAGAAGCCGACCTGGAATATACCGATATCGCTATTGGAATAGGTGTAGGTGGAAAATTTGTTGCCAAACAGGGCTTTCTAATTGATGTATCTTTTGGAATAGGCAGAAACCTCTTTGATAAAAATTCTCCCGATATCGTCCTGCTCCCCACGGTTAACGTAGGTTACAGGTTCTAATTACCAGGCTATGGGTTCTTTGCCTATAGATTTTAGAAATTCATTGGTTTTGCTAAAATGCCTGTTCCCAAACCAGTAGCCTCTATTCGCTGCTAATGGAGAGGGGTGCCCGCTGGTAAGCACTAAATGTTTTTTGGAATCAATTTTACGGCCTTTCTTTTGTGCAGGGCCACCCCACAGGAGAAATACCAGGTTTTCCCGCTCATTTGACAAAGTGGAGATCACGGCATCTGTAAATTTTTCCCAGCCTTTCCCCTGGTGAGAGCCGGCCTGCCCTGCCCGCACTGTTAGCGTGGCATTTAGCATTAATACCCCCTGCTCTGCCCAGTGTTTCAGGTTGCCATGTCCAGGCAAAGGTGTTCCTAAATCATCGCTAATTTCTTTAAAAATATTTACTAAAGAAGGTGGAACTTTGGTTTCTGGCTGCACAGAAAAACACAAACCATGGGCCTGCCCGTAACCGTGGTATGGATC
This sequence comes from Salinimicrobium sp. 3283s, assembly GCF_039602225.1. NCBI lineage: Bacteria > Pseudomonadati > Bacteroidota > Flavobacteriia > Flavobacteriales > Flavobacteriaceae > Salinimicrobium > Salinimicrobium sp. 3283s. The sequence goes on along the minus strand of NZ_CP143631.1, from coordinate 3,480,557 downwards.
TTGCCCTATAATTACCACTTTAGTTTCCTCAAAAGAAGAAAGTTCAAAGGCTTTGAATATGTTATCGGGATGAGGAAAACACTGATTCGCCTCATATTCGGCAGACACAAATTTTAGAAGATCCTTAAAATAAGGCTTTTCAAGCTCGTGATTTAACTTTTTTTTCCAATCTGGGGTGAGGTTAAAGGTCATATTATTGGTTAAATTGCAGCTTCCCAAAAATAGGGAATTTTTCTATGATCAAAATTACAGCCAAGACTCTTCAGGACCTTGAATTTCCTACAGTATGCCAGCAAGTTAGCAGGTATACGGTCACAGGTCCCGGTAAGAATAAAGCGCTCGAAATAGCTCCTTTTTCAAGTTACAAAGAAACCATTTTTGCGCTTCGAAAAACTAATGAATATGTGTCTTCGTACCAACAGGAAAGTCGTATTCCCAATCATGGCTTTGATGCTATAGACCAGGAAATAAAATTCCTGGGGATTGAAGAGACCCGGCTGGAGGCTTCGAGTTTCAGGAAGATTGGCTCAATTTCAGAAACATCGAACATCCTCATCAGGTTCTTTGAGAAGTTTGAGGAGATTTATCCCTGTCTTCACGAAACTGCTTCAGAAGTAGAGTATACTCCGCTCATCATTGAGAGAATCAATCAGGTAATTGATCGATTTGGAGAGGTAAAAGATGACGCTTCTCCCCTGCTTCAGGAAACACGCAGAAAGATTGGGCATGTAAAAGGGCAAATTAACTCCAGCTTTGGGAGTGCTCTTACCCACTACAACAACCTTGGTTATCTTGATGACATACGCGAGACCGTAGTAGATAATATAAGAGTGCTTGCAGTCTCTGCCATGCACCGGCGAAAGGTTAAAGGCGGAATTTTAGGGAATTCTAAAACAGGAAGCATTGTATACATTCAGCCCGAAACCACCTATAACTACACCCGCGAACTGAACAACCTGGAGTATGAAGAAAAGGAAGAAATAAAGAAGATCCTGAAGGAGCTAACAAGCTTTGTAAGGCCTTATCGCAGTTTACTGATAGACTACCAGGAATTTCTGAGCAACATAGATGTTATTGCTGCCAAGGCAAAGTACGGGATGGACATGAATGCCGTAATGCCCAAGATTTCGCGCGATAGGGAAATTGAATTAATAGATGCTTATCATCCGCTGCTTTTGCTTACCAACAGGAAGCAGAATAAAAAGACCTATCCGCAGACCATTGAGTTGAGCAGTGATAAACGCATTATCGTAATTTCAGGTCCTAATGCCGGTGGGAAAAGTATTACGCTCAAAACCATGGGGCTTTTACAGCTCATGGTGCAAAGTGGTTTGCTTATTCCGGTACACGAATACAGCAGGATGTGCTTTTTTGACAGGATACTTACAGATATTGGCGATAATCAAAGTATTGAAAACCACCTGAGCACATATAGCTACCGCTTAAAGAACATGAATTACTTTCTGAAGAAAGTAGATGATAAAACACTTTTCCTGATAGATGAATTTGGTACAGGAAGTGACCCGGAACTGGGAGGGGCTTTGGCTGAAACTTTCCTGGAGGTCTTCTATGAAAAAGAAGCTTTTGGAATTCTCACTACCCATTATGCCAACTTAAAGATGCTGGCCAATGAGCTGCCGCATGTTATCAATGCAAACATGTTGTTTGATGCAAGAACCCTGGAACCGCTTTACAAGCTGCATATGGGAGAAGCCGGAAGCTCCTTCACCTTTGAGGTAGCCCAAAAGAACGGAATTCCCTACAGCCTTATCAACCGGTCAAAAAAGAAGGTAGAACGGGGAAAAATTAGGTTTGATAAAAGTATTGCCGACCTTCAGAAGGAACGGTCAAAACTTTCGAAGACAACAACAGCTTTAAAGACCAAAGAACAAAAAACAGAATCTGAAAAGAAAAAGCTGGAAGAAACAAACGCCCGAATTCAGCAGAAACTGGAGAATTTTCAGGAGTTATACGACAGCAATCAGCGGTTAATTTATTTAGGTAACAAGATCAATGAACTGGGTGAAAAATATTTTCAGAATAAAAAGAAAAAAGAGCTTATTGCCGAATTCCTGAAGATCATAGAAGTAGAGAATTCCAAGCGAAAAAAAGTTTCACCTAAAGAAAAAAAGGTGGAAAAAGCGAAGGAAAAGAAGGTGATGCAGGAAGCTGAAAAGAAGGTGGAAGAAATTAGAAAAAAGAAAAAAGAAAAGCAGGAAAAAGAGATTAAAGAAGAAGTTGCAAAGCCAAAACCGGTTTTAAAGGTAGGAGACAGAGTGCGTATGCAAGACGGGAAAGCCGTTGGAAGCATTGACAGTATTGAAAAAGGAAATGCTAAAGTGAATTACGGCATTTTCACTACTTCGGTTTCTGTAGACCAGTTGGAGCTCGTGCAACGAAAAAAATAGAAAAAGAAAAATTATGGTAAATTTCCCTGAAAACAAGAAGATCATCCTTTTTGATGGTGTTTGTAATCTTTGCAACAAAACGGTACAAACCATCATTAAGAATGATGTAAATGATGTATTTCGATTTGCACCCCTTCAAAGTGATGTGGGCCGTCAAATCATTAATGAAAAAGGAATAGATACAGAAAACCTGGATTCGGTGATCCTTATCGAGCCCGGGGTGGCATATTATCACAAATCGACCGCTGCAATCGAGATCGCCCGACATTTAAAAGGCTATTCCTGGCTAAAGTATTTTAAGTCCCTACCCGAAGGTCTTAGAGATGGCGTATATAGCCTTGTTGCTAATAACAGGTACAGCTGGTTTGGAAAGAAGGACACTTGTATGGTGCCCACCCCAGAGCTACAGGCTTTATTCCTGAAATAGACTTTAAAGGTTTAAAGTTTAAAGTTCAAATTTCAAACCTGAATAATGGACTTAGGCCGAAGCGTTGAGTACTATAATTTATTGCAGTATAAAACCCGGAAAAGATCATTAGCCTGAAAAAAGTAACCATCTTCAGGCAAAGTCAGAGGTCAAACTGATCACTGAGCACCGATACTGATCACTTATAACTTATTTAAGGTTGCTTAATAGGAATTTAAGCTTGTCATTAGTGTTCCTGTTCTCCTGAAAAGAATGAGGAAAGTGGGTGTTCTTTTGAGCAAGTTCTTTTTGCTGAAGCTTTTCGATAAGTTCGGCATCTTCAAGAGCCACCTTACCGGTAAGCAGTAGCCCCATGTCTTTTTTAGCAGCATAATAGTCGTAGACCTTTTTAAGGCCGGGCAGGTATTGGTAATCTTTGGTAAATCCGCCGCCGCGGTGTGCTCTTAAGGAAATTAACCAGGAGGTTTCCCGGTCAAGCTTGTACTGGCTGTACAAGAGATCAAAGGTATCGCTAAAGCTGTAGCCTTTTATGAGGCTATCGGCAGCAAGTACCCGGTATGCCAGTTCCTTTACCCTTTTTAGACTTAGACTGTCGCTCATATATTCGCTAAAAATCCCGAGTCCGGCCTGGGTAGGATGATTATTGGCGAAGCCGTGAGAAAAGATCCTCAGGGTTTGGTCTAATCCGTTGAAGGTGGTGAGCATGTTCACAGAGATCTCGTGATTTGAAAGGACTTTGAGGTCATTGTCACTGAATTTCCTGTTTTTCTTGACCACCAGTTCCCCCGAATTTAATGCCATGGCAGCTCCGGTGATACTATTACTCTGTCTTATCCGGAATTTAAAAGGATATCTCTCCCCAAAAGCCTGAAAATAAGCCTGCGCCTGATCGGCATTATAGCGGGGCACCATTTCTTCGGCGTCTTCCTCTTTGTGAAAATGAAGGATGAATTTGGCATTTTTGACATCCTTCTCTGTAGGTGTTCCAAATACCCGAAGCGAATTGTAAAAGAACTTTTTTTCTTTACCCACTGTAGCCACACACTGCACCAAACCAGAATATTCATAAACAGCATCGTAGTACAGTTTATAGATATCTTCATCGGGAATATCTTCGAGCCTTTGGCTGAATAATTCCCGTTGCAGCGTATAGGGATCAAACTTGAGTTTCCTGTATTTGAAAACCGGATCTTCTGAAAATTTAGAGCCAAAAAATCGCTTTTTTTCCTGCTCGATATTCAATGGATTCAAATAATTGAGTACATCGATCTCCCGAACAAGGCGGTCTAGATTCTGGTCAATTTGCAGAAGCGTTTTGTAGTAACTGCGGGTTTTATCGGTCATTACTGAACAAATTCAGGTTAAAAATTAATCCCGCGCAAATACAAGAAATTCCTGTAAGCCTCGCAAGCTTTAAGTGTGAAAAATGACGGATTACATGGATAAAAAATCCTTATTTTTCTTTAGAGATCTTTTCCTTTTTTGGAAGGTAATCATCCCACTTTCTTTCATGTGGTTCTCCCAGTTTATCTACAGATTTTGCTACCATCATAGAAACAGCAGCATCTCCTGTAACATTCACCATAGTACGGCACATATCTAAAGGCCTGTCTACAGCAAAAATGAGAGCAAGACCAGCTTCGGGGATCCCGGCCTGGGCAAGTACAATCACCAGCATCACCATTCCCGCACCCGGTACTGCCGCCGAACCAATAGACGCCAGGGTGGCTGTGGCAATAATTCCCAGTTGCGCACCAATAGAGAGATCCATACCAAAAGCCTGGGCAATAAAAACTGCTGCCACGGCCTGGTATAAGCTGGTACCATCCATATTTATTGTAGCTCCAATTGGCAGAACAAAACTGGTAACCTCTTCGTGCACGCCCAGGTGTTCTTCGGTCCTCTCCATAGTTACGGGGAGGGTCGCCGCACTTGAACTGGTAGAAAAAGCTAAGAGCTGTGCGGGGGCAATTCCGTTTTCAAAGAAAGACGGGGTACGCCCCGTAAAGATCCAGACCAACATCATATAAACCCCAATCATTAGAGCAAGCCCTACAAGCACCGTTACGGCGTACATTGCAAGCGCTGCAAAAAGATCGGAACTGGGAGACTCTACCACCAGAGCAGCCAGAAGAGCAAAAACCCCATACGGCGCAGCCAGCATGATAAGGTCAATTAATTTGAGAATAACTTCGTTAAACCCGTCAAAAAAGGCTTTTACGGGCTTCGCTGTTTCTTCGGGTATTAAGATGAGACCAATGCCAAAGAAGATTGCAAAAAAGATTACCTGTAACATATTCCCGTTATCACTGGCTGCCGCAAATATGTTCCCGGGAACAAGGTCTTCCAGGGCCTGCAACGGCCCGGCTTCTTTTTGCCGCTGTGCATCGGCAATACGCACATTGGCATCACCTTCATAACTCGTAATAAGGTCGTTTCGGGTGTCTTCGGCAATTGCAGCACCCGGCTCAATGACGTTGACCATCACCAGACCAATTGTTACTGCGATCACCGTAGTTGCAACATAAATGAGAATTGTACGGGTTCCCATTTGCGACAACTTCGAGATATCTTTTAAATCGGAGATACCTTTTATCAGGGACGCCAAAATAAGAGGCACTGCAATTAATTTTAAGGCATTGATGAAAATATTTCCGAAAGGTTTGATCCAATCACTAATAAATTCGGCTCCCCAGGAAAAATTGGTCATTAGAAGGGCGAAAATCACCCCAGCGGCCATTCCCAGTAAGATCTGCCAGTGCAGCGCTAATTTTTTCATACTAAAGTATCTCTGAAATTATATTTTTGATGTTTTGTTCAACAAATAAAAATCGGCGAGAACCAGAGCCGCCATTGCTTCTACAATAGGAATTGCCCGCGGCACCACACATGGGTCATGCCTGCCCTTGCCCTGCATTTCTACCTCTTGCCCTTCAGCATTTATGGTCTTTTGTTTTTGCATAAGGGTAGCTACGGGTTTAAAGGCAACCCTAAAAGTAATATCCATACCGTTAGAAATACCTCCCTGGATTCCTCCGCTAAAGTTGGTAATCGTAGAGCCATCGGTTCGAAAATGGTCATTGTGCTCACTGCCTTTCATAGACGCACCTGCAAAGCCGCTTCCATATTCAAATCCTTTAACGGCATTTATGGAAAGCATGGCACCCCCCAAAGCGGCATGAAGTTTATCAAAGACAGGTTCACCAAGCCCAACGGGAACATTAGAAATCACGCACTCCACTACTCCCCCCACAGTATCTCCCTGCGACCGGATTTGCTTAATGAAAGTTTCCATTTCTTTGGCAGTTGCAGGATCGGGACATCGTACCGGATTCTTTTCTATTTCAGAAAGATCCAGCTCCTCAAATTTCTTCTGAAGCTTAATATCTCCTACCGCAGAAGTATAGGCGGTGAATGTAACGTCTTTCAACAATTGTTTTGCGATGGCTCCGGCCGCTACCCTACAGGCAGTCTCACGGGCCGATGATCTACCTCCACCCCTGTAATCCCTGTTGCCATATTTTTGATCGTAAGTATAATCAGCATGAGAAGGGCGGTACACATCTTTAATATGTGAATAGTCATTTGACTTTTGGTTGGCATTTTCTATGATAAAGCCAATAGGCGTACCTGTTGTCTTCCCCTCAAAGATACCCGAAAGGAATTTTACCGTATCGGGTTCTTTGCGCTGGGTTACGATAGAAGATTGCCCGGGTCTACGCCTGGCCAACTCCTGCTGTACCTTTTCGGTGTCAATAGGGAGTCCGGCGGGACATCCGTCAATCACTCCGCCGATAGCCTGGCCATGTGATTCCCCAAAAGTGACAAGTTTAAATAGATTTCCAAAGGAATTTCCGGCCATTGAAGGTGATTTTGAGCAAATGTAATTTTTTAAGCCAAGATTTAAAAATGTTTATTTAAGAGCCGCAGCCATTATCACTACAGGATGAAGGGCCTTTTTACCGGTTCCGTCATAAATTTGATGACGGCAGCTGGTTCCGGGAGCAGCAATAACTGTCTCTGCGGAAGCTTTTCGCACTGCAGGGAACAGCGTTTGTTCGCCAATCTGCATACTTACCTCATAATGCTCTTTTTCATACCCAAAAGAACCTGCCATACCACAACAACCTGAAGGGATCACGGTTACTTCAAAATTCTTCGGAAGGTTGAGCATCACAAAAGTATTCTCTACACCCGCCAAAGCTTTCTGGTGACAATGGCCATGTAATTTGATCCGTTTCTTTTCCGAAGAAAAGGAATCGGCAGTAATATTTCCGGCGATGACTTCTTTCTTAAAAAACTCTTCGAGTAAAAAGGCATTTTTAGATACTTTCATGGCAGCCGCCTTATCATCGGCCAGCCTCAAATATTCATCCCTAAAGCTCAATATTGCTGAAGGTTCCAGCCCGAGCAACGGACGCTCTTCAGAAATAATATCCTTGAAGATTGAAACGTTTTTATTGGCTACTTCTTTGGCTTCCTTTAAAAAGCCTTTTGAAATAAATCCACGCCCACTTTCAGGATGTTCTATAATTTTCACCTCATAATTGAGCCCTTCAAGCAGTTTTATTGCAGCCACACCAACTTCAGAATCAAGGTAATTGGTAAATTCATCGTTGAAGAGATAAACGGTTTTAATAGGCGTGGTAAGCTTTCTCTCATTCTTTTTATAATAAGAAGAAAGGGTTTGCCGGGAAAGAGCAGGCAAACGTCGTTGTGGCGCAATACCCATTGATTTCTTTATAAGCCCCCCCGTAAGCGCATTTGAAAACATAAGGTTCGAAAAAGGGGAAAATCGCCAGGTCTTTTTGTTGAGGGCAGCGTTGAATGCAAAAGCTTTTGAACGCAGCGAACTGCCGTTGGTACTGTTGTATTGATACTGAAATTCTGCTTTATAAGCGGCCATATCAACATTAGAAGGACATTCACTTTTACAACCTTTACAGCTAATGCACAGGTCAAGAACTTCCTTTAACTCTTCATGATCAAACTTATTTTGTTTATCAGAATTTGTCAAAAATTCCCTCAAAGCATTGGCCCGGGCCCTGGTGGTATCTTTTTCATTGCGGGTGGCACGGTAACTGGGGCACATTACGCCACCTGCTTCGGCAGGTTTGCGGCAGTCGCCACTACCATTACAATTTTCAGCCCCTCTTAGAATCCCGAGAGAATCGGAGAAATCCATAATCGTTTCGATTTCGGGCTCTTTTCTACCCGGCACGTACCTTAGGCTCTCGTCCATTGGGGGAGCGTCAATGATTTTCCCCGGATTAAAAATATTATTTGGATCGAAGATGTTTTTTACCCTTTTTAAGAGGTTGTAATTCTCTTCTCCTATCATGAGCTGTATAAACTCGGCCCGTACCCTGCCATCACCGTGCTCCCCACTCATAGAACCCCCGTATTTTTTAACGAGGGCAGCCACTTCTTCAGTAATTTTTCTGAAAAGCACCACATCATCTTCCTTTTTAAGGTTAAGGATAGGTCTTAAGTGCAGTTCCCCTGCGCCGGCATGAGCATAGTACACCGCATCCTGCCTGTAATTGAGCATTAATTGGGAAAATTCTGAAATATATGCAGCAAGATCTTCTACCGCCACAGCTGTATCTTCTATACAAGCCACGGCTTTACGGTCACCTACAATGTTCCCGAGAAGCCCCAAACCTGCTTTTCTTAATTCCAGCGCAAGATCTATGGTTTCATTCCGAAGTACCGGAAGCGCATAGGCAAGTCCGGAATCCGTAAGGGTTTTTAGGAGTTCGGCAGTACGGTTTGTCAATTCTTCTTCTGAAAATGCTCTTATTTCGAGCATGAGGATAGCTGCCGGGTCACCTTCTATGAAAAAACGATTTTCGCGGTATTTAAGACTATTCCGGGTACAATCCAGGATCACCTTATCCATCATCTCACAGGTGAACAGGGAATGCTGCATTGCCGGTACAACCGCCTGCAGGCATTTTTCCAATGACTCAAAATGTGCAGCGATCATTACAGCATTTTCCGGTGGCAGTGCATCGAGCTGCAGGGTAATTTCGGTAGTAAAAGCCAAAGTACCTTCGCTACCAGACAACAGTTTACAAATGTTGATCTTATCTTCATTTCCTCCCAGAACTTCAGCCGGCAGCAGTTCATCTACTGCATAACCTGTGTTGCGGCGGTGGATCTCCGGTTTTGGAAAACCTGCTGTGATTTGGTCACGCACTGCTTCAGGCTTAAGCTCTTCATAAAGCTTCCGGTAGATCTCACCTTCCATGGAATCCAGCTCCATTTTTTTTCGGAATTCTTCCGAAGAAATTTCAGAAAAAACAGCCTCTGAACCATCACTGAGCAGCACTTTCATTTCCACAACCTTTTCGCGCGTGGTGCCATATTTGATAGAAGTGGTTCCGCTGGAATTATTACCAACCATTCCACCTATCATACAACGGTTTGAGGTAGAAGTATTGGGCCCAAAGAACAGCTTGTGAGCCTGCAGGTACCTGTTAAGGTCATCGCGAATCACTCCCGGCTGAACTTTAACTGTTTTCTTATCAGTATCAAGTTCAAGAATGGAAGTGAAATATTTTGAGACATCAACTACAATACCTTCCCCTACACACTGCCCTGCAAGGGAAGTACCGGCTGTACGAGGAATGAGCGACGTATTATTTTTATTGGCAAAAGAAATAAGCTGCTTTATGTCTTCCAGATTTTTTGGATAGGCTACAGCGAGAGGAATAGTGCGATAAACAGAAGCATCTGTTGCGAAAATCCTTCTCCATAGGGCGTCATAGAAGAGTTCACCTTGCAGGTCTTGGTCGAGTTTTTTAAGCTTTTGATTCATAGGGGAGCAGTAACAGGTTATGGCAGCCTGATTTACAGGCTATTATTAACATTAACATTTAATTAGCGGAGGTAAGGGGTAATCGATATATCAGATAGTCTAATTTTGTAGGAACAAATTAAATGAAAAGATATGAAAAAAATCGTTTTACTAACCTTATGTATTTTTGGTTTTAGCCTTTCTTCACAAGCACAAAATATTGCAGATCATGCTTTGGGTTTACGTTTGGGAGACAATGATGGATTTGGAACAGAAATTTCTTATCAACATGGATTGTCAGAAAACAACCGACTTGAACTGGATTTGGGTTGGAGAAGCAGAAATGACCTTGATGCCTTTAGACTAACAGGAATTTACCAGTGGGTTTGGAACCTTGAAGGCGGATTTAACTGGTATGCCGGTGCCGGTGGTGGATTAGGTTCTGTTGATACTGGTGATGACAGTGACTTTTTTGTTCTAATCGCCGGGGATGTGGGTATTGAATATGATTTTGATTTCCCCCTACTCCTATCTCTTGACTTTAGACCTGAAATTGGATTCAGTGATTACAATGATGATCTTGGATTTGATATAGCGCTGGGGATTAGATACCAGTTCTAGACATAACAATTATCATAAAAAAGGCTCCCGGAATTAATTTTTGGGAGCCTTTTCTTTTTGGGTAATATCTAAAGCTTTTTGATAAAGGTTTTCGTAGAGAGGAACAACCGAGTATACATCAAAAATAAATGCCTGTTTACGTGCATTTTCTTTGAACCTTTTAAGGGTGGCATCATCTTGAAGTATATGAATTGCATTGGCTGCCATTTCTGATACCTCTCCCACATCACTTAAATACCCCGAAAAGCCCTGCTTATTAACTTCGGGCAGACCTCCGGTATTTGTTGAAATTACTGGCACCCCATTCACCATAGCCTCAAGGGCGGCAAGCCCAAAGCTTTCTTTTTCTGAAGGCAAAAGAAAAAGATCGGAATAGCTCAATACCTGGTCAATCTCATGAGATTCCCCCAGGAATAACACCTTATCTTCCAGTGCTAACTCTTGCACCAGTTCTTCGGCCATTTCTCTTTCAGGCCCCTGCCCTACCATGATAAGCTTCGATTTGAGGTTTTTCTGAATTTCATAAAAGATCATAATCACATCCCTTACCCGTTTTACCTTTCTAAGATTACTTACGTGGGTAATGATCCTCTCATCACTTTGAGCCAGCATACTTCTTTGGCAGTTGCTAATAGACTGGGTATATTTTGTGGTATCTATAAAATTGGGCACTACATCAATCTCGCGCTTTACGTTAAAAAGACGCAGGGTATCTGCCTTAAGGCTTTGAGATACCGAAGTAACAACATCACTGCTATTAATACTAAAAGTAACTGCCGGTTTATAGAAAGGGTGGTTGCCCACCAGCGTAATATCGGTTCCATGAAGGGTGGTTACCATTGGCAGGTAGATTCCTTCTTCCTCAAGCATTTTTTTTGCCATGTAACCTGCATAGGCATGAGGTATGGCATAATGTACGTGCAGCACCTCAATTTTATGCAATTTCACCATATCTACCAGCTTGCTGCTTAAGGCAAGCTCGTAAGGCTGATAGTGAAACAGAGGGTATTCGGGTACATTAACTTCGTGAAAATGTATATTATGAGAAAGCTGTTCAAGCCTTACCGGCTGCTTATAAGTAATAAAATGTATCTCGTGCCCTCTGCGGGAGAGTGCCATCCCCAATTCGGTAGCTACCACACCACTTCCCCCAAAAGTAGGGTAACAAACAATGCCTATTTTCATGTATTAACGATCTATGGCTTCGTAAATAAGTTCCTGAATATTTGATCTTATGCTCTCCCTTGTCAACTTATTGTTCTGGACAGAGGGATGAATTCGATTTGCTAAAAATACGTAAACTATTTCTTCATCGGGGTCTGCCCAGGTAAAAGTTCCTGTAAAACCGCTATGCCCAAAGCTGGTCATTGAAACACAGCCACAGGTAGGGCCATAATTGCCTAACTGGGGCTTGTCAAAACCAACTCCCCGTCGCACATCGTCATCGCAGTAATAACACGTATTGAACTTGTCTACAGTTTTTTGGTCAAAATAATTTATTCCTCCATACTGGCCACCGTTTAGGTACATCTGCATGATCTTGGCAACATCATTAGCATTAGAATAAAGTCCTGCCTGCCCTCCAATTCCGCCCAAAAGTGCAGCACCTTCATCATGGACGTATCCCTGCAAGAGCTGATTTCTCCACGACCTGTCATTTTCGGTGGGAACAATTCGTTCTTTTGGAAGCTTTTGAAGAGGTAAATAGGTAGTGTTATGAGCTCCCAAAGACCTGTAAAAATGATCTTGAGTAAGATATTCCAGGGAGGTGCCATAGATATCTTCCATATAGAACTTCAGCAAATAAAAAGGAAGATCACTGTATTTATAAGCCTTTCGCCTCTCGAGCGGGCTATCTTTAATAGTTTTAAGCACAGAATCTCTAATGTCATTCCTCACGTACATCTTTTCGGCTATTTGTATGCCGAAGCCCCTATCCTGTTCAGTACGAATAAATTTCACATCGGGCCTTTTTGTCTTTTGATCTATGGTCATGCGATGAAAGGGAATCCAGCTCTTGAGCCTGGCATAATGCGATAACATATCGAGAATGGTGATGTTTTGTTTATTGCTTCCGCGGAAGTACGGCAACATTTCACCCAGTGTTGTATTGAGATCAATCTCATCCTTGTCTACAAGCTCCATGAGAAGCGGAAGCGTAGCAAGTATCTTGGTAAGGGAAGCAAGATCGTAAACGTCTGAAGCTTTCACAGGTATTTCTTTATCGTAAGTATGATATCCTGCATTTCTTTCATAGATAACTTTTCCCTTTCTCGCCACAAGCACCTGTAAGCCGGGGGTCATTTTATCATCTATCGCCTTTTCTATAAGTTCGTCAATCTTTCTTAGCTTATAGGAATTCATTCCTACCTGCTCGGGCAGGCCGTAAGAAAGACGATTAAGAGTGCCCGTTTTATAGCCGGTGCCAACAGGGAAATTATTTCCGGCACTTACCGGCAGTTTCCCTTTAGCCTCTATAGCACCAAAGATCACCTGTGCCGCTTTTTGTTGAGCGAGTTCCGTATTTTGATAAGCCACCTGTATGGCTTCAAAATTACCTGTAGTTCGCAAATCAAGCAAAGCATACGGACTTGTGAAAACATTTAGAATAACCCGATTCTTTCTCGCTACTTCGTACAACCAGGTCTGCTGCTTCTCGTTCATTTTAAATCCGCTCCAGGGGGAAGCCGAAGACTGATGATATCCAATAATCACCTGATTGTACGACTCCAGCTTGTCTAGCAATTCGTTCAGGTTTTCTGCGGAAACCGAATCTACCTGTGCGTAGCGATTTAACTGCTCAAAAAAGGCATTTCCGGGGTCTTCTCCAAAATGAACATAGGCAATTTTGCTGGTTTCCAGATCTTGTAACGGAATGAGAGACCGGTCATTTTTAATGACCGTCATGGCGTTCTCATAAAGCTTATGCGCAAGCACCTCGTTGCGAATACTGTTAAGCTCTTCAACAATATAAGTTGGATCTACAGGTTCATAGTGATCAAGACCAACTTTGTATTTGGCAAAAAGGATCTTTCTTACCGAATGCTTCAGGCGCTCTTCGGTAATTAATCCTTTATTGAAAGCTTCTATGATCATTTCTGAAGCTTTAGGTACATCTTCAGAAAAAAGCAAAATATCGTTTCCTGCCAAAAAAGCCGCCAGTTCTATCTCACCGGGTTCATCAAAATCGGCAACTCCTTTCATATTGAGCGCATCAGTAATGATGAGCCCGTTAAAATCCAGTTCCTCTTTTAGAATTCCCGTGACTATTTTGTGCGATAAACTGGAAGGAAATTGAGCGCGTTCTTCCAGGCTGGGAACATTGAGGTGAGCAACCATGATACTTCCAAGCCCTTCAGAAATCATCTTTCTATAAGGAAACAATTCCTCCCTGAATATCCTGTCGCGGGAAAAATCAATGGTGGGTAAAGTTTTATGAGAATCCCGTTCTGTATCTCCATGTCCCGGAAAATGTTTGGCGCTGCCAAGCACCCCTTCCCTTTGCATGCCTTTTATGAAAGCAATGGATTTACTGGCAACGTTATTCTTATTTTCCCCAAAAGACCTGTTGCCAATAATAGGATTTTTGGGGTTGGTATTAATATCCACTACCGGGGCAAAATTCATATGAACGCCCAGTCTTTTGGAGTGTTTTGCAATACTCGCACCCACTTCGGTAATTAAACTTTCATCTCTTATTGCTCCCAAAGTCATATTCCACGGAAAGGCATAGGTAGAATCAAGACGCATTGCCAGGCCCCACTCGGCGTCCATACCTATAAGCAGCGGAATTTTGGAAAGCTCCTGAAGTTCATTGTGAACCTTTACCTGCCTTTTTGGACCTCCTTTTGAAAAGATGACCCCGCCCACATGCTGCTGGGCCACCAGTTCTTTTGCCTTTTCAATTTTTGATGCAGGGTCTGAAGAAAAAACATCGATCATGAAAAGCTGCCCCACTTTTTCCTGTAGCGACATTGCATTATAAATGCTGTCTACCCATTGCCGCTGCTGCTCTACATCTTCAGCAATTAAAGGCCGGCTTTGAGAATAGGAAATTTGGGTAATAAGGATAAAGGCCAAAAACAGGCCTGAAAGTTTGGGCTTGCAAAAACTCATTAATTAAGAAAGCGCTTGTGCCAGCTCTCAGATGCAGGCACTTCCCAATCTGAAAGGTATTCGGCTTTGTTATTTACCAGGTTATTAAAAACGATCGTTTTTGGAGAAACAGCTTTGTTTTTTGCCATTTTTCTGAAATCGGTCAGAGTTTTATAAGCCACGAATTCTCCCTGCTTATAAGAGACATTCATCTTGTCGAGAAGATCTACATCGTAGTCTTTCTCCAGCTGCTGAATGAACCGTACAGAATCATCTATGGAACATCCGGTAGCTGCATTCATTTTTTGATCGAGCGCCAGGATGATAAATCGTCTGTAACGCATTTCAAAAGAAGCTTGCAGGTTGGCACCGTGGGCAGTCCACTGCTCTATAAAATATTGAATCTTTTCTTTAATTTCAGCTTGCTCTTCCTCTGTAAAAGAGCGATTTGCCTGATAGATCCAAACTCGGGAACTTTCAGGTAGGGTATCAAATGGGACAAACATTATTTGGAAATTTTTAGAGAAACAAAAATAAGAGATTTGGAGTCGGGAATCCAATTTGAGAAGGTTAAAATTCTCCCATTCCCAGATATTTAAAGGAATCCTTTCCCAACGAACTAACACTAAGGTTGTGAGCTGATTTTAATCATAATTTCTCCACGTGCACTCACCTAATTTTGTAAGATGGAAATAAGGGAGAAAGAACTTTTTACGGTAGCCAGAAACCTAGGGTTTTCTTCGGAAGCATATCAGCATCACGAGCTGGCAGCATGGCTTCGCGAAGAAAAGCAAATACATGTGGAAGTTGGTGCCATTTGGGATGAGCTTACTAACTGTGTTGAATCTTATGTATTTACCATTACTGCACCTATAGTAATTTATTACACGCAACCAATCTATACATCGGGAGGAAAAACATACGACGAAATGCTTTTTAGAGGACTCACTGAGGCTGTCTTTCTTTTGCAGCAATACAACCTTCAAAAAGATGTGAAAATACCTGATGACGAGGCGGTGATTGCCTATCTAAAAGGCTACGGAGACAAGGATAAGCAACTTCCTGCCCCAAAATACCGAACCAATCTTGAAAGATACGCTTATTTACAGGGCAAACAGGGGGATTATATTGAAGAAGGATTAACGGAAGATGATATTCTCATTCTAGTGAAGAATATGCGTCCGGAGGAAATACAGCTGCGCCTTGAAAAGGATCTGTAAAAAAATAAGGTGCTAAAAATAACATTTTTAGCACCTTATTTTTAAAACTTAGCTGCACTACAAATCTTCGGCAGAGGCAATCATTTCAGCAATATCCATAACTGCGATATTATCCTCCCTATTCTTGGCCTTAACCCCGTCGGTCATCATTGTGTTACAGAAAGGACAACCTGCAGCAATAACTTCGGGTTTTACATCTATGGCCTGCTCGGTACGGGCAACATTCACATCTTCCTTACCGGGTTCGGGCTCCTTGAACATTTGAGCACCCCCGGCACCACAGCACATGGCGTCTTTTTTACATCTTTTCATCTCTACCAGCTCCACCTCAAGCTTTCTCAACAAATCTCTCGGGGCTTCGTAGATGTCATTTCCACGCCCCAGGTAACACGGGTCGTGAAAAGTGATTCTTTTGCCTTTAAATTTCCCACCTTCAACAGTTAGCCGTCCTTCTTCAAGCAAAGATTTTAAAAAGGTGGTATGGTGCATTACTTCATAATTACCGCCAAGACCGGGATATTCGTTTTTTATAATATTGAAGCAGTGAGGACAGGTGGTTACGATCTTCTTGATCTCATACCCGTTCAAAACTTCAATATTTCCGGCAGCCTGCATTTGGTAAAGGAATTCATTTCCGGCACGTTTCGCAGGGTCTCCAGTACAACTTTCTTCAGTTCCTAAAACAGCAAAATCTACATTTGCTTTACTCAGAAGTCTTACAAAAGCCTTGGTGATTTTCTTAGCCCGGTCGTCAAAGCTTCCGGAGCAACCTACCCAAAAAAGGACTTCGGGTTGTTTTCCTTCGGCCATATACTCTGCCATGGTTGGCACTTTGATATTTTCTGCCATTTTATTTTTTGTTATAGCCTCAAAAAGGCCATTTTATTACTTAATTTTCTGTTGCCCAGTTTAAGCGGTCCATTTGGTTGTAAGGCCAGGGCGCTCCGTTATTTTCAATGTTTCCAAGGGCATTATTTAAATCTGCAGGTCCGGCACTCTGTTCCATCATAAGGTACCTTCTCATTTCAACAATGATAGAAAGTGGATCAATCCCTACGGGGCAGGCCTCTATACACATTTGGCACGTAGTACAGGCCCAGATCTCTTCCCTTTGAATATGATCGTCAAGAAGCTGTTTCCCGTCATCTACAAATTTTCCATTCTTATTGATGTTCTCCCCTACTGCTTCCAAACGATCGCGGGTATCCATCATAATCTTTCTTGGAGAAAGCAATTTACCTGTATTATTAGCGGGACATTGATCTGTACATCGGCCGCATTCGGTACAGGTATAGGCATTCAGCAATTGTACCCTGTTAAGGTCAAAAACATCTGATGCTCCAAATTTTTCGGGTTCTCCTGCTTCTTCCCCTTCCGGTTCTGCGGGTGCAGCAAAAGGATCGGCATCAGGATCCATCATAAGTTGCACTTCTTTAGTAACCGCATCTATATTGTCAAATTCAGCTTTCGGCTTAATTTTAGAATAGTAGACGTTTGGAAAAGCCAATAAAATATGAAGGTGCTTAGAGTAGTATAAGTAATTAAGGAAGAAAAGAATACCAAGTATATGCAACCACCAGGCTGTTCTCTCGATCAAAACAAGGGTGGAATCACTAAAACCATCAAGGAGTGGAAGTAAAAAGCCACTAACGGGAAATGCCCCTGCAATCTCCCCGTTTGCCATAGCGTAATGAGGCGCCAGATTTAACTGCAATTGATAATCGGCCGCATTCATGATTAGGAAGAGCGACATGAGTACCATTTCAAAATAGAGAATGTAGTTAGCGTCATTCTTCGGCCATTTGGTAAGCTCCCTAGCTTTGAACCTGTAGATATTCAGGACATTTCTTCTTATCCAGAAAATAATCACTCCTACCAGTACCAGCAAGGCAAGAATTTCAAAAGCCCCTATAAGAAACCTGTACGGCGTACCGGCAAAAGAAAAGATCCTGTGAGTCCCGAAGATCCCGTCAATGATAATTTCAAGGACTTCGATATTGATAATAATAAAACCTACATACACGATCACGTGAACGATCCCCGACACCGGCCTGCGCACCATTTTGTATTGCCCCAGGGCAATTTTGGCCATTTTCCCCCACCTTTTGGAAGGGTTATCTGTCCTGTCGATCTCCCGACCTACTTTGATATTCCGAATCATCCTCCGGATATTGCGAATAAAAATACCTATCCCTATTGCCAGAGCAAGGATAAAGGCGACTTGTGCAAGGATCTGCATGGTTAGTTATTTTAATGAGTCTTCCGGCGGCGAATAAGGACCGGGGTTTTTACCAAAGATAGAAAAATGTACGTAACGTTTAGGATTCAATTTCACGTCTTGTATCAATTCATCCAATTGGTTGGTCGCTCTTTCAAGATTATTAAAGACCGCAGGATCATTAATTAACTTCCCGGCAGTACCTTCACCCGAATTCAATTTATGGGTAACAATTTCGAAATTACTCACGGCAGATTCAATATCATCTGTTACTTTATTAAAGTCAAATGCCACAAGAGTATCAGAAAAATTACTCAGGTTTGTAGACATATGGTCTAAATTCGTGAAGGTGCGATCTAACTTGGGAGAGTTGGTATTTAAGATACCTTCTACACTCTGGGCCGAATTATTAAGCGAAGCAATAGTAGCATTTAGGTTAGCAATACTATTCTTGAGATTTTCCCGGGTTGTGGGATTCATGACTTCATTAAAAGAATTCACTAAAGAATCTGTGCTCACAATTACCTTTTCAATCTTTTCCTGAAGCGGCGTGAGCCTTTCATTTACCAATTCCAGTAGACCTTCTTCTATCGCACTTTGTAACGTGTCACCAGATTGCGCCATTTCACCTTCTTCATATTTTGGGATAATGGCCAGAGACTTACCTCCTATGAGTCCTCCCCCATAAATTTCGGCTACACTGTTTTCAGAAAAAGGAAAAGAATTATCTACCAGAAAAGTAACTACAAGTTTACCTGAAGTATCCAGGAAACCAATATTAGTCACATTTCCAACTTTAAGCCCATTGATGGTTACAGGAGATGAGGGCGAAAGTCCCTCTACGTCGTTGTAGACAGCATAAAAAGTCCTGCTGGAATCAAACCAGTTTTTGCCTTTTAAAAAACTATACCCAAAAATGAATAGAAGAATGGCTACAATAGCCAAAAGAGCGGTTTTTACCTCTTTAGTATATTTCACAAAGATTGTCCTATTTGATGAGAGACAAATATAAAATTTATATAGTAAAGAAGGTCTATTTCATTTTTGTTTTTAACGCCTCATTAACGCTGATCTTTTCATCTCCCCGAAAGGCAACTATATAACTATCTGGATATCCCGCGCGTTTAGCCTTCGCATGCAGGTCCTGTACCTGTGAATAACTTGACGTGCCTCCATAATAGTATTTAAACAATTTCCCTTCTTTGTTTCTCGAGATCTCCACCAAACCTTTGAAGTTTCTGGGGCTGGGATCCAGCTTTTTACCGGTAGCTGCCAGTTGTACGCGAAAGGTAATACCATCATAAACATCTGAGGGCGCTTTTTCGGGTTCCTGGGTAAGTTCTACGGGAGGGTTAGCTTCCAGATGGTCCAGCATTTCGAGATTCATGGAGCTCTTATAATCTTTTACTGCACGCACAATAGATTCGGCAATAGCTGCCTGGCCCGAAGCGCTATTTAGGTAAGTACCCTCACTTTTATTACTCAGGAAACCTGCTTCAATAAGAACGCTTGGCATATAGGTCTCCCTTAACACAAGGAAACCTGCCTGCTTTACACCTCTGTTCACCCTCTTATTGATGTTGGTGAAATTCTTTTGTACCAAATCGGCCAGGAGAATACTTTGGTCAAGATATTCTTCCTGCATTAAGGTAAGGCCAATATAAGACTCGGGAGAATTAGGGTTGAAGCCATCATAGGTCATTTCGTAATCTTCTTCCAGGAAGATTACCTGGTTCTCTCTCATGGCCACTTCAAGGTTATCCTGGTTACGGTGAAGCCCAAGCACGAAAGTCTCGGTACCCTGGGCCTGAGATTTGTGACCATTCATATGTATAGAGATAAAAAGGTCAGCTTCGGCTTTATTTGCTATCTGTGCCCTTCCGGCAAGAGTTACAAAAACATCCGATTTCCGGGTGTAGATCACCTTGATATCTGGGATTTTTTCAAGCTCGGCACCCACTTTAAGCGCAATGTTCAAAGCAATTCCTTTTTCTTTGAAGCCATTCCAGGAGTTACCGGGATCATGACCCCCATGGCCTGCATCTATAACCACCACAAACTTTTCCCGCGGAGGATCAACTTCTTCCGAAGCAGCTAAAACAGGATTAATGACACTAAGAAATATTAAAATGATAAAGAAATTCGTTTTCATATGGAAATAACGGTTCATTGGGGTGGTTATTATTTTTCGATAACTCAAAAGGTACCTTAAAAAATATATGTAATTTTGAGACTTCAAAAAACGAGCCACACCATACAAAAATAGCATAAGTACCATTGCGAACAAAGATACTTTACATACTTTCCTGCTGTATTTTCACGCTTTCTTTAGCCACGAAATCTGCAGCACAGGAAATCAAGACGAATGAAGGTATCCGCATTCCCGCTGAACGTGAGCCTGTGCAGCCTATAATGGATTCTGTGAGGATTGAAGCACCTGTTCCCGTCATCACGCTTACCCGTAAGGACAGCATTAAACCAAAAAAAGAAATCCTGGCAGACAGAGTGACTTACACTGCCGAAGATTACATGCGCCTTAGCCCGAGGGAAAACAGGATATACCTATATAATAATGCCGAAATAACTTATGGCGACATCAATATAACCGCCGGAAGGATTGTACTCGACAATGAGACCAACGAGGTCTATGCCTACGGAATAATTGATACCGCAGGAGTTTACACGCAAAAACCGGTATTTACCCAGGCACAGAGCGTAGTGCGACCAGATTCTATCAGGTTCAACTTTGATTCGAAAAAAGCTCTCGTCTTTAATTCCCGAACCGAACAGGGGGAATTTAAAGTGCTGGGAGAGATCACAAAACGTGAGAATGACTCGGTGTACTACATGAAAAATGTAAAATTCACCACCTCTCCAAATGAAGAAAATCCCGATTACTATTTCTACGCCAGAAGGATCAAGTTAGTTCCTGATAAAAAAATCGTTTCGGGCCTTGTGAACATGTACATCGCCGATGTACCCACACCACTTGGTTTGCCTTTTGGGTATTTCCCTATGACCGACGAGCAGACTTCCGGATTTATAATTCCATCTTTTGGGGACGATAACAACCGCGGATTTTACCTGCAAAACGGTGGGTATTACTTTGCCATAAGCGATTACGTCGATCTAACCGTGCTGGGTGATTACTATACCAACGGGAGTTACGGGTTAAGAATGGAGTCTTCTTATGCCGTGCGATACAGGTTTAGAGGAAACCTTAGCTTTAGATATGAAAAGCTGATAAACAGTGAAAGAGGTTTTCCCGATTTTTCTGAATCAACCATTTACAACCTTCGGTGGAACCACTCCCAGGATTCAAAGGCTAACCCTTCTTCGAGATTCTCGGCATCTGTAAACCTTGGAAGCAGCGATTACTACCAGGCATCTACCAATCAAATGAACACAGGAAACAGGCTAACCAATACCCTGAGTTCTTCGGTCTCTTATTCAAAGACCTTTAATATTCAGCCGCAAATCAACCTGAGTATTGCTGCCACGCACAGCCAGAACACCAATACTGAAAAGATAAACATGACCCTGCCAACAGTGCAGGCGAGCATGGCCCGGGTCTACCCTTTCGAGCCAAAGGTAGGTGCCAAAAAAGGCATTATTGAGAACATTAATTTTCAGTATAATTTTAGAGGAGAGAACAGGTTTCAAACCACCGATTCCCTTTTCTTCAAACCAGAGATGTTCGAAGATGCCATTTTAGGGGCCCAGCATTCCATTCCTCTTACCACAAACTTTAAATTGTTCAACTATTTAAGTGTTAGTGCCGGAACAAATTATACTGAATCATGGGTTTTCAGAACATATGACCGCTCATATGATGAAGAAGCCCGAAGAGAAATTGTTGATACCGTGAGGGGCTTTGATTCCTTTCGCACCTATAACTTCAACACCAGCATAGGTACCACGATCTACGGAACAAAGAATTTTAGCGGAAAGGGGAAATATCAGGCAATTCGGCACGTAATGCGCCCTTCGATAAGCTATAATATAAATCCTGGGTTTGAGCATTATTACGACGAATATATCATTCCGGAATCTGAAGACCGGGAAGAGCGTGTGGTAGAATATTCAAGGTTCCAGGGCTCTCTGTACGGGCCTCCCGGAAAGCTGTTTTCCAGCTCTATCGGCTTCTCTTTGAGCAACACTTTCGAGGCAAAGGTAAAAGATTCGGCCGATGCCGAACCCAGAAAAGTAAAGCTGCTTAATAACCTGAACATTAGCACTTCATATAATTTAGCAGGAGATTCACTAAAACTCTCTCCTATTAGCGTACGCGGAAGTCTTCCGGTGATTCAAAACAAACTGGACATAAACTTTGGGGCCAACCTGGATGTTTATGCGCTGAATAATGAGAACCGGCGTATTGATAAACTGAACATTCAAAATGGCGGAAGTCTCTTCAGGCTTACCAATGCTAATATGAGCTTTGGATATTCCTTCTCCAGCCGCGATTTTTCAGGAGGAAAAGAGAACGTAAACCGGCTCGAAAATCAGACCTTCAGAAATGGCGGGCGTCCAGATGACCTTTTTGGAAAGGATATGGACATAGATGGTTCTTTTTACGACGAACATGAAGCCGATATGGCCGAAGAAGAAGAGGAAGCAGAAAGCGAGAACAGCTGGTACAACTTCAATATTCCCTGGGACCTGCGCCTTGCATATACCCTTAACTATAGTAACAGTGCCAGGCAGAACGATATTTCCTCTCATTCCCTCATGTTCTCGGGAGACGTTGAACTTTCCCCTAAATGGACGGTAGGTGCCTCCTCGGGTTATGATTTTGTGAATACCGGCTTCACCCATACACAGTTGAGATTTGCGAGGGACCTGGAAAGCTGGAGAATGACCTTTAGCTGGACGCCTTTCGGGGTTTACAAGCAGTGGAACTTTTTCATCGGAATCAAGTCTTCTCTGTTGAGAGATATCAAGTACGAAAAGAGAAGGGAAAGAGACAGAAGATTATAATTTCTTATCTTTAACTTATGAAAACAATTATCAAGACCAAAGATGCTCCCGCACCCATTGGAGCTTACAACCAGGCCGTTTTAAGCGGAAATACGCTGTACATATCGGGCCAAATTGCAATAAACCCTGTAAACGGTGAACTACAGCAGGAGACTATTGAAGACGAAACAGAACAGGTAATGCGCAACCTTAAAGCCATCCTGACTGCAGCCGAAATGGATTTTGAGAATGTAGTAAAGAGCTCCATCTTTATAAGTGACATGAATAACTTTGGCCGCATCAATGCCGTTTACTCCAAATATTTTGATGAAGAAACAGCCCCGGCCCGCGAAACTGTAGAGGTTGCAAACCTTCCGAAGTTTGTGAATGTAGAAATTAGTATGATCGCAACAAAGTAGAACAACAGTTGCAACAACTCAAAAAACAGGCGTCAAAAATGCCATATTTGACGCCTGTTTTTTTTAGAGGTCATCGGCTCCCGGGAATTTGATGTAATCGGGCGCCAGACTTTTTTGTTCCTCTACAGGCCCTTCCATCTCTTCTTCCTTGAGTCCGGAAGTTGATAATTCGGTATCTACTATTTTCCGAAGCAATTCTTTAAAAGTATCAAAATCTACCTGGTAAGACAGCCCTACTCCCTGGGTAAAACCAAGTTCTTCTCCCAGGTACTGAATGTTGTTCTCCCTGTTAAAGATCTTTGCCCGCAGGTTTCCTTCTTCATTTAAAAGAAATTCTATCTCCAGGTTTCCAACAATAACGGTCTCTGTAACGCCGCCTACCGGCACCCCAACCTGCCCATTGATAAGCACTCTTTCACTAATTTGGGTTGAAAGTGTCACCCCAAACCTGTCGGCCATAGATTGTTCGGGGGTGCGAACGCCCTGCTCGTAGTTAAGGCCTACCTGAAAAGTTCCTGATTCATCTGAAAGCAAATTGTTGAAGAAACCCGAAGCGCTCTCAAATAGGTTTCCTGCCCAAAGGCTTCCCGGGCTCCCGGCAAGAACATTTTCAGTATAAAATTGTCCGAGCGTGATTAGTGAAAATGCCTGAATTTCTGTATTTGTGCTGGTTTCAATTTTATATTCAAGCTCTGATCGCACTGCCGAAGCCACGTTTGGATATTCGAGATCAAAGGAGATGTCTGGTTGTAAAAGCTCCCCTTCAAGATTGATCACCACATCTACAGGAATCCTTCGGCTTATACCTGGATTATCCAGAACAATTGCAGGGTTGGCGTGGGCTTCATAAACTGCACTGATATTAAGATCGGCCAGAGCAGGGTTGCCGTTCCAGTTAATGCTTCCCCCCGGCCGCACCTGGAACCTTTTCTGAAGCGCCCCGTAGTTAAAGATATATTCCCCCGTATTGGCAATAAAGTCACCCCACATATTGAATTTTCCGAGGGTATTGATCTCTATCAGCAAAGTTCCGGCTCCTCTTCCACGCAAGATACTTCCGTCGATATCGAGTTCTACCAGGGCATCATTGGTAACATCGAGATCAAAATTGAGTTCCAGCCCTTTCACTTCCTGAAATTCGAGCTCTTCCCCTGCCAATCTTGCCGCTTTTTCCTCGGGACTTAAAAAGTGTATAAAAGAATTGTCGCCAGTGCTTTCTGAATCACTTATGGGGATTTTAAAGACTGTTCCTCTACGTGTAGCCCCCACCACATCAATGGTAAGCTCTGAAGTTGGGCCGTAAATAGATGCATTGCCACCAATGAATCCTGTACCGTAATAAAGGGCTTCTTCATCATATTCGGTATCGAGTACCAAAAGACGGTCTGTAGAAATATTCAGCCCCAAGATCCAGTTGCTAAAGTTGGTATGAGAGATGGTGCCGTCAAGAACACCTTTGGTATCAAACCTGGTATCGGTAATGGTTATCTCATCAAAATCGAATTGTTGCTCGCTCAGGTTTACAACAGCACCTTCTTCAAAAGCATAGTCTACCTCCAGGTAAGGAATTGACAGCCCGGCTTGATTGAGGTATAACCTACCATCAATATCCGGATTCTTATAACTTCCGGTCACATCGGCATCTCCCGACACTTTACCTCTAATATTACTTATCACATCTTTCCCTAAAGGACTAAAAGCTGCCAGGTCGAAATTCTTTAGAGCTACTTCCAGGTCAATTTCAGGGGAATTTCCTTCTACCACAATCTCCCCAATAGCCGATAAAGATTCCAGCCCCTCATTACGTAGCGTGGTATTGATGTTGTAAAAACTCAAATCCCTGTTCCCCATAACGTCAAGGTTGAGCACGCCCAGCATTTGATCATTTATTGAAAGGTCTTTAATGGTAAGGGAAGTATTAGGATAATACGCTCCATCCTGCTGCAATACGTTCAAAGAACCGTTGACGATCCCTCCCATTTCCAGATTATTGATTTCGGGGGTGATCTTATGGAGATCTACCTGATCAAACTCCAGCTGAAAATCTTTGTACGTAGTATCCCGCATTTGACCGGAAAGCCGAATTTCTTCATTTTCATGGCTTAGCACCAAAGAATCTATCCTCACATTATTAAAACCGTTAGAAAAGATGACCCTGTTAGATTTATTTCCCTCTTCGTTGAGATGCCACACGCTTTCCTTAAACTTAACATCAGAGCGCTGCAGCCCAACCACCGAATTATTATTCTCATTGATGGTGTGATACAGGTTGATATTAAACTCATCATTGCTCCTTGGCCCGCCTTTAAATTCAGATCGCATATA
Organism: Salinimicrobium sp. 3283s; assembly: GCF_039602225.1. Taxonomy (NCBI): domain Bacteria; kingdom Pseudomonadati; phylum Bacteroidota; class Flavobacteriia; order Flavobacteriales; family Flavobacteriaceae; genus Salinimicrobium; species Salinimicrobium sp. 3283s. The sequence goes on along the minus strand of NZ_CP143631.1, from coordinate 3,455,063 downwards.
CAGCGTATCATTAAGCGTAACATTAATAAGGTTAAAATCCTTGATGTTGTAAAAACTGGTGGCGACGCTATCTACCTCAATAAATGTATTGAAAAGCGGGTTGGAATTGTCTACCTGCACATTCACCTTGTCAAAAAGGTTATCAAAAGCTTCAATCCTGGGAGAGCGAAACGCTAAGCGAAATTCAGATTCATCAGACTCCACACTTCCACGGATGAAAGTATTGGGAGCTAAAGTAATTTCAGGATAAAAAACCTCTACTATCTTGTTATAAATATCAAAGTCGAAATTGAGATATTGATTGGTGGTGATCTTGTTGGGGCGATAATTGGTATAAAGGCTACCCACCGCATTTTCTACCATTGCCGGTACTTCGGTGACATCAAAAATACCTTCTATGGTTCCATTGATCACATCGGGAGAATGTATTTCAATCGTCCTTACCGGCCCGTCAAAACTCGAAGCAATGTTTAAATCTTTAAACATGTAGGTATCATTCTCATTTCGGTAGGAAGTATTAAGAAGATAGATCTCCCCCTCAAAGTTGTTGAGGTTAGTCCCTTCCATGTTCATGATCACATCCCCTTTAAAAACCGAGACACTGTCTCTTTTCACCAGGTTCATGGCTGCAAGGTTGGCGTAACCAACAGAAGCTTCAAAATCATAGATGTTAGTCCCGGCCGAGAAATCTGCCAGCCCATTGAACTCCATTAGGAGATTGGGGTCTCGCGAAATGAGATTTCCGTTAAACAGCGGTGCTTTTAATGTCCCTCTAAGCTTGAGGTCTTTATAGGCGTACCCCTTGTAGACAAGTCTGGAAATACTGCCCTGAATCTGCGTATTAAGTGTTTCGGTGGTAAAACCACGCCCGTCAAAAGTGACATTTAGAGAGGTGGTTCCCAGGTCTTTTAAATTGGCCAGCCGCCCAACATCAAATCTCTTAGCAATAAGCTGCCCCTCATAAGAAATAAGCCCCGCGTCCTGGAAACCCCACATTTCAAGATCTACAACAGCGGTACCTAACTGCGAGAACAAATTTGCTTTTGTAGTTAAAGCGTCTTCAGAAACAAATATATCTCCCTCCAGCAGCACATTGCCTAATTCCCGTAGTGCTACAGGCAATTTATCCTGCAATAGACCGGGCAAAAGATGAATAAGATCGTAATAATTGGTAGAAAGATTGGTCAACTCCCCGTCAAGGGAAAACTCATTTTCTTTAGCCGATAATGAATTTCTTATTTCCAGTTCCCCCTCAAGCCTGGTTCGGTCGAGTCCGGCCATTTTAAGGTCCGAGAGGATAAAATCGTTTAAGATACCATCAAGAACGGTAGAGAAATTGATTTTTTGATCGCTGCCAAACTTATCGTAAAAAGGCTGAAGGTCATTTGTAGATATTGTTGACGGTCTAAACACAGCCTTAACCGGAACCTTATTTATAAAACCCGCAAAACCATTGGTAATATCAAAACGAATATCTGAATCAATTTCTGAATACGGAGTCTCTATATGCAGGGCCTCAAGGGCCATTTCTTCGGAAGTATAGCTAAAGTTTGTGCTTAAATGATCAATGCGAATTCCACGGTTTTCAATCCCTGAAAGCCTCTCGATATCTACATAAACATCAGAATTTTCAACCAGGAGATCGCTGACTAAAATATTTAGTTGGTCAATTTCTATTACTTCAGGATAATTCAGGTTTTCATTGATGTAACTGAATCTTCCGTCAACAACTTCAAGCTGATTGATAGCCAGCACAAAGGGAGAACTTTTTTTCTTTTTCTGATTTTTAAGCTTTTTCAGAAAAATATTCAGGTTATCCCGCTCTTCCCCTTCATAGACTTTCATATCCATCACGAGCTCATTAGCCATGGTTGCTCCCAGAGTAGGATTGTTGTTGTAAATACTTCTTAGGCTGGTTGCCGAAGTTTTTATTTTTTCAGAATAAATGAGTGTGTCCTGGTGATGGTCAAGAATAAGCACATCCTGCAACTTAAGCTTGCCGCTGTAGGTAAGCCCCACCCGGCCTATGCTAATATCCACATCTTTAGACTCCTTGAGGGAAGTTGTGATCTTACGGGCAACAAAAGTTTGTACCGAGGGAATAGAAAATACGATCAACAAAATGATGAAAAGCAGCAGCAGCGAGAGCAGCGTTTTACCCAGTATTTTCCAGAATTTTCTGATAGGATTTTTAGTTATAACTTTGCGAGCAATATTAACAATTTTCGGGCCTAAATGCTAAGGATGACAACACAAAATATTTATATACTCGGCATTGAATCTTCCTGTGACGACACTGCTGCGGCCGTATTACACAACGGAAAAATCCTTTCCAATGTTGTAGCCACCCAGGAAGTTCATCAAAAATACGGCGGCGTGGTGCCAGAACTTGCTTCACGTGCCCACCAGCAAAACATTGTTCCGGTTATTCACGAAGCCCTTTCGAGGGCCGGTGTTACCAAAGAAGAGCTATCGGCTGTTGCCTTTACCCGTGGTCCCGGCTTGATGGGTTCCCTCCTTGTGGGCACCTCCTTTGCAAAGTCCTTATCACTGGGGCTGGGCATTCCGCTTCTTGATGTTAACCATATGCAGGCGCACATTCTTGCCCATTTTATCGATGAAGAAGAATTCCAAAAGCCACAGTTTCCTTTTCTGGCCTTGACTATAAGTGGAGGCCATACTCAAATTGTGAAGGTGAGCGATTATTTTGAAATGGAAGTGATTGGAGAAACTTTAGACGATGCAGTAGGCGAAGCCTTTGACAAGAGCGCTAAGATCCTAGGCCTCCCTTATCCCGGCGGCCCACTGGTAGATAAAAAGGCACAAACGGGTAACCCAAAAGCTTTTCCTTTCCCTAAACCAAAAGTTGATGGATTAAACTTCAGCTTCAGTGGTTTAAAAACATCTATCCTTTATTTTATTCAGAAACAACTCAAAGAAGATCCACAGTTCATTGAGAAAAACCTTGAAGATATTTGTGCTTCCATTCAGCATACCATTATCGGGATTTTAATGGACAAGCTCAAAAAAGCCGTAAAACAGACAGGAATAAAAGAAATCGCCATTGCCGGAGGGGTTTCAGCCAACAGCGGCATAAGAAAGACCCTTCATGAGGCGCAGGCAAAATATGGCTGGAAAACTTATATTCCGAAGTTTGAATATACCACAGACAATGCAGCGATGATCGCCATTGCGGGGCATTATAAATTTATTTCTGAAGATTTTGCCCACATGGGGATTACCGCTAAAGCAAGAATAAAAATGTAAACCATGCAGCTATTTTTTCAGCCCGAAGTATCAGAAAATGATAAGGAAGTTCGCTTTTCCAAAGAGGAGAGCCGGCATATTGTGAAGGTGCTGCGAAAGCGTGAAGGAGATCGCCTGCACCTCACCAATGGCAAAGGCTGGATCTTTGAAACCGAAATAACACTCGCAGAAGCAAACAATTGTTCTGCCCGCATTTTACAAAGTGAAAAAGAAGCCCCGCCTGCCTATCATTTGCACCTTGCCGTTGCCCCTACCAAGATGAACGATAGGTACGAGTGGTTTTTGGAAAAGGCTACAGAAATTGGCATACAGGAGATCACTCCTGTAATTTGTGACCACAGTGAGCGAAAAGTTGTAAAACATGAGCGCTTTCAAAGAGTGATACAGAGTGCCTTAAAACAGTCTTTACACACAAGGTTCCCTGTGCTGCATGAACCAGTGAGTTTTAAGGAGTTTTTAGAAAAAGAACATTCAGGCGCAAAGTTCATAGCGCATTGCGAAGACTCACAACCCAGGAAGTTACTCTCTAAAAGTCTCAAAAATGGCATTTCAGCAACGATTCTTATTGGGCCCGAAGGAGATTTTTCAGAAGAAGAGATCAGCAGCGCATTAAAAGCCGGATGGCAGCCTGTAAGCCTTGGCAACAGCAGGTTGAGAACCGAAACTGCCGCAGTAGTTGCCTGCCACACCGCGGCTTTGATCAACGAAGAAGAATAAGCTTCTTTTTTGCTATTTTAGAGACATGAAGAAACTGCTGCTATTTTTTATGCTTTTTACCACCAGCCTTGTGCTGCAGGCGCAACAGGTGGCAGTGTTAAAATACGGCGGCGGGGGTGACTGGTACGGCAACCCCACAGCGCTTCCCAATCTCATTGAGTTTTGTAATCAAAACATCAATACTTCCATTGAGCCTGCGCCACAGCCCGTAGAACCCGGCAGTACAGATATCTTTCAGTATCCGTTTATTCACATGACAGGGCATGGCAATGTGTACTTTACGCCCGAAGATGCCCAGAACCTTCGGAAATATCTCCTGGGAGGAGGTTTTTTGCATATTGATGACAACTACGGCATGAATGAATTTGTTCGCAGGGAGCTTAAAAAGGTATTTCCCGACAAAGAACTGGAAGAACTCCCGGCTTCTCATCCCATTTTTTCTACAGCATTCAACTTCCCCAACGGCTTACCAAAGATCCACGAGCACGACGGACTCCGCCCACAGGCTTTCGGAATTTTTGAAAATGACCGACTCCTTTGCATTTTCACCTTTGAAAGTGATTTGGGCGACGGCTGGGAAGATCAACAGGTACATAATGATCCGCAGGAAGTGCGGCTAAAGGCACTCCAAATGGGTGCCAATATTGTTAAATTTGCTTTTTCAAATTAATGCAGGCAACCCACCACTCCACTTCTTTTAAGAAAAAACAATTTCCGGTGATCCTTGTGCTGGACGGAATATCAAGTCCGGCGAACATAGGCAGCTTTTTCAGGTTAGGCGACGCTTTTGGTATTGAGAAACTTCTCATTTGCGAGAGCACGGTAGACCTTCAAAGCAACAGGTTGAAAAGAACCGCAAGAGCCACAGTTAAAAATGTAGGTTTCGAGGAATGTGAAGATTCTGAAGCAGCTTGCAAACAATTAAAAGAAGCGGGATATAAAATTGTGGCTATTGAAGTAACTTCAGAAAGTATTGCCCTCCAAAAATGTCATTTTAATGCCGAAGATAAAATTGCACTGGTGCTGGGAAATGAACGTTTGGGAGTTAGAAAAGAGATCCTCAATTTAGCCGATAGTATCTTACATATCGACATGTTTGGCGAGAACAGCAGCATGAACGTGACCCATGCCGGTACCATTGCACTTTTTGAAATCACAAAAAGGCTGCAGCCAGTTCCATGAGAAATAATATATTTACCACGTGAACGAAAAAGAGCTTTCCTACGGTATACTTCGTGCTATTGCCATTATTTTGGGAGTGGCTTTTCTGCTTTATTTCCTGTACCTCATTCAATCGGTACTGGTATACATCGCCATTGCGGGTGTCATCTCGCTTGTAGGACGGCCGGTGGTGCTGTTCCTTAAAAACCATCTCAAGCTGCCCAACAAACTCGCCGTGATTATTGTTCTTCTTTTGGTACTACTGAGTTTTATTGGTTTGATCACCATCTTTATCCCTATCGTGGTAGAGCAAAGCAAGAACCTAGGCCAAATAGATATGGATGCCTTTACTCGTGATTTGAACGAACTCAACAACCAGATTAATAACTATTTTGGCGTAGAAGAAATCAATATTATTGAAGGCATCAAACAAACAGAATTTGTAAGAAATTTTGACCTGGCTATTATTCCGGGTTATCTCAATAGTTTCTTCGGGATATTGGGAGCCGGTATTATCGCGGTCTTTTCCATCATTTTTATATCTTTCTTTTTCCTGAAAGACAGTCGGCTTATGCTCAACAGCATTCTTGTATTTGCCAACCGGGGGCATGAAGACAAGTTCCAAAGGATTTTTAACAAGATTAAAGTATTACTGTCCCGTTATTTTGTTGGGCTAACAATGCAAATTACCGTGCTTTTTATATTATATAGTATACTGCTCTCGCTGTTTGAGATCAACAACCCAATTGCCATAGCATTTATTTGTGCTTTTTTAAATATTGTACCTTACCTGGGCCCCATTATCGCCGGAATCTTAGTTTCATTATTTGTGATTTCGAGCAACCTGGGAGCCGATTTTCAAACCATCATCCTGCCACAGCTCATTTACGTGATGTCGGGGTACATGGTTTGTCAATTGATAGACAATTTTATCAATCAGCCGCTTATTTTTGGTGCCAGCGTGCGCTCACATCCTCTTGAAATATTCCTGGTGATCCTCATTGCGGGGCTTACTTCCGGAATTATGGGAATGGTGGTCGCAGTACCATTTTACACCGCGATCAAGGTTATTGCCAAAGAATCTTTAAGCGAATACAAGATCGTAAAACGGCTAACGCGAGATCTCTAATTTGAATCGGGCGCTTCTAAATAGCGAAGTTCAGGAGTTTCTTGAAGAGCAATACAAGACTGAGGTGTCAAAAATGGCATTTCGGGGCAGCCCTTTTGAAGACCTATCCACTCAGGAGCTGCTGGTACAACTTTCGGGCAAGAAAAGAGCTGAGAAGAAGTTACCGTTGTGGTTCAAAACCCGAGGCATTATTTACCCTCCTAATCTTAATTTAGAGCAAACATCTTCCGAAGTTACTGCACAATATAAGGCTTCTCTGGTGGCAGGAACGAGTTTGGCCGATATTACCGGCGGTTTTGGGATAGACAGCCATTATTTTTCAGAAAAAATAGATAAAGTGTGGCATTTTGAGCTAAATCCTGAACTTCAGGAAATCGCTGCACATAATTTTGAAATATTAGGTGCCAAAAATGTCATTTCTGAAGCCCGTGATTCTCTGGATTTCCTGAAAAATACTTCGGAAAAATTCGACTGGCTCTACATTGATCCTTCCCGGCGGGATGAGACCGGCGGAAGAGTATTTTTTCTATCAGATTGTTTACCCAACGTGCCCGAAAACCTCAAATTACTTCAGGAAAGAGCCGGAAGTATACTTATAAAGACGTCTCCCCTGCTCGATTTACAGGCGGGGCTCAATGAACTCCAAAATGTCCGGGAAATACATATTGTGGCGGTAGAAAATGACGTAAAAGAGCTGCTCTGGATCCTGAAGAAGAAAACTTCGGAAAGCATCACGATCAAAACAGTAAATTTTCAGAAGAAAGAGAAACAGGTTTTTACCAGTACGTTTGACAATGATCTTCCTGAAGTTTACAGCCTGCCCGAAGATTACCTTTATGAACCCAATGCAGCGATCATGAAAAGTGGCCTTTTTGGGGCTCTTGGAAATGCATTTGGGCTTGAAAAACTTCATCCCAACACCCAACTCTACACTTCTAAAGAACCTGTATATTTTCCCGGAAGACGATTTAATATTACACGAATACTGCCTTTTAGGAAGAAACAGCTAAAAAAGGATCTTCAACTAAAGAAAGCTAACATTACCACCCGTAATTTTCCTGAAAGCGTCGCAACCCTTCGTAAACTTCTTAAAATAAAGGAAGGCGGAGATGCTTATTTGTTCTTTACCACGCTGCAAAACGAAGAAAAGGTTGTGCTGGTGTGTCAAAAAGGCTAAAAATTTCAACTATTCCAGGGGCATCTTGTTGGAAACTGTTGCTTTAGAACCCTGTACTTTTTTTGATTTCAACTTCCGCAGAAGATCACGCGGTGCTATGTAAAAAACCTTCATAAACACGAACCCTATATTGAGGAGGGTTATTCGTGCCACATCCTGCCATGGCCTAAAATGAGTTACGCGCTCATTGGGATCATAAAGTACTTTTACCGGCAGATTGATCACCTTCACGCCGGCCCAGGCAGCTTTTACAATGACTTCTATTTCAAGTTCAAAACGGGATGTATAAAGGCTCAGGGAATTGACGGCTTTAAGAGGGTACAACCTGTAACCGCACTGTGTATCTGTTAATTTTATACCTGTCTCTACCCAATACCAAAAGCTAGAAAAACGGTTACCAATGCTGCTTTTATCGGGCACCGAGGGATCATCCATTTGACGGGAACCAATAACCAGAAGATCCGGGTTGTTAGGGAGGTGTTCCTCCAGGGCATCAAGAAAAACATGAAGATCATTAGGAAAGTGCTGCCCGTCTGAATCCATAGAAATAGCGTATACATAGCCCAGGCTGAAAGCCTCTTTAAAACCCTGTTTAAGGGCGTTCCCCTTGCCCTTATTCACGGGGACATGAACGACCCTAAGAAAAGGAAAATTTCCCAGGATTTGAGAAGTACCGTCGGTAGATCCATCATTGATCACAATGATATTATTTGTGTACGTATGCACGTCATCAATTACCCTTTGCAGGGTTTTGTGATTGTTGTATGTGGGTATGAGCACGCAACAATGAAGCATATCAAATCTGGATTGGTATAAAGGCGGATTGATCAAAAAATGAGTTTGTTACAAATTTAAAAAACTTCAGGATTGTATTTTACAGGGAGGGCAAAAATAGCAAAAACTGCGGGTTTTCCTGCATTCTGAATTGTCTTCCCTAAAAACTTTGAAACTCCTCAATTACCCTTCAAAAATGCTATTTTTGAGAAGGTATATTTTCTTCTGCTACTGCCGCGAAATATCTTAACCCAAAATATTTCAGACAAAAACTTCCAGTTTTATTTTATTTCAGCATTAATTACTTCGGAAATAACTTCAGTAAAATTGTATAACAGCTGAAGTTGGAGCAATGTAAGTCATTAATAGCAGCTTTCACTCATCTTTAAACAGAATGGTATAGCTAAGATAGATTCCCACAACTGCAGCCAGCAGGAAGAACAGGATGGCAAATCCCGGATACCCGAAGATGATAAAATTTGACGGAACCTGCATTAACATTGCGGCACCAACAATCATTGCTGCAATTATGAGCCCCAGGGTGATTCTATTTGCAACTTTTTGGAAGCCATCGGTCAGTCGCTTTTCATCAATTGCATCGATCTTGAGGCGGAATTCATTTTTGGCCAGGTTATCGGTGATCTTATCAAAACGATCGGGCAGATTTTCTACCAGTTTTTTAGAATCGAGCAAGATCGAAAAAATTTCTTCAGGTTTTAGTTCGTTGAGCATTTTATCCTGAAGCAGCTTATTCATGTAACGCCTTACTGCCTCCCTCAAGTCATATTCGGGTGCTAAAAATGCGATAATCTGGTCCATGTTGAGGAGGATTTTTCCGAGGATATTGACCTCTACCGGAAGATGTATGCCATTCATGGCGGCGCTTCTGTTCATTTGGATCAACAATTTTCCGGTTTGCATATCCTGTGCAGTGCTATGACTACTTTCCTGCACCATGATGCTTATGTGCCGCCTGAATTCTTTTTGCGTGGCATGTTCGGTAATTTCACTCATGTTGAGGAGATTATCGGCAATCTCTTCCCCGTCATTCTTGCTTAACCCCAACAACAAGCGGAGCAGGTGATCTTTCATCTTCCTGGTGAACTGCGCCACCATTCCCAAATCTATAAGGGCGATCTTTTCATTTTCCAAAAGATGCACATTGCCGGGATGAGGATCTGCATGTACAAATCCGTCAGACACTATTTGCTTTAGGTAAGCTTCAATAAATTCATCGACCAGGGTCGTATAATCGTTTTCAGTTTTTTTAAGAGGAGAAATGCTGGTGATCTTCTTCCCTTTTACGTATTCCATTGTGAGAACACGAGAGGTGGTATAATCGGGAATAGGCTGAGGAACTATTAACCTTCTGTACTCTTTAAGATTTATTCCAAGGGTAACCAGGTTGTTTGCTTCTCTCAAGTAGTCAAGTTCATGCAGCATAATACGTCTCAATTCTGCCAGGACATCACTAAAACCGTATTTTTTACCCACCTCGGTATGCTTTACAGCCAAACCTGCCATTTCCTCGAGCGTATTGAGGTCTTCCATAAACTTTTTCCTGATCCCGGGCCTCTGGACTTTTACAGCGACTGTTTTTCCCGACCTGAGTTCGGCCCGATGAACCTGTCCTATGGAAGCACTTGCCAACGGCTCTTCCTCGAAAAAATTAAAGGCTTTTGAAATCTTGTTACCCAGCTCCCCTTCTACAATTTCCCTAACCTCTTCAAAAGGAATAGTGGGAAGATCATCCTGGAGGGAAGCAAGAGCTTCTAAATACCTGTCGGGCAAAAGATCGGGACGTGTAGAGAGCAACTGCCCCAACTTGACGTAGGTTGGTCCCATTTGTTTAAGATCCTCGACCAGCTCTTCGGGAGATTGCTCATAATCTTTAAAAGTGCGGGCCGTTTCTTCTTCCATTGCGTTTGAAGCAGTCTCATTTAAAAGATCGCTGTTCCAATACTTCAACATGAAGCTTAAAAACTTTTGATAACGCTCAAGATTTTCGGGGAGAATAGACATAAAAGCGAATTAATTACAAAAACTATGATGATTCATTCAATTCTTCCTAAAAATAGGATATTAAAAATCGCTTAAGGAGGCTTTTATAATATTTTAACTGTGACAGCCCCCTGTGTGAGTAAGATGGTGGAAAGATTTGAAAAAATGTTGAGGAGGGTGAATTTTTATGGGATCACAACAGGCTGGCAGAAAATCAATTAAGAAAATTCCTTTTTAAAGCGAGTAAAAAAGTTAAAAAAGGTTTGCACACAAGTATCTGAAAACATACATTTGCAACCGCAAAATATTTGCAAGTTCATATACAAAATTAGGAGAGTTGCCAGAGTGGTTAATGGAGCAGTTTGCTAAACTGTCGACGAGCAATTGTCGCGTGAGTTCGAATCTCACACTCTCCGCTGTAAGAATTCAATATTCTTAATTGAAAATTGAATTTTTCGGGGTGTAGCGTAGCCCGGTTATCGCGCCTGCTTTGGGAGCAGGAGGCCGCAGGTTCGAATCCTGCCACCCCGACTTAGTTAAAAAAACCTGCACGAAAGTTCGGGTTTTTTTTTATGGAATCACCGCAGGGTCCCCCGATACTTATAGGAATGCCATTCCCGACGAACATAAAAAGCAGATATAACACACTTTCAATCTATTGATTTTCAGTGTTTTTTTAATATCAAATGAATTCACCCTGTTTAATGAATGATTCGGTGAATACTTCTTTACATTAAATGGCTACAAGTAAATTGTGCTTTATATTTTCCCTGATATTGAAAGCCAAAGCAACTGATAATTTCTATCTCTACAAGCTTTAATAAAACCTGCACCACATCGTTTAAAAACTGTTGTATAGTCTTTTGTGCTTCTGTATAGTTATTAGGATAAAATATTATATATTGTTAATAATTTCACAATATTGATCTTAAATTATCTAAGAAAATATCGAGCAGAATTGGCAAAAAAGAATAAACCTATAATAGAACTAAAGAAATGAGAAAACTTTTAATCGCTTTCTTTTTCCTTAATTTAGGAAATTTACAGGCGCAAAAATCCTATTCTTATAAAGCTACTTACAGTTTAGAATATCAGGAAGATTCCACTGATCAAAGTTCTATAAAATCTGAAACCGTTGTGCTTTATTTAGGAAAAGGCCACTCGCGATATTCAAGTTTGGGTAAAGCGGTTAAGGATTCTTTAAAAGCATATATAGAAGCTTCGAATATAAGTAAATCCGAGTCTTTTGAAATTTTAAACCAAGCTCCGGAAACGGAATTTCACTACAAGATCTTTAAAAATTATCAGGATAATGAACTTATTTTAGCTGAAATTATAACGGTAGATAAATGGAGATATAAATATATACAGAACCTAAACACGATCGATTGGAAAATTCAGCCAGAGAATAAAGATATTTTAGGGTTTAGCGTTCAAAGGGCTACAGGCTCTTTTGCCGGTAGAAACTACGTCGCATGGTTTGCGCCACAATTACCATTTTCAGACGGGCCCTATAAATTCAGCGGTTTGCCGGGACTAATTTTAGAGATTTCAGACCTGGAAAATCATTATCATTTTAGCTTAACGGGATTTGAGGAATTGGCAAATCCGATAGATAAACTATTGGATCTGAATAGTTATAAAGTTCTATCTCAAGAAGAACTAGATCAATTTCGAGATGATCATAACCGTGACCCACTTGCCGCATACCAAAATGCAGGAGTCAGATTCGGTTTTAGAAACAAAGAGGATGAAGCTAAAACAAGGAAAGCACTATACGAAAAATATAAAAAGCACAATAATCCAATTGAGCTACAGCCATAATAAATTAGCATCAATCAAAAACAATCAAGCGATTGGATCATTTTAGAAAGATTTTCTTTTTCCTGATATCAATATTCATCACTTCTATAAGCTGTTCTCAAACTGAAATTTCGGGACAGGTTTTTGGCGATCAGGATGAAAAACTTAGTGGGGCAACGGTAATGGTCAGTAAAGATTCTGTTTCTTCGATCTTAGCTTATGGTATTTCAGATGCGAATGGAAAATTCGAAATAGCCGTCAAAAATGGGAGTAATTCCTTATTTTTAAAGGTCTCGCACATGGGTTTTGGCACTTTTAAAAAAACAATTCAGAATAAAGCCCAGACACTGGAAGTTAAGCTTTCACCTTCTTCAGAATCTTTAAAAGAGGTGATCGTGAAATCTGAAATTTTGCGGCAACATGGCGATACGCTTAGTTTTTCAATAGCTGCCTATAAAGGTAAAAATGACCGGGTAATCGCTGATGTTTTGAGAAAATTACCGGGTATCGATATTCGGCCAAACGGACAGATCTTTTACCAGGATGAGCCTATCCAGAAATATTATATTGAAGGTTTAGATCTATTAGAAGGGCGTTATAATGTGGCGAATAATAACCTTTCTGCCGAGGCGGTTTCCAGAGTCGAGATCCTGGAAAATCATCAGCCGGTTAAAGTGTTGGATAGTTTGGTGTTTTCCGAGCGTGCTTCGCTAAATATCAAGCTTAAAAAAGATGTTACTTTTAGCGGAACAGCCACCGCCGGGATTGGTGCAGCGCCTTTGCTGTGGCAAACAAAGGTAACGCCGATGATCTTCACCAAAAAACAACAGGCGATCGTTACCTATCAAAGTAATAATACCGGGAGCGACGTCTCGGGCGAAATTCGCAATTTTTCGATCAAATATGCCGGGGAAAACTTTGATATCGATAATAATGATTGGCTTTCGATCGAGAATGTTTCAGCGCCTCCATTTTCTACGGAACGCTGGCTGGATAATAATGTACATCTAGGTTCAGCAAACATTTTACATCGTATTAAGGAAGATATCGATCTAAAGCTGAATATTTCTTATCTCAATGATTACCAACAGCAGGATGGAGTTACGCAAACTCGATATTTTACACCTACAGATACGATTGACGTGGTAGAAAACACCAATAATGATATTTTTTTAAGCAAGTTAGAGGGACTACTCACCTTAGAGAACAATGCCAATAAAAATTACCTGAAAAATCAATTAGAATTTAATGGGTCCTGGAATGCCAATCGCGGTTTGATCGATCGTACCGATACACAAATAAAGCAGCAGCTGGAAAATCCTTTCTTCGGAATTAAAAACGATCTACGCCTGCTTCGGACTATAGGAAAACAGCTAATTACTTTTAATTCAAATACAGGATTTACCGAAAATAATCAGGATCTACTGGTACAGCCAGGACAATTTGAAGCTATTTTTAATGAGGGTGGTCCATACGGGAAAATTCAGCAACTGGTTTCTTCAAGAAAAATATATACCGATAATTCGGCGGGATTCACCAAAGCACTCGGCAAATTTACCATGTCGCCAAAATTTGGATTTTCGATCCAGAATCAGCAATTAGATACCGATATCTTGATAGAAGGAGAAGAGGTTTTAGAAGCCGATTTTAAAAACAGAAACGAATTTGTACAAACTTCGGTGTATTTGAAAAACTCTTTCAGATTTAAAAGTAAGGATCAAACCTGGAATTTGCGTTTGAGTACACCGCTTGAATTTAAAAGTTTTCACCTTGAAGATGATAATTTTGAGGATAGCAGAAATCTGGATCGTTTGGTTTTTGAACCTAATTTTTTTGTAAAAAAGAAAATCTCAGCCTTTTGGGAGGCAAATGCTTCAGCAGGATTGCGTTATAATTTTGGAGAACTTCAGCAATTATATTATGGTTTTTTACTCTATGGCTATCGAAATTTAAATCGGTACAACGCCCCAATTTCCGAAGAAATACAGCAAAATTATAGCGGAGGCCTTAACTATCGGAATCCGTTAAAGCAATTGTTTTTAAATGCCTCTTACTCGTATGCGTATTCTGAAAATAACTTGTTGTACAGTTCTAATATTGGGGAAAACGGAACGACAATTTTAGAAGCTGTGGCTCGCAATAATAGTTTCGATAATCATAGCTTTAGAGCCGGCGGAAGTAAATACTTTAGGAAACTAAAAACAACACTTAAGTTGAATGTTTCATATAATTTATCAAAGCGGCAACAGCTTTTAAATAACACGCTGGCCGAGGTGAATACGCAAAGTTTTAACCTACGAGGAAGTGTGGAAGCCGAAATTTTGAGTTGGCTAATTGCGAGTTATTCAGGTAATTTTTCAACGTACACTTCGGGTTTTGAGGCTAACAATTTCCAACAAATAGAAAACCAGCAACATATGCTCGATCTATATTTTTATCCTAAGGATAATCAATATATAAGTGTCAGTGGCGAATATTACGACAATTCATTATCTGAAAAGGGTGATAATTATTTCGTGAACCTGGACTATCAGTTTACTTTTCCAAAATCCAAAATGGATTTGAATATTAGTTGGCGAAATGTTTTGAATATCGATGAATTTATTAATGCTTATAATAATCAGTATTATTATGTAGAAAGCAGTTATAGGTTACGGCCATCACAGGTGTTAGCCACCTTAAAATTTACCCTATAAAATGATTAATTTCACCAAAAATTGTCCTATCGGATTAGCAGGGTTAAACTTTTAAGATCAATTACATTAAAATTTATTAATATTTTGTTTTACAAGTTCCGTCCTTAAATAAGAATGGTGAGTTTCAGAAGTCACATTACAATATTTTTTGCTGCCTTTAACTGCTTTAAACTGGTTGCAATTCAATATATTCTTCCTGCATTTCTTCATCAAAATCAATATTAAATCCGTCGGTTGAAGTCCCTTCCGATTCATTTTTGTGAGATTGATAAAGAGTGTGGAATTGCGTTTCTCACCCAATACTCGCTCTATACTCTAAAGGAGATAAATCTGTCTTACTTTTAAAAAGTTTATGAAAGGATTGTGGGTATTCAAAACCTAACTTAAAGGCAATTTCCGAAACATTCAGGTCTGAAGTGCTGAGTAAGATTTTGGCCTTTTCTACTAATTTTTGTTGGATGTGTTGTTGAGCACTTTGACCGGTGGTACTGCGAAGCATATCGCTTAGATAATTCCTGGATATATTCATTCTTTCGGCAAAATACCCCACACTGGGAATTCCTTCTGATTCTTCAAAATAGGAATTTAAAAGTGTTTCGAAATTTGAAAGTAAGGAGCTATTTGCCTGCTTGCGGGTAAGGAATTGACGGTTATAAAATCTATTGGAATAAGTAAGTAGCAATTCAATTTGTTTGATGATGATGGAGTGCGAAAATGTGTCGATAGAAAATTGACTTTCTTTAGAAATATCAAGTAACAATTGGTTGATGGTGTTTTCTTCGTCTATAGATAAATGTAAAGCTTCGTTAAGATTGTAGGAGAAAAAACCATATTCTTGAATTTCCCTGCTCAACGAAAATCCCTGTAAAAAATCTGGATGTATTGTTAGCCAATAACCTTCCAGTTCCCAGTCATCCCTAATTTCGGTAATGATTACCTGTTTGGGGGCATAAAAGGTCATAATACCTTCATCAAAATCAAAATGTTGTTGCCCATACCGCATTTTACCTTTAAAATTCTTTTTGATGGCAATGCAATAAAAGCCATAAGTCACGGCTTCCAGTTTTTCATCATCGTAGCATTTAATCTTCGAAAAATCGATTAAGCTAATTAACGGATGCTTTGGCTTTGGCAATTCCAAAAGTTGGTGAAGCTCATGGATAGAGCGAATGGCATAGGGTTTAATCGCTGTCAAATTTATTGATTAGGAAATTGAAAAGCCAATAACAATTTAATCAAAATCTGTCGATAAGGTAAGTGATTTCCAGGTTTCAAATTCGGCATCTTCTTCTTTTCTCTTTTGGGTTACCAGTTTATAAGTATCAGGTCCTAACAGTAAATGAAGCGGTGGTTTGGGCATCTCTGAAATTTTCACCAAAATCTTCACCAGTTTTTCCGGATCTCCCGGTTGTTGACCGCTATGTTTACTCCACATTTTTTCTGCTTCATCCACACCATACACGTCAATTCTGTTTTTAACATAATTGATGGAATCCATAAATTGGGTTCTAAATTGCCCTGGTGCTACCACCGTCACTTTAATACCAAAGTTATTTACTTCCTGCGCCAAAGCTTCTGAAATACCGATCATTCCAAACTTGGCCGCATTATAACTTGCGGCTTTTTCAAAACCAACATAACCGGCATTAGATGAAATATTAATAATATGACCACTTTTTTGTTTGCTGAGATAGGGCATCACATTTCGAATGATATTCACCGCTCCAAAGAGATTGACATCCATGGTAGCCCTAAATTCTTCATCGGTCATTTCTTCCATACTTCCCACAAGGCTGTAACCGGCATTGTTCACCACAACGTCAATTTTACCCAGTTTTTTAACAAGTCTGTCAATTGTCAGTTTCACCTCTTTATCGGAAGTGATATCTAATTGTACCGGATACAGGTTTTTCTTATTTTGGTTAATTTCTTTTTCAAGAGCATTGATGTTTCTACTGGTTGCTATTACTGTATGCCCTAATGAGAGTACTAGTTTTGTTAGATCAAGGCCTATTCCTTTAGATGTTCCTGTAATGAGCCATACTTATTGATTTTCTGTATTCATAAGATTATGTTTTATTTCTGAATACAAAGTTGAAAATGATTTGCTACTGAATAGTATCCGTATTACTGAGGGTTGTAGTGTAATTACTGATTACTTCAAATTGCGCCGGCAACTTCTATGTGTTACCTACCTTTAAATTTCCGTGGAATTTTCTCCTGTTTCAAGATGGCTTTTTAGCAAGAAAAAACACTCGAACTGACGGAAGTAGGAAGAAACCCCTCGTCAGTTCGAGTGATTTCTGAAGTCGACAGGCGAAAGAAATTGTATCGAGAATACGAGGAATTAGGAACTTTCAAACCGGTTCTCTATAAATTTTCCCGGAGTCTCCTGGTGATGGAAAATATTTACATAGAAAAATGTAAATAAAACTTGACATTAAAAATATTTACTATCTTTGTCAAGTAAACATGACATAAAGTAAACTTTTAATTACGTTATTATGAGAAAAGAACGAAAAATAAATCTCTACCGGCTAGCCGCCTGGACCTGGAGCTGGGTCGCTACCCTGGCAATTGCCACCTTTGGTCCAAAATACATTTGGGATGATCATACAGTTTTAACGACTCTTGCCGTTTTGGTAAATTTCTCCAACGGTGTTTTAATGATTATAGCAAACAGGAACCTATTTAATAACTTTGATGAACTCGAACGCAAAATCCATTTGGAGTCCCTTGCCATGACACTTGGCTTAGCAGTCGTGGCGGGATTGTCCTATTCTTTACTGGACACTACCAACCTCATAAGTTCTGACGCAGAAATAAGCAACCTGATTTTATTCATTGGGGTCACCTATTTGATCTTCGTTATTATAAATGCAAGAAGATATAAATGAAAAACAGAATAAAAGTATTACGGGCTGAGCGTAATTATACCCAGGAAGACCTAGCCGATATTGTGGGAGTATCCCGCCAAACTATTAATGCTATTGAAAAAGAAAAATTCGACCCCAGTTTGCCCCTGGCTTTCAGAATTTCAAAACTTTTTAAACTGTCAATCGAAGATATATTTTATTTTGAAGATGTATCATAGAGCATTCTAAATACATTCGGTTCCCGATATATCCGCCTCTGTTCTCGATACTATTTCCCCCTCGCTCATGCCCGGTGAAAATCACTCGAACTGACGTGTAGAAGACAGAAATTAAAAATTCCCCATCCCTTAAATAAGGCCATATTCACAAAAAGGGCGTAATATAACAAACTACTATGAGGCAATCTCAAGTTCAAAATTATGTACATCTTATATTCAGCACTTTTAAAGTATCTTTAGGCTATGCAGCATCCAAATGAAAAGCTTATTATGGATTTTTACCAGGCCTTCCAAAACGGGGATCCAAAAGCTATGAACGCCTGTTACCATAAATACATAGTCTTTTATGATCCTGCTTTTGGACATATAAAGGGAGACCGGGTGAGAGCCATGTGGTATATGCTTCTGGAAAAAAGCAGGGGTGATCTAAAGGTAAGCTTTAGCGATATACAGACCAATGATCATTACGCAAGTGCCAAATGGAGCGCCAGCTATTATTTCGGGCCGCAAAAACGCAAGGTGACAAATAAAGGGATTGGAACATTTTACATTCAGAACGGGAAGATCCTGCAACATACAGATCATTTTGACCTTTGGCATTGGTCCCGGCAGGCTCTTGGTTTTAAAGGTTTTTTGTTAGGATGGACCAAATCGATGAAACTTAAGGTCCAACAGGAATCCAGTAAGATGCTCTCCCGCTACCTTCAAAAAATGCAATCTCTGGAAGAGGATGCCACCTAAATTTTCTCAGAATATTCCAGCTCAACTGGATCCAAAAAGAAGACGCCCGCGCCGCCATTCGGTTAGCAGTAAAAAAAGAATTACGTGGCAAAGTGCAATTTTCTGAACTCGATAATTTACTGAGGGAAGTAATTGAGCAGGCAGAGAGGCATTACAGGGACTGGCCGATGGAGGCTTAAAATTAAACAATTACATAAGATTGAAAAAACGTCATATTATACCACTATACCTAAACTCATGAAAAGAATTTTTACATTATTCCTGTTGATCGGCAGCACTTTTGTCGGCTACTCTCAAAATTATAATCCGCCGCAGGGCGTGTCGGAATTTAAGACCATGAGCAGCAAGATCCTCAATACCGAAAGAAGTTATTCGATCTACCTTCCCAAAAGCTATAGCACAGATACAGAAAGAAAATATCCTGTCCTCTACCTCCTGCACGGCTTGTACGGCAGCAACATAGACTGGGTAGAACGAGGACATGTAAAGGACGTAGCCAACCGGCTCATCAATGCTGAAGAAGCGGTAGAAATGATCATAGTAATGCCAGATGCAGGAACAGACTGGTATGGTTATTTCAACATGAATGGGTGGGCCTATGAAGATTACTTCTTTAAGGAGTTGATCCCACATATAGAAAAGACCTACAGAACAATTCCCGATAAAAAGCACCGCGCGATTGCCGGACTCTCCATGGGCGGCGGTGGATCTGTCGTTTATGCACAGAAACACCCGGATATGTTCTCCTCGGTCTATGCCATGAGCGCCTGGCTAGGAATCGAACCCGGCGGCGGAATCCAGGATGCAGATGAAAAAGGCAAAGAATTGAACAGGACCGTCCTTGAAAACCATGCGGTAGAATTTGTCTCCAATGCTGATGCAGAAACACAGAAAGAACTAAAGGATATCAGGTGGTTTATAGATTGTGGGGACGATGACTTCTTACTTCCAATCAACCTCGATTATTACCGCGCGATGCAGAAGGCTGAGATCCCTTCCGAACTAAGGGTAAGAGATGGCGGCCATGACTGGGAATACTGGCATTCTGCGCTTTATCGTGCCCTGCCTTTCGTTTCAACCGGATTTCTGCGTTAGGCTGGTTTAAGGTTTGGGAAGAAAAACCTCCAGCTCGACTAGACCAAGAAAGAAGACGCCAGAGCCGCCATTCGGTTAGCGATCAAAAAGAATTACGCAGCAAAGTACCATTTTTGGCACTGGAATATTTACTGAAGGAAATTATTAAACACTAAGAGGAACAGTACAGGGACTGGCCGATGGAGGCTTAATTTTTAAATTTTTTTTAGCGCCGGTAGCCACTTCGATAATTTTGTTCGTCTTAATTCCCCTGGAGGTTTCAGATTTGATTTTTTCTATGGTGGTCTGGTGACCAGCTCCTATCGGTCCTTTTTGGGCAATAGGCACCTATGCTTTTTTATTAAGTTGTTCCTGAAAATTTTCCAGATACTTTCCCAAATGCAGCCCATCAACAAGCCCATGATGAGCCTCTATTGATACAGGAAGATATTTTTTGTTATCACGAACAGCAAATTTTCCGAAAGTGATTTTAGGCACAGATTCTTTTTTGTCATGGTTACTCGGATGCAAAAGTCCTGTGAAAGAATGCCAGGGAAAGGTAGAATGACGGATAAGGTCTTTCGTGATATCATCATTGTTCAGCCTCAATCCTGTTATAGATTTAACAGCTGCTATTTCCTTTTGCAGGTCTTCATTAAATATCTCAAAGCTTTCGCTGAAAGGTATAAATGCAAAACCAAAGGTGCCATCTTCTCTGCCAATTGTGGTTCCTGCATGTATAGTATCAAAAGCTACTACCTCTTCATTGATTATCCGATATTTTAGCTCGGTTACTGAATTTACCGCAATCATTGATTTATGTAGATAATAGGCGAAGAAGGAAATACCGGCATCTACTGAAAATTTATAAGCCCCGGTACATTCAACCTCTGTTACTATGCCAAACATTGGATTGGCCATTTTTGAGAAGAATTCATAATGTTCCCTCCTGTTCCATTTGTCGATGTCAATAACTCTCACTCTCTACTTTAATTTGGAGCTGCTAAGTTAGGTCATTAATCCGGGATCGGGTTCAGGTCTATTCTTTGAGTAGAAAGCCTGCTTACCGTGTTTCAATAGCTGTCGATCTTAAATAAATTCGGTTTTTTTCAGAAGAGTCTTAAAACAACGAAACCCCTAGTAAAACTAGGGGTTTCAAGTTGTGATCGCGAGAGGATTCGAACCTCTGACCGTCTGCTTAGAAGGCAGATGCTCTATCCAACTGAGCTACGCGACCATTAAAGCGGTGCAAATATAATGAGCTTTTTAAAAAACACAAGCAAAAATATTATTTAATTCTTCCTTTTTATTTAAGTAAAAGAGCTTCAGCATCTTATTTATGAAGGTATTTTTTATTTATTAAGTAATGCGACCATTATTCATTTGAAAGTATCTGTTTTAGCCCTGTAGCTCCTTCTCAGAATATCTAAAAGTACTACTAAATCTTTGCTAAACTTCAGCTAATACAGGGGTGTTTATTCTTCAAAAACTTACGAATCGGTTAAATTTACCTGTAAGGCATTTTTACTGGGAGCACAAGCTAAAACTAATTTCATCCTCCCAAAAAAAGCAAAACCTATTATGGAAGTAAGCACATCTAAAGAAACACAACCATTTGATGAAAACTCCATTCAAAAACTTATAGAGGAACTTCAGGAAAAGTGCGAAATAGAGAAGCACCTGCCGGGAGGTGGCTATCTGCATATGAGCGATGAACTTCCTTATTTAGTGATCTACAGAGATCTTAAAGATAAGGAGGATGAAGAAAAAGACCGGGCAACTGTACGCCTTATTTTAAGTGAAGCCTCTTTTCTAATTATTGGAGATAAAGATTTTGAAGGCTACCAGCGGCTTATGTTCAGCCTGAGTGAAGCCATGTCTTCAAAATTTAAATCATTTCTTCTGCTCGAAGTTTTTGCAGGAGAGTCAGGCAGCCGCGGATTTAAGATCAAGGGGCCTGCACAAAAGCTCTCAACTACAATTAATGTGTTTAAGGAGGAACTGGATGAGATGAATGCCGGCTACAGCGCCTTAAATTTTACTGATACCGAAATAGAGGATTCCCTGGAACGTCAACCCCCGGGACAACCACCTCTTTTAAGCCTGGAACAATTAAAAGACGCCGGATGTCTACTCATTGGCCTTCAGGTACCACCCGTTTACCGCAGCCAGGATGGAGAAGAATACCCCGTTTTCTTTAGAAGCTTTAAAGATAATTTTGTGGTTGCCCTACATAAGACGATTTACGACTTTATAAGGATTCAAACTTCCAGCGGAGTGAAGAGTTACAGAGCCCTGGGGCAAAAGAACCTTCAGGAAAAGGTATTGGAAATTGACCGGGAGTTGGCCGAAATTGAATCTTCCTACCAATTTCTATGGTTGGTTTCCCCTGCCAATATTCGAACTATAAAAGAGACTTTTTTCAAAAGTAACTATGAAAAGGTTCTTAACTATCACTACAGGCTTTTACCATTTGACCCCGATGTTCTCAAAAGAAAACTTTATAACTTAAAGATCGAGGAAGTAGATGACCCTGCACTTTCTTACATTTTTCGGGAAAAACGAGAAGAACTCGATCTCCAGATAAGCATGCTTACCGAAAGAGGTCTTGATAGTTTTTTCTATAACAGTATGATGCTCTATGGAAAAATTAGTAGAGAACTTCAAAGGGAGGCCGAGACAATTCTAAAAGAAGTTCCTGAACAGGAACAGCAGGATTTTGAGAGTATACTCAAAGCTGAAGATTTTGAGGTTCTTGCTCACAAGGAGTTTGAGTACTTCCGCGGGCAGGATGAGAATTTTTCCAGTAAAGTACATGTGCGCGATGATGTCAATATTCTTATGGTCTCTCGTGGAGAACTTTATTTACCAAGTGATTACAAGCTCAATGCGAATGAAACTAAAGCTTTGATCCAGCACGAAATAGGCACACATGTCCTCACTTACTACAATGGAAATAAACAGCCCCTAAGACTACTTTCTATTGGCCTTACCGACTATGACACGCTTCAGGAAGGTCTGGCAGTGTTATCTGAGTACCTCGTAGGCGGACTTACAGGTAACAGGATGAGAACTTTAGCTGGCCGGGTTGTAGCTGCTTCGGCAAGAATGCACGGGGCCGATTTTCAGGAGGTATTCCGTCTGCTTTACAACGACTATAATTTTACAGCGCAAAGGGCATTTAATATTACATCCCGAATTATGCAGGGAGGTGGTTTTACAAAAGACATTTCCTACCTCAAGGGGCTGGTACAACTCAAGAAACACCTTGAAGAAGGTGGGGAATTAAGCCCTCTTCTTACCGGAAAGTTTTCACTTGAGCACATGCAGATAATCAAAGAATTACAGGATAGAAGGGTACTTTCCCCTCAAAAGCTTACTCCTCGCTATTTACATTCAGAAGAGACTAAAGAGAAACTTCAGCAAATAAGAAAGGGGATTCCTCTTTCACAATTGATCAACGCATGAAAATATGTTTTGTAGTAAATAGTGTGGAATCTGAAGGTGCCGGCACCACGGTTTACATGATGCATGAAGCCTGGAAAAGGAATCATGACGTTTACTTAATGGGAGTACAAAATTGAGGTTGAAAATTTCTCGGATGTCATCATTGAGTCCATCGAGAGAAAAATTGAATATAAGAAGCATTATGGCACCGGAATTTCCAACCGCGAACTTGCAACAATGGAATAGAATATTTTAAAAATTTATCAATTTAACCGGGAGCGATCCCCTAAAAGAAATCATTAATGAAAATATGTTTTGTAATCAATAGTGTTGAGACTGAGACCTGTGGTACCACAGTGTACCTTATGCAGGAAGCCCGAAAACGTAAACATGATGTTTATGCCATGGGCGTGGGAGATTTTTTCTTCGAACAGGATAAAGAACTTTGTATAGAATCTACTTACCTGCCCAAAAAGATTGAAGCAAAAACTCCTAAAGAATACCTTGAACTGTTGCAAAGCGATAAAGCCAAAAAAGAGAGAATCACAGCTACAGATCTTGATGTGCTTTTTATAAGGAACAATCCTACCGAAGAAGGTTCTTCCCGTCAATGGGCCGAGCAGGCCGGGGTTGCTTTTGGCCGCATGGTACAACAGGAAGGCGTACTGGTACTCAATGATGCCTATGCCCTGTCTAATGCTTTTATTGATAAATTATATTTTGAGGAGCTTCCGGCAAGCATCAAACCCTACTCTATCATCACCCGGAAAAAAGAAGATGTATTGGAGTTCTTTGAAAACCACAAGAAAAAAATGGTGCTCAAACCTTTAGAAGGCTCGGGAGGAAGAGATGTGTATTTGATCGATAAGAACGAAAAGAACCTGAATCAAATCATAGAAAACCTCTCTAACCAGGGCTACATCATCGCACAGGAATACCTGCCCGCAGCAAAAGAAGGTGACGTGAGAGTTTTACTTCTGAATGGCCGGGTCATGGAAAAGGATGGAAAATACGGAATCATCAAAAGGGTCACCGGAGAAGGAGAATTCCGTAGTAACTTTAATCAGGGAGGTACAGGCGATAAAAGTCCGCTTACAGACGAGATGAAGCGCATCATTGAGATCACTGCTCCTAAATTGATTAGGGACGGATTATTCTTTGTAGGCCTCGATATCGTAAAAGACAAACTTATCGAGATCAATGTGCTTAGTCCCGGCGGAATGGATCACTTTGAAGAAATTGGTCTTCCTGATTTTTCTGATGTGGTTATAGATGCTATCGAAAAGAAAGTAGAATACAAAAAATTGTATAAAGGCCAGATATCCAACCAGGTATTGGCAACAATGGCGTAACAAAAAAGCAAAAAATGAAAGAGAAAACCCGAATCATAGGAGAATATACCAGTAATAAAGAAGGGCCTTTGCTGTTTGTAACTGCCGGGGTTCACGGCAATGAACCCAGTGGTGTAAAGGCTTTAAAAAAGGTATTTTCTGAACTTGAAAAAACAAAACCTGAAATTAAAGGAACAATCGTTGGCGTTATGGGTAATAAAGCAGCGCTTGAAAAAGACCAGCGATACATCGATGAAGACCTTAACCGCACCTGGACCGAAGACAATGTGACAAACCAGGATCCCGAAACCCAGGAACAGCGGGAAATGCACGAGATCATCAACGTTTTGGAGGGCCACCCCGAAAGTCAGTACTCCAAACGCTATTTCCTTGACTGTCACACTACGTCATCAGACAGCCTGCCCTACATATCGGTACAGGATGTGCATGACAATGTTAAGTGGTCTCAAAAGTTTCCCACTTACATCGTGAAAGGCTTCAGCGATATCGTTTATGGCGCTATAGATCATTATATGAGCCGCACCGGCTTAACAGGCTTTGTCTTTGAAGCCGGGCAGCACACGAATGAAGCTTCCGTAGAAAATCACGAGGGAATGATCTGGCTGGCTCTAAAACATGCTAACGGACTTGATGTGGAACAGGTTTCCTGCTATCCCGAATGTGTAGAGCGATTCACCGAAAAGAATGCTCCTTCACAAAAAACCTTTGAAATTGTTTACCGGCACGAGATCAAAAAAGGCGACAGCTTTAAAATGGAACCCGGATTCAAGAATTTTCAGAAGATTAAGAAAGGACAATTGCTCGCCACAAGTAATGGCGGCGAGATAAAGAGCGAGTGGGACGCCTACATCTTTATGCCCCTGTATCAATCTCAGGGCAACGACGGATTCTTTATTATTGAAGAAGTATAAAAAAATTCCCTGTCAAAAATGCCATTTTTGACAGGGGATTAAAAAGATTAAATATTTAAGGAATAAAAGCCTTTAGCGGATCAAAAATTCTAATGAAACCGGGGTTTTTGAAGCTACAGGCTCTCCTTTTTGTTCTAAAGATCCATCCTCTTCAATTTTAAATACTGAAATATCTCCTGAATCCTGATTGGCGGCATATAAAAAGGCTCCATCAGGGGAAATGGCAAAATTTCGGGGGGTTTTACCGAGTGTAGAGGTGAAATTTGGATTGCTCAGTGCTCCTGAAGCAGCATCTACCTCATAAGAAACAATGCTGTTGTGCCCGCGATTAGAAGCGTAAAGGAATTTCCCTGAAGGATGCAAATGAATATCAGCACCCGAATTATTTTCTGAAAAATCTTCGGGAAGGGAAGAAATATTCTGAATAAGCTCAAGTCCCCCATTTTCCAGCACCTTAAAAGCGCTTACACTGCTGTTGAGTTCATTAATTGAATAAGCAAAACTGCCATTTTTGGAAAGTGTAAAATGCCTGGGGCCCGCACCTTCATCCAGGGCTACAAAAGCCTGCTCTCCCGGAACTAATTTGCCTTGGTTTTCATCAAAATCATAGATCCAGATTTTATTATTGCCCAAATCTGCAACGTATGCGTGCTTATTATCAGCGGAAACAGTGACCGAATGAGCATGAGATTCCTCCGGATTTTCAAGATCTATTCTTTGCTGTTTCTTCAGAATACCATTTTCATCCACTTTGAACAACATTACTACTCCGCCAGAATAATTCGCTACAAAAACATATTTACCAGATTCATCAGTAGTTACGTGAGCCGGCGCAAAGCTTTCCGTAGAAAGTTTGGAGAGTTCTTCTAAAGAGTCGTTTTCATTAATCTTGTAAGAATAAATAAAACCCGATTCAGCATCTCCGGGGCCTAATTCGCTCACTGCAAATAGCAGTTTTCCATCTTTTGAATCCTTTACAAATGAAGGATTAATCACTTCAGCAACGGTTTTGCCCTCCGTGAGTTCGCCTGTCTGGCTGTTTTGGTAAAGCGTATAAATACCTTTAGCCTTACCGTCTACATGACCCTCTTTTTTAGTGTATGAACCCACAAAAATTGTATTCATAGTATCAGCTTTTGGATCATTGGGAATAACGTCATTTTGGGATTGGTTTTTTCCCTGATTGCAGGAGGCAAGGCTAGCAATAAGGCCAGCTGCCAGAAATTTGATGGTTGAAATTCTCATAATTAGGTTTATTTAAAAGTAAAACTTTTTGTGAGAATCTTCGGGATTATTTAGGAAATGGCAATAATGAAAAGTCCGGTAAGAATGATGCTAATCCCTATTACCCTGTTCCTGAAGTTCTTTTTTTCATTCAGAAAGAAAAAGGCATAGAGGATAATAAAGACGGCGCTCGACCTTTTAATCGTGACCACGTACGGCACCAGGATAAGCTGCAGGGCAAACATGTGGGCCAGCACACTGGTGGTCCTGAAAAAACCTACCATGAACAGCGGGCCTTTCCGGTTTTTTATTTGTAGCCAGGGTTTCTTTGACTTCCACAGCAAAATGGGAACGAGGTACATCAAGATCGTAAAATCTTTCGTGAACGCCCAAAAAACTGGCGAAGTCTCCTCCACTCCTATCTTGTCAAGGTTGGCCGTAATACTCCAGATGAAAGCCACTGCAAACATATATCTTGCTCCCTGATTCTTCAGCAGGGAAACGAAGGGCGCAAATACCTTTTTTGGATCCTCACTCAAATTGGAAATATAAGTCCCTACCACAATAAGGACAATCCCTATCAACCCTAAAGCGTTAGGAAATTCGCCCACCATAATGGGTGAAGTGATGAGCATAAACAGCGGCGTCAAAGTGATAAGCGGAAGTGTCACCGAAATTTCGGACCTCTTGATAGCTTTAAAATACAGTAAAATCACCATTAGCTGCAGCAAAGAACAGCCAAGTAGCGCCCACAAATAGCGTGTGGAAATAGATTCAAACCCGAAGTAAAAAACCACCGGGATCAAAAGAAGGCTTTGTACCAGGTGCATAGAAAAAGCCGCCGTGTATTCATCTATGTGATGAAGGTTGTGCTTACTGGTGATATCCTTTAAAGCTTCAGAAATAGCGGTTCCAAAAGCCAGTAAAAATCCTAGCATGCTGTCATTTTTTAGTCGGCCGGGAAAGCCATAGTTCCCATGATCGCATTTGCGTTTTGGCCGGTGTCCATTCTGCTGAATTGCACTACCACAGGGATGTTCGAACGGACATAGCAGCCATAATTTCTCTCCAGCGCAACTGCTTCGGGATCTATTAGGTCGTTGATCCTGATCTTTCGGAGGCGTTGCGGCTTTATTTTTACTTCATAAGTGCCCACAGGCGCCTGATTCTCGTAAAATATGAAGATCTCGATATTTGCTTCTTCTTCGGAAGTATTAAGTACCGAAATTTTATCGTGGCTGTTGAACATAGGTTCTTCTCCCGTTGAATCAAACGGAATTCTTCCGCCGGAAAAAGCCCAGTTAAGTTTCCCGATTTTCCTCATTATTCAAAGTTAAAGAGTTCATTCATATAAGGTGTCAAAAAGGTGCTTTTAGGGTCAAATTTTTTCCTTGTCTCCTGAAATCGATTCCAGTGAGGATAAAGCTTTTTTTATAAAGGTTTACAGGATAAACAGGATTTTAGTTATTAAAAAAAAGATAAATTGTCATCTTTCATTAACATCATCTAAAAGAATATGATTTTGGTCATACTCTTCCGGGTATCATAAGGTTAGCTTTGCATCCTAATTCTAAAGATCATGGACAAACCAACACCAATTAAGAGGCACGATGCTTTAAAACCGCTTAGCAGAGACCATCACCACGGATTGTTGTTGTGCTGGAAGATTAGAGAAGGATTAAAGAGAAAGATCGAATTAGACCGGATAAAAAAGTATACCGACTTTTTCTTTACTTCTCAACTAAGGCCGCATTTTAGATTTGAAGAATCTGAAATATTTCCTCTTTTAGGAGATGGTCATTCCATGAGCACAAGAGCTGTTAACGAGCACTCCCGGCTGGAATTTTTGTTTAAAGAGGAAGCCAGTAAAGAGATGTTCCATTCCATAGAAAAAGAACTGAACCGGCACATCAGGTTTGAAGAGCGGGAGCTTTTCAGGGAGTTGCAGGAATCCGTTTCTGAAGAAAAGCTTCAGAAAATAGCAAATAAAGAGGAAGAAATCATCACCCCCGATCCCGATGACTGGAGCGATAAGTTTTGGCAGTAAATCTTAAAACTTAAAGCCACCGCTTTCGTCTAAAATAAAATAGCATCCCTATAATTAAAAAGAACATCGCAATCAATAAAACAGGATAACTGTACCTGTATTCGAGTTCGGGCATATATTCAAAATTCATCCCATAGATCCCGGCAAGAAAAGTAAGGGGAATAAAGATAGAAGCCATAATGGTAAGTACTTTCATGACTTCGTTCATTTTATTGCTTATGGTGGTCATATACATATCCATGAGGCCCCAGGTCATTTCCCGGTAGATCTCAATATTTTCTGAGACCTGCAGCATGTGATCATAAAGATCGCGTATGTAATTGAGGGTTTGCTCCTGTATAAGGTCATGATCTACTTTTTCAATACGGCTTACCACCTCCCGCAAAGGGTTTACGGCACGCCTTATCCTTAACATGGTGCGTTTTAATTCCTGGATCTCAAGTATGGTGTCATCTTTAGGTTGTGCATCAAAAACCCGTTCTTCCATGGCTTCTATTTTATCGCTCATATCGTCTACAACTATAAAATAGTGGTCTACAATAGCGTCTAAAAGGGCAAAAACAAGATAGTCTGCACCCCTGCTTCTTATACGGCCTTTCGCCTGAGAAAGTCTCTCCCGCACCCCATTAAATACATCTCCGCCGGCTTCCTGGAAAGTGAGCACATAATTCCTGCCCAAAACCATGCTTATATGTTCGTTTTCCAGCCGCCCATCTTCCCGAAAGTATAGCATTTTTGCTACTATGAAGAAGTAATCTTTGTATTCATCAATTTTAGGGCGCTGGTTGGTATTCACAATATCTTCAATGATCAAAGGATGCAGGTCATAGTACTTTCCAATCTTTTCAATCTCTTTTGTATTGCTTAGTCCGTCGATATTTATCCAGGTAGTACGGTCTTCTTCCTCAAATTGAAAAGCATCTTCGGGGTTTTTTGAAGTAAACCTTTCATAATTGTCGGCATTGTAATCTATTACTTCGAGTAACGTCTCCACCTGCTCTTTACGCCCCACATAAGTAACGGTCCCGGGGGCCTGGTGAAGTGCCTGGTTCGATTTTGGCCTTTTAGAAAGGTAGCGGGTTCTTTTAACCATAGAAGAATATTTTTTTAAATGTAAGAATTTCCGCGTACCTGTAGGCTGTGAAAAAATGTTGTATTTAACAAGTTCCGGGCATTGGGCTTTGGCTTGCTTTCATTTTATTTGCATCATGGTTGAAGAGGCAAAATTAATAGGCACATTAAAGGAATATTTTGGTTATGACAGTTTCAGGCCACAGCAACGGGAAATCATCAAGGCTGTTTTTGAAGGTCGTGATAACCTGGTGATCATGCCCACAGGTGGCGGAAAATCTATTTGTTTTCAGCTTCCTGCCATTTTGCTTCCGGGTATTACTATTGTGATCTCTCCGCTTATCGCCCTTATGAAAGATCAGGTAGATGGGCTTACCGCTAATGGAATTTCAGCAGCATTCCTCAATAGCAGTCAGAAAGAACAGGAGCAGCAGGAGATCTTCCGGAAGATTGAGAAAAATGAGATCAAACTTCTTTATGTAGCACCCGAAAGTCTTCAATATGTAGACGCTGTTTTTTCTGCGGGCAATATCAGCCTTATTGCTATTGATGAAGCCCATTGTATCTCCAGTTGGGGGCACGATTTCAGGCCGGCATATACTCAGTTGGGATATCTTAAAAACCGCCATCCAGAAACTCCTGTGATCGCTCTCACTGCCACAGCCGATAAAGCCACGCGCCAGGATATTTGCGATCAACTCAATATCCCGCACGCCACACATCACCTCTCTTCTTTTGACAGAAAGAACCTGAGCCTGGAAGTGCGTCCCGGCACCAAAAAATTTGAGCAGATTCTGGCATTTTTGAAAGGTAGAAAATCTGAAAGTGGTATCATTTACTGCTTAAGCCGGAAAAATACTGAAGAACTCGCAACCAAACTCCAAGAAAAAGGTTACAAGGCCGAAGCTTATCACGCCGGATTATCACATAATGAGAGGATACAGATTCAGGAAGATTTCATCAATGACAGCAATGACATCATTTGCGCTACCATCGCTTTTGGGATGGGTATAGACAAGTCTAACGTGCGCTGGGTGATACATTATAATATGCCAAAGAACCTTGAAGGTTACTATCAGGAGATTGGTCGTGCCGGGCGTGACGGATTACCTTCTTCTACCCTGCTCTTCCACAGTTATGCCGATGTGGTGCAGCTACAGAAGTTTGCTGAAGGATCGGGGAATGCCGAGATCCAGTTGGCGAAACTGGAACGCATGAAACAATATTCTGAAGCTCTTAGTTGCCGCCGAAGGATTTTGTTAAGCTACTTTGGAGAAATTATTTCTGAAGATTGTGGCAACTGCGACGTGTGTAAGAATCCGCCCGAATTCTTTGACGGTACCATACTTGCCCAAAAAGCCCTTTCTACAGTTTACCGGCTGAAAGAACAGGAGCCAATTTCTATGGTCATAGATGTGCTGCGGGGAGCCCAAAACGCACAGGTGCTCGAAAAAGGTTATCAGGGCCTCTCAACTTATGGGATCGCCAGCGATGTGTCCTGGCGAGACTGGCAGCAATATATTATCCAATTGATCAATCAGGGTTACCTGGAGATTGCATTTCACGATCAGAACAAGATCAGGCTCACAAGCCTTGCCAAAAATGTGCTTTTTGAGCAGGAAAAAGTTTCTTTAGCCGATGTCACCCAGGCCGAACTCAAGAAACAACCCGTTGTTGCCGAAAAGACTTCAGAAAATACCCTTTTTGAGAGGTTAAGAAAGCTGAGGCTCGAGCTATCCAGGGAAGAAGACATCCCGGCATACCTCATTTTCAATGATGCCACCCTCAAGGAAATGGAGAAAGAACGCCCAATGACCGATGAAGATTTTATGCAGATAAGTGGGGTAGGTCGCCAAAAAATGCAGAATTACGGGTACCGGTTCATCAAGGAGATCATTGCCCACAGCAAAGAAAAACGGGAGAAGAAAACCCGTAAAAAAGGCAATACTTATAAAGAAACACTCAGGTTGTACCAGGAAGGAATGAGTATTGAAGAAATGGCGCAGGCAAGAAACCTGGCTGCCACCACCATTTTTTCCCACCTTTCTAAACTTTATGAAAGTGGTGAGAATGTAGATCTCAAAAAATATATTTCAGAAGCAGATCTTGAAGCAGTTCGCAAGGCACAAAAAGAACTTGATGATCCTGACGCCCTAAAACCCTACTTCGAACATTTTAAAGAAGAAATGGACTACGGAACTATTCGGGTAGCATTGACAATATTGAATAAAGAAAACTGAACTTAGAAGTACGAAGTTAGAAGTACGAAATTAGAAGTGTGAAGTTAGAAGTTAAACCGCGCAACCCGCAACTCGCAACCCGCAACCTGCAACCCAATTTTGCAACCCGCAACTTCATTCAAAATCCACTTTGTTTAAGATGAGTCCGCTGCCGGGGGCGATGTAGTTCATGGGCATTTTTACTTCCGGTGTCAGGCTTCTTTCTATGTCGGCAATAGAAAATTCGCCTCTTCCCAATTGTACCATGGCTCCCATTATTAACCTTATCTGGTTGCGCAAAAATCCCGTTCCGGTAACTTTTAGCAGGTAAGATTTATCGGGAAAGAAACTGGCGGTGATCTTTGTGTTCAGCAAAATTTCGCAGGTATCAATCTCACGTTCTACTACAGTATGCGGGGTGGGTTTGGTGCAGTAATTATGAAACGAATGTTTCCCTTCAAAAAGACGGGCTCCCTGCATCATGAGGTCAACATCGAGAATTTCAGGAAAAGTAGCCATAAGAGGTGCTGCAAAAGGATGGCTCTTTCTTCCGAAGGAAAACAGGTACAGGTATTCCTTTTTCTTTGGGTGTTGGATGATATTGAAAGCGGCATCAACTTCTTTAATACTTAATGCCCGAATATCCGGAGGCAGATTTTGATTGAAAAGCACCAGGAAATCGGCCATATTCTCTAAAGGTTCGTGGTCTATGAATAATTCAAAAGCCGACTCATGTGCAGAGACCATGGCATCGGTTCGGCTAGAGCCCAGGATTTTGAAGTGGAGCTCCCCCAAAACAAATTTGAGGGTCTTTTTAACGAGGCCTTCCACAGTTTTTAAACCCGGCTGTCTTTGCCACCCATGCAGCCTGTACCCCAAATACTGTATTTTAATTAGGTAGTAGTAACGCTGTTGCTTCACAATTTTTGTTTGTACGAATTTAAAGCAAAAACTCCGCATGAGCCCCATGAACAAAAGCTTTGTTCCAAAAGTCTTTAACTTTTACTTAGAATAGATTGGGCTGCTGATTTTGTACCTTCACTTTTATGGAACAATTACGCAACTCTAAGGGGAAACAAATACTTCTTTATGGAACATTAACCATACTCGCTTTATACTTCCTGTTTCAGGGGCTTGCAGATGCAAGTGGTTTTCTCATTCCGTTGACCACAGCCGTGATTCTTTCTCTTCTCATGATACCGCTGTGTAGGAAGATGGAAAAATCATTTTTGAATCGGATGTCCTCTTCCCTGGTAAGCACTTTCATTATTTTCCTGGCTTCCGTAGGTTTTTTCGCCATTATATCAATGCAGGTGAAAACGGTGGTAGACGACTGGCCAAAGATCAAGGAAACAATGGCCCCAAAAATCGAACAGGTGAAGGCTTTTTTACTGGAGCACACCCCGCTGGAGCAGCAGGATATTGAAAGTTCTGAAAAAGGCAGCCCCGTTCCTTATATGAGCGAAACCTCCAATGCAGGTAAAAAAGCTGCTTCTTTTCTCAATAATACCATCAGTTTTTTTGGTGACTATCTTATCACCTTTATATATATCTTCTTTCTGCTAAACTACAGGCACCGGTTTAAGCGTTTTTTGTTACTACTCTTCCCCGACTCCCGAAGGCATGAGGTAAAAGATATTATTGAAAATTCGGCCAAAGTCACCCGAAAATATCTCGTGGGGAAACTTATTCTCATCGGATTTTTAGCAGTTTTATACGCCGTAGGCCTCGGAATTTCGGGCGTTAATAATTTTATTCTAATTAGTATCCTGGCGGCTGTGCTTAGCCTTCTTCCTTACATTGGTAACATTGTAGGGTTTGGGTTGGCCCTGATCTTTGGGTATCTTGTATCTGGAGAAACAGGCGTTCTTATTGGGATTATGATCACATTTGCAGTGGCACAATTTGTAGAAAGTTATATTTTGGAGCCTTATGTGGTAGGCGACCAGGTAGATCTTCACCCTTTCTTTGTTATACTGGCAGTAATCATTGGCAGTATGGTGTGGGGCATCCCGGGTATGGTGTTATCTATACCCATACTCGCTATCATTAATGTGGTGTTTAGTAGTATTTCTCCTCTAAAACCCTTTGGTTTCCTGCTGAGTAAAGACGATGATAAAGATTAAATGGAATTCACTACAGCCCAACAATTTGAAGGATTTTTAAGTACTTCTGAAATCTTTACTGAAAATGCCATTTTTGACTACCCGCTCTACCGCACCACCGGTTTAACTGCGGGCAAAAATCTTCCTGCTGTCCCTGCACCCACGGCAACAGTACTGGGAAAGCGGATGGAGCACTTTTTTGCCTGTTATGTTGCTCATTTTACTTCGGAAGATGTTGTACTTCAAAATCAGCAGATCATTCAGGAGAAAGAAACGCTTGGAGAAATAGATTTTTTGCTGAAGGAAACTACTTCAGAAGAAATTTTTCACGTAGAACTAATCTTTAAGTTCTATATCTACGATCCCGACACTGGTTTTTCAGAAAAAGACCATTTAATAGGCCCTAACAAGCGCGACAGCCTTAACCGAAAGCTGGAAAGGCTTCAAAAAAGGCAATTCCCGTTGCTGTTTAAGGAAGCTACAAAAAATATGCTTCAGGCTTATGAGATAGATCTGCAGCAGGTGGTTCAAAAAATGTGTTTTAAGGCTTCCGTTTTTCTTCCGAAGAAATTGAAGCCTTCAGCTTTAAAAGAAATCAATCCAGATTGCATTGCCGGTTTCTGGATAAGAGCTTCAGAATTCACTTTTGAAGACTATGGAAAAAATGCCTTTTTTAGTCCGAAGAAGAAGTTCTGGCCGGTGCTTCCGGAGCATAACCACACCTGGTACTCATTTGAAGATATTGAAAGACAAATTTCTCCTCTTCTCACCGATAAATTTTCTCCTCTACTCTGGATGAAGACACCTAACGGCAGCTACCAAAGGCTTTTTGTGGTGTGGTGGTAATTTCTTAGCAGAAAATTAACGGCAAACCCCAGGCTAATTAAGGAAAAATTATGACCGGCAGCCCTACGGCTTTTTTGGCATCTTAGTATCTTAAGTACGCAATTATAAATCAAGGAAAAAACCCGATTCTAAAGGTGTTTTTCCGTAAAAACCGACAGATCATGCCAATTTTGACAAAAGAACAATTTGAGGACTTAGCAAAATTTGACAGCAATCCTTGCGTCTCAATTTTTATCCCTACAGTAAGGGCCGGAAAAGACGTTCTCGAAGAAAAGGACAAGATCAATTTAAAAAGTCAATGGAAAAAGGCCGTTGAGGAACTAAAAGCAATGGGATACCCACAGGATAAGATAGAAAAGATGGGGAAGCCGGTGAACGACCTGATGGACGACAGTGATTTTTGGCGACATCAAAGCGACGGACTCGCCCTGTTTCTTGCCGACGGATTTTCAAAACAGTACACCTTACCCATTTATTTTGAGGCTTACACTTATGTTGCAGACCATTTTTATTTAAAGCCGCTGGTGCCAATGTTTAATGGAGATGGAATGTTTTATTTGCTCCACTTACAGTTGGATGAGGTAAAACTCTATGAGGCCACTCCATATTCTATAGGAGAGGTTAAGATCGATGATCTTACGCCCAATCAACTCGAAGACAGGGTTGGGTATGATTATGAAGAGAAGAATAGCAAGCACAAAACCCAACGAAATAGTGTGGGCGCAAACCCACAAGGCACTTCTACCCAACATGGTTATGAAGCCGCAAGCAGGGATCGCAAAAATGAGATTTTACGCTTCTTTAGGGCAGTAGACAAGGGGATTTACGAAATTCTGCACAACGAGAGCGTTCCGCTTATAGTTGCCTGCCAGGATTCTTATTTCCCAATTTACCAGGAGGCCAGCCGATATAAAAATCTGTACCCAAAACCTGTACCCGGAAACCCTGAAGCCGATCATAACAGTATTTTTAGTCTGCATGCAGCGGCACTGGAAACTCTTGAGCCACACTTCAGGAAAGACAGAGAAGATAAAATGAAGCAGTTCAATGACTTGAACCCTTCCCGAACATCATCCCAGGTTTCAGAGATCATTCCGGCTATTTTTGAAGGAAAGGTCGATACGTTGTTCCTTCAGAACCGCGAAGACATTTGGGGAGATTACAATGAAAAAATGGCTTCGGTAGATGTTCATGAGGAGAAAAGAAACGGCAGTGTTTCGTTGATGAACCTTGCCGCTGTAAAAGTACTTCAGCAAAACGGAAAGGCTTATCTCATAGAAAAAGAGTTTATGCCGAATAAGGATTCTAAAGTAAACGCTGTTTACCGATATTAGTAATGATCTGAAGAAGGCATTCTGAATAAAAAAGCTGCCTTAAAAGCTTCCCGCCGATCTTTCTGAAGAATTTAAAGATCATATAGATATAATCTTCAAAAGTAAATAACCTAAAACAGGTTTAGATTGGCGAAAATGGCTTTTAAGGCAGCTTTATATTTATGTATAGTGGGCAATTTTGCCGGTAACTTCTTTGTAGAAATCTTTGATCTTAATAAAATCCTGCTCCTTATCATCTGAGGGATACAAGGGGCCCGAGACTTTTACACTTTTACTTCCAAAGTCGAACGCTACCATAATGATAGGCACTTCGGCTTTTTTAGCGATATAGTAAAATCCGGTTTTCCACTCCCCTACTTTTTTCCTGGTACCTTCGGGAGCAATTGCCAGGCTAAATTCTTCCCTCTCATTGAAAAGGCTTGCAATAGCTTCAACCTTCTTCTGTCCCGGAGTTCTATCTAAAGCGGTACCGCCCATCCATTTGAAGTACCACCCAAAAGGAGGTTTAAATAATTCTTTTTTGGCTACAAATTTAATGTCTACCCCCAGAATCCGTCGGACTAAGAGCCCCAGATAAAAGTCGTGCCAACTGGTGTGCGGCACCACAATAACCACTGCTTTTTTAAGATTGGCGGGCCAGCTTCCGTAGAATTTCCAGCCCATGATCTTAAAGTATATGAATTTAGCCAGCCAGTTCACTCTCCCTATTGCTCTTGGTGATCTCTCCTGCCCTTCTTTTTCTCTCTTCGTAAAGCAATCCTAATTCCCTTCCGGTTTGGCCTTTTACAGAGGTATTTTCTTCGGCCCTTCTTATAAGGTAAGGCACAACTTCCTTTACAGGGCCAAAAGGCACCAGTTTGGCCACGTTATAACCGGCTTCAGCAAGGTTATAGCTAATGTGCTCACTCATTCCGAAGAGCTGGGAAAACCACACCCTGTCGTCATTTTTTTCAATGTTTTTATCTTCCATAACCTGTAAGGCCAGGTAGTTGCTCATCTCATTGTGTGTGCCGATAAATACCGAAATATCTTCTATGTGCGCCAGGCAATAAGTAAGCACCCCGTTATAATTTACATCGGTGGCTTCTTTGTTCTCACAAATAGGCGACAAATATCCCATTTTTGAAGCCCTTTCATTTTCCTTTTCAATATATGCACCGCGCACTATCTTGGCTCCTACAATAAAGCCCTGTTCTTTGGCGCGGCTGTGCAGGTCTTTGAGATACTGCATCCTGTCCCAGCGGTAGCATTGCAGGGTGTTAAAGATTATTGCGCGCTCGCGGTTGTATTTAAACATCATTTCTTCCATAAGCACATCGGCAGCATCCTGCATCCAGCTTTCTTCGGCATCGGCAAGCAACCTTACGCCCTGTTTGTAAGCTTCGTCGCAAATCCTGTTCACACGATTTTTTACGCGCTGCCACTCTTCTTCCTCTTCGAGGGAAAGATTGGCATTTGCAGAGACTTTTTGCCAGAGTTCAAAACGGCCAATCCCCGTGGGTTTAAAAACCGCAAACGGCAGCTCGTCCCGTTTAGAAATAAATTTTACAATATTGGTCTTGCGTTCAATTGCCTTATCAAATTCACTCTCTTTTTCCTTTCCTTCTACGGAATAATCGAGAATGCTATGCAAGTTTTTACTGTACATTTTTTCAATGGTAGGAAGGCAATCTTTTTCGGTTACCCCACCACAGAATTGGTTGAAAATGGTCTTTTTAATAAGCCCCTCTACCGGCAAATGTGCTTTAAGAGCAAGGTTGGTCATTGCAGTACCTGTTTTGACCAATAGTGGCCGGTCAATCATCTCAAAGAGAAAGATGGCACGGTTTAATTCTGAATCAGTTTTTAGTTTAAAAGCTGTCTCAGTATCATTAAATATCTTCTGTGTGATCATTTCTTAAAATTGGGTTTACAAAGATAATTATTGGATGGAGATAGTTAGGATTTTTCTCCTTATTTTCGAAGCCTTTAACGTGTATTTATCAAAAGGATCCATGACTAAAACCTCTACAGCATCTCCCGTACTTTTTAACCAAAAAGGATATGACCATTTCCATGAATTTTTAGGGCAGGAAAACTTTACCAAAATCTTTATTCTGGTAGATTCCAATACCCATGTTCACTGCCTTTCTTCCTTTCTTCAAAAACTCGAAACCCAGCTTGAAGTTGAAGTTTTGGAAATTGAAGTTGGTGAGGAAATCAAAACTATAGAAACCTGTAGTTCTTTATGGGAAGCATTATCAGACCTGGGAGGAGATCGCAAGAGCCTTTTGGTCAACCTTGGCGGAGGTGTGGTGACAGATCTTGGTGGTTTTGTTGCAGCAGCCTTTAAAAGAGGTATTGCCTGCGTTCACTTCCCCACTACCCTGCTCTCTATGGTTGATGCGGCTTTAGGCGGAAAGAACGGAGTGAACCTTGGCGCATTGAAGAACCAGGTGGGTATTATTAGAAAACCGGAAATGGTAGTTATAGATATGACATTTTTGGAAACCTTAGCATCCAGTGAAATGCGCAGTGGGCTCGCCGAAATGCTTAAACACGGATTAATTGCTGATGAAGATTACTGGAACCGTCTAAAATCTTTAAAAGATCTTGACCTTACAGACCTTGAAGACCTGATTAAGGAATCTATAGTGATCAAAGAACAGGTAGTAGCACAGGATCCTTTAGAAAAAGGCTTACGGAAAAGTCTGAATTTTGGACACACCCTGGGTCACGCAATCGAATCTTACTTTCTTGAAAATCCTGCAAAACAAAAATTATTGCATGGGGAAGCCGTTGCGGCAGGAATGGTTTTGGCAGCTTATTTATCGACAGAACTTGAAGGTTTCCCAAAAGAAAAAAGAGATGAGATCAACCATGTGATCCACTCCATTTATGGAAAAACCGATTTTACAGAGGAAGATCAAAAAAAGATCATCAACCTGTTGAAATTTGATAAAAAAAATGAGGGAGGAAAAATAAATTTTGTTCTTTTGCGACAAATTGGAGCACCGGTAATTGACCGGGAAGTACCAAATACATTAATCCATGAGGCTTTCAGGTATTACCTTACTCCTCAGGAAGATGCACAATCAGAGTAAAGAACAGAGTTTAAATTTTTTATTTATTTTAACGGTGGCGGAATTATGAATCATTATTTTCGCTTAGAAGGAGGCCTTAAAACTTACTTATGAAAAGAATCATTGTTGATTACAAAAAGCTTACTCCCGAAATTTTGGGATTATTGGTTGAGAAATATCCTGACGGGTATGATGATGATCAAATCATCTCTTTTAAGAATGCAAAAAACGAAACAGTTGAAGCTGTAGAGGTACGAACCGAAGACAGTATTTATCTTGTAAAAGTTAGTACCCGTCTTGAAAATTCCATGGCGAACTATGATGAAGAAGACTATGATGATTCAGATTTCAATGAACCTATTGTAGATCTTCCGGAAAAGAATGACGATGTGGAAGAAGACATGGATGATATGGATGCTGACGAAGATGATTCCGAAGATATCTAAAAGAATCTAACAAAAGAAAGCCGCCGGTAATTTATACTGGCGGCTTTTTTATTAAAAATATTACCTGCGAATACTAGGCGTGCTGGTCTTCATGCTTACCTTCTTTGATCTCTTCAATAAGTTTTGAATTAAAAGCCGGTAGATCATCAGGATTTCTACTGGTTACAAAACCTTCGTCTACCACTACTTCCTCATCAACCCAATTTGCACCGGCGTTAATTACGTCGTCTTTCATTGAATTGTAAGAGGTCATAGTTCTTCCTTCTACCACTCCTGCACTAATGAGCGTCCAGGGTGCGTGGCATATCGCAGCTACAGGTTTCTTTTGCTTAAAGAAATCGCGTACAAATTGAAGAGCCTCCTCATTTGTTCTTAGATTATCGGGATTCATAACCCCTCCCGGAAGCATAAGTGCATTATAGTCGCTTGCACTCACCTCACTAACGGTTTTATCGACGTTGTATTCTTTAGACCAGTCGGTTTCATTCCAGGCCTTGATTTTGCCTTTTTTGGGACTTACAATGTGAACTTCAAAACCTTCATCTTCCATAGCTTCTTTTGGAGAAGTTAATTCTACCTCTTCAAATCCATCAGTCGCTAAAATAGCTATCTTCTTATTCATTTTTTTAATTTTTATGTTCAACAATTATTTAAGGGAAGATAGGCACTAAGCCTCTTTTTCTGTATTAAGAAGCCTATAAAATCTAGAAGTCTAAGGTTAAATTTTATTAAGAGGAGCTATTTTTTTGCCTCCTCATTCATTTTGCGCTGTTTTTGGCGCTCTTCCTCCTCATCTAGGTGTGACTGCAGGGTATCAAGAATCCTTTTTTCATCTACCAGTTGTCCGCGTTTTTCTTCGAGCCTTTCAAGCTCCTGGT
This sequence comes from Salinimicrobium sp. 3283s, assembly GCF_039602225.1. Taxonomy (NCBI): domain Bacteria; kingdom Pseudomonadati; phylum Bacteroidota; class Flavobacteriia; order Flavobacteriales; family Flavobacteriaceae; genus Salinimicrobium; species Salinimicrobium sp. 3283s. The sequence goes on along the minus strand of NZ_CP143631.1, from coordinate 3,414,487 downwards.
AAATGGCAGGTTCGGCATATTCGTTTGGTTCCACTTTTTCTTTTTTATAAAGGGCATACTGCACGGTAAATTCAGCTCCAAAGAATACAATTAAGCAGGTATAATAAACCCACAGGAGAATAAGAACTACCGAAGAGGCACCCCCATAGACAGAACCCGGATTACTTTGACCAAAATAGAACCCTATGAGGTATTCGGCTACCAGAAAAAGGCAGGTAGTGAGCATGGCCCCCAGGTAAGTAGTCTTCCATCTTAGCTTAACATCGGGTAGCCATTTAAAGATCGCAGCAAAGAGAGACATAATGATGGTGAAGGAAAGGGCAAAATTTAGCACCTCTAGGAGAAAAGTGGTAATTACAGGAGCTATAGAAGCAACATAATCTTTTATAGCTGCCAATACTGCCGAAATGACCAGAGAAACAAGAAGCAGCAACCCCAGGACGAATACCATCCCCAAAGAAATTATGCGGTTAATGATAATCCTCTTCACCGTATTCTTTTTTACTGCAATGTTCCAGATATTATTCATTGCAGCTTTTAACTGGAAAAATACCCCGGTGGCACCAAAGATCAGGAAAGCAAATCCAAAGATAACAGCCCATGTAGAGGTTTGATCAAGTGCGGCGTTCGCTACCATTCCTTCAATGGCCTGGGCCGCTTCCACTCCCACAAATTCGCCTATTTCCCTGGTGATCCTGCCCTGTACGGCTTCTTTTCCAAAGAAATATCCTGCAACCGTAACAACAATAATGAGTAAGGAAGGCAGTGAGAAAAGCGCGTAATACGCTATAGTAGCACTCCTGGCCCATGGATCATTCCTGTTCCAGCTAAAGTAAGATTGCTTTAAAAGCCTCCAGAAGGAGTTTAATTTCCGTTTAATAAAGCCCATAAGCTGAATGTAGTTAAAATGAAAGTAATAAAAAAACCCTCCAAACTAATAGCCTGAAGGGTTTTTAATAAGAATTTAGTACACTATAAGTTCTCAAAAATAGAATGCATAAGCCTTTTCTTATCGTTGATGCTCTCTTCAAGAGAAATCATTGTTTCTGTACGGTAAACACCTTCAATATCATCGAGCTTGAAAATAATATCTTTTGCATGCTGAGTATCTCTTGCCCTAATTTTGCAGAACACATTGAATTTGCCAGTAGTAACGTGAGCTACAGTTACATAAGGAATTTCATTAATGCGCTCTAATACAAATTTGGTTTGGGAAGTGTTTTGTAGAAAAATTCCAACATAGGCTATAAAAGCATAACCCAGCTTCTCGTAATTAAGTGTAAGTGACGAACCAAGAATAATCCCTGCTTCTTCCATTTTCTTTACCCTAACGTGCACTGTTCCCGCTGAAATATTAAGTTTTTTTGCGATATCAGTGAAAGGGGTTCGCGTATTGTCGATCAACATATTGAGTATTTGGTGATCGGTTTCATCTAATCTAAACTTTGCCATATCTAATCTTTTGAAGATTCTCCTTGTTTTTAAACGAAGTACAAAATTAATACAAAATAATTAGATTATAGTCAATATTCATTTAATATGCGGCGGATTTATTGATAACTTCTCTTTATTTAACAAAATTATCTCTACTATATCGTTTTCGATAAGCGGGGTTTCGTCGGATTTTTCTACCTCCTGGCCCTTACAATCAATTTCTAAATGCCCAAAAAAGTTCAAATCATCTTCAATAATATGTACCACGGGTTCAAAAAGTACATCTCCGGCTTTTATTTTTTCTGAATACTGTATCCCCACATCTACTTTTTTCCCTTCCACCAGTGCATTCCGAAGAATGATGTCGAGAAAACTTTTCTTGTTCCCGGGAATTTCAAAATAGTCTTCTTCTTTTTGTTGAATAAAATCTCCGGTTGCAACGGCTTTGACAGCTGTAAGTAATGACAGGGTAAAATACTTCCTGGTTTCTTCCCTTAAATAATCTCCCTGAAAATGTCCGCATTCAAACAAGATTGTTGGCACGTGCTGCGCCTGAAAGTAATCTCCTGTGCAATTAAGATTAAAACTATCATCAAATCTTCCTACCTGCCCCGGAATAACTTTTTGTAGCTCTTTATTCATTGCAGCAATGATTTTCATAGCCTTTATTCGCACTTCAGTAACCGTTCTTGCTTCATCCATTGAAGGAGCAAGAAAAGAGAGCGTAGCAGGTAGATTGAAGTCTCCCGCACCAAAGATGGTCCTTTGATCATGAAGGTTAAAACAGAAATCTGGCTTAAAGTCCTCAAAAGTTTTTCTGAGCACTTTACTTTCAGGTTCATTGATCTCTTTCGCATCGCGGTTGAGATCTACTGTGTTTACGTTTACACGGGTATATCTAGCTGCACCGTCTGGATTGATCATAGGAAGTATTAAAATGGTACAATCCGCAAGTATATTCTTTACCACATCCAGTTCTGCATAAACTTTCAGGAAGTTGAGCAAGTCTACAACTCCTTTTGTGGTGGTACTTTCATTGCCGTGCATCTGCGACCAGACCAAAATCTTCTTTTTACCTGCACCCACAGTTATTCCAAGAATAGGAATATTAAGGAAAGATCTTCCAACTTCGGTTACTTGATAATGCTCTTTTAAAACTTCCAAAGCTTCTTCCAGCTGCATATACGTAATATATCTTCCGTATAATTTTTCAGATTTAAACTCATCATAATTCTCAAGAAATTCTTCTGTTGTCATCATGTTTACAAAAGTAAATAATCCAAAATTTACAATCGTAAACAGGAGGAAATGTTTTTACTGTATACTTATGTAAACATTCAGTTCCCGTCTGTAAATCAGGTGATAGGAATATTTCCTTGTGAAAATTTTATATATAATAATAAGCTGTATTTTAGTTATTTATGTCGTTTTATATAAAGTTATAATACATATGATTATCCCTGTTTAAAGCTGGTGTTGGAGAATCCATTTTAATTGATTACTTTTGTAAACAACCTATTTTTTTACTCCTGTTTACAATGGTGAACACTGAAGAATTTACAATTCGACTTAATAAGGTTATGGAATACTACGACCTTTCGGCTGCTTCATTTGCCGATAAAATAGATGTGGGTCGCTCCTCCATTTCCCATCTTCTATCTGGCAGAAATAAACCGAGCCTGGATTTTGTCATGAAGATCATTAATGCTTTTCCGGAAGTTGAACTTTACTGGCTACTTAATGGAAAAGGAAGTTTTCCGAAGGAAAGTTCACCTTCCAGGAATCGGGAGAAAGAAGATAATCAGAGGAAGGAATCTGAAGTGCAGGATCTATTTTCTACTACTCCCCCCGTGACCGAAAAAGAATTTACTGCTCCTTCCCTCTCTAAAAAGATAAAAAAGGTGGTCATTCTTTATGAAGACGGTACTTTTGATGCCTTTGAAAATTGAGAAGCATCAAAAAAGGTTTTAAATTTGCAGCATGAAAAAAATCTTGTTGGGCATTCTATTTCTTTGCTGCCTTAGCTCCTGTTATCAGGCAGAACGTAACTGTAAAGATTTTAAGACGGGAACCTTTGAATTTGAATCTTATCTTGAAGGGGAACTGGTAAAAACCCGTTTCGTGAGAAGTGATAGTATCGAAATCGATTATTTTAGAGGCCAGGTTGATACTTCTTCTATACGATGGATCAACGACTGTGAATATATACTCTCAAATTTAAACCCTAAAAACAGGGCTGAAGAAAAGCCTATTCACATGAAGATCCTCACCACTAAAAACAATACATACACCTTTGAATACGGATTGGTGGGAGAAACGCAGAAACAGCGTGGAACCGTTGTAAAGGTAGAGTGAAGTAGTCTGTAGACGGTAGACGGCAGTCTGTAGAATCTTAAGATGAAATATATTCCTAGGGCTTGATAACTACCCAATTTACTCCTTAGACATTACTCCTTAGACCTTTCGTGGGGTTTTACTTCTTTTTAAGCAGGTCGTTTTGTTCCTGCATCAATTTATTGAGGTTTGTAAGCAGCTCAATATCTTTTGGCGTGGCTACAGTCTTATCTTTAGGATCTTCGGCTTTTCTTCTAAATCTATTCATCAATTTTACCACCAGGAAAACGGTGAAGCCAATGACCAGAAAATCGATAAATACTTCGATCATGAGTCCGTAACCCACCGCAATTTCCTCTACAGCATCTACTCCCTCGGTTCCGGGGATCGCTTCCCGAAGCACATATTTCCTGTCGGCATAAGTGATCCTTCCGGTTATTAAAGAAAGCGGAGGCATGATGATTTGCTTTACCAGTACATCAACTACGCGGTTAAAAGCAGTACCAATTATGATACCCACCGCCATGTCTATCATGTTGCCTTTTACGGCAAACTCCTTAAATTCTTTGAGTAATCCCACAGCCATTATTCGTCAAAAAGTCTTATTTGAGTTTCATCTCCACCCGGGTTCTCTTTGTGAAGCTTTGTTTCAGAAAAATCAGGTGCTTTAGCCTGTCCTTCCACACGCTCTTCTCCTTCCACTTCCATATCTTCGGGAGCGGTTTCTTCAGGCTCAATAAATGGCTTCGGATCCAGGAGATTCACCTGTTTTACTTTTTCTGAAGTAAGCTGGTTTCCAAGGGCTTTAATACCTTTTATCGAAATGAATTCTTCAAGTTCAACAAGATCGTTGGGTTTCTGATCTTTCCCCCTGATTTTTGTATAAACTACTTCTACCACCGGAAGATAATCGGTAGAAACGATCTCGAGATAAGACTTGGGATGTTCTCCTATGAAGTTTTCTTCTTTTTCTTCATTTTCTATAATAAAGCGTTTCACATAGAACTTCTCCTTTTCTCCTTCCCAATAAATAGCTGAAACCGGCTTTTTTGGAGACCACTTTTCAAGTACTATAATATCTTCATCAAAACGCGTAGTGAGCTCGGGTTTAATAGTTTTGGCTATACCATTTTGAGTAATGATCAAAAGCCTGTCTTCTCCCTTAAACTCGCCCAGCAAATCTCCTCTCTCGTCTACATTGAGCCTTCTCACAGTGTCATCAAACCAGATTCTTCTTGGTTTAAGTGTAGAAACCCCTTCCTCTTTGAGGTCAATTTTTTTGACCGGGTACTTAGTCACTATATTTCCTTTTACCGCCCTGCCTTTAATAGCCATGTCGGCAAAATCTACTTCGAATTTTAATTTCTTGATACTTCCTACCTGCCTTAGGTAGACCATAACTACTTCGGCCTCGCCATTTGGATTTGCAGAAAAATAAAGCACTTCTGAACCTTTCTTGCCCTGGGTAAGATCATACTCCCTGTCGCGGGTTACCGAGGTCACTGCAAACCTTTTGATATAGGAAGCCCCACCTTTACCATCTTTATAGATCATGTTATAGATGGTGCGGCGGTCTTTCTTTTTAAAGATTGCCACGTGAATAATGTCTTTCCCTATAAAGGTCTTGGCGTCTACTCTGGTAACGATCATTTTCCCTTCGGCAGTAAAGCAAATCACATCGTCAATATCTGAACAATCGGTCACATATTCATCTTTTTTGAGGGCTGTGCCCACAAAACCTTCTTTACGGTTTACGAATAGTTTTGTATTTCGTATAACTACTTTAGTTGCTTCAATGTCGTCAAAAAGGCGCAATTCGGTCTTTCTTTCTTTACCTTCACCATATTCTTTCTTTAAGCGGTTAAAATATGCAATAGCATAATCTACCAAATGATCAAGGTGGTGCTTTATCTGCGCAATTTCGCCTTCCAGAGCTTCAATTTTCTGTTGTGCTTTATCAAGATCAAATTTAGAGATACGCTTGATCCTTATTTCGGTAAGCCGCACAATATCTTCTTCGGTCACTGCACGCTTCAGGTGCGTGATAAAGGGCTTTAATCCGCGGTCTATAGCTTCAATCACACCTTGCCAGGTCTCTTCTTCCTCAATATCGCGGTAAATCCTTTTTTCGATAAAAATCCGTTCCAAAGAAGCAAAATGCCATTGCTCCTGGAATTCCTCCAGTTTTACCTCCAGGTCTTGCTTCAGTAAAGCAAGGGTATGATCTGTAGATCTTCTAAGGATTTCTGATACCCCTAAAAAGGCCGGTTTATTTTCAATGATGATGCAGCTCAAAGGTGAAATAGAAACTTCACAGTTTGTAAAAGCATACAGGGCATCTATAGTTTTATCGGGAGACATTCCCGGCGGTAAATGGATAAGGATCTCAACTTCACTCGAAGTATTGTCTTCAATTTTCTTGATCTTGATCTTTCCCTTATCATTTGCCTTAAGGATAGAATCAATTAATGTAGAAGTATTGGTGCTAAAAGGTATCTCCTTTATCACCAGGGTGTGCTTATCAAGTTGAGAGATCTTTGCCCGCACTCTCACACGGCCGCCTCTCATCCCATCATTATAATTGGTGATATCGGCAATACCTCCTGTAGCGAAATCGGGAAATAGTTTGAATTTCTTTCCCTGCAAGTGCTTTATACTTGCCTCAATAAGTTCAATGAAATTGTGAGGCAGGATCTTTGTACTTAAACCCACGGCAATACCTTCGGCACCCTGAGCAAGCAATAACGGGAACATCACCGGTAAATTTACCGGCTCTTTTTTTCTTCCGTCGTAAGAGAGCTGCCACTCGGTGATTTTCGGATTATAGACTACATCAAGGGCAAATTTTGAAAGCCTTGCCTCAATATATCTTGCTGCTGCAGCCCCATCTCCTGTAAGAATGTTACCCCAGTTCCCCTGGGTGTCTATCAAGAGGTCTTTTTGGCCTACCTGTACCATGGCATCACCTATACTGGCATCCCCGTGAGGGTGGTACTGCATGGTATGCCCCACAATGTTTGCAACTTTGTTATAACGTCCGTCATCAAGATCTTTCATAGAATGCATGATACGACGCTGCACGGGTTTAAATCCGTCTTCTAAAGCAGGAACCGCTCTTTCAAGAATTACATAAGAGGCATAATCCAGGAACCAATCTTTGTACATTCCGGTAACTTTGGTAAGCACCTCGTTGTTCTCTGTATTATTCAGCTCTTCGTTTTGCTCGAACTGTTCGTCTTGATGATCGTTTTGATTCTCGTTCTCCATTTAAGCCCTCGCTTTGTTTTTCTCCAGAATTTTGGCAAGTGACATTTCTAAAGCTTTTACTTTCTTGCCCGTTAAAAAGGTGATATTATATTTATAGTGCCTGTACCCTCTACTATTCCTTGAATGAATGTAAATGTGCAGGCGTTTGTAGAAAAAATAATTCTCTATCCTAAAATTCTTCAGTTTTGACTTTGGCACCTCGGTTCTTTGTTCCCTGTAATGCATGAATTGCGACACAAGGGCACCATTGCTTTTGAAGTTGATGGTTTCTCCATCACTGTCAAATTCGAATTTTTTTCCGACTATAAAAATATAGACCGCCACTACAATAGCGATACCATTAGGAATTAAGCTACTGTAATTAAAAGGAACATCATCATATTTAAGTTCAACAGATGCAAATGCATTTGTGATAAAAACCGCCACTACAATGATATAAATTGAAGGGATAATTCCGGTTTCTTTCCTGTTGTTGAACTTCATTCTATTCGTTGATAAGATCCAGTTCCACTTTAAGGTTATCTATAATAAACTCCTGCCTGTCGGGCGTGTTTTTTCCCATATAAAAACTCAGGAGTTCTTCAATACTCATATCCTTATCGAGCATCACCGGATCAAGCCGAATATTATCTCCAATAAAATGCTTGAACTCATCAGGTGAAATTTCCCCAAGTCCCTTAAATCGTGTTATTTCCGGCTTTCCTGAAAGTTTTGCAATAGCATCCTTTCTCTCCTGTTCACTATAACAATAAATAGTCTCTTTTTTATTCCTTACCCTGAAGAGTGGCGTTTGCAGAATATACAAATGGTTCTCTTTGATCACCTCGGGGAAGAATTGTAAAAAGAAAGTGATAAGCAATAACCTGATGTGCATTCCGTCTACATCGGCATCGGTAGCAATCACGATATTGTTATACCTAAGGTCTTCCATAGACTCTTCGATATTCAATGCCGCCTGCAGCAGGTTAAATTCCTCGTTTTCGTATACAATTTTTTTGCTAAGCCCGTAACTGTTCAGCGGCTTACCTTTTAAACTGAAAACAGCCTGAGTATTCACATCTCTTGATTTCGTGATCGATCCACTCGCCGAATCTCCCTCGGTGATGAAAAGTGTACTTTCAAGATATCTTTCTTTTTTGCTGTCTCCCAGGTGAATCCGGCAATCTCTTAATTTTTTATTGTGCAGGCTTGCTTTCTTAGCCCGGTCTTTTGCCAGTTTCCTAATACCCGAAAGTTCCTTTCGCTCCCTTTCGGCCTGCAGGATCTTTCGTTGCAGCAAATCGGCTGTTTCAGGATTTTTGTGCAGGTAATTATCCAGCTGGGTCTTTAAAAAGTCATTGATGTATGTTCTAACAGTGGGAAGGTCTCCACCCATGTCTGTAGAACCAAGTTTGGTTTTGGTCTGGCTTTCAAAAACCGGCTCCATAACCTTTATACTTATTGCTGAAACTATGGACTTCCTAACATCACTGGCCTCAAAATTCTTTCCGTAGAATTCCCGAAGCGTTTTTACCACAGCCTCTCTAAAAGCCGCAAGGTGCGTTCCTCCCTGGGAAGTATGCTGCCCGTTCACAAAAGAATGGTACTCTTCGCTGTACTGGGTTTTACTGTGGGTGATCGCCACTTCAATATCATTACCTCTAAGGTGAATGATGGGATAAAGCCGATCATCTTCATTAATGCTATCAGATAAAAGATCGGCCAGGCCATTTTCTGAATAGAATTTTTCCCCATTGAACACTATTGTCAACCCCGGATTGAGGTAAACGTAGTTCTTCAGCATTTTTTCTATATACTCAGAACGGAATTTGTAGTGCTTAAAAATAAGCTCATCGGGGGTAAAAGATACTTTGGTACCTCTCCTTCTTGAAGTTTCATCCAGCTCCTCTTCATTGATCAGGTTCCCCTGTTCAAATTCGGCCGATTTAGAGCGGCCATCACGGGTAGACTCTACCCTAAAATTGCTGGAAAGGGCATTAACTGCCTTTGTTCCAACCCCGTTGAGTCCTACCGATTTTTTAAAGGCACGGGTGTCATACTTTCCTCCCGTGTTCATTTTAGAAACCACGTCAACCACTTTTCCTAACGGAATTCCACGCCCGTAATCACGTACGATGACCCTTTGGTTCTGTACAGAAATTTCTATGGTTTTCCCTGCGCCCATCACGAATTCATCAATACAGTTGTCTATAACTTCCTTTAAAAGAATATAGATACCGTCATCGGCGCTGGAACCATCCCCGAGTTTCCCAATATACATCCCGGGTCGCATACGAATATGCTCTTTCCAGTCGAGCGAACGTATATTGTCTTCGGTATATTTAGTTTCTTCGATCATAGCTGTTTCCTGCGGTTTCGTGGCTAATATAAGCTTTCCCCAAAAAAGTTGAAACCTTCGGGGTACAAAATAATTAACAATTGTTTCACAACTGTGGGTTCAAGGTTTTAAGTTTAAAGTTCCAGCTCGCAATCCAAAAAAATCCAGGGTGTGAACCCTTCTGAAATATCCTTTTACAAAGTGAAAAATTCAGACTTATTAATTCCAGATTCAGGATTAACGGTCTTCGTAAAACACCTGTCAAAAATGACATTTTTGATAGGTGTTTTTCCTGTAAAATCTTCCATTACTAAAAAGACCTCACAGGTTTCCAAAACCTGTGAGGTCTAATATTTTCTATAGTCTACCGTCTACCGACTATAGACTATCGACTAACTAAACGTTGAACCTAAAATGCATCACGTCCCCGTCTTTTACGATGTATTCCTTCCCTTCTACCCGCATTTTCCCGGCTTCTTTCACTTTTGCTTCGCTGCCAAAACTTACATAGTCATCATAAGCAATAACTTCAGCCCGAATAAAGCCTTTTTCGAAGTCGGTGTGAATCACCCCGGCTGCCTGTGGCGCGGTAGATCCAACAGGTATAGTCCAGGCTCTCACTTCTTTTACACCAGCTGTAAAATAGGTTTGCAAATTCAGAAGTTTATAAGCGCCGCGAATTAACTTGGCCGATCCCGGCTCGTCAAGCCCGATGTCCTGTAAGAACATTTGGCGTTCTTCATAATCTTCAAGTTCGGTAATATCTGCTTCTGTACCCACGGCAAGCACCAGTACTTCGGCACCTTCCCCTTTCACAGCCTCTTTTACCTTATCTACATATTCATTTCCTGAAACCGCATCAGTTTCATTCACATTGCACACGTACATCACGGGTTTATCGGTGATGAACTGCAAAGGCCTTATAAATTCTGCTCTTTCTTCTTCTGTAAGATCTACAGCCCTAACCGATTGCCCGGCTTCCAAAGCATGTTTCACTTTTAAAAGCGCAGCCTCTTCTTTTTGAGCTTCTTTATTTCCGGTTTTAGCCGCACGTTTTACCTTTTCCAGCTTTTTATCGGCTGTTTCAAGATCCTTGAGCTGCAGTTCCATATCAATGGTTTCCTTATCTCTCACCGGATTGATATTACCATCAACGTGAACAATATTTTCGTTATCAAAACAACGCAATACATGAAGAATAGCATCGGTCTCGCGGATATTGCCAAGAAATTGATTTCCTAAGCCTTCTCCTTTGCTCGCTCCTTTTACAAGACCAGCAATATCGACTATTTCAACGGTTGCCGGAAGTACACGCTCCGGATTCACCAGAGATTCAAGTTTCTCCAGGCGCCTGTCTGGCACGTTCACCACCCCAATATTTGGCTCAATGGTACAAAAAGGAAAATTGGCACTCTGGGCTTTGGCATTTGAGAGGCAATTGAATAAAGTTGATTTTCCAACGTTGGGTAGTCCTACAATTCCGGCTTTCATATAATATTGTTTGATGCTCTTTTTGGCGGGTGCAAATATAGGTATATGAAATGGAATTTTAAGCCGCTCAAATCCATCTGATATCTTCGGAAGATTTAAACATCAAAATCCCTTTCAAAAATGGCATTTTTGACACCTTATTTTAAGTTGGTTTTAAAAATTTCTTCGGAAGTTTTTCAGGTATTTCGCCCCACCCGAAGCAGTATTGGAAAATTCACTTCCCCCACTTCCCCAAAACTCTTCTGAAGGTCTTCCTTCACAAGATCTACCGGATTCTGCTGATGCTCCTTTTGATAAGCCTTAACGGCCGACCAGGTGTTGAGATAGCCAATTAACCGCTCAAAACTCCAGTTTTGCTTCATTTCAATCTTAGGCGCTTCAATTTCCTGAAACGGAAACGGTATCGTGCGATACTTTTCTTCCAGGAAACGGCGCTCAGGAGACCAGAATGGTCCAATAACATCATTATAAAAATGCCTGATGATCTCATCAGTTTCGGCGTTACTTCTGAAGAGGGCGTATCCAAAAATGGCAATTACCGCATCCTTTTTTAGCACCCGTTTCACTTCGGAATTGAACTTTTCAAAATCGAACCAATGCACTGCCTGCCCCACCGTCACCAGATCGAAGTGTGCATCGGGAAAAATGGTATTTTCTGCAGCCTGTTTGGTGTAATGAATATTGGGTCTTTGCACCGCCTGAGACAATTGATTGATACTAATATCGGTGGCATAAACCTGTTCAAAAAAAGCAGCCAGCTCTCCCGCCACCTGTCCGTTGCCCGTACCACAATCCCAGGCCCGACCCTTTTCGCGGCAAAGCTTCCGAAGAAAGTTGTAGAGTTCTGCAGGATATCCCGGCCGGTATCGGGAATAATTTTGAGAATGAGAGGAAAAAAGGTCTTTCATAATATCACGAAGAAATAATCATAGGAATATTAAGAAAATTTTAGTAAATATGTAAAGTCATTCAAATTTCTTCCCTACAAGCCTGAGTGACAGTTATTCTTTTTGTATTTCTACTACGAAAAATATAAAAAAGAAAAAGCGACCCGCAAAGGCCGCTTTAAATGTTTTCACAACGGAATAATCCTTATTGTGAATTGCTTCAAAATTGTAAAACGAATATAGAACAAATATTTATATGAAAAAAATATTAGGGTTGGATTTGGGAACAACCTCTATCGGCTGGGCTTTAGTGAATGAAGCAGAAAGTGAAAAAGAAACTTCATCTATAATTAAAACCGGAGTGAGGGTTGTTCCTCTCTCAACCGATGAACAGATCAGCTTTGAAAAAGGACAGAGTATTACTATTAATGCGGATAGGACACTGAAAAGGGGGATGCGCAGAAACCTGGACCGCTATAAAATGCGTAGAAATGCTGTTGTAGATATCCTCAAGGAAATTAGCTTTATATCTGAAACTACAAATCTGGCTGAAGTGAATGAGAATTCAACTTTTTCTACCTATGCGGCCAGAGCCAAAGCACCAAATGAAAAGATTTCCAAAGAGGAATTTGCGAGGGTTCTTTTAATGATCAATAAAAAAAGAGGGTACAAAAGCAGTCGTAAAGCCAATAATGAGGAAGAAGGACAATTAATTGATGGAATGGCTATTGCAAAAAAGCTATATAATGAGAATCTCACCCCGGGACAATTATCTTTCCAACTTTTAAAAGATGGTAAAAAAACCCTTCCAGCTTATTATCGATCTGATTTACAAGCAGAGTTTGACACCATATGGGAATTTCAAAAACAGTATTATCCTGAGAGTTTAACTACAGAGCATCAGGAAAATCTCTATGGAAAAAATAAAGGAGATACGATTAAATACTTCGAAAAGACAATGGGCCTGGAACGTGCTGAAAATAAAGGTGCAGACAAAAAGCTCCAACCATATGAATGGCGGCAAAAAGCCATTAAAGAAAAACTGGAACTTGCTGAAGTTACATTTGTTCTTACTGAGATAAATAATCAAATAAATCAATCCAGTGGTTACCTGGGTGCTATTAGTGACCGTAGCAAAGAATTATTTTTTAACAATCTAACCGTAGGACAGTATTTATACAACCAGCTGAAAGAAGATCCTCATGCTTCTTTAAGAAATCAGGTTTTTTACAGACAGGATTATATTCATGAATTTGATGCTATCTGGAAAGAACAGGCAAAACATTATAAAGAGCTGACAACGGAAATTCGGGAACAATTAAGGGACATTACAATTTTCTACCAGCGGCGATTAAAGTCACAAAAAGGTCTTATTAATATCTGTGAATTTGAAGGAATTGAGCGAATAGTAACTATTGATGGTGAAAAAAAGAAAAAATTAGTAGGGCCAAGAGTTGCTCCAAAATCCTCTCCCGTCTTTCAGCAATTTAAAATCTGGCAGAATATTAATGCTATTCGAGTAAGCAAGCGTAATAATGAAACTGTTGTTTATGAACTTGAAGAGGAAACCAAAAAAGAACTTTTCAAAGAATTGAATTGGCTCAAACAAATGACCGATAAGATATTTCTTGAATGGCTTTTCAAGGATTCGGAGGATAATCCTAAAGAATGGAAACTCAATTTTAAGCATTTGGAGGGAAACAGAACGAATGCAGAGTTACTGGAAGCTTACAATAAGATTTTAGAGAGTGAAGGTTACGAGAAAGTAATTTTCGGTAAACTTCCTGCAGAGGATAACCTTTTAGCATTAAAAGAATGTTTTAAAACCATCGGCATAAATCCTAATATTCTCGATTTTAAAATTGACTTAAAAGGTGATGATTTTGCCCAACAACCATCATATGAATTATGGCATTTGCTGTATTCTTATGAAGATGATAATTCTCCTACTGGAACGGCCAGTTTACTTCAAAAATTACAGGATAAATTTGGTTTTAAAGAAGAACATGCGCGCTTGTTAGCTGGAATATCCTTTCCTAAAGACTACGGCAGTCTTAGTGCTAGGGCAATGCGAAAAATCATTCCCTATTTGCAAGAGGGTTTTACATATGATGAAGCCTGTTCACGTGCTGGATATAATCATTCCAATTCCATAACCAAAGCAGAAAATGAGTACAGGGAGCTGAAAGAAGAACTTGAAATTCTCAAGAAGAATAGTTTAAGAAATCCCGTGGTAGAGAAAATCCTTAACCAGATGATCAATGTGGTTAATGCCATTATTAAAGATCCCGAATTAGGAAGACCGGATGAAATAAGGATTGAATTGGCCAGGGAACTAAAGAAAACAGCTCAACAGCGTAGTGAAATGACCAATCAAATAGCTAAGGTCACAAAAGATTATCAGGAAATTAGAGAGCTTCTTAAAAAGGAATTTGGTTTAACCTATGTTAGTCGAAAGGATTTAATAAAATACAGGCTTTACAAAGAATTAAAAGCAACCGGCTATAAAACACTTTATTCTGGAACTTATATAAAACCTGAAGAACTTTTTACCAATAAATTTGATGTAGAGCATATTATACCGCAATCCCTTCTTTTTGATGATTCCTATTCAAACAAAACCCTTGAATTGCGCGATGTAAATCTTGAAAAAGGAAATGAAACGGCATTGGATTATTGTGAGCGTAAAGGCTGGTTGGAAGATTTCAAAAAACGTGTGGAGGATGTTTATTCCGCTGGAGATATTAAATATATGAACCGTAAGAAGCTTTTAATGACAAAAGCTGAAATTCCCGAAGGTTTCCTAAACCGGGATTTAGGTAATTCTGCATATATCGCCCGCCAATCTGCTCAAATTCTTTTAAATATTACAAGGAAAGTAAATTTAACTTCAGGAACTATAACTTCTAAATTAAGGGAAGACTGGGAACTGGTGGATGTTCTTAAGGAATTGAATTTTGAAAAATACAAAGCTCAGGGACTTACTTATACTGTGGAAAACAGACATGGCAAAGAATTAAACCGAATCACAGATTGGACCAAAAGGAACGATCATCGGCATCATGCTATGGATGCCATAACTGTAGCTTTTACAAAACCAGCCTATATTCAATATCTCAATAATATGAGCGGGAATAGCGATAAAGGTGGTGAGTTTTATGGGATTAAGGAAAAATATACATATCGAGATAAGGAAGGCGGCCGAAAATTCGTAAAACCATTTAATAATATTCGGCAGGAGGCAAAAAAGCATCTGGAATCAATATTAATCTCTCATAAAGCAAAGAATAAAGTCGTCACCAAGAACAAGAATAAGATAAAAGAAAAGGGTAAGGGAAATTTTAAAATCAAAACCGAACTTACACCAAGAGGGCAATTGCATAAAGAAACTATCTACGGAAGTTCCAAAGAATACACCACCAAACTTGAAAAGGTTGGAGGAACATTTGATACGGAGAAAATAAATACCGTTGCCAAAAAGAAGCATCGGGAGGCCCTGTTAAAAAGGTTAAAAGAATTTGATAATGATCCAAAAAAGACATTTACAGGGAAGAATAGCCTAGCTAAGAATCCGGTAAAATTAAATGATAAAGGAGCTACTTTGCCTGAGAAAGTAAATACAGTGAGTTTGTCTAACCGATTTACAATTAGAAAAAATATTACTCCAGATTTGAAAATAAATAAAGTAGTAGATGTTGGAATTAGAAAAATCCTTCAGAAGCGTCTGGAAGGCTTTGGAGGAAAACCCAAAGAAGCTTTTTCCAATTTAGATGATAATCCGATTTGGTTAAATGAGGAAAAAGGCATAACATTAAAAAGAGTTACTGTCACAGGAATAAGGAACGCTCAATCATTACACAACGCCAAAGATCATTTAGGTAAAGAAATATTAGATGAAAATGGAGATACTATTCCTGTGGATTATGTCGAATTGGGAAATAATCATCATATAGCAATTTATGAAGGTCCACAGGGAGAATTAGAAGAAGACGCAGTTTCCTTTTATGAAGCTGTAATAAGAAAGAATCAAGGGGAGGATATAATCAAGTATAATAACCAAAAAGGCTGGAAATTAAAATTCACTTTAAAACAAAATGAAATGTTTGTTTTTCCTTCAGAGGAATTTAATCCAAACGAAATTGATTTTTTTGATATAGAAAATCAAACTATGATTAGTAAAAATTTATTTCGGGTTCAAAGTATAAGCTCTAAGTACTACATATTTGCACATCATTTAGAAACAGAGCCAATAAATGGAGATACTTTCAAAAATAAAAAACAACTATCGGGGATAACTTATCAGTTTATTCGTACTGAAAAAAAATTAAAAGGTATTCAGAAAGTTAGAGTAAACAATTTAGGAAAAATAGTACAGGTAGGGGAATATTAGAATTAGAAAATAGATGATCAAACGCACCCTCTTTTTCGCCAATCCGGCTTACTTAAGCACCAAAAATGAGCAGCTGGTAGTTTCTTTTCCAGAAGAAGGGAAGGAAGAAAAGCGGGTACCCATCGAGGACATTGGAGTGTTGGTCCTGGAAAACCCACAGATCACTTTGACCAATGGCTTAATAACAAAGTTGATCCAGAATAAAGCCGCAGTGGTGAACTGTGACAAGCAACATCTCCCCTGCTCCATTTTACAGCCCCTGGTGGGGCATACAGAACAAACGGAGCGGTTCAGAAACCAGTTAAACGCCAGTTTACCGCTAAAGAAAAATCTCTGGCAGCAAACAGTAAGCGCAAAAATTGGCAATCAGGCTATGCATCTTTTCAGGAGAGGAAAAGAGCATAAAAAACTGGCGCGTTGGGCAACAGAAGTTAAGAGCGGCGATACCGAAAATCATGAAGCCATTGCCGCGGCTTTTTACTGGCAAAACATTTTTGATGTTAAAGGATTTAGCCGATACCAAAAAGGCATTCCCCCTAATAACCTGCTTAATTATGGCTACGCCATTCTGCGTGCTTTAACAGCCAGAGCTTTAATTGGCAGTGGGATGCTTCCGGGCGTGGGGATTTTTCACCGAAACAAATACAATGCATTCTGCCTGGCCGATGATATTATGGAACCCTATCGCATATATGTAGATGAACTGGTATATGAAATAGTGGAAAGCGGGGAAAAATTGGACAAGCTGAATACCTGTTTGAAAGCTGAACTTTTAAAAATACCGGCTATAGATGTCGTAATTGATGATAAGGTGAGTCCGCTCATGGTAGCTATGAGTCGAACCACCAATTCGCTGCAGGAATGTTTTGCGGGTATGAGCCGGAAAATTTTATATCCGGTTTATGAATAGATCCCGACTCAGCTCGATCTGACAATTGTCAGGCTACATTAGAATTGAGCAGAGTTCCATTTTATTAGTTTTAAATATGAAAGACCGTTTTTCACGTTTAAACCAATACAGAAGTATGTGGGTACTTGTATTTTTTGACCTGCCAACAGAAACCCGAACAGAACGAAAGGCTGCCACGCGTTTTCGGAAAAATTTATTGGATGATGGATTTGGCATGTTCCAGTTTTCCATCTATACCAGGTTTTGTCCAAGTCGTGAGAATGCGGAAGTACATATTAAACGTACCAAGAACAATTTGCCAAAAAAAGGGAAGGTTGGAATTATGCAGGTGACCGACAAGCAATTTGGGATGATCGAACTTTTCCATGGCCAAAAGGAGACTGAAACAGAACAACCTGTCCAGCAATTGGAACTATTCTAACAGATTTTACAAATAAAAATATCAGGTCGATCGGAGTCATACCCTCAATTTTATCCGTCATTTTTTAATCCTAATAAAAGACTTAAGGCACAGAATACCAGCTTTTTATAGCGGGTATCCTGTGAATCCTAAGCTAAAAATACAATTCTGAAAGCAATTCACAACCAGTAATAGGGTATTCCTTTGATGGATATTCCTGTGAATCCTAAGCTAAAAATACAATTCTGAAAGCAATTCACAACCGGAGACAGGAACAGCCTCAACTTCTAACCCCTGTGAATCCTAAGCTAAAAATACAATTCTGAAAGCAATTCACAACGGAAAAGTAGGTAATGGTTTTGGTTTTAACCCTGTGAATCCTAAGCTAAAAATACAATTCTGAAAGCAATTCACAACACTGGTTTTGAGATATACGATTACCTAAAACCTGTGAATCCTAAGCTAAAAATACAATTCTGAAAGCAATTCACAACCTAAAAAAAGTAATACTTTATTTGATGATCCTGTGAATCCTAAGCTAAAAATACAATTCTGAAAGCAATTCACAACCTCAAAAGTATTTCCAACCTCAGACGCTATCCTGTGAATCCTAAGCTAAAAATACAATTCTGAAAGCAATTCACAACTATTTAAACGAAAATCTTAAATATTGTGAACCTGTGAATCCTAAGCTAAAAATACAATTCTGAAAGCAATTCACAACGGTGGCATCCTCATTTACATGTTTTGTATCCTGTGAATCCTAAGCTAAAAATACAATTCTGAAAGCAATTCACAACAAAGAAGAGATACAGACTTACATGGATTGGCCTGTGAATCCTAAGCTAAAAATACAATTCTGAAAGCAATTCACAACAGAAACGCTTCCTATTAATCTGAAGGGGTTCCTGTGAATCCTAAGCTAAAAATACAATTCTGAAAGCAATTCACAACCTACGATCGTCTCATATATTCTTTATGCCGCCTGTGAATCCTAAGCTAAAAATACAATTCTGAAAGCAATTCACAACGGGAGTGGAGAAGCGCAAACAGTAAACGGGCCTGTGAATCCTAAGCTAAAAATACAATTCTGAAAGCAATTCACAACACTCCCTTTACTTCTCTGAAGTCTGCCTGGCCTGTGAATCCTAAGCTAAAAATACAATTCTGAAAGCAATTCACAACATGTAAAAAAATCCTTCTAACAACGTGATACCTGTGAATCCTAAGCTAAAAATACAATTCTGAAAGCAATTCACAACACAGGAATACCACTCCCGTTATCGGTTTCGCCTGTGAATCCTAAGCTAAAAATACAATTCTGAAAGCAATTCACAACCCTGTTGGGTACCTCTTATTTGCTTTTCTACCTGTGAATCCTAAGCTAAAAATACAATTCTGAAAGCAATTCACAACAAAAATGACGGACTACAAAAGAGCCTTTGTCCTGTGAATCCTAAGCTAAAAATACAATTCTGAAAGCAATTCACAACGGAGGTATACAAGGCGACACAGGAGACCCACCTGTGAATCCTAAGCTAAAAATACAATTCTGAAAGCAATTCACAACAAGAAGCATCCTATCCATAAAACCGTTTTCCCTGTGAATCCTAAGCTAAAAATACAATTCTGAAAGCAATTCACAACCTGGAACTTCTCTAACTCTTTGTAGTAATTCCTGTGAATCCTAAGCTAAAAATACAATTCTGAAAGCAATTCACAACTTTGGGTTGTTTGATCCCTGGTGAATCGTACCTGTGAATCCTAAGCTAAAAATACAATTCTGAAAGCAATTCACAACAGCAGGATCACTGATATTGAAACCGGGGAACCTGTGAATCCTAAGCTAAAAATACAATTCTGAAAGCAATTCACAACTGCTGTAGTAAGACCATTTTCAAATCCAAACCTGTGAATCCTAAGCTAAAAATACAATTCTGAAAGCAATTCACAACACTGAAGTTTCAAAATTTGTCTATGAATAGCCTGTGAATCCTAAGCTAAAAATACAATTCTGAAAGCAATTCACAACGAAGAACCAACTGAATTGCAAAAACTACAACCTGTGAATCCTAAGCTAAAAATACAATTCTGAAAGCAATTCACAACGGGGCGCACGTTGTCCAGGTTCCAATGAGCCTGTGAATCCTAAGCTAAAAATACAATTCTGAAAGCAATTCACAACATATTAAGAACGTAAAAAAACCCGTTAACGCCTGTGAATCCTAAGCTAAAAATACAATTCTGAAAGCAATTCACAACAAACCAAGTTGATGACCTACACGCCGTGTACCTGTGAATCCTAAGCTAAAAATACAATTCTGAAAGCAATTCACAACAACTACACCACCACCTACACCGTCTTCATCCCTGTGAATCCTAAGCTAAAAATACAATTCTGAAAGCAATTCACAACTAAGGGAGGCTCACAGGCCGGCACCACTTACCTGTGAATCCTAAGCTAAAAATACAATTCTGAAAGCAATTCACAACAAGCTTGGAGTTCGGGTATATGCTTTGAAACCTGTGAATCCTAAGCTAAAAATACAATTCTGAAAGCAATTCACAACGGCTGCAAGGTTATATTTACCAGCTGGCTATTTCGGTTCGAATTGTGCCAGTGATTTCGGTCGGTTAGTGCCAGGTATTTCGGTTTGAATTGTGCCACTTTTTGGCAATACTGAAAGTCATAACGGCTCAAATTGTGCCAGTCGTATCGGTTCGTTTTGTGCCACTTTGAAAGATCAAGTAATATCTTGTTGCAAAACTGTAATAAGATATGGCCAACACCCTTGATCCGATGGACTTAAAACAAATTATTACCTTGAGCCTGGATGGTTTTAGCAATCGTAAGATAGCTACCACTCTAGGCATCTCCCGCAACACGGTCAACAGCTATATGAAATTTTTCACGGCCAGTGACTATTCATTTAAAGAACTACTTTCCTTTGACAATGCACATCTGAGTGCGCTTTTTCCTTCACATACTACTATTGATAATGAGCGGCATGATGAACTGATGCTATATTTTGAGGGGGTCAATAAGGCCCGGAATCATCCTGGGTTTACTTTTCTGTACCATTATCAGGAATATGCGCAGCAGGCTTCCCAGCCGTACAGCTATACGCAGTTTATGGAGCATTATCGGCGTAAATATGCCAAGGTCAAAGGTTCCATGAAACTCGAACATGAAGCCGGTAATGAAATGTACATTGACTATGCGGGTAAAAAATTACATGTCGTTAATAAAGAAACCGGAGAAGTCATTCCTGTAGAGGTATTTATAGCAATTCTTCCCAACAGCTAGTATACTTACGTAGAGGCTAGCTTAAGCCAAAAACGGGAGGATCTTATTACTTCTTGTGGTAATGCATTACAGTTTTATGGAGGTGTTCCAAAAGCCATAGTCTCAGACAACTTAAAATCTGCAGTGACCAGAGCCAGCAAATATGAGCCGGAGATCAATCGGAGCTTTAAAGATTTTGCTCGCCATTATAACTGTGTGATCAATCCCACCCGCAGTTATGCACCGCAGGATAAAGCTCTGGTGGAGAATGCAGTGCATCTTGTTTATCAGCGTATTTACTATCCCCTGCGGGAGATGACCTTCTTCTCTTTACAGGATCTAAACCGGGAGATAAAGCGCTTACTTGTTGGCTATAATAATCTACTGTTCCAGCGAAAGGAAGCCAGCCGTAGAGAACTGTTTCAATCAGTAGAACGTGAGTACTTAAAACCCCTGCCAACATCTGCCTATGAAATCAAAGACTATAAACGGGCAAAGGTGCAAAAGATGGGATATGTATACTTCTCTCCAGATAAAAGCTACTACAGTGTTCCCTACCGCTACATCGGTAAAAAGACCCTGATCCATTATACCAAAACTGTGGTCGAGGTTTATTACAATCACGTTCGAATAGCCCTGCATCATCGAAATCCAAGTAAAGGAAGCTACAATACAAATACAGATCATTTAAGTAGCACCCATAAAGGTTATACCTCCTGGAGTCCTGAATACTTTAAAAACAAAGCCGCTCCTCACGGAGCTCACGTAGTGAATTGTGTAGAAAAGATACTTGCTGACAGTGAGTATCCTGAAACAGGCTATAAGCGGGTGATGGGCCTTATCCAGCTCCATAAGTCTTACGGTTCTAAAAGACTTGATAATGCTTGTAAAAGAGCTTTACAGGCAGATGCGACTTCTTATATGCGTATCAAGAATATCCTAAAGAACAACCTTGACCAAAGCTCTCTTTTTTATCAGGATCTTGAAGAAGATAAAACTCATATCCCATCCCATCAAAACATCAGAGGTGCCGCTGCTTATCAATAAATCATTTTAATCCAGAAATATGAATAACAATCAGACTATTGAAAAATTAAAACAAATGCGACTGGGGGCTATGGCTCAGCTACACCTTCAGCATGTAAAGAACAACCAATTAAACGATATCACTGCCGATGAATATCTGGCACTACTCACAGACCATGAGTGGGAGGATCGCCAGAACCGGAAGATAGATCGTCTTTTTAAACAGGCAAACTTTAGGCAGAAAGCAAGTCTTGCTGAAGTGAACTATTCTTCCAATCGTAACCTCGACAAGAACATGTTTGTTCGTCTGGGATCCCTGGATTTTATAGCTAAAAAGGAAAACCTTATACTGACCGGTGCCTCCGGAGTAGGCAAAAGTTATTTAGCACAGGCCTTAGGTCATCAGGCCTGCATGATGGAATATAAAACCATCTACTCAAACACTGCCCGTCTATTTAAGAAGTTAAAACTCAGTAAAATTGATGGAACCTATCTCAAAGAATTAAATAAACTACTTAAAGCAGATCTGCTCATCCTTGATGATTTTGGACTTCAAGCCTTCGACAATCATGCAAGAGAGACCTTAATGGATATAATCGATGACCGATACAATAAAACATCTACCATATTATCCTCTCAAATACCGGTATCTGCATGGTACGATATTATAGGGGAAGGAACTATTGCTGATGCAATCCTGGACAGGATAGTAAACTCCTCACATAGGATAGATCTCAAAGGAGAATCATTAAGAAAAGGAGTTCTGAAAAACGAGTAACATTAATTTTTTATATAATTGCATGATCTTTTAAAGTGGCACTGTTTGAACCGAAATCAGTGGCACGGTCCTTCCGAAATAGCCACCAGCGAAGTTCCTGTGAATCCTAAGCTAAAAATACAATTCTGAAAGCAATTCACAACGAGGTCAAAGATGGGTTAAGCCAAGAATTACCTGTGAATCCTAAGCTAAAAATACAATTCTGAAAGCAATTCACAACTGGTTTAGAATATACCCACTTACTTTTACCCCTGTGAATCCTAAGCTAAAAATACAATTCTGAAAAAGAATAAATTTAAAATCATAAAAATTCTACTTCAGCTAAAAAGCTTACTCCTTAAAAATAGCATTTTCAGCAGACTTTTTTCCGAAGAAGAAAAAGGGATCAAATGAGCAGCTTCAACTGATTTTCATCAGATTTTCACGACTTTTTAACCCAATGCGCCAAACAAACTTTTTTATATACCTTACTTTTGCACCAGAATTTGAAAACTATGAACAAAGGACTTTATATAGCGACTTTAGAGCCAAACAGTGGAAAATCTTTGATTTCCCTGGGCCTTATGCGGGCCCTGTTAGGGAAAACGGTCAAAGTAGCCTATTTTAGGCCAATAATCAATGAAGAAAAGCCGGGAAAACTCGATAACCACATCGATACCGTCCTTAAATATTTTGATCTTCCCATGTCGTACGAAGATTCTTATGCCTACACCAGGAATGAGGTCATTCAAAAACGCAACGAAGGAAAATCGGGTGAGATTATTGATACCATTATAAGGAAGTACAAAAAACTTGAAGAAACCTTTGATTTTGTGCTGGTAGAAGGCAGTGACTTTTCGGGTGAAGGCAGTGTTTTTGAATTTGACGAGAACGTAAATATCGCCAAAAACCTGGGCCTTCCGGTGATTATAATCGCCAGTGGTCGTGGCAAAACTAAAGAAAGCCTTATGGGAAGCCTGCAAATGGCCTACCAAACGTTCATGAAAAAGGATGTGCAGGTGATCGCTATGGTAAGTAACAAGATTGAACTTGAGAACCTTACTATTGCCACCAACGGCATGAGGGAATTTTTGCCAGATGATGTCGCTGTATTCGCCCTGCCTCTTATAGATATGCTTGCAAATCCAACCCTAAAGGAGATCGTGGAAACCCTTGATGGAAAGGTGCTTTTTGGGGAAGAGTTTCTCGACAACCAGTCGGGAAGCTTTAATGTGGGTGCCATGCAGCTACGGAATTACCTGAAACATCTCAAAAACGAAAGCCTGGTGATCACCCCGGGTGACCGTGCCGATATTATTCTTGGAGCCCTGCAGGCCCATATTTCCAGTAATTATCCGAGAATTTCGGGGATCATCCTCACAGGAGGATTAATTCCTGAAGATTCTATTATTAAATTAATTGAAGGCCTTTCTCAGGTAGTGCCTATTATTTCTGTAGAAGAAGGAACCTTTAGCGTGACCAACCGCGTGGGTGCTATAAATTCAAACATCTATGCCGACAGTACGCAGAAGATAGAGACATCAATCAGCACTTTTGAAAAATACATAAATATAGATCCTCTTATTGAACGTTTCTCGGGCATTCAGGCTAAGGGCCTTACCCCCCGCATGTTCCAGTACAGCCTTGTAAAACGGGCACAGCAGCAACGCAAGCACATCGTATTACCCGAAGGGACAGACGAGCGCATACTTACTGCTGCCTCCCGCCTCATAGCTATGGATATTGTAGATCTTACCATCCTTGGAGATCAGG
This sequence comes from Salinimicrobium sp. 3283s, assembly GCF_039602225.1. Classification (NCBI taxonomy): domain Bacteria; kingdom Pseudomonadati; phylum Bacteroidota; class Flavobacteriia; order Flavobacteriales; family Flavobacteriaceae; genus Salinimicrobium; species Salinimicrobium sp. 3283s. The sequence goes on along the minus strand of NZ_CP143631.1, from coordinate 3,390,215 downwards.
AAGAGATCAAAAAGATGATCATGAACCTGGCTATTCCTGTAGACCTGGATAAGCTAAATATCATTAACCCTACTACATCTGACTATTTTGACGATTACGTAAACACTTTTTACGAGCTGCGTAAGCACAAAAACATCAATATGGATATTGCCCGCGACCTTATGAGCGATGTTTCCTACTTTGGTACCATGATGATCTACAAGGGGCATGCCGACGGGATGGTTTCGGGAGCGGCTCATACCACCCAACACACCATTCGGCCAGCACTTCAATTCATCAAAACAAAACCTGGGGTATCGGTAGTGTCATCGGTGTTCTTTATGTGTCTAGAAGACCGGGTTTCGGTATTTGGAGATTGCGCAATAAACCCGAATCCTACTGCCGAAGAACTGGCTGAAATATGTATATCTTCTGCAGAAAGCAGTAAAGCCTTCGGAATTGAGCCTAAAATTGCAATGCTCTCCTACTCCTCCGGAAGTTCAGGAAAAGGAGAAGATGTTGACAGGGTTCGCGAAGCCACTGAAATTGTGAAGGTGAAACGACCAGATCTTAAAATAGAAGGCCCAATACAATATGATGCTGCAGTTGACCTTAATGTAGGCCGAAGCAAATTACCGGGATCTGAAGTGGCAGGACAGGCAAGCGTGCTTATCTTCCCTGACCTCAACACCGGGAACAATACCTATAAAGCGGTACAGAGAGAAACAGGCGCATTGGCCATTGGTCCCATGCTACAGGGACTTAACCAGCCGGTAAATGACCTTAGCCGTGGTTGTACTGTAGATGATGTCTTTAACACAGTAATTTTAACAGCAATTCAGGCACAAGGACTTTAAATGTATAAGGTTTAAGGTTTAAAAGATAAAAATTTCAAATTCAGGATTGAGTACTCCACCTACAACAGGTAAAAAAATAAACTCAATTCTCAATACTAAATACTCATTACTAGATAAATGAAAAATATACTGATAATAAACTCCGGAAGTTCTTCTTTAAAGTTCCAATTGATCGAAATGCCTTCAGAGAAAGTGCTGGCTTCTGGATTGGTTGAAAGAATTGGACAGGCTTCAGGTAAAATACATTACAAGTCTGAAGCATTTTCCACTTCCGAAGAGATGGAGATAAAAGATCATTCTGTAGCATTAAAGGAGGTGACAAAACATCTTATGCACAATGACCACGGTGTGATACATGATCCTGCCGATATTCCTGCTATTGGCCACCGTGTGGTTCATGGAGGTGCAAGTTTCTCGGATACTGTGGTCATAGACGAAAAGGTAAAGCAGAAAATAGAACAGCTGTTTTCACTGGCACCACTTCACAACCCTCCAAACCTAAAAGGTATACAGGTAGCTGAAGAGATCTTTCCCCATGCTACCCAGGTGGCGGTATTTGATACAGCTTTTCACCAAACCATTCCAACCTGCGCCAGTAAATATGCCATTCCAAACGAGCTTTTTGAGAAGAAAAAGATCCAGATGTACGGATTTCATGGTACCAGCCATAAGTATGTTTCAGAAAAAGCCAATGAATATCTTCAAAAGGATCATTCCAAGATCATTACCGTGCATTTGGGTAATGGATGCAGCATGACAGCGGTAAAAGATGGAAAAAGTATAGATCATACATTAGGGTTTGGTCCTGTGAACGGCCTTATCATGGGTACGCGCAGTGGGGATATCGACCAGTCGGTGATTTTCTACCTCATTGAACAATTGGGTTACACTGCGAAAGAAGTCAGCGATCTGCTCCATCACAAAAGCGGAATGCTGGGGCTTACCGGCTACAGTGATCTCAGGGATATTGAAGACCAGGCTGAAAAAGGAAATAAGGAGTGCCAGTTAGCTCTTGAAATGAACGCTTACCGCATTAAAAAATATATTGGTGCCTATGCAGCCGCCATGAATGGGCTGGATGCAGTGGTTTTCACGGCCGGTATTGGAGAAAATTCCGACGTAATTAGGAAACTTGTGTGTACCGATATGGATTACCTGGGCCTCTCACTTGATGAAGAGAAGAACAGTGTTCGGTCAAAAGAAATGAGGAATATTGGGAAAGAAGAATCTAAAGTTAAGATCCTGGTTATTCCTACAAACGAAGAACTGGAAATTGCCAAGCAGACCATTTCTTTCGTATAAATACCTTTTAAAAATGACATTTTTGAGCGGTGAGGTTTACACAAATAAGTGTGCCTCCCCGCTTTTTACTTTTGCAGCAAATACACTGATATCTTCTTCTAATTCTTTCCTGAACTTCTGCTTTAGCGGCTGCACAGAAAAATGTACAGGGCAGGGTTGCTCCGAGCTGCATTTCTTTAGCCCCAGCACACAATCATCAAGCCGGTTAGTACCATCAATAATATTAATCACTTCTATCAAAGGAGTTTTCAAAGCTTTTGCGGTAAGGTAAAATCCGCCGGTAGGCCCTTTTGAAGAAGAAATAATATTTTCACGGGACAGGGACTGCAATAATTTAGAGAGAAAAGGCGAGGGCAGCTTTATTGCTTCTGCAATTTCCTTTGCTCTTATCTTTTTTTGTTCATTAGAATGAACGGCCAGGTAGAGCACGGCATTCACGGCATATTTACTGGAGCTGGATAGCATATTTTTGTAAAATTTGTTTCATTAGATCTGAATTTAAAATCAGGGGAAAGCAGCCAAAATTAAATTAATCATCCTACATATCATATTTTCCCGGTCTTAATTAGGAGTTTTTTATCTTTTTACCTTTATATAGCTTTGCTCCTTCCCTTTTCGGCCTAACTTCAAAGGTACTTATTTCTTCATTACAATATTTAAAGGCCTTATTATCTTTTTATCTTATATTGTTATAAATTTATAAGACTTAACCCCATAACCACTATCATTATGAAACTAAAATTCTACTTTTTTTTAGCCTTTTTAGCTCTTTTACTTAATGCCTGTGGTGAAAAAGAACAAAAGGAAAAAATTAAAATAACCGACCAAAGTACTGCAGTACAAAAAGAAGTGGTACAGGAAGCAGCTTCTACCACTGCTGAAGTAGATGATATGCAGAACAAAGGCGTTGGGCCTATAGATAATTTGAACCTTAACGAAACCATAGATGAAGCTATGGCAGTTCGCGGAAAAGAATTGTTTAACAATATGTGTACAGCCTGCCACAAAATGGATCAAAAATCAATTGGCCCTGCTCTTGCAGGAGTGACTGAAAGACGCAGCCCCGAATGGATTATGAACATGATTTTAAGGCCAGAGAAAATGATCAAAGAAGATCCCATTGCCAAAAAATTACTCATAGAATCAAATATGGCCGTTATGGCAAATCAAAATATGAGCGAAGAAGAAAGTAGGGCAATGCTGGAGTATTTTAGAAGTTACGACCAGGAAAATTAGCCTGATATGATATTCTTAGAAGATTTTTTGAGAGCTTTTATATCATCCTGATTGAATATTTCGACATATTTATATAATAGTATAGGTATCTGTTCCAAATCTCTAAAGTGGTGAAAAACATGACTTTTAACCCTTTGTTGAATATTGTTTAACAGCAATTAGGAGCCTGTAGCAGCTCATTTTGGTAACTTGAAGTCAAGATTAAGTTTAACCAAAAACCAATACAATGAGAAATCAGGAATTTTTAAATAAGTTATCAAACTGTATCAACCACTGCAACTATTGTGCAGATGCCTGTCTTGATGAAGACAACCTCAAAAAAATGGTTGATTGTATTAGAAAAGATAAAGTGTGTGCCTCTGCGTGTGCTTCGCTTGCCGATATTTTAGCCATTAAAGGTGCCAACGCCACAGGACTGGTAAAATACTGTGAGCAGGTGTGTAAAGAATGTGCCGAAGAATGTGAACAACACGAAACACAACACTGCCAGGATTGTGCAAAAGCATGTCGAGAATGTGAAGAAGCCTGCAAAAAATATTTAGCAGCGTAAAGATTCGATTATTATTAGTAGAGGCTGTCTCAAATTCGATCAAGATCTTTTGAGACAGCCTTTTTTGTATAAACTATCTTTGTACTTAATTATTCCCAGTTCAATTTTTCCATTCAACTTCAGTAAGATCTGAAATCATTACTGATAGAAAAGCACCGCTATTTTTCCTTTCAAAATTGGCATTTTTGAAGCGTATTTTACTGCGAAATTCTTCCATATAATTCATTTTGTTCGTAAAGTTCTTCTGCCCTTTTATAGGGAATCTCTCCTGAAGTAATTCGCCATGACCAGTTTCCCTGTGTACTACCCGGCGTGTTCATTATGGCTTCGCTGCCCAGCCCAAGAATATCCTGCAACGGCAGGATAGCCACAGCTGCTACCGATTGTAATGCCATTCGGCAAAGCACCTCATGAACATTATTTTCTGTGACTTTTTGGCCTGTATATCGCTCCAAATGCTCCCTCACCTCTTTTCCGCTGTCTGTAAACCAGCCCACGCTAGTGTTGTTATCATGGGTACCTGTATAAACTATACTATTAAAATCGTGATTATACGGGAAGTATGGGTTCTTCCGGTTGGTATCTCCAAAAGAAAACTGCAGCACCTTCATGCCCGGAAAATTAAACTCCTCCAAAAGGTCATACACCGCCTGGTCTAATAATCCCAGATCTTCTGCGATAAAGGGCATGTCAGGGAATTCGGTTTTTACCTGGTTGAAGAAATCAATTCCAGGAGTTTCTGTCCATTTTCCGTTTATCGCGGTCTTCTCCCCTGCCGGCACTTCCCAATAATCGGCAAAGGCCCTAAAATGATCAATTCGCACCACATCAAACAAGAGCAGGTTTTGGCGCAGCCGCTCTTTCCACCAACTGTAGTGGTTTGCTTTGAGCACTTTCCAGTCGTAAACCGGAGTTCCCCATAATTGCCCGGTTTTACTGAACAAATCTGGCGGCACACCCGAAATATGTGTCGGTTGTTTTTGATCATCCAGTTTAAAAATTTCAGGATTCGCCCAACAATCGGCACTATCATGATTTATATAAAATGGTACATCTCCAAAGATCTGGATTCCGTTATTGTGGGCTTCCAGTATTAAACGGGACCATTGCGAGAAGAACAGGAACTGCACAAACTTTTCCCGCTCAATTTGATCTTTTAATTCATTTCGGGCCTTTTCCAGGGCTTCCGGTATCCTGTCCCGCAGTTCAGGTGGCCAGTCGGTCCAGTTTTGCTTGTCGTACTTGTAACGCAGGGCGAGGTAAAGACTGTAATTTTCGAGCCAGTCGGCATGAGTTTCACAAAATTCAGAGAAATCGGGATCTACTGTACCGGCCGACTTAAATTTGCTGTAAGCCGCATCAAAAACTTGGTTTTTGTACGTCACTACGGTGTCAAAAATGACTTTTTTAGCCTGCATTTCGGGAGGTACAGGGAAATCCTCCAGGTTGACATAACCTTCTTCTTCCAGCAACTGCGGACTAATCAACAAAGGATTCCCCGCAAAAGCCGAATGACTGCTGTAGGGGGAATGATGATAAATTCCGTCTGTAGGATTAAGCGGAAGGATTTGCCAGTAGGTATAACCCGATCTTTTCAGGAAATTGAGGAACCTGAAGGCTTCGGGCCCCAGGTCTCCAATCCCAAACCTGCCGGGCAAAGAGGTGATATGTAAAAGAATTCCACTGCTTCTTTTTAGTTTCATATTAATTGTTCTTTTTTAAAAGTGCAACGGGAAAGCTGCTGAAAAGCTTTTGAACTTCAATTTCTTCGGAAGAAAAATCTTCTTCAGAAATGGCATTTTTGAAAGTTCCCTTTAGGTTTTCAGGCAAAATTATTTTCAGCTCCTGTTTCTGGTCTTTAATCTGAAGATCTTCAGTAAAAAGATGGGTGACCATGACCGGCACAATAACCAGAACCGTATTTTTTTCATCCTTCCTGGCAAAAGCCACTACGCTTTCGCGCAATTCCCCTTTAACTTCCAGCGGTATATATTCCCCTTTTTCAAAAGTACTGGGTATTTCCCTACGCGCTTTAAGTGCCCGGTGCAGGCAGTACATCTTGATCTTTCCTGAAGTGTAATCTCGCTTCAGGTTCTCAAGATGCTGCCCGGATGCTTCGGGAGTTACTGAATCAAATTCGGCCAGATATTTTTTCCGAAGTTCATAATCTACAGGCCGGCGGTTATCTGGATCTACATAGCTCAGGTCCCAAAGTTCGGTACCCTGGTAAATATCGGGAATTCCAGGGGCGGTAACTTTCAGCAGAGATTGAGAAAGTGATTTTATTGCTCCGTATGCCGAGATCTTTTTATGAAACTGGGTAAATGATTTCTTGAAAGACAGGTTTTTCAGCAAAGCTTCAAGAAAATCATATACTTTATTTTCATAGTCTTCATTTGGTGCAGCCCATGACGAATTTTCCTTGGCCTCGCGAAGTACCTTTTGCAGGTAGGCTGTAGATCGCTCTAAAAATTCTTCTCCCGGTTCGCCAATATATGGCCAGGCTCCTATGAGCATCTGGAAAATGAAATACTCTTCATTTGCATTGGGAACAGCAGGATCTTTTCTCACATTTTTGGCAATCTCCCTCCAATCGGCTACTTTTTGAAACCACTCTTCTCCCACTTCACTCAATACATCGAGCCGCATGCGGGCATCTTCCCCACGTTTGGTGTCGTGAGTCGCGGTAGCATTGATAGAAAGCGGAAAATCTTCGAGCCGTAACTTCATCCGCTCATGAAAGCCATTTACCGAAAGCCCAAAATTCTCGGGAGAATCTCCTACTTCATTGTGGGAGATCAATTCATTATAAATATAAAAGGTAGTGTCTTCAACGCCTTTGGCCGCCAAAGGTCCCGTGAACTGCTGACACCGCTGCAGGAATTGCAGCATGTTTTCACGGTCTTTTTTTGCCTCTCCCAAGAAAATATCTTTAAACTTTTCCAGCTCATTTTTAAGATCGGGCTTATGTGCGGCAGCAGTTTTAAAAGCTGCATCAATGATCTTTTTTTGCCTCTTTCTCAAGGGAAATTCTTCAGGATAAATGCGATATACAGGAAAGGCAGCCAAAAATGCCCCCAAAGCCTGCTTGTATTTTTCTTCTTTTTCGAGAAGATTGAACTTTAAAGCCAGCTCCCAAAGGTTTTTATATTCGCCCCCCATTCTCTCTTCCAGGATAAACAGCTTTTGCTCATACACCAGGTCATGATAATCTTCCTGCTTTGGGTAAAGTGCCTGGTAAGCGTCAAAAAATTCATTCTCACTCTTAGGGTTGGTAAGCAATTGATTTACAGTCGCTAAAAATCCATATCCACTAGTGCCTTCTACCGGCCAGTGTACAGGTAATTTTTCATCCCATTCCAGGATCTTTTCTATAGTGATGTAAAAATCGGGGCCCAGATTTTCCCGAAGCCTTTCAAGATAGGCCTTTGGATCCAGGAGTCCGTCGATATGATCTATGCGCAGGCCGTGAATTAGATCTTCCTCACACAACTGAAGTATGAACCGGTGATAACTCTCAAAAACCTCTTTGTCTTCCATTCGTAAGCAAATGAGATCATTTATGGTAAAGAATCTGCGGTAATTAATGTTGGTTTCGGTCTCTTTCCAGTGAGCCGGTAAAAAATACTGTTCTTCGAGGATCTTCCTAATTTTTTCTTCGGAAGCATTGATCTCTTCTACTCTATTGTCAATTTTACTTCGGAAGTCCGGATCTTTGTCATACTCCCTCAGGAAATATTCTTTCAATTCTTCCCAATTCTCACTTTCAGCCGAAAAATTCCTGAATTTATCCTGCCATTTTTCACCGAATTCATTTCCGAGGATTTCTGCGTAAGAACGGGCGGAGGCCATATATTCATGATCAAAATACCTGAACAAAAATCCCCTTTTTGACACCCTAAGCTGTAATTCTTTATTCTTAATGACCTCGGGCAGGGGGTTCCCAAGAAACGGGGCCATAACTTTTCCTGATTGTTCCCAATCTATATCGAAGAAATTATAGTGCAAAGATTCGGGGCCAAGTTCAAAGATATCCTGCAACCAGATGTTGTCTCCGTCAAAAGCCATGTGGTTGGGAACGATATCCTGAAGCCATGACATCTTCTTCTGTTTGAGCCTGTTACTTAGATTCCTGAAGGTATCAAGCCTTCCAATAGCTTTATTGAGTTTAAACGGATTGGTAATATCATAGCCGTGGCTGCTCCCCTTGCGCGCCTGAAAAAAAGGTGCCGAATAAATGGTAGAAATTCCAAGTTTCTCAAGGTAGTCGAGAATTTCATTGAGATCTTCAAGCGTGTAATCAGGGGAAAGCTGAATTCTATATGTAGAAACAGGATTTTTCATTCGACAGTGAGGTTAACAGATTCTTCAAGCTCCTGGAAGGCCGGCACCCATTTTACTGCGATTTCATCTCCTTCTTCACTCCGCTCAAGCATGTCCTGATAATGTTCTTCTTTTATGCCAAAAGTGATATTCTGTGCCTGCCATTTTTCGGGAGATAACGGCGTATCTTCCAGCATTTGAAGCAGGGAATTAACTTTTTTCAGCAATTTAAGATCTAACGGATTTTTCTCGAGTTCCAGCATTTTTTCTGTCAGGCGACGGTCAACAAGGAAGTTTAGGGTCACCATGTCAAGGTTAGCCTGTATAGATATTGCTGATTTTATTTGGAGCTCCAGTTTTTTAAAGTTGCAGTCTTTCTTCTTGAGTTCTTTTATAAGCCTGTTGTTAACGGCCATTTCTACAGGTAATTTAAGCCTGGAGGGAACCCGCATGTCAATCTCCTGGAAGGTTTTCAACAAAGGATAGGTGTTATCATACAACTGCTGCATAGCACCCTCGGCCCCTTTCAGGTTGTTTTCCATCACCTGTTTCATAATAAGATGTTGCTCATCCCTGAACAAATGCCAGAAGGAGTAATTGTGATTTCCGAAGTGAGTATCCATCAAATTGAAAATCTCGTAAATATTTCCTTTTTCGAAATAGAAGGACATTTTATTGTGCAATTCTTCAAGGGATTCGGCGTCTATATACTGCCTCACTCCCCCAAAAATATGGTGATCTCCCATGTATAGTACGGCATACGAGATATCAAGCTTTTCCCAGGTAATATCGCTGCGAAACTCTGTACGGGCAATCATTAGTTTTTGTTTTCCGGCCTCATAATAGTGACTGGCTTTGGTAGTAGCAATAAAATTATAAAGCGTCACCTCTTCGGGAAATTCTTCAAAAATAGAAGAGATGGCATAGTGGGCTCCAATCCTTATCATATCGAGCTCCATCGGTTTCACAAAAAGCTCGTAAGCCTTATGCACAGTACCATATTCCGGAATATTACTCGGTATCCTCTTGAGCGATGCTACAAAATCTGGCTCGTAACTGTCGCCACTTACTTCTTCAGCCAGCTGCACAGCCCGTTGTGCATAGAAAATATCCTGCATAGATTCAATGCCGCTCACCTCGTCAAAGAACCAGCCACAACTGGTGTACATCAACATAGTGTGGTACTGCATTTCCAGTAGCTTGAGCAGTTTCACTTCATCTTCTTCGGAAAGCTCGCCTCCAAAATTTTCTGAAAGAAAGTTCTTTACATTACTGTTTTCCCGGTTGAGGATCACCTGTATATATTTATTTCTCACTTCCCAGGGGTTGGAAGTATAGGGTTGCATTTGCTTTTCATAAAGAACTATGAGTTTCTCCCGAACCCCGTCAAAAGCCTCCCGCAGGGGTTTACGCCACTTTTGGTTCCAGTCTTCATTGCCGCCGGTGTTACAACCACAGTCGCTGCGCCAGCGTTCTACGCCATGATAACAGCTCCAGGAGGTATCTTCAATAATTTGTGCTTCATATTCGGGAGGAAACTTTTCCAGGAATTCTCCGTAAATGGTAAGATTTACATCTTCATCCTCTTCCAGCGAATGCAGGCAATAAGAAAGAGCCATTTCCCCCAGCTTATGATGGTGACCGTAGCTTTCGCCATCGGTTGCTATATGCACCAGTTCCATTTTGTCGTGATCGGCAACCTGGCCTTTAAGCCTATCGGCAAAGGCTTCCCCGTTATTGAGCAACCCTTCAAACGCCACTGCCTGTGAAGCCGGGCCGTCGTAAAAGAAAAGGCTTATTTCATTGCCCGAAGGCAGCTTGCAGGTATAGGCACGGCGGGTGTTTACTTTGGCACCTGTGGCGTCTTCCCAGTCTTTTGTGCCAATTTTTCTCACCTGTTTAGCCTGATACGGCGATAAAATGGTGAATTTTATACCGTGTTTTGCCAGCATTTCGAGCACATCGGTATTCACGGCGGTTTCTCCCAGCCACATGCCTTCGGGCATACGGCCGTAGCGGGATTTAAAATCCTCGATTCCCCAAATTACCTGTGTTTCCTGATCCCTCTTATTGGCCAGCGGCATGATAAGATGGTTATAAGCCTGGGCCAGGGCGGCGCCATGACCCGAAAATGTTTCCTGGCTCAGCTTATCGGCTTCCAGGATGGCCTCGTAAGTTTCGGGAGTTTCATTTTGCATCCAGGCCAGTAAAGTAGGCCCAATATTGAAACTCATCCAGGCGTAATTATTCATGATCGCCTGTATTTTTCCCTCCTCATCTAGGATCCTGGAAGCAGAATTTCTCACATAACATTCTGCGTTAATCCTGTGATTCCAGTCGTGGTAAGGGTATGCCGATTCCTGTATCTCTACCTTGTTCAACCAGGGGTTTTCTCTTGGTGGCTGGTAAAAATGCCCGTGCACACATACATATTTCTTGCTCATAATATTTTTTAATTAGTTAGTGATCCCTCCGGGAACTTAGGTTCCAAAAAGGGCATTTTTAAAGGATCTTTTTAAGATTTGTAAATCAAAACAGCCTCAGGGGGCACAGTAATATTTTCTGGATCTACAAGCTCGTCCAACTCCTTGTTTCCACCCCATTTCTTATCTGCAGAACAAATGAGGACCTGTGGATTTACTTTTTCTGAAGTTTTTTCTGAATAAACCGATTTTCCGAAGTTATAGATCCCGATTAAAGCTGAATTTCCTTCCTGTGCAGAAACCTTCAGAAGATTTTTGCCTTCAGAAGCTTCAAAAATGGGATTTTGATGACCAAACATCTCAAAAGCACCGTCTTTCTTCAGTCTTATTAATTCTTTGTAAAAGTTGAAGAGCTGATCTTGTTGCGCATCTTTCTGAAAATCCCAGTTCAGTTTAGAATTTTTGAAAGTAGCTTCGGCCTGCGGATCGGGAAATTCTCCTTCAGAATGAGAGTGAAAGAAGTATTCAAACTCATTTTTCCGACCTTCCTGCACTGCTTTTACAAGATTAGGGTCACCATGACTAATAAAGTACTGAAAGCGGTTCTTTTCCCCAAACTCCTCTCCCATAAAAAGCATAGGAACAAAAGGGGCTGAAAGTAAAGTTGCCGCAGCCAGCTTCTGTTTATCAAAACTGACCAATTCGGCCATTCTTTCTCCCAAAAGCCGATTGCCCACCTGGTCGTGATTCTGGATACATACCACGAAATTTGATGGCTCCATTCCTTCAGGATTGTTGCCTATGCTACGTTTGCGAAAGGGGGAATAAATGCCATCGTAGATAAAAGCCTGTTTAAAGGATTTCGCCAGGTATTCCATTTTTCCGAAGTCGGCATAATAACCTGCGTCTTCACCTGTTAGCACCGTATGCAGGGCATGGTGAAAATCGTCAACCCACTGGCCTTCAAGTCCAAATCCGCCGCTCTCGTAGTCTTTTATTAATTTAGTGTCGTTGAGATCACTTTCGGCAATAAGCGCATAACTTCTTCCTGTTTTTGCCTCCAGCTCATCGGTTTTCTCGCTCAATTCTTTAAGAAAATGCCTCGCTCCCCTGTCTATGATCTCATGAACCGCATCGAGCCGCAATCCGTCAAAATGGAAATCTTCAAGCCACATGAGGGCATTCTGTTTAAAATGATGCCTTACCTGATCGGAATATTCGTCATCAAAATTAAGGGCACTACCCCACGGGGTGTGATATTTATCTGTAAAGTACGGGCCGTATTGGGAGATGTAATTTCCTTCGGGACCAAGGTGGTTGTACACCACGTCGAGGATTACGCTAAAGCCCCGGGCATGACAGGCGTCTATAAGTTTTTTAAGGCCTGCAACGCCCCCGTAGCTATCTTGCGCCGCGAAGGGATAAACCCCATCGTAACCCCAGTTTCTCGTCCCGGGAAATTGCGCAATGGGCATAAGTTCGAGTGTGTTTATGCCCAATTCTTCAAGATGATCGAGCTTATCGATTACCGCCTCAAAAGTACCTGCTTGGGTAAAGGTGCCCACGTGAAGTTCATAGATGATCATTTCTGAAAGCTTCCTGCCCTTCCATAGCTCATCCTGCCATTGATGGGCCTTATGGTCTACTACTTGTGACCAGGAATGAACGCCTTGGGGTTGTGAAAGAGAAGCAGGATCGGGAAATTCATCTTTGTGGTCAATGCGGTATTTATATGTTGCGCCCGGTGTGATATTTTGAACTTCTTTAGACCAGTAGCCTTTTTCGTCCTTTATAAGAGCTTCAAAGTTTCCTGATTTTTCGAAGTGTACTTCAACAGATTCGGCAAAAGGTGCCCATATGCAAAATTCAACTTTTTTATGTCCTATATATACTGCACCGACTTTCTTTCCCATAAATATCTTTCTTCCTGAATTTCAAATACACTCAAAGCTAAGAAGGATAAAATGGAAGATTTAATGTTTAATAGTTTTTTAACTAAGGGTGTGCATATACTTACCTAAATTTAAGTGTTTTAGAATGCAGACAGACCCGAAATCACTGGCATTTCGGGAAATAATCAACCATTTATCCAATAAAATCACCCTATGAAAATTAATGGTCATAAGCGAGTTAGTATTAGAAATGTAAAACCCCAAATTGACTGTGGAAAATACCCTATAAAAAGAGTTGTAGACGAAGACATTAAAATTGAAGCCGACATCTTTGGAGATGGTCATGACAAGGTGGATGCTGTACTTCTTTTTCGCAAGAAAAAGAAAGGCCGGGGTCGTGAGAAAAAATGGCAGGAACAGCCTATGATCTTTGAGGGCAACGACCACTGGAGCTCAACCTTTGCTTTGGGAGAGATCGGAGATTATGAATATACCATAGAATCATGGGTAGATCATTTTTTAACCTGGCAGGATGGCCTTAAGAAAAAAGCCGCCGCCAATCAAAATCTCAAAACTGAGTTACTTATAGGAGCCGAACTTATGGAAGAAGCCCTTCCCCGCGCCTCTTCACCCAATAAAAAGAAGCTGAAAGAATGGATTGAGCTCTTGCGGGATGAAGAGCATGGGCAAAGAGCGGTTTCTGAAGCTTTAAGCGACTCAGCTTCAAAAGCAATGTATGAATCAAGAGATCGCGACAAAGCTTTCCCATACGACAAAACTTTGGAGGTAAGAGTAGAAAGAAAAAAAGCCCTCTTTAGTGCATGGTATGAATTCTTTCCACGATCGGCCTCTCCCGATAAAGGTAAGCACGGAACTTTCAGGGATTGTGAGAACATACTTCCTGAGGTGTCAAAAATGGGATTTGACACTATCTATTTTCCGCCAATCCACCCAATAGGACGCAGCCACCGTAAAGGCATTAATAATGCTACGGAAGCCGAGGAAGGAGATCCCGGCTCACCCTGGGCTATTGGAGCCAAAGAAGGTGGTCATAAAGCCATTCATCCCGAATTGGGAACTATGGAAGATTTTACCCGACTGGTAAAAAAGGCTAAAGATATGGGGATTGAAATAGCACTAGATTTTGCTATACAGTGTTCCCCAGATCATCCTTATGTTAAAGATCATCCACAATGGTTTAAATGGAGGCCTGATGGTACAGTACAATATGCCGAAAATCCGCCGAAGAAATACCAGGATGTACTACCGGTAAATTTCGAAACAGAAGACTGGGAGAACCTTTGGGATGAATTAAAAAGTATTGTAGAATTCTGGATTGATAAAGGGGTTACGGTATTTAGAGTTGATAATCCGCACACCAAGACCTTTCCTTTCTGGGAATGGTGCATAAGCGAAATCAACAAAGACCACGAAGGAATAATTTTTCTTGCCGAAGCTTTTACACGGCCCAGAGTTATGGAAGAGCTGGCAAAAATAGGCTTTAACCAGTCTTATACGTATTTCACCTGGAGAAATACCAAAGAAGAATTTGAGGAATATCTCACCGAACTCACCAAAACGGAAGTGCGGGAATACTACAGGCCTAATTTCTGGCCCAACACACCTGATATTCTTCCTATTTCCCTGGAGCACAAAGAGGAGCCTTCTTTCCTTATAAGATTGATCCTGGCAGCAACAATGTCTTCTAATTACGGTCTCTACGGACCCGTCTTTGAATTCGGACTCAATGAGCCCTACCCCGGAAAAGAAGAATATGTTCATTCCGAAAAGTACCAGATCTACCATTGGGACTGGCACCGGAATACCCGTATCAAGGAGATGATTAGTATCCTGAACAGGATAAGAAATGAGAACGAAGGACTACAAACCACCTGGAATATAGAATTCTGTAAAACAGATAATGATCAATTGATCTCTTATTCAAAGGTTGATAAAGATGGTAACAACAAATTGATCATTGTAGTCAATCTCGACCCTCACCATACACAATCTGGCTGGGTAGAAGTTCCTCTCGAAAGGCTGGAAATTGGCGATCATGACTCCTATTCGGTGAAAGACCTATTAACAGGAGCCAGTTATATATGGCAGGATGCATGGAATTATGTAGAGCTGCACCCAAGGGCCATTCCCGCACATATTTTAAAAGTTGAAACTAAGAAACCAATACAGTAAAAAAGATATAACCAATGATCAAACCACTGCAAGCGAGCGATCAGGAAACCTGGTATAAAGATGCTATTATTTACGAACTGCACATTAAAGCCTTTTTTGATAGCAATGGTGACGGCATAGGAGATTTTGAAGGTCTCCTGCAAAAGCTGGACTACCTGGAAGACCTGGGGGTCACCGCAATATGGCTGTTACCCTTTTATCCTTCCCCCCTTAGGGACGATGGTTATGACATAGCCGATTATTACAGTATCAATCCTTCTTACGGAGATCTTGATACTTTCAAAAAATTGATAGATGAAGCCCATGAACGGGGATTAAAGATCATCACCGAGCTGGTAATTAATCACACCTCAGACCAGCATCCCTGGTTTCAGAAAGCACGCCACGCTCCCGTAGGTTCTCCCGAAAGAGATTATTACGTGTGGACCGATGATCCCACAAAATATAAGGACACCCGAATCATTTTTACAGATACCGAACCTTCAAACTGGACCTGGGACCCTGTTGCACAGCAATATTTCTGGCACCGTTTCTTCAGCCATCAACCAGATTTAAATTTTGACAACCCAAAAGTACAGCAGGAAGTTTTTGATGTGCTCGATTTCTGGTTTGACCTGGGTGTAGATGGCTTCAGGCTTGATGCAGTACCTTATCTTTTTGAAAGAGAAGGCACCAATTGTGAAAACCTGCCCGAGACCCATGAATTTCTTCAGAAGCTAAGGGCACATGTAGATAACAAGTATGAAAATAAACTTCTGCTTGCAGAAGCAAACATGTGGCCCGAAGATTCGGCGGCATATTTTGGAGAAGGAAATGAATGTCATATGAACTATCACTTCCCCATTATGCCCAGGATGTTTATGTCGGTCAAAATGGAAGACAGGTATCCTATTATGGATATCATTGACCAGACACCAGAAATTCCTGAGAACTGCCAGTGGGCCATTTTTCTTCGGAATCACGATGAATTGACCCTGGAGATGGTTACCGATGAAGAAAGAGATTACATGTACAAAGTCTACACTAAAGACCCGCAGGCAAAGATCAACGTGGGGATACGCCACAGGCTGGCTCCCTTGCTTGAGAACAATCGCAACAAGATAGAGTTGATGAATGTACTGCTGTTCTCCCTTCCCGGTACCCCGGTGATCTATTACGGAGACGAGATAGGTATGGGTGATAACTATTACCTGGGAGACCGCGATGGGGTGAGAACACCAATGCAATGGTCGTCTGACCGTAATGCAGGGTTCTCCCACGCCAATCCGCATAAGCTTTACCTTCCGGTTATTATAGATCCGGCATACAAGTATGAGTCTATAAATGTTGAGACCGAACAGATGAACTCTTCTTCACTATTATGGTGGATGAAGCGGATCATTAGTATGAGAAAAAAATATAAGGCCTTTGGCCGTGGTGATATTAATTTTCTTTCGCCAAGTAATGCCAAGATCATAGCTTACACCAGAACCTTTGAAGATGAAGACATTCTGGTATTAGGAAACCTTTCCCGCTTCCCGCAGGCAGCCGAGCTAGACCTGGAAGCTTATGAAGGCTATATTCCCGTAGAGGTCTTTAGTCACAATAAGTTTCCAAGAATCACCGAGCATCCTTACCTGTTTACCATGGCGCCTCACGGTTACTACTGGTTCCAGTTACAAAAAGAGGAAGGCCATGTAGCACAATCGGAAACTCCGGCTTTGAGCATTGATAATTGGGAGCAACTTCTAAATAATAAGACCAAAACCAAATTAGAACAAAATATACTTCCCGGGTACCTCAACACCTGCCGCTGGTTTGGGGGCAAATCAAGAGTCATTCAGAGTATCTCTGTGGTGAACAAGGTAGACATACCCGTAAAAGATATTCCGTCAACTTTAATCACTATTGAAGTGAGTTATAATGACGGACTTCCCGAGGTTTATCAGCTGCCACTCAGTTTTATGAGTGAAACTTTAGAAGATGCATACAAGGATATTCCGGGTAAAGGAATTATTGCAAAACTTAAGATAGACGAGGAAGAAGGTTATCTCTTTGATTCGGTTTACAGCGAGAACTTCAGAAATGTGCTCTTCAGAAATATTAAAAAAGGAAGAAAACTTAATAGCGGGCGTGGTAACCTGGTATTCTATCACAGTGAAGATCAATTTGATGCTGAAGCAGAAAAGGTTCATTCCAAGATCCTTAATGCAGAGCAAAGTAACACCTCGCTTATTTTTGACAACAGGTATTTTTTAAAGTTGTACAGGAAACTTGATAACACCATTAATCCAGACCTGGAGATTACCCGATATCTTACTGAAAAAACAGAATACAAGAATTCCCCCCGATTTGTGGGAGCAATTGAATACAAACCCGACCCCAAGAACATCATCGTGTTGGGTATGATGCAAGATCTGGTACCAAACCAGGGAGATGCATGGGATTATACAAAGGATGCCTTAAACCGTTTTTTTGACAGGGTACTCACCTTGCCAAAAGACCAGGAGTACGAACCAATAGCGCATACGCTGAGCCCGCTCTCCTACCAGGATCTTTCAGAAAACATGAAAGAATTACTGGGGGCTGTTTTTCCCGAAAGAATGTTCCTGCTGGGACAAAGAACCGCCGAGATGCACAAGGCACTGGCAGCAAACCCAATGGAGGTAGATTTTGAGCCGGAACCTTTCTCTTTGCATTACCAGAGATCATTATTCTCTTCTTTGCAATCCCTTACGCGGAATGCTTTCCAAAACCTGCAGAAGAGTATTAAAACCCTTCCGAAGCATATTCAGGAGGAAGCACAGGAAGTATTGGATATGAAAGCAGAAGTGCTTAACACCTTCAAAAAAGTCTATGACCACAAAATTCCTATAATGAAAATCAGGACCCATGGGGATTATCACCTTGGCCAGGTTTTATGGACAGGTAAAGACTTTGTAATAATTGATTTTGAAGGAGAACCGGCCAGGTCCTTTAGTGAAAGAAGATTAAAGCGTTCGCCGCTGCGCGATGTAGCCGGTATGGTTCGCTCCTTTCATTACGCTGCCTATAGCAGTATAATGGAATCTGAAATTGACGATCATAACAAAGAAGGAGAATTAGACACATGGGCCGATAACTGGTATTATGTGGTCACTAAAATTTTCCTGGAAGGTTATTATAAGCATGTAGGGGAAAATGATTTCATACCACCAGACAAGGATGACACCGAGATCCTCATGCAGATCTTCCTGCTTGAAAAAGCAATCTACGAGATGAACTACGAACTAAACAACCGGCCAGACTGGGTCTTGATCCCGCTTAGGGGAATTAAATCATGCATAAAACAATAAATCATGGCTAAAAAAGAAAGTAATAAAAAAGATATAGATAAAAATATTTCAGGCACCGGAAAAGCTCCGAAAGGCCCTGTAGACAAGGGCAAAAAATCTGCTGAAGAATCGGGAGACGTAAAAGGGCCTAAAGGTATAGGTAAAAAGCCTTCGGAAAAAACAGAACCTAAAAAAACCTCTTCAGAAAAGTCGGCTTCAAAAAAAGAAGCGGTTAGTAAAAAGGCATCAGGTAAAGCTGAAGCTTCTGAAAAAAAGTCGACAAAATTGAATACAGGTTTGCCGAAGACAATGATGCCTGATACAGACGCTGCAGCCAATCCGAAGCCAAAAAAACAGGCTGCCAAAAAAACATCAGCAAAGAACAAATCTTCTTCTAAAGAAGGAACTAAATTAAATACAGGTTTGCCAAAAACCAAGATGCCCGATGCAGATGCCGCGGCCAATCCGAAGCCAAAAAAACAGGCTGGAAAAACTTCCGCAGAAAAGAAAAAATCAGGAACTACTTCTAAACCTGCCAAATTCCAGAAGCCTCTAACCGATGAGCAGGTGCCCGATGTTGCCGCCCCTGCAACCAAGGTAACCACTACACCCCAGGAAAATCCCGAGAAAAAGACCGGCACTAAAAAACCAGCTGATAAAAAAACAAATAAGAAAAAAGCGGATTTAAAAACCGGAGAAAAACAGGCAGAAAAGAAACCGGCAAAGAAGATGTCCCGGCAGAAAAAAATTGAGGGAATTAGTGCGGAAGAAAAAATGAAGCTGCCCAACACCTCCCCTTCTGAAGATCTTAAAGACGCAGCAAAAGAAACTGCCGATAATATAAAAAAGAAGGTCACTCCAAAAAAGGGCACCAAAAACGACCTCGAAAAAATGGCTAAAGATCTTCTTCCTGATGCCGAAGATATCGAAAACATGAAAGATGCAGCAGGCAGTTTTGCCGAAAAGCTCATTCCCAAAGCCGAAAAAGCAAAGAAAAAAGTAGAGGAAATCATACCCGATAAGGAGGAAGTGATGGCGGCTGCACAAAAAGCCAAAAAACAAGTAGAAGATCTTACCACGGATAAAAAAAAAGAGCAGAAATCATCTTCAGACAAGCCGGTAGAAGCCACTTTACTTACTGAATTTGATATTCACCTGTTCCGCGAAGGCAAACACTACCATCTTTACAACAAGTTGGGATCGCATCTTATGGAATATATGGGTACCGAAGGAGTTTATTTCGCTGTTTGGGCCCCCAATGCTGAAAAAGTTGCGGTAGTGGGAGATTTTAACAATTGGGACAGGGAATCCCACCCCATGAAAGCCCGTTGGGATGGTTCCGGGATATGGGAAGTGTTTATCCCGGGTGCCAAAAAGGGCAGTTTGTACAAGTATTTTATCAGGTCAAACAACGGTTATGAAGCCGATAAAGGAGACCCTTTTGCTTTTCAATGGGAAACCCCACCAAATACAGCTTCTGTGGTATGGGACCTTGAGAACACCTGGAAAGATAAGGTCTGGATGAAAGACAGGCAGAAAAAAGAAGGCAAGCCACAACCAATGTCGGTTTACGAGTTGCACCTGGGATCCTGGAAACGTGTTCCCGAAGATGGGCTTCGTTCTCTTACATATTTAGAACTGGCCGAGCAACTTCCAAAGTATATCAAAGAAATTGGATTCACACACGTAGAATTCATGCCAGTGATGGAGCATCCTTTCTTTGGTTCGTGGGGCTACCAGATCACCGGCTACTTTGCTCCTTCCAGCCGCTTTGGTACTCCGCAGGAATTTATGCAGCTTATTGACAGTCTTCACCAGGCAGGAATTGGAGTGATACTGGATTGGGTTCCATCCCACTTCCCTTCAGACTTACATGGCCTGCACTATTTTGATGGCACCTATCTATATGAACATGCCGATCCTAAAAAAGGTTTCCATCCAGACTGGCAAAGCTACATCTTCAATTACGGACGTAATGAAGTGCGCTCGTTCCTTATAAGTAACGCAGTATTCTGGCTGGACAAGTTTCATGCCGACGGACTGCGTGTAGATGCCGTGGCCTCTATGTTATATCTGGACTATTCGAGAAAAGAAGGCGAATGGGAACCCAATGAACACGGCGGAAATGAAAATCTGGAAGCGATAAGTTTTCTGAAAGAATTTAATGAAGTAGTTTATAAGGAATTTCCTGATGCCGTGACCATTGCTGAAGAATCTACCGCCTGGCCCATGGTTTCAAAACCTACCTATATTGGAGGCCTTGGCTTCGGAATGAAATGGATGATGGGTTGGATGCACGATACACTGAAGTATTTTAGTGAAGATCCTATCAATAGAAAGTACCACCAAAATACCATCACTTTTAGTTCGAATTACGCTTTTACTGAAAACTTCATGCTACCCCTGTCACATGATGAGGTGGTGTATGGAAAACAGGCTATTCTCAATAAAATGCCGGGAGATGAGTGGAACAAATTTGCGAATCTTCGCACCTTGTATGCGTATATGTACGCCCACCCCGGTACGAAACTCCTGTTTATGGGTGCAGAATTTGGCCAAACCACCGAGTGGGATCACGATTCCAGCCTTGCGTGGCATTTAACCAATGAGAATTATCACCGCCAAATCCAGGAGACCTTTAAAGAACTCAACAAACTGTACAAAAAGGAACCTGCACTCTACGAAAAGGCTTTTTCACATGAAGGGTTTGAATGGGTAGATATTAAAGATGAAGAGAATAGTATTATTAGCTTTTTAAGAAAAGGCAATGATCCTAAAGACAACATTCTCGTTGTGTGTAATTTCACACCATTACCCCGTGAAAATTACCGGATTGGAGTTGAAAAAGCAGGAAAATGGAAAGAGATCTTCAATAGTGATGATAACAGGTTTGGCGGTAGTAACGTGAAGAACGATGGAGAGATAGAAAGTACAGAACTATCAGCCCACGGGCAAGATAATTCTCTATCCCTCACCATACCACCAATGGGTGTTATCTACCTGAAAAAGGCTTAAGAAAGTCTTCATATTCATAAACAAAACTGCCCCGGGAAATCCCGGGGCAGTTTTTTAAGTAGTGATTGATCCTTAGTTAATAACTACTTTTTTAGTAAACTCTTCTTCTCCCCTGTAAAGTTTTACAAAATACTCTCCCGATGGAACTCTTGAGAAATCAAGAGACTTTTGGAAATCCTTACCAGAAGCTTTGACAGTGGCCAGGATCACTCCAGAACCATCTTCAACGGTCATATTCAAAGGCTGCTTGTCGGGGTTTGATATGTAAACATTAAGAACTTCTTCGTGAGTTCGAAAATGTGGCTTCCCTATAGTAGAAGAACTTCCAAGGATTTTTACCCCTTCAGAAGATTTCTGGATCTTCCATGTTTTTGTCGCTAACCTTTTATCCACCTTTAAAAAGTAGATCCCCTGCGGCACCATTTCAAGGTCCAGCCTCTTGTTATACTTTCCACCTCTTACCAGGTCATCCTTGTAAAGCGTTACGCCATATTGATCTTCAAATAAAATAACCGTTCCCAGATTCAAATTAGAAAGGTCTACTAACAAAGTTTGCTCTCCATTTAATCTTACCTCCTCCTCTTTTTCCATATCACCTGCATAAGAATAGGTGGAAAGGAAAAAAACAATTACTGCAATGTTTTTTAGCTTTTTCATAATTTTCATCGTTTTAGTTAATAGATTAGATATTACACAACAAACATAATCACTTATCTCCTTTGCAAATAGATCAAAATTGGCACAAAAGTGTTCAAAATTGATATTAATAAGGCTCACTAAAACGTTATAGGTTAAATATGCACCTATAGCGGGTAATTTTGCAGAAGTAGAGTATTTTCATTCAGATTAAATTTCATTCAAACTTTACTCCTATTTATGAATATTAATGTAAAACCTGAACTGGAAAAAATTGAACCTGCTTTTGGAAGTTCTATTTTGTATAGAACCTATAATAAGAACCACCAAAACAGGAAACATACCTTTTGGCATTATCATCCCGAAATAGAACTGGTTTACGTGAATAGAGGATCAGGAAAAAGACAGATTGGAAGTCACATCTCCTACTATCGTGACGGGGATCTTATGTTAATAGGTTCCAATCTTCCGCACTGTGGCTTTACAGATGGGCTTACAGGTAATGAGAACGAAACCGTGATACAGATGAAACCCGATTTTTTGGGAAATAGTTTTTTCGAACTCCCCGAAATGAAGAACATAAAAGCACTTTTTGAGAAGGCAACCATGGGAATTGTCTATTATGGGGAGTCAAAAAAGGATATTGGAGAGAAAATGGAATCTCTTGAAAATAAACCTCCTTTTCAACGCCTTCTTGGACTTCTTGAAATTTTACACCTAATGGAAAATTCCACGGAATATTCTGTGCTGAATGCAAAGGGGTTCCTTCTGGAAACCGAATTACAGGACAATCACAGGATCAATAATATATTCAATTTTGTAAAAGAAGAATTTCAACGCCCTATTAGCCTTGAAGAGGTTGCCGGTAAGGTGAGCATGACTGTACCGGCTTTCTGCAGGTATTTTAAGAAAATTACAGGGAAAACATTTACCCAATTCGTAAACGAGTACCGGTTGGTGCACGCTGCCAAATTACTTCATGAGAAACAGGTAAGTATAACGGAAGTGTGTTTTGAAAGTGGATTCAATAATTTTAGTCATTTCAATAAGCAGTTCAAAAAGTTTACGGGAAAATCTCCTTCCCATTACAGAAATGAACTTAAGGTAGTTTTAACCTGATTGCAGGCTAATTCTTAGTCAGAAAATTGTATCTTCAAAAATCCTGAAATAGTTATAGAAAAAAATCACTATCGTGGGCCATTTTAACAAAGTAAGTGAAAGAACACAGCAGTAAACATGTTCGCTACTCCTTTGTTACAAATATGAAATCACTTAAAAACCAAACCAAGTATGAAAAGAAAAGCAACAGCCGTATGGAACGGCACGATCAAAGAAGGAAAAGGAAATTTATCTACTCAAAGTCAGGTACTGCAAAAAACTCCCTATTCCTTTCACACCCGGTTTGAAGATGAAAAAGGAACAAATCCTGAAGAGCTTATTGGAGCTGCACATGCCGGCTGTTTTACTATGCAGCTTTCGGCCAATCTTAGTAAAGAGGAATTTAATCCGGTTGAACTTGAAACAAAATGCGAGATCACCTTTGAGGATGGAACCATCAAGAAGTCTCACCTAATTCTCACAGCAAAAGTACCCGGCATCTCGCAGGATAAATTTAATGAGCTGGTGAAGCACGCTAAAGAAAATTGTCCTGTTTCAAAACTGCTTAATACAGAAATCACCCTGGACTCTACCCTCAACGGTTAAGAGGCCAATCATGACATCAATCTGGAAAGCGCTTCAAAAATGACATTTTTGAAGCGCTTTTCCATTTTATTCTTTTGAACAAACTTTTGATTAACCTCCAGCTCAATGCCCAAATATTGCTGCGGAAATTTTTGGCGGAGGTAAGTAGTAAATCCGTCATCAATCCCCAAATAGGGATAATTGAATCTTACCCGGAAATTTTCATTCTGCTGAAGAAGACTTTCTTCAAATCTTTCACAGAATTTCACTTCACTCTTACGGGCGGAATCAAAGAGCAGGCCAATATCAGCATTTCTTACCTCCCCGTTGAGCTCTGGCGTAAAAGTATGAACCGAAATATGTACAATTTCTTTGCTTGCTGAAATAAGATCCCCAATCCTGCTTTCAATATAAGTCCGGTATGGGATATAAAATTCCTCCAGAATCTGCTCTTTTTGAGCCTCCTGAAGTTGGGCTGTAAATTCTGAAAAAAGCTGCGGATGGCCCAGCGAACGGTTAGGTTCCACCAAAAGCCTGCTTATCATATATTCCTGCCTAAAAACTGCCAAAGGTGAAAGCTCCTGGAATAGATCTAATGCTCCGGGATCATATCCCCGGTGCGTTTCCAGCACTTCCTGCGCTTCTGAAAACAGTTGTTCATATTCCTGCGGAATTTCATTTCCGGCGTGTTCACAGGTTAGTATAAGATTCAAAGCTTAGTTTTAGTGGTTAATTTCAGAATAAATTACTGGTAGTTACACCTCGAAGAACCTGTTTTCCTGAAGACAATTCCCCAATTCCTCATAAACTTTTGTGATCTCTGCTTTAGATGGATTCTCACCCAAAGTTTTAAGGATCCTGGTTGAAAGGCTTCCGTGCTGCAGTAAAAACTCGATACTCTTCTGGTGTTTTTCAGAAATATTTTCTTTTACAAGCGAATAGATCCTATTCCATATTTCTTTCACTGTACAACCAGGTAGTAAATCGAAAATGTCAGCAAATTCAGATTTTTGGATAAGGGTTGCTTCAGCATCTACGATCACATCATTAAAGATTCCAAAAAGGGCATTTTCATGCCAATTTTTTTGATCTTCCAGAGACACCAATTCTTCACTAACCAGCAACTTCAGGGCTTCAATGATGAGTACTGCTATGGCAACATCAGCTTTTGGGCATTCCTGCAGGTCTATCACTCTTATTTCGATAGCCCCACGATCAAAGCGGGCAATAGCTCCCCTTGAATTCAGAAAATGATGATCGAGAATATTCTCAGTATCATGCGGTTTTATTGCCTTATTGATAGGTTCAAAAATCCCGCTGTAATAATCCTTTTTTGAAAAGAGTTGTTCGGGAATGACTTTACCGGTCATCTCCGGAATTTCTTTTTGATTGGTTTTATATACATGCATCCGGGCATCTTTAAAGCCGGTAAGTTTTCCCTCAAAAATGGGCGAACTGGCGCTTAATCCAGGAATTACTGGTAGCAGGATCCTTACCGCAGCATGTAACTTCTCAAATTCTACATCTCCCAAAAATGGCAGATTTATATGCATACTTTGAACATTGCTCCAGCCATGCCCCCTACAGTCAAAAATGCGATTGTAGAGTGCGTATATTTTGCTGTAGTTGTGCTGCCACAACTGCATTTCTGTTTCGGGATCCATGAGAGGATGAGCCGCTGTGGGTAGCAGTTTAGCATTAAATTCCTTGAGCAAATCGTTGATTTCGCCAACATTTTCAGCAAAAAGATCATCCAGGGTATCAAGATTGGCGGTAGGCCCATTGGTTTTTAATTCCACTACATGTGCTACAAGCTCATTGCTCCATTCTATCTTACCATTTTCAACATCCGAAGTTAAAGCACCATTCTTTTTGGTCAATAATTTATCTACAACCGGCTTCACTTTCATTGTGGCAGCGTCTACCAACATGTACTCCAGTTCTATCCCGTAAACTCCAAAAAGCTGATAACTCATTCCGATTTCTTTTCAAGGCGATTTTTAAGAGCAGTAATAATTTCGGTATAAATTTTATCACCATAGAAACGATCTTCTACCCCAAAATCTATGTTTGGATTGTCATTGATTTCTATGACCAGAGGTTTTCCATTTACTTCCTTTACATCAATTCCGTAGAGACCTTTTCCCATAAGCCTTGCCGAACGAAGAGCTACATCCATGATCTTCTTTGGAACTTCATCAATAGACATTACGTCTGCATTACCTTCCTGGTCATCTTTTTTGCTGGCATTCCAGTTGTAGATCTGCCAGTGGCCTTTGGCCATATAGTAACGGCAGGCAAAGAGCGGTTTATCATCCAGAATACCTATTCTCCAGTCATAATCTGAAGGCGTATATTCCTGTGCTATTACAAGTTCAGATTTTTTAAGCATCTCCCCCACCAGTTTTTCATATTCTTCGGCAGTAGCAGCTTTTTTCACCCCAAAAGAAAAGGTAGAATCAGGGGATTTCAAAACCAGCGGAAGTCCGGTCTTCTCAATAACGTTATTGCGGTTGTCTTTGTGAACAATGATAGTTTTAGGAGTGGGAATACCTGAATTCTCAAGGGCTTCGGCCATAAAAACTTTATTACAGCACTTAAGGATAGCATCGGGATAATCAACGATGGCTATATCTTCCTGTTGGGCTTTGCGGGCAAAAGCATAGGCTTCATTGTTCACCTCTGTACTTTGCCTGATAAAAAGGGCGTCAAAAGACGACAGCCTTGAAAGATCTTTTGGAGAGACAAACTCTACATAAAAGTTCATTTTTTCGGCAATCTCTACAAATTTCTTTAGAGCTTTAGGATTACTTGGCGGCGCAGGATCGTGATCTTGCACAAGGATTGCCAGGTCGTACTCAAAAGTTTCATTTTTAGGGGTATCATAACGCTTCTTTGCAAAATACTGTATGGCAAACTGCCTCATAGCATCCCGGTGTTCATTTGGGATCTCTACTTCAGATAAAGCTTTAATAGATTTGATATTCCACCTGTTGGTGTAAGAGAACTTTACTCTCAAAAATGGTATTTGAAAGTGCCGGTGAAACATAGCACTCAGTTCCCTGTATTTTTGAGCAACATTCTGCCCAAAATAAATACTAAGCGTAAACTCGGCTGACTTAATTCCCTTTAAACTTTTTTGAATAAGATCATCAAATTCATCTGAGACGATCTTAACAAGCTTTGGTTCCCGTAAATCTACCAGGTTCATCACAGTAGGAATTGCGAGATGCCCACGAGCCTCAGCTAAAAGTGAAACATAATACCCTTTACTTTGGTAAGAATAATCCTTACATAAATTAAAAATACGTGCTTTTTTAAGACGGGCATATTCAGGATTTGTAAGATAGTCCCTGGCCGAAATCACCTCCATATTCTCAAGTGCAAGGTTCCAGTTTTCGGGATTATTTACAACTAAAAATTTCTTCATTAAATGGTTTAAATATATTCAAAGGTATATCAAAATTCTTCTGAAAATTCGGTGCCGGAATTTTTTTTCAAAAAGCTTAACTAAAAGTAAAACTTCCTTTTTGAAGACCTTTAAAATAATGGTTTATAATTTGTTAACCTAATATTTTTATCCGACAAACATTTTGCGGCAGATTGCATTGAGGGTTTGAAAAAACTGAAGGTTTGAAAGAGTTCAATGCCTAAAAGAGCTATATGAACCAGTAAATTTCTCCGGGGCAAGCCCACGGAGCATTTTAGTGGAACACGTTTTCTAACTTTACAACATTTACTAACGAGGCAAGCCTCGGGGTATTTACCCACCTATGAATAAAAAACCTCCCGGCAAGGCCGGAAGGTTCTTATTCAATGGAAGCAAACAGATCTTGCTCTATATTAGCCCCGAAATATTTCCTTCCAAATCTATATTTATATTCTCTGATGCAGGGTGTGCCGGTAATCCGGGCATACGCATCATATCTCCTGTAATAGGGATCAAAAATCCTGCACCGGCGGCGATCTCAATCTCCCGAACTGTTAGCGTAAAACCTGTTGGTCTTCCTATAAGCAAAGGATTGTCTGACAATGATTTTTGGGTTTTAGCAATGCAAACGGGTAAATGATCTAATTCAAGATTGGAAATAGTCTTTAGATCCCGTCTTGCTTTTGCAGCGTATTCAACCCTATCGGCCCCATATATTTTTTTTGCAATGGTCTCTATTTTATTCATAACCGAATCTTCCCAATCATAAAGTGGTGTAAAGTTAGAGCGGCCTTCTTCAATCGCTTCTACCACCTTTTTTGCCAGATCAAGAGCGCCTTCCCCTCCTTTTGCCCAGCCATCAGAAACTGCAACTTTTATATTCAGTTTTTTAGCCATGTCTATGATCACCTGTATCTCTTCATCACTGTCACTGTAGAATTTATTTATGGCTATTACAGGAGTGATATTAAAGAGACGGGCATTTTCCAGATGTTTCTCTAAATTGGGTAATCCTTTTTCTAAAGCCTCTACATTTGGAATAGTGAGAGAAGAAAGAGGTACCCCACCATGGTATTTTAAAGCTCGTATCGTCGCGGTCATTACCACAACCCTGGGAGTAAGGCCTGCGCTTTGACATTTAATATCCAGAAATTTTTCTGCACCAAGGTCAAAACCAAATCCGGCTTCGGTGACTGTATAGTCAGAAAGACTCATCCCCATGCGGGTGGCGATCACAGAATTAGTTCCCTGAGCTATGTTGGCAAACGGACCAAGGTGGATTATAGCAGGGTTCCCTTCTATAGTTTGCACCAGGTTAGGTTTAAGAGCATCTTTTAAAAGCGTAGCCATGGCACCTTCAGCATTGAGATCGCGGGCATAAATAGCTTTCTTATCAAAGGTGTAGCCAATAAATATGTTTCCCAAACGCCCTTTTAGGTCCTCCAGGTTTTCAGCAAGGCACATAATGGCCATAATTTCGGAAGCCGCAGTAATATCAAACCCACTTTCTCTGGGAATTCCTGAACCTGTTCCGCCAAGTCCTATCACGATATTTCGCAGGGAACGGTCATTAACATCCATCACCCGTTTTAGGGAAACCGTCCGCGGATCAATTCCTAAATTATTTGTTTTTGACTGAATATTATTATCTACAAGAGCTGCCAAAAGATTGTGAGCTTTTTCAATAGCCGAAAAATCTCCGGTAAAGTGAAGGTTGATGTCCTCCATGGGCAAAACCTGTGAATATCCTCCTCCGGTAGCGCCGCCTTTTAATCCAAAAACAGGGCCTAATGAAGGTTCTCTCAGCACTACAGTGGTTTTCTTACCAATCCTGTTCATAGCTTCTGAAAGACCTATAGAGACGGTAGTTTTTCCTTCTCCTGCCGGAGTTGGTGAAATAGCCGAAACAAGAATTAAATTGCTTTGTTTTATTTTGTCCTGATCAATATTGTGCAGCGGTATCTTAGCCTTGTATTTCCCGTACATCTCAATATCATCTGGATCAAGGCCAAGTTTCTGTGCTATTTCTGTAATGGGGGTTAATTGAATTTTATGAGCGATATCCAAATCGGTGAGTGGAGAAGTTGTCATCATATTCCTTCAGGCTTTAGATTTACAGGTCAAAAATATGATGAAACTATAGCTCTAATAATGATCACTATCAGGTTTTCGTACTTTTTTCAAACGTTTTCGTCAACTTCAGGTGACCGCTTTATAAAAAGAATCAATATGCTCCTGATCCCCACTCACAAATACAAGGTCTTCTCTTAGTAATTTGACGTTGGGAAATACTGTTTTTATCATTTGCCCTTTTCGGGAAACCGCGAGGATATTGACCCCATAGTTCTTTCTAACATCAACTTCTTCAATAGTCTTTCCTACTACAGCACCACTATCTGCCATCACTCTCACGCAGCTTATCTTAAAATCGGGAATAGTTGAAGATTTGAAAGTCTGCAGTCGTTTGTGGGACTGGAAGACCTGGTAATTATCTGCTCTAACTGAATCTATTAAATTTTCCAATTCATCGAGGGGTACAAGAAAATTGGTTAAAACCCGTGAAAAGATTTCAATTGAAGTTTCAAACTCTTCGGGAATTACTTCATCGGCACCCAGCCCCAGTAGGGTCTCTATCTCTTTCACATACCTTGTTCTTACTACAATATGCACAGAAGGAGAAATATGCCTGATATTGGAAACAATGGCTTTGGTAGCGCGAGGATCAGAAATAGCAACAACCACAATACGCGCTTTATTTACATGTACAGCTTCAAGCATGTGCTCCTGCACTGCATCTCCATAAATTATGGGTTCTCCCCTGGCCTTTTGCTGTCTCACGATCTGCGGATTAAGTTCCAGGATCATATACGGGATATCGGCATACTTAGCTGCTTTTGCAAGGTTAGCGCCATTGATCCCATACCCGATTATAAGCAGGTGATCTTCGGGCTCTTGAGCATCCTGTCGGGAAAGTGAAACTGTCCGATGAGAACCCGGTGCTATTTTCCTCAAAATATAATTCGTGGTCCTCCCCGAAAAAAGAAAAACAAAAGGCGTGAGCAGCATGGTAAACACCGAAACCGAAAGAAAATACTGGTTCATTTCCTCCGAAAGTAGCCCACTTTCTATACCAATCCTGGAAAGGATAAAGGCAAATTCCCCCACCTGGAACAATGCCATTCCTGTCAACAATACGGTTCTTATAGGATAATTAAGGGCTGCTGCGGTAAGGGAAACCACTCCTCCTTTTAATATAAATACCACCACGACCATAAGCATGATCACCGCTGCATTTTTCATAAAGAAGTCCAGGTCAAGCAGCATCCCGATGGAGATAAAGAAAAAACTGATGAACAGCTCCCTAAAGGGAAGAATGGTACTTGTAGCCTGGTGACTATAATCTGACTCCGAAATAATAAGACCTGCCAGGAAAGCTCCAAATGCAAGAGAGAGTCCTGCAGATGCAGTGATAAAAGCCACTGTAAAACAAAGTGCGATGGTAGCCAGTAAAAACAATTCCTTACTTTTAGTCTGGGCAATAAGGTACATGGCCCGCGGCACCAAATATTTTGCTCCAACATAGGTCAAAGCTAATACCAGGGCACTTTTAAGAACAAGAAGAAGCACTTCATTATAGAGATCACCTGTAGTTCCGGCCATCATGGGAGTGATCAACATCATTGGCACCACTATCAAATCCTGAAATATTAAGATTCCAAGAGCCATACGTCCATGAGGTGCAGTGATCTCATTGCGGTCATACAAGATCTTTAGCACAATTGCTGTGCTGGAAAGTGAAAACAGGAAGCCCATGAATACGGCCTCGTTCCAGGAAAAGCCGAGTACAGAAAATATAAATGCAGTTACGATAATACTCAATCCCACCTGAAGCAAACCACCTAAAAAGACAGTTCGTTTCATTGACGCAAGCTGCTTGATTGAAAGTTCCATTCCAATAACAAACATCAACAGGATCACCCCAATTTCGGAAAGGATCTCTATTTGCTCAGGGTTTTCAATAAGCCCGAAGCCAAAAGGACCAATAATGATCCCTGTAACTAAAAATCCCAACACCGATGGTAACCTTAATCGCTGTAGTAAAAGCACAACAACTACAGAGAAACCAAGTAATACCACAATGTCCTGGAGTAATGGAAAATGCATGTTCAATCAAATTTTGTAATGCCTAATTTATTGAATTCTGCCCTAACAAAGGGGATTTATCGGGGATGAATAAGAGATAAATTAAGTTTTAAAAAACCATGATGACAAGTATAATCCTGTGCTTCAGGAATTTTGTATAGGATTTAAGAATCTACGGATTCAAATTTTATAAATTATGATCTCCAAAAAATCTTTAGATGTTTGGCATAAGCGACATTCCAAAATTTCTGCTGGCATTTTTCCTGGTACTGCCCCTTATTTCAATCTTACATGAAGCAGGGCACGTGTTCTTTGCCTGGCTTATGGGCGCAAAGAATATCCGTATTGTAGTGGGAAGTGGAAAACCTGTCTTTAACCACGGAATATTGGAAATTAGACAGTATTACTTCTGGTATGGGTTCTGCACCTTCGAGAATATTGAACGCAAAGAGAAGCTGGCGAATATTTTAATTTTTTCGGGGGGTGCCCTTTTTAACCTTCTTAGTACCATCGCAGTGATACTGTTAGTTGAGAATGATGTTCTAAGTGCCGGAATGCTTACCTATCAATTCACGTATTTCTCCATGTACTATGTTTTCTTTGCTCTCCTGCCCATGCTTTATCCGGGAGGAAATTTTAGTGATGGTAAGGTGATCCTTGAACTTTTAAAGAATAGAGAAAAAATTGTAAAGGAGCGTACATATCGTATACAGTGCAAAGCGGAAAATGAAAAATGGAAGGTCCTCAATCACCGTAATGAATTGATACAAACCTTTGATAAAGAAGAAGATGCACTGGATAAAGCCCGAAAATTGGCTCAGGAGCATCGCCCCAGCCGTATTATCAGGATTAAAGGAGATGATGAAAAAGAAATTCAGAATTATCCCCGAATCCCTTTATAGCGCTATTTTACCACCCACAGTGGCACATTCAGGTTTGCATTGAACAATTCCTCGGTCATGGTACCCACAGCGAAAGGAGAAAAAGTGTTACCTCCTTTATCTGCTACCATAAGGAGGTCTACCGGCGAGTTCCGAAGGTTTGCAAGTATCTTCTGTGCTGCTCCCGATTCTCTTCCCATAAAAATGAGAGGCTCAATGTTTTCGGAATAATTCAGTTTCTTCAGGAATTTATCAAATTTTTCTTTCACATGCTTTTCCACTTTTGGCCCCATTGATTCGGGCGAAACATATGGAGAAAATTGTACGGGCACACTGTAAACATGAACCACCTTCAGCAGTACGTCCCCTCCCTCCTGCAGTTCTTTGGTTCTGCTGAAAACTTTTCGGGAATCCTGTGAAAAATCGGTTCCTGCCCAAATAACCTCTATTTTTTCATGGGCAGATGCAGGAACAGCCAAAAGGTCACATCGCAGCAACCTCAGCAGTTTACTACTCACTACTCCTGTTCCTTTCTCATGCTTCTTGTTACCAACCACAGCCAGATTGATACTGTACTTGTCAACGATGTACTTGAGAAGGGATTCGCTGTAAGGATCTTCAGAAATAAGCACCTCCCAGTTTGCAGAGGCCGAAAAATGTGTTTTTACTTTCTCATTTAATTCATCCCCAATCACCTCATCCAGGTTCACATCCTTCAGGTGTTCTTCAAAAAGCTCAGAGATCTCGTATTTCTTGATATTGTGTACAAAATAAACGTTCTCTGCCTGCAGCTTTTCAGCAATAAAAGACGCATAGGTAATTAGTTTTTCATCTATAGCTGAAAGATCCAGGGCGACAAGAATATTTTTGATCTTTTTCATGACTGATTTTCTTTATGGGTTCCTCCTCTTTTTTTGATAATATCTGAAATTACTTCTTCATAACTTTCTAATTCCTTCTGCGCCTTTTTCTCTTCAGATTTTAAGTATTCATCCCGCACGCCAATATAGAGGGAATAACACATGAAGAGCAGGATAAAAGCAAAAGGCAACCCGGTTACTATTGAGGCTGTTTGCAGCGCCTGCAAACCTCCCCCTATTAATAGTACGGCTGCAATGGCACCTTCGGCTACTGCCCAGAAAATACGTTGCCCTACAGGGGCATCTATTTTTCCTCCCGAGGTTAAACTGTCTACTACCAAAGAACCTGAATCTGACGAGGTGACGAAAAAACCTGCGATTAAAATGACTCCGATAATATTTAATACCACCGAAAAAGGAAAGTCTTCAAGATATACAAAGAGCGCAGTGGCCACATTATCATCAACAGCATTAATGATAGTTTGGTCTCCTAAAAGTGCCTGCTGAATAGAGGTACTCCCAAAGGCTGTGATCCAGAAAAAAGTAAGAAGCGAAGGCACAACCAGCACTCCCAGAATAAACTCTTTTATGCTACGCCCCTTTGAAATTCGGGCGATAAACATCCCTACAAAAGGAGACCAGGCAATCCACCAGCCCCAGTAAAAAACGGTCCATGCGTTTTGCCAGTTATTGCCGGTGTAGCTTTCTGTCCAGGATGATATTTCTAAAAAGCTATAGAAATAACTTCCGGTGTTTTGAACGAAAGACTGAAAAATGAAGATTGTTGGCCCCAGTACTACCACCAGAAGCAATAGCAAGACCGCTATTCTCATATTCCATTCACTCAGGAATTTGACGCCTTTATCTACACCCAGCACAACAGAAATTGTGGCAATAGCCGTAATGATCGCAATAAGGCTTACCTGGGTAATGATACCGCTGTCCAATCCAAAAACATGGGCTAGCCCTGCTGCTATTTGCTGTACACCCAGCCCCAGGGAAGTTGCCAGTCCAAAAAGAGTAGCCAAAACAGCAAATATATCAATGAGATCCCCTCTTTTTCCGTAGATTTTATCGCCTAAAACAGGATAAAAAACTGAGCGTATGGTGAGTGGCAACCCGTGGGAATAAGTGAAATAAGCAAGTGAAAGCCCTACAAGAGCATAGATTCCCCAAGCATGAAAACCCCAGTGTAAAAAAGTGAAATTCATAGCTTCCTGCGCAGCAGCGGGCGTGCCACCCTCTGTTAATGGCGGATTCATAAAATGTGTTACAGGTTCGGCAATACTCCAGAATAATAGCCCAATACCCATCCCTGCACTAAAAAGCATGGCAAACCACGAGAGAGTCTTGAACTCGGGTTTTGCGTCCTTTCCGCCTATTTTAATATTTCCGAATTTACTAAAGGCAAGGTACAGCACAAATATTAAGTAGATGTTGACGCATAAAACAAAGAACCAACCTCCGTTATTGGAAACGAAAGCCTGAATAGCATTAAAATATCCTTCGGCCTGCTCCTCGAAAATAAGGGTGAGTGCTATACTTATAATAATGATAATAGATGAAGTGAAAAACACAGGACCATTGACGTTGAGGCCCATTATAGATTTCCTTTCATCACTTCTTACGATCTTTTTTGCCATGGTCTCTAAATTTTAATTCGTCTCTCCGGACTTAAAAATAATATCCGAAATTAATATTGAACCTCGCTTCCCACTTTGCATCGGGGTTTCCTGCGGCAAAGTCATTCACAAAATTCCCGCCCAGCCAGGAATGGTTATATCCGGCGGCATAATCTATATACGTATACAGGTTACCTGCTGAAATCAATACTCCTGTAACATTCATAAATGAATCTTCAAAAGAAGCCGGCTTTTTCTGCATGTACCCAAAATCATTATAGAACTGTAAATTGGATACCGGCCCCCAACTCACCGGTACGTCGCGGGCAATTGCAAGGGTATAAAGATTGAAATCGGAAGCTACTTCGTAAGGAGCCCCATAAGCCGCCATGGTAATGATCTCTCGTGAAACACCTTCTGCATTATTGGGATTATGAGAAACCAGCATGGCTTCGGTCTTAAGATTCCACTGCTTAAAATCGGCTTCATAATGCGCAGCCAAAGCGTAATGGTCTCCCTTTCTTTTGGTATTGATGTTATAGAGTCCGCCGTATTGGGCTGAAACTCCAAGTCGCGACTTTAAACTGTCTCCCCATTTATAGAGCAGCTTGATATTTCCCTGATGTACTTCCTTATTATTCCCCGCCACATCATAAGAATACCTGCTGGGAGAAACCACTGAAGCATCTCCAAAATTCAACTCCTCGGCATTTTTAAAATAGGCTATCTGGTATTCCCATTTCTCCCCCAGGTTCATATACTTTATTCCCATATCGTGATCGTCCTCCAGTCCCATATAATACCCAAGGTTAAAGAACCAGTTGTGGGAATTGTATTGCTGTATCCCTAATGGAACCTGTGTGAGACCTACCTGCAGCTCCTTAGTTTCATTAAACCGGTAACCAAACCATCCCTGCTTTAACATTCCGCCGCCAAAAGCTTCAGAATAATGACGGAATTCGGCATTCACATAGATCCCACGATATGCAGCTACAGCATTGATCCTGAACATGTCATAACCAAAGTCTCCGCCCCTGCTTTTCTGTTCGGGTTTCCAGGAAGAAAGATTGTAATTGAAACGTAATGCACCCCCTATTTTGACTTCAGGGGATTCCTGCGCCTGCACAAGATTCGA
Source organism: Salinimicrobium sp. 3283s (assembly GCF_039602225.1). Taxonomy (NCBI): domain Bacteria; kingdom Pseudomonadati; phylum Bacteroidota; class Flavobacteriia; order Flavobacteriales; family Flavobacteriaceae; genus Salinimicrobium; species Salinimicrobium sp. 3283s. The sequence continues at coordinate 3,354,762 of NZ_CP143631.1, read as the reverse complement.
AAAGAAGCAGCCCCACAGGAAAAATAAAAAGATTAAAATTCGTAGAGGTTTTTTCACGGAATAATTTTGAATGAACCTCTAAATTAAGTTGAATAGTATGGAAAGTACCTTTAAAGGCCTATAAAATATTGTTAAGACGCCTGTTCTACGACTTTAAATGTCTGAAAAATGATACAGAATCAATTCTTTTCTGAAAATGTAAAAACTTCCAACACGTCCCAGGTTTTTCCATTGTGTTTAAAGAGAGTTAACGCATCCACCTGAAATTCAGCTGAAAAAATGCCATTTTTGAACTCCTGCCACACTTTTGGAAACTTCTGATAAGTGAGATCCCGCGTGGCTAGAGTAACATGAGGATGCAGCTTCTCCGGATGGTTGGGAGGTAGTAATCCTGATAATTTCTGAAGTAAGTTTTCATGCAGACTGATTACAGGCTCATGGTTTACCACATTGATAAAGATGGTGCGCTGTTTAAAATGCCCAAAATCACTGAGGGCTATAGAAAATGATCTATGATCTTGTGAAACCGATCTAAGACAGGTAATAAATTGTGTTTCCTGGTCTTCTGAAAGCCACACAGGTGGAATAAGAGTGATATGGGCTGGTAATTTGAGTGCATGCGCAACCTGAAACTTTTCTTTGATCTCCAGTTTCATATTCTTCACCTGCTCTTTCACTGCTGTGGGAGGAACGAGGGCTACAAAATAAAGAGCTCTTGAAAATGCCATTTTTGGAAGCTTATACCATGCGGGTCAATAAAGTTTTACCCTTCATTTTTTCCCGCCTGTCACAAGCCGATCCTATCATTACTCCCATTAGCAACCCTCCCAGAGGGCTGTAATATTTAAAACTTGATTCTGTATAGAAGAAAAGCAATAAAAGTAGAATGAAGCCTGCCCCCAGCCCTACACGCATACCTAACAGGGCGCAATAGCCTTCGGGAACCAAACCAAAATCTGTACGTAGAAATTTAACCAGATTTTTAAGGTGAGCCTGCAGTTGCTCATCACCATTATTTCCTTCCAGGTTAATGTCTTTGAACATAATATCCAGCTTGTGTTCAAGTGGTGCCAATTTTTCTGGCGGAAAATTCTTGTATTTCACCTCCTGAAGGATGGTACTAAAACGCTGCCTGATCTTTACCGACTCTGTTGTGCCCGGTGCTGCCGTGTATCGGTCTAACCGTTGAATGGCCTCCTCTATTCTCATTTTTTTGAAAGTATGCGCTTGTTACCTGTTTGACGCATATTTGAGAAGGAAGTTACTCTAAAAACACCTCTTTTATAAAAAAACAGCAATTATTTTTTAAAACCCTGTGTGGCGTTGGCCTCAGAAGTAGTACAATTAAAAAACTATTTATATCCTGCCGCCTGCAGGTTAAACAATTCCGAATACAGCTTATTGTTTTGCATAAGTTCTTCGTGAGTTCCCAGCTCAAGTACAGCCCCATCTTTTAACACCATAATTCTGTCCGCAATTCTCACTGTACTAAAACGATGTGAGATAATCACGGCCGTTTTGCCCCGGGTAAGTTTAATAAACCTGTCAAAAGCTTCAGTTTCGGCACGGGCATCAAGAGCCGAGGTAGGTTCATCGAGGATCAGGACTTCGGCATCTTTCATATAAGCCCTGGCAATGGCAATCTTTTGCCACTGGCCGCCAGATAGGTCTTTTCCCTGCTTGAACCTTTTGCCCAGCTGTTGGTCATATCCAAAAGGCAGTTCACTTACAACCTGGTTTGCTAGGCTTTTTTCGGCTGCCCCTTCTATACGGCCCTGGTCATTAATTTCGGTGATCTCGCCCATGGCAATGTTTTCCCTGAGGGTGAGTTCAAATTTTACAAAATCCTGAAAAATAACACCGAAGTACCTTTGATAAGCCGCCCTGTCAAATTGTTTTACAGGAATGTCATCAAGTAATATTTCACCTTCAGTGGGTTCGTAGAACTGAAGCAGTAATTTTATAAGTGTCGTTTTTCCGGCCCCGTTCTCTCCAACAAACGCAAGTTTCTCCCCGGCTTTCAGCTTAAAATTAATGTTTCTCACCACCCACCTCTCAGATTTCGGATATTTAAATCCTACATTCCTGAATTCAAAGCCCTCTTTAAGTTCCTTCGGAAGCGGAGTTTTACCTCCTGAAGCCGATTCGTGATAGGAAAGGTCAAGAAATTCGAAATAATCCTGAAGGTATAGTGCGGTCTCGGTGATTGCGGTAAAGCGGGTGAAAAATCCCTGCAGCTTTTGCCTTAGCCGGTTAAACGACCCTGAAAGAAAAGTTAGATCCCCCAGGGAAAAAACTCCTGCCACGGTTCTAAAAATGATGAGCACATAGGCCCCATAATAAGCTGTGGTGCCAATAACGTTGAAAAAAGATCCCCAGCCGGCACGCTGCTTCGCCAGTTGTTTACTCTGGGTGTAATAAAGATCAGACAATCCCTTGAACCTGTTGGCAAGATAGTCTGAAAGACCAAAAAGCTTCACCTCTTTGGCGGTCACATCACTGGCCCCCGCGTACCTCAAATAATCGAGCTCCCGCCGTTCCTGCGTCCAGCTTCTGGCCAAAGAATAACTGGTACCGCTAAATTTAACCTCGTTGATCATGGTGGGAACGATAGAAACTACCAGCAGAATAATAAGCCAGGGTTCAAAAACCACCACTCCCGCCAGTAAAGTAGCGATCACTATAATATCTTCGGCCTGGGTAAGAATGTTAGACATCAAGCCAACCCGACCTGTGGTTTGCTGGCGTGCCCTTTCAAGCTTGTCGTAGAATTCTGAATCTTCGAGTTCATCAAGGTTTACTTCGGAAGTTTTCCTGATGATCTTTACTGAAGTATTAATTGAGTACTGGTCTCCTAATAATGCGTCGCTCAGGTTAATACCCCGGCTAAAAAGGTCAGACAACACAGCCAGGGCAAATTCGGCTGCCACCAGTGCCCAGAGGTGATCAAGGTCTTTGACATCTGCCGCTATTTGTACTACCACCTCATCAATAATTAATTTTCCCACCCAAAGCATAAGCACAGGCAATACAGCATTTGTAAGGCGAAGAAAAATATTCAGGTAAAAAAGCCGCGGATTAACTTTCCTGATCTCCCCGAAGAATCGCGGCACAAATTTTAGGGAAGCAAAACTCTCCCGGAATTTAAATTTATTGGGTTCAAGCGATTTTTGGGGTCGTGGCAAATTATTAAAGTATTAGGTTAAGTAACGGCTTAAGCCTGCTCAAAAATAGCATTTTTGAGGCAGATTATACTCCGGGAATACAGGAAGTGAATTCGCGAGAAAGAAAATTTGAAAATGTAGAACTAAAAGCTACTTCGGAAGGATTGTAGTAGCTGGAAAGCTTCAGTTTATCAATATTTAGATTAAATTGTTGCTTCAAAACACCCATTTTTCACTTCCGGAAGCATTCTACTTCAGTAGTTTTTATTTCAGTCTTGAAGGAAAACATTTTCAGAAATAATAAACACAGAAGTTTCAGAAAAGAGCTTTAAAAATGCCATTTTTGAGACCCCAGAAGATCACATCACGGAAAAATTCCGAAGAAATTTCAGAAAAATTATTAGACAAAATACCAGCCGTGACTGCCTGCCACCGCTCCAAAAATGGTGATAAGGCTTAACACCAGTAAAACCCAGTGGGCGCGGTGAATAATCCTAAAAGCCTTTTCGGGGTCTTCTGCAGCGTATTTCCTGAATAGCCTGTGTAAAAAGAAAGGTTCAAGAATAAAAAGGATCACGGTGAAAATGATCCATACCAGGATCATTGCGTGAATCCACCAAAACCGCGGGTCAAGCAGTCTTTCCCAGCCGTAAAGGTGCAGCATATAGAAACCTGTAAGTGCTGTGAGCAGGGTGGTGATTTTTGCCTGTAGCGAAAATCTTCCTTCAATCTTTTCAAAGGTTTCCATCTGTTCTTCCCTGGAACTCATTCTCTTTACCGCCGGAATGATTACGGTAGTGACCATAGAAACTCCACCTATCCACACAACAACTGCCAGGACGTGAAGTACACGGGCCAGGGTTAAATATTCCATAGTGAGAGTGCTCTTTTTAGGAGGTTAATGCTGATAAAATTAGAGGAAACAGCCATGCCTCCTGCCGGGCATAACATACCTCTCAAAAATGTTATTCACCTTTCTTTTTATCACCATTTACAGGCCCGGCTTCGGCAAGGTAAAAATGATCAAGACTGAAAATAAAGGTAGCCCAAATGATAACCAGTACCACCGAAACAGTGATGCTTACAGTGCGGCCCAGGTAATATCCCATAAAAAAATCGGTAAGGATGGGCAGGGCTGCGGCGGGCAAAATTCCCACAACGGCAAGTAAAATTCTCCTGCGGGCATCTACAATTAGTTCTGCACCACAATTTCTACATTCCCAGGGGGAAAACACATTCTGAAAAAAGTGCTTTTTAAGGTGCAGCCAAAAGGAATACTTGTAACCACAGTTAGGACAGGTTCTTGCTTTCATGATGTGTAATTTATTGCGGGAGGCAAAAGTATTGAAGTTTCTTATAAATAAGTTAAAACTTTTAAAAATTATAGACTTAATTGAGCGCTAAAACTTTTCCTAAAAACTTTAGCGCTTAGTTATTTACTTTTTATTTCAATGTTTCTTCAAGCCATTTGAAAAATTCCTTTTGCCATACAATTGCGTTTTGCGGATTTAAGATCCAGTGGTTTTCCATAGGAAAATAGAGCAGTTTACTTTTAATTCCACGTAACTGTGCTGCCTGGAAAGCTTCCAGCCCCTGCCCTATGGGTACGCGAAAATCTTTTCCGCCCTGTACGATCATGATGGGTGTATCCCATTTTTGTACAAAGTTCACCGGATTAAAATCGGTATAGGCTTTGGGAACAGGGTCTTGCCAGTAAGCGCCACCCATATCTTTATTTACGAAGAAAAGTTCTTCGGTAGTACCATACATGCTGCGGGTATTGAAAATTCCGTCGTGAGCAATGAAGCTTTTAAATCGGCCTTCGTGCATTCCGGCAAGAAAAAACACGGAATAACCCCCGTAGCTTGCACCTACTGCACCCAGGCGGTCTTTATCTACATATTCCTCTTCACTTACGGCATCAATAGCCGATAAATAATCCTGAATATTTTGTCCGCCCCAGTCGCCGCTTATTTGTTCATTCCACGCTACGCCATGGCCGGGCATTCCCCTGCGGTTTGGTGCTACCACGATATATCCGTTTGCAGCCATTAACTGGAAGTTCCACCTAAAGGAATAGAACTGAGACAAAGCCGATTGTGGCCCGCCCTGCAGGTAAAGAAGGGTGGGGTACTTTTTATTAGGATCAAAGTCGGGAGGATAGATCACCCAGGTAAGCATCTCCTTCCCATCGGTAGTGGGAACCATCCGCTTTTCAACCCAACTCATTTTTATTCCGTCATAAAACTCATCGTTCACGTGGGTAAGCTGGGTAAGGTCTCCTGTTTTGAGATTAACCGTATAAATTTCGGCTGCATGGTTCATATCGGTCCTGGTGACTACCAGGATATTTCCCGATTGCCCTATCATTCCCGTTAGATCAAACTGACCTTGCGTGATCTGCTTAACTTCAGAAGCTTTTTTGGAGAATGGATCAATTTCAAAAAGCTGCTGGGTGCCTTTTACAGGGGCCAGAAAATAGATCTTTTTGCCATCATTACTCCACGAAAAGCTATTCACTGTTCCGTCCCACTGCTGGGTTAGATTTATTTTGCGGCCGTCTCTCAACACGATAATGTCATTCTTATCGGCTTCATATCCAGGTTCGTCCATTTGCAGCCAGGCCAGAACACCATTTTTGGAAAACGCCGGCTGAGTGTCGTAACCTTTATTTTCTGAAGTAAGATTTTCGGTAGTTCCTGTAGCTATATCATAGACATAGATGTCGGTATTTGTGCTAACGGCATAATCTTTTCCTTTAAGCTTCTTAGACACATAGTACACTTTGGTGCCATCATTGTTCCAGATATAATCTTCGGGCCCTCCAAAAGGTTGCAAAGGAGTATCGTGAGGTTCGCCTTCCATGATATCGATCTCTGCCTGGGTTGAAGTATTATGAAGGAATAAATGGCTGTAATGTCCATCTTCCCAGGTATCCCAATGCCGATAATTGAGGTCGTCATAAATATATACGTCAGATTTTTTGAGATCGGGGTAGAAATCTTCTCCTGTAACAGGCTCCACTTCCACTTGCTTCGGAATGATCTTCCATTCCCCTGTAGGTGAAGTTTTTCCGTCGCTGTAAATGCTATCGATACTTTTGACGGCAACCGGCTCTCCTCCTTTTAGCGGGATTACAAAAGTTTCTGAAGTGCCTTGGTTTTCAACCATATCATAAGATCGGGTCCTGAAAATGACACTTTTGCCATCCTCTGTCAATCCCACGCCCGATACGCGATCAATAGACCACAGCTTCTCGGGGGTCATTACCTGGGCGTTAGCGCTAAAGCCGAAGGCTATAAACAATAGAAGGATAAATAAGTTTTTCATGTTTGAATTTATTAATACCGGTAAATTCCCCCGGGAACTTTATGGGGTAAAAGCCGTTAAATTGATATGTTAAAAATAAGAAAAAAGCCTGATGTAGAGAGGTGAAAAATTCCTTGCAACCAATTACCGAAGGCGAAACAGCAATACCTTTTCCTCTTCTCCTGGAAAGCTTATTTCTTCAGCACACTGCATTCCCAGTTTTTCCAACAGCTTTTGAGAAGCGAAGTTTTGTTTAGAAGTTATACCGGTGATTTTAAATTGAGGGATTTCTGCCTTTGCAAACCTTAAGAGGCACGATGCAGCTTCAAATCCATAGCCCTGTTGCTCATATTGGGGTAAAAAGGCAAAACCTATATCGAGATCACTAAAGCCGTTCCTGACATTGAGGCCGCAAGTACCCAACTTTGCCCCATCGGCTTTGCGAATCACAACGTTATTGGTAAAACCCAATTTTTCGAGCTGCGGCAGCATTTTTTCGACGATGTATTCTTCTGCTTTTGCAATACTGGTAATATTTCGATCTCCAATGTGTTCAAGCCATTTTGGGGTGTTGAGAAGCTCGTAAATAAAAGCGGCATCTTCTCTCCCGGCAGGCCTTAGATAAAGCCTCTCAGTTTCATATAAGGAAACAGGTCTCATGAAAAAACAGAAGGGATTTTTGTCATTTTTGAATAGTTTACTCAGATTTTTCAGCCGGTAGTTTGCTGAAATACTTCAGTAGGCTCGAATTCCGCTTTTGGCGCTATTACATTCAGAAAAAACTTCAGAAATAACTGCTTCCACTTCAGAAGAAATCTTCAGAAGGAAAAAATTTCCGAAGTGATAAAACAACGAATATTACCTAAGATGCGGAGAAACCTTTGGGTTTAGATCTTTCAGAAAAAGATTGAGCTTTTGCAAGGATTCAGTTTCTATGAAATGCTTCTCGATACGCATTGATTCGTTGTGAGTTTCAATTTTATAGCTATCCATATACCGCCTCACCCTTTTGATATCTGATAAAGCAATGCTCTTAGGGATAATAGTATGCCTTATAAGCCGGTCTTCGCGTATGGTGAGGTATTGATATTTTTGGCGGTAATAAGATGTACCTGCCTGAAGGATCCCCAAAAAGATCCATAAATAGCTAAATACTGAACTGCTATTGATGTAAACAGCAAAAAAACCTAACCCAATCATGGTAAGGCCGTACCCGTAGTTGTTCCTGATGACGCTTTTGCAATATCTAATTTTCATGACCTGCACTTTTAAAGTGTTACTTCGGACTCAGTAATTCCTGTTAAATTTTTAACAAGGTATAAATAACAAAATAAATATCCGAATCAATAGGGAAAAACCTGCATCAAGATCTTCAAAACGTTAGAATACAATAACATGGGAATATCGAAGTACAGTACTCTTTCATGTCCTAAAGCTTCCCAAATCACAAGAGAAAATAAATTAGTATTTTGAGCCATTCAAACAAAATCCAAATTTTTATGTTCTCAAAAAAATACCTGCTTGTATTTTTTGCGGCCTTTGCTGCAAGTGCACAATCTACTGATGATGACCTTTTAAAAAAGGCTCAGGAGATCCACCATGAAGTAATTACAATAGACACCCACAACGATATTAATGTAAATAATTTTACTGCCGAAACAAACTACACCCAGGATCTTGACACCCAGGTTAACCTGCCAAAAATGGAAAAAGGAGGGGTTGATGTCACCTGGTTGATTGTCTATACCGGGCAGGAAGAACTCAATGCTGCAGGTTACGAGACGGCGCATAAACAAGCGCTCTCAAAATTTGAGGCCATTCACCGGCTTGTAGAAGATATAGCTCCAGAACAGATGGGCCTGGCCACCACCAGTGCCGAAGTTCGCAAATTGGTTGCACAGGGAAAGAAAGTGGCGATGATTGGCGTAGAAAATGGCTACCCTATTGGGACAGACCTTGACAACGTTGAGAAATTCTATGATCTGGGCGCGCGCTATATGTCTTTATCTCATAACGGGCACAGCCAGCTTTGTGATTCAAACACCGGCGAAGCTAATAATGAGTGGCTACATGGCGGGCTAAGTGATTTGGGGAAAGAAGTTGTAAAGGAGATGAACCGCCTGGGCATGATGATAGACGTTTCACACCCTTCTAAAGAATCTATGCGCCAAATGATCGAGCTGTCTAAAGCTCCAATTATTGCTTCACATTCTTCGGCAAGAGGTTTGTGCAACCACAGCCGAAACCTTGATGATGAGCAGCTGCAGTGGTTAAAAGAGAACGGCGGGGTGATTCAAACAGTAGCTTTTGACGCTTATCTCAATACCGAAAAGAACAATGCTTATGATGCTGCGGTGAATAAAGTTTATGCTGAAGTAGGTAAAAAAGTAGGTTTTGAGCTCCTGCCCCGTACTGAAGTATGGCAAATGGAAGAGGAAAAGCGCAGTGCCTACTATGAAGATTTCAGAAAAGTGAGAAAACTGGCCGAACCAAAAATCAAGAAATTAAAAGAAAAAGTTCCACCGGTAGGCATAGTAGATTTTGTAGACCACGTAGATTACCTGGTTAAGAAAATTGGGATAGACCACGTGGGGATTAGTTCAGATTTTGACGGTGGCGGCGGAATTGAAGGCTGGAGTGATGCCTCTCAATCTTTAAATGTGACTCTGGAGTTAGTCAAAAGAGGCTATACCAAAGAAGATATTGCTAAACTTTGGGGCGAGAACTTACTGCGGGTACTTGATGAAGTACAGGCCGTAGCTCAAAGTCTGCAGACGAAGTAAAAAAATACTACGGAACAAAAACTGCCTGAGATTTGCCCTTTTAAATACCTAAAAGGCTATTTTCAGGCAGTTTTTTATTTAAAAAAGGAATCTCGAAAAGAGAAATATTCAAATATTTCTGAAAACAGGTCTTTTTAAAGCTGACTTCAGCAGAAGAAGGGCTACAGGAAATACTAAAATAACTTCAGAAAAAATTATCTTCAAAAATGCCATTTTTGAGAGGTAAAAAGATCTTAAGCCTTTGACTTTCTCACTTTTTTATCCCAATAAACAAAGGCTATAAAAAGAACAAGACTTATTATAGACGTCCAGATAAGACCCGTTTTGAGACGCTCATAATCTCCTCCCAAATAAGCAATAAAAATAATGAGGGGTGATATACCCAGCATGGTGGCGCCAATGAATTTCCAGTACCCCATTCTTAAGACTCCGCCTACAAAACTAATGGCATCATTAGAGAGGAAAGGACTAAGCCGGACAACAATTACCGTCCAGAAGCCGTAATCATCAATAAAGTCTGATATCTTTTTTTCAGTTTTATGCCCCACCAGTTTCTCCACGATCACAGGCCCAAAGTAGCGACCAATAAAATAACCGATGCTGGAAGCCAGGAAAACAGCTACAAACAAGATTGCAGCTCCTGCCCATGGCCCGTAAGCCAGTACGGTCACTACCATGAGCAAAGGGGTAGGAATTACCAACAGGAACATTTGCAGGACCATGGTAATGATGATTACCACCGGCCCAAACCACCCGAATTGAGAGACCCACTGCCGCGTACGCTGCTTATCGCCACTGGTAAGCACATCCCAGCCGTTATTTAGAAATTCCTGCACCTGCGGTATAAAGAAATAACTTAGTACAAGTGCCACAACAATCGCAAGGGAAATATATAATGGGGCTTTACTCTGCTTTACAGAAGGGGTTTCAATAGGATCGGGCATAAATTATTTAGATGTTATGGTTACACGGTGAATGGTTCCCGGTTCACCTTCACTGGAGATATACAAATTCCCTGAACTGTCAAAAGCAAGACCTTCAGGCTGCGGAAATGCCTTTTGATCGAGCAGGTGGAATTCTTTGGGAGTTCCCGAAGCATCTAAAATTAATAACCTCGGCTCCCGGGCTTCAAGAATAAAAATTTCCCCGGTTTTGGGATGTATTGCAACTTCGGAAGGAAAAAATGATTCCCCACTTTTCTCTTCTCTAATCTCGTTAAAGATCTCCTCCTCAAAAGTCAGGGTGAACACCGGCGTTTCATTCACTTCCATAGAAGGTAACCGGGCGGCATAAATACCTTTTTGATCTTCAGAATTGGGGTCAAGAACTTTTACGGCAAGCAAAAGCCTGTCTTCAGCTTCATCATAAAATAATCCTTCCATATCATTTTCTTCAGTAAAAAACGTATCGAAGGTTTTCACCTGTGCTGTATTCATAAAATCTTCTACCTCGTAAATTTTTCCGTTAGCTTCGAGCACATACGCCGTATTTTCTTTTATCGCTATGCCTTCAAAATCCCCATTTGCTGTAAATTCAATTTCCTTTTCAATCGTTGAGTCATCGAGGTTATAAATAAAGATGCTTCCTTTTTCATCCTGCACACAGGCAATTTTATTTGAACCTAAATATGCAATACCCGAAACTTCAGCCAGTTGAGGTGGCAAATCCCAGGTTTGGTCTATGGTAATATCTTTAGAAATATTGGCCTGGTATTCTTCGACCTCTTTCTCATAAGTGAATATAAAAGCTGCCGATAATAGCAAAAGACCAGTGGTAATAAGGAATACCGTTTTATTATGTCCCATTCTTTTCATAGTTTAAAAGTAGAAAAATTAATACTCGGGCAGAAAGATTTTAATCTTTCCTTGAAAAACATTAGCAGGGTTTTAGGAAATCTCATTTCCTAAAGTTTTTTAAACTTGAGGACTTTTTTTTGTAAGTCTTCGTTTATTTGACAGACATTTAACCTATGATTTTGAAAAACCTGCAATTGACGCCTGTAAAAAAATGGGTGTTAGGGATCTCACTAACATTTATCGCCCTTTTTGGCTTCTTTTTCCTGAGTATTTACTGGGGTTGGTGGGGAAAGTTGCCCGATACTGAAGAACTGCGGAACCTCAACCAGAATGAAGCCACAGAAGTTTTTTCTTCGGAAGGAAAACTACTGGGGAAATATTACATTTTTGACAGGCAGCCGGTGCTCTATGAAGATCTACCTCAACATCTAATAGATGCTCTTATTGCGACCGAAGATGTAAGGTTTTATGAGCATTCGGGAATTGACAATCGCAGCCTTCTGCGTGTATTTTTCAAAACCATTCTCATGGGAGATGAATCTTCGGGAGGCGGTAGTACCATCACTTTACAACTTGCAAAAAACCTTTTTGGCCGAAAAGATTACGGCCACCTTAGCATTGTGGTTAATAAAGTGAGGGAAGCCATCATTGCACAACGGCTGGAAGATATTTATTCAAAAGAGGAGATCATCAAACTTTACTTTAATACGGTTCCCTTTAGTGACAACACCTACGGAATAGAAAGTGCGGCCATGAAATTCTTTAATTCCGGCACAAAAGACCTTACCCTCGATGAAGCTGCAACCCTGGTGGGCACGCTAAAAGCATCACATTATTACAACCCGCGGCTTTTTCCCGAAAGAAGCCTGGAAAGGAGAAATGTGGTGCTGTCTCAAATGAACAAGTATGGTTACCTTCCTTCCGAAGAATATGTGAAAAACCGGGTTAAACCCCTGAAATTGGATTATCAGTACTTCAGTAACAATGATGGGGTGGCTCCTTACTTCAGGTCACAGTTAAAAAAAGAACTCAGTAAGATCCTTGACACTCTTGAAAATGAGAAGGGAGAACCATACAACCTTTACAGGGATGGCCTGCAGATTCACACCACGATAGATTACCAGATGCAGCAGCTGGCAGAAGAAGCCATGAAAGAACACATGACTTCGCTGCAGCAGCAGTTCGAAAAAGCATACGGCAAAAATGCACCCTGGAAAAGAGAGGATATTTTAAACGAAGTACTTCAAAACAGCAAACAATATAAAAACCTTGCTGCTGCCGGCTGGAGCCGGGAGAAAATCATGGATTCCCTGCACCGCAAAACCGAGATGGAATTGTTTGACTGGGGGCAGAAGAAATTGCTTTCAGCCAGTATAGCCGATAGTTTACAGCATTACATGAAATTCTTAAACATGGGAATGATCAACCTGGATCCTTCAACCGGGGCAGTAAAGAGCTGGGTGGGAGGAATAAATCACAAGTATTTCAAATATGATCACGTCTCTCAAAGCAGGCGGCAAATTGGCTCTATTTTTAAGCCAGTGGTCTACACTGCAGCAGTTGAAGCCGGTATAGACCCCTGCACTTATTATTCGGTTAGGGAAGTGACCTATGAGGGTGGCTGGACTCCTTCCAATTCGGGTAGCGAGGAAGAAGATCCTTATACCAAATATCCCATGGCTACAGCTTTAGCGCAATCTGTCAATACTATTGCTGTAAAAGTGCTTTTTGACGTGGGGCTTGGAAATGTGCTTACCCAGGCCAAAAAGATGATGTTCCCAGATGATCTTCCCGCCTACCCTTCTATTGCTCTTGGAACGGCCGAAATGAGTGCCGCCGAACTCGCCGGCTCATTTTCGAGTTATGTGAATCGTGGGAAAGCGGCCAAACCTTATTACCTCACCAAAATTCTGGATAAGTACGGCAATGAAATCGCCACATTTGAACCACAGGTTGCGGCACAACCTGCTTTCTCCAATACCACACGACAGGTGATGATAGAAATGATGAAAGGCACAGTGAATTCGGGAACGGCGTCAAGATTGAGATACAAGTATAATTTACCCAACGATATTGCCGGAAAAACAGGCACTACCCAAAATAACCGTGACGGCTGGTTTGTGGGGATCACACCAAAACTGATCTCTGTAACCTGGGCAGGTACCGATGATGCAAGGATTGGCTTCCCGTCTACCTATTTAGGGCAGGGAGCAAATTCGGCTTTACCGGCTTTTGCCATACTCCTGCAAAAGATGAATGCCAGGCCTGAATTCAGCGACATCACCCAGGCAAAATTTGCAGCACCTTCTTCTACGGTACAAATGATGCTCAATTGTGAACCCGAAAAAAGAGATAACTTCCTGGAAAGACTTTTCACTAAAGGAGACAAGCCTAAAAAGGCCAAAAAAGAAAAAAAAGGCCTGTTTGGTAAGATCAAAGGCCTGTTTAAAAAGAATAATTAAGTGGAATATAAGGTTTGAATTGATCTTTATATTCAAATACTATATTTTGCTGCTAATTAAAGGCCAATCGCTTCCGAAGCATAAAGGACAACTGAAATACCTACGAAAAAAGGGTGTCAAAAATGCTATTTTTGACACCCTTTAAAATTTTAGTTTCAAGAGAAATTTCCTGGAAATATTAAAATGTCGCCTGATTAATTTTTTGCCGCAGCTTCCTCATATAATCTTCCCTAAGCCAGTCGCGGTAATTTTTGGTGCTGTTGCTTATACAGTAAGAGTACTTGCGTATACGGTAGGCTATATCTTCTTCAAGCTCTTTAGCTAAAAGACGGGCATCAAAGACATCTTCACTGTTTTCTACACACATGGTAGTATGCTGGTCTAAAGAACGCTCGAGAACTGTTTTAGATTTAAGTCCTTTTTTAATGATATCGTCGTATTCTTCATCTACATCAAAAGACACATCTTTAGTGTTTGCAAATTTCTTCCGAAGTTCTTTTGGCATTTCATATCTAAAATTCTGCTCAATTTCTTCGTCGCTTACCAGGTTCTCAAGGAAGTAGTCTGGAGATCTAAAAATTTGCTTCCAGTCAATAGGTGCACTCCAAAGGCCAAAGCGTGCAGCATTGTTTCCAAGATCTATAACCGAGAATTCGCTTTTTCCGGGTAGTACACGGGAACCACGACCAATCATCTGGTAGTAAAGAGTAAGAGATTTTGTAGCCCGGTTCAAAATAATCGATTCCACCGAAGGTTCATCAAAACCAGTTGTAAGTATACTCACCGAAGTTAAAATAGCATCGGGTTTTTTCCTGAACCAGCGTAAAATGTCTTTTCTATCCTGTTTGCTGGTGGTATTGTCAAGATGCCTTACATCATAACCTGCATTTCGAAAAGTCTCGTATACCTCTTTTGAAGTGTTTATCCCGTTATTAAAAATAAGAGTCTTCTTGCCCTGAGATTTTTCCATGTATGCATCGAGAAGCTTCTCCTGCATGCTAAAATTAGAATACAGTTCTTCGGAAGATTTCACGGTATAATCACCATTTATACCAACCTTAAGCGTAGACAGGCCTACATCATAGCTATAGGTATTGGCCTTTGCCAGAAATCCTTTAGAAATTAAGCTGCTTATAGAATCGCCCACAATAAGTTCCCGGTAATTATCTTTCATGGGAAGCTTGATATTTGAGCTAAGAGGCGTGGCTGTAACCCCAAGGATAAAACACTTATTAAAGAATTTAAAGAGCTTTCTAAAAGAATTGTAATGAGCCTCGTCAATAATCACCATTCCCAGGTTGTCTAACTCTACTTTGTCGTCGTTAAGGCGATTGTTAAGAGTTTCTACCATGGCGACAAAACACATATATTCATCCTGGTCTGGCAGCTCTTTGATGCTGGAATTAATGATCTTGTTGTGCACCCCAAAACCGGTGAGCATTCGGGAAGTTTGCTTACAAAGCTCTATTCTATGGGTAAGGATAAGCACCTTTTTATTGGTACGCTGAATATATTCCCTTACTATTTGTGAAAATATTACTGTTTTGCCCCCACCAGTAGGAAGCTGGTAAAGAAGGTTGTAGCGTTCGGGATGAGCTTCGAGCACCTTAAATATCTTATCGATATCCTCCTGTTGGTACTCATAAAGTTCCTTGTCCATTTTTTTCTCAACGATCCCGAAAGTGTCCTGCGTCATCTATTTTTTTCTTTCAATTGCAATTTTGCAAAAATAGCTGAAATAAAGGTTCATCCAAAAATTTAGACCAAAAAATCCTGATAAAGAATTTTTTACGTTTAACAATCTTCTCATTTTAAATGAGTTATCTTTACAAATGGATTCTTTTCCTGCCCCAGGTTTTCGTTTTTGTTAAGTCGGGATTATGTATGTGGAGTAAACGAAAACAAATAAAGCTTATAGCGTCTTTACGTGGTAATAAATTACTTAAAGACCTTCCGCAGGAAGACCTTTTGAAGCTTCTTTCTGAAATGGAGGAAGTGGTGTGGCCAAAACATACCTGTAACATCAATAAAGACAGGACCTTCTATTATTTTCACTTTCTGGTATCGGGCAGGTTAAAAGTCTACCAGATTGAGCAGAATACTGGAAGGGAGTTCACCTTTTTTCTTCTGGGAAATACTGATGCCTTTGATATTCTCTGCCTTCTTGACGGATATGAACACAACGTTTATTACGAAGCCATAGACCGGGTTGTGCTTTTATCTCTTCCTATGGAAAGAATGAAAATATGGGTATCAAACCATCCCGGGGTCAACAAAAACCTTCTACCATATATGAGTAATCAAATGAGAATTCTGGAAGAGTACGCCTCAAACGTCACATTAGTTGATATTTCTACCAGGTTAGCCAGGCTTATATTGAGTAACATAAACAAAGAATCGCGTGAACTGGAGTTGATCAATGATCTTTCTAACGAAGAGCTGGCCAATTTAATTGGTTCTACCCGGGCAGTAGTAAACCGACATTTGCAGGAGTTCAAAAATGATGGGATCATAAGCCTTGGCCGGCAAAAAGTTGAGATAAAAGATATAGGTTTGCTTCTCCTGAAGGCTAATAAAAACGGGGCTTCAGCTCCTTAATACTTTAACACGATATGCTACCTGGGTAGTATTTGATCCCATTTGCTCATAGTACTTTTATAAGATATTAATCCAAAATATATGAGCTATGAAAAAATTAATTTTTGGAATGTTCCTGTTTGGTTTTATTGCCACAGGTAATTCACAGATCCTTTTAGAGGAAACAAAGATCGAATACCAACCGGTATCATTGGCACTAGATCAAGAGTCCCACCAGCTTTCGATTGAACTACCCGAAAAATTGTCGGGGGAATTTCAGCAAAACCCATTGGCTTTTATGAAAACCAGGTTTAATGTACAAAAGTTCTTGAAAGATAACGAAGAAACAGATTATGATGCTTTTGAAGTTTTTTTCAAAAGCAAAAAAGGGTATTTAAAAGCCTCTTTTAACAAGACTGGAGACCTTATTTCTTCAAATCAGAAATTTAAAAACATACCCCTGCCCCAGGATGTGCGTTTAGAGGTCTTTAGACTTCACCGGAATGCTATGATAGAAGGTACAAAATATACCGCATTTTCAAAAGGATGGGATATTACTAAAGAGATCTATAGAATAAAAATTAAAGATGGTGACAAGACTCGCAGAGTCCGCATCAATAGGAACAATGACCAATTATCTCTAGCCGGATTCTAAGAATAAAGAACTAAAAAAAGAGACGCCGAAAAGCCATTTTTGACACTTCAGGTTTACTTCTTTTAAAATTTAAACCCGAACGTAGATAATAGTTTTCCGGCAGTCTTTTATTTTTTTTCAAAAAGATCTGAAGACAGGTAGCGATCTCCTCGGTCACAAACAATACTTACCACTACCCCGCTCTCAAGTTCGCTACACAGTTTCACGGCAGCCGCAGCAGCACCTCCGCTGCTCATTCCGGCAAAGATCCCTTCTTCCTCGGCAAGCCTTGCAGTCATAGTTCTGGCTTCCTGTTCATTTACTTCCATAACGCGATCTACCTTGCTTTCATCAAAAATAGAAGGTAAATATTCTTTAGGCCATTTTCTTATTCCGGGAATACGGGCGTCATCACCGGGTTGTACACCTACTATTTGTACATTTTTGTCCTGTTCTTTCAAAAAGGTAGATGTTCCCATTATGGTACCTGTAGTCCCCATAGAAGAGACAAAATGTGTAATCTTATTATTTGTATCCCGCCAAATTTCAGGTCCTGTTGTGGCGTAATGGGCCTGCCAGTTGTCATCGTTTCCAAACTGGTTGAGCATAAAATAATTTCCTTCTTTCATCCTGGCTTCAGCAAAATCCCTCGAACCTTCAATACCTCCTTCGGCGCTTGTAAGAATTACCTTTGCCCCGTAGGCTCTCATGGTCTGTACTCTTTCAGCAGTAGAATTTTCGGGCATTACCAGCTCAATGTTCAGCTGCAGTAAACGGGCCACCATTGCCAGGGCTATTCCGGTATTTCCGCTGGTAGCTTCAATCAGTTTGGTTTCACGGGTAATATTTCCCCTTTCCAGAGCTTTTTTGATCATATTATAGGCGGGCCGGTCTTTCACGCTACCTCCGGGGTTTTGCCCTTCGAGTTTAAAATATAGCTCTACCGCAGGATTCTCAACCAGTTTTTGTGCCCTCACAAGAGGCGTATTTCCTATAAGATCTAATACTGTTCGATTCATTTCTGAAGATTTTTAATTTTTATTACCGGGTCATGGGTGACAAATGAATTGGCCGGAACTGTACGGGTAAGCCAGGCATTCCCCCCAATGATACTATTCGCGCCAATAACCGTCTCCCCACCAAGTATGGTAGCATTGGCATAAATTGTCACGTTGTCTTCAATGGTAGGATGCCGTTTCTTATTGCGCAATTCTCTTTCTACGTACAAAGCCCCCAAAGTAACCCCCTGGTAAATTTTCACATTGTTTTTTATAATGGTTGTCTCCCCAATTACCACACCTGTGGCGTGATCAATAAAAAAGGAATCGCCAATCTGCGCCCCGGGATTAATGTCGGTCCCTGTTAATTTGTGTGCACATTCTGTCATTAATCGCGGCACCAGCGGAAGATTCATTTTATAAAGCTCATGACTAAGGCGGTATACTGCGATAGCAAAAAAACCGGGATAAGAAAGGTATACCTCTTCTACAGAATTCGCTGCCGGATCGTTGTTTGCTATTGCAATAGCATCCAGATTAATCTTTTGAAGCAGGTGGGGCAATTTACTGCAGTACTCTTCCCATATTTCTGAACAGGATTTACCCGGCTCCCAACACACCAAATCCCCCAGCTCCTTAAAATCGGCAGCCAGCTTATCCAGATTATCTTCTACGGGAGTATCCTTGTCAAACAAGGTATAAAATAGATTTTGGGTAAAAGCTTCAGCTTTAGTCTTGATCCTGAACCTTAGGTTTGTATTCTTCTTTTGAGCGGTAATTTGCTTAATTATGTCCTCGTGGTTCATACAATTCAGTTGATTTGTAAAATTACTAAATAGCTGCTCAATGCAGGTAGAGCTTTACTACTGATTTTTCGATAAAAAAATTAACTATAAAAGAAAGGTTAAAAAAATCACATCTTAACACTTTGTATCTCAATGTGTTGTACTTTTAGTAGTGACATTAATCAAAAACTTTTAACCATGGCACAAGATCAAAAAAAACAGAACGAGAAGCAGGACAAAAAGAGTGAAAAGTCTACTCAAAAAACTGAAAGACAGCAAACCAAAAAATAAGCCTGTCTTTTATATTACATGTTTGTATTTTTTTAGGCCACCTCAAAAGGGTGGCTTTATCTTTTCACACCCATGGTTTTTTGAAGCCCTTCACTCATCTCCAATAACCATTTGAGCCTGTCTGTAAGAATATGAACTTCCTGTAATTTCTCACGTACGCCTTCTTTCTCAACGCTTTCATCTTTCTCAAGATCAAGTAGCTCCTGGTATAGATTTTCATAAAATGTGGCAGCCCTGTCAATCTCTTCTGAAAGATCTTCTTTTTGAGCCTCATCATTTTTTACTGAAGCCTGTAAATTAGCTTTGATAGCCGATAAATAGTTGGCAAAATGAGCTGAAGCCTTTGTAGTGGGATGAGATCGTATAAACGTACCCAAAGAAACTGTAGCCGAAAGAAACTCCTGGTTGAGTGATACGATCCTGAAGATTTCCTCAAGATGTTTTTTATCTGTCTTTGGCTCCTGCGCCATGCGTTGAAAAGCGGCATTTAAATCTCCCATCGCCAAAAAAGCTTTTTTTCTTGCGAGGCGATAAGACGCAGGCAAGGCTGACTTATGATTATAAAAAGCTTCTACTTCTTTAAGAAAGGAAAGGTTTGCCTTTATACTTTCTCTTATAAAATTCTGAATAAGTGTATACTCCCATGTAGGCCAAAGAAACTTAGCTCCCAAAAATGCCAGCCCAGCTCCCACTACTGTATCCAGTACCCTAAACTCAATTACTTCAAGAACATTTGGTTTTAAAAGGCTGTAGACAAAAATTACATTAAGCGTAATAAATGCCGCTGCAGTCTTGTAATTGCGCTGTATCATAGAATGGGCAAGCACCAGGCATATTACCGCAAGGATAGCGTAGACGGTTTGATTTCTTATAAAGAAAACCAGAGAAATAGCCACAGCACCGCCAATGAGGGTACCATAAAGCCTGTGTTTAAACCTTTCCTGAGTGAGTGCATAGCCAGGGCGCATAATAACCAGGGTGGTCAATAAGATCCAGTAGGCGTTTTGTACTGCAAAGAATTCCCCAATTACATAACCCAGGGCCATAACAACCGTCAACCGCAGGGAATGTCGAAATATTGGAGACTTGAAGTCTAGATTATCCTGAAGCGTTTTGAAGTTATAATCTGGAGTGGTGAGAAATTTGGCAGCATCTTTCCTTCCAAGCTTTAGCTTTTCATCACCTTTCCACTCTTTCATAAGCCTCATTAAGGAAAGTAATTTTTGATGCTGTTTTTCCTTAAAATTCAGGAAGTTTCGGTAAACGAGTAAAGCTTCAGCATCAGTTGATTTATTGGCCGACGCCTCAAATTCTTTATATGCTTTCCAGGCTTGTCTTCTTTTAATTAATAACTCACCTTCTTCAAGGTTTAGAAATTTGTTTTGAGGTGTCTGTCCAAGAATCCTTAAATGAGCAGCCATTACCAGGCTCCATTCCTGGATGTGCTGGATCTTATCTTCATGAGAAACAAATAAGGCTCTCATTCTGGAAAAATTTACAGGATGTGCCATTCCCAGTTCCAAAATATCAACCAGTTCCATAAAGATGAGCAGCCTTTTTCTCACCATTTCCGATCGTCCAAAATTCTTTCTTCGGGTTATAACAAGTTCCCGAATAATCTCGTGCTTTTCATTAATGGACGTTTGCAATGCAAAAAGCTCTTTTTCAGCCTGCTCCCGCTTTTCATCTGTAACGCTCATAAGATGGGAACGCTTCTCCAGGTATTGAGCTGTAATTTCAAAGACATCCCTTAGAAGCTGGTCTGTTTCCCGTCTCTGCAATAAATAATGGAAGAAAAGCGAAAATAAAAGATACCATACACCACCCATCCCAATCCAAAATGCGTGGAGGAGAATACTTCCTTCCGCAGTGACCTGGGTCATACTTAACACCACTGCAAATAATCCCGAAAAAGCAATGAGCGAAGCCCTGAACCCAAAGACCGAGATCATGGAGTAATGAAAGATCTGCAATACCAGTACAACAATAAAAAAGACAGGATATGCCAGAGAGAGGCCTGTGAGAATGGTGGCAGCTACGGCAATAGCAATAGATAAAGAAACACCTATCACCCGGCGCCTCAAACTTCCCGGCACGTCACTGGGAGAAGTGAGTAGCACCCCAACTGCCATGGCGATCCCTATTTTTATTTCTCCCATTTGAGAGGTGACCAGTAAGGGTACGATAGCTGCAACAGCAAACCGGATTCCTTTAGAGAATTCGCCCGTCTTCAAAAGTGTAAAAAAGGACTGCAGTTGCCTATAAAGATTCAAAAGAAGTGAAGTTTCTGCAAAATTACATGCTTTACCAAAGCAGACGCAGCAAAATTGAATAAAATGATGACCCCATGAAGAATTTAACCTTTAATTAGTATCTCAGCTTTGGCTTTAGCCCCCGTGCGTTGTAATTTTAAGATCCATCAAAAAGGCCGAATTGACAGGCCATTCCAAACTTTAATTAAAAAAAGAACTATGAAGATTTTAATGGTTTTGACTTCTCATGATAAATTGGGAGACACAGGTAAGAAAACAGGATTTTGGGTAGAAGAATTTGCTGCACCTTATTATGTACTTGCAGATGCCGGTGCCGAGATCACCCTTGCATCGCCAAAAGGGGGCCAACCTCCCATTGATCCATCAAGTACTACCGAAGACGCGCAAACCGAAGCCACAAAGCGTTTTGATAAAGACGATGACCTGCAAAAAAAGCTTTCGCTTACAAAAAAACTGGAAGACGTTGACGCTAAAGAATTTGACGCAGTATTTTATCCAGGTGGTCACGGTCCGCTTTGGGACCTTGCAAATGATCTAAAGTCGATTGCACTTATTGAAGCTTTTAACGAGCAAATGAAACCTATGGCTTTTGTTTGTCATGCCCCCGGTGTACTGGCAAATGTTGAAGATCACAAAAACCCTTTAGTAAGAGGTAAAAAAGTTACCGGCTTTGCAAATTCTGAAGAAGATGCAGTGGGCCTTACCAATGTAGTTCCTTTTCTTGTTGAAGATAAAATGAACCAGTTGGGAGCAGACTACAGCAAAGGTGACGACTGGAGTTCTTACGTACTGGTAGACGGCAAACTAATAACCGGACAAAACCCGGCTTCTTCTGAAAAAGCAGCCCGCGAACTCCTGAACATGCTTCAAAAATAAAAGCAGCCTATGGCTCAAAAAGAAAAATCTGTTACCGAAGTAATCAAAGAGCATGAAGCTTCCGGAAAGTATTTTGATGTAGACGGCATAAAAACCTTTGCATTAAAATACGGCCGGGGCGAACCTGTTCTTTGCCTTCACGGAGTTCCTACTTCATCTTTTTTGTATAGAAAGGTACTAAGGTCTCTGGAGAAGAAAGGTTACAAAGGAGTAAGCATAGACATGCCGGGACTGGGATTAACAGACAGACCTGATAATTTTGATTATTCTTTTTCTAACCTGGCCGATTTTCTTTATAAAGCTGCTAAAGTCCTTAAGCTTAAAAAGTTTCATCTCGTAGTTCACGACGTGGGAGGGCCAATAGGTTTTGCACTTGCTGCAAGACATGCCAATCGCATCATGTCCCTCACCATTCTCAATACCTGGGTAGATGTAGTGAACTTCAAGAAACCGGTAGTAATGAGGCCTTTTGAAAAAAGGGTGTTGGGAGAAGCAGAACTTAAAATGATAAGCCATGTCACCTGGCCTGTAATGTTTAAACAAATGGGCGTGGTGAATTCTTCACGCATAAGTACTTCTGAAATAAACGCCTATGTAGATCTTCTAAAAAGGGAGGACAATGGAAAAGCCTTTTTAAAGATCATGAGGAACTTTGATCATTCCAAGGAGTTTCGTGATCTGTGCTACAAAGCTGTTCAGACTAAAGAATATCCTGTACAGGCTATTTGGGGTGCAAAAGATCCGGCGTTGCAGCTGGAAACTTATGGCGAGGAAATCAAAAAAGTGGCGGGGCTAAAAGAGGTCCACACCTTAAGATCCCGGCACTTTCTACAGGAAGAAGCCTGGTTGGGAATTGCTGATAAGGTGATAGACCTGGCACAATCTGCGCAACTTAAGACAGCAAAAAAGGAGGTTTAAACCTCCTTTTTTGATACTTATAGTTTTTATACTTCCCGTTATTTTTTAGGTGGCGTTGTTGGCCTAATCTCTATTTTGCTAGGCAAAGCCCTTTGGTTCATTTTCAACAGGTCTACAACTAACTCTCCAATATCTTCTTTCTGAATTTTCCAGGCATCTTCGTCTCCCGGATTGTGATCATTAAAATGTGTAGCTACAGAACCAGGCATAATGGTAGTTACCTTGATTTCGTAATTCCGAAGATCGAGCATAGCAGCCTGAGTGAATCCTGTTACTCCAAATTTACTTGCATTGTAGGCAGAACCCCCGGCAAAGAAATTTGTACCCGCCAGGCTGGAGATCGTAAAAATGTACCCCTTGCTTTTTTTCAGTTCGGGAATAGAAGCCTTTAAGCTATAAAAGACACCGGTTAAATTTGTATCTATAGTTTGTTGCCACTGCTCGGGTGTGAGATCTTCTATAGAGCCAAAATGCCCGACTCCGGCATTAGCCACCACAACGTCCAGCTGCCCCCATTTGTCGGTTACCTGTTTTATGGCCGCTTGCTGACTCTCAAAGTTTCGCACATCGGCTTCAATTCCAATCACTTCGGCTTTTCCGTTTTTGGTAATTTCTTTTGCGGCCGATTCTGCTTCTTCTTTATGCCTGCTGGTAATCCCTACTCTTACTCCCATAGCAGAAAGAGCAGCTGCAATCCCGTATCCAATTCCTTTACTTCCGCCAGTAACGAAAGCTACTTTATTTTCTAAATTATTCATTTGTATTTAATTTTATTCAGCCTAAAGCTACCAAATATGTGGAGCAAATGAGACCACAAAGCTTTTAAGACTTTGTTAATTCTTCCGAAGAGGGGCAGAAAACCAAATTTTAACTTCTAAGAGAAAAATCTTTAAAATTACTAACACAAATTACACGCAGAATCAATTATCTTTGCCACCTTTCCGAAGAGACCTAAAATAGCGGTTTTTTGGAAATTTAGTTTAATTATTCATAAAATACTGTAATCGTTGGAAAATCCTAAGGCACAAAAACTTCTGAATAAAATACAGCGCGACCTTATGCGCAATGGTATTATTACTAATACTATAGTTGAAGATTTAAAGGAGTTGCGGCCATATGCTGTTGAGGAAAAAAGCCCGCTACTGGCTAAGGTGATAAGGCTTACTTATGAGCACATTGAAGCGCACAACACCTTTGACATTCCAATTCCTGATGACGAACCTGTTGAAGGTTTTGAAGAAGAAACTCCCAGCAGTGAAGGTTTTGATCCTGCCGAGAGCCTGGATTACCTGTTGTCTCTCATGGCAGAAGCCAAGAATAAAATTAACGCTATTGAATTGCGGGAATACAGTAATAGTTTGATTGCCTACGCTGAAGAGAATTAACCTTTCGTTTTGTTGGATTGGCTCAATAATTGAAAAGATTATTAATAAAGAGCCATTTAATGAAGAAGTTGAATATGAAAAAGAAAAATGAGGTTGTCTTGAACAAAAAACCACGCTGGAAATTACTTCACCAATATTACAATTACACAGGATTCTACAAGTTTGTAGGCAATAGTCTCAAAAAGGCCATTTTACCGGTCATACTTTTTCTTGCTGCTCTATTTGCAATTAACGAGTATGTAATCAACATCAACAGCATTCTGGTTACGGTTACCGAGACCTATTCTCCTGTTGGAATACTGGCGGTATTTTTGGCTTCTGAATCTATTTTTCTTGGATTGGTTCCCCCCGAGCTTTTTATCGCATGGTCAGGGAAATCAGCCATGCCCATAACTTATCTTAGCTTGTTGGCCCTGGCTTCTTATTTAGGCGGAATTATTTCTTACTGGATGGGTAAGGCCATTAAAATGATCCCGGCAGTACATGACGCTATGGAGACTAAAATGGCAAAGCACATCAAAAATACTGAAAAATGGGGCGGATTTCTTATTGTAGTAGGAGCTCTTTTACCCATTCCATTTTCTATAACCAGTGTGGCCGCAGGGATTATCAATTACAAATTCAGATATTACTTATTATTTGGCCTCTTGAGATTCATAAGATTCTACGGTTACGCACTTGTGATCTTTAAGATTGTATAAAATATAAGGAGCAACGCTCCAAAATCCTTTTAAAATCCCGTATTTTTGAGAGACAAAACGGGATTTTTTATGGGTCACGATCACCACCACGGATCAAGTAAGAATATAAAATTCGCTTTTTTTCTCAATGCCGCCTTTACAGTTTTTGAACTCATTGGAGGATTTTACGTAAACAGTGTGGCCATTATCTCAGATGCTGTCCACGATCTTGGGGATACCATTTCCCTTGGCAGCTCCTGGTATCTGCAAAACAAATCGAGACAGGGACGAAATAACAGGTTCAGTTTTGGCTATAAGCGCTTTTCACTCTTAGGTGCATTAATTAACAGCCTTGTACTCATTGGGGGTTCAATATATGTAATATCTGAAGCTATTGACCGCCTTATAAATCCTGAATATTCTGATGCTACCGGGATGCTGGTCTTTGCCCTGGTTGGAGTTGCTGTTAATGGCCTTGCAGCCTGGAAACTCTCAAAAGGCTCTTCTATGAATGAGAAAGTGGTTTCCTGGCACCTCATAGAAGATGTGCTGGGGTGGGTAGCAGTTCTTATTGTATCTATAGTACTGCATTTTTACGAAACCCCTTATCTTGATCCTGCCCTATCGCTGCTAATCACCGTTTTTATTCTTTACAATGTTTTTAAGCGACTTAAAGAAACCCTGTTTATCTTTTTACAGGGAGTTCCAAAAGAGATCAATCTTGAGGAAATCGAACATAAAATCCAGGCTATTCCACATATTGCCTCCCTGCACCACATGCATGTATGGTCCCTTGAAGGTACAGATCATGTATTTACCACCCACATAAAGCTAGAAGACATCAGTAAATTCCAGCAGTTACTGGATGTAAAGCG
Source organism: Salinimicrobium sp. 3283s (assembly GCF_039602225.1). Taxonomy (NCBI): domain Bacteria; kingdom Pseudomonadati; phylum Bacteroidota; class Flavobacteriia; order Flavobacteriales; family Flavobacteriaceae; genus Salinimicrobium; species Salinimicrobium sp. 3283s. The sequence continues at coordinate 3,328,956 of NZ_CP143631.1, read as the reverse complement.
GGCGGTGAAAAATGTACTGCAGGAGTATCATTTTGACCATTACACCATAGAGACCGAACTTGACAAAGAAAGCTGTGATCTTCTCTAATTAGCGAATCTGGGTGAATTTTATATTTAATTCCCTTTCCATCTGGCGCAGCTTTTTAAGTTCATATTGATTAACAAGGGCGAGTGATAACCCGGTATTTCCGGCTCTTGCAGTACGGCCACTTCGGTGAGTGTAGTAATCGGTTTGATCTGGCAGTTGATAGTGCACCACAAAACCAAGATTAGCCACATCAATACCCCTGGCAGCAACATCAGTAGAAACCAATAGCCTCAGGTTTTTTCCCTTAAAAGCTCTCATTACTTTATCCCGGTCTTTCTGAAGCATATCGCCTTCAAGTAATCCAACTTCGTAATTTTTAGCAGCCAATTGTTTTGAGAGCGTTCTTGCCGCGGTTTTTGTTTTCGTGAAAATGATTCCACGCTTTTTCCCCTGACTTTTAAGAAAGTATGCAAGCGTATCAAGTTTACTGTTGTCATCACCGGTCACAAATTGATGTTCTATACCGGTGTTTACAGCATCCTCTTTATCAATGCTCACTTTACGGGCATTCTTTTTGACGTATTTATTAATGATCTCATTAAGATCCTGCGGCATGGTAGCCGAGAAAAGCCATACATTTCTTTCCTGTGAATAGGTACCTTCCAATATTTCGGTAAGATCCTTTTTAAAGCCCATGCTCAGCATTTCATCTGCCTCATCAAGCACCAGGGTCTTTACCTTCCTAATATCAATAGCTTTACGCTTCATAAGGTCAATCAACCTTCCGGGTGTAGCTACTACAATTTGAGTAGGGCGGTTAAGTCTGGAGATCTGTATATCTATTTTCTCACCGCCATAAACAGCTTCAGTAAAAACTTTATCGGTATACTTGGTGAATTTAAAAAGTTGTCTGGCAATTTGCTGCCCCAATTCTCTGGTTGGTGCAAGAATTAAAGCCTGTATTTCATCTTTAGCAGGATCAACCTGTGCGAGAATAGGCAAACCAAAGGCTGCTGTTTTCCCGGTACCTGTCTGTGCCTGCCCCACAAAATCTACCTCTCCTTCGGTTAATATTGGGATTGCAGCTTCCTGAATCTTTGTTGGGTTTATAATCCCCATCTCGTTCAAGCCTTTAATAATGTCTTCTGATACTCCCAGGTCCTTAAATGTCATTGCACTAATTTTTTGCGAAGATAGCCTTTTCCCGATGAACTTTTTAGTTAGGGCTACTGAATGAAGTTAGTAGCTCTTTACTTTTTAAGATCCATTTTATAGAGGTCTTAAGATATTAATTATCTGCATGTTAAATTGAAGCTAAACCAAAAATATGCGGAGAAATTTTAATAATTTATCATTAATTTGGTTGTATAACCAATAAAAAAAGAAACATGCTGACAATCATATTGAATATCCTTTTACCTCCTTTAGCAGTTTATTTAAACCATGGAGTAGGAACAACTCTCTTGATAAGCATTATCCTGACATTAATAGGTTGGTTACCCGGAGTTATTCATGCGTTTATTGTAAACTAACTGAAGCATATAAAACTGTCTAAAATGTAAATCCCTTATGAGCTCAATGTGAGAGATTGGGTTCTAGAACTTTCCTTCAGGAAAGTACACACAAAGTTTGAATTAGCCTTTAAGCTTATATTTTAGACAGTTTACTTTTTCTAATTTTTCTCCTCTAGCTTCTGCTGCCATTTCCAGGCACTTTCCATAGCATCTTCAATATTAAATTCTGCTGTCCAGTTTAGCACTCCGTTGGCTTTGGTAGTATCGGCATAAGCAGCAACAATATCCCCTTCCCTTCTGTCAACAAAGGTATAGGGCAGTTTTTTTCCTGATACCTTTTCAAAAGCCTTTACGGCTTCTAAAACAGAATTTCCTTTTCCGGTCCCTAGATTAAAGACCTCGTAATTTTCGGCCTGCTCATCATCCAGTAGGCGCTCTAAGGCAATTACATGGGCACGAGCTAAATCCATTACATGAATATAATCCCTGATACAGGTACCATCTGGTGTAGGATAATCATTACCAAAAATGGAAAGCTGTTCTCTTTTTCCGGCTGCAGTTTGAGTGATATACGGCACCAGGTTTTGAGGTGTTCCTATAGGCAATTCTCCAATATTTGCAGAATGATGGGCTCCTATGGGATTGAAATATCGCAAAGAAATTGCTTTTAAATGCGGTACCGCACTACAGGTGTCAAAAATGATCTCTTCTCCTATTTGCTTGGTATTTCCGTAAGGCGATTCTGCTTTCTTAACAGGGGCATTTTCAGTAATAGGTAATTCATCTGCCTGGCCATAAACAGTACAGGAAGAACTAAAGATGAATTTTGGCGCCTCCTTTTCCTTTAGCTGTTGTAACAGATAGATAAGAGTATTGAGGTTATTTTCATAGTAGAGCAACGGATTCTGAACACTTTCTCCCACAGCCTTAGAAGCAGCGAAATGTATAACCCCGTCTATATCCTGATATTTTTCAAAAAAATTATTAACTGCCTGTTTGTCCCGCAGATCCAGATTTTCAAATTCCGGAGAAATTCGGGTGATCTTCGTTATGCCACCCAGGACCTCGATTGAGGAGTTTGAAAGATTATCTATAATTACTACATCAAAACCTCTTTCCTGAAGTGCAACCACCGTATGGGATCCTATAAAACCCAATCCACCGGTGACCAGTATTTTTTTTTTCATTTTTACTATTTCTGAGTATCCCGCAAATTAAGAAATTAACCACTAAAATTGAGAGGCCACGACCTAAAATGTTATGTCTTTTACATACTGCTAATATGTGATTAACATTCAAAGAACAAGAGCTTCAGCAGGAGCCATCCGGTAAATAAATTAGGAATTTTCAACCTCAATTTAAGACCTTTTAAGGTATATTTGCAACTTGAAAAAAGCACAGCTATGTCATTAGAATCACAAGTAAAAATATTTAAGTGGATAAGCATTTTTGAAGGGGTTTCCTTTCTGGTCCTTCTACTCATTGCCATGCCTCTAAAGTACATTTGGGAAGCGCCAGAAATGGTGCGTATTGTGGGAATGGCCCACGGTTTATTATTTGTAGCCTATATCTTTGGAGCTTTACTACTATTCAAACCTTTACAGTGGAAGACAAAAACTTTGCTCATTGTTTGTCTTAGTTCTGTGTTGCCCCTGGGCCCTTTTTATGTAGAGAAGAAATATCTCTAGAGGATGAAGGAACAAACAAGAGAACTGGGTAACTTTTTAGCGAACTACTTTATTGAACAGGGAATGGACGTAGATGTCGCTCATTTTCTGAACATGCTTATCAACATTGCCATAGTAGGTGTTCTTTGGTATGTTATGCATTACATCACCAAGAAGCTGGTGCTTACCTCATTTCAAAGATTTACGAATAAGACCGTAACCACCTTTGATGATTATCTTGTAAAAAGCAATTTCCCGCGGTATATAAGCAACATCTTCCCGCTTTTGTTGCTCATACTTACGGTGCCTGTAGTATTTGAAGATTACCCCAAGCTGCTCTCTGTATTCGAAAAGCTGGTAGACATCTATATTATTTTTCTTACTGTATTTATTGGAAGAAGCTTGGTTCGTACCACTACGAATTACATGAAAAGGCATGAGCGTTACCACGACAAGCCTATAGAGAGTTACGCACAGATTCTTATCATATTTTTCTGGTCTATAGGGATCATATTCATGTTCTCGGAACTTACTGGAAAATCTGTTGTCGGTTTTCTTATTTCGTTAGGAGCGGCTTCAGCCATTATCCTGTTTATTTTCAAAGACACCATTCTTGGATTTATCGCCTCCATACAGGTTTCGGTAAACGATATTGTGCGCATTGGAGACTGGATAACCTTCAGTAAATATGGAGCCGATGGTTTTGTGACCGAAATCAACCTCGCCACCGTAAGAGTCCAAAATTGGGACAATACTTACACCACAATTCCTACCTATAACCTGATTTCTGATTCTTTCCACAACTGGCGGGGAATGCAGGAGTCTCCCGGGCGGCGCATCAAACGTTCCCTTAATATTAAACAAAACTCCATACGGTTTATTAATGATGAAGATCTGGCTAGGTTCCAGGAGTTTGATTTGATTGCCTCATACATACACGAAAAGCAGGAAGAGATCAACACTTATAATAGCAAGTTGGGAGTAGATAAAAAGCATCTTATCAATGGAAGACATCAAACCAACCTGGGTGTTTTCAGGCAATACGCCCTCTCTTACTTAAAAGCGCATCCCAAGATACACAAGGAAATGACCATGATGGTAAGGCATCTTCCTCCCACAACTCAGGGAATTCCTATTGAAATTTACTGCTTTAGCGAAGACAAGAGATGGGAATATTATGAAGCTATTACAGCCGATATCTTTGATCACCTTATAGCTGCCATTCCTTATTTTGATTTGCAACTATTCGAATCTCCTTCAGGTGACGATATTCTGAAAGCTCTTAAACCCCTGCAGTCCAAGTAAGCTTTACATTACACTTCTCTTCGGAAGGATTTGTTTAAAAAGTGAGAGTTTAAAAGGCTAAGATAAAAGCAAAAAAAACAGCACCAGCAACAGTTTTAAAAACTCCTGAAGCTTGTGCTGTTTGTAGTTTTATCACCGGTACCGGCTAATCTTTCAGTCGGTCTTTCACGTATTCGATCTTTGTCTTACCGTGAGGTTTTGCCTTTCCGTTTTCATCAAGAGAAACCATTACAATTCGTTCTATAGTAATGATCACTTCGCGGGTCATTTTATTACGGACTTCCGAACGAAGGGTTATGGAAGCATTTCCAAACTTCACCACATCCATTCCTATTTCAATAATATCACCTTCCCTGGCAGAGCTTTTGAAATCTATCTCACTCATAAATTTTGTAACGGTGCGGGAATTCTCCAGCTGTATGATAGCGTAAAGCGCAGCTTCCTCGTCTATCCATTCTAACAAGCGGCCGCCAAAAAGCGTACCATTGGGGTTAAGGTCTTGTGGTTTAATCCATTTTCGGGTGTGAAATCTCATAGGGAACTCATTTTTTTAAGGGCAATAAAGTTAATCATTTTGCCCCAGAAATGCCTCCCGTGCAAGCTCAAGAATTTCGGAATGATCAAAAGCCAATTCGGGTAGATCATTCAGAAAAAACCAGCGTGCATCGGCGGCATCATCGCTTCCCTCAACTTTTTCTTCGGAAGTTACCTCGCCCCAAAACGGAATACTAATCGTCCTGCCCCTGGGATCTCTTCCGGGGGTTCCAAAAGCCTTAAGTTGTTTCAGGTTTTCCACTTTTAGACCTGTCTCTTCTGCAAGCTCTCTTTTGGCACCAATCTCCAGGGGTTCCTCATCTTCAAGAAAGCCTCCCGGAAGCGCCCACTGGTCCTTAAAGGGATCTTTTTTCCGCTTAACCAGCAGTACTTTCGGCTGATTATTATTTCTAAAAAAAATCACACTATCTGTTGTAACTGATATATTCTGCCTTGCCATATTTCTTACTTAAAATACACTGTCTGGATATTTACAAATTCTCTAATACCAAATTTTGATAGTTCCCGGCCATAACCCGATTTTTTGGTACCTCCAAAAGGTAAACGCGGATCACTTTTCACCAGCTCATTGACAAACACTGCCCCATCTTCTATTTTCGGAATAAGATTTTCAGCTTTTTCCCGGCTTTTGGTAAAGAGGGACACGCCCAGGCCAAATTGAGTCGAATTTATAAGTTTTACGGCTTCTTCATCAGATCTAAAAGTGGTAATCCCTATGGCTGGCCCAAAAGTTTCCTCTTTAAAAACCGGCATTTCAGGGGTCACATCTTTCAAAACAGTAGGTGCGTAAAATGCCTTTTTTCGCACCCCACCCGTGAGGATCTTCGCGCCCATTTCAACGGATTCATTTACCTGCTTTTCCAGGTCTTTCGCCAGGTCTTCCCTAGCCTGTACCCCTATAAAAGTATCTTCATCTATAGGATCTCCCGCTTTTAATTCCTTAACCTCTTTCAGGAACATTTCAGTAAACTTTTCAGCAATGTTTTCATGCAACAAGAGGCGTTTTCCGGCTATACAGCTCTGTCCGGTATTTTGAAACCTTGCCTGTACGCAGGTTTTAACGGTTTCTTCCAAATCGGCATCATCAAAGACCACCAGGGCATTGCTCCCGCCCAGTTCAAGTACCGATTTTTTTATTTCTTTACCTGCTGTTGCTGCAACACTGCCTCCGGCACCTTCACTGCCTGTAAGGGTCACTGCTTTTACTCTTTTATCTTTCACCACTTCCTCCACTTTTTTACTTCCAATGGTGAGATTTTGAAAACAACCTTCAGGGAAGCCGGCTCTTATAAATACTTTTTCGATATTCTTCCCGCACATCATCACATTGCTGGCGTGTTTAAGCACCCCAACATTCCCCGCCATTAAAGCCGGAGCCGCGAACCTGAATACCTGCCAAAAAGGGTAATTCCACGGCATAATTGCCATAATCACCCCTAGAGGCGCATAATTGATGTAGCTTTTTTCGGCATCAGTTTCTATAGTTTCAGGAGCAAGTTGTGCTTCGGCATTTTCAGCATAATATTCGCACACCCAGGCGCACTTTTCTACTTCAGCAATAGCCTGTTTAATAGGTTTCCCCATTTCTTTGGTAATAGTTTCGGCATATTCCTGCTTATTTTTTTTAAGTTCTTCGGAAGCTTTCAGCATAAGCTTTGACCGAAATGAGAAAGATGTGGTTTTCCACTCCCGGAATACTGCCGTAGCTTTTTCCAGTGCTTTGTCGATATCTTCATAACTTGATTCTTTATGTTCTTGAAGGGTTTCCCCTGTATATGGGTTTTTTGAAAGGATCATAAAAATGGCTTTTTTTAAAGGTAAGAAGAACGTATCGCCAGAAGAAATTATTAAAAAGACTTTAACTGAAGCGTAATTGTTTACAACAGGTTTATAATTCACAAAGGGCGCCCGGGGAAGCAGTACTTTCTTTCGCTATCTTTAAACAAAACCATAGCGATGAAAGAACGTGATGAACTCCTTCTCCAACTAAGGCCACATATAGAATCGGCAGTCGTAAAAGCTTCAACCCTACCCGATGAGCAATTCCAAAACCTCACTTTGCGCCCGGTGATCTTACTGCAAAATGACCTGCTACTGGAAGCCTTCAGGAATTACGTGCAAAAACACAAGAACGTGTTTTATGATATGAGCATAGAAAAAAGACTGGCGTATATAGAAAATGCTATTCAGAAGGACATGAAATTCCGCAACAGCTTAAAAGGAATGATCATAGGACAATTTACTATTAAAGAATACAGCTACTACATTACCAATTCATCGGCACTTAACAAAAGGATGATGGACTTGGTAAAAAACAGGTTACAAAGCAATATACAGCTGCTCGATAAAATGCCGGCGGTATAAGGGGATTCCGAATAAATTGTAATTATTAAACTTTTGCTAATTGTTCTTTTTTGAATATCACGTTGGCTAATTTTAAACAAAACGAGAAAAAATGAGCATTAACAAAGAAGAATTATTTAATAAATGTCTGGACCAGGTCAATGATAAAATTGACCAGTATAATGAGAAAATGAACACCATTAGCGGCCAGAACGAGCAGCATAAATTTCATCCCGATTTTGACGAATACGGGAATAAAGGAGAGATGCTGACCGAATATGAGAAAAACGCAGTTTATCTTGACCGGGTGCGCAACATGAAAGAAACGCTGGCGAACCTGGACAGGGACCATCGCAGCGAAGTGGTTAGACCCGGTAGTGTGGTGGAAACAGAAAACAACTACTACTTTGTATCTGTCCCTCTTGGAGAGCTGGATATGGAGAGCGGTAGCAAAGTCTACGCAATCTCTACAGATTCCCCTATTTATAAGGAAATGGAAGGTAAAAAAGCAGGAGACTCCTTCAGCTTTAGAGACGGCGAAGTGAATATTGTAAAGGTGTGGTAAAACCTACTCCGGGTACTCTATCCTTAGATGGTAAATATTTTTAAGCTTGCGCTTTAGCACCTTTTTTACCTGCTGAATTTCCATAAAGGTAATATTTGAATTTAGGAACTGGCCATCTTCCATTTGTTTGTTGATGATCCTTTCTACAAACTCATCGATCATATTGGCCGTAGGTTCCTTGATACTTCTGCTGGCAGCTTCAACACTGTCGCACATCATAAGGATAGCAGTCTCTTTACTAAATGGCATTGGCCCGGGATACCTGTAATCGTCTTCATTCACGTGCTGATCATTTTCCATGGCTTTCTTTAAAAAATAATAGACCGTAGTGGTGCCGTGATGGGTTCGAATAAAGTCGATAACCCTGTCTGGAAGGTTCCTTTTTTTGGCAACCTCTATCCCATTAATAACGTGTTCAATGATAATCTCTGCACTTTCTTTAGGGGAAAGTTCATCATGAGAATTTACCGATGTAGTTTGGTTCTCTGTAAAATACGTTGGATTTCGCATTTTCCCAATGTCGTGATATAACGCTCCTACCCTCACCAGCATGGCATTTGCATTGATCTCATTTGCCGCTGCCTCTGCGAGATTAGCCACATTGAGCGAGTGATGAAAAGTACCCGGGGCTTTATCTGAAAGTTCTTTCAGTAATTTAGAATTGGTATCAGACAATTCGAGCAGCGACATATCCGAAATTAATCCGAAGATTTTTTCATAAGCATAGATCAACGGCTGCACAAAAAGCGTTGCCAAACCTCCCAGCAGGAACATGAGGAAAGTTTCGGGTTCTACTTCATAGATTGAACCTTCCTGAATTATGGTAAAGGCAAAATAAGAGACGATATACACGAGGGTAATTTGCCCTACTGTAATAAATAAATTAGCTCTTTTATAAAGTTCTGAAACCGTAAGAATCGTGACAATACCTGCAATTATTTGAAGGAACATGTATTCATAGCTATCCGGAACAATGAACCCCAGTAGCAATACAGTAATAACATGGGTAAACAAGCCAAGCCTTGAATCAAAGAAGCCTTTAATGGTAAGCGGCAGCACACATAAAGGCACCACGTAAACGTACGCTACATTAAACCTTATCACCAATACGGTGAGCAGCACCATGAGTGTGACATTAAAGAAAATGAAAGTCACTTTTATATTGTTCTGAAAGATGTCATAGCGATACTTTCGAATGAACAACATCAACATGAGCAAAGCGAGAAAGACAAGTAGCGTATACCCCACAATCACCCAGTTATAGTTGGCCTCACTCCACACCTGCGATTCATATTCGGCTTTAAGAGAATTGAGTACCTGCAGTTTATCTCCCTCTACCACTTCTCCTTTCGCAACAATGATTGTCCCCCGTTCAACATTCCCGCGGGTATATGAAATCTGGTTGTACCTGCTTTCAAGATCACTTTGCGTTAAGGCTTCATTATAGGTAACGTTAGATTTCACGCTGTCAAAAAACAACCCAATCAACTCCTCCCTATAATTTTGCAGCTGCGCCTTATCTATTTTCCTGTTGAGAAAGTCCCTCAACTGGTTCTGTTTTATAATGCTTTTATAGGTAACCTCGGTGACTTCATTCCCCTCCCGCAGGTAAACCAATTGATCTGGGCTTAGCGGAACAATCTCCTGCAACACCCCGGCATCATAGATCTCTTCAAAAGTATTCTGAATAAAATCCTGAAGTCGCATATTTTCTCTCCGGGTTAGGGTGTCCGGAAATATTCGGACAAACTGCTCATCCAGGCTAGCCTCAACCTGCGAGACAACTTCAGCATTGTAATCGTAGTAAGGAACATGAGTCTTGTTGATCTCCTCTTTTTCTGCAGCAAGTTCATCGGGGGCCTTTAAAATGGCAAAATCGAAAGGGGCATATAGGTTCTCGTACTGCCATGGCTTCCCTTTAGGGATCTCATATTTAAATTTTCCACCTTTTGGAAACATGTACACAATGATGAAGGTGGTAAGTAGAAATAAGAAAACTTTGTAAAAAAGATCCTGATTTTTATAAAGGCTGTTTATAAATGATTTCATTCCGGGCTATCTCTTATCAAAAGTACTAAAAAAAGCTGGCTGTAGAGAACCCGTTGGTTTCTTCCTTATAAAATGATTAAATTCGCAAAAAGTAAAATCTTAATCCGCTAAACCATGAATAAGGAAGTAGTCATAGTGAGCGCCGCACGAACTCCAATAGGTAGTTTTTTGGGTAGCTTATCAACAGTTCCCGCAACCAAACTGGGATCAATAGCCATTAAAGGAGCCTTGGAAAAGATCAACCTGAAACCTGAAATGGTAGACGAAGTCCTCATGGGAAATGTGGTGCAGGCCGGTCTGGGTCAGGCCCCAGCAAGACAGGCTGCTTTAGGCGCCGGTATTCCTCATTCTGTACCATGTACTACGGTAAATAAAGTTTGTGCCAGCGGTATGAAAGCAGTAATGCAGGGGGCACAATCTATAGCCCTGGGAGACGCTGATATCATTGTAGCCGGCGGAATGGAAAATATGAGCATGATCCCTCACTACCTTCACCTTAGAAATGGCCAGAAGTTTGGACCTGCTACTATGATTGACGGGTTGCAAAAAGACGGCCTTATGGATGCTTACAACCAGCTTGCTATGGGAGTTTGTGCCGATAATTGTGCCATTGAACATGAATTTACGAGAGAAGACCAGGATAAATTTGCGGCACAATCTTATCAAAGATCTGCAAAAGCATGGGAAGAAGGCAAGTTTGACAATGAAGTGGTGCCTGTAGAAGTTCCCCAACGAAAAGGAGATCCGGTAGTTGTGAAGGAAGATGAAGAATACAAGAATGTAAAAATGGATAAGCTTGCATCCTTACGCCCTGCATTTTCTAAAGAAGGTACGGTTACAGCTGCAAATGCTTCTACCATAAACGATGGCGCCGGTGCTGTGGTTCTAATGAGCCGTGAGAAAGCCGAAGAACTGGGACTAAAGATCCTTGCCAGCATTAAAGGGTTCGCAGATGCCGCCCAGGACCCGGAGAAGTTCACCACTGCTCCCGCTATAGCTTTGCCTAAAGCTCTTAAAAAAGCCAACATTTCTCAGGAAGAAGTTGACTTTTTCGAGTTCAATGAAGCATTTTCCGTAGTAGGATTGGCCAACATGAAAATATTGGGCTTAACCGATAAAAATACGAATGTAAACGGTGGTGCCGTTTCCTTAGGCCATCCCCTAGGTTGTTCTGGTGTGAGAATCATAATTACGCTGCTAAGTGTTCTGGAGCAAAACAATGCCAGAATAGGTGCTGCGGCCATTTGTAACGGGGGTGGTGGTGCTTCGGCAATAGTCATTGAACGTCCACAATAATTCAGGTTAGAAAGCACCTTTTTGATGCAATATGCCATTTGTATTTTAGGTACGGTTCCGCTAAGAGCAGAACCTGCACACACCGCCGAAATGGTTAGTCAGCTGCTATACGGGGAAACCTTTAAGGTTCTGGAAGAAAGAGGAAAATGGTCAAGAATACGCACTTCTTTTGAAGACCTCGAGGCCTGGATAGATAATAAACAACTGTTAAAGATCTCTCAACCCGATTTCGAAAAACTGGAAGCGGAAGAACTTCAACTTTCAGCAGACCTTATGGAGTTTGTAACAGGCGAAGGACAGCTTGTTCCAATTCCTATTGGCTCTGTTCTCAATGCGGTTACCCTCATGAAACACGAACATTCGGGTGCGGTCACTACAAAAGCACAACCAAAAGAAAAGCTGATAGAAACTGCCTTTTTATACCTGAATGCGCCCTTCCTGTGGGGTGGAAAAAGTCCTATGGGCATTGATGCCAGTGGTTTTACCCAAATGGTATACAAGCTTAACGGCTATAAACTTTCACGAAATGCAGCCCAACAGGCGAAGCAGGGAGAGTCTCTTAGTTTTATAGAAGAGAGTGAACCAGGTGACCTGGCTTTTTTCGACAGCCCCGACGGATCAATTAATCACGTGGGCATTATGATGAGAGACAACTACATTATACATGTAGACGGTAAGGTGCGGCTTGATCGTATAGACCATTCGGGGATCTATAATGCCGAATTACGCCGGCATACCCATAAGCTTAGAGTGATAAAAAAGATCATATAAAAAAAGCCCGTTCAAAAAATGAACGGGCTTTTTTGTCAAACAAATATTCTGTTTACTGCTTTGGAGCCGCTGCGCTTGAAGCTTCAAGCTCTGCGATCTTAGCTTTCATTTCTTCTGCTTTTTCAGTTTCATTTAACTGATAGTAGATATTCATAATCGTTCTGGCAGCTTCAATGTTATCGGCATCTCTGTCCATTACTTTTTGAAGGTGTGGAAGGGCGTCTTTATAAATTTGCTGACGTTCTTCAGCAAGCTCATCATACTTCTTTTGATCTGCCTTACTCATACCAAGACTATTCATCTCTTCTACCAAAGGAGTTTCTTTAGAAAGAATTACAAAAGCAATGTTGATTCTGGCATTGTTCATTTCAGGATCAATTTCAAGAGCTTTTTTGTAATATTCTACAGCACGTTCTTTTTCTCCAAGTTCTGCTGAACTTACTCCCATGTTATAATATAGAGTGGCATCATTTGGATTTTGATTTACAACTTCTTCAAGAATTTCGCGGTATTTTGCCATGTCTCCCATTCGGTAGTACATATCTGCTTCTGCCTGCATAAGGCTTGCATCATTAGGATTTGCCTGTTTGGCTCTTTCCATTGCCGCAACCGCCTTTTCATTGTCACCTTTTTCAATGTAGATTAAGGCAATGTTCTTAGCGATCTCTCCTTCTTTAGATTCCTCTTTCTTATCCTGAGGATTAATGTAATTACCCGATTTTACAAAAAGGTCTCTCTGCTCTTTGGAAGCCATTCTCTCTTCTTCGCCGGTTTCTTTGTTTACTGCGGTATAGATAGTTTCTTCTCCTGTAAAACCAAGATCCTGAAGCTCCTTATAATATCTTAAAGCTTCATCGTAATCTTGTGCATTTACAGCATTAGATGCTGCATAATAAAGATACACGGTGTCACGATTACTCATTCTAAAACTCGCTTCCAGTTTTTTGGAGGCATCTGAAAAATTTTGAGCATTTTGGTCTGTAATAGCTGCATTTACCAGGGCATTACTTACTGCAGCCATTCCCTGCTCTGCCTCATCATGACCAAGTTCCTTAGCTTTTTTCATTGCTTCAGAAGCTGCCATTAAGTCGGCAGTAGCCACATTTTCTCCGTTTCCTACCAATGCATATCCTCTGTAAAGGTAGAAATCAGCTTTTTCATCCTCGTCAGCGCTAGCTAACTGTGCTTCTGCCTGCTGAAGGTAATTCTTAGCTTCCTGATATTCTCCTTTCTCAACCGCTTTACCGGCTCGCTTGATTTCCTTCTTTTGGGCAAATGATACGACAGTAAACATAGCGAATGCTGCCGTTAAAATTCTGGTTTTCATCTTTTTTGGTTTTGATTTAAAATTATTCCTCACTGTCATTCGCAATAGTTGTGCCATCCTGATTTTGATCAGTCGCTTCGGGGGTTGCGTCACCAGCTACATCCTCAACATCTTCTTCTTCATTGATCACTTTAGCCACTGCAGCAATAGAGTCATTATTTTTAAGGTTAATTAACCTAACACCCTGGGTTGCACGTCCCATTACCCGTAGATTTGAAACAGATGTTCTAATAGCAAGTCCAGATTTATTGATGATCATAAGGTCATCAAGATCTGTAACACTTTTAATAGCCACAAGACTACCTGTCTTAGAGGTTATAGAAATGGTTTTAACACCTTTACCTCCACGGTTTGTAATTCTATAAGTTGGTTCTCCATCTTCAGGATCATCTATATAAGTACGTTTTCCGTAACCGTTTTCAGAAACAACCAGTACAGTTTCTTCCATCGGGTTCTCTATAGTGATCATACCTACCACCTCATCGTTATCATCGGCAAGGGTTATACCTCTTACTCCAGAAGCATTCCTACCCATAGGTCGGGTTTTACTCTCGTCGAACCTAATGGCTTTTCCGCTCCTTAAAGCCAGCATCACCTGACTTTCTCCTGTAGTTAGTCTTGCCTCAAGAAGTTCATCGCCCTCGCGAATGGTAATTGCATTAATACCATTTGTTCGGGGTCTTGAATACTGTTCAAGAGAAGTTTTCTTCACCTGCCCTTTCTTGGTAGCCATCATCACATAATGGCTATTGATGTACTGTTCGTCTTTTAAGTCTTTAGTACAAATAAATGCTTTAAGCTTATCATCGGGTTCAAGGTTGATCAAATTCTGAATCGCTCTACCCTTTGAAGTTTTACTTCCTTCAGGAATCTCAAACACCCTCATCCAGAAACACTTACCTTTTTCAGTAAAGAACAACATATACTGGTGGTTAGTACCAATAAACAGGTTCTCAAGGAAGTCTTCAGTTCTTGTTGTAGAACCCTTTTGTCCTACTCCTCCTCTGTTTTGGGTTTTATATTCTGTAAGAGAAGTCCTTTTAATATAGCCTGCGTGAGAAATAGTTATCACTACCTGCTCATCTGGAATCATATCTTCCATGCTAAGGTCTCCACCGGCATACTCAATAACAGAGCGTCTTTCATCTCCGTATTTTTCCTTGACCTCAAGCATTTCATCTTTTATCACCTGCATCCTTCGTTCCTTACGGGCAAGAATATCTTTAAGATCTTCAATGGTCTTCATGATCTCTTCATACTCAGCACGAAGTTTATCTTGCTCAAGACCTGTAAGCTGTCTTAAACGCATCTCAACAATAGCCTTAGCCTGTATCTCGGTTAGTTCGAAGCGCTCAATTAACTTAGTACGAGCTTCATCAGCATTACTCGAAGCTCTTATCAAGGCAATAACCTCGTCAATATTGTCTGAAGCAATAATCAAACCTTCAAGAATATGTGCCCGCTCTTCAGCTTTTCTTAGCTCATACTCTGTTCTGCGTACCACAACTTCATGACGATGCTCCACAAAATGATAGATCATATCCTTCAAATTCAACATTTGAGGACGCCCGTTTACCAGTGCAATGTTATTCACACTAAAGGAACTTTGAAGTGCGGTGTGCTTATAAAGTAAGTTTAGAACAATATTGGGGATAGCATCTCTTTTTAATATATAGACGATGCGCATCCCATTTCGGTCTGACTCATCTCTAATTAAAGAAATACCTTCTATTTTCTTTTCATTAACCAGTTCGGCGGTTTTTTTGATCATTTCAGCCTTATTGACCTGGTAAGGGATCTCAGTCACAATAATAGCCTCTTTGCCTGCAACTTCTTCAGTATAAGCTTTGGCTCTAATAACAACCCTGCCACGCCCTGTTTTAAAGGCTTCACGAACACCGTCATAGCCATAAATGGTTCCGCCTGTAGGAAAATCGGGAGCCTTTACGTGCTCAATCAGTTCGTCTATTTCAATGTCATTATTCTCAATATAGGCTGTTACACCGTCAACAACTTCTGAAAGGTTGTGAGGCGGCATATTTGTCGCCATACCAACAGCAATACCACTGGCACCGTTCACAAGGAGATTGGGAATACGTGTAGGTAAAACTGTAGGCTCGTGGATAGTATCATCAAAGTTAAGCTGCATATCAACAGTTTCCTTGTCAATATCGGCCAACATATCTTCACTTATTTTACGCATCCTGGCTTCGGTATAACGCATGGCAGCCGGGCTATCGCCATCAACTGAACCAAAGTTACCCTGGCCGTCAACTAACATATAACGCAAACTCCACTCCTGGGCCATACGCACCATAGTGTCGTAAACAGAAGAATCCCCATGCGGGTGAAACTTACCAAGTACTTCCCCTACAATTCTTGCAGATTTTTTGTGAGCCCTGTTGGATAGTACCCCCAGTTCATACATTCCATATAATACCCGGCGATGCACCGGTTTCAAACCGTCACGCACGTCTGGCAGTGCACGTGACACAATGACCGACATTGAATAATCAATGTAGGCCGACTTCATTTCATCTTCAATATTGATAGGAATTAACTTTTCTCCTTCAGCCATAAATATCTGTTATTTTGGTTCAAAAATCTAACGTGCCAATTTACGCATTTTGCCCCACCCGGGCGCACTATTCATTGAGGTTTTCTTGTATTTTATTAACAAATTTTTAGTTGTGCTTGGTTAATAAGTTCATTACATTCTGCTTTGTTTTATTGAAGCAAATTCGTCAATTAGCTTTACTTCATAAAAAACGAACAAAAAGAATCGGGTACGGTTTTTGAAACCTGAATAAATATAATCAAGAGAGAAAGGAATTAACATGGATGATAATTTTTCACCAAGAGTAAAAGATGTGATTGCCTACAGCAAGGAAGAAGCCCTAAGGCTTGGTCATGACTTTATAGGTACAGAGCATTTAATGCTGGGTCTTCTAAGGGACGGTGATGGTAAAGCCATTAATATACTTAACGCCCTGGATGTTGACCTCACTCATTTAAGAAGAAAAGTAGAGATTCTTAGCCCGGCTAACCCCGATGTAGCTGTAGAGTCTAACGAGAAGAGAAACCTTCATTTAACCCGCCAGGCAGAAAGAGCCCTTAAAACCACATTTTTGGAAGCCAAGCTTTTTCAAAGCACTTCTATTAATACAGCTCACCTGCTGTTGTGCATTTTGAGAAACGAAAACGATCCTACTACAAAGCTCCTCAATAAGCTTAAAGTAGATTATGACGGAGTTAAAGATCAGTTCAAATATATGATCACCAATGATGATGATTATATGGATGCTCCTACTGCCGAATCATTTTCAGATGAAGACGCAACTTCAGACGACGCCGGAAAGAGCAATCCTTTTGCCGGTACCCCCGGAAAATCAACAAAGAAATCCAAAACTCCCGTTCTGGATAACTTCGGAAGGGATCTAACTGCACTTGCAGAGCTTGATAAACTTGATCCTGTTGTAGGCCGCGAGAAAGAAATTGAACGCGTTTCACAGATCTTGAGCCGAAGAAAAAAGAACAACCCGCTTCTTATTGGAGAACCCGGAGTAGGAAAATCGGCCATTGCTGAAGGTCTTGCCCTTAGAATTGTAAAGAGGAAGGTATCAAGGATCCTTTTTGATAAGCGTGTTGTAACACTTGACCTTGCCAGTTTAGTGGCAGGCACCAAGTACCGCGGCCAGTTTGAGGAAAGGATGAAAGCTGTAATGAACGAGCTGGAGAAGAATGACGATATTATTCTTTTCATTGATGAGATCCATACCATTGTAGGTGCCGGTGGCGCTACAGGAAGTCTCGATGCCAGCAACATGTTCAAACCAGCATTAGCAAGAGGTGAAATTCAATGTATTGGTGCTACTACTCTCGATGAGTACAGGCAGTATATTGAAAAAGATGGTGCTTTAGAACGTCGTTTCCAAAAAGTGATCGTAGAACCTACTACTATTGAAGAAACTATTGAGATCCTTAACAACATCAAGGATAAATACGAAGAACACCATAATGTTACCTATACCGATGAAGCTATTGAAGCTTGCGTAAAGCTAACAAGCAGGTACATGACCGACAGGTTTTTACCAGATAAAGCTATAGATGCGCTAGATGAAGCAGGCTCTCGTGTTCACATCACCAACATTGATGTGCCAAAACAGATCCTTGAACTTGAGCGCAAGCTTGAAGAAGTAAGGGAACTTAAAAATACAGTCGTAAAAAAGCAGAAATACGAAGAAGCTGCAAAATTACGCGATGATGAGAAAAACATAGAGAAAGATCTTGCCCAGGCCCAGGCACGTTGGGAAGAAGAATCTAAACTGCACAGGGAAACCGTAACAGAAGATAATGTTGCCGATGTAGTATCTATGATGACAGGCGTACCGGTAAACAGGATCGCCCAAACCGAGATCAACAAACTGTACAAGTTACCTGAATTAATTAAAGGAAAGGTTATTGGCCAGGATGATGCGGTTGGAAAAGTGGTGAAAGCCATACAGCGTAACCGTGCAGGTCTTAAAGACCCTAACAAACCAATTGGTTCATTTATATTCCTTGGTCAAACAGGGGTAGGTAAAACTCAGTTGGCGAAGATACTTTCGCGTGAGCTGTTCGACAATGAAGATGCGCTGATACGTATCGACATGAGTGAGTACATGGAAAAATTTGCGGTGAGCAGGTTAATTGGTGCACCTCCGGGATATGTAGGATACGAAGAAGGCGGACAGCTTACTGAAAAAGTGAGACGTAAACCTTATGCAGTGATCCTGCTAGACGAGGTGGAAAAAGCTCACCCCGATGTTTTCAACATGTTGCTACAGGTTCTTGATGACGGATATTTAACTGACAGTTTAGGTCGTAAGATCGACTTTAGGAATACCATTATCATCATGACCTCTAACATTGGAGCAAGAAAACTGAAGGATTTTGGTCAGGGAGTCGGATTTGGCACCTCGGCGAAGAAATCTCAGGTAGACGAGAACGCCCGTAGTGTGATTGAAAGTGCACTGAAAAAAGCCTTTGCGCCCGAGTTTCTTAACCGTGTTGATGACGTAGTGATCTTCAATCCTCTTGAGCAGGAAGATATCCACAAGATCATCGATATTGAGCTCGAAAAACTCTTCGGAAGAATTGGAGCTTTAGGTTACAATCTTGAGTTAAGTCCAAAAGCCAAAGACTATATTGCTGAAAAAGGTTTTGATAAGCAATATGGGGCAAGGCCGTTGAATAGAGCTATTCAGAAGTACATTGAAGACGCATTAGCCGAGGAAATAATCACCTCGCACATCTCTGAAGGAGATAAGGTCTTTATGGATCTGGATGAAGAGAAAAATGAATTGACGATCAAGGTCGAAAAGACCAAAAAAGAGAAGAATTCCGAAGACTCTAAATAGAATCCAATGAATAATTAGAATAGCCTGTGATCCACATCACAGGCTATTTTTATTTGCTGTGTCTTGACTTTAGAACTTCAATAACATCATTAAGCTTGTAGCCTTTGGCCTGCAACAGGATCAAATAATGGAACAAGAGATCGGCGCTTTCATTGAGAAACAGGTCATCATTATTATCTTTAGATTCAATTACAACTTCCACTGCCTCCTCTCCAACTTTCTGGGCGATTTTGTTTATGCCGCTTCTGAATAATGAAGCCACATAGCTCTTTTCATTTGCCGGATTTGATCGTCGGTCTGAGATCACTTCTTCCAGGGTATTCAAAAATGTCATTTCTGAAGCATTTTTTTCTCCCCAACAGGTATCGGTTCCATTATGACAGGTGGGGCCTTCAGGATGAACAGAAACCAACAACGTATCGTTGTCGCAGTCAACTTTCATTTCTACCAGATGAAGAAAGTTGCCACTTTCTTCCCCTTTAGTCCAAAGTCGCTGTTTGCTACGACTGTAAAATGTCACTTTTTTGATCTCTTTAGTTTTCTGCAAAGCTTCCTCATTCATATATCCCAGCATGAGCACATTCTTCGTCTCCGCATCCTGAATAATGGCAGGCACTAAACCGTCTTTATCTTTTGAAAAATCTATTTTCATTTTTTTTTAATTTTTATAATCGTGGTGGGTTATCAGGTTAGTAATTAGACCTCACAGGTTTTTAAAACCTGTGAGGTCTAATTACTAAACATTAAATTCTAACTTCAATTCCCTTTTCCTTCATTTCCTGTTTTAAATCTTTGATTTCAATCTCTTTGAAATGAAAAACACTGGCCGCCAAAGCAGCATCGGCTTTTCCTTTTATAAAAGCCTCACAAAAATGCTCTTTATTTCCTGCACCACCAGAAGCAATTACCGGGATACTTACCATTTCTGAGATCTTTGCAAGGGCTTCATTAGCAAATCCTGCCTTAGTACCATCGTGATCCATAGAGGTAAAAAGGATTTCCCCTGCCCCGCGTTCCTCAACTTCTTTAACCCAGTCAAAAAGGTCAATTTCTGTCGGGACTTTTCCACCTACCAGATGTACCAGCCATTTGCCCTGTACCTGCCTGGCATCTATAGCCACAACAATACACTGCCTGCCGAATTTTGCTGCCAGTTCATTTATAAGTTCAGGATTTTTTACTGCGGCAGAATTTATAGATACTTTATCGGCTCCATTTTGCAGCAGCACATCCACATCTTCTACTGAAGATATTCCGCCGCCAACAGTGAACGGAATATTAACGGTAGCAGCCACTTTTCTAACCAGTTCTGCAAGAGTCTTTCTTTTTTCTTCAGTTGCTGAAATATCCAGGAACACAAGCTCATCTGCGCCCGACTTTGAATAAATTTCAGCAAGCTCCACCGGATCTCCAGCATCTCGTAAACTCACAAAATTTACTCCCTTAACGGTCCTTCCATCTTTGATATCCAGGCAGGGAATTATTCTTTTTGTCAACATTTTTATAGTATTGAGTAATTAGAATTGAGTACTGAGTTGAACTCGTGACTCTATTTTTATAATTTTATTCTATCGGCACATTATCCTCTTCACATTTCAAATTTGAAGCCTGGAATTTGAAGCCTGGAATTTGGTGCTTGGAATTTGGAATTTTATCCAATGAATTCTTCCAGTTGCTTTAGACTGATTTTATTTTCATAGATCGCCTTTCCTAAAATAGCACCTTCACACCCAATTTCCTGCAGCTTTGGAAGATCATCAAATTCAGCTATTCCTCCCGAAGCGATCAATTTCACGTCCTGAATTTCACCCAGAATTTTTCGATACAATTCAAAAGAAGGCCCCTGTAACATTCCATCTTTGGCAATGTCGGTACAGATCACATATTGCACTCCATTTTCAGAATACTTCTGAATAAATGGCAGCAAATCTTCTTTCGAGTCTTCCAGCCAACCACTCACGGCCACTTTTTCGTCCTTTGCATCTGCCCCTAAAATGATCTTTTCGCTTCCGTACTTTTCCAACCAGGACAAAAATGTCTCGCGATCCTTTACGGCTATACTTCCACCAGTGATTTGAGAAGCTCCACTATTGAAGGCAATCTCAAGATCTTTATCCGATTTTAGTCCGCCGCCAAAGTCAATCTGAAGATCAGTTCCTGTAGCAATTTGTTCAAGGATTTTATAATTTACGATATGTTTTGATTTGGCACCGTCAAGATCTACGAGGTGCAAATATTTGATCCCGTGACCTTCAAATTGCTTCGCCACCTCCAACGGATTCTCATTATAAATCTTTTTTGAATTGTAATCACCCTGTGAAAGCCTTACGCATTTCCCGTCAATGATGTCTATGGCAGGTATTATTTTCATAGTAGTTAGTATTTAGTAGTGAGTATTGAGAACAAACCTGTGTCACCTCGAGCGCCCGCCTGCTGGCCGGCCGGGAGTCGAGAGGCCCTCATCTTCAAATTTTTAAAAAGTTCTTCAGAATTTTCTCTCCTGCTTCGCTACTTTTTTCCGGGTGAAACTGTACTCCGTAAAAGTTATTTTTTTGTAGTGCAGAAGAATAATTCACTCCGTAGTCGCATTTGGCAATAGTTTCAGAACAAACGGGAGCGTAGAAGCTATGCACCAGATAAACGAACTCCTGTTCTGCTATCCCCTCAAAAATATCACTTTTGAGCTCCTTTATCCGGTTCCAGCCTATGTGCGGCACCTTCAGGGTTTTCTCGAAGTGGATCACATCCACATCAAAAATCCCCAGACCCTCCGTATCACCTTCTTCAGACCAGTTGCACATTAACTGCATTCCCAGGCAAATACCCAGTACCGGTTGTTTTAGCTGCGGAATTAATGTATCCAATCCAGTACTTTTCAGCTTTTTCATGGCTGAACTCGCCTCTCCCACTCCCGGAAAAATGACCTTATCTGCCGACTTTATTTCTTCAGCATCGCTGCTCAACACTCCGGTGTAACCGAGTCTTTCCAAAGCAAACTTTATACTCTGAATATTACCAGCGCCGTAGTCAATGATCACAATTTTTTCTGAAGCCTTACTTTTCTCAATACTCATATCTAAAATCTCAATTCTAATTAAAGCATTCCCTTTGTTGACGGCAGGATCATTTTATCGGGATCTCTTTTTACCGCTACCTTAATTGCTTTGGCAAAAGCCTTAAAAATAGCTTCTATTTTGTGGTGTTCATTAGTGCCCTCAGCTTTGATGTTTAGGTTTGCCTTTGCTCCATCGGTAAAGGATTTGAAAAAATGGTAGAACATTTCTGTGGGCATGGCCCCTATCATTTCTCTTTTAAATTCAGTTTCCCAAACCAGCCAGTTTCTTCCGCCAAAGTCAATCGCAACCTGCGCCAGGCAGTCATCCATGGGCAGTGCAAAACCATAGCGTTCTATTCCCAGCTTGTTACCTAAAGCCTTCGAAAAGACCTCACCCAATGCAATCGCCGTGTCTTCTATGGTGTGGTGCTCATCTACCTCAAGATCACCTTTTACAGTAATTTCCAGATCCATTTGCCCATGTCGCGAAATCTGGTCGAGCATGTGATCAAAGAATTTGATTCCGGTATCTATGTTGCTTTGTCCGGTACCGTCGAGGTTCAGATTGATAAAAATATCGGTTTCATTGGTTTTCCTGCTGATGGAAGCAGTGCGAGCCTCCAGTTTTAAAAACTCATAAATGGCCCTCCATGAATTCGTTTCTAACCGGATATCTTTTTGAAGCTCTTCCTTTTTAACTGAAATTTCTCCGCTCCCCAATTCTTCATGACCTGTTATAAAAATCCCTTTTGCACCCAGGTTTTTTGCCAGTTCCATATCTGTAAGGCGATCTCCAAGAACAAATGAGTTTTTTAGATCGTATTTTTCAGCATCAAAATACGCCTTTAAAAGTCCGGTACCGGGTTTTCTTGTCGGCGCTTTATCTTCAGGAAAAGTGCGGTCAATCACTATTTCTGAAAATTTCACCCCTTCATTCTCAAAAGCCTTCAGAATAAAATTTTGCACCGGCCAAAAAGTATCTTCAGGAAAGGAATCTGTACCCAAACCATCCTGATTCGTCACCATTACCAGCTCATAATCCAGCTCTTTTGCTATTTTTGACAGGTATTGAAATGCTTCGGGATAAAACTCCAGCTTGGCAAAATTGTCCAATTGAAAATCATTGGGTTCTAAAACAATGGTGCCGTCGCGGTCTATAAATAATACTTTTTTCATGCTTCAAGTTGCGTTAATTTCTTAATTAATTCCCTGTTTTCTTCAGGCGTTCCCACCGTAAACCTTAGGGTGTTCTCACATAGTTCCTGGTTACTGCGGTTGCGTACCACCACCCCGGCTTTGAGCAACTGCTCATATTTCCCGGCAGCATCATCTACTCTGGCCAGTAAAAAATTAGCATCTGACGGAAAAATGTCCTTCACAAATGCCATTTTTGAGAGGTTAGTACGCAGCGACTCTCTCTCCTGAAGAATCGCCTCAACCTCCCGGCTCACCTCTTCGGGCCTGGACAATCGATCGTGTGCTCGTTTTTGAGTAAGCTCGTTCACATTATAAGGCGGCTTAATTTTATTTAGTATTCCAATAATTTCTTCGGAAGCATAGCAGATCCCCAACCTTATTCCGGCAAGCCCATAAGCTTTGGATAATGTTTGCGTGATCACCAGGTTCGGAAATTCTTCTAACCGCTGAAGCCAACTTTTTTCGGCTGAAAAATCTATATAAGCTTCATCAATGACCACCAATCCATTAAAATTTTTGAGGATCTTTTCTACGGAAGCTTCCGAAAATGAATTGCCGGTGGGATTGTTCGGAGAGCAAAGGAAAATAAGCTTCGTCTGCCCATCCACTCTTTCAAGAATAGTTTCAACATTGGGCTGAAAGTCGGTTTTAAGAACCACCTCCCTGTCTTCAATTTCATTAAGGCCTGCCAAAACTTTATACATTCCGTAAGTTGGTGGCAGGGTGATCACATTATCTACCTGGGGCTGGCAAAAGGTTCTGAAAATAAGATCCAGCACTTCATCGCTTCCATTCCCTAACAAAATTTTATTCCCAGAAACACCTTTTTGAGAGGCAAGCAGCTGCTTCAGCTTTCCCTGCTGCGGATCGGGATAACGGTTTACGCCATTCTCAAAAGGATTTTCATTGGCATCCAAAAATGTCATTTTTCGGCCGTCAGTTTTGTACTCGTCCCTTGCCGAAGAATAAGGTTTCATTTTCAGGACATTTGCCCGCACCAAACTGTTGAGATCAAAACTATTACTCATTACCCGAAGCTTTTAATTTCTTTAACCTTAGAGTCACAGCATTTTTGTGCGCCTGTAAACCTTCAGCCTCTGCCATTAATTCGATGGAAGGCCCAATCTTCTGGATTCCTTCCGAAGAGATCTTCTGAAAAGTAATGGCTTTGGTGAAACTGTCCAGATTTACGCCACTGTACTGTTTCGCATATCCATTGGTTGGAAGCGTGTGATTTGTGCCCGAAGCATAATCTCCGGCACTTTCGGGCGTATAGTTTCCAATAAATACAGAACCTGCATTATTTATACCTTCCACAAATAAATCGGGATTTGAGGTGCAGATAATCAAATGTTCGGGAGCATACTCATCAATAAGTTCGAGTGCTTTCTCTTCAGAATTCATATAAATAAACCTGGAGTGTGCTATTGCTGCCTGTGCAGTCTCCTTCCGCGGAAGTTCTTCGAGCTGCTTTTCAATTTCAGAAGCTACCTCTTCCAGAAGTGCTTTTGAAAGAGATACAAGCACCACCTGACTATCGGTTCCGTGTTCGGCCTGTGAGAGTAAATCGGAAGCTACAAAAGCTGCATCGGCAGACGCATCGGTTACCACAAGTAATTCCGAAGGGCCGGCAGGCATATCTATCGCCACATTATACTTGGTAGCCATTTGTTTAGCGACGGTAACATACTGGTTTCCCGGGCCAAAGATCTTGTAGACCTTATCAATACTCTGTGTGCCAAAGGTCATGGCTGCAACAGCCTGAATTCCTCCCACTTTATAAATCTTCTTTATCCCGCAAAGTTGTGCGGTGTAAAGGATCGCGGGGTTCACAGAACCATCTTTTGCAGGCGGCGTACAAAGAACCACCTCTTTACAGCCTGCAATTTGCGCAGGTACGGCAAGCATCAATATCGTAGAAAACAAAGGCGCTGTACCACCCGGAATATACAAGCCCACTTTCTGGATAGGCCGTTTCTCCTGCCAGCACGCTACCCCCGAAACCGTTTCAACTGAAACAGGTGATGTTTTCTGAGCGGCATGAAACTTCCGGATATTTTCTTTGGCCAGATCTATAGCGGCTTTAAGTTCTTCGGAAACTGCAGCTGATGCTTTCTTTATTTCTTCAGAAGTAACTTCAAAAGCATCAGATTTATACCCGTCAAAAAGTTCGGAATAATTTTTAACGGCTGCGTCACCTCCGGCTTTTACTTCCCTGAAAATCTGTTCGACAATTTGTTCAATATCTGCGACAGTTTTGGTTGGTCGCTCGAGTATTGCTTCCCATTCCTGTCTTTGCGGATTAAAAAATTTCTTCATTATTTCAGATTTAGAGTACCATTTTTTCGATGGGTGCAACAAGAATTCCCTCGGCACCATTTTGCTTTAGCTCATCTATCACTTCCCAGAACCTTTCTTCTGAAATTACTGTGTGCAGTGAACTCCAGCCCTCTTCGGCTAAAGGCAGTACCGTAGGACTTCTCATTCCCGGAAGCAATTTAACTACAGCGTCAAGTTTGCTATTTGGAACGTTCATAAGAATATACTTCGAACTACGGGCGCGTAAAACAGCTTTGATCCTGAACTGCAACTTTTCAAGAACCTCTTTTCTTTCTGAAGAAATTTCGGGCGAAACTGCCAAAATTGCTTCACTTTTCAGCATTACTTCTACTTCCTTCAAGTTGTTCTTAAAGAGCGTGCTCCCACTGGAAACAATATCACAAATAGCATCGGCCAGGCCAATATTTGGTGCAATCTCTACCGAGCCATTAATAATGTGAAGATCGGCTGTAACTCCCTTTTTTGAGAGGTAATCTCTTACCGTGTTAGGATATGAAGTTGCGATCCTGGCGCCCTGTAGATCTTCTACACCCGAATATTTAGCCGATTTAGGTACGGCAAGGGAAACCCGGCATTTTGAGAAACCAAGTTTTTCGGCCACTATAATATCTTCCCCTTTTTCAACAAGTACATTCTCGCCAATAATGGCAGCGTCAACCACCCCATCCCGTAGATATTGCGGAATGTCTCCATTGCGTAAATAAAACACTTCGAGAGGAAAGTTGCCTGAAGTTGCCTTGAGTTGTTCTCTCCCGTTATCAATAGAAATTCCGGCGTCTTTTAAGAGCTTAAGGGAATCATCGTGTAATCTACCCGACTTTTGTACTGCAATTCTAATTCTGTTCATTTTAGTTGATTTTATGTTCAGGCAGACCAAGGGGAATAAAAAAACCCGTTTGAGCTGCTCAAACGGGTTTTTGAAATATGGATTATACACATATCAATCTCACCTCGCAAGAGCGAATGAATGAGAATGATGATGATGTAGTTGTTGTGCTTTCATTGTGTGATACAAAAATATATTTTTATTTCAATTTCAGGAAGCAATTCTTTAAAAAATTTAGTTATCTCCTAAAATCAATGGCATACCGTCGTCTCCCGAACCAATCACCACTACTTTTGCATTAGGCGATTTAGCCAGTTCTACAGTAGCCTGAATACCTTTTTCACGCAATACTAACGGAGTTAAAGATGCATTAAGAATCTCGTTGGCACGAGCCTTACCTTCGGCATCAATACGCTGTCTTTCGGCTTCCTGCTCGGCTTTTGTCAGACGGAACTCATACTCAAGAGATTCCTGTTCCTGGCGTAGCTTTCGCTCAATTGCCTCTTTAATAGTGGCAGGCAGAGAAACATCACGCACTAATACTTCGTTTACCTGCACATATTGGTCCTTAAGTAGTTTTTGAGTTTCTTCAAAAATTTCCTGTTGTATGGCTTCTCTCTTACTGGCGTAAAGCTGCTCCGGATTATATCTACCCACTACAGCCCGTGCTGCAGATCGCACCGCAGGTTGCAATACCCTTTGAACGTAAGCTTCACCCCGTTCTTTATGCAACAATCCAAGATCTTCATAATCTGGCTCAAACCAAATTGAGGCATCCAGTTTTATTTCGAGACCATTTGAAGAGAGTACCTGCATTTTCTCATCAAGAGATTGTTGACGCACTTCATAAACAAAAACCTTGTTCCAGGGTGCTACAAAGTGAAAACCTTCACCAAGCGGGGGTTCATCTGTTACCACACCACCACCAAAAGTCTGGTAAAGCACTCCTGCTTCTCCCGAATTTATAGTGATTGTAGATTTAGCAATTAGAATAACTAAGATAATTCCTGCAAAGAGAATTGGCAGGCCAATTTTGGGCAATCTGTCCATAACTAATAAATAATAAGAATTTAAATAAGGCCGTAATATTTTCTTAAGAACCACTCAGCACCAAGGGCTAAAACAATGATTCCCAGTAAATATTTCC
The DNA here is from genome assembly GCF_039602225.1 of Salinimicrobium sp. 3283s. NCBI lineage: Bacteria > Pseudomonadati > Bacteroidota > Flavobacteriia > Flavobacteriales > Flavobacteriaceae > Salinimicrobium > Salinimicrobium sp. 3283s. The sequence continues at coordinate 3,301,572 of NZ_CP143631.1, read as the reverse complement.
AGTCAATCAAAGATACGTTCTTTTCACGGCTTTTCTGGACTGTAGCGTAAGAATCGTTGGATAATAAATCGTTCTTGAGCTGCTGAAATTCCTGCAGAAAATAAACCTGCCCCCCTCTTTGATCTGCAATTTGCTGAAGCCCCTCTAAATTTGCTCTTCCAAACTGCTTTTCAACATCAAAATCGAGTATCCTAAAACTGCCCGACCGTGATAAACCTTCACCTGCCGCGCTTACCCTGAAGTTGTAATCTCCTGCTAGCAGGCTGCTTAGATCTACTTTGTAAGAACTGCCATTAAGCAATAAGGGAATTTGCCGCTGTTCTCCTGTTTCCGAATTTTCTACCTGAATCTCAAGCCTTGCACGCCGATCAAAAATGTAACTTTGATCAAAATAATCTGCTGCAATAATAACTTCTTCGGTGCCATTATAAAGCGGTTCATATTGAACCAGTAACCTGTCCTGCCTGCCTTTTGAAGCGAGGAACTGCACCAATTTCCCTATGAGGTCATCGAATTTTTCAAACGATCCTGTTTCTCTAAAAACCACACTCCGCCAGCGCCAAATATCTGCCCCAAACAAAAATGCAACTTTTGAATCTCCTGCTGTGGTCACTCCCATTAAAGGTGTACCGGTATTCACCCCCTGTACTTCCCTGCTAAGTAAAACGTCCAGAGTTTCGGGAGCATTAAAATCTCCGAAGCTTCCTTCAAGTGGCGGGAAATCTGAAAACCCAATATCCTCTGTCTGGAAGGCTTTAAAATTTTCATTCCAAACCGGGAAAAATTCTTCGGACTGATTTGTAAGCTCCTGCTTAAAAAGATCCTGCTGCCGATTAAGAAAATTCCAATCGGTTTTTGGTCCTGTTATGAGGAAATAATTCTGATTTTGTTCCTGAAGTCCATCCATCAACGGTTTAAACCTGTAATCGGGTTGATACAGTATTACAAGCTGATAACCTTTAATGTCTGCAACCTGAGTAATGGGTTGAAGCACTACTTCCCTTTGCTGATTAGCTTCTATGGCATTTTGAAGCGCTCCCAGATCAGGATGTAAAACGGAATAGGCAATAAGCACTTTTGTACGCTCATCAATGACTTCTACCGCAAATTCGCGGGTATTGTTGAGCAGGTTCTTTTCGGTATCAAGTTTTTCGAGGCGCACCAGGTAATTATGAACTCCCACTGCCCCTGCGGGAAGTTCAACCCTTATTACTTCGGAATTATTTTGGGGAGAAAATGAAAGCTGCTCTGAATGTACCACTGATTTGCCTTGTAAAATCTCCAGCTTTGTTTCTACGGAAGAATTCCCTGAATAATTCAGCATGAGCTCCACCGGAAAACGATTGTTCAAAAAGGCATATTTATTAACGTTGATCCTGGAGATATTTAAATCCTGATATTTCACAGTATCCCCCACCACTACCGGAAGTACAGGTTGCCGGTAACGTTCAGCAGCAAAAGTAAACTCTTCCCCTATGGTCTGGTTCCCGTCTGTAATAAGTACTGTAGGTGCCACCTGATCTTCATAGAGGGAAGTAAGACGGTTAAAAACGGCAGGAAGGTTAGTTTGAGGGGCTTGAAAGTCCAGGGAATCATGCTGTTCCAGATCTCTTCCGAAGGAAAACATCTTTATATCAAAATTCTCCTGCAATTGCTGATCCTGACGGATAGCTTCAGCAAAATTTTTAACCTCTTCTCCTGCTCCAAATTCCTCAATAGACGAAGAATTATCTACAGCCAGTACTAAAGCTGGTTTTTCGGTATAATACCGGGTGCTGCTAATTTTGGGATTGATAAGTAATACCAGAAGGGCGAATATTGCCAAAAAACGTAAGCTGCCAAAAATGGCATTTTTAGAACCCCGCCTTTTTGTTTTATAAAAATACTGGAACAACGCCACTATCAAAGCAAGCACAAAAGAGAGGAAAATAAGTAAAAATGTTGAAACCGGCATTTAATAGTTTAGAGAAAGAAAAGTACGCAAATAATGCCAAGAGAAAAAGGCTGCTTAAAAGTTCATTTCCAAAAATGCCCTTTTAAGCAGCCTTAATATTAAATATTAAATAGTCAATATTCAATATAAAATTTAGGTAAGCATACCTCCATCTACGTTGATCACCTGCCCGGTGATGTAAGCACTTAGGTCACTGGCAAGGAAAACGCAGGTATTGGCAATATCTTCGGGCGTACCGCCTCTTTTCAACGGAATTGCCTCTCTCCAGCCTTCAACAGTCTTTTCATCGAGCTTTCCGGTCATTTCGGTTTCGATAAAACCAGGAGCTATAACATTGGTCCTGATGTTACGAGATCCCAATTCCAGGGCCATAGATTTAGAGAAGCCTATCATTCCGGCTTTTGAAGCGGCGTAGTTTGCCTGGCCGGCATTCCCTTTAACGCCAACCACACTACTCATATTGATAATGCTTCCCTGGCGCTGCTTTAGCATGGTTCTTTGCACTGCTTTGGTCATGTTGAATACCGACTTCAGGTTCACCTCAACTACCTTATCAAAATCTTCCTCGCTCATTCGCATAAGGAGATTATCTTTGGTAATACCGGCATTATTGACCAGAATATCTATACTTCCGAAGTCCTGAAGCACATCTTTTACAAGTTCTTCAGCTTCTTTAAAATCGGCAGCATTAGATTTATATCCTTTTGCTTTAATTCCGAGTTCCTGAAGTTCCTTTTCAAGCTGGTTGGCAGCTTCAGCAGACGAGCTGTAGCTAAAGGCAACATTGGCCCCGTGTTTCGCAAAAACTTCGGCTATTCCTTTCCCAATACCTCTACTGGCACCGGTAATGATAGCATTTTTTCCTTCTAGTAATTTCATGATAAAATATCTGTTTTCCTGGTGTGGATTAATTTCTTCCAAATATAATAAAAGAACCGGTCAAGACTGAAAAACCTCCGAAAACTGCCATTTTTGACAAGTCACGGAGGTTCTTACTTTTTTGACCCGGAATATTCATTATCCCAGAACTTCTTTTACTTTTTTACCAATTTCGGCAGGAGAATCAACAACGTGAATTCCGTTCTCCTTTAAAATGGCTTTTTTAGCCTGGGCTGTATCTTCGCTTCCACCAACAATGGCTCCTGCATGACCCATGGTCCTACCTTTTGGTGCAGTTTCACCGGCGATAAATCCAATTACCGGCTTCTTATTACCATTTTCTTTCACCCACTTCGCTGCATCGGCTTCAAGCTGACCTCCAATTTCACCAATCATTACGATACATTCGGTTTCATCGTCGTTCATCAACAATTCAACAGCCTCTTTGGTAGTGGTACCAATAATAGGGTCTCCTCCAATCCCAATGGCAGTAGTAATACCAAGTCCCTGCTTCACAACCTGATCGGCTGCTTCATAGGTAAGGGTTCCGGATTTTGAAACGATCCCAACTTTTCCTTTTTTGAAGACAAAACCTGGCATGATACCCACCTTTGCTTCTCCGGGAGTAATCACTCCAGGACAGTTAGGGCCAACAAGACGACAATCTTTATCTTTAATATAATCGGCAGCTTTAATCATATCGGCAACAGGGATACCTTCAGTAATTGCAATAATCACCTTGATACCTGCGTCTGCTGCTTCCATAATAGCATCGGCTGCAAAAGCCGGTGGTACAAAAATAATTGAAACGTCGGCTCCTGTTTCTTTAACAGCATCAGAAACGGTGTTAAAAACAGGCTTTTCAAGATGTTTTTGTCCTCCTTTACCCGGAGTTACACCACCTACCACATTCGTTCCGTACTCGATCATTTGACCAGCGTGAAAAGTACCTTCACTTCCGGTAAATCCTTGTACAATTATTTTTGAATCTTTATTGACTAAAACGCTCATAGTTGATTTTTTGATTTTTCAGTTGCAAAATTAGGTTTTTATAAAAGAAACCTAAAGGGTTTTATTAATTAATTGGAAGGAAAGAATCCAGATTTTCAGGGCTGTCATCGGCCTGCTGACTTATTTGATGGCCTTTATACATTTTCCCGTCCTTACATTCCCAAATAGATATAAAATGTGCCATGGGCAGCTCTTCATCGGGGTTCTCTACAGTTCTTACATAGTAAGTGAAGCGAATGGTAACTGTATCCCCATCGCTTAACAAATGACTAATATCGGCCCGCAAATGTTCAAAAGACTGAGAAAGTTCTTTAGACATGCCGGCAATTTCTGAATAGCCTAGCTTGTGAAATCCGCCGCTACTGTTCCAAAACAGCTGTGCGTCGGGGTGTAAATAGTCTTTTACAGAATCAGGATTTCGGTAAAAATCTGAAGAGTAGAATTTGGCAACGCAATCTTTAGGTGTTAAGCTCATAATCAACCGTTTATTTTGTCCATCAATTTAGGCAATCGGCGCAAAAGTGCCAACTCTTTAAGCCACTCGCGCGACTCCATTGCCGGATTTCCCGAATATACGGTATTTTCTTTAGTTGATTTTGTAATCCCTGCCTGCCCCATCATTACACCACCTTTCTTCACTACAATCCCGCTTCGGAAACCTACCTGCCCCCATATAGTCACATCATCTTCAATAACCACTGCACCTGCAATACCTACCTGCGAAGCAATAAGACAATTTTCTCCAATGACCGTATCGTGGCCCACCTGGATAAGGTTATCCATTTTAGTACCTTTTCCAATGGTGGTATCACCGGTCACGCCTTTATCTATGGTACAATTAGCACCAATATCTACATTGTCTTTGATCACCACTCTTCCTCCGGAGATCAACTTGTCATAACCTTCGGGGCGTTTCTTGTAGTAAAAGGCATCACCTCCTAAAACTGAACCTGAATGAATGGTAACATTATCTCCAATTATTGTGTTATCGTAAATACTTACGTTAGCATGAATAAGACAATTCTTACCAATTTTTACATTGTTCCCCACAAAAGCGGTTGGTTGCACTACCGTTCCTTCTCCAATTTCTGCGGAAGAAGCCAGATTTGAAGTAGCCTTTTCAAAAGGCTTAAAGTACCTGGTGAGCTTATTGAAATCCCTGAAGGGATCATCTGAAATTAATAAGGCTTTTCCTTCAGGACATTCTACTTCTTTGTTGATAAGAATAATAGTCGCTGCCGAATTCAAAGCCTTGTCATAATACTTCGGATGATCTACAAATACAATATCTCCCGAAGTCACCACATGGATCTCATTCATTCCCAAAACAGGGAAATCGGCCGGACCTACATATTCCGAAGAAATTATTGTAGCGATCTGCTCGAGGGTATGTTGCTGCGGGAACTTCATGTTAAATATGAGATATTAGATGTGAGATTTGAGATTTTCTAATCTCTAATCACTATTCTTTAATTCTTTCCTTGTAAGTACCTTTATCGGTTTCTATCTTGATCTTATCACCTTCGTTGATAAAAAGAGGAACGTTCACTTCGGCCCCTGTTTCTACTGTTGCAGGTTTGGTAGCATTAGTTGCTGTATTCCCTTTAACTCCCGGTTCTGTATGGGTTACCTCAAGAATCACACTTGCAGGCATCTCAACAGATAGCGGCATTTGATCTTCGGTATTAATTAGAATAGTAACCACTTCTCCCTCTTTTAGAAGTCCCGGTGCATCAAGCGCGTTTTCGGTAAGTCTAATCTGGGTATAATCTTCAGTGTTCATGAAGTGGTAAAATTCGCCATCATTATACAGGAACTGGAACTTATGAGTTTCAACCCTTACGTCTTCGATCTTGTGCCCTGCAGAAAAGGTGTTATCAATCACTTTTCCTGTAGTTACACTTTTCAATTTTGTTCTAACGAAAGCAGGACCTTTTCCCGGCTTCACGTGGAGAAATTCTACAACTTTAAATATGTCATGGTTGTATCTTATACACAATCCATTTCTAATATCACTTGTACTTGCCATTTTTGCGCCTTATTAATTTGTACTTAAATATCCTTTCATGATTCCGCGTTGGGAATTCTTGATAAACTCTAAAATATCATCTCTTTCGGAAGTGGCTTCCATTTCAGCTTCAATGATGGCCACAGCCTGTGTGTTGTTGTAGTTCTTCTGATAGAGAATCCTGTAAATATCCTGGATTTCCCTGATCTTATCCGTAGAAAAACCACGACGTCTTAGTCCGATTGAATTCACTCCTACGTAAGACAAAGGCTCCCTTCCGGCTTTTACGAAAGGAGGAACATCTTTACGTACCAAAGAACCACCGGTTACAAAAGCGTGACTCCCAATACTACAAAACTGTTGAATAGCAGCCATACCTGCAAGCACAACATAGTCTCCTACATTAATATGACCTGCCAGAGTACTGTTATTTGAAAAGATACAATTATCACCCACCACACAATCGTGCGCGATGTGACAATAGGCCATGATCCAGCAGTTCTTACCAATTTTGGTCTTCATCCTGTCGGTAGTTCCACGGTTAATGGTCACACATTCCCTAATTGTAGTATTATCCCCAATTTCGGTAAGTGTATCTTCGTCATTAAATTTTTTGTCCTGAGGAACAGCAGAAATAACGGCACCGGGAAAAATATTACAGTTCTTTCCGATCCTCGCCCCTTCCATGATAGTAACATTCGATCCTATCCAGGTGCCTTCTCCAATCACCACATTGTTATGTATAGTGGTAAAGGGTTCAATCACTACATTTTTTGCAATCTTGGCTCCGGGATGAACGTATGCTAAGGGTTGATTCATAGTTTTTATTTTTGTTTTACAATTTGAGCCATTAAAATGGCTTCAGTCACGAGCTTGCCGTTAGCATAAGCATATCCCTGCATTTGGCATATTCCTCTTCTTATTGGCGCCAGTAGCTCCAACTTAAAAATTAGTGTATCCCCGGGCACCACCTGTCTTTTAAACTTGACATTGTCAATCTTCATAAAGAAGGTAAGATAATTTTCGGGGTCGGGCACAGATTTAAGCGCAAGTATACCACCGGTTTGAGCCATAGCTTCTACCTGAAGCACACCCGGCATTACCGGTTTTCCAGGGAAATGTCCTACAAAAAAAGGTTCGTTCATAGTGACATTTTTGACACCCACTACAGTATCACTGGTCAACTCAATGATCTTGTCTACCAAAATAAAAGGAGGCCGGTGAGGCAGAATGTTCATGATCTCATTAACATCCATTAAAGGCTCCTTATCAAGATCATATTTTGGGACATTATTTCGCTTTTCAGCTTTAATGATCTTAGAAAGTTTTTTAGCAAACTGCGTGTTTACATAATGTCCCGGCTTGTTTGCAATTACTTTTCCACGAATGCGGGTTCCTACCAAAGCAAGGTCTCCAATCACATCCAGCAGTTTATGCCTGGCTGCTTCGTTTGGGTAATGTAGCGTGAGGTTATCAAGAATCCCGTTAGGTTTAACTGCAATATTGTCTTTTTTAAAGGCTACCCTGAGTTTATCCATAGTCTCGGGGCTAAGCTCCTTGTCTACATAAACAATAGCATTATTAAGGTCTCCCCCTTTTATGAGACCGTGCTCCAAAAGTGTTTCAATTTCATGTAGGAAACTAAATGTACGCGCATTTGAAATTTCAGTATTAAAATCTGAAATTTTTTGTAGGGATGCATTTTGTGTGCCCAACACCTTTGTACCAAAATCTACCATAGTAGTCACCTGATACTCATCGGCGGGCATCACCAGGATTTCACTGCCCGATTTTTCATCGTGATAGCGAATAACATCTGTTACCACGTATTCTTCCCTGTCACATTCCTGTTCTTCAATACCTGCCTGCTGAAGCGCTTCTACAAAAAACTTTGAAGACCCGTCCATAATAGGAGGTTCAGCAGCATTAAGCTCAATAATTATATTGTCAATTTCAAGACCAACACAGGCTGCAAGTACGTGCTCTGATGTTTGAATAGTAACGCCATCTTTTTCAAGGTTTGTACCTCTTTGGGTGTTGACTACATAGTTAACATCGGCTTCCACCATAGGATTTCCTTCAATATCTGTTCTTACAAAACAGTAACCGGTATTGTTTGGAGCCGGTTTAAATGTAAGAGTGACTTCATTACCGGTGTGAAGCCCCACTCCCTGTAAAGAAACTTCTTTACTTATGGTGCGTTGTTTAGCCATTATCTGATTGTTTTTTTTCTAGTTTGGTTAAGCGGTCTTCTATTTTGGGTAAATTCTTAAAATGTACGTAAGCTTTATTATATTCACTATAGCCAATGGCAGGAGAACCCTGAATCATTTCTCCATCTTTAATATTACGACCTATTCCTGACTGAGCCTGAATTTTCACTCCGTTACCAATGTGAATATGTCCCGCAATACCAACCTGTCCTCCTATAAGGCAGTTTTTACCTATTTTGGATGAGCCGGCAATTCCAGTCTGGGCGGCAATAGCTGTATTCTCTCCTACTTCAACATTATGTGCTATCTGGATTTGATTATCCAGCTTCACTCCTTTTCTTATAATTGTAGATCCAAGAGTAGCCCTGTCTATTGTAGTACCGGCACCAATATCAACATTATCTTCTATAATAACGTTGCCAATTTGTGGTACTTTTGAATACACACCATCGGCATCTGGTGAAAAGCCGAAACCATCGGCACCAATAACTACCCCGCCGTGCAGTACACAATTATTCCCTATTATGGTTTCAGAATAAACTTTAGCGCCCGAAAAGATCGTAACATTATCTCCAATCTGAACATTATCTCCAATATAAGAATTGGGAAATATTTTGACGTTATTTCCAATTTTTACCTGTTCTCCCAGGTATGAGAAGGCGCCCAGATAAAGGTTCTCCCCATAAGAAACCGATTCAGAAATAAAACTTGGCTGCTCTATCCCAGATTTGTTCAGTTTCACCTGATTGTAGTATTCCAAAAGCTTTGAAAACGCCGTATATGGATCTTTTACCTTTATAAGGGTAGTAGACAGATCATCTTCTGCCTGAAAATTTTCACCTACTATAGTAATAGTAGCTTTGGTGGAATATATAAAAGAGGTATATTTAGGATTAGCCAAAAATGTGATGGAACCGGCAGTCCCTTCCTCAATTTTGGCAAGCCTGTCAACCTCGGCCCCGGGATCTCCTACTACCTCTCCCCCGAGTATTCCTGCTATTTGAGTTGCTGTAAACTTCATTCTGGCAAAAGTAAAAAAAATGAGTTAATCTTTTGGTTTTGGATAACAGATATAAAATTTGGTCACCGGTCTGGAAAGTGCTTTGAGATTAAAATGGTCTGAAGCCTTTATTACATCGGTTATTTTCCCACTTTTAAAGAGGATATGAATTTTTTCATCTTCTCTTTTATAGGCGAGGTTACTTATGTCTCCGCTAAACACAAAATATGCTGCTTCTTCCCTGCTTATACCAAACCGCGAGATCACTTTTTGAAGCTGGCGCTCCATTTTTTCTTCTGAAACAGGTTTTTTCTTCAGCTTAATTTTTAAAAGATCCCTGTTAATGATCATTTGACACAAGCTGCTCAACACAAAATCTTCATCATTCGCCCATTCTTTCATTGCTGAAAGAATATCGTAATCATCAAGTCGCGCAAAGATTTGTAAAGTTTCTTCGGAAAAACTTTCGGCCGTAATTTGTTGTTTTAAAAAGTAAGTGAACGCAGTGCTCGCAAATAAAGTGCGCCCAGACTGAACAACTTCTTTGGCACGCTGAAGCACCCTAATTAAAAGCTGCTCTGCCACCACACCGGTTTTGTGCAGGTAAACCTGCCAGTACATGAGGCGGCGGGCAAGCAAAAACTTTTCAATAGAATAGATCCCCTTTTCTTCTACCATCAATTCATTATCTACTACCGTGAGCATACTAATAAGCCTCTCGCTATTGATATTTCCTTCGGCCACCCCGGTATAAAAGCTATCGCGTTTTAAGTAGTCAAGACGATCCATGTCCATTTGACTCGAAATTAACTGGCAAAGAAACTTTCGGGGGTATTTTCCGCGGAAAATTTCTATAGCCATAGTTAATCTTTGGTTAAACTTCCGGTTCATTTCTTCCATAAAAAGGAAAGAAATGGTCTCATGGCTCACCCCTTCAACTATGCTGTGCTCCATAGCATGAGAGAAAGGTCCGTGGCCTACATCGTGAAGCAATATGGCAATTTGAAGGGCCTCCTCCTCTTCCGCAGAAATCTCTACACCTTTAAGCCTCAATACCCTCACGGCTTTTTGCATTAAGTGAAGACAACCCAAAGCGTGGTGAAAACGCGTATGATGCGCACCCGGATAAACCAGGTATGACAAACCCATTTGAGAAATACGCCTTAGTCTTTGAAAGTATTTGTGCTCCATGATATCAAAAAGGAGCTCATTAGGTATAGTAATAAATCCGTAAATTGGATCGTTTAAAATTTTGAGTTTGTTTCCTGGAAGCAAATCTTGTCCTTTAATATTAATCTCAACAAAGATACATATATGAACGATATCAAAATATTATGGGTAGACGACGAGATCGACCTGCTTAAGCCTCACATTCTATTCCTTGAAAGTAAAAATTATAAAGTTTACACCTGCCAAAGCGGGACTGAAGCTTTAGAAGAAATAGAAAAGGAGAATTTTGATATAGTCTTTCTGGATGAGAACATGCCTGGTTTATCTGGACTGGAAACGCTTTCAGAAATCAAGGAAAAACAGGCAAACGTGCCGGTGGTAATGATCACCAAAAGCGAAGAAGAATATATAATGGAGGAAGCTATAGGGTCAAAAATAGCAGATTACCTCATTAAACCTGTGAATCCCAATCAAATTCTTTTGAGTATTAAAAAGAACCTTGATCATTCCCGGCTTATTTCTGAAAAAACCACATCTAGCTACCAACAGGAATTTAGGAAAATCGCGATGGATATGGCCATGATCAATTCTTTTGAAGGATGGGCAGAACTTTATCAAAAGCTTATATATTGGGAGCTGGAACTCGAAAATATTGAAGACACCGGGATGTTTGAGATCCTAGAATCTCAAAAAACGGAAGCGAACTCACAGTTTTGCAAATTCATAGACAAGAATTATCCTGCATGGTTTGAAAAGAATGCCGATGCCCCCACCATGTCACATACTTTGTTCAGGGAAAAAATACTTCCCGAATTAAGCAAAGAACAGCCTACGCTGCTGGTGGTAATAGATAATTTAAGATATGATCAATGGCGGGCATTTGAACCGGTAGTGAACAACTACTATAAGAAGGAGCTCGAAATCCCCTTTTACAGTATCCTGCCTACAGCAACGCAATACGCCAGAAATGCTATTTTCTCGGGACTTATGCCAAGTGATATGGAAAAGCTCCACCCCAACTTATGGAAGAATGACACAGACGAAGGCGGAAAAAACCTTCATGAAGCCGAATTTCTACAGGCACAGCTAAAGAGACTGGGCAGCGATATTAAACACGAGTATCACAAGATAAGTAGTCTCAAAGCCGGTAAAAAACTGGTTGAAAACTTTAAGAGCCAAAAAGAAAATGATCTTACCGTAGTGGTCTACAACTTTGTTGACATGCTTTCTCACTCTAAGACAGAAATGGAAGTGATCAAAGAACTTGCATCTACTAATAAGTCTTACCGGTCCCTTACCCAAAGCTGGTTTAAGAATTCCCCGCTGCTCGAGATTATCCAGCAAGCTCAAAACCTCGGATTCAAACTTATAGTGACTACAGATCACGGAACTATTAATGTAAAGAATCCCTCAAAAGTGATAGGTGATAAACAAACCAGTCTTAACCTGCGTTACAAAACAGGAAAGAGCCTCACTTACGAGGAAAAAGACGTTTTGGCAGCACCTAATCCAAAGACTATACACCTTCCTGCCATTAACATGAGTAGTTCCTTCATTTTTGCAAAAGGAGACCTCTTCTTTGCATACCCTAATAATTACAACCATTATGTTAGCTACTATAGAAATACTTTTCAGCACGGAGGAGTATCAATGGAAGAAATGATCATCCCTTTTAGCGTCTTATCACCTAGGTAACAAGATTTTAACTATCTTTACAGTCCCAAATCATAATACTTTTGAATGGAAGTAACCTACCTTCTATCTGAAATTGAAACTGTTGCCCGGAAACTTCTGGAAAAATCTGGAAGTAAAACCCTATTGTTCTATGGAGAAATGGGAGCGGGTAAAACAACTTTAATAAAGGCCCTCTTAAAGGCCTTAGGTGCCGTAGATACTGGCAGTAGCCCAACTTTTTCCCTTGTAAACGTTTACGAAACTGAAAATGGAACAGTAAATCACTTTGATTTTTACAGAATCAATGATGAATCTGAAGCCTGGGACATGGGTTTTGAAGAATATCTTGAATCTGGCAACTGGAATTTTATTGAATGGCCTCAAAAAATTCAAAATTTTATTGAAGAAGGGGATCAAAAAGTGGAAATTTTAATACTTGAAAATGATTTAAGGAAGTTAAAGTTTTGTTAATTTAGCGCCAAATTTTTAATAGCAAGTTGAAAATTTTCTGTGAGAATTTTCTTTCATATTTTGCATTTTATTAACATATATGTATTATCTCAGGGTCATTAACCGAATTAATAATTATTTTAACTGTATTAATTAAAATATGATATTTTAAAAGTTTAAAAATAATTTCTCCAAAAAGGCGGCAAAAGTACGAATAATGCACTAATTATTAGCGGGTTAGTTTTTTATAGGTTTGTATCAACAAATCGAAATATACACAACCTTAAAAAACTATATCATGAAAATTAAAGCCCTTTTCTTAGCCGTATCTATCTTTGGAGCAACTTTATTTGTAACTTCTAACACAGATAATGACAATAAAAATGAAGTTAAGAAAACAGCCGTCGATAGAAGGCTCATCCGCGTTCCTACTAACGGGTAGTTTAATCGCATTATTTATAGGGTTTTCCCCATATTTATTTTATTTATATGAAATTTTCCCAAGCAGTCCTGTTTGGGAAAATTCATTTTTTACTTATGAGAGTAAGTATTACCAAGATGTATTGACTGCTGCATGGACTTATTTTAGTAAATTAATTCCATTTCTTTTATTGATAATATGGTTTTTCACCTGCAAACATTGGTGGTATCACGTTATATTAGTTCCAGCATTAATGTATCTTTATCAAATGATCTCTGCTTTCTATGAAGATGCTTACTTAGATGTAATTGATCTAGATAGTGGCGATCTAATTTACTTAGCTCCATTTTTTATCCTGATTCTTTCTATTGTTTACCTCATTAGGATTAAAGTATTTGATCGTATCTATGGTATAGATCTCTCCGAAATTGAACGTGAAAACATCTCCCCCTTCTCCCCGTTTTCCGATAAAGAATATAAAGAGATCAAATCGTTTAGAGAAGATACTTCCCGAGATGGGGAAATTCAGGAAGAGTACTACGTTAAACTCTAATTCTTTCACTCCATAAAAATGTCGTAATTTTATCTTTGTGACCAACAGATTATGACAGAGCAGCTATCTCCCTTTACCAGGGAACAATTAATTCCGCAGGAAGAAACCCTGGAAGTCTATAAACATAAAGGCCAGTTATTTATTGGTATCCCTAAAGAAAACGCTTATCAGGAAAAGAGGGTTTGTCTTAGTCCCGATGCGGTAGCTGCCATGACAGCACATGGCCATCGAGTACTTATAGAATCCAATGCCGGGGAAGGCGCCAAATTCAGTGACAAAGATTATTCTGAGGCAGGAGCCGAAATCACTAAAGATACCAGGAAGGTCTTTTCCTGCCCCATGATCCTTAAGGTAGAACCTCCTACCCTCGAGGAACTTGATATGGTGAATCCGCAGACAACCATTATATCAGCACTTCAGCTAAAAACACAAAAGAAAGCCTATTTTCAAAAGCTGGCTTCCAAGAGAATTACGGCCCTGGCTTTTGAATTTATAAAAGATGACGATGGTTCCTACCCGGCGGTTAGGGCTCTTAGTGAGATTGCCGGTACAGCTTCTATACTTATTGCCTCCGAAATTATGAGCAATAATCCTGCTGGGAACGGACTTATGTTTGGAAACATTAGCGGAGTTCCCCCCATTGAAGTCACCATTCTTGGTGCCGGTACAGTAGGTGAATTTGCCGCCCGCTCTGCACTTGGCCTGGGTGCAAATGTCAAGATTTTTGATAATTCCCTTACCAGATTAAGGGCAGTGCAGGCAAATCTTGGAAGGCCCTTACATACATCTACCATTCAGCCAAAGAATCTCATCAAAGCTTTAAAAAGAAGTGATGTGGTCATAGGTGCTGTTCGGGGGAAAAACCGTTCCCCTATCCTCGTTACCGAGACTATGGTAGAACACATGAAGAAAGGTGCTGTGGTTATAGATGTGAGTATAGATATGGGAGGTTGCTTTGAGACCAGTGAGATTACCACTCACGATAAGCCCACGTTTGTTAAGAACGGAGTGGTTCATTATTGCGTTCCTAACATCCCGTCCCGATATGCCAGAACTGCTTCCCTTTCTATAAGCAACATTTTTACACCCTATCTACTACACATCGCAGAACAGGGTGGCCTTGAAAATACCTTAAGATTTGACAGAGGTCTGCGAAATGGTTTGTACTTTTACCACGGAATTTTAACCAACAAATCTATTGCTGAATGGTTTGATCTTTCTTATAGAGATATCAACCTGCTTATTTTTTAATGCTCCATGAAATTTATTCACAGACTCGGCTATTACCTTGGAGGTTTTGCCATAGGATTGGTCATACTTGCGTTTTTTCTTAGCGGAAAAAAAACTTCCTGCGCTTACGGCCCCGATGCACGCGTACTTAAGAATATTAGGATAAAGGAAAGAGCATATTCCCAGGAAGCCATTTCTGAGATTGAGAGGCTGCAAATAGATACAGCCTCTATTACCCGAGTTCTGCATAAAGGAGATGTAGATTTCAGCCGCAGCAATACAGATCCCCATTCCTGTAAAGTTTATATGGTGACAGGAGATTCAGATTCAGGAGAACTGGAAATGCTTTTCGAGAACTGTGATTCTCTTGCCACCCTTCAGAAGATCTGGAAGAAAGAATAACATTCATAATATTATTCCTTATCCATTTAATTTAATCCTTTAAAGGATTTGCCCCGCGTGCTCTTTAGTCTTTACTTTTGAAATCACATCAGCAATTACACCCTGCTCATCAATAACAAAAGTGGTGCGGTGAATTCCGTCGTATTCTTTTCCCATAAATTTCTTTGGACCCCATACCTTAAAGGCATTGATCACTTCTTTGTCTTCATCGGCCAACAATGGAAAAGGCAGGTTATTCTTCTCTTTAAAGTTCTGCTGCCGCTTTGGTGAATCGGCACTTACTCCTAAAATTTCATAACCTTTAGCCTGAAAAGCTTCATAATTGTCTCTCAAATTGCAAGCCTCGGCAGTACAACCTGGAGTACTCGCTTTAGGGTAAAAGAAGATGACTAATTTTTTTCCTTTATAATCTTCCAGAGTATGTTTTTTCCCTTCCTGATCTGTGGCTGAAAAATTGGGCGCTTTATCGCCTGGTTGAAGTGTTGTCATAATTAGTACTTTTGTTTCAAAGTTACACATTAATGACCAAGCAGGAAAAAGTTCAATTTGTCATAGACACTTTAGCAGATATTTACCCAAACGTCCCTATTCCATTAGATCATAAAGATCCTTATACCCTGCTGATTGCCGTGCTGCTTTCAGCGCAAAGTACAGATGTTAGGGTCAATCAAATCACTCCTTTACTCTTCGCGAGAGCAGACAATCCTTATGCGATGGTAAAACTTTCCGAAGAAGAGATCAGGGAGATAATAAAACCTGTAGGCTTATCTCCTATGAAAGCTAAAGGCATCTACGGCCTTTCAAAGATTCTTATTGAAAAATACAACGGCGAGGTACCAGAAGATATTGATGCACTCGAAGAGCTTCCTGCCGTTGGGCATAAAACCGCCAGCGTGGTAATTTCCCAGGCATTCAACATCCCGGCATTTCCTGTAGATACACATATCCACCGGCTCATGTACAGATGGAATCTCTCTAACGGGAAAAATGTGGTACAGACAGAGAAGGACGCAAAACGCCTTTTTCCGAAGGAATTATGGAATGAGCTTCACCTTCAAATCATTTGGTACGGCAGGGAATATTCCCCCGCAAGAGGATGGAACCTGGAGAAGGATATCATCACCAAAACCATAGGCCGCAAAACAATTTTGGAAGAATATCACAAAAAAAAGATCCGCCGTTAGCAGATCTTTTTTTGTTCAATTAGTTTAAAATTGATTCAAATTCCAGCTTCTTGTAAGTGTTTATTCTTAAAGCTTTAGAATAGCTTAAAAGGAAGCTTATGGTTTCCTTTTTTGGGTTCATGGGTTGCAATTTTTTTCGAGAGTAGAGTTTCGCCATTATTGAACTTTTAAAGTTGTAACATAATAACGGCCAGACGCTAATCTTATTGTGCTAATTAGTTAAAACTAAATTGTGCTTTTCAATAACTTTTCGAAGATTGATCAAAGCATACCTCATTCTCCCCAATGCCGTGTTAATACTTACGCCGGTTCTTTCTGAAATTTCTTTAAAACTCATGTCTTTATAGATCCTCATAACCAGCACTTCCAGTTGATCTTCAGGTAATTCTTTAATTAGCTCCTGAACATCTGCCTCAATCTGATCTTTGATGATCTGTTTTTCGGCATTTAAACCTGAATCGCACAACACAGAAAAAATGTTAAAGTCGCCACTGTTCTCAAACTTGGGCATCCTTTTGTTTTTTCTGAAGTGATCTATCACCAGGTTATGAGCAATACGCATCACCCACGGAAGAAACTTCCCTTCTTCGTTGTATTTTCCTCTTTTCAGGGTTTTGATCACTTTAATGAAGGTATCCTGAAAGATATCTTCAGCAACATCTTTATCAAAGACCTTCGAAAAGATAAAACTGTAAATTCGTTGTTGATGACGGTTGATAAGAATAGAAAGTGACTGCTCGTCTCCTTCCATATAGCTCTTTACGAGCAAAGCATCATTTGCCTCGGCGTTATCCATAAGAGTTACTTTTGCAGGCTGTTGGGGTGGCCTGGGGGTTAGTTATTACAAGTTCAAAGTAACTTTATGCAATAGGCAAAAATGATTTTAGATTATATCAGCAAATATAAAAGGAAAAAATTCACTAATGCAAATAAAAGGTTAATGTTTTTAACATGTTAGCACAGAAACAGTTATTATACCACACACCTTACTCAAAAATTTGAAGTTTGAGTACCTTTGCTGTTACAACACAAAATAAAGTATGCAAGTAGATATCTCAGGAGTAGATCCAAAAGAGAACATAATAATAAAAGGAGCACGCCTTCATAACCTAAAGAATATAAACGTAGTAATTCCCCGGAATAAGCTGGTGGTTCTAACCGGGCTTTCGGGATCGGGAAAATCATCTTTGGCTTTCGATACCTTGTACGCCGAAGGCCAACGCCGGTACGTTGAAAGTTTATCATCTTATGCCCGACAGTTCCTGGGAAGGCTGAACAAGCCACAGGTAGACTCTATAAAAGGGATTGCCCCGGCTATTGCAATCGAACAAAAGGTAAATTCCACCAATCCACGTTCAACCGTTGGAACTTCTACGGAAATATACGATTACCTGAAACTCCTTTTTGCCCGAATTGGAAGAACCTACTCCCCTGTTTCGGGAGAGGAAGTGAAAAAAGATACTGTTACCGATGTAGTGAATTATGTACAATCTTTTCCTGAGGGGTCAAAAATGCTACTTTTGGCACCTGTTCATGTAGAACAAAGTCGCACGCCACAGGAAAAACTGAAAGTTTTGCTACAACAGGGATACAGCCGTATAAAGTACAAAGGTGATGTACTGCGGATCGATGAAGCTGACCTTTCAAAAATAGCAGAAAAAGACCTGTTTCTTGTAGTAGACAGGATTGTGGTGAAAGATGATGAAGATTTTTTAAATAGGCTTGGAGATGCTGCTCAAACTGCCTTTTTTGAAGGGAAAGGGGAATTATTCATTGAAAGTTTATCAGACAGTAAGATCAGGCAGTTCAGTAATAAGTTTGAGCTTGACGGCATGACTTTTCTGGAGCCTAACGTGCATTTGTTCAGCTTCAATAATCCTTATGGTGCCTGCCCAAAATGCGAAGGTTATGGAGATGTGATTGGTATTGACGAAGATCTTGTCATTCCCAATACCGGTTTATCGGTGTACGAAAATGCCATTTTTCCGTGGCGTGGTGACAGCATGAGCTGGTACAGGGATCAATTGGTAAATAACAGCCACAAATTCAATTTCCCAATTCACAAGCCTTATTTTGAACTCACACAGGAGCAAAAAGATCTTATCTGGAATGGGAACCAGTATTTTGAAGGATTAAATCAATTCTTTGCTTTCCTGGAATCCAAGGCTTATAAAATTCAGAACCGTGTAATGCTTTCCCGCTATCGCGGAAAAACAAAATGTTCTGTATGTAAAGGAAAAAGGTTGCGCCCCGAAGCTAATTATGTAAAGGTAGGAGGAGCTACAATTACCCAACTGGTAGAAATGCCGGTCAATAAAATAGCCGACTTCTTTACAAACTTAGACTTAAATGAATCAGATGCCGCCATTGCAAAAAGGCTGCTTACCGAAATAAACAACAGGCTTGGATTTCTTTTAAAAGTAGGCCTCAATTATTTGACTTTAAATAGAAAATCGAACACCCTCTCGGGAGGAGAATCTCAGCGAATTAACCTCGCCACCTCCCTCGGCAGTAGCCTTGTGGGTTCTATGTATATTCTTGATGAACCTTCTATTGGATTGCATCCCCGCGATACGTTAAAGCTCATTGAAGTCCTTAAATCTCTTCGTGATCTTGGTAATACTGTAATTGTCGTAGAACATGATGAAGATATCATGAAAGCTGCAGACGAGATTATTGACATTGGTCCTGAAGCCGGCACCAACGGCGGAGAAGTCGTTGCTGCCGGGACCTATGCTGATATTCTTATTTCAGATTCTCTCACCGCACAATACCTCAACAACGTTCTTGAGATCAAAGTTCCTTCTAAAAGACGGGATTATAAATACTTTGTTGACATTATAGGCGCCAGGGAGAACAACCTTAAAAATTTGGATGTAAGATTTCCGCTAGGTGTTTTTACAGCCGTAACGGGGGTTTCAGGAAGTGGAAAAAGTACTCTGATCAAAAAAATACTTTATCCTGCCCTGCGCAAGGAAATTGGTGGCTATGGAGAAAAAGCCGGACAGTTTACCCGAATTGAGGGGAAGTTTGGAAATGTTACCACCATTGAATTTGTAGATCAGAATCCTATTGGCCGTTCTTCACGCTCCAACCCCGTGACCTACATTAAAGCCTATGACGATATTAGGAACCTGTTCTCCAATCAAAAGCTAAGTGATATTCGCGGTTACAAACCCAAGCATTTTTCGTTCAATGTAGATGGCGGGCGTTGTGAAACCTGTAAAGGCGAAGGGGAAGTAACGATTGAAATGCAGTTCATGGCCGATGTTCACCTAATTTGTGAAACCTGTAATGGCAAGCGTTTTAAAAAGGAAGTTTTAGAAGTGAACTTCGCCGGAAAGAATATAGATGACGTGCTTAGCATGACCATTGATGATGCTGTTGCTTTTTTCTCTGAAAATGGGGAAGAAAAAATTACTGCAAAGCTAAAACCACTGCAGGATGTGGGTCTTGGTTATGTCCAGCTCGGGCAAAGCTCTTCTACACTTTCGGGTGGGGAAGCCCAGCGGATCAAATTAGCTTCTTTCCTGGTAAAAGGAAGCTCAAAAGAAAAGGCGTTGTTCATTTTTGATGAACCCACCACAGGTTTACATTTTCACGATATTCAAAAGCTACTCAAATCATTTAATGTACTTTTAGCAAAAGGGCATTCGGTAATTGTAATTGAGCACAATATGGATCTTGTAAAATGTGCCGATCATGTTATTGACCTGGGACCTGAAGGTGGTGACACAGGCGGCCAACTTATTGCTGCGGGAACCCCTGAAGAAGTAGCAAAGAACAAAAAATCCTATACGGCTCCTTTTCTCAAGGAAAAATTATAGAAGCATATATTCCAGCTTAGAATTTAACACTATAAAAGATCAAATTTAGAATCTTGGCACAGCCTTTGAATCAGAATTAATAATTGCAAGAGTAATGTTTACATAATTAGATTGTAATTAATAATTTTTGGTTGGTTAGTTTGGAAACCCCGTTGAGCTTAATGTTCGCGGGGTTTTCTAATTTGTGGCACGTAGTTTGAATATAAGTTAATGTACTTTTTTTAACGAGTACACAGGTCTTAACCTCAAATCCATTTATCATGAAAAAAATTTACCTCTTATTGACAATGATGCTTGTAGGTGTTACCTCCAATGCCTCTCCTGAAGCACAGGAAAATTTTGATCGCAGGGCTTATGAAGAAGCTTTCATTTTTGTGGAAAGAGGGGTTGAATTTGCCGTTTTTCCAGATGGGCAGTTTGATTTCTTCTTTCATCCACAGGCAAATTTCCAGAGGGTTTCTCCTCATATTAATTACAGCTATAATTCCGGTTATAACTACGGTCCCTTTGTACAGTACGACGATTACGGTGCTGTAATTCAAATTGAGAATGTACCGGTTTATTATGATTACTACGGAAGAATTATTCAGGCCGGACGGGTTCAGATAAGGTATAATGCTTTCGGAATGGTGAACAGGGTTGGGAACCTCTTTGTGCATTACGATCCTTACCACAGGTATAGTCATACTTCAGGTTTTATAAACAATAGAAATGTAAATTACATTTATAGGCCATGGCATGATTATTACATGAGGCCTACAAACTTCTCTGTGGTTTACAATCAGCCTTACCGCCTGTATTATGAACCTTACAGAATGAAGTACAACAGCTATAAAAAGTACTATTATAACAATCATTTTGACAGGAATTCTTTTCAGAAGAGCTACTACAAACCGGGCGACAGGGTTACCTCCTATCACCGTGGAAGAAGGACAGAAGCACAGAAGCAGGAAAGAATTGAAAATGCTACTGCTACAAATGCCCCAGTATCTGTGCCGCAGGCAAGAAATAATTACAGGGATTCTCAGCAGATGTTACCTTCAAGAGAAAAAGCAGTACAAAGAACAAGGACTTCAAGAACTGAAACTCCTGCAGTTCAACAACAGGAAGTCCGACAAAGCCGCACAGAAAATCGTTCTGTACGGAATGAACAACGAAGTACAAATAGAAATAGCACTTCAATAAACACTTTTCCGCAAAGAAGCGTACAGGCAGAGAGCAGGACAAGAAGGTCGGCAGAGACGGTTAATCCCGCTACAGAAACCTCAACTCCTGCAAGAGAGACCAGAAGTTCTCGGGGAAGAGATTAAATAATTAGTTTGGTTGGTTAGTTGGTAAATCTCCGGTTGCATAAGCGCCGGAGATTTTTATTTTAATACCCCTGCTGCCTTAAAATCTATCTCTGCGGAAGTCTCAAGGTCTTTACAATGATCTTATTTATCTCGGGAGATAATTTTAGCACATAGATCACCAGGACGTAGAGCATTCCGATGATTCCAGATTTAAGCACTATATTGATCACCGGGTGCCATGAAAATTCCCAGAAGTAAAATCCTAACCCAAATATCAGGATGAGAAGCAGACTGTAAGCTGTCTCTTTTGAAAATGGATGTATTTTAAATTTTCTGAGCACAATGATCAACTTTACTGTATTGTAACAGGCAAAAGCTAAAAAGGTTGCCAGGGCCGCTCCTAAAAGTCCGAGAACGGGAATAAGCAAAATATTGAGAACAAACGCCAGCACAGCCAGAAAAACACCAATGGCCAGCACCAGGCGGTAATAATCTGAATTAAAAAGAATACTATTGTTGTTCCCCAGCAGGTTATCGTAAAGCTTCACAGCACTAATCAAAATTACAATCACATAGCTAATCTGGTATTCGTCGGGAATGAGGGCGTAAAGCTGGGAAATATTAGTAATGATCACTAAAAAGATAAGTCCGCTTATTATCAGTAAATTCAGGGAACTTTTTTCATAGAGCTCTAAAAGTCCTTTTTTATCTTTTTTATTGAGCAGCGTAGCCGTCATTGGATACGTTATTTGGTGCATCGCCCGCGAAGGAACAGCGATTACAGAAGAAATATAAACCGCAATCCCATACACCGCAACCATTTCAATAGGAAGAAACCTTTCAATCATCACTTTATCAAGATCGAGTAAAACCATTGCTACTGAACCTGCTATGAGAATTAAAGCAGAATACTTCAGGATAAAACTTTTATTCTTCGGAAATGAAAAACTAAGTTTCGGAAAGTACAAATTGAAGGCATAAAACATCATTAGAACCAGTCTTAACACAAAAACTGCACCCACGGCATAAACAAATTCTTCCACCGAAAGATATCCGAAGTAAACCGCAAGAAGAAGCAGAGAAATACATCCCCTGTGAAAAACTTCCTTCATAAAATTTCCGAAGACACTTTTATAGGCCACCTTTGCCCACGAAAAGAAAATCTCAAAATATGAAGTCGCCAGGGCAATGACAAAAATGAGCCAGATATAAGGTTTTACAAGCCCCTCCCCGTCTGAAAAATAATCGAGTAGCAAGTCATATGAGAAGTACCCGATCAAACCCAATATCAGGGAAATTCCCAGCGGCAAAAGCAGGATTACACTCAGTAGCCTGTCCTTTTCTTCTTTAGAATCGTAAAAAGTATAAAACTTCACCAGGGTATTGTGCACTCCAAAAGCCATTAACGGCCAAATAAGACTAGCAGCCGATAATAGAAAACCAACGAGCCCATAATACTCGGGCGTAAGAAAATTGGTATAGAGAAATAAAGTATTGATGGCACCGATTCCAAAACCAACATAAGTGGTAGCAAGGTTTTTGGCCGATTGGCTTACAATAATTCCCATTACAACTGCTTTATTAGATTTGCCAATCTTTTTGCAAGGGCACTCCTGCTGTACTGCTGCAAACCAATGGGATACGACCTTAATTCGCCTTTTTTGAAGAGTTCATACTTCTCTAAAATGTAAGCCTTAATTTCCCCTTTTTGAGGGTACAGAAAATAAGACCCTGTATTGGTTTCTCTAATGATCTTTTCAATATCGGCATCTACAGGCCCTACCGCAAGAATGGGACGTTCACTCACCATATACTCAAACAATTTCCCAGGAATTATTCCCTTTGTTTCCTCACTATCTATTTCAATTAGCAGGAGCAACTGCGAACTTTTCTGCAATTGTAAAGCTTCTGAATGAGACACGTAATTCTTTAAAACCAACCACTCTTCCAAATGCCATTTTTGAATACTCTCCAAAACCGGATCTCCCACTGCTCCCACAAGCTTAAGCTGAAAATCTTTTGCAAAATCTTCATTTTCGGTAATTAACTCTGAAATCGCCTGCCATAGATTCTCCGGATTTCTTCCTGAAAGCAACGAGCCTATATGCGAAATACTAAACTTTTCGTCCATCGGAAGTTTTTCTACCTTCTCAACATCATATCCGTTAGTAATTACTTCAACAGGCCTCTTCGTTTTTGAAAGAAATTCCGCTTTAGTGGTAAAACTGGTGGTTATAATTTTTTCGGCGCTCTGCAGCACCTCTTTTTCCAGTTCCTGGTGTTTTTTACGGGAAGCGGGAAGCAGTTTTAACTTGCTGTGGTACCCAATCTGCGTCCAGGGATCGCGAAAATCGGCCAGCCACTTTACACCCATTGTTTTTTTAAGCTCCATACCAATAAGGTGCATACTGTGGGGCGGCCCTGTAGTAATTATCGTATCAATTTCATGCTCCTTCAGGTAGCTTGTAAGATATTTTACTGAAGGTTTTATCCAGAACTTCCGCGCATCGGGAATAAAGAAGTTACCCCGAATGAACAGCATGAACTTCTGCAAAAAGCCCTGCTTTTGTTCCTTCGGAATAATTCCGGAGCTAATCTTTTCCGTATCCTTTTTTGACAGCATTCCGGCGACAGCATAGGGTTCAAAAATGGCATTTTTGAGCACCTTTATTTCTGAAGGAATTTCGTCTTCAAGACTGGTATCTTTCAGAGGGTAATGAGGATTTTCGGGGGTATAAACTATAGGTTCTATTCCATTTTCAGGAAGATATTTTACAAATTTAAGCCACCGTTGCACCCCGGGGCCACCGGCCGGGGGCCAGTAATAAGTAACTATAAGTACTTTTTTCATAGCCCTGCTTAAAATGTCAAATTACTTACGTCGTATCTTCCAGAAAAGACCACCAATCAACAAGAGCCCTAAAACTATAGAACTGGCTAACGCAATTGAACTTCCCGTCTTTACTACTTCTGGCTCAAACCTAAAGGTGATCTCGTGTTCTCCTACAGGCACCATCATTGCCCGCAGCACGTAATTTGCTCTAAAATGCGGAACTTTCTCACCGTCAATATAAGCTTGCCACCCATGCGGGTAATATATTTCAGAAAAAACCGCCATACGATCACTTTCTGCGGAAGCACGGTAGATCAATTCATTCGGCTGATAAGAAACTAATTCAATACTCGCTGTACTATCGGCTTCAAACTGCTTTTTTGGAAGGAATTCAGCAAAATCATCGTCTACAACCGCCACTCTTTTGGTGTTGATACCATCGAGCGCCTGAATAGCTTCATTCGCGTTCTCTACCATTTTCACTTCCTGAATGAACCATGCATTGCCATTAGTTTCAGGATTTGCCTGAGCTACAGCACCCTCTTCCGTAGGAATAATGAAGTATTTGGTGTTGAGCATATTGAGCACCTGCAGATTGTTTTGTGACAAATAAAAGTCATAAAGTTCCTGCATCCTGCCCGGCTTCGCGGCATGATAACCTCCTATAGAATTGTGGAAAAATGATGTGCGGGCCGTATTAAAAGGACTGCCGGTAAGGTCAAAAACCCTGTAGTGGCTCTCATCCCTCATAATCTCCCTATCGGCTTCAGTAGCCTGGAAAGGCCTGTTCACCACACTTGATCTTACAAAATCTTCGCTATCAACGTATCTTTTATCAACGCCAACTAAATCAACAAGAATGAGCAACCCAAGTCCCAAAAATGTCAAATTCCGGTTAAGTTTTTGTTTCACAAAAAACCAGAGTACTGCGGCAGTGAGCAGCACATACACCAGGGAACGAATGGCGTCAGCCGTAAAGACGGCTTTGCGATCTTCCTTTAATGCCCTCACAAACTCGGGCCCCAGCTGCTGAATTAGCACTCCGTCGCTTGCGCCTGTAAAACTGAAAGCTCCCCTAAACAGCAGGAACAATAAGGCAATACCGCCCGTAATTATTGTGGCCCATTTTATTGAATAAACTTTTCTTTCCACACTTTCTTCTTTAAAGAACAACCGGGAAAGCCCGGCGATAGCAAGCACCGGAATACACAATTCTAAAATCACCTGAATTGAAGACACCGCCCTGAATTTGTTGTAAAGCGGCACATATTCAATAAAGAAGCGGGTTATAAATTCAAAAGGATAGTTTTTACCAAATGAGAGTATCAGGGCCAACAGGGAACCTCCAACTACCCACCATTTCAGTTTTCCCCGCACCAGAAAAAGTGCAAAGACAAACAGAAAAAGTACCGTGGCGCCAACATAGGCCGGGGCACCCACAAAAGGTTGATCTCCCCAGTAAGTGGGGGCTGCTTCTGCAAATTGTGCCGCCTGTACCGGGTTAGCGCCCAACTGCAACAACTGCGAATAAACGGCAGAATCTGTCCCCAGGTTTTCTGCGCTCGAACCTCCCATAAAACGCGGTATGAAAAGATTAAAGCTTTCCAGAACTCCATAACTGTATTCGGTGATATAATTGTAATCAAGTCCGCTAGACTTCTCTGGAGTACCTTCGGGGTTAATAGTAAGTCCGGTATCTCCACGAGTACTAAAGTCGGCATATTCCTGGGTGGCCAAAAGATTGGTAGCATTCGTGCCTATTGCCAACACTACTGCAACTACCATCACAGCAAGTGCCTTAAAGAATTCGGGTAACGTCTTTTTCCTGAAGGCTTCGATCAAATACACTATTCCTATTACGATCACCAGCAGGAGTAGGTAAAAAGTCATCTGGAAGTGATTAGCACTTATTTCCAGTGCCATTCCGAAGGCCAGCAGTAAAAATCCTATAATATATTTTTGCCTGAAGCACAGCAAAATACCGCCTATCACCCACGGCATATAGGCAATGGCATGAGCTTTTGCGTTGTGCCCTACTCCAAGTATAATAATGAGATAGGTAGAAAACCCGAAAGCCAGTGCTCCCAAAAAGGCCAGCCTGTAATCAATTTTTAGGACCAGAAGTAAAATATAGATCCCCAGGAAGTACAGAAATAGATAATCGGCTGGGCGGGGTAAAAAACGCAGGGTTCTGTCCAGTTCTTTAATGTAGTTATGAGGATAATTTGCACCCAGTTGGTACGTGGGCATCCCACCAAAAGCAGCATCGGTCCAGTACGGCTCCTCGCCTGTCTCGGCCCTAAAATCATTTTGTTGACGGGACATCCCTATATACTGGGCAATATCACTCTGGTAGATTTCCTTCCCCTGAAGTACAGGATAGAAGTAGGCAAGAGAAATTATAATAAATCCCAGGAAAACAAAAATGTGAGGCAGTACTTTCTTTAGGGAAAAATTCATACGAAGAGAGTTTTGGAGCGGAAATTAGTCAATTTCTTCATAATCGATATACTCTCCCACGTCATTCTTTGATTTGGGGGTGCTTTTAGGCTTTTTTTCAATGCTCACCTCACCCTGTTGGCGTTGTTGACCTCTGCCAGGATCAAACTGGCTAAAACGCTGTTCAAACTTCTTTCCAATCTTCTTTAAGACCCAACGAAGTAGTATGGGGCCAAACCAGCGTATTAATAATTTTAAACCAAAGTAAACAAGAAGGACTATAAGTAACACCCTCAATACCTCGGTCAATGAAGCTTCGTGCATTCTAAAAGTTTTGGTAAAATTACTATTCTACTCAAAGAAAACCATTGCTGCAACCAAAAAAAATGAGAAAAACTCTATATTTGATCATCACCAATCAGCTCTAATATGAGGATCTACCTGACTTTTTTTCTCTTTTGTTTCTTCGGAAGTTTTAATGCCACTGCTCAATATACAGAAACCATTAATTCAAACAGGCCCGGAAATTCCCAGGGGGCTTTTGCTGTAGGGCCCATGGTGCTTCAGGTAGAAACCGGGGCAAAATTAGGGAACGACACTCATGAGCTGCTACAGACGGATACCGATCTTTGGGGAATAGATTACGCCATAAGATTTGGGTTCCTCTTTGAAGAGCTCGAGATCAACCTGATGGGGTCTTACCTCAATCAAACCACCAATTACGTGGTTGGAGCCAACAACGAGGCTTACGAAATATCCAATTTCGATGCTAATGCCATAGGAGTAAAATACCTCGTATACGACCCCAATAAAGATGCAAAAGAGAAGAAACCCAATCTTTACAGCTGGAAGGCCAATCAACGCTTTGACTGGAGTACCCTGGTACCCGCAGTATCTTTGTATGCCGGCGCCAATTTTTCATTCGGTGACAACCCGTTTCTCTATGAGGGGCAGTCAAAATTCTCACCTCGTGCCGCTGTAATTTCTCAAAACAACTGGGGTCCCTGGGTCCTGGTCCTTAACATTATTGCCGACAGGATTGGAGATGATTCTCCAACTTATTCGGGTATAGGTACGCTCACCCACTCTTTCTCAAAGAAGTTTGCAGTGTTTGGAGAATTCCAGACATTGATCAGCGATATCTACAGCGATGAGATTGTTCGTGGCGGTTTTGCTTACCTCTTTCACAAAAACTTCCAGGCAGATATCTCAGGGCTTATCAATTTCAAAGACACACCTTCGAGATGGCAGGTTGCTACCGGAGTTTCTTACAGGTTTGACTGGCACAAGCAAGACCAGTACCTTGAAGCGCAACAAGAACTCTAATTATTCTAAACAGAACATAAATTTAAAGCATCTGGCATGATAGATATAAGCGGTACTTACACAGATCAGTACCAGCTCACAATGGGACAGGTATACTTCAGCAAAGGAGAAGCAGAAGAGACTGCCATTTTCGATTATTTTTTCAGGAAATTACCTTTTGAAGGGGGCTTTGCAATATTCGCCGGGCTCGAAACCCTCCTGGATTACCTTCAGGATTTTAAATTTTCAGATAAAGACCTGGAGTTTCTCAGCACTCAAAACTTCTCTAAAGAATACCTCGACTACCTTAAAGATTTTCGCTTCCGCGGAAAGATCTTCAGCATGAAAGAAGGAGACGTGGTATTTCCCGGTGCTCCCGTGGTGAGAGTAGAGGCAAATATCATTGAAGCTCAGATCATTGAAACCCTACTTTTGAATGTGCTGAATTTCCAGACGCTCATTGCTACAAAAGCAGCAAGAATGGCTATTCAGGCTAAAGGCAGTACGTTGATAGATTTCGGACTTAGAAGAGCACAGGGGTTTGGTGGCTATCACGCGAGCAGGGCAGCTATTATCGGCGGCTTTGAAGCCACAAGTAATACCCGTGCCGGAAGGGATTTTCACTTTCCGGTTTCAGGCACCATGGCGCATTCCTTTATTCAGAGTTATGAAAACGAGCTGGATGCATTCAGGGATTTTGCTGAAATTCATCCCAAAAATGCCATTTTACTGGTAGACACTTACGATACCTTGAAGAGCGGAATTCCTAATGCCATACAGGTTGGTAAAGAGATGGAAAGCCGTGGCGAAAAGCTCAAGGGAATTAGGCTCGATAGCGGTGACCTTGCTTATTTAGCAAGAAAATCTCGTGAGATGTTGGACAAAGCGGGGCTGGATTACGTAAAAATATCAGTTTCCAATCAGCTGGACGAGCATCTTATCAAGAGTTTGCTCGATCAGGAAGCGCCTATAGATATTTTTGGGGTGGGAACAAACCTGGTTACAGGAAAGCCCGATGCCGCCCTGGATGGCGTCTATAAACTATCTCTTTTTAAGAACAAGCCCAGGATCAAACTTTCGGAAACTATTGCTAAAGTAACCCTGCCACATCGCAAGCAAGTGTATAGATTGCTTGATGATTCAGGTAACTTTTTGGGTGCTGACGTGGTTTGTGTGGCAGGTGAAGGAAATCCTGAAATGATGTACCATCCCTACGATCCTTTAAAGTTCCGGTTTGTTGGCGATGTAGAAAAAGAAGAACTTTTGAGCCTGGTCATGGAAGATCAAAAGAGGGTTCACAAAGAGACCAGTATCAAAGAAATAAAGGAATTCAGCAAAAAGAGACTGGAACAACTTCCTACGGAATACAAGAGGTTCTTTAATCCGCATATCTATAAAGTAGGTATAAGTGGAAAACTCAAGGATGAAAGAAATTCCCTGATCGAAGAACACAAAAATAAGAGATCATGAAAACACTCATCATAGTAGATGCCCAAATAGATTTTATGCCGGGCGGTGCACTTGAAGTTAAAGATGGAGACAGGATCATCCCGGTGATCAATCAAATTCTTCCGAAATTTGAACTCGTAATAGCCACCCAGGACTGGCACCCAAAAGAGCATAAAAGCTTTGCCGTAAATCATCCCGGAAAAAACGAGTTTGAGGTAATTGACCTTAATGGACTGGAACAAAAGCTTTGGCCGGTGCACTGTGTGCAGGGCACAAAAGGAGCCGATTTTCATCCCAACCTGGAAACAAAACCCATAGAAGCCATTTTTAGAAAAGGAATGGACCCTGAAATAGACAGTTATAGTGGCTTTTTTGATAACGGCCACAAGAAGATCACTGGGCTTGGCGGATATTTAAAGGAAAGAGGAGCTGTTGAACTCTATTTTTGCGGACTTGCTGCAGATATTTGTGTTTATTTCAGCTTACTTGATGCCCTTAAAGCAGGTTTTAAAGCAACGCTGATCGAAGACGCAGCCGTGCCCCTTCTTCCGGAAGAATTTGATAAAATTAGAGAAGATATTATTAGAAATGGCGGAAGAATAACTCATTCAAAAGAGCTTTGAAAAATGCCATTTTTGACACCCATAGCTCAAAACTCTTACTCATAACTAACGCCGGTGCCACCTTCGGGTAAACCACCATACTGCGGCTTGCAAAAAGCCAGTGAGCACCACAGATCTTATAATGTGCTGCAATGCATGAAGTACCCCAAAAGAATAACCGTCCATAAATTTGTTGGGTAGGTCATATTGGGTCACTAATTTTTGACCCAAATATCCAAGAAAGCCAAAAGCCACCAAAACGAAAGCATAAGTAAAGAAGAAAAAGAAATTCTTTTGCTTGTTCCATTTGAAATACACCGAAGCCACAACCAGCACAAGCCAGCTCACCCAGATGCTTATTTGGTAATTTAATACCGACTCATGAGCCTCCTGCAGCCCAACATCTCCTAAATTTCCAACAGCACTAAACAGTGTGAATAAAGGATAAAACAGAACTACCAGAAAAAGGAATTTTAAGATGTTTTTCTTTTTCATAACGGCTTTTGGTTATAGTCTTAAGTTACAAAAAGATTACTGTTACCAATAAAAAAACTCCCGACTCTTTTAAGAACCGGGAGTTTTTGAAATAAAGGTTTTCTTCTATTATTTGGCGATATTCACCGCACGGGTTTCGCGTATTACGGTAATTTTCACCTGCCCCGGATAGGTCATGTCTGTCTGGATCTTTTGAGAGATCTCAAAAGAAAGATTGGATGCTTTTTCATCGCTAACCTTTTCGCTTTCCACGATCACCCTCAATTCTCTTCCTGCCTGTATTGCATAGGCTTTTTTCACTCCGCCAAAACCAAAAGCGATATCTTCAAGATCTTTCAACCTTTGAATGTAAGAATCCAATACCTGTCTTCTCGCACCCGGCCTGGCTCCGCTTATAGCATCACAAACCTGTATGATTGGAGATAATAGGGACGTCATTTCAATTTCATCGTGGTGGGCTCCAATAGCGTTGCAAACTTCAGGTTTCTCTCCGTATTTTTCAGCCCATTGCATACCAAGGATTGCGTGAGGTACTTCAGTCTCTGCATCTGGCACTTTACCAATATCGTGAAGTAATCCTGCGCGTTTGGCCATTTTTGCATTTAAACCGAGCTCAGCAGCCATAACTCCGCATAACTTCGCAACTTCTCTTGAGTGTTGCAGCAGGTTTTGACCGTAAGAAGAACGATACTTCATTCGCCCTACAATCCGTATCAATTCTGGATGCAATCCGTGTATTCCAAGATCTATCACAGTGCGTTTTCCAACTTCAATGATCTCCTCTTCTATTTGTTTGGTAGTTTTCTTGACCACTTCTTCAATACGTGCCGGGTGAATCCTTCCGTCGGTTACAAGTTTGTGGAGCGACAGGCGGGCTACTTCCCTTCTTACCGAATCAAAACAGGAAAGAATGATTGCTTCCGGGGTATCGTCAACAATGATCTCCACTCCTGTCGCAGCTTCAATAGCGCGAATGTTTCGACCTTCCCTACCAATAATTCGTCCTTTTACATCGTCACTTTCAAGGTTAAATACCGAGACGCAGTTGTCTATGGCTTCTTCGGTACCAATGCGCTGTATAGTGTTTACAATGATTTTTTTCGCCTCCTGCTGCGCAGTAAGTTTAGCCTCCTCAATGGTATCCTGAATAAGGGCCATGGCATCGGCTTTTGCAGTATCCTTTAATGACTCTACAAGTTGTGCCCGGGCATCTTCGGCTGAAAGCCCGGAGATGACCTCCAGTTGCTGAACTTTGCTGGAATGAAGTTTATCTACTTCTTCCTGCTTTTTCTCCAGAACATCGTTTCGGTGATTATAATCGGCAATTTTTTCTTCCAGATCCTTGTTCAGGTTTTTATTCCTGGCAAGTTCGCTGGAAACCTGGGATTCTTTATCCCTTACCCTCTTTTCGGCATCAGCAATTTTCTTGTCCCTCGAAAGAATAACCTTTTCGTGTTCGGACTTTAATTCGATGAATTTTTCTTTAGCCTGTAGGATCTTGTCTTTCTTGATCCCTTCAGCTTCCTGTTTGGCTTCTTTTAAAATCCCGGCTGCCGATTTTTTAGCTCTTTGAATAATTTTGGAAGCGTTCTTCTTCTCCAGGTACTTTGCCAGTCCAAATCCTATTGCCAGTCCCAGGACAAGTGAAATAATAGTGATCGCTATAGTTAGTGTATCCATTAGTTAGTTTTTATGTAAAAAAAAAGCCTGTACTAGTCGTTGATTTGTATAAACTCTCTAAATCAAGTTTAGGGCTAACAAGCTGATCAAGGATCCGCTCAAAGGCGGCTTGCTTTTACAACTTAAACTCACCCTTTTTAAAGAATTGGTGTTGAGTTTATCAAAATAAATTAACTAATACAGGCAGTAACCTTTATTTTCTAATTCAAAGAACAGTTAAACCAAGTGTTTGTCAAGCAGGTCATTGAGCGCTTTCAATTTATCTTCAGCCAAAAGTACTTCACTGCTGCGGTCAATTGATTTTTGCTCGGTTTGGGCAGCAAACTGTAAGGCACACATTGCCAGCACATCCTGCTTATCCCTAACGGCATAACTCTGTTCAAATTGCTTAATCATGAACTCTATTTTTTTTGCAGCCTTTCGAAGCCCCTCTTCCTGCTCAGGAAGAATGGTCATGGGATATACCCTGTCTGCAATAGAGATCTTTATTTTAAGCTGATTCGACATTTTTTTATTCTTCTATTCAGAGAGATGAACAATACATTGATCTATTTCCCTGATCAAGCTATTTATTTTAAGCTTGGTTTCTTTTTTATAATCATTACTGCCCAGCAAGGCGTTGGCAGCTTTAAGAGTTTTTACCCTGTTTTCTGAAGACTCCAGGCTTTCCTGTAATCTTTGTTTTTCGGATCTTAAAGAAGTTAATTCCTCCTGAAGGCTTTGTTGTTTCTGCTCCAGTTTTTTATAATTCTGAAGCAACTTCTCAACCCTACCTTCAAGAATATCAATTATTTCTGTTAAATCACTCATTAAAGCTAAACCTGCTGCTTACCCTCACAAAGTTAATATACCTGCCGAAATATCCCAATATTTTGAACTCTATTTTGAGTTGTGCTTTAAAATAATTTTAACTTCCTCAAAAATAAGGGTTTAATTTTATGCCCGGGTTTTGGTATCTTTATCCCGCTATTAAAAAGTAAAAATTCCCTTACATGAAAAGAATACTTGCCCCTCTCCTATTCTTAACCGGTTTTGTTGTGTCGGCACAGGTTTCCAATGTTCCCACAAGCTATTTTGATGATCCGCTTCAGGTACCCCTGGCTCTTGCCGGCACGTTTGGAGAATTGCGATCCAATCATTTTCACAGTGGGCTCGATATTAAGACACAGCAACGGGAAGGGTTACCGGTGTATGCTTCTGCTGAAGGTTATGTAAGCCGAATAAATGTTTCTCACTATGGTTACGGAAAAGCACTTTACATTCAGCACCCCAATGGATACACTACAGTATACGGCCACCTGAAGAACTTTTCTCCAGAGATTGAAGCCTATATTAAGAAGCTGCAATATCAAAATGAAAGCTATGAGGTAGAAGTTTATCCAACTGCTTCCGAAATTTCTGTAGAAAGAGGGGAACTTATTGCCAATAGCGGAAATACCGGTGGCAGCGGCGGCCCGCACCTGCACTTCGAGATAAGGGATGGCGAGCAGCGCCCAATGAACCCGCTCATGTTTGGAATAGAACTCGAAGACACCCGCGCGCCAATCGTGTCGGCCTTGTTTGTTTACCCGGCGGGAGAAGAAGCACATGTAAATGGTTCGGCCACTAGACAGAAACTTAGGCTTATACCACAGCAGGATGGTTCTTTTAGAGCTGAAAAAATTGATGCCTGCGGGGAGATAGGTTTTGGGATTACTGCAGTAGATCAACTTAATGCAGCCCCAAATCAAAACGGCGTTTATAAAATTGAAAGCAGTGCTAATGGCGAAAAACTCCTGCAGGTCAATTTTGAAAAATTCTCATTTGCAGAAACCCGCCACCTCAACCAGTTGATAGATTACGGATATTATACCCAGAACAATAGCAGGATCCAGAAGCTTTTCGTAGAACCTTCCAATCCATTAAGCATTTACAGTGACGTGAAAAATGAAGGCTATCTTAATGTGCAGGACAGCCTTTCGTATAACTATACGATAAAAGTAAGTGATTTTGCAGGCAATGAGCGTATAGTTCACGTGCCTATAGAAGGAAAACATCGCAATGACATTAAAGAAGACCCTTCCAAAATCACCGATTTTTTTGTCCCTGCAAGTACAGGAGCTCAGTTTGAAAGCAATGGTATAGACATTTATATTCCCGAAAACAGTCTCTATCAGGATGCTTACCTTGATGTTAGCTTTGAAGATGAAAAGGTAAGCCTGCACGAAGACGTAATTCCCATTCATTCGAACATCAGCATAGGCTTTGATGTTAGCAAGTATACCCCTGAAGACAGGGAGCAAATGTTTATTGCCAGACTCAACAAATGGGGAAATCCTCAATATTCAGGCACTACCAAAGACGGGGAAAGATTTACCACCAAAACCCGCACTTTTGGCACCTACACTTTAGGCAGGGACGTGAAAGCGCCTACCGTAACACCTATTAATTTTAGGGACGGACAGTGGATCTCAGGCAATAAAGACCTGAAAATTAAGATCTCCGATGATCTTTCGGGCATTAAAAGCTACCGGGCAACAGTGAATGGAAAGTTTATCCTGATGGAATATGAATACAAAAGGAATTTACTCACTCACGATTTTGCTGACGGAGTAGTCACTGACACCGAAAATCACCTGAAACTGGAAGTAATTGATAACGTAGGAAATACAACTGTTTTTGAAAGCACGTTCTTTAGAAAATAGGTTTTAAGCTGAAGTATTTATCCAGCTTTTCCTGCATTAGCGGCCTTTAGCAGAAATTTAAAGCTAACGGTTAGACCTGTTGGTTCCAAAAATGTCATTTTTGAAGTTCCTTTAAAATTCTGAAAAGAACTTTTTTCAATCCAAAATTGCAAAAATGAATGGAAGAATCAGGTGCAAATTAATTATCATCCAGACGAAGCAGGTCTTTCAGTAGGAAATTTTAGTGCAACTAATATCAGTGCGAATTTAATCCTGCTCGAAAGAAAAGTTGTAAATATTATTTCTGAAGCGAAAAGCGTCAAAAATTATGGCAAGTGCCGATAATTTCCGAATTGTCGGCACTATATGAAACCCTAAAACTGAAAGTCGAATAAATATTCTCTTCCTATTTTTCCATGAATTCTTTCAGCACATTTACCACGTATTCAATGTCGTCTTTAGTATTGTACCTGGAAAAAGAAAACCGCAAAGAAGGCTTTTTCAGATCTTCGGCAGGCAAAAAGGCGTTTAGCACGTGGCTTCCCTGATCGCTTCCGCTTTGGCAGGCACTACCTTTAGAGCACGCAATCCCATGAAGGTCAAGCTGGAACAACAGCATTAGCGCTTTTTCCTGGGACATGGGCAGGCATACGTTGATAAGCGTGTAAGTACTATTCTCAAAGTCACCGCAGTCGCCGTTGAATTTTACTCCGGGAATTTCCTTTTTTAAGAGGTCTGTAAAATGCCTTTTTAGAGAGGTAATATATTCCCTCTCTTCGTGTAAATTTTGGTAAGCTAACTTCAGTGCTTCCTCCAGCCCTACAATATTATGGACAGCTTCGGTCCCGGCGCGGAATCCCCGCTCCTGCTCGCCTCCAAAAATAAGTGGCTGCAAGCCGCTGTTTTTTCGGATATAAGCAAAACCAACACCTTTGGGTCCGTGGAATTTATGGGCACTTACAGCGGTAAAGTCAACTTTCACCTGAGAAAGGTCAAGTTCGTAGTGCCCAATGGACTGGACGGTATCTGAATGAAACAAAGCTTTGTGAGCACTACACAACTCCCCAACTTTTGCAATATCCAGTAAATTACCTACTTCGTTATTCACATGCATCAGGCTCACCAGTGTCTTTTCATCTGAAGATTTCAGGATTTCTTCCAGGTGCTTTAGGTCAACCCTTCCGCAGTCATCAAGGTTCACGTAAATAATTTCGGTCCCAAAAACATCGTGAAGCTTATCAATGGTATGAAGCACGGCATGGTGTTCAATTTTTGAAGTAATAATGCGCTTCACGCCCAGGTCCCGAACGGCCGAATTGAGGATAAGATTATCGGCTTCTGTACCGCCCGAGGTGAAAATAATTTCTGAGGCAGCAACATTAAGGATCTTTGCCACTGTTTTGCGAGCCTGTTCTATTAGAGTTTTTGCACTGCGGCCAAAGGTGTGATTTGAGGAAGGATTTCCATATACATCACGCATCACCTGGGCCATTCGCTCTACCACTTCTTCGCGAATCTGCGTAGTTGCGGCATTATCAAAGTAGACTTTTTTCATGGTCTACAAAAATAACAGATTTAAAATAATTTAAGCTTGTCTCGGTTAAATTATATATTACTTTTAATTTTGCCGAAAACCCGTCTTATGAAAAAAGTGTTTAGTTTATTTTTTGCAGCCGCGCTGCTTACCGCATGCAATGACGGGGAAATTATTGTGACCGATTTTAATTTTGAAGACCCCGATCTTAGCTGGTGTGGAGATAACCAGTCACAAGTATTGTATAAAATAAACAATACCGATGTAAACGAGGCAATTGCGTTTCGTTTTAACCTCGATACTGAAAACGAAAAGCTTTTCCTTTCGGAAGAAGGCCGCCTCAGCATTGCTTTGAACGGCACCACTAATGAAATTGTGTATCGGGTTTTTGACGGGGAAGTAACCGGCAACTATTTTTGTAATGAAATTCCGCCCGTTTCCCCAAAAGTGGTGCGGGAATTTAAAAGTACCACGGGAGGTGAGGTCATCATCACTTCTACTATTGCTAATGCGACAGATCATGACGGTGACGGAATACCTTCAGCCAGTGAAGGAATGGATGCTAATTTAGATACCGACGGAGACGGAATTCCCAATTACCTCGATATTGATGATGATGGGGATAACATCCTTACCCGAATTGAAAGACAGGTAGAAGCTGAAAATTCAGTGAACTCCTATCCAGATTCCGACAATGACGGGATCCCGGACTATCTCGATGCCGATGATGATAACGACGGTGTACCTACCAGGAATGAAGACTGGAACCTAAATTTGAATCCCGCCGATGACCAGGATGAGGATGGGCTGCCTTATTATTTAAACCCGGATATCATAGATTCTTTTGAAGTTGAAGGTTCGAGAGAAAATACTATTTCAAGAAGCTATAGATACCTCCTTACAGTTAATAACCTGACACTGGTTAACCAGGGAGGAGACGGGGAACAAATTCGCCTTGAGAACTATGAATTAGGCGTTATCACCTCACCTTCCCAAAATATCACAATTCAGCCTACAAACGGTGAAGATGAGAACGGCGAAGAGGAAGGAGAAGATCAGTAATTCTGAAAAATATAAACTTCGGTAGCTCCCAGCCCATACTTTTGATAATCGGCATCATAAAATTTGATGTTATCATACCTGTGAAAGAGGGTTTCGAGTTCAGCTCTTAATACGCCCTCTCCTACTCCATGAATAAATACAATTTTTTGGATGCGTTTACTTATGGCAAATTCGAGTTGCCGCCGGGCAGTATCCATTTGAATGTTGAGAATTTCATAATTTGAGAGTCCGCCGGTCTTAGGCACAAGTTTTCCTATATGCAGGTCAACCTCCATGGGCGGCTGATTTCGCTCTTTTGGTTTCACTCTTGAAGATCTACGCTTTTTTGAAGATTCTTTTTCTTTAATTACTTCGGAAAAATTTTCAACTTCAGGAGGAAGTATATCGGGTAATACATCTTCAACTTTAACTAAATCCCGGACATTAAAGGATAAGAGAAAACCTTCAGAAGTTTCTATATCCACCTCAGCGCCGCTAATTGAAAGAACCCTACCTTCCAAATCTTCGTCAAGTACAGCTACTTTATCTCCCGGTTTCAGCATCACTAAAGAGAATTATTATTTTCACCTTCTTCATCTTTTTTATGGTCGTCTTTAGTCTCAACCCAATAATTGGTAGCTCTGTATAGCCCAAACATCAACATCACCAGCCCAATAATCATCACATACACATTTCTCTCTTCTCCCGAAATTTCAAAAATGAGAAGCACGCCACCTATTATTATAACCGCAGAATTGATAAACTGAGAAGAAGGCTTTTTCATAATTATTTGTTTGCCAGTTGATTAAAATCAAAAAAGAGTAGTAACTTGAATCGTCAAAGCTACAAATTTCGGGAAAATGAGAAGATTTCTACTGGTTACGGCATTTTTATTTGCTTTTCACCCAATTTTCGGCCAGTTGAACATCGCTCCTTCCGGCAATGGACAAAACAGAAATTACGTTTATGTAGAAAAATCTTTCCTGTTTATTGAGAATGATATCAGGTTAGTGAAAAACCCTTCCGCAGTAAATGAAGCTTCACTATACCTGCGCAATAATGCCGAACTACTACAGGGAGAGCAACAAAATAAAGAAAATTCCGGAACCGGGAGCATCTCAGTTTTTGCTGAAGGAACCACCAATGCTTACGACTATAATTACTGGAGTTCTCCCATAATATCTCCTGAAAATGGCCTTTTTGGCATCTCACTTTTACAGGTTCCCGTTTCAACCATTGTAAGCCGGCAACCCCAACTCACCACTGCCCCAAACGGCACCGCAAACCCGCTCGCTATCTCTACCCGCTGGATCTACACCTACCAGGGCAACGGGTACTCCAGCTGGAAATTTGTTGGCGGCAACACGGTAATCCCGCCAGGTTATGGTTTTACCATGAAGGGCACAGAGGGAAAAGATTTGGTGGTTGTTAACGGAAGAGCAAATAACCCGGGAAATTCACAGCGGTACGACTTTCGTGGAAAACCGGTCTCCGGCACTTTAGATATTCCGATAACGCCAGATGCTTTTGTGCTGGTAGGTAATCCATACCCATCAACTTTCAACCTGAGTCTTTTCCTGCTCGAAAATTCTGGCAGCGGCACTTTGAGCACAAATTGCTACGAAAGCATCCAACGCCAAAATATTACTACCGGTGTCGCCTACTTTTGGGATTCTAAAGAGAATGGTTCCTCACATAATCTCGAAGATTATATGGGCGGCTACGGAGTTTTTAGTCCGGTAGATCCCTGCACTGATGGAATTTATGAACCTCCGGTTTTCAAAACGGTAAAAAATGTTGAAGACGGCAGCACAGGCAAACCTTCTCAAAAGAAATTCCTACCTGTAGGCCAGGGTTTTATGGTGAAAGGTGCCCAGGCAGGCAACATTACTTTTAAAAATTCTCACAGAACGCCATCAAAAAATGCATCGGAAACAAATACCCCGGCACCCGAAGC
The DNA here is from genome assembly GCF_039602225.1 of Salinimicrobium sp. 3283s. Taxonomy (NCBI): domain Bacteria; kingdom Pseudomonadati; phylum Bacteroidota; class Flavobacteriia; order Flavobacteriales; family Flavobacteriaceae; genus Salinimicrobium; species Salinimicrobium sp. 3283s. The sequence goes on along the minus strand of NZ_CP143631.1, from coordinate 3,262,306 downwards.
AGTTAAAAAAGATCACCAACACACCTCTGAAAAGAACAGCCTTGCCAGGGTACAACTTAAGGTTACAGTGAACGACCTTTACGAAAGAAGCCTGAGCCTGGCCTTTTGGCCCGCTGCAACACCAAAAATTGACGCAGGTATGGATGCCAGGGCTTTTGAACTTGCGCCTACCGATGTGGGCTGGCTCCAGGGTGAAGAAAGTTATATAATTGATGTACGCCCTTTTGATATTTCTGAAGAAATCCCGCTGTTTATAAAAGTTGAAACCGGGCATCAAAAAATGACATTTTCACAGGGAATTATTGAAAATGCCGCAATTCATGAACTTTTTATTCTAGATACTCTTACAGATGAATATTTTTCTATTAAAAAAGAACCCTTAACTTTAGAGCTGCAACCGGGAATTTATCACGGGCGTTACAAGCTTGCTTTTGCTGAAAAAGTAGCTAAAGAAGACCTGCCACAGGTGATTTTTGAGGAAGAGGCGTATTTAAAATTCAGCATACATCAAAATAACCGTCTGGGAGAACTGCAAATAATAAGCAACGATCTTTTCCCGGTAAAGGCTGTAGAAGTTTTTGACCTACAGGGAAAAAGGATGTGGTACCGCAGCAACTTTGACAACCGAAGGTCTGTAGAAATTTCAACCCGGCCGTGGGGAAACGGCGTTTATATTGTAAAGGTGATTGATATGAATAATCAAAAAACAGTCAAAAAAATATCAGTTTACAACAATTGACCTATATGGAAGAATTCATGCTCCCTTGTTTAAACAAACAGTTGTTTGGCATAGATTGCTTGGGTTGCGGTGCACAACGGGCACTGGTACTGGTACTTCAGGGAGAATTTAGCGCAGCTTTTAAGATGTTTCCCGCAATTTACCCTATCCTCATCCTGTTACTTTTTCTTGTCACCAACTTATTCTACAAGTTTAAAGGTGACTGGTATATTAAAGCCGGCCTTATTGTAGTGAGTGCCGCCGTGATAATAGGCGCTTATATTTATAAAATGAGTTTTTTGATCAACTAACCAATAATAATTATGGAAAAACAAACTTTACCAAACTCAACACTTATCCTGGTTTTCGGAATCCTTTCTATCGTCACTTGCTGCTGCTATGGGATCCTCGGCCTTATCTTCGGAATTGTCGCCCTGGTATTAACAAAGACTGCTAAACAAACCTACATGGCACAACCGGATATTTACGAAGGCTATAACAATGTAAAAACCGGAAGAATTCTTGCTATTATAGGAGTTATACTTTCGGCACTTTACCTGCTTCTAAATATTGTACTTGTGGCTATCTACGGATGGGACGGAATGCAGGAAATGTTCATGGAATCTATGGAAGTTTACCAAAACCAGTAAATCCCGATAGGTCACGCGCAGTAGTGCCTGACACTGCTGAAAAGCGGACAAACAAGGTTCAAAAAAGAAGGGCGAAAAATGTCATTTTTCGCCCTTCTTTTTTTTTACTTCCTAAATTACTTTTCGAATTCCTGAAGTGTTTTGGTTATAATACCTACACAATCCATGAGTTGTTCTTCGTTCATCACCAACGGTGGAGCAAATCGTATGATATTACCGTGAGTTGGCTTAGCCAGAAGTCCGTTTTCCTTCAGTTTCATGCAAATATCCCAGGCTGTAGAGCTGTCTTCAGAATCATTGATCACAATGGCATTTAGTAGACCTTTACCTCTCACCAGGTTTACAATGTTAGATTTTCGAATGTAGTCATCGAGCTTTCTTCGGAAAAGGTTCCCGAGTTTTTCAGCATTTTCAGCAAGATTTTCATCTTTAATCACATCAAGGGCAGCCATTGCTACGGCACAGGCTACGGGATTCCCACCAAAAGTGGAACCGTGTTGTCCCGGTTTAATGACATTCATAACCTCGTCATTAGCCAGTACTGCCGAAACTGGATATACCCCCCCAGAAATGGCCTTTCCAAGGATCAATACATCAGGCTTAACGTTCTCATGCTCTACCGCTAAAAGTTTCCCGGTACGTGCAATTCCCGTCTGCACTTCATCAGCAATAAAAAGTACATTATGCTGCTCGCACAATTCTTTAGCTCGAGCCAGGTAACCTTCAGAAGGTACGTATACCCCGGCTTCTCCCTGAATTGGTTCTACAAGGAATCCAGCAATATTACTGTTATTTTTTAAAGCTTCTTCAAGAGCTTCAGTATCGTTGTATGGTATTTTGACAAATCCCGGAGTGTAGGGGCCAAAATTCTTTCGGGCACCTTCATCATTAGAAAAAGAAATGATCGTGGTAGTTCTTCCGTGGAAGTTATTCTCACAAACAATGATTTGAGCTTCAGTCTCCTCTACTCCTTTTTTCTCATATGCCCATTTTCGTGCAATTTTTATTGCAGTCTCAACAGCCTCGGCACCCGTATTCATTGGCAACAGCTTGTCAAAACCAAAATATTCTGTTGCATACTTCTCATACCTTCCTAAAATGTCATTATGGAAAGCCCTTGAGGTAAGGGTTAGTTTTTGAGCCTGTTCTGTCATGGCTCCCACAATTCTTGGGTGACAATGCCCCTGGTTTACTGCGGAATAAGCCGAAAGGAAATCGTAATATTTCTTACCTTCAACATCCCAAACGTGAACACCTTCTCCTTTTTCAAGCACAACCGGAAGCGGGTGATAATTATGAGCCCCATATCTATCTTCAAGTTGAATAGCCTCCTGGGAAGAAATTTTTTCTGAAATCTTCATTTTCATTTTTGTTTTCAATTACTAAATAAGCAATTCCTACTTTCCGGAAATACCAACAAAGACGGTATTTTGAGGAGAGAAATCATCCTGAATTCAGAAGTCGCAAATTACTAAATGTTTCCTGATTTTTTAAGGCCTGCGCCCAATAATTCTTGGCATTTATCCTATTTTTGCCACATGGCGAGAAAGAATAAAAACAAAGAATTTAAAAACCTCGAAGTCATTGATGCCGGGGCAAAAGGGAAAAGTATAGCCAAAGCCCCCGATGGCAAAGTGATTTTTATTGGAAATGCAGTACCCGGTGACGTGGTAGATGTGCAGACTACTAAAAAGAAACGTGCTTTTTACGAGGGTACAGCAACCAGGATACACGAATTTTCAGATAAACGGGTAGAGCCACCCTGCATACATTTTAGCGTTTGCGGGGGCTGCAAGTGGCAGTTCATGGGCTATGAACACCAGTTGTTTTACAAGCAAAAAGAAGTAACGAATAATCTTACTCGCCTTGGCAAAATTGAATTGCCCGAGGTCACTCCTATTCTGGGCAGTAAGGAAATTTACTTTTACCGTAATAAAATGGAGTTCTCCTTTAGTGACAGCCGTTGGCTGACCCAGGAGGAAATTCAGAGCGGCAAAGACATTGAAGACCGGGATGCACTTGGTTTCCATATTCCGGGCATGTGGGACAAGATCCTGGACATTAAGGAGTGCCACCTTCAGCAGGCACCCAGTAATGGAATTAGGAATGGCATAAAACAATTTGCCATTAAAAATAATATTCCTTTTTTCAATACAAGAGATCAAAAAGGAATGCTGCGCACGTTGATGATAAGAACTTCTTCTACAGGAGAGATCATGGTGCTGCTTCAGTTCTTTGAAGACAATAAAGCGCAACGGGAATTACTTCTGAATTTTGTTGCTGAAGAATTTCCGGAGATAACAAGCCTTCAGTATGTGATCAATTCAAAAGGTAATGACACCATTTATGATCAGGAAGTAGTTTGTTACAAAGGCCAGGATCACATTTTTGAAGAAATGGAAGGCCTGAAGTTTAAGATCAATGCCAAATCTTTTTATCAAACCAATTCGGCCCAGGCTTACGAACTGTATAAAATTACGCGCGACTTTGCCGGTTTAACCGGAGATGAAGTGGTTTATGACCTGTACACCGGCACCGGAACAATTGCCCAATTTGTGGCTGCCAAAGCTAAAAAGGTCATAGGCGTTGAAGCGGTACCCGAAGCTATTGAAGACGCCAAACAAAATGCTGAAAACAACAATATCACGAATACCGAATTTTACGTTGGAGACATGAAAAAGGTGTTTACCAGTAAGTTTGTCAAAACTCATGGGGAGCCCGATGTTCTCATTACCGATCCTCCACGAGATGGAATGCACAAGGATGTGGTTGCGCAAATAATTGGTATCTTGCCACAGAGAATTGTGTATGTTAGTTGTAATTCGGCAACCCAGGCAAGAGATCTTGCACTACTCGACGAGCACTACAAAGTAACAAGAACACAGGCGGTTGACATGTTTCCACAAACGTTTCACGTAGAAAATGTTGTTTGTTTAGAACGAAGACAATGAACAGGTTCCAAAAATGGCTTTTTTTAGCAGGTTTTATTATCCTCACCCTTGGGTGCCAGCGAGACGATATTTGTCCCGAAGGAACTGAGACCACTTCCCTACTGGTGATCGAATTTTATGATCTGCTTAATCCTACGCGCTTAAAGGCAGTACCAAACCTTACGGTTCGCGCTAGTGGCAAAGAAGAAATTTTGATGGGGCCAACCACTGTAAATACTGTTAGCCTGCCGCTTAGAACTGATGAAAACTTCACAGAATATATTTTCACTATCAATTCTGGCAGCGAGGAGGAAAATACAGATACAGTAACTTTTACTTATTCTCCAAATCTTGAATATCTCAATCGTGCGTGTGGCTACAAAGTAAACTACAACAGCCTGGATATTGCAATTCATGAAGATGAGAATAACTGGATACTTTCAGAAACTATTATACAAGAAAGCGTTGAAAATGAAACAGAGGCTCATATTTATTTTACTCACTAGTTTTTGGTTTCATTCTTCAGAAGTCTTTGCCCAGGAAGCGGTAACAGACACTGTTGATGTACGTGAAAAATATGGGCTGCGCGTCGGGATCGACCTGTCAAAGCCTATAAAGATGCTTATTGAAGAAGATTATCAGGGCCTGGAGGTCAAAGCCGATTACGGGTTGTATGAAAACATATACCTGGCCGGAGAAATTGGAAATGAACAGAACGTGATTTCGCAGCCAAATGTGACGGCTTCTGCAAAAGGAAGCTACGTTAAACTTGGGGGAGATTACAATTTTTACCATAACTGGACCGGGATGCAAAACCTTATTTACGTCGGATTGCGTTACGGTTTCGCCTCATTTTCTACCGAACTGGAGGAATATTCCATATATGACCGGAACCCTTATTTTGAACCGGATATTAGAGCTGAAGGCCGTGAATTCAACAACCTTACTGCAGGATGGCTGGAAGTAAAATTAGGTACAAAAGTAGAAGTCTTGAACAACCTGTATCTTGGAGTGCATGTAGAGCTCAAGAAAAAGATCAATGAGACTAAACCGGGGAATTTTGACAATCTCTATATCCCCGGCTTTAACAGAACCTACGACGGGAGTAGCCTTGGAGTTGGCTACGGCTACTCAATTTCTTATTTAATACCTCTTTACAGGCAGTAGCCTAATTATCCTGTTTTTTAGCTTTTTTGGAACCTTCGTAAATCTCGTATTTAAGCAGCTTTGATTCCAGGGCTCCATTAAATAATTTGATTTTGCGGGAAGGCCTTAAACCTACATGTTTAATAGCTTCAAGATTAGAAGTAATAAACCAGGCATGGGTGCCCGGATAACTCTGCTTAAGCGTGTCGCCAATAGATTTGTAGAATACAGGCATATCTATACTAAGACGTTCTCCATAAGGTGGATTGAACACCATATGCAAATGTCTTTCTGTTTGCTTTTCAGTCTTGAAAAAATCTTCGTGTTCTACCGAAATAAATTCCGCAAGATTAGCATTATCAACATTATCTTTAGCTTTATGAACAGCTGAAGGTGCTTTGTCGTAGCCTTTGATGGTGAAATGAAAATCCCGCATTTTCTTTAATACCGACTCCTGAATCTTTTCAAAAAGATCTTCATCCCAATCTTTCCACTTTTCAAAGCCAAACTCCTTTCTATTCAAATTGGGGGGAATATTACAGGCTATCATGGCAGCTTCTATAAGAATAGTACCACTACCACACATGGGGTCAATAAAATCACATTGCCCATCCCAGCCTGAATGTAAAAGCATTCCCGCTGCTAAAACTTCATTTATTGGTGCAATATTGGTAGACGATTTATAGCCACGTTTGTGCAACGATTGTCCCGAACTATCGAGTGAAATTGTGCAATTCTCTTTCTCAATGTGAATGTTGATGCGCAAGGAAGGGTAATCAAGGTCAATCCCAGGACGTTCTCCGGTTCTGTCCCTAAATCTATCAACAATAGCATCTTTTGATTTAAGAGCTACATATTTAGAATGAGTGAATTTTTCGGAATGTACAGTAGCATCAATTGCCAGGGTCTGATTTGAATCCAGGTATTTTTCCCACGCAATTTTGTTGACCTCATTGTAAAGGTCATCTTCAGAAAAAATCCTGAAGGTCGCAATTGGTTTGAGCACTTTTATAGCCGTACGCAGGGAAAGGTTGGCTTTATACATGAAACCTTTGTCCCCATAAAATGAAACAGATCGCACTCCCTCACGTACATCTATAGCTCCCAGGTTTCTCAATTCTTTGGCAAGTAATGGTTCAAAACCAAAAAGCGTTTTGGCAACCATTTGATAATTATTTCCCATTTGTTATTTTCTGTGAGAGACAAAAATACACTAATTTTGCAGGATATGGAATTAGCAGCAAATAGATGGTTTTCTTCGTGGTTTGACACTCCATACTACCATATTTTATATAAGAATCGGGGTGATGAAGAGGCACAGCAGTTCATGCAGAACCTCATTACCTTTTTAAAACTTCCCCAAGGAGCAAGTATACTTGACCTTGCCTGCGGTAAAGGAAGACATTCTGTGTATCTCAACAAGCTCGGGTTTGATGTTACTGGGGTAGATCTCTCTATAAACAGCATTGCGTACGCCAAACAGTTTGAAAATGAAAATTTGCACTTTCATACCCACTGCATGTGCAAACCTATGAACGAGCAATATGATGCTGTTTTCAACCTATTTACCAGCCTTGGTTATTTTGAAGATGAAAAAGAAAACCGGGAAAGTATTTTATCTATAAAAAAGGAGCTCAAAGAAGGTGGCTGGGGAGTCATTGATTTTATGAACGTAGTTAAAGTGATCGATAACCTCGTGCCTTCTGAAGTAAAAACAGTGCAGGGAATTACTTTTAATATTACCCGAAAGGTTGAAAACGGATATATTGTTAAAGATATAGAATTTGAAGACGAGGGAGAAGAATATGCCTATTCAGAAAAGGTGAAAGCTTTTACTTTGGAAAATTTCCTTTACTACTTTGAAAAAGACGGAATTGAACTGGTTCACACATTTGGGAACTACAACCTACAGCCATACGATAAAATTAAATCTGACCGATTAATACTTGTATTTAAATAATGCTGTATATACTGCCATTAATAGCGGTGGTAATAGGGTATTTAATATCTCTATTTTTAAAACCGTCCTCCTCCACCGGCTTTCAGCTATTACTTTCTTTTAGCGGTGCTTTTCTCCTTTCAGTAACAGTATTCGAAATGTTACCCGAAGTCTACAGCTCCGGATTTGATAAGGTTGGATTGTTCATCATGGCCGGACTCCTCTTACAGATTTTCCTGGAATTTCTCTCTAAAGGTGTAGAACATGGGCACATGCACCACAGCGGGAATTCCGTAAAATTTCCTTACCTCTTACTCCTGAGTCTATCACTTCATGCCCTTCTTGAAGGTTTTCCATTGAATCAAAGCAGCGATTTACTTCATGGGGTAGTGATCCATAAGATTCCAGTCGCCGCAATACTGGCTGCTTTTTTATTCCATTCAAAAATAGCAAAATACAAAGCCTTTCTTTTTCTCGCGGTCTTCGGATTAATGACGCCACTGGGCAGCTGGATGCATGCGAATTTTATGATTTCTGAAGAATATTCGGCTTACATCAATGCAATGGTCATAGGGATTTTTCTTCACGTTTCTACAACCATACTCTTTGAAGCCTCAAAAAACCATAGTTTTAATGCTACAAAACTGGCTGTGGTCATTTCCGGAATTTTATTGGCTTATTTTCTATAGTATATGTACAGTCGTGCTGAAAGTAAAAAGATTCGCCAGGAATTCTGGACCAGCTTCGGAAAAAATCACCCCCGAAAGTGGCTTTTATACAACACCAGAATTAAAGACCTGTCTTTAAAATTCACCTTTACCCGCGATACTGCTGAAGTTTCTATAGATCTCGATGCTAATGATGAGATCATGAGACTTTATTATTTTGAGAAATTCGAAAGCCTGAAGGTGATTCTTAAAGATGAATTTTTACCTGAAGCAGTTTTTGACAAATCATATCAGCTTGAAGACGGAAAAATAATTTCCCGCATCTACGTCACAATACCAGGTGTTGATATCCACAATAAAAAAGGCTGGCCAAAGGTTCAGTTATGGCTCGATAAAAACATGGATGCCATGGAGCGCTTTTTCCTGGAGTACAGGGATTTTATTGAGCAGTAGAAATCCGCGCCAACGGTTTCCAAAATAGTATTTTTTACAAAATCTACCCTCCTCTCTGTGTGGGGTGGCTGCAGGCCGTGCATATTTCCAGGAAGTTGTTGTGGAACCCGGCACGGATTGCAAATCCGCGCCAGCGGGATAAACTCGGATCATTCCTCCACTCTTCTTTGAGGAGGGGGGGCTGGCCACAGGCCATGCTGATTTTAGGGCATAAAAAAACCCTTCATCAAATAAATGATGAAGGGTTTAAAAGAAAGGCGGCGACATACTCTCCCACAAATAGCAGTACCATCTGCGCTAACGGGCTTAACTTCTCTGTTCGGAATGGGAAGAGGTGAGCCCCGTTGCTATAACCACCTTAAATCGTTAGTATGCAGTGTTCAGTGATCAGTTGGCAGTAGCCATGATTACTTACTAGATATCATACCTAATAACTTTGACATAGTTGGAAAATAATAATATAAGAAAACACTTTGAGCAGTATATTAAGCTTTAGGTTATCCTCCCCGGCCCTTGCAGGCCGGGAAGCGCACTAAGCTATACGGATTATTAGTATCACTCGGCTATGACATTACTGCCTTTACACCTGTGACCTATCAACGTGGTAGTCTCCCACGATCCTTTAAAGAAATCTCATCTTGTGGTGGGTTTCGCGCTTATATGCTTTCAGCGCTTATCCCTTCCCAACGTAGCTACCCAGCAGTGCTCCTGGCGGAACAACTGGTACACCAGAGGTTGGTCCAACTCGGTCCTCTCGTACTAGAGTCAGATCCACTCAAATTTCTAACGCCCACTGTAGATAGAGACCGAACTGTCTCACGACGTTCTGAACCCAGCTCGCGTGCCACTTTAATGGGCGAACAGCCCAACCCTTGGGACCTTCTCCAGCCCCAGGATGTGACGAGCCGACATCGAGGTGCCAAACCCCCCCGTCGATGTGAGCTCTTGGGGGAGATCAGCCTGTTATCCCCGGAGTACCTTTTATCCTTTGAGCGATGGCCCTTCCATGCGGAACCACCGGATCACTATGCTCTACTTTCGTACCTGATCGACCTGTATGTCTCTCAGTCAAGCTCCCTTATGCCATTGCACTCTACGCACGGTTACCAAGCGTGCTGAGGGAACCTTTAGAAGCCTCCGTTACTCTTTTGGAGGCGACCACCCCAGTCAAACTACCCACCAAGCACTGTCCTTCCAATGGAAGTTAGGCTTCAAACAAGTAAAGGGTGGTATTTCAACAATGACTCCACGATACCTGGCGATACCGCTTCAATGTCTCCCACCTATCCTACACATCACTTGTCCAAAGTCAATACTAAGCTATAGTAAAGGTTCACGGGGTCTTTTCGTCCCACAGCGGGTAATCGGCATCTTCACCGATACTACAATTTCACCGAGCTCATGGCTGAGACAGTGTCCAGATCGTTGCACCATTCGTGCAGGTCGGAACTTACCCGACAAGGAATTTCGCTACCTTAGGACCGTTATAGTTACGGCCGCCGTTTACTGGGGCTTCAATTCAATGCTTCGCCGAAGCTAACATCTCCTCTTAACCTTCCAGCACCGGGCAGGTGTCAGACCCTATACATCATCTTTCGATTTAGCAGAGTCCTGTGTTTTTGATAAACAGTCGCCTGGACCTTTTCACTGCGGCCCCACCGGAGTGGGGCGACCTTTCTCCCGAAGTTACAGGTCAATTTTGCCTAGTTCCTTAGCCATGAATCTCTCGAGCACCTTAGAATTCTCATCCCAACTACCTGTGTCGGTTTGCGGTACGGGCTGCTTTTGCTCGCTTTTCTTGGAAGTCGATATTCAGGATTATCACCGCCGCCGAAGCTTGGGTGTACTATCGGGGTGTTACCACTCCCTTCAACGCACTATTCCGTCAGTGCGCACCTAATTCTCGCCTCCGTCACTTTTAACGCAAAGCAGGTACCAGAATATTAACTGGTTGTCCATCGACTACCCCTTTCGGGTTCGCCTTAGGCCCCGACTAACCCTCAGCTGATTAGCATAGCTGAGGAAACCTTAGTCTTTCGGTGTGCGGGTTTCTCGCCCGCATTATCGTTACTTATGCCTACATTTTCTTTTGTAACCGCTCCAGCATACCTCGCAGTACACCTTCTACGCTGTTACAATGCTCCCCTACCACTCTATACTAATGTATAGAATCCATAGCTTCGGTAGTATGTTTATGCCCGATTATTATCCATGCCGAACCGCTCGACTAGTGAGCTGTTACGCACTCTTTAAATGAATGGCTGCTTCCAAGCCAACATCCTAGCTGTCTAAGCAGTTCAACCGCGTTTTTTCAACTTAACATACATTTGGGGACCTTAGCTGATGGTCTGGGTTCTTTCCCTCTCGGACATGGACCTTAGCACCCATGCCCTCACTGATTAACATCATTTTATAGCATTCGGAGTTTGTCAGGAATTGGTAGGCGGTGAAGCCCCCGCATCCAATCAGTAGCTCTACCTCTATAAAACTAATTAATCGCTGCACCTAAATGCATTTCGGGGAGTACGAGCTATTTCCGAGTTTGATTGGCCTTTCACCCCTACCCTCAGGTCATCCCAAGACTTTTCAACGTCAACGGGTTCGGTCCTCCACTATGTGTTACCACAGCTTCAACCTGCCCAAGGGTAGATCACACGGTTTCGCGTCTAACACTACCAACTAAAGCGCCCTATTCAGACTCGCTTTCGCTACGGCTCCAGGGCTTAACCCCTTAACCTCGCTGGCAACGTTAACTCGTAGGCTCATTATGCAAAAGGCACGCCGTCACCCCCTAAAGGGCTCCGACCGCTTGTAAGCGTATGGTTTCAGGATCTATTTCACTCCGTTATTCACGGTTCTTTTCACCTTTCCCTCACGGTACTGGTTCACTATCGGTCTCTCAGGAGTATTTAGCCTTAGCGGATGGTCCCGCCAAATTCATACAGGGTTTCTCGTGCCCCGCACTACTCAGGATACCACTATGGTTTATGTTCATTACTTATACCGGGCTATCACCGTCTATGGCCACTCTTTCCAAAGTGTTCTAATTCTGTTCACAACCAATGTCGTGGTCCTACAACCCCGGTAAGTCCGTAAACTTACCGGTTTGGGCTAATGCGCGTTCGCTCGCCACTACTAGCGCAATCACTATTGTTTTCTTCTCCTCCGGGTACTTAGATGTTTCAGTTCTCCGGGTTCGCCTCCTTTCGGATAACATACCTTCAGTATGCTGGGTTGCCCCATTCGGATATCTGCGGATCAACCTGTATGTGCCAGTCCCCGCAGCTTTTCGCAGCTTATCACGTCCTTCATCGCCTCTGAGAGCCTAGGCATTCCCCATACGCCCTTATTTAGCTTATGTGCTTTTACCTAATATGCTCTTTTAAAAGTTATGAGTTAAGAGTTCAGAATTATAAATAACTCCTATTCTTACTTCAACACTCTTATTTAATATAATTTGCTCTATCTATAATCTTACAACTATAGAAATTTTTATGTTTCTCGTATTCTTATTTTCCAATATGTCAATGAACTTTCTACAATTATCAATTAGCAATCAACAATCACCAGTTTAAAACTGATCATTGATCATTGTTTATTGATCATTGTGTGGTGGAGAATATCGGAGTCGAACCGATGACCTCCTGCGTGCAAGGCAGGCGCTCTAGCCAGCTGAGCTAATCCCCCGTTTTTTTAGTTGGCAGTGGTCAGTATTCAGTATTCAGTTCTCACTGTACTGCGTACTGCTTAACTGCGTACTGTAAACTGGTTGCCCAACTTCTAAAATTTCCTTCAGTATTTCTCAATGAACTTCTTAACTCTGACCATTGTTTATTGATCATTGTTAATTGTATTTCGTAGTCTCAGGCAGACTCGAACTGCCGACCTCTACATTATCAGTGTAGCGCTCTAACCAGCTGAGCTATGAGACTGCAATTAGTAGTGAGTAGTTAGTAATTAGTAGTGAGATAGCTTTTCGCCTCATCTCAATACTCAATACTCATATCTCAATACTATATATTATTAAATTGACAGTGAATTAAGACCAAAAGAAGCTTATCACTTTATTTGTAAAAAGGCTCCTTATGTCGTAATTGCGTTTTGCCTTATAAGAGGCAAAATCTCTAGAAAGGAGGTGTTCCAGCCGCACCTTCCGGTACGGCTACCTTGTTACGACTTAGCCCCAGTTACCAGTTTTACCCTAGGCGGCTCCTTGCGGTGACCGACTTCAGGTACCCCCAGCTTCCATGGCTTGACGGGCGGTGTGTACAAGGCCCGGGAACGTATTCACCGCATCATGGCTGATATGCGATTACTAGCGATTCCAGCTTCACGGAGTCGAGTTGCAGACTCCGATCCGAACTGTGATAGGGTTTATAGATTCGCTCCTGGTCGCCCAGTGGCTGCTCTCTGTCCCTACCATTGTAGCACGTGTGTGGCCCAGGACGTAAGGGCCGTGATGATTTGACGTCATCCCCACCTTCCTCACGGTTTGCACCGGCAGTCTGATTAGAGTTCCCGACATTACTCGCTGGCAACTAATCACAGGGGTTGCGCTCGTTATAGGACTTAACCTGACACCTCACGGCACGAGCTGACGACAACCATGCAGCACCTTGTAACTTGCCCGAAGGAAAAGGTGTTTCCACCCCTGTCAAGCTACATTTAAGCCCTGGTAAGGTTCCTCGCGTATCATCGAATTAAACCACATGCTCCACCGCTTGTGCGGGCCCCCGTCAATTCCTTTGAGTTTCATTCTTGCGAACGTACTCCCCAGGTGGGTTACTTATCACTTTCGCTTAGCCACTCAGCTCTCAATCGAGCCAAACAGCTAGTAACCATCGTTTACGGCGTAGACTACCAGGGTATCTAATCCTGTTCGCTACCTACGCTTTCGTCCATCAGCGTCAGTAAATTATTAGTGATCTGCCTTCGCAATCGGTATTCTATGTAATATCTATGCATTTCACCGCTACACTACATATTCTAACCACTTCATAATTACTCAAGGTATGCAGTATCAATGGCAGTTCTACAGTTGAGCTGCAGACTTTCACCACTGACTTACAAACCCGCCTACGGACCCTTTAAACCCAATGATTCCGGATAACGCTTGGATCCTCCGTATTACCGCGGCTGCTGGCACGGAGTTAGCCGATCCTTATTCATACGGTACCGTCAAGCCCCTTCACGAAGGGGTGTTTCTTCCCGTATAAAAGCAGTTTACAACCCATAGGGCAGTCTTCCTGCACGCGGCATGGCTGGATCAGGCTCTCGCCCATTGTCCAATATTCCTCACTGCTGCCTCCCGTAGGAGTCTGGTCCGTGTCTCAGTACCAGTGTGGGGGATCTCCCTCTCAGGACCCCTACCTATCGTAGCCATGGTAAGCCGTTACCTTACCATCTAGCTAATAGGACGCATACTCATCTTTTACCGCCGAAGCTTTAATTATCAAACGATGCCATTTAATAATACCATGGGATATTAATCCGGGTTTCCCCGGGCTATGCCCCTGTAAAAGGTAGATTGTATACGCGTTACGCACCCGTGCGCCGGTCGCCACCATCCGAAGACGTGCTGCCCCTCGACTTGCATGTGTTAAGCCTGCCGCTAGCGTTCATCCTGAGCCAGGATCAAACTCTTCATCGTTAAATCTTATATACTTTAACAACTACTAAAGGAATTCCTCTTCTTCATCCCGTTTAACCGGGAATCAAAGCTCAAAACGTTCTTCTAGTCTTAATTCTTATTTGCATTTGTTGCTAATTAAAGCAACATACGCGCTGTCAATTCAATATGTCAATGAACTCAAACCCCCTCCGCCTTCGGCACCTCCCCTTTATAAGGGGAGGATCATTCCGTATTACTGGAAGGATCGTCTTGTTGAAATTAAAGGAGTCGAACCTTATTCTATCTCACCCAACCCGGGATTTCTTTTCAGCATGTTTTTATGAACTTTCGCTCTCTCTCAAAGCGGCTGCAAATGTATAACCTTTTTTGAAACTGACAATAAAAAAATTTTATTTTTTTTCAGCCACTCTCGAAGCTAATCCCGTAAAAGCGGATGCAAACTTACAACCTTTATTACTTAACTTCAAAATGTTTTTTAGAGAACTTTTTCAACCCTAAAAGAACACTTACCGTGCCTCTCAAAGCGGATGCAAAGATAAAACCAATTTCCTTTACAATCCAAGATAAAATTCAAAAAAATTTCAGAGAACTTATTCGCTTTAAAGGCTTGCTACATATAGGCTCAGACACCGTCTCTCCTACCCCCGTCACTCCCTCTCAAAGCGGCTGCAAATATACAACTGAATTCTAATCCCACAAGCCTCCAACAAAAATATTTTAAGGTTTTTTTGACATTTTTCTAAACCCCAAAACTAAGGTGCTGAAAATGAAATTTTTGAAGAGAGATTTTTTCTACACTTTTTTATCCTGAAATTAAAAGTAGAGGATGTATGGTTACAAGGATGGGCATTTTTCGATGGTGCGACCCCGCCGGGGTCGTGTGGGGCGTGATCTCTTGGTTATAAATATTGGACCCCGTCGGGGTCACAGTTCCCTCCACTCCTGCTATAAGCATGTAATTCCTTCGAAATTATGAGTACATGATATCTCTTATATATACTATGTAGATCCATTACCAGCAGGAGGTGCAATTTTGTGAAAGTACTACTATTATATGGCTCCTTCGGACCCTGAGACATACCTTATGAGATAAGAGGTGCCGAAAATGGCATTTTTGAGAGGTGACATTCACAAAGGTGCGACCCCGTCGGCGTCGAAGGTGTGACTGCCTCTTAGTTACAAACATATGACCCCTTCGGGGTCGTGGAGTCGAGGGCTTCAGGGGTTATGAAACATAAGACCCCTCCAGGGTCTGGGTTCGTGACCTGTTCTTAATATATAGTATGTGGTAAGAATCACACCAGCAGGAGGTACAATTTTGTGAAAGCCCTATAATTATATGGCTCCTTCCGGCTTTTAAAACATCGTTTATCAGGTAAGAGGTTCCAATAATGGCATTTTTGAGAGTTGGCGTTTCGGAAGGTACGACCCCTTCGGGGTCGGGGTCATCACGGTATCCAGGTTAAAAACATGTGACCCCTTCAGGGACGCGGTTTGTAACCTGTTCCTGTAATTAAAATAATAAGACCCATTGTGTCTTGGGCTCGTGACTTATTACGTTACAAAGACCTGTTAGGGTTTAACCATCCGGATCCAAAGGATCGGTATTTGTATTATTCTTCAGCAGGGATGACCCCGAAGGGGTCAAATGTTTATAGCTGATAAACGAAATATCCATCGAATTACATTAATAGGAATCAAAACAATCAATTCAATCCGATTATTTCAATGCCAATCGAAAACGAAAAACCCCAATCCCATTACATTATTATGAATCGAAGACGTGTACCCGCGTTAGGGATAGCAGCGGAAATCCTTTTTGCAAGGCACGAGCAAAAAGATTGGAGCGGATAGCCCGACCCGCATGAGCGGTAGCGAAGGCGGGGAACGCCCAAATGATTAAAATTATCAGGATTTGCGGTCTCCTTTTGCAGCAGGGGAAGACCATTTATCTGTAAGTTCCAGGAAATTATAGTCGAGCGCAGAGGGTTGTCTTTCCAGCTGTCTCCCCTGAAAAGCCCTTTGTAAAATATCTTCAATATAATAGTCTTCCTGATTTTTTGCTGGATCGAATTCTTCTTTCAGCGAAATATCAAAGAAACTGGCCGTGGTGTTATACCAAAAAGCCCTCCAGCCACTCTTGAGATCTTTTACAAGATCAAAAGCCGTAATCCCGGTTTGCCTGTGAATCAATTTTACAAGGATCTGCCCCTCGGTGCGGGTCAATTTCTTTAATTCGGCCGAGAATTGATTTTCAATATAATTCTGGACTATTTTTGTGTAGCGTTTTTGATCCCTCCTGGATTTTATTTGATCAAGCCTGCTATTGAGCTCTACCAACCGTTCTGAAGCCAGTTTGGCATAAGGGTAAACTTTTATCGTCTTGCGGCGAAGAATAAGATATTTACGCCTTTCAAGATCATTATCAAATTTTAGGCGGCTCAAAATAAGTACCTCGCCCAGGTCTATATGTGAACGTGCAATGGTATCTCCCTCGATGATGTAATATTCATATTCCACACTATCCTGCACGGGCTCTTTAATCTGAGCAAATGCAGCAGCCGGGATCAAACACAGAAAAATGAATAAAATCTGCTTCAAAATATTCGTTTTCAACATGGGAGCTAAAATCATTCCAAAATTACATTATCTATAAATTGTCAGCTCTTCAAATCTTCCTAAATTCGTGCAAAAGAATAAAATAATGAGTCAGGAAAAAATTCTTACTGAAAAGTCGATAGATTTCTTAGAAAAATATTTAAATAACGCAGCGCCTACAGGCTACGAATGGGAAGGCCAAAAGCTGTGGATGAATTACATAGAACCTTATGTTGATGAGTTCATTACAGATACTTACGGTACCGCTGTAGGAGTGATAAACCCAAAAGCAAAATATAAGGTAGTAATAGAAGGTCACGCCGATGAGATCTCGTGGTATGTTAATTACATTACCGATGATGGTTTGATCTACGTAATTCGCAATGGCGGTAGTGATCATCAAATCGCCGCTTCCAAAAGAGTAAACATTCACACCAGGAACGGGATTGTAAAAGGGGTTTTTGGATGGCCGGCTATTCACACCCGCGATAAGGAGAAGGAACAGGCTCCAAAACTTGACAATATTTCTATAGATGTTGGCTGCTCTTCTAAAGAGGAAGTTGAAGCCCTGGGCGTACACGTGGGCTGTGTGATCACCTATCCCGATGAGTTCTTTATTCTGAACAAAGACAAATTCGTGAGCAGGGCTTTAGATAATCGCATTGGAGGTTTTATGATTGCTGAAGTTGCCCGTCTGCTGAAGGAGAATAAGAAAAAATTCCCTTTCGGACTTTACATTACAAACTCGGTACAGGAAGAAATTGGCCTAAGAGGTGCCGAAATGATCACCCAGCGCATTAAACCTAATGTTGCCATAGTGACCGATGTTACGCACGACACTACTACTCCAATGATCGAGAAAAAGACCAACGGCCTTACCAAAATTGGAGATGGCCCGGTAATCTCGTATGCACCGGCCGTTCAAAACAAACTTCGCAATCTTCTTATCCAAACTGCTGAAGACAAACAGATCCCGTTCCAGCGTATGGCTTCTTCAAGAATGACAGGGACAGATACTGATGCTTTTGCCTACAGCAACGGCGGGGTGGCATCGGCTTTGATCTCCCTTCCCCTACGCTACATGCACACCACTGTTGAAATGGTGCACCGCAACGATGTGGAAAACGTGATAAGGTTGATCTATGAAAGTTTACTGCAACTAAAGGATGGGGATACCTTTAGCTACTTTGAATAAATAGCATCCAAAAATGTCATTTTTGAGCCTCCTTTTTTTAGGAGGCTTTATTTTTTCTGAAGTTTTCACATTTCTTTACATAGAAGAGATATCGATGAAAACTATATTTAAGAAAAAAAATTCATGGTGCTTTCCTCTGATGAAGTAAATTCACTCATCTCTAACCCAGACCTGGCCGCCGAAAAGGCAAATCTTCAATATACTTCTGAAGACGACCTGTGCATAGAACGCCGCAAAAGAGGAAAAGGATATCAATACCTGCACGAGGGAGAGCCTTTAAAAGATGAAGAGGCCCTGGCAAGGATCAAAAAACTGGTAATCCCACCCGCGTGGGAAAAAGTGCGAATCTGCCCCCACTCCAACGGGCACTTACAGGTTGTGGGGCTGGATGCCAAGCAACGAAAGCAGTACATGTACCACCCCGACTGGACAAAACTCAGAAATCTTACAAAGTTTTACAAAATGATCTCCTTCGGAAAAGTTTTACCTAAAATTCGGACGCAGGTAGATGAAGATCTCGATAAAAAGGGCATGCCGCAGGAAAAAGTACTGGCCCTGATTATAAGACTCATGGAGGAAACCCATATTCGCATTGGTAATGAGACTTACGCCAAACAAAATAAATCTTACGGACTCTCCACGCTTAGGAGTCGGCATGTGAAGATCTCAAAAGGGGAAATGCAATTCAACTTTTTTGGGAAACGCGGAATTGAAAATACCGTTTCTATCCGCGATAAGAAGCTCATTAAGCTGGTGAACCAATGTGAGGAAATTCCCGGGTGGGAGGTCTTCAAATACATTGGGGAAGACGGAAAAAAGCACAGCATTGATAGCGGGATGGTCAACGAGTACATACAGGATTTGAGCGGCGCACTTTTTTCGGCTAAAGATTTCAGGACCTGGAGCGCAACCAAGATATTTTTTGAGAAACTTCGGGAAATAGGTTTTACTGAAGAAGAAAAGCAGAATAAAAAGAACATTCTTGAAGCTTATGATGCCGCCGCCGAAGCTTTGAACAACACGCGTAGTGTATGCCGCAGTTATTACGTACACCCACACGTGGTCAAGCTTTATGAAACCGGGGATATTGTTACTTATTTCAAAAAGGTGGAAAGAAAACGCACTTCCAAGCCTAATCTTTCACAGACTGAAGAAGTACTTCTTGAATTACTCAAGGATTTTGAAATAGAACTGGAAGAAAAAGAAGCTATATCTTAATTTGCCTTTCATTTTCTGCTAAAAAAAATCCTTCTGAAATTTCTTAAAAAAGGCTTCAGCATAGAATATTCCAAATATTTCTTTTGCCTAAATTAGCTGTATGAAAAACACCATAGCAGCCAGGATAGCCGATTTTCTGAAGAATTTTCCGCCGTTTGACCTGCTTCAGCAAGAACAACTTTACACCCTTGCCAGCGAAGTGAAAGTGGTTTATGTTGAAAAAGGAAGAAGCATTTTTAAAGCCGGAGAAGAACAGCATCAGTACTTTTACGTGGTCAATAAGGGAGCGGTTTCAGTATTAAAGCCCCAAAATGACATTTTTGAGACCATAGATAAATGTGATGAAGGCGATATTTTTGGGTTGCGGCCATTGTTTGCGAAAGAAAATTACCTGCTGGAAACCCTGGCCGTCGAAGAGTCAATATTATATGGGATTCCTATTGATATCTTTAAACCCATTGCAGAAAATCATCCGAGGGTAAGAGAATTTTTATTGCAGAGTTTTGCTTCAAATACCCGAAACCCTTATGCTTCGGGAGACAAAGGAAAACTTCTCACCTCAACTCCCCCCGTAGTTGCAGCGCAAAATCTTTTTGAATTACAACCGGCACCCATTACCCGTAAAGTAATTACCATTTCTCCTGCCACCACTGTTCAAAAAGCAGCACAGAAAATGAAATCCAGAATGGTAGGTTCTCTGGTTGTTGTAGAAGACAATATTCCGGTGGGTATAGTTACCGATGAAAATTTTAGAGACCTTGTTGCTAACGGAATGGCTCTTGAAGCAGTTCCTGTTTCAGAAATCATGAGTTCTCCTGTGATTTGTTATTCAAAAGGCATTACTATTTCGCAGGCGCAACTCACTATGATGAAACACGGGATTGACCATATTTGTATTACTGAAGATGGCACTCCAAATTCACAGGTCATCGGGATTCTTTCTGCTCATAACATCATGCTGTCTGAAGGGAATAACCCTTCGATACTTATGAAAGCTATTCAGCGGTCTAACAGCACCAATGAACTGAAGAAGATTCGGAATAAAATCACTTTGTTGCTAAGAGGTTATCTTGAAAGTAATATTCCTCTAAACCTTATCTCAAAGATCATTTTTGAGCTTAATGATGCCTCTATAAAAAGGATCGTAGAAAGATGTATTAAAAAAATGCCTGCTCCTCCCCCAGCCGAATTTGCCTGGCTGTCTTTAGGGAGCCAGGGCCGGAAAGAGCAACTGCTGCAAACCGACCAGGACAATGCCATAATTTTTGCAGATGTTGCCCCTGAACATCATGCTGCCACCAAAGCTTATTTTCTTGAACTGGCAAAAAAGGTAAATAAACGCCTGAGTATAATAGGTTATGAATATTGCCCGGTAAATACTATGGCTAAAAATGAGCAATGGTGTAAAAGTCTTTCGGAATGGAAAGAACAGGTGGCACTATGGATCACTAACGCAGGTAATGATGAATTGCTGCTAAGTTCAATTTTCTTTGATTTTGATATCTCTTACGGAAATGTAAAATTATCTAACGCACTATCTGACCACATTTTTGAATTAACCCGCAACAACAAAAGGTTCACTTCTGCCCTGGCTGCAGTTACATTGAGAAATCCGCCGCCTCTTGGATTTTTCCGGCAATTCGTAGTAGAACACGATGGGGAAAACAAAGACACTTTTGATATTAAAAAGAGAGCCATAACTCCCCTCACAGATGCAGGAAGGCTTTTGATCCTCTCCCACGAGGTTAAAAATTTGAGCAATACTTCCGAAAGATTTGATAAACTGACACAACTGGAGCCATCAAACAGGGAACTTTACCTCGCCTGTTCATTTGCATCTAAAGCTCTTCTGAAATTTCGAACAAAACAAGGTATTAAAGAACGTAATAACGGCAGGTTCATCAAACTCGAAGAACTAAGTAAGGAGGAAAAAATGAAGTTAAAACGGTGCTTTAGAAGCTTAAAAGAAGTGCAGGATCTTGTAAAGATTAGATTCGAAATTTCGGGATATCATGTTTAATTTTTTTAGAAAAGAAAGTCCAGATTACCCAGAATTCTGGAACGCTTACGAAGCGAAATTTCAGGAGGAGCTACCTGCATTTGTTTCGCAAACAACTTTTGTTGTTTTAGACACAGAGACCACAGGATTTGATTATAAAAACGACCGAATCCTGAGTATTGGCGCTGTGAAAGTAAGGTCTAATGAATTAGATGTTTCTCAAACTTTCGAACATTATTTACAGCAGGAAAGATTTAATCCCGAATCGGTGAAAATTCACGGTATACTTAAAGAGGAAAAAACTGAAAGCCTTACAGAAGAAGAAGCTATCCGCAAATTTTTAAAGTACATAGGGAATGCTGTCCTGGTTGCCCATCACGCGGTTTTTGATATTAAAATGATCAATTCAGCTTTGAAAAGAAGGGGATTGCCAAAATTGAAGAACCCGGTTTTGGATACGGGATATTTGTACAGGAAGACGTTATTAAACTCCAACCTCATAGACAGGGAGAAAAATTATTCCCTAGATGAAATTGCCGAAGCTTTTATTATTGATGTTAAAGACAGGCATACCGCAATTGGCGATGCATTCATTACTGCAATAGCTTTCCTAAAGATCCTCGGAAAAATCGACAAGAAAAAGGAGATGAAATTTAAGGAACTATTAAAGCTTTAATCCTAAAAATTCATCTCCCTGTAAATTAATTATTTTTTCTACGCCAATTTAATCATGCTTAGCCTCGGCCAAGATTTCATCCACTATTTCAGGGTTGAGCAGCGTTGAAGTGTCCCCAAGATTATCGGTATCATTAGAGGCGATCTTCCTTAGAATCCTCCTCATAATTTTACCGCTTCGCGTTTTTGGAAGTCCGCTAACAAACTGGATCTTTTCAGGTTTTGCAATTGGGCCCAGGGTTTGAGAAACAATATCTTTGATTTCTTTTTCCAATTCTTCCGAAGGTTCCACTTTATCGTAGAGAATAACGTAAGCATAAAGTGCATTCCCTTTAACTTCGTGTGGAAAACCTACTACCGCACTCTCTACTACGTTTTCATGTTCATCAATAGCATTTTCTATGGCAGCAGTTCCCAGGTTGTGACCAGATACAATAACTATATCATCAACCCTTCCTGTAATTCGATAGTTACCTGTGGCATCGCGATATGCCCCGTCACCTGTAAAATATTTGTTTTCAAAAGTAGAAAAATAGACTTCTTTATAACGTTGATGGTCACCGTAAATAGTACGCGCAATAGATGGCCAGGGGAACTTAATGGCCAGCCTACCTTCAACAGGTTCGGTGGTATTGGGGATCTCCTCTCCTTCATTATCCATTAGCACAGGCTGTACACCCGGCAGTGGCAGGGTGGCAAAAGTTGGCCTGGTAGGGGTGATCCCGGCAAGCGGTGAAATCATGATAGCGCCGGTTTCGGTTTGCCACCACGTATCAACCACAGGGCAATTTCCTTTCCCAACATTATCATTATACCAGTGCCAGGCTTCCTCATTAATTGGTTCTCCCACACTTCCGAGGGCTTTGAGAGAAGACAGGTCATGATTCTCTACAAAACTCAGGGGTTGTTTAGCAAGTGATCTTATTGCTGTAGGAGCAGTATAAAAATGGGTGACCTTTAATTTATCTACAATATCCCAGAACCTTCCGTAGTCGGGATAACTGGGAATTCCTTCAAACATCACGGTAGTGGCACCCGAGGCCAGCGGACCGTAAATAATATAGGAGTGACCGGTAATCCAGCCTATATCGGCAGTACACCAGTACACATCATCTTTTTCGAGCTGAAACACGTTTTGAAAGGAGTAAGTAGTACCCACAAGATAACCTCCCACTGTATGCACCATGCCCTTAGGTTTTCCTGTTGAGCCTGAAGTATAAAGTATAAACAACATATCTTCGGCATCCATAACTTCTGGAGGGCATTCTTTTTCGGCTTTTTGAAGTTCATCAAACCAGAACTTATCCCGCCCCTCTTTCATAGGTGTTGGTTCTACTGTACGGCGATAAACAATTACTGTTTCCACCCCGGGAGTTTGCTCCAGGGCCTTATCACACATCTCCTTTAAATTCACCTTTTTGGAACCTCTGTAAACTTCATTTGCCGTGATGAGCATCTTACAATCTGAATCATTAATCCGCTTTGCAATGGCAGAGCTGGAAAATCCGGCAAACACAATAGAGTGAACAGCGCCAATACGGGCGCAGGCAAGCATTGCAATGGCCAGTTCGGGGATCATGGGCATATAAAGACAAACCCTGTCCCCCTTTTTGATACCATTATTCTTAAGCACATTCGCAAAATGGGAAACTTTTACAAAAAGCTGCCTATAAGTAATGTAGCGGGATTCCTCATCAGGGTCGTTAGGTTCCCAAATTATGGCAGTTTTATTTCCCAGGGTGTCCAGGTGACGGTCAAGGCAGTTTTCTGTGATATTCAACTTTCCGCCCTGAAACCATTTTACTTCTGGTTTTTTAAAATCCCACTCCAGGGTTTTATCCCACTTTTTCTGCCAGGTAAAAGTAGATGCTACTTCATCCCAAAAAGCTTCAGGATCTTTTATGCTTTTTTTGTAAGCCTTCTTATAATCGGCAAAGGTGCGTAATTGTAGATTTTCCATTTTTTAAAATTAGGAAAAGCTTCTTCAAAAACAAATAAATTTTCAGGGGGTACTCAAAAATGACATTTTTGAGAGGTATTTTTCCGAAGGAATAAATGTTACCCACGTTCGTTATTTTTTCTGAAATATGTATCTTTAAGTAAGTACAGGATTTTTTAAACTTCAGAAAAACCTATGGAATTTATCGACTATTACAAGGTTTTAGAGCTGGATAAGAATGCTACTAAAAGTGATATAAAGAAGGCTTACCGAAAGCTGGCCCGAAAATACCACCCCGACCTCAACCCCAATGACACCGCTGCCCAAAAAAAATTTCAGCAGATCAATGAGGCTCATGAAGTGCTCATAGATCCCGAAAAGCGGAAAAAATACGACCAGTACGGCAAAGACTGGCAACATGCCGAAGAATTTGAAAAAGCAAAAGCCCAGCAACAGTATCAGCGGCAGTCTGGTAGCGGTTTTGGGGGAAGAACCGGAGGATTTGGCGGTGCAGAAAGTTTTAGCAGCGGCGGATTTGAAGGGGGGGATTTTTCAGACTTTTTTGAATCTATGTTTGGAGGAGCTGCTGGCGGAAGGCAGAGAACCACCCGTTTTAGAGGGCAGGATTACAACGCCGAACTGCATCTTAACCTCACCGATGTTTACAGAACCCACAAACAAACCCTTACCGTAAACGGAAAGAACATAAGGCTCACCATTCCTGCAGGAGTGGAAAACGGGCAAACCATTAGAATTAAAGGCTATGGTGGCGAAGGAATGAACGGCGGGCCCAGCGGAGATTTGCTCCTCACTTTCGCCATTAACAACAACAGCACGTTTAAACGCGAAGGGCAGCATCTTTATAAAGACGTGGAGCTGGATATTTTTACGGCTATATTGGGCGGCGAACTCATGGTGGATACTTTTGACGGAAAGGTAAAACTTACCGTAAAGCCCGAAACTCAAAATGGCACTACAGTAAAGCTTAAAGGAAAAGGCTTTCCGGTGTATAAAAAAGATGGCAAATTTGGTGATCTATTTATAACTTATACCCTAAAGATCCCAACCCATCTGAATGCTCGTGAAAAGGAACTTTTACAGGAACTGAAAAAACTGCGGAAAAATGGATGATCAATATATCTCAATCGTAGAATTTTGTCACTGCCACAAACTGGAGTATTCGTTTATACAGTCGCTCACCGAACACGGCCTGATACAGACAGTGATTATTGAAGAAAATGAATACATAGAACAGGAGCAAATAAGGGAGCTGGAACGCTTGATGCGCCTGCATTATGACCTGGATATAAACCTGGAAGGCATAGAGGCTATAAATCATTTACTTGACCGGGTTTCCCACTTACAGAATGAAGTAAGGCAGCTGCAAAATCGGCTTAAATTATATGAAGACTAACCATTAAAATTACTTATGAAATTAGCACTTATTATTTTTACAGGAGTTACTTTACTATTATCACTACAAACCTGCAATAACAGCCAGGCTCAGCAAGATCATCCCACTTCGGCTGAAGCAAATGAGACAACCATGGAATTGACCGGCATCATTCGGGAACAGGGAATAACCTCTTACCAATACGGCACCCATACCATTACTACTGCAGACGACAAGTTCTATGCTCTCAAAAGTGATGCAGTAGACCTGGATGATTATGTAGAGGAAAAGGTAACTTTAGTTGCCGAAAAAATTGAAGGCTACCCTCTTTCAGGAGGCCCCGAATATCTTTTGGTGTTAGAGGTTAAGTGAAGGTAGATTTACGAAGGTAGAAATACGAATTTCAGTTGGCAGTGCGCAGGCTTAAGTAGGCAGTGGTTAAAAAGTAAGACTATGATTTTTTTAGATAGTTGCTGGGTGTTGCCCCAATAGGTTTAAAAAAATTTCAGGCTGACATAATAGGCGCTTATCTGGAACACAGGTTGGGCTAAAGCCCTGTTGAACTGGATTTCATTAGCCCCCGACTTGAAAGTCGGGGCAATTTATCTTTTGGGAGACATTGTTCAAATAGCGGTTTCGAACATTTTTTTCACGCCCTACCGATCATGAAAAAAGCTCAGCCTTGCAATCTGTTAAACTGTCTTCTAACTTCGTATTTCTAAAATCTAACTTCTTCAATCCTAACTACTAAGAAACTCCAGCACATTTTTCTCAATCCGCTCTTCGATCCTTGAGATGTCGGCTTTTATGAATTGTTCGCCGGTAATTTGTTCGTAAAGTTCAATATAACGTTCGGAAACTGAATTGATGTACTCCTCGCTCATCTCCGGAATTTGCTGACCTTCTTTTCCCTGGAAGCCATTCTGAATAAGCCATTGCCTCACAAATTCTTTGGAAAGTTGCTTTTGTGGTTCCTCATTGGCTAATCTCTCCTGGTAACCTTCAGCATAAAAATAGCGGGAAGAATCGGGCGTGTGGATCTCATCTATGAGTACAATCTCGCCATTTTTAGTTTTGCCAAATTCATATTTGGTATCTACAAGGATGAGCCCGTTTTTCTTAGCGAGTTGTGTTCCACGAAGAAAAAGCTGTCGGGTATAGATTTCGAGAGTGTTGTAATCTGCTTCAGAAACAATTCCTTTTTTGAGGATCTCTTCGCGCGAAATATCCATATCATGCTCGCCTGAATCTGCCTTGGTGGTGGGCGTAATGATAGGTGCTGCAAAAGCTTCATTTTCCTTCATACCTTCAGGCAAATGTACCCCGCACAAACTTCGTTTTCCGCTGGCATATTCTCTGGCAGCATGGCCGGTGAGATATCCTCTTATCACCATCTCGACCTTAAAGGGCTCGCAGCTTTCCCCTACTGCCACATTAGGATCGGGCGTGGCCTGCAGCCAGTTGGGCACGATATCTTCTGTAGCTTTCATCATTTTTGTAGCCAGTTGGTTGAGGATTTGTCCTTTATAAGGAATTCCTTTTGGCATTACAACATCAAAGGCCGATAGCCTGTCGGTCACGATCATGACCAGCCGGTTATCTTCAAGGGTGTAAACATCCCGAACTTTTCCTTTATAAACTTCTTTCTGTCCCGGAAAATTAAAATTGGTAGCGGTAATAGTGTTCATCAAAACATGAGGTTATATGAAAAGATCCCACGGGTGCGGGATCTCAAAAATGACATTTTTATTCGGCGTTTTCTATTCTTTTATAAGCAGCAATAATTTTCTTGACCAGTTTATGGCGAATCACATCTTTATCATCAAGATGAATAATTCCCACCCCATCAACATCCTGCAAGACAAGAATTGCTTCTTTAAGCCCTGAAATTACCCTTTTTGGAAGGTCAATTTGGCCGGGATCACCCGTTACCATGAACTTTGCGCTCTTTCCCATCCGGGTTAAAAACATTTTCATTTGGGCATGGGTGGTATTTTGTGCTTCATCGAGAATTACAAAAGCATGGTCTAGTGTACGGCCACGCATAAAAGCAAGGGGAGCTATTTGTATCACCCCTTTTTCGATGTAGCTTTCCAGCTTTTCGTGTGGGATCATATCGCGCAGCGCATCATAGAGCGGCTGCATGTATGGATCGAGCTTTTCTTTAAGGTCACCGGGTAGGAAACCGAGGTTTTCACCTGCTTCTACGGCAGGCCGGGTAAGAATGATCCTTTTTACCTGCTTTTCCTTTAGCGCTTTCACTGCCAAAGCCACTCCCGTATATGTTTTTCCAGTACCGGCAGGACCAATGGCAAAAACCATATCATTCTTCTTCATCAACTCTACCAGGCGACGCTGATTGGCCGTTTGGGCACGAATCATCCTGCCACTCACGCCGTGAACCAGCACTTCCCCGCTTTCATTAGAAGTTTCATAATCTTCTTTACTCTCACTGGTAAGCACCCGTTCTATGGAGTTTTCATCCAGACGATTGAATTTTCCGTAGTGGTCTATAAGCATATTGAACCTTCTGTCAAATTCTTCGAGCATTTCTTCGTCACCGTAAATGCGAAGTTTATTGCCTCTTGCCACAATTTTGAGCTTTGGAAAATATTTCTTCAAAAGCTCAATATGTGAATTTTGTTCCCCAAAAAAATCTCTGGGACTTATTTCAGAAAGTTCAATGATAAGTTCGTTCAAAAGCGACCGGATTAAATTTAAAAAATGAGTTAATTATCTTTAGATTTGCATTACAAACTTAGCTAAATAAAGGTTTAAGTTAGGAAAAATATTATTAGAAATTGCCCATGGCCATAATTACCTTAACGACAGATTTTGGGGAAAAAGATCATTTTGCAGGGGCAGTTAAAGGAGCGATTTACACCGAGGTACCTTCGGCAAAGATTGTAGACATCTCCCACTCCATCGCCCCGTTTCACATTACTGAAGCCTCTTACATCATTAAAAACGCCTACAGAAGCTTTCCTGAAGGCAGTATTCATATTATTGGGGTAGACTCTGAACTTACGCCTGAAAATAAACATATTGCATTAAAACTTGACGGGCATTACTTTATTTGTGCCAACAACGGTATACTCTCTTTAATTGCTTCGGAATATGTACCCGAAAAGATTGTAGAGATCAATATACACGATAAGGTACAGAGTAATTTTCCGGTTCTGGATGTATTTGTGAAAGTAGCCGGTCACCTGTCAAGAGGTGGCACCCTGGAAGTTATCGGAAAATCCATTCCCGGAATAAAGCAGCTAAAGGAAATGGAACCCCTTATCAATCCTGAAATGAACCAGATCAAAGGAAATGTAATTTACATTGACAATTACGGCAATGTGGTGACAAATATTCCGAAGAAGCTGTTTGAGAAAATTGGCAAAGGCCGAAAGTTTAGTATGCGTGCAAGGACCGCTACTTTTACCGACATCTATAACACCTACAGCGAAGCCATCAATTTTGACACCGACATGATCAACCGGGAAGATGGTAAAAAACTGGCCATCTTTAATTCGGGAGGATATATTGAACTGGCGATCTACAAGAGCAACCCCAGTACGGTAGGCAGTGCCTCTACCCTCTTCGGACTCGAGTACAGGGATACGGTAACGGTGGATTTTGTTTAGCGCAAAGGAGGTTTTCAGTTTTCGGTTCTCAGTTGTCCGTGTTTGTTACTGGTTAATTAGGTATAGTGAATAGTTGATTAGAATTAATCTACTCTCGTTTTACTGTCCTCTTTTTATTTGATGAAAATTTTTAAATATAAGTTGAAAATAATATGTTGATCCGGATCGTAAAAATGACTTTTGAAGCTTCAGAAACTGAAGATTTTCAGGAGCTATTTCAGCAGAATAAAGAAAAGATCAGAGGCTTTGAAGGCTGTGAATTTTTAGAACTCTATCGAGATAAGAACAATAAAAATATCTTTTTTACGTACAGTTACTGGCAAAATGAAGAGGCCCTGGAAAATTATCGCGGTTCTTTCCTTTTTAAAGAAGTTTGGAGCGAGACCAGGAAAATGTTTGCCGCTAAACCTGAAGCGTGGAGCGTGGATAAAATATGGACCTCAGGTTCAGTAGGCAGTGCCAGTTTTAAGTAGGCAGTAGGTTTCGCGTTCAGGGTTTAAAATAGATTGGAATTTGGAATTTGGGATTTGGATTTTTTTTACCTTAAACAATATTCAATATACATTATACATTAAAAAGTGTTAGCAGTTTTAAAGAAAGAAATTAACGCATTTTTCGCCTCTCCCACAGGCTATCTGGTCATAGGGTTATTTCTCGTGGTGAACGGACTTTTTCTTTGGGTCTTTAAAGGTGAGTATAATATCCTGGACAGCGGGTTTGCCAATCTGGAGCCCTTTTTTACGCTTGCACCATGGGTGTTTTTATTTCTTATTCCGGCAATTACCATGAAGAGTTTTTCAGAAGAAATAAAACAGGGTACATTAGAATTGCTAATTACCAAACCTTTAACAACTGTAGAACTGGTACTGGGCAAATACCTGGGTGCAATTGTTTTAATACTTCTTGCCATTTTACCAACGCTGCTGTACATTGTGGCTATCTGGTATTTAATGAGTCCGGGCGGAAACCTGGACAGCGGCGTCATCCTTGGGTCCTATTTTGGTCTCGTCTTTCTTGGCGCCTGCTATGCCGCCATCGGGATTTTTGCTTCAATACTTTCCCCAAACCAAATAGTATCCTTTATACTTGCCATTTTTCTTTGCTTCATCGCTTATTTTGCTTTTGAAGCCCTGGCAACCCTGAATATATTTGGCAGTGGAACATTTGGAGTGGAAGAACTGGGTCTCAATGCACATTATGAGAGCATTAGCCGGGGGATTATTGACACCCGGGATGTCATCTATTTTTTAAGTTTCATCTTTCTTTTCCTGGCGCTCACCAGCTTTATTCTTAACAAAAAAAAACAATCCTGAAATGAAGTCTCAAAAATCGCATTTTTGGAAGGTATTTTTGTTATTGCTCGCAATCATCGGGATTAACGTGCTTTCCTATAATTTCTTCGGAAGGTTTGACCTCACTGCCGATAAACGCTATACTTTATCTGAAGCTTCAGAAGAAATCATTTCCAAAGCCGAAGCGCCTGTAATTATCGATATTTTTCTGGAAGGAGAATTTCCACCCGAATTTAGGAGGTTACAGGTAGAGACCAGGCAGCTGCTCGAAGAATTTGCCGCTGTAAACCCTCAAATCAAATACCGGTTTACCAACCCCCTTGAAGAAGGTGGCAATGCTAATGATATTGCCACACAATTCTATGAAATGGGGATGACCCCCGCACGTATCAATGTGGTGGAAAACGGCCGAACAAGCGAAGCCATAGTGTTTCCCTGGGCCATGGCCAACTTCGGAAATAAATCGGTTGCCATTCCTTTACTGAAAAATCAGTTGGGAGCAACCACCGAAGATCGTGTGGCAGCATCGGTACAACAACTGGAATATGCTTTTGCTGATGCTTTCTCAAAACTACTGGAGCCAAAGCGTAAAAAAGTGGCGGTAATGCGAGGTAACGGTGAGCTTGAAGACAGGTATATAGCCGACTTTATCAGGAAAATTCAGGAATATTATTACATAGCACCCTTTACTTTAGATTCTGTAACTGTAGATCCTCAGGGAACCCTGGCACAGCTTAAGGAGTATGATTTGGTGATAGAAGCTAAACCCACTGAACCTTACACAGAAGCCGAAAAATTGGTTTTAGACCAATATCTCATGAACGGCGGAAAACAATTATGGCTGATAGAACATGCTGCGATGGAAACCGACAGCCTTTTCACGCCTGCAGCAACAGCCTTTGCCCTACCCCGCGACCTAAACTTAGGAGATTATTTCTTTAAGTACGGCTTAAGAATTAACCCGGCACTGGTCAAAGATCTTTACTCGGCTCCTATAGTTTTGGCTACTGGCTCGGGCAACAACGCCCAGTTCAATCCTTATCCCTGGTTTTATTTTCCGATTTCTTCCTCCCCTTCAACTCATCCTGTGGTGAACAACCTGGAGGCAGTAAAGTTTGAATACGCCAGCCCCATCGACACCCTCAAAAATAACATTGATAAAACGGTACTCTTAGCTACTTCTCCCCGATCTGCAGTTGTGGGTCTTCCAAGAGAAATAAGTTTGGAAGAGATCACCGCAAAGCCCGACCCATCCGAATTTACTTCAGGTGAACTGCCTTTAGCCGTTCTTTTTGAAGGAAATTTCAGTTCAGTTTATGACAACCGAATTTTGCCATTTGTGCTTAATAACTTCCGAAGTAAAAGTGAAGAAACAAAAATGCTGGTGATAAGCGATGGTGATGTCATTAAAAATCAGTTACAACGAGGGGAGCCGCTTGAGTTGGGTTATGATCGTTATACGGGTACAACCTACGGCAACAGGGAATTTTTACTCAATGCAGTCAATTATCTCCTGGATGACCGCGGACTCATCAACATTCGGAGTAAAGAGGTGAAAATAGCATTTCTCGACCCCGAAAAAGTGGAAGAGGAAAGAACCTTTTGGCAAATGATGAATATTGCACTCCCAATTGGCCTGCTGGCACTGTTTGCAGCATTGTTTAGGGCAATAAGGAGAAATAAATACGTAAAGTAGAAGCACTTCTTCAGGAAAGCCTTTGTTTATTAACAATTTCAGAATATAAAAAACATAAGATGCTGAAAATGACATTTTTGAAAGGTATTTTAGAGGATTTACTGTTAATAAAAAATGACTCCTGCTTTCATGCCTTTTGAAGGATTAGGATATATTTGTATCAAGATTAACTTATTACGAAGCCAATGAAATTTATTGTATCGAGCACATATTTGCTAAAACAGCTACAAATACTGGGGGGTGTGATTAACAATAACAACACTCTGCCTATTCTGGATAACTTCCTTTTTGAATTAAATCAAGACGAACTTACCGTTTCTGCATCAGATTTGGAGACTACCATGTCAGCCAAACTTTCTGTAGAATCTGATTCTGAAGGAAAAATTGCAGTGCCTGCCCGCCTGTTACTGGAAACTTTAAAGACCTTTCCGGAACAGCCGCTGACTTTTGTAGTGGAAGATAACAATACCATTGAGCTAAGTTCTAACCACGGGAAGTATGCCCTGGCTTATGCCGGCGGTGAAGAATTTCCAAAAGCTGTGAGCCTTGAAGAGCCAAGCAGTACTGCTATTGTGGGAGATATTTTGGCAACGGCCATTAGCAAAACCATTTTTGCTTCGGGAAATGACGACCTGAGACCTGTAATGAGTGGGGTATTTTTCCAGTTCACCCAGGACAGCCTTACTTTTGTAGCTACAGATGCTCATAAACTGGTAAAATATTCTCGAAATGATATTGCGGCTTCTCAAACGGCAGAATTTATTATGCCGAAAAAACCCCTGAACCTGTTAAAAGGAATTCTTTCGGGTTCAGATTCTGAAGTTATTATTGAATACAACGAGTCAAACGCACGTTTTACTTTTGAAGACACCACTTTGGTTTGCCGACTTATTGACGGGAAATATCCGAATTATGAAGCGGTAATCCCTAAGGAAAATCCGAATAAACTGGTCATTGACCGCGGGCAATTCCTTAGCTCAGTAAAAAGGGTCTCTATTTTCTCTAATAAAACAACACACCAGGTTCGCCTGAAGATTGCAGGTGCTGAACTAAATATTTCTGCGGAAGATGTAGATTACAGCAACAAGGCCGAGGAACGGCTTACCTGTTCTTACCAGGGAGACGATATGCAAATTGGATTTAATTCCCGTTTTCTTACCGAAATGCTTTCTAACCTTAATGCTAATGAAGTGCAGCTTGAAATGAGCCTTCCAAACCGCGCCGGAATACTTACTCCTGTAGACGGATTAGATGATGGAGAGCAGGTAACAATGCTTGTGATGCCGGTAATGTTGAACAATTAAATCGCTGCGCTGTTAGATTTTAGATTTTAGATTTTAGATTTTAGATTTTAGATTTTAGATTTTAGATTTTAGATTTTAGATTTTAGATTTTAGATTTTAGATTGCCTCCTTCGGAGGCTGTTAGATAAAAAAATACCCTCTGAAAAATGACATTTTTCAGAGGGTATTTTACTTTATATCTTTCTCTTCTTTGGAAGAAGATTTATTTTGACCAGAATGGGAAACTCACTACGCTTGACAATACTTCAGAAAAAAACCTACAGAGTGAAAAATCACCTTGCAGGTTCGTTTTATTTAATTGTGCTTCTAATTTTATTAGTGTTACCTCAAGCGGAAACTTCTCTTTAAACGCCCAAAGCCTATTATTTTAAAATATTTATGCTCATTGGATAAGACGGAATTTCTCCATTGTTGACTTTTATTGCATTAAGTATCGGAAAAACTATAGCAATAATACCGATACCAATGAGGATAAGAATTCCCAGTCCGAACAGAAAGATGAGCGGTATAGCAATAATAGAATAGATAAAAAGGGAGATCTGGAAATTCAGGATCATTTTCCCATGGGCGTCCATCCCCAGAACCTTTTCTTTTTGCGTAAGCCAAATGACCAGCGGAACTAGAAATCCGCCAATCCCCGTTACCAGGCCCAGTAACTGACTCAGGTGCGTAAGCATTAATAACTGTCTGTCTTCTCTCATGATTGTTGCATTTGAATATTCCATTTTTGATTTGATTGATGATTATACTTCAAATATACGATTTAATATAGTACTATGTTATAAAAGATAGTGTTTTTTTATTCTAACTTGCAACCTCCATTCTTCGCAATACCCAATATTAAGAGAATAGGAAAAATAAGTTTGGAAGTAAGTTCTCTTATTCCGGAACTTTTTCTTTTTCTCTTCATAAATGTCAAAATCAGAATTGCCTGGTTAAACGACCAGATACATTCCTTATTTACAACATTTAAGTACTTCTAACTTTTAACTTCATTTCGCTACTTTTGCATCATGAAATTGAACGACAACATCGTAGCACTTGCCACTCCTTCGGGTGCCGGAGCTATAGCAGTGATAAGAGTTTCAGGGCCCGATGCAGTGAAGCTGGTAGCTCCCATTTTTAGAGCAAAAAGCAAAAAGGACCTTTTAGATCAACCTTCGCACACGCTACACCTTGGAAATATTATTGATGGAGAAAGAATTATCGACGAGGTACTGATTTCAGTTTTTCATGGACCAAAATCTTATACCGGAGAAAATACTATCGAGGTTTCCTGTCACGGTAGCCCCTATATACAGCAGGAGATCATTCAGTTGTTGATTAGAAGAGGCTGTCGTTCTGCCGAAGCCGGCGAATTTACCTTACGTGCCTTCCTCAATGGAAAAATGGACCTAAGCCAGGCAGAAGCTGTGGCCGATCTTATTTCTTCGGAAAATGCTGCCAGCCATCAAATGGCGATGCAGCAAATGCGCGGGGGATTTTCAAACGAAATTCAGAAACTACGACAGGAACTTCTTGATTTTGCTTCCTTAATAGAATTAGAACTCGATTTTGCTGAAGAAGATGTGGAATTTGCCAATCGCGATGAATTCAAACAACTGGTAAGCCGCATTCAAAATGTACTTAAAAAGCTTATCGATTCCTTCGCTGTAGGGAATGTTTTAAAGAATGGAATACCCGTAGCAATTGTAGGCGAACCTAACGTTGGGAAATCGACACTTCTAAATGCCCTTTTAAACGAGGAAAGAGCAATAGTTTCTGAAATTGCCGGTACCACGCGTGATACCATTGAAGATGAGATCTCCATTGGGGGAATTGGCTTCAGGTTTATTGACACTGCCGGAATTCGTGAAACCGAAGATGTAGTGGAAAGCATTGGGATCAAAAGAACCTTTGAAAAGATAAGTCAGGCGCAGGTAGTAATTTTTCTGCTTGACGCCGAAAAGTTCAAGGTACAAGGTTCAAGGTTCAGGGTGGAGATTGAAAAAATAAAGAATCAATTTCCGCAGAAGCCTTTAATCATTGTTGCCAATAAGATAGATCAATCATCTGAATCTGAAATTGCAGAACTTAATGTCACCCTGAACTCCGTAGAAGGCTCTCACTATTTGCCAATTTCCGCTAAAAGTGGAACAGGCGTGGAAGAACTCCAACAAAAACTTCTGCAGTTTGTGAACACCGGCGAGCTGCGTAACAATAATACCATTGTAACCAACAGTCGACATTACAATGCCCTGCTT
Organism: Salinimicrobium sp. 3283s; assembly: GCF_039602225.1. NCBI lineage: Bacteria > Pseudomonadati > Bacteroidota > Flavobacteriia > Flavobacteriales > Flavobacteriaceae > Salinimicrobium > Salinimicrobium sp. 3283s. Next base: position 3,226,983 of record NZ_CP143631.1, on the reverse strand, counting down.
TCAGCCCTGGAAGAGATTAACAAGGTTCAGGATGGGCTAAACCACAATCTTTCTGGCGACCTGCTGGCGATCGATATTCGGGAAGCCCTGCACTATTTTGGAGAGATCACCGGCGAGATCACCAATGATGACCTGCTTGGGAATATTTTTGCTAATTTTTGTATTGGCAAATAGAAAATCAAACCAACAAAAACAAAAACAAACTAAATCTCACACTATTACAGGGTTTAGGAACAAAAGTTATTTTGTTGTCTTTTGTTAAAAGGTACATTTTTTTTAATATATGTACCTTTTATAATAAAATTTATATTTAGATTTGGCTTATGAATGTCTCTTATTTACCTCAAAAACCACCAAAAATGAATATGAAAATTGTGTCCCAAAAATTTGGAGAGATTACGACTCCTATATCCTTCTATAGCATCTTAAATACTCAAGCGAAATGTCCCTTAGAGATATCTAATCGAGCATATCAACATTAAAATTGGCCTATGAGCTCTAATATTAGAATCAAGAAAAAGTGCCAGCTCTGCAACAGCGAATTCATTGCAAAAACTACTGTTACCAAATTCTGCGGAGATACCTGTGCCAAGATCGCCTACAAGGCCAGAAAACGAGCTGAAAAAATTCAAAAGGCTGATAAACCACAAAAGGTAAAAGTTGATCACAAGGAAAAGGTTCAGGATTTACAACTGAAAGAATTCCTCAGCGTAAAAGAAGCGGCCATTCTACTCGGTTGTTCAGTAAAGACTATTTATCGTCTCATAGACAATGAACAATTAAAAGCAGTAAATCTGGGACAGAGACTTACCCGTATTAAGAGAACAGAAGTAGATTATATTTTTAACCAACAAAACTAACCCATGGCAAACGTTACCTTAAGATCAAAACCTCTAAAAGGTGGGATGCTTAGTCTTTATCTTGACTACTACCCTCCTGTCATTATCCCTAAAACAGGCAAACTTTCTCGAAGAGAATTTTTAAAACTCAAGATTTATGAGTTTCCTGGTAATGCCCAGGAAGAAAGGTTTAATGAATCACAACTTGAAATAGCTGAGGAAATAAGAGCCACCCGATTTCTGCAACTGAAGAACAAAGAATTCGGATTAGTAGATAATATTGTGATGGATATCAAATTCAGCCAGTATTTTCAAGAAGTAGTAGATGAATACTATAACACCGGAAGCAAAGGAAACTACCATTCCTGGAAATCTTCCCTGACTTACTGGAAAGCTTTTATGGGAGAGGATTTAACTACCCAAAGCTTGACTGAATGGCATGTAAATCATTATCGAAACTTTCTCCTAACCACTAAAAATCTTAGAACCAACAAAAAAAAGTTGGCGATAAATACAGCCTCTACCTATTATAAAAATTTTATCATGGTCCTGAAGAGGGCTTATAAGGATAAGCTTTTGAGTAAAAACCTTGCTGAGAATGCCAGATATATTAGAGAACAGGAGACGCATAGAGAATATTTATCTGAAAAGGAACTATCAAAGCTCTGGAAAACTCCTATTGATAACGTAAAAGTGAAGCATATGGCCGTTTTTTCAGCTTTAACTGGGCTTCGATTTTCAGACGTTATTAACCTGAAGTGGGAAGATGTGTATGAGGACTCCCACCAGGGCTATTACATTCAGTTTAGGGAGCAAAAAACAGGAAACATTAAGAACCACCCTATCTCCAAATCAGCTGTAAATATTCTCACTGAGCAAGAAACGAAGGAGGGACAAATTTTTACTGATATCAAATATTCTCAAATTTCCAGACCTCTTAAAAAATGGCTCCTCGAGGCAGGTATTCACAAGAAAATCACTTTTCACAATTTTAGGCACAGTTATGCCACCCTTCAGTTGGCTAATGGAACCGATATCTATACGGTTTCAAAGCTATTAGGCCATAAAAATGTATCCACAACTCAGATATATACCAAGGTTATGGATGAGAACAAAGTAAAAGCAGCTAATAGAATAAATTTAGACTTAGATGGACTATAGCGAATTATTTGAAGAGAAATATCAGGAAGTTTTTCAGCAATTAGAAAAGTTCGTCAACAGTGAATTTAGAAGCTCAAAGGAAGACGATGAGGATGAGCGGGATTTTCTGGAGACATACAATGAAGTAAAACTTAATCTTGAAGAATGGCGAAACCAACATTTTGAAAAATCTTCGCTCAAATCTGATTTTGAGATTTATCAATACTTTACCTCCCGTAACAATAAAGCGAATTTTCCTGAACATCTATTTCCCGGGGTTCTGGAGAGAAAGACAAAGACGTTATTTCTAGAGAAACGTTCTGAAGCAGAGTACCCAGCTTTTATAGAAGATTTAGCAGAAAATAAGGCCTTTAAAGATATCATAGATATAGCTAACAACTATTATAAATATTTTGATTTGGTTTATAAGGACAAGAAGTGGAAACCAATAGATCTCACAAAGTTCGACCATAACTACGAATCAGCTGAATATTTCTTAAAGCTCCACAGAAAAATTTACACCCAGCGAAAGGTTATAGGAAGCACAACAAAAAAGGACTACACCAAGGAAATTGCCCAAACCAAACAATTATTAAGTTCATTTGAGGAGGAAGAGAAAATTTTTCTTCTCAAGGTATTTCATGATAGAATACTTACAGCAAGAAAAGGCATGGATAAAACAGAGCTAATCCGCTTTTCTCATGTTCTTTCCGGCATTAAAGATTTAAGTATTTTCTATAAAGTAGCTGGAGATGCCCAAACCTACACCTTATTTCACAAAAAATATCCTCATTTTGTAAATCTGCAAAATGGAAAATTCTACCAGACTCTTATAAATAGATTAGACGCCTCAAAGTTGTATTCTTTAAAAGCTGAAGTAAAACTAATAGAAAGTGAAGTTCTAAAAGAAATCAACAAGGCAGGCAAAAAATAAGTAAATCAAACTTAAAAAAGAAAACCAGCTACCCATATTAGCTGGTTTTTTTGTTTTAGTTCCTGATGTTTATATAACGTAGGAATCTCACTAACAGCATTTTGCAAAAACCCACGACTTACCGACGGGTCACCCACCAATAAAGGCTAGCCTGCGAATTCTCTCTACACTTACATCCTGTAACAATAACACATTTAAAAACAGGATTATGAAAGACCTTAATTTGATCACAGGCGAGGATCTTAAAAAGCTCGCTACAGAACTTTACCAGCTATCCAAGCAGGAAGCTGAAGAAAACAACCAGGAAGACATCCTAAACGCTAAACAGGCTGCCAAGCTTCTGGATTTAAGTCCGGCTACCATTTACGGCAAAACCCACCGTAATGAAATTCCCTTCTTTAAACAGGGAAAAAAGTTGCTCTTCTCTCGAGCTGCTTTATTAGAATGGCTAAGGAAAGGCGAAAATCCAGTAGCAACCATTTCATCAACTACGGCAAAATCAAAAGCGGCCGAATATTTACACCAAAACAGAAGATTTTAATCAAAACCTACAAAAACTACATCATGAAAGAATATAAAAAGAAATGTGTTCACTGCTCAGAGGCTTTTAGGACAACAAATAAAAACCTGGAATACTGCTACCGCAGAACTTGTGACGAGACAGCTAAATTATTAGAAATAGAACAGGCTATTGATCGTCTGATAAGAGTTATTACCTCTAATACCATAACTAGTAAAACTGGACAAAAGCACCTAAAAAGTAAAACTAATTTCTTGATCAACAGAAACAAGAATCGATATCACACTATTAAAAATTTACCAAAAGGCCAAAACGGAGTAACCGCTAAATATGACATAGTGACTGGGGAAATCGTATATCGCTCCTTTGATGACCTATTAAAAACACCGTTAATCTAACGTTACTTTAATTTATAATCATGGACAAATACTTATATACGTGCGACTACTGCGCCAAAACATATGTACCCAAAAGGAGATATAAGCAAAGATTCTGCAGCAACAGCTGCAGAGTCAACTCCCACAAACGTAAAAACAGACTATCTCCAGCAAAACCTGATGTGGGGTTAAAAGCACCTTCGGACAAGCCTCATAAAGAAGGAATCTCCATGGCAGGAATCGGTAACGCGGCTATAGCGAATGTTGTTACTGAAGTGGGGAAATCAATATTCATTAAGGAAGAAAATAAGCCAGCAACTAAGGGCGACCTCCAAAATTTAGCAAGTAGGATTACCGAAAGGTACATCTTAATAAAGAACATGGATGTACGTGCTGATGGAGCTCCGGCCTATTTCGATACTACCTTAAAAGAGATCGTTCACCTTAAGTTTTTGCCGCCATGGAAATAGGAAGTTTAAAGGACATTGAGGAGGCAATAATCGAAAACAGCTCAAGCTTGGAAGATAAGGCTGTAAGACAACTTCATCAAATTATAGCAATTATGCCTCCATACATCCGAACACTCATAAATGAAGCTTTTGAACATAAAAGAATACCCAAAGAGTACCTATTGACAGCTATACTTTTTGCCTTCAGTAATACTGCAGGTCTAGCAATTCGGCTGGATGCCATGGGATATTCTAACTATGGCAATATCTATGCGGCTATTATAGGTAGCAGGGGAGACGTAAAATCCCCTGCTATGGATTTAGCCACTGAACCATTGAAGAAGTATGATGATTTACAGTATCAGGAATTTCGAGAAAGATCTTTGCAGGACGGACATGAGGAGCCAAAAGGGAGGAAACAATTGTTTATCCAGGATGCCACCATTGAAGCAGCTTATTTTAAGCATTTTCATAATCCTTTTTCCCTTGGAATTTTGATGGATGAACTATATCACTTAATTGAAAAAATGAGTAATCCTTCAAGCAAGGATGGCCCAGGCTGGCGGACACTTTTGTTGCAAGGAAACACCAACAAATTTGTCGACATAGCAAGAAAAACAACCGAAAGCTTCCGATTATCGAAATCTTATCCTGTCCTTATGGGTTCCATACAGCAAGAATTTATACCGAAAATCTTTTCAGGAGGTAATTTAGAAAGCGGATTGACAGATCGCCTCTTTTTCACGCCTAAATTAACGCACAATTCAAAGCTTTCCAGGTTTCCTATTGGACAAGGCTGTTTAAATAGGTATTCGGATAACCTGCTAAGAATGATGGAATATCGAAAGCTTGTTGAGGATTCAGAAACAAAAGATCCGCTGATTCTAACCTGCACATCAGAAGCAGAAGACAGGATATTTCAATACACCCAAGACCTGATTCATCTGCAGGAAAAATCGAAAGAAATAGAGAAAGGTTATTTGGCTAAAGCCCAAATAAACATCCACAAGCTCGTTATCCTAACACATCTGATGAAAGAGTCAGCTACTCCTGAATTTCGTCTAAAGATAGACTTGGAGACCGTGGAGGAAGCCATAATGATCATGAATTTTTACTTTACCAATTTCCAGATCATTATTGATAAACTCGACCACAATACCGCGGATATTGATTTGGATGATGTCGTAAGGCTTGGAGTAAAAAATAAAGCTACGCAGCAAGAAATTGCCTCAGTGATAGGAAAGAACAAGTCATCGGTCTGCAGAAAAATAAAAAAATTGAAAAAATAGATGCAATCTGCAACTTGCATTTCACTTCAACACTCCTAATAACGAGTTGATATATAGTTTTTTACAACCAAATTAAAGAGTGTTTGCAAGTTGCACGTTGCACAACAATGTACCCTATGCTTAGCAAAATTGAAAGATTATTAAAATTTGACAATAGGCGGAATTACCAACTCATTACACCCTGCTGTGGCAAGCGGAATACAGATGGGAAATTTGTCAATTATAAAGGTTTTCCACTAATCTATGGTTACTGTCATTCCTGCGGAAAAGCCACTACCCCACCCGCTTTATACAAGGATGAAAAAGGGCAAGAGTACCAATGGAATGAAATTACCAACTCCTGGGACACGGATGTGGTGATCTCCCCTACTCCAAGTCTTTCAGAAAATTTTAGCTCTACAAGCAATAATCCAGATCAGCGATTTATATCTGAATCGCTGATCTGGAAATATTATGAGGTAACACCGGAAAATAATCTGCTGCAGTATCTAAGAAGGACTTATCCTAAAGAAGGTGTTGAACGTGTTAAGGAAGAATATGTATTGGGATCTACAAAAGACGGAGGTACTATTTTTTGGCTAATCAATGAAGATCTCCAGGTCCAGAAAAATAAAATTTGTTATTATCAAGAAAACGGGAAGAGGACCAATCGCTTTAAAGCACCTTATAAAAATGATGATGGCTACTATTCTTGCTTATTTGGTGCTCATCTCCTTAAGCCAATTAGAAAAGGAACAGATCTCGTTATCCTGGTGGAAAGTGAGAAAACAGCTGTTGTAGGAGCAATTCTACTACCGCAATTTACCTGGCTGTCATTCGGTGGTTTAAATGGACTGACAGAGCCTAAAGTAGCTTGCTTAAAAGGCCATAAGGTTTTATTGATACCCGACATTAGCGAAAAGGCAACGGCAATATCTTATGACAGAATTTCTTTTCTCAAGGCCATAGGTGTAAATGCAACAATTTGGGATATGACAGAAGGCAAAGGAGATGACGAATTAAAAGCACTCAAACTATATAATATGGATTTAGAAGACTTTTTTCGTGTTATCAGATAAGATCAACCGCTCAGCAACTGCACCGGTTGAAAAACTGCAACTGCAAAACCAACTGTAACATAATTTGCTATTGCAACAGCATTATGTAGGATTTATCTCTTAAATAATCTCTAATTTTTAAGATAATTTTATAGATTTACTGAAACCAATTCTGCAGCCCCTACTTCCCTACTCCAGGTGTCAGAATTTAACCTATAACCATCTCATACAGCATGGCCTTATTTCAGGTTTCAGTACTCAAGAATTATCTCAAGCTTCAGGAGGAGCAGCTCGTGGACAAAGCCTATAAAAAGTTCACCTCCTATTTTCAGCATCCCGAAATTCAGGAAAACATCAGGAAGTCGAAAGAAGAAGAATTTCAAGCTATATTTCTGAATGAACTCTTTGTAAAGATCCTTGGTTATACACTTAAACCGAATCCCGGTTATGATCTTTCCACCGAATTCAAGAACGAGTCCAACAACCGCAAGGCTGACGGTGCGATCCTGAAGGACGGGAACGCCATTGGAGTAATAGAACTTAAAGGCACCAACACCAAACACCTGGAAGGGATACGGCAGCAGGCTTTTGACTATAAAGCGAATCAAAAGCATTGTGTTTATGTAATCACTTCAAATTTTGAAAAGCTAAGATTTTATATACAGGATGCCACAGAATTCCTTGAATTTGATCTTTTTGAGCTGAACCGGGAGGATTTCGGACTACTATGGCTTTGCCTGAGTAAGGAGAATATTCTCAACGGTCTTCCGCTGAAGATCAAGGAAGCTTCCCTTGGGGAGGAAGAAGAGATCACCAAAGAATTTTATAAGGATTATTCCCTTTTTAAGAGGGAACTTTTCCGGGATCTGGTACAGCGGAATGTAGAGAGATTGAAAGACCGACCTTCGGGTTATGAATCCGACGCTCACGTTTCTGAAACCGAAGCTGAAAAGGAAGTCAAACTCAACCTGTTCAAAAAGTCCCAAAAACTAATAGATCGTTTCCTCTTTATCTTTTTTGCTGAAGATCGTGGTCTCCTGCCTCCCAATGCCGTTGTCAATATACTTTCGGAATGGAATCAATTAAAGGTCTTGGACGCTGAGATCCCGCTTTACGAGCGCTTCAAACAATATTTCGGATATCTCAACCACGGCCGTCCTGCGACTGATACCCGCCCAGAGATTTACGCCTACAACGGCGGACTCTTTAAACCTGATGAACATCTGGACGGGCTGGAGATCGATGATCATTTGCTTTACAAACATACTTCAAAACTTGCGAAATATGATTTTGAAAGCCAGGTAGACGTGAACATCCTGGGGCATATATTTGAAAATTCCCTAAATGAGATAGAAAGTGTAAGTGCTGAGATTGAAGGTGGCAAATTTGACAAACAAAAGAGTAAGCGGAAAAAAGATGGGGTATTTTATACTCCGAAATATATTACAAAATATATAGTTGAGAATACCATTGGCAGACTGTGCGAGGAAAAGAAGAGCGACCTCGGCTTTAGAGAAGAAGAATACTTTAAGGGAAGAAAGCGCCGCCAAAAAGACACTTTAGAGGGCCTAGTAAAGATCCTCGATGACTACCGTCACTGGCTGTTGCAACTCACCATTTGTGATCCCGCCTGCGGGAGTGGTGCTTTCCTTAACCAGGCCCTGGATTTTCTCATTAAGGAGCATCGGTATATCGATGAAATGAAGTCAAAGCTGCTCGGCGGCAGCATCATATTAAGCGACATTGAAAATACGATTTTAGAGAGGAATATCTACGGAGTGGATATCAATGAAGAAAGCGTGGAGATCGCCAAACTCAGCCTCTGGCTTCGCACCGCCCAACCCAGCCGAAAATTAAACGACCTTAGCGGCAACATCAAATGCGGCAACTCCCTTATTGACGATGAAGCAGTAGCCGGCAATAAAGCATTTAAATGGGAAGATGAATTTCCTGAGGTGTTTGATCCGTCGTCAGGCTCCGGACGTGGATTTGATGTGGTGATTGGCAATCCGCCTTATGTGAGGCAGGAGTTATTTGGAGAAATAAAGTCATTTTTGGAGAGCTCCTATAATGTATTTGAGGGAACTTCCGATCTATTCGCTTACTTCTACGAAAAAGCATTTTTGATCCTAAATTCAAACGGATTATTCGGCTTTATCTCCAACACCTTCGATAAAACAAAAGCTGCAAATACACTAAGAAGTTATTTGCAAAAGAATGTTTGTTTTATTGATTATGTTGATTTTACGGAAGTTCAAATTTTCGAGGGAGCAACTACTTATCCAGTAATTATTATAGCAACAAACAGAACGCCACAAAAAAATGAATTCAATTATACTAAGATTCCAAAAAGTGCACAGGCCAATATTATAAATATCGAGAATCAGCAAAACTATCGAGTATTGCAGGAATTTTTGGATTACAAGAACTGGAGTTTTCTACCTGTTGAGAAAGCTCAACTTCTTAAAAAGCTTTCAAAACTTGAGAGGGTCAAAAATCTTTACCCAAAAACTTATCGAGGTATAGTAACAGGATTCAATGATGCCTTCATTATAGATAAAACCACAAAGGAGAATCTAGAAAGTGAACATCCAAGTTCAAAAGAGATCATCAAACCATTTTACGAGGGGAAGGATCTTACCAAATGGATTTCTGAAGATATAGAAAAGTTCATCATATTTACTCGCAGAGGAACAGATATCGAAAATTATCCTGCTATAAAAAATTATTTATTACAGTTTAAAGCCAAGTTGACTCCACGGAACAGCCCAGATATGAAGATTGGAAGGAAATCTGGTGCATATCAGTGGTTTGAAATTCAAGACTCCATAGATTATTACAAGATATTTGAAGGTGAAAAAATAATCTGGCCCAATTTACAATCCTCCAGTAAGTTTTCACTAGATGTTAATGGTTATTATATAAATGCACCTTCAGTAATTTTACCCGTAGCTGATAAAGCATTGCTATGTATTCTTAATTCCAAGGTTGTTTGGGAGTTTTTGAAATCTATATGTGTCGTGAGGAGTGGTGGTTATATTGAAATTAAACCACAATATTTCGAGCAAATTCCATTACCAATCATAGAAAGGCGCCAGGATTTAGAATTACTGGTTGAAAAAATACTGAATCTTGTTTCAGACTATCAAAATATCAAGAACAAATTTTCCAATTACTTTTCTTCCTCTTATAAACTCCAAAAGACATCCAGAAAACTCCAGTCATGGCACGAGTTGGAATTCGACGAGTTCATAAAGGAGCTAAACAAAGCGATTAAGGCAACTAATAAAGTCCGCGTCAAAGAAGGCCTCTCCCCTGTGCCGGGACTCACCAAAAAAGATGAATTTGAATGGATGGACCTGTTTGAGGAGAACAAACAAAAAGCTATGGAGCTGCAACGGGTGATCGAAAAGACAGATAAAGAAATCGACCGGATGGTGTATGAGCTTTATGGGTTGACTGAGGAGGAGATTGAGATAGTTGAATCTAGTGTAATTAAATAATCGAGTGTGGTGTAAAAATAACTCCACTCTCTGTAACCAATATGGATATATATAAAATAGAAATCGAAAACTACCGACTATTGAAGAATTTCTCGATAGACATTGAAAATGAACTATCATTGGTTATCGGGAAAAACAATACAGGAAAGACCTCTCTTTTATCCGTTCTTGATAAATTTCTAAATGAAAAGAACGCTTTTTCCTATGATGACCTTAATATTGATTTTAAAGACGAACTGGAATCACTTATTAAATCTCCTGATATTCCCGAAGAACTTCCTCCAAAAGGAATTAAGATTAAAATTTACATACAATACGATGAAAAAGATGATTTATCTAATGTGAGTAGAGTCCTGATGGATTTAGATCCGGAAAATAATAAAATTGTATTGGGTTTTGAATATACTTTAAATCATATTGATTTTCTAAGGATTAGAAGAGATTATGAATCTTTTGAGGAAAAAGAAAAGGCTAGAGTAGCTGAAAAAAAGAAAACTTCTCCGAGAGGTTTAAAAGATTTTTTAAAACAGGAAATTAACGGGTATTTCAATATTCAAAAGAAGTCTTTCGGTTATAACACTATTACGAATAGCGTAAATGAAGATCACCAAATAGACCTTTTAGAAGAAAAAATACGAATAAATGATATAATTAATTTCAAGTATATCAGTGCGAGAAGGGATGTAACAAATACCGAAAAAGAAAATACCCTATCTAGACAAACTTCTAGCCTTTATAACAAGCAGGAAAATAACAGTGATAAGACTGAAGCAACAGAAGATTTTAAGGATCAGCTTTCTGAAACTGATGTTAAATTGAGCGGCATTTACCAAGGATTATTTCAAGATGTTATCAAAAAGGTTCAGGAATTTGGAGGCATAAAAATTAACGACACCGAGATATCCATTATTTCTAGTTTGCAGCATAGAAATCTACTTGAAGGAAATACTACTGTAGTTTATGCACAGGAAGACCATAAACTTCCGGAGCACTACAACGGGTTAGGCTATATGAACCTAATAAGTATGATTTTTGAAATAGAAATTCTAGTACAGGAATTTAAAAGAAATAAAGACACGAAACCAGCTGATATTAATTTACTAGTTATTGAAGAACCTGAGGCGCACACCCATCCACAAATGCAGTATATCTTTATTAAAAATATCAAGCAATTATTAGCGGATGGAATTAAAAGAGACGACGGGATAAATCGACCCCTTCAATATATCATAACAACCCATTCCTCTCATATTGTTGCAGACAGCGATTTTAGTGATATAAAATATCTTAAATCATTAGCCAAGAATGACGTAACTGCCAAAAATCTTTCTGATTTAGGGCAGCAGTATGATGCTGATCCAAAACAATATAAGTTCTTAAGGCAATATTTAACGATAAGTCGAGCGGAAATTTTTTTTGCTGATAAAGCTGTTTTAATTGAGGGAGATACTGAAAGAATTTTGATTCCCACTTTTATGCGGAAAGTCGATTTAGAAGAAAAAGAACGTCTGCAATCAGAGGGTAAAGAAGATACTTTTCTTCCACTACTATCACAGAATATATCTGTTATAGAAGTTGGAGCCTATTCTCAAATTTTCGAAAAGTTCATTGAATTCTTAGGAATTAAATCATTAATACTTACAGATATTGATTCTATAGATGATAATGATGTTGCTTGTCCCGTTGTTGAAGGAAAAAAAACAAGTAATTCGGCACTTAAGCATTTTTTAAAAGATGTTAACTGGGATAAGTTGAAGGCATTACCAATTAGCAATAGAACAATCACAGTTGGAAGTTCTACACTATGTGTATGTTACCAGCAGGAAGAAGAGTCTTATCACGCCAGAAGCTTTGAAGATGCCTTTATTCATCTGAATAGAGAATTTGTCAAAGAAAACAAGTCTACTTTTCAGGGAGTAAAGAATCATTCCAATTTCGATGATGATAAAAAAAGTTCATATCAATTAGCAGAGTCTTGTATAAAAAAGAAAACTCACTTTGCTTTAGATATTTTATACCACAGTGATGAAAATTTTAGTAATTGGAAAATTCCAGCATACATTAAAGATGGTCTACTATGGCTGAAGGAAGACTGAATTTAGAGCCTGAAGTACAGGAAATCTTCAAGACCATTGGTGAAGGTAGAAACTTTCTCTTAAGCGGTGGTGCAGGAAGTGGCAAGACCTATTCACTCGTAAGTGTGATCCGCCAGGTAATAGCCGAAAATCCAACTGCTCAAGTGGCTTGTATGACATATACCAATGCCGCAGTCAAGGAGATCGAAGAAAGAGTAAACCACAAAAATCTAAGCGTTTCTACTATTCACGACTTCTTATGGGACAATATAAAACATTTCCAAAAAGAACTTAAAGAGGCTATTATATCTCTAGCAAATAGAGAAGATATTACAAAAATTTCGATCGATGACGCCAAACCTGTTCCTGAAAACTATTTCGACTCCCTAATTGACGGAATACAATACAAAGAATTTTTAAGATTGCGGGAAGGAATAATTTCACACGACGAACTACTTATAGTTGCTAATTATGTTTTTGGGAAATATCCGAAACTTAGTAGTATCGTAAAGGATAAATACAAGTTTATTTTTATTGATGAGTATCAAGATACCAATCAGGCGGTTGTGGATATCTTTCTTACTCACTTCAAAAAAAGCGAGAGAAAAAATATTATTGGCTTCTTTGGTGATGCTATGCAGACTATTTACCCTGATGGAATCGGCAATTTAGATCTGTACAAGGGAGATGAAGAAAATAAAGTAAAAGAAATAACAAAAAAACAGAACAGAAGAAACCCTCAGCTTATAATAAATCTGGCGAATAAACTTCGGACCGACGGTATTACGCAAGAGCCTTCTACGGATCCTACTGCTCCAAATATGGTTAATGGAGTAGTGAAACACGGCACATTATTGTTTGTACATTCTAAGGATGACGACATTAGAAGCGTTGAGAAATTCCTAGAGGTTAACTATGGATGGAATTTCAAAAATTCAACAGCCACAAAAGAACTTAATCTAACGCACAATTTAATAGCAGATAAGGCCAATTTCAGGACCTTAATGGATATATATGATCGAGATCTAATATTAAGTTTTAGGGATAGAATTAAAAAGTACATTAAAGATAAAAATGTATTCAACAATTTTTCGGAAAAGACATTCGGAGAAGTTGTTCAATTTTTACAGAAAGATAAAAGTGGTAAGGAATTGACCGCCGTTAGCCCCACTAAGGCCATGCAAACTTTCATTGACAGTAATATAGAATTGTACAATTATGCATCATCCTTGAGATATTCTGATTTTTCTAAAATGTACATCTCAAAGGACCAGATGCTTGACGACAAAAAACAAGATCAAGAAGACCGAAATAAAAAAGGTTCCAAAAGAGACAATTTGATTAAGCACCTTTTTAAAATTCAAAATAATATTTCACTCTACAATAGGAAGAAATACAATGATTTTTTAAGAGCGACTGATTATCGTTTCCAAATGACGAGTATTGCAAAGAAAAAGGAGTTAAAAGAAAATATTGAAGGTCTAATAAATGTTGGAAATAAAACGATTGAAGATGTAATCAACGATGCCAATGAAAAAGGTATCGCATTAATAGATGACCGGCTTACGGCTTTTAAAAAGAAGAACTCGTACTTATACAACCGTGTTAAGGATGTCAGATTTAGTGAATTTCAAAATCTGTACGCCTATTTGGAAGGCCAAACACCATTTTCAACCCAGCATAAAACAAAAGGTACTGAATTTGACAATGTTTTAGTTATACTTGACAATGGAGGCTGGAATAACTACAACTTTGAAAAGATGTTCCTGGGAACAGCTTCCCCCACTGTTTTAGATAGAACTCAGAAAATTTTCTATGTCTGTTGCACGCGCGCAAAAGAAAACTTAGCAGTGTTTTATTACAATCCAGACGAGAAGGTTATAAAAAAGGCTCAAGAATGGTTCGGTGAAAACGTGATTAAAATTGATTAAAACTGCTCTCAACTAAAATGAGATGGTTCAAGGGCAAGAAAATCAAGTCCAAAAAATACAATTTTTGGAGGAAAGATTTTATTCCAGAATCACCTATAGGATTTAACTTTTTTACCTCCAAAGTTTTGATGAAACTCTAACTATGTTTTGGGGAAGTAAAAAAATGTATTGTTAAAATAGATACATGAAAACCTCTTTGAAGTTAACCTTTTATAGATAGTCAAAAAATGATATTTTAGAAGAGAAGCCTATTATTGCTCTTATATGAACCGCTGTTAAAAGCTGGTTTTTATTATTGCAATCAATTATCTCTTTCTTTCATTGTTTTTCTTACTTCATCATATCTAAATGTTATATGATGTTTTTCGACATTTAATATGGTATTATTTTTCTCATCAATTTTTCCATAAACAAAAGCATACAATCCGTAATCTGGTTTAATATTATCTTCTTGAAAATCTATAAAAGCTTTTTTAAATAATTCATTATACTTGTTTTTTAGCTTTGATAAAAGCGTTCTACTCATACTATTTTTATTAACTTTTATTGAATAATTTTCATATTGTCCAGATATTTCATCTTTCTTTTGAAATCCTAATAAAGTTAAATAAACACTTTCGTTATACTTGTCAAAAGCATCTTGATTTTTATTTGATAGCATTATCCTGCCGTAAAATATTCTTTCATTGTGTAGTTGCGATGAATGGGTATTCTGTTTGATTTTTTTGAAAAAATATTGATATTCAATTCTATTTCCCTTTATTTCTATTTCGACATCTCTGTTGTAAGGAAAACCAAGATACCAGTCTACAATTCTATCTATACTTTGAACTTTATTTCTTCTATCAAACTTAATGTTTTCACTATCAAATTCATATAATCTTGCTATTTCTCCACGGCCCGTTATTCCTTCATCAATATTATCATTCTTTTCTATATGAGCTTCATTTTCATCATATTCAAACTTTTCTTTAATGTGAAAAACTGAAGGATAACCAATTTTATTAATTTGAATATTTGTTAATTTTTGATCTTTTCCTTTTTGATACAGATCATTTAAAACAGCATATTCACAATTATCAATGTGTTCTTGATTTCGATACTTTTTAAAATGAGGTCTTCTTTTGCTACTTTTCTTTATACAAGCCGGGGCCATTCTAATCGAACATTTGTTATCTACACATACAAATACAAGCTCTTTATAATTAGGAAATAACTTGGGTAATTCTTCTGCTAATACTATTTCATCAGTATTTTTAATTCTAGCTTTATTCATTATAATACAATATTATATAATCTTAAAGTTTCCAGTTAAGAAAATTTACAGGTAACCTCCAGTATAAACCAAACCACACACTATTATAGGGATTATAAGCACAAGTTATTTTGTTGTCTTTTGTTAAAAGTTGCTTATAATCCTTTTTTATAATGTGAGAGTAAGACTCATACAAATTATTTATGAACCCACTCCTTTTTGGAGCATTTATTAACCATGTTCTTTTAAAAAATTTTTATATTCTTTTCACTTGATCCAATGTTTTTCCTTCTTTACTTCTCCAGGAAGTCCAGCCATTGGACGTTCTTCCTTTAACTGTTGAAGCAGCTGCACTTGGTGAACTGAATATGTAATCTTCCTGAAATACTAAATAGTTATCTTCTTCTTTAAGCACAGATTGGTCCACTAACTTTTTTCTCAAGCTTTTTACCCATCCGGGTGCGCGTAGTGTTTCTTCCAACAAACATTTCCCACCCTTAAATACTACATAGCCATCATCCACCAATTCCCCTTGGGCAAAGGTTTCCTTACCTTGACAGGTAAAGACTTCGTTCTCCGATTCTGCTTTACGTTTTTCCTCAAAAAGCGGATATCCCAAAGTAGCCAACAATATTTTTGCGGCTTCAAAATTGTCAAGCAAATCATACTCCCTGCTCTCTGTAATAGAAGTCTTTCTTGAACCTGTATCATTGTCAAGTTCATATCTTCCCACTTGTTTAGCTACAGCAATGCAATGATGTTCTAAATATTTTCCATCTGTTTTGGTGTATTCATTTGTCTTTGTTGTAAGAACAATGCAATGAGTCCAGAAATCTTTATTCCTATTATGTGAAAGGATTCGATCATAGCAACATTCACCTTCTCCTATGTAAACTATGGGTTTTGCTATATCCTCTTTAGTTCCAAATAGGAAGTATACACCAGTGTAATTCACGAACTCTCTTTTTGATACTTCGGCAAGTTTATTTCGAGGAAAGAGAACAGCCTTCACCAGTCCTTTTGTTATTTCTGCTTCTCGAATACTGGTCGGTGAACCATCGGGTAAAAATATCTGTATAGTTTGAGGTCTTTGCATTTTTTGAAAATGAGGTTATAAGGACTTGTAACAAGAATAGCAGACAGGTTTTATCATTGTTGAATAATTATCTTTGCCACATTTATGGCAATTGTATTCCTCATAATCTGGATTTTCAAATTGAGACCATGTTTGAAAGCAACTTCCACAATATGGACGATCAGTATCAAATGGAATTGAATCACCACATCTTATGCAGTGACCAAAATTCGATTTTGACTGGAAGAAGGATTGGGTTCTTTTAAAGGAAAAATTTTGGTTCTTTTTTTCACTCCCCTTGCTGCCTTTACGTGTTCCATTGAGTGGTTTCAACTGTGCTGCATTCATAATCGAAATGGATTCCCTTACTGCCTCCTCATACAACTCCCCATCGTCTCTCTTGGTTAAACATATACCCATTTCCCGATTATTCTCTTCCGAAAAACTATACATATTCATAGAAGTTATTACCAGCTCTGATTCATTGTAAAAACATTTTGCATGTAAATTTTCCAGAAAATATAGATTTAACTTCTTTAACTGAGACAACTGATCTGCTTCACTAGCTTTTAAATCGTTTTTCCCATAAATGATGGTAATATTTACCTTGTGTAATTCCGCTTCCTTGAGCCGTTCTAAAAATGTGGGGGAAAGTTGCAAAAAAGGAGAAACGAGAACTACCTCGCGTTTAGCATTACGAATTATATTTTCTATTTTATAAGAGACTCCTTTAGTGGTTAAAAATTCTGCCATTACTATTTTTATTATTAATAAAAAATTCTTGTAAAACTAATGTTCTTATTGAAATGGCGGTAGGGACGCTCAGCATAAGGTTTTATAAGTAGTAAATATAGAAATTTCTTATAGAAATGTTAATTGAAAGACACTTTAGAACAGAATGATTTTAATATTCTCGGTGAGAAGGTGAGGGAAGGATAGACACGTACCTTATATTTCATACAATCAAACATTGCGACATTTCATGAAAGTCGTTTCAACTTCGAAAAAATATGTTAAATTAGGTCCCAACTGTTTTTAACCATTCCCGTGTATGTCCATACCATCAAATATTTCAAGAGAACATCTTTTAAAAGCCATTGATAAAATTGACGCTGAAGGTCTGCCGCCTAGGGGTGACTCTCAATATTATGATGTAGACCATGACAATAGAAAATATCCTCCAAAATTGGTCATCTCCTACGCCAATCTCTTTGCGAACGGCAGCGAACTGGACAGGAACAACTTTACCGGCGGACTGGGTACACCTGCATTTGAACTTCTGAAAAAAGAGGGTTTTAAAATAGTAGACAAAGAAGAAAATAGTCTCAAGAAAAATAAGGAAGAGAGCTTTTATCCGGAACTGATAAAATTTCTAGAGCAGGCAAAAACTGACAATCTCAAATCCAAACATTTTACAAGATCGTATCAAGGTTTAAAAGTTAAGGTTAGTTTTGGTCAAGGGAACCAGGCCATCATTCCTTGGATTTCCTTCTTAAAGAAGCCGCATACCACAAGTAAGGGGATTTATCCTGTCTATCTTTATTATAAAAACATTGAAACTCTCTTTCTTGCTTATGGGATAAGCGAGACCAATACTCCTCCAGCGAAATGGAACCTTCAACACCCGAAGACCATTAATGAATACTTCGAGGAGAATAATATTGAAAAACTAAAGAAGTATGGGAATTCTTTTGTCTTTCAGGTTTATGACGTAGAAAATCTACCAGCCCCTGAAAAGATTGACGAGGACCTTGCGGAAATAATAAAACAGTATAAAACCGATACATCGGCAACTAATGTGCCTCCTGAATCTAAGGAGAAACAAGAAAAACCAGCTTATGATTTATTTAAAACAAATGTCTCCGAACCTTCAAAAATCAAACAGGAGCCGATGAATCTCGACTCCTTCAGACAGGCTCTTTATGATGCTGGATTAATCTATTCCAACAAACTGGTCACTCGATTCGTCTCCTCTCTGCTTACAAAACCTTTTGTAATCCTTACCGGATTATCAGGTTCCGGAAAAACTAAACTGGCGCAGGCATTTACCCAATGGATTTGCCAAAATGAACAGCAATACTGTATAGTTCCTGTAGGTGCCGACTGGACCAACAGAGAGCCCCTTTTAGGCTATCCAAACGCGCTGAAGCCTGAGGAGTATGTGAAACCGGATAACGGCGTCCTGGATCTTATAATGCAAGCAAATGAAGAACCGGAGCTTCCCTTCTTCCTAATCCTGGATGAAATGAACTTAAGTCACGTGGAGCGGTATTTTGCAGACTTCCTAAGCGTGATGGAATCTAAAGGTGAGATTCCCTTATTCGCAGAGGGTACGGTCAACAATGGGGTGCCGGCAAATCTGAAACTACCTTCTAATCTGTTCATAATAGGAACCGTAAATATTGATGAGACCACAAATATGTTCAGCCCAAAGGTACTTGACCGTGCTAACACTATTGAGTTCAGAGTTACTAAAGATGAGATTGCCGGATTCCTGAACAGTAACAGAGATATTAACATGTCTGCTCTAACCGCAAGGGGAACCTCTATGGCTGAAAATTTCTTGGAGATGTCAGAAAACAGAATTTTTGAAAATCAAGATCTCACAGAAATCAATAAAACATTAGTTGACTTTTTTGAACAGCTCAAAAAGACAGGTGCAGAATTTGGGTACAGAAGTGCAACAGAAATTCTACGGTTGATTAATCAACTCACAATTTTAGACAATACACTTAACAAAAATGATAAGTTAGACATTGCCATAATGCAAAAGCTACTTCCTAAACTCCATGGTTCGCGAAGGAAATTGGGGCCTGTACTAGTGACCCTTGGAGAATTTTGTGTAACCGATCAAATCAAAAACATCGAAAAGGATGTATATCAAAAAGATGGATTTGATTTTGAAGACTCGGTAACAGTGAAGTTTCCTTTATCTCTGGAGAAGATTGCGCGAATGCACAAAGGAGCTATCGATAATGGCTTTGCCAGTTTTGCCGAGGCATAAGCATGGTTAAAGACGGATCCATAACAATAGAACTAAATAGTATAAGGGAAGGCTTATGTCTGTTCATCGACGAACGTCGAACTGGAAGCCTCTATGAACTGGAAGACGCCGCTGAACATAATGAAGCGCGATTTCAGCTCGTGGAAGGCTGTTTTTATGACTACACCTTCAGTGAGAAAGAGTTCTACTTTTTAAAGGACAATCAGCAGATAGTCCAGCCTCATTCCAGAAACAAACATACCGGCACCCTCTCGCCGAATATTTACGTAGGCACCCTTTCTTTGCCTTTTTACCACGAGAGCAAGGAGGTGGGAACTATTGAGCTCGAAATCCAGTCCATCAAAGCGGGTTATCGTGATGATTATCGAGATATGTTGGAGCTGATCACTGAGAAATGTACAGATCTACTCATGCAGGCGAATGCTCCTGTATCTCACCATTTTGAAACCGATTACACCAAGGACAGTCAGACCTTATATCAAAAGTTCGCATTCATTAGTTCCATAATAGGGACCGATGAATTTGCAGAATCTGTACACCGCATTGCTTCAGCACCTGTTACCACCTGGAAGGAAACAAATGAGAGCAGAGATGTTCGGCAGGCAAGGCGCTTCTCAAATGCAAACCTTCGAGAGATAATAAAGGGAAGCAATCGCACAGCACTTCCACAAAATCACCACCTAAGATCATATAGTCTTGATTCTTTGCCCGGGAAAATCTCCTTTCTACGAAAAACTGATTCGGTAGATACACCGGAAAACAGGTTTATCAAACATGCACTGCAAGTCTTTCTGAAGTTCTGCACCGATATCAAAAAAGCCTCTAACCCGGGAACTAAACTTTTCAAAGAATCAGATAATCTAATCAAGGAATTAGAATCTTATTTACATCATAATATATTCCATGAAATTTCACGTCCTGTATCTCTCGGAATAAACAGTCCGGTGCTCCAGAGAAAAGAAGGTTATCGTGAGATTCTAAGGGTATGGTTAATGTTTGATCTTGCTGCAAAACTGATATGGACCGGCGGAGACGACATTTATAAAGGGGGAAAGAAGGACATCGCTGTACTCTATGAATATTGGCTATTCTTTAGCCTCTTAGATCTTTTTCAGACGATATTCGATATTGAACCAAAGGAAGTTTCTGAATTGATAAAGGAAACAGAAGATGGTTTAAACCTTCAAATAAAGCAGGGGAAGCGTACTGCCTTAAGCGGAGTCTATAATACCGGCTCAAGAAAAATGAACATTCGATTCTGTTACAACCGATCTTTTAGTGGGAAAAAAGAATATCCCAGGTCAGGTAGCTGGACAACCACCATGCGCCCAGATTACACGCTGTCATTCTGGCCTCAAGGAATAATCGAAGCTGAAGCTGAAAAACAAGAACTCATCGTCCATGTTCATTTCGATGCCAAATACAAAATTGCAAACCTGGCAGAACTTCTAAAAGAAGAAGATCAGGAAGATGAATTGGATGAGGAAAAAACCCGGAATAGAAAGGGAATCTATAAAAACGCCGATTTGATAAAAATGCACGCCTATAAAGACGCAATTCGCAGGACAGGTGGGGCTTATGTTCTATATCCCGGGGAAACATCCGTTGTTGCAAGCGGCTTTCATGAAATCATTCCGGGACTAGGTGCTTTCCCGGTGCGTCCTTCCAAATCGAATAGCGGAATTGGGGATTTAAAGGCATTTATTCTTGAAGTTATAGAACATTTCATCAACCGTGCCTCGCAGAGAGAGAAAATGGCATATAAAGTCTATGAAATCCATAAGAAGAAGCCGAACGAATTAAAAGAAGCCTTACCGGAAACAGTGGGAGAAAACCGGAACTTGATTCCGGATGACACACATGTATTAGTGGCCTTCTATAAAAAACAAAATTGGGACTGGATTATCAAAAGCGGACTGTATAATGCCAGAGCAAACAACAATCGCGGCTCTCTTCGTTTAGGTCTCGGAGAAGCCGGTGCAAAATATCTCTTGCTGCATTCAGAGAAAGAGACTGTAACCAACCAACTATTTAAAATAATCGAGACAGGGCCCAGAGTCTTCTCGAAACAAACATTGATTGACAAAGGATATCCTTCCACTCCATCACAAGAATATTATTTGGTTTATAAAGTGAAACAGGTTAAGGAAAAGGAGTTTTTGAATCAGTCATGGGATATTGCAAAGCTCGAGGGCTATAGGCAAGGCAGAGGATCGGCATTGCCCTTTTCAGTGACCTTAACCGAATTAATGAACGCTGTTAACCAATAGAGTTTAGAGAGCCTGGGTATGGAGAAAGTATAGGTGTTCTTTAGTTACTATTATATCCTAAGGGACGGGTCAAAAGTGTGTTTTTCCAACAAAATTCAATTTTAATAATATTCTCATCGTCAATTGTAGATTTAATGATTTAGGCAGGAAAACCTACTAAAAAATATTCGCGAATATTAAAAAAAAATCAAAATCGGAAAAGTACCACATTAATAGTCCGGGTCTGTAAATTAAACTCTGTCCGATCTTTCAATTTCTCTGGGATCAACTTCTGGAGTTCATTTTTCTTATTGGGGATAAAATTTCCAGGTTTATGCTAGTAGCGGAGTTAAGCAAACGAATTAGCGAATAAATAGTATATCCAAGGGAAGTCAAAAAGGTTTTAGGAGCGGTTCTCTGCAGTTTCCCGTTTCAGTGAGTTATTTCATGTTATTCTTCTCAAATTCTAATTTATATGACTTTAATTGATTTTCGATTTTGTCGTTTTCCGGAAATAATATTTCATTCGGCATAGGTTGGAAGTATTTATCCCAGAACTTCCCATTAGTATTGTCAAGCTTAAACTTCGCAACCATTCTATTTGATAGGTCATCACCAACTGTTTTAGTTTCAGAAAATGGAAATTTTCCAACTAAATAACCTTCCTGATATCTTGGTCTAATAGCTTCTACTGATACAATATTTTGAAGTTTAAGTAGTATAATCCCGAGATCTGTGAAATATGAAATACTCTGGTTTGGGAACGGAAGACCAAAAACGTATAAATAACCACAATTTTCTTTTTGTAAGGCAAATGTCGCAGCTACTCTTAAAGACTGTGTAATATCAATTAAAGGTGTAGAAGAAATTTCATAATGTTGGAATAAAGACATATAATATTCATCTGGCAGTCGCGTTTTTCTTTTCCTATTTATGAAATTAATTAAATCGTATAATTTTTTATAACGTTCTTTAATTGCTTTTTTTCTAATGGAATATTTTAAAGTTCCATCGGACTTCTTTTCTGGACGACATATAGCAGGATAAATAATTGATTTCTTTTTCCGGTCACTATAAATAATTGCCTGGTTGTTTAAATAATCTTTTGATTGACCACGATAAAACATTTCGAAAGCTTTATTATTTATGGTTACAACAGCTACCTCATCTATCAATTCTTTGAATGAATCGACCTTGTAACCTTCACTAGCCCTAATCCTATTTACTGAAGCGCCGAATCTATTCCATTCTTTTTCAGTTTTGCCTTTGAAACCATTTTTGAAAGGGTCGCTATTGAATGTATAAACATCCTTCTGATAGTGGGAAAATAATTCTCCTTCTATTTTCTTCATTGAATCATTTCTAAACGCACCGATTACTAACAATTTCCGTAGTAGGAACGTGCCTTTGTTCGCCTAAATCAGGTTTGTTGGTCACAATTAATTATTTTCCATTTAAGGGTGCCGGCTATTGGCGGTGAAAAATTGTTAGGCGCCGTTAACCATAAACTTACTTTTTATCGTGAGCATGATATCAGTATTAACTTGCGCTATCAAATCTTCTCTGCTTGTAAAAGGCTTATATAAAACTTTATCCATTATTTGTAATTTGAATTTTTTTAGTTTTTTCCAATCATCCAACATTGATTCAAAATCTTCAGATTCAAATGAGGCTGATGGAGGAGTTGAATAAAAGTAGGTCATTCCTAAAGGTTTATTTTTAATCTGATTATCAAGAGTTTGAAATAATTCTTCAGCTGTTCCTGAAGGAGCTCGTCTTTCCCCAGTTTTAGTATCTTTTGTTGGAGTGCCTAATTTGTGCTTAAAAATCGCAACTACAATATCAGCTTTTTGAATTAAATCCCTATTTATAACATCTTGTGCGTATCCATTTTGTGAAGGCAAATCTTCCCAACCATTTACACAAAGTCGATAAGTAGTTAATTCTTCATGACCATCTAAACGAAATTTCCTTTCCAATTTATTTAATAGATACTCTCTTTCATCCACAACATCGCCTGGAGAAGCAATAACAATATTTATTATTCCATCTTCTTTAGGTTTTCTCTTGACTGGACTATCGATCTGTTGTTCCTCATCCTTTTCTAGGATACTTTTATTCCATTTTGATGACTTGGATAAAATGGACGTGAAATTTTCTAGTTCATATAATATCTTTTGCTCTTCGTCTGAAAGCTTCCTTTTTTGTAATTCATCTAGGCAATCCTTACAAAAAGATGCTTGCCTCATAGCCTTGTCTACACCCCTTTTGTCTCCCAAGAAGTCATAAATACAGCCTGTGTTATCTTCATGTCTATGGGTTGTATTTTCCAGCATTCTGGCTAAATAAAAAATGATAAAAAATAAAATACCATTTTCAATTGGAAGATTTGTCAAAGACTTCCATTTAAATAAAGATAACAGTACTAAATTTTCATATCCTTCAAAAAAGTAATTATTGATATATGGAATATCAGTAATTACAAAATTTAAAAAATCTTCTTTTTCTTCATCTGATAGTTGTTTATATAATGTAGATTGTGTTGATGGAGATACTATAAAACCATCTTCTATATCTATATTATTTATGAAGATTTCAAATTCTATATAGTTTGCATTATTATTTAATAACCTTTTTAAATGTTCGGTTTCAGTTTCAATATTTTTATCAATTATCAAATTAATTTTCATGAATTCTGTTGGTTATTTACGTCTAACGGTCTCATTCTTGCCTGTTGGAGGCGCAAGGCTACCGCATTTGTCGGCTTAATATTTGTTTATTGATTAAGTTAAATTTTCTTTCTATCGGTACCGTCTATTGGCAATTAACCGTTGGTGGCTGTAGTACTTATGGATTGTATTTTCTAAATTGTTTTGTGTAACCATTATTTTCTCCAATAGTAATACTATTTGAACTAAACCTAAAGGTAGCTTCAAGAAACCTTTCGATCACTATTCACTACCTTTAAGTATCTAATAATAAACATTGAAAGTTATGAAAAAAAAGTAGCACTCTCATTGATAGGGCCTGTAATTCTGTACCTGAGTTTAATGAATTGTACCGCAAATTAAAACGGTCTGTTGAACTGGCCGGTAAAAGTCAAAGTACCCTTACCAACTATTCCCGCTGCCTTGCGCACCTAACCCTTCATTTTAAGTGCAGTCCTCTTGATCTTGATGAGGAACAAATTCTGGATTACCTGCACGTTTTAAAATCACAGCATAAAACACCATCCGACAGTTTCTTTAAACATACCATTTACGGCCTTAGGTATGCTTATCGTATGTGTGGAATGCAAGAGATGCAGGTGATTCTTCCGTCCATCGAACGACCCAACAAGCTTCCGGTGGTACTGAGCCGTAGTGAGGTAAAGCAACTTCTAAAAGCACCAAAACTTCTTAAACACCGCCTGGTCCTTGCTATGCTTTATGGCTGTGGCCTTCGTTGTTTCGAACTGCGCAACCTTCAGCTCAGGGATCTGGATTTTGACCGAAAAATGCTCCACATCCGTCAGGGCAAAGGACGTAAAGACCGATATGTCCCTCTATCAAAGCTGCAGATCCGTGGCCTGAAAAAGTACATTACAGCAGAGAATCCTTCGACCTGGTGCTTCAATGGCTATGACAGGGAAAATAATCCCACTGCCTTGTCCACACGAGGAGTTCAATGGATCGTACGGGAGGCACGCAAACATAGCGGTATCCAAAAAGAGATCACCACTCACAGCCTTCGTCATAGCTATGCGACACACCTATTGGAAATGGGACTGGATATCATGAGCGTAAAGGATCTTTTGGGGCATGCAGATATCCAAACCACCTTAACCTATCTTCACGTGGCACAATTGGGTAGGCAAAAGCCGTTCAGTCCGCTAGACAGGCTGTACAACAAATAGTAATGGCATCTGCTACTTACGAAGTAGCTCAGGTGTTAGAGCGTAACCAGGAGGTCTTAGCTGATCATTGTGCCAACAGCTGGCAGCTCAGAACCCTGCATGCGGTGCGAAAATGCCGTACTGCTGCTCTGGGTGGTCACATCGACCGCTGTCTCAATCCTTTCTGCCAACGTTTACACCTTAGCTACAACAGTTGCCGCAACCGGCATTGTCCAAAGTGCCAGGGGCACAAAAGGGAAGAATGGATCAGGGCACGGGAAGAAGAGCTCCTCAAAGTGCCTTACTTCCACGTGGTCTTTACCCTTCCCTGTGAGCTTAACCACTTATGCCTGTATGAGCCAAAACAGATGTATAGCCTGTTGTTCAAAACAGCCTGGCAGGTAATCAAAGGCTTTGCATCAAACCCAAAGTTCCTTGGAGCCAATCCTGGGATGATCGCAATCCTGCACACCTGGGGACAAAACCTCTCCCTGCACCCCCATCTGCATTGTATTATACCCGGTGGAGGGATTACAAAATCAGGCAAATGGAAACCGGCCAGGAACAATGGCAAATATCTGTTCCCGGTGAAGGCTATGAGTAAAGTCTTCAGGGCTCGCTTTGTGGCTGCCCTTCGGAAGGAACTGGAACCCCAATCCACAAGCTTCTATGAAAGCCTGTTCAAGCACAAATGGGTAGTCTACTGCAAGCGTCCTTTCCTGGGGCCTCCCCAGGTAGTGGAGTATCTGGGGCGTTACACTCATAAGATAGCCATTAGCAATCACCGTATAAAACAGCTACAGGACAATAAGGTCACTTTTACTGTCAAGGATTATCGACACGGCGGAAAAAAGTCAATGCTCCAGTTGCCAGATGCAGAGTTCATCAGGCGTTTTGCTCTACACGTTCTTCCAAAAGGCTTTGTTCGGATCCGCCATTACGGAATCTTAAGCTCCTATCACAAAAGGAACAGCCTTCCGGAATTACAGGAAACTTTAGGCCCTGCCCATTTAAAGAAAAAAGAACCCTTACAACACCGGGTTTGCCCGACCTGTAAAAAAGGAAATCTCATTACGCTTACCACTTTTACTGCACGCGGACCTCCGGTTCAATGGCTGAAAAAAATTAAAACACAGAAGAAATAGCCCTCCCGATCAACGCTGCTTTAAGGTGTAACAGGAGATCTATTGTCAAAAGGGAACAAAACAACTGAAAAAATCGAATCAACCAGAATAGAAAACATAATTGGAGAGTAAATCTCCATTTACTTCTCAAATTTACCGGGACAGAAAAATAGCTCAACCTTCCACCTTCCCAAATCACACCTTTAAAAAATAGACTAAACCCCATATAGGACAACCAGCAAAGAACCGGTTCAGTCAACAGGGCGTTCATGTTGGGCCGTACCGGCCACACGAACGCTTAGTTAGTATGTCAAGTTTTATAAAAAATTTCCTACCCTTATCATCAGTATAAAATTGAGTATAAGTGGAGAGCACTTCTTCTTTGTATTTTTTAATAGTTTCGTCATCCCATTTTAAATTGAAATGTTTTGATAATCTTTTCAGAATTACTTGGACTTTTTCTTCAGAATGTAATTTAGATTCATAATTGGATAAAGTTTCCATTACGTCTCTTATAAATTCAGTTCTACTCTGTTTATTTTCAAAAGCTTTTTTTATTTCTTTCCTTAATTTCCCTGGAATATCAATTGGTTTTTTTTTGTTTTCAATTTTTATCGGTCTATCAGAATTAATCGGAATTCTAATTTTCACTTTTTGTCTTTTTCCATCTACAGGGAAATTTGTTTCCTTATCTATGTGAACATCATTTTCCGGATTATCAAAATTTTTTATTTCACGACTTCCTCTTTTGTGGTCGTCAATTATAATTATTTGATCGGTAATTAAATTTTTTAGTGACATATTAGTGTAATACAGCCAACGTTTCCAGTTAACGAAAGTGGCGGGTTATTAAAACCTCATTTTCCGGCGCAACGGTTTTTATTTTATGGAAATAAATGTAGGAAATTATCTTTCTAAAAAGCCATTTTTGTTAACCCTTGTTGGCGCCATTTTTTTCGAGACCAGGGAGGTCCAGCAAATCCGATGCAAGTCTTTTCTTTTATTTCATATCCCTCTATTTCCCAAATTTTGACAGTCTCACACTTCTCTTGAAAAGCTGCTGATATAACTAATAGAAAGAGATACCAACCTGCAATTCCTACAAGAGTTAGACTTACCATCCAAAGTAATGCCTTCCATTTTTTTCGAACTATAAACCAGGTAATGAAATTAGAATAGATATTATTATGAAGTAGAGTAATATCATTTTTCAAATTAGTGCCAACTCGTTATATTAAAACGAATGTAAGAATTCAAAAGCTACAGCTACAGGTGAACAGCAGGAAAGGGAGCTAAATGGTGAATTTAATACTGAAAATTTTAGAAAATATTCATAGCTAAATCCCCTGTGAATTTAATGTATCTTTTTGTACCTTCAAAAGTCACACCGCATGTACCGGGGAAAGTAAAATAATGTATTGGGGGAGTAGAATTTGTTAATTCGTAGAATCTGAAAACAATTAATAACATTCTAAATAATAAACCTGCAGTTAAAATCACATTATATTGTGATTTTACCCCCACTTTTTTACTAAGCAGGTATTAATACTCGAAATTTCACATTTAAGTGGGGATTTTAGTGTACTTTTGCTATTATTCATAAATTTGCTGCTTCATTCCACAATACAATGTGGATTTAGAGCTAAAGATCATTAAATGGAAGCAATAGAGAAAATAGGCCAAATGATTCAACAGCGCCGGGATCATTTGCGCATTACTCAAAGACAATTAGCCGATATGGCTGATATTGGGATCAATACTTTATATAAGATAGAAACCGGACAGGCTAATCCCACACTCCACTCACTACAGAAAATTACAGATATCCTGGGAATGGAAATCACCTTGCAAATTAAAAACGTAAGTTCTGAATGAGACAAGCTACTATATTCTATAAAGGAGAGGAAGCAGGTATATTAGAACAGCATGACGACGGAAGTTTTACCTTCCGCTATCTGGAAGCCTGGCTGGCTGATCCGACAAAGCCATCTATTAGTCTTACCCTGGGCAGAGATCAACCTGAATATCACGCTGAATACCTATTCCCCTTTTTTTACAATATGCTTCCAGAAGGAACCAATCGGCAAAGTGTGTGTAAGGCAAATCGGCTGGATTCCAATGACTACTTTGGGATTCTTATGGCTACCGCCCGATATGATACGATAGGAGCTGTTACAGTCAAAAAAATATAAAACTTCATGAAAGTAGATCATTGCCCCGGAACATTGGCGGAAGGATTCAGTACGTATAGCAGAACATGCCTAAAACATGTTTTTGTTGGTCGTAAAGTTTCTCATGTGCTGCCTTATGATGCACCGAACTCCAACCGACAAACAGATAAACTTTTTGAAGACAATCAACAGCGTATTTCAATATCCGGAGTACAGGAAAAATTCTCAGTACTCCTGGAAAAAAACAAGCTACGTCTCATTAAAGAAGGAGAGCAAGGCACTCATATTCTGAAACCTATTCCACATTTTGGCAGGAAACGCGATCAAATGCCCGCTAATGAACATTTAACCATGCAGATTGCCCGCCAGGTATTCAATATTGAAACGGCAGAAAATGCACTAATCTTTTTTCAAAATGAAGCTCCCGCCTATATTACCAAACGGTTTGATCTAAAACCTGATGGCTCGAAGAAAGCCAAAGAAGATTTTGCCACTCTTGCCGGCAAAACTCCTCAAACCCATGGCGAACATTACAAATATGAAGGTAATTATCTCGATTTATTTGAACTGATGAAAAAGTTTCTTCCGGCTTATCGCATTGAAACGCCGAAATTATTTAAACTATTGGTATTTAATTATCTGTTTTCCAACGGTGACGCTCATTTAAAAAATTTCGCTATTCTCGAAACTCCTATGGGGGATCACCGGTTAAGCCCTGCTTATGATCTACTCAATACTCGAATTCATGTAGATGATAGCAATTTTGCCCTGGAGGACGGCTTGTTGCCTAAAAGCATGGCACAAACCACTATTGCCGGACAGTTTAAAATTTTGGCAGAACAGGTGGAAATCAAACCAAAGCAGTTCGATACAATCATGGCAAGCATGATGGAAAATTCGAAAGAAGTCGTCCAATTGAGTAGTGCATCCTTTTTGGAAAAATCTACCCAGCGGAATTATATCCAGGATTATCAATATCGTCTGAAGCAACTGCAAAAAATTAAGTCATAAATGATTATCCTAATTAGTAGCCGAAAACTATTTGCCCTTCTTCTTTTAAAATAGTTCAAAAGTCAACTTGGCACATTTAGAAAGACCATAAAGCTGAAAATTTAATCATCAATAACATGGGAGAGAATTAGCGAGAATACCATTAAAATTTCACCAGTTTTTAAGTGTGAATTCCTTTGTCAATTTAATGTACCTTCTTGTACCTTCGAATGTCACCCCGCATGTATAGGGGAAAGTAAAAAAATGTATTGGAAAGTAAATAAATCAGAATAAATTTTTCTTCAATATTCTTATCGGGTGACTTCAAAAATATGTGGTGAGATTATTAAAAGAAGTTTTTTGTAACCCTCAATCCTATTCCGGCGTTAGATGATTCAGAGGAGTGAAGATCGGCTCCAATCTGTACGTTCACATCTACATATCTCTGCCAAACATTTGCGTCAAGGTACATAGATATAATTCGTTCGATGGGTTTGGAGGTACCACTTTTAGCACCATAATTTCCACGATAACTGGCCAAAAATTTATAAGGATATTCATAAAACGCCGTACCAGTTAACCCTATGTGATGTGCAACAATATTATTATGTGCCACTCTGAATCTATCTTCGTCGAGCATTATGAAAGGTAGCCCTATAATTCTATTTTCATATGTCCATCCAGAACGGTACAGGTGATTATTAAAATAATTATCTTTCCCGTCTACAGTAGGATAATTTTTACTTTGATTTCGGGTAAAATAATACTCGTACATAAAAGCCTGCACCCATTTTCCTGGTTCCCGATCGGAAATATAAATACCGTAGCGGCCATCTGGTGTATTACGCAATTTTATACCAGAAAAATCTTCAAAAATAGTATTATAGATCAATGAAATATCGAAATGTGAAAATGTGGTATTTAACTGGATTTCATATCCTCCCAGGTGATTTCCCAGTCCGTTAATTTCCTGTTCACCTACAAAGCCACCAACTCCTGTGAGGCTACCGCCTGTTATGACTTTTATGTAGTCGTTAAGTCCTGCAGGTAAATCACCATATTCTGAGGACTTTCCACCCCATTGAACGTAATGATGTCCACCTGCTATTAATTCTACATTATCAATCCCTGTATATATTAAATGAAAACTTTTATGATGGATTCGGGGCATTTGAATAAACCTGTCACGTTCTTCCGAAAAAAATTCTTCCCAGGAAGCCTTTACTCCAATTCCGGCACGTTTAAAAAGCATTAAAGGCTTCACCTTAACACTAAAACCTGGAACTGGTCGTGAATTTAAAGACCATAACACACTTTCATTAGTAGCACTAATTCCTCTAAAAAATTCATCTCTTTGTTTTCTTCCTGCATATGCTTCAATCCATTTGTTTTCGTAGTTTATAAAAAACTCGTCTAGTTTCATTTCGTCCGAATAACCATCACTGTAAAGAAGTCCAATACCTGCAGAAAGAACTCCGTCATTTCGAAACTTGTAGGTTCCTATACCGGTTAACCATGAACTTAAATTAGTTTTTTCATCGATCCTTCCACGTTGATTGGAATGTAGCCAGAAAGGACTTTCTTCACCCGAATAGACAAGACCTTGAGCAGTACCTCTAACTGAGTAATTTATTTCCTGTGAAAAAGCTGCCGAAGCAGACAGCAGTATCAAAAAGGTGAGCTTTCTTATCACATTTTTATTTTGTGTCGTAAAAGTAGTATTCTTCTGCTAAAGCCCAATAGACTATGAAATAAAAACATTAATTTTAATCTATAAAATAATTAAATGTTTAGTTTCTTTCAGAAAAAAATATTCCTCAAAGATTACCTTGACGGTTTTATTGATATCCACAACCACGTTTTGCCAGGAATTGACGACGGCGCATCAGATGTAGATACTTCTATTCATCTTTTATATGACTATCAAAAACTGGGAATTCAAAAAATAATTGCCACTCCCCACGTCATGAATGATTACTACGCTAATACTCCTGAAAGTATTAACAAAGCTCACAAACTACTTATGACAGAGTTAAATAAACTTAATGATTTGAAAGTGGAGATAAAGGCTGCAGCTGAGTATATGATGGATCAAGATTTTATGGCCCTTATAGAGAAAAAAGAATTACTTTGTTTAAAAGAAAATATGGTTCTGGTAGAAATGTCTTATTTTCAGCCACCAATAAATCTTAATGAAATTCTATTTCAACTTCAAACTTTACAATACAAACCGATACTGGCTCACCCGGAGCGCTATGCTTTTCTACATTCCAACTCTCTTAGTAATTACAAAGAACTTAAAGACAGGGGATGCCTCTTTCAGTTAAATGCCCTTAGTCTCATCGGCCATTACGGAAAAAATATGAAAGATATAGCTTTCCGGCTTCTGGAAGAAGAGATGATCGACTTTATAGGTACTGATACACATCAGAAAAGACATTTAGAAAAACTTTCAACAGCCAGCATCTCTTCAAAAAAAGTAGAGATGCTGCGTTCTATAATAGACAATACAAAAAAAACGTTTAAATTTTAACTTCTTCCGAAGAAACGTTTAATTGAACCGACAAGACCTTTACTGTCGTCATCAGCACCATATCCATAACCGTATCCATAGGAATAACCGTACTTAGCTCCATAAGAAAATTTGGAGTAATCAACATCATTAAGAACAATAGCCAAACCTTTAAGTTTACCTTGTTGTTTTAGATCTTTAGGAAAATCAAGTAATTTCTTTTCGGTGTAACCTGCTCTTACCACATAAAGGGTAGTATCGGCAAGTTGGCTAATAAGAAGGGTATCAGTAACTATCATCGTTGGTGCTGTATCTACAATGATAAAATCATAATTCTCTTTCTGACTTTTCAGTAGTTCTTCCATTCGGTCATTCATCAGCAGTTCTGCAGGGTTTGGAGGTATTGCTCCTGAGAAAATAACATCTACAGGTATATTATCCTGTTTCATTGGCTGAATAACATTTTCAGCTCTAATGTCCATATCATACAAAAAATCCGAAAGACCTTTTGTATCTAAAGGATTACCTGCAAATTTGTGTAACCTTGGGTTACGCACATCTGCTCCAATCAAAAGAATCTTTTTGCCTGTACTGGCTAAAGTGCGTGCAAGATTAAAGGAAATAAAAGTTTTCCCTTCCCCCTTTATTGTTGAAGTAACAAAAAGCACTTCTGCTTTATCTTTATTTCTTGACTGAACCAGATAAGCAAGATTGGTTCTGAGAATCCTAAACGATTCTGCTAATGGGGAACGGTCATTTAATTGTATTAATTCTGCTTCATCTTTCGAGATCTTTGGAATTTCTCCCAAAAATGGAACATGCTTATTCAGATATTGTAAATCACCTTTATGGTGAACTTTGGTGTCAAGAAAATTAATTACAAAAATAATTAGAAGTGGAATTAACAGACCAATTATCCCTCCACCCGTAAGGACCAACCATGGCTTAGGATCTACTGGTTGATTATAGGTAAAAGCCGGATCAATAACTTTAGCTACCGGAGAGGTAGCTGCAAAAGAAATAGCAGATTCTTCACGCCTCTGCAGGAGAAAAAGATAAAGCTGTTCTTTTATTGTCTGTTGACGTTCAATACTTCTTATCCCTTTTTCAAGTCCCGGAAATGAACTAAACTGTCCTTCTGCTCTCTGATCTAACTGATTTAATTCCCTCAATTGAATACGAATAGAACTACGTGTCTGCTCAATGTTATTTAAAATATTTTCCCTTAAGGTATCCAATTGATCACTAAGAGTCTGCACAACGGGATTCTGGGTAGTACCAGTTTTTAAATACGCATTCCTCTGAAGCACTAGCTCGTTGTACTGTCCTATGGCAGATCCCATCCCCCCTTGTTCCAATCCGATTCCTTCAGGTAAAAGCTGATAAGGTTTAGTGGAACTAAGCGTGCTTTCAATTCCTTCCAAAATCATGAGTTGGGTTTCCAAAGTGAAAATTTCTTGTTCAGCCATAGTAGATTTGGCCATATACTCACCTGCACTACTTCCCACATCCATAAAGCGATTTTCACTTTTAAAATCTGCTATTCCCCCCTCAACAGAATCAAGCTCCTGGGAAATCAGTTCCAATCGCTGTCTTATAAACTCAGCTGTATTTTCGGCTACCTGCCTTTTATCAGCTACTCCATCGGCATTAAAATGAACCATAAGAGTATTAAGAAAATCTCTGGATTTTTCGGGCACTTCTCCTGTGATGCTAAGTGACAGAATGTCTTTAGCTTTTCCTTGTGGTGTTACGATCATCTTTGAGATATACTCATTGGCTATCGTACGTATGGGACGAACAACAATATTTACAGTATTATTAGCCCCTAAAGAAATTTGATTTGGAGCAATAAGAAAACGAAGCCCTCCCATTTCAAGTGGCTCACCAAATTCATAAATTCCAGAAGAACCATTTTCGGTTTCTAATCGAAAAGTCGTAGCCGACTGGGGTGTAACTAATATATTTAGCGAAGATTCATGAACAACTTTTACATCAGTTAAGAACTCAATTGAAATGGGATTATTTTTATAAGCTTCTACAGCAATAACCTTTCCTTCTATAAAATAGGCAACATTGAAATTTAAATCATCAATCACCTTTTCAACCAAACGTTTGGATTTGAGTGTGACTATCTGATTATCCAGCGAGTTATCATTAATAGCTAAAATTGAAGTACCACCAGAGGGAAGGGCCCCTACCATTCCATTTTTTTCATCACTTAGAATCATCATTGACGCCTCTGTAGTATAGGCAGGAATGGTATAACGGTTATAAAGATACGCGATGAATAGGCCGAGTAAACAACCGAACACTAGCCATTTCCAGTGTTTCAGATATTTAAATATCTCTGCCTTAAGATCGAAATTGGATTCTTCTTTCTCTGAAAATTCCTGTAATTCTTCCATTAAATGTTATTGAATAATACAAATAAACTAAATGCTGTGGTAACAATAGAGACCAATCCCTGCCAGCTTGTTATAAATCCTGCAGATTTCACTTTGCGATATGTTGGCTCCACATACACAATATCATTTTGTTTCAAATAATAAAAAGGATTTTGAAAAATATCTACGCTGGTGAGATCCAGAATTTCATATTTCAACTCTTCGTTTTCCTGCCTAATGACTAAAATTTTATCCCTCTTACCGTCATAGCTAATGTCCCCTGACATCGCAATAGCCTGAGGAACTGAAATACGCTCATCTGTAACATCAATAACCTGACTTCCCGTTTCTCCCATCACAGTCACTTTAAAGTTCACAATACGAACTCTAACTACTGCATCTTTCAAATATTTTTCACGAAGCTCAGTACTCAATTCTTCCTGAAGTTCTTCCCTGCTCTTCCCCGCAACATGGAGTTCTCCTAATACAGGAAAATTTATATTCCCATCGGAATCAACTAAATACCCTGTTAATGCAGCGTTATTACTTCCACCTCCACTACTTTGACTATTAATATTAAGCTGAAAAGGTGCCGCCAATTCTTCATTCATTGAAGAAACATCAATACGTAAAATATCATTAATTTCAATTTCAGCCTGAAAATCATCAGGGGCAGCCATATTAGGAAGTCTTTCATAATCCTGAAAATATACCACATCTTTCCTGCTAGAACATGAAGAAATTAATAAAACTCCTAATAATACTATTAGGTAATTAAACGAAGTGCATTTTATGGAAAGAAAATTATAAGATTTAGATATTACCATTGTTTAATTGGATTTTTCTTGCGAAGGATGTTTTACTGGTCCTTTATCTAACTTTTCAAAAGTGGAATTATTGCTCTTAAATTCAGGAACTAAAGCTTTTAGCTCAGCAACAACCTTATCACTTTTAAATTTTGCGGCCACCCTAATAATAGTTTCTACCGAAAAATTTATTTCTTCAAAATTCCCGGGTTGATCAATTGCAATCATGATCTTCTTGTGATGAGTGGCTAAAGTCTTACTTTTATTGCTCAGTAGCTCTTCAAACAACTTCTCTCCTGGTCTAAGACCAGTAATTTTTATACCAATTTGTTTATTGGGAATAAAACCTGCTAATTTAATCATCTTCACTGCAAGATCCATGATTTTTACCGGCTCGCCCATGTCAAAAATAAAAATCTCTCCACCATTTCCCATAGCACCCGCTTCAAGAACTAACTGACAGGCTTCTGGAATAGTCATGAAATAGCGAATTATATCGGGATGTGTTATAGTTACAGGCCCTCCTTTTTCTATTTGCTTTCTAAATAGTGGAACCACAGAACCATTTGATCCCAAAACATTTCCAAACCTGGTTGTTATAAATTTAGTTTGCCCTGGTTCTTTACATGCCGAATGATAAAGAGCCTGCACATACATTTCAGCTGCTCGTTTAGAAGCACCCATAACATTAGTTGGATTTACTGCCTTATCTGTAGATACCATTACAAAATGTCCCACATTATGTTCCACAGCAAGATCTGCAAGGTTTTTTGTGCCCTGAATATTTACAAAAACAGCCTCATGAGGATTCTCTTCCATTAAAGGAACATGCTTGTATGCTGCCGCATGATAAATCACATCTATTGATCTTCTTTTAAAAAGAAGATCAAGCCTTTTACGATTTCCAACATCGCAGATTATACATTTAAAATTTAGATGGGGAAACTTAGACTGAATTTCTAGTTGTAAATTATGAAGAGGGGTCTCAGCCTGATCTAAAATGAGAAGCAACTTTGGCCCATATTCCGCAACCTGCCTAACTATTTCACTCCCAATTGAACCCGCACCACCAGTCACTAATATTACTTTCTCTGTTAGTTGCTGGCGCTTATTTTCCTTGTTTAGCAAAATAGGCTCACGATCTAAAAGATCTTCTATCTGCAAAGATTTAACTTTGTAAGAAACAGACCGCTCATCTTCATAATCGGCCACAATAGGAGCATTAAAAACTTTAATATTGTTTTCCAAACAATCTTCTACGACCGCGAATTTTTCTTCAGCGGTTAAAGTATTTTCAGAAAGAATTAGAGCTGAAGCTTCTAATTTTTGCGCCTCTTCACTTATCTTTAGACCATTATATATAACGGGTTTACCTAAAATCCTGATGTTTCGCCTGGTATTATCATTTGTAATAAACCCTCTTATATCAAAACGCTTTGGATGCTCAATTTCCAAAGCACCTGCTATAGAAATGGCGTTTTCATCGGCTCCAAATACTATAGCTTTCTGCAAACTTTGGCTTCTTTGAGTCCTTTTAAAATATTCATAAACCTGTTTTACTGAAAGTCGAAAAAGAAACAGGAGAATAAAAGACACAAGAAAATAAAAAATAAGACCAGCTACCAGATAAATTTTTTCTCCAATAAGAAAAAAAGTAAAATAATTTATAAACAATAGCGTAATAAACGTGCTAAAGCAAGCGAGCATAATCTTTAGTGCATCCAGATACGAGGAGTGTCTTATCAATCCGGCGTAAGTTCTAAAAACAAAGAAGAAGAAAATATTAACCCCTATTGCAAGAAGCATTCGCTGGGAAAGAGATAGAAAATTATAAAAATGAGAAGTGAGATCCTGTAAAGCTACGACAGTTAAAACATCAGCCATTACAATTATGGCAATATCAATCCCCAAAATAGCCCATCTGGGCAGATATTTAATATTTCTAATATCCAGCCGATTTTCAGAGGCCAAGATTTGCTCAAGGGCTTTATTTAACTTCTTACCCATAACTTTTATTTAGAGCATCTTTGTTTTCAAGAAATTTAAAATAGCATCACTAATCCGTTTTTTTTCTTCTTGACTTAAATTTGAACCGGAAGGGAGACACAAACCATTTTTAAAAGCTGATTCAGCTACTCCATTACCGTAAAACGGAGCATCTTTAAAAACTGGCTGCAGGTGCATGGGTTTCCATAAAGGTCTGCTTTCGATATTTTCATTTTCTAAAAACAATCTCAAATCCTCAGTTTTAAAAACTCCATTTTCTTCTGATTTGATAACTGTGAGCCAATGATTGCTAAAATACGTATTTTCGGGCTCACTAAATACTTTTACTCCCTTAACTGTGCCAAACAACCCTTCATAAAATTGATTCATCTCTCTTCGTTTTGATACATGTTCCTCCAAAACCTCCATCTGTCCTCTTCCAATCCCCGCAGCTATATTACTAAGTCTATAATTATAGCCTATATGACTGTGTTGATAGTGAGGAGCCTCATCTCTTGCCTGTGTCGCCAAAAACACGGCCTTTCGTTTCAATTCTTCGCTTTTAGTGACCAGTGCCCCACCTCCTGAAGTGGTTATTATCTTGTTCCCATTGAAGGAAAGAACAGCAAAATCTCCAAACGTGCCACATTTTTGTCCTTTATAGGAGCTGCCAAGTGCTTCTGCACTGTCTTCAATTACAGGAATACCATAGCGAAGAGCAACTTCATGCACCTCATCAACTTTATAAGGCATCCCGTAGAGGTGAACGGCAATGAGAGCTTTAGGTTTTTTACCTTTTGATATTCGATCTTGAATGGCTTTTTCCAGAAAAACAGGAGAAATATTAAGTGTTTCCTCTTCACTGTCTATAAAGACAGGAGTTGCCCCCTGATATACTATGGGATTTGCCGAAGCGGCAAAAGTAAGACTTTGACAAAGCACCTCATCCCCTCTTTCAACACCTGCTAAAATCAGGGCCAGGTGAAGTGAAGCTGTTCCTGAACTCAAAGCAGCTACATGGATGTTCTCCTCCTTTAAATAAGTCTGTAAATCCTTTTCAAATCCATTAACATTGGGTCCAAGGGGAGCTATCCAATTCTGATCAAAAGCCTCACTAATATATTTTTGCTCGCTACCTCCCATATGAGGTGAAGAAAGCCATATTTTTTTTTCACTCATCTTCTTTATTCAATATTTTAATAATCCTACCTGGGTTACCTACCACCGTAGCATTATCTGGCACATCTCCAATTATTACAGCACCAGCACCAATAGTACACCATTTTCCTATTTTTATTCCTGGAATAACAAGGGCACCAATACCTATATGGGTTCCTTCTCCTATTCTAGCACCCCCAGCCAAAATTGCCCCTGGAGAAACGTGTACAAAATCTTCCAAAAGACAATCATGCTCAACCACACATCCTGTATTTAAAATACAATGTTCCCCTAAAATAGCATCAGCATTAATGGTAGCACTAGCCATTATAACTGTTCCTACACCCATCTCAACAGTTTCATCAACCACTGCCTCTGCATGACTTACACCACGATAAAAATTCCCCTTGAGCATTGATGAGATTTTCTTTCGTACCCTATTATTCCCAACAGCGATTATAGTTTTTCTTTTTAAAATTTCCGGAGTTACTTCATGAACTACAGGGTAATCGTAAATCCCTGTTATAGAAGCATTATCATCAATAATATTATGTATTTCTAACAATCTAGAATGTATTAAATTTATGATAACCTTTGCATGACCGCTAGCTCCGTAGATATTCATATCAGTTATTTCCGTTAAATGGTTCTGTTGTTGCCATATTCGCTGTGTTTACACCTTCAGATTTAACTACTTTTAGAAGTGTCCTCCACAAAATTTTTATATCTAAAAAAAAAGAAAGGTTTTCAACGTACCATACATCCAGATCCAGTTTCTTTGTCCATGAAATTGCATTCCTCCCGTTCACCTGTGCCCAACCAGTTATACCCGGTTTTACTAAATGCCTTTTATGTTGCCTTGAGGTATAGAGTTCTAAATATTCAGGCAATAGAGGGCGTGGGCCCACCAGACTCATATCTCCCTTTAAAACATTAATTAGTTGCGGAATTTCATCAAGTGATGTTTTTCTTACAAGCGAACCAATCACGGTAAGACGCTGCGCATCAGGCAGCAACTCTCCATTCCCTCCTCTTTTATCATTCATTGTTTTGAACTTAATAATCCTGAACAATTTTCCTTCTTTACCAGGTCGCAATTGAAGAAAAAAAGGATTACCCTCATTTGCCAGGATCAATAAAAAAGTTAATAATAAGAATACCGGAAAAAGAAAAAAACAAGCTAAAATCGCAACAGAAAAATCAAGAAATTTTTTAAAAAATATTATGTACACAAAATTTTTTTTTAGGGACAAACTAAAGGATTTATAGCTTTAATTAATTGCAAAGATATGTTAAAATGATCTTTTAAGGTTACGGAAATACGTAATTGTCGTAAAATCGTTAATTCGTTAATTCGAGATTTGCAATTCATTAACTGGTTAATTTGGTATGTTAATTTAGGAAACTTTCATCTGATTACTGAATCATCCTCTCCCCCGTCCTCTCCCAAGGAGAGGGAGCTTAATGAATTCAGAAAATTTACTTCTTTAAAGTTCCCCGGTCTCCTCGTCTCCCCATCACCCAGTCAATATTTCGAATTTGGTGCTTGAGTACACGAGGGGTCGTCACGGATTATAAATCCGCGCCATCGATATTTCCCTTAGTCCCTAGTCCCTCGGTCTCCTCGCCCCCCAGTCTCAAGTCCTGCTTCCTTCATCTGTAACTTATATTCTTCCAGAAGCAAATCCCAAAAAACTTTTCTTTCATATTTAGTGGTAATAACAGCACGGGAATTTGCGGCGAGCTTTTTACGCAGCTCGGTATCGGTTGCCAATTTCTTCAGAGCAAACAGAAGAGCCTCCTGATTTTTGACCGGTATTATTAGTCCGTTTTCTTCGTTCCGGATGATCTCATTACAGCCATTAATGTCGGTCACAATTGAAGGCAGCCCCATTGCTCCGGCCTGCATCACCACATTCGGAAATCCTTCCCGGTAGCTTGGAAATACAAGAACATCTGCAACTGTAAAATAAGGGCGGACATTAACCTGATAGCCGGTAGTGACAATTTTGGGATGCTTCTTTATAATCTCAAAATTTTCTTCTGTAACAGGATCCAGTTCCTGTTCAAACGGCCCGACCAGCAATAAACTGATGTTTTCATTTTCTGAGGCTAATTCCTTAAAAGCCTGCACCAGTTCATTGATTCCTTTATCTTTAACCAGTCTGCCGACGAAGATAAAGATCAGGTCATCTGTAGGAATGTTTAAAGACCGACGTATTTCCCTCTTTTGTTCCGTACTGAAATCTGCCGGGTTGAAATACGCTGTATCTATACCATTAGAGCTGCCCTCTCCTAAAACTTGAAGTTTACCGGGTTTCGTAAAATTGTGCTTCAGAATGACCTTTTTGAGACCTTCAGAATTTGGATATATTTTGGTGGCCATACTGTAAGTAAGCCGCTCCACTTGCTCCAGAATCTTTCTTTTAGTCCCCGTAGTTTCCATTAACGGCATGCCAGCGACAGTGTGTAAACGGACAGGTACTCCAGCCATTTTAGCTGCCATCATACCTACAATTCCGGCTTTGGGAGTGTGGGTATGGACGATTTTAGGCTTGATCTTTTTAAGGTGCCTATAAAGGCTAAATAATGCTTTCAAATCTTTCCCCGGAGTCATCTCCCTGGTCATTTCCAGGTGAAAGGTGTCCACCCCATTATCGCGGCCATACTTTTCGAGACGTTCTTTTTCTGCAGCAATTGCCGTTACATCAAAATCCTCATTCATGAATGTCAGCTGCCCTTCAAGAAGTTTTTCCAAAGAAAGAGGGACCGTTGTGATGCGAATGAGTTTAGGTTGGTTGTTCATTTTACCTAAGTATCGAATTCATATTTTCAGACCTGAAACCATATGTTAGCTTAAGCTTTTTGAATTCTTCAAGAATAATTCTTAAATCTTTCAGATTCCTTTCCGGATTTTCACCAAAATTATGCGGATGCCACCATAAATGATAAATTTCTTTTCTTTTGGCTGCGGTGGTCATTTCAGATTTAATTCTTTTTAATTTCAAATCGTTAAGGAATTTATTCGATGAATAGGGCCGCAATAGCCTGCTCGCTTTTTGGGAGAAGGGTTTTCCTTCTTCGACCTTCAATTCATTTAACCTGTACGATTTATTCTTCGGTCCTAAATAAGCATCAGCGGTCCTGAAGATCTTATTTTTCAAGGAATCATTTTGGGTGTCTTTCCAATACCAATTGGTTGGATTGGAACGAACATTCTCAATACCCAGATCATAACAAACTTTTAAATAACTCTCATTGAACTGATTTCTTGGGAATACCAGGGTTTTAAGCTCTATTCCCATTTTTTCTGCCAATTCGATGGCTTTTTCCAGATCGGCTCTAAATGAAGCTAAAGCCTGACCTTCTTCCAGGCAATAGTAATGAGAATAGGTATGGGTGCCAATTTCCTGATTAGGTGTGTTTTGTATTTTACGAATTAATTCTTTGGAAAAACACAAAAATTCGGTTTCAAAAGAAGGAATGGAATTTCCATAATCATAAGCTGAAAGATTTCTATTTTTATATTGCGGTAAAATTTCGGGTATATTTTCTTTCCAATCCTCCCAATTTTCATTAAACAACATTCCCACAGTTGCCCAGGTACAATGAATCTCATACTCTGAAAACAGGTTTAAAATTCCGGGAATAACTTGTCGTGTGTTTTTGAAGTAAGTTGTTTTTTCCTTATGATCTACCTTATCAAAAACCCCCCAAAGCAATTCGAAATCCAGAGATATTACTAAAGTTCCGTTATTGTTCATTAAATCGTTAATTGGTTTATTATTTATTGGGGATTGTTAATAATTTAGTTAGAGAATTAGTGAAATCCAATATTATAAACCTGGGAGTAATTTTATTCAATTTGTCTCTCCTCCTCTTCCCAAAATTGTCCCGTTCTATCAAACCGCCACCTCCATATCTTTAATCCTTCTTGCCTTTAATTTGCGCAATTTTAAAATCCTATCATACTTCTTCTGCGCCAGATAATAATAGATCACAAAAAAGGCGAAATACATCACCATGGATTTTTGTCTCATTATGATCCCTAAATTAGACATTACAAATGTCATGGCGAATGAGGAAAGTAAGAATACCACCAGACTCATCTTTACAACTACTGTTGAATTTTTTATAAACGTAATGAAGTCTTTCTTTATAATTTTTACAAATAACAAAAGATACATAAGATTTTCCACCGAAGTAATAAGCCCAAGAATTCCCGGGGCGTCAAAAAACAAAGGCCGGAACCAGAAAGTGAAAAGTTTTAAAGGCAAGGGATAAGAGGCCATTGCAACTCCGGAACCAGAAGTACTTAATGATCCCGATCTATCTGCAGAAAAATCCTCGAAACCTTCAACCAAATCTTCAGAACCATCCAATCCTGCCACTCCCAGGATTGTATCCTGAACTAAAACCAATCCTCCTATCAAAGAAATATAAATGAATATTTTCTTGCCAAATGAGATTTTTTCCTTTCCGCTCATATAACCCAAAACGGTCCCTACCGCCACAAACATAAAGACG
The DNA here is from genome assembly GCF_039602225.1 of Salinimicrobium sp. 3283s. Classification (NCBI taxonomy): domain Bacteria; kingdom Pseudomonadati; phylum Bacteroidota; class Flavobacteriia; order Flavobacteriales; family Flavobacteriaceae; genus Salinimicrobium; species Salinimicrobium sp. 3283s. The sequence continues at coordinate 3,183,771 of NZ_CP143631.1, read as the reverse complement.
TGCGGACGGATAAAATAAATAAGCAGAGAACCCAAAAGTAAAGTGACAAGTCTTGATTTTGGATTTTTTATTGCATAAGCGAACATCATTAAACCCAGGAAAATAGGAGCTCCTTTTCCTAAAGAGGCAGTCCAAAAGTGCATATTGGGAAAAAACAAAATAAGGGTAAGTAGATCAAAATTTCTAAAAACGGTGATCTTAACCGGAATGTTCTCCCTAAAAAAAAGATAAGCATAAACAAACCCCAGATATCCAAGCCAGGCGAATAGCACCATCATCATTTCGTAATTGAACCCTAAAAAATTTATGAAGGGAAACGAAAGAAAATCTATAAAAGTTGTACTTGTGCCAAAGTGATCCCACCATTCTCTTCCGCTTAATAGAGGCCTCGAAAAATACATTTTTGAATCTGAACGATTAAATATAGTGTAGGTATAATAGATTCCCCAAAAAACCAAATGATAACCAAAAAGTTGATTCATCAATTTCTTAGAAAAAAAGGCATGTTTTTTCGAAAGGGAGCTAAATAGTCCCTGAGTAATGAGAAATAATATTAGTATTAAAAAAATTGCTCCCGGCATATTAAAATAGTTCCAAATCCCCCAAGGTGTAGGACCAATTGTTAAGCTGCAATAACTCCTGTTTTAAATTTGAACTCAAATTCACATCTCTCAGGGTTAATACGGGACCATAATTTCCGTAAAAACCTATTCCTGAATTTAATCTGACAGAAGTTGTAATAAGCTGCACCCCAAATCTTTTACTTATTTCCTTTACTGCTTTATTTATTTTCTGAAGACCAGAGTCTTCGGAATAAACATGTTCTGTTATTCGCAGTTCTTTAAAATATTTGTATTGTTTCACATAGCCTGCCAGATAAAAATCTTGGTCTGACTTCACCTCATATTTTTGTAAAGGATTATTTTCATAACGCCAGGAGAGATATTTCACAGATTTTAAAGTAAATAATTTATTTTCCCCAACTTTTAAATTATTGAAATTTGATATCAATCCCTCCATTTGGGCATCGGAACAATTATTATTTATCCCATAATGCCCGGTTTGTTTCACATTAAACCAATTTAGCGGATTAGTAAGATTTACCTGTACCTTTATTTTATCCAGTTCCTCCCAACCCATTTTCAGGTAACCCGGTAGACTTTGAGAATTGGGGGTGTTAAAAATAAAATGATCATTTTTTTTCCCGGCTATCTCTATAGCCTCTAAAGTAAGTCTTTTAAAAACTCCTTTCCCCTGATGATCAGGGTGAGTGGCAGTATCTACCGCTCTGTAAGCAAAAAAAACCCGATCCCCTAATTGCCATTGCCAACGCATAAAAGCACGAACGCCAATAATTTCATCATTTTCAACAGCCACTAAAACCAGGGATTTCCCAAAGGGATTGTCCACGTGCTTATATCTCCATACCGCTTCAGTCTTTTTGGAAGAAGTTTCACCAAGACTGGCTTTTAATACTTCAACAATTTGCGGAATATCTCCCGGTTCAGATTCTCTTATCTCCATAACATTCATTCCTTAATTTCTCAGCATTCTTTACTTCATTATTTTAAAAAAGTTCTAAATCCCCTAATGCATAAGACCAATTAATTAGATTTCTTACTTTTTTATGAGAAGCCACATCCAAATTGAGGTTCCTACATACCATAACTGGACCAAGTTTAGCTGAAAACTGGAAGGATGATAAATTCAAACCGGGGGAGTATGCAATTAAGTCAGCTCTAAAAATTTTATTCATTTCTGAAATTGCTTTTTTAATTTTATCTAATCCAACTCGATCATGATAAATGTGTTCTGTAATCCGTAGTTCTGCAAAGTGCTTATGAGATTTGAGATAAGCAGCTAAATAAAAATCCTTGTCTGCGAAAATCTGATATTCCTGTAAGGGATTTCGTTCATAGCGCCACTTTAGGTATGCAGGAGACTTTGGTGTAAATATTTTGCCTCTTTGGCTTTGTAAATTATTATAAATATCAAGTAATTCCTGAAGCTCTAAAGGGGTTAAATTTATTGATCTCTCATAATGAATATCATTTTTAAAAATCTGAGTTCTAAAATTACCGGGGATAAAAGCAATCTTTAATTTGTCGATCTTATTCCATCCCATTTTTAAATTCGCGGGCAAACTTTTAGAATTTGGGGTATTAAATATAAAATGTTCACCCCGGTCTTTAACCATTCCCATCCCAAATGAATTCAGTTCTTTAAAAATGCCTTTCCCTTGGTATTCAGGAAGCACCCCTGTATCCACTGCCCTCAATGCTGACAACTGAGTTCCATTCAAATTCCATTCCCATTTCATAAATGCCCTCACTCCTATAATTCTACCCGATACCCCAGCCAATAGTACGATCGAGGTACCAAAAGGGTTATCAAAATGCTTATACCTCCAGATTTCCTCTGTTTTTGGTAATTTTGATTCTCCAATACTGGCACATAAAACACTTATTATTTCCGGAATATCAGCAGATGTAGCTTCTCTTATTAGCATTTAGAGGTTCTGTTGTTGATTCTTTGATTCGAGATTCAAAATTTATTTTTCTTTTATTTTCCTTCGGGTTGGGCAGCTAGATCCTCATATATCATTTCCAATTCATCAACCATTTTTCTTATACTAAAATTGCTGACTACCCGCTTCCGGGCTGCTTTTTTAAATTTGCTTAATTTATCAGGATTGTTAATTAATACCTGACACAAAACGGAAAGTTTCGTCCATTCCTCAACCTTGCAAATTAAACCATCTTCTTCATTTCTTATAACTTCTTTAATCCCTCCTGCATCCGTAGCCACTACAGCACATTCCATACTCATAGCCTCAAGCAATGCTATTGGTAAACCTTCAAAAGAACTGCTCATCATAAAAATATCCATTGCAGAAAAATAGGGTTTTACATCTGTTTGTAAACCCGGAAAAGAAACTTTCTCCTCCAAATTTAATCTTTTAACTTCAGTGGCTACTTCTTCCTCCAACGGTCCAAAGCCCACTATAATTCCATAAGCAGAAGAATTTTTTTCTTCGATTTTTTTAAATTCCTGCAGCCATTCCACAAGGCGTTTTTGAAAACGAAAAACCGCTACGTTCCCAAAAACAATTGCACCTGCGGGTATGCTAAGTTTTTTTCTTGTTTCTCTTCCTGCTTCCGGGTCTCTCCGGAATGAATTTGTGTTTACCCCATTTAATAAGGTTTCTATGGGAATTTTTGGTTTTATAAAGGTATTTATAGACTTGGTAACATCATCAGAAACTCCAAGCGCTAAACTCTGTAAATTATAGGTAAACTTATTCAGGGTTTTTGTAATTATATGATACCTATCCTGCATATTATGCTCGGTATATACCGTAGGTATTTTAGTTTTGAAAAACACCAAGCGTCCTAAAAAACCTGCCCATGGAAGGTGACAGTGGATCACATCAATTCTCTGCTCCTTGCAATAATTAATTACTTTCGGAAATTGCTGTAAGAGTTTTATATTATTAGAAGATGGGAAACAGCTTACTTTCCCGCCTGCCTCCATAATCGGATTTACCATCTCGTCTTTCCAGAATAAGAAATATATCACATGAAATTCAAATCGGGATTGATCATGAAATTTGATAGTTTCAGGGATAAGCATTTCTGCTCCTCCCCGCCCCAAAGATTTTATAATGTGTAGGACCTTTATTTTTTGCATTTAATTGAAAAGCTTGAATGACTAATTTGATAATATATAGCCAAAAATTTAAATAAACTTATAAGTGTAAAATTTAAGTTTTGTCTGTCATTTATTGCTTTTAAGAAAGAACCTTTAAATAAAGATTTATTCCTTCAGGTTCAGGTTCGATAGGAAAAATGTGACCTAAGATTTTTGCACGTCTGAATAACAGGATAAAAAACGCTTGGCAATTGAGGGATTTAAAAATTTTCCGGTTATCATATTTTTGGCATTTCTTACTCTCACTTGTAAATCCCCATTGGAGGATAAAATTTCATTTACTTTTTCGCAAAAGTAGTTTTCTTCATTTTTCTTTATGAGCCATCCTGTTTCCCCATTCGTAACTACCTCTCCTATTCCACCTACATTATAGGCTACAACCGGGGTTTCAGCATACATAGCCTCTAAAATAACAGCCGGTAATCCTTCAATTAAACTCGGCAAAACAAAAGCTTGTGAATGATGTAAGATCTCCAAAACATCATTCCTGTAACCCAGGAAATGCACGTTTTCTTTAATTTGCATTTTTTCAACTTTTGACTTAATCTCCTCTTCCAGCCTTCCTTTCCCCATTAAAAAGAGTTGGCTTTCGGGATAATTCATTAAAATATTCTTAAAGATTCTCAACAAGCCTTTGTGATTTTTTTCAGGCACAAAACCTCCAATATGAGATAAAACAGGACCTTTTTTAAAAATTTCCCTAAGATCTTCCGGGATTTCACCAATCTCTTTTTCTTCAACTCCTATTTCGACCGTACTTATTTTGGCCTGCGGATAAGAAAAAGTCTCAATGAAATCTTTTTCACATTCTTTGCTCACAGAAATGACATAGGCCAATTTAGACAAATAGAAATTATTAAGGTGCCATTTTAGCTTAGAGGAAATAAAATCACCCATTTTGTTGGCATTACGGTAAATCAGAGGCTGGTTCCAGGAAAATAGCATTTTAGAACTCGCGGCAAACTTTAAGGTATCAGAAGCATTAGCCTGTATAATATCAGGCTTAAAATCCTTAATAATTTTGCTAAATCTTCTCCAGCCTCCATAATCAAAAAATCGATTAGATAGTTTCCGATTAAGATGCTGAATCCGGCCAATAAAAGGTAATTCCGCATCCCCCTTATAAATAGTAACTACCAACACTTCATGACCTATTTTTTCAAGATGACTGGAAAGCTGACATGCAAAAATTTCGGCACCCCGTAGTTGAGGCTTTTGGATTAATTGGATTATTCTCATTAATTCTTTAATATGGTAACAACATATACAGTATTTCAAGCCAACTATATGGCGAGAATAAGTAACTGAAAGTTAATACTTAGTGTCCTTCCGTGAATTGTGCAACCTTCACCTATGTATTTCGAAATAGTCTTCTATCATTCGAATTTGCGTTGAGATACCCATCGCTGTTAATGCATAATTTCTTGCTTTGGAGCCTGCTGAATCTATTGCTGCTCGATCCATTGCGATCCTCTCGATCATCTCGGCTATAGAGTTCTTTGAACCCGGTGGCACTAACCAGCCCCCCTTACTCTCTTCAATCACTAATTTAACATCCCCAACGGCAGAAGCAATTACTGGTACACCGGCAGCAAAGAATTCACGGAGTTTTAACGGTGAATAATGAAATCCTTCATTCGATTGAGACGGCAATACTGCCACATCAAAACTACTTATATAATCGGGAACTTCATTGTGGGGTACATTCCCTGAGAATATCACTCGTTCACTTAATTCTAAATCACTTATTTTTTCTTGCAAGCGAGTACGCTCAGGTCCATCACCAACCAATAATAGTTTTGCTTGTGGGATAGAAGTAGAAATGTCCCTGAATGCTTCAACTAATAGATCAAGGCTGTGAAATTTACGAAAACTACCAACCCATCCAATAACAAAATTACTGGTTAATCCCAGAGACTTGCGCACTTCATTGCCTTTTGCCCGGTCAAATATTTTGTGCGATACAGTGCAAGGAGTAATAAGAACGCGATTTTCGTCAACTCCTAAATCCAAAACTGCACGTTTTACTTCATCACTTACTACCAAAATCAAGTCGGCTTTTCGGCACGGATGTGAATCCCCCCACCGCTTTGCAAACCCTTCCCAACCAAAACGATGGACTCCCCATTTCTTGGATTCCCAGACATAGGGAGCGTCAACAAACAGGACGGAAGGTATGCCTAATTTTTTAGCTAGCTTTAATCCTCTGGTTTGAAAAAGATCGTGGTGTTGCCATACAAATGGTGCATTCTTGAACCTCTCTGAATCAATAGAAAAAGATTTTTGTTCTTCATAAAACCAACGCAAATCCTTAACAAACATCTCAAAAAGCTTAGCAATATATGATTGTCGAAATTTACTTGGATTGCGCTTTTTTTCTGTCTCTGACGATCGAGGAAAACACCTCGCCCTGATTTCAGCTGCTGAATATCCAGTTTCACCCGCAATCACCTCGGCTTTACCATATCGATCTTCTAAACCTTCTGCCCAATTTGCTATAGTCACCCACACGGCATCTGCACGTAATCGATTAAAACCAGGAGCCAAAAGGGGGACGGACACGAATTTATTCATCCTTACTTCTTTTTTTCACAAGCTCTAATGCTTTAGAAACTTTAGCTTCAACATTCAACTTATCATCACCAACATAAAAAATAGCTTCTTGGGTTGATTCAAAACAATCTATATAATTTCCTATTTTCCTATAATGATTATCAAATAACACCTGCGGTTTTCCTAAAAGAGTTGAAACAATGTGCCCGTGCAGTCTATCGGTTAGAACTATTTTGCCCCTGCATAATATTCGAGTACCTCGTTGAAATCTTCTCTGGGCAAGTAAATCGAAAGATGCGGCGTTTAATCTCCAAAAATGATCTCGAAATAATTTAGATTTCCGGAAGATGCTTTGAACTAATCCCCTTACCCGGACTGTAAATTTCGGACTAAATTTAGAATAGAATCTACCAGGTTCACCTGCAAGCCAATCTAGTTTTTCGGTTTTGAAACTGAAATTTTCTCCTTTATTACCAGCTGTTTCGTGATCCGTTCTTTTTAACCACACAATATCTACTACTGATTTATTCTTTTGAGGTACTGGTCCCATGGCAAATGCCATATCAGGACAAAGTCGCACCCTTAAACCAAGATCCTTTAAAGTATTAAAACTGGAATGGTCTCGTAAAAGAAAATAACAATCCTTATGTGCCTTGGCTATTCGGCCAAATTCCATTTTTCGATTGTCATCATCAAAATGAACGCTCTGTGGCAATTGAATAATTCTCATTTCAGGGAATAACCCGATAATTTTTTCTCGGAAATTTTGATGTGCCGGCCAAACAGAGCCCAAATTTCCCCCACCATGAAGCAAAATCACGCCTTTATTATCTAGCCGCTTGCGAAGTGCTTTTTCGGAAAAACTATAAATATCGCATTGATACACAACCTCTACTCCCATTTTTTTTAAAGCAGCTTTTTCTCCCAACCAAATCGCGTTATCACCCACATTGTTATGGTTTGGAAAATCAAGTAAGGCAACTTTAGTACCTTTATTTATTAACTGCCCAAGGGAGCCAAATATTAATTTTTGCTGTTCCTTAATTGAATTAATAAAAATATTTGTTTTATTCATACAACTGCTTATTTAACGTTGAAAGAGTATAGATTACCTATACAATATTATATCCCGAATTAGGATACTTTTTAATAATTGAAATTTAAAATATTGAATTACAACAACTCTACAATTCATATTTGCCAAAGAAAGTATTATCTGGTCATTTTCCTATAAATATTGGCCAAATTTCAGGTTCAATTTAGTTTATTGATAGTCTTAGATTAGACAGGATACAATTAAGCAAAAATGCAATTTACTATTTTTGAATTTTGTTTACTTTTTGTACTAATTCTGGTGAATCGTAATTTAATATATCATAAAGTTTTTCATCTACAAGGATGTTTTTGTTAGGAGTTTCCCGTAATAGCTTAAGAAAATTGTCGTATTCCAAATCAGGATTGTGAAAACCCTGGTTAAGTATATGGTTTTTATTGGCATTAATATCCTTTATATTATCCCTGTACCCATCGGCATAGGGCGTTTTAAAGAAGGTGAAACCGGTAATAAAAACCTCTTCGCATTGAGCCGTGAGCGCGGAATAAAGCACATAGAAACCTCTCGTAGGATGATAGACATCAAACAATTTGGATATTTTTTGATAGTTGTGATAGGGAAGTATATATATAATATTATGCGTGTTTAAGTACTTTTTAAAGTAGTTGAACATCCACTGCCAACCGTGTTTATCCAAGCGAGGCTGAATGATGTACTTAACACCAAATTTCTTGAACAGCTTCCAGTCTAACGGGCCTCCTCCCCCAGAATCCATATTTTCATGAAAGTTATGAACTAAGATATCGGTTCTGGTACCCAAATATTTCTCATTATTCGGATCCCAGGTAATTAAGGCTTTATTCATTCGAATAACAAAATCATAACTATCAATAATGTGTCCATTCTCGTGATCAAATGCCGAATCTGCCGGACCTACAATCGCTACACGTTTATTATAAAATACTTTCTTCGGCCGAAAAAACCGAATTCTAAATGGCATGATCAATAATCCCAAAAATGCTTTAATAATTTTCATAATGCGCTGAAAGAAGTAATATAAGATTTTCCCTTATTCTGAAGAGCAAGGCAATTATAGCCCATAAAATCTATTTGATTAATATTTGACGCTTCATAATCGTTTATAGAATCTCCTATTAACACACAACTTTCCTTAGCATAGTCATGCTGAATCAAGAGCTGATTAACCAGCTCAGTTTTAGCTATGGGGGAACCGTGAATAGATAAAAAATATGGGGCAATACCTAATTCATTACATAAAAATCTTAGCTCAGATTGGTCAGAGCCGGAAACAATATGCATTTTAAAATTCAGGTAGTTTTGTTTAATAAAATTAAGGCTATCGGTAATCAGTAAAGACTCATCTAACAATAGTTTTTTCATTATGATAGAGAATTCAGTGGCCAACTCTTTAATCTTTTGTTCTGAAACACTCTCTTTCCTGATTTCCTCAAAGAAATACCTGAACTTTACATAGCGGGATAAGCCTCCATTTTTTAGATGGAACTCCATTAAATCCTGAACCTGTTCCTTAGGATAATCCTTTAAAACCAATTCAAAACCTTTATTTCTCACGGGCATGGAATCCATAATCACCCCGTCAAAATCCCAAAATATATTTTTCTTATTCTTTAAATTTATCATATACTGCTTCTGCAATTTTAAAATCCTCTTCCCAATCTACATCTAAAGAAGTTAGTTTATTCATCTCAAATAAATACGGCTTCTCACCCACCCTGTCCCCTTTTGATTTATATATTTCTTTAGGAGTAATAAAAACAGCGCTATTAATTTCATATAACATTTCCAGGTCCTGGGTTTTTGGCCAGCGTTCTTTTCCTATTCTGTTAATAATGTCGTTGAGTTCCTTTTTCCACAAAAAATTCTGAAAAGCCGTTACTGACATTAAGGAATCAAATCCATTTTCAAGTCCTTCGTTAAAACTCATGATGCATTCCTCATAAATTTCAGTATCCACCATAGGTGAAGTCACATGGGTCCAAAGAATATTGTCACACCTGGTTATTGTCGGAACATAAGCAATTAGATCATTTAAACTGGTAGTGCCTAAAGCCAAGGCATCGGGACGAGCATCAATTCTTAATTTAGGAAAATCAACTTCTATTTTTTTTGCAACGGAAATTGATGCCTCGTCATTCGTTGAAAGTATTACCTCGTCCACCTTCTCTAACTTAGCCAGTTGCTTTAACTTTAACTCTAACAGCCCTCCTTCGAAATCAGAAAATTGTCGGGTGTTTTTGTTTTTAACTCGCTCACTGCCCTTGCGGGTGGGTAAAAATACTGATATAGACATAGCTCTAAATTAAAGCGAATACAGATTGAGGCTCCAGACCTTCGTATAAGGTAGGAGTTATAGAAACCGGTGTATAGTTACCTTTTCCCCTTAAACGCTCAAATATATATTCATTTTCATTGAACAATTCCAGTTCCTGGGCTTTAATTTCCCCTGAATAACCATCATACCCGGCAAAATAGAATTTCTCCACCCCAAGTTTAAGGGCAGTTTCTATAGCCAGGGAGGTAACAGATTCATGAAACTTGTCGGTAAATTTTATTTCCTGGAGTTGAAAAGCAACATCTTCAAGTTTTTCTGGTATATAAGTGCCCATTGTTCTTGGGTAAGGTGGAAGTACTACCAGTTTATCTTTCGTACTCATTTCGCTATAACTATCTTCTAAACGATGCCCTTCATTTCCTGCCAGACAATGTATTTGTAAGGTAAGAATATCTTTAAATTCCTGGGAATTTTTTGAACTGGAATGGATAAGGCAAATACCTTCCTGCCCCTTTATAAATTCATTAATCGCCTTAGAGTGTTTTTTACCACTGGGACCTCCTCCAATTATTAATGCCGATTTATATTTTTCACCTTCCTTTAAGTTCTTTAAATCGATATTATCCTCAATTCCCCTGGATTGGTTAGAAAGTGCTCTTATAATACTGTTTAAAGAGTAGAAACGTTTCGTTACCCAAGACATCACTTCTTTTTGCGGAAGTGAATTAGCCCCGGAAACCATATAAGGTAGATTAGTCCCCCATTCATAGTCTTTTTGCATTTCAGCAAAAGGATCTACTACCTTGCTTAAAGCATTAAAATCAAGATCTAGTCCTTCTTTGGCGTTTAAGGCAGTTAACAACAATTCTGTTTGTAGATTACCAGCCCCTCTTCCCATACCGGTTACTGTAGCGTCAACAATGCTGGCGCCACAATCAATAGCCGTCAGGGTATTAATTAAGGCCAGTTGTAAATTATTATGCCCGTGGAAACCTATATCAACATTAGTCTGGCCCCTAACGATATCAAAGGTCTTTTTAACATCTTCCGGATAAACACCTCCAAAAGAATCTACCATATAAAAATAATCTGCAATACCATCAACCTCCTTAATTTGGCCGAGAAATTTTTTTTCATTTTCCCAGTTAGACATATACATTACATTAAACCCAACTTCAAATCCAAGTTTTTTAACGGCTTCTGCTAAACTTAAGGCTCTTTTAAAGTATTTGGGATCTATGGCAATACGCACCATAGTTATATAACCTACACAAGGTTCCAGTAAATTCGGAACATGTTCTGGCCTCACATCCTTTTCATTTAATATAATAACCAATTTTTTGGAACTGTTTTCCTTAGCTTCTTCCAGAACATATTGGGGACAGTAAAAATACTCTCCCAGATAAGAATTCATTGGATTTGAACGGTATCCAATCTCAAGGTAATCTATCGGTAGTTTATCGAAAGATTCAAAATATCTTTTCACCAAGTCTTTATCAAAATCCCAGTTGGTATAGTAACCACCGTCACGAAGCGTACAATCTAATATTTTAAAATCCATATTATTTTTCATTCAAATTTTGTTTTTTCTCTAAACTCATTCCCTGAAGGGATATCATTTCTTTAAAAAGTATTGAGTTCTGAGCTAATTGCTCGAAATTACCAATTGCGTTAATTTTTCCATCTTTCAACAGCACAATTTTATCCGCATTCTTTATTGTAGCTAACCTATGGGCAATAATTATGATAGTATACTGCCCCTTTAACTTATCAATATTAGATTGAATTGCAGCCTCGGTTTCTCCATCCAGCGCAGAGGTAGCTTCATCCATAAAAAGAAAATCGACATCTTTATAAAGTTCTCGTGCTATTGACAATCGCTGTTTTTGCCCCCCACTTATATTTATCCCATTGTTTCCAAGCAATTCGTTTTCCCGGTCTTTTAAAGAATAGACAAAATCATACAAAGCAGCTTTCTTTATGGCTTCATTAAATTTCTCCATATTCTTTTCATTCTTTTCTGCCCAAAAAGTTATATTATTAAATACACTATCATTAAAAACAGGGGCCTCTTGCGCAATGTAACCTATCTTATTCCTGTAGGAAATTAGATCTAAATGATTTAGAGACTTGCCATCTATTAAAACTTCCCCCTTCTCGGGTAGTAAAAGACCAGATAAAATATTCATTAAAGTGGATTTCCCGGAACCACTTTCCCCTACTATAGCAATAGTTTCATTTTTATTTATCTCCAAATTTAAGCCGGATATTATTGGGGTGTTGTCAAATTTAAAATGAATGTTGTTAATTTTAATTTTTTCCTGAAAGCCTTCAAAATTAATGTTTCCGTTCCTATCCTTGTTTCTTTTTAATTCCTTAGTAAAACTGGTCATATTCTCCATGGAACCGGAAACACCAAGGAATTTATTCCAATGTTCCTGAAGCGCCATTAAAAAGGTTAGTGCTCTATAAAGGAATAACAAGCTTAGAATAATTAAACCAATATCGGAATTAAAGTAACTTACCTGGATCAAAATCGCTATAACTACTACCAGTATGGTAAGAGGCTCTCTAAGCGCCCTCAAGGTAGAGTCTACTATGCCCAGGTTTTTTTGAACTCCTTCTAATTCGGTGATATTTTCCTTTAATTTAGCTCCATATCTAAAATTTAAACCCGAAGCTTTTAGGTATTTAAAGTTAGCGACATGCTGAATTAGTAAACTTTGGAAACGATGCGCACTTTTGGTGTATTTTTTAGATAAGCTTTTCGTTTTTTTGAACAACCATTTAAATAAAAAATTAGTCAACATACCACCTATAGCAACAATAATTGCAAAACGGGTATTGGCTGCAAAGGCAAAAGTCACATAAACTAACACTAAAACCCCGTATTCTATAGCCTTGAAATAACTGTTATATGCTAAATTCACTCTTCCTACTTCCCCACTAAAGGTGTTTTGGATTTTACCTACATCAGATTTCACAAATTCACTAAACTTATATGTGTTTAATAATTGGATGTTAGTTAGTCTTATCTCCCGCATAAACAATTGCTGATAAGTTACGCGTGCAAACCCTTCCAGGAAAGCCACAATTCCTTTAAAACAAAAAAATGAAAGAATTATTAGCAGTGTACTTTTTATATTAAGAGTAATTCCAATACTGTTTAAAAATTCGGGTAAAAAACTTAGATTACCTAAGCCTTCATTTTCCATGTCTTCTGAGCCGCCAGTAGACATTTTTAACAACGGAATAAACATGGCTAACCCAAATCCATCCAAAACACCTTTAAAAAAACTTAAGCCAAAGGCTATAAAGATCCTATATCGAAGATATGAGTAGAAATAGAAAAAATATTGAAAGTAATCTTTTAATGTTTTTTTTATATTCATTAGTGCCTATTCGTTTAGGGTTTTTGCAATCAAATTAACACTATCTATGCCGGTATTCCAGGAATAATCATATTCCTGAATTACATCATCGTTATACTCAAATTGTAACTCCTTATTGTACTTAGCTAACATGCCTATAGTACCAATAAAAGGACATAAACCATTTTTTATAAAACTATAATTATCCTGAAAACTATTAGAAAAGGGTAAAATGTAACTTGGCGTTTTTAAAAGAATAGCCTCAAGTATTATATTGGAGTCCCCTGATAAAAGGAATTCAATACTCTCAATAAAATCTATGGAACTTTGATACCGGTTTTCTGAAAGGCTTACCCTATCTGATGGACCTTTCAATTTATAATCTACACCCGGATGCGGCCTTAATCTTATTCTATACTCCCTAAAAATATTATTTGAAAGAATCTCATCGACAAATTGCTCAACTTTATTAATAGAATCTAATTTATTAAATGCGATTCCAATAATTTTTTCGGGGTAAATTCCTAGCCTTGCCAACCGCCTTGAATTTATTTTTATGTTACCACTGTAAATTAATTCAGTTCTAAGTGGTAAATTAAATTTCTTGTTTATGCCCATATATTTCATCTTCATGTCTCTACCTTCCATAAATGCTATATCTGTTTCAAGGGGAGGAAATTTCTGAGAAACTGAAGCATGGGGTATATAAACTGTTTTTACTTTACATTTTTTGGCTGCATACATTAAGGCCCGATTTTTATACGTATGATCGGTAAAGATCACTACATAACTGATTTTATTATCCTTAAAAAACCTTAGATAATTTTCATAAAGTAAGATCCCATAAATAGAAAGTGACAAATTACTTTTAAAAATTTTTGAATCTTTAGAAAGCTCCTCTTTAAAAAATTTTGGAAAATACTTGATTAAGTACTTATAATTAAAGTATATATTCTTAGTTAAATTAACTCGTTTTCCAAAAGGAAGATCCTGTTTGGTATTATTATGATATAGTAAATTATCCAATTGCTCTGAGATTACTTTCGCTTGATCATAATGTCGACTATTATCGATGAATAGCAAACCTCCGTGGTATTTCTTAGACTTCTTTTTTCTTAAAAAAAAAGATCTAATAATCTGTCCTATTATTTTAAAGTACGTTAATACTCTTGAATTCTTGCTATCTTTTAATGGCCAAATATGAGTTCTCCCAAAAAAAAGCCAGTCCAAGTTATTATCCTTTAATCCCTCTATCACCTTTTAGTCCTATTAAAAATCATTTAATGACAGTGGAGTACCTTTGTCTAACTTCCTTTTCACGTTTTTTCCCAGAACTTTACTAAAATACTTTGGGTGCAAACCAAAACCAGGCCTAATAGATCTCACATTTTTTTCAGTTATTACTTCTCCCTGTTTTATATCTTCAACTACATAAAGCGAGCGGGAAAATTCCCTTCCTTTTTTCTGCTTCTCAGTTAAGCTGTAATCTACTTTTCCAATCGCTTTTTCTGCCTCTCTTACCGCCTTTACCATTTCGGTAAATTCATGTTCATCCATAGAAAATGAAGCATCCGGACCGCCAATTGATTTATCCAGAATAAAATGTTTTTCAATAATCTTAGCCCCCATTGCGGTAGCTACAATCGGTACCGTGCTACCCATGGTATGATCTGATAGACCTGAAATCACCTTATACCGCTCAGCGAGGTCTTTAACCATAATCATATTAGCATCTTCAATTGGTGCAGGGTACTGGGAAGTGCATTTTAGTAATGCTATATCATTATTCCCCATTCGTTTGCACGCGTCCAAAGCGAGCTCGATATCTTCCGTCCCGGCTATCCCGGTTGAAATAATTACCGGTTTTCCTTTGGAAGCAACATGTTCGATCAATGGAATATCTGTAATCTCAAAAGAAGCTATTTTATAGGCTGGTGTATCCAAGTCTTCCAGGAGATCTACAGCAGTTCTATCAAATGGTGAAGAAAAACAAATTAGGCCTTCTTCCGCGGCAGCCTCAAAAAGAGCTTTGTGCCATTCCCAGGGGGTATAAGCTTCTTCATAAAGATTATACAAATTTTTACCTTCCCAAATAGTCCCTTTCAGCTGAAAGTTATCATTATCACTATTAATCGTCATGGTATCTGCAGTATAGGTTTGTAATTTAATACAATCTGCACCCGCCCTTTTTGCTGCCTTTATTGTAGCCAAAGCAGTATCCAGGCTTCCATTATGATTTGCTGATAACTCTGCAATAATGAACACCGCTTCCTCACCCCCTATATTCCTATTTCCTATTTTCATATAATGATTTTTCAAATTTTAATTCTGTTTCACTCTCGGTAACTTTTATAAAGGATAATTTTTCAAATATTCTAATAGATGCGAAATTCTCTTTTAAAACAAAGCCATAAACTTTTTGAATAAATGGCTTATTTTCTTTTAGGAATTTCAAACCCTTTTTAAGTAAAAACGTACCAAACCCTTTGCCGGTATAATTCGGATCTAATAAGTAATTTATTTTTACTATTTGATGTTTTTCTATATCAAAACGTATTGATCCGGCAGAATTTCCGTTAACCTCTAAAATATAATATTCACAATTAGAACTCTCTAGTTTTGAAAAATACCAGGATAAATGTTCTTTAAGTGAAATTTCATCTTTATTAAAAGAAAAAGCTCTTACACTAGGAGTATTAGCCCATTTATGAGTTAAATAAAAATCCGAAAGTTCCGCTTCTCTTAACTCAGGTTTTTTATTAAACTTAGAATGTATTTTTACATCTATAAATTTTCCTGAAAAATAAGAATGCTCCTTTAAAACCGCATCCTCGGCAAATCCTGCTTTTTCCAAAGCCGGATAGAGTGCTGGTCTTAAGTCAAAAGCAAAGGTGTAAATTTTATGCAGGTTCAATTCTGCCCAGGCAAGCTTTTCTAATAAAGCCAAAAAATTAGTCCAATGATATTCAAAACTTTGATTTTCTATTTTTGTATCACATAGAAAAGAAATTTCAGCATTCTTATCTTTCCAATTGATATGTACAAGTCCTCCATATCCTATACACTTTTCACCCTCCAAATAGGAAAATAAAATTTGTTCGGGTTGGTCCTGCTCGAAAAGTTGAGCGATTACAGTATCAAAATAAGCATCCTGTTTTTCTTTGGTTAAAACTTCGTTTTGCCTCAAATGATACATCTGCTCGTTACGCCAGTTCATAATAGTATAACGATCCTCAATTCGTATAGGAACTATAGAAAAATTCTTATATTCATAGGTTTGCATCGTTAAAACTTTATATTTATTCATAAAGTCTTCTTTTATAATTCTTTATTTATGGTATTTCCCCAAGGAATTACTTAAGGCAGTTTCTTTAAAGCTTGAATGCATAATTTATTAAAATCTAAAATCTGATCTTCTAGATTCAAGAATTTTGAGAAATTTGAGTTTCTATCTTCCTCAATAAG
Source organism: Salinimicrobium sp. 3283s (assembly GCF_039602225.1). NCBI lineage: Bacteria > Pseudomonadati > Bacteroidota > Flavobacteriia > Flavobacteriales > Flavobacteriaceae > Salinimicrobium > Salinimicrobium sp. 3283s. Next base: position 3,167,303 of record NZ_CP143631.1, on the reverse strand, counting down.
AGCTAAAAGTTGATTAACAGGATTAACGGAAACAAAAAAGTTTTTTTCAAATTCTTTATCTAAGAGATGCCTTAATAAATTTTTAATTGTGATAGGAATTTTATAATAAGTATAATTAGCCACTGATATTTTTTTATTTATAGTAAGACCGTAATCACAACCTCTTCCATCCTGCTCCAGTAAATAACTTGGAATTCTTCTTTTTAATGAGGATACATGGGCGTGAACTCTATAGCCAACATGCAAATCAATATCGTCATAAGTATCTAATCCATTATCTTTATCGAGATATATTTTTTTAACAGTTAAATTCTCCTTTTTACAATATTTTTCTAATTCAGCATTTAAACCATGTAACATAAAAATTAATTTAGCCTTAGGATAAAGTTTTCCTAAACCACGAACTAACTTATCTACTGATTTAAGATAAATACTAGATTTATGAGGATCTGATATTGCAATAGTTTTAATATTATTCACAGGCTTAAAAATTCTATTCGAAAACCGATTATCAAAAAAGGCTATATCGCCAGAAAAAGTAACCTTATCCAACTGATGATAGCGACAAAATGACTGAGTGAGATAACCTCTAGTTGTAAAAAATAAGGCATTATCATTTAACTTTTTTAGATACTCTAAAGAAGTCTTAGGAAAATCAGTAAAAATGTTTTTATCATTATTAAATATATCAACAGCCGTGCCTGAGGCAATAACCCCTAAAGGAATATTAGTGTTTAATAATTGCTCAAAATATGGGTAAGTATAAATTTCCATATTTTTACGAATGGCCAGACATGCAAAAATTATAGCGTCTGATTTTAAAATTTTTTCCTTAACCTCTTCCCATCTAGCTCCTCGCCAAACAATTTGAATATCGTTGTTTTCTCCTTTTACAGTTTTAATTGCATCAATAGTTGTTGCAGTAATAAGACCGTCTCCAATATTCTTTGACCCCTCTTCGGGATATGTCGATATTATAGTATATATCATCGTCTACTTTTTAATTTATATTTAATTTCAGCTAAAACCCAGTCGGATTCAGAATCAATATCCTGCGCTTCTAATTCACTTATGATAATTCCTCCGGTTTGTTTTCCAAAAAAACTTTTGTTCCTTTCAAAATCAATAATCTTTAAAAAATAAAATTGCCCCACATCATGGTAGGCCTTTTCTAAATCTTGGGATCGGGAATTTTCATGCTCGGGACTAAAAAATTTAAGCCTCGTATTTTCAAATTTAAGCGCCCTTTGAATGGGGTAACTGAATGGAATCACAGGAAATACAGCATCGAGATTTTCAGCGGATAATTTCTCGAAAGCTTCTGTTAATTTTACTTCAGTGATAAAAGGTGCTGTAGGATATATACAGCAAATATTTTCAAATGTCTTTCCTAACTTTTTATAATCTTCCAAAACTTCCAGTAAAACATCAGCTGTTGTCGCATAATCATCGGCATTTTTATTAGAGCGCATAAAAGGTACATGAGCCCCATAGTTCTCCCCCACCTCAGCAATTTCCTCATCATCAGTGGAGACCATAACTTCATCAAAAAGTTTACTTTCTAATGCGGCTTCAATCGAATAGGCAATTATAGGCTTTCCAAGAAAATCCTTAATATTCTTTCTGGGAATACGTTTACTCCCTCCACGGGCCGGGATAATGCACAAATTTTTACTCATCAAAAAACTCTTTAATTTTTGCTATTACAAAGTCCTGTTCTTCTACCTGTAAGGTCGGATACATAGGTAAACTAATACAGTGCCTGTAATATTTTTCAGCTTCCGGCATATCGTTTTCTTTCCAACCGAGATCCCGGTAATAAGGCATTAAATGACAGGGGATATAATGAATTTGTGCAAAGACTTTATTTCCTCTTAAATAATTATACAAGCCTAATCTATCTTCTACTTCTATAACATACAAATGATATGCATGTCCTTCAATTACCCCTGATTGGCCTTTTACAAATTCTTTATTTTTAAATGCTTCCTGATATTTTTCAGCCAGGGCTCTTCGTGTCTCCAGCCCAACATTAGCCCTTTTTAATTGACTGTTTCCCAATGCCGCCTGGAAATCGGTTAACCTATAATTATATCCCAGTTCCTGCATTTCCATATACCATCCTGGATAGGTCTCGACTCCGCTCGACCTGACAGTAGTGCCATTGGCAAATTCCGGGGAGTTTTTATACTTACTTTCATCCTTTACGATTCCATGTGTTCTGAGCTGAAGTAATTTTTCATAAAGTTCCTTATCGTTGGTGGTGATCATTCCACCTTCCCCACTGGCAATATGTTTTACGGGGTGAAATGAAAAAATGGCCAAATCGGCAAATTTACCGTTACCGCATAATTGTTTTTGTTCTTTTGAATCAATAAAATACCCACCCGGTGCGTGGCAGGCATCTTCAATGATCCAAAGATCAAATTTTTCAGCAAGCTGTCTGAATTCTTCCAGGTTAACCGCTCTTCCGGCAAAATCTACGGGAATAATTCCTTTATAGGTTCCTTTAGGAGAGCTCTCAAGTAATTGTTTAACTTTATTGATATCCATCAAATAAGTTTCAGGATCTATATCGGCAAAGACCACTTCCCCTCCACAATAACGAACACAATTAGCTGAAGCTGCAAAGGTTATAGGGGTAGTTATTACTTTATCCCCGGGCTTAACATTGAGAGCCATGGTGCAGAGATGTAGCGCTGCAGTTCCGCTAGATACCGCTACTGCATATTCGCTGCCTACATAAGAAGCAAATGCTTCTTCAAATTCTGCAATTCGTGGGCCTTGAGTAAGATAATCAGATTTGAGGGTACTTACAACGGCCTCTATATCTTCTTCCGTAATATTTTGTCGTCCGTATGGAATGGGGATATTCATAGCTTAAACTTCAAATGTTGGATCAACGTGTTCTTTAATTAAATTCCTCAAATCATCTATAGATTCCCACTCCTCATTTTCGGCAGAGTTATACTGAAAGCCAGGTTTTACCTTTTTCGCTTTAAATTTCTCTATAAATTCTTCCAGTTTCCATTTATGTGTTGACGGAAGAATGGTGTAATATTTTCCCAGGTCATAAGTATAGTATGAATCTGAATCAGTAATCATTTCTTCGTGGATTTTTTCACCGGGGCGAATTCCCACAATCGGTTTTTCACATTCCGGACCTATAGCTTCTGCGACGTCCGTAATTTTATAAGAAGGTATTTTGGGCACAAAAATCTCTCCACCCCAAGCATGCTCCAATGCATGCATAACCATATCAACTCCTCCCTGAAGGGAGATATTAAACCTGGTCATGGTTGGATCTGTAATAGGCAGTACCCCTTCTTTTTTCTTTTTAAGAAAAAAGGGTATTACAGAACCATTGGATCCCATTACATTCCCGTAGCGCACCACTGAAAATTTAATCGGATTCCAACCGGTAATATTGTTAGCCGCAACAAATAATTTATCTGAAGCCAATTTCGTAGCACCATACAGATTAATTGGGGCGGCTGCTTTATCCGTAGAAAGAGCAACCACTCTTTCTACACTAGTTTCTAGACAGGCGTTAATAATATTTTCTGCTCCCATTATATTGGTTTTTACACATTCCATAGGATTATACTCTGCGATAGGAACATGTTTCATCGCGGCTGCATGAATGACATAATCTATTCCTTTTAAAGCCCTTTTAACCCTCGCTTCATCTCTAACATCTCCTATAAAAAAACGTATCTGGGGATAGTCCTTGACAGGATAGTCTTGAGCCATTTCAAACTGTTTTTGCTCATCCCTAGAAAAAATGACTAGTTTTTTAACTTTAGAAAAATTACTCAATATGTGTGAAGTAAGAGCCTTTCCTAACGAGCCAGTTCCGCCGGTAATTAATATTGATTTGTTGTCTAACATTTTATAAATTTATACTACTTTATTTTACAATTTGACACTGTAATACTTAAGTGTCCTTTTAAAAACTCTAGTTATTCTTCAAAAGAAGTAAAGGAAATTTAAACACGAAATATTTATCATCACTTTTACAAACCAAAACAGGTTAATCGCCGATAATTTCCAGCTGTGAAGTTAGCCAAACAAATACAAGGAGAAAAGATATAAAAGCCGTCGAACATCTTAAGCTTAATATTGCGTAAAATGAAATTATGATCATTATTCTGACAACTCTTGTTGATTGTTAGTATGAACCGAATAAGGTTGGATTTTTTCATAGAAAATTTGAATTTAATTCGTGTTTTTCATTAGGCCCTTTAGTTAGCGATCCATCGTTATTATTCAGAGGAAATAACATTGTATTTCTCTCTAAATTCGTCATCAGGATGAAAAGAATAATCATATCCCACCTTCTTCATAACAGGATTTTGATAATTATTTAAAATGTATAAATATCTAATTGGTCCTGAAAGAAAAACCTTAGACCCCACCGGATATTCAATTCGATGTTTTTCTGCAATTTCGAACTGGTTCTCATAAACGTCTTTATATCTAAAAATCCTTAAAAACAACAAGAGACAAATAATCAAAATCATCAGGTTTGAAGCACTTACAAATTTTTTATTATCATTTTTATAATTTCGCGCCATTAAAATAAAAATATAGGGGAAGGTCAGTATAAAATAATGAGGGAAAACTTGAATAAGAATAGGAATCAAATTAACTATTACCCCCAAAATCAAAATACCATTGACCCTGTCCTTAAAAGGTCTAAGGTTGAGAAAGAATAAAGGTATAAGTAATAAAATGAAAACTTTAGATCCCACTAGCCATGTAAACAAGGACCTGGACCTTGAAATATTTTTTTGCCCGTAACCTCTTCCACTTAGTTGATCTATTAGATCTAGAAAAGGAATATTATTTATAACGACAAAGTATAACAAAAATAAGATAACAGGGAGAGAAGCACCTGCCGCAAATTTTAAAAGTTGATTTTTTTTATAGCCATGATAAAAAATCACAAGAAAGAAAAAGGGTATAAAATTAAAAATACCATATTGTTTAGCGAAAACACTTAAAGATAAAAAAATTCCAACTAAAAAAAATTGTTTTTTTATTAAGAACCAAAAGGAAAGCATTACACATACAAAGACATAAACTTCGAGGTTTATATAAATACCATCAGAACTTAATACAGATAAAAACAAGAATAAACTTAAAAATATTGAGCTCTGTTGATCCAAATTTAATTTTTTACCTAAAAGATATAACAGGCCCGCAGAGAAAAATATTATTAAATATTGGAAGATCAGAAAATATTTATATTGAGGATCTTCAGTAAAAACATATAGAAGAGAATTTAAATACATCATTAAGGGAGCATATAAACTACTTATGTCTTTATATGGAACGAAGCCATTTGAAATATCTCTGGCAATTGCCAGGTAATATGGGGCATCAAAACTTACATAAGCATAGAACAGACTTAAACCTATTAACAAAAAAAGCACAAAACCCCAAAATCTATTAGAAATATTCAGTAACCCCATTCTCTTTATCTTAGCTCTGTAATAAATAATTTACTTTTTTTTGATTATAAAACCTGGACGATCCTTGACCTCTTCGTAGATTCTCCATATATATTCTGCAATTACTCCCAGAGAGAATAGGATCAATCCGCTGAAAAAAGAGACAATGACAATTGTAGAAGTCCAACCCGGCATAGTCGCTCCCCAGAATTCCGGATTTCCGAAAAGTTTTATATAGGTGTAAAAAATTATGATGCCTATAGCAAAAAGAGAAAAAATTAATCCAAGGTTAGTTATTATCCTAATTGGCCAGGTGGAGGAAGAAAAGAAAGTATCTTTAAACATTTTAAATTTTTTCCTAAATGTCCACCTGCTTTTTTGATTTATTCCCTTTACTCTCTCATATGGGTAGTATACGGGTGAGAAACCCAGCCGAAGTACCTCTATGATACTAGTTGTGTTTCTATGATGAATACGGTTATTAATAATGTCAACAACTTCTCTATCGATAAAAAAGAGATCTGCACCTCCTGGAGGAAATTGCACGTCTGAAAAACTATTAATAATCGTATAATAGGTATTTGAAAACAGATCATTCAGAAATCCATCATTCCTTTTTATACGATTCGGAATAATGACTTTTGCACCTTTTTCCCAAAGACGATACATTCCAACAATACTGGAATAAGGTTGCTGTTCATCATCTGGTATTGGCATGGCACAATCACCTTTACAAATGCTTAAACCAGCGAAAATAGCATAGTTGGAGGTATAATTCCTACTTAACTGAAAGGCCTTCACATTTGAGAATTTTTTTTCAAGTTGTTGAGCAATTTCAAAAGAATGATCGTTTGAGCCGTCATCAATGACAACAAATTCAAATTCGATGTTCTCCTTCTTTAAGAGCTCTGAAATTTTTTCATAAGCTATTGTAATTCTTTCTCCACTGTAATAGGAAAGTAATATAAGACTTAACATGAACGCTTGTTATTAAAAAGTTTATATACTAAAATAAAATTCCAGAGCATAGTAATGGGAAGAACCAAATATGCCAGAATATACTTATCAAAAGGTAAGGTCACTTCAAATATCCATAATACTATAATACCCAATATCATCCCGCTTACATAAATTGAAAAATACCGGACAGCTTTATGTCGAGCAAGTGGGGATTTAAAAACCAGGAAAGAATTAAGAAAATAGGATAACAGGATAGTCAGGAAATAAATAATGGCATAGGTAGATATTAATGGAGTTTGCAAAACTTCTATAAACAAATAAATAGCTCCCAGAGATAAAAGAGTCGTAAATACCCCAACTCCTGAAAAACCAGCAAATAAAGAAATTAATTTCCGACTAAATAGAAAATTCATTAAGACAGTTTATTATTTTGGACACTTCAGAATTATCAAGAGTTGGTCCAAGGGGCAAACTCAAATTTGTTTCATGCATTTTTTCAGTAACCGGAAAATTTAAATGATTCCATTCCCTAAAAGCTAATTGTTTGTGGGGTGGTATAGGGTAATGAACCAAAGTTTGAATCCCTCTTTTTTCCAGATAATGTTGTAAATAATCTCTTTTTTGAGTTTGAATAACAAATAAATGCCATACATGTTCTTGATCGTCCTGAGGTGATGAAGGCAAAACTATATGAGGATTTTCTATTTGTTCAAGATATTGCTTAACCACTCCTCTTCGATATTCATTTTCAAAATCCAGATATTTTAACTTAACGGCTAAAAAGGCGGCTTGAATTTCATCCAAACGGCTATTGATCCCTTTGTAAATATTTTCATATTTGCGATGAGATCCATAATTTGCCATGGCCCTAACTGTCTCAGCCAGGGACTCATCCTTAGTAGCAACTGCCCCTGCATCCCCTAAGGCTCCCAGGTTTTTCCCAGGGTAGAAGCTAAAACCTGCTGCATCACCCAATGCACCAGTTTTAGTTCCTTTCCAGCTCGCACCAACTGCCTGCGCATTATCCTCGATGATTTTTAAGTTGTTCTTCTGTGCAATTCTACCTAATTCTTCTGACCAACAAACGCACCCAAATAAGTGAACAACCATTATTGCTTTGGTACGGGGTCCTATGACGTCCTCAATTTTATTTAAATCCAGGTTGTTAGAGTGCTGTTCTGGCTCAACAAGAACAGGAACTAATTTATTCTCAGTTATTGAAAGTATAGAAGCAATATATGTATTAGCAGGAACAATTATTTCGTCCCCCTCTTTCATTACTCCCATTTCAATATAACCTCTTAAAATCAGACGCAAAGCATCCAACCCGTTAGCAACACCTATAACATGATCTACTTTGATATAGGAAGCCAAACTATTTTCAAACTTCTGTACTTTTTTACCCAATATGTACCACCCCGAATCAATGACTTCTGAAGCCACCTTTTTAAGGTCATCAGAATACTGTTGATTGATTTCCTGGATATCTAAAAATTTAATCATAATTTAATTGGTTCATTATCTTGTCCAAGTTTATACATATGGCCAAACGTATCTTGTAGTCTTACGCTTAATATAGTTCCATCTTTTGTTATGTAGCCTTTGTTGACAGCGGGGTTGCCATACCAAACAGTAAAAGGAGGAATATTTTTAGTAATTACACTGCCGGCTCCTATTAAAGAATATTTTCCTATTGTTTTACCCGCAACCACAGTGGCATTAGCACCAATCGACACCCCTTCTTCAATTATGGTTTTTTCCAGTGTCGATTTATACATCTTTGATCTAGGCACCAAATCATTTGTAAAGGTAGCATTAGGACCAATAAAAACCTTATCGGATATCCTTAATCCATCCCACAACTGTACACCTGATTTAACAGTTACGTCATTTCCAACAACGACATCGTTTTCAATAAAAACGTTGCAGTTGATATTACAATTTCTGCCAATCCTGGCTCCCTCGAGAATAACACAAAACTGCCAGACATAAGTGCCGTCTCCTATGTTCTTCGTTTGAACTTCCGCCTTAGGATGTATCATTTCTTTAATTGTTGAAAATCATGATATTCGCGTATATAATCTTTCTCATCGTACTTCGAGGAAGCCATTACCATACAAACTGCTCCAGATGTAAAGTCCATAAGCTCTCTCCAAATTCCGGGCACAATCATTAATCCAAAATCAGGACGGCTCAACCTAACAACCTTTTTGTTCCTACCATCATCTAGAAGAATGTCAAACCCACCTCCTACAGCTACGATTATTTGATACAACTCCTTATGAGCATGACCTCCTCTACTTTCACCTCCCGGAATATCATATAAATAGTAAACTCGTTGTATATCAAATGGTATATTATTATGCACCTCAGTTATAGTGATATTCCCTGCACGACTATGAATCTTATTCAAGGGAATAACAGGGCAATCATAAACAGAATTCTTCCCTATCATCTTCCTTTAAACTTAGAATAATCTCTGATATAATCCTCTTCAGAAAATTTTGTGGAACTTAATACCATTGCGACCGAATTCGTAGAGAAATTCTCCATTTGTCGCCAAATACCTTTACTTATATAAAGACCATAAAAGGAGCGGTTTAAAGAAAAAGTTTTTTTTGTTTTTCCATTATCTACTATCACATCAAAGCTTCCGGACAGAGCTACTATAAATTCCTCCTGTTCCTTAAAAGCATGCCCCCCCCTTATTTGCCCCCCGGGGACATCATATATCCAATATATCCTCTCAATCTTAAAAGGTATATGATTTTCTTCTTCTATAAAGGATAAATTTCCCCTGGGATCTTCGAATTTCGGAAGGTCTATTATCTTAACGTTCATATGGCTAATAAAGATTGAAGATACTGTCCATATTTACTTTTCCCGTATTTTTGTACAGCCAATTCAATCTCATTTCTATTAATGAATTTATGTAAATACGCTACTTCTTCCACACAACCAATCATTTCACTTTGTCTGTTTTGTAAAACCCTAATAAATTCCGTGGCATCATCTAAAGACTCAACAGTTCCTGTATCGAACCAACTCATACCGCGAGTCATCACTCCTACCTCCAACTTCCCCTCGTCAAGATACATTTGGTTAATGGTAGATATTTCTTTTTCACCTCGGGCAGAAGGTTTGACGCTCTTAGCAAAATTTACCACTCTATTGTCATAAAAATACAGACCCGGAACTGCGTATTTTGATTTTGGGTTTTGAGGCTTTTCTTCAATACTTATTGCTTTGTTCTCCTTATTAAATTCAACAACACCATATCGCTGTGGATCTTTAACAGGAAAAGCGAAAATTGAAGCTCCATCTATATTGATCTTACCTCTTAATAGACTCCCCAGACCGTTTCCGTGAAAAATATTATCTCCAAGAGCCAGGGCAACTCTATCATCTCCAATAAAATCTTCTCCTATAATGAAAGCTTCCGCGAGACCGTTGGGCTCTTTTTGCACTGCATATGTAAACCTGCACCCCAAATGAGAACCATCTCCTAAAAGTTTCTTAAAAGCTTCCTGGTCATGAGGGGTGGTGATAAAGAGTATATCTTTTATTCCCGCCAACATTAGAACTGACAACGGGTAATAGATCATTGGCTTATCATACACCGGCAATAGTTGTTTGCTAACGGCTATGGTAATTGGAAAAAGTCTTGTTCCCGACCCTCCAGCTAGAATAATTCCTTTCATATTAAATAAAATTTCACTGATTTCAATTAATTATTTTGAATATTGTAATTTATGATATTCATAATAAGTTACAACTGGTCACATTTTTTTTCAACCATTTATATCAAATACCGGTCTAAAGCCCTCTTCCAAAGTTACAGTAGGTTTCCACTCTAAATCTTAATTCCTCAAAAAGACTGCCAATACATCCAGATTAAATTTCTGGCTCTTAAAAAGGTTATAATTTTCATTAAACTCAAATCCCTTAAATTATCAAGTCACCCGTATAGATCAAGCGTGCAGATTACCAATTTTTAATATGATTTATTCAAAATATGAGAGGTTAAAGCTTTACCTAAAGAGCCGGAAACCCCGGTTATTAATAAAGGATTTATAATCTAACATTTTTAACGAAATTGTTACATTTAGAAAATTAACTTATTAATATTTTATTATTTAAAAAAGGAAAATCAAGATACATTTAGACCCTTTGAAATTTAAAAAAGATTAAAAATAGGATGAAAGAAATCCTCCTTTTGAAAACAAACGCGAAAATAAGGATTTTGTGCTGTTTAAAATTGTAAATAATCCTTAAAGCTTAATAAAAGTTATATTTTTGGGGTGGAGAATTCCCCCATTTCTCTATTTTATTAATTATTTATACAGTACCTACACAATTCAATAAGAATTTCAATTGGCCAAAAAAACCTTTGTTTATATAAAAATCTTAAAAATTAAAATGGTTTTTTATAATAAATTTATTATGCATCATAAAAATGAAGGGAGTCATTAATAAAAATCAAGTTTTTGTAATTATGATATGGGATGTTTCGTAATCTTAGATATTCTGTTAACCTTTCAGTATTACTGTAACTAATACTATTATGAAGGGGGGAATGCAGAACAATCAGTTTACTCTCTGATTCCAGAATAAAGGTTAAAATCTCTTCAAAGGATTCCCACTGATCCTTATTATATTTCCATTGTTGGTTAAGTTTTTCATGAATCTCAATGCGTTCCACATCACGTTCCACAAAACCACCGGAAATATATTTATTTACTCCTTTTGTTAACTCCTCCCTTTCTTCGAGTGATTTAAAAAAGTATTCTTTGTATATTGCATATATCCAGGTGTTTAAAACCTTTATATTTTTTAATGAAATTGCTAGTTTTAATGTATCCCAACTATTATAATCATTTGAAATTAAATCCAAAGAGGATTCTGAACCATCGGAAGAAAACGCACCCGGATAGACATCCAGAATAACATATTTTGGATTAAGGGTCTCAAGATATCTTTTTACAAGTATTTCCGTTTGCAAAAATGTTTGAGAACTACTTCCCATATTAAAACTGGAATATCCCGCTTTTTCGAAGGTTCGGGGGTCGTAATGTCGATAAGCTCTCGAAGAACCCAGGAATAAGGTATCCACGTTGTCTATTTCGTTGACTTCTTTAAATCTTGTATTTGAAAATCCATAGGCAAACTTTTCATAAAAGATATTATATTGGAATTTTTGGGGCAAAAACTCCCCATATACAATTACTCCTATTATATAAAATAAAAAGGCAAAAAGAACAAACCCTATACTTCTCTTAATAAAAAGGCCTATTTCCATAAATTAAAATTGAAAATAAATAAAATCAGTTTCAGTAGTATACATATACATCCCAATTAAAAAAACTAGTCCTCCATAAAACAACCAGTTTAATTTGTGTTTCCTATTTATAGATAAATCTTCCAATGCAAATTTATCTCTTCTACCAAACCATTCTATTACGAAAAATAAAAATATTACAGGAATTACCTTTAGAGAATAACCAATTCCTTCATAGTAAGGAATACTAAGTAAAGACTTAGAGAACATCCCTCCCAAATAACTCATGGCATGCCCAATATTCTCTGCTCTAAAGAATACCCAAGCGATCACGGTCAACCCAAAAGTCAGTGCCATTTGCCCAAGCTCTTTCAGGGAAGGCAAATAAGAATTCTCGGCGACAACTTCCATATTCTGCCGATTCCTTTTAGTCAGAAGTAAGGGTAAAAAATACAATGCATTTAAAGCCCCCCAACAATAAAAGTCCAATTGGCTCCATGCCAAAATCCACTTACAACAAATATGATAAAAGTATTCCTCACTTTCATCCAGGTGCCCCCCCTACTCCCTCCAAGAGGAATATACAAATAATCCCTAAACCAAGTAGATAAAGAAATATGCCAGCGCCTCCAAAATTCAGCTATATCCAGGGAGAAATATGGATAAGCAAAATTTTGCATCAAATTAAATCCAAAAAGTCGGGCGGTTCCTATGGCGATATCGGAATACCCGGAGAAATCCCCATAGATCTGAAATGTAAAAAATATCGCACCCAAAAGCAGAGTGCTCCCGGACATATCCGTAGAGTTCTCAAAAATATGATTTGCATATACTGCACAGTTATCTGCAATTACTACCTTCTTGAACAAGCCCCAAAGAACCTGTCGCATGCCATCTACAGCTTGGCTATATTCAAATTTCCTCGATTTATAAAATTGAGGTAATAAATTTGAGGCTCTCTCAATAGGCCCCGCAACTAATTGAGGAAAGAAACTCACAAATGCAGCAAACGAAATAAAGTTTTTGGTTGGTTCAAGACGCTTTTTATAAACATCTATGGTATAGCTCATTGTCTGAAAAGTGTAGAAGCTAATCCCGACCGGAAGTATAATATTAAGGGAATTTGCATTCAAGTCATAACCCGCGACACTGAAAGCAGACTTAAAATTATCAAGGAAAAAGTTATAATACTTAAAGAAACCAAGGAAACCTAAATTTACTAATATGCTGACCCAAAGCAAAACCTTTCTCTTTGAAGGCGTTTCGGTTTTGCCTAAACTTACTCCTACAAAATAATCTACGAGGGTGCTAAAGAGTATTAGTGATAAAAACCGCCAATCCCACCAGCCGTAGAAAAAATAACTTGCAGCAGCAACAAGTAGGTTTTGTCCTTTTAAACTTTTATTGAAAACAAACCAGTAAAGGATAAAGACGATCGGTAAAAAAATCGCAAAGTCCAGGGAATTAAAAAGCATTGATAAAATTTAGAGCGGTAGCAAATATATTAAAAATTGATTACACGGATTAAAGAGAATTACGCGGATTCTAAAGGGATTTCACAGATTAGACGATCATCCCAGCCGCAACAGTTTCATTAGTTGACTCGTCTATAAGGATAATACTTCCGGTATTTCTGTTCTCTCTGTAAGAATCCAGCATTAGGGGTCGGGTACATCTTATTTTCACTCTTGAAATATCATTCATTTTCAATTCCTTGTCCTCACCCAGGCGCTCATAAGAATTGATATCCACCTTGTAGATGACTTCTTTGATCATTGCCCTTTGTTCATTACTCGTATGCATGAGTGTATATTTTGCGCGTGGCTTAGCCGCGTCATCACCTAACCAACAAAGCATAACATCGAATTCCTGAGAGGCTTCAGGTTGATTATTCTTCCTTACGATCATATCTCCCCTACTCACGTCAATATCATCTTCAAGAGTCATGGCTATGGACATTGGAGCATAGGCTTCCTGAACTTCAGTATCACCTGCATTAAGGGATTTGATCCTTGAGGTAAAGCCCGATGGCAGCACCGCCACTTCATCTCCCACTCTGTAAATCCCGCTGGCTACTCTACCTGCGTATCCCCTGTAATCCCGATGCTCCTCACTCTGTGGCCTTAGAACCGTCTGTACCGCGAACCGGGCATCGATCTTATTAATATCACTGCTAATGTATAGGGTCTCCAGAATATTGAGTAAAGTTCCTCCCTGGTACCAATTCATGTTCTCAGAACGATTAACCACATTATCTCCATCCAATGCACTAATAGGAATAAAACGAACATCTTTCATAAGTAGTTTTGAAGAAAATTCTTCAAACTGTCCTATAATCTCATTGAACCTCTCTTCAGAATAATCAACCAGGTCCATTTTATTGATACATACGATAAGGTGTGGGATATTCAGCAAAGAAGCTATAAAGGAATGTCTTTTGGTCTGCTCGATCACCCCGTGGCGGGTATCTATTAAAATTACAGCTGCATTAGCCGTAGATGCTCCGGTAACCATGTTACGGGTATACTGAATATGACCCGGCGTATCTGCAATTATAAATTTCCTTTTTGGTGTAGTAAAATACCTGTAGGCTACATCGATAGTTATCCCCTGCTCTCTTTCATCCCTTAGTCCATCGGTAAATAAAGCCAGGTCGACTCCCTTATGACCTTTTTTTGCACTTGTAGCGCTCACTGATTCCAGTTGATCTTCAAATATGGACTTGGAATCATATAAAAGTCGGCCTATGAGGGTGGATTTACCGTCATCGACAGAGCCGGCGGTGGTGAAACGTAATAGTTGGTTATTATCTATCATACGGATTTACGCGAATTTCTTCCGAATTATCGCGAATTTTTTGAGTTAACTATTCTTTTATAGGTTAGCGAGGGTTCACCAAAGTTGATGAGAATCCCCAGTTCCTTTTTTGTTGCAGCCAAATAATTTTTAAGCTGCGCATGAAAGGCAATAGGAACGAATTTCACTGTTTTTATTTCTAAGATAATTTTATCGTAGCAGATAAAATCGGCCTTATAAAATTTATTTAGTTGTTGTTCTTCGTAAAATATGTTCAACTTGACCTGACGGTTAAAAGGAATATTTTCTTTCGCAAATTCTTTAGCTAAGGCTTCCTCATATACAGCCTCTAAAAAACCATTTCCGAGAATTCTATGAACCTTCATGCAAATTCCAATTATCTTATAACTTTCTTCTTTATATAAGATTTTATCCTCCATTCAATTCGCGTTAATCCGCCTTAATTCGCGACAATTGGTGTTCAAAAATAACCTTGCTTCTTCCTATCTTCCATCGCCGTCTCACTCCTTTTATCATCAGAACGGTCTCCTCTTTCGGTCTTACGCATTGCTGAAACTTCCTGAACAATCTTTTCCAACGTATCGGCTTCAGATTCTATTCCTCCAGTAATAGTAATATCACCAAGTGTTCTAAACCGAATCTTTTTAGTTTCAGTTTTTTCATCTGGTCCCAACTTAAGAAATTCAGAAACAGGAATCCAGGAATTACTCCTCCACACTACTTCCCTATCGTGAGCAATATAAAGAGATGGAATACTTATATTTTCTCTTTTTATGTAATTCCACACGTCCATTTCAGTCCAGTTACTTATAGGAAAAGCCCTAAAGTGTTCTCCTTCGAAGTGTTTTCCATTCAAAAGGTTCCATAGTTCCGGGCGTTGGTTTTTGGGATCCCACTCCCCAAAATCGTTGCGGTGAGAAAAGAAGCGTTCTTTTGCTCTAGCTTTTTCCTCATCTCTCCTACCCCCGCCAATAGCGCAGTCAATCTTATGTTCTTCAATAGTGTCCAAAAGGGTGGTGATCTGTAATGCATTTCGGGTGGCATTCTTTCCTCTTTCTTCAGCTACTCTTCCGTTATTGATCGACTCCTGAACAGAACCTACAATAAGTTTCACCCCCAGCTCTTTCACCAGATCATCCCTGAACTGAATAGTTTCAGGAAAGTTATGTCCAGTATCCACGTGAAGCAATGCAAATGGAATTTTGGCTGGAAAAAAGGCTTTTTTGGCAAGATGTGTAACAAGGATTGAGTCTTTTCCGCCAGAAAACAAGATCACAGGATTTTCAAACTGCGCCCAAACCTCCCTTAGAATAAAAATGGCTTCAGACTCTAATTCGTCGAGATAGTTTAAATAATATTTACTCATTTAATTTTCAATTTTTGTTGCAGAAAATGATAAAGCCTTTCAATGGCTTCTTCTGCAGATTCCTCCACTGTTTTTATTTCAATATCCGGATTATCTGGAGCTTCATAAGGAGCACTTATTCCTGTAAAATTCTTTATTTCCCCCTGCCTGGCTTTTTTGTAAAAACCTTTAACATCCCTTTCTTCACAAACTTCCAGCGGGGTATTTACATACACCTCAACAAAATTTTCCTTTCCAATAATGTCCCTTGCCTGAATCCTATCCACTTTTAGCGGCGAAATGAAAGCGGCTATAGTTACTATTCCTGCGTCAACAAACAGTTTAGCGACTTCTGCTATTCGCCGGTTATTTTCATGACGGTCTTCCCTGCTAAAACTTAAACCTTTACTCAATCCGCTGCGGATGTTATCCCCGTCAAGAGAATAAGTAGATATTCCCTCTTTAAAAAGGCGTTTTTCGAGACTGTTTGCAATAGTTGATTTTCCTGAACCTGAAAGCCCTGTAAACCAAATAACCATAGATTGGTGCTTATGCTTTTTGGTTCGATCTTCCCTCGAAACACTATAGTTATGTTCAACAATATTCTTTTTCATGCTATCACAGCTTCCTATTTATTAGATGTAAGAATATTCATCTTAGACTCTTTTGATTTCCTTTTGTGGGCTACCCCATAATCAATCCTGTACCATGCTCTTTCGTGAAAATAGTACAGCAACATTTTTGTCACTACCTCAGCCAGTCCTATTTTTAATCCCGTAACAGGATTTCCTGTGATTATCCAGGCAAGCAGCATAGTATCTACTGTTCCTACAATTCTCCAGGAAATGGTCTTGGCAAAATGCCTTTTTCTACTACTCCATTTTCCTGAGGATGCCAAAAACTCCCCTTTAAACCATAATCTTTCATGAAAATAGTATAGCGTCATTTTTGTTATTACCTCAGCCAAACCAATTTTAAGACCTGCAAAGGGATCTCCGGAAATCATCCAGGCCAGGAAAAAAGTATCCATGGTTCCAACGATTCTCCACGTAATTGTTTTAGCTAAATGCCTTTTATAAGATCTATCCTTCATAAACAACAGAAAAATGGTCGTTTTTAAGGTTTTCCCTGTTATAGGTGATACGCTCTCCTGAAGCTGCCCATCTGCAGGTAAAGCCAACGGCTTCACAAATAGCCTGTCCGGCAGCGGTATCCCACTCCATGGTTGGACCGAATCTCGGATAAACATGGGCTGCGCCCTCGGCAAGTAAACAAAACTTAAGAGAACTTCCTTTGGATAGTATTTCCACTTCTTTCCCTTCTTCTTTGAGCTTTTCAATAAAATCAAGGGTTGCCTGGCTCATATGCGACCTACTACCCACAACTTTTATCTCGGATCCTGCCTGTTGAGGAAAGATCTGGGTTGAATTAGTAAGAATCAGATCCAGATCCAAATCTTCATTTTCTAAGGTAATCTGATAAGCCTTAGATTCAGATACATCAGCAAAATATAGCGACTTTAGAGCAGGAGCATAAATTACTCCCAGCACAGGATACCCTTCAAATACCAAAGCAATATTGACGGTAAACTCCCCATTTCTTTTTATAAATTCCTTGGTTCCATCTAACGGATCTACAATCCAACATCTTTGCCAGCTTTTTCTTTCTTCAAAAGATAGTTGGATATTCTCTTCACTTATTACAGGTATTCCGGAAGGAATTAGAAATTCATTAATAATATCATTCGCTCGTCGATCGGCAATGGTTAGAGGAGAGTCGTCTTCCTTCAGTTCAACCTGAAGATCCTTCTGCTCATAAATTTTCATGATCTCCCTGCCGGCTGCGATGGAAGCCTCTATAGCTGTTCTTAAGTGATTTTTCATAGAGGGGCTAAATATACCGAAACCTGTAGAAACAGAGAAAGAGAATCATAAAAAAGATAGATCTATCTCTTTAATAGGTTTTATGATCCTCTTTCCCTTTCTTAATTCCCAATGGCATAGAATTCAAACCCAATCTCTTTCTTGGTTTTAGGCTCTAAAAGTCTTCTCCCATCGAACAAAAATGCAGGTTTAAGCATTTGATCATAAATCTTTTTCCAATCAAGTTGTTTGAATTCATCCCATTCTGTAAGTACAGCTATGGCATGTGCATTATCACAGGCTTCATAAGACGATTTCACTACAGTAACCCCTTTCCGGTTGGCATCTCCACTTCGGCTTCCGAGGTAATCAAGATCTGAGTAGATCTGTTCTTCTGTCACTTTTGGATCATAAACCACTATCTCGGCCTGTTCATTCAGAAGATAATCTGCGACATAAATAGCTGCAGATTCACGGGTATCATTAGTGTCTTCTTTGAAAGCCCAACCTAAGATAGCAATCTTTTTCCCGGCCACTGTATTATACATAGTCTGGACCATATTGGCTGCAAAACGCCTTTTTTGATGATCGTTCATGATGATCACCTGCTCCCAGTAGTCAGCCACTTCTTGCAGGTTATAGGTTCTGGCGATATAAACAAGGTTTAGAATATCCTTTTGAAAACATGATCCTCCAAAACCTACAGAGGCTTTAAGAAATTTAGGACCTACCCGACTGTCCATTCCCACAGCTTTAGCCACTTCATTAACATCGGCTCCTGTTTTTTCACAAAGCTCTGAAATGGCATTTATTGAGGAAACTCTCTGTGCAAGAAAGGCATTTGCAGTTAATTTTGAAAGTTCAGAAGACCAGACATTGGTAGTTAGAATTTTCTCCCTTGGCACCCATGATTCATAAATATTGACCAGGGCTTCCATGGCTTCCCGACCTTCTTCAGTATCCACATCCCCACCAATTAATACCCTATCCGGATTTCTTAAATCCTGAACCGCAGTGCCTTCTGCAAGAAATTCAGGATTAGACAGGATCTGATATTTTACACCATTTCCTGTATTATCCAGTATATTTTTTAAAGCCGCTGCAGTTCTTACAGGCAAAGTAGATTTTTCTATTACAATCTTGTCACTCTTAGCCACTGCAGCAATTTGTCGGGCGCAAAGTTCAATATACTTAAGATCGGCCGCCATACCTTTCCCTATTCCGTAAGTCTTGGTAGGAGTGTTGACGGAGATAAATATCATATCTGCTTCATCTATAGCTTTATCAACATCAGTGGAAAAAAATAAATTTCGCCCTCTCGTTTCCTTTACAATTTCTGAAAGGCCGGGTTCATAAATTGGAATTTTTTGAACATCGGGATCATTCCATTGCTTTATTCTCTTTTCATTAATATCTACAACGGTAACTTTAACGTTGGAACATTTCTGAGCGATTACTGCCATTGTAGGTCCTCCTACATAACCGGCGCCGATGCAGCATATGTTTTTTATTTTCATGATTTTGATTTCACAGATTTTAACGGATTTCGCGGATTTTGGATAAAATTGA
Organism: Salinimicrobium sp. 3283s; assembly: GCF_039602225.1. Taxonomy (NCBI): domain Bacteria; kingdom Pseudomonadati; phylum Bacteroidota; class Flavobacteriia; order Flavobacteriales; family Flavobacteriaceae; genus Salinimicrobium; species Salinimicrobium sp. 3283s. Next base: position 3,148,016 of record NZ_CP143631.1, on the reverse strand, counting down.
TCGAAATTCCGGTCCCCTAGAAAATTAGATTTTAAATAATTAGTACATAACTCCCCCTCCGGGGGTAGGGGGGCTACAATTTCTTATCACACCTATCCCCCAACACTCCCTTCACATCATAAATAACCGTCTGTCCATTTTTGAACTGATCTAAGTCAAGATCAAGGAATTCTTTATGCGCCACGGTTAAAACTACTGCTTCAAATTTTCCCTGAGGAAGAACTTTTGTGGTAGTAAGTCCATATTCATGCTGCACTTCCTCAGGATCGGCCAAAGGATCATAAATGGTAACGTTGGTGCCGTATTCCTTAAGGTTTTTGATTACGTCAACAACTTTAGTATTGCGTACATCCGGACAGTTTTCCTTAAAAGTAATACCAAGGACAATGATATTTGCACCCTTCACTTTTTGGTCATTCTGAAGCATCAACTTGATCACTTCAGAAGCTACATAACTTCCCATAGAGTCATTCATACGTCTACCCGCCAAAATAATCTCAGGATGATAGCCTATTTCCTGAGCTTTTTGTGCCAGGTAATATGGATCTACACCAATACAATGACCACCAACCAGTCCCGGTTTAAAAGGAAGGAAATTCCATTTTGTCCCCGCTGCTTCTAAAACATCCTGGGTATCAATATCCATCATATTGAAGATCTTCGCCAGCTCATTTACAAAAGCAATATTTATATCCCGCTGAGAATTTTCGATTACCTTAGCTGCCTCTGCCACCTTAATAGTTGGTGCCAAATGAGTACCGGCAGTAATGACTGATGCATATAATTCGTCTACTTTTTTCCCTACTTCGGGAGTGGACCCTGCGGTAACTTTTAAGATCTTTTCAACAGTGTGCTCCTTATCTCCGGGATTGATCCTCTCCGGTGAATAGCCCACAAAGAAATCTTCATTGAACTTCATGCCACTGGTTTTTTCAAGCACCGGAACACATTCGTCTTCTGTAGCCCCGGGAAACACTGTAGACTCATATATTACAATATCTCCTTTTTTAAGCACTTTTCCTACAGACTCACTACTCTTGTAAAGTGGAGTAAGATCTGGCCGGTTATTTTTATCAACTGGTGTGGGCACAGTAATTATATAATAACTACAATCCTTAACGTCTTTCAAATCTGTGGTACAAAAAAGTCCGATACCGGTCTGCAATGCTTCTTTACGAACTAAAGCTGACTGCAGCACCTCATCTTCCACTTCCAAAGTAGAATCGTGCCCGGTCATTAATTCTCTGACCCTTTCCTGACTTATATCAAATCCAACCACAGCATATTTTGTAGCAAAAAGTCTAGCTAAAGGTAATCCAACATATCCAAGACCAATAATGGCTATTTTATTATTCATTTATTAAAATTTATTTTTTCCAAAGGTGATATACATATTCAGGCTCCTGGGGTATCAATCCAAATCTCTGATAAACCTTAAGAGCTTTTACATTTAATTTCTGTGTACCTCCAACAGCAATTGGACAGTTTTCTTCTTTTAAAATTGTTTCGGCGGCTCGCATAAGGGCAAATGAAATACCTTTGCCTTCAAAAGCCCTATTTACAGCAAAAAGTGGGGTATAACCTTTATCTTCGCGAATATCAATGGTGGCAAAACCTACAATTTCACCTTCTACCCGATAGGTGAGAATATGGCTTGCCATTTTTTTATTAACTGAGTTGACAATATAACTTTCGAATATTTTATCACAGAGTTCCAAAGGAATATTCGGATCCTGACCGAATCTGCCCTGTCTTCCTGCCAATTGAGCTAATTTAATTAGAGAGGGATCTACTGTTCTCTCCTCATACAAATTAATATTGGGATGGATTGGATACACCTTTTCCACTTTTTTCTGAAGCGGAATTCTTTTTACAATATATTTAATCTCATAGAGATTCTGAGAAGCATTGAAAAGCTCTGAGGAATTAATGGAATAGGCAAGTTTTACTTTTTGGCTATCAAGAGTTTCAAATAATTTAGGGGTATCAGGATTTTTAAGCAATAGATCTTTCTTAACCTTTGCAACATTAAATCCAAAAAATTGACTATCCCATTCTAATATTTCAAACTCTTTCTCCATTGTTTTTATCTCAAATTTTTCCAATACCAATCTACAGCCTCTTTTAAGCCTGCTTCGATCTTGTATTGAGGATCATAATTTAAAAGTTTTTTTGCCTTATTTACGGAAGCCAGGGAGTGCGGAATATCTCCCGCACGATTAGGTCCATGCTTTACTGCCACTTCGGAAATTCCAGGGTCATATTCTGAAAGATATTTTTTTAAAAGATGAGTAAGCTTCTTAAGATTCGTTCTGTCCCCTACCGCAGTATTATAAACCTGATTCAGAGCTTCTTTATTATTCGTAGTTAAGGCCAGTAAATTCATCTGGATCACATTATCTATATATGTGAAATCCCTGGAGTAATTTCCGTCGCCGTTAATCACGGGACTTTCATGATTCATAAACTGAATTACAAATTTGGGAATTACCGCCGCATATGCTCCATGCGGGTCTTGTTTTCTTCCAAAGACATTAAAATATCTAAGGCCTATGGTATCAAACCCATAAGTTGTATGGAAAATATCTGCATATAGTTCATTAACATACTTTGTAATGGCATATGGAGATAAAGGTTTTCCTATATTATCCTCTACCTTCGGAAGTGCTTCAGAATCACCATAGGTAGAAGAACTTGCGGCATAAACAAATCTTTTTACCCCGGCATCTCGTGATGCTACCAACATATTCAGAAACCCGGAAATATTGACATCGTTAGTTGTTATGGGATCATTAATAGATCGCGGAACAGATCCAAGGGCGGCCTCATGCAAGACAAAATCCACACCGGCGACTGCTTTTTTACAGTCCTCCAGGTTTCTAATATCACCTTCTATCAAAGTAAAATTTTCATGATCAATTATTGCTGCAAGATTTTCCCTTTTCCCCGTTGCAAAATTATCAAGACAAATTACTTTGGCATTGAGACCTAAAAGAGTTTCGCAAAGATTAGATCCAATAAAACCGGCACCGCCGGTTACTAATACTTTAGAAGAACTTAGCAATTCAAATTGTTTGCTGTTCATTAAATAAAATTTGGGTTATTTTTAAATTACCGGCCAAAGGTAAAATTTTCAAAAAAGGTATTTATTAATTTCCTCTTAAAGAAGCATCTTTTTCGGGGAATTGTGTAGATTCATAATGTACGACCTCTGTGGCAATGAGTATCTTTTCTTTTGGACCCGTATTTTTTTTATTGATTCGGTTGATAAGGATATCCATCGCCTTTGCTCCAATCTTGTCGGGAGATTGATCTACAAAGCTCACAGAGGGCGTGAGATATTTTGCAAGCCCCCCACGAATAAATCCAATTATTTTAAGGTCTTCTGGTATTCTTAGGCCATTCTCAAACGCCAGTCTATAGGTAAGCATAGTACTGTCAAAATCACTACATAAAACCGCTTCCACCCTATCTTCCAATAGCATTTTGAGAGTCTTTTCTTTCAAACTTTGCAAGTTGGCTGAATTTGCTAAATAAAAGGTATCATCTTCCCTTAAAGCATTCTTATAACCTTCTATTCGGGCTTTACCCACCCCCATATGATGTACAGAGGTAGCCAAACCTATCTTTTTCAATCCTTTATTTTGAAGATCCCGTGTGGCATCATAAAATACCTTTACATCATCTATTCCTACTTTATCTACAGGCATATCAAAATCGATGCGGTCGTAAAGCACAACCGGAATATCATATTGAATGATATTTTTAATATGTTCAAAATCCTTTTTTCTTTGTGTTTCTTCGGCTATAGCTATTAGAACACCATCTACAAAACCGGCAGTTAGCATCTCAGATATTTGCTTTTCCCGATCATGTGATTCATTTGAAATATAAGTAATCACCTGTAAACCCTCTCGTTGTGCACGCGCCTCCATTCCTGAAAGCACTTTAGCAAAAAAAGAATTTGCAATATTTGGAATCAGCACACCAATAGTTCCGCTTTTACTGCTTTTTAAATTGACCGCAGTTGGATTAGGACGGTATTTATGAAGGGCAGCAAGTTCTTTTACCCTTTCAATTGTTTTCGGACTGATCTCGGGACTGTCATTTAAAGCTTTCGAAACTGTCGAAACAGAAACGTTCAGTAATTTGGCCAATTCCTTGAGGGTAATTCTGGTTTTCATTTAAAAAGCATATAGGGGTTAGTTACAAATTTAATAAAGCCGGGTGAAATTCTGCATTTTTTGTTTCAAACTTAAGGGCTTTTTTATAAATTACAGTAAAGTTGCGTAAAAAATGAAGTTTTTCAGAAGTGATTGGTTATATGTTATTGCTGCTCTCATCACCATCTTTGGCATCATTACGGGGTGGTATTTCTTTTTCTTTTTAGCCATACCTCTTGGACTATGGGATTTCAGGAATAAAGATGGCAGGAAGTAGCTGCGTTAAATTATTACTAATCCAGCGCATATCTTTGCAAACACCAAATTAGGAGCGTAATTTAATCCTGAACCAAAATAAGCGCATAATGAAACAAAAAGGAACCCTATCACAGACCCTCAACATGCTTCGCACCGAAGAAGGATATGAAGAAGATTTCAACCTTCTCGATGAGGAACTAAAATCTCCTGAAGAAAGAGAAAAATTTCTGTCTCAGGATTTTGTTGTAGATGAGGTCTATCGGTTTGAAGGCCCTTCAAATCCCGGTGATGAAGCTACTTTATATGCCATCACAACTTCTTCGGGAAGAAAAGGAGTGCTACTTGATGGGTACAACTATTCTTCAGGACAAATTTCAGAAGAATTACTTAAAAAACTGGACCTCAAGAGCAACCGTCCTACTTCAGAATAAGCTTGTATTTACAGCATAATTATCGTATATTTGAATAGTAAATAACAAAACCATAAATAAAAACTATGAGTTACTTAGGTTTAGACGCCAAAGAGACGTCAAATACAGTTCAGGAACTTAATGTTCTTTTAGCCGATTATCATTTATATTATCAAAAACTTCGCAATTACCACTGGAATGTAATTGGTAAGAATTTCTTTGACCTTCATGAAAAATTTGAAGAGCTGTACGATGACGCTAAAATAAAAATTGATGAGATCGCAGAGCGCATACTTACTTTAAGGTACCAACCCACCAGCAATTTAAGTGAATATCTAAAGAAATCTAATCTAAAAGAATCAGAGTCAGATCTTTCCGATTCAAAGATGATTGAGAACCTGCTTAAGGACCATGGCACAATCTTAAAACAGATGCGACAGGTAGTACAGGTAGCCGAAAAAGGAGGTGATGAAGGTACTATAGACCTTATTGGTGCTTACATTAGGGAGCTTGAGAAGACCAGCTGGATGTTAGATGCCTGGAAAATGAAAACTGCAGAACAACATAAGCCGGTATAAAATTAAATGTCGCAAGAAGAATTTGACATACAAAATTCCGTAGAAGGAATTTGGACGAAATTAGGCGAATGGCTGGATTCTATAATCCTGGGTTTGCCTAATTTCATTTTGGCCGTTCTGGTCTTTATTCTTTTTGTCCTGGCTGCAAAATACCTGGGAAAACTTCTCGATAAGCTTCTCAGGTATAAAGTAAGACAGGCCTCTATACGGGAGATCACCATTAAGATCCTCAAAGTAGTGGTCATTGCCATAGGTTTCTTTGTTGCCCTTGGGCTACTCAATCTAAATACTATTCTCACTTCTGTACTGGCTGGTGCCGGGGTCGTGGGTTTAGCTGTAGGTTTGGCACTGCAGGGCACTCTAAATAATACCTTTTCAGGAATCCTGCTGAGTTTTCTTCCGGAGTTACAAATTGGCGACTGGATTGAAAACAATGGTTATGCCGGAAGAGTCGTGGAAATCAACCTGAGAAGTATCGTCATTAGGGAAGCCGATAATAATTATGTTGTTATTCCTAATTCCCAGGTCATAGACGCACCATTTAAGAATTTTTCCCGTACCTCACGTTCCAGGATCACTGTGAGTTGTGGCGTGGCTTACAATTCTGATCTTGAACTTGTAAAAACCATTACACTAAATACAATCTCAGAACTTTTTCCTCAAAAGAAGGGAGAAGAAGTAGAGTTTATGTACAATGAATTTGGCGACAGCTCAATCAATTTTGTAGTGAGATTCTGGAGTGCTGCAACCAACAACAGGGACATTCTTTTTGCCAGGAGTAGTGCCATTATTGCCATTAAGAAGGTGTATGACCAACACGATATTAATATTCCTTTCCCAATTCGTACACTCGAATTCAACAACAGACTCAATATTCAAAAACCTTCTGCGGAAGGAGATGCATAATTTAGCATTTCAAATGATTTACCCATCTCGCCCTTCAAAAAGGGCAAAAACACAAGGCATTTTTGAAAGTTGCTAATGAAAAGCTATTTTCATGCTCAAACACGTAACGGGAACACTATCCAGATACGTTTTTCAGCCTAAAATTGATGAGGCTTCGAATGATCAAGAACCTCACCTTTCAAAAATGGCAAAAACGTAAAACATTTTTGGAAGTTAACTGGTAAGAAGATATTTATTGGGAAACCAACATTAAGAGATTAATTACGCCTGTTTTCCAGCCTAAAAATGATGTCGCTTCGAATAATCTGGAATTTCCCCTTTAAAAGTGACAAAAAACCAAGGCATTTTTGGAAGTTGCTAATGAAAAGCTATTTTCATGCTCAAACACATCACGGGAACATTATCCAGATACGTTCTTCAGCCTAAAAATGATGAGGCTTCGAATGATCAAGAACCTCACCTTTCAAAAATGGCAAAACAAAACACATTTTTGGAAGTTGCTATTGAAAAGCTATTTTCATGCTCAAATACGTCACGGGAACATTATCCAGAAAAGTTTTTCAGCCTAAAGATCTGAACAGCTGTAATGATCAAGAACTTTCCCTTCAAAAATGACAAAAACTGGGAGCCTTTCAGGAGTATTTTAATATACTTTTCAACCCGCATTTTATTCTTTAAAAATGCAGGTTGAAAAGCTATTTTTAGGAGTCCAGTCAATTATTTACACCCTTCAATTTTTATTTTGATAGCTGAAGCTATCCTGCATAATCAGGAGCAAATTTCATATTTTTCAGAATCTATTTTACTTCCGTAGAAATTAAAAGCTCATACCCACACTAAAACTGAAACGCAGTTTTTCACCTCCCGAAAAGAGGTTCAATTTAGCCGAAACAGCCTCTGCCCCTGTCACCCACAATCCGCCGCCATAGCTATCATGCCACAGGTTGCTATCTTCGCCATCAAGCCATACTCTACCAAGATCGTAACCTGCAAAAACACCTATTTGAAAAGGCACAAACGAGGTCTTAAACTCGTCAAAACTATACCTGAAATCGTTACCCCAAACAAAAGCACTTTCACCAGAAAATCTTTCTTCTCTGAAACCTCTCAAGCTTTCGGCTCCACCTATCGTCGCAGCCTGGTAGAATTCAAAGTCGTCACCAAACAGAACTTCAGCATTTACGCGAGAATTTATTACCCATTTATCATTACGGCTCACGGCTTTGTAGAATTCGAGATATGGCGCAACATATCCATAAATATTGTCAGTTTCTCCTGTATTTATTTTTCCGCCGCCTATAAATTCGAATTTCATACCATTAGTAGGGTTAAGGATGTCATCATAACTTTCGTATCGAAAAACCCCTTCAAGACCGGCAAAATACTGGCGGTCAAAAAAGTTGGTGTCCTTCATATATGATTCAGAAAGAAAACGATTTGTACTTTCCTCTATCTGTACCCCTTCAAAAGATGCAGTAAACTGGTAGTAACGACCAAAAGGAGTATTTTTCACAATACCGGCTTCTCCACCTATCCTGCTAATGCGTACACGGTTGAATTCTTTCCCTAATTCTTCTTCAAAATTCTCTGTCTCATTTCCCATTCCGAAGAAGTTGCGGGTGTAGCTGGGGTTCGTAAAATGTGCTTTTAATAAGAAGTTATACCCTCCAAAAACATGAGCAAATTCACCCCGGTACCTTAAATCAAAACTTTGAGTGGCAAAGTAATACCCGGCCCTAAACTTATGCTGAGCCGTAAAAGGATTCCTGCGGAAGCCAAATTTACTAAAAGTAGCGCTTAGGCCTACCTGGAAGCCATCATCTGGATTGTATCCCACGGCGGGAAGCACAGAACTTGATGAATAAACCTTTCGATCTTTATCGAAGACATTCACTTCATAGTCATCGGTAAAGGTAATATTTGCACCATCGTTGATTTCTACTGTATTAGGAAGGGACTCATGATCATAGACCTTAACTTTTTTGCCATTTTTGATCCTGTAAATATCGTTGTTTTGACCGCCGATGATCCTCACCAGAATTTTTGCAGATGCATCTCCAGAAACCTCAAATATATCATCATCATCAAGACCATAGACCCATAGTTCACGCGTGACATTGGGATCATAAATCCTATTGCTCACAACATCGTCCTTTTTACCGTCTTTGATCCTGTAAATTGTTACCCGGGTTTCTCCTTCAGGAAGACGTTCAATTTCTATATGATCATCTTTATCTGTTGCAGTGATCATAGCAAACTTTGCAAAATAGTTATAGTACCTTTCAGCAATGTCAACAATATTGTTTCTTCTTGCCTTCAGGTTTTTGATAATCCGCTGAGTGGCTTCTCCCTGTGTTTCCTTCGGAAGTTCTTCAAAGGCCTCTTCAATTACTTTATCTGTAATATGCTCCTGAAGGTATTTTGCCTGTTGCAGCCACTCTTCCTTTGGAGAATTCTGGATTAGGCTCCTGTCCAAACCAACCGCAGCCGAATTGAACCACTCAATATTGCTGATGTCTTCATCATAAACAGCAAATTGATTTGCAAAACCGGTCAAACCTCTTAAGGTGTTAAAGAAGGCTCCGTCAAAATTTGAAAAAACTTGATCTCTATCGCGGGGAATTGGCTTGAAGAGATGATTCCCTTCTTCGTCTTCAATTTCGGCCCATCGCCATTGATCTTCGTGCCTGTCCCAATCGCCCACCAGCATATCAAAAATTCTTGCTCTTATATATGCAGTTTCGTCCAAAGTATATTTTTCATCACGTCGCAATCGCTCAAACACACCCGATGTACTTTCTATATCGTGGTTGGGGCTGCCAAAAGATTCATATCCAACCCAGCCCTCTTCCGGACGCTCCACGATCATATAAAGCTCATCTCCATATTCGCTGTTGAAATCTCCCAAAGCTTTTTGCTTTGGGACGTAAAATATTTGTGGATTGGTATGATAAATTCCGGCTGCATCTGATAATTTTGGAATAGCCAGGAAGGCATAAGGATGGGCAGAAGTATAAAAGTCTTTAATTACATCTTCTGCAAGGGTATTTTCAAACTTTGTCTCAACAGGCGTGTCTTTATAGGCCACCGTCTGGATAAATTGCACGGCGCTTTTCTCAAGAGCTCTCAGGTTATAATCTCTGCCCTGGGCATCTTTTAATCTAAGAGATCGGGTTTGATGCCCTCCCCCGGCACGTTCTACTGTGAGTCCGCCATACAAAGTATCGAGAATGGCAACAGGAACTTCTACCTGGGTTCCATAAAGATCCCTGTACCTGTCCCCCCAAATACTTTCATAAGCCGCTGACACAGCAGTATCTGCAGGTTTATATACCGAGGCGTGTATTGTTTGTGGAAAAGAAATTGATAATGTGTCGGTACTAAAAGGTTGTGGCGCAGCGATGACTTCTTTTTGATATAAAAGCTTAGGTTTCTTTTCTTCACTGCCATAGACGCTTACCCACGAAGAACCATCTTTAAAAATATCGAGAGCGGCAAAGCCCTGGCCTGAATAGGCGAATAACCCATCGCTCCCCAGCCCCACATAAGAAGCCTTGGATGCTGAGCCCGAAACAATCTGCTTTACCTTGTCGTGTTCAATATATTGTAATGAATGATCATGCCCCGAAACAAATACTACATTACCCCACCGGGATGCAATAGTTTCTATGCGTTTTCTCATTCCTTTATATCTCTCATTTTGAAGATCGGTGCTGGTAACACCTCCCGTAGTTCTAATAAAATTTGCCAGAGTACCAAGTATGGGCAGCGGCAGTTTTCGTTGGGTAGGATATAAATGGTTGGTTAAACTGAAGTTTCCGCCGTGTAGTCCATTAGTGTATAAAGGATGATGAATTACAAAAACCACCGTCTTTGTCTGATTTTTCTTTAACTCGCTATCAATCTCCTGAAAAAAGGCTTCCCGGGTCTTTATTTCGTCACAATCATCGTTGATCTTAGGATGTTTATCCCAATCTTCGAGAAACCACTGGGAATCGGCCACCAGTACCTGAATATTCTCTGTAACCTCAATAGAAGTCAAGCCACAACCGGCTTCAGGAAAGAACACATCCTCTCTCTCCAGCTTCTCCCGAAGATAATCGGCCTGACGTTCCAGCCCAACTAATCCCTGTGCATACCAGTCGTGGTTGCCGGGCACAAAGAAGAGGTTGCCTTCATAGTTTTCTACAGCATCTATTTGAGCATCAATGCGGTATTCCATGAGCTCTCTCTCGGGATGATCTTCGGAAACCAGACCGGCGGGATATACGTTATCACCAAGAAAAATAGTGTAGTTACCCTTCTGCTTTACAGAATCTATATAGGTTTTAAAAGCAAGTAAAGCTTCTGAAGAACCTCCCGGAGGTGAGTAACCTCCATCTCCTAATAAATAAAAAGATTTTTCGATCTTCTTTTCCTGGGGATAACCAAAATCTTCTGAAGGTTCATCTTCGGCAAAGTAAAGCTGATTAATTTGTGGTGAACAGCCTGTAATTGCAATAAACAGGGCCAATGTTAGAAATATGTTATTTTTTCTCATACAAAATTATTGGGGGAATTTTTTTGTAATTTGGTGGAAATCTAACCACAACTGAATGACAACTCTTACTGGTAAAGCTGAAAAATTCGTACAGGATCTATTCAGTAAAAAACTACCCAATACATTCATTTATCATAACTTTAAACACACTCAGAGGGTAGTTAAAAGTACTAAAGAATTAATTGAAAAATCTCAAATTCATGTTAAACAGGAAGAGCCCCTGATCCTCGCTGCATGGTTACATGACACGGGTTACACTGAGAAGTATGCCGGGCATGAAGAAGAAAGTGTTGAAATAGCCAAAAGATGGCTGCAAGAGCAGAATGCAGACCAGGAACTTATTGACACTGTCTCTAAGCTCATTATGGCAACAAGAATGCAAGCCGAACCCAAAGACCTTACTGAAAAGATCATTAAAGATGCCGACACTTCGCATTTAGCGAAAGATTACTTCGAAGAGACCAGTGAATTTCTTCGACAGGAGCTCAAACTACAGAAAATAAAAAACTACTCACACCAGGAATGGATTGAGAAAAACATTGAGCTCTTTACAGAGAGACATGAATTCTACACTACCTACGCAAGAGAAAACTGGAAAGAGCAAAAAGATAAAAATCTTTACGACCTGCTCAATAAAGAAAGAAAAGCAACAAAGAAACTAGCCAAAGAGGAAACCAAAGCCCGCCTTAAAGTAAAATATAAAGATAAGAGCGCAGACAGGGGAATTCAAACCCTTTTTCGAGTAACCATGCGCAACCACCTAAAATTAAGCGATATAGCTGATGCCAAAGCAAACATTCTACTGTCGGTCAATGCCATTATTATTTCCCTGGCCATTGCCAACTTAATTCCAGATCTTGCCAGCCCCGCGACTTCCAGTCCGGCAATCATGATCCCTATCTTTATTCTTATGATCTTTAGTGTAGCATCAATAATAGGAGCTATAATGTCTACAAGACCTAATGTGACATCGGGGGAATTTACCCGGGAGCAAATTAAAAATGGGGAGGTAAACGTGCTGTTCTTTGGGAACTTTCATCGTATGCCTTACGAGCAGTTTGAATGGGCGATGCACGAAATACTTGAAAACCAAAGCGATGTTTACGAATCTCTAATGAAAGATCTTTATATGCTGGGAGTGGTACTCAATCGAAAGTATTATTTATTGCGAATTACTTATACCATTTTCATGGTAGGAATCATTCTTTCGGTGCTCAGCTTTATCGCCACTTACTACCTTGCCTAGAACTTTTTCAAGATCTTCATATGTAAAAACCTGCTCTTCGTGTTGTTCACTTTCCAGGTGGTATAAAACTTCCACTCTTAGTGCCTTGAGCCCTATCACACCCTGAACATCTTCGAGTTCAAGCTTTTCTACTTTGTCTCCCAGGTATTTCTTGGACTGGAGATATTTAATGTAGCGCAAGTACTCTCTTTCATCTTTTCGGTTAGAATAAACAATGGCTATTTTACCTTTTTGCGTCACCCTTTCCTCCGTTCCTTTAACATTAGCCTTATCAATTCGTTTTTTGATGATTTCATACCTCGCATTGTAAGTGCCATCAACATCAAATTGCTTCTCATCCATTCTATATCTTATAGAAAGAGTGGTATTGTACACAAGGATTAGAGAAGCAGCCTGCAGTTTTAGCGGCATTCTTTCCTGGATCTGGTAGAACCTATTTTCCATTTCACACATGGTGGTTAATTGCCATAACCGCAGATTAAAAAGATATACCTCGTCAAAGGGTTTAATTTTCTTATTTGAAAGAGACGCCCCTATGTAAATATTATGTTCAACCCCATCAGTTTTATATCTCTCAAAGTAGTGCGGGTAAATCTCCTGCGCGTCTATTTGCCTACGGTCAATATATCGGGACATTGTGCGGTTTATTTGCTGCACCGCCTCGTCATAATTTTTACGATGATTATAGATTATACCGGTTTCGGAGTTGATATTTTTCCGGTATATTTTCACCTGTTCTTCTAAATTTGGCGTCTGCTTTTCTATATGATCCATTACAGGGTTGATCTCCCGTTGTAATAAATTGAATACCTTCTGTTCACTGGAAGTGCTTAGGCTGCCGGCCAAATCATCTTTAAATTCTTTAATCCGGAATTTCACCTGCTCATAGATATCCAGCTTTTCAGTTTTTTCGGCTTCACATACAATCTTTTCGATAGATTCAAGTTGATCAAGCAGGTCTTTCTGAATAGCTTCATTCCTGGCTTCCGAAGAAGCCACGATATCTATCTCTCCATATAAAGGGTAAACATCTTCAAAAGTGATATCTTTAAAAGATGCAAGCCCATCTTCATCAAGATCTCTTATGAATTTTCGAGCTTCCATTTCAAAGATCCAGAGTACGCTGGGGTGAATTGACGTACATTCACTTTGTATAACGGCTTTCACCCGGTTTTCAAATTCAGATTTACTTCGTTCTACCGCTGTTACGATATATGGCAAAATATCTTCCAGCTTTGTCGCATTTATACTGTTGAGTTCGTTCTTTTCAAAAGACACCAATTCCAGCAGCCCCAGCAAAACATTGTTTTTGGCAATGGGTGCTATAATGGCACTTTTGACACCTGCATCAACAAGAGAGCTTATAAGAAGGTTTTCTGAAGATTTATCTGAATATTTTTCAACATTAGGAATGCTAAAGTACCTATGTTCATCCACCAGGCTATTATAAGCTTCCTCCCCGAGTACCTTTTTGCAGTTTAATATTTTTTTCTCCTGAAGCAAAAAACTGGGAGAACGATTCCCTATGATTCGTTCAAATACAGAATCCTGTTCGTTGTACATGGTAAACCCTATCCGAAGATTCGGAATCTTGTAGATAGACTTAAAGATCTCTTCAAACTTTTCCATCTCTTCCTTACCGGAGGTATTCCTATGCAACAGCGTAGTCTTAAGGTCAGAAATTGCATCATCTACAGTCACATCGGTAAGGGAGATAATTGTAAAGCCTTTAAAAGTCCAGCTGTTGGGTGGAAATTTTTCTTTCCACAAGGCAACGTTTTCAATATTCTGAATTAACTCATCAACATCTTCCTTAGTAATTTCCCTGGCGTTTTTACCAGGTTCAAGCTCCATAAAATTAGAATCGAGCTCAATTCTATAGTGCCTTAAAATGCCATTTTCATCGGGTATATCGTAATAAAAAGGCCTTGAAAAATCTATATCGTACCCATAATATTTGTTTAGAATAAGAATACAGGCATAGATATAGTCAAGATCATGATTGAGATTCCTCATATTTAAGGTGAAGTCTTTACCTGCACCTGCCAAAATATTTCGGAAATTTTGCGTAGAGTTAAAAATCAGGTTATGAAATGGCACCGAAATGGCTTTGATCTGTGTATCAGACAGAATTTCAGGAAAAAGATCTTTCATTAGAATCCTTATAGGATCTTTGTACCTGTTGAGATCTTCAGAATTTAATATTCCTTCTTCCAAAGCAGGAAAAGTGGAAATGTACTCCAGCATATTTTCGAGATAATCTTTAGATATCTTACTCGACTCATTTTGGAGCTGATGACGATATTCCTGTATGATCTTGTGGAAACTTATCTTTATTTCCAGTGGAAATTCCTTTTGATGCTTCATGTTTTAAAATTAAAGGATTTTCCCCCCTGCCCTGAAAGACTTCTTCATATTAACATTAATTTATCGCTTTCGATCCTTTCTCTCCCCTATCTTCCTTATTTTTGTCGAAAATGTAACAAATTATGCGTAAAATATTATTAGCCGGACTCGTGATTCTCATGGCTGCTTGCGAAAGTGAAAATGAAGGATACCAGATTAGCGGAACAGTCCAAAATGCCCCAGACGGGCAAAAGCTCATCATTTCTGAATTGAATGACAGCAACACCCAGGTAGTACATATTGATACTATAGAAATAAAGGAGGGAAAGTTTGAACTTGACTTACCTGAAAAAGAGCAACCTACTATTAGCTTCCTTACTGTGGAAGGAACTCGTGGAAATGTGGTTTACATAGCAGACAATACTCCTATTGAATTCAAAGTCTATCCAGATAGTATTTATTCTTCTGAAATATCGGGCGGAGCAGATAACGAAGTGCTTTCTACTTATCTTGAAAGTGTAAAAGGAGTAAGCAAGAAAATGGGAGAACAACGCAAAGCCGCCCAGGAAGCCATGATGAACAAGGATTCTGTTGCCCTGCAAAACCTTCAGGCATTCCAGGAACAATTATTTGAAGAAGACAAGCAAACAAAAGCAAGTCTAGTTGAGTCAAATCCCAATTCTATAGTATCGGTAATGATCCTCCAGGATATGCTAAACACTTCGGCCTATTCTTCTGCTGAATTAAAAGGGTTTTACGAGCAGTTAAGCCCTGAAGTAAAGGGACTTCCTCTGGCAAAAATCGTAAAGACAAGGCTTGACAAAATGAGCAAGACCGCTGTAGGAAGCAAGGCGCCAGAATTTAGTGCCCCTACACCTGAAGGAAATGAACTTGCACTTAACGACGCTCTTGGAAAAGTTACTCTGGTAGATTTTTGGGCCTCATGGTGCAAACCCTGTAGAGTTGAAAATCCCAATATTGTAGAAGTCTATAAAAAATATCACGATCAGGGGTTTAATATTATCCAGGTCTCTCTGGATCGTCCCGGACAAAAAGACAAATGGATCCAGGCTATTGAAGATGATAATCTTGGAGCATGGAACCATGTTTCTAACCTGATGTTCTGGCAGGATCCTGTTGCAGTTGATTATGATATTCGTGCCATACCTGCTGCATTTTTACTTGATGAAAATGGTAAGATCATTGCCAAAGATCTAAGAGGTGATGCCCTGGGTCAAAAGGTTGGAGAAGTTCTAAACAACAGCTCTTCCTCTAATTAACAAGGTGCATAAAAAAGAAAAAGAGGCTGTCTGAAAAGGCAGCCTCTTTTTGGTTTAATATTTTCAGTTTAATCGAGCTGAAATTCAACATTCACCTTTACGGTAACTTCCATTTCACCCGGAGCAATAGTTTGCTGCCCAGAACTGTCAGATTTCATTTCCATCACACGATAAACGGGCTGGTAATGATCTGTTTGTACTTCATTGATATGAACTGCTTTCCCGGCACGCTGACCTAAAGCAGAGGCATATTCTTCAGCTTTCATTTTCGCATTTAAAACTGCCTTTTTTCGCGCCTCAGATTGTAACTGCTCTTTTTCAGAGGTCATAAATTCAATCCCGTCAATTCTGTTGAGCCCCGATTCTAATAAACCAGACATAATTTTCTCATAAGACTTCAGGTTCACCAATTCAATAGAAATAGCCTGGTTAGCCGAATACATGGTGTCTTTTGTATTGTAATTAACCTCTTTATTTAATCTCAAGTATTCCGTTTGAATATATTTTGACGCTACCCCCTGAGATTTTAAATACTTAATTACCTGATCGACTACTTTATCATTTTCACGCTTTACCTCGGCAGCAGTTTTCCCGGTATGTTCAATCCTGGAGTTAATAAGAACTTTATCGGGTACTACATTCACAGTTCCGGTACCTAAAACGGAAACAGAGGGAAATGGCTTGTCTTGTGCAAAGCCTACAGAGTAGCCAAAAATGGCAATTAGAAGAAGTAACTTTTTCATAATATTTATGGTTTTACAAGAGGTTTTCAAATTCAGTGCCAATGTCAGAATTTGCCGGTCTTTTGTAGGAAAAATAACAGAACAATAGGAATAGCCAGTAGAATCACCATAAACAAACTTGTGGCAAACAATTGCGGAACAAGAACCAGAGTGAGGATATAACCTCCCACAGCACCACCAAAATGGGCATCATGCCCTATATTACCTATCCTGTTTTTCATCCCGTAGATTGAATACAGCATATAGCCAATCCCGAAAACATACGCAGGAATGGGTATGGGAATAAAAAACATGTACAGGCTCATATCGGGATATAATAAAATAGCGGCGTAGATTATACCCGAAACAGCACCGCTTGCTCCCACCGCATTATATTGATATTCATCTTTATGAAAATAGTAGGACAAAAGGTTTCCCAGCAAAAGACTGGCAACATAGATCAATAAGAAGCTAAAACTACCCAGGGAGCCAATGACTACATCGGCAAAGAAATAGAGGGTAAGCATATTTAGAAAAAGATGCGCAGTATCTACATGCAAAAACCCTGATGTGAGCACCCTTATCTTCTCACCCCTTTTTACTGCTGCCGAATTGAACTTGTACTTTTCAAAAAAAGCATGATCATTAAAACCTTTAAAAGAAAAAATAATATTTGCTGCTATGACTACAATGGTAATCAAGTCGAAATCTCCCATTAATGCAAAAATTTAGTTCCAAATATACCATATATTTGCCTAAATGACTTTTGCATGCAGCGTTTAGTTTTCTGGTTGGTTTACCCTTTTTTATGGCTAATTTCAATTTTACCTTTTAGCCTTTTTTATCTCTTTTCTGATTTTGTATACCTAATTGTATACTACATAGTCCGATATAGAAGAAAGACAGTAAATGAAAACCTGAGGCTGGTATTTCCTGACAAATCTGACAAAGAAATCAAGAAGATCAGAAAACAATTTTACCACCATATGGTAGATATGTTCCTGGAGATGATAAAAAGCTTATCTATTACAGACGAAGAACTGAAAAAGCGGTTTTGCTTTACAAATCCTGAAGAAATTGATAAGATAAGGGCTATGGATAAGAGTATTCTGCTCGCCTGCGGCCACTACGCAAGCTATGAATGGATGAACGCCCTCGAACTCTATGATCTAAAACATGAGAGCTTCGGGATATATAAAAAAATAAAGAATCGCTATTTTGATCAACTTGTTAAAGACATAAGGGGGCGTTATAATACAGAACTCATTCCTTCAAGTAAAGCCACAAAGACTATTACTGATAATGAGCACAATGGTGTTTGCGGCATCTATGCTTTGATTGCAGATCAATCTCCCAAACTTTCGCGCACCCGGGCATGGATCAGTTTTATGGGTATAAAGTCGCCCGTTTTCATGGGATTGGAAAAACTATCACACACTTTAGACATGGCTGTAGTTTACCTGCACGTGGAAAAAGTAAAAAGAGGCCATTATGTAGCCTCTTTTAAAACTATTTCATACGAACCGACTAAAGAGCCCGATTATTTTATAACACGCAAATATATTGAGCTTCTTGAAGAACAGATAAGAGAAGAACCCCGTTATTACCTCTGGACCCACAAAAGATGGAAACACAGGAATGCTTCAATACCCAATGATGCTGTAATTATTAAAGATTAGCAATTTTCTTTATCTCAGCAATCATTTCTTCAGCCACCTCATCGGCTTTTTCCTGAGTTTTAGCTTCAGTATATATCCTGATGATGGGTTCTGTATTTGATTTTCTCAAATGCACCCAATGTTCAGAAAAATCTATTTTTACACCGTCTACTGTACTTACCTGTTCAGCAGAGTATTTTTGGGCTACCAGCTTAAGAATGTTGTCTACATCAAGTTCAGGCGTGAGCGCTATTTTATTTTTGCTCATAAAATACGAAGGATACGAGTTTCGTATTTCTGAAACCTTCATTTTCTTTTCGGCCAAAAAAGTTAGAAAGAGACCAACACCTACAAGGCTGTCCCTTCCGTAGTGCAATTCAGGATAAATAATTCCGCCGTTACCTTCACCTCCAATAACAGCATCATTCTGCTTCATTAACTCCACCACATTTACTTCACCCACTGCACTGGCTTCGTAATTACCTCCATGCTTTTGGGTAACATCGCGCAGGGCACGTGATGAAGATAGGTTACTCACCGTATTGCCCGGGGTTTTACTCAAAACATAATCTGCGCAAGCCACCAGGGTGTACTCTTCCCCAAACATCTCACCTTCCTCTGTAATAAATGCCAGCCTGTCAACATCGGGATCAACTACAATTCCCAGGTCTGCCTTGCTCTTTTTTACTAGATCACATATTTCTGAAAGATGTTCTTTTAAAGGTTCGGGGTTATGCGGAAAATCTCCCGTGGGCTCACAGTAAAGTTCAACTACCTCTACTCCCAACCTCTTCAAAAGTTTAGGAATGGCAATTCCTCCTGTAGAATTCACTGCATCAACGGCAACAGTGAATCCTGCTTCGGCAATTTTCTTAGCATCAACCAATGGGAGCATTACCACCTCTTCAATATGAGTATCAATGTAATGGTCTACCCGGGTTATTTTGCCGAGCTCATCGACTTCAGCAAAAGAGAAGTCAGCTTTTTCAGCAATTTCAAGAATTTCAGCACCGTCGTCTCCACTTAAAAATTCTCCTTTCTCATTCAGAAGTTTTAAGGCGTTCCATTGTTTGGGGTTATGGCTGGCAGTAAGTATAATTCCTCCATTTGCCTTTTCTAGAGGAACTGCAATCTCTACAGTAGGAGTCGTAGAAAGGTCAAGATCAATAACATCAATACCAAGCCCCGTAAGTGTATTCATTACAAGTTGCTGAATCATAGGGCCCGAAATTCTCGCGTCACGTCCCACTACCACCGTAGTATTTTTGTCCTGATGCCTTTGTTTAAGCCAGCTACCATAAGCAGCAGCAAACTTCACCGCATCAATAGGCGTTAAATTTTCTGAAGGTTTACCCCCAATAGTTCCCCGAATTCCAGATATAGATTTTATTAAAGTCATAAATATTTTTCAAATGGTTGTCAAAAATGTCATTTTCTTCACCTCTTTTTCTGCGGAAGTTATAAAATGCCGTACAAAGATACTCTCCTTCTGAAGCCTTCCCAAACCTTAACAAAATTTAAACATCAAGATTAATTACCTTAGCCCGAATGAATTTTCTTGCCCATATATACCTCTCGGGAGATAATGAAGATCTCATCCTGGGAAACTTTATAGCCGATTCTATTAAAGGAAAAAAGTACCTTCGGTACCCGCATGGAGTTCAAAAAGGTATCCTCCTTCACCGGGAAATTGATTCGTACACCGATTCTCATCCCCTCGTAAAAAGAAGTACTGCAAAACTACACAAGAATTACAGTCATTATAGCGGAGTAATTGTAGATATATTTTACGATCACTTTCTCGCATCCCGCTGGGAAGATTATTCTTCGGTTCCTCTGGAAAACTTTGTGTCTAATTTTTATAAGCTCCTGCAGCAGAGATTTGATTTACTACCGGCTCCTATTCAAAACTTCCTCCCTTACATGGTTTCAGAAAATTGGCTTTTAAGTTATGCCAGTATTGATGGGATAGCAAGAATCCTTTACCAAATGAACATTAGGACAAAAAATATCGTTCAAATGGATAAAGCAGTGAACGATTTAAAGGAACATTACCATGATTTCTCTAACGACTTTCAAGAATTTTTTCCTGAGCTTCAAAAATTTTCTGAAGCTAAAATAGCCAGTCTGTAAAAGCTGAAAAATAGCATTTTAGATACTTCTTCAGCGTCTAGGCCACACAAGCTCCATCAGCAAAAGTTAATTACTTTAAGAAGTTTATTTTTCTATAAACTGAGAAAAGCCGCTATAAAAGCGGCTTTTAATTAAATATTAATAAATCATCTTGTTCTAAAGACTATACCCAAGGCTTTGAAGTGCTGAAACAATCAGACCTTCATAGTATGCTGGAGAATCTCCGGGGTTTACATCATAAACATAGCCAATTTCAGATTTATCAGAAAGGCCATAGGCTCCTGCGTAGTTTCCGGTTCCATTCTCTACATAAGAAACGAATTTCGCAAAATTCTCTGCATCAGGTGAATTTGGTGTTGCTACCTGGAATATAATACCATTATAGGAATTGGAAGGCCAGGTTGCCAATCTACCTCTTAAGGCGGTAATATCTGCATCGTAAGTCGCTGTACGTGTCGAGTTTTCACCCCATGTATTCACCCAATCTGTATAACTGTAAACAGCCTCATCCTGAAAAATCAAAGCGATTGAATTCCCGCTGGGAGATTCCCCTCTCAAGTTGAGGAAATGCATTGTTCTTTCACTAGGATCAGAAATTACCTGTACTTTTTCGTCGTAAAGTGCATCATCATTATTATACAATCCAATTAAAGCAGCTCTAAGAAGCGTATTTCTCATTTCTTGCAACGGATATAAAGTAGTGTTCATAGATCCAGAAGAATCAAAATAGATATAGATATTGGTGTCAGCTGTAATAACAGGAGTAGAAGACTCATCCTCACATCCCATTCTAATGTGGTGGTAAGCGGGTTCTTCCGCTGCCAATGCCGTGATACTCGCCTGGGTAATTTCGAAATCATAGTAATCTCCTGCATCTGCAGAATAATCGAGATCTTCATGGTCCATAACGGTTACTCTGGCATAATAGGTATCATCTCCAAGGTCTGGTAATGCAAAACAAAGCACAGAAGCTGAAGGCCATTCACCTTCCATAGTGATGGTATTTGTGTCGCTACTTAGTTCCACCTCATCAGTCATTGCTGCATCGGTATAAACGTCAATGTTAAAATAAGCAGGATATTCTCTTCCTGTTTCATCATCACAGTAGTTAATGAATACACAGTAGCTGTTTTCAACTTCAATAACATCAAAATCAAAGAAAGGATAACCATAAGCTGCTTCTTCCCTGGCATAATAGCAGAGAACATCTACATCAATGTAAGGTTTTGTACCTGCTGCCAATTCAATGGTCATTGGAAGAGCATCACTCACTTCGGGTTCAAAAGCTCCGCCTTCCCGTGGGGCGACCCAAAGAACCTGGTCACCGGCATCATATACCGCAAAATGTTGTAAATAATAAGTGCCTGCAGGTACAGCCAACTCTTCAGAGTAGGTAGTCTCCCATGAGCCTCCGTTATTCACGAGTCCTACTTCAACTAAATCGTAATCGCTTTCTTCTGCATCTTCAGCAGTTGACCAGCCGAGCATCACATAAGCAGGTTCAACTTCTCTACACTCCATATCAGATTGCTTATTCTGTTGATTAAAAGAGTTAAGTAAGGACCTGAATGTTAATTGAACTGTTTCTAGATCTGTAGAAGACACCTCTGCTTCATCTTTTGAACAGGAGGTAAAAATCATTGCGAAAATTGCCACACAGGCAACTGAAAGTTTAAAATTTCTCATAATAATATAGTGGTATTGGTTAATAAATAAATTTAATTACTGCTGGTTATGCCTTCAGGGAGGAACTCCGGTACGAAAAGAAATGTAGGGACGTACCCGATCTATTGAGAAGAGAAAATTATCTTTAATTCTGATGTATATATTACAATCCATATCAACTGAAGGTTAGGGTACAATTAACTATTCAACTATGGAGGAATGTGGAGGAAATACAGTTGCCTGAGGGATTAGCAACTAACAATGTAAATATATAAATATATGATAATCAAAAGAATAAGGGTAAACCCTACTTCTTGTAATTTTTAAAACTTAATCCTGTTCTTTTGAAGAAGAATAAAAAAGACAGTCCTGATAAGTAGAATTTTTCTACACTTATTAAAAAAATATGTGGAAAAAATCTACAGCCACTTTTATAGGTCTAAACCGTTCTAACTTCCCTGGAAACGAATAACATAAAAAAACCCGGCTGATTAGCCGGGTTTTAAATTCTATTTATTGGAGTTTATGATTTATAGTACCAGTATCCTCCTCTTGAAAATACTTCTTTCCATCCATAGATTCTGGAATAGTAAAACCAAGTGTCATTTTTTCTAAGAAGATAGACCCCGTAAACAGTGTAATATTCACCATTAACATAAGTCTCTTCTTTGGTACTACCGGTAGTTTCTTCTTTACCAGATGTAGATGTATAAGGATACATATTATTTATACCCGTCTTATCACCTGAAGACAAAGCAGATCTTTGTACATTATAAGTGTTACCGCTTTTAGTTGTAATAGTAGGTTTTCCATTACTTGAAAAAGAATATGGACCATACATCATAATAGAACCAAAATCAAGAGCACCGGTGAACTCATCTCCATCCATACCTTGCTCAGCGTAAGTCTGAAAATTATATTCTCTTCCGCTTTGAATATTGTCGTAATGCACTGTAATATAGCTATTCCTATCTACGCGACTCTGTTCGTGCCAAAGCCCTATGGCATGACCAATCTCGTGAATTGTATTTCCGGTTGAGCAAGCTGTAGACAAAGTAATATTTTGTCTACCCCCTATCATACCCACGTAAGATGAACAACCAGAACCGGTTACGAAATTAATATAATTAGATTGGGTAGTTCTCTCGACAAAGTCAATATTAGTATTGGCTTCCCAGTGCTTTATAGCATCATAAACACGGTTTTTATTATCGAGTGAACTCTCTATAGCATAGTAAACAGTATTATTTGGCCATCTGCCCGAGGTACGCCCCACACTTTTTGTTTCCGGAACAACTTCACCTTCTTCAAAAACCACCTTCACTTCCTGGTGGCTTATTAAAGACGGGGGTAAAAGGATATCTCCTTCATAGATATAATCTCCATTGAAATGTTCAACGGCAAATTTTTGCCCTGCATAATAAACATCTGTTGAAGCGCCGGGATTAGGATTAGCAAATTCCGTCATGATTTCTTGACTCTCGGTGAGATCAGTACTTCCAACATTGTCAAGTTCTTCTGGGTTATCTTTACTACAGGAAATTAGGGAGGCTAATGCTGGTAGTAATACAGCGAATTTCAAATTTTTCATAAGTAGGGTTTCGTGATTTTTAGGTGCTGTAGATTTGGGATTTACAGGACCAATTGTTTTAACTGATTTTTTAATGACGTTCATTTTTAGTTAATTAAAAGCATTTTAAAAACAAAAAAGAATCTTAATATTCTTCACTTGCATCAAGAGTTGTAATAATTGTGCCAAAAAATAATTTAATACTTCTTTAACAAAAAAATACGTCGGAGTCGGAGATTGAATTGAGCTTTCTGTTTCGTGAAATTTGATTTTAAAAGGTTGCACATATAAAAAAATTTAACATGAGCAAAATTATAAATTATAATTTCATTAAGAAGTGTTTAATAAAATTTAACATACTGAAAATCAATATATTCATTATAAATAATATTGAAATTTAGTGAAGAAAATGCTAAAAGGCTACAAATGTTTTGTAGGGATTATGAAGAAAACTGCGAAGAGAACAAAAATTTTGTAGGGGATTGCAGCAAATTAAGGGTTTCTAATTTCTGAAATATATTCCAATTACCTGGTTAGAAGGATATATTTCCCAGATACTCTAACCGGATTTTTGGTCAATAGAGTAATCCTGAAGATAAAGGAGGGTCAAAAATGTCATTTGAGGACTCTCTTATTGTGAAATCAAACAAATAAATAGTTACCTGGAGCAGGTTTAATAGATTCTTATATAAGCCTTTGTATAAAGATATATTGTAAATCTCAATAGTAACCAAAAAATAAGGCTGCTTTAAAAGCTTATTCCCGTTCCGATATACCTTCTCCTGGTTCTCGAATTCTGAATTAAATCAGAACAAACGGTTAATCGCTTTTAAAACAGCCTCTTGTTACTTCCAGATAGATTATAAATTAATCCAGAAGGTTCACATTAAAGCAGTTAATGGTTTCTATTCTCACGTAAAATGGATAATTATAAGTAAAGCCATTAAAAGTATTGGCAATAGCACCATCTTCTCCCTCTATATTAGCACAATAATTTTCCCAACAAGTAGTACTCATCGTTCCACCGCTTGCCGGCCGCACCTCAATTGCATAAGCTGCAATACGGTCGCTGTCGTCAAATGGTGTATCAAGGATTATTTGTACTTCATTATTTATCAAAGAAATATTGGCTGTACCTAAAGCTGTAAGTTCTTCCGAACCTAGATCGGCTAAGAGTTGCAAATCTTCATCACTGTTGATTTGAACCCAACCTTCAGGATTAGCACCTTCAAGCAGAGTGAACTCGCAATTAGGAGAGAGTTCATTTCTCAAATTTAACTTACAACGTACATCTGTATCACAAGTTGGATCTCCCGGATTATTATTATTGTCACAGTTAATCCTTACATGATGATATGCAGGTATAAAAATCTCCTGAGCCTCAATACTGGCCTGTGTAATTTCAAATTGAAAAGTATCAGACGCATCTGCAGTGTAATCCAGGTCGTCATGATTTAAAACAGTTACACGAGCATAGAAAGTTTGGTCTCCAAGATCGGGAAGAGCAACACACAACACCGAAGCAGATGGCCACTCCCCTTCCATAGTAATGGTATTTGTATTATTGCTTAATGGGTAAGGAGTTCCGTCATAAGAATCGGTCCAAACTTCCAGAGAAAAATAAGCAGGATACTCTCTTCCAGTTGCATCGTCACAATAGTTTATAAATACACAGTAACTATTTTCTACTTCAATAAGATCAAAATCAAAGAATGGATAGCCATAGGCTTCTTCATTTCGAGCATAGAAACATAAAACTTCCAAACTGATATAAGGTTTGGTACCAGAAATAAGTTCGATTTCCTGTGGCAGAGGATTATCTACATATTCAGAAAAAGTTCCTTCTAATCTGGGCGCTACCCATAGAACATTGTCATTAGTATCATAAACAATAAAATGTTGCAGATTGTAATCTCCAGGAGGTAATGCCAATTCTTCAGAATATAAAGTTTCCCATGTATCAAGGCTGCTATTATATTTTAATTCAACCCTTATAAGATTCATTTCGGTACTTCCCCCATCTTCTCCAATGTAATTGCCCATGGCATCTGTGATTCCTATCATCACGTAGCCGGGATCATTATCGCTGCAGACTACCGGATCTTTTTGTTGCTGATCCATTTCTGCAAGAACAGTCTTAAAAGTTAACTGTACCTTTTGTTCATCTTCATTTACTGGGTGTGGATCTTCTGTAGAACAGGAAGCACCTACAACCAGAAGAAGAAATAAAAGGGTGACTTTATGTAATTTATTTTTCATAGTAGTTTTTTTAGAAGCAGGATAGTATGGGTAAAATTGGTCTCAGAAAAGACTTTTTTGAGTGATTCTCCCCTGTTCATATAGAGGATTACACTGTGGGCATTTTTAAGAGTAAAAAATTAACCACCTATTGTTAAACAGGTGGTTAATCTCTAACATATATTAGTTCTCAAGTGGTATAGAACAGAAAATCGCATCTATTTTAATATAGAAAGGATAAGAGTAATCGAAACCATCAAAAGATTCTGACACTTCCCCATATTGATCTTCACCTACCACATTGGCACATTCAGATTCCCAACAGGTCGAATTCATAGCTCCCCCTTCAACAGAAGGTCTAACTTCAATGGCGTAACCAGTGATTCTATCTTGATCAGCAAAAGGTGTATCAAGACTAACAGAAAGATTTCCATTATCCATTACTATAGACACATCAACAACTTCAATTAGACCATCTATTGGAAAATCAACCCAAAGGTTCAGGTCTTCCAGATCCTGAGCATCGTCTATCCGTAACCAGTTATCATCACTTCCTTCAAGTACAGTAAAGTAACAGAAGGCATCTAACTCACCGTCAATTTCAAGTTCGCAAGCTGCATCGATATCACACACTTCGTCTTCACCTCCACCGTTTGGATCTTCATCACAATTAAGTCTTATGTGGTGGTATGCAGGAACTTGTTCTGCCAATGCATTTATACTTCCCTGGGTAATTTCAAAGTCATAGTAATCAGTTGCATCTGCAGTGTAATCAAGATCATCATGATTCATAACAGTTACTCTGGCGTAATATGTATCATCTCCAAGATCTGGCAATGCAAAACATAGAACAGAAGCAGCTGGCCAAGCACCTTCCATGGTAATTGTATTAGTATCTACACTAAGCGTAACTTCATCTGTCATTGCAGCATCGGTAAATACGTCAATGCTAAAGTAAGCCGGGTATTCTCTTCCTGTTTCATCATCACAGTAGTTTACGAAAACACAGTAACTGTTTTCTACTTCTATCACGTCAAAATCAAAGAAAGGATAACCGTAAGCCGCTTCTTCCCTTGCATAGTAACATAGAACATCTACATCAATATAAGGTTTTGTTCCGGCCACAAGTTCAATTTCCATTGGAAGTGCGTCACCAACTTCATCGGCAAAGGCACCTCCTTCACGTGGTGCAACCCAAAGCACCTGGTCATTAGAATCATAAACGGCGAAATATTGCAAATAATAAGTACCGGCAGGAAGGGCTAAATCTTCAGAGTATGTAGTTTCCCATGATCCATTGTTGTTTTTTAAACCTACTTCGAATAGTTCATAGCTACCCCATTCAGCGTCTTCAGAGGTAGTACCTCCCAAAACAACATATGCAGGATCAATTCCATCTCTACATTCAACTTCAGACTGTCTGTTTTGTTGATTGAAGGAATTTAATAAGGCCCCAAAGGTCAATTGTACCGTTTCAGGATCATCTGAAACAGCACCTGCTTCTTCCTTACTACAGGAAGTAAAAACTAATGCCAACATTGCCAGCCAGGCAATTGAAGTTTTAAAATTTTTCATAATAAATTGTGTTTGATTAATAAAAATTAGAATGGTTAATAAAAATTATAAAGAAATTCCTCCGGACCGGTTGATCCGGAGGAATCTTATTCTTTCTAGAAGTCTTCGTGACACACGTCCCCGGCATGTACGATTAAAGTATATGGACCTTCGCCATCTACAGGGAAACTATAGCTTAAAAGTTCAGAACCCTTATGAAGATCGAATTGCCCTGGAGCGCGCTTCTCCGGCCACTCGTTATCATCATTAAACCAGAAGTGAGTATCTCCAACAGTAACACCGTCATACAAATCAATAGTCACATGAATTTGCTCTCCATCATCATCAAGTTCAATAATGACATCACCGGCCCTCCAGGCCTTGCTAGTATCATTTTGACCTGCACCTGCCCAAAAAGGAATTACCCAATTATCATTCTCTTCATCATAATATTCGGCATCTACACCAACACCATCAATGAGAAGTCCCCATCCCCAGTTGTTGCTATTGTAATGATCTGATAGAATATAGTCTCCGTACATGTAAGCAGTATCTCCACATCCACCTGAATTACAGGTATTTGTATCTCTACAATCTACAACACAGTCACCATTTGTATCTCCTGGCACCACGCATTCATCTGGCTCACAGGAATCTGTATCTCTACAGTCAACAATACAGTCACCGTTGGTATCTCCAAGTACTGTTCCCGGTTCACAAGTTGGCTCTCCATATGGCGGTGCACAATTGAACCTTACGTGCTCATATGCAGGTACCGCAAGTTCCTGGGCCTCAATATCAGCCTGAGTGAAAGTAAATTCAAAGTAATCAGCATCTGGATCTGAAACATATGGAAGAAGATTATGATTCAGCACTGTTACACGTGCATAATAAGTATCATCTCCAAGATCGGGTAAAGCAAGACATAGTACAGAAGCAGCTGGATTATTTCCCTGCATAGTTACTGTATTCATATTACTGCTTAACACTACCTCTGTTCCGTCAAACTCATCTGACCATACTTCTACAGAGAAATGTGCAGGATATTCTCGTCCTGTTGCGTCATCACAGTAATTTACAAAGATGCAATAGCTGTTCTCTACCTCAACCAACTCAAAATCAAAGAATGGATAGCCATAAGCTTCCTCTTCTCTTGGAATAAAGCATAGAACTTCAACAGCAATATAAGGTTTAGTACCTCCAATTAGTTCTATTGTTTGAGGCAAAGCATCACTAACTTCACTGGCAAAAGCCCCACCCTCTCTGGGAGCTACCCAAAGCACCTGATCATTCGTATCATAGACAGCAAAGTGCTGTAAGTAATAGGTGTCTTCAGGAAGTTCTAAATCTGCTGAATAAGTTGTTTCCCAGGAACCATTATTATTGGTTAAGCCAATTTCAATAAGGTTCTCTGCATTACCTCCATCAATGTAGGTGGTCCCCTCCTCATCTGTAGATATTCCAACCATTACATAAGCAGGTATAGCATTTTCTCTACATTCTACTGGTGTTGCCTGTTTATTCTGACTGTTAAAAGCCCCAAGCATGGCACCAAAAGTTAATTGCACTGTGTCTTTGTCATTAATAACATCAGTTTCCTCCTTACTACATGAAGTGAATACTAATGCTAATAGCGCAAACCAGGCCATGGATAATTTGAAGTGTTTCATAATTAAATGGTTTTAGATTAAAAAATTTAGAATGGTTATTAATATTTAAACAATAAATGCTGTTTCAAATCGCACTGGCGAAAGATCAAATGGGGGAGTAAATGGGTGGGGGGAACTAAGGAAATTCTTTGTTAAATGTAGGATTTATCTTAACCTCTAACAATGGGGGAAAACCCTCCTTTTCCTCAAACTTTTATCATATTATGGTTAAGAGCATATACTATACTCTCCAGAATGGTACCTGAATGTGTGCGGCGTATGATATTAGCCCTATGCTTCTCAATAGTCTTAGCTGAAATGCATAAAGTTTCTGAGATCTCTCTGGTTTTATATCCTTTACACAATAGTGAAATGATCTCCTTTTCTCTCTTAGTAAAATACTGCTCTTCCTCCTTGCAGTAGTCGGAAAAATACTTTTCAATTTCTACCGAATTGCTACCTACTTCTTCCTTAAGAGGAAAATCATTCCCGGTGAAGTTTATCATCATGATCATTTGACCAGAAAGTTGCTTGTCAAGTTTCGAAAATGTTATTCTCGCTTCCCTAATCTTTTCATTCATAATAAGAGAAGTTTTGGTTACAGCTTTCATGTGCTTGCCCCTAACGAACTTTTTAAGGGTTTCACTCACCTTAAGCTTGTTCCTGCCGACCACCAGATCTGTAAGTTTGATTTGTTGTCTTCCAGTAATAAAAAAGTCATTCCTAAAAGCATCGTTCATTGCAACAATCTTTTCATCCTGTAAAAGGATTACCGGATACTCCAATAAGTTAAACAATCCCATAAAGGAATCTTTCCAGTATTGCGTAAGACAACCCTGTGTTGCTATCAATTCTTCAATCTCTTCTACAATAGAACGGTAGCATCCCCTATCGTAAATGATCCCGTCTACGGCATCTTTAAAATTATTATCGAGAATCTTCTTGTTCTCAAGATCACCAAAGAGAAAAAGTAAACTTTTGTTAAGGAAATGAGTAGATTTAAAACTGGATAAATTCTTTAGGCTTTCAAGACCAAGAGAAGAATAATCTATGAGAATCACATCTGGCAATAAATTAAGAGCCATGGAGTAACCGGAATGAACACTGCTAACTTCGGCAGTGGTGAAATTGTGATTTACTTCTTTTTCAATATTATTAGCTAAATCCCGGTTTTTTGTAATGAGTAGTAATATTTTCTTTTCCATCCCCCTACTTTTTAATTTAATGACATTTTTTAGATCGAATTATTTGTCATCTTCAGTAGTAAAGATATATAAGCTACTTTAAAATAAATCCTAAACTTGTGTAGTAAATAACTGACGGTCAATAAATTAAAATGACAACAGTGATAGACAAATGAACCATTTTAACTTAAATTTTTACGGTAAAAAGCTCTTTTTATGATACTTTTAATCGGAATAATTTTATAGTTTAAATCCCCTGTAAGAAAAAAGTGATTAAATGTAAAACCTCACTTTTAGACTTCTGAAAATGCCAAATCTTTGTTTTGTCTCAATCAGTCATCAACTTTCCATTATACCTTAATTTGGCTCATTATATCTACCACACACAAATATCTAACTCTTCTTAAGACCATTATGCAGGCTATGACTCAGACAATAATATTAATCCCACAAATTCCTAAAAAATTTGCAACAGCTCTTAGCAATTAATTAAGAATATGATATAGGTAAGGCTCAACAGAATAGAAAATTTGTAGGAATAACTTTAACATAATAGGCGAGTTTGTCCTTATCCGGCACTTCTTTACTCTTTTCTCAATAGCTACAGTTTCAGTACCTTTGCAGCCTTGCAAAAAACTCTCATGGCAGTTACAGAAGAATACATAGATATACTTGGGGCACGGGTACACAACTTAAAAAATGTAGATCTCAAGATCCCAAGGGAAAAACTGGTTGTAATTACCGGGCTTTCTGGTTCGGGAAAATCTTCTCTCGCATTTGATACCATTTATGCTGAAGGGCAACGTAGGTACATCGAGACCTTCTCTGCCTATGCCCGGCAATTTCTCGGCGGCCTGGAAAGACCAGATGTAGATAAAATTGAAGGCCTTTCACCCGTTATAGCGATTGAGCAAAAAACAACCAGCAAAAGTCCCAGAAGTACAGTAGGAACAATTACCGAAATTTACGACTTCTTAAGGTTGCTATTTGCCAGAGCCAGTGATGCCTACAGTTATCAAACTGGCGAAAAGATGGTGAGTTATAATGACGAGCAAATCGCCAGCTTGATTCTCCAGAATTTTGAAGGAAAAAGAGTGAATATACTAGCTCCTATAATAAGGTCCCGAAAAGGGCATTACAGAGAGCTCTTTGAGCAAATAGCAAAACAGGGTTTTGTTAAAGTGAGGGTAGATGGAGAAGTTCGGGATATTGTAAAGGGAATGAAGCTGGATCGCTACAAGATCCATGATATTGAAATTGTGGTTGATCGCTTAAAAATTTCTTCAAATGACGACTTAAACAAAAGGTTATTTGAAAGTATTAAAACCGCAATGTATCATGGTGATGATGTCTTAATGGTGATGGACCAGGACAATGGCGACATAAAGTACTTCAGTCGAAATTTAATGTGCCCTTCTTCCGGGATTTCGTACCCAAACCCTGAACCTAATAACTTCTCATTTAACTCCCCTAAAGGAGCCTGTCCTGTTTGTAATGGCATAGGTACACTTCATAAAGTAAATGAAAAAAAGATCATTCCAGATCCTTCAATAAGCATAAAAAACGGAGCCCTTGCCCCTCATGGCCCTCAAAAAAAGAACTGGATCTTCAACCAACTTCAGTTAATAGCTGAAAGGTTTGACTTTAGCCTTTCAGACTCCGTGGACAAAATTCCCAAAGATGCATTAAACATGATCCTGCATGGGGGAAAGGAAAAGTTTACTAAAGAATCTAAGACCCTTGGAATAACACGTGAGTATAAGATAGATTTTGAAGGCGTTGCCACTTTTATTGAAGAGACTTACGAAAAAAACGAGTCTTCTTCACTCCGCCGCTGGGCAAAGGATTATATGGACAAAATAACATGCCCCGAATGTGAAGGTACCCGCTTAAAAAAAGAATCTCTCTACTTCAGGGTCAATGGAAAAAATATTGCAGAACTGGCTCAAATAGATATTGTAGATCTTGCCGACTGGTTTAATGATCTTAATGCACACCTTTCAGAAAAACAACAAAAGATCGCTGCTGAGGTTATTAAGGAAATTAGCGTTCGTCTCCAATTTTTAATTGATGTTGGCCTTAATTACCTTTCCCTGAACCGCGGTTCCAAAACCCTTTCGGGAGGAGAAGCTCAAAGAATAAGGTTGGCCACTCAAATTGGCTCCCAACTGGTAGGCGTACTATATATCCTGGACGAACCGAGTATAGGATTACATCAACGGGACAATGAAAAACTAATTAATTCTCTTACCTCCCTTCGTGATCTTGGGAACTCGGTTATTGTGGTTGAACATGATAAGGATATGATTGAACGCGCCGATTATGTTATAGACATTGGTCCACAGGCTGGCAGGCATGGCGGTGAAATTATAAGCCAGGGCACACCCGACGAGATTAAAAAACACAATACCATCACGGCAAACTACCTCAATGGAAGCATGAAAATCGAGGTTCCTAAAGTGAGAAGGGAAGGTAATGGTAAAAAGATCGATCTTAAAGGTGCAACCGGAAATAATCTTCAAAATGTCTCGGTTAGTTTTCCTTTAGGAAAAATGATTGCTGTAACAGGGGTTTCTGGAAGCGGGAAATCAACTTTGATCAACGAAACCCTTTACCCCATCATGAACGCTCACTATTTCAATGGAGTAAAAAAACCCAAGCCATACAAAAGCATTAAAGGGCTGGAGCATATTGATAAAGTTATAGATATTAACCAAACGCCCATTGGTCGCACCCCACGATCTAATCCGGCAACGTACACAGGTGTATTTTCGGAAATCAGAAACATCTTTGCTAAAACACCAGAAGCCCTCATTAGGGGATATAAACCGGGACGTTTTAGCTTCAATGTTAAAGGAGGTAGATGTGAGACCTGTAAAGGTGGAGGCCTGCGGGTCATTGAAATGAATTTCTTACCCGATGTTTACGTAGAGTGCGAAACATGCCAGGGCAAGCGCTTTAATCGCGAGACTCTGGAAATTAGATACAAGGGGAAATCGATAGCAGATGTGCTCGAAATGACCATTAATGAAGCTGTGGTTTTCTTTGAAAATATTCCGAAGATCTATCGTAAAGTAAAAACTATAAAAGATGTTGGGCTAGGTTATATTACTTTAGGGCAACAAAGCACTACCCTATCGGGAGGAGAGGCACAACGCATAAAACTGGCTACCGAACTTTCTAAAAGAGACACCGGAAACACCTTTTACATATTGGACGAACCCACCACAGGTTTGCATTTTGAAGATATCAGGGTCTTGATGGAAGTGTTGAACAGGCTGGTAAACAAAGGAAATACCGTACTCATTATTGAGCATAACCTCGATGTAATAAAAATGGCCGACTACATCATCGACATTGGTTATGAAGGTGGAAGAAACGGCGGAAAAGTAGTAGCAAAGGGAACACCTGAAGAAGTTGCCAAAAACAAAAAAAGCTACACCGCAGCCTTTCTTCAAAAAGAACTAAATTAGTCCGCAATTTGAATTTTTTATGAGAACAGAGACAAGAAATAAAAGCTGGAATGAAATAAAAACAAATGACTCCTGGGCCATTTTTAAGATCATGGGAGAATTTGTCAACGGATACGAAAAATTAAGCCAAATAGGCCCCTGTGTTTCAATTTTTGGATCGGCACGTACAAAGCCAGAGCACAAGTTTTATAAACTTACTGAAGAGGTAGCTAAAAAAATCGTAGAACATGGTTATGGGATAATTACAGGAGGTGGCCCGGGAGTAATGGAAGCCGGAAACAAAGGCGCTCATCTTGCCGGAGGAACTTCTGTAGGGCTCAACATCCATCTGCCATTTGAACAACACGACAATCCTTATATTGATAATGATAAGAATATCAACTTTGATTACTTCTTTGTAAGAAAAGTGATGTTTGTAAAGTATTCTCAGGGCTTTGTGGTAATGCCGGGAGGATTTGGAACCTTAGATGAACTATTTGAAGCAATTACCCTTATTCAGACAAACAAAATTGACAAATTCCCAATTATATTGGTGGGAAGAGATTTTTGGGGTGGCTTAATCGACTGGGTAAGAAGCACGCTATTAGATAATTTTCAAAACATAAGCAGCGGTGATATTGATATCATCCAGGTGGTAGATACTGCCGATGAAGTCATAGAGATTTTAGATAAATTCTATGAGGAATACAACCTAAGCCCTAATTTCTAGGATTTTAAAATAAATGTGATCTTAAAACAGCCTTTTTGACAAGGCTGTTTTTATATTCTCCTGTCAGCTTCTTTTATAATTTTGTTTTTTTTTAACTCAGGAAATCTTCCCATAGGTATAGGTTTTACTTCCTGAAATAATATATTGCAGCTCATCTCGTTAATGATTTTTAACCTTATTGTTTACAATAAAAATTTGAATAAAAAACTTCCACTCTTTTTTCTGTTTGCCCTCCTCTCATTAGCTCTTTTTGGGCAACATAATGTAATCGTTAAAGCAGAACTCAATGATTCTCTGAGGTCTCTGAACATCCAGCAAACCCTGGAGTACAGGAATACCAGCAATGATACACTTCGAGAGGTTTATATGAGTGACTGGATGAACGCGTTTTCAGATACCCGAACTCCCCTGGCTCGCAGGTTCTTTGAAGATTACGATCGTAACTTCCATTTTGCCCGTGAAGATAGAAGAGGAGGAACTACTATAAATTCCATTACAGGAAGTACTTCTAATATCCTAACGTGGGAACGTCCTGAAGAACATCCAGACATCATTAAAATTATTCCTGAAAAACCCATAGCTCCACACGAGAAATACGTTATAAATCTAGACTACGTTATTAAAATTCCCCACAATGAATTTACGCGTTACGGCTACGGAAATAAAGGCAATTATCAACTAAAATATTGGTTCATTGCTCCGGCAATGTACAAGGACAACTGGAAGGTGTACAGTCATAAAAACATGAACGACCTGTACCTTCCAAAGCTCGATTTTGAAGTTGAGCTTACCCTTCCTTCTAACCTGGCTCTTATTTCTGCTTTAAAAAGGGAAAAAATTGTTCCCCACGAAGATAAGAAAACAGTTTTTCTATCAGGCCAGGAAAGGTTTGATGCAGAGTTACACCTCACTACAGAGGTCATTTTTGATGATATCAAAGTAGATAGCCTTCACGTGCTAACAAACATTACAGCCAGTGGTGCCAATCCAGGGATGAAATCCATGTATGTAAACAGGATAGTAGATTTTCTCCAGACAAATCTAGGCTCCTACCCTCATCCTATTATACTGTCTACCCAGCAGGATTATGCTTCAAACCCGGTATACGGTCTCAATCAATTACCTAAATTCTTAAGACCATTTCCCGACGGATTTGGTTATGAACTCAAGCAATTAAAAACCCTTACCGAGAATTATCTCGAAAATTCACTGCTGTTAAACCCCAGGGAAGACAAATGGATCTTTGATGGTATTCAAATATACCTCATGATGGAGTATATGGATCAATATTATCCAGACCTAAAATTATTGGGTAGTTTGAGTGATGTTATTGGCATTCGTTGGTTTCATGCCTCAACTCTTGATTTCAATGATCAATTCATTCTTATGTACCTGTTCGCTGCGAGAAAGCACATGGACCAGCCCCTAAACGCTCCGCAAGATTCTTTAACAAAGTTCAATAAAAACATTGCAAATCCTTTCAAAGCGGGAGTGGGCTTTAGCCTTCTGGATGAATTTCTTGAAGATAATACCGTACAATATTCCATTAAAGAGTTCTTTGAACAATATAAACTGAGAGCAGTTGATGATGAAGATTTTCAGCGCATTCTTACAGAAAATGCTGGTAAAGACATAAAATGGTTCTTTGATGACTACGTCTCTACCAAAAATAAGATAGATTTTAAAATACGAAGTCTTTCCAAAGAGGGTGACTCACTGCGAATTACTTTACGCAACAAAACAGAGACAGACGTTCCTATTCAGGTTTATGGACTTAACAATAATGAAGTTGTCTACAAAACCTGGGTAGAACATTCTCCCGGGGTTCGCACTGTACACATTCCGGCATCAAGAGTAAAACAGGTCGCTGTTAATCATGAAGGGATTGTACCCGAAATAAACAGGAGAAATAATTACCGAACAGTGGGAGGCATAATGAATCGTCCTCTCCAATTCCGGCTTTTAAAAGATGTTGAAGACCCAAGATACCAGCAGGTATTCTTTATGCCACAGTTCCAGTACAACCTGTATGACGGGCTCGCTTTAGGTGTAAAGTTGTATAATAAAACTATTTTAGATCGAAATTTTGAATATAACCTATCTCCTCTATATGCCTCCAGAAGTAAAACATTTGTAGGTAGCGCTGGTCTTTCCCACAAAATTTTCTTTGATGAAGATTTATATATGATCAACTACGGGATATCAGGAAGCAGGTTCTCGTATGGCTACGATCTCATGTACCAAAGGCTCAATCCATACCTATCCCTGCATTTTAGGGATTCCTATATGAGGCAAAGCCCTAAGGAGAGAATTCTTATCCGTAATGTAAACGTTTATCGGGATGAAAATGACCTTACAGATCTTGAAGTGCCCGATTATAGTGTATTCAATATAAACTACCTGTACAGTAACCCGGGCTTGGTTACTCATTTCTCAGGTTCAGTAGATTTCCAGGTCGCACAGCAGTTTAGTAAATCTTCTTTAACTGTAGAATACCGAAAACTTTTGAAAAATGACCGACAGGTAAATCTTCGTTTCTTTGGAGGAGCCTTTCTTTACAACGATATGCCAAACAGTGATTATTTCAGTTTTGCACTAGATCGTCCTACAGATTACCTCTTTGATTACAGTTACTACGGAAGAAGTGAAACATCAGGTATTTTTAGTCAGCAAATTATCATGGCCGAAGGAGGCTTTAAATCTACCCTTGAGCCACAGTTTGCAAACCAATGGATTACTACAGTAAACGGAAGCACCACCATTTGGAAGTGGATTTACGCCTATAGTGATGTTGGTGTAATAAAAAACAAAAATCAATCGGCAAAACTCTTGTACGATTCAGGAATAAGACTTAGCCTGGTGCAAAATTATTTTGAAATCTTCTTACCTGTACATTCCAGTGAAGGCTGGGAATTTAATGAAGGTAATTATGATCAAAAAATCAGGTTCATTGCAACTCTCGATATAAAAACTCTGGGAAGGCTTATCACGAGAAAATGGTTCTAAATGATTAGGATTTTCTTAGTGAATCTCTTTATTTTAACGTTTACCTAAAAATATGATAATCAGAAGCCGCTTATTTTATTAAAAAACAATTTTTACTGATTTTTTTTGAATTGTAATTAATCATTGTTTTCGTTACATTTGTGGTAATTTTAAAAACGTGTTATGCAGAGTGAAACTTCCTCAAAAAGTGAAATTTCTTTTGAAGATTTTAGGGCGCAGGTGGTAAGTGATTACAAGTTGGCGGTAACCAGCCGGGAGTGCAGTCTCCTCGGAAGACGAGAAGTGCTTACGGGTAAAGCTAAATTTGGAATTTTTGGTGATGGGAAGGAAGTACCACAATTGGCCTGGGCTAAGGTATTCCAAAATGGCGATTTTAGATCAGGTTACTATCGTGACCAAACTTTTATGATGGCTATTGGGGCTCTTAATATTCAGCAGTTCTTTGCAAGCCTTTACGCCACTACAAATATTGAACACGAACCCAATTCTGCAGGTAGACAAATGGGAGGGCACTTTGCTACCCACAGTCTTGAAGAAGACGGGACATGGAAGAACCTTACCCAACAGAAGAATTCAAGCGCAGACATCTCTCCTACTGCAGGCCAAATGCCAAGGCTTTTAGGTCTTGCACAGGCTTCTAAAATTTACAGAAATGTGACAGGTATTGATGCCGATAAATTTTCCAGAAACGGAAATGAAATTGCCTGGGGAACTATTGGTAATGCAAGTACCAGTGAAGGCCTGTTTTGGGAGACCATCAATGCGGCAGGTGTACTTCAGGTACCTATGGTAATGAATGTATGGGATGATGAATATGGAATTTCGGTACATGCGAGACATCAAACTACCAAGCAGAATATTTCGGAAGTACTTAAAGGTTTTCAACGAGACAAAGGAGAAAACAATGGGTACGAGATCTTCGCAGTAAATGGTTGGGACTATCCGGCGCTCATAGAAACATACGAGAATGCCAGTCGAATTGCACGTGAAGAACACACACCTGTACTAATCCACGTTCAGCAGCTTACCCAGCCTCAGGGGCATTCTACTTCAGGGTCTCACGAACGCTACAAAAGTGAAGCAAGGCTTCAGTGGGAACGGAAGCATGACTGTAATGTGAAGATGAGGGAATGGATGATTGCCACAAACATAGCAACAGATCAGGAACTTCAAGAAATAGAAAAAGACATCAAGAAACAGGTGCGTGACGGGAAGAAAGCCGCCTGGGAAGCGCATATGGCTCCTGTAAAGAATAAAGTTAAAGATGTACTCCCTGTACTCCAAAGAGCAGCCGAAAGCAGCCAGAATAAAAGCTTTATTCTTCAGTTAAAGAAGGAACTTCAGGAGAACAGGGAAGCCTTGAAAAAAGATATTCTAGTTGCATCCCGTAAGGCCTTAAGATATATGAGAGGAGAGAGTTCTCCCGCAAAACAGGAATTGATTCAGTTTATTGACAAGTACACAGAGGAGGTGCGGCCGCAATACAGCAGCCACTTACACAGTACTTCAAAATATAATGCTCTTAACGTACAGCCCGTCGCAGCTTCTTATGGAGAAGATTCTAAAGAAGTAGACGGAAGGCTGGTCTTAAGAGAAAATTTTGACAGCATTTTCAATAAGTATCCTGAAGCCCTCATCTTTGGAGAAGACACAGGAGAAATTGGCGATGTTAACCAGGGACTGGAAGGTCTTCAGGAAAAGTACGGGAAACTGCGTGTTGCCGATACAGGTATTCGTGAAGCAACAATTTTGGGACAGGGAATTGGGATGGCCATGAGAGGCTTACGCCCTATTGCTGAGATCCAGTATCTCGATTACCTGCTTTACGCACTCCAAATAATGAGTGATGACCTAGCTACCCTTCAATATAGAACGCGTGGTAAACAAAAAGCACCGTTAATTATCAGGACCAGGGGACATCGCCTGGAAGGTATCTGGCACAGTGGTTCCCCTATGGGCGGAATCTTAAATCTTATTCGTGGTATACACGTCCTGGTGCCCCGCAATATGACCAAAGCAGCTGGTTTCTACAACACCTTACTCGAGAGTGATGAGCCTGCACTCATTGTGGAATCACTTAATGGCTATCGTTTAAAGGAAAAAATGCCCGTTAATTTAGGTGAGTTCAAAACACCGCTGGGCGTAGTTGAAACCATGAGGGAAGGTACAGACATTACCCTTGTTTCTTATGGTTCTACGTTAAGACTGGTAGAACAGGCAGCAAAAGAACTACAGGAAGTGGGTATTGATGCTGAAGTTATTGATGTGCAGTCTTTGCTCCCTTTTGACCTCAATCAAGATATAGTGAAAAGTGTGGCCAAAACAAACCGGTTACTGGTTATAGACGAAGACGTGCCAGGAGGAGCTTCAGCGTTTATCGTTCAAAAAGTTATGGAAGAACAAAACGCTTGGAGACATCTCGACAGCAAGCCGCAAACGCTCACTGCAAAAGATCATCGCCCTGCATATGGAACTGACGGTGATTATTTTTCAAAGCCTTCTGTAGAAGACATTTTTGAGAAGGTATATGAGATCATGAATGAAGTAGATCCTGCACAGTTTCCACAGTTAAAGTAAAATATAATCATACTTAAATAAGAAGCCACGACTGCAATGCACTCGTGGCTTTTTACATTGATTACTTCCAGTTAAATTCTGAAATTTTTATTCCTCTGAAACAATCATCCTGGCAACCTACAGGCATATATCCGCAAAGCATCATGACCCCGTCATCATTGGTGTCAAAAAAGATTTTATTGGTCTCGTGATCAACAGTTAGATATTTTGAAAGACAGGTTGTGTAAAGATGATCAATAGTATATGGCGGCGCCCCTGAAGCGTGGCTTCCAAGTTCTTTTTTGGTGTTTTCCTCATAAATTTCGGTAACAGTTCTCGAACCATCTTCTTCTGAAATTATAAAAGCCACATAATACCGCTTTTTAACCTTTCCTTCCTCTACTTCAATGGTAGTTTCACTCCCATACCCTGTCCAGGATTGTACGAGGATAGTATAAGTATAGGAATTTTCCTGCTCCCGTTTTAAATCTTTCCAGGCTGCTCTACTTTCCCGGAAGTCATATCCATGTTCGCCCTCTACATCAAGTTTACTCTGCATAGTATCTAAGCTGCAGGAATTCAACACAAAGGTGACCGATAGTACAAAAATCAAGTATAGCTTTTTCATAGGCAAAAGTTTTACCTGAAAGTTAAATCATACCAACCAGAAAACACAAATAATTAAACAATTAATTTTCAACTCATTACACCGACAAATAACTGAGAAAATGATAATTTTTTGATATCCAGAACTTTGGAAATTGAATACTTCAAAAAGAAATTCAGAAAATTTTACATCCAGGCTTTTTCGGTCACCTCGATCTTGTAAATCAAATAGTTAAGAATAGGCTGCACCTCCTCCTTTTTCACCATGGGAAAATCAACATCTCCACCTGCAGAATGGAAAGTAAGGTTTACCAAACCTCTCTTTTTGTACCATAAAGGTTGTGAAACTGAAACTGCCTGTAACCTAAAAACTTCAAGGTATTCTTCCTTCTGCACCCAAACTCCCGAATATCTTATTAAAAACTCTTCTGAAATTCCCAGCTGTAGCCTTCTAAAGTAGTAGAAGTTATAAATACAAAGGAGCACAACATATGCTGAAGCTATACCCACAACCCAGCTAAGCATAACAAGTTGGGCATAAAAAAATAAAAATCCCGATAGAATGACCAAAGGAATTAATCCACGGGAGATCCTTCTAATCAATAAATATTTACTCGGTTTAACTCTAAAATTCTCCCGTATTTCAGTCTGGTAAAAATAATTTTTGACCTGCTGCACCACTTTAGGCGGCAAACCGGCGATTTTCACCTGATTCTTTTCAAGATCATTCTCACTACTGGCAAGAGAGATCTTTACCTGAAACAGATCCATTTTCTTCTGAATAGGATTTGTGAGCACTTGCAGCAATTGAATTCTGCTGGCCTTTAAATTAACCTTTGTATTGTTACGCAGCCCCATTTCAACCTGTAGGGTGTCCTTATACTTCTGCAAATGAAGTCCAAAATATTTTACAACTGTCTCCCCAACCGTTAACAGCATCCCCACCAGCAATAGAAAAATAATGAAGAGGTATTTACCCTGAGAAAAATACACCTGCGGTTCCTGAAGCTGCGCCGCAAGTTCATCGTTAAACATGAATTGCTCCCTTAGAGTAAAATAAAAAGCCACTATGATACCAACCCCACGAAGATAGTTGGAGGTAAGCCCTAATTTTACAAGCGTCCATAATTGAACTTTATGCTCCCATTGAGGTACAGCCTTTGCTGTAGTTGCAGGTATTTTTTCAGGGTCTTCTTCAACTTCTACGGAAGTTTCAGCACGTTCCTCTTCGGCACGTGCCATGAGTTTTTCGGCCAGGAGATTAGCTTTCTCTTCAGATAGTGCTTTAATCTCGACCTCCTTGTCCTGGCTTCCTGCTGTTTCTACAACCACACTGTACACGCCAATGATGCGTTGCAGAATATTCCTTCGGAAATTTACCTGCTGAATCTTCTCAAAGGGAATATTAATAACGTCAGATGAAAAAACCCCTTTTTGAAGCACAAACTCCT
This sequence comes from Salinimicrobium sp. 3283s, assembly GCF_039602225.1. Taxonomy (NCBI): domain Bacteria; kingdom Pseudomonadati; phylum Bacteroidota; class Flavobacteriia; order Flavobacteriales; family Flavobacteriaceae; genus Salinimicrobium; species Salinimicrobium sp. 3283s. The sequence goes on along the minus strand of NZ_CP143631.1, from coordinate 3,106,115 downwards.
GATTCTTCTCGTCAAGATGAAACTTAAAATTCAGGAAATAAAGGATGCTGTAGCCAAGACTTAGCAACAGCACCAGCATAAGTGCCGCACCGCCAAAAAACAGCATTCGCTGATCTACTTCTTTAAAGGCAAAATAAAAAACCAGCACCCACAAGTTTCTCCCTATATGGTAAAGAGAGGTCGCAAAGATCAATACCAGCCCCACGCCAGATTGCCGTTGTGGCTCCGAAAAATAATAATCAGGCATGGTTATAAATTCTTCCTGAAATTTCCTCTTTTAGAGAGGTAGCTGTTTCAGGTTTTATTCCGGGAACACTCACATCGCTACCCGATCCTCCGGCGGTGAATACTTTTAAAGAAGAAATATTCAGAATCTTATCAAGAAAAGACCGCTCTACAGTCACATGCTGAATTCTATTAAAAGGAACTACTGTGGTTTTTTCAAACAAAAAGCCGCGTTTAAAAATTATATCCTGTTCCCGCAAGGCATAACCGCTCTTCTTAACATACATCACGTTGTTAAAAATAGACCATCCAAAAAGGAGGACCAGCAGGATTGCGGCCCAGAAAAGATAAGTATGAAATTGAGCAGATAAAAAAGTATACCCCAGGAACAATCCCACAGCAAAGAACATAAAGGAGATGCTGGTACCCACCTGCAACTTCACAAGATATTTTTTTGAAATGGGATGCAGCTTCACCTCCTCAACTCTGGGAAGGGAAGCTACTTCCAACTCAAAATTTGAAAATTCTGAAGAGGCTACGGGATCCATTTTTTATCAAAATTAGGTTTTCTTTTTTCCAGAAAAGCGTTTCTACCTTCTTTGGCCTCATCGGTCATATAAGCAAGACGGGTAGCTTCTCCGGCAAACACCTGTTGCCCTACCATGCCATCGTCGGTAAGGTTCATGGCAAACTTCAGCATCTTTATTGAGGTAGGAGATTTAGCCAGGATCTCCTGTGCCCATTCATAAGCCGTATCTTCCAGTTCTTCATGCGGAATAACTGCATTCACCATTCCCATTTCATAAGCCTCCTGTGCCGAATAATTCCTTCCTAAAAAGAAGATTTCGCGTGCCTTCTTTTGTCCAACCATTTTGGCAAGGTATGCAGAACCATATCCGCCATCAAAACTTGTAACATCGGCATCGGTTTGCTTAAAGATCGCGTGCTCCTTACTTGCAAGGGTAAGGTCACAAACTACGTGCAGGCTGTGCCCTCCTCCCACGGCCCAACCCGGCACAACCGCAATCACAGCTTTTGGCATAAACCGAATTAACCTTTGTACTTCAAGAATATTCAGACGGTGCATTCCATCTTCTCCCACATATCCCTGATGTCCACGGGCTTTTTGATCTCCCCCGCTGCAAAAGCTGTAAACGCCATCTTTTGGGGAAGGCCCTTCCGCAGAAAGCAGCACCACTCCTATTGAAGTATCTTCCTGGGCATCATAAAAAGCATCATAGAGCTCACTGGTAGTTTTAGGACGAAAGGCATTGCGAACCTCGGGACGGTTAAACGCAATACGTGCCACGCCGTTGCACTTTTGGTAGGTGATATCTTCGTATTCCTTTGCTGTTTTATAATCTGGTTTGGTCATAGTGATCTAATTTTACTCAAAAATAAGGCTTTTATATTTTCCTTGGGGAATAAAACCTGCCGCAAGAAAAGCTTTATCTTTCGGAACAATGAAAAATTTGTACGATTTTTGCTTAGTTAGTATCAAATAGGTAACATGAATAAAATCCTAACCCTTCTTACTTTGATCATTTTTGGTGTAAGTGGCTATTCCCAGGAATTGAATTCTTCAGGTACAAATCCTTTTCCCCAATTTGATCAGGCTAATTTCCCTGCGCCTGAAGAAGTATTTATCAACTACACCAGAATACAGCCAGGGCTTTCTGTTCCTGTAAACCATTTCCCCGAAAATCGATTTTCATTAAAAGAAATCAGTTTTGATAAAAAAGTACAGAAGAGGCAGGTGAACCTTATTTCTATGATGGAAAAAGAACGCTATGCAAAAGAAGCGGCTTTAGTTGAAATGGAATCCCCGGCACCTACCATAAGCCAGGGTGAAAAGGCTCTTATAGAAGTTACCAATGACATCAGGGTACACGACCGAAGTTCTAATTATGACATTTTTAGCGGACAAAAGAAAATACCGGCTTATGAAGAAATGCGGTCGCCAATATTACAAAGCCCTTACCGCTCCCGTTCAGGCGTAAGAGCTTATGTCTCTCCTTATTACTCTCCTTTTTTAAGATAGATCCCGTTGTCTTTAATATCAACCTTCCTTTGCTTGTAAAGATTACCAAGGGCACGTTTAAAGCTTTTTTTGCTCATTTGCACCTCTTTTTCAATCTCTGTGGGCGAAGATTTATCGGTCAAGGCTAAAAAACCACCTTTTATTTCAATAAGGTTTAGCAGTTCCTGCGCATTAGGTTCAATACTGCGGTAGCCGGGACGCTGCAAAGTAATATCTATCTTTCCGTCGGGCCGGGTCTTTTTCACATATCCATTAAGCCTGTCGCCAACGTGCAATTTTTGAAAAACTTCATCTTTATACAGCAAGCCCTTGTGTATCTCGTTCACAATCACATTCCATCCCAATTCAGTAGGATTAGCGATAATGAGCTCTACCTCTTCAAAAGGTTTAATTGTGAGTTCAGAATTATCAAGAAAGGCATCCAGTTTACTCGACCCAGCCAATCTTTCGGTAAGCTCATCAAGATAGCAGAAAATGAGATAGCGCTCACCCTGCCGCATTTTAACTGCCTGCTCTTTAAAAGGCACAAAAAGGTGTTTTTCGAGGCCCCAATCCATAAAAGCTCCAATCTCGCTCACCTCCACACATTTTAACAACCCGAATTCATCAAGCTTCACAAAAGGTTTAAGCGTAGTTGCCACCGGTCTTTCTTCATGATCCAGATAGACAAAAACGGTGATTTCATCTCCTATTTCAAAAGTTTCTGGTTTGTATTTGTTAGGCAACAGTACCTCGTTCCCTTCATCATCCTTTAAAAAAAGGCCAGGTTCCGTATCGCGATCTATCTTAAGGGTGTGGTATTCTCCAATGGCAAGCATAAAATAATTTTTGGCAAAGTTACTTATAATAAACGGCTATTTCACGAAGCTAAAATATTCCAGCAACACTTCGTCATTAACCTTTCGAGGCGTGAAAATTTCCAGGACCTTCGGCTGGTCTGAGGTGTCAAAAAAGGCATTTAAGCGCTCCTTTATTTCTTCGGAAGTTTGGGCTTGTGAATATTCAAATCCGTAGAGGTCACAAATAGGTTTCGCATTGAGTTGATGAACGGTTTCAAAATATTTTTCGAAGGTCTCAGTATTCTTATCTCCCGGAAGTATCCTGAAGATCCCGCCCCCACCGTTATTTAAGATGATTATCCTAAAGTTCTTCGGAATATAATTGTTCCACAGCGCATTGCTGTCATAAAAAAAGCTGAGGTCTCCTGTGATCATCAAAACCGGTGCTTCTGAAACTATTGCAGCTCCCACCGCAGTTGAAGTACTGCCGTCAATCCCGCTGGTCCCGCGGTTACAGTATATTTTTAGGCTCTCTTTCCACCTGAAGAGCTGTGCATACCTGATTGTAGAGCTGTTTGCCAGCTGTACAATGCTATTTTCGGGCACGGCAGGGCAAATAAGCTGCATGGCCTTAAGATCAGAATATGGGATCCTGCCCATATAATCTTCATGTTTTACCTTTCTTCTGCTTCGCACCTCCTGCCAGTATTCGGCATAATTGCTTTCAAAAATTTCAGTGAGCGGAAAAAACTGGTTAAAAAATGAATTTACTGAAGTCTCGAAATGCTTGTTCAGGCAAAAGAAGGTATTATATGCCTTTTTTGGATCTACATGCCAGTGATGTTTCGGCTGATAGTTCCGTAGAAAAGCCTTGATCTTTTTTGAGACGATCATTCCGCCGAAAGTGAGCAGGATTTCGGGTTGCAGGTTGTCAAAGAGCTGTTCCCTGTCTTCATCTTTTTCAATGGGGCCGATAATGGTATCAATGCGAGTAAAGAATTTCTCCTGCTGCACATTTGAAGTGGTTTCAGTAAATACAATTACTGAAGGATCATTTGCCAGCCTATCGAGAAATTGCTGCTCTACTAGATTTGGGGAAGACACTCCAACAATGACCATCTTTCTCGCTGCCTTGTTCCAAAGGTCGGCATAAGCCTGCAACTGGTTTTGAGAGTAAGTTCTTTCAATGATCTCCGGTAGAATTTGGATGGGATCCACCTCTACGTCTTCTACCGTCTCATAAAGCGGCTCATAAAATGGAACGTTGATATGCACCGGACCTTTTTCTTCTATGGCTTTATTCAGTGCCAGGTTGATCTCCCGCTCGTTGTGCTTCCGACTCTCAAACTGCTTCTGCTGAAGTTTCTTGTCTTTCGCCTCATTTTCCAGCACTAATTCTGAATATAAATTAGCCGAATATAAAATATGGTTCTCGAAAACGTTCTTTTGGCGAATTGTTTGTCCGTCGCCAATGTCAATGCGCTCTACAGGCCTGTCGGCAGAGATCACCACCAATGGAATGTCGCTGTAAAAAGCCTCTGCCACCGCCGGATAATAATTGAGCAAAGCCGAACCCGAGGTGCAAACCACAGCAACAGGTTTTTGCAGCTGCTGGGCCATGCCAACAGCTACAAAAGCAGCACAGCGCTCATCTACCACGCTATAAGTCTTTATGTTTGGGTGATGGGCAAAGCCCGTGGTAAGCGGCGCATTTCTAGAGCCGGGAGAGATCACCACATGATGGATTCCTTTGGCTTCGCAAAGGGCAACAATTGATCTTGCAACAGGTATTTTGGGGTATTTCATTTATCTTGTTTTCCTCCACGACCCAATTTAGACCTCACAGGTTTTTAAAACCTGTGAGGTCTGGTGAGGAGATAGGTTCCTTTTATTTCAACAACACTTTCTTCATGGTCTCTGCCTTATTCACCGTTTCCTGCCATTCATCTTCGGGCACAGAGTCTTTGGTTATGCCACCACCAATAAAAAGTACAGCTTTATTATCTTCTATTTTCATGCAACGCAAATTCACAAAGAGATTAGTTTCTTTCTTCACGGCGCGATAGGCCAGGTTCTCCACATTCCTTCTGGTTCTACTTCGCTGCATATTTTTCTGCAAATTCAGCTCTCCAAGGAATCCGGTATAGAATTCCCGATCGTAATTTTCTTCTGAAAGGATAAAAGATTTAGCCTTTTCCTTTGGAAGACCACAAACCGCCGGGGTGGGATGCAGGGCAGAGATAACCCTGGAAACACCTACTATGGGGCCACCCCATGGGGAGGTCTTACTGTCCAACACTCCGTTAATGTCTGTCCGTAGATGCAATACATTTCCTGCCCGGGCAGTATAGGTATCAGATCTTTCCAGATCTTCTACACCCGAAGCCTTTAGGTTTTCAATGATCGAATCGGTAACAAATTGCTGCTCCTGCTTTTCCTTTTCGCCCCATTCCACATCTGTTATCCCCTGATATTTCTGAGTTCCTGCGAGGGCCATTGTTTTAAACCGGCGACCTTCAACTTTTAACAGTGTTTCGGGCGTTGCCCCAAGCCAGAAGCCTACTTTTGGATGATACCAGCAGTAGACAAAGGCTGTAGGGTAAGTTTTAAGAAGTTCTTTGAATAGCTGCTGCCTGTTTTGCTCCTTCAGCTCTACTTCTTCCCTTCGTGACAGCACAACTTTATCCATTTCTCCTGCCCTCAATACAGAAACTGCTTTCCTCACCAGCTCAATATGTCCTGACTTTTTTTCTTCTGAAATTTGCCCTTTTTGAGAGGTTAGTACAGCTGTACCTTCTTCAGAAACCACCTGCTCAAAATGGAGTTTTTCCGAAATATTTTCAGCAAAAAGAATTGCTTTTTCTGAAGTGTCAAAAGGGGCAAAAACAAAGCCGCTTTCGGTGAAATTTTCGGTGTAATTCAACTCGTCATCCTGCTGCAAAAAAGCAGTGACAGTTGCCCTGTCACCAGTTAGTATCGGCTTTCGATAAGCTACAAATGGTAATGCGCTCTCGAATTGCTCCTCCAGCTTTTGAAAAAATTCAGCTTCAGGCATTACTTTTCTTTTTCGGGAGGGTGATGGTGGTCAGTTTCACTACAGAAATGAGATTTTCAGCTTCATCTGTGATCCTTATATTCCAAAGTTGCGTGGTGCGGCCTTTATGCAGGTAAGTCGCTTTGGCAAAAACGTAACCTTCAGAAACGCTTTTTAGGTGATTGGCAGAGATCTCTATACCGCGAACAATAAAATCGTTAGTATCTAAAAAAACATAACTTGCAAGGCTGCCCACGCTTTCGGCCAGGGCAACAGAGGCACCACCGTGCAGCACCCCGTCGATCTGGTGAACCTTTGAAGTAACGGGCATTCGGGCAATGAGGTAGTCTTCTCCTACTTCAGTGAATTCTATATCAAGGGTTTCCATGAGCGTATTTTTCGAAACTTTTTTCGATAGCTCCAGAATTTCCTCATTGGTCATAACAAATAGATTGGTTTCTTTGTAAAAGTACAAAACCACCGGAAAATGATGAACGAAAAGCAAGTTTCTTACCAAACGGTCAATACCTACAGCACCCTGAATGAACAAACCAAAAAAACAGAAAATGTTTGGATGGTCTTCCACGGCATTGGGTACCTAAGTAAATATTTCCTGAAGTATTTTAGGCATCTCAACCAGGAAAAGAACTACATCATTGCTCCACAGGCACCGTCAAAATATTACCTCAACGGCAAATATGAACACGTTGGCACCTCCTGGGCCACGCGGGAAAACACGCAGCAGGAGATTCAAAATGCGCTCGCATACCTGGATGAAGTTTATGAAAATGAAGGTCTCAAAAATGCCAAAAATCTCGTGTTCTTCGGCTACTCCCAGGGCGTCTCCATCGTTACCCGCTGGATGGCCCAAAGACAAATAAAGCCCTCTATGCTTATTCTGAATTCCGGCAGGATCCCTTCGGAATTAAAGCCCTCCGATTTTGCCTTTTTTGAGGGGCAGGTGAAATTTGTTTATGGAACTGAAGATCCTTTTATAGACAAAGACTTTTTAGCTTCGGAAGAAATGCGGATAAAAGAATTATTCCCGAAAAATTTAAAGTTCGTTCCTTTTAACGGCGGACATGAAGTGAACCAGCAGGTGATAATTAAACTTGCAGGGGAATAAGTTTTAGAGAGACAAGACCGCTGCGCTGCTAGAGGCTAGAGCCAAGACTTTTGAAAATAGCCGTTATCCTGAATTCATTTCAGGATCCAGAAAAAAGCTGAAACTCCCGATGCTTCACGACAACCTGACGTAATTATGAAGAGGGCTATTTCACCTCGGGCGGATTCGAGAAGTAGCGATAGGGCAGGATTAAAGAAAACCAGAAGGTTATGACTTTGCTCAACCAGGCAATGATCTTCTACAATGATTTGCAAAAACAAGAAGCTGTTTCATTCATTTGAGGCAGTCAATTTTTTTGTCGTTTTAGGCTTCTCATCCTTTTAATTCAGAAGTGTTTTATCGAATTTAAATACTGATTATCAGTTAAATGAGCTTTGAATTTAAAGTCTACAACTTACTGCTGATACCGGAAAAAGTAGAATTAGAGTTTAGATTACATGCCCTGGTACAAAATATTAGAAAGAAGGGTGCTTAAAGATCACTCTCCTTTTTTTTTTACAAAGAAAAATTCCAAAACCTGACTTAAAACTATTGCAAAACAAAAACCGTCTCATTCTGGTAAATGAGACGATTTCTTTACTTTTTAAAGTAATTCCAAAAGTTATTTTGTACTTACTTCTTCATTACTCTCTACTGTAGCAAGATATCTTTCGGCATCAAGTGCAGCCATACATCCTGTACCTGCAGCAGTAATTGCCTGGCGGTATTCTTTATCCTGCACGTCGCCCGATGCGAATACACCCGGTATATTTGTTTTAGTACTTTTCCCGCTGGTAATCAGGTACCCGGTACTGTCCATATCCAGTTGTCCCTTAAATATTTCGGTGTTTGGTTTGTGCCCAATAGCGATAAAAAGTCCGGTGATCTTGATCTCCTCTTTTTCACCTGTTTTATTATTTACTATTCGAAGGCCTTCAACCACCTGCTCTCCCAGTACCTCATCAACTTCAGAATTGAATTTTACCTCCAGGTTTTTGGTATTGAAAACCCTGTGCTGCATAGCTTTTGAAGCACGAAGTTCGTCCTTTCTTACCAGCATAGTCACTTTGGTGCAAATATTGGCAAGATAAGTAGCTTCTTCGGCTGCAGTATCTCCTCCTCCAACAATTGCAACTTCCTGGTTTTTGTAAAAGAATCCGTCACAAACAGCACAAGCCGATACACCGCCGCCTCTTAAACGCTGCTCACTTGGAAGCCCTAAGTACTTTGCCGTAGCCCCTGTTGAAATAATCACAGTCTCTGCTTCAACCCAGGTTGAATTGTCAACACACACCTGGTGCACTCCACCTTTTTCTTTACTAAACTGCACTTCGGTCACCATCCCTATGCGCACCTGGGTACCAAACCTTTCGGCTTGTTTCTGGAGGTCTATCATCATCGCAGGACCGTCAATCCCCTCGGGGTAGCCAGGAAAATTATCAACTTCGGTAGTGGTAGTTAACTGCCCGCCGGGTTCCATCCCTGTGTACATTACGGGGTGAAGATCTGCCCTCGCAGCATATATGGCCGCGGTATAACCCGCAGGACCCGAGCCTATTATAAGACATTTGATTCTCTCTCTGGTTTCATTCATGATATAAAAATTTCTTGATGTAAAAGTAGTAACTTTAAAAGAAACCTGGAATTTTAAACATACAGATTTGTTATACAGCAATAACTTATGCCATTGATAAGCCGTTTTAGAAGCTCCCGCTATTACCATACCTTTGTGGTATGATCGAACTGTCCTTCTTTAATATCCTGGACCTTTTAGGAACTGTTGCCTTCGCAATCTCGGGTGCACTTTCGGCAATGAACCGCCGGCTTGATCTCTTCGGAATTTTTATCATCGCATTTGTAACGGCTATTGGTGGAGGTACCATAAGAGACATCCTTATAGGCAGCACCCCGGTTACCTGGATGGAAAATACGATCTACATCTACCTTATAGGTTTAGTAACCATACTGGCTATAATCTTCAGAAAAAAACTGGACCACCTCAAAAAATCTCTTTTCCTCTTTGATTCTATAGGCTTGGGAATCTTTACAATAACAGGAGTTGAATTGGGTATACAAAATGACCTCAACCCCATTATCTCCATTACCCTGGGAACAATGACAGGAACTTTTGGTGGCGTTGTAAGAGACATTTTATGTAACGAGATCCCGGTGATCTTTAGAAAAGAGATCTACGCTACCGCCTGTATTGTAGGAGGCCTCGCTTTTATCTTTTTCTATGAATTGGGAATGGCGCAAGATGTGATTTACATCATTACTTCGGTCACCGTGATAGTAATAAGGCTGCTGGCGGTAAAGTTTCATATCTCCCTTCCTTCGTTTTACCTGTCCCAGGAAAATACCCTTCAAAAATAGCATTTTTGACACCTCATTTTTAACAGGAAAAGATTTACAGGAATTACCTGTATTTTATGTAACGATTTCATTTTCAGAAAGTCTTTAAAGTAAACATCAAAATCCCCCGAAGAAATTTGATTACTAACTTTAAAGATATGTGCTATGAAACGTTTTAAATTATTACTGCTGACTTTAATAATTAGTGTAAGCACTGTTATTTATGCTGAAGGATCTAAAAAGATCTACGACCTCAACAGCCTTTCTGCCGAAATTGAGCATATACTTCGGGATGCCAATCAAAATCTTGAAGAAGGACATTCTATTACTGTCTTCTTTTCTGTTTCTGAAGACAAAAGCATTCAATATGTTAGTGTTGCAGTCGAAAAGCCTGAAATTTGCAATTTACTTCGGAAAAAACTGCAATTTAAGAAGCTTGACGGTATAAAATGGCGCGAAGGCATGATCTACGAGCTTTCTATTTCCGGAAGATCACCTGTTGCCTGCCTCAACTATTAATGCGGCAGCTTCTTCCGAAGTAATCCGTAAAGAAAAGCGCCCCCCAAGGCGCCAAGAAGCACCACAATGACTGAGACATAACCTGCACCTATAAGCGTGTAGATGGGCCCGGGACAGGCACCGGCCAAAGCCCAGCCAAGTCCAAAAATAATACCTCCAAAAAAGTACTTTTTGAAGCCTCTTTCTTTAGAGGCTATTTTTATGGGATCTCCAAAAAACGATCTTAGGTTGTTCCTTTTGATAATTTGTACTCCAATAATTCCTAAAATTAATGCCGAACCAATGATGCCGTACATGTGAAATGAATCAAACCTGAACATTTCATAGATACGAAACCAGGAAGCAGCTTCAGATTTGTACATCACAATCCCAAAAAAGATCCCTATCAATATATATCCTACTGTTCTTCTCATCTTAGAAAATTATTGGGAATAATAAATGAACCATTACAAGGCCACCAATAAAAAAACCAATTACGGCAATCAATGAAGGCAGCTGCAGGTTGCTTAAACCAGAAATAGCATGACCCGAAGTGCAACCGGCGGCATAACGGGCTCCAAAACCTATCAATACTCCACCCACTAACAGGATCATAATTGACTGAAAATTACCCAGAGCTTCAAGGCTAAAAAGCCTCTCCGGGAGATAAGCTTCCCCGGAACTCATAAAACCTAGTTCTTGCAGATTTAATACGGTTTCTTCAGAAATATTCACCGCATTGCCGTTTGACAGCAAATGCGCCCCTATAAACCCTCCAATTGCTGCTCCCACGATTACCAGCAGGTTCCAGCGGCTGGCTTTCCAGTCTACATTGAAATAATCTGACTTCTTACCTGCCCCGCAAATGGTACACATGGTTTCAAGATTGGAAGACATTCCAAATTTCTTACCCATAAAAATAAGCAGGAACATTACTAACGCTATTAAAGGCCCCGCTACATACCACGGCCAGGGTTCAAGGATCATTTCCATATAAAAAATTTTAGGCAAAGATAAGGCTTCCCATACTCACCCCTTTGAGCAAATCATTAGAAAACCTGATACCGGGATTACTTCAGGAAATCTTTTACATTTTGCAGCACTTTTTCTGAAAGCCTTCTTTGGGTTTCGGCAGCCCATCCCGCACTTTTATCTGTCGTTATTACCCGCGGCAGCCCTTCAGTTTCTTCTGAAAGTTCCTTCTTCCCATCCCCGTCAAAAATGGCAAAATTCCGTTCCCTTTTTATCCAGTCCTGAAATGCTGATTCTTCAAAAGGGAGACCAAGAGAAGTGTTGATGAGGATCTTTCGGGTGCCAAAAATGTCAAATTCGGCGCTGCTTAGAAGTACCGTATTTCGCGGAAGGTGAAAGGAAATAACATCTACCGTTTGTAACAACTCCTGCAAGGGCAGGTAACTTATTCCATTTTCGAGATCTTTTTTGCGGGTACGGCTGTAATAATAAAGTTTTGGCTCAAAGGGTTTGAGACATTTGGCCAACAGTTGCCCCGTCACACCAAATCCAATAATCCCGATTTTTTTACCGGTCAATTCCACAGGCATTTCCTGCCATTGATGTTTACCAAGGCCGTGAAATAACCTTATCAGTTCCGAAACTATGAATTCGGCCACACCGGGATCTCCGTAATCTTTTATCCCGGTAACGGTTACCCCTTTACTGTGGGCAAAATTCACTGCGACATTAGCCGATTCGTCATCGTACAAACTACAGGCCATGCCGATATATTTCAGGTTTGGCGATTGCCTGATAACTGCCTCCGGAATTTCAGTTTTCCAGGAAACAACAACAGCATCGGCATCTCCAATCCGCTGCAGAAGTTCTTCATTAGAATCGGGAACATTATTGTATACTCCAATCTTCTCTTCACTCAATTCCTGAAGCTCTTCCATGGCCCAGGGTTCAAGTTTAGTATAATCGACACAAACGATCTTTTCAAATTTCATATTGAATATTGACTATTGTATATTGAAAAACTAGAGCGGGATATTGCCATGTTTACGGTCTATGCGCAGCACTTCCTTATTTTCGAGCATACTAAAAGCCTTCAGTAATTTTCTACGCGTGTCTTTTGGCTTGATAACTTCATCAATAAATCCGCGTTGAGCCGCTTTAAAAGGATTTGCAAATTTCTCTGCATATTCCTTTTCTTTTTCTGAAAGTTTTAGTTCGGGGTCTTCCGCAGCTTTAATCTCTTTTCTAAAGATGATCTCACTGGCACCTTTTGCGCCCATCACGGCAATTTCGGCGGTAGGCCAGGCAAAATTAAGATCGGCCCCAATATGCTTGGAGTTCATCACATCATAAGCGCCACCGTAGGCTTTTCGGGTAATTACAGTTACTCTTGGAACAGTAGCCTCACTTAAAGCGTAAAGCAGTTTTGCGCCGTGAAGAATGATCCCGTTCCACTCCTGGTCTGTTCCCGGCAGAAAGCCCGGCACATCAACAAGAACGAGTAAAGGAATATTAAAGCAGTCGCAGAAACGTGTAAACCTCGCCGCTTTCCTGGAAGACTCCACATCCAGGACACCAGCAAGGCTCATTGGCTGATTGGCAACAATCCCAATGCTCCTGCCTCCCAGTCTTGCAAAGCCCACAATGATATTGTCGGCATAATCTTTATGGATCTCAAAAAAGGTATTTTCATCTATTATTCCCTGAATCACCTCATGCATATCATAAGGCTTATTCGAGCTATCGGGCACTATAGATTCGAGCTCTTCACGCACCTCATCACCAAATTCATAAGGCAGTTTTTCAGGGCAATCCTTATTATTTTGAGGCATATAACTCAGCAGCTTTTTTATGTCTTCCAAACAGCTAATATCATTTGCCGCAGTACGGTGTGTCACCCCGCTTTTAGTAGAATGCGTACTCGCGCCTCCCAATTCTTCGGAAGTCACTTCTTCATTGGTTACCGTCTTCACCACATTGGGCCCGGTAACGAACATATAACTGGTATCCTGAACCATCAGCGTAAAATCGGTCATGGCAGGGGAATAAACTGCACCGCCAGCACAGGGACCCATAATTGCCGAAATTTGCGGAATAACTCCTGAAGCCTGTACGTTTCTGTAAAAGATATCTGCATAACCTCCCAAAGATTTCACACCTTCCTGAATCCTCGCCCCACCGGAATCGTTAAGGCCAATAACAGGAGCCCCCACTTTCATCGCGTGGTCCATAACTTTACAGATCTTTTCGGCGTGGGTTTCAGACAGGGACCCTCCAAACACGGTAAAATCCTGTGCAAAAACATAGACAAGCCTGCCGTTTATAGTTCCGTAACCGGTCACCACCCCGTCGCCGTAATACTGCTGCTCCTCCATCCCAAAATCGGTAGTACGATGTGTTACCAGGATACCAATTTCTTCAAAGGAACCTTCATCAAGTAAATAATCTACACGCTCACGGGCTGTAAGTTTTTTTTGTTCATGTTGTTTTGCTATTCTTTTCTCGCCACCGCCCTTAAGAGCTTCGGCCATTTTCTCTTCCAGCTTTTTTGTATTGTCGCTCATAAAATTCTGCTTCTGGTTTTACTTGTTGGGTAATCTCAATTTCTCCCTGTCCTGTAAATACTGTTTTAATGCAACTAATGCAGCCAATTCGGCTTCGTTACGGGTCTGGGATTCCAGCTTTTCTGCGGAATAATATTTCTTTACAAAATGAGTATCAAAATTTCCACTTCGGAAGGCTTCGTGCTCAAACACAAATTTTCCGAAGGGAAGCGTAGTACTCACTCCTCTTACTTCATAGTTGTTTATCGCCTGAAGCATTCGCTCAATAGCTTCCTCACGGGTCTTTCCGTAGGTAATAAGTTTTGCCAGCATAGGATCGTAATAAATAGGCACTTCCATACCTTCTTCAAAACCATCATCAAGCCTCACTCCCTCTCCAGACGGGGTCTTGTATTTCTCGAGCACCCCCACACTGGGCATGAAATCTTCGAGCGGATCTTCAGCATAGACCCGCAGCTCTAAAGCATGACCCGAAATTTTTAGATCCTGTTGGGAAAAAGCCAAAGCTTCTCCCCGGGCAATCTTAATTTGCTGCTCAACCAGATCTATCCCGGTGATCAATTCGGTTACAGGATGTTCTACCTGCAGGCGGGTATTCATTTCCAGGAAATAAAAATTTCTGTTCTCATCCATGAGGAATTCTACTGTCCCCGCACCTACATAATCACAGGCTTTAGCCACTTTGACTGCAGCTTCTCCCATTTTTTGACGCAAATCTTCATCAAGGATAACTGAAGGAGCTTCCTCTACCACTTTTTGATGGCGTCTTTGAATACTGCATTCGCGTTCAAACAGGTGCAGAAAATTTCCATGAGTATCGGAGAGGATCTGTATCTCGATGTGCCGCGGACTACCCACATATTTCTCAATAAAAACAGAACCATCTCCAAAAGCCGATTCTGCCTCACTTATTGCCCGCTTCATCTGGTCTTCAAGATCTTTCTCTTCCTCCACCACGCGCATACCTTTTCCGCCACCTCCGGCCGAAGCTTTGATCAAGATTGGAAATCCAATTTCAGCGGCAATTTTTTTGGCTTTTTCGGGGTCTGTGATGGCTTTATCGATACCCGGAACCATGGGAATACCGTAATCTTTTACGGCATCTTTTGCAGCCAGTTTGCTGCCCATAACCCTGATTGCTTTAGAACCCGGGCCAATCCATGTAAGGTCATTTTGCTCCACTTTTTCGGCAAAACCGGCATTCTCACTTAAAAAGCCGTAGCCGGGATGGATCCCGTCAACCCCAAGATCTTTTGCGACTTCAATAATTTTATCCCCACGCAGGTAAGATTCATTTGAAGAAGCTTCCCCTATACATACTGCCTCATCTGCAAATTTTACGTGAGGTGCGTTACGGTCAACCGTAGAGAATACTGCGACAGTTTTTATTCCCATTTTTCGGGCCGTCTTCATAATTCTAAGGGCAATTTCGCCCCTATTGGCTATAAGTATCTTTTTCATTCTGATTTTTTAATTTGGAAATTGGTGCTTGAAAACCGGAACTTATGTTTTACTCCATTTCAATAAGCAACTGGTTTTTATCTACCGTTTGCCCTTTTTCGACCGTAACTGTTTTTACCACTCCGTCGCGTGGCGCAGTCAGGGTATTTTCCATTTTCATAGCTTCAAGAACTAAAAGGTAATCTCCTTCCTTTACCTCATCCCCTGCCTTTACCTGTACATCCAGGATCATTCCGGGCATAGGTGCTTTAATATCATTGATTACCTGTGCGGCGGCCAGGCTCAATCCCATATCTTCAATGAGCAGATCGAGTTCATTGAAAATTTTCACCTCGTAGGGTGAAGAATTGACTTTGACAGTGTAAGAACGATCTAAAAAATCGGATTTTTGAAGACCGGTTGTGAATGATCGATGGTTGTGGAGCACGTGGCCAGGCCCGTCATTATTCTCCTGTAGATCAAGAGCTTCTATTTGTTCCCGGGTAAACTCGAATTCCATGCTCCCGTTTACCTTTACTTTATATTTTTCTTCCATTTATGCGTTTTTTATGCGCTTTTTGGTAAATATAAAAAATAATAATCCGGGAATTTTAGGAAATTTTGAATTATAGGCAAAAAAAAAAGCCACACAAAGGTGACTTTTTCCACTCAATATTTCAAGCCTCATTACCTGAAAAGTTCCTGAATATCCTGTGGCACTGGCATGGGCTGTAAAGGGGGGACATTAGCTCCTCCCGTATTTCCCAAAGGAATTTTACCCACAAAAGATTTTACACCTCCAATAAGCAGCCGGGGCAATTGTCCCAGTACTTCTTTAGCATCTTTTATACCTATACCAAACTTTAGCATAAGCCAATGTGCATAAGAATGTTCCCAGGGATAAGCCTGCCCAATGATATGCGCCCGCTCAAGATGGTGCCATGCATGGATAAAATCCCCCTGCCGCAAAGCCTGTTTATACTGAACAAGTTCGCGCAGGTAGAAATATTTAATCCGCTTCGGAATTTTAGTATAAAACTTCATCTTTGAAGATTAACTGAATTTCTTAATGTCTTCACTTAGGTCAAAAACCCTGGTCTTCGGAAAATGGTTCTCAATAATACTGCTCCCTGCCGAAGATCTATACCCACCGGCACAGTGCACTACTATAGGCTTATCTGCAGGAATTTCATTAGAACGCTCCCTTAGTTCATTAAGAGGAATGCTAATAGCACTTTTAAAGATCTTTCCCTGGGCTACCTCACTATCATTCCGGATATCTACAATGTTGTATTTTTCCTGATTATTTTTGAAATCTTCCAAATCGAAACTATCTGAACTTTCCAATAAATTACGTGAAAGGCTTACCACGCCTCTCACCTGCTTTTCATAGCCTATTTTAGCAGTTCGCTCCAGGATTTCGCCTACCTGTTCAACGCTGTCTACCACAAGGTAAAAAGGTTCTTCCGGTTTAACGATAGCCCCCAGCCAGGTTTCAAACTTGTCATTTTCACTACGGGCCATAATATTAATGCTGTTCGGTAAATGCCCTTTTTTAAAGGTGTCGGCATCGCGTACATCAACAACAGTGATCCCTTCTTCCACTTTATCTACCAAAAGCTGAAGCTTAACAGCGGCCTTTGTCTGCTGTACATTTTCGGCTCCGGTTTTGTTTACATCTACATTAAATCCGAAGTAATGCGGAATAAATGGCTGATCCTGCAAAATGGTTTCCACGAACTTTTCTTCTGTTTGCTCCTGAAATGCCCAGTTGTACTTACGTTCGTTTTCAAGGGTACTGCTGGAATCTGTGCTCATATTCTTTCCGCAGAGCGATCCTGCGCCATGAGCGGGATAAACCAATGCCTCGCCCGGCAGATCATTGTATTTGTTTTGAATAGTGTGGTACATGGCCTTTGCAAGCTCTACCCTTTTCGCAGTCATGTTTCCCACTTTTTCCCTAAGATCGGGCCTGCCAACATCACCTATAAACAAGGTATCACCAGTAAATAAAGCAGTTTTCTCATTAGCTTCAGCAACAATAGTGATACTATCGGGGGAATGTCCCGGGGTATTTATTGCTTTAAAAGTTACCTGCCCCATTTGAAGCGACTCTCCTTCATCAAAAGCTTTATGTTCATAATCGGCACCAAGAAGTTTACTTACATAAATAGTAGCACCTGTTTGTTCGTGGATCTGGCAATGACTACTAACAAAATCGGCATGGGGGTGGGTTTCAAAAACTGCCACAATTTGTGCATTTTCCTCTTCAGCATATCGATAATACTGTAAAGGATTTCTACTGGGATCAACCAACGCCATCTTCCCATCACTTACTATGGCATAGGAGTAGTGTGCAAGGGGACTATCTTTAAATTGTTTGATTTTCATGATGTATATTTTAAATTCTTCAGCTACGGGTATACCCCATAAAAAGCCAGGACAAAAATACCCTTTTTTGGCAGGATGATACGTAACAAGGGTTACAGAAGATATTTTTCGAAATTTACAGCTGTTATTCTATTCAAATTCAGCACAGTTGCCTGAGGGAACATAAACCCCTGCAGCCTGTTGATAAACCAAAGTAGCACCAAGGTGTCCGGTATAAGTAAGGGTACCGGTGCCGGTAGCCAGCAAGAGGATCAGGATTATTCTGAATAATATATTATTAAAAATAGGATATTTAAGCTGCCTTAAAAGATCTACTCCCAGGCCAGCAGTAAAAAGCCAGGCAGTAGTCCAGGCCATATTTTCATGATCTTTTAAAACAGTAGGATCACAAATTTTTCTTGAAACTATACCATCTGCAAGGTCTCCGGTAAAAATAGCGATCCACACTGTAATAACCCCGGCAATAAGTAAAACAGTTCCTCCCCGCTCCCATAGGTCGCGGGAGTATCTTAACGCTATTACCTTAAACAAGAAAGCCACCACCAGCAAGGCGATGGGGAAATGGACAGACAGAGGATGAAAAACCTCTGTCCGCCAAAAATCGGGTATTTCTTCCATATTTATTCGAGGACCCTAACCGCCAATGGATTAAGTCTTTTCCCTTCTTTTTCTACCTCAACTTCCACTTTCATGCCCTCTTTCAAAGTAGAGAATTCAACGCTGTTCCCATCACGGGTAAGGCTTGTACTATCGCTAAAATAGAGTTCGAGGATTTGGTTCTCATCAGTTTCAACATAGATCTCTGTCTTTGAGGGTTCTACTTCCTGAATTGTTCCCTGGTAAGTTCCCGATTCCACTACATCTGTGCTTTCACCACAGGCAAAAAACAAGAAAATTGCAGAAAATAACAGAGAATTGACAAATTTGGTTTTCATAAGTTTTAATTTAGTTTACGGTTGTTTCGAACCTCTAATTTACCTAAAATGCTGTTCTTCCCAAAACCCTATGAAACTTATGTAACAAATGTGACACATATTTTTCAGATCAATTATTACTTTTGCTCCTCATGGGTTTTAAAAACTACATAGCGGCATTTTTGGTCCTTCTTTTCTTTGGAAAGATGGTCTCAATAGATGCAAAACTCTTAGGGATCATTTTAAATGCTTCTGAAGTTACCCTGGTAAATAAAATGTGTCCTAAACAGCAACTGGACAAGGATTCTCCAGATGAATTTGCACAGGCAGATTTAGAATCTCATTTTGAATTTGACTACCTATGCCAGGTGGCTTTTGACTTTAAGCCGGACGAGGAGGTCAATATTGTTACCCACGACAACTTCAAAAAACACAGTTACCGGGCGCCGGGGATTTTTTCTATTTCCCGGAACAAATTCTATCCGCCCCCCAGGGTTTAATTTCAATTCCTGAAAATTATTCCGGCTGAAAATCTGGCTCTCTGCAGATTATCACAGCCATTATACATTCATTTTATTAATTACTACAATGACCACTACAACCTTAGTGAGCCGTCGTTCGGTACAAATTTTCCGAATGATGTTAAGCGGGATATTTCTTGTAGCGAGTTCAAGCCATTTATTCAAAGTGGAAAAAACGCTGCAACGAATAGAGCAGGCCAGTTTTAAAGGTATAGCCTATTTTTTTGGAGAACCGCGTGTAATGGTGATCGCCTCCGGAATTGTGATGCTCCTGGCAGGAATAAGTTTATTAATTGGGTTCAGGACCCGATGGGCAGCAGTAGTTTTACTTGCCGTTCTTATTCCGATTACTCTGACCATTCAGGTAGGACAGATCACGACCCTTGGCCCTTTATTTAAAAACATCGCTATTATGGGCGGGCTTGTTTTCTTCATATTAAACGATTTCGATAAACCTCAAAATACAAATCATGAAAAAGATATTTTATAGCAGCATATTAATCATGTTCGCATTATTTACAGTTAATACTCAGGCGCAAACACAGCCTTCAGAAAACACGAATTACGTAGTTCTTACCAGAAAAGTCCCCCAGTTAAAACCTATTCTTTTGGCGGCACAGGAACTTGCTAAACAAGACGGACATCATTTTGGAGATTTCCAGGTAGTAGTTTGTGGTAAGGCTGTTCAAAACCTCACCAATGAAGAAATGATGAAGGATTTCATCTCGCAGGCCGGGCAGGCAAATGTTACCATAAATGCATGTGGTTTCTCCCTGAAAAAGTTTGGAGTGGATCGCGAAAAACTGCACCAGAGCTTAAATGTGGTAGAAAACGGTATTCTCTACAACTTTGAATTACAAAAGAAGGGTTATTTAAGTATTGAATTATAATATCAACAAAAAACGAATTTATCATGAATAAGAAACTGAAAAAGAATTTAATAGAATACGGAATTATAGGAGCAGTCCTGATTGGCCTTTTTGTCACCGGCCTGCACACAGAGGTGTTTGGATTTCTGCAACGTGGAATTTTAGCCACCGGAATTATGGACCCAAAAATTGAAGAAAAAGCTGATATAGCTGCGGTAACTCCGGCCAAAGGTGCAGTCCTGGACCTTAACCTGGTCAATTCCAAAGGTGAAAAAGTTAATATGGAGCAGTTTCGCGGAAAAGTTATTTTTCTAAACTTCTGGGCCACCTGGTGTCCTCCCTGTATCGCTGAGATGCCAGGAATTAATAAGCTTTACCAGGATGTGAAAGACGACAATGTCGAATTTATAATGCTCTCTGTAGATCAAAACTTTGAGAAAGCTAAAAAGTTTAAGGATAGAAAAGGTTACGGTTTTGAGATCTATAAAGCTGCAGGACCAATACCCCAAATGTATTCTACCCGCAGTATTCCCACTACCTATGTGATAGATGCCGATGGTAATCTTGCACTTACCCATCTTGGAATGGGGGATTTTGACACAAAAGATTTCAAACAGTTTCTAACCGAGCTTCAATAGAGAAATGGCTACCCTAACCCGGTAGCCTTTCCTTTAATCAAAAAGAATTCATGAAAACAAAATTTTTGAGCCTCCTGCTGGCATTATTCTCATTTCTTCCTCACGTAGCACAGGTGCAGGAAGCACCGGAATGGCAGGTAAAGGCAGATAATAATGATGCTGTACCGGGAGATGAGGTTATCATAACATTTACTGCCGATATACCTCAGGACTGGTACATGTACTCTAGTGATTTTGATCCCAACCTGGGGCCAATGCTTACAGAATTCAATTTTGATCCTTCCGAAAAATTTGAACTTTTGGGAGAGATCATACCGGTAGAGCCCAAAGAAAAATATGAAGAAATCTGGGAAGGAGATGTTACCTACTTTATCGAAAAAGCGATTTTTGAGCATAAGATCAAACTCATTGGGGAAAAACCGGTGATCTCGGGAAGTGTTACCTACCAGATCTGTTCAGATGTGACCGGACAATGTATTCCCTACGAATCGGAGTTCTCTATTGACCTTTCAGGGGAAAAAGCAGGTGCAGCAGCAAATACTGTAAATCCTTCTAACACTTCAAGTCAACCACCTCTTACAGAATTGGAGCCGTTTACCAACACCTTCGAGCCTGTGGAAGAAGAAAAAGGATGGATGGGATTAATGACCTTCTTCCTCATCTCATTTGGTGCAGGACTGGCAGCCTTGCTTACTCCCTGTGTTTTTCCCATGATCCCCATGACCGTTACATTCTTTACAAAATCCAGCGGTAGCCGCTCAAGGGGAATTTTGAATGCGGTTATCTATGGTGTTTCAATCATAGCTATATATACCCTCGTAGGAACGGTTTTCGCTTTAATATTTGGAGCTGGTTTTGCTAATTTTTTAAGCACACACTGGCTTCCCAATCTTTTGTTCTTTGCGATTTTTGTATTATTCGCTCTCTCCTTCTTTGGATTGTTTGAAATAAGATTGCCGAATAAACTGGTGAATAATATTGACACGCAGGCCAATAAAGGTGGTTTATCAGGTATATTTTTTATGGCTTTTACACTTGTACTTGTTGGCTTTAGCTGTACAGGTCCCATCGCAGGAACTATTTTACTGGAAGCCGCCAGTGGACAGGCAATTAAACCTTTAATAGGAATGTTAGGTTTTTCTACTGCCTTTGCAATTCCATTCACGCTCTTTGCGATCTTCCCGGGATGGCTTAGTTCCCTGCCTAAAAGTGGCGGCTGGCTCAATACTGTAAAGGTTGTTCTAGGGTTTCTGGAACTCGCGCTCGCGCTTAAATTTCTTAGTATGGTAGACCAGGTTTATCACTGGAACCTCCTTGACCGGGAAATTTATTTGGCCCTGTGGATCGTAATTTTCACTCTGCTCGGATTTTATCTTTTAGGAAAGATCATTTTTCCACATGAACAGAAATCTGAAAGCACTTCTATATCACGATTGCTCAGCGCAATCTTGGTGTTTAGTTTTGTGGTCTATCTTATCCCCGGACTCTTTGGTGCACCTTTAAAAGCACTCGCAGGTTACCTACCGCCAATGAGTACCCATGATTTTCAACTCCTGAATACAGATGTATCTTCGGAACAGGACGCACTTGCCGCAGAATGTGAACAGCCGAAGTACGACGATTTCCTCGAACTGCCCCATGGCATCAAAGGATATTTTGATTACGAACAGGCGCTTGCCTGCTCAAAAAAGCAAAATAAACCCATTTTTATAGACTTTACCGGCCACGGCTGTGTGAATTGTCGGGAAATGGAAGCCGCTGTATGGAGTGATCCTGCAGTCTTGAAAAGGTTAAAAGAAGATTACATAGTGGTCGCCATGTATGTGGATGAAAAAACAGAACTCCCCAGGGAAGAATGGTACACTTCTGTTTACGATAATAAAATAAAAAAGACCATTGGCAAACAGAACATGGATTTCATGATCCAGAAGCTTAATGCCAACGCGCAGCCTTACTACACCCTGGTTGGAGACAATGAAGAGTTACTTTCTCCTCCAAGAGCATATGATCTTGACGTACAGGAATTCGTAGAGTTTCTGGATGCCGGAAAAGCCAAATATGAAGAAAGCTTAGACAATTCGGAACCTCCATTTTTAGGGCAGGCAGGAAATTAAGATCACTTTTTAAAAATTAAATACCCGCAGTTGAGTCGATTTTACTGCGGGTTATAATTACTTCTTCTGGGCTACAAAGCGTATCACTGCTCCCAGGCCGTCATGCCCATTCCCTTCTTTTAAATCTACTTCGGTTTCATACAATTCCAGGAATTTGAGACTTCCAAAATCCTGTTTTATCTCCTCCATAGAAAATAATAAAGCTTCATCTTTTGGACCTCCAACTGCCGGATTTTTCTCCTGATAGATCTTATGCTTTTTGCTGAAGCCTTCAAAGAATATCAACCCGTCCCTTCGCAAATAAGAGATCAATAACTCGTGATAATTTTTTCTAACTTCTACAGGAAAATGAGCATAAACCAAACTTACGGCATCAAAATCCCCTTTTTCAAACCCCAGGTCTGGCAGTTCCCCCACCCGGTAATCCAACCCGACCTCATGTTTCTTAGCAAGTTTTTCAGCTTTCTTTTTGGCTTCTGCACTTATATCAAAAGCAGTTACTTTCCAGTCACATTTAGCTGCGAAAACGGCATTTCTGCCTTCTCCTTCAGCAGCAAATAATATTTCCCCGGGATCGAACTGAGTAAACCGCGAGTGAA
Organism: Salinimicrobium sp. 3283s; assembly: GCF_039602225.1. Lineage (NCBI taxonomy): Bacteria > Pseudomonadati > Bacteroidota > Flavobacteriia > Flavobacteriales > Flavobacteriaceae > Salinimicrobium > Salinimicrobium sp. 3283s. The sequence goes on along the minus strand of NZ_CP143631.1, from coordinate 3,083,059 downwards.
AATATTCATTAGGCACCTCTCCATATATGTATTCTTCACTATTGTACCTATCGTTCCAAAATTCTTTCATCTCTTTTCTAATTTATTTTTTCTTCTGAAAACTGCAAAAAGTAAAATTTTGTGTTCCGCCTGAAGGTGTTTGATGATCTACATTCTTTCCGTTCAACATGCTGAATTCCTTCTCAAAGAATTGGCATATGTCATTCACAGAATATCTCTGTACTGCAAGTCCGCTGCACTTTTCGGGTCCTTTATCCGAAAAAGTTCCCATAATAACATAACCACCGGGTTTTACTGCCTTTTGTACCCTTTCCAAATAATCCTTTTTTTGATCATCACCGGTAAGAAAATGAAACGCAGCCCTATCGTGCCACAGGTCGTAATTCCTTTCCGGTTCAAACTTGGAAGCATCGACAATGATCCATTTTACTTCATCGGCTTTTTCGCACATCCGCTCTTTTGCCCGCTCTATAGCTTTTGAAGAGATATCTACTACTGTCACATCTGTATATCCTAAAGAAACCAGAAATTCGGCAAGGAAGCTATCTCCTCCCCCAATATCTATTATTGCTGCGTCTTTAGAAATTCCGCAGCTTCTTATAAGCTCAAGGGATATTTGTGGCATAGGCTCATACCAACTCACCTCGGTTGGTGCTTTTTCTGAATATACCTTATCCCAATGTTGCTGACTCTCGTTCATATTTTTCATCTTTATTATCAAATAGCCACCAGGCTTCCTGTTGGTAAACTGAAGTAAAATCTACAGGTTCTCCATTTCGTGGAGAAATGAAGTTGAGGTTTGCCTTTTTTGCCGCTGTTACAAACCTTTGTATCGGCTCATTCCATGGATGGTAAGAAAGCACAAATTTTCCCCAATGCACGGGAACCACTGTTTTTGCCTGCAGGTCTAGTGCTGCCTGTACGGTTTGCTCCGGGAACATATGTATTTGGGGCCAGTATTCGCCGTACTGTCCACATTCCAGCAACGCAAGATCAAAGGGGCCATGTTTTTCTCCTATTTTCTTAAAACTCCTGTCATATCCCGAATCTCCGCCAATAAAAATTTTTAAACCGAAGATCTCAAGCACAAAAGAAGACCACAAGGTTTGGGCCCGCTTAATACCGCGGCCTGAAAAATGCCTGGATGGGGTGGCACTAACCCGAACATCAGTCTGTATCTCCCTTGACTCCCACCAATCAAGCTCATCAATTTTGCCATTTTTGACACCCCAGTTTTCCAGGTGTTCTCCTACGCCCAAAGAGGTTACAATCCTCCCGATCTTTGGCTCCAATTTTTTTATACTAGGGTAATCTAAATGATCGTAATGATCATGAGTAATAATAAGCAGGTCTATTTTCGGCATATCTTCAGCATTAAAAGCATCTGCGCCCTCAAAAGCTTTTCCGAAGAAGCGAAAAGGGGAAGCATTGCCGCTAAAAACCGGATCTACCAGCACAGTATAGCCATTAATTTGAAGCAAGTAAGAAGAATGCCCAAACCACACGAGCTGTGGCTTTTCGGGATCGAGATTTTTAAGGTCGGTTTTTAAATGTGGCAACTCTCCTGCAGGTTTTACAGAAGAAGGTCGCAAAATCATCTTTTTGAGGATGGTGAACATTGAAGCATCATCCGGATTTACCGAAGTTACCTCAACATTCTTAAAACTGCCTTCCCGGTAGTGCCGGGAGTTTTTTATCCGCTGCAGGCGATGCCCCGTCGGAGTTTTTCCAAATCTCTTCATCATAGCTAATCAAATTCTTCCTTTAAATTTAGGAAAAAATCTCCCGGTATTCCTCCTGTACATGGCATATTCAGGAAAGACCTTTAAAAGCAGCTTTTCTTCATACCTGCTTTTTAAATAGAAGAAAATATACAACAGTAAACTGATTACCAACTTATAACCCGAGCCAAACCACACCGAAAGCCCTAAAGCCATAAAAATCACACCTGAATAAATGGGATGTCGCGCAAAGGCAAAGGCGCTACCTGTAACGAGTTTTGCAGATTTACGGGGGCTGGGAAAAGGAGATAGACTGGTTTTCATCTGAAAAAAAGCAACCAACACCAGTACAAAACCCACCACAGCACCAGCTAAGCCCAGGCCTTGAAGGTTTTCTGACAATTCAAAATTCCATGCTTCTACAGGTATGATCCATACGAGCAACAGCAAAATTTGAAGTGCGACAAGAATTTTATCTTTTTGTGGGACAGCCATACTTCTGAATAATATTTTAATTCGGTTTGCTCATCTTCCGGAAGGTAACAAGAGAAAAATTAAATTCCAGTATCTATTGTCCAACTTCATCTTCTCCTGTTCTAAAAATCTTGATCATCCCGAAAGATTTCATTAAATGGAAAAGTCCGGGGAGAATTACCCCTCCTCCAATCAACAACATCACACCGAGATTTTGGATCACGCTGTGAGGAGGCAGCCCCTCCAGTAAACTTAATTCCTTCCCCGCAGTAATAATGATATAGGGAAAATGGGCATAAAGGGCAGCGAATAACACGAAAACCACCTGTAAGCCTGCAAGATACCTGCTGGCGATCCTGTTCTGCCTTTTGATGGCTCTCCATAGCGGTATCAATAAGAGGGCCGACATACCAACGGCACCCAAAGAAACAGGATTATGAATGAAATCCTGAATAAACAGCACCTCCTGCACATAGCCGTAAATGATCAAAATAAAGCCCAGTAAAACCAGGGCAATAGTAAAATAAGCCGATTTGCGGCTGAAGATTTTTCTCACCTCTCCCTCAGTTTCTCCAATCAACAATGTGGAGGCAAGAAAAGCACAGAGGGCAGCATAAAAGAGCCCAACAAGCAAGGTGAATACATTGAACCAGGGTAGCATGTAAAGATCATAAAAGCTGTAACTGGAGAAATCTTCAGCAAGAATGATCTTTCCGCCTATTAAAGCTCCAAAAGACATTCCCAGAAAAACCGGTGTAATAAGGCTGGAAATTCTAAACATCCAGTTGTACCACACCTGAGATTCGTCTACAATGGCATCGTAATGACGGAATATAAACGCCACCCCTCTCATGGTAATACCCAGCAGCACCAGCACAAAAGGCACGTGCAAATAGATCACGATCACATTAAAGTAAGCAGGAAATGCAACCCATAAGATCACTAACAGGATAATGAGCCAGATGTGATTGGCTTCCCAAACGGGCCCCATGACCCTGTAAATGGTATCACGGGTGGTTCTTTTATTTCGTGGGGAAGAAAATAATTCTACTATCCCTGCGCCAAAATCTGCACCCCCAAGCAACACGTAAAGCAACAGGGAAAACAACAGGAAGAAAAGGACAACATACAGCATAATTAATCTTTTACAGCATTAAGAACTTTGATTTGTCTTCTCATTAACCAGGTAACGGTGAGGGCAAGAACAAGGTATACTACCACATACATGTAAAAACTGAATTCCATTCCTGGCATTGGGGTCACAGCTTCACTGGTTTTCATAAAGCCATAGATGACCCAGGGTTGCCGGCCCACTTCGGTCACCACCCAGCCTGCTTCTACCGCTATAAAACCTAAAGGTGCCAGGAAAACAAAAAGCAGCCAGTACCATTTCCGCTTTAAAAGCGATTTGTACTTCAGGCTAATAAAATAGAGCAATCCGGCTATCATAAGCAGGGTTCCAATTCCCACCATGACCTGGAAAGCGTAATGCACCACGGCCACCGGCGGGAGCTCGTCTTCCGGAAAATCCTTTAGCCCCACCACCTCGGCATCAAAATCGCCAAAAGCCAAAAACGAAAGCGCCCCCGGAATTTCTATTTTATGAGAGACTGTTTGCTGTTCTTCATCTACAATTCCTCCAATATAAAGCGGCACATTGGTATCAGTTTCGTAATGAGCTTCCATGGCAGCTAATTTCACCGGCTGCCGTTCTGCTATATCTTTTGCTGAAAGATCTCCGCTCAAAGGCTGTAGAAAAGCAGCTACAGCACCAAACACCACAGCAATCTTAAAAGCTTTTTTGTGAAGTTCTGGCCTTTTATTGCGGTAGACCTGAAAAGCATGTACTCCTGCCACGGCAAAACTGGTTGCTACAAAAGCCGCTAAGGTCATATGCAGGGCCTGGGTGAACCACGCCGGATTCAGTAACGCCTGCACCGGATCTATATTGATATATTCACCATTCACATAATCAAATCCTGTGGGCGCATTCATCCAGCCATTGGCCGATACCACCAAAATTCCTGATGCAACCCCCGATATCCCGATAATGATGCCCGTAAACCAATGGAATTTCTCAGGTAGTTTGTTCCACCCATAGAGATAGAAACCCAGGGCAATGGCTTCTACAAAAAAAGCTGCCCCTTCAAGCGAGAAAGGCATTCCTATAATAGGCCCGGCATGTTTCATAAATTCCGGCCACAGCATTCCAAGTTCAAAAGAAAGCGCCGTTCCTGAAACTGCTCCTGTAACAAAGAAAATAGCCACGCCTTTCTGCCAGGCTTTGGTCAGTTCTAAATATAACGGATTCCGGGTGTTGAGCCATTTCTTATGGGAGACGACCATAAAAAAAGGCATTACCATCCCTATACAGGCAAAGATGATATGAAACCCGAGGGTGAAGGCCATCTGCAAACGTGCAAAATCAAGATTTTCCATTAACCGTGAATTTATATTAAACAAAAGTTCCCGGAAAATGTCATTTTCGGGGATCCTTTAAAAAATTTCTTTCCAAAAAATATACAGCCCCATCACCAGCACAAACCAGCCAAATCCTTTCTTCAGCTTTTTTCCATCAATAAACTTATTGAGCCAAATCCCTACATAGATCCCTGCAATAGAAATCACAGTAAAAACAAGAAGAAAGCCCCAGTTGATTTCGAGATTTTGAATATCTCCAATAAACCCTATCAAAGATTTTACGGCAATGATCACCAGCGACGTGGCAACAGCCCTCTTCATAGGCAGTTTGGCCATAAGCACCAATGCAGGAATGATCAAAAATCCGCCACCGGCACCCACAATTCCTGTAAGCACTCCCACAATCGCTCCTTCCAGGGTGATGAACAAATAGTTATACTTCACCTGTTTTGGTTTGGCATCTTTTTCTGAAGGCTCCAAAATCATAGAAACCGAAGCTATCATCATAATAAGCGCAAAGAACAACATGATCCCAATATTCTTGGTGACAGTGAGGTCTCCAATCGTAATGATCGTTTGGGGTATGGCAGGTATGAGAAATTTTCTTGTAAGGTAAACAGCTATAAAAGCGGGAATGGAAAAAACTACAGCAGTTTTAAGATCTACTCTTTTCTTTTGAAAGTTCCTGATAGATCCAAACAAAGAAGTTGCGCCCACCACAAACAGCGAGTATGCCGTTGCCGTCACAGGATTTATAGAAAGCAGGTATACCAACACAGGTACAGTTAAAATTGAACCACCACCGCCAATAAGGCCCAGCACCACTCCAATTATTAAAGCTCCAAAATACCCGAGAATTTCTGTTATACCCATTATGAAAATTTTCAGCCCAAAATTAGCTTTTCATAGCTGCAGAGTCTGTAACAAAGGTCACACTTAAAGATCATGAACCATAATACTGTTGCGTTGCAGCCCAATTTTCCCATCCAGTTCAAGTTTTTTAAGAAGGCGTGAAACTACCACCCTCGAGGTGTGAAGGTCATAAGCAATCTCCTGGTGCGTCACCTGTATCTGTTCGGTTTTATTGATCTTGGCCTTGTCCTGCAGGTATTTCATAAGGCGCTCATCCATATGAAGAAACGCAATGGTATCAATGGTATCGAGCATCTCGGTCAACCGGCTGTGGTAACTTTCAAAGACAAAATTCCGCCAGCTCTTAAACCGGGAGGTCCATTCTTCCATTTTTTCTATGGGAATCATCACCAGGCTCGTGTCCTTTTCGGCAACGGCCCGTATTTCACTTTTTGTCTGCCCCAGGCAACACGAAAGGGTCATGGCACAGGTATCGCCACGTTCCAAAAAGTACAGTAAAAGTTCATCGCCATCTTTGTCTTCCCGCAAAATCTTAATTGCGCCTTCAAGCAATAACGGCATCTGCTTTACGTAATCTCCAATATCAATAATGATCCCGCCCGATTTTACTTCTTTAAGGCTCCCAAACTTCAGCATTTCCTGCAGCAGTTCTTCCTCAAATATAAAATGGTAGGCGTCTCTAAGTTCTTCTTCGAGCATAGCTGTGCGTTTGCTTTGGTAAATTTAGGGTATTTCACACATTTTTGCCCTACAAATCCCTTAGTTTCCGGAGGATGTTTTGTTTACAAAATTCTATCTAAGTATCGCCCCTATTACTTCGGAAGGAATTCTGAAATAAGTAAAATAAATATTTCAGATTTTTGGGAGGTACAAACCACCTAATTGCACGGCAACTGATCGTTATTTCTGAACCGTAGCTCTCCTGTTTTTCGGCTTTTTCCGAAGTTAAGATCCCCGAAAAACTGCAAACATCAGTTCTTTACCCTGTTTGAAGATTCCTTATCTTTAAGCCGAACTAAAAAGGTAAATTTTGAAAGGTTTTTCTTCTGTATCCCGACTTCTGTTTATCATGATCTCCTTCCTGCTGCTCTCCTGCCAGGAAAAGGAAAAAGTCACCGAAATGGATCTTCTGTTCTCTTCCCTGCATGCCGATCAGGCTAAATGGTGGCGATATCACAAAACCAATATAGATTTGTCTTCAGATTTTCTTCCGCTGGGGGAAGATGGTGACAGCATCTCAAAAAAGGCATTTTTTGAAGCCCTTTTGACAGGGGAATTTATCGCCATAGAAAAGAAATCAAATGCAGCGCGAGATCAATATCAGCTGTTTAAGCTCACAAAAGAATCTGATGGGGATATAAGCTACACCATCTCGGCCGACAGTTACCGCGAGTACAAACATTTTATGATGGAAGGCCAGCAATTTCCCGATTTTAAACTCACTGCTCTCGATGGGAAAACGTATTCAAAAGAGGCACTTTTAGGCAAAACCCTGGCGGTAAAGACCTGGTTTCTTAACTGCAAACCCTGTATAGAAGAAATGCCGCAGCTCAACCAACTGGTCGAAGAATACCGAGAAAATGAAGATGTGGTTTTTCTAAGTCTTTCCTTAGATACCAAAGCCGAATTGCAAAAATTCCTTGCTGAAAGGGAATTCAAATACGCTGTTGTACCTCAACAAAAGGCATTTATTGAAGATACTTTGGGGTTTTCAATTTATCCTACCCACATTATTGTTGAGCCTTCAGGAAAGATTAAAAAAGTGGTGAACACTGCTCCCGAAATGATCGCAGCCCTAAAATCTATGAATAAAGGATAAGGGCTAATTGTTTGTGATTAGAACCGGGGACAAAAAACACCCTCCAAAAATGACATTTTTGGAGGGTAATATACTTACCTGCTTTCCAGGCCGGCTTTGATTTCGAGCACTGCTGCCTCCCATCTGTTCAACCCTTGTTCAAAAGCTTCTTTCTTTTTAATAAGCTCCTGCTCAGCAAGTTTTCTATAATGAGAAACCCCTTCGAGCAAATTATTGCAGAAACCCGTCCACCCCTTAATATCTCTGGGCACAGGATTAAAAGTGTTCTTGATTTCCTCTTTTAGATACTCCACGTAAAGCTGAAGTTCTTTTACAAACATATGTGGCCGTTGAGGATCTACAGGCAGCTCCTGCCTACCATAAATGTGATCGCTCATCTCCTGCAAGCTTGCTTGTTTACTGTAATTTACAATGTTTGGCCCGGGGCAAATAGTCACGGCATCCAGCTTTTCTACAATAGGAACCTTGTAATTAATTCCGGCAGAACTACTAAGGCCAATGCAAAGACATTCCTTGCTAAGCAAATCCTCTACCTGCAATTGGTATTCTTCTTCAGGCAAACCTGCATTTTCCAGCTGTTCCAGCTTTAGCTTCTGGTACTTTCTCGAAGCCGTACATATAGGTTCTTTAGTAAATTCGGTATTTGAAACCAGGTACTTTTCGGTACAGGGGCTTCCGGGTTTCCCGCGGTCAATTCTTTGCTGCCTTTCTACATTGGCACTGGTATTCTTCAGGTAATTGAAGCGCACTCCCAGCGGTGAGACTTTGCTAAGTACCACATCATTCTCCTTACTTTTCCGCAGCAATTCGAGTGTACCCGCATCTACAGTTGTAGCTTCGGGGCATAGCAAAAATGGTGTTCCCCAGCCGGTGCCGTTAACGCCGTAATATCCGTAAAGCAACTGTTGCTCGGCTGCAGTTCCAATTCCGCCCTGTACCGTAATATTAACAGGGTGTGGCTTGTCAAAACCTGCTTCTCCCCTAGCCTGTATCGCCGGATTGTAAAGGCTGGAAAGTGCCTGTTCCAGTTCTTCTTTTTTACTTCGGAATTCTTCCAGAATTGGTCCCAGTAAATATCCCTGGGTTGCAAAAGCATGTCCGCCACAATTCAATCCCGATTCAATCCTGAATTCGCTCACCCAAATGCCCTTTTTGGCAAGGTACTTTCCCTGGATAAGTGCCGAACGGTAATCGCTCACCTTGATGATCACTTTCTTTTTGAACCTGCCCCATGCCGAAGCATCAAATTCCCTGAAGTTTTCGAGGTAGTTGAACAATCTCGGATTCATCCCGGCAGAAAAAATCACGGCTGAATTTTCGAGTTCACTTTCGGCATAAGCTTTTAGTGCTCCCAAAGCGTCAGAACCATCGGGAAGGATCTCTCCGTTTTTTCCGGTGTTGTTCTTATCTACTTTGGTCATGATGTTCACTTCAATCCCACCGGGACTAATATGCTTCCGAAGAAAACTTTCCAGCTCTGCTTTGGCTTCGCCATGAGATTGTAAAAACTGCTCGTATTTTTCTTTGAGGCCACTTTCTTCGGGCAGCATCTCAAAATACTTCACAATTTCTGATCCCTTTTCAAAAGCCGAGGCTTTGAGTTTTTCGAATTTAGATTGCACATTTCGGTTGACCAGGTTAAGATAGTCGGTGATGCGTCGCACGCGGTAATTTTCCTCGTGCTTTTCAATGGGCACATAGATCTCATTGTTTTCCTGGTAATAATGCTTTCTCATCATCTCAATGAGATTGTCTTCAATGATAGACAATGCAGAGGTAATACCATAGTGGGCAACCTTTATAGGCGTGTCTATGGTAAAAGCCAGGCCCAATACCGGAATATGGAACCGGTGGGGCGTTAAATTATATGTCATTTATTAAGGGTTTTAGAGGCAAAACCCCAAAGATGCAGAATCCATCACAGCCAAAACATGATTGTAATCATGTTTCACCTGTTAGCCCTTAATCAACAGACGAGTTGAATATAGTGTATTGAATATGTACTATTCACTATTGTTAACTGTCAATAGTTTATTGATCATTGATATTTAGTAAAGCACTCTAAACCTGATAGTTCCATCAATTCCCCGCATCTCATCAACCACTTCTTCGTTGTAGGCTTTATTGATATCGGTGATCACGTATCCTATAGATTCGTTGGTTTTAAGATACTGCCCTACAATATTACAGTCGTGCTGAGACAAGACGTTGTTGATATGTGCAATAATGCCAGGCCTGTTGTGGTGAATATGAATTAAACGATGGGCATTTTCAAGTATAGGCAACTGTAAATTAGGGAAATTAACGCTGTTGGTAGTACTTCCAGTATTGATGTACTCAATGATCTTATTGGGAACAAAATTTCCGATATTCACCTGGGCTTCTTCGGTACTTCCCCCAATATGAGGCGTTAAAATGACATTTTTGACACCCCGTAATTCCGATTCAAATTGCTCTGCATTCGTCTTGGGTTCTTTCGGAAAAACATCTACTCCGGCGCCACTTATTTTGCCGCTTTCCAGATGTTTTTTCAAAGCTTCCAAATCAACTACATGCCCCCTGCTAAGATTGAGAAACACTGATCCTTCTTTCATAAGCTCAAGTTCCTTCTCCCCAATAAGGTTATGGTTTTCTTTGCGGCCATCAACGTGCAGGGTAACAACATCAGCTATTTGAAGCAATTCTTCAAGGCTGCTGCACTTGGTAGCATTTCCCAAAGCCAGTTTCTCCATTAAATCGTAGTAATAGACATCAAAACCTATAGCTTCGGCAACTACCGATAGCTGTGCGCCTATGTTTCCGTAGCCAACAATCCCCAGCTTTTTTCCGCGGACTTCCCTGCTCCCGTTAGCCGATTTGTTCCAGTTACCGGCATGCATCTCCGCCAGCCTGTCGGGCAGGCCTCTCATCAAAAATATGATTTCGCCTATGGCAAGCTCAACTACAGAGCGCGTATTGCTAAATGGTGCATTGAAAACTGCAATCCCTTTTTTGAGGCAGGCTTCAAGATCTATCTGGTTGGTACCAATACAAAACGCACCTACAGAAATAAGCCTGTTGGCATTTTTCAGCACCTTTTCGGTCACATGGGTTTTTGATCGTATCCCTAACACCGACACATCTTTGATCTTTTCGGCGAGTTCCTCTTCATCTAGTGCACCTGCAATTGTAGTTACGTTGTAGCCTTCATTTTTCATGATCTTTACAGCGTCCTCGTGTACATTTTCGAGCAGCAGCACTTTAATTCGATTTTTAGGATAAGAGATAGCTTTATTCATTTTGTGCAGGTATAGAAATTCGTCAAGACTCGGTGTGATATGATCGGCTTTTTCCAAAACATTGCCGCGTTCAACATTTTCAGTAAAAGCATAAAATTTATTGGCAAGACCGGCGGCTTTGATCTCGTAATCCGTATAGCCATCCCCAATTACGTAAACATCGCCCTGCAGGTCTAACCGCTTGAGCATTTCTACCTTTCCGTTATTGGATGAGAGGACATTATCGGTATCAAAATTGGTAAGCTTTCCTTCAGCATCAGGGCGAAAAGTATTGGCGAAAACATTCTCTTCCCTTACGCCAAACTCTTTCACTATAGGCACAATAAACTCTTTAAAACCATTTGAAATGATATAAATATTCTCGTGGTTTTCTTCAAAGAATTCCCTGTTTCTAATAAAACTCGTTGAAACCTTACTTTTTAAGCGATCAACAAGCTTTGGCAAATGTTGCTCTTCGGCATTGAGCAGGGCCAGCCGCTGTTCCAGGGATTCCCTAAAGGAGAGATCACCGGCCATCCCGCTGTTGGTAAGATCTACAAGCCGTTGAAGCCGCTCCTCTTTTTCCTTGTGGTTCTCCAGCGAGATTTCGCCTAAAATATCAAGAGCTTCCACCTGGGTGAACGTACTGTCAAAATCAATTACAAAATGCCTGTTATTCTTCATGCCGAAATTAATTCAAATCTCCCCAAAACTAAGCTTTTTCAGGCACACACGGAAGATTTAGCGCTAAAGTTGAAGACATTTATCACTTCCTAAATTGCAGCTCAAAAAATTAAATTTTTATAGATGAATTCGGGTTTTAACTGAATTTTTTCAAAAAACATTCCTGGTTTAGCTCCTAAGATTTGTAACAACCTGTTACAGGCTGCTACTAATTTCTATAGCTAAACCCATTCCTAACCCGAAAGATCAAATGAAAAGCTTCAAAATCCTTCCTTTACTAACAGTTTTAATCTTATTTACCTCCTGCGTAGAGAAAATCACAAGAGTAGTCCACCAGGATACCATTCCTCCCGAATATACTGTAGCGCAGGAAACTTTGAAAAGCAGGATTTCGGCAGTTATTCCTGCTGAAAATATTTCTATTGGCTCCTCAAAAACCGAAAAGACAGGAGATGCAGAATACAATACTCTTACAGTTGAAATTCAACCAGAAACTTTACCGGGAAACGTTGTTTCTTTCTTTAAAATGACAGGTGAAATCAAGAATGCTGTAGAAAGCGGCATTGGCAATATGGAAGATTATCAAAAACTGGAGATCGTGGTTCGCAAAACCACTAATGAAAATGGCGTGGAAAAAACTCAATCTTATAAAAAAGAGATTGACCTGTAGCAGAATTCCCTTTCTTCAGTAAGTTTTAGGAATTTCTTAAGCTACAGCCTGCCTCAAAAAAATGGGAAATTAGTTATCTTCGGAAAAACCAAAAATCAGAGCTTCTTCGGAAGTTCTTTTTTTGCACATAAAATCCGAAAAATGACAAACTTCAGGGAAGTAACCACTCAGGAACTTATTGACAGACAAAATAAAGGAGCATTAGTTATTGACGTGCGCCCGGTTGACGCCTATAACGGCTGGAAATTAAAAAATGAACCTCGTGGCGGACATATAAAAGGTGCAAAATCGCTTCCGGCGAAATGGACAGGCTACATGGACTGGATTGAGATTGTGCGGCATAAGGAAATTCATCCTTCCCGGGAAATTATCATTTACGGATACAATCGCGATGAAGCCCAAAAGGTAGCCGAAAGCTTTGAAAAAGCAGGGTATTCAAAAATGGCACTTTTCAACCACTTTCTGGACGAATGGACTACCGACGATACTTTACCCATGAGCTATCTACCAAAATACAGGCAGCTGGTATCGGCACAATGGGTGAATAAACTTATATCTGGAGAAAAACCTGCAGAATATGACAACGATAAATATGTGGTGGTACATGCGCATTATCGCAATAGGGACGCTTATTTAACCGGCCACATCCCCGGAGCAATAGACATGGACACCAACGCCCTGGAATCTCCTGAAACCTGGAACCGCCGCAGCCCCGAAGAACTAAAAAAGGCCCTGGAAGAACACGGCATCACAGCCGATACTACCGTAATTCTCTACGGAAAATTCATGTTCCCCGATAACGATGATGAGTTTCCCGGAAGTGCTGCCGGAGATATTGGCGCCATAAGAAATGCCTTCATCATGATGTACGCCGGTGTAAAAGACGTAAGAATACTCAATGGCGGCTTCCAATCCTGGGAAGACGCCGGTTTTGAAGTGAGTAAAGACGATGTGAAAAAGAAACCTGTAGAAGATTTTGGTGTAAAAATTCCGGCTCACCCCGAATTGGCCGTAGACGTGCCCCAAGCCAAAGAAATTATTGCTTCGACCGATGCCGAGCTGGTTTGCGTGCGCAGCTACCCCGAATATATTGGTGAGGTAAGTGGCTACAATTACATTGAAGCCAAAGGGCGTATTCCCGGAGCCATTTTTGCCGATTGTGGTAGTGACGCTTACCACATGGAAAACTACCGGAATGTAGACCATACTACCCGCGAATTCCACGAGATCATAGAGAACTGGGAACAAAATGGAATTACCCCCAATAAACACCTCGCATTCTACTGCGGTACAGGGTGGCGCGGCAGCGAAGCCTGGTTTAATGCCTGGCTGCTGGGATGGCCAAATGTTTCGGTTTATGACGGTGGCTGGTTTGAATGGAGCAATGATCCGTCCAATCCTTACGAAACAGGAGTACCCGAAAAGGTGTAGTGAATTTTCAGCATAAAATAAACAAGATCATATAAAGCTCATGAAAACAGAAAAGCAAAAAATGTTGACAGGTGAGCCTTATAAAGCATTTAACCCTGAATTAAATGCAGATAGACAAAAAGCTAAAGAACTTATCTTCAGCTTTAATAACCTACCTCCTTCCGAAGGAAAAAAACGGAAGGAGATCCTTCAGCAGCTATTGGGAAAAACCGGGAGCAGTTACTATTTTGAACCCCCTTTCCGCTGTGATTATGGTTACAATATTGAAATAGGCGAGAATTTTTATTCAAATTATAACCTCACGATTCTGGACTGCGCCAAAGTAACTATTGGAAACCATGTGCTTATTGGCCCCAATGTTGGAATTTTTACTGCCGGACATCCTATGCATCACGAAAACAGATTACAGGAATGGGAACATGCCTATCCTGTAAAAATTGGAAATCACGTGTGGATTGGCGGACACGTAGTGATCAATCCGCGGGTGACCATAGGTGATAATTCTGTTATAGGTTCAGGAAGCGTGGTGACAAGAGATATTCCCCCAAACGTATTTGCCGCAGGTAATCCCTGTAAAGTGATAAGAACCATTACCGAAGAAGACAAAAAATCTTACCTGTCAACTTTATCCGGGTAGAAAAACTTCAGGAATTTCGCTCACTTCTATTCCCCAGATAACAGGCAGAAGAAAGTAGATGACGAGGCTAATGATAAGAATAGACAACAGGTTCATCCAAATACCTGCTCTCGTCATATCTTTAATTTTCAAGTATCCCGCACCAAAGACCACGGCATTAGGTGGCGTAGCTACCGGTAACATAAATGCACAGGATGCCGCCAGGGTGGCCGCCACCAGCAAGAAATAAGGATGAATATGCATGGCGAGTGCCATAGGGGCTAAAATAGGCAGCAACATTGCTGTAGTAGCAAGGTTTGAGGTGACTTCAGTAAGAAAATTAACCGCAGTCACCAACACAAGTACCAGCAGAATAAGAGGTAAATTCTCAAGACTACTAAGCTGCTGCCCAATCCAAACAGCAAGGCCGGTTTCCTCAAAAGCCTTTGCCAAAGCCATACCTCCCCCAAAAAGTATAATGATCCCCCACGGAATCTTCACTGCATCATCCCAAACAAGAATTCGGCCATGTTCCTTCCCCGATGGCAACAGGAAAAGTGTAATCCCTGCAAAAATTGCTATTACTGTATCATCTAAGAAAGGAAGCACAGGCTGTAGCAAAAAAGATCGGGTGATCCAGCCAAGTGCTGTAAGTATAAATACGGTAAGAACTATCTTTTCCTGTTTAGTCATAGCGCCAAGTTCGTGAAGCAGCCTGGCGATTTCGGCCTTACCTCCGGGGAGTCTCATGCCTTTAAGGTCAAAGGCAAAGGTGGTGAGATACTTCCAGCTAATTGCCAGCAAAACCAGAGAGATAGGCAGGCCCAGTTTAAGCCATTGGTAAAAGGTGATTTCAATGCCATAAAATTTTTGCACCACTCCTGCCAGCACAAGGTTAGGCGGTGTTCCAATTAAAGTGGCTATCCCTCCTATTGAAGCGCTGTAAGCTATAGACAGCATGAGCGCCTTTCCAAAAATGGCTTTTTCGTCCCGCTCTGTTTTTGTGTCATCCAATAATTGATTAATAATTGCCGCTCCTATTGGCAGCATCATTACCGAGGTTGCTGTATTGGAGATCCACATAGACAGGAAAGCCGTGGCTATCATAAACCCGAGGATGATCAACTTTAAATTGTTGCCAATAAGCCTTATGATGCTAAGCGCAATTCGCCGGTGTAGCTCCCATTTTTCTATTGCAATGGCTAAAAGAAAACCACCCAGGTAAAGAAAGACGAATTTATCGCCATAGGCTGCGGTGGTTGCTTCAATAGATAAAGCCCCGGTAAGCGGGAACAGCACAATAGGAAGCAAAGCTGTAACAGCAATGGGTACAACTTCACTCACCCACCAAATAGCCATCCAGATGGTAACACACAATACATCCCAGGCCAAAATTGGCATAGACTGGGGATGTTCTACTGCCTGCAGGGCAAAATAAACCATCGGCCCAAGAAAAATCATGATCTTTTTAGGAGAGATCTTCATTTCGCACAACTTTAAAAGTACAACCCCAAAGAAAAGGCCACATAAAATGATCAAAAACTAACCTCCACTCCCCCAGCAATCGCTCTTTAAATTTAAGAATTTAAAGCAAAACAACCCTTCATAAAACATTTATATTTAAGCAATTACCCCTAATTTAATTTCTAAAAAATATTGCTTGATTCATGCTTCGGAAATCTGAAAAAACGGTATTTCCCCTATTTTGAAAACTATAACTTCAAAAGCATGAAAAGTGGCAGTTCCTGACAGAGGTCATAAAAAAGAGACTTTACTGTCCTTATTTTTGTTTTATAAACTGAAATTACCAACCATGTTTTCAAAAGCCTGCGAGTATGCCATAAGAGCCACTATCTTTATTGCTTCAGAATCTGAAAAAGGGAGAAGGTCAAGCCTGAAAGACATTGCAAGGGAGATTGACTCTCCCGAAGCATTTACGGCTAAAACCCTTCAGAAGTTATCAAAAAACGGCATCATAGTTTCTACAAAAGGAGCTCATGGCGGATTTCAGGTTGAAAAAGAAAGACTTTCAGACATTAAGGTGTCCCAAATCGTTCTGGCCATTGATGGAGACAAGGTCTATACCCGATGTAGCCTTGGCCTGCATAACTGTAGTGAAGATCACCCATGCCCTTTCCATTCCCGTTTTAAGCCTGTGCGAAACAGCCTGAAAGAAATTGTGGAAAGAACAAGCTTAATGGATCTAACTTCGGGCCTTATTTCAGGAGACACATTTTTAAAAATTTGAATCACTACAGGATTATTTATGACAGTATCTGCACCGCAACCAACTACTTTACAAGAAGAACTGGCACAATTAAAAAAGGATAAAAATGCAGTGATCCTGGCCCACTATTATCAGGAACCCGAAATACAGGAAGTTGCCGATTTCATTGGCGACTCGCTCGAACTGGCGAAAAAGGCTTCTGAAACTTCAGCAGAGATCATTGTATTTGCCGGGGTACATTTTATGGCCGAAACCGCCAAGATCCTTAACCCCTCAAAAAGGGTATTTTTACCCGACCTTAATGCCGGGTGTTCCCTGGCCGACAGTTGCCCCCCTGAAGCCTTTAGAAAACTAAAAGAACAATATCCAGATCATGTGGTGGTCACCTACATTAATTGCTCTGCCGAAATTAAAACCCTTAGCGATGTAGTTTGTACCTCTTCAAATGCCGAAAAAGTCATCAATTCTATTCCGCCGGAAAAGCAAATCATATTTGCACCAGATAAAAACCTTGGAAAATATCTGATGCAAAAGACCGGCAGGAAAATGCTGCTGTGGGATGGTGCCTGCATAGTTCACGAAGCTTTTTCGCTTGATAAGATGCTGGAGTTGTATAAGCAGCATCCTTCAGCAAAGATCATAGCGCATCCCGAATCTGAAACCCATATTCTAAAAATAGCCAATTATATTGGCTCCACTTCGGGAATGCTCAATTATGTGAAGAGTAGTGAGCACAACACTTTTATTGTTGCGACCGAGGCCGGTATCTTGCATCAAATGCAAAAGGATGTACCTCAAAAGACGCTTATACCCGCCCCTGCCAAAGAAGACAACACCTGTTCCTGTAGTGAATGTGCGTTTATGAAAATGAATACCCTGAAAAAACTCTATGACTGCCTCGCAAAAGAAACCCCCGAAATAAAACTTTCTGAAGATCTTATGAAAAAGGCCTTGGTGCCCATTAAACGCATGTTACAACTTTCTTAGAATGAAAACAGATGTACTGGTAATAGGATCTGGCGTAGCTGGCCTCACCTTTGCCATAAAGATTGCCGAAGCCCGTCCCGATGTAAATGTTACTGTCATTACAAAGGAAAAAATGGAGATTTCAAACACCGCCCAGGCTCAGGGTGGAATTGCCGTGGTGCTTGACAAGGTGCAGGACAGCTTTGAGTTGCACGTAAAAGACACTATTGAAGCCGGACGTGGAATAAATGATGCTGAAGTGGTTAAAATGGTGGTTTCACAGGCTCCCGAACGACTGTTAGAGCTAGTGGCTTGGGGAACTTCTTTTGACTCCGGAAAGAATGGAATCCTCGAATTGGGACTTGAAGGCGGGCACTCACGGCGTCGGATTGTCCACCACCGTGACCTAACAGGGTTTGAAATTCAGCAAAAGCTGATCTTACATGCAAAGTCACTTCCCAACATACATTTTTACGATCACTATTTTGTAATCGATCTCATACTCAACGCCAAAAAAGACAGGTGTATTGGGATACATGTTCTTAACAAGACCAATTCACAAAGAACAAGCATCACCTCCAAAATCACATTTTTGGCAAGTGGCGGTTGTGGGATGGTCTTTGGCAACACCACCAACCCTACGGTAGCCACTGGCGATGGCGTGGCCATGGCCTGGAGGGCCGGGGCGGCGGTAAAAAACATGAATTACATACAGTTTCACCCCACAGCGTTATATGAAGCGGGAAAACATCCGCTTTTTCTTATTTCTGAAGCTGTTCGTGGCTATGGAGCTTATGTGGTAAACCACCAGGGCAAACGCTTCCTGTATAAATCTGATCCCAGGGGGGAGCTGGCAACCCGTGATATCGTATCTGAAGCTATTGTCAAAGAACTAAAAAGCTCGGGAGAAAAACATGCCTTTTTAGATTGCCGTCACCTGGATATTGAACAATTCACTGCCAAATTTCCCACTATTGTTGCCTACTGTAGTGCAATAGGCATTAATGTGGCGACAGATCTTATTCCTGTGGTACCCGCAGCTCATTACCAGTGCGGGGGCATTGATGTAGACCGGCATGCAAGAACCTCGGTGAAGCAGCTGTACGCATCGGGAGAATGCGTGCACACCGGCCTTCACGGTGCCAATCGCCTGGCATCCAATTCCCTTCTTGAAGCCATAGTTTATTCGCACGAAGCTTCAAAAGCCGTTTTGCAGGAGTTGGATCATCTTCCCTACCCCAGCACCCGTAACCAGCAAGAGGTTTTGAATAATTTCAATACCGATGTTGATGAAAAGATCATCGCCAGTCTAAGGCAGCGTCTCAATGAGATCATGGATTATGACCTGTTACATTCGGCTCCAAAAATGGCAAAAACAGAAGCCCTTGTAAAGCTGTGGAATATGCACGACTTAATGGAAAGTTATCCGCCGTTCAATAGTGGTTCGGTTGCATTCTACGAACTAAAAAATATGGTTGAGATCGCCTTGTTAATCCTGAAAGATGCTATAGATCATTACCATCCAAAAATGGGGATTAATGAAGTAGTTTTTTAAGACAGGAACTTCAGCTGAAGCATATTTTAGTATACTTGTAGAAATTCACAACTCTCGATGCCTTTTGTAAAACGAAAAGCTGCTTCCTACATTAGAAAAGCACACCGCTACCTGGGGATCTTCCTCGGAATTCAATTTTTAATGTGGACTATTAGCGGAATGTACTTCAGCTGGACCGATATTGACGAGATTCACGGTGACCACTTCAGAAAAAATCATGTGCACCCCACTACTTTTTCAAATCTTCCAGGTATTTCTGAAGTAGCTCCCCAAATGCAGATCAATTCCCTTCAGCTAAAAGATATAGCAGGAGAACCGTATTACTGGGTGAACAATGAAAAATTGGTACACGCCCGAAGTGGTGAACAAAAGCAGGAAATTTCAGAAGACGAAGCGGTAAAAATTGCAAAAAAACACATGCTAGACAGCATGAAAGTCACCGGAGTTGAAAAGATTACCGAAACCGGCGATCACCATGAATACCGCGGCGGCCCTTTACCGGCCTATGTTATTTCTTATGCCGGGCAGGAAAAACCCAAAGCATATATCTCGGCTGTTGACGGAACTTTTAAATCTGTACGACACAGAGACTGGAGGTGGTTTGATTTCCTGTGGATGACCCATACTATGGATTATGATACGCGTGATGATTTTAACACCTCAATTTTAAGAGCTTTTTCCCTGCTGGGCCTTATTACCGTGCTAAGCGGATTCGTATTGTGGTTTATTTCTTCTCCTACAATGATGGGTGTATTCGGGAAGAAAGGAAAAAGAAAGAAAAGATAGAAGAGAAGTTTTAAAGCTATAAAACCCCTATTTTCAAGCCTTTTCGAACATTTTTTTAAAAACCGGGAATAACTCCTGAAGCTCACTTAACGGTAAAATATTTTCGGATATGTCTTCTCACATATAGAAATCTTGCAATCCCTATGAGCAGGATTACAGGTGCAACCACCAGGAGAAAAATTCCCAGATCGTACATTTCCTGGAGCACCTCTACTCTAATAATCGCCACTCCCGAACTTAATACCACAATAAACGTCCTCAAATAAGCGAGAAAAGTCCTTTCATTGGCCATGCGGGTGCGGTCTATTGCCAGCCAGTCACGCGTGATGAGATCTTCTTTGATTTGGAAATTTTTTCGTGACAGTTTCATTTTTATCAAACTTTGGGATCACAAATATGTGAACCGGAAGATTATATTTTCCAGATTTTTTATTTTGAAAACAGCAACAAATTAAGAGCTGAATTTAACTTCTATGTATAAAGGTAAAAATTACGGCCCTCTAAAATTATAAATTCAACTTAATTTAAGGGAGCACGTGGAGATAAATAGCCATAAAATGACAGAAACTTCCCAGTAAAACACACAAATGAAAGATTGCATGATTGTATTTTATTTTGCTAATGCTGTAGAGAATCGCCCCAATGGTATAAGCAAGTCCGCCACCTAAAAGCCACCACAGGCCCTGGCTGGAAAGGTTCTCCATAAGAGGTTCTATGGCAAAGACAATCACCCAGCCCATACCCACATAAAGCAAGGTGGAAAAAATCTTGAAACGGCCGGTAAAGAACAGCTTTAAAAAAGTGCCTAAAAGGGCAATGGTCCACACCACCCCAAGAATGATCCAGCCCGTACGCCCCTGCAGGGTTACAAGAGCAAAAGGAGTGTAGGTGCCGGCGATAAGGACAAAAATCGCAATGTGATCAAAAACCTTAAAAGTAAATCTCTTTCTCAGGTTTTTAGTACTATGGTAAAGCGTAGAAGCTGAATAAAGAAAAATAAGAGAGGCGCCAAAAATGGCAAAACTGAGGAGTATCTTGGTGTTATTTAGTTCCAGGGCTTTAAAGATCAACAAAAAAAGCCCCAGCACACTCAAACCAAGACCGGCTCCATGGCTTAATACGTTTAAATATTCCTCACGGGGAGCGTAAAATTTAATCTTTACAGGCTTTTTCATCACGACAATTCTAATGTAAAAATACATCTATCTGCGGGCTTTATCAAAAAACCTAAACTACTAATTGAAAGAATTTTCTTTCAATAATTTATCTCCTACAATACATTTTTAGATGAAAAGCATTCTATATCGGTTAACTATCTTAAAATGAGGTAAAAAACTTGTAGATTTAAAATATTACATTAATTTAGCCCCTCATTCTCAGTGTACTTAGCCCCTATGGATCTAATAACCGCCCTGATTGCTTTAGAAATTATTGCCAGTAAATTTCTACTTTCTTACATTTCTTCTTACAGACCGGCTAGTCCTTACGAAGAAAACAACCCGCTTCTTCGCCTGGTTTTTAAAAAGCTTAAGATGCAGGATGACGAATGGGTTTCTTTCTTTTTCACTGTTCTTTTAACCGGAATTTGCTTGTACCTCCTCAGTTCGGTTTATACAGCGCCGGCTTTTGCAGCCATGTTTGTTCTTGCTGGTTTTTACACCACAGCATTGAACCTTGGTGCAGCTCACAGTAGCTATTTTCAGCGAAACAACTTTATTACCCGTAGACTACTCAGATAACTTCGGAAAGTTTTTATTTCTGCGGAATAAGAGTCCACGAATATTTCAGCTGAAGCTCCAAACTTCAGAAATACGGGGTGTCAAAAATGGCATTTTTGGAAGGGATTTTTTCCGAAGAGAAAAGCTTAAAAAAGCTGAAGTATTCTTATTTCAGAAGTTCTAAATCTGCTTTCCCAAAGCCTTAGGATCTGAAAAATTTAAGACTCAAGCTTAAGAGATCCAGAATTTGTCTTTCCAGTCTTCTTCAGAAAAAACAATGTTATCGTGGTGCTTTTCCAGCATCTCAAGATCTTGCGGATTGAGATTTTGGGCAAGTTCTTTGTACAAAACCCGTTCTTCAAACCGGATGTAAGTTGCCAGTTCTTCTTCGAGTAGATTAAGTACTTTTTCATCGTCACAATCACAGGTCATCAATTTGTTGATTCTCCTGTGATTGGCCAAAGCCTTCTTAACGCGAACATTGTTGCCTAAAAGGGGAAAAATGTGCTGCTCTTCCAGCGCAAAATGCGGATCAAGAAACTCCGATTTAAACCAGTTGGTATAGGTTCTTATCCGCTCTTTTTGAATATTGTTACGCAGCCCAATCCTGATGTTTTCACAGAGATGTAGTACCTGCCGGTGTTCTATAGACAAAGGTTCTAAAAGAGTTGATTTTGCTGTCATACTAAGTTTATTTCTTTTGGTTCCAAAAATGATCCTGCCAGGCGTCGTCTGAAAAAGGCAGGGCATGATGCTTTTTCTCTATCGCTGCAAACTCACTTGGAGTAGCTATTTTCTGGAATTTCATTACCTAATGCTTCGGAAGTAGTTTCAATATTTTTCTGATTTATTTCAGCAATAAATAACCGGAATTAATTAAGACAAATATGTCCAATTCAATACAGCTCACTTATGACGTGAGTCATATTAAAATAATTAGCTGTAAAGCTGAAGTATTCTTAAGTCAGAAGTGAAGTTAGTTGGCTTAGATCCCCAACTTTTCCAGGAATGGTTTCTTTTGTGCCTTGCTGGTATGAAGGAGTCGGCCATCGGCCATTTTTGCATCTATTTCCCCATATTCAGAATGTACCAGTTCCTTCACATGATCCAGGTTCACAATAGCAGAACGATGAATCCTGAAAAACAGGTTGGGATCGAGTATTTCATCAAGGGCACACAGAGATTCCCTAAGCAAATACTTGTGGTTGTTAGTATAGATTTCGGCATAACAACCCGACGAGGTGATGTACAAGATATCACGCGGATCGAGCAGAATCGTAGTGTTGCCCTGTTTCACCGGAATTTTAAATATAGTTCCGGTTGAGCGGTTCGTGTAAAATCCCAGCAGATTCTGAATCTTTTCGTCAATATCGAGCTCTTTGGGCAGGCCGATATTTATTATTTTTGAGACAGTTTTGTAGAAACGTTCTTCTTTAAATGGCTTTAAGAGCAGGTCACAGGCATTAACGTCAAAAGCTTTACAGGCATCGGGAGTGTGAGCGGCCAGAAGAACGACGATTGGCCTGGGAACGACTTTTATTTTTTCGAGAACGCTGAAGCCGTCCATATCTTTCATCTCTAAATCGAGAAAGATCACCTGGGGTTTTAAAGAATTGATTTGTTCAATGGCAAGTTTGCCACTAGAACATTCTCCCAAAATTTCAATTTCCGGAACCTTGTTAAGAAGGTTAATAACCCGCTTTCTGGCGAGGGCTTCATCGTCTATTATTAAAGCTTTCAAGGGCGAAGCTTTTTACCTGATTAGTTCTTCAAATTTACAGTTTTTAAGCCTAAAAATGAAGCAATGAAGCACAAAAAAGGATGATAATACCATCCTTTTTTGTGGAATAAAAATTAGGTTCTATTACCAGAAAATATAGATCTATAAAAATAGAATAAGACTGTCAAAAAAGCCATTCATCACCCCTTCATCCCTGCTATTGCAGAGATCCTGCACCTTAACCGGTGCAAAATGAATTTCTTCTTTGGCAGTCTTTCATCGAGCTTCAACTATCAACTTTACATGCTCGCAACTTCTATGGGTTCTATTTCGTTTGCAGATATTTTAAGGTTTTGTACCTCATCTCCTTTTTCTAAACGAATCTTGTAATAATCTTCACTAACAATTCCTTTTTTACCTTTGGCAATATGAACGTTTTGGGTCATATTCCAGCCTTTATACTGACGGTACACTTCTTTTTGCAGCTCTAAAGGAAGCAGTACATCTTTTAACTGGTAAGAAATTCTGAGCAGGTTTCCCTGTTGACAGTACTTGGCTTTTAATTTGCCTTTGGTACTTTTTATCTGTAACTGGTAGTGGCGGTTTTTTTCATTTTTCACAAGATCCAGAAAAGCCTCTATGTTGCAATGTTCATTGAGAAAGGCAACCGGGTCTTTTTCAAATTCTCCGGCGTATTTTTCTTCAACTTTAAATATGTAGTTGGCCCCGTCAACGGTAACTTCGGGTAACAAAGGGTCAAATCCAACACGGGCTTCATCGAGTTCAGTAAATTGTGCATTAACGATTCCTGCCCACATTAAAATGACAAGGGAAATAAAAAATCTTTTCATGACAACAGCTTTAAATGGTTACTTATATAACGTTTTCGCTCTTTAGCTTTTAACGTTAGAATTCCCTGCAAATTTACAGCAGAAAACAGCCTTTTTGGGAGGTTATGATACCAATAGCCCCAAAGTGATAACCAGTAGCCACAAAGAGTACATAGACCAAAACGGGAGAAAATAGAGATTACTGGGCGGACGAATACGAAATGAATTTACCTGAAAAATTCGGGTAGAAACGAAAGTTAACTTATTAATTAAATGATTTCTAAGGGGATCTTTGAAATCAGCAACCATTTAGTACTTAATGAACATTCTGATTCCTAAAGGTGAGGCAAAAGGTGGAACCTGCATTTACTTCACTGGTTACATTAATAGTGCCTCCTACACTATTCATGTAATTTTTTACCAGGTAAAGACCAACACCATTACTGTTGCTTTGATCGGTAAAGACCTGGTTCAGAGTAAATATTTTACTCCCGTTTTTCCCCATGTCAAAACCTATTCCGTTATCTGTAAAAAGCAACCTGGAGGTATCCTTATCTTTTTGAGAACTAATTCTAATTATGGGAGGAATACCCGGTATTGCATATTTAATGGAGTTGGTGATAAGGTTCAAAAAGATACTGTGTAGATAAAAGCTATTCCCTAACAAAAAATCCACTTGCGAAAAATCGATCTCAAATTTGGCCTCTGAACTATCAATTAAACTGCGAATTGAATCTGTGGTGGCCTGGAACACCTCTTTCAGGGGGATCAATTCCATGGTGGATTTGAGTAAAAGGGTTTCTTTTAAATGTTCCATCTGGTCATCCAGAGTGTCCTTTAACTCGAGTACAGATTTCTCCAGTAGGTCAAGGTATTGCAAACTTTCTTCATCTTGTATTTGTGAAAGATCAAGTAAACTGAAGATCGACATCATATTACTCACAGGAGACCGCAGATCATGAGAAATAGTATAAGTGAGCTGTTTGAGTCCTGTATTTATGGCTGTAAGATCCTTTATTAGCAGTTGTCTATCCTCTTCCAGTTTTTTCTTATGGGTAATATTTTTAGAGACGCCATATATAAGTTCTTTAGAATGATCTGGTATGGAAGTCCAGGAGAGCCATACAATCTCACCAGTTTTCGTGATGTAGCGGTTCTCAAAATTCAGCAGGGGTTTGTCCTTCATGATCAAGGAACGGGTCTCGGCTGTTATTTCTTTATCCTCGGGGTGAACAAAAGAACTTATGGGTACAGCAAACAATTCTTCTTCACTATAACCCAAAAGCTTTATAAAGGCGGGATTAATCTTTCTAATGTAGCCATCATACCCGGCAATACAGAGATTATCGTGGGATAAACGAAAAAATGCTTCCAGATCTGGCTGATTAATGGGAGTAGGGCTGGTCATAATGGATACCGATTTGGGAATCGTGCGAAATTTAGTAAATAGATCTCACACATTCATTTAAACCAAAGAACATTTCACAGAACAGGGAGAGAAAAAATAAACCAGAATTGTAACCCATAGAAACGGAAATAATCAACTTTGAAATTTGCAGTCTGAAAAATTGAAATTTATTCGCATGGGTTCATTTCCATCATTGGAAATACAAAAATTCTATAGGTAAAAATCCTGAAAGGCAGATTTTGTTTTTGCAGAACTTAATTCTAATATAAACATCTAATTTTAAGTGACTGGAATCGATATGCACACCAGAAATTTAAAAAGTCCTGTCATAATCACATATATCTGCTATTTTAGCACCTCATTTTAAATTTTATAATCATGAAAGACCTAATTGAAAACATCCAAAGTACTTTTGAATCCTTTCAAACAGATGCCAACACGCAATTAAACGATGGAAATAAAAGTGCTGGAACCAGAGCAAGAAAATCATCTTTGGAATTAGAAAAACTTTTAAAAGAGTTCCGTAAAGTTTCTATAGCGGAATCTAAGAAGTAAATTCATTTTTTTTTATCCAGCCCCTAATGAAGTATTCAACTTCGTAGGGGCTATCTAAGAGAGTTTATCAAATTATAATCCCATACGAAGCGAAAAATATTTTCGAATAAAACGTACTATTTCCCGTATTTTAAGCATTTGACAAAAGTTATATTTTGAACCTATTTTAAATGAGTTTGATCCAATGTCTTCAAATAAATATCTAAAGCAACCAGAAATTGAACCAATTTTAAAAATTCTAAGATCCCGCTTTGAAATCCATAAAGAAAGGTTTGAAGAATTGAACTGGTCTGATATCCAAACTAAACTTGAACATAATTTAAATAAATTATGGTCACTTAATGAAATGGAAAAGACAGGTGGTGAGCCAAATCTTCTAGAATTCGATAGTGATACTAAAGAATATGTTTTTTGTGATTTTTCAAAAGAAAGTCCTTCAAAAAGAAGGAGTCTTTGTTATGACAGAGAAGCTTTAGAATCAAGAAAAAAACATAAACCTGTTAATAGTGTCATAGATTTTGCTTCAGAAATTGGAATTGAGCTTTTAAATGAAAATCAATACAGAAAATTACAATCAATAAGTGAGTTCGACACTAAAACTTCAAGCTGGTTAAAAACACCTGATAATATTCGAAAATTAGGGGGAGCTATTTTTGGGGATTTCCGTTATGGACAAGTCTTTATCTATCACAATGGTGCAGATTCCTACTATGCAGCAAGAGGATTTCGTGGAATATTAAAAATTTAAAAAACTTAATAAGCGGGTCCATAATTTTATTTGGGCTATTGCTTCTGACTTTTCTCTCGGAAAGTCCTTGCAAATATACTATCTTCGGTTTGCGGCGGAAAATTCTTGCGAATTTTCATTCAACAATACCATAGCCAAACACGTTCTAAACAATAGTTTCTAGTAATTAGTTTTTCGAATATATTTTAAACCAGACAAATATCCGCCGAAACTAATAAGCTAAGTTAAGATTGGATAAGCAACCCACATTTCGATTCCACCACTTCCTAAAATTCGAATAAAAAGTTCTGCTCCAAACAGAAAAATCCAAGAGGAAAATGGCGGACTTTTGAGCCCGCCATTAAATAAAAGATCATCTTTTTAAAATTTGTACCCCAACCCAATGGTTAGAGAATTAACTCTTGACTTTACATCACTGGGCATCCCCTCTACATCCCCAATCCGATTTGTAAGCTCCAGGGAGTAACGCGCCTGCAACTGGAAGTCTTCTGTAATATCGAATCCAGCACCAAATGTCACATCCAGACCAAAAGCATTTATTTCATCCCCTGTTTCCTCCAAAATAATACTGGCTTGTGGTCCTGCCAGGAGATTAAATGCAGAGTCGCCAACATAATACTTAGCCAAAACAGGAATGAACAAGATACCTTCAGAATCTTGAACTTTCCCATAATTTACACCCGGTTGCAGAGAAATATTGGACGATAAATCAAAATCAGCAAAGGCTCCAAGGTAAAAACCAGATTCGCTGACCGAAGCATTGAATCCTTCATAACTTGAAGAAACATTTAGGTTTAAATAACCAGCAGTCAATCCAAAGTCAGCAGACTGAGAAAAAGCCTGGGCGGACATAAAAATTCCGCAGCATAAAAGAATAATTTTTTTCATAAGGTTGATTAGAATGTAGTGTGAATGTAATAATTTCCTGTTAAAAAATTGACTCAACAAGAATAATTAAAAAAGACTTTGAAAAAGTCCTCTTCATTCTTTGTAATGATAGCAAAAAGATATTTCTCCTGATACGAATTCTACCTAAATTTCGGTGTCTATAGAACGATTTATTTTTTGGCGTAAAATCATCATGTCTTTACTCACTTTCTGTTCAACCACCTGGGCGTAGATCTGGGTCGTTTTTAATTCGGCGTGCCCTAATAATTTAGAAATTGTTTCGAGTGAAACTCCGTGGCTAAGAGTCACGGTTGTTGCAAAGGTGTGGCGCGCCATATCAAAGGTTAGTTTCTTCGTGATCCCTGTTAGTCCTGCTATTTCTTTTAGGTATTGATATAGCCGAATAAAAACGATTAATTGATTTGGTGTTTTTTTCCAATTATTATATCCAATTTACTTATGTCTGAACTTAGCTTATTTTCCAGTACTCTTGCATATATTTGAGTGGTAGAAAGTTTAGTATGCCCTAGTAGTTTTGAAACAGTTTCAATTGGGACACCATTGGAAAGAGTCACTACCGTAGCAAAGGTATGCCTGGCAGAGTGGAAGGTGATTTTCTTTCGGATCCCGATAGATTCCATAACTTCTTTCAAATATTTATTGGTCTTCTGGTTGGATATAACTGGAAAAACTTCGTTTGCTCCTTTTGCCGGATGTTCCCTATATTTTTGGATAATTTCCTTGGCAGGATTTAGCAGCGGAACTTTTACAGACTGCTGCGTTTTTTCTCGTTTGGTATAAATCCAGTCTTTGCCATCCATTCCTTTTACAAGTTTATCTATTGTCAGCTCTTTGAGTTCAATATATGCCAAGCCAGAATAGCAAGAAAATAAGAACATGTCCTTGACCCGCTCAAGGGAAGTGTTGGTAAAGAAGGTTTCTTCCAGCTTATGCAGTTCTCTCTCGGTCAAAAATTGTCTGTCACTTTTCTCAAACTTTAAGCTATAATTCCTGAAAGGGTTCTTTTCAAGCCACTCTAGTTTTACAGCCAGATTAAGTAATTTTTGTAAACGTTCTAAATGTTTCATAGCACCATTATTACCACAGGCTTTTTGTCCTTTTTCTGGTTTACCACTTCTAAGAAACATTTCGAATTCTGTGATGAACTGGTAATTGATATGTTTAAGAAATACATTATCTGTTTTCTTCTCCTTTCGTAAAAATTTTTCCAGGTACTTAGCTGTAGTGTAGTAATTCTTAAGTGTTCCCCATTTCAGAACATTCTTCATTTTATTATTATGATAATGAACAATATCCGTCAGTGTCTTATGATCCTCGTCAAGTCCCAAATAAGAGGCTTTAATTTTTGCAGCTGTAATAAGATTATCTTTATCCAGAAGCTTCTTTTGAATATCCAATAGTTGAGAATACACCTGGTCAAGATAGCTATTCAGTTTTCTAATTCTAGGTGTGAACCCTTTAAGTCTTCCTTTTGAACTATCCCATTCATTCACTAAAGTTTTTCTTTTGAGGCTCATTTCAGCACATCTTCCATTTACGGTAATTCTGGCGTAAATGGAGAGATCCTTTGAATTTTTGTTTAGTTTTCTTGTAAAGAAAAGTACGGAGAATGTAGTAAAATCAGTCATTTCAGGCGTCTTAGAGTGATACAAAAGTTTGTAAAGACGAAAGTCAAATCAACCGTTATGTTCTTCTAAGATAGCGAATTGAAGGAAAGAAAGTATTCACCGAACCATTCACTAAAAGGTATGAATTCGTTTGATACAATATGATACCAATAAAATAAAAAACACTGAAAATCAACAGATTAACAGTGTTTTTATACCCGTTTAAAAACGGTTCGTCGGGATGACAGGATTTGAACCTGCGACCCTACGCCCCCCAGACGTATACGCTACCGGACTGCGCCACATCCCGAATTGAAAGTGCAAATTAAGCAGCTTATTTCTAATTTTCAAAGGGAAATTCCGCTTTTTCCGGTGTTTATTTTCTCCCTGTAGCTTATTTACCGCAAAAGAACAGAGAATGAGGAGAATACTTCAGGCAGGGTTTTGAACTGTTTTTATTTAGCTATTTATTATTTTGCCTTAGTTTAGCCTCCTGGTCGTGAAAAATCTCAATACATGAAGAAATACTTTGTCTTTTTCCTACTGATTATTCTTCAGCAGTCCTGCAAAATTCCGAAAGAACCTCAAGAGTTTTCTGCTCCGGCAGAACGCGGGTTAACAGCAGAGCACGCAATGGTGGTCTCGGCCCGTAAAGAAGCTTCAGAAATAGGCCTGGAGATCATAAAGCAGGGCGGTAATGCCTTTGATGCCATGGTAGCTACCGAAATGGCTTTGGCAGTGGTTTATCCATACGCCGGGAATTTGGGCGGGGGTGGCTTTATGGTGTACAGGCTCAAAAATGGCGAAACCGGTGCCCTTGATTTTCGGGAAAAAGCCCCCTTGGGTGCAGACCGCAATATGTATCTGGACAGTCTTGGTAATGTAGATCCTCAAAAAAGCCGTTTTGGCGGACTGGCCGTTGGAGTCCCCGGAACCGTAGCCGGAATTTTTGCCGTACATGAAAAGTTTGGTAGCATGCCTGTAGAACAGATTCTGGCCCCGGTAATTGCGCTGGCTCAGCAGGGTTTTGTGGTAACTGCCAAACAGGCTGCTGCCCTGGCATACCACAGGAACTCTATCATTAAAGCCAATCATGAGAACGTGCTCTTTGCCAGAGCTCATGAAGCAGGAGACACCCTTAAAAATCCTGCGCTGGCTGCAACCCTTCAAAGACTTGCTACAAAAGGCAGTGAAGAATTTTATTCGGGTGAAACGGCACAAGGACTGGTACAATTTCTTCAGGAAAAAGGCGGAATTATCAACATGGATGATCTTGCTGCCTACCAGGTGAAATGGCGGGATCCCGTAACTTTCACCTATGATGATCTCAGGGTGATCTCAATGTCTCCTCCATCAAGTGGCGGCATTGTGATGGGACAAATTATGAAGATGATTCGCCCCTACCCTCTTCACGAGTATGGTCATAACTCGGTAGAGGCCATACAGGTGATCACAGAGGCTGAAAGAAGAGCCTATGCCGATCGTGGCTTTTATCTTGGTGATCCCGATTTTGTTGATATTCCTTCGGAAATGCTGCTGAACGAAGATTATCTCCAGGAGCGTATGAGTAGTTTCAGCTTTCAAAAAGCTACTCCTTCTACCTCAATTGGCCATGGAAATATCCCGGTTGCCGAAAGTCTCGAAACCACCCACTACTCTATCGTTGATGCTGAAGGAAACGCAGTTTCAGTGACTACTACCTTAAATGGTGCTTATGGATCAAAGCTCTACATAGAAGAACTGGGCTTCTTCCTGAACAATGAAATGGACGACTTTAGTGCTAAACCGGGAGTGCCCAATATGTTTGGGCTGGTAGGAGCCGAAGCCAATTCAATAGCGCCCCAAAAGAGAATGCTAAGCTCTATGACACCAACAATTGTAGAGAAAGAAGGAGAACTTTATATGGTACTTGGTTCACCGGGAGGCTCTACGATCATTACCTCTGTCATGCAAACCATTCTTAACGTGAATGAATTTGGGATGGGAATGCAACAGGCGGTAAATGCACCACGTTTCCACCATCAATGGCTACCGGACGAAGTGCGTTTTGAACCGAATGGTTTTTCTAAAACTACATTGAATACGCTACAGCAAAAAGGCTATAACATTCAAGTGGGAGAATCTACCATTATTGGAAAAGTAGATGCCATTCTTGTATTGCCTAATGGAAAGCTGGAAGCTGGTGCAGATCCACGCGGAGATGACGCTGCAGCAGGATTTTAATTGGTATTAAACACAAAAGCAACTCTGAGGAGTTAATATTTAAATAAATTGGCTTTACATGGAACCACATACCATTCGCAACAGCGGCTTTACATTCACGGCCTGCTTTGATTAATTGAAAATTATCTGTGTAAAAGCTAATTTGAATAATGAGGAACTGTAAATGAGTTATGATAAAACACAACTACCTGCAGGTTTTAGAAAAAATCTTAAATTGATTTAAAATTAAATGTTTCTTATGAAAAATCAGCATTCAAGGGGAAATTCTACTTCAGTAAGAGAAAAAGTACCGGCTGTACTTTTCAGAAAAAACAACAGCTTATATCAGCAAAATGAATAAAATTCAGGTTGGTTTTTTAATGTCTTATGATTACCGGTTACTCAAAACCTCCCTCCCATTGGTGTACAGCGAAGCGGATTCTATCATCATTGCGCTCGACAAAGATCTAAGAACGTGGACGGGCAGCAAGTTTCAGGTTGAGGAGCAATTTTTTGACTGGCTTGAGACTTTCGACACAGAAAATAAGATCAGTATTTACAGAGATGACTTTTTTCATCCTAATCTCTCCCCTATGGAAAATGAGGTAAGGGAAAGAAAAATGCTGGCTTCAAAAATGGGTATAGGAAACTGGCTGATACAGGTAGACAGTGATGAATACTTTATAGATTTTAAAGCTTTTGCCGAGGCCCTGAGATCGCGCAACAAGTATCTCGAAAACCCCGAAAATAACCGAATCCAGATTGCAGGTTATTATATTAACCTTTATAAATATACCAGGAATGGTATTTTGTACGTATCAAAACCCCGCAATCAAAAATTTGCCACCAACTATCCCGATTATGTCACAGGGAGAAACACCAAACAAAGGGTAATCTACGTTCCGCATATTGTTATACATGAATGTTTATCGAGAAGTGAAGACGAAATAAAGACAAAGTTCTCCAACTGGGGGCATTCGCAACAGGTGAACAGGGAGATCTTTCTGGACAAGTGGAGGCAGATCGATGAAACGAATTACAAGCAATTCCAAGATCTCTTTTATCTAGAGCCCGAAAAGTGGAAAAGACTTGATTATGTGCAGGGCAAGTCAATGAATCAAATTATAGAAAATCTAAAATCCCGGGAGTTAAAGCCTTCAAAAACTCACCTTTTAAGCAAGAATTTTGGGCAGTGGTTCAAATTTTTGTTCAAATAAATTTTTACTCTTCAACTCAAAAATATGACTTTTAAGAAACCGTTTATTGCAATACTTACCTTGACGATTTTAAGTTGCCTTTCACCAAAAAAAGAACCAACAGAAGAACATGCTGCAGTGAATATTATTGGAGCCATGAGAAATGTAATGCTTAAAGGAGACCTGCAAGACAGGCTCTCCCTCGACACCATTGCAAATAAAACAGGTCTTTACGGTTTGGGGCCCTTAAGCCATCTTCAGGGCGAACTTCTTATCAACGATGGGAAAAATTATATTTCAAGAGTAACAACAAACGGAAGTTTAGAAGTAAAGAAAAGCTATGATGCATCGGCACCTTTCTTTGTGTATTCAAATGTAGATAAATGGGAAGAAATTGTATTACCGGACAGTATTGCAACTATTCAGGATGTGGAAAAATATATTGGAGAAAGAACTTCTAAAATCAGCAGTCCCTTTGCTTTTAAACTGAAAGGAACTGTAGCCCATGGAAAAATCCATGTGTTAAACCTGCCGGAAGGAGCAAAAGTTTCATCCCCGGCTGAAGCACATGAGAATCAGGTTGATTATGACATTAAAAATGAAAAAGCAGAAATCATCGGATTTTATTCTACAGAACACAAAGGAGTTTTTACGCATCACGATTCCAACACACACATGCATCTTATCACTGCCGATGAACTCAAGATGGGACATTTAGATGAGCTGCAAATCGAAAATATGAGCTTGTACCTCCCGGAAGGTCACTCACAGCAATAATCTTTACCCAGGTAATAGCATTAAAAGGAAACCTTTCAAAAATGGCATTTTTGAAGGGTTGTTTTTCTTATTTACCGTAAGTAGAAAAACAACTATCGGTAGCCCAGTAAGCAGTCGGTTTTGAATCAGGGTAAAATCCGTGGGCGCCAACCTCCTCAAGAGGATCGAGAATACGGGACTGGCTTCCGCCCCCCTTAGCACTTACGGCAGGCTCTTCCCTATCAGTTTTAGAACAAAAAAGTGAACAAAATACAGTTGTGATCACAGCAACAATTACCTTTTCCATCAGTCTGGAATTTGGAGTTAACACTTGTTTGCCGTAGGGAAGCAGAGCCAAATGTAGCAATTAACTTTTTATTAGGAAAACAAATTTTTACATAAAGTGTCAAAAATGAGCTTTTTAGGAACTATTTTTCTGGCTATAGTACTCTGAATATATGGGGAATTTATATTTTTAAGAAATTCAGCCGCTTTGAATTAGTAAGGGATTTCGAAGCATGAAATAGAATTTTGCTTTCCCTTCTTCTGCTGAAAAGTGCTGCTGGCATTGAGCAAGACAATACAAAACCCAGATCGGTCTTAATATCTATTTTTAATTTCCGAAGAAAAAATCCGCAGTATTTTCTCATCTGAAGTATTTATCGTAATATTACAATGAGTATAAAAACTGTTATTCCAAAACTTTAAAATATGAACAGGGATCAGGAACTTAAGAATTCGGTAAAGGAGCGATATGCAAAAATTGCCGAACAGGGAAAAGCAGAGAACGCTGCTTCCTGCTGTGGTGCAACAACACCTTCAAATAAAGTGTACAACATCATGATGGATGATTACACGGGAACCGGTGGTTACGTTGAAGAGGCCGATTTGGGCCTTGGCTGCGGACTACCTACTCAATATGCAGGTATTAAAAAGGGCGATACCGTAATAGATCTTGGATCGGGTGCCGGAAACGACTGCTTTGTAGCCCGACACGAAACAGGGCCGGAAGGTAAGGTGATTGGTATAGATTTTACTCCTGCCATGATCGCAAAAGCCCGTATTAATGCCGAAAAACTTGGTTTTAACAACGTAGAATTCCGCGAAGGAGATATTGACGAAATGCCGGTGAATGAAGATAGCGCCGATGTGATTGTGAGTAACTGCGTACTTAACCTGGTACCCGATAAGCCGAAAGTAATTAAAGAGATCTACAGGGTTTTAAAACCTGGCGGGCATTTTAGTATTTCGGATACTGTCTTAGTGGGGGAATTGCCTGAAGCTTTACGTGAAGACGCAGAAATGTATGCGGGATGTGTGGCCGGAGCCATCCAAAAAGAGGATTACCTGCAGCACATTAAAGATGCAGGTTTCAAAAATGTAACTCTTCAAAAGGAAAAACCTATTACCATCCCCGATGATATTCTGAAGAAATATCTTTCTAAGGAAGATATGACCGCCTTTAAGCAAGGAGCAACCGGGATCTTTAGTATTACGGTTTATGCAGAAAAACCGGGCGCTGTAAAAGATAAACCGAAATTAAAAATGGTAGACCTCCAATCGCAGGGTGCATGCTGTACTCCCGATTCTGGTTGCTGCTAAACGCTAAACCCGCGCAAAGTGTAAAAATCCTTGCGCAGGTTTTATTTTCTCCTAAGAACCTTCAGCTACACCTTTCACCCTCTCGGCAGTATCAGATTTTGACAGCGTGAGCCGCACTATACTATCCTCTTCGGCCTTGAGATCGTGAGGTATATCGCCCTCCAATGAAAGTAAATCTCCTTTGTTGATGGTGTGCACTTCGCCGTTTACCCCAAAATTTATGGCACCCTCAAAAAGTTCCACCACAATAGGATAAGGAGTTTTATGTTCTTTCATGACCTGGCCTTTTTTCATAGCTATTCTTATTTCCCTGCTGCTATCGGTATCTAACAGCACTTTAACTGCAGGTTTTTGATCATTATATTCGAGATCTTTAAGTAAAGAAGCAGTTTTCATAATCTATTATTTGATTTAAATTATAAAGTACAAAAACTTCAGGAGAACACTGTAACTTAAACAGAATGCTAACATTTATTTCTGATTTCAATACTTCAGAAGAAGGTATTTCCCTGTGAATTCATTCCGCTTCAGTATAACTGAAATTAAAAAAGCCCAATCAGGTTTTTTCAGAAACAGCAATAAAAAAAACCGCTTAAAAATGACATTTTAAGCGGTTCTTCAGAAGATTTTATTTCTACTACAGTTTTCTAAGGCCTCTGGTTTCAGATTTATCTGCTTCCATGATGCTGATGGCATAACCACCTCCCGAAGCCGATCTTTGTTTTAATTTTGATTTATTGTTCACCACAACTTTCCTGATCTCATATGCCTGCGGATTATCTTTGTAATGCGCATCTTTAGCATCTGAATATATCGTGGCGATATAGGTTTTGTCGCCGTCAAGGAATTCAAATTTAATCTTTGAAGTTCTTGGCGTTTCACCATTCACATTTCCTACAAACCAGTCGTTGGTTCCTTTTTCTTTCCTGGCAATGGTAATGTAATCCCCCGGTTCAGCTTCAAGGTAAACACTCTTCTCCCAATCCATTCCTACATCTTTAATAAACTGGAATGCATCCATAAAGCGCTCGTAATTTTCAGGAAAATCGGCTGCCATTTGAAGTGGAGAATACATGGTTACATACAAAGCCAATTGATTGGCGATTGTACTGTTTACCCACGAATCATTGTCGGGATTTGCTTTGCTAATGTCCATCTCAAAGATCCCCGGAGTGTAATCCATAGGTCCGCCAATTAGCCTTGTAAAAGGAAGTACCGTCACGTGGTTTGGCTTTGAACCACCAAAAGCCTGATACTCGGTACCGCGAGCCGATTCGTTTCCAATGAGGTTTGGCCAGGTGCGGGCAATTCCTGTAGGTCTTACCGCCTCGTGAGCGTTCACCATGATCTCATAATCGGCGGCTTTTTCAATGGCATATTGATAGTGATCTACCAGCCACTGGCTGTAGTGGTTCTCCCCTCTTGGCAGGATATCACCCACATATCCACTTTTTACAGCATTGTAGCCGTGGTCTTTCATGAACTGGTATGCAGAATCGAGGTGACGCTCATAATTTCTTACCGAAGAAGAGGTCTCGTGGTGCATGATCATCTCAACACCTTTGCTTTTTGCATAATCCCTTACTTCCTCCAGATCGAAGTCTGGATACGGAGTCATAAAGTCGAAAACATAATCTTTAGAATTCCCAAACCAGTCTTCCCATCCAATATTCCAGCCTTCTACAAGCACTCCGTCAAAGCCGTGTTTCGCAGCAAAGTCAATATACCGCTTTACATTTTTTGTGGTTGCCCCGTGGGTATCATTGGGAGTGGCATTCTCATAATCGGTCTCCCCCAGTTTTACAGCAGGAAAGTCGTTGGTGTAATGCCAGGAACTTTTCCCGGTGATCATTTCCCACCATACGCCTACATATTTTACCGGTTTTATCCATGAAGTATCGTCAATAGCTACAGGATCGTTAAGGTTGTAGGTCATTCTTGAAGCCAGAATATCACGGGCATCATCGCTCACAATAATCGTTCTCCAGGGAGTTTTTCCCGGCGCGATCATGTAAGCTTTATTTCCGGTTACATCGGGGGTAAGCCATGATTCAAAGATCATGTTCTCATCATCCAGCTCCAGGTGCATTGCAGAATAATCAAGCAAAGCAGCTTCATGCAGATTGATGTAAAGTCCTTCATCTGTTTTCATCAAGAGTGAAGTTTGCACGCCGGTATCCGAAAATGAGGTTTGGGAAAGGTTATCTGTAATAGAACCTTCCATTTCTCCTCTAATTTCAGAAAGTTTTGATTCAATATAATCATATTCCTGGGTGTCGTAATCTCCCGGGATCCAAAACGCTGTATGATCTCCTGTCATGGCAAACTGGGTTTTTTCATCTTCTACGATAAAGTGCCCCAGGTTTTGCTGCTGCGGAAATTCATACCTAAAACCAAGTCCGTCATTGAACACCCGAAACCGGATGATCATCTCACGATTGGTAGATTTTTGGTTGAGTACTACCGCGAGTTCGTTGTATTTATTCAAAATCTCGCTCTCTTCTCCCCAAACAGGCTCCCAGGTCTCGTCAAACTGAGATTCTTCCCGTTCAATTACTTCAAAATCATTAAGTAGGGAATGTTCATCATCTTTTATTTTAAAGCCCAGGGTACTGGTTTTAACCACAGGTTTCCCTTTGTAAGAAAGGCTATATGCAGGAGTACCGTCTTCAAGCAACTCAAATTGCATTTGCACTTCCCCATTGGGAGACGCAACTTTTTGAGCTACTGCCGGTGCGGTAAAACCTAACCAAAGGCAGGTAATCATTAGTAACTGCTTCATCTTCAATTTTCTCATTTTGTAATATTAATCGTTGATTTGAAAGACAAATATAATGCTTCTTATATAGAAGAAATGCACACTTCTCACAACTTAATAAATTTAAAAAAGCTGTCTAAAAAGCTGTTCAGTAGTGGTTATGAAAATGAATCAGAAGGCAACAAACATTACTTTTTAGACAGCTTTTAATGCTGAAATATTATTTCTTAAATTAAATACCTGCGTCGGGATTTTGGGTTTTAGTAAAACTGAAAATCTTCGGACTAAAATTCAGCATTACCCAAGCCCAGTTTTGTGCCTGCCCACTGTCACCACCTTTTAGGATCTCCAGCGAATCACTTCCAAACATTTGAGAATATCCGAAGTTTATACCAAAGTCCTTTCTGAATTTGTATCCGGCAGAAAGGTCGATCTCGGTACCCAGGTAGCTGTCCTGTTCATTTCCAGCGACATCTACTATTTTTGCTGCTGAAGAAAAGACATGTGGTACCACCGAAAATTCAAATTTAGAAGTGACATAGGATAACTTTCCGTAGAGGTCCAGCAAACCGACTGAATTCTGGTGGTTGCCCACGTAAAAATAGTCCATATGCCCGTTAAAGGCATGGTTGGTTCCAAAAAGCGGAGTGAAAGACTTATTTTCTCCCGAAGCATCGTCCATATCGGTTCCTGAGAGGTACTCTCCTCCCAGGCCTGCTTTCCAGTTTTTGTTCAATTTATAATTGAGGTTAAGCCCGGCATACAAGGCAGAAACATCTTTGTCATTGCGGCTTCCGGCCTGGCCGTAAACCCCTAAATCTCCAAAAAATTTCCCTGAGACAAAATTGTGAAAAGCCCCAAAAGTCTGGATGTAATCTACCTCCCTATCCTGTTGTACGGTGTCAAATTCATAACCTGTATTCATCAGCAAAAAGCTAAAACCAACATTATTCAAATCCATGTGGTACCAGGCCATTTGCAGGTTTTGATAAGAATTCACGAGGTAAGGCGCGTCAATAATGGTCTCGGCTTGGGCGTTGTAAGCCGCGGCCACATCGAGCCTGTGATTTAAAGCAAGTTTCCATGAAAGCAAGGCTGCATCATGACTTTGCCCCTGCTGGGCCCAGTTCACCTCTCCAAGAATCCGTTGATTGTCGTAAGAAAGTACCTGCCGCCCAACCCGAAACAGGAAATTTGGACTCGCCTGATACTGCCCGTAGGCTTCAAAAAGTGAAAAAGTATTGTTATCTTCAAGACGCATGGTTGGTGCATCTCCCCATACGCCAACACTCTGTCCCGAAAATTTTACCAGAAGTTCTTCATCCTGGTAACCCAGGGTCAAACGGCTGCGTTGGGAAACCTGTGCAGCAGGATCTGCGGTTTCAGATAAAAGGGTTTTGTATCCGTTTCGATATTCAAAACGTGGCCGAATTTGCAGATCGGCTTCAAAAGTTTGTGCAGTAGTAGAAAAAAAGGTCAAAAGTGCTGTAAAAAGCAGGAGGCTGCGTTTCATGAGAATATAATTTTATTGCACAAAAGAAGACAAAAATATCCTTATTCAATATGATCTCGCTCATACTGCTGCTTTTGCACCTCCAGCCAATAAAAATGAACCCTCCACATCATTTACCTCTCAAAAAGGGTATAAAACGTATCCATTTTCTTCGGAAGTTATAAATAATAACTCAGCTCAATTGAAATTCTTCAGAAGCAGAATACAACAAGAATCAAGAAACGGAACGCGAAAGCTTCCGTAGAAATTACCTGCCAAAAATGCCATTTTTGAGGCTGTACAGAAGTGTGTACAATATTAATTCTTCTGAAAAACACACCCATACTCAGTTCGCTACAAGCTTCGTAAGAAATTGGGCGGAGCAATCTTTGTTTATTTCAGAAGATTACGAAAAATTCATTTTAAGGTGTCAAAAATGTGAAAAATCCTTTTCGATTTTCCACCCTGATCTCTTCCTCCCGGTAGTCTTCAATAATCTCATCATCAATATGTACATCTTTACCTTTCCACTTGAGGCGAAGCGACTTCACCTTGAGTAGATCGGCAAAATCTTCCAGTTTTTTAGCTGTATTCCTTTCATTAAGATGATCTTGTATATATAATTTTAGTTCCTCTCTTCTTTCCTCCCGCACTGTTATCAGTTCAAAATATCCGTCTCCGGTCTCGGCGTTGGGAGCGAGTTCAATATTGGACCCAATATACCTGATATTCATAAGCTCTATGAGAAGGAATTTCCCTGTGATCTCTTTATCATCGGCAATAATAATTGCTTCGCGGGCTTCGTAAGAATCTATGACCTTCACCAATGTTTCGCGGGACTTCTTTATCTCATCCTGTTTTTCATCATCATCAAGAGCTTTCATTTCGCGAACCAGTTTTGGAAAAATACCACAACCTATACCCTCAATAAAAAAACCGGCCTCTTCAACTCCCTCCACTATGCCAATATCAAAGCCTGTTTTCGTATTTTGTGTTGTAATTCCTTCTTCCGGAACTTTTATACCGAGCGTTGTAGCTATATTATTGGCGGTACCATAAGGCAGCACCTGCACGGGCACCTGCTTTATACCCTCTTTGGCTTCGAGCATGAACTCAGCAAACTTTTGCACCGTACCATCACCCCCTGCTACAAAAATCACATTGGCTTGCTTGTGGGTAAATCGCTTCATAAAAGGATCATTGGTTGAGAAATAAGACACTTCAAAACCGGCTTTTTCTACCTGCTTAACAAGATTTTCTTTATCATGATTCCCACTACCGGCTGTTGGATTATGAACGAGAATAGCTTTTTTCATGACGCGAGTTTACTTCAAATATAAGATGCTGACAGGAGTTAAAAAGGCTCGTTAACACAGACTTATAATTCTCTCGTTTCATGTTTTGCTAAAGTTTTGTAATTTCAGGAATAAGACCAAAAACAATTGCATTATGAAAATACTGGTAACCAATGACGACGGAATATATAGTCCCGGCCTTTCGTGCCTGGCCAAATGTGCTTCAAAATACGGCGAGGTAATCGTTATGGCACCCGATGTTGAACAGTCATCTATGGGGCAGGCAATAACTTCGGCACGGCCCATTACTTATAAGAAATCCCCCATTCACTTTGAAGGAATGGAAGCATACAGGGTGAGTGGGACCCCGGCCGATTGTGTAGCGCTGGGCGTTCATTTGTTTGATGATATTGACATTGTACTTTCGGGGATCAATATTGGTGCTAACCTTGGGAATTCGGCGTGGCATTCGGGGACACTTTCTGCTGCCCGGCAGGCGGTGCTTTTTGGGATCCGCGGAATTGCGCTGAGTGTCTCCGTCGGCGAAAACGAACCCGATTTCGACAATTTAGAGCCCCATGTTGTAGCTTCGCTGAAAGAAGTGATGAATGAATCTTCTATGGAATTGCTCAACATCAATTTCCCGAGAAATCCTGAAGGCGAAATAGTCTGGACCTGCCAGTCGGTACGCCATTATGACGGCAAGGTTGTACAGCAGGAAGACCCTATGGGCCGCGAACACTACTGGTTTACAGTTTTCCCAATTGAAGAAGTGGAAGAAGGCACCGACAGATGGGCCGTAAAACACGGCAAAACCAGCATTACCCCAATGATCCTCGACCTTACCGATAAAAAGATCTACGATGCGAAAAATGGGAAAGGATAATACCTTCTTCGGAAATAGTTTTTTAAAATACCTTTCAAAAATGACATTTTTGAAAGGTATTTTGTTACTAAACCACTCTGCACTGAAAGTGCAGAGGTTTTTCTAACTGGGGACTGAAAGTCCCCAAGTTTATTCCAATATGAAATTGGAATTATCAGAACTGTCTCGGCGATGGTGCTCCAAATAGTCATTGACCATCTTGTCAGTGACATTGCCCGTGCTCCAAACTCTATATCCGCTTGCCCAAAAGTGTTGCCCCCAATACCGCTCTTTTAGCTGTGGAAATTCTTGTTGCAGCTTGCGTGAAGATCTGCCTTTCAATTGTTTCACTATGTAACTAACATTTGTCTTGGGAGCATATTCTACGTGCATATGAACATGATCAGAACTGACCACTCCTTTAAGAATCTCTATTCCTTCAGCTTCACATATTTGAATCAGAAGCTCCCTACAACGCTTTTGAATATCGCCTTGCAAAACCTTATATCTGTACTTTGTAACCCAAACAAGATGACAGGTTAATCTGCTCACTGTATGAGATCCTTTTCTCTGAGTGCTACTCATTTTACGAAATTATAGATTTTTTCGCACTACTAAAGTTCTGCAATAAAATTGCAGGGTTTAAGACCCTAACCTGAGACCAATAAATTTCTCCGGGGCAAGCCCACGGAGCATTATATAGGAGAACACGTTTTCAGACTTTAAACATTTACTAACGAGGCAAGCCTCGGAGTATTTACCCCCTTAGAATAAAGTAAACTGAAGCAGATAGTTTCTTTTGTCAGTAAAAAATGCAATGATTAAAAATACTTTTTCCGAAGAAAAAGGCTTCAGATAAACCAGATCTTAAAAGGCTGAATCTTCTTTCTTATCAGTTTCAGCTGAAAGATTCTCTTTCAGAAAAAAGATCTTCAGAAATGACATTTTAGAGACTTTATAAAAAATAGCAGCCACCTATGAGAGGCAGCTGCTATGTAAAAAAACTGGAAGGTAAAAAGTTATTTTCCTATGATGTGTTTTCTATAGTAATCAAGAATTCCATCTATTGGCCGCTGTACAAAATTACCCGCCTCAAGCCTGTATGGCTGTAAAGAATCTTTGATAATATCCTGGGAAAAATAAGCGATTGAACCTACAAAATGTATTGGCACATTTTGAGCTTCTTTGAAGCAAAGCACTCTATGTTCAATAAAGTTTTGCATCCCTTCGGCTATTAGCTGATAGAAATATCCATTTCTTTCATTTTTAAAGATGAATTCAGCAAAATGAGCAAGATATGTATTGGGATTATCCTTTTTGTAAATGTTCTCTTTTATGGCATCTGAAGAAAGATCGTACTCTTTTTCGAAGATCTCGGCGAGTTTCTTCGGCATTTTCTTATAGTAGTAATCTCTGATAAGCCTTTTTCCGAAGTAATTTCCGCTAGCTTCATCCATTAGAATAAAACCGAGAGAATCTGCGGCTGTTCTTATAGATTTCCCGTCGTAATAACAACTGTTGGAACCGGTTCCAAGTATACATACTATGCCCGGCTTATCGGTAACTGCATATACAGCAGCCACCATATCTTCCTGTACCTTTACTTCAGTGGCACCCGAGAAGAATGAACTAAGAATAGATTGCAGT
This sequence comes from Salinimicrobium sp. 3283s, assembly GCF_039602225.1. Taxonomy (NCBI): domain Bacteria; kingdom Pseudomonadati; phylum Bacteroidota; class Flavobacteriia; order Flavobacteriales; family Flavobacteriaceae; genus Salinimicrobium; species Salinimicrobium sp. 3283s. The sequence goes on along the minus strand of NZ_CP143631.1, from coordinate 3,040,251 downwards.
AAGGCTGTAGGTTTAGGGGTACCACATCCTGCACCGTAGAAATGTACCATTTGTACTTTTTCTTTTACCTGGCTTAAGTCAATATTTTCCTCCAGTCTTGCCTGAAGTACTTCGGTTTTGAACACTGCAGGATTAAGTCCTTTGGTGCGCGTTTTCATGATTTGCTCCCCTTTCGAATCTAGTAAGATCCAGTCACACTTTGTGGAGCCTCCGTCTGCTATTAAAATCATAGTAGGAAAGTATCAAAAAGCCCTGAAAGAAAATATCAGGGCTTTTTCTAATTAATTACTTAAGTGAAGCTACGTGAGCAGACAGGTCTACTAATTTAGCTGAATATCCATACTCATTGTCATACCATGCTACCAACTTAAAGAAGTTGTCATTCAAGGCGATACCTGCACCTGCATCAAAGTTACAAACGTGAGGGTTAGACACATAGTCTTGAGATACTACTTGTTCTTCGGTATAAGAAAGAATTCCTTTGTAAGGACCTTCGGCAGCTTTTTTGAAGGCTGCTTTGATATCTTCGTAAGAGGCAGCTTTCTCAGTTCTCACTGTAAGGTCAACTACAGAAACATCGGCTGTAGGAACTCTAAAAGCCATACCAGTTAGTTTCCCGTCAAGTTTTGGAATTACTTTTCCAACTGCTTTAGCTGCTCCGGTAGACGATGGGATAATGTTGATCAAAGCACTTCTACCACCTCTCCAGTCTTTTCTGGAAGGACCATCTACTGTCATTTGTGTAGCTGTAGTAGCGTGAATTGTAGTCATAAGACCTTCTACAAGACCAAACTCATCGTCAACGATCTTAGCCAATGGCGCAAGACAGTTGGTTGTACATGACGCATTTGAAACAACTTTATCATCTGCTGTGATATCCTGATGGTTAACCCCCATCACGAACATTGGAGCATCTTTTGAAGGAGCTGAGATCACCACTTTTTTAGCACCTGCAGTAAGGTGTTTTGCTGCAGTATCTTTAGTAGTGAAAATACCAGTACAATCCATCACGATCTCGGCACCAACTTCGTCCCATTTAAGATCTTCAGGATTTTTTTCGGCAGTAATGCGCACGGTTTTCCCGTTCACAACAAGATTACCACCATCAATTTCCACAGTACCATTAAAGTTTCCGTGAACTGAGTCATATTTTAAAAGATATGCAAGATGGTCTACATCCAGCAGGTCGTTAATTCCCACAACTTCTACATCTTCTCTTTCGCTGGCAATTCTAAAAGCGATTCTTCCAATTCGACCAAATCCGTTTATTCCTATTTTAGTACTCATAATATTTGAATTTAATTTAAATTATACGGTGGTGATATTCAACACCCTTCTCAATTCTTTATCTAGTGGCCTTCGGCCTTTAATGGCAACCTCAAAGTCCACCGACGTTACAATTTTATTGGTTATTCCTACCATGACGCCACTTTCTCCCCTAAGGATGGCTTCAACGGCACCTACGCCCAGTTTACTTGCAAGCACCCTGTCATAGCAACTTGGCGCACCACCTCTTTGCATGTGGCCCAACACCGAAACCCGAATATCATAGCCTGTGAGGTTTTCGCCAATAAATTCGGCAAGTTCAAAAATGTTCTTTCCGCTTTTTTCACCTTCGGCTACTACAATAATGCTGGAGGTTTTACCAGATTTCCGGCTTTTCATGAGAGATTCCATCATTCTGTCAATTCCCATGTCTTCTTCGGGAATAAGGATCTCTTCGGCCCCGGCTCCTATCCCACTGTTTAAAGCTATGTCGCCGGCATCGCGGCCCATCACTTCAACAAGGAAAAGGCGGTCATGAGAACTGGCGGTATCGCGTATTTTGTCAATAGCGTCAACCACCGTATTCAAAGCAGTATCGTAACCAATGGTATAATCGGTCCCGTTAATATCGTTATCAATAGTTCCGGGAATTCCTACAATGGGGATATTGTGTTCTTGCTGCAGGTGTATGGCCCCGGTAAAAGTACCGTCCCCGCCAATAACCACAAGCGCATCAATACCGACTTCCTGCAGTTTCTCAAAAGCTTTTGCACGACCTTCTTTGGTCCTGAATTCCTGGGACCGGGCCGATTTGAGAAAGGTTCCGCCTTTATTAATGACATTTCTTACAGAACGGGCAGTGAGCACCTCAAACTCCCCTTCAATAAGACCTTGAAAGCCTCTGTAAATTCCTATACACTCTATATCGTAGTAAGCACAGCTTCGGGTCACAGCTCTAATTGCTGCATTCATTCCGGGAGCATCGCCTCCCGAAGTTAAAACCCCGATTTTTTTAATATTCTCTAACATCCATGTAAAGCTATTTCAATTATATAAGATAACCTAATGTATTAAACTTCTCAAACGTTTTCGGTTAATAAAAAAGAAAAAAGCCCCATTTTTGAGACTTTTTTCTATTTTTTTTGGGGTATTTATTAATTATCTGCTAATATTACATATTCCCAAGGGCCGAAATGATATTGGTCATTTTTCTGCGTTTTAAAATCTTTTTTACCAAGATAAGCTTGCAGTTCACTTTCCATCTCAACGGTAAAATCGACCGGTTTATCTGAAAGGTTTGCTATATAGATAAGCTTCTCTCCATTATTTTCACGTTCAAAAGCCAAAACCTGCTTGTCAGCCGAAGTTTGTAGTCTATTATAACCTGCTGCCTCTTTTGCACCGTGAAGCGCCTCATTTGTAGCTTTAAGCTGTCCCAGTTTTTCGAGTAGTGGCCACATAGTTCCTTTGGTTTTAGGAATGGTGTCTTTTTCAAAGAACCTTAATCTCTTGTCCATATCATATTCCTGCCCGCTGTAGATCAAAGGCATACCAGGAAGTGTGTAAGTGAGGGCAACCATAGCTTCGGAAGCATCTCCCATTCTTTCGCGAACTGTACCGTTCCAGGAATTCTCATCGTGGTTGGTCACAAAGTTCATGAGGTAATCATCCTGTTGATATGTAGTATCTATCTTTTTCATATACGCATCCCATGCCTCAACAGTTACTTCTCCCTGGGCCATTTGGTTCATTAAATGATGACCTTCCCAGTTGTACCCCATGTCAAACGCATTGTGGAACAAATCTTTATCTTCAGACTCTGCCAACATGAAAACCGGTTTTGTTTCCTGAAGCCTGGGCACTGCCTGATCCCAGAATTCGGTAGGTACTTCCCCGGCAACATCGGCCCTAAAACCGTCAATATTGTGCTCATCTACCCAGTACTTCATTTCGGCGGTCATAGCCTCCCAAAGTTCCTTATTGTCATAGTTAAGATCGGCTACGTCTGTCCATCCCCATGATTCTCCCGTTTCAGGATTTAAAGGGTCTACAGGCTCTCCCTTGTCATTTTGAGTGTAGAAATCTGGATGCTCTTCAAGCCATGAGTGGTCCCATCCTGTGTGGTTTGCCACCCAGTCAAGAATAACATACATACCGTTCTCATGTGCAGTTTTCACCAGCTCATCAAAGTCTTCTTTAGTTCCAAATTCAGGATTTACCTCGGTATAATCGGCAATAGCGTAGTAGCTTCCGAGGTATTTCTTTCTTTCTTCAGGATCTTCAATATCCTCGATACTCAAATCGCCGGTAGCTTTTCTTCGCACTTCAGAAATTGGGTAAACTGGCATTAACCAAATAACTTTCACTCCTAAATCTTTTAGCTGCGGAATGTCTTGTGTAAAAGCATCAAAAGTACCTTCGGGAGAATATTGCCGTATGTTGGCTTCGTAAATCACTGCCGACTCCAAAGTCTCGTTGTCAACAGGCGCAATGCTCTGCTCCTCCTGAACTTCGGTTGCACCCTGCTCCGGCTCATTTTTACAGGAAGCCAGGGTTAATATGCCCAGTAATAAAATTGAAATTTTTTTCATGTGAAAAAGGTTTAATTAATAAATGTAAGGGTTGTATTATTTTCTTTTAAAGCTACGGGTAATACAGCCCGTTGCTCGTTTGCATGGTATTCGAAAGGAATTTTTTTCCCGCGTACCAGGATTTCTTTTGGCTTGCGCTGCAAATTATGAATAATGAGATCTATTTCTTTGAATTCTGAAGATCTCCCCTCTTTGCCGGCCTTCTTTGAAATGCTAAGCTGTAGTTTATTGTCTTCTTTTCGGCTTTTTAGATAAAGAAGCTCGTAATCCCCGGTCGCAAAAGTTTCGGGAGTTTTACCGTCATCATGATAAAGGATGTCTTCAGTTTCACCGGCTTCCCTGTCATAAAAGTAATGTAGCTCTGCATCTTCTGCGGAAAAATTCTGCGTGGTTTGCATAGGTTTTGCCATGGGAACAAAGGCGCCGCCTCTTACAAAAGTTGGTATATATTCTTCTTGCAGCTGAATTGTAGCCGTACTGCCCCCCGAATATTTTTTTCCTGAATAAAAGTCGAACCAGTTAGATCCCTTCGGAAAATACACCTCCTGTTCCTTAATATTCTCCTGAAGTACAGGCGAAATCAAGAAGTTCTTACCCCACAGGTAAGTACCTGCCACCGAGTAAAGCCTGAAGTTATCCGGTTCTTCAAAAAACAGTGGTCGCATAAGCGGCAATCCTTCGGTAGAATTCCTGAAAGCCAGGGTGTAATTGTAAGGCAGGAGTTTGTAACGGAGTTCGATCGCTTTTTTAGCCAGTTCTTTGGTACGTTGTTCTCTAAAAACAGGTTCTGAAGGCACTTCTTCCTGGGCGTGTGGCCGGTAAATAGGCTGAAATACCCCATATTGCAACCATCTTACATACAATTCGTTATTCAGGTTATCACCTGCAAATCCGCCGAGATCGGAGTGCATATAGGCGAGCCCCTGTAATCCCATTTGTAGTGAAATTTCTGGCTGTGGTTTTAAGCCGCCCCAGCTCCTGTTCACATCGCCAGACCACGGCATTAAGCCAAACCGCTGTGACCCTGCAGCCCCGGCGCGCATTAATATGAACGGCCGCTGGTCTAAAAAGGCATTTTCATAACCTTCATGTATTAATTTGGCCCAGTAATGCCCATAAATATTGTGCATTTCATTTGCAGTGCCCGTCGCGTGTATAAGATCTTCAGGATGAACTTCGGGTTCTCCCAGGTCGCCCCACCAGCCGCCAACACCCATTTGGGTGAGCTCTTTATAAATATTCCAGAACCACTTTTGTGCCCCGGGCTCAAAAATGTCAATTAAGCCGGTGTTTCCGAAGTAAAAGTCATAGGTAAAAGGCTTTCCGAGGGAATCTTTTGCTAAAACATCATTTTGCACGGCTTCTTCCCAACGGTTTGAGGTGGTGAGAATAAAAGGTTCGGTCACCAGCACGGTTTTCACCCCGTCCTGCGCCAGATTGTGCATCATTTCTTCAGGATTGGGAAAAGAATCTGTTACAAATTCGAGATTTCCCATAGTCCCGGTAATTTCATGCCCAAACCAGAAGAGATCAATGATCACGGCATCTACCGGAATTTCTTCTTCCCTGAATTTCTCAATGGTTTCCTCCACTTCCCTGCGGGAATGATAGCCAAAACGGCTTGAAAAATTCCCCAGCGCCCAACGCGGCGGCAAAGGCTGCCTTCCGGTTAATAAAGTGTAATTACCAACAATATTTTCCCAGGTTTTTCCCACCACCAGCTGGTAAGTCTTTCTCCCGCCAATAGTCTCATAGCTCAAAGTATTGCTAAAACTGCTGTCCAGGTCAAGAAAGCCGATTGGTGCATTATCAAAGTGCAAAAGATACTTTTCTGAAGACAGCACCACGGGCAATGTAAAGTTGAGCAGTTCACTTTTGGTCTCGTAGCCGTAATGTGCCCTGTTGTATAGCTCCAGCCGGTTCCCACGCCTGTTCATTCCCAGGGCACGGGCGCCACCGCCCATCAACACTTCGGCTTCAGTAAGGTTGAAATCTATCTTTTCAAGCTCCTCCCCTTTTGAATAACCAGTTTTTTCTGAAATCACCTTTTCCCCTTCAAAAAAATAGGTTACCTGAAATGGCATTTTTGACACCACAATATCAAGACCTTCAGAATCAATAATGACGGTATCATTTTCTTCGGAAACAGTAAAATTAACCGCCTGTGGCTCAAGCACCACGGCGTGCGATTTCTCCATATATTCTTCTCCCGAAGGAATAAAAGCAGTCTCAACGACCTCGGGCGTAAAATACCTGAAGATATATTTACCGTCGCTTGTTGAAACCTCAACGCCCGATTCGGTTTTCGCTACTTCCCGGAAAATTCTTTCCGGGTTTTGAGCGAATAAAGAGAAAGACATCAAAAGAAGGACATTCAAAAATGCCATTTTAGAGAGGTCTTTCAGCAGGAAGTTTATCATGATTATTTTAGTTCAAGTACGAGCGGGGATTTCCCTGAAACTTCAAGATTTTGATCAAGAGAGATCTGTTCTCCCGAAATAATATCTTTTCCTGAAGTTGCGCCAGCCAAACCTTCAGCAAAACGAGTAAGATCAAGGGGTTGAGCTTCAGGGTTATTGTTGATCACCACCATTACCCTGTCATTTTCATTATACCTGAAGTAAACGTAAACATTCTCAAGCGGAGCGTACTGCAACAACTTTCCGGTATGAATTACCTCGTTGTTCTTACGGTAATTCAGCAGTTTTTTGGTGAACGAATGGTATTCATTCTGTTGTTGGGTTCTTCCGGCTTCAGTAAAAGCGTTTTGCTCATCTCCAGCCCAGCCTCCGGGGAAATCCCTGCGAATATCGGCATCTCCTTTTGCAGGTTTGTCGCCGCGCATGCCAATCTCATCTCCATAATATAACTGCGGAATGCCACGAGTGGTTAAAATAAGCGTCATGGCGAGTTTGTATTTATCAACATCGCCATCAAACTCTTCATTAATACGGTTGGTATCGTGGTTTGCCGCAAACACTAAAAGGTTGTAAATATCATTGTAGAGAAAGTCGTTGGCAAAATTGTCATAAGCCCTTACCATACCATCTGCCCAGCTTTGTTCATCTTCATTGAACATCACCATGATAGCATCGTGAAGCGTGAAGTCCATTACTGATGGCAGGTAGGAATTATAGCTTTGAATAGCTCCAACAGGAGAATCTTTTTGCCAGTATGAAATTTGCGCCTGATCGTGCATCCAGACCTCTCCTACAATGTTGAAATTTGGATATTCATCCATTACTGCTTTAGTCCATTTAGAAATGCCTTCCTTCTCATTATAAGAATATGTATCTACCCTAAAACCATCCAGACCTGAATATTCTATCCACCAAATGGCATTTTGGATAAGGTAATTCAGCACCAACGGGTTGCTCTGGTTAAGATCGGGCATTGTAGATGTAAACCAGCCGTTCTCATTTAATTCTGTATCCACTTTAGAGCTGTGGGTATCGAATTGCGTGGTCATGCGGTAGTTTGAATTCTTATAGCCAGGAAACTGGTGCACCCAGTCATAAGTCGGCAAATCTTTGATCATCCAGTGCTCTGCGCCCCAGTGATTGGTCACATAATCCATGATCAACTTCATATCGCGCTTTTCCATCTCGGTAGCCAGGCGACGGTAATCTTCATTAGTGCCATAACGCGGATCAATTTTATACACATCACTTTGTGCATAGGTGTGATAAGAGTAAGCAGGATCATCATCTTCAAGCAAAGGCGTACTCCAAAGGGCAGTAACTCCAAGATCTTCTAAATAATCAAGGTTTTGTATGATACCTTCTATATCGCCACCATGCCTGCCCCCGGGATTGCTCCTGTCGGCTTTTTCCTGAAGTTGAGGATGCGAATCATTAGAAGGATTGGCATTGGCAAACCTGTCGGGCATGATAAGGTAAATAGCATCTGACGCATCAAAACCTTCCCTGAGAGCCGATCCCGGTTCGCGCTGCTTCAGCTCGAAGGGATAAGACATGCTTTTTTTGCCCTTTTTGGATAACCTGATGTTGTAAGTAGCAGGCTTAAGACCTTCAGTCTGCACAGTTACAAAAAGGTAATTTGGGTTTTCGGTCTTTCTAATATTACTCACTATCATTTCTGAAGGAGTAGAAACTGAATATTCAGCAATATTATTTCCGTAGAACATTAACTGAATTTCTGATCGGTTCATGCCGCTCCACCAAAAAGGCGGTTCTACCCTCTCTATCTGGGCATTTACAGATACCCCAAACAGGAAGAAGAAGAGGAAAATATAGTTTTTCATAATTGCCATTTTAGACGGTGACGGGCACACTGGGTTCAACTTTGACCGGTTTCCCTTTTACCAGGATCTCCAGAGGTTTATCACCTTCAAGTGAGAAACTTGTTTTACCCGGTGCCACATTAATTTTTAAGATTTGATTTCTGAAGTTGAGCTTGAACGAGAAGCTTTCCCAGCCTTCAGGAATTTGCGGATTAAAAGACAGAGTTCCGTTGAGCACGCGCATTCCGCCGAAACCTTCAACAATACTCATCCAGGTACCAGCCATACTTGTAATATGACAGCCTTCTTTCACCTCGTTGTTATAGTCGTCTAGATCTAGCCTTGAGGTTCTAAGGTAGAATTCGTAAGCCTGCTCCATTCTGCCCAAAGCCGCGGCCTGTATGCTGTGCACGCAGGGCGAAAGGGAAGATTCATGAATAGTAAGGGGCTCATAGAAATCAAAATGCTTTTCAAGCTCTTCTTTTGAAAACTGATCTTCAAAGAAGTAGAATCCCTGCAGCACATCGGCCTGTTTGATATAACAGGAACGCAAAATCCTGTCCCAGCTCCACTTCTGGTTAATAGGCCGCTGAGATTTAGGTAATTCGGATACCGGGATGATCTCCTTATCGAGGAAATTATCCTGTTGCAGGAATACTTTATACTCTTCGGAATAAGGGAAATACATCTTTTCTGAAACTTCTTTCCATTCGGCTAACTCTTCAGCAGAAAGGGCGGTCTTAGCCATTAGCCTTTCATAATCTGAAGCATATTCAGATTTAACCTTTTCAAGACTTTCCATACAATAATCTATACACCATTTAGCCAGGTAATTGGTATACCAGTTATTGTTTACGTTGTTCTCATATTCATTAGGGCCGGTGACACCAAGTATCACATATTTATCTCTTTTTGTGCTGTAGTTTGCGCGCTGTTGCCAGAACCTTGCAATAGCGATCATTACTTCAAGTCCTTTTTCGGGAATATAGCTAAAGTCACCTGTGTAGTCTACATACCTTTTAATGGCCACGACCATAGCACCATTCCTGTGAATTTCTTCAAAAGTGATCTCCCATTCGTTGTGGCTCTCTTCCCCATTCATCGTTACCATTGGGTACAGTGCCGCTCCATTGGAAAAGCCCAGTTTTTCGGCATTTTCAATGGCCTTGTTGAGATGGTTATATCTATAGGTAAGCAGGTTTCTTGCAACCGACTGGTTTTTTGTAGCCATATAAAAAGGAATACAATAGGCTTCGGTATCCCAATAAGTACTACCGCCGTATTTTTCGCCGGTAAAACCTTTAGGCCCAATATTGAGGCGGGCATCTTCGCCAAGGTAAGTTTGGTTAAGCTGGAAAATATTGAACCTGATGCCCTGCTGTGCTTTCACATCACCCTGAATAGCGATATCGGCAGTTTCCCAGATTGAAGCCCAGGCTTCTTTTTGTTCGTTGAGCAGGTTTTCAAATCCGGCATCAACAGCAGCATCAAGAACTGAAGTAGCAGCCTGTACAAGCTGGTCTCGCTTGTGGTTCATATCGGTCACATACCCAGCGAACTTGTGAAGGGCAATTTTTTCACCCTTTTTGGCTTCGGTGGTGTACCTGAAGATCACCTTTTCATCAAAGCTCACTTCGGAAGCTTCAACATTTTGCTTACTGCCGTTCCTGTATAGCCCGGACTGCATGAAGGCGGTGGCGTGAAATTCGGTTTTTAGCGTCTTGGCAGTGATGAAGCCTTTGTCTTCATTGGTTTTTACCTCGAGGGTTTTCCAGAATTTTTCTTCCCAGTTTGCATCTTCATTGGTGATACCGCTGTCAAGGTAAGGTTCAAAAACTATAGTTGCGTCGCTGTTAGTAACCTCGACTTCATAATTTATCACTCCCAGTTCATTCCGTTTTAGGGAAAGGAATCTTATTACCTTAACTGAAACCTCAAGCTCGTTTGGCATTACAGCGGTAAAGCTACGCTCATACCAGCCTTCTTTCATGTTAAGTTCCCTTCTGAAATTCTTTACTTCCTTACAGGTAGCAAGATCTAAGGCTTCCCCATTGATAAAAACATTGATCCCTATCCAGTTTGGAGCATTTAGAACTTTGGCGAAATATTCGGGGTACCCGTTTTTCCACCAGCCCACTTTGGTTTTATCGGGGTAGTAAACTCCTGCTATGTAGCTTCCCTGAAAAGTGCTTCCGGAGTAATATTCTTCGAAGTTTGCTCTTTGTCCCATAGCACCGTTCCCTATGCTAAAAAGACTTTCTGAAGACTCTACTCTCTCTGCATCAAATCCCTCTTCCAGAATTGACCAGTTATTCGGTTTTATATAATCCTGATTCATTTCTTTACTTTCTAAGTATTTTTTCTATAAAATCAATATCTATTTCGGTAAAATCTGCGAAATTATAATCCGCTTGTTTTAATATTTCACTATCTCCTATTCCTATGCTTATCATTCCGGCCACGTTAGCTGCCTCAACACCTGCAACAGAATCTTCAAAGACAATGCAGTCTTCGGGTGCCATTCCGAGTTTTTCAGCAGCAATTAAAAAGACTTCGGGATTGGGTTTGGCTTTAGTCACATCATTTCCATCTACAATAGCCGTAAACCTTTTTTCAATATCCAACCCTTTTAATATAGGACGGGCATTTTTACTCGCCGAGCCCAGTGCAAACGGTATATTGTTTTCGGTTAAATAATCCAGTACTTTTTTTACTCCCGGTAAGAGATCGGCCTCATCCATGTGGTCGATCCTTGCGAGGTAATCTTCATTTTTGGAGGTCATGAGGCGTTCAAATTCACTCTCGCTTACCGTTTTATTCCCCCAGCCCAATATTTGCTCAAGCGAATGCACTCTACTCACTCCTTTTAACTGTTCATTTTGTTCAAGTGTAATATCAAAACCCAGATCATTGGCCATCTTTCTCCACGCCAGGTAATGAAACTTTGCGGTATCAACTATTACTCCGTCCAGGTCGAATATTATTCCTTTTGATTTCTTCATCATTTTTTAAACTTTTTTTACTACTACCGGTTCATCCACATCGTGAATCCTCACACATAATGCGGCGGCTATAAGAAAGGCTACACCACTGGTCACCAGGGCATAAATAGGATCTCCATCATAAAGGTATTTTACCATGGGGCCTCCTATTATGGCATTAATAATTTGGGGAATAACAATAAAGAAGTTAAAGATCCCCATATAAACTCCCATTTTTCTCGGCGGAATTGATCCTGCCAGAATTGCGTAAGGCATTGCAAGAATACTTGCCCAGCCAATTCCAACCCCTACCATAGAAAGCAACAACCAATATTCGTTAGGAGCTATATATATAGACAGTAACCCCAGCCCTCCCAGAACAAGAGAGAACATGTGGGTGGTTTTTCTTCCGAGTTTTAGTGCGATCACCGGGAGGAAAAAAGCGAATACTGCCGAGACGGCGTTGTATACACCAAACAGCACTCCCACCCAGTCTCCGGCATCCTGGTAAGTTTCACTGCTGTTATCTGAAAGAGGCAAACCATACACGTGATGTGCTATTGCCGGAGTGGAGAATACCCACATTCCAAAAAGACCAAACCATGAAAAGAACTGTACCCAGGCAAGCTGGCGCATAGTGAATGGCATGTTTTTGAAATCGGTAAAAATATCGAGGAGGCTGGATTTCTTTTCGGTTTCCACTTCATCTTCGGAAACGTGGTCATCCATTTTTTCAAGTTCTTCGGGAGAGTATTCTTTGGTGGTGAAGACTGTAACAAGAATACTTATTACCAGGATCGCAGCACCTATAACAAAGGAGAGTAAAAGGTGCAATGGTACTTCCCCGGCCACAGCACGATTGCTAATGTTAAACCAGTTAGCAAGAACGTAAGGCAACCAGGAACCTACTACAGCTCCTATCCCAATTAAAACAGTTTGAACACTAAAGCCCAGTGTACGCTGGTCTGATGGAAGATTATCGGCCACTAAAGCCCTAAAGGGTTCCATGGCAATGTTGAAGGATGCATCCATTACAAAGAGCATCCCGGCGCCAATCCAAAGAGATGGAAGAATGGCGATAAAAAGATCGGCATTAGGCATTAAAATCAAACCTGCTGCTGCCATTAAGGCTCCGGTAAGAAAGAAAGGCCGCCTTCGTCCTAATTTTGTCCAGGTTCGGTCACTGTAATAACCAATAATGGGTTGGATTATAAGGCCGGTTATAGGTGCCACAAGCCAGAACCATGACAGTTCATGAACATCGGCTCCAAAAATTTGCAGGATTCTACTTGCATTGGCATTTTGAAGGGCAAAACCAAGCTGGATGCCCAGAAATCCAAAACTCATGTTCCAGATTTCCCAAAAACTCAGGGTACGTTTTTGCATTATCGTATTGTTTGATTACGATAAGCTGTTTAGACTTATCAAAACTTATTAAAGGAAAGTAGAAATATAAGTTCTGATATAAAATCCCGGCAAAGATAATAAAAATATTAAACCGCCGGCATTTTTCTGTTTTGTGTAGATTCCCGTTCTATAAGACTGGTTTTTACTATGGTGGTTTGGAATTTTTCTTCTGTAGTATCATTTTCGATCCTGTCAAGAAGTAAATCGGCGGCTTTTGCACCCATTTCGGCCCCATGTTGGTTTACGGTACTCAAAGTGGGAATAAACCTGCGCGAGAGTTCTCCGTCAGAAAAGCTGAAGACCAGAACATCATCTGGTACAGACCGTCCCTGACTTATTATTGCTTTTACCGCACTTGTAGCAAATTGTTCATTTACCGCAAAAATTCCGTCTACCTCTCTTTCAGAAAGGAATTGGGCAATTTCTTCATGGCTGTTTTCCACATCTTCAATCTTAAGGATGAGATCTTCTTCAACTTCCAGGTCATTATTCCGGAGTGCCCGTAGATATCCTTCCGTTCTTAGTTTTCCCACACTTATATAATCAACTGTGGTAATAATTGCTATTTTTCGGCACCCGTTATCTATAAGTTGCTGAACGGCATCCCGTGCGCCATCACTGTCGTCTATGATCACCTTATCACATATAATATCATTCACCACCCTGTCTACCATCACAACCGGCATACCCTGGCTTATTACTTCTTCGAGGTGATGATAATCTCCCTTTTGCTGCGTTTCTTTGGCTACAGAAAGTATAAAACCATCTATACTCCCATTGGCCAGCATTTCGAGGTTGATCACCTCCCTGTCAAAGGAATTGTTTGATAAACAGATGAGAACGTTATAACCACGTTTGTTTGCCACTTCCTCCACCCCGCTAATAACGGTAGCAAAAAAATCATGTACTATTTCGGGCAGCACCAAACCAATGGTCTTTGTCCTGCGGTTTTTAAGACTCAGGGCAATATTGTTGGGTTTGTAATTATAGAGCTTGGCAAAAGCCTGTATTTTTTGACGGGTATCGTCACTAATTTCAGGACTGTCGCGTAAGGCTTTTGAAACTGTTGAGACTGAGACATCAAGCTCTCGTGCTATCTGCTTAAGGGTAAGTTTTGGCTTCATTGTAAGGGGATTAAGATGGAGACCGGTTAAAAATGGTAAATCTATAATATTTTACTGTTAAATTAAGATTATGATAAAGTTTTCAACACGAAATCGATTTCGAGGGGTTTAGTGTTTTATTTAATACCTGTAGATCCTTTTAGAATAGCTACTTTTATTCCCGGAAAGTAGAAATATAAGGTTAAAATAAGTAAAACCTAACAAAGCAAATTTATGAGAACATTTATTAAAAGCACATTGCTCATGTTATTGATGCCAATGAGCTTTTTTGCTCAATCCACTGTTAGCGGTATAATTACCGAAAGGGATACCGGGATGCCCATTCCGGGTGCTAACATAGTAATTAGAGGTACCACGACCGGTACCACTACAAATTTTGACGGGGAATACACACTTGACGGGGTGAATCTTGATGACGTGATAGTGATATCATATATTGGATTTACTCCCCAGCAAATTCCTTTTACCGGGCAGGAAACAATCAACGTACAACTTGCCCCCGATACAGCTATACTTGAAGAAGTAGTTCTAATTGGATACGGTTCTACGCGAAGACAGGATGCTACCGGTGCCGTTCAACAAATTTCCACTGAAGACTTTAACCAGGGAGCCATTGTCTCTCCTGAACAGTTGATTCAGGGTAAATCGGCCGGGGTTCAAATTACCTCTGGTAGTGGTGCACCCGGTGGTGGCACCGAGATAAGAATTCGTGGTGGTTCCTCTTTATCAGCCAACAACTCACCACTTATAGTGGTTGACGGTGTACCTTTAGATCAAAGAGGTGTACAGGGTGTAAGAAACCAGTTGAACGCTATTAACCCTAATGAGATCCAGGATTTCGTAGTACTTAAAGATGCTTCGGCAACTGCCATCTACGGTTCACGGGCCTCTAACGGTGTAATTCTTATCACTACTAAAAAAGGTAAAAAGAACTCAGACCTCAAGTTTGAGTATGACCTAAAAGCTTCTGTTGGAGAGGTAGTAGAAACAGTTGATGTTCTAAACGCTGAGCAGTTTAGAAACCTCATTGAAACTACTCCAGGTACCGATGTTGGTCTTTTAGGTGATGCCAGTACAGATTGGCAGGATGAGATTTACCAGACTTCGGTAGGTGCAATTCACAACCTTACAGTTTCACAGGGTCTTGAGAATTTTTACTACAGAGTAAACTTTAACCACACTTCTCAAACCGGGGTCTTAAGAACAGATGCTTATGAGAGAAATGCGTTGAACACTGCTTTCAATTACGATCTTTTAGACAACGATCTTAAACTTACCCTTACTGCCAAGGGAAGTATTGACCGTAACGACTTTGCTGATGAAGGGGCTATTGGTGCTGCAGTAAACTTTGACCCTACCAAGCCTGTTTATGATGAAAACAGCCGTTATGGAGGATTCTATGAGTGGACGAACAACAAAGGAGTTGCTTTACAACAGGCTACCCGAAATCCTGTAGCACTTTTACTGCAACGGGAAGATGAAGGGAAAACCAAACGTTTGATCACAAACTTCAACATAGATTATAGAATCCCATTAATTGACGATCTTAAGTTCAATTTAAATGCAGGAGTTGATTATTCTGAAAATGATGGTTTTAACATACGCCCTACAACTTCTGCAGTTGTACTTCAGGATATCGCCGATGAAGAGATTTACTGGGGAATGAACAGAAACCAGTTACTGGATTTCTATTTCAACTATAAGCCTTATGTTGAATCTTTAAGCACTGCTTTTGATTTTACAGTAGGACATTCTTACCAGGAGTTCTTTATCTCCAGCCAGCAGAGATATACCGATGCTGCCGTAGAAGGAAACTGGGTGCTAAATCCAATCACAATTGACAGAAATGCCCTTGAATCTTACTTTGCAAGAGCAAGTTTTGACATTGACGACAAGTACCTGATTTCTGGTAGTTACCGTATGGATGGCTCCTCAAGGTTTAGTGAAGATAATAGATGGAGCTCCTTCCCTGCTGTCTCTCTAGGTTGGAAAGTTAACAATGAAGATTTCCTTAAAGATTCAGGCGTACTTTCAGAATTAAAATTAAGAGCAGGATATGGGGTAACAGGTAACCAGGAGATTGGTCCTAACTATGGCTATATGGGTATCTATACACCGAGTGAAAGAGGTGCCAGCTACCAGTTTGGTGATCGTTTCTATCAAACCCTTAGACCAGAAGAATATGACAAAGATCTTCAATGGGAAGAATTACAAACCTATAACGTAGGTATTGACTTCGGACTCTTTAATGATCGTTTATCAGGTAGTGTAGATGCCTACCACAGAACTACCGAGAACCTGTTGGCGGAAGTACCAGTTCCTGCCGGTGCTAACCTTTCTGACAGATTGATCACTAACGTAGGAGAAACTGTGAGTAAAGGTCTTGAAATTGGTCTGAACGGAGATTTGATAAGGTCAGACAAGATGAACTGGTCTGTTAACTACAACATCACCTTCCAGGATCTTGAAATTACTAAACTATCATTGGGAGAAGATCCAAACTTCTTTATACCACAAGGAGAAATAAGCGGTGGTGTTGGTAACATGATCCAGATCTGGAAAAAAGGCATTGACCCAACTACTTTCTTTGTATACAGACAGGTTTATGATCCAAATGGAGAACCTATTGAAGGAGCTTATGTTGATGTGAACGGAGACAACACCATTACTGAAATTGACCGTCAACCATACAAAAAAGGATCCCCAGACTTCTACATGGGCTTAAGCAGTAACTTCAACTATAAGGATTTCGATTTCAGTTTTACCTGGAGAGGAAGCTTTGGAGGTTACATGTACAACAACATGCAGTCTGCTACCGGATTTAGAGGAGCGGGAACTGTTACTCCACAGCCTTACTATTCAAACTTTAACTCAAACGTTCTGGAGTCAGACTTCAATGAAAGTCAGTTCTTCTCAGATTACTATGTTCAAAGTGCAGATTTTGTGAAGCTTGACAATGTATCTATTGGATACTTAATTGCAGGTGAAAAAGTAGACTTTCGTGCTTCTTTAACCGCAACAAATGTATTGACCATTACAGACTATGACGGTCTAGACCCTGAGATCTCTGGCGGAATAGATAACAACTTCTATCCAAGACCAAGAACGTACACTTTAGGGCTTAATCTTACTTTTTAGAGAATTAAAAACTATGAATATGAACAATAAAATAAAATCATTCTTTCTCCTCTTCCTCAGCGTTACTATTCTGGGGTCTTGTGAGAGCGAATTAGATCTTCAGCCTGAAGACAACAGGGAAGTACCGGGTCAATTGCTAAATGATTCGGCTGCTTATAAACAGTTCTTGGCTAAACTTTATGCCGGTCTTGCTGTAAGTGGGCAGGAAGGCCCTGCAGGAAATCCCGACCTTTTAGGGCTAGACGAAGGATTTTCACAATACCTCCGTCTCTACTGGATGCTCCAGGAATTACCTACAGATGAAGCCCTAATAGGCTGGAATGACGGTACTATTGCCGACTTACATGGACAAAACTGGACTTCAGGTAACGAATTTATTCGTACCATGTACTCCAGGATTATGTATCAAATTGCACAGGCTAATGAATACATCCGCCAGTCAAGTGATGCAAATTTAAGCGCCAATGGAATTGATGAATCTCAATTCACCGAAGTTCAACAATTTAGAGCAGAGGCAAGATTCCTTAGAGCTTTGAGTTATTACCATGCCATGGATCTTTATGGAAATCCTCCTTTTATCAATGAAGACAGTCCTGTAGGGGCTTTCCTTCCGGAGCAAATCCAGAGAGCAGATCTTTTCAACTACATTGAGAGTGAACTACTCGACATTGAAGGTAAAGTAGTAGCCGCAGGCCAAAATGAATATGGTCGTGCAGACCAGGCTGCTGTCTGGACCCTCCTTGCCAAACTTTACCTTAATGCAGAAGTTTATACTGGTACCCCAAGATACAGTGAAGTACTCACCTATACCCAAAAAGTTATAGATGCAGGGTACACACTTGTAGACGATTATGAAAAGCTCTTCCTTGCCGATAATGATGTTAACGGTGCGCAAAACGAGATCATCTTCCCTATCAGGTTTGATGGTCTTAACACTAACTCTTACGGCGGACTAACCTTTGTTATCCACGCATCTATTGGTGGTGATATGGATCCTGAAGAATTTGGAGTAAACTCCGGATGGGCAGGTCTAAGAACTACTCCCGAATTTGTGAGCCTGTTTCCTGATGGAGCCGATTCTGCCGATGGAAGAGAAATGTTCTACACCGAAGGTCAAAATCTTGAAGTGAATACCATAAGCAACTTCGCAGATGGTTATGCCGTAGGTAAATTTAAGAACGTAGATGTTAATGGAAATCAGGGTAGCGATGCTACCGGAGAGCATGTAGATACCGATTTCCCTTTGTTTAGACTGGGAGACGTTTACCTCATGTATGCCGAAGCTGCTTTTAGAAGCAACACAAACATGGCCCAGGCGGTAGATTACATCAACGAATTAAGAGAAAGAGCTTATGGAGAAGGTAACGGTCTTATTACTGCAAGTGCAATCAACAACAACTTCCTTATCAACGAACGTGGAAGGGAATTATATTGGGAAGCACATAGAAGAACAGACCTTATCCGTTTCAACCGTTTTACCGAGAATGCAGTTTGGGCATGGAAAGGCGATGTTCCGCAAGGGACAACAACTGCCGCCTACAGGAACCTGTTCCCTATTCCGGCTTCCGATCTGGGAGTAAACACCAACTTAACACAAAATCCAGGATACTAACCTTATTTATAAAATGAGAACAATGAAAAAATTATCAATAGTACTATTAGCTTTTGTCGCTCTTGTAGGATTTAACGCCTGTACGAGTGATGATGATGTGGTATTCATCGCAAATCCCGATGCTGAGGGAATCCACTTTACAAATACTTTTGCTTCCACTTACGATCTTACAGAAATGGAGCCAGGAGATGTTGTAGATAGATTTGTGTGGAATGAAGTAGATTTTGAAGTTTCTACCAATATTAACTATGAGGTACAGGGAGCACTTACCGAAGGTTTTGAAAACCCTGAAACCTTAGGTAGTACTTCTATTAATAATCTGGACATCACAGCACAGCAACTTATTAAACTTGTTGCAGAAACTGAACTGGATGAAAATGATATGACCACAGTCTACGTAAGAGTAGTGGCTTCTCCTGGAACTGCAGGTGAAATGGCTCACATTTCTGAAGTTGAGTCTTTCACTATTGTTGTACCTACAGAACCTGAGTACATTAACCTATATATGGTTGGTGACGCTACTGCTGCAGGATGGAACCCAGACAATAACAATACTCCTCTATTCCGTGATGCAGAGAATGCTAATATTTACTACTACACTGGTAAATTGAAAGCCGGAGGACTAAAATTTGTAGAAACAACGGGGTGGGCACCACAGTATGGCTCATCTGAAGAAGGAGTTTTAACATACCGCAAAACAGAAGCTGATCCAGATCCTGCCGGAATTACAATTCCTGCAGAAGGATATTACACAGTTGTGGTTAATACAAAAGATCTTACTTACACTTTAGAGCCAGCTCCAGATGCTGCCGATAAAAAGACTTATGAAATGATAGGTTTGGTGGGAGCAGGAACTACAGTTGGATGGCCTGGTGATGACAATCCAACTCCAGACATTATGCTTACCAAGTCAGCCTTTAATCCTCACATTTGGTTCACAGAAGATGTGGTACTCTCTGAAGCTGGAATAAAATTCAGAGCTAACCAGGATTGGAGTGTTAGCTGGGGTGGCGGAGTAAACTTCCCAAGTGGTTTGGCTACAGGTGATGATATCATTGTCTCTAAAGCCGGAACCTACAATGTGTGGTTTAACGATGTTACCGGACGCTACATTTTTATTGAGCAGGAAGCAGCCGAATAGGAATAGAAACCCAAAAAAAGGCTGCCTGGCGCAGCCTTTTTTTTTAATTCCACAAATATGAAAAACAAATTTTTGTATCCTTTTCTCTTTTCACTCCTCATGTTGGGCGCATGTTCCTCAGACGATGATTCGGGAGAGCCAGATCCGGGAAAAGAACCGGTAAACCCGCCTCCTGTTGAGGCGCAGCCAATAAACCTGGCAGATTATGACAACGGTACCGGAGTTATGATGCAGGCCTTTTATTGGGATGTAGAGCCAAGACATGAATGGTGGAATCTTTTAACTGAAAAAGTTGACGATTGGGCCAATGCAGGGATAGACCGTATTTGGCTTCCGCCTGCTTCAAAAGGTCAGTCTGGTGGCTATTCTATGGGTTATGACCCTTCAGATTATTATGATCTGGGAGAATACTTTCAGCATGAAACCACAGAAACCCGTTTTGGTTCCAGAGAAGAACTTGACAATCTAATTGCCGCGGCTCACAGCAACGGAATTGAAGTGATTGCCGATATCGTTCTTAACCATAACTCGGGAGGGGGTAAAGAATGGAACCCTTACGTTCAGGATTCTACTTACACGCTTTTTGATGAAGCCCACGGCAATGCCTCAGGTATGTTTAACCGCACCTGGGAAGATTTTCATCCCAACAACACCAGCGAGTATGACAGCGGGTATTTTCTTGGTCAGGATCTTGATCACGATGTACAACATGTACAGGATTGGCTGTGGCTGAATGACAATTCGGTAGCCAAATACTACAAGAACAACGTTGGTTTTGACGGTTGGCGCTTTGATTTTGTCAAAGGCTTTTCCCCATGGGTGGTGAAAGACTGGATGGAATCTGTAGGCGGATTTGGAGTTGCCGAACTGTGGGATGGAAATCCTGCTGTACTTGAAAAATATATTGAAGAAACAGGTATATCGGTCTTCGATTTTTCCACCTTTTACAAACTCGAAGAAGCTCTTGATCGTTATGACGATCTCACTTACCTGACGCGCGATATGGTGTGGCAAAATTATCCCGATAAAGCGGTAACATTTACTGCGAATCACGATACCGAAAAAGATACACATGAAGATAACAGGATTGCGGCTGAAAATAAGATGATGGCCTATGCTTTTATACTTACGCACCCCGGTTATCCTACCATCTTCTACTCAGATTATGAGAATGAACAATTTCAGGAAAAGCTGAACCAGTTGATCCTTATCAACAATACTATTGCAACCGGAGAAGTAGAAGTACTTTTTGCAGATAACGATGAATACATCATGCATCGTAAAGGAACCGATGGCAACCCCGGGCTTCTTCTTTATCTCTCTACGAATGGCCGAAAATCCCACACGGTAGAGACTACCTGGAGTTCTAAAAGAGTAATGGATTATACGGGCAATACCGAATATACCGCACTAACCACCGAAAGTGGCGTTGTAACTATTCAGGCGCCCGAAGAAGGTTACGCAGTTTACTCGATCATGAAATAATTTCTTCGGAAAGAAAATTAGAAAGGCCGGTCAAATTTGACCGGCCTTTTTTATATAAAGTGATTTCTACTTCTGGAGGAGCGACATATAATCCAACTTCCCCACCCCGACCTGCGGCCACCCCTCCGCTGGAGGGGATATATTTCGAGGATGATTTGTGGTAGAGACAATTGATATCTTTCCCTAATTAACGTTCTGGCGAAACTTTATTGGATCCCGATTTTAAAACTTGGTCGCTGGAATCTCCCGCTTCTGTTTCTGGAAATTATATTTTAGCTCCAGGGAATGGTATAGTAATAGCTCTAAACATAATAAAAGAATGAGCTCCGCAGGAGCGACATATCTTTAACCCCACCCCGACCTGCGGCCACCCCTCCGCTGGAGGGGATATATTTCGAGGATGATTTGTGGTAGAGACTATTGATATCTTTCCCTAATTAACGTTCTGGCGAAACTTTATTTAGTCCCGATTCTAATACCTGGTCGCTGGAATCTCCCGCTTCTGTTTCTGGAAATTATAGTTTAGCTCCAGGGAACGGTATAGTAATAGCTCTAAACATAATAAAAGAATGAGCTCCGGAGGAGCGGCATATTTATAGGAGAGAAATGTCAAGATGCCTATGAGCTCCAGAGAAGCGGCATATCTTTAACCCCACCCCGACCTGCGGCCACCCCTCCAAAGGAGGGGATATATTTCGAGGATGATTTATGGTAGAAATTATTGATATATTTCCTTAATCAATTTGCTGGCGAAACTTTATTTAGTCCCGATTCTAATGCCTGGTCGCTGGAATCTCCCGCTTCTGTTTCTGGAAATTATAGTTTAGCTCCAGAGGAACGGTATAGTAATAGCTCAAAACGTGATAAAAGAATGAGCTCCGCAGGAGCGGCATATTTATAGGAGAGAAATGTAAAGATGCCTATGAGCTCCAGAGGAGCGACATATCATAAAACCCACCCCGACCTGCGGCCACCCCTCCAAAGGAGGGGATTAAAAATTGGAATTTGATGCTTGTATTTTGGTGCTTCCTTCTGACTACGAACTATTGACTACTAATCTACTCCAGCCTCACCGAAACAATCCCCACGCCATGCTGTTCCTGCTGTTCAGACTCTGAAAGACCGGGACCTATTGAAAACTGCAGACTTTCAGCGTCTTCTAATTTTAACGGTTCCTGGATATCATGTTCAAAATACAATGGTAAAAATGATGGATATGGTCGCGGCAGAGTAACTGTTTTCACCGGCTGCAATTCTGAAAGACCTATTTCATATTCCTCAATTTCAGGCTGAAGTTCTATAACTTTTCCAAAACTTCTTCCATTATCCATCACCAGCGCCACCTGTAGTTTTAATGGCTTATCATTAAGAGAGCGGGCTTTGATCACCAGCTTTACTTTATCCTCCAAAGCCTCTTCCCTACCCGCTACTTTCCTGTTAAAATTGTACCGGAAAGAATAGTCGTAAACTGGTTTTGCTTCGGTGTTTTCAGGATCTACTTCAAAAAGCTTTTCAACATTCACCCTAAATTCAGCCTCTCCGGGATGCGCAGCAGGCACGGTGTTGAGCGTTGGCAGCCATCGCGCCACGATATTCTCACTGTCTTCCGAAGCATTAAAAAGGTAAACCGGAAACTTAGTTTCTACCACACGAATTTTGTAAGGCTCATCAGGATCAAAATCCCATTCCCCCGGATCCCCATTCTGTCTTCCCGGAAAAGTATTGGTTCCTTCAGGAGTTGTAACGATGATACGGTACTCTAACATGCCATTTTTGAGCAACGTTTCTGGAACTGCCGCACCATAATCATATGCATCTTTATGCTGAAGTTGCACACTTTCATATGTATTTCCGTTTTTAAACCAGGTTTCAACCTTTTCTACAGGTTTACTTGAAACAATTTCAGCTGAAATTTCATGTTTTTCACCCTCAGTAAGCGTAGGAACAGCCTCGTGGACCAGATAAGTCCTGTCTACCGTGGTTTTAGGTGCTACAAAAGCAGTCAAATCTCTTTCGCTCCAGCCTTTGTAGGAAGACCTGCTTTTTTTGCCATTTTTGACAAGTATGTAAGTACCGGGCTTTACAGAAAATCCGTTTTCAGTAGCATTTTCAGAAACTTCATTTCCGGAATTAAGTCCGGTAATCAAAAAATCAGCTCCAAGGTCGGGAAGTGTGACCTTCATCTCCCATTCCGCATGATTTATAACTGCCAGGGTTTTGTCCAGGCTGTTATTTCCGAAGGGATTTTTAACCACAATAGCATCGGGCATTAGCTCAAGCCTCCACACGCCTTTTTCGAGCTTATCAAGAAAATAAGCTCCTTTGCCCTCATATTTTACTACAGGAGAACTTCCAACTCCTGCTATTTGCTTCAGTTTTTTGAGATTTTTCGGCTGACTTTCGGTGGTATTGGTATAAATAAATTTTTCTTCGGAATTCATTTCAGCAAGATCCTTTTCATAGCTAATCCTGAAATTTCCGAAGTTAAGATTTGCAGGATATTTGCCCAGATCTTCATTCATTGGCAACTCGTGAAAAATCTCACCGCTAATCATCAATGCCAAGGCTTTTGAGGGCGTGTAGGCGAGGTTCATGTAGTGAGTATCATATTCGGTGTTATAGGGCGCCATGAAGGTAGGATCGTAAGCGAAATGAGTGCCAATCTGTATGCCGGCCTGCCTGAAGCTACGTGCCATAGCCGGATACATATAAGATTTCATCACATCGGCCGCATCAAACTCATAGACCAGTTTTGCCAGTCCGTGTTCCTCCCAAACCTCATCAAACGGAATCTCATAATTATTCACGTTGGGCAGGAGATTGCCCTCGAGTTCTTTTCCAAAGCCCAACCCGGTGGGATACCACTGGAAAGTCCCGCCGTCTATCCCGGCTTTTGCGTAAGTTTCGGCCAACTGGATGCTATGGGTCACGTTATAGAAAATAGGCTTTTTTGTGCCGGTAGATTTCATGGAGACGATCATCCTTTCAATAAATTCCTGCACTTTCTCCGGGCTCTCCCGGTGGTGCGGCTCATTACTGACTTCAAAAGCTATCACATTAGGCTCGTCTTTGTAAGCAATCCCGGTGTAAGGATTAACATGTTTAAGAAACTGGGCCAGGTAATTCTCCTGGGCTTTAATGGCATCGGGATGAGTGAGGCTGCCCTCTTTTCCGTATTTGTGAGAAAAACCGGGAGTTTCTGTATCGGGTTCCGGCCAGCCACCGCCCCAGTAAGCAATGGGCGTGAGTACGAAATTGATTCGGCGTTGCTTAAGTTCGTTTATAAGGAAATCAAAATGGTCAAGATGCTCGTTTTTTAGAAGATTGCCCTCTGCGTCACTTATTTCGGTATCCCAGATGTGAATGCGATAAAGATCAAAGCCAAGACGCGAAAAATGGTAAACATCATTTTGCATCTCCTTTTTAAGATCCACTCCCATCTTCTTACCAGACCGAAAAGCATGGGCAAAAGGCACAGAATAATTCACCCCAAAACCTTTCACCTCCTCTTTATTATGCCCCCAGCGCATCACGCCGCTATCATCTACAAAAACATCTGCTTTTTTGCCATTTTTGACAGCCTGCGCCACAACCGGATTCACAACTGCGATACTCAGGGCCAGGAAAATTATAAATCTAAAATTCTTCATGATTGTTTATTTCAAAATGCTTACAGCCTCTAAATGCTTGAAGTGGCCAGAAGTTGTAAAATTGTTGCTGTGTAATAACCTGGTGAAAATTCCAGCTTTGACATAAACGGAATCTTCATCAATAATTTTGTTGTTTTCTGCGGAAGTTAGCTCATAGGCTACCGGAAAAGGACTATTGTTTACCAATTTCCTTTTTTCATGTAAAAGTTTGGAAGATATGGAAACTACACCTGAAGTTTTTGGGGCGATATCTTTTGCTGAAACACCTGCTGAAAATGCCATTTTTGACACCTCTGCCAAAGTTAGAGTCAGCCGGGCCGCAACTTTTTTTGCACCAATCAACTCCAGGTCTTTCAATTTCCTCTGAAACAATTCAGTAATAAAAAAAGCACCAAATGGATGGTACATTTCATTTGAAAATGAAGGGGTTTCCGGTTTCTTTTTCTCTACCCGATTTGCTGTAAGATAAAAAGGCACTTCTTTTGTATTGCTGTAGAAGGTAATATCTATAGTAAAATTGGGCTGCCAGTAATTGGCCAAATAAAACATTACGACTTGTTAGGCTCCTGTAAAAATAAGAAAATTAAAGCGCCCTAGGGTTTACTGCGCCTTAATTACTTCAATATTTTTCTTTTTTAAGGCTTCCTCCATTTCGGGTTCAATCCCTGCATCGGTCACTATTTTATCAATTTTATCGAAGCCACAAATAAATGCAAGTCCAGATTTTTTAAACTTGGAAGAATCGGCCACTACAATTACTTCTTCGGCCACCTCAATCATGATTTGGTTGAGATAGGCTTCCTCCATATAATGTGTGTAAATTCCTGAATTTTCCTTTATGCCATCTACTCCAAGAAAGAGTTTATTACAATATAACTGCCTGAAGTTTCGCTCGGCCATGGGCCCCACTAAAGACATGCTAAATTCTTTTAAATAGCCGCCAGGCATAAAGACCTCCAGATTCTTGTATTGGGATAAATTATTTACAATGTCAAGGGCATTGCTAATTACAGTGAGGTTCTTAAAATCTTTCAGGTTTGTTGACAATTCGAAAGTTGTAGTTCCCGAATCTAAAATTATACTCTCGTCTTCATTGATGAGACTCACTGCTTTTTTCCCGATAAGACGTTTGTAATCGAGGTTTATTTTTTTCTTTTCCGAAACATTTAAAGCAATATTATTTGCTTTAAAAGCACCGCCATGAGCTCTTATTAAGAGTTTATTTTTTTCTAGCTTATCAAGATCATTGCGAATAGTAACTTCACTCACGTTGAGCAACTGACTTAATTCGGTAACATTCACCTGGCCTGCATCATCTAGCTTTTCTAAAATAAGAGATCTGCGATACGCTGTTTTATTCATAACTTTTACGATTGATTCTTTAAGAACGAAAGGATTTTGCAAAAATAATAAATTCCTACACTAATTTTAAGTTTCGGTAATTTACTGTCAATCTAGTAAATAAAGTTCTTCTTTCGAACAACTTTATTTAAATTTTGCTGAATTTTTTTAAAAGATAAAATTAATCCTCTCTTTCTTATGTAAGAAAACCGTAAGTTTTGATGGCATTATCACGAAAAATCTTTTCCAGAACTTCAGATGGTAACGCAAGGCCCTTAAAACTTCCGTCGAATTCGGGCGCAGTGAGCTCTTTAGAAGTGGCAAAAAAATCCCAGTGGGCCTGCCATAATCCTTCAAACCTATTTTTAACTTCTTCATCAGTCATAGAACCATCTTCAATAACATCTGTACCATATATTATCCGGTTCTGATATTTGATGAAAAATTCTCTCACTTTATCATGATCTTCCATAGCCTGTAATTGTACATGACAAATACGTTCGGCTAAATCGGTCTTAGAATTAGGGAATTTTTCAAGCCTTTTGGCAACTTCGTCAAGGCTATATTCCATGCTAAAAAGGTGTAATCCCACATATTTTAAACCGGGGTGCTTGATCAACACATTATCCCTTGCCTGCATTTGTGCCTGATAGGAAGGATAGTCGGGATTCTTAAACATATGATATTCGGGATGACCGGCAAAATAATCGCGGTCGCTGTTAACCGTCATTTCTTCTAAGGGCAACCAGCAATTACGGGGTTCTCCCTGATGCCCAATAAGCAAAATGTCATTTTTAGCAAGATATTCGTAAATGGGATCAAATCTTTTATCATCAACCATAACAAATTTCCCATCCTTATCTTTCACCGACTTATCCATCCCGATGTTCTTCCAAATTTTCACACCTGCAGCACCATTAGCCAAACCAATCTTTATTTGCTGCATGGCATGAGGCAACCAGTCTTCAGTATTCCAGAATTTTGTATCAAAACTTGTGATGAATTTTATTCCCTGCGGATATTCTTTTTGAAGATCGTGAATAACTGCCTCCTGCTCCTCTATACTTTCAAAAAACGGAATATCAGTATTAATAGATAAGAACCTTGCATTCCATTTTTTTGCTGTATCGAGCTTAGCAGTAGAACGTGTATTTAAATGAACATGAGCATCTATAAAATTGTCTAACATAATGATATTTTTTACTGATCACTTAAGGATTCTCTTCACGTTAAGCCATCGGTTAATTCAGGTTTTGATTTTGACACATCTTTTCTTATCTTCTGAAGTAGGGCTTAAACGTTCTTTACCATTTCCAGTTTTTCAGAAACTAATTGAGTTATAGCCTGTGTTGCTATAGGAAATACTTTTCTAAGATCAATTTCTTCATTGGTAGCCAATCTTTCTTTTAAAGTATTCATAAATATATTCTTGATCTCGGTGGCCAGGTTGATCTTACAAATTCCGTTAGAAATAGCTTTCTGCACCTGTTGATGTGGCACACCAGAACTACCATGTAACACTAATGTAGCCGTGGTACTTTTTGCTATTTTTGAAAGTAAATCAATATCTAAATTAGGTTCTTCTTTATAAAACCCGTGGGCAGTCCCAATAGCAATAGCAAGGGCATCGACACCGGTAGCTTCTACAAATTCTTTTGCTTCCCCGGGTTGGGTAAAGCCCTGTTGCCCGTGTTCCTGGCCAAGCTTGGCAACAAAACCGAGCTCTGCCTCTACATGTGCCCCGTAACTTTTAGCCTTTTCAACAACTTCACGAGTAATTTTTATATTTTCTTCAAATGGAAGTTCGCTTCCGTCTATCATTACAGAATCAAAACCTGCATCAAGGCAACGTTGCACCAGCGCTACAGAACCACCATGGTCAAGGTGAATCCAACCTTCAACGCCAAATTGCTTCAAGCCCGCCCTACCAAGTTTCACGGCAGTATCTAAACCCATATAATCTATAGAGCTTTGGGTAAGCTGAAGTATTATTGGCTCCCCAACATTTGCAGCGGCCTGCAGCACCCCGTGCAGCGTTTCAAGATTGTAAAAATTGGTAGCCAGTAAACCTCTTTTTTGAGTGGTAAATTCCTGTAATTTTTCCTTTAGGTTCATACTTAAAGTTCTTTATTCTCGATTTGTTGTTTTTTTAATGCTATTTCTGAAGCGGTAGTAAATGCCGTGGTACCTCCTGCACAGGTTGTATTTAAAGACCCCATAAGGTTGCCATTTTTTAAACAGGCTTTCCAGGAAGAGCCTTTGAGATATTCATGAATGAACCCGGCATTGAAAGAATCACCTGCACCTATGGCGTCTTTAAAATACCGATTGATAAAGGGAGGTTCAATTATTCGCTCGTCTCCAGAGATCAAAAGTGATCCTTCAGTCCCCATTTTAATAGCTACAGTATTTACTTCAGGTTTTAAGGCTAAAATTGCCTCCTCCAGGTTGTCTTTTTTGGTAAGATTGAGCAATTCAGACTGGTTTGGAAAAAAGATATCTACATAGGGCAGGACTTTTTTATAGTCAAAATCCCATTTATCTTCGGGGTCTACCTGCAAGTCAAGAGATGTAGTAAGCCCGGCGGCTTTAGCTTTTTTGAAAATTTCTAAAATGTCTGGTTTAATACCTTTCTGAAGGTAAAAATTGGAAAGGTGAAAGTGATCGAATTCATCTAATGCCCCCCACGGAATGTCACTAATTGTAAAATCTTCCATCGCCCCACAATAAGTTACATTTGCCCTGTCCTGGTCGTAGTTCATAACTATGGTAATTCCGGTTTTGTGGGTATCAGATTTCCTAATATAGCCGGTATCTACATTCTTCTTCTGAAGTTCAGTAAGCACAAATTCTCCAAACCTGTCTGCTCCAATTTTTCCGCAGAAAGAAGTGAGAGTCCCCATAGTTGCCACATTGGAAGCCATTATAGCTGAAGAACTACCAAGTGTAAAATCCATTTCTTCAGCAACAATTTCATCGCCTATTTTGGGAAATCCGTTGATGTTGTTTAAGATCAAATCAATATTCAACTCCCCTACCACCAATAATTTTTTACGCCTCATGTATTATTTCCTTTATATCAACTCTTTGCAAAAGACTTTTTACATCATTTATTCTTAACTGGCCCAGGTCTTCAAAAAGGCAATTTGCAGCGCCACATGCTACTCCATATGCAGCTGTTTCTTCGATACTTAAATTCCTGGAAATGGCATGTGCCAGTCCGGCTGTAAGACAATCGCCACTGCCTACCGTGCTTACCACTTTGTCTATTTTTACATTTGCCGATAGAACCCTGTTTTGATATGCAAGCACCAGCCCGTCTTTTCCCCTGGTTAAAGCCACCATCTCTACCTTACCACTCAGAAATTTCATTACATCTTGGATATCCTCACTCCCGCATAAATTTTTGGCTTCCTCCTGGTTTAAATGAAGCCCAAAAAACCCTTTTTTAAGTGCCTCCTTCAGTTGAATCCCAGTACAATCAAGTATCACGGGAACATTTTGTTTATTTGCTGCTTCAATAAGCTGCGCATAAGCATCTACGGGGGCATTTTCAGGCCAGGAACCCGCCATGCAAATTATCCTGGTATTACCAATTGCATCCTGGAAAAACTCTTTAAAAAAATGCCATTTTTGAGAGGTGAATTCAGGTCCAGGTTCAAGCAGTTCAGAATTATTTATCTCACTTTTACCCGACCGAAACGTGTAACACTTTCTATTGTTACCTTCCAGCTCAATGCCTAAAGCAGCTACATTCTTCTGCGCACATTGGTCTTTAATCCAATTACCTGCACCTCCTGCCCATGCACCTATTAGGCTTGATGTATTACCTAACTCGGCAAGGGCAAGGGCCACGTGCACTCCCTTGCCTCCCGGAAATTCCTCCACCCGCTCTATGCGATTTACCCCACCTGCTTTAAAGGTGTCGATCCATGCATAAGTGTCTACAGAAGGATTTGGACAAACACTTAAGATCATGCTTTTGTACTATTTGGATAGTCATAAATCACCACACCCTCTACGACCCTGCTTATGGCACCAGATTTTGAGGGATTATCGGGGTCCAGGCCAAGCTCCAGGGAGGTGTATAATCCTAACAACTGCCCAACCAGGGCCACTGTTACTATATAAAGTTCTTTTCCTTTTTCAAAATTAAGATCGATATTAAGAAGCGGATTTAATTCAACCTCCTGCTCCCTACCTATAGTAACACAAGCTATATTTCGCTCATCGCCGGCTATAGATTTAGCAAGATCTAATTCATATTGATATGCGTGGTCGTTTGATGAGAATAAGTAAACCATCAAAGTTTTTTCGTTGGTAACCGCCCTGGGGCCATGTCTAAATCCAAGAAAAGAATCGTGTTTGCAAATAACTATCCCATCAGAAAGCTCCTGAAGTTTAAGAGCACATTCGCGCGCAATTCCTAATAAAGGTCCAGATCCTAAAAAAACTACCCGCTCGTATTTTGCTGTAGCTATTTCTTTTAAATCTTTCTTTTTCGCAAGTATATTTTGAGCCTGTCGCACAAGAGAGGCTATTTCGCCTTTCTTTTCTTCTACATTTTCTTTACTAAAGATCAATAAAACACTAAGCAACATAGAAGAAAAACTTCCAGTCATAGCCAGACTCTTATCATTGGCACCTTCAGGCAATAAAAAAGCAAAGGCTGTTTTTGGATGAGCCAAAGCGTACTGAGCCAAGTCACCATCTTTATTACAAGTAATCACCAAATGATAAGCCTCCTCACAGAACTGATTGACTAACTTCAGCGTTTCCAAACTTTCTGGACTATTCCCAGAACGGGCAAAAGACACTAGCAAAGTAGGGCGATTTACACACAAGAAATTTTCAGGATGAGTCACAACATCGGTCGTAGCTATAGCTCTTGTATCACGATTTGTTTGTTTTTGAATAATACCCTGGGCTGCCTCGCCTATAAAAGCAGAAGACCCG
This sequence comes from Salinimicrobium sp. 3283s, assembly GCF_039602225.1. NCBI lineage: Bacteria > Pseudomonadati > Bacteroidota > Flavobacteriia > Flavobacteriales > Flavobacteriaceae > Salinimicrobium > Salinimicrobium sp. 3283s. Next base: position 3,009,316 of record NZ_CP143631.1, on the reverse strand, counting down.
GCACCAGCCAGAAGGATCTGCAATTCCTTTTTTGCCAAAATAGGCTGTAAATATTCATTTATTTCCTTCGATCTCTGCCGAATCAACTCAAAGGTTAACCGCCATATTTCGGGCTGCCCTGTAATCTCCTGTTGCGTGTATATATTCACAAATTTTATTTTTAAGATGGGTGATAAAGTTGACAATTTAACTGTTCAAGTAAAACTACAAAAAAATTTGTCTTTACAAAAGAAATGAAATATTTCGGAAATTAAAAATATTCGTTTGCCTATTATTTAGCTAATTAATACTTCCGCATTTAAATTAATTTATATACACCTCCAATTTTACAATTTTTAAAATTTATTCAGAATAGAGGCGAAACCCTTATATTATAAGGCATTCATTACAGAAAATACATCCATAAACAGTAAAACACTCATAATTCCATAAATAATTATTAATATTTTGTTTGGAATTAATACGCAAAAACATAACTTAGCAGAAGTTATCGAAGAATAAATTCTTTCGATTACTGTTTAATTTCTGTTCAACTTCTTAAAACTAACCAAAAAAACAACTCTAACAGACTTATGAAACAAATCGTATTAACCACTTATTTTCTACTCTTCTCCATCATTATGTTGGGACAAACTACAGTAGAAGTAAGCGGAAAAGTCGTAGACAATGATACAGGAATCCCTATTCCAGGTGTCAACATCATTGAAAAAGGCACTACTAATGGCACCATGACCGATTTTGACGGGAATTTTGTACTTGAGGCTCCCGCCAACGCAACTTTAGTTATTTCATACTTAGGCTACACCACTCAGGAAATTAATATTAACAACAGGAGCGAAATCGATATCGCGCTCCAGCAAGGTGCTGCTGCTTTAGATGAAGTTGTAGTAGTGGGTTATGGCACCCAGAAAAGAGAAAGTCTTACTGGAGCTTTAGAAACTGTTGGAGGCACAGAATTGAGAGATATTACATCCCCTTCTGTGGAAAATATGCTTAATGGAAAAGCTCCAGGAGTCTATGTGGCTCCAGGATCCGGGCAGCCAGGTTCAAGAGGAGGTGTGGTAATTCGTGGGCAGGCAACTTTAAGCGGAACGACCAGCCCTCTTTGGGTAGTAGATGGAGTTATAATAGGATCTGATGCAGGAGAAATGGACCCGGACGATATTGAATCTATAACAATTCTAAAGGATGCAGCCTCTACCGCCATATATGGTTCACAGGGAGCCAATGGTGTGATTGTAGTAACAACTAAAAGGGCTAAAATGGGAGAAACAACAGTAAGTCTGTCCTCCAACATTGGCTTTAATGAGTTAACTAATGGAAATTTGGAAATGATGAATGGAACAGAGCTTTATGACTATTATGCTTCATTTTCTAATTCTGACCAGATATCGTTTCCTCGCTGGAATTCTGATTTACGGAATAGTAACTTTGATTGGTGGAATTTGGCAACAAGAAATGGTTTTACGCAGGATATTAATGTCTCTGTTCAAGGAGGTAGTGAGACTCTTCGTTCTTATTTGTCCCTGGGTTTATATGATGAACAAGGAGCAGTAAAAGGCTACGATTACACACGTTACAACTTCAGATTAAATACCGAGTACAGACCAACTGAATGGCTTACAATTAAACCATCTTTGACGGGTTCCCTGCGCGATGTTGAGGATCGTCAATATTCTACAACAGCTATGTACTCCAACCTGCCATGGGATAGTCCTTATGATGATGAGGGAAACCTTGTATCTCACCGATCCAGCAGTTGGGTGAATAGTGCGAGTACAAATTATTTATATGATCTCCAATGGAATCACTCGTCAAATAAAAACTACCAGTTCATGGGTAATATGGATTTTGACATCAAACTGACCAATTGGTTAACTTTCTCTTCTGTCAACAGCTATCGCTACACTCATTATAAAGCTAATGGCTATACCGATCCGCGTTCAAATGGTGGTGAAAGTGTAGGTGGAAGAATAACAGATTACCGATCGGAAAGTACCCGCCGATATACTAACCAAATTTTAAGGTTCGATCAAACATGGAGTAAGCACGATCTACAAGGCTTAATAGCTTATGAGTTTAATGATTATCTAGGTGCATCTCTCGACGCTTACGGCACAGGTTTTATTCCAGGATTTGAGGTTTTGGATGTCGTGGCCAAACCTGAACGTACTAAAGGAGGTATTAGTGAATGGGCCGTTCAATCAGTTCTTTTTAATACTAATTATGCTTATGACCGTAAATATTTAGCTCAGATCTCTTTTCGAAGAGATGGGGCTTCTAATTTTGGGGAGAATGCCAAATATGGCAATTTCTTTTCCGTCAGTGGAGGATGGAATATTCATACAGAAAAATGGTTCCGGGCAAAGCAAATAGATGCCTTAAAATTGCGCGCAGCATATGGCTCAGTAGGAAATAGACCAACATCTCTTTATCCCCAGTACGATTTATACTCTGTTTCTAGTGGTGCTAGTTATAATGAACAGCCAGGAGCTCTTATTAGCCAAATAGGAAATAATGACCTCACCTGGGAAAAAACTTATACAAGCGGAATTGGAGTAGACGCAACTGCCTTTAAAAATCGTTTGAGATTTACTTTTGATTATTACATTAAAAACACAGAAAATATTCTCTATCGGGTTCCCATTACTGGATTGACGGGTGTAACCAGTATATGGCAAAATATTGGTGAAATGCAAAACAAAGGATTTGAGTTTGGTCTTGGAGGAGATGTCATCCAAAATGAAAATTTAATCTGGAGCTTAGATCTCAACTTGGGTCATAATACCAATGAATTAACCCAACTGTACAAAACAAAAGATGCTAATGGAAATTACATAGTCAGACCTATAATTATAAGTGATGGACTCGGCATTGCAGGTTCTGCACAACGCATGTTAGAACCAGGTCGCCCTGTTGACACTTATTACCTCAAGGAATGGGCCGGTGTAAATTCGGAAAATGGATTACCCTTGTGGTATCAGGTGGAGAGAGATGATGAAGGAAACGAACTATCCAGAACTACTACCAGCAATTACTCAGAAGCTACCTATGAAAAAACAGGAAAGGTGTCTCCTGATCTTTTTGGTGGTTTTTCAACTGCTATAAATTACAAACAATTTGACCTCAGCGCCATGTTCGGGTTTGCCATAGGAGGTAAAATCTATAACTACTCCCGACAAGAATATGATTCCGACGGAACATACACAGACAGAAATCAAATGAAATTGAGACCAGATTGGAGTCGTTGGGAAAAACCAGGCGACATAGCCACACATCCCATTGCTAGATATAATAATCAAGACAAAGCAAATGCACCTTCTACACGTTTTTTAGAAGATGGTGATTTTTTGAAGCTACGATCTCTAACGCTAGGATATAATGTTCCTACCAGCATATTATCAATAGACAATTTGCGTGTTTCTTTATCTGGAGAAAATCTTTTTGTAATTACAGATTACTCCGGAGTAGATCCTGAAATCCCAGCAGGTAGCGGAGGAGCTATTATGGGATCAACTGGTCCAGGTGTATATCCCTCCACTCGTAAATATATGTTTGGACTTAACGTATCATTTTAAATAGGAATATCATGAAAAAAATATTTACAACTTTCTTGGCCGCAATATTATTTCTAGCCTGTGAAATTGACCGCTTACCTCATGGTAGTATGGATTCTGGAACAATTGTAGATGATCCTGATGCTGCGCTTGAGGCATTGCTAAATGGAACCTATGCACAGTTAAAAGCATGGTCGGATCCCATGCACAGGATGGGAGAATATGCAGGAGACAATATGATGATACGTGGATCATCTACAGATGCTTTTTATGAATTTATCTCCTATGCCCGCACTCCCAACAACTATAGACTCACCCAGTTCTGGGATTCTGGTTACAAAGCTATTGCTCAAGCTTCTAATGTCATAGCTATGATTGACGAGGGGCAGAGTACAGAAATAGACAACAGTATAGGTGAGGCATACTACATTCGTGGAATGATGTATTTTTATCTTACCCGGGCTTTTGGCCGTCCATACTATCAAAATCCAGAAACAAACCTGGGAGTTCCTATTGTTAATGGCACTCCTGAAGATGTTATCAACCTCGAATTACCCGATCGCGCTACAGTAGCAGAGAGCTACCTGCAAGCCATTAAAGACCTGAAAAAAGCAGAGGAACTTTTAACTCTAGATAAAGAACCAATCTATGCTACAAAAGAAGCAGCTCAAGCCATGTTATCGCGTATATATTTGTACATGAGCGGTACTTATGAATCTCCAAACACAGAATTCGCTCAACTATCAATAGAGTACTCTGACAAAGTGATCAATTCTGGCAAGTTTTCTCTATTGCCAAGAGAACAGTTCATGAAATATAACACCTATATTCCTGAAAACAATCCAGAAACAATATTTGCAATTAAACGTGTAGCTTCAGAATTCTCGGGTTATGATCACTATTATGGTGTAGGGGGAATGTATGCCAATATAGGCGGAATGGGCTGGGGAGAAATGTATGCCAGTGCCAGACACCTCGAATTATTAAGTGAAACAGGACGAAATGACTGGCGTCCTGAAAGCTATCACATGAAAGATGCACGTGCAGCTTTCATCCGCCCTACTTATGCAACAAATGCTGAGACAGGAGAATACACCGAAGTTTTTCGTTTTATTAAGGAAGATGGCGAAGTTTTAAATTATGTACAGGCAGAGATTACCCGAAACGGCGGTAACCTTACTGCAACAGAAGGCTCTAACGATTATTCACTCACTCCCATTGACAGTGAACAGGGTATTTATTCTATTCAATATGGAAATAAATCTTATACGGGAGTTATAGACAACTATATAACACTCAACCGGGTTTACCCTCAATTTTACATTACCAAAGCCTCACTTGAAGGAGAGGAATCGCATTTGCACTCCCCTGTTATAAGCCGTTTAGGAGAGATCTATCTCAATAGAGCAGAAGCCTATGCGAAATTAGGAAATTATGGTGCTGCTTTGGCAGATTTAAATACTGTTAGAGAACGTTCTATTGTAAACGGAGGATATAATGAAATAAGCGATACAAACGCCAGCACATTAATTGATAAGGAGCGCCAATTGGAACTTGCTTTCCAGGCAGAACGAAGTTACGATGTTTTTAGGAATGGGAAAACTCTAAAACGGGAGTATCCAGGTCCCCACAACCAGCGTGAGGATATTTCAGCCACTGATTATAGAGTGATATTCTTCATTCCACAAGATGCAATCAATTCATACCCCGGAACTTTAACTCAGAACCCCACTCAATAATTACTGAATTTCTAAAATAATAGGCATAAGACTTCCTTAATTATAATTACCCTCTACTGTAAAAGCCCTGCTGAAATTTCAGCAGGGCTTTTACTATATTTTTGTTTCTGTTGCTCATATCCTGTATTAGGCTGTAGCTAATTGTATAACCCCTCTCCCAATTTTCATGAAAAATTAACTCTAATCTTTATTGTTGCATTAGTCCACTTCTGTGCTCTTGCCCAACATTCCATAAATATCGTCCCTGCACCCCAACAGTGGAATCCCACGGGAAGTCAAATACATTTTAAAGCAATACATGTAAAATTCCCTTCTGATATTAATAATAAAGAACAACTACTGTTACATAGATTTAAACTTGAACTGATAGATCTTGAGATTCCGCTTGTTGATGCTCCGGGAGATTCTGTTCTCAACCTGGAATTTGACACAGCGTATTTAAACATTAAAGCTCAAGAGGATGCCTACCAGATAGAACTGGGTATGAATACCGCTATAAAAGCCGACTCATACACTGGCCTGGTTCACGCTACCAGAACATTGCTGCAGTTATTCTCTCAGGCTAACCAAAATGGTAAACTTTCAGCCTGCACAATTATCGACTCCCCACAGTACGAAAAACCCATACTAATGATTGATATGGCCCGAAAGTTTTTTACTGTAGATGAATTGAAGAATTTTATAAGGATTATGGCCTGGGTAAAGATGAATGAAGTTCATTTACATCTTAGTGATAATTCCTGGGGAGGTTACAGTTTATACCGCCTGGAAAGCGAAAAATATCCCGAACTCACAGCAAAAGATGGCTATTATAGCTGGGAAGATACTTTAAAAATCACTTTTGCTTAATCCCTTTATAGTCTTCTAAGGTAGTTTTGAACTTTTTTCTGAAGCATATAAAAGGTTAAAACTCCTTTTGATCTATTTAATTCCTACCGACTTCTTTAATTGCTTTTTTAATTTCCTTTTCTTCCCACGGTTCTTAAAGAACGTGTCTACTAAAGACCACATCTTTTCAAAAACTTCGTTTTTCGGCCTATTGATTAATTTAGCATACTCATCCGCCATTACTTCCACCTGTTTTTTGTTTGGAGTAAGACGTTCAAAATTCTTCATTCGTTCATTGAAATTAAGCGATTTAAAATTCATCCTGTTAAGATCCACGAGATAAAATTTGTAGTCGTTTTCGTTAATTTGAATAAGCGTATTACCGGGGGAATGATCCAGGAATTCAATCCCTTCTTCATGCAATTTGAAAGTAAATCTGGTAAAGGCGCGTAGAATTTCTTCATGCCCCTTTTTGTCGAGGTCAATATCCCTAAAAGTTAAATCGTACTCCAGCTGTTCGCTAACATAATAACTTTTTAAAAAAGAAAAAGAAGTAGTTTCTTCAGCATAAGCCACAGGAGCCGGAGTATTAATTCCTCTTTTTAAAAGTTCACTGGCATATATAAAAGATCTTTCGGCTTTTGATTTTCTAAAAAACCTGTAAGCAATTTTATTTACAACGTTAGGGATCTTAAAAGCTTTAATGTTAAGCTCTTTCTTCTTTATGACTACTGCTTTTAAAACATTTCTTTTTCCCGGACCGATTTTTCGACCTTCCTTTTCAAAATTATTTAAAGCATTAATAATCTCTTTTTTATAAGATGAATATGCTGCACTTACAACTACCTTCATATTTTCTCAACCTTTTTGCAAAGTTAGCTATTTGAGTTTGCATTAACTTTAAACTTCAGAATTTATAAGCCTCATCACCTCCACAGCATCCTTAGAAATACCTGTTTCCAGATTCTTCCCTGCCTGCCTTGAATAGATTTATTATAAATTCGCAATACCAGGCTTTGAAAAGACCTATACAGAAAAAATATATGAATATCCTTCATTTATCGGCAGTAAGAAATTGGGGCGGCGGTGAAAAACATATTGAAAACTTGTCCCTGGAGATGTCTGAACACCATCCGGAAGTATCCAATATTATACTGTGCAGAAAAGGAAGCCTTTTTGAGCAAAGCCTTAAAAATCTAGAATTAAGGCATTATACTGCTCCCGTTTTTACGAGTTTCGACTTCAGGTATGTCAAAAAAATCATTCAGGTCTCAAAAAGGGAAAAAATTGACCTCATCCATATTCATGATCCCAATGCACTATCACTGGCCGTATTAGCCGATCATTTTTTTGACCTGCCTCCCTTTATTTTCAGTAAAAAGACCAGTTTCCCCATCAGGGCACGCCGCCAAACCCTTTTTAAATACAATTACCCCAAGATTAAACGCATTTTATGTGTTTCAGAAGAAACAAAACGCGTGAGCTTGGAGACTCTGAGTGATCCTGACAGGTTTGAAGTAATTTATCACGGCACAAGCCTGAAAAATAAAGATCAAAAATGCCCTTTTTGGATAGGTAGCGAATATAAGCTTCCGGAGCATTCAAAAATTATTGGCAACATTGGGAATCATATTGATGCAAAGAACCTTGAGTCTTTTGTTCGCACCGCAGATTTTCTCGTAAACAAGAAGAACCTGAAGGACCTCTACTTTTTTCAGATGGGTAACTTCAGCGAGCTAACCCCTGCTCTTAAAGACCTTGTGCAGGAATACAATCTCGAAAATCATCTGTTTTTTTCAAGTTATATTCCGGATGCTTCAGCTTTTATTCCACAGTTTGACATGCTGCTCCACACTTCCAAAAGTGAGGGCATCCCCCAGGTGATCTACGAATCTTTTTATTACAAAGTTCCTGTAGTAAGCACCAATGTAGGCGGAATCCCCGAAGTTATTGAAGATAAAATCAACGGCCTATTGAGCGATCCTTATGACTTTAAAGGGCTGGGCGAAAACCTGCTGTTTTTACTTGAAAATCCGCAGGTAATCCCGAACTTTGCAAAAATATCCAGGAACAAACTATTTGAATCCTTCACCAGTCAGATTATGGCCGGGAAGACCCTGGAAGCATATAAAAACGCACTAAATGGGAGATTACACTGAAGAACTCAACAATGCTTTTAACGTCCTTAAAAGAGGCGGAATAATTCTATATCCTACCGATACGGTGTGGGGAATTGGCTGTGATGCCACCAATCCTGAGGCTATAGACAAGATCTTTGCCCTTAAAAGAAGAAGTGAGGAAAAGGCATTGATCTGTTTGGTTTCTGATTTTAAAATGCTCAACCAGTTTATTGAAGAAGTACCCGAAGTGGCTTACGACATTCTGAAATATGCTGCCAAACCCACCACTATAATTTACGACAAACCTATAAGAGTGGCCGAAAACCTGGTAGGAGAAGACAATACGCTGGGTATACGGGTGACCAAAGACAAATTTTGCGAGCAGCTTATAAGAAAACTTAAGCGACCCCTGGTATCTACTTCTGCAAACCTAAGCGGCCAACCCACTCCAAATTCTTTTAGCGAAATAAGCAAGGAGATTATAGATGGCGTAGACTACGTGGTAAATTTACAGCAGGCAATTAAAACCCCTAAACCTTCGGCTATAATCAAGCTGAGTAATGACGGGAAAGTAAAGGTGATTAGAAAATAATAAAACCAAAGGAGCCACGAATACACGAATATTTCCTGGCTCTTACTCAAATAGTACGAATCTTTAAATTTATGACCGATATTATATACAAAAATGAGAGTTATGCCATTGTAGGCGCCCTTTTTGAGGTATATAATAATTTAGGTAGCGGGTTTTCAGAAATAGTATACAAGGATGCGCTGGAATATGAACTTAAAAACAGAAAAATTCCATTCACTCGCGAAAAAAAATATTCTGTATCTTATAAAGACATTGTTCTGTCACATAAATTTTATGCTGATTTTGTAATACAGGATAAAATAATTCTGGAAATAAAGGCAGTAGAGGATATCAATGATAAATTTATTTCTCAATGCATAAATTACCTAAAAGTGTCTAATTGCCGATTAGCAATATTGGCTAATTTTCATAAAGACCTGCTGGATCATCGACGAATTGTTTTATAAAGATTATTCGTGAATTCGTGGCAAAAAAAAAGTAGCATTTTTAATGAGCCCATTTGAGATTCATAGCAGAAAAAAAGAATAATAAAAGTGAACAACTATAAACAGGCCCTAACCAATAATATTTTCAAAGTAATTTCTCTTGCAACCACAGAGCTGGAACTGGAAAGTTACGTTATAGGCGGCTTTGTAAGGGATTATATCCTGCAACGTGGCGAGCACAAAGATATTGATATAGTAGCTGTGGGCAGCGGAATTGAACTGGCGCAGAAAGTTTCTGAGTTGCTTCCGCATAAACCTAAAGTACAAATCTTTAAAAACTACGGAACTGCCATGCTCAGGGCTTATGACATGGAAGTAGAATTTGTAGGCGCCCGCAAGGAAAGTTATTCCGAAGAAAGCAGAAATCCCGACGTTAAAAGCGGAAGTCTTGAAGATGACCAGAACCGCAGGGATTTCACCATCAACGCCCTGGCGCTTAGCCTTAATGAAGACACTTACGGAAACCTGCTGGACCCATTTAATGGGCTTCAGGACCTAAGTTCAGGCGTTATTCGCACGCCGTTAGATCCCGATATCACCTATTCTGATGATCCTCTCAGAATGTTAAGGGCAGTGCGTTTTGCTTCTCAATTGCAATTCAGGATTGAAAAGGAGTCGCTACAGGCAATTATTCGAAACAGGGGGCGACTCAAGATCATTTCGAGGGAAAGGATTGTAGATGAACTTCACAAGATCCTGCTTTCCCCGAAACCTTCAGTAGGATTTGGCTTACTTCATAAAACCGGGCTATTACCCATTATTCTTCCTGAACTCACGGCTTTGGAAGGGATTGATGAAATTGAAGGGCAGCGCCACAAAGACAATTTTTGGCACACGCTTGAAGTTGTAGATAATATTTCAGAAAACACAGATGACCTCTGGTTGCGTTGGGCTGCATTACTACATGACATTGGGAAAGCTCCCACCAAGAAGTTTGATGAAAAACTGGGCTGGACCTTCCACGGTCATGAATTTGTGGGCTCAAAAATGGTGTTTAAGCTCTTCAAGCGACTGCGCATGCCCCTCAACGAAAAGATGAAGTTTGTACAAAAAATGGTGTACATGAGCTCCCGCCCTATCGTGTTGTCACAAGATGTGACCGATTCGGCTGTACGCCGACTCATCTTTGATGCCGGTGAAGACATTGAAGACCTGATGACGCTTTGTGAAGCCGATATTACCACAAAGAACCCGAGACGGTACAGAAAGTACCACAACAACTTTAAGCTTGTAAGGCAAAAAATTAAAGAAGTTGAAGAACGCGACCATGTACGTAACTTCCAGCCGCCGGTTTCGGGAGAAGAGATCATGGATACTTTTAGTTTGAAACCATCACGCGAGATTGGGATCATCAAAGATGCCATTAAAGAAGCCATTTTAGAAGGGGTGATCCCCAACGATTATGACGCTGCAAAAGCTTATATGCTTCAAAAAGGAAAGGAAATAGGTTTATCTCCAAAATAAGACATGCTTTACCTTCACATTTATCCCCATGAAAGACAATAAAAAAGTAGTTTACTGGCTGTACACCGGCTGTTTCTTAATTTTTGTAATGGTAGTGGTTGGTGGAATCACCCGCCTTACCAACTCCGGGTTATCAATATCCGATTATAAACTCATTACCGGCACTATCCCGCCTCTTACAGAAGAGCAATGGGTTGAGGAATTTGAATTCTACCAACAGTTTCCCGAATACCAGAAACTGCATTACCATTTCACTCTCGAAGATTTTAAAGGCATTTACTTCTGGGAATGGCTCCACAGGCTTATTGGGCGCTTAATAGGAGTGGTTTTCATTATCCCTTTCCTCTATTTTCTTATCACCAAACAACTTACAAAACCCACTATTTACAAATCTCTCGTACTGCTCTTTTTAGGTGGTTTCCAGGGATTTTTAGGCTGGTATATGGTTAAGAGCGGCCTGGTAGATATGCCGGCCGTGAGTCATTACAGGCTTGCTGCCCATTTAACCACGGCATTCCTCACTTTTGCCTACTGCTTTTGGGTGGCTATGGATTTGGTTTATCCTAAGAAAAAAGACATCAACAAAAGCTTCAGGAACCTGGTTTGGGTGGGAATGGTCGTCCTGCTTTTACAGATCATCTGGGGCGCATTTGTAGCCGGCCTCGACGCCGGATGGATCCACAATTTCTGGCCAAAAATGACCGGTGGCGAATGGATACATGAGACCGTTTACATAGAGCAAAAACCCTTGTGGCGTAATTTCATTGAAGGTAAAAGTGGCGTTCAGTTTGTACATCGCTATCTGGCGTACGGCGTGGTAGCCATTATTCTCTTCATATGGTATAAATCAAGAAATTTACAGCTTACCCTTCCGCAGCAAAAAGGGATCAACTGGCTGGTAGGCCTTGTCTTTCTGCAATTCCTGCTGGGGGTACTCACTTTGATATATGCCGTGCCTTTATGGCTGGGTGTAGCCCACCAGGTAGGAGCATTTTTCCTGCTAACGGCTATGACTTTTACCCTGCATAGATTTAGTCGCTAGCTGAAATTTGTCATCTAAAAATGTATCTTTGCAATCCAATTTTTTGAATTATGCTGTATAGATTTAGAATTATCCTCGATGCCGAAGAAGACGTATTTCGTGACATAGAAATTATGGCCGACAATACGCTTGAAGATTTACATAATACCATTTTACAATCCTTCGGGTTTGATGGCACCGAGATGGCTTCTTTCTACATTAGTGATGATGATTGGAACCAGGGCGAAGAGATTTCCCAGTTTGATGTGACCGAAGGTACAGGTTCTGTAAGGGTTATGAATGAGACTACCCTTGATGATGTGGTTTCTGAACAACAGACCAAACTCATCTATGTCTACGATTTTCTTAGCATGTGGACTTTTCTTGTAGAGTTGGCCGAAATCGCAGAACCCGACCCACAAATGGATTATCCAAACCTGCTTTTTGTTCACGGGCAGCTCCCGGTGAGCGCACCCGAGAAAGATTTCCAGGCCGAAGATGACGACCTTGGTCTCGACTATGATGACGATTTTGACGTAGACGACTACGACGATCTTTCTTTTGACGAAAACTGGAACTAGTCCAGATTTTCCTATTTTTCAGCTTTTATTAATCCGGTAATTTAACCGCACTTTTCAATATGATCAATTTATATAACGCTCACATTGACTCCCTGTCTATTCATAGGGTTGGCAATAAGAGCAGAAATGAGAACATCTTTCTTTCTGCCCAGCCTTTTCATCTTAATGACGAGATCACCCCGCTCATAAAGGAATATTTTTTAAAGCCTTTTAGAGATAAGGAAGAAAACTATTTCCAGTTCACAAATGAAGTAGATGTAGAGTTCAATCCGTTGTACGACATTGCCTGCAAAATCTTTGATTCACCTCAAACCATTCATGAGCAGTCAAAAAAGATCACTACCCTGCTCTTTGAACAATCGGCACACCCGCATATTAAAAGTGGGGAGGTTTATGTTGTGTTTTTTGACAATATGATGCTTGACAATGAAAAGACCACTGCTATTGGTATTTTTAAGTCTGAATTAAAGCACGATTTCCTGCAGTTCCAGGAAAAGGAAAGCATTCTGGAGATGATCATTCAGCAGGGAATCAACCTGAACAAGCTTGACAAAGGAGCAATTATTTTCAACAAAAATCGGGAGGAAGGTTTCAAGATCCTTTCAGTCGATTCTAATAAATACGATACTAAATACTGGCTGGAGAATTTCCTCGGAGTTGATGTTTTGGCCGATGAGAATTTCCACACCAAAAAGTACCTGAAGTTCTGCCAGAATTTCGCTAAAGACGTGGTACTTCCTGCGGAAGATAAAAAGGAAGAAGTGATGTTTATGAACCGAAGTGTAGATTACTTCGCCAAGAACGATGAATTTGAAGAGACTGCTTTCCTGAATTCAGTGATAGACAACCCGGCTCTCGTTCCTGAATTTCAGAATTACAAGACCGAAAAAGCTCCAAAATACAAGATTGAAGATCTCACCAGCTTCCCAATCTCTAACACAGCCGTAACAGCTGCGAGAAAATCGATTAAAAACACCATCAATCTAGACACCAATATCCAGATCAAGATGGACTTTATCAATCCCGAATCTGCTGAGAAATTTGTGGAAAAAGGATGGGATGAAGAACGACAAATGTATTATTACCTGGTATATTTTAATAAAGAGAATAAGAGTTAAGTCCACTTCTTTTCTTGTACCAGCACTAATAAAAAGAGGTCTCCAAAATGTCATTTTTGAGACCTCTTTTTTTATTATTATTCCTTATTCATTAAACATTAAACTTTTAAATGAGTCTTTTCATATTCACATCTTCATAATTCCTCTTCACAAAATCAAGTGCCGTTCTCAAGATTTGTCCCATTGAACGGGCTCTTTTAAATTTCATGTCATTAGAAAACTCGTAGAGCTCTTTTCGTAGTTGCTTTACATTGGGCTCATTAGAAATTTGATCATTGAGAATACAGCGCATCAACTCCTTATAGCGCGATTGTGCATTAATGATCCTTTTAGCCAGTAAAGATCGTTCTTCCCTCCTGTACTGCTCTATGGAAGATTCCTGCAGCTTTTCACTAACCAACTGTACCATTTTGAAGTTTTCCTTAAAAAACTGCGGACGATAGACCTTCAGATTACCTTCAAAACACTGCTGATCAAAATCAATTGCCCTGATCTGGTACTCTACATGGTCAAAATCGTGAGTGGGAATGATCACGTAATTATAAGAACGCATATCACCCAACAACCTGATGGTGCACCGCTCATTAAATTTTACAAATTGTTTCGCAATTTGTGTTTTTGCACGGTCATCGCACAACGGCAGTTCATCTTCAATAAAAACGTCTCCGGGAATTCCGGCAATATGCTCTTCAATCAAAGTGTCCCGGTACACAAGAAAATTGATCCTGTGCGGCGAGAGTATATGTTCAAACTCCAATCCGTAAATACGGGAAGCATCCGCTTTCTTGACATAAAAATACGTGAAACTGTCATTCAGAATATTCCTGACCTTTATACGGAAGGGTTTTGAATTTCCGAAGGTACAGTAGTCGATCGCATCAACATTGAGGAACTCTAGAGAATCGTCACTTCCATCTGAATGCAGGATGGTATAAACCTGCTTAAGACTATTGTCAATATCGTCCCGTTCATAATCGGGATAATAGCAACGCACCCAAAAAGTATCTTCATCGTGCTGATCATAGACTACGATAGACCCCGAAAACCTCAGCAGATCATCATAAAAGACCGGAATTTTGGTGTTTCGATTGTACTTTGCGAGATATTTATGGAACCGGTCGCTAACCGGAAAGCTTGGTTTCTTTTTTGACATTAATTTTTCCCGCATACGCTGAATTTCCTCAAAAATAAGACTTCTTTTTATTTCGCCGTGTAACAAAACGTTAACTTAGACGTCGAATGTTAAAACGGTTTACTTTGAAGACAATCCTTCGCCTTAATAATCTCACTAAAAAATTTGGTCCCGTCACGGCGGTTAAAGACCTCTCATTCACCATTGAAAAAGGTAACGTATATGGTATTTTAGGGCCCAATGGAAGCGGAAAATCCACCACCCTGGGAATCATCCTGAATGTTGTAAATAAGACGAACGGAGATTTTCAATGGTTTGATGGTTCGCAGAGTACACATGAAGCCCTTAAAAAAGTGGGGGCCATCATTGAACGTCCCAATTTCTACCCTTACATGACCGCTGCACAAAACCTGGAGCTGGTGTGTAAGATCAAGAATGTTTCAGCAAAAAATATAGATGAAAAGCTGGAAATGGTGGGCTTACTGGACAGAAGGAACAGTAAATTCCGAACATTTTCTTTGGGGATGAAACAAAGGCTGGCAATTGCTTCAGCTTTGCTCAACGACCCGGAGATCCTTATTCTTGATGAACCCACAAACGGACTAGATCCGCAGGGGATTCACCAGATAAGGGAGATCATTACCAGGATTGCTGCTACCGGAACGACTATTCTCTTAGCCTCTCACCTGCTGGATGAAGTAGAGAAGGTTTGCACCCACGTGGTAATTATCCGCAAAGGGGAAAAACTTTACAGTGGGCCTGTAGACCAGATGAACGCCAGCTTTGGTTTCTTCGAACTCAAGGCTACAAATGATGAAAAATTAATGTCCCTGCTCAACTCCCATCCTGCTTTTGGCAAGGTGGTTCAAAAAGGGGAAATCATAACGGCATTTTTGGAAGAGCCGCTGGAAGCCGAAGCCCTAAACACTTACCTCTTCGAGAACGGCCTTAGCCTCTCCCAGCTCGTAAAACGAAAAGAGAGCTTAGAAGAACAATTCTTATTGTTAACCAACCAAATTTCTGCCTAATGCTACGTTTACTCAATATAGAATATCACAAACTTAGGTTTAGTAAATCTTCAAGGGGTCTAATCACCACCTATTTTATACTCATTACATTTATTGCGCTTATCGCTTCCATAGAATTCAATTTTGGGAATGTAAATTTCAGGCTGGCCGATCAGGGGATTTTTAATTTTCCGTACATCTGGCATTTTAACAGCTACATCGCTGCCACTTTAAAGCTGTTCCTGGCCATTGTGATCGTATCCATGATGTCTAACGAATACAGCAACCGCACAATTAAACAGAACCTCATTGACGGGTTGAGCAAAAAGGAATTCGTGCTCTCTAAATTCCTAACGGTGGTTTCTTTTGCCCTTTTATCAACTATTTTCCTGTTTGTAGTTTCGCTTATTTTAGGCCTTTCTTTTTCAGATTACACCGAGATTTCCATCATCTTTTCAGACATGGAATACCTACTGGCCTACTTCATTAAACTCACAGGATTTTTCGCCTTCTGTATGTTCCTCGGGATTTTGGTAAAAAGATCGGCTTTTGCGCTGGGTTTCCTGTTCATTTGGTGGATCATGGAAAGTATTGTGAGAGGCGTGATGGAATATAAGATCTTCAGGGATTCTAATATTGCTGAAAACATTGCACAGTTCTTTCCTTTAGAATCTATGGCTTTGTTGGTTAGGGAACCTTTCTCCAGGCTCAACGCAGTACAATCGGCAGCCACGCAACTGGGTTCAGAGATCACAAAAGACTATTCCATTCACTGGTACCAGCTTCTCATAGTGATGTTGTGGATTGTGATTTTCGTTTATCTGTCTTATTTACTTCTGAAGAAAAGGGATCTTTAATTAACCTGATTTTAAACTTTTTAGAAACCGGCAATATTTGTTGGTAGCTTCAAATTGGCTATTTTTGCAGGTCAGCAAAAAAGTCTATGAAATTCAAAGTAAAGTCCGATTTTAAACCTACAGGAGATCAGCCGCAGGCTATAAAGCAGCTGGTAAGCGGTATAAACAATAAGGAAAGATACCAAACCCTGTTGGGGGTCACAGGATCTGGAAAAACTTTTACGGTTGCTAATGTGATCGAAGAAGTGCAAAAACCCACTTTGGTTCTTGCCCACAATAAGACGCTTGCAGCCCAGCTCTATTCAGAATTTAAGCAATTTTTCCCCGAGAATGCGGTGGAATATTTTGTGAGTTACTATGATTATTACCAGCCTGAAGCTTTTATCCCTTCCTCGGGTACTTACATAGAGAAAGATCTTTCTATTAACGAAGAGATTGAAAAATTGCGGCTCAGCACCACTTCTTCCCTCCTCTCCGGAAGAAGGGACGTTATTGTTGTGGCTTCAGTTTCCTGTCTCTACGGAATCGGGAATCCTGTGGAATTCAAGAAAAACGTGGTTTCCATAGAAAAAGACATGGTAATTTCACGTACAAAGTTGCTTCATAAGTTGGTACAAAGTTTATATTCAAGGACTGAAGCAGAGTTCACCCACGGAAATTTCCGCATTAAAGGCGACACCGTGGATATCTTCCCGAGCTATGCTGATAACGCCTTCAGAATTCACTTTTTTGGAGATGAGATTGAAGAAATAGAGGCTTTTGATCCCGCTACCAACGATGTGATCGAAAAGTACGACCGACTCAATATTTACCCGGCAAACATGTTTGTTACCTCCCCTGATGTTTTACAGGGCGCCATAAAAGATATACAGGACGACCTGGTAAAGCAGGTTGGTTATTTCCAGGAGATTGGAAAGCATCTTGAAGCAAAGAGGCTGGATGAACGCACCAATTTTGATCTTGAGATGATCAGGGAACTTGGGTATTGCTCGGGTATTGAGAATTACTCCAGGTATCTTGACGGAAGACCTCCGGGAACACGACCTTTCTGCCTCCTGGATTATTTTCCCGATGATTACCTTATGGTTGTTGACGAGAGCCACGTGACCATTCCGCAGGTTCATGCCATGTATGGCGGTGACCGCTCAAGAAAGGAAACGCTTGTAGATTACGGCTTCAGGCTTCCGGCAGCTATGGATAACCGCCCCTTAAAGTTTGAGGAATTTGAAGTTCTTCAAAATCAGGTGATCTACGTAAGTGCTACCCCGGCCGATTATGAGCTTCAGAAGACAGAGGGAATGTACATTGAGCAGGTGATTAGGCCCACCGGCTTACTGGATCCGGTAATTGAAGTGCGTCCCAGTCTTAACCAGATCGATGATCTTATTGAAGAAATGCAGTTAAGGATTGACAAAGACCAGCGGATTCTTGTTACTACCCTTACCAAGCGCATGGCCGAAGAACTAACCAAATATTTAACCAGGATTAATATCCGTTGCCGTTACATTCATAGCGATGTTGACACTTTAGAACGAGTAGAAATTATGCAGGACCTTAGAAAAGGCCTTTTTGACGTACTTGTGGGAGTGAACCTGCTACGGGAAGGGCTCGACCTTCCGGAAGTTTCACTTGTTGCCATCCTCGATGCTGATAAAGAAGGATTTTTACGCAGCAACAGGTCGCTTACCCAAACTATTGGTCGTGCCGCACGCCACCTCGAAGGAAAAGCCATCATGTATGCCGATAAGATCACAGACAGTATGCAAAAAACTATTGACCAGACGGAATACAGGCGAGAAAAGCAGCTGCAGTACAACGAGAAGAACAACATCACCCCCACCGCATTAAAGAAATCGTTCGAAAATATGCTGGTGCAAAAAAAACCTGAACCTTATATATATGAAGTCGCTCCAGATCTAAAAGCTGCTGAAGCAGAAACAGAATACTTCAGCAAACCTCAATTAGAAAAGCGCATCAGGGAAAAAAGAAAGGCTATGGAAGCTGCGGCCAAAGAACTCGATTTTATGACTGCTGCAAAACTTAGGGATGAAATAAAAATGCTTCAGGAGAAAGTCAAAGAAGCTTCTTAGATGTTAAATTTCACACCTAACTCATAATATGTGAGATAATTAACTATCTTCATTTACATTAGTGTCTCCCCGATTTAAAATTTCAACTTGTGTACAAGCTTCTAATTTCGGGGATTTTCCTGATGCTATTCTGTGGAAAAATAACAGCCCAGGTGGGGATCAACACGTATGAGCCAAAAGCTCAGCTCGACATCTACACCGAAAATCCGAATTCCCCCGAACCTACCGACGGTATTCTTATCCCCCGCATCTTAAATTTCCCTGCGACCAATCCCACCGCCGAGCAGCACGGGATGCTCGTATTTCTCAGCTCTCAAAAAGGGCAATTTTCACCCGGATTTTACTGGTGGAATGCGGACATAGGAGAGTGGGCAGGTCTTGGAGGTAAAGCAACTTCAGATTTTTACAAAATAGGGACAATCTCTCCTTCCACCAGCCCTGACGATGCAGTATTTAGAAAAGGAAATGTAAGTATAGGCGGCTCTTCCCAAAATGTGAAGCTAAAAGTAATGATAGATAACCAGGAAGATCACAGCATTCGCACCCCGCTGGAAGTAGAAAATGCCAGCTCTACCACAAAGAACGTCACTTATGGCATTTTAAGTAGCAATAACACAGCAACCCAGGATAAGAAATACGGAATAAAAAACTCGGTGAGTGCTGCCGGAATTGGAATTCACTATGGGATATTTAACGAGGTGAACCAAAATACCAATGAAGAAATCTACGGAATTTATAATGATGTAGGGAAGACTTTTGGATCTACTAAAAACCACTACGGGATCTACAATGAAATTGGTACCGAACAAGGCAACGGCTTTGTCTTCGGCATTTATAGCACGGCTTTTGGCAATGATCCAAAAAAGGTATTTGCAGGCTACTTTGCCGGAAGAGTAGGCATAGGATCTACCGGGAATGACTACATTCTCCCCGATTCAAGAGGATCCCAGGATCAAGTACTTATGACAGATGCTAACGGGTTGGTGACATGGAAGTATCCAAATTCAGGAATTTACTCTTCTACAGCCACCAGCACCGGGGCTTTTCAAATTCCGCCTGAAACTTATAGTTTGCGTATCAATAATCAGGTGAGCAGCATTGTCGTACCCGATGCAGCTACTAATAAAGGCCGTCTCATCTACCTGCTCAACTGGACGGGAAACACTATTAAAACCCTTGAATTTCTTGGCAGTAACGATCTTTTTGATATTACTACAAACACTACGGTCAATACTATTGCACCGGGGCAGAAGTACCTCATTCAAAGTGCCGGGAACCGATGGATTTTGCTGGACAAATAAAAAAGCGCCTCAAAGGACGCTTTTTTGAAGATTCTTAAACTCTGACTAAGATTTACCCAATCTCAATCATGCGTTTTGCCTGTACTTTTGCGTCTTCACGTTTAGGAAGGTTGATCATCAAGACCCCTTCTTTATATTTGGCCGAAATTTTATCGGCTTCTACGCTATCGGGAAGACTAAAAGCTCTTTTAAAGCTGGTATAACTAAACTCGCGGCGGGTAAACTTACCATCATTGTCTTTTTTCTCATCCTCTTTCTTTTCTTCTGCAGAAATTGTGAGTACGCCATTGTCCAGTTCAAGATTGAAATCCTTTTTGGTCATGCCTGGTGCTGCAAGTTCCAGTATAAAAGCATCATCATTTTCAGAAATATTGACAGCAGGAACGCTGGTACCAATGCGGTTCATTCCTGAATTTCCATTGTCCATCCAGTCGCTTTTAAACATATCATCAAAAATGGATGGAAGCCAGTTGTCGGTGTTTCTTTTAATAAGGTTCATAACATTAATATTTTATGAGGTTAAACTTTATTTTTGATTTTCATACCGTGTAAGGCAAACTAAGTACCATTCCTAAAATAAAGACATTATGTCATAAAAATCCAGATTATTAGCGACATTTTGTCGTTAAAAAAGAATTACAACGATCGTATACAATTCAGTTTCTCCCCGCAAGCTTCCTTATTTCATTCTCATTGCGTATTTTTACTGCTCAAAATTTACACTATGCCTTTATCTAATAATGATATCTTCAAAAAGCTGAGAGTTGCTCTTAAACTACGCGATGAAGATATTGTTCATATTTGCTCGCTTGTTGATTTCAAGGTTACAAAAAGTGAGATTGGTGCCATCTTTAGAAATGAAGAGCACCCCAAATACATGGAGTGTGGAGACCAGTTTCTTCGGAATTTTTTAAATGGACTGGTAATCTACAAACGTGGACCCATGCCTAAAAAAGAAGACAAAAAATAGCCAATGGAAATTGTTGCAGAAAAAAGAATTGTTACGGCTGCCGAAGTTGACAATCTGAATCTAAAATACCGAAAGCTCGACCTTCACGAAAGGATCGAAGAACTATATAACGATTTTAACCTTGCCGAAGTTATGCTTACCAGCTCTTTTGCTGCTACTTCGGCTTTCCTTTTAAAATTATTTTCAGACGTTAACCGCGACCAGCTGGTTTATTTTATTGATACTGGATACCATTTCGAGGAAACCTTGAAATATAGGCAAAAACTTACCGATCTCTACGGACTCAACGTAAAATCTGTAAGTGCCCTAAAAGAAGAACACGAGTTTACACAAAAAGATAGAACCTGGGAAAAAGACCCTGATTTTTGTTGCCACATCAATAAGGTAAAACCTCTTGATCTCATTAAAGCCAAATATACCGTTTGGGTAAGCGGTCTCATGGAGTGGCAAAGTGAACATCGTGCTAGCCTCAATATCTTCGAGAACCGCGGAGATATCCTGAAGTTTTATCCGCTACTGGACGTTACTAAAGAGGAGCGGGATGAATTCATTCAAGAACACGAGTTACCTTTTCACCCACTGGTGAACAAGGGATACCATTCTATTGGATGTTCCCATTGCACGTCGCCGGGAGTAGAAAGATCGGGCCGCTGGAACAACAATCCAAAAACAGAATGCGGTTTACACCTTTAAAAGTAAAAACCCGGAGTGATTACTTCCGGGTTTTTACTTTTAAAGCTATGGGTCCTGACTTAACTCATGCGCTTCACTACAGTAAGTTCATAAATCTTGCCTTTTACCCAGGCTTCTACAGGCAATTGCTCATTAGACAATTGCTTTTGAATGTAAGAATTCACCTCCTCATTGGAAGAAGAAACCTGTAGACTCTGGATCTTATGATCTTCAGAAACAGAAAAGAAAATTGTGATTTCAAGTGGCTCACATTGATTGGCTAATTCCAGGTTCTCAAGCATTCTTTCAACTTCAACAGAGACAGAATCGGGATTTGCGAGATTTCTGATTTCCTTTGCTGAAACAGATGAAGAAAGAATTATTACACACATTACAAGCAACAGTTTTAAATTTTTCATGATGTTCGTTTTTAGATTAATTGATGTGATTTGATGATTGATGATTTACTATAAAGACTTTTAGAAATACTGATTGTTACATGGTTTCATATTTTTAACGAAAGTTTCACACATTTTGATGTAAGGTTTTTTAATTCCTGAAGCAACCTTCCGGTTGTTATCATTAGTGAATATGGGGATTGGAGGCCAAAAACTGTTTGCAGGTTCTTTCCAATATTGATATTATTACCTGATAAATTCAGTGATATTAAACCTTCACAATGATTTCACCTTCATAATTTTTTGCCTTACTTATCGGAATAAAATTATTTCAATTCCTACTTCTGAAGAAAGAAAGCGGGTTATGAAAATGTTGCAGAATGTTTATCAAATCTGCCCCATGAAAGTTTGAAGAAAATTATTTCTAAAGATATTATAAACGAAAAAACCCCGGAGATTCCGGGGTTTTTTGATTTAAATGTAAGCTTTATTAAGCCAGCACTTCCTGAACTTTATCTGCTGCTTCCTGGAATTCGACAGCACTGTACACATCAAGTCCGCTGTTGTCTATCAATTCTTTGGCAATGTCGGCATTGGTTCCCTGTAGGCGAACAATGATAGGCACATTGATAGTATCACCCATATTTTTGTAAGCATCTACAATTCCCTGTGCCACACGGTCACATCTTACAATTCCTCCAAAGATGTTCACCAAAATTGCTTTTACTTTCTCATCCTTCAGGATAAGTCTAAAAGCTTCTTCAACTCTCTTTGCATCGGCGGTACCACCTACATCAAGGAAGTTTGCAGGCTCTCCCCCGGCTTGTTTAATAAGATCCATGGTCGCCATTGCCAATCCGGCGCCGTTAACCATACATCCTACGTTTCCGTCAAGGTCTACGTAGTTAAGCCCAACTTCGCGTGCTTCCACTTCAACAGGGCTTTCTTCCCTGATATCGCGCATCTCTGCGTAATCTTTATGACGAAAAAGTGCGTTATCATCAAGAGTCACCTTGGCATCAACAGCCATGATCTTATCATCACTCGTCTTAAGCACCGGGTTGATCTCGAAAAGAGAACTATCTGACTTTGTAAAGGCTTCGTAAAGCGACATTACAAATTTTGTCATTTCTTTAAAAGCATTTCCACTTAACCCAAGGTTGAAAGCAATCCTTCTTGCCTGGAAAGGCAGCAATCCTGTTGCAGGATCAATCTCTTCATTAAATATCAGGTGAGGAGTTTCTTCGGCCACTGTTTCAATGTCCATACCTCCTTCTGTAGAATACATAATCATATTCTTACCTGTAGCGCGATTTAGAAGAACAGACATATAGTATTCCTCTGGCTCGCTGTCGCCGGGATAGTAAACATCTTCGGCCACCAAAACCTGGTGTACTTTTTTACCTTCAGCAGAAGTTTGTGGAGTAACAAGGTTCATCCCAATGATTTGCCCTGCAATATCTTCCACTTCCTGTAGGTTCTTGGCAAGTTTTACTCCCCCGCCTTTTCCACGTCCACCTGCGTGCACCTGGGCTTTAATGACATGCCATCCAGTACCGGTTTGTTCGGTAAGTTTTTTTGCAGCCTCAACTGCCTCTTTTGCGTCCTGGGCAACAATGCCGCGCTGAGTGCGGACACCAAAGCTGCTCAAGATTTCTTTTCCCTGATATTCGTGTATGTTCATAATAAGGTGTTTCTTCAGTGTTCGTTAAGGTGCACAAAAGTAACAAATGTTAGAGGAATCTGCCAATCTTTTTAATTTCCACATAAAAGAGATTGATTTTCTCTAATTTTTTGTCCGTAGTCTGAATTCCTGAAAATCGAGAGGATCGTAATTTCTGAAGTGCCCGTTGAGTTCTATCACCTGTTTTGCCCGGTTCATTTCCTGTAAAATAGGGATGGTAATGGTGAGATGGTTAATGAGGAATTCCTGTCTTTCTTTTTCTGAAGTTAACTTTAGTAAGGTATATTCCTGCTGAAGGGGAAGACCTATTTTGTGAGCCAGTGTGTAACTCTTGAAATTGGGGATATCTATTTTTGGCCGGGGTACTTCCAGATGTACATAGAGCTCAAAAATGAGGTTTAGTAACTGCTCTTTTAAGGTCTGGGAAGCATCATCCTTATCTGGTAAAAATTCCACATCACCACCCGCATACATCTTTCCAGCTTCATTATGCGCAAATTCCAAAACCCTGAAAACCCTGGTCCCTTTGCAAATTACATCTCTGGCACCAGATTCGTAACGCCGCACCGTTTCAATAAGTTCCATTTCGGTGCCGTACTCCAGGTTATTTTCTATGTAAGTGGGAATTCCAAACTTAATGCCGGTACTTTCGCAATCGTCTATAAGTTCCTTATAACGTGGCTCAAAAATATGCAGGGGTAAGACCTCTCCCGGAAACACTATACTCTGTAATGGAAAAAGGGCCAGCCTGGACTTCATAGATACCTGATTAACAACTTGAAATTACAAAAATTCTTTTATCTACCCCGACTGGGAACTGCTAAATTTGTAGCTTTCCTCCCTGTTATAAATAACATTTTGTTAGAATTGGTTAATTTTAGACAGGCTGTAGGCAAAAGCCAAAAATCCATTTTACTTTTGTGACCGTAATAATGAACTTATGAACAACCAGGACCTTTTAGAAATATCAGAAAAATTTGGCAGCCCCGTATACGTATATGATGCCGAAAAGATCATCTCCCAATACAATAGACTCACCAGTGCTTTTAGCGGGGTAAAGAACCTTAGAATACACTACGCTGTTAAGGCACTTTCCAATATTTCGGTGCTTGGGTTGTTTCAGCAATTGGGCGCCGGGCTTGACACCGTTTCTATACAGGAAGTGAAATTAGGGCTTGAAGCAGGCGTAGATCCGGCTAATATTATTTATACTCCAAACGGCGTTTCTCTTGAAGAAATAGAAGCAGTTGCCGCCCTTGGGGTACAAATCAATATTGATAACCTTTCTATCCTCGAGCAGTTTGGAACGCGAAATCCAGATGTTCCGGTTTGTATCAGGATAAATCCGCATGTTATGGCCGGCGGAAATACGAACATTTCTGTGGGCCATATCGATTCAAAATTTGGAGTTTCCATTCACCAGATACCGCATCTTCTGCGTATTGTTGAAAACACCGGCATGCACATTAACGGCATACACATGCACACCGGGAGTGACATTCTTGATATAGAAGTGTTCCTGTATGCTTCGGAAATTCTTTTTGAAACCGCCCGAAATTTCAAAGATCTTGAATTCATGGACTTTGGCAGTGGCTTTAAAGTACCTTATAAAGAAGGTGATATTGAGACCAATATTGAAGAACTGGGAGGAAAACTCACTGCAAAATTCAAGTCTTTTTGTAAAGAATATGGCCGCGATCTCACTCTCGCTTTTGAACCAGGTAAGTACCTGGTGAGTGAAGCCGGGAAATTTGTGGCCCGTGTGAATGTGATTAAACAAACCACCTCTACTGTTTTCGCAGGTGTAGACAGCGGTTTTAACCACCTTATTCGCCCCATGTTCTACGGCTCAAGACATGAAATTCACAACCTTTCAAATCCCGAAGGCAAAGAAAGGTTCTACTCGGTAGTAGGGTATATTTGCGAAACCGACACTTTTGCGAGCAACCGCCGAATCCCTGAGATCAAAGAAGGGGATCTTCTTGCTTTTAGCAATGCCGGCGCTTACTGCTACTCAATGGCCAGCAACTTCAATTCCCGCTACCGCCCGCCCGAAGTGCTATGGTACAATGGAGAAGCCCATTTGATTAGAAAAAGAGAAACTTTTGAAGATATTTTGCGCGGACAGGTAAAACTTGATCTATCAGCACTAAAAGAAACCGTTTAAGGAGAAACCAGAAAAAAGGAGTCGGTTTTTGCTATTTTTGAGAAGAAATAGGTACTTTTCTTTCGATTTACGCTAAAATTCAGTCTTTTTTTGCCTTTTTGAATCATTAACTTTAGGTTTGTGCTAAACCTAATAGAAAAAATATGATTTTAAGTAAAATGAAGATCTTTAGCCTCTTATTTTTCATGATGATAGGCACCTCTACATTAATGGCACAATCGGATGTTACTGATAAAGAAATTGAACAATTTTCGGTGACCTTTCAAAAGATGCGCATGATAAACCAGGAAGCCCAGAAGGATCTAAGCGAAATTATAACCAGGGAAGGTATGGAAATAGCCAGGTTCAACACCATCCACCAGGCGCAAATGAACCCTCAGGCAGAAGCCGATCTTACTAAAGAAGAAGAAAAGCAATATGACGCCATTATCAAGGCGCTCAATGAAATGCAATTAGAATTCCGCAAGGAAATGGAAAGCATGATCACAGAAAGCGGACTTTCAGTTAAGCGGTATGAAGAAATTGCAAATCAATTGCAACAAGATGCCCAACTCCAGGAGAGAGTAAAGCAGGAACTTACCAACTAAGCTTCCTAAGCTCAAAAAAAAGGCTGCTCAAAAATGCCATTTTTGAGCAGCCTTTTTTTATTCCTACTCTTCATCCTTCAGCTTATATACTTCTTTCCAGTTCCAACCGGCATATTTAAGACTTGAAGAAAACTGCTTGTCAACAGCCAAATCATTTTTGAAATAATATCCGTGATTCATCCAATGACTTCTGTAAGTTTTTAACTCCTCTTCATTATGACTGGCTGCATTGGCATCTTCAAGCCCCAGCTCCAGGTACTTTTTAATACCATTAATGATCGCACTTAACTTCTTATATTGAACAGTTTCCTCACTCCAGTCGAGCCGAATGATCATGATTACTTCATAAAGCCGGGCCAGCTGTAAAATAAGAGCCGACTCATGATTCTTGGAAAGAAAATAATTAGCCATGGGGAAAGCCAGGTAACTACTGGCATTTTTTAAAATTTGCTGTCTAACATCTCCTGCATTCGAGATCAAATTTTCTAGATCGTCCTGTTGTTTATAGAAAATAAAGATCTCTTCAATATCATTTCCCATAGTAGAAATAAGAAAGGAAAGTTGCTTTTTGGCCAGTACGGCATTGATAACACTTAAAAGATAAGTTAACCCCGTAGTGATAAGAATGAACCCCGAAAAAGACAATATTCCGGTAAGTATCCTGCTGGTATCTGTTCCCGGAACGAAATCTCCAATCCCCAGTGTTGATAGCACATATCCGGTATAGTAGAATCTTTCGGGATGTGTGGCTGGCAGGCCTGTAGTGCTATTCACCACCATTTCTTCTCCGGCACTAAAAACAATGTATGTTCCAATGAATAACAACAACATCCAAAGAAATGTCGTTATTAAAAGATGGGTTATTCCGGAGAATTTAAAAATAGTACGGGTCCGGTTTTGAATCATGATCCTATTCAGGATCTGGTTTACTATTCTTGAGAAAATACCAAACCCGTTTCCGGAAAGGGTGGTGTGAAAAAAATCCAGATAGGTAAATAGAATAATAGCGAGACCAATTACAATTTGAGCTGTTTGCATAATTTCTAAATTAATCAAAAGGCCCTTAAAAAGAATTAATTCCAACTTAAACTTTTCTAAAGACACACCTTATCTCTTCCATTAAGGCTTCAGATTTTGTACATTATATTCTATAAAAACCACTGATATGCAACTGGATAAGGAAAAAGAAAAAGGATATATCAAACCTCTGGAGCATGCAGAAGACCTGGATCCGCTTCTGGAGAAAATAGGAGATTCAAAATATGTGCTGCTTGGGGAAGCCAGTCATGGCACACACGAATATTATACGTGGCGAGCTGAAATTTCTAAACGGCTTATAAAAGAGAAAGGCTTTTCATTTGTGGCTGTGGAAGGTGACTGGCCAGATTGTTTTGAGATCAATCGCTGGGTGAAAGATCTTCCCGGCACCCCTGCAAACATTGCCGATGTGCTCAAAAATTTTAAGCGCTGGCCAACATGGATGTGGGCGAATTGGGAAGTTGCCGCTTTCGCCGAATGGATGAAGGGCTACAATAAAGACCTGGATACAAAGAATAAAATAGGATTTTACGGGCTTGATGTGTACAGCCTCTGGGAATCTATGGAGATCATAGTGAACTACCTTGAAAAAGAAGATCCTGAAGTAGCCGCGCTGGCAAAGCGCACCGCCGATTGTTTTGAACCTTACCGGCAAAACGATTCTTATGTTACAGCTTACAGCGACCTCAAACAAAAGTGCCGCAACAAAGTGGTACAGCTGTTAAAGGAAGTGAGGCAAAAGACTTCTCAATATGAAAATGAACCGGAAGCAGGGCTCAATGCCGAACTAAATTCCCTGGTACTCAAAAATGCCGAAAAATACTACGAGGCCATGGCTCAGTTTGACCACTCTTCATGGAACGTACGCGACAGCCATATGGTAGAAACGCTCAACACGCTTACAGATTATCATGGAGAAAACACCAAAGTAATCGTTTGGGAACACAATACCCATATAGGCGACGCCAGGGCAACAGATATGGCAGCACAGGGCCTGCATAATGTGGGGCAACTGGTGAGACAACAGCACAGCGATGACGGGGTCTACCTGGTGGGCTTTGGCTCGTATGAAGGTTCTGTGATCGCAGGAGATTTTTGGGCCGCACCCATGAAAAAAATGGACTTGCCAAAAGGTATTGAAGGAAGTATTGAAAGAAAACTGCATACCGTTGGCGCCGAAAATAAACTATTGCTTTTTGAAGAAGGTACCGACTTGTACAAAAAACTACAGGACAGGATAGGTCACCGGGCGGTTGGTGTGGTTTACGATCCACACAGGGAGCGTGGCAATTATGTATCTTCAAAAATGTCAAAAAGATACGATGCCTTTTTATATATTGATAAGACCAAAGGTCTTCACCCATTACACCTGCAACCTGACGGCAGCAAAACTCCTGAAACTTATCCCTTCGGAATTTAAAATAAAATATGAAGATAAAGATCCTGGGCACCCGCGGAAAAATAGAACCCAAAGCTGAAGATCACGTTAATCACACCGGATTTTTAATAGATGATAAGATCCTGGTTGATGTAGGGGAAGAAAAATATATGGATAAACAACCAAAAGCTGTGGTCTTTACCCACTTTCATCCAGATCACGCTTTTTTTGTTCCGAATAAAGAAAAATTCATACCCAAAATTCCCCTTTTTGGGCCCGAAACCCATGACCTCATTCCGCAGCTCAAGGTGATTGCAGGAAAATTTGAAGTAGAAGGATATACCTTTACTCCTATTCCTGTTATTCATGCCCTAAGATTAAAATCCCTTGGCTATATCATCGAAAAAGCCGGAAAAAGGATCTTTATTACAGGAGATGTGGCATGGATAGAAAAAGCGAACCTTGCCGATTTACCGCCATTAGATCTCGTGATCACCGAAGCTACCTTTATAAAGAAAGGCGGACGAATTAACCGAAAGAAAGACAGGATCTTTGGCCACACCGGTGTTCCCAATCTCATTCGCCTCTTATCTCCGCTCACCAAAAAAATTATCTTTTGTCACTATGGCGAGTGGTTCTTTGAAGACACTCCGCATAACAGCAAACAAAAGATCAAAGCACTTGAAGAAGAAATCCCGCTGGTAGTGGCACACGACGGGATGGAGATTGAGGTTTAATTAGTCTGCCCAAAAAGCTCTTTTAGCTGCTTTGCATTTTTGGGGGCGTGAGCATGTATGTCATTATTGAAATAAATATAGATTTCCTTGAGCCCACTATCCATGATCTTTTTATGCCATTCCTTTAATTCATCTTTAGAATAAAGGTAATCATACCAGTCTTTACCTGTGCCGTGAAACCGGAGGTAGCCTGTTTTGCCGGTAGTAATTAATTCTTCAGGAAATTCGGGACTTGAAATTGAGCTGAAGATGATGTTGTGCTCCTTCAGGATATCAAATACTCCTTCATCATACCATGAATCATGACGAAATTCAAGCACATTTTTTAATGTTGGATCAAGCGTTTTACAAAACTCCCTGAGCTTCTCATCATTCCGGTGCAGGTTTGGCGGCAACTGCCATAAAATGCAGCCAAGGTTCTGCTTTAAAAGCCTTGCAAGACTTTCAAAATCCTTCACGCTTTGAGTAACATCCTTTAGCTTTTTGCGGTGGGTGATGTACCGGTGCCCTTTTAAAGTAAACTGGAAATTCTTCCCTACAGTCGCTTTCCATGTATGCAATCCTTTTTCCCGTGGAAACCTGTAAAATGTATTGTTGATCTCTACGGTGTCAAAAATGGCAGAATAATGCTCCAGCCACTTGCGCTGCGCCATTTTTTGCGGGTAAAAAGCTCCCCGCCAGTCTTTATAATTATATCCCGAACAACCTATATGCACCTTCATTTTTGCTCTTTTTGACAGGATGGGCAGAAATAAGTGCTACGGCCTGAGACCTTGATCTGTTTGATCTTTCCTTCACAAGCAGGGCAGTCATCACCTTCTTTTCGATGTTTAATGAGATAAGAATCGGGGAAATCCTTTCGTACTCCTTCCTTTTTTATAGCCATTTCAAGCACTTTCCGCATCTTCCTGAACAGCTGCTTCTTGTCTTTTTCTGAAATTAGATTCGTCTTTGTCTTCGGATGTATCTTGCACTGGTACAGCATTTCATCGGAATACAAATTGCCAATTCCTGCCAGCACATGTTGATCTGTCAACACTCCTTTGATGCTTCCTGTTTTAGATTCAAGCAGTTCAAGGAATTCATCTTCCGAAAGATCTAGCGCATCATGGCCCAACTCTTTTCGCTGCCTGAATTCTTCCAGGCTTTCAGCAATAAAAAGTTTGCCCAGTTTCCTTCTGCACACAAAAGCCAGGTGATCGTTATCCTCAAAAGAGAAAACCACTCCGGAATACTTCGGCGGATCCTGATTCTTGTAATACTCCAGCTTTCCTGTCATTCCAAAATGCAAGACCAAAGCCTTTTCTCCCGAGGTCTCGATAAAAAGATATTTCCCCAACCTACGGCTGCCTGTAAATTTATTTCCTTCAAAAGCTTTAATAAACGCTTCTTTTGGTGCCTGTAATCCGCTGGTATTCAAAAAATTTATAGAGGTGATTTTTTTATCCAGTGCAGTAGCATCGAGATATTCTTTATACAGCGTAATTTCGGGTAGTTCTGGCATAGTGGTTGATTTTTCTGTTCTCCCTTCAAATTACCTAAAATCAGCCGAAGACCCTATTTTTTAAGAAATATTTCAAAGAATTTGGAGTTGGAAACTATATCTTATCTGGGCAGGATTAAAAAAATTTAATGCATAGATCCCTCAAAAAAATGTTCGCGATACTATTCCTGCTGCCGTTGCTGGGAGGACACTGGAGCTGTGCTGCAAAAAAAGACATGGAAGAAAAAAAAATCGTTTACCAGGGCAATAAATTCATTCCCGAAAGTCTACTACACGAGGCCAAAGTGGCTCTCTCCTACTACCCCGAACTCAAGGATGTAGAAATTGATTTTAAGTACAAGAAAGACATCAAGAAATCTTTCATGCAGGCCCAGCCCAACAAATCGAATTTGTTCAAGGGCAAAAATGACCGTACTTATAACATTCTCATCAGCAGTAGATTTTTGATTGAAAAAGAAGAATTTACAATGTCCGATGTACCTTCAGAAGTTCTAATAGGCTGGCTGGGCCATGAGCTGGGGCATGTTATGGACTACCGGGACAAATCGGCTATGGGCCTTATTATATTTGGATTCAGGTATATCACTTCAGAAAATTACATCAAACGGGCCGAACGTGCTGCCGATACCTACGCTGTAAATGCCGGAATGAGTGAATATATACTCGCCACCAAGAATTTTATCCTGAACAACTCCCATTTATCTGATACTTATAAGGAAAGAATCGCCCGCCTCTACCTCTCGCCCGAAGAAATCCTGGTGTTGGTAAATAAACTGGAAGAAGAACCGGAAGAAACACAGGAAGAACTCTTAAAGGAGTAAGGATTATTGTTTATTGTTTATTGAATATTGTTTCACGACGAACTCTTCCCACTCTGCAAACTTTTCTTCATTCATTACCTTTTCCATTTTCACCTGTCCGCCTTTCTTTTTATTGGCTGCGCTCCACGAGGTAAACATCTCGGGAGAGGTTTTCACGACCTCCACCCCTTTTAAAGCTTTACTGCGGGCCACCCCATAGTTTTTATTGGCTTCCTGGAGGGCTTTATCCAGGGCTGCTGCCAGTTCTTCGTTATTGATTTCAGCTTCGGTACCCAGGTACCATTTATGGATGTATTCCCTGTCTTTTTTAATCGCGGCCACAGTAAACTCGGGGATGGTAATATTGAATTTTTGTTCCATTTCTTTAATGGCATCATTCATTTTATTAACCGATAGCTGAGAACCCACCACATTCAGAAAAAATTTTGTTCTCCCCGTGATCCTTATCTCCAGCCGGTCTACGTCGGTGAATTTTACGGTATCACCAATGACATATCTCCAGGCTCCCGAAACCGTACTAATTAACAGTACGTAATCTTTTTCGGGCTCTACCTTTTCCAGTGGCAGCACGGGGGCATCGGGGGTTACAGCGCCGTTTTCTCCAATATATTCAGGCTTAAAAGGCACAAATTCGAAATATATCCCATTGTCAACAACCAGCTGCATTGATCGGGTTTCGGGCCGTGACTGAAAAGCCATAAATCCCTCGGAAGCCAGGTAAGTATCTATCACCACCAGCGGATGGGAAACAAGTTTATCAAAAGCTTTTTCATACGGTTCAAAGGCAACTCCACCCGTTGAATATACCATAAGATTTGGCCAGATTTCATGAATATTGGAAGCATTGTGATATTCAATGATCTTTTTGAGCATAAGCTCTGTCCATGACGGGATTCCGGTGAGGGCGCCTATATCCCAGTTTTTGGCCTCTTTTGCGATTTGCAGTACCCGCTCATCCCAATCTTCAATTTGGGAAATCTCTACCCCGGGTTTGTAAAAATTACGGAACCAAAAAGGGATATTGCTGGCACTAATCCCGCTTATCTCTCCTTCTTCGTGGTCTTCAACCTGCTTAAGATCGGTGGAACTGCCCAGCATCATGATCTCCTTCTGAAAAAAATCGGAAGGCAGGTCGTAATTCGCCAAAGAAGCCACCTGTTTGATCCCGGTTTGGCGAATTGCCTCTACCATATCATCGGTAACGGGAATTCTCTTGCTCGATTTACCCGTAGTACCCGAACTCAGCGCAAAATAAGGAGGTTTGCCGGGCCAGGTAACATTTTCTTCCCCCTCGTGCATTTTGCTCCACCACTCTTCATTGATCTTATTGTAGTCAAAAATGGGAATTTGGCGGGCAAATTCTGCCTTTATGTCATCTGCTTCTAAAAGTTCTTCAAAATTGTAATGTAGACCAAAAGCAGTATTTTTTGCCTTTTTAAGCAGGTTTTTCAAGACTTCGGCCTGCGCTTCATGGGGTTTGGGTTCCGAAGAAACTGCATCGGTTACCTGGATTAGTCCTTTTATTATTGATCCTATTACTGCCATTGATTCCTTTTTGGCTGAAATTACTCAAAAGCTCATTATTTACCAGAAAACCCTGGCGGAATTACCAAGATTTTAACCTTTCAAAAGATCTGGTGCCAGGCTGAAATTCTTCAGAAATACTTCGGAAAAAATCCTTCTCAATTTTGCCATTTTTGAGACCTTAGCGGCATGGATCTTAAACCAGATTACAAAGCCCTTCTCGATCTCGCTCATGCGAAGATGCATTTTGGCAAATACAAAGGCCGATATCTTTCAGAACTACCGGAATTCTATCTGGTCTGGTTTAGGCAACAGGGATTTCCGAAGGGAAAAACCGGAGATCAACTACAGCAGGTGCTGGATCTTAAAGTGAACGGCATGGAAGATATCCTGCGGACTATTAGAAGAAAATACCCGAGATAGCGCAGTTTTGCCGGTATTTTACTAAGATTTCATTCCTTAAAGTTTTGCTAACATATTCTCCTGCAAATGGTTTCTTTTTCTTTTCTTCTTTGTAATTTAGCGCCCTGAATAAAAAGACGCACAAACATCTCTCTACAATGGCTGAAACCAAGTATATCTTTGTCACCGGCGGCGTTTCCTCTTCGCTTGGAAAAGGCATAATTGCTGCTTCCCTGGCAAAATTACTGCAAGCGCGTGGATACAAGACCACTATTCAGAAACTGGATCCTTACATCAACGTTGACCCCGGTACGTTAAACCCTTATGAGCACGGCGAATGCTACGTCACCGAAGACGGGGCAGAAACCGATCTCGACCTGGGGCATTATGAACGTTTTCTAAACGTGAACACCTCCCAGGCCAATAATGTTACCACCGGCCGCATCTACCAAAGCGTAATTGAAAAAGAGCGCCGCGGGGAATTTTTGGGGAAAACCGTACAGGTTATTCCGCACATCACCAATGAGATTAAGGAGCGGGTACAGTTACTTGGCAACAACCACGAGTATGATATCGTGATCACCGAGATTGGCGGAACTGTGGGGGATATTGAATCCCTGCCGTACATTGAGGCTGTGAGGCAGTTAAAGTGGGAATTAGGAGATGACAATGCGCTGGTAATTCACCTTACGCTGGTTCCCTTTCTCTCGGCAGCTGGCGAACTTAAGACGAAACCTACCCAACACAGCGTGAAGACGCTCATGGAAAGCGGACTTAGGGCCGATATCCTGGTATGCCGTACCGAACACGAACTCTCTGACGACATAAGACGTAAACTGGCACTTTTTTGCAACGTAAAACAGGAAGCTGTTATACAATCTATAGATGCTTCTACCATTTATGACGTGCCAAATATGATGCTGCAGGAAGGCCTGGATACGGTGACTTTGAAGAAGCTTAACCTTCCCGATGACACCACCCCAAACCTTACACAGTGGAATGAATTTTTAAAGCGTCACAAGAATCCAAAACATGAAGTGACCATTGGCCTGATAGGTAAATATGTAGAACTTCAGGATTCTTATAAATCTATTCTGGAAGCTTTTATTCACGCCGGTGCTGCAAATGAAGTGAAGGTAAAAGTAGAAAGCATTCATTCTGAATTTATCAACCAAAGCACTATACAGAACAAGATCTCTCACCTTGACGGAATTTTAGTTGCCCCCGGATTTGGGGAGCGTGGAGTTGAAGGAAAGATTGATGCCGTGCGTTTTGCAAGAGAGCACAAATTGCCCTTTTTGGGTATTTGTCTTGGGATGCAAATGGCAGTAATTGAGTTTGCCCGAAATGTACTGCAACTTAAAAAGGCAAATTCTACAGAGATGGATCCCAACACACCTCACCCGGTGATTGACCTTATGAAGGAGCAAAAGGAAATTACCCACCTTGGTGGTACCATGAGGTTAGGCTCGTGGGAATGTACCGTAAAAGATGATTCTACTGCCAAAGAAGTTTACGGCACCAACCAGATCTTTGAAAGACACCGCCACCGCTACGAATACAACAATCAATACACCACCCAAATGGAATCTCACGGCCTTAAAAGCACCGGAGTAAATCCTAAAACGAACCTGGTAGAGATTGTAGAAATAGAAGACCACCCGTGGTTTGTTGGGGTGCAATATCACCCCGAATATAAAAGTACGGTTGCGAACCCGCACCCTCTTTTTATAGCTTTTATTAAAGCTGCAAAAGAATACTCACAGAAAAAAAATAATGCCAGCCTGGCACAATAGTCTTTTTTGGTCACAATTTTGACTGGCAATGACAGCGGAAAGATCCGCGTTTATTAATTTTTATAATGGAAGAAAAAAAATTAGATATTAATTCTTTAATAGGATTCCTTCTCATTGGGGGAATCCTGTTATGGATGTTGTACATGAATCCTTCGGCTCCCGAAGTCGTGGAAGAACCGGCAAATGATGAAGTTGTAGTCACTCCCGATGCGCAGGAAGAAGTGCCGCAGTACGATGCAGTACAGGAGACAGATTCGGCAGCGGTAGCCCGGGCAGCAGCCAGGTTGGGTGCATTTGGATATTCGGCTACTTTACCTTCAGCTTCAGAGAATACCACTTCAGTTGAAAACGATGTTCTTGCTTTGAATTTTTCAAACAAAGGCGGATACCTTTCCGAAGCAAGGATGAAGAATTACAAGACCTTTGATTCTATTCCTGTATACCTTATAAAAGATGATAATGCATCTTTTAACCTCAGTTTTTCAACTGTAGATGGCCGGGTACTCAATACAAAGGATCTTTATTTTGAGCCGACTGTAACCAAAAATGGAGACAACACCATTGTTTCGATGAAACTTAAGGTTTCTCCTGAAGAATTTCTTGAATATCGTTACGTGCTGAAGCCTGGCGAGTACATGATAGACTTTACGGTTAGATCACAAGGTTTAAATGACGTTCTAAATTCTTCGGCACCTATAGTTCTGGATTGGAAACTTAAAGGCTACAGGCATGCAAAAAGTATCACTTATGAAAACCGGTACACCAAACTTGTATATGAGTATGATGGCGGTAACGATGATGAAGTGAACGACGGGGAAGATGAAGAAAAGGACATTTCTTATGTCGCTTATAAACAGCATTTCTTTACATCTATACTACTTACTGACACTCCTTTTGAAACCGGAACATTTGAGGCAGAAAACCTTGTGGAAGATGAAGAAGTAGATACATTATACACCAAGGCCTTTGCTTCTACCATGCCGCTACAGCTTAACGGCGGGGAGCTTAATTACAACATGAACTGGTACTATGGCCCCAGTGATTACAAGATCCTTAATGATTACGACAGGAACCTTGACGAAATAATGCCCCTTGGATGGGGAATCTTTGGCTGGATCAACAGGTATTTATTCATTCCTTTCTTTGCCTTTATTACCAATTACATGGGGTATGGGATAGCCATTATTGTAATGACTATTGCAATTAAACTTGTGCTCTCCCCTGTTCAATACAAGCAGTACCTCTCACAGGCAAAGATGAAGGTTTTAAGACCTGAGATCAACGAGCTCAACGAGAAGTACAAGGACAACCCAATGAAAAAGCAGCAGGAAACTATGAAGCTGTACAGTAAAGCCGGCGCCAGCCCTATGAGTGGTTGTCTTCCTGCCTTAATGCAGCTGCCGGTATTCTATGCGCTCTTCATGTTCTTCCCCAGTGCTTTCCAGTTAAGGCAAAAAGGCTTCCTTTGGGCAGATGATCTTTCAAGTTATGATAAGATTGCAGAGCTTCCTTTTTATATACCTTTCTACGGAGATCACGTGAGTTTGTTTCCAATTCTCGCCTCTATTGCCATCTTTATCTATATGATGATGACCACCGGGCAAACGATGCAGAATACGCAACAGCCGGGAATGCCTAACATGAAGTTCATCATGTACCTTTCCCCGCTCTTTATGTTGATCTTCTTCAACAACTACGCAAGTGGACTTTCACTGTACTATTTGACTTCAAACCTTATTACTATTGGAATCATGCTGGTGATCAAAAACTTCATTATTGATGAAGATAAGATTCACGCACAAATCCAGGAGAACAAGAAGAAGCCTAAGAAACAGGGGAAATTTGCCCGCAAGATGCAGGAGATGATGGAGCAGGCAGAACAACAAAAGAAAGGAAAGAAATAACAGCTTTTATTTACCAGTAAAAAAGAAGAGCCCGGGAATTTCCCGGGCTCTTCTACATTTAACCAACCACCAAAACAATCAATTACATAGCAGGTAACAAAACAGTATCAAGAACATGAACAACACCGTTATTGGCCTGTACATCTACAACTATAATATTTGCTGTTCTTCCACTGGCATCAGTGATCACTGCCCCATTATCAAGGTCTATAGTGAATGACTGCCCCAGCAGCGTAGAAACTTCCATATCATCTGTAAGGGCCGATGATCTTACGTTTGCCCCGGCCACTACGTGATAGCTCAATACCGACGCCAAAACATCTTCAGGGATATCATTTAAAGAGTTCAATTCCAGCTCTCCAAGCAAAGCAGCAAAAGCTTCATTTGTAGGCGCAAATACTGTAAATGGCGCGGGTGAACCGGTTTCCATAAGAGTAGATACGAAAGTAAAATCATCTTCCCTGGTAAGTGCTGCCACTAAACTATTAAAAGTAGGATCGGCAAGTGCAAAAGTAACAACGCTTGGTAAGCCAATCACTTCATCTACTGCATGTATAATTCCGTTATCTACCTCAATGTCGGCTGCAGTCACAGTGGCTACTCCGTTGATCATCACCCCATTTTCTGTACTTATATACATAGAAAGGTTTTCTTCGGAAGCACTTCCGGTAGCCATACTTTCAATATAACCTGTAGAAAGATCGGCTGCCATAATTTCCCCCATTTGTACATGGTTGAGCAATACCTGGGTAAGCAGGTCTACAGGAACATCAGCAAGGGTAGAAAACCCGTTATCAGAGAGAAAAGCAGCGAATGCATCATTATCGGGTGCAAATACCGTATAATTTTGTGTTCCATCTAGCGTTGCAGTAAGACCGGCAACTTCGAGTGCCGCAGCAAGAGAAGAATAATTGTCATTTGACGCAACAAAGTCGGCTATAGTGTTAGTCTCCACAACCGGAACGGCAGTGTCATCGTCATCATCGCTACAGGCTGTAAAAGCCAATACAAAAAATAGGCCCGCCGCTATTTTTTTTAAGTTTAATAAATCTTTCATTTGTAGTTTATTTTAAGTTACAATTCAAATCTAAAGTAAAAGAACAAACAACAATGTTTAAGTTTAGTTAATTTTTTTTAAACAAAAATATGTCAGCAACATTTAAAACATTCAGCGCCTTATACTTAATACTTTTATTGACCTCCCCTGCTATGGCTCAAACCTCGCTCAACGCCTATGATAACAGAGGAGAGAAGCATGGAGACTGGATAGAATATTATGACAATAACCAGTCCCAACCAAAATTTGAGGGCAGATACGAACATGGAAAAAGAATCGGATTGTTTAAATTTTACCAGGAAGGACTTAAACATCCTGTTGCCGTAATGAATTTTGACCCCAATTCTGAAAAGGTAGCAGCAAAATACCTGGCGCAGGATGGAAGTACAATAAGTGAGGGCGAATTTACAGGTCAACAACGCACCGGTACCTGGACCTACTACCACCAAGATTCTGATGATGTGATGATGACAGAACAATATGTGAACGGGGAATTACACGGGCAGAAGAAAATCTATTACGATAATGGTCAACTTGCCGAAGAAGCCACATATAATAAAGGACACCTGGATGGCCCCCGAAAACTATATTCTGTTAAAGGCGTTGTTCTTGAAGACCTGCTCTATAAAGCCGGTAAACTTCACGGCCCTGCAAAGATCTATAACGGCAAAGGTGAGCTTGTAAGCAAGGGGATTTATGAAAACGACAAACACCACGGCACCTGGAAATACTACGAAAACGGAAAACTTAAAGAAGAAAAAGAATTTTAAGCAATCCTCAACATTTATAGATTTAATATATTTACCAAAACCCTAAAAAATGAACCTTATGAAAAAGTTTTTAATCTTATTCTTATCGCTTGGAATTTTCAGCTTCACTTCATGTAGTGATGACGATGATGCAGCACCAACCCAAACCAGTATTGTAGACACCTGGGTACTTACCGCTGTAAGCCCACCGGTAATTGACCTGCAATGCCCTCAACCTTCTACTATCACTTTTACAGCTAATGGAACAGCAAGCTGGGAACTTTATGCAGCCAACAATGACTGTGTTCTGGAAGACAGCGAAGGTGCCTGGGAAAAAAAGTCTGATAACAATTACACCATCTACATTCCGAATCTTCAGGCAGTAAATGGCACTATTGACTTTGATGGTTCTGATAGCTTCACCTTTACTACCAACATATCTGGGGTGAATGCTGTCTTATCCTTTGACAGGCAGCTATAGACGGCCTCCAGCCAAAACAACATAAAAAGCAGCCCTGCCCGTTCTTCCAGTTCGGTCAGGGCTGCTCTCTTTCTACTCTCCAAAAGTGGCAAATTTTCTGTATTTTTGCAGCTTAATTCAAGACCTTTAAAAAGGGGAAAGAAAGATTATGAAAAGAGTAGTTGTAGGTTTATCTGGCGGTGTAGATTCAAGTGTTGCAGCCTATCTGTTAAAAGAGCAGGGCTATGAAGTTATTGGCTTGTTCATGAAGAACTGGCATGATGAAGGGGTAACAATTTCCAAGGAATGCCCGTGGCTGGACGATTCAAATGATGCCATGCTGGTAGCCGATAAACTCGGAATTCCGTTTCAAACCGTAGACCTTAGCGCCGAATACAAAGAACGTATCGTAGATTACATGTTCAACGAATATGAACGTGGCCGCACGCCAAACCCCGATGTACTTTGTAATAGAGAAATCAAATTTGACGTCTTCATGAAGATCGCCCTTTCTCTGGGTGCCGATTATGTTGCAACAGGTCATTATTGCCGCAAGGGAGAAACACAGGTTGATGGTAAAACGGCTTTTCAACTGCTTGCGGGAAAAGATAAGAATAAAGATCAGTCATATTTTCTTTGTCAGCTTTCACAGGAGCAACTTGCAAAAACACTGTTCCCTATAGGTGAACTTCAAAAAAGCGAAGTGAGAAAAATTGCTGCGGAACAGGATCTTGTTACTGCTGAAAAAAAGGACTCACAAGGACTTTGTTTTATCGGGAAAGTGAGACTTCCGGAGTTCCTTCAGCAGAAGTTGCAACCTAAAGAAGGTGACATCGTAGAAATTCCTGCTTCAGAAGAAAAATTTCAGTCTGAAACCAAAGAATTTCAGAATAAACTGGAAGAGCTACAATTCATGTCCCGTAAATATTCATATCAGCCTTCCGAAGGTAAAAAAGTGGGGCGTCACCAGGGGGCTCATTATTTTACCAAGGGGCAACGAAAAGGTCTTGCCGTGGGTGGTACCCCCGAACCTCTTTTCGTAATTGAAACCGATGTGAAAGAAAACGTGATTTACACCGGACAGGGAAAAGACCACCCCGGAATTTACCGTCGTGGCCTCTTTATTTCTCCCGATGAGATACACTGGGTGCGGCCCGATTTAAAGCTAGAGACAGATGAAGAAATGCCCATAAAAGCCAGAATTCGTTACCGGCAGGAACTTCAGGAGGCAAGGCTTTACCAAACAGAGCACGGCCTCTATATTATATTTGACAAAGCACAACCTTCTATTACCGAAGGCCAGTTTGTGGCCTGGTACCGGGAAGATGAATTAATAGGTTCAGGAGTAATTTCTTAACTTCGCAAAAGAACTTTTTAACCCTGTCGTGGTTTCACGACAGGGTCTATACCCGCCAATTATGACCAACAACAGGATCACCCAACTCTTTGACATAAAATACCCCATAATACAGGCCGGCATGATTTGGGCCAGCGGCTGGAAACTTGCCAGCGCCGTGAGCAATGAAGGAGGACTGGGAATTATTGGTGCAGGCTCTATGTATCCTGAAGTTCTTAGGGAACACATCCAAAAATGTCAAAAAGCCACCTCCTTTCCTTTTGCCGTGAATGTCCCTATGCTCTACCCTAACCTGGAAAAGATCATGGAGATCATCATTGAAGAAGGAGTAAAAATCGTCTTTACCTCTGCCGGAAACCCGAAAACATGGACTCCCTATCTACAGCAAAAAGGAATCAAAGTGGTTCATGTGGTAAGCAGCGTGAAATTTGCCCTTAAAGCTGAAGCCGCCGGTGTAGATGCAGTGGTAGCTGAAGGTTTTGAAGCCGGAGGCCACAACGGAAGGGATGAGACCACAACTTTTACCTTAATTCCCATGGTTAGGGAACAAATCAAAATTCCGCTTATAGCCGCAGGAGGTATTGCCACCGGCCGCGGAATGCTGGCTGCGATGGTTCTGGGAGCCGATGCCGTGCAGGTGGGTAGCAGGTTTGTTGCCTGCAATGAAGCTTCGTCTCATCCAAACTTCAAGGAAATAGTGGTACAGGCCAAAGAAGGAGATACTGTGCTTACTCTCAAAGAACTCGCTCCTGTAAGGCTATTGAAAAACCGCTTTTTTGAGCAGGTAACCGAGCTGTATGCTACAAGCCCTACAAAAGATCAACTCATTGAACTGCTGGGACGTGCAAGAGCTAAAAAAGGCATGTTTGAAGGAGATCTAGAGGAAGGAGAACTGGAAATAGGGCAGATTTCGGGATTGATCCACGACATCAAACCTGCAGCCGAAATTATTCAGGATATGCTCAAAGAATTTGAAGCAGCCAAAGCCGAAGTCGCCAGCTTTTAAGAAGAGAATTCCTCCAGCTTTTTCAGTTCTTCATTAACCAATATTTGCCACTTGAGCTGGGCTTCTTTATTCATACTATGCCCTGTCTCTCTGTCAAATTTTTGCTGCATGAGTGCCCGCTCCTTTTCAACATTTTTATAGATCTCCTGCAAAGAAGATTTTACCTCCCTGCTCTTTTTGAAATCAAATTCCACCATCGCTTTCCGAAGCTTTCGTGCGTGTAATTCTGTGATATCAAAGTGCAGCTGCTCATGAGCCAGCAGGTGGACAGAATTACTGTCTTTCACCCACGATCTCTGCGGGTTGAAAAAAGATTCTACTTCAAATTGATATTCTTTACCTAATATAGATGTTTTAAGCGACCAGGAGTATGAGATGCCCGAACTGGTATTTGCAGAAAAAGGGCTGTTAGGATCTGGTGCGGCCTGAAAATTCTCCCAGGTGAGAGCGTTTTCCTCCCATCCTATCTTTTCTTCCGGCACCTGGGCCTGCGCTCCAAAAGAGGCTAACAGAATTAAAAGGCTACTTAGAAATGGTATTTTCATAGTGAAAACTAATGTCCAGAACGATATCGGGATGCAGGCTGTACAGCACCGGACATGTCTTTGCTGCGCGCTCCAGGATCTTCCTGTTTTTCTCATCATAGGAAGCCGGAAAGTTAAGTTCAACTTTTATGCCTGAAATCCTTCTTGGATCTGCAGCCATAGTTTTTGTGATTCCGGCAGTGGTTCCTTCCACATTAATACCCATATCTCTGGCCTTAATACCAATAATGGTCATCATACAGCTTCCCAGGGCTGTGGCGACCGTATCGGTGGGAGAAAAAGCCTCTCCCCTTCCCTCATTGTCTACGGGCGCATCTGTAATAAAGGTATTACTGCTTTGTAAATGTTCACACTGGGTTCTTAGATCGCCCAGATAAGTCACTTTTGAAGTCATTATCTAACTACTTTTAAATTGAGGTCCCTTCCGTAGGATAAGATATAAACCGAGTTATTGATATAGCCACCATCGGGACGTATTCCGTAACTGAATTTATTTTCTACATACTGGGTAGTGCTGTCTGTCTTTAACGACTCATAGAGATTTTCTGCCGAAGCCAGCCTCAACAGCACATCATAAGTCACATCAAAACCTCTTACTGCAGCAGCATTTGGCACTACGCCATACTTTTCGACATATTTCTCAATAAAATTCCGGTTCTTTTCAGGATCAAAATTACGATCAACAGAAGGGTAATGGAAATTGAGTTTCCCCAAATGACTATTGGAAATATTATCACTTTCAAAAGACTTATTCCTGTCGGTTGTCAACAGCGTGATCTTGTATGCATCGGCAATAGAATTAAGGTATGAAGTGGCATTGCTCAATACTCCAATCTTGCTCGACTCCAGGATGATCCAGTTAGGACGGGTTTTATCCAGAGCACCTGCAACCTGCGCCTGATTGATGGAACCACCTTCTGAGGGCGTTACCAACCTGGCAGCGGGAAAAGCAGCAGAAAGCCGTCTCCTGTTCTCGGCTGCGCTCCCGTCGGCAATGATCACAAGGTTCTTACCTGCAGAATTTTCTGAAATAAATGAGATCATCGCTT
This sequence comes from Salinimicrobium sp. 3283s, assembly GCF_039602225.1. Classification (NCBI taxonomy): domain Bacteria; kingdom Pseudomonadati; phylum Bacteroidota; class Flavobacteriia; order Flavobacteriales; family Flavobacteriaceae; genus Salinimicrobium; species Salinimicrobium sp. 3283s. Next base: position 2,965,619 of record NZ_CP143631.1, on the reverse strand, counting down.
CACGCAGCATCTCGTCTGTAGGACGGGTTTGCAGATAATTATCGAGAGCGGTAATTTGATTTTTTGAAAGAGGGGAAACCACAGGAATATTCCTACGTTCCAGGCCTCTTGCGGCAGTTTCTACGGTAGACTGTAAAAGTGGCCCAATCACAGCATCAACGTTATCAAAATTTTGGGTGTTGAGCAGCAAATTAACCTTTCCGGGATTTTGCTCGGTATCCAATACAGTAAGATCTGTAGAGATTCCCAAAGTCTTAGCTGAATCTACTGCCATTAAAATTCCGGTGTAGAAATCGAGAGACAATTGCATTACCTGGTCTTTCTTGATCCTTTCGGCATAATTATCAGATGTGTCGGTAACTACAAGTTTATTCTTGTTGAACGGCAACATCACCACCAGGTTCTTTGTTTTATAATTATTGATCTTACGCTCCAGGTTTACGTATTCTTCAGCCTCATATTCACCTACACCTTCAGCAAGCTCAATATTTGGAATTTTAAGCACCATACCCGATTTTAATCCGTCGGCAAGTGCCGGGTTTAGAGACACCAATGAATCACGACTTATTCCGAAGCGACGGGTAAGACTAAAAATGGTCTCCTGCGGCTGTACCTGGTAGTACTTGAAAAGTTTACCGTCTACATCAACCACCTTCTCCACATTGCCGTTCCTCACCGTGATCACCATCCCCGGTTGCAGGTTCTGCATGTTTGGATTAAGCCTTTGCAAATCGGCAATGGTAATGTTGTATTTCCTGGAAATGCCGTAAAGGGTTTCCTGCGGAAGCACCACATGCTCCTTCACGCTTAGATCAAGAATATTTGACGGTGAAGGTGAAGTATTAGGATTGTTGGCTACTGCGGCAGGTTTACTTTTAGGGATCCTGATCTTTTCTCCCCTGCGAAGTTCTTCGGAATAAAGATGTTTATTGAATCTTTTTATGTCTTCAATACTCACATTATACTCCTGTGAAAGACTAAAAAGTGTCTCTTTCCGCTTCACGCGATGAGTCACAAATTTTTGATCTTCCTGTGCTGAAGTCTGTATATCTTCATCCCTACCGCTATTAAGAGGCACTACCAGTTTTCCATCGGGCTGTATCCCGCGACGGGCATCGGGGTTGTACCTAAAGAGCGTTTCTTCAGAAATATTGTATTGCCTTGCAATTTCCGCTGTTGTTTCCCCTCTCTTTACAATGTGGTATTTATACTCTTGTGCAAAAGCCTGAACAGCGAACATTTGCAAAAAGAGAAAAAGAACTGCAATTTTTTTCATAGATCATTGTTTATTCCCACTCAATAGTGGCAGGCGGTTTAGAACTTATGTCGTACACTACCCTATTAACGCCTTTAACTCTGTTAATTATTGTATTGGAAGTTTTTTGCAAAAAATCATACGGTAGATTCACCCAGTCGGCCGTCATCCCATCGGTAGATTCAACTGCACGCAGGGCAACTACTTTTTCATAGGTTCTTTCATCTCCCATTACACCTACCGAGTTCACTGGCAAAAGAATTGCTCCTGCCTGCCAAACCTTGTCATATAACTCCCATTCTTTTAATCCATTCACAAAAATGGCATCAACCTCCTGTAAAATACGAACTTTTTCGGGAGTGATGTCGCCAAGAATCCTAATCGCCAGTCCGGGTCCGGGAAAAGGATGTCTTCCCAATAGTTCCTTATCTATCTCCAGCTCTGCTCCTACTCTTCTCACCTCATCCTTGAACAACATTCTCAACGGCTCCACTACCTTAAGCTTCATATAAGCAGGTAAACCGCCCACATTGTGGTGAGACTTGATGGTCACCGAAGGCCCGTTCACCGAGACAGATTCAATAACATCGGGATAAATGGTTCCCTGTGCCAGGTACTTCACATCTTTTATGCGGTGAGCCTCATCGTCAAATACATCAATAAAGGTCTTGCCTATCGCCTTCCGCTTCCCTTCAGGGTCTGAGATTCCTGCCAGAGCATCCAAAAAACGTGCCGAAGCATCAACCCCTTTTACGTTAAGGCCCATGTGCTTGTACTGGTCAAGCACGCTTTCAAATTCATTCTTTCTTAGCAGGCCGTTATTTACGAAGATGCAGTAAAGGTTCTTACCAATGGCTTTATGAAGAAGTACGGCGGCAACGGTAGAATCCACGCCTCCGCTTAACCCTAACACTACTTTATCATCGCCTATTTGTTTCTTAAGGTCGGCTACCGTCATGTCTACAAAAGCTTCCGGAGTCCATTCCTGCTCAACTTTTGCAATGTTTACAAGGAAGTTTTCCAAAAGTTGTTTTCCATCTGTTGAGTGGTAAACTTCGGGGTGGAACTGGATGGCATAAGTATCTTCTCCGTCTATGCGGTAAGCGGCATTCAGTACATCTGGTGTACTTGCCAACCTCACCCCATTCTCGGGTAATTCTTTAATAGTATCACTGTGGCTCATCCATACCTGTGAGTTTTCAGTAATATCGGCAAACAAGGCTTCATCATCTTTGATCACCGAAAGATTAGCGCGGCCGTATTCTCTTATTTCTGAAGCTTCTACCTTTCCGCCGTTAAAATGCGCGAGATATTGCGCTCCATAACAAACGGCCAGAACCGGAAGCTGCTTCCTAATCTTCGAAAGATCAGGGTGTGGCGCATCTTCTGCTCTAACAGAAAAAGGACTTCCCGAAAGTATTACAGCTTTAAAACCGGAAAGATCAGTTGGAATTTTGTTGTAAGGGTGAATCTCGCAGTAAATATTGAGTTCTCGAACCCGGCGGGCAATCAATTGTGTGTATTGAGAGCCAAAATCTAAGATAAGGACGTTGTTGTGCATGCGCAAAAATAGGAATTTGAGGTAAAATTAACCCCTGTGCCGACTTATTTTATATCTTTAAACTTAAAATCGTTCAGTTTACCCCCTATGAAATACATTGCTCCCATCTTCGTATCGGTCGCCATAGTACTGGCCGCCTACATTGCCGGTAATTTTTATCTCAAAAGAGCCACTCCCCCCGGAGTCATTGCAGTAACGGGATCGGGAAGTGAAGATTTCACTTCAGACCTTATTGTGTGGGAAGGGACGTTTTCTCAAACCAGCATGGAGCTACAGGCTGCTTTTGAAAGACTCAATGCAGACAAAGAAACCGTAAGACAATACCTCATTTCAAAAGGTATAGACGAAAAGAATATCGTCTTCAATTCGGTAAAGACTACCGAACTTAGAGAGGCACAATACCAGAATGGCAATTATGTAGGAGAAATCTTTAAGGGCTACCAACTCCAGCAAACCGTAAAAATTGAGTCTACAGATGTGCCTATGGTCGAAAAAGTATCACGGGAGATCACCGAACTTCTCCAAAAAGGGGTGCAGTTCAATTCTACTCCTCCCCGCTACTACTACACAAAATTAAGTGACCTCAAGATCCAGATGATCTCGGCCGCCACAGAAGATGCTCGTATAAGGGCCGAAAAAATTGCCCAAAACAGCGGTAGCGAACTGGGATCTTTACGCAGTGCCGATCTTGGCGTTTTCCAGATCATTGGCCAGAACAGTGGCGAAAGCTTCACCTGGGGCGGCGCCTACAACACTGCCGATAAGAAGAAAACAGCCTCGGTGACCATGAGGCTGGAGTTTGAAATAGACTAAGAAAATATCATCTTTAACTGGTAAAAATACCTTCTGAAAATGTCATTTTTGGAAGGTATTTTTGTTTAATCTTCAGCTCTTTTCTGAAAGTTTTATGCTGAAGGATTTACCTTTCCAGAAATTCTAAATTTTTCCCAAACTGACTAATTTCCTCTCATCCTTTCGATATTTTTGGGTAAAACCCATTAGTACAAACCATGAAACTGCATATTTCTTCTGAATTTAGGAAGGTTGCCCTTATAAAATACGCTATTCCTGCTGAAGTAGTGGAGAAATACCTGCCAAAGCACACAAAACCCGACCTCTACAACGGATTATGCATGATAAGCCTTGTGGGTTTCCAGGTAAAAAAGCTAAAAGTAGCCGACGTGAAATTGCCATTTTTGAAGGATTTTGAAGAGATTGATCTTCAGATCTACGTCAGGCGTTTTGATGGTGCAAAATGGCAAAAAGGAGTGGTGGTTATACACCGCATCTTAGAGCAACCGGGCTCTGCCATATTGGCAAATACCATATTTAAAACCAACTATATAGCCCTTCCCACAAGTAGTGCTGTAGAGGAAACACAGGACGATATCAAAGCGAATTATTCCTGGCAATACAAAGGTATACAGCAAAATTTTTGGGTAAAAAGTAACCGCCTCCCTGCACCATATGATAAGGACAGCAAAGTGGCATTTTTTCTAGATCGCTCTTTTGGATACATCAAAGCCCGGGAAAAGACCTACGATATGCGCTCAATCACGTAGACTGGCATCTTTACACTGTAGAAGAATATGCCGTTGACGTCGATTTCTCCCGGCAGTTCGACCCTGCGTTTAATATCCTCAATTCCCAAACACCGCATTCTGTTATCTTTACAGAAGGTTCAACAGTTGAGATTGGGGAGAATGTGGAGGTTACTTCTTGAGATGTGAGATAAAATTTCTCGCAGAGAGCGCAAAGAACTTTCGCAGAGGCCGCTAAATCACCCAAAATATTCAAATTCCAGAATTGGAATATTTCATTTTCCCGCAGATCACGCAGATTTCCGCAGAGAAAAAAAGACATCCGTGAGTATCCGTGGCTTTAAATTAAATATCCCCACATCTTCAAATTAACATATCATCAAATTTTCAAATCAATTTTTCCCGCAGATTTCACAGATTCCCGCAGATTAAACTACAGGATCTAATTTCACACGAAGAGCACAAAGAGATTGCGTAAAGAACTCTATCCATAGAACATCTGTGTATCTGTGGCTTTTAAATTCACGATCCCAAAAATCTTCAAATTCTCAAATCAACAAATCTTCAAATTAATTTTTCCCGCAGATTTCCGCAGATTAAACTACAGGATGCAATTTCACACGAAGAGCACGAAAGTTTAAATAAGCTCACAAAGAGATTACGTAAAGAACTCTAAAAATAGAAAATCTGTGTATCTGTGGCTTTTAAATTCACGATCCTAAAAATCTTCAAATCAACACATCTTCAAATTTTCAAATCAATTTTCCCCGCAGATTTCCGCAGATTAAAAAGACACTACTGTATCCGTGGTAATTAAACTACAGGATCTAATTTCACACTAAGAGCACGAAGGTTCAAATAAGCTCACAAAGAGATTCTGTAAAGAACTCTAAAAATAGAATATCTGTGTATCTCTGGCTTTTAAAACACGGTTCCCAACCTCTCGACTCCGCTCGAGGTGACATGACCGCTCGACTCCGCTCGAGGTGACCTGGTTTCCACTTGAATCTAATCCCGAATCCTGAACTTTAAATCTTGAATTTTGAATCTCAAATTTAGAATTATTTCATCGTTTCCAAAATAGCATCAATATCGGCTTCGGTGGTTTCGGGATTGATGAAACAGAAACGCGAAATAGTTTCTCCCTTCCACTTCGTGGGCGTTACTAAAGCCATACCTGATTTGTGATTTCTATAGGTCCAGTCGCGGTACTCGTCGGGAGTCCAGCCTTTTCTTCGGAATAAAACTACCGATAAACTCGACGGCCTTACCAGTTCAAGGTTGTCATCCTGCTCAATCTTTTCAGCAGCAATCCTTGCCAGCTCAATTCCTTTTTCAATGGCAGTGGTATACTTATCGGTTCCGTGCATTGCCAGGGAAAACCACAAAGGCATTCCGCGGACCCTTCGGGTAAGCTGAATCTGATAATCGGAAGGGTTAAAACCATCTGCACCTCCATCTTTAAAGATCTCGAGGTAAGCCCCTTTTTGTGAATGGGCTTCGGCGGCCAGGCTCATATCCTTATAAAGAATAGCCCCACAATCGTAAGGTGAAAAAAGCCATTTATGAGGATCGATCGTAATACTGTCGGCCCTTTCAATTCCGTTGAAAAGGTGGCGTACAGAAGGTGCGGCAAGTGCGCCGCCACCATAAGCAGCATCTACATGAAACCAGATCCCTTCTTTTTCACAAACATCGGCAATAGAATCCAGCTCATCTATGATTCCGGCATTGGTAGTTCCGCCGGTAGCTGCCACTGCAAAAAGCCTTTTTCGGTCCTTCTCTTCGAGCTCATCAATAGCCGATTGTAACGCATGCCCTCGCAGGTTTTCATCGGGACAATCGATCATCACCACATCGGCATCCATCACTTTAGCCATTGCCTGTATTGAGGAATGGGCGCCATTTGAAGTGAGCAACAAAGCCCGCACCCCAATATTGGCCGCATCTTTCTTTCTCCAGGCTTCGCGCGCAGTAACAAGCCCCGAAAGATTTGCAGCCGTACCACCACTGGTAAATACTCCAAAAGAGTCTTTTGGAAGCCCGGTAAGGGAAACCAGCCACTTCATGGCCTGATTCTCACAAAAGATCCCGCCGGCACCTTCCATCCAGTAAGCGCCGTGAATACTGGAAGCCGATGTCACCAGGTCAAACATAATGGCCGCACGGGTAGGCGCAGCCGGCACAAAGGCTAAATGGCGAGGGTGATCTATAGGCACAGTAGCCTTCACCAAAATATCCCGGAACATCTTAAAAGCAACTTCCCCTCCAATACCTTTTGGCGTGACAGTTTCTCCAATCTTTTCAAACAGCTCCTCTTCTCTTTGGGGAGAACCCAGCTCGGGCGTAACATTTGAGATACGGTCAACAGTATATTTCATTACATCGAGCGTCATTTCGACCAGGTCGATGTCTATCTTATGCATTTTCGTCATAGCGAAATAATATCAAATTTTAATTCAAGTGGTTTTAGGCTGTCCAGCAAGGTTGGGATGAGCGCATCTCCATACTCCAGGTAAAATTCTGAAAAGTTATGATGTCTTTCCTGAAGCCCTTTGCCGGGAAATAATTCATTTTGCAGGCTTGCAATTCTTGAAACCTCATCTTCAAGCTTTCTTTTCTGGGCTTTTAGCAGTCGTTTTTCAAGGTGATCAAGGCCTTTAAGCTGTTTCACCTCCTGTGCTTTTACAGCGTTCAGGAAAGATTTATCGGTCTGTTCGGCCAGGCTGTACATTTCCTGAAATTGCTTCACCAAATGCTCTTTTTGAGAGGAAAAGTCAATGTCTATATTAGAAATCCTTCTTACTTTCCGGTTGATCAATTCATGGGATTTCAGGAAAAGTTCGGGTAAAGAGATGTTCAGTTTTTGCCTTTTTTGATCCTGCTTTTCTGTTTGAAGCAAGGCCGAATTACGAATCAAAAGTATTGGAAAGGTAACCTCTGCCTGCTCAAAAAGCTGTTTTAGCTGAAACCAGTACGCCAGTTCACCTCCGCCGCCAATGTAAGACAGATTTGGCAAAATAACTTCCTGATACAATGGGCGAAGCAGAACGTTGGGACTGAATTTTTCAGGATGTTCTTCAATAACCTGCTCTAATTCTTGACGGGTCCAGGAAATCTCGTGGTCATGGACAAAGAACTTTCCATTCTTCTCAATAATGCGTTCACGCAAACCTTCCTGCATGTAAAACAGGTTGAGCTCCCGCGGATTCACCTGTACTTTATATCCTTCTTTCTCTAAAGCTTCAGTCTGTTGCTGCACACTATTAAAAGAAACCTGCTCAAAAAGCTCATTTTTGACAAGCGGTATATACAATCTCTTGAGCTCTGGCTCATGTGCGTCAAGGATGACGAGCCCCTGCTCTTTAAAAAGTTCATTGGCCAGGTAACGGGTGGCATCGGCAAGATTATCGTGCTCCAAATATGCCTTTTTAAACCATTCTTTGAGCTGCTGTGCATTTTTGCTACTCCCAATTTCAGCTGAAAAAAGTTCAAAGACATCTTCAAGACCATCGGTAGGCATTTCTCCCACAGGTCCGCCGGTCTTCTTTGATTTTGGAGGATTCCACTGAAATTTCTTTCCGTGGAGATGGAAAAAACTGATCTCCTCAAAGTCATGATCTTCGGTCGCCATCCAGTACACCGGCACAAAATTGTACTCGGGATACTCTTTTTTGAGATCGGTCGCAAGATTTATTGCGGAGACGATCTTGTAAAGAAAATAAAGCGGACCGGTAAAAAGGTTGAGCTGATGCCCTGTTGTCACGGTAAAAGTGGTGTCTTTCTCCAAAAGGTCAATGTTCGAAAGACTTGCTTTAGAAGCATTTATATTTTGATATTGCCGCTTCAGGGTTTTGACAAGAACGGCACGTTTTTCGCTTCCGCCGTGGCTGCTGAAGTTCTCTTTTTTTGAAAGGATCTGCTTTCCGAAGTTATTGAGGTCAGGGAAAAGCTCGTAAAACTGCTTAACATTCTCTTTTTGATCCAGATAATCGGTTACTAATGAAGTAAAGTAGTTCGTTTCCCGATACGAAAGAGAATTTTTCTGCATTGAAATGAATTTTCGCAAATATACAATTAAGAGCGTTGGCGGTAAAATCAATAAAAAGATATTGAGAACGATAAAGTTTTATATTTACCTCTAATTTGAAAAATGAGATTTTCCCCTATGAACAAAATTACGGTTTTATTCACAGCACTTTTACTGAGTTTTCAGTTAGCTTTTGCGCAACAATCTCCCGAAGAATTTCTAGGTTATCCACTGGGCACCAGTTTCACGCCCCACCACAAAGTGGTTGAATATTTTGAACACGTGGCAGAAAATTCGCCACTTGTGCAGTTCCAAAAATATGGGGAAACCTATGAAGGCAGGCCTCTTACCTATGCCATTATTTCTACGGAAGAAAACCTGCAAAACCTGGAGCAGATACGCCAAAGCCACCTGCAGAATGCCGGTTTAACTGAAGGTACTTCTTCTTCAGCTGCCAAAAAAGGCATTGTATGGCTTAGTTATAATGTTCACGGAAATGAAGCTTCGAGTACAGAAGCGGCCATGAAGACCATATATGAACTGGCAACCAAAAGGCAGGACTGGTTACAGGATTTGGTGGTGATCATGGATCCTGTTGTGAATCCCGATGGCCGGGACCGTTATGTGAACTGGTACAAGCAGGTAAAGGCCACACCATCTAATACTTCGCCCATGGCTGTAGAGCACAATGAGCCCTGGCCGGGAGGACGCCCCAATCATTATCTTTTTGACCTGAACCGTGACTGGGCCTGGGCTACTCAAACAGAGACAAGGCAACGTCTGGAAATTTACAACAAATGGATGCCTCACATTCACGTAGATTTTCATGAACAGTACAAAAATGCGCCCTATTATTTCGCACCTGCCGCCGAACCGCTACACGATGTGATCACAACTTTTCAGAAGGAATTTCAGAAAGAAATAGGATTGAATCACGCCCGCTATTTTGATAAAGAAGGCTGGCTCTATTTTACAAAAGAAAGCTTTGATCTCCTCTATCCCAGCTATGGGGACACCTACCCTACTTATATGGGAGCTATAGGAATGACCTATGAACAGGCAGGGCATGCCGGGCTTGCTGTTGAGACCGATCACGGATATATACTTACGCTTGTAGACCGGGTACAGCATCACCACACCACCGGAATTTCTACAGTAGAAATTGCCGCGAAAAGTGTTGACCGGCTTAATGCTGAATTTTCAAAGTTTTACGACAACAGCGGAAAAAGTGCAGTGAATTATGTCTTAACCGGGCACCAGGATAAGCTGGACCTGCTAAAGGAATTACTTGACCGCCATGAGATTGAATATGCAATGACGCAACCCGGAAAAGTAAAAGGATTTAATGCTCTTGAACAAAAGAAGAGAACTTTTGATGTTGATCAAAATTCACTGGTAGTAAGTACAGCCCAACCAAAAGGCAAGATGGTACGTGTGCTTATGGAACCTTCTACCAACCTGGCCGATTCCCTTACTTACGATATCACTGCATGGAGCCTGCCGTATGCTTATGGCCTGGATATTTTGAGTACCCAATCTTCAGTTTCAAGCCTTGAGGCTAAGGATGCCACCGCAATAAATAACACACCTGCACCAGCAGCGGCGGCTTACATCTCTGGCTGGAACAGCATGAAAGACGCAAGATTCCTCACAGCGCTTCTTGAAGCGGGAATCATGGTGAGATTTACTGAGACAGCTTTGGAGACTTCCGGAAAAAAATTCGCTCCGGGTAGTCTTATTATCACTAAAAGCGACAACAGGAACAAACAGGATTTTGATGAACTTCTTGCCCGTCTTGCCAACGAACACGGAAGAGAACTTACTGTAGCCAACACCGGATTTTCAACCTCAGGGCCAGATTTTGGCTCTTCACAGGTAAAGATCATAAACACCCCCAGAATTGGCATTTTAAGAGGGGAAGGAACCTCTTCTCTCAATTATGGAGAGTTGTGGTATTTCTTTGAACGGGAACTCAATTATCCTGTCACCTCTATTGATACGGGATATTTTGGGAACGTTGACCTTATAAAGCTCGATGTCATTATACTTCCCATAGGCAGTTACAGTGATCTTTTTGATGAAAAAGGATTAGCAAAACTTACAGATTGGGTGAAGAACGGCGGAAAAGTGATTGCCATTGGTAACGCTTTAAAAACCTTCGCCGGAAATGAGGATTTTGCCCTGAAGCAGAATGAGAAAAAAGAAACCGACAGTATTTCAAAACCAAACCTGGTGCCTTATGCTCAAAGGGAAAGAAATGAGATTAAGGATCTTATAACAGGAAGCATCATAAAAACCCAGATGGACGAAACCCATCCCATGGCTTTTGGATATGAAGACACCTACCTCAGCTTAAAATTAAGTAGTGATAGTTACAATCTTTTAAGTGACGGCTACAATGTAGGTTACCTGGGGGAATCCCCCGAGATCGTTGCCGGATTTGTGGGAAGTGAGGCAAAAGATAAGATCAGGAATTCGCTGACCTTTGGAGTAGAACCTATGGGCGAGGGAAGTTTTATATACCTGGTTGACAATCCGTTGTTCCGGGCCTTCTGGCAAAATGGAAAACTTCTTTTCGTGAACTCCATCTTCCTGGTTGACAATAGTGAAATAACTAACTAATAAAATAAATATTCATGCTAATAGATATTCTTCTTTTACTGGTAGGCTTTGTAGCCCTTATCTACGGAGCGAACTTTTTGGTTGATTCCGCTTCAAGCCTTGCAGCTCGATGGGGGGTTCCAAGTATCGTGATTGGGCTTACCATTGTTGCTTTTGGAACCTCGGCCCCAGAGCTCGTGGTGAACGTTTTTGCGGCGACCACAGGGAGTACAGATATGGTGCTGGGCAACGTGCTGGGAAGTAACATTTTTAACGTGCTTGGAATCCTGGGGATCTCTGCCCTAATTTATCCGCTAACGGTAAAGAGCAATACGACCTGGATCGAAATTCCATTGAGTTTACTGGCGGCAATTTGTGTATTTGTTGTAGCCTCAGACGTTGTTCTTGACGGCGCAACCACAAATCTTATCTCCCGAAGTGAAGGAATTGTACTCCTGCTGTTCTTTCTCATCTTTCTCGTTTACAACCTTATGGTTGCAAAAAGTGGTGGCGCCGATGAGGAGATGGAAACCAAAGATTATTCGGTAGGAAAAGCCGTGTTATTCATCGCTCTCGGCCTCGCCGGGCTCATCATTGGGGGGCGCCTTATTGTTACCAGTGCGGTAAGTATTGCTGAAGTTATTGGCCTTTCAGAAAGAGTAATTGGTTTAACCGTCGTTTCTATTGGAACTTCCCTGCCCGAACTTGCAACTTCTATAATTGCAGTGAGAAAAAAGAATGTAGACATTGCCATTGGAAACGTGGTAGGTTCCAACATTTTTAACATCTTCCTCATCCTGGGAATTTCGGGGACTATTGTTCCTCTTGGAATAAACCATGATTCCTTTTTTGATATTATGGTGAACATGGTTACCGGATTGCTGCTCTTTATTTTTGTATTTACAGGAAAAGGCCGCAGCATCGAGCGCTGGGAAGGCGCTGTGTTTGTAATCGGCTATATTGCCTATGTCACCTATCTCGTAATTTAATTCTGAACAAGTTCTAATGAAGTCATCACTTAAGTCTTTTTTATTCGCGTTCCTGCTGGTTGTGCTAACAGGAAATGCACGGGCTCAGCAAACTGCTGAAGCTCCCGGTTTTGAAGTAGAGTTCGAAACCTTTACCCTTGATAACGGGTTGAAAGTTATTTTCCATGTAGACCGGTCAGATCCTGTAGTGGCGGTTGCGCTTACCAGTCACGTAGGTTCGGCACGAGAAAAGCAGGGACGTACCGGATTTGCGCACCTTTTTGAGCACCTTCTTTTCCTGGAATCGGAGAACCTTGGAAAGGGCGGACTCGATAAGCTAAGTGCCCGCATTGGTGGCAGCGGCGCAAACGGTTCTACAAGCCGCGACCGTACCAATTATTTTCAGACAGTGCCAAATGATGCGCTCGAAAAGATGATTTGGGCAGAAGCCGACAAGCTAGGTTATTTTATTAATACGGTTACCGAACCTGTACTTGCCAAAGAAAAGCAGGTAGTGAAAAACGAAAAAAGACAGCGGGTAGATAACCAGCCATACGGTAACACCATGTATGTTATTGACAAAAATCTCTATCCCGAAAACCATCCTTACAACTGGCAGGTAATTGGTTCTTTGGAAGACCTTCAAAATGCCACGCTTGAAGATGTGAAAGAATTCTTCAATCAATGGTACGTGCCCAACAATGTGGTACTCACTATTGCCGGTGACTTTGATACAGCACAGGCAAAACAATGGGTAGAGAAATATTTTGGAGAGATCAAAAGAGGTCCTGAAATTAAGGATCTTGAGAAGAGACCCGCAAATTTGCAGCAGACAAAAAAGCTGTACTATGAAGATAATTTTGCGCAACTACCCGAATTGACCATGGCCTGGCCATCGGTCCCTTCTTACCACAAAGATTCTTATGCTCTTGAAGTTTTGGCCAATTATCTTTCTGAAGGAAAAAATGCTCCTTTTTATAAGGAACTGGTGGCAAACAAGAAGTTGACCCCCAATGTACAGATGTTCAATTACACCTCTGAACTTGCCGGTCAATTCATGCTGCAAGTGAGAGCTTATGACGGCACAGACCTTGACAAAGTACTGTCGGCTGTAGAAGAAACTTTCCGAAAATTTGAAAAAGAAGGGATTTCAGAAAAAGATCTAAAACGCATAAAAGCGGGGCAGGAAACGGCATTTTATAACAGCCTTTCGAGCGTATTGGGAAAAGGTTTTCAGCTGGCACAATATGAAATATTTGCCAATGATCCCGGCATGATCAATAAGGAGATCAACTATATTCTCGCAGTGACTCCGCAAGATGTGATGAGGGTTTATAAGAAATACATTCAGAATAAACCCTTTGTAGCTACCAGTTTTGTTCCGGAAGGACAAAAGGAACTGGCGCTGGAAAATTCTGTTCCGGCCGAAGTTGAAGAGGAGGAAATAGTAATGGGTGCCGAGCAGGAATTCAACCTGGAAGAAGAAGTTACTTACAACAGAACCCCTTCCAATTTCGACCGTACTGTAGAACCTCCTTACGGAAATTCACCACAAGTCAAAGTTCCCGCAATCTGGGAAGAAAAGTTGGATACAGGATTAGAGATCTACGGAATAACAAATTCTGAAGTTCCGCTTGTACAGTTCATGCTCGAGATCAAAGGAGGTATGCTCTTAGAAGATTCTTCCAAAATTGGAGTTTCAAATCTCCTGGCAGACCTCCTCACCAAAGGCACTAAAAACCGTACCCCACAGCAACTGGAGGAAGCCATTGAATTGCTGGGTGCCAGTATTAGGGTGAATGCTACAGATGAGAAAATGATCATTAGCGGAAGTACGCTCACAAAGAATTTTGATGAAACAATAGATCTTGTGAAGGAGATTCTTTTGGAGCCACGTTGGGATGAGGAAGAATTCTCCCTGGTAAAACAACAGGTAATAAGCCGAATTCAGCAAGAAAAAGCAAATCCGAATAACATAGCTTCGAATGAATTCCGAAAACTAGTTTACGGCGAGGATCACATCCTGTCACACAATAATATTGGAACAGAGAATACAGTCGAAAAAATAACTCTTCAGGATTTAAAGACTTATTACAACAATTATCTTTCTCCTCACCTGGCTTCTTTCCTTGTGGTGGGAGATATTGAGAAAGCGCAGGCAGTAAGCGGTGTCAAAAAAATCACCGGGAACTGGGGTGTCAAAAATGTCATTTTTAAAAGCCTTCCTGAAGTGACTGCCCCGGCAGAATCCAAGGTTTACTTTTACGATATTCCGGGTGCAAAACAATCTGTTCTACATATCGGATATCCTGCTTTGGCAGAGACCGATGAAGATTTCTTTCCGGCCACGGTGATGAATTACCGCCTTGGTGGCGGAAGTTTTGCTTCCCAGCTCACCCAGGAACTTAGGGAAGGCAAGGGTTACACCTATGGCATACGCTCCGGGTTCAACGGCAGCACTTTTACCGGTCCTTTTCTTATTTCGAGCGGGGTACGCTCAAATATTACCTTTGAAGCCGTTGACCTTGTGAAGCAAATACTTCGGAATTATCCCGAAAACTTCAATGAACAGGATCTGGAGGTAACCAAAGGCTTTATGATAAAAAGCAACGCCCGAAAGTTTGAAACTATGGGATCAAAACTTCAAATGCTTCAGGAAATAAGCAACTATGATAAACCTATGGACTACGCTCTGCAACAGGAAGAGATCGTGAGAAACATCACTGTTCCGGAAATTAAGGCTCTGGCCCAAAAATATATCAATCCCGATAAGATGTATTACCTCATCGTGGGAGATGCGGCTACCCAGCTCGATCGTCTGGAAGATCTGGGTTTTGGAGAACCGGTACTTTTAAATCCTTCTGAAAAATAGCATTTTGGAACCTCCTGAAATGTCATTTTTGAAACCTCTTGAAAATGTCATTTTTGAAACCTCTTGAAAATGTCATTTTTGAAACCTCTTGAAAATGTCATTTTTGAAACCTCTTGAAAATGTCATTTTTGAAACCTCTTGAAAATGTCATTTTTGAAACCTCTTGAAAATGTCATTTTTGAAACCTCTTGAAAATGTCATTTTTGAAACCTCTTGAAAATGTCATTTTTGAAACCTCTTGAAAATGTCATTTTTGAAACCTCTTGAAAATGTCATTTTTGAAACCTCTTGAAAATGTCATTTTTGAAACCTCTTGAAAAAAATGCCCGGGAAATTTCCCGGGCATTTTTTTGCAATTTCTCCAAATTTTGAACGATTCACAGATGTTAATGATATTGGTCGGGGTTGATTCGGCTTCTACCTATATTTCGTCCCTACGGGACTTTCGGTTATTGTGGTTCTCTGCTCCTACCGATATCATGTCCCTACGGCACACTGAAGAAATTCTTTTTGTTTGGTACGGATTTTAAAAACTTAAAACCACCTTTCTATACCTTTAAAGGGCTATATTATTAATGTATTCGTGGCCTTAGCTCCTATCTAATTATTTAATGGGACAATACTGAATTAGGTATTAAAAGGCTGCTTGAAAATTTGGAATTTGATTCTAAGAATCTTTCTTTTTTCCGCCTTTTTTCTTCCGGTGCTTCAATACTTCAGCTTCCCTGAAAAAGATGATCTCTTCAGCAATATTCGTAATAAGATCTCCTATTCTTTCCACCTTTTTAATCACCGAAAACAACAGCATCACCTGATCGATCACTTCAGGATTTGCCTTAACTTCTTCAGAAATTATAGCGAAAGATCTCATATTGATATCATTAAGGATCTTGTCCTTTTTAAAGACCTTTCGGGCTACTTTGGTATCTACTTCGGTATAGGCCAGGGTGATATCATCGAGCATGGACAATGCAGTGGTAAACATTTCTTCTACCCGCATTCTTTCTAAAAGTCGGGGTTCAATCTGGGTATCGATCTTTACAATATAATGCGAGATCCCGTAGGCGTGATCGCCCACCCGTTCCAGGTCAAAATTGATCTTTCTAAGGGCCAGCACAAAACGAAGATCACTGGCTACGGGGTTGTGCAAGGCGATGAAGCGTTCACAGTCACGGTCAATCTTGAGATCGAGGGCGTTCACCCTATTCTCTGTGTGCATCACTTCTTCGGCAAGATCGCCATCGTGGTTAAAAAATGCTTCCTGGGCATTTTCCAGTTGTTTGATGCAAAGCTCCAGCATTTCAAGTCCGGCTTGATTTAATGCATCTCTATGTTGGTCTAAACTGATCATAATCCTGTGGTTTATCCGAATCTACCGGTGATATAATTCTCGGTCTGTTGTTTCTCGGGATTGGTAAATAGCTTCTTTGATTTATCGTATTCAATGAGTTCGCCCATGTAGAAAAATGCGGTGTAATCACTAATTCTCCCGGCCTGCTGCATGTTGTGGGTCACAATCACTATGGTATACTTCTCTTTAAGCTGATAAATAAGTTCCTCGATCTTGGCCGTTGAAATAGGATCTAAAGCAGATGTTGGCTCATCCATAAGGATAATAGACGGTTCTACAGCCAGGGTACGGGCGATGCACAACCTTTGTTGCTGCCCACCAGACAGCGCCAAAGCCGATTTATTGATATCTTCCTTCACTTCATTCCACAAGCCAACCTGTTTAAGGGATTCTTCTACTTTATCCTTAAGAAATGCCTTGTCTTTAATTCCCTGGATCTTTAATCCGTAGGCAACGTTCTCATAGATGGATTTCGGAAAAGGGTTGGGCTTTTGAAAGACCATCCCCACCTGCTTCCGAAGTTGTTCTACATTTACTTTTTTCTTGTAGATGTTCTCGCCGTCAATAAGGATCTCTCCCTCCATTCTAAAGCCGTCAACATAATCGTTCATGCGGTTAAAAAGCCGCAGGAAAGTAGATTTTCCACAACCTGAAGGTCCAATAAACGCAGTGATCTTATTTGCCCTAATGTTCATGTCTATACCTTTGATGGCCATGAAATCATCATAAAAAACCTTCACATCTTTTGCCTGAAGCTTGTGTTTCCTCTTTAAGGTCTTATCTAATATATCTTTATTTTCTTTCATTCTATTTTAATTTACTTTGCCACCTGTTCCTGAAATACACTGCAATTCCATTTAAAATAAAGGTAATTAACAGAAGGACAATAATGGCTGCGGCTGCATTAACTTCGAAACCATGTTTTGGGCGCGAGATCCAGTTAAAGATCTGAATGGGTAGTACCGAAAATTCATCCATAGGAGATTCGGGCGCGAAAGGGACATAAGCCAGAGCGCCAATTACAATAAGAGGAGCTGTCTCTCCCACCGCCCGCGAGAGCGCCAGAATAACCCCGGTAAGTATGCCTCCAAAAGATGCCGGCAGCAGCTGTTGGGAAACCGTTTGCCACTTGGAAGCTCCAAGAGCGAAAGAAGCATCCCGAATGGATTTTGGCACTGCCTTTAAGCTCTCTCTTGTGGCAACAATCACAATAGGCAGAATTAAAAGGGCAAGGGTAAAACTTCCCGCCAAAACACTGGCTCCCATTTCCATGATTCGCACAAAGACTTCCAGACCAAGTAACCCGTAAATGATAGAAGGCACCCCCGCAAGGTTAGAAATATTAATTTCCAGCAAAGAAGAAAGCCTGCTTTCTTTGGCATATTCTTCCAGATAAATAGCAGCTGCAATTCCTAATGGCAGGGCGATTATTGTAGTAAAGACCAGGATCCAGACGCTGCCCATAAGCGCAGTATATATTCCGGCTCTCTCTGCTTTTCTCGACGGAAGGCTGGTGATAAAATCCCAATCAATCCTTTGCAGACCATCTATAAGAATGGAACCTATAAAAATGGTGAGCAAAATGAGCCCCAGAAAGGTACAGGCAATCCCCCAGAATTTGAAAGCCTGATCTTTTAACCGATTTGTTCTAATGTTATTCATATTTCTCCCTGAATTTTTTCCTTATCCTGTAGCTTATCGTATTCAGAAGGAAGGTGAAGATAAAAAGAGTGATCCCGGCTGCAAATATGGTACGGTACTCCAAAGAACCATGCTGTACATCACCCAGGCTCACCTGTACGATGTAGGCGGTAATAGTTTCTACGGGCACTGTAGGATCCATAGTTAATCGTGGTTGCTGCCCTGCTGCAATGGCAACAATCATGGTTTCTCCAATCGCACGGGATATCGCCAGGATGATAGAGACTATAATCCCCGAGGAAGCTGCAGGTACCAGGACACGAAAAGCATTTTGCAGCTTTGTTGATCCCATTCCATAAGCTGCTTCCCGCAGAGAATTGGGTACGGCGTGCAATGCATCCTCACTTAAAGAAGAAATGAAAGGAATGATCATAATTCCCATTACCAGGCCGGCAGACAAAGAGTTGAAACCTGAAAGCCCCGGGATAAACGATTGTAAAAATGGCGTCACCACGGTAAGAGCAAAAAATCCGTAGACCACCGTTGGTACGGCAGCAAGCAGTTCTAATGCAGGTTTGATCGTTTTTCTGAAACTTCGGGGTGCGTATTCGCTAATGTAAATACTGATAGACAACCCAACGGGAACAGCAAAAATGATGGCAATAAAAGAAGTCAACAGTGTACCGGACAATAACGGGAGGATCCCAAAATGTTTTTCGGTGTACAGTGGTGTCCATTGCGTATCTGTCAGAAAATCTACAATGGAGACTTCTTCAAAGAACCTTACGGCTTCAATAGAAAGCACCAGTATTATTCCTACAGTAACTGCAATTGTCACCAGGGCACTGCCCAGGAGGCCCTTTTCTATTACCGTTTCTTTTAATTTTCGCATGGAAAAAGTAAAGTAATCCGGAGCATTCAGGTGCCCCGGAAATTTTTATTATTCAGCTGAATTTTCTTTTACGAATGCTGCAAATTTCTCCCTCTCGGCCTGGTATTCTTCCGAAGTAAGGGGAATGTATCCAACATCCTGTAGTAACTGTGGCGCTTCATCAAGATAGAATTCCACAAAATCGATCACCGCAGGATTCTCCAGAGAAGCACTGTTCACATAAATATAGAGAGGACGGGAAAGCGGGGCATAGGTGCCGTTGCTAACAGTTTCTTTTGAAGGCTCTACACAGCCTTCACCGCCATTTACCGGCACCATTTTAAGCTTATCTGAATTTTCCTGGTAATATGCGAGTCCGAAGAAACCCAGACCGAATTTATCACCTGAAACTCCCTGTACAAGCACATTATCGTCTTCACTGGCAGTATAATCTCCCCTGCTACTTCCGCTTTTACCTACGATAGCTTCAGTAAAATAATCGAATGTACCTGAAGCTACTCCGGGTCCAAAAAGGTGAATTTCTTCATCTGGCCATGAAGGATCAATTTGATTCCATCGCTTGATAGTTCCCTGGGCTGCCGGCTCCCATATTTTCTTCAACTGTTCCACCGTAAAGCAGGTTACCCAGTCATTTTCGGGATGTACAACCACAGCGAGACCATCATAAGCCACTTCAAGCTCTACAAAAGAAATGCCGTTAGATTCGGCAATTGCCTTTTCATCTTCTTTGATAGGCCTGGAAGCATTGGTGATTGCAACTTCGCCCCTGCCAAATTTTTGGAAACCACCACCGGTACCCGAAACTCCTATGGTTACATCAACATCTGGAGCTTCTGCCCTGTATTCTTCAGCAATAGCTTCAGTTACAGGATAAACTGTACTGGAACCATCAATAGAAATGGCATTTTTGGTATCATCTTTTTTGTTGTTTCCGCAGGAAGCCAGGGAAACAGTTATTGCAGTTAATAAAAGAAATCTTTTCATAATTTGTTTTTATAAATGAAGTTCGAATTGTAGTCTATAAGTAAGATTGTCGTCAAGACCAAGATTAAGGTCGGTGTAATTAATATCTGTCTGCACCTTTAGTTTATGTTTTACGATGTACTTTGAAAGCCCCAGCGTATACTGGTCTTCTACCAGCTGGGTCACCTGGTCATCAAGATCAATGGTGGTATATCTACCCAGTAATTGAATGTTGTTCTTAAACAGGTAACCTGCCTGTACATTAAACCCACTTCCAATGTTTACAGCATCTCCGGTTAAAGTGCCATCAGCATTTCTGGCGAAAGCTTCGTCTGCGGCACGATGTGCATATTCAGCCATGGCCGAAATTCCGCGGTATTTGAAAATAGCATCCACAAAAAAGGTGGTAATATCTGTCTCAAAAAATCCGTCATCGGTAAGCATATAGGTACCCGAGTTAGATCTCGTTCTCACCGCATTATTGTTATAATCATAGGATATTCCCAGCGCAAGTTTGGGTGTTGTTTCCCTGGCAAAATCGGCCCCGGTATAGTCGGCAAAGTCTCCAAAAGGCAATAATTCGAGCCTTCCGGTATATTGCAATCCTCCAATATTTCCTGCTGTAACATTTCTTCCTTCTCCCTGGGCTATAGAAATGGCTTCTCTAATGATGAAATTCCCTCCGGGATAAATTTCATGGTGCAACTGTATTCCCATATCCCGGTCTATATTGAACCTGCTGTTCACCAGAGAACGATCTACAGTTTCAAGGCTTCCGGAAGAAATAATTCGCTCCCTGTTGCCGGGAAGTTTGGTTTGCCCTGCCCAAAGTTCAAAGTTTTCGTAGAAATTCCATTTAACCACTGCATCCAGTATGTACCTGGGGGTATCTCCATTATAGACTGATGCTCCGGAAATATCACGATTGGATAATCCCAGCTCCAGTTTGTAAGTAAGTTTTGGGGTGTAAGCAAACCCCTGAAATTTTAAGCGGGCTCTTCTAACCAGGAAATTAGCTTCTACATCTCCAAAGCCATCATCTTCAGAAATATTCCAGGCAGAAGTAAACAGGGATTGCATTCTTAAAGAGAAATTTGCACTGTAAGAGCTGTCTTTTGCCACTACATTAACAAGACCCTTTCCAAAAGTATTCTCTGTAAGATCCTGTCCCTGCACATGCAATGAAATTAAAAAGGCTAAAACCGAAAATAGGCCGGTAGTAATTTTCATTATTTCTTAGTTTTTGTCGGCAACAAAGAACAGGATTGAATGTTAAGAGAACGTTATCAGCAGATTACTAATAAGTAAAAAGGTTGCCCCCTAAAGAGCAACCTTACCTCATACATCTAAATCGACAAAAACTAAGATTATATGATTGTGGTTCAAAAATGCGACGTTTTTACCTATTGCGTGTTAAATAAAGATGAAGTAAAGTTTAATTTTTCCCTTGTAAGACGTTAGAATAATATTAATTACCGCGGAGGCTGTTCAAAAAGTAATTAATTTGTAGGTCCATTTAAAACCTGATTTGAGTAAAAACTTTATAAAAAAATACCTGTCCTTTATTCTTAGCGGAAGTATCCTCCTTTTCCTGGTCATTCTGTATTTTACACATCCCCCTTTCCAGGACACAGTAAAAGAAGCCTGGGATGTATTATTGAGTGAAGACAGGGAAAGGATAAAAGATTACGTAAAGCAGTTTGGCGTTTGGGGGCCATTGGCCATTATCGTGTTCATTGTACTTCAAATGTTCCTGATCATTTTTCCTTCCTGGCTCCCAATTATTGTGGGGGTACTGGCATACGGTTTCTGGTGGGGAGTTTTGATCAATCTTATAGGCGTGGGGATAGCTTCTAGCCTGGGATATTATATAGGAAAGCGATTTGAACTTATTAGTGAAAAAAAACAGAAAAAATGGAAATACTGGATCACGCATTACAGCTCAGGAACTGTAGTACTCTTTCGCATCTCCCCGTTTTTCTCAAATGATGCCATAGCTTTTATTGCGGGTATCTTTAAAATGGATTACAAAAAATTCATGATAGCCACTTACGCCGGAATGATCCCTCTTTCCCTGGCTGTAGGATATTTTTCGACCGATATTGATAAACTTGAGAACGGGCTTTATTGGGTTGGTGGCGTAGGCGCCATTCTTTACGCCATTTACATTTATATAGACCATAAAAGAAGAAGAAAACATGCCAAATAAAAAGTTTCGTATAGATGAGGTACGGTCGCAGTTCCGGGCTTTGAATTTCAGGAATAAAGAACAGGTATTCCCCATTTATTTTGACGGCCCCGGCGGCACGCAAATGGTACAGGCCTGCATTGACCGTATGCTGGAATATATTGAAACCGGAATGGCTAACCTGCACGGCACTTTTGCTACCAGTATAAAGACAGATGCCCTTTTAGAGGAAGCTAAACAAGCTGTGGGTGATCTACTGAATTGTTCTGCTGAAGAAGTCGCTTTTGGTCAGAACATGACCAGCCTGGCTTTCCAGGTTTCCCACAGCCTTAGGCCTCTGCTGAAGCAAGGAGATGAAATTGTTGTCACTCAACTTGATCACAGGGCCAATGTAGATCCCTGGATCCACCTGGCAAAAGAAACCGGCGCAACCGTAAAATTCATTCCTGTTGATAAACAAAGTCTCACCCACGATCTTTCAAACCTGGATACAATTATCAATGAAAAAACCAGGATTGTAGCCATAGGGCTTTCTTCCAACCTTACCGGCACCATTAGTGATGCGAAGAAAATTTTTAAGGTGGCAAAAAAGGTAAATGCCATCACCATTGCCGATGCTGTACACGCAGTACCGCATTTTCTGGTTGACAAGCAGGATCTCGAGAGCGATATTCTTTTCTGTTCGGTATATAAGTTCTTCGGTCCACACCTGGGAATAGCGGCTATCAAAAAAGCCATTTTTGAGACCCTGGAAATTCCAAAGTTACAACCGGCTCCCAATCAAATTCCGTATAAGCTGGAAACCGGAACTCAAAACCATGAAGCCATTGCCGGCCTCTGCGGTGCCATTGGTTTTCTCGAAAGTTTAGGAACCGGCGATACCCGGAGACAGCGATTAAAAGCAGGAATGGAAGCAATAGAATCTCATGAACAGGAATTGATGGATTCCCTGGAGGAATTCCTGAAATCTATTCCTGAAGTAACGCTTTACCGCGCTTCTTCGGAAGTTATAAAAACACCGACTTTCGCTTTCAGGATCGACGGAATTCACTCCCGCGAAGCCACGCAATTCTTTGCTGAAAAATTCAACCTCTTTATAGGCGACGGGCATTTCTATGCTTCTACCATGGCCGAAGTTTTTCCGGTAATGGAAACAGGAGGATGGATACGTATAGGATTTGCGCCCTACAATACCCTCGATGAAATAGAAATTTTCAAAACAGCATTAAAGGAACTGCTGCAAAGAAAAATATGAAGATCCTGGAGAGGATCATAAAGTTTTTTGCCAAAGGGCTGCTCGCCTTTTTATTGCTCATGCTGCTTTACTTTGTATCGGCCGTTATAGGTTCGGTGATCCCGGTCAATAAAGATCAGCCGCAGGGAGGAGATATCACCATCTACCTTCGCACCAACGGAGCACATACCGATTTTATTTTTCCGGTTCAAAATCAAATAATGGATTGGGAAACCTTGGTTTCTCCCCAACATATCCCCTCAAAAAGGGCAAATTTTGAATACATTTCTTTTGGCTGGGGCGATCTCGAATTCTACCAGACCACCCCGCAATGGAGCGACCTCAGCTTTCCAACAGCCATGAAAGCGGTCTTCCTGCCCACTCCTTCGGCTATGCATGTCACTTTTGAGCCAATGCCAAGATTCACTCAGCCTGTTATTTCCGTAGATATTTCTGAAGAACAATATCGCGACCTGGTAAGTTATGTGGCTAAGAGCTTTGAAATTAACGCTGCAGGTGGGGTGATTCCCGTAAGAGATCTTCATTACAATCAAAATGATGCTTTCTTTCATGCAAAAAGATCTCTAAATTCTTTCTACACCTGCAATACCTGGATCAATAACGGTCTCAAAAATGCCGATTTAAGGGCCTGCCTCTGGACGCCTTTTGACGACGGAATTTTTTACCAGTATCGCTGAATTTATACATATTTTAAGAAGCGCCAGCAAAGCCTTCTTCCTTAAAAATCTTAACTTCAGACTCATAGCCAATAAAAACCTTCTAATTATGAGTTATATCGATAAGATCACAGAAATTTTGGGAGATGATGCTTCAAATTTACTGGAGCATACCAGTAAAAAGATCCCAAAAGAGAGATTGACAGTTCCAGGACCTAATAGTGTCGAAAATTTTGCTGAAAGTGACCGTAGTCCGCAGGTGTTGAAAAGTCTGGCGCAGTTGTACAATCACGGTGCCCTTGGTGGTACAGGATACCTCAACATTCTTCCTGTAGACCAGGGAATTGAACACAGTGCTGCAGCCTCTTTTTACAAGAACAAGGATTATTTTGATCCCGAAAACATCGTCAAACTTGCTATTGAGGCGGGTTGTAACGGGGTTGCCTCCACTTTTGGCGGCCTGGCTTTACACGCACGTAAATACGCCCATAAAATTCCCTTTGTGGTAAAGATCAACCACAACGAACTACTCACCTATCCCAATAAATACGATCAAATTCCCTTCGGAAACGTGAAAGGGGCTTGGGACATGGGCGCGACGGCGATTGGCGCTACTATTTACTTCGGAAGTGAGGAAAGCACAAGGCAAATTCAGGAAGTAGCTGCAGCTTTTGAAGAAGCCCATCAACTGGGAATGGCCACAATTTTATGGTGCTACACCCGAAATTCAGCCTTCAAAAAGGACGGAAAGGATTACCATTCTGCCGCCGATCTTACAGGGCAGGCAAACCATATTGGCGTTACTATCAAGGCTGATGTTATCAAACAAAAATTACCTACCACCAATTTCGGATTTCAGGACATCAACTTTGCCAAGCATTCCGAAGAAATGTATGAAAGTCTTTCTACAGATCATCCCATTGACCTGTGCCGCCTGCAGGTGGCGAACTGCTACATGGGCAAAATCGGACTAATTAACTCTGGCGGTGGCTCAGAGGGCGACTCAGATTTTAAGTCAGCAGTAAAAACAGCTGTGATCAACAAACGCGCCGGCGGCAGCGGATTAATTATGGGCCGAAAGGCATTTCAGCGGCCGTTGAAAGATGGCGTTGAGATCCTGCAAAGTGTGCAGGAGGTGTATTTGACAGATGAGATCACTATTGCATAGTATTGAGAAGTGAGTATTGAGTACTGAGATGTTTTAAGACCTGCAAGGTTTTGAAAACCTTGCAGGTCTTACGGGAACTTTTAAATACTATTAAACACCACAAACCTAACAGGTCTTTGAGACCTGTTAGGTTTTATCCGTTGATGTTGAAATAGTTAAGCGTGACGCCTGAAAAATCCCAGTCAACCTGAATTTATTTCAGGATCTCTTTGAACGGTATCCTCATAAAAAATTACGCTGAAATCTTTTGATTAGGAAACCGGGATTTTAGCAGATCAAGATCACTCTCACTATAGCCTGTAAGTTCCATTGTTTCTCCGGGAGTCTCTGAATTGGTATGGAGAATAAAATAGCTATTAGTAATTGTGATTCTGCTAATCTGGGTTCTGGAATAGGTTACCGGTTTAAGTTGCAATTTGCTCAGGATCACCTGCTCCTCATTCCAGGCAATAAATTCCTGATTGCGATCTCTCTGATAAAAATGAATTGCCAGGTATGCTAATCCTATTAGCAGGTTAAAAACAGATAAAATATTAAAACCCTTAGTCCCCTCGACCAAATAATAAGCAATTCCAATACTGAGCCACAGTAAACCCAGGATCAGGTTATAATGTTGCCTGAAGAAATGTCGCTTTCTTATAATTTTGATCATAGGCAAGAGCTAAACTTCTATACAATAATAACTCTTTTTCGTTTAGAACCTCCCGTATAAAAAAAACCTCACAGGTTTTGAAACCTGTGAGGTTTAGACTTTTCAAGAAAACATCCGTGCATCCGTGGTCTTTTCCTGACTGCCTACTTAAAAACTGCGAACTGTTTACTGATTAAAAAGCACCTTCCGCTTAGGCTTCTCGATATTCACATTCACCGGTTCTCCAAAAAGGTCAAAATCGGCGGCATCTGTGATCTTTACTTCGTAGAACTCTCCTGTCTTCAGGTATATTTTGGTAGCATCGATCAGCACTTCATTATCAACATCGGGGGAATCATGTTCGGTTCTTCCCACGTAGTTTTCGCCTTCTTTGCGGTCGATAACAACGTTGAAGGTCTGCCCTATTTTCTGCTGATTCAGTTCCCAGGAGATCTGCGACTGAATTTCCATGATCTCGTTAGCTCTCTCCTGCTTTACTTCCTGCGGCACATCATCTTCAAGATTGTAAGCGTGCGTATTTTCTTCGTGCGAATAGGTGAAACAGCCCAGGCGCTCAAAACGCATGTCTTTCACCCACTGCTTCAGTTCTTCAAAATGAGCTTCAGTTTCTCCGGGATATCCAACAATAAGAGTCGTTCTAATTGCCATTTCTGGCACCTTAGCACGGAATTCCTTCAGTAAATTCGTTGTTTTTTCATGGGTGGTTCCGCGGCGCATAGACTTCAGCAAATCATCAGAAACATGCTGCAACGGAATATCCAGATAATTACAAACCTTAGGCTCCCGCTTCATCACCTCCAGTACATCCATAGGAAAACCTGTTGGGAAAGCGTAGTGCAACCTGATCCAATCAATTCCCTCCACCTTCACCAGGTTTTCAAGAAGTTCGGCCAGGTTTCGTTTTTTATAAAGATCAAGTCCGTAATATGTAAGATCCTGCGCAATAAGAATAAGCTCTTTCACACCCTGAGCGGCGAGTTTTTTAGCTTCTGCCACCAAATTTTCAATGGGAGTGGATTTATGTTTCCCGCGCATAAGCGGAATCGCACAAAAAGAACAGGGACGATCACAACCTTCGGCGATCTTGAGGTAAGCGTAATTCTTTGGAGTCGTGGTTAAACGTTCCCCAATAAGTTCGTGCTTGTAATCGGCTTCAAGAGCAGCAAGCAGTTCAGGAAGTTCGGTGGTTCCGAAATACTGGTCAACATCAGGAATCTCTTTTACAAGATCGGGTTTGTAGCGCTCGCTAAGGCATCCGGTAACAAAAACCTTATCAACTTCTCCCTGCTCCTTCAGCTCTACATACTCTAAAATGGTGTTTACAGACTGCTCTTTTGCATTGTCAATAAAGCCACAGGTGTTGATCACCACGATATTCCCCTCCTGCTCATGCACCACATCTTTGTTGTTCGCCTTCAGCTGGCCCATAAGCACCTCGCTGTCGTAGACGTTCTTACTGCAGCCAAGGGTGACCACGTTGATCCTGTTCTTTTTTAATGACTTTGTTCTCATACTTCAATTTTTCATCGTCAAACCTCCCAGGTTTCCAAAACCTGGGAGGTTTTGAAAAAAGAGGTTCTTCAAAGCGGCTGCAAAGATACGATCAAAAATGAGAAATATATCATGTTACAACTTAAGCTTTTGAAATTCGAATCATCTGCATTTTTCTGAATTACTGAAGATTAAGATCTTATGGACTACAACTCTTTTTTATCTTAACTACTTCCCGAAGATTTCCTCAGAAACAGAACAGAGCCGATGCGGATTTGTAATCCGTGACGAGTAAACTTCTAAAGACTCAATTTCAGTAAAATTGCTTCGGAAGATATTCCCGCTGAATGCGCAGACTTCCGCAGAAACAAAACAGAGCCGGCGCAGATTTATAATCCGTGCCCGTTATTAACCAAAAACACCTTCCAAAAATGTCATTTTTGGAAGGTGTTTTTCATTAGAAAATTAATTTAAGGAACTATCAGTCAGATTTTAAAAGCTCCTTTTGAAATGCCTGTAAACTTTTTCCAGGCTCAATTTGATGTCCTGATTCCATTAATGCGCGTTCTAACGCACCTAAGACAGCAAGCAAATCATTTGCTGAAACTGATCCCATATGACCAATCCTGAAATATTTGGTTTTTATCTCTGGCAAAAGTCCACCCGCCAGTACCACCTCGCTTTGAGCAATTTTTGAAAGCAAAGCCGCGCCTTCAATTCCCGATGGATAGTAAGCTGCCGTAAGGGTATTAGCGGCTACTTCATCGCTTTTGGGCAATATTTCGAGATTTAAGGAAGAAATACCTGCCCGGAAGGCTTTTGCCAGGTTGAAATGCCGGTTTACCCTTTTTTCGATGCCTTCTGCAGCTATTATTTTCAAGCTGGTTTCTAAGGCAACAATTAAATTCACTGCCGGCGTTCCAAAGTATGAAGGCCTTCTTTCTTCGTAAGCTTTCATTATGGGCAACCAGTTATTCCAGTCGGCATAATAATTGGCTACCGGCGATTTCCTGTTTTTCCAGACATCCATAGCTTTCGGGGAGGCTACCAGAAGCGCCAGCCCCGGCGGTACACCAATGGCCTTTTGAGATCCTGTCAAAACCACATCAAGCCCCCATTCCTCCTGATTGATCTTTTCTCCTGCAACCGAGCAAACGCCATCTAAGATACTTAGCGTATTGTACTTTTGGGCTAGTTTTGCAATGGGTTCAGGATCTACAAGTACTCCGGTAGAAGTATCTACATGAGTAATGGTCAAAGCTTTATACTGTTGGTTTTTAAGCTCTTTTTCTATTGCTTCCAGGCTTACCACTTCGCCTAATGGCATTTCCAGAATGGTGGTCTTTGCGCCATAACGATCCATAATATCCCTGAAGCGTTGGCCAAAGTATCCTGTAGAAATTACCAGCACACGATCTCCCTGTTCAATTAGATTGGCAGCGGCCATATCCATAGCCAGGGTGCCCGTCCCGGCAACGATAAAAGGTTGCCCGGTGGGAGATTTCCATACCTCCCGCATTAGCTCCAGGCTATTCCCGAAAGTCTCAATAAAGTCTGGCGCTACATGACTGTTAGTAGGCATTCCCATGGCCTGTAACACTTCAGGTTCAAATTCTATAGGGCCGGGAATCATAAGTAATTTTCTGCCTTTCATTCTTCTTTTTTCTGAGGTTAATCTTCTGTATAAGCTGTTCTAAAATAATAAATGCGATCTCCTTAAATATCGCATTTATTATTTTAAGTATTATTTGTCCAAAACGGGTTCGCGCTCTGTAACAGATTCCTGTTCTTTAAACTGGTTACTGGTGTTCTTTTCACCCCCTGCTTTCAGGGCTTTTTCTCCTGAAAAGAAGGTTTTATGATCATCTCCCAGATCTGATCCTGCCATGCGTTGATGTTTTACACAGGAAACCCCTTTACGAATTTCCTGTCTTTGAACTCCGCTCACATAGGCTAGCATACCTTCTTCAGAAAAATACCCTGCGGTAAGATCATGCATGTGAAGCGCAGTAGTATGATAGGTTGGCAGGGTAATCAAATGATGGAAAATTCCCGCTTCTCTTGCACCATCAACCTGGAACTTCTTAATCTTCCTGTCTGCCCTAAAACATAGTTCGGTACCATCATATGCTGCATCCATAAGATTATTTCTATCATACCCGGTCATATTTTCACCTTCTGCAAGCATTTCATCATAAGCCTGATGGCGGAAGTTCAGGGTCCAGTTAAAAGATGGCGAGTTATTATAAACCAACTTGGCATTTGGCACCACTTCTCTTATTCTGTTCACCATGTGAGCGATCTGTTTCACATTAGGGGTGGGCGTTTCTATCCATAAAAGATCTGCGCCATTTTGAAGACTCGTAATACAATCTAAAACAACCCTGTCTATGTTTGAACCTTCTTTAAATTTGTACAATCCATTGGCCAGTCTTACGGGGCGCATTAGTTTACCATCTCTTTTAAGGAGCACATCATCTTCTTTGGCTTCATTGATATCGATAGTTTCGGCTTCTATAAAAGCCAGATACTTAGAAGCCAAATCTCCCGGCTCCTGACTCACCGGAAGTTTTTGAGTGAGGCCGGCACCTTCAGAATCTGTTCTGGCTACAATAATTCCGTCTTCTACCCCCAGTTCAATAAAAGCGTACCTGATGGCATTTAGTTTAGCAATAAAATCTTCGTGAGGTACAGTGACCTTCCCATCCTGATGCCCGCATTGTTTGGCATCAGAAACCTGATTTTCAATTTGAATAGCGCAAGCTCCTGCCTGGATCATTTTTTTTGCCAGTAAATAGGTCGCTTCCTCGTTTCCAAATCCGGCGTCGATATCAGCAATAATAGGCACTACATGAGTTTCAAAATTGTCAATTTTATCCTGCACATCTTCTCCTTTCTCAAGTCTTTTAAAAAGGTCGTTTAGCTCAACCGCATCGGCCTGTCGCAAGAAATCATATATTTCATTTATCAATGAAGGGACAGCCGTTTTCTCGTGCATGGATTGATCTGGTAGTGGCCCAAATTCTGAACGCAGGGCAGCAACCATCCAGCCAGAAAGATACAGGTATTTTTTACTGGTGCTTTTGTGGTGCTTTTTAACAGCTATCATGTTTTGCTGCGCCACAAATCCATGCCAGCTACCTAGAGACTGTGTGTATTGAGAAGGATCTGCGTCATACTCCTCCATATCTTTTCTCATAATTGCTGCGGTATACCTGGCGATGTCCAAACCGGTTCTAAACCTGTTTTGAGTAATCATCCTGGCTGCACTTTCGGGATTGATGGAATTCCATGTTTCCCCATACTTTTCCTTAAGTTTTTTCACAGCTTCTAATGCAGAACGGTAGTTTGTTTGTGGTTGAATTTTCATAATTTTGTTAGATGTTATTTATTATTAATAATTAGATCCTGCTGATTGTTGCCGCAATCGCAGGATTGCTTTTTTAGATGTATTTGTAAGCGGGAAGCGTTAAGAACTCTTCAAATTTTTCTGATAATACCAGCTTATCAAAAAGCTCAATAGCAAGTTTGTAGCGGTTGTTTTCATTAAAATACTCTCCCGAACCAGATAATATCTTTTCGGCTTCATCATTTAACAGATCGATGTATAACTCCGTATTGAATTTACGTCCGTCTTCCAGCACTACTTCATGCTTTAGCCATTGCCATAATTGCGTTCTTGAAATTTCGGCAGTAGCGGCATCTTCCATTAAGTTGTAAAGGGCCACGGCACCATAACCTCTCAGCCAGGCTTCAGTATAAAGAATTCCGACGTTGATATTCTTTCTTATTCCGGCTTCTGTAACAGTACCCTTTGGTATTTCTACCAGGTCTTCTTCAGAAATATTCACGTCGTCACGAGTCACGTGCAATTGATTTGGATTTGGCATATGTTTGTCAAACTCTGCCATAGCTACTTCTACCAGGGCAGGGTGTGCAACCCAGGTACCATCGTGTCCATTTTTAACTTCACGCTCTTTGTCTTTCCTAACTTTTTCCAGTGCTGCTGCGTTGGCCTCTTCATCATTTTTAATAGGGATTTGAGCAGCCATACCGCCAATGGCATGGATACCGCGTTTATGGCAACGCTGAATTACGAGTTTGGAATACGCCTCCATAAAAGGAGTGGTCATAGTAACCTGATCCCGGTTTGGCACCACAAAGTCCGGATGGTTCCTGAATTTCTTGATGTATGAAAAAATGTAATCCCAGCGACCACAGTTAAGACCCACAATGTGATCTTTAAGTTCATATATGATCTCGTCTAACTGGAAACTTGCAGTAATGGTTTCAATAAGAACAGTCGCCTTAAAAGTACCTTTTGGAACTTCCAGATAATCCTGTGAAAAATTAAATACGTCATTCCACCAGCGCGCTTCTTTATAGTTTTCTAATTTTGGAAGATAAAAGTAAGGTGCAGTATTATGCTCCAGCATTGTTCTTGTATTATGGAAAACATACAAACCGAAGTCTACCAGGCTACCCGAAGTTTCCTCTCCATTGATTAGCACGTGCTTCTCGTTTAAATGCAGGCCTCTGGGCCTAACCAATAAAACAGCTGTTTCCGGGTTAAGGCTGTAAGATTTGTTTCTTTCTGAATCTACCAGTGAGATGGTCTTGTTATTGGCATCAATCAGGTTTTGCTGACCTTCAATTACATTTTGCCAGGTGGGCGAAGTACTGTCTTCAAGGTCGGCCATAAATGTTTTGGCACCTGAATTTAAAGCATTGATCACCATTTTTCTATCTACAGGCCCTGTAATTTCTACCCGCCTGTCCTGTAGGTCTTCCGGAATATTGCCTGCCTTCCATTCTCCTTCCCGAATAGATCTGGTCTCCAGCGGAAATTCAGGTAACTTACCTTCATCAAAAACCTTTTGCTGGTTTACCCGGTTTTTTAAAAGAGAAAGTCTTTCCCCATTAAATTTTTCATGAAGCGCTGCTATAAAATTTAGAGCGTCATTTGTCAGGATTTCCGGATAGTAGTTTTTTACATCATTTGAGAATTCCAAATTTGATGTTTTTAAGGTTTTGGTTTTCATAGTTTTAGCGTTTTACATGACAATATTACTGGAAAGTTTTTTAAAAAACAAGCGAACGTTCGCTAAAACAAGATATTCGCAATTTATTAAGATTCGCAAAAAGGCTTATATTTGATCTATGGAAGAAGACTATATCAAACTCATATTTGGGCTGAAGCTAAAGCAGATAAGGACTGACAAAAATTTGTCTCTATTTGGATTGTCTAAACTTTCGGGATTATCAAAATCATATCTTAACGAAATTGAAAACGGAAAAAAATATCCAAAACCCGATAAAATAGCACTGCTCTCAGATAAGCTGGAAGTTCCATATGACCAAATGGTCTCTTTAAGGCTGGATAAAAATTTAGCACCAATTGGTGAATTACTACAGTCGAAGATTCTAAAAGAAATTCCGCTGGAACTTTTTGGCATTAAAGAAAGTAACCTGATAGATATAGTCGCCAACGCACCTACAAAAGTAACTGCGTTTATAAGTACCATAATTGAAATTGCACATCATTACAGCTTTAGCAAGGAAAGCTTTTTCCTGGCTGCCGTACGTTCATTTCAGGAAGCTAATAATAACTACTTTGATGATTTAGAGCAGCAGGTTCTCAATTTTTCAAAAGCCTATCAGGTAGATCTTACGAGCTCTCTTACTTCAAAAGTTTTAGAAGAGATCCTGACCGAAGAATATGGGTATGTGATTAACGACAACGAATTGAGCAAAAATGAGGCTTTAGGCAATCTACGCTCCGTTTTTGTACCTCAAACCAAAACGCTTTTACTCGCTACCGGGATTGACGAAGCCCAACGCACTTTTATATTCGCCAAAGAAATTGCTTACAACTACCTGGATATAAAAGACAGGCTGCACACTTTTCCGTGGATTAAATTTCAGAGGTTTGATCAGGTACTCAATAACTTTTATGCCTCTTATTTTGCCGGTGCACTCATTATTCCAAAAGATAACCTGACCTCGCAGCTAGAAAGCTTTTTCGAAAAAAAAATATTTGATGAAGCTCACTTCCTGCAAATGCTTGAAGCCCTCAATGCTTCCCCGGAATCTTTTTATCAGCGGTTAACCAACATCCTGCCCAAAGCTTTTAATATAAAAAACTTGTTCTTCCTCAGGTTCACTCATAAACAAGGAACCGAAAAATTTATCTTAAATAAGGAACTCCATTTAACGCATCATCATTCTCCGCGGGCCAATGAGACAAATGAACATTATTGCAGAAGGTGGGTCTCTTTAAAAGGTTTGAAAGAGATAAGTAAAAGCGGAAATGATCATGAATTCGGGGTGCAGATTTCCAATTATCCAAGTCATGGAACCACCTATTTAGTAATCTCATCTGCAACTAAAGATCCTTTTAAAAACAATCAGTATAGAAGTGTAAGTATCGGGTTACTCATTAATAAGCAACTGGAGCGAAAAGTGAACTTTTTAGGAGATAAGGCTATCCCGTGGCGGGAGGTTGGCGTAACCTGTGAACGCTGCGGAATTATAGATTGCAAGGTAAGGCAGGCACCCGCGATTATCCTGGACAGGGAAGCTAAAAACAAAAAAATAGAAAATATAGTTGAGGAATTGAACTTCAGGTTCCAGTCTTGATTGTGCTATAACTAACCCGGATTTATTTTCTTCTTTCACATTATGAACGGTGATGGGTCAACATGCGACCCCTTCGGGGTCGTAATAAATTCCCTAAACATTTGGGCTATAAACATCTGACCCCTTCGGGGTCATTATACCGAATATTAATCCCGAAGTGATTACATGTTTATAACCTCACCCGTAGGAAGACTTTCGACTTTGAAGGGGTCGTACCTTTTATCCCCTGGTTTTTTTGCTAACATCGGATCGTTACATTGGGGACAATATACCAAATTAATTAATCCTGAAGGGATTAAACGTTTATAACCCTCACTCATAGGCAGACCTTCGACCCTGAAGGGGTCGTACCTTTTATCCCCTGGTTTTTTGTCAACATCTGACCCCGTTGCGTTGGGGTCATTTATACCGAATTATTAATAATCCCGAAGATATTACATGTTTATAATCCTCACTCATAGGAGGCTTTCGACCCTGAAGGGGTCGTACCTTTTATCCCCTGGTTTTTTGTCAACATCGGACCCCGTTGGTTTGGGATCATTTATACCGACTATTAATTAATCCCAAAGGGATTACATCTTTATAACCCTCACTCATAGGAAGCCTTAGACCCTGAAGGGGTCGTACTTTTATCCCATGGTTTTTTGTCAACATCGGACCCCATTGCGTTGGGATCATTTATACCGACTATCAATTAATCCCGAAGGGATTACACGTTTATAACCTCAACCGTAGGCAGATCTTCGACCCTGAAGGGGTCGTACCTTTTATCCCCTGGTTTTTTGTCAACATCAGACCATTGCGTTGAGATCATTTATACCGATTATTAATTAATCCCGAAGGGATTACACGTTTATAACCTCAACCGTAAGTTAGCAAACCTTCGACCCTGAAGGGGTCGTACCTTTATCCCATAATTTTTGCCAACATCTGGCCCCGTTGCGTTGGGGTCATTATATCGACTATCTTACATGTTTATAACCTCACCCGTAGGCAGACTTTCGACTTTGAAGGGGTCGTATATGGCCTTTTGGTTAACACTATACTGGTACTCGTGGAATTAGTGTCTTTGTTCTTGCCTGGGTAGCGGACCTACTCGATCCAATCGAAAAGATATTCATCTTTGTGTTCGACCTGATATTTGTCCAGGAAATCTTTGTATTCATGCTTAAAAGTTCGTTTTCGGTGGTGCTCTTTCTGATTATGAATATACCTCACCACATTATCTACTGAAGAATAGGAATACGAAAAGGCTCCGAAGCCTTCCTGCCATTCAAATTTTGATCTGGTGAATCTATTCTTGTTTATAAATTCATTAGATGCCTTCTTGATCTCCCTGACCAAATCAGACAGGCAACAGGAGGGTTTCATGCCTATAAAGATGTGAAGGTGGTCGGGCATTCCGTTTATGGCAAGCAACTTCTGATTCTTGTTGGTAACTATGCCGGTGATGTATTTGTAAAGCTCTTCTTCCCACTGCTCCGAGATCAGGCTTTGTCGGCCTTTTACCGCAAATACGATTTGAATATAGATCTGTGAGAAGGTTCCAGGCATATTTAATTTTTAAATATGATTTTAATTTTAGAGGGGGATTAGAAATGATAGACCAACGTAACCCATTGTTATATAATTTACTACGTAAATTGTAATTCTAAAAATCATTGACTAAAAATCTTATGAATACGGATCTTTTTGATGCGTGGTTGTGCGACCCCTTCGGGGTCGTATCTATTCCTACATTGCAAATGCTATAAACATCTGACGTGCTATAAACATCTGACCCCTTCGGGGTCATTAACAGTTTCATCCCGAAGGGATTATATGTTTATAACAGGAAACGATCATGCGACCCCGAAGGGGTCGTACGGCCAATCATGACAAAAGCCTTCTGTTTGCACAGAAGGCTTTTTATGTAAAGATGTATCACAACCTTTAAGATAGCTGTTGGGAGGTACGTTAGAAGCTTACCTTCCGAAGGGATCTATACCGAACCCTCGGGATGGGTGCCATTTCTTTTGGAAACAGGCTTCCTGTAAAGACTCCTAATAGGCCATTTTTATGATCTCTTCTACATTGGCGGGGGTGAGGGATTGGTGTTCTCCCAGGCCTGTCCAGCCTCTGTCGGTGAATCGTTTGTTGATCTCTTCGGCGGTACCGTGGTAATCTTCGGTATAGGCTGACAATTTGGTGTCGATGCCCATCTGGTTAAAGAATTCTTCGGTCCTGTCTATAGCGGCCGAGGCTTTGTGATCTACAGAACTTTCGGTGATGTTCCAGACCCTTTCGGCATACTGCGCCAGTTTCTCTTTCTTAGTCTCAAAGTTGAACCTGTAATGACTCGGTGCAATTATTGCCAGGGTGCGGGCATGGTCAATCCCATAAAGCGCAGTGAGTTCGTGGCCCATCGCATGCACAGCCCAGTCTGTAGGCACTCCTTTTTGAATGAGTCCGTTGAGGGCCATGGTACAGCTCCACATGAAATTTGACGCCGCAGTATAATCTGAAGGATCGTTCAAAACCTGTGGCCCAACCTCAATAAGCGTCTGCATAATGCTTTCAGCAAACCTGTCCTGCAAAAATGCGCCGCTGGGATAGGTCATGTATTGTTCGAGCACGTGGGTAAACGCATCGGTGATGCCATTAACGAGTTGCCGCGATGGGATAGACTTTATTACTTCCGGATCGAGAATAGAGAACACCGGAAACAATCCCGGGCCACCCATACCCAGCTTCTCTTTGGTTTCCTCGCGGGTAATTACGGCACCCGAATTCATTTCTGAACCCGTGGCAGGCAACGTAAGCACCGTACCAAAAGGCATTGCTTTTGTAGTTGGCACTTTCTGCGTTAGGATTTCCCATGGTTCTTCTCCTTCATACAAAGCTGCAGAGGCCAAAAATTTTGTTCCGTCTATGACCGATCCTCCTCCCACTGCCAGCAGGAACGTGATATTCTCTTCCTTGATCACCTTCAGGGCTTTCATCAAAACCTCGTATTCGGGGTTGGCAGGAATACCACCAAACTCGACTACTTCAAAGCCCGAAATTGCTTCCTTTACCTGCTCGTAAATTCCGTTGCGCTTAATACTTCCGCCGCCATAAAGCATGAGGATTTTGGCATTTTCGGGAAGTTCTTCCTTCAGTTTTGCTATCTGCCCTTTTCCGAAGATAATTTTCGTAGGGTTCTTAAAATCAAAATTTCTCATAAATAGTTTTTCAGGATTAGTCAAGAACTGTGATCAAATCTTCTTTGGGTTTGCGCACCTTTACCAAACCGGCAAGCCAGTCATTATCGGTGTCGCGATAGCCAAGCGGCAGGATCACACAGCTCTTAAGCCCTTTTTCGCGCAGGTTGAGGATCTCATCAAGAGCGGCCTCATCAAAACCTTCCATTGGTGTGCTGTCTACCCCTTCAAAAGCAGCGGCAGTAATAGCCTGTGAAAAGGCGATGTATGCCTGGCGGGCAGCGTGATTAAAGTTTTCGGCAGCTTCCCGTTGCGGATAATGGCCAAGCAACTTCTGACGATAATTCTCAAAACCTTCATTTTTGAAGCCACGTACCTCGTTGGTATGGTCAAAAACCTTGTTGATACGGTCTTCGGTATAGGTATCCCAGGCCGCAAAAACGAGCAGATGTGAACAATCGGTCACTACCGACTGGTCCCAGGCGATAGCCCTTATCTTTTTCTTCAGCTCGGGATTTGTGATCACCAGGATCTCGAAAGGCTGCAACCCGCTGGAAGTTGGGGCCAGCGAAGCCGCTTCTAAAATAGCATCGATCTTTTCCTGTGGCACTTTCTCGCCGTTCATTGCTTTGGTGGCGTAGCGCCAGTTGAGTTTATCTAATAATTCCATAGTTTTGATTATATATTAATGAATGTTCATTCTTTTTTTGTCGGAAAAAATTTTCCTGCTTCTTGCTTCTGAAAAATTAAAGTTTAATAGCGTCCCAGGCTGCGGAATAAGCTCTTTCAAGCGCCGGCTTATCTACTTTGCACCAGCCTTTCATTTCGGTGTTGAGCAGAAAGCTGATAGGATAAACGGTAAAAGCATATAAAATAAAAGGCGAATAAGGTTTCACAAGGCCTTCCTCTTTACCACGCTCCCACAGCGCAATAAGCGGTTGCAGGTGCTTAAGGCCTTCCTGCCTGCTCTCTTCATCTATCATGGGCGTGTTATCGCATTGGGAAAGGAACATGGCATGGTCAACCTCTTTTAGTTTAAAAGTGGCAATATTCATCCAGATCTTTTTAAACCCCTCTTCTACCCCCATATTGGGTTCATAATCTTTAAAAGCGCAATTGCTGAAAGAACTTTTCACCTCTATATATGCCTGATTTGCCAAATCCTGCTTATTCTTAAAATACAGGTAAATGGTGGCCGGGGAAACATTGGCCATTTTGGCAATTTTAGACATGGGAGTTGCGTGGAAACCGTTATTGTTTACCAGGCATATTGTTGCTTTTAGCAAAGCATCGCGCTTTATCTGACTTTTTGAAACTGCTTTCATCACTTTATTGAAGTGCAAATATACAAAAAAAGAATGAACGTTCATTTTTTAATAATTTAATCTGAATCTCTGCTTTAATACTGCGGAAGAATTGAAGAAAACGGAGATTTAAATCTCTTCTGAAGCAGTTAAGAGGAGAATTCAATTTCAGCGGAAGTAGATATTAATTTACCAATTACTGAAGCATCTCAACTGCCCCGGAAATAAGAGGTGTCAAAAATGGCATTTTTGGGACCCTATCTTGAATATTACCCCAATGAGTGGTAACAATTTACACAACAACAACCACTTATTATCCACCGTCTATAAGGGATAATCATAAACCTGCTGCTCCTTTAGTAAAGCTATTAAATTTTTGTTAAAGAAGCTTACGGGAATCCGTAAAAACAGTGCTCATTATCAACCGATTTGGGAAGAAAGCTGATAAGTTCTTTCCAAAAATGGAATTTTTGAGAGGTATTTCCGGGTAAGGTGGAAATTTCAGCCTTTCCTCCTCAACTTCAGGGAATTCATAATTTCTTCTTAAAAAGAATGTCGGGCCCCGTTATGAAGAGCTTTCGGAAGACAGGAAGATTTCAGCAAAAGCAATAAGCAAGATTAAGGAGAGAAAGCATCAGCTTCACTTCCGGTAGATGGGAATACTTCAGCAGGGATTGACACCAATAAAAAAGCATGAGACTTCCGCAGAAATGCTAGCTTCAGGAATTATTAAGGTATCAAAAATGGCATTTCAGAAGAGGATTTTTCCGAAGTAATAAAAATCTAATTCACTATTTGCTGCTGCACCCATACGCTGAAAGAGGTTTCGTAAGCCCGGATGATGATGATCACTGCTGCGCCTATACCTACCAGCCACCACGAATAGTTATTGCGTTTGATTTGCAGCCCGGCAATGGCACCAAAAATGAGAAACGGAAGCATTAAAAGCAGGTTGGGCACGAGCCAGGAGCCGCCAAAAATGATGAC
Source organism: Salinimicrobium sp. 3283s (assembly GCF_039602225.1). Classification (NCBI taxonomy): domain Bacteria; kingdom Pseudomonadati; phylum Bacteroidota; class Flavobacteriia; order Flavobacteriales; family Flavobacteriaceae; genus Salinimicrobium; species Salinimicrobium sp. 3283s. The sequence goes on along the minus strand of NZ_CP143631.1, from coordinate 2,926,422 downwards.
TGCTTTCATGACTATAAAAAAGATGCTGTAGATGAGGATGATCTTGGTGAGGATCTCCAGGTTGCGTTGTGACATATTACCTGTAATTCTTTGGGGGCTTTCGGGCATAGCTGAGCTGCTCAAAAGCATAACCCATGTTTAAAAGCTTTTGTTCTTCAAAAGGCCTGGCGATAAGCGTAATGCTCTTAGGCTCTCCCGAGGCCTCAAACCCCGCAGGAATGGCCAGCGCCGGATATTTAGCCACGGCTGCATGGGCCGCGTGATAATTGTTTATTGACGCCACGGCATCAAGATTGTGCTTTTGCATGGGCACATCAAAAAAGCTTCTTCCTTTATCGCGCAGCTGTGCAGAGATATTTTTAAGACTGGCAGCGCTGGTAGTATCGGCCACAATAGCCTCAAAAAGCTGCTGCCCGTAAGGCGCCCTTAGCAGGCTGTCTTCTTTATTATAGGCCACGATCTCATCTACACTCCTAAATTGCACCTGTTCTCCCGCAGCGGTACTTAAATAGGCAGAAAGATCTTTCTTCATATCGGCGTTTAGCAGGGTGAGGAAGTTATCGAGCGGCACTTCTTCGGCTTCAAATTCCACTATCACAGCCCCGCCTTCTTTCATGGCTTGCACGGCCTTGTTGTAAATGGAATCCTGCATCAGGGATCTCATCACGCCAATCCTTTTTCCGTTTAAAGCATCGCGGGAAAGACTCTGTGCGTAATCTTCATTTGCCGCGACTGATGCTGCGTCTTTTGGATCTTTTCCGGTAAGGGCATTGAGCAAAATGGCATTGTCTATAACATATTTTGTCATGGGGCCGGGCGTATCGAGCGTTTCCGAAATTGGAATAATACCACTGCGGCTCAGTAACCCGACGGTCGGTTTTAAACCTACCACCGAATTCTTGGACGCGGGAGACAGGATAGAACCTGCAGTTTCGGTACCCACGGCAGCCACAGCATAATTTGCGGCAACGGCAACACCACTTCCGGAGCTGGAGCCGCCGGTTTCAAATTGTTTCCTTCCGTAGGGATTCAGAGTTTGTCCACCCACAGCACTATAACCCAAAGGGCAGCCATCACAAAAATAATAAGCCCATTCACTGAGGTTTGCCTTTCCTAAAATGAGCGCATTATGCTGCTCTAAACGATCTATAATAAAGGCATTTTTGGCAGGTATATTTTCGGCCAGGGCAATGGCTCCGCCGGTAGTCGCGAGATTGGCGGTGTTGATATTGTCTTTTATAAGCACGGGCATGCCATAAATGGAGTTCTCACTGCCGGGCGGAATGTCTCTTTTATCGAGTTCCCTCGCCTGGTTAACTACATTTGGATTCAAAGCGATCACCGCATTTAAGGAAAGATCATTATTGCTCTCCAGTTCCCTGATGCGGTAAATGTAGAACAGCGTAAGATCCTCATAGCTAAGGCGGCCATCCTTTACCGCGCTTTGCAGCTCGGGGATGCTTCTTTCGAAAATAAGCTGCTTTAAAGATTCGTACTTCCTGGCTGAGAAACCGGCAAGATCTTTCTCAAAAGGCTTCCAGATATCATTCTTGTCCAGGTATTTTGAATTGATGAGCTTAAACCTCATTCTTTCTATCTCATGAGAGGCCTGCTCTTCAAGCCGGGCAGTCTCATCTATCGGCTGCCACACCACAGGTTGTTTAACCGCGGTGTCTTCGGACTTTTTTACGCCACATGACAAAAGAGTCAGCGGGAGCAAACAAAGAAAGAGGATCTGCTTCATAAGCGCAGTTTTATTTTTTAAAGAAAGAATCTACAAACTCAAATTTATTGAAAACCTGCAGGTCTTCTATGCCCTCTCCCACCCCGATATACTTCACCGGAATTTGAAACTGGTCGCTAATACCTATCACCACACCACCTTTTGCGGTACCGTCAAGTTTGGTTACCGCCAGCGAGGTCACTTCGGTAGCTGCAGTAAATTGTTTGGCCTGCTCAAAGGCGTTTTGCCCGGTAGAGCCATCGAGTACCAACAGCACTTCATGCGGTGCATTGTCTACCACCTTTTGCATTACCCTTTTCACCTTTGTGAGTTCGTTCATGAGGTTTACCTTATTGTGAAGACGGCCTGCAGTATCAATGATCACCACATCGGCCTGTTGTTTTACGGCGCTCTGCACCGAATCGAACGCCACCGAAGCCGGGTCACTGCCCATACTTTGCTTTACAATAGGCACCCCTACCCTGTCGGCCCACACCTGTAACTGGTCTATAGCGGCAGCACGGAAGGTATCGGCTGCACCAAGCACCACTTTTTTTCCTTCTTTTTGAAACTGGTAGGCAAGTTTCCCGATAGTGGTAGTCTTACCCACGCCATTGACGCCAACCACCATGATCACATAAGGTTTGGTATTGGCAGGTACGTGAAAGTTGGTAGCTTCTCCCGAATTGGTTTCAGATAATAGCGCTGCGATCTCTTCCCGTAGTATCCTGTTAAGCTCTTCGGTACCCAGAAACCTGTCACGGGCCACTCTTTCTTCTATACGCTTAATGATCTTTACGGTAGTACCTACCCCAACGTCACTGCTCACCAATACATCTTCGAGGTCATCGAGTACCTCGTCATCAACTTTAGATTTACCGGCCACAGCTTTACCCAGCTTGGAAAAGAAATCATTTTTTGATTTTTCGAGTCCTTTATCAAGGGTTTCTTTCTTCTCCCGGGAGAACATTTTCTTAAATAAACTCATTGTATGGTCTAATCTTTATTTGAACAATTGGCTCTACTTATAAAAAGGTAGCCGTGGTAAATATACACAAAAACAAAAAGCCGTCCCGATAGCTACCGGGACGGCTTTTGTATATTTTGAAAATAACTTATTTCTTGTTCAGGAAGTCATTTACCATTTCAGGAGCCATAATAGCTTCCACAAATGTATAGGAACCGCTCTTTGGAGACTTTACCATTTTAATGGCTTTAGTTAATCTCTTTGAACCCGTTTGTAATGTTGCTACTGATTTCTTTGCCATGACTTACTTATTTTATTTCTTTATGAACCGTCATCTTCTTTAGGATAGGGTTGAATTTCTTCAACTCCATTCTATCTGGCGTGTTCTTTTTATTTTTTGTTGTAATATATCTTGAGGTTCCTGGTTTTCCAGAAGCTTTATGCTCTGTACACTCTAATATAACCTGAACTCTGTTACCTTTCTTTGCCATTTTACTGCGTCTTAAATGTTAAGGATTACTTGTTTAAAAAACCCTTTTCCCTTGCTTCTTTGATTACAGCCGAAATTCCCTTCTTATTAATATTTTTAATAGCAGAAGTAGACACCTTTAAAGTGATCCATTTATCTTCTTCAGGGATAAAAAAACGTTTTTTAACCAAATTGGCGTCAAATTTACGTTTTGTCTTGTTCATCGCGTGGGAAACATTGTTTCCTACCATTGCTTTCTTACCTGTAAGTTCACAAACTCTTGACATTGCTCTATACTTTAACTCGTTATTTCAAAACAGGCTGCAAATTAACGATTTTTTTACCTAATAGCCAATAGCAGATAAAAATATTTTTTCTGAAGTTTCATTTTTACGTCAACTCCCGAAATATCTGTCAAAAATGCCATTTTTAGAACTTCTGTCAAAGATCTGTTTTACTTTCTTCGGAAGACCTCCTGCTGAAGACCTCCTGCTGAAGACCTCCTGCTGAAGAACTCCCTAAGCCAGAAATTTACCTCCAAACTTATTGAAAATGATCTTTCCCCGACGCGGACGGCGCGGATTTGTAATCCGTGCCGAATTCTTGCATCTGTGACAGCTCATTTAATTAACAATGAGCAGGAAGGGTGGGGTCGGAAATGGTGCGAAGGGTATAGAATGTAGTCACAGCACCTATATTTCGTCCCTAACGGGACGATGCTTCCATTCTACTTTCTTTTTACCCATATGTTGTCCCTAGCGGGACATTTTGTTTTGCACAGAATTAAGATAGGAACTCGCAGAGTAAAAGAAATCATCTGTGCATCTGTGGCAATTTTTCAATTATCAATCAGCAATAAAGAGAAAAAGCATTGGGACAGAGTGAAAAGGAAACTGATAAAAACTATTCGTGTATTAGTGGTCAAAAAATAAGAACATCGGTGGCTATTAAAATGATAAACAAGAACCTGCACCAGAACTTCATTAATCTAAAAGTTGTAAATTTGGAATATGGATGCAGAAATTCAAAATAAAAAAATAGAACTTATCCAATGGCTGTCTACTTTAGATGATGAATTGATCATTGAAAAAATCATGAAGCTGAGAAAAAAGGAAAAAACAGACTGGTGGAATGAAGTTTCTAAAGAAGAAAAAGCATCTGTTCAAAAAGGAATAGAAGATGCTGATTCGGGAAACTTAGAATCTCAATCGGAAGCAAGAAAGTTATATGAAAAGTGGCTATAGCATTCAATGGACCAGCCATGCCCTTTCTGAATTAGCAGAGACTATTGATTATCTTCAAAAAAACTGGACAGATAGAGAATTAAAAAGCTTTTCCCAGGAACTGGACAATACACTCCAACTAATTTCTAAAAACCCCGAACTCTTTCCGGCTTCTAAATCCAGGAAAAGTATACGAAGAGTAGTTGTTGCTAAATACAATAGTCTATACTACCGCATAAATAAAGACTCCGTTGAAATTCTATCTTTCTTCTCCAATCGGCAGGATCCCGGTAAAATAAAGATCTGAGATTTTTTTAGAAAGTCACAGCACCTATATTTTGTCCCTCACGGGACGATTAGCTCTTTCCACTTTCTTTTTACCCATATTTTGTCCCTAACGGGACATTTTGTTGTGTATAAAATTAAGATGGGAACTCGCAAAGTAAAAGAAAAATATTTGTGTATTCGTGGCAGCTTTAGAATTACGATGGCGCGGATTTGTAATCCGTGACGAGCAAATGTGACAAAAAAATCTTAGAGCACTAAAAAATATAATTTCATTAAAAAACCTACAAGGTCAAAAAAGACCTTGCAGGTTAGCATCATTTTTAATTCAGAAAAAAAGAAATATTCGTGTATTCGTGGCAGCTTTAGAATTACGATGGCGCGGATTTGTAATCCGTGCTGATAAAAATTATTGCATCTGTGACAGCTCATTTAATTAACAATGAACAGGAAGGGTTGGGTCGGAAATGGTGCGCAGCGCGCTGGATGTAGTTACAGCTTCTATATTTCGTCCCTAACGGGACAATGCTTCCATTCTACTTTCTTTTTACCCATATGTTGTCCCTAGCGGGACATTTTGTTGTGTACAAAATTAAGATGGGAATTCGCAGAGTAAAAGAAATCATCTGTGCATCTGTGGCAATTTTTCAATTATCAATGAGCAATTTAGCAGGAAGAGGATAGAAAATTAAGAGAAAATATTCGTATTCGTGGCAGCTTTAGAATCACGATGGCGCGGATTTGTAATCCGTGACGAGCAACTGTGACAAAAAAATCTTAGAGCACTAAAAGATATAATTTCTTAAAAAACCCTACAAGGTCAAAAAAGACCTTGCAGGTTAGCATCATTTTTAATCCAGAAGAAAAAGAAACTATTCGTGTATTCGTGGCAGCTTTAGAATCACGATGGCGCGGATTTGCAATCCGTGACGAATTTAAATCAACTGTGATCAAAATAGTCTAGAAAGTTTAAGGAGCTAACTACTGAAAAAACCTACAAGGTCAAAAAAGACTTTGCAGGTTAGCATCGTTTTTTTATCCAGAAAAAGAAACTATTTGTGTATTCGTGACCAAAAAAAGACCATCTGCGGTTTTCTAAACCCGTACTTCGTAAATCAACATTCTAATTTCTAACTTCTCCAGTAATTTCCTTCAGGATCATTTCATACGCCTTTTGCACGGTTTGCTTTACCACCTGATCTCTACTGTTCCCGAAAATGAACTTTTTGGAATACACTTTTTCGGGGGTTGCGAGACCTATATAAACAGTACCCACTTCGGCATCACTGTCTCCTTTGGTAGGTCCGGCATTTCCGGTGGTAGAAATGGCGTAATCGGTCTTGAACATCTTTTTGGCGTTCCTGGCCATAGCCTCAGCCACCTCGGCACTCACCACGCTATATTTCTCGATAAGTTCCCCGCGGACGTGTAGCACCTCACTCTTTGCCTGTGTAGCATAAGAGACTATACCGCCTTTAAAACAGGACGACGCGCCGGGATGGGTGGTGAATTCGGCTGCAAGGGCACCCCCTGTACAACTTTCGGCTGCCGACAGGAATTTCTTTTTATCAGTAAGCAGTTTACTTATTTGAACCGCGATCTTTTCATCCTCTTCCTGCTCGTCGGCAATAATATCGCCCAGCAGCTCATAAAGGCCTTCCACTTCTTTTTCTACGGAATGGATCAGCTCTTCTTCATGATCTCCCTTGCCTGAAAGCCTGAGCCGCACACTGCCAAGATCGGGCAGGTAAGCCAGCTTGATATGCTTTGGTAGGCGATCTTCCCAGGCTGCAAGTTTATTTGCTATAGCGCTTTCGCCCTCTCCCCTGGTAAGTATGGTTTTGTGATAAATAAAAGGACGGTGAAATTTTTCTCTTAAGCGCGGAATCACCTCAACCTCCATAAGGTTTTTCATCTCGTAGGGCACCCCGGGAAGAGAGATATAGACTATTTTATCCTTTTCCATCCACATGCCTGCTGCCGTGCCGTACTTGTTGTGCAGGGCAATACTTTTGGAAGGCAGTAATGCCTGCTCCCGGTTAAGATCGGAAATAGGAGTTTTCTTGTACTTTGAAAAAAGTTCTTCGATATGGGCAAGTACTTTTTCATTGAGTACCAGCTCATCATCAAAATAATTTGCAAAAGTGTACTTGGTAACATCATCTTTGGTAGGCCCCAGCCCACCGGTAAGGATCACCACATTTGCCCTTTTTGAAGCATCTTGCAGGGCAGCAAGTATATGCTCCTGCTCATCCTGCACAGAGGTGATCTGGCACACCGAAATCCCGATAAGATTGAGTTCCCGGGCTATAAAAGCGGAATTGGAATCCACAATTTGCCCAATAAGGATCTCATCTCCTATAGTGATAATCTCTGCAGTCATTAAAAATCAAAATCTTCCTTGAGTTCTGCTTCGGCTTTTTTGTATTTGGCTGTGATGATACGGGCAGCCTCATGCACCTCCTCCTTGTTCTCACCGGCTTTTGCCCAGCTCTCCAAAATCTTGATCTGCGGCATTAAGCCAAGCCCGAACATCTGGAAGTTTGGTTTCATCTTGTGTGCGTACTGATAAGCCTGCTGCGGATTATCTTGCGTCACCGCCTGATTCATCCCTTCAAGATCTGGCGGAATTTCTTCCAGAAAAGTCTGCACAACCACCTTGACGAAATCCTGGTCGCCATCGGCCATTTCTTCTACACTCTCTAAATTGTAGTTCCTCATTTTACCTGTATTGAGAATATTTGTTGGTCTTCAATAAATCCGCTCAACTCATCATTAATTTCTACCCGTCCTACCCCTGCAGGAGTTCCGGTAAAGATCACATCGCCTATCTTGAGCGTAAAATACTGTGAAATATATTCAATTATTTCGTCAATTTTCCACAACATATGGGAAGTTCTTCCCTGTTGTACGATTTCGCCGTTTTTCTGAAGCCCAAAACCTACATCATCAATATTCTCAAAATGGGACTTCGGAATCCATTTCTCCCCTATAACTGCCGATCCGTCAAAGCCTTTGGCCTTTTCCCACGGCAATCCTTTTTCCTTTAATTTCTTCTGAAGATCTCTGGCTGTAAAATCTATACCCAGCCCAACTTCATCATAATATTTGTGGGCAAATTTCTTCTGAATATGCTTTCCGATCTTATTTATTCTCACCAGCAGCTCCACTTCGTAATGGATATCATCTGAAAACGGCGGAATAAAAAATGGCTGCTTTTTAAGAAGCACAGCCGAATCGGGTTTTAGAAAGATTACCGGTTCAGTAGGCCTTTCATTCTGAAGTTCGGCAATATGATCGGTATAATTTCGGCCTATACAGATGATCTTCATAAGACTAAAGAATTACTTAAGCTTGGTATTTAGTTTTCGCAATTTGATTGCAGTAAGTACTTTCTTGGTGTACAACGGGAAATCGGCATTTTGAAACCACCCGAAATAGCCCGGTTCCTGGTCAAGAATATCTTCAACAGACTTTCCTTTGTGCTTTCCGAAGCTAAACACCTCGCGGCCTTTCTTGTCAAAAACAATGAGGCCGGCAATATCTGCACACTCTTTTCTGGAGGTGAACGATGAAAGCCACTTTACATCATTCTGCAATTCATCCTCATATTTATCAAGCTGAGATTTAAGGACTTCATAGGTCGCCATGGTATCAACTTCGGCCCCGTGAGCGCCTTCAAGCTCTTTTCCGCAGTAAAATTTATAGGCAGCAGAGAGGGTGCGTTGTTCCATTTTATGAAAGATGGTCTGCACGTCTACAGAAAGGGCGTTCTTCATATCAAAATCAACCCCGGCGCGCAGCATTTCTTCAGCCAAAAGCGGGATATCGTAACGGTTTGAGTTGTAACCTGCAAGGTCACAGCCTTTAATCATCTCATAAACAACGGGGGCAAGTTCTTTAAAAGTCGGCTCGTTGGCCACTTTCTCATTAGTAATACCGTGCACGGCCACCACATCTTTTGAGATTGGTACAGTGGGGTTTACCAGCCAGGTTTTGCTTTCGCGGTTTCCGTTTGGAAAGATCTTTAAAATTGAAATTTCCACAATCCTGTCTTTGGCAACATTGGTACCCGTGGCTTCAAGATCAAAAAAACACAGAGGCTTATTCAGCTTCAACTCCATAGTTTGTAGTTTTGGTAAAGATAATATTTCCCGAAACTTTAGCGGGAAACAATAAAAAAAAGAAAGCCACAACCCGAAAGGCTATGGCTTTTTATCATTTTAGACACCTGTGTTACAGGTCTCTGTTCTTGTCAAATTTTTCAAGGTACTGGGCCACTCTTTGTACAAACTGGCCACCCAAAGCCCCGTTCACCACGCGGTGGTCGTAACTGTGTGAAAGGAACATCTTGTAACGAATCCCAATAAAATCTCCTTCGGGGGTTTCTATCACTGCCGGTACTTTTCTAATAGCCCCCAGTGCGAGGATAGCCACCTGCGGCTGATTAATAATTGGAGTACCCATTACACTTCCAAAGGTACCCACGTTTGTTACGGTATAAGTACCTCCCTGGATATCATCTGGCTTCAGTTTGTTAAGACGGGCACGGTTAGCAAGGTCATTTACGGTCCTGGCCATTCCCACCAGGTTAAGCTGATCGGCATTTTTGATCACCGGCACAATCAGGTTACCATCGGGAAGTGCTGCTGCCATCCCCAGGTTGATATTTTTGCGTTTAATGATCTTGTCTCCGTCAACAGATATATTGATCAACGGGAAATCCTTAATCGCTTTGGCTACGGCTTCCATAAAAATTGGGGTAAAGGTGAGTTTCTCGCCTTCCCTCTTTTCAAAAGCATCTTTATTTTTCTTTCTCCAGTTCCAGATGTTGGTCACATCTACCTCAATAAAAGACTGCACGTGAGCAGAAGTCTGCACACTTTCTACCATGTGGTGCGCAATCATTTTACCCATACGTGACATCTCGATGATCTCGTCTTCACCATTCACGCTCACCGGAGTTTTGGCCGGTTGCGGCGCAGCTGCCTGCTGTGGTTTTTGCTGCCCTTGCTGCGGTTGTGCAGCGGGTTGGGAAGAACGATTTTCAAGGTAGTCTAAAATGTCATTTTTAGTGACCCTTCCTTCTTTACCGCTTCCTGGAATTTTTTCCAGTTCGTCAAAAGAGATCCCTTCTTCTTTCGCAATATTCTTTACCAGCGGAGAGTAGAACCTGTTACTATCGGCATAATCTGAAGTAGTAATATTTTTTGCCTCTTCCACTCTGCCTTCGGCTTCGGCAACGGCTTCTTCAATCTCGGGTGAAGGCACTTCCTGGTCAGCCACCGGGGTGGTCTCTGCCGCTTCTTCTCCTTCAGTCTCAATAATAGCAATGGTTTGCCCTACCTGTACCACATCATCTTCGTTGAATAACTTTTCAACCAACACGCCGTCTACTTCACTCGGCACCTCACTATCAACCTTATCTGTGGCAATTTCCAGAACCGCCTCATCGGCTTCAATGGTCTCTCCAACTTCTTTTAACCAATTCGTAATGGTTGCTTCCGCAACACTCTCCCCCATCTTGGGTAATTTTAGTTCAAATTTTGCCATATTCTTATCTCGAAGATATTTTACTTAAAATTGACTGCGAAATTACTAAAAATTTACCTCAATTAATAATAATTATTCAGCAGCGAGAATTTACAGGCTTCTTTTTGCTTCTGAAAAATGGCCTGTTTCCTCAGTAAAATTACAATTTTCACTACTTAGTTTCGAAAAAGATACGCTTGTTTTTTAAAGTAGTCTAAACCGGAAGTTTCAGAAGTAAGAAAAAATCTGCCAGGCTGAAGGTTCCAAAAATGGCAAAATCAAACCTCTTTTTTGAAAGAAAATCCGCACAGAGTAAGACATAAGCCACGCTACCTTCACTTTTTATTGGGTACATTTTAGGTTTTTCTTATTAACTTCTTCCCTTTCAAATCTCTACTTTAAATAAAAAGTATAGCAATGAGCGTAAACAGAGAAGAATTAAGAGGAAAAACAATAGTGATCACCGGCGTTTCAAGCGGATTTGGTCGCGGTGCAGCCATAGAATTGGCAAAATTAGGCGCCAATGTTGTAGGAGCGGCAAGAAGAACCGAAGTTCTGAAAAGCCTTGAAGAAGAGGTTATGAACGAGGGCGGAAAACTCAAGACCGTTACCTGTGATGTTAGTAATGTAAACGATATTAAGAAGCTACGTGATACTGCCCTCGAGAAATCTGGCAGTATTGATATCTGGATAAATAATGTAGGAGTAGGTGCGCTGGGTTATTTTTGGGACATCCCGATAGAAGATCACGCCCGGCTGATAGATGTCAACCTCAAAGGCCTGGTGTACGGCGCCCATGCAGCCATGAAACATTTTGTGGAACGGGACCGGGGGATTCTCATCAATGTAGGATCTATAGACAGTGAGGTGCCACTGGCGCTTCAAAATACCTACGCCGCAACAAAATCGGCTGTACTTAGCCTTGGCCGCTCCCTTACAGAAGAACTTAATTTAAGCGACAGGAAAAATATTAAAATTGCCACTATAATGCCCTGGGCTGTAGATACGCCGTGGTGGAAACACGCCGCGAACTACACCGGACACAAACCCCGAATGGCTGCAATGGATGAACCTCAACCTGTGATAGATAAAATTATTGAAGCCTGTGTGAATCCTAAAATAAAAATGCCTGTAGGGCCTATTGCCGGCGCTTCAAATTTCTTTCACCAGATCTTTCCTCAATGGACGGAACGGGCTTCGGCTAAAATTGGTCAATACGAAGTTAAAAAAGCTGCTCCTATGCCTCCCACTACAGGAAGTATTTACGAACCTATGAAAGAAGGCACGACGGTGGAAGGCAACATTAAAGAACGAATGAAAAAAGAAGACAGCTAAATGCCATTTTTGAAACTCCTGTAATTTTAGCAGGGCATTGAGAAGCCGATAAATAGCTCATAGAAATTATTGCTTCAGGGAATTTTCGAACGGAATGCGGTTGGTGATACTGCGCCCCAGGGTGACCTCATCGGCGTATTCCAGTTCATCTCCCACCGAAATTCCGCGGGCAATAGTGCTCGTTTGGATTTCCAGCCCTTCAAGCTGTTTAAAAATGTAAAAATTGGTAGTATCTCCCTCAAGAGTACTGCTAAGGGCAAAGATCACTTCTTTAATTTCCCCTTTCCTGGCTTTCTCCACTAAAGATTTTATGGTGAGCTGTGAAGGTCCAACTCCTTCCATCGGATTAATTTTACCACCCAAAACATGGTAGAGTCCGCGATACTGGCTGGTGTTCTCAATCGCCATTACATCCCTAATATCTTCTACCACACAAACCACCTCACGCTGGCGGCTCTTGTTTGCACAAATCTCACAGAGTTCGGTATCGCTAATATTATGGCAGTTTGCGCAAAATTTTACTTCAGTCTTAAGGTCTACCAGTGCCTTGCTCAACGCAACCGTTTGAGATTCGGGTTGTTTAAGAAGGTGCAATACGAGCCGCAGGGCCGTACGCCTGCCAATGCCGGGAAGCTGAGACATTTCATTCACAGCCCCTTCCAGTAATTTTGAAGAAAATTCCATGTTGCAAAACTACAATTTTTGAGGAGAGAAGTTTAAACAATTTTTATAGTTTAGCAGACATTAATAAGGCTAACATAATTGCTCCGAATCAAATCCTGAATGGAACCTATCACAATCCTATTGGTAATCGCCGCATATTTTGGGGTACTGCTTCTTATTTCCTACTTCACCGGAAAAAACGCAACTAACGAAACCTTTTTCAAGGCCAACAAAGAATCCCCCTGGTATATAGTAGCTTTTGGGATGGTGGGTGCGTCACTTTCGGGCGTCACTTTTATTTCGGTGCCGGGCTGGGTGCGCGATTCGCAGTTTAGTTACATGCAGGTGGTGCTGGGATATCTTGCCGGTTACCTTGTCATCACATTTATCCTTTTGCCCATATATTACAGGCTCAATGTTACTTCTATTTATCAATACCTCCAACAGCGTTTTGGAAATGTAAGTTATCGCACAGGAGCTTTTTTCTTCTTTATATCAAGGGTTTTAGGAGCTTCTTTCAGGTTGTTTTTAGTGGCTACAGTACTTCAGTATTTTGTTTTTGATGCCTGGGATGTACCGTTCTTTGTCACGGTTACCCTCTCAATCTTACTGATCTGGCTCTACACCGCACGCGCAGGAATAAAAACCATTGTGTGGACAGACACCCTGCAAACTTTTTTTATGCTTGGCTCTGTAGCTGTAGCTATTTATTTTGTTTCTGAAGAACTCAACTGGCAGTTTGCCGATTTCTTTACTGCCCCCAGACTGGAGCCTTACACCAAAACCTTTTTCTTTGAAAGTATCCTGGACCGGAACTACTTCTGGAAAGCCTTTTTTGGAGGAATGTTCATCACTATTTGTATGACGGGACTTGACCAGGACATGATGCAGAAAAACCTCACCTGCCGGAATTTAAGGGATGCACAAAAGAACATGCTTTCGTACAGTTTTGTGTTTGTTCCGGTTAACCTGCTATTCCTCTTTCTTGGTGCTTTGCTCTTTATCTATGCGGGAGAAAACAATATTGCCGTACCCGTAATGGACGGCAGCGCAAAAACCGATTTACTTTTTCCTGAAATTGCCCTTAGCGGCAGTATGGGAATGGCCCTGCCCGTAATCTTTATCCTGGGGCTTATTGCCGCGGCATATTCGAGCGCCGACAGTGCCCTCACCTCTCTCACCACCAGTTTTTGCGTAGATTTTCTCGATATTGAAAAGAAAGAACTTTCTAAGCAAAAGGGATTGCGCCAGTGGGTACATGTAGGTATTAGCGCTTTAATGATTGCAGTGATCATTGCCTTTAAATATTTACTTGACAGCAATGTTATTGACCTGCTGCTTACAGCTGCAACCTATACCTATGGCCCCTTATTAGGACTTTTCACCTTCGGAATTTTTACAAAAATGCAGGTGAAAGACCAATGGGTATGGCTCGTGTCCATTCTCTCGGTGGTCATCACTTTTATTATTGGCAATCTACCTTCAGAATATTTGGGCGGCTATGTGTTCAATTATGAACTCCTTATTGTGAATGGGGCCTTTACATTCCTGGGGTTAGTACTGCTTCGTAGAAAGTAAAATAAGGGTACAGGCCACTTCTACTTCAATGCCGTTCTTTTGAAGAATTTTGAAGAACTCCGGGTTTTCGGTGCCGGGATTAAAGATCACCCTTTCAGGCTGAAGCGAAACGATATATTCGTAATACTCTTCCTGCCTTGGCGGGCCCAGGTATAAAGTAACAGTATGTATATCTTCAAAAGGTACTTTTTCAGTTTCAATAGGCACTCCGGCCACCGTTCCCTGCCGCAATCCAATGGCTACAGTGGGAACCTGATTCTGCGTGAGCCTGTTAATTGCAATATTGGCATACCTCGCCGGGTTGGTGGTTGCACCAAGTACAAGCGTTTTCTTTTTCATGTTTTCATTCTATTTTTTACTGTAACAATACTAAAATTTAGTAGTCTTTAAAGTAAGAAATATTTCCCGCATTGAAGGCATTTATAAAACATTGATGGTTAGTGTCTAAATGCCCCGGTGCCAAGCCCATGCATTTTTTTTATGCATGGGCTTTTTCATTTTCAGCAAAAGCTTCAGAAAAAAAATTCAGCAGTCTTTGTAACAAACCGTTTTTTGAGCAGTCTTTATAATAGAGCCGAATACTTTTTCAGGAAAACATTTGTCTTTCCATTATGTTATACAAGGTATTAGGTTAAATAATAACCATCATCAAATCAATCAAACAATGAAACAGTTAATCGCTATTTTAATTTTTAGCTTCGGAAGCCTTTCCGCAGAAGCAAGCTCCGATCCTACAGACCTTGGCACCATCATTGGTCAGGTAATGGACCAGGAATTTAAAGAACCCATCCCTTATGCTACCATTAGTGTGACCACGCCCGAAGGAGTAATGGTTACCGGCGCAGTGACTTCTACCGATGGAACTTTTGAAATTGAAAAGCTGAAAGACGGCACTTATCTCTTCAAGATCCAGTATATGGGTTTTAAAGCCTTTAGCCGCGAGGTGAACGTGAACAGCGGGAAGCGGCAATTTAACCTCGGAACCATTTACCTGGAACCCGAAGTTGCCCAACTCGACTCTGTAGAAGTGGTGGCTGAAAGGTCTACTATTGAACAGCGCATAGACCGCAAGGTGGTAAATGTTGGAAAAGACCTCACCACAGCAGGAGCTTCGGCCAGCGAGATCATGAACAACATTCCCAGTCTTGCTGTAGACCAGGACGGGAATATCTCTATGCGTGGCAACGATAATGTAAAGATACTTGTTGACGGAAAACCCACTAACATTCCCGCCGCACAGCTTTTAAAACAAATACCCAGTACCTCTATCAAAAGCATTGAGTTGATCACCAACCCTTCAGCAAAATATAATCCTGAAGGCATGAGTGGGATCATCAATATCATTCTGCATAAAAATTCCAATCTCGGATTTAACGGAAACCTCAACACCGGCATCACCCAGGGCGAGTACACCCGCTATACAGGTTCGCTCAACATGAACTACCGCACCGGGAAAGTAAATTTTTTCACCAATCTTGGTACCAATGGCGGCGAAAGCCAGAACAACGGAAGACTGGAAAATTTCACCCAGAATTATACCGAAAATATTAGCTTTTTGAACGACAGGGAATCCTATCTCATCAAATTTGGGATGGATTATTACATGGATGACCGCAATACTTTTTCTGTGTACACCAACCAGAATATCTACAACGGCTCTCCTGTAGGTACCGTGAGGTTAGATTATGGGTTAAACGATGAAAGGAACCTGTTGCAGGAATTTCTTTTTGACGGGGAAAACCACACCCAGACCTACAATTTTGTGTTTAACCATGATTTTAATGCTGAAGGCCATAAGCTCATCCTGGAAGCCGATCACAGCATCACCGATGAAACTGATATTGCCAAATATATGTACAGTGGTACAGGAGCAGGTGATTTTGACTCTTACCGGGACAACACCGAGGAAGAGCTGTCTAATTCAACTTTTAACCTGGATTATGAGAATCCGTTTTCAGAGACCTCAAAAATTGAACTTGGAGCTGAAGCAAGGTTTAGAAGGACCAGGAATGATTATCGCACTACCAGCCCTAATCTTGAGAACACACTGTACGATTACGACAACAACATACTCTCTACTTACGCCACCTTTGGCCAAACCTTCAAAAAATGGTCTTACCAGTTGGGAGCAAGGCTGGAACAGTATGAAGTAGAAGCGGTACTCAACGGCGATTTGATCTACAAAACCGATTATTTGACCCTGTACCCTTCAGCATTTGCCTCTTATAATTTTGACGAGATGAAAACGCTGCAGCTTAGTTATTCAAGACGTGTAGACAGACCTGGGCTTAATCAGGTAAACCCGGTGAGGGAATTTGCCACACCAAGGCTCTCGCAGGTTGGAAACCCCGAGCTTGACCCGCAGTTCACAAATTCCGTAGAAATGAATTATACCCACAACTTCAAAAAAGGGAGTTTAACTGCAGGAGTTTTTTACCGGCTTATTGAAGATGAGATCAACCAGGCACTGTTAATTGATCCGCAAGACCCCTCGCGATTACTGCTCACCTATCAAAACTGGGAAGACAACACTGCCTACGGTTTTGAACTTAGCGGCAGGTACAAACCCTTTAACTGGTGGAGCATTAACCCCAGCTTTGAACTGTACAGCAGTACCGAAAAAGGCGTTGTGGGAACCGATTACAGGGAGATAAAAAGCAGCATGTACAGCCTGCGCATAAGCCAGAGCTTTGATGTTACCAAAAAGCTGAGCCTGCAAACCTTCGGAATGTACCGCAGCAGCACCGAATTGCTACAAATAAACCCCAAAGAATTCTGGTTTGTAAACGCCGGCGCCCGATATAATGTTTTAAACGATAAAGGCACTATAAGCCTTAACATAAATGACATTTTTGACACCCAGGAATTCGGTTTTCAATCTGATGTGCCTTACTCTCAGGAAGGAACTTTCTGGAATGATTCTCAAACGGTATACTTAGGCTTTTCGTACCGGTTTGGAGGTGGAAAAAACAAAGCCCTTGACAGAAAACAAAGAGACGACAACACCAGCAGTGGTGGTGGAATTTTTTAATGTCTTGTTTAATTAGCCAAAAAAAATCCGCACCTGAAAAGCTGCGGATTTTTGACATTTTTGGCACCCGTAAAAATTTAACCTGACTTTCGACCTGACTCTTCAGTCTTATTTCCTGGTTTTGCCTCTTGGTTCTTCAGTCTTACCACTTGATCACTGCACTGGCCCAGGTAAATCCACTACCAAAAGCGGCAAGCACAACAGTATCACCTTCTTTAATTTTTCCTTCTTCCCAGGCTTCGGTCAAAGCAATAGGTATAGATGCAGCCGTGGTATTTCCGTAGCGTTGAATGTTGTTGTGTACCTGCTCATCGCTAAGCTTAAACTTCTGCTGAACGAATTGCGAAATACGCAAATTAGCCTGGTGCGGAATAAGCATGTCTATATCTTTAACCTCAAGGCCATTTGCCTGCAATCCTTCCTGAATTACTTCAGAAAAACGCACTACAGCATTTTTGAAAACAAACTGCCCATTCATGTAAGGATAGTAAATGATATCATCGCCCTGCGGATTCTCTTCAATGATCTGCGGAACCCAATGCATGGTACTTGGCCCTTTCAAAGAAAGTTCGAGGGCGTGTTTACCTTCAGAATGTAAATGCGTAGACAGCACTCCCTGGCCGTTATGGTCGCTTCGGGTAAGCACTGCGGCTCCTGCCCCATCGCCAAATATCACCGATACGCCACGCCCGCGGGTAGAAAAATCGAGCCCGCCACTGTGGTTCTCACTCCCTATAAGCAGTACATTTTTGTACATCCCGGTTTTGATGTATTGATCGGCTACTGAAAGTCCGTAGATGAATCCGCTACACTGGTTTCTCACATCCAGGGCCGGGCAGGTGTCTATATCCAACATTTCCTGGATTTGCACCCCACCACCTGGAAAATAATAATCTGGACTTAGGGTAGCAAACACGATGAGCTCAATGTCATCTTTTGAGATCCCGGAACGTTCTATGGCAATTTTGGCAGCTTTGGCTCCCATCACGGCAGTAGAATTGCCATCCCCTTTCTTTATATGCCGCCGCTCTTTAATCCCCGTACGCTCCTGTATCCACTCATCATTGGTGTCCATCATTTTGGACAAATCATCGTTAGTTACCACATTTTCGGGCACATAGAATCCAAGACCCGCTATTTTAGACTGATACATGTATATATTTTTAGGCTTTGATAATTTATTTCTATTAAATTTAGCAATTAATAAAAAGTTGCTGCGCAATATAAGAAAGATTAACATTATGACAGTGCAGTGATCTTCAACCTAAATTCAATTTATTACATGAAAAGTTTTATTTTGAACTTCATTGCCATCATTTGCTTTACGGGAGCAACCTTTGCGCAAGAGCACCTCACCTATCAAAAACCACCACAGGAGATCCTGGAACTTGTAGATGTACCACTGGCTCCTTCTACCCTCATAGACAGTGAGGCTAAAAGAATTGTATTCCTTTATCGCGACCAATTTAAATCTATAGCCGAGCTTAGTGAAGAAGAAATGCGCCTTGGTGGGATCAATGGCTTGAAAAATATGTAAAAAACAAAGACCAACTGGAAGGGAAGATTGAGCAGCAATCTCCTGTTTTACAGAATTAATTCCCGGGAATTAACACCATAAAAAGGCTGTCTTGAAATCCTGATTGTCCTCCTGAACAAATTCAGAGGGGTCAAAAAGGGGATTTTCAGACAGCCTTTTTCTGTTTATTATTTTATGACATTATCTTCTATTGAAGGCGTCATAATCGTTGAATTCGGTTTCATCTACAAATCCGTCATCATTGACATCCCAATCGTCAAAAGAAGAAATGTTCCACTCATCATTATCTATCAGCTCATCTTCATTTGTGTCATAACTCTCAAACCAGGTGTTATTGTTCATCCCTTCATTCCACTCATCGGCATCAAGCATTCCGTCTCTATTTGTATCGAAAACTTCATAATCATCTTCTCCAAAAGATGCTCCTATTCCGGTATTGAGACTTTCATCCCATTCATTCTCATCAATAAAATCATCGCTATTGAGATCAAAACTCTGGTAAGCCCTTTCAGAAAATTCGGTGTCGTCAATGCTGCCATCCATGTTGGCATCCCAATCATTGTAAGTTTCACTGCTTCGTTCTGTAAATTCGGTTTGATTTATCCTTCCATCGTAATCTGCATCAAAAGAACTAAAATCCTGGGCGTAAACTGCTGTTCCAAAAATGGTGCACATTGCTAAAAGAATTCCTTTTATCGTCTTCATATTCATTGTTTTAAATTAAACTTCTTTTTCTTTTAAAGCTCAATTTAAGGTGCAAACCAACTGATTTAAAGCACTTTAATCTTTTTAACAGAGAAATGAAGGAATTTAAATTAACAATAACAGGAAAATAAAAAAGCCGGAAACTTTAGGTTTCCGGCCAGTAAAAAGAATATTATTTAATCAGGAGTATTTTTTGAAGTTGTTAATGCTAACCGTTGCTCCCAAATCGTGTAATAAATTGTAGAGCCCAAAAAATGTGCGGTTGATATACAGGAAATGCTTGCTCCCTCTATTACCATTCATTTTTCTTAATTCCTGATCTTTACTGTATTTCTCGCTTAGGCTGGTTACTGATGTCCAGAATCCTTCATCGGAAAAATCAAATTCTTCCTTCTGAAAAGGTGCGGTAAAAAGGCTTAACATCTGGTAGAATAAATCTGAAAAGAACTCAATTTCGCGGGAAGAATCTTCTTTCCGAAGAATTTCCAACTCAAAAAGCTTAGCGTTGAAGAATTCAGGATCATTGATCTTCTGCTTATCGGCAAGTTCAAAATACGGTTTGTAGAAATCTTCGGGCACCCGCTTAATGCAACCAAAATCGATCGCAATGAGATTATTTTCTTTATCCACCAGGAAATTCCCGGGGTGAGGATCGGCATGTACGGCTTTTAAGATATGCATCTGGTACATATAGAAATCCCAAAGGGCCTGCCCCAGTTTATTTGCTGTTTCCTTATTGGTGTTCTGTTTAGCAAATTCGCTTAAATGCATCCCATTCATCCAGTCCATCGTAATGATCTTCTCACTGGAAAGGTCTTCATAATACTTTGGAAACCTGAGGTGAGGGATGTTCTTACAGGCTTCAGACATTTCGATGCTCTGTTGCACTTCCAAAACATAATCTGTCTCCTCAAGCAGTTTCTCTTCCACCTCTTTAAAATACCTTTCTGAGCCCCTGCCCTGCAGGTTAAACATCTTTGTAGCTATGGGCTTTACCAGCGCCAGGTCTGAACTTATACTCTCGGCCACGCCGGGATACTGGATTTTTACGGCCAGGTCTTTCCCGTCTTTTGTGGCCCTGTGCACCTGCCCAATACTGGCGGCATTGACCGATTCAAGAGAAAAAGTATCAAAAAGCTCATCAGGGTACTGCCCGTGATATTTTTTGAAGGTCTTTCTCACCAGTGGTGCCGAAAGTGGTGGCACACTAAACTGGGCAAGGCTAAACTTTTCTACATAAGCATTGGGAAGAAGGCTCTTTTCCATAGAGAGCATTTGGGCAACCTTAAGGGCGCTACCCTTCAGGCTCTTTAGCCCATCGTAAATATCCTCGGCATTGCTTTGGTCGAGCTGATCTCGGGAAAGGTCAGCGTTTAATGCCTTTTTTGAGTAGTATTTAAGGTAATTTCCACCCAGCTTAATACCGGTTTGTACCATCTTACCGGTACGACTTATCTTTCCGGTGGGAATTTTATCTATTGTTTTCATATATCTATATTAAAAACCCAACGACAGGCATAGTAGGGTTATCCCTGCCGAGGGTAAACGCCCAATGAACTCTTATGCTCATCGTGACATTTTTTCTTTCCAAAGAAATTTTCCGAAGTCAAGCGCTCTTTCCAGAGGAGTGTTCTCAAACAGGTCAAATGCTGTATTAACCGATTTTTCAATAGCTACATCGGTGCTTTCAAATTGAGGTGAGTTGTCATCCATCCAAAACTTCAGCAGAAATACAAGCTGTACCCAGGCAGCTTCAGAAAAAACAGCTTCCGATCTTTTCAAAATTCCGGAACGCTGTTCCTGGTTGCCTTCGCGAATTAGTTCAGCTGTATAATTTTTCAGCTCCCGCCGCAAACCTTTAAGTTGTCCGGCATTCTTGAGGATTGAATCTTCATGTTTTAAAGTGAAAAGCACATAGCTGCGGTTTGCAGTGAGCATTTCAAAAAATGTATAATAGAGGGTTAGCATTTTTTCCCTGTTACTAAAGGAGTCATACTCCCGGCTCTTTTGCATCACCTGGAGGGTATGCTCAAAAAAGCGCTTCCAAATTCCCTTTTTTAAACCCTCAAAGCTTCCGAAGAAATTATAGAATTCTGCTTCAGAGATTTCATGATCTTTAGAGAACTTATAAACTGTATCAGGCTCTTTTCCATTTTCGAGCACGTAGTTCATATACCATTCAATAATACGGTCTTGAGTTACTGCTTTTTCCTGTTCTTTTATTTGTTTTGTCTTTGCCATCTTTCGCTAATTAACTTATTCAAAAGTAGTTATTCTGTTTAAATTTAATATGTTTTTTTTAAACAAAAATCTGTTAAATCTATTTTTCTGAATTATACTGACGTAATTTTAGTCGAAAAACAAGTGGAAAAATTACTCTGCTGCCAGTTTGTCAGCGAAGTTGAGTTGGGTACTTTTTTTGACCTCTCTGGGGGAATCTAAAAATTAAATAAACCAAAATATATGGCAACCGGAAACATTAATGTATCTGTAGAAAACATCTTTCCTTTAATTAAGAAGTTTCTATACAGTGATCATGAGATCTTTTTACGCGAATTGATCTCTAACGCCACAGATGCCACTCTCAAATTAAAGCATCTTACTACTATTGGAGAAGCTAAAGTTGAATATGGCAACCCTGTTATTGAAGTAAAGATAGACAAGGAAAAAAAGCAACTCATTATTAGCGACCAGGGAGTTGGGATGACCAAAGAAGAGGTTGAAAAATACATCAACCAGGTAGCTTTTTCAGGTGCCGAAGAATTCCTTGAAAAATATAAGGACAGCGCAAAAGACAGTGGGATCATTGGTCACTTTGGGCTTGGGTTCTATTCGGCCTTTATGGTGGCCAACAAGGTAGAAATCATTACCAAATCTTACAAAGATGAGCCTGCAGCGCACTGGGTATGCGAAGGTACTACCGAGTTCACCCTCGAAGAAACCGAAAAGAAAGAACACGGTACAGATATTATTCTTCATATCAATGAAGATGACAAAGAGTTTCTTGAGAAGAACAGGATTGAAGAGCTGCTTGTGAAGTACAACAAGTTCATGCCAATCCCAATTAAATTTGGAACCCGCGAAGAAACGCTTGATCTTCCTGAAGATGCGCCCGAAGATGCAAAACCCGAAACCAGGACAGTAGATAATATTATCAATAATACTAATCCTGCCTGGACCAAGCAGCCAACAGATCTTGAGGATAAAGACTACAAAGATTTTTACCGCGAACTGTATCCTATGCAGTTTGAGGAGCCTTTGTTCCATATTCACCTCAATGTTGATTACCCTTTCAACCTTACCGGAATTCTGTATTTCCCAAAAATGTCACAAGACATGAACATACAGAAGGACAAAATTCAGCTTTACCAAAACCAGGTATTTGTAACCGATAATGTTGAAGGTATTGTTCCTGAATTCCTGACAATGCTTCGCGGGGTTATTGATTCTCCTGATATTCCACTGAACGTTTCCCGTTCATACTTACAGGCAGATGGTGCCGTTAAGAAGATCTCCAGCTACATTACCCGTAAGGTGGCAGATAAGCTGAAGTCTCTGTTCAACAACAATAGAGAAGATTTTGAGAAAAAATGGAATGATATCAAGATCGTCATTGAATACGGAATGCTTTCAGAAGATAAATTCTTTGAAAAAGCCAAAGATTTTGCTCTTTACCCAACTGTAGACGACAAATATTTCACTTTTGAAGAATTCATTGAGAAGATTAAAGACAACCAAACCGACAAGGATGGTAACAAGGTAATTCTCTATGCTTCAAACCAGGATGCACAGCACAGTTACATTGAGACAGCCAAAGAGAAAGGTTACGAGGTATTGTTGTTAGATTCTCCAATTGTATCTCACCTGCTACAAAAGCTGGAAATGGGAGATGAAAAAGTATCTTTTGTTCGTGTAGATTCCGATCATATTGACAACCTCATCAAAAAAGATGAAGAGAAGATCTCCAAATTAAACGAAGAAGAAAAAGAAAAGCTAAAAGCCGATTTTGAGAAGGTAGTTCCAAAAGAGAAGTACACGGTACAACTTGAGGCCCTAGACAGCAATGCAGCTCCGCTTATCATCACCCAGCCGGAATTTATGCGACGCATGAAAGAAATGCAGCAAACAGGTGGCGGCGGAATGTTTGGAATGGGAAATATGCCCGAGATGTATAATCTCGTGGTAAACACCAACCACTCTCTTATTGGAGAAATTTTGAATACTAAAACTGAGAAAAAACAAGAGCGATTGATCAAACAATCCCTTGATTTGGCCAGGCTTTCACAAAACCTCCTGAAAGGGGAAGAATTGACTTCCTTTATTAAGCGCAGCTTTGATATGATCAAATAAAGCCAGTAAGCTTACAAATCAAAAACCGCTTTCCTGATGACAGGGAAGCGGTTTTTTTATTTAGTACCAGCACCAAAAATGTTACTCAAAAATGACATTTTTGAGACTCCGGGATAATAGATTATTAATTATTCCTCATCAGCGTTTACTGCAACCTTCAGGTTTCTATAGATTGTACTGAAGAATGTAGGAATGTCATAAGGCTTTACAATAATGTCGCTCATTCCGGAAGTAAGGATTTCTTCCCGCATCTCCTGTATTTCTACCGCTGTTAAAGCAATAACAGGAACCTCGGGATTAAATTTCCGAATAAGCCGGGTGGTTTCCATCCCGCTTAGGCCCGGCATATTGACATCCATCAAGACCAGTCCAAAATCTTCTTGCTTTAAAAGTGCTATTGCCTCATAACCATCTCCGGCAACTTTACATTCAAAATCCCGTTTTTCAAGGATCCTCCTGGTAACTACCTGATTAATGCGGTTATCATCTACAATAAGTGCCTTTTTTAGCACACTTTCTTCAGATATTTCCAAATCGCCAGATTGCGTAACAGCTTCCTCTGTATCAGATTTTTCAAAAAGAATCTCAAAACTAAAGACAGAGCCTTTACCTTCCTCACTTTTAAGGTGAATCTCAGAATTGAACAATTTCAGCAAATTTCTTACAATAGGAAGCCCCAGCCCTGTACCCTGATAGTTATAGTTATTTGCTTTTAATTGTGAGAATTCTTCAAATATTTCCTGTTGCTTATTTTCAGGAATTCCCATTCCTGTATCACCAACTTCAAAATAAATAAGACATTTTCCATTCTCACAGCTTATGCAGTTGGCTTTTATCCAAACCTTTCCGCGTTCCGTAAATTTAACTGCATTGCCAACAAGGTTCATGATGATTTGAGAAAGACGCACCGAGTCACCAATTAGCGTACGCGGAATATTATCACTAATCTGTAATTCTACAGTATTGGAATTCTGATGCCGCGTAAACTCAAAGGATTTCACAATCCCCTTCATCAAACCATGAATGTTGAAAGGCGTATTCTCCAGGGAAACCAGGCGGGATTCCATCTTGTTCATCTGCAAGACATCATTAATTAATGCCAGCAGGTAATCGGCAGAAAATTTGAGAGACTTAAGGTCACCCTCGAGTTTTTTATTGTTGTTATCTTCCAGTAAGAGAGATGTTAGGCCCACCACTCCATAAAGTGGCGTTCTAAGTTCATGGCTCACAGTAGAGAAAAACCTGCTTTTTAAATGGGATAAATGTTCAGCCTTTTCTTTTGCTGAAAGCAGTTCTTTATTGTTTTCTTTTAGCTGATGAATCAGCTTCTTCCTTGACTTGTTATTTCTGATAAGGAGTAGAATAAACAGAAGCATTAGGGTAAGGGAAATGAGCATAATTGCAGAAATCTGTTCAGATTTCTCAATTACCTGATCCTTGTAGAGCTGTTCTCTTTCAGCAGTTTCCAGGTTCTCGCGGTACTGCTGAGTTTCAAAACGAGCCTGGGAGGCTTCCATTTGCTTCAGTTTTTCCTTTTCGTACAGCAATGCATCATATTCCACATATTTTTCGAGTGCCCTGTAAGCCTCTTCATATTCGCCATTTTTGAAGAGAACTTTGGCGTACCCGTCATAAGCAGTAACAGCATCAAGAATAAGAGAGTCTTTCTCGGCGATCTTTATAGCCTCCTCGAAGTACTTTCTCGATTTTTCATAATTATTTTTACCGGAATGGTAAATACCAAAAAGTGAGGCTAATTGTGTATGAATGAAAGGGTCTTTAAAATCTTTAATGATCTTTTCTACCTTCAACAGGTACGGGTATGCCTCGTCATACCTCTTAAGGTCGAGATACGTCCATCCCTTGTTGAGTAAAGGCGTAGCCCTGCTATCGGGGTCATTGAGGTGTGAAGCGGCTTCTATGGCTTTATCATAATAGGCAAACCCCTGCTCGATCGTTTCCTTATTGGAAGTGAAAATATTACCCAGGTTATTATAAGCCCACCATAAAAGAGTATCGTTATTAACGAGCTCGGCATACCCTAAAGCTTTTTCATAGCTCTTGCGGGCCCGTATGGTGTCCAGCAACTCATCATAAGTGATCCCGAGGTTGTTGTAACCGTGATAAAGGTTGTAATAGTCTTCTTTTTTCTCTGCCAGCTGTATTAAACGAAGAGAGTAATCAATGGCTTTGCTATACTCGTATTCATACATAGCCCCGGTAGACATATCCAGTAATTTCCGGATACTGTCACCCGAAATCTCTTCTTCAGTTTGAGCAAGGCTTAAGGCCGACACCCATACTGCGAAACAAAGAGAAACGAATTTTGAGTTCAATGCTGCGACATGTTAAGTTCTATAAAATGGGGAAAGCCAAATTATTTATTTTTAGCATCTTATGCAATAAATTTTAAAGTTTTATTAAAACTTATAAAAATATTGTTAATGCTTCTCAAAAGTAAATACTGATAATCAAAAAAAACTGCCTTAAAAGCCAACTTCTTTCAACGTCTGTAACGTGTT
This sequence comes from Salinimicrobium sp. 3283s, assembly GCF_039602225.1. Taxonomy (NCBI): domain Bacteria; kingdom Pseudomonadati; phylum Bacteroidota; class Flavobacteriia; order Flavobacteriales; family Flavobacteriaceae; genus Salinimicrobium; species Salinimicrobium sp. 3283s. The sequence continues at coordinate 2,900,502 of NZ_CP143631.1, read as the reverse complement.
CACATCAGCATTTATCGAGTTTTTAAACTCAGAATGATCCTGATGCATCGAAATAGCTTTTAAGGCAGTTTCCTTTTACGGTGGCAAAGTATTATTTATATATCTCGTTCAGGATTGCGGCAAGTCTAATTCCGCCTTTTTGAACCTGATCATGAACTACAGGGAACCACTCATACATATACTTATATCCAAGTTTTTCGCCTACTTCAACCGAGTCGTAAACTCTATTGGCAAGTTGTTTTGATTCATACATCCAGTCAAGTACAGAACCTTTTTGGATTTTTTGGATTTCTTCTTTTGAGAGCTTATCTGTATTGTGGGCAAGTTCGGTATAGCTCATATCAAAGTCGTTGATCATTTCACTATCCCACACCCGGTGAAGGTTTGAACCACTTCCAAACCATCTTACCTGTATATCGTTTCCACCTTTATCTTCACCACGCCCGGCATGCATAGGCTGGTGTAAATCTCCTAACCAATGCACGAGCAACTTCAGGTGGAGTTCCTTTTCTTCCTTAGAGGCATTCTTATCTTTTAAAACTGAAATAGCAGTATTTATTCCATGTACCAGGTCACCATCAGGATTCGCTTTCTCTTCAGAATATGCTGTCTCACCGGGTTCAAGATTTACATAATGCCACGGACTGTATTTACGGTAAGCCGGATCACTCTTAATATCATCTCCAAAAGTAGATACAAAAGCCAGGTTCATACCATCAAGGAGCTCCCGCACCTTAGCCTTCGCTTTTTTGGATAAATGTTGTTCGGCTACTTCACCCGTAGCTCTATGCCCCGTTCTACCCCAATCACTATCTGACGCAAAAGTAAAGCTGGTAAAAAGAAAGGCTGTAACAAGTAAATAAATTTTCATATAAAGTTGAATTTTTGGGTGCGTAAATATAGAAAAAGGCAACCATTATTTGGAGCATCTTCAAAAATCCTGCCTCGATTTGCCATTTTTGAACAGGCTTGTAAAGAAAAGCCCGAAATGCTACCTTTACGGAAGATACATCTTTGGCTTTATGCCCCTCTTTCAATCTACAAAATGAAGTATAAAATTATATTTTCAGATATTGACGGTACGCTTCTAAATAAAGACCGGCAACTATCACAGCTCACCTTAGAAGTCTTTGGTCAACTCCCTAAAGAGCTGCCCGTGGTGCTTATTTCTTCCAGAATGCCCCAGGCAATGACACACCTTCAGGAAGAGCTAAATATTTCTCACCAACCGCTTATTTGCTATAACGGCGCTTTGATGTATATAGAAGGGCAACCTGTGCAGTCTAAAGAAATTCCGTGGAGCATTATAGATGACCTACATTACTTCAACAGCAGTTTAAATTGTCATCTCAGCCTCTACAATGACAAAGACTGGTATGTACCTCAAATGGATGAATGGGCCAAAAGAGAAGAAAACAATACCCGCGTAACTCCGCAGGTTAAACCCACACACGAGGTACTTCAAGATTGGAAACCCAGCGAAACAGGGGCTCATAAAATTATGTGTATGGGCACAGCAGAAAAAATAAATGCTGTTGAAAAGCACCTTTTTGAGAGGTATAAGAATCAATTACACCTGTACCGTTCTAAAGACACTTATCTGGAAGTGACAAACAAGGAAGTTTCTAAACTTACGGCTGTAAAATATCTGCTGAAGCATCATTTTAATTACGAAATGGAAGAAACCATCGCTTTTGGTGATAATTATAATGATTTTGACATGCTTGAGGCTGCAGGAATGGGAATTGCAGTAGGAAATGCAAGGCCCGAAATTTTAAAAATTGCCAGGCAGGTAACTCACCACAATACCGAAGATGGGGTAGCCAAAAGTTTACAACAGCTCTTTAAGCTTAACTAATTTTTAAGACACTTCTAAATGTCGTATTTTGCCGCTTTTTAAAGGCAATTTATGGACAATCTTCCCCTTTTTACCAATGATGCTATTGTATTAGGACTACTAATGCTGGCCCTGGGTTTCGTATTCTTCACTTCTTCCAAAAAAGAAGGTTTCTGGTATAAATTCTACAAAGTAGTACCGGCGCTGTTGATGTGTTACCTCATTCCGGCAATCCTAAACTCCCTGAACATAATTTCTGATGAGACTTCAAACCTGTACTTTGTAGCCAGTCGTTATTTGCTACCGGCATCGCTGGTATTAATGACCTTGAGTATAGACCTTAAAGCCATATTCAACCTGGGGCCAAAAGCGCTCATCATGTTTTTCACAGGAACCATTGGAATCATTATTGGCGGACCTATTGCTATTCTTATCATCTCTACCTTCTCGCCCGAAACTGTGGGAGGTGTTGGCCCCGATGCAGTTTGGAGAGGCCTCTCAACCCTTGCAGGAAGCTGGATTGGTGGTGGTGCCAACCAGGCTGCCATGCTTGAGATCTTTGAGTACAACCCCGATCTTTACGGCGGAATGGTGCTGGTAGACATCGTAGTTGCCAATCTATGGATGGCGATTCTCCTCATGGGAATTGGCAAAAGTGACAGGATTGATGAATGGCTTCGTGCAGATAATTCGGCTATACAAGACCTGAAGAAAAAAGTTACCGCTTATGCCGAAAGTGTTAACCGCAATCCTTCCCTTGCAGATCTTATGATCATGCTCGCCCTTGCTTTTGGTGCTGTTGGCTTTGCTCACTGGAGTGCCGATGGTATTTCGGCTTTCCTTTCTTCTAATTTTGAAGCTTTCCGGGATAATAAATCAGCATTATCTTCTTTTGCATCTTCCTTTTTCTGGATGATCTCTATTGCAACTGCAGTAGGAATCTTTCTTTCTTTTACAAGGGCGAAAGAATATGAAGGTGCCGGGGCCAGTAAGCTGGGAAGTGTTTTTATATATTTTCTCGTGGCTACTATTGGTATGAAAATGGACCTCACCATGGTCTTTGATAACCCGGGACTTATTGGAATAGGACTTATCTGGATGGGGATTCATGCCGGTTTACTTATTCTTGTGGCCAAACTCATTAAAGCCCCCTACTTCTTCCTTGCTGTGGGAAGCCAGGCAAACGTGGGCGGGGCGGCATCTGCACCGGTTGTTGCTGCAGCCTTTCATCCTTCACTGGCCACTGTTGGGGTATTGCTGGCTGTGTTTGGATATGTAGTGGGAACTTACGGCGCTATTTTGAGTACAATTTTAATGCAGATTGCTGCCGGAAGCTAAGATTAAAAAGATTTTTTTAGGATATTTACGCACACTTTTTTACACATAATTTAAATGAAAAAAACGGCATTATTAGTGCTTGCCACCCTTTTATTGGCGGCTTGTTCTTCTGAAGAAAAAAACCTAAAGATTACAGGAAAAGTTCAGGGACTTAAGAAAGGAACCCTCTATTTACAAAAAGTTGAAGACACCAGTCTTGTAAACATTGACTCTGTAGTTGTAAAGGGAAATGAGACCTTCTCTTTTGAAGCCTCTATTGAGAGTCCGCAAATCCTATACCTGTACCTCAACAAAAAAGACAATAATATTTATGATGACCGGGTGATGTTTTTTGCTGAACCAGGAGAAATGATCATCAACACTACTCTTAAGAAATTTGAAAACGATGCCATAGTAGAAGGGTCAGAGAATCAAAAGAAACTTATGGAGTACCAATCTATGATGAACAGGTTCAACACGCGCAACCTTGAACTTATCCAGCAAAGTATAACAGCCCAACAGGAAGAGAACGCCCAGTCACTCGACTCGGCCAATGCTGAATATGACAAACTTTTAAGAAGGAGATATCTTTTTACTGTAAACTTTGCCCTAAATAATAAAGACCTTGAAATAGCACCTTATCTTGCTATTTCTGAAGTCTATGATGCCAACATAAAATACCTGGACACTATTTACAAATCCCTTACTCCTGAAGTAAAAAGTTCCCTCTACGGAAAGAGTCTGGAGGAATTCCTGGAAGAACGTAAAGCACAGGAAAAAGCTGCCAGTGAAGACACGGCCTCGCAGGCATAGTAATTCTTAATCAATATATAAGGCTGTCTTAAGACACTATTTTTGTTAAGCTGAATCTCATTCACAATAACATTGCGTAGTTCTTAAGACAGCTTTTTTGTTCCTGCCACTTTCAGATTAGTTTATTTCAGCACCTCCTGAAGGCCCCTGTTTATCCAAAAAATGATTTCCACCATCTAGTTCCAAAATACCATTGAAAAATGACATTTTTGGAAAGTGAGAGCTAATCTCTATTAAACTACAACACAACTATTTTTGCCTCTTCGTTTCATGCGTCCTACTAAGCAAGCTCTTCCATGCCCCTCCATTTTAAGGACGAAGAACAAGGAGCAATTGATGAGTTTATTGTAACAAAAAAGGTCCTGCGCAACTGCGCAAGACCTTCTTTAATTAATTCCTTAAGGGAACTATTTTGTTTCCTTCACCGGTTCGTTTAACTTCTGGCTCATTTCCATTGAAATGGAAGATCTGTCAAAAGTGATTTTTCCGGCTCCGGTTTCTATAATTACTGCATTGAGTTTATCGCTAAAATCAACTATTTTACCGTGCATTCCGCTTTTTGTAACAACCCTGTCGCCTCTTTTAATTTCTGAGGAGAATTGTTTTTCTTTCTTGGCACGGTTCATTTGAGGGCGTATCATAAAAAAATACACCACGATAAACATTAAAATAATTGGGGCAAACTGGGCTAATTGATCCATAGGGTGGTATTGTTGCTTTTTTTATGCTTAAGACTGGGCCTTAGGCTCTACAAAAGCTTTAATTTTAATTTGCTCTTTCCCGGTTTCGGTATTAGCTGTAATATTTACTGTTTTGGTCACCTGGTTTTGTCCGCTACCGTTGAACTTCACTACCATTTCTCCTGTTTCTCCCGGAGCAATAGGCTCTTTTGTCCAGGTAGGCACTGTACATCCACAAGAGCTGGAAGCATTAGTGATAACAAGTGGGGCTTTCCCGGTGTTGGTAAATGTAAAGGTATGCTCAACATTGGTACCCTGTGCAATAGTTCCAAAATCGTGTTCTGTATTTTCGAAACTAAGTTGAGGATAGACTACATCCTGTGAATCACGTAGTGCTGCTTCTTCTACGTTCTCTGCCTGTACCTTTTCGGCTGCATTGTCTTTACAGGAAGTAAAATTAAACGCAGCAATCAATGCCAGTAATAAAATTCCTTTTTTCATGATTTACAATTTATGGTTAAAGTGGATAAAATTAAGAAAATTTGAAAGACTACATAAGGCCTCTCCCCATTTTATTAAGCTTGTTATTATCACTGTACTCTTTAGAGAGTTTGTCAAGTACCCCGTTAATAAAAATACTACTTTTAGGGGTACTGTATTCTTTGGCAACTTCTAAATATTCGTTAATAGTAACCTTAACAGGAATAGATGGAAATTTCAAAAATTCACAGATAGCCATTTTGATGAGAATTGTATCTAAATCTGCAATCCTTTCCTTGTCCCAGTTCGGGGTTTTCCCCTCCATTTCCTGAGCCAGGCTGCTATCATTAAGCAAAGTTTTTCTAAAAAGCTCTACGGCATAGTCCTTATCATCTGAACTTTTAAAAAGTCTGGTTAAAGCCTGGTCTTTACCTTGTGATGACTTCTGTAACATCTTTACAATGGCTGTGTTCACCAGTGGCAAATCATCTACCCACGTGATCTTCTTATCTTCAAGGTAATCGTAAAGTTTTTCGTTGGGAGCAATGATCTCTCTAAAGATGGCAATTACAAATTCTTTGTCTTCCTTGAAACTTGAAGTACGGGTAGTCATGTAATCTCTGTAGCGATCACTGTTTCTAATCTCGACCCACAGGATTTCTACGTACTCGTTATCATTCTTCCAGTTATTGAGCTTGCGGGTTTCCAGCTCTATGTTCAGCGACCTGTGTTGCTTAAGCTGCGCGATCAACTCATTGTTGACAAACTTGCGGTTGGGATCTACATCTTCTTCAGAAGGCAAATGTTTTTGCTGGGATTTTTCAAGGTAATCCTCGGCATGATCTTTAATTTCGACGATTAAATCTAGCAGTAAAAGATATAGATCATACATCTCATCCATACTCTTGAGCAGGAATTTCTCCTCTGCCTTCAGGTTATCATTTTCACTCTGGGAATAGGCGTACAGAGACTGCATTACTTTAACCCTGATATGTCTTCTGGTCAACATAGCTGTAAAAGAACTTTAAAAAATTAGGGCGAAAGGTTTTTCCCTTTCGCCCGGCAAAAATACTATTAAATTAAAAAATCCCGTGGCTTATTTGAGATTTTTTCTGTCGGTGATTCTTTGTTGTGCCACCTTAAGAGCAGCTTCATGGGTAGATATTCCTTCAGCTTCAGCCGCATTAAGGATCTCAAGCGTGGTATTGTAGATGTTCTGCGTCTTCTCCATGATCTCTTTTCTTCCGTAGCCTTCCAGTTCAGCATAAACATTTATGATACCACCGGCATTGATAAGAAAATCGGGCGCATATACAATCCCTTTTTCCCTAAGAATATGCCCGTGCTTTACATCACTGGCCAATTGGTTATTAGCAGCTCCTGCAATAATTGAGGCTTTGAACCTGTCAATAGTCTGGTCATTTATTGTAGCTCCCAGGGCACAGGGGGCGTAGATATCAACGTCTGCACCATACACATCATCACCACCATAGATGGTTGCATTATAGCGATCCCGAACTTCAGTTAATTTTTGCTGATTAATATCACTTATAACCACATTTGCACCTTCTTTAGCCAGATAATCAACCAAGGCTTCACCTACATGGCCTATCCCCTGTACAAGAACAGATCTTCCCTGTAAATCATCGCTTCCATATCTAAACTTTGCCGCGGCTTTCATCCCCATGTAAACGCCATAAGCTGTTACAGGAGAAGGATTACCTGCACCACCTTTAGCTTCAGAAATACCTGTAACATAAGGGGTCACCTCGCGTACGGTATCCATGTCGGCAGTTTCCATACCCACATCTTCGGCAGTGATGTATTTTCCGCCTAAAGAATTTACAAACTCTCCAAACTTCCGCATCAACTCGGGAGTTTTCTCTGTTTTAGCATCTCCAATAATCACAGCTTTACCGCCACCAAGGTTTAACCCGGTAACCGCACTCTTAAAGGTCATGCCTCGTGAAAGACGAAGTACATCATTAAGAGCTTCCCATTCACTGCTGTAATTCCACATACGGGTACCACCAAGGGCAGGACCCAAAACTGTATTGTGAATTCCAATTATTGCCTTTAAACCTGTATCTTTGTCGTTGCAAAAAACCACTTGTTCATGGTCATCAAAGGAAAGCTGCCCAAAGACCGGAGCGGCTTTTTTAAGTTCATTTGCCTTTAGAACATCCACTTTCATTAGTTTAGTAATTTAGAATGAATTTCATTATTCGAAATATTTCGCAGCAAAAATAAATAATATTTCATTTTAGTAACCTTGTTCTTCAACAAAAATGTAAAAATGAAAATTCAGCCGGTGCAGCCCTATGAAAGAACTTAAACATTTAAATAAATACTTTTACAAATACAAATGGCACCTCATCGTTGGGATCTTTATCACCATCCTGGCGCGTGTCTTTGCCATTCTCACCCCCCGCTTTATTGGGGAATCTACTACTGCCATTGAAGAATATGTGAATGGCGATATTACTTCGGAAGCTGTATTGCGTACCGAGCTCATGAACAACATTCTTCTTATTCTGGGGGCAACCTTAATGGCAGCGCTGTTCACTTTTCTTATGAGGCAGGCCATTATTGTGGTTTCCAGGCATATTGAATACGACCTGAAGAATGAAGTGTACAGAAAGTACCAGGACCTTTCCCTTAATTTTTACAAAAAGAATCGCACAGGAGACCTAATGAACAGGATAAGTGAAGACGTCTCCAAGGTGAGAATGTATGCCGGCCCTGCATTTATGTACAGCGTGCAAACCGGGATCCTTTTTATTGTGGTGATCCCGTACATGTTCCTACAGGCCCCAGAGCTTACCCTTTACGTGATCACTCCCCTGCCCATACTTTCTTTTGCCATCTATAAGCTAAGTGTTGCCATTAACAAACGCAGCACCATTGTACAGCAGTATTTATCAAAGCTCAACACCTTTACGCAGGAAAGTTTCAGCGGAATTTCAGTAATAAAATCCTACGGACTCGAACCTCAAACCAACAGCTCATTTGTCACCCTCTCAAATGAGAATAAAGAAAAGAATATTGACCTGGTAAAAGTGCAGGCCTTCTTCTTTCCCCTCATGGTTCTTCTTATAGGCGCCAGTAATATCCTGGTGATCTATATAGGTGGGAAAAAATTCATCAATGGTGAAATTGAAGAGCTGGGAGTGATCGTAGAATTTCTGCTTTACGTGAATATGCTTACCTGGCCCGTTGCCACCGTAGGGTGGGTCACCTCTATTGTGCAACAGGCCGCAGCTTCTCAAAAAAGGATCAACGAGTTCTTGAACGAGGAACCACAAATACAAAACCCGTCTCATGAACCCGAAGACGTGCAGGGTGCCATTGCCTTTAAAAATGTCACTTTCACCTATGAAGACACCAACATCACAGCCCTCAAAAATGTCACTTTTGAGGTGGAAAGTGGAGAAACCCTGGCCATTATAGGAAAAACAGGATCGGGTAAATCTACCATCCTGGAGCTTATTGGTCGGCTTTATGACGTAGAGAAAGGCGAGATCACCATAGACGGAAAAAACATACAGAACATGAACCTCAGGGAACTGCGAAAAAGCATTGGTTATGTGCCGCAGGATGCCTTTTTGTTCAGTGATTCGATAAGGAGCAACATCAAATTTGGTAAGGCCGATGCTACTGAAGAAGAGATCATAGCAGCTGCTAAAAATGCCGCGGTTCACAAGAATATTGAAGGCTTCAGCAAAGGCTACGACACCGTATTGGGAGAACGCGGAATCACCCTTTCTGGAGGACAAAAGCAGCGCGTTTCTATCGCCCGGGCTATTGTTCACGATCCAAAAATCCTTCTTTTTGACGATTCCCTTTCCGCAGTAGACACAGAGACAGAAGAAGAAATTCTCAATAACCTTTTTAAAATCAGTAAAAACAAGACCACTATAATCGTAAGCCATAGAATCTCATCGGTCAAAAATGCCGATAAGATCATCATCCTCGAAGACGGCGAGATCACCCAACGCGGTTCTCACCAGCAACTCATTGAGGCTGAAGGTTATTATCGTGAGCTCTATTTAAAACAACTGAGTGAAAAAGAAATGTAAAAATTTGTTGCGGAATGTTAATTTTTTTTAGATTTTTGAACCTATGATTTACAAACCGTAAAAGATATTTTGATTATGAGCGACAATGGAACGATTGAAAAAGAAGAGATTTTTTCCAAGGTCTTGAGAGCCGGAAGACGCACCTATTTCTTTGATGTTAGGGCGACTAAGGCAAACGATTACTACCTGACGATTACCGAGAGCAAAAAATTCACCAATGAAGACGGATCTTTCCACTACAAAAAGCACAAGATCTACCTTTACAAAGAAGATTTCGCCGGTTTTAATGAGATCCTGCAAGAGATGACCGACTTTATTCTTGATGAAAAAGGGGAAGAAGTGATTAGCGAACGCCATCAAAAGAACTTTAAGAAAGAATACGAAGAAGATGAGCAAAAGAAGGTTGAAACAGCCGGTGCTCCATCTGCCGCTGCTTTTACTGATATAAGTTTCGACGATATTTAGTTAAAAATACACGCATTTTAAAACCGTCCAGGCAAACCCTGGGCGGTTTTTTTATATTGTAGTGTCAAAAATGTCATTTATGAGAACCTTTATTGTTGCCCTTTTATTTTTATTGAATTTACAGCTCTCTGCACAGGAAGAACTGGATCTCTCATACTACCTGCCACAAGATGTTACTTATAACCCTGCTATTCCCACACCACAGGACGTGCTCGATTTCGTTCCCGGCGAATGGCATGCCAGCCATGACCAGGTTTTGATCTACATGCATTTTCTGGCACAAACTTCACCCCGAATTAGTATTGAAAACAGGGGCTTTACCTATGAAAAAAGGCCTTTGGTGCTGCTCACAATTACTTCGGAAGAAAATCGTGACAAGCTCGAGGAAATTCGTCAACAACATGTGGCGTTGACAGAACCTGGTTCAGAAAATATCAATACTTCTGAAATGCCCGTGATCGTGAATCAGGGGTTTTCCATCCACGGAAATGAAGCCAGTGGTGCAAACGCCGCAATTTTGGCCGCATATTACCTGGCCGCTGCCGAAGGACCCGAAATTGAAGAATTACTGAAGAATACCGTCATCCTTTTCGATCCGGTATTTAACCCAGATGGGCTGCAAAGATTTGCGTCGTGGGTAAATACCAATAAAAGTGCAAACATCAACCCCGATCCGCAAGACAGGGAATACGATGAAACCTGGCCCGGCGGCCGCACCAACCACTACTGGTTTGACATGAACCGCGACTGGCTGCCGGTGCAACTCCCCGAAAGCAGGGCGAGAATAGAAACCTTCCACAACTGGTACCCCAACGTTCTTACAGATCATCACGAAATGGGATCAAATTCTTCTTTCTTTTTCCAGCCGGGAATTCCTTCCAGGACCCATCCGCTTACGCCAAACCTCAACCAGGAGCTCACAAAAGAAATTGGCACCTACCACGCTGCAGCCCTTGACAATATTGGCTCCCTTTATTATACCGAAGAGAATTACGACGATTTCTACTATGGTAAAGGCTCTACTTTCCCGGATATCCAGGGAAGCGTCGGGATCCTATTTGAACAGGGAAGTTCGCGCGGACATGCGCAGGAAACCGATAACGGGATCCTTACTTTTCCCTTTACCATCCGCAACCAGTTCACTGCTGCGCTTTCCACATTAAAAGCTGCCAAAGAGATGCGGGTAAAGCTACTTGATTACCAACGCAACTTTTACCAGAACGCACGCAGGGAAGCCGAAAAAGGAGCGTATGTCTTCGGAAACAGCAAAGATGCCTCTTCAGCCTATCATTTAGCCGAAATCCTGAAGCGCCACAAAGTAGAAGTGCATAAACTGCAGGAAGAATTCAGCAAAGACGGGAACATTTTCAACCCCCAGAGCAGTTATGTGGTGCCAAAAAAGCAGAAACAGCAAAGGCTTTTAAAAGCCATGTTTGAACGAAGAACTACATTTGAAGACAGCCTTTTCTATGATATATCGGCCTGGTCTTTCCCGCTGGCATTTAACCTCGACTTCACAGATGAAGCCAAAATAAATGTTGCAGGCTCAAAAATAGACAGCCTTACAAGACCTTCAGTAGACCTTCCTGAGAAAAGTGACTACGCTTACCTCATGGAATGGCACGCTTATGAAGCTCCAAAAGCCCTCAATCAAATATTGAATAAAGGATTACGCGCAAAAGTGGCCATGCAGCCTTTTCAGCTGGGCACCAAAAATTATGATTACGGCACTATCATGGTTCCGGCTCAAAACCAGGAAATGGATGCCAATGAGATCTACGATTTCCTGGTAAAAGTAGCTAAAGATGCTCATGTTGACATTTCTGCGGCCAATACCGGCCTCACTGGAGGAATAAACCTTGGGAGCAACCAGTTTAGAGCCCTTGAGCCACAAAAGGTTGCTTTATTAGTTGGCGAAGGCATTACCCCCTACGATGCAGGGGAGGTCTGGCACCTTTTTGATCAGCGGTATGACATGAAGATCACCAAACTCGATCTTAAAAATTTCTCACGCACCAACCTCAGCCGCTATACCGATATCATACTTTCCAACTCCTGGGGCAGTGCCCTGGATCAGGAAGATGCTGAAAAGCTGAAAGAATGGGTCCGTAATGGCGGGACTTTGATAGGTTACAAAAATGCAGCTACCTGGTTCGATAAAAATGAATTCCTTGATCTGGAATTCAAAGAGAATGAAGTGCAGGCCAAAAATGTCACTTTTGAGCAGCGACAGGATTTTAGAGGCGCGCAAGGTATTGGCGGCGCTATTTTTGAAGCAAAACAGGATCGCTCCCACCCAATCAACTTTGGTTATAAAGATGATAAAATCGCACTTTTTAGAGATACCACCCTGTTTGTAGAAGCCGATTCCACTTCTTACAAAAATCCGATCATCTACACCCAAAAGCCCCTGTTAAGCGGATATATTAGTGAGGAAAACCTGGAACTTCTACCGGGAACTGTTCCCTTTAAGCATAAGTCACTGGGAAGAGGAAATGTTATTTTGTTTACAGACAACACTAACTTCCGGGCCTTTTGGTATGGAACCAATAAACTGTTGATGAATGCGGTGTTCTTTGGGGATGAAATGTAAATTAGTATTGAGTAGTTAGTACTGAGTATTGAGATAATAAATAAACACAGGGTTGCAAAAATGGCATTTTTGCAACCCTGTGTTTTTGGGCTAAAGCCCTTAGCGGCCTCAATTTTTACCTCCGGCTAAAGCCGGAGGCTATTTATGGATAGACTATCTTAATCAAAATTTGGAATTGCCACTGAGTTTATAAAATTCCAATGAGCAAGGGCTTTAGCCCAAGATTGCCAGAGACTAACTACTCAATTCTCTGTACTCAATACTACTAACAACAATCACTACTACAACTCAAACTCTTCGATTTTGCATTTTCAAAGGCTTCCTTTCCTTCTTTCCAGGCATACCAGGCAATACCAAGACTTCCCAGGGCATCGACATAGGGAATCTGCCACAGCTCGTAAAGAAGGCTAGAGGCAAGCAGAATGAAAGAAAGGTAAAAACAGGTTTTTGTGCATTTAGCGTCTGAAATGATTGGCTGACTCTCCAGCTCCTCTCCTACTTTTATTTTTTCACGGTACAAAAAATACATAGTAAGTATAGAAAGCACGGCAACAATGATCCCGGCAAGAGTGGTTTCGGGTTCAGATTTGTTGATGACGGCCAGTACAGCGCCCACTACGAGTCCGGCGGCAAGAATGTACAAGGCAGTGCCGGTAATTTTTAATGCTGTCACTTCAAAACCGTCACGTTCTGTCACAGGATTCCTTTTCATTCTGTAGATCATGTGGGCGATTCCCACTCCCGAAAGTACCTCTACAAAGCTGTCCAGACCAAATCCGAACAGTGCGAGGGTTTCATCACTGGCTCCAAAAAAGGTAGACACCCCACCTTCGACTAAATTATAGCCAATGGTGATCATGCTTAGAATATAAGCGTAATGCAGTCTTTTTTCGAATCTATCGTTTTCCATAACAGCAAAATTAAAAGTACGATTTTAGAAGGGCGAAGATAATCCTCAAAATATTTAATTTTAGATTTGAACACACTATCCAACCAGGCCTGCGGCCACCCTTCGGTTGAGGGGATGTTACGAGGAAAGTTTAATGGAGGCAAGGTTTAAAGTTCAAAAGTTCAAAGTCTACATTTAAATAAAAACCCGTATCCCGAATCCCGCAACTCGCAACCCGCAACAGGCAACAATTAGAGGCTAATTTTTATCCCACCGTTGATCACAAATCCGTCTACAGGGGCATAGATGTCCCGGAACTGTGGATCGGAAATTGATCCGGTGTAGATGTCATCAAAGCGGGTTTGCCGGGTATCGGTGAAATTCTCAAAATTGAGGAACAGAGAGAAGTTCTCCCATTTCTTTTCGGTCATTAACCCGAAGATCCAGTAGTCCTGCCCGGTTATTCCGCCTTCCAGCTTTTGTCTTCCGAAGTAATATCCTTCCAGACCTATTACCAGTTTCTCATGGATTTCATAAACAAGAACATTGTTCAGCCGGTGTTGTGCAACGAGTGGCGCCTCATAGGTCTCTCCAAAATAATGCTCATTCACATCGGCAAGGGTGTAACCTGTGAAGAGCTTAAAATTCCCATATTTGAATCTAAAATTCGCTTCCATTCCCTGGGTGTCGAGGTAACCATCAGGCTGTGTATAAACATAATGCTGATTAATTCCGTTAGAAAATGCAGCCGATAACATAATTGGATCATTAACACGGGTATAGAAGAACAATGTGTTAAGGCTGAAATCTATTACTTCGAAAAGTTTTGTGCGATAGTTGATATCAAAATTTGCCCCAATGGAACGTTCGGCTTCAGTTTCAGAAACATTTATAGGCCTTACATTTCGAAACTGGATCCTTTCAGCATCTTCAGTAAAGATGGTGGGGGTTTTATAACCGAGTCCGCCGCCCAGCCTCATGGTCCAGGCATCCGAAAATTCGAGGAGGGCCGAAAGTCGTGGCAGCACAAACCAGCCATACTCGTTCTGGTAATCTGTCCGCAATCCGCTTTCGAGGCTGAACATATTCGAGATGCGCCAGTTATTTTGAAGAAATACGCCATAAGTGATGTGGTTGTAATCTACTACTTCGGAAGTCTCTAAAGGATCCTGAGTGAATTTATCTGAAACTAAATTTAATCCTGCTACCCATTCAAGATGGGTGCTTCCGAAGTTATAAGCCACTTCACTGAAAGAGGCCAGCTGGTCTCCCGAAAAAGTAAAATCGGGTATTTCTATCTTCCGCTCAAAAAAGCTGAAGCTGTTTTTGACCATCAGGGAATTGCCGTTGTTATATAGTTGTGTATAGCCGGCGCGGGTGGTGACCCTTTCGGTGTTGTTCCTTTCAAAATAAGGATCTGCAACATCGTCACCTTCCAAAAATGCCATATTCCCACCTGTTCTTTCCTCGATAACCGTGTTCACTCCCAGCTCTAAAGTGGCATTTTTGGAAGGATAGTAAAACAGCTTGGGGTTTATGGTCACACGATTCACTTCAGGAATTGCAGTAAGGCCAATATCGGCAGGATCGTAAGGGTCGCTGTAGTTGTAAGAAGCAAATACGGTAGTTCCAAATTTTCCGAAGGTATCGGAGTAAAATCCGCTAACATCTAGGCCGAGAGCAGAAGTTCCGTTAAGCAGGAAGTTGATCTCCCGCTCCTCTCCCGGCGTTTCGGACACCAGGTTTACAAGCCCCGCAATCGCTCCCCCTCCATATAAAGTTGAAGAAGCACCTTTCACCACTTCCACCTGTTGCAGGTCTAGCGGCACGATTTGCAGCAGACTTAATCCGCCGGAAAACCCGGAATATAAAGGATAGCCATCTTTTAGCAACTGCGTGTACTTTCCGTCGAGCCCCTGGATGCGAATACTGGAATTATAGGAAGTAGCCGATGTTTGCTGCGTTTGTATCCCGGTGGTTTCATTCAGCAGCATTCTGATATCCCCCGGTTTCATATTTCCTTTTTCACCGAGTTCCTCGCCCGAGATCACCTCAACACGGGTTGGAAGATCGGCAATGGTGCGGCGGGAGCGGGTGGCAGAGATAATCACCTCTTCCATGTGTTCGCCTTCAGGAGCAAGCTCAATGCGAATAAATTTTTCTTCAGCAAGAGGAAATTCCAAACTGAGTTCCTGAGTGGCAAAACCAACGTAACTGATTTTTATTATCTGGATACCATTAGGGATATTCTCTAAAGTGATGACCCCTTCTTCATTTGCCGTGGCACCAATAGTAGTACCAGCTATCGAAGCATTGGCGCCATAGAGCGGCTGATCTGTTTCGGCATCAATAACTTTTATTTTGAGCACGTTCTGTGCGTTTGCTGTAAGGCCAATAAAAACGAGGCCCAACAGCAGAAAAATCTTTTGAATCATTGTGAAATTTTAATATTGAAAAATAGCTTTGGGAAGAATTCCCTGAGAAGTTGTTCAGCTATTCTTTGGGGGCTGCCAGATGCGGAAAGTAATTTCTGAAATCAATGCTTCTTCTGCCTCAACATACGCTCTCCCTAACACAGGTTCCAAAAAAGGTATTTTTGAGGGCTCTTCCTGAAGTATTACTACTGCATTACAGGCACCGCAACTCAAAAAGGGAGAACAAAGTTCATTGCTGTGCGAATCACGCTCCTCTTGTTCATGAGCAATATCGTCCCGGCAATCATCTGCACAACACGGTATGCCGTTTAAGACGAGTACTACGAGAGAAAAGAAGACAGCTAAGGTTTTCACGCTGCAAAGTTAAAAAACCAGAATGAAATCAGCCTACTCTTAGCCCGTTTTCAACTTTGGCTCCGGGCTGTAGCAGGACAATGTCATTTTTGGCACCTACAGACCCCAGCACCAGGCATTCACTCATGAAGTTGGCGATCTGTTTCTTCGGAAAATTGACTACGGCAATGATCTGTCTATCCTGCAACTCTTCTTTAGAATAGCGTTTGGTGATTTGAGCTGAAGATTTCCTGATCCCTATTTCAGGTCCAAAATCGATCTTGAGTTGGTACGCCGGATTTCGGGCTTCAGGAAAATCTGAAACTTCAATAATAGTTCCAACCCGCATTTCTACTTTTTCAAAATCCTTCCAGGAGAGGTGGTTCATTGTTTGTGGTTTGTGGTTTGTGGTTCATTTCTGCTTTCATCCGCATCGCGGATTTTAAATACGCGTCATCGGGGGCAAGATTCAAAATTCCGGTTCAGAAACTTCTAACGTCGTACTTCTAAATTTTAACTTCAATTACCCAAATATTTTCCTGATCACCCATGCGGGGCCTATGAGCAAAAACTGAAGGTCTTTCAAAAAAGAAGGTTTTTTGCCCTCCACTTTATGTCCATAGAACTGCCCTATCCAGGCCACTACAAAAATAATTAACGAGACCAGCCATAAGGACGCCACAAGAGATATGTAGTAGTTGCCTGCAATGCACAATGCCGCGAAGGCAAGGACTTTAAACCCCATACTTAGTGACAACCTAAAGTAGAATATCAGGACCAGGATCAAAATCACCACTGCCCAGTTTTCTAAGAATGGAATATACATGGGGAATATTCCGGTAAGAGGTCCCGGCGGAATACTCATCACCAGGCCCACTATTGAAAAGAAAATTGCGGGCACACAAACATAATGGATAAGCTGATTGGTCTTATTCTGGTGGCTTACGGCATATTCGTCAAACCATTGATCTAAAGTGCGCATAAAATCTTATTGAAGTAGAACCAAGATAGGAATTTTAAGAATATGTAGCCAAAAATTTGTATTTTCAGCAGATAAATGCACCTAAACAAATGGCCGAAACTGCTTCAAATATTTTACCACTGGGCACACAGATCATAGATTTTGAACTGCCCGATGCTGTCACGGCAAACCTGTATTCTCTTGTTGATGTGGAGGGAGAAAGAGGCACTGTGATCATGTTTTTATGCAACCACTGCCCTTACGTGAAGCATGTGGTAGACGAAATTGTGAGGGTGGCGAATGATTACAGGGTTCTTGGCTTCGGGTTTGTAGCCATAAACAGCAACGACGTAGACCAATATCCTGAAGATCATCCCGACCTTATGTGGCAGTTCGCCCGAAAACACAATTTTACTTTCCCTTACCTCTACGACCGAACACAGGAGGTAGCGCGGAATTACAAAGCAGAATGCACTCCCGATTTTTACCTTTTTGACGGGGAACAAAAACTGGCCTATCACGGGCAACTGGACAGCTCCCGACCCGGCAACGGACATTCTTTAAACGGCAGGGAACTGCGGGAAGCTCTGGATGCACTTTTAGGCAGCCGCCCCATACCCGGACCTCAGAAACCCAGTGTTGGCTGCTCCATCAAATGGAAATACGCTCCAAAGGAATAAAGAATTTATTATTGAATATTGAATATTTGTTGAGAAAATTCTCAGGTCTCAAATCTGAGATCTGATATCTAAAAGCTAAAAGATTAACTCAGTTTTAACGGCGATAGAATAATAGAAGATCAATATTCCTTAATTTTACTCTTCTTTTATTCACATAAAATTCAGTTGAAAATGAGCACATTAAGACTTGGTGACAAAGCCCCTAACTTCGATGCAGAAACTTCGGAAGGCAAGATCAACTTTTATGATTTTCTTGGTGACAGCTGGGGAATTCTGTTTTCTCATCCTGCCGATTATACGCCTGTTTGTACTACCGAACTGGGAGCAGCCGCAAAATATAAAGACGAATTTGAAAAACGGAATGTAAAGGTGATGGCCCTTAGTGTAGACGGTGTGGAGTCTCACAAAGATTGGATCAAAGATATCAATGAGACCCAAAACACCTCTGTGAACTTCCCGATTATTGCTGATGAAGACCGAAAGGTGGCCGATCTTTATGATATGATCCATCCCAACGCCGATAATACGCTTACCGTACGGTCAGTCTATGTCATCGCACCAGACAAGACCATAAAGTTGATGATCACTTACCCTGCCAGCACCGGAAGGAATTTTGAGGAACTACTACGGGTAATTGATTCGCTACAGCTAACGGCTTATAAAAAAGTTGCTACCCCGGCCAACTGGAAGTCGGGTGAAGATGTGGTTATTAGTCCGTCTGTAACCAACGAGGAAGCTGAAAAGTTATTCCCTAAAGGTTTTAAAGAAGTAAAACCTTACCTGAGGATGACACCGCAACCGGAATAATAAAATTGTATATTGAATAATCTGCTAACGTCTAACGTCTAACGTCTAAAATTAAAAAACCTCAGCTTCCATAGGGATACTGAGGTTTCTTTATTATATAATTGTAAATATTTACTTCACTTTTACAAGCTCTACATCAAAGATTAGGGTAGCGTTTGGAGGAATTACTCCGCCGGCACCACGTGAACCGTAAGCCAGGTTTGAAGGGATTACAAATCTTGCCTGGTCGCCTTCTTTCAGTAATTGGATTCCTTCGTCCCAACCTTCAATAACATGTCCTTTTCCTAATGGAAATTCGATAGGTTGTTTTCTTTTGTATGAGGAATCGAAAACTGTTCCGTCAGGTAACATTCCTTTATAATGAACTGAAACTGTTTTTCCTTTTTCAGCATGTTTACCGTTACCTGTGGCAATCATCTTGTAACGTAATCCGCTACCGGTTTTTTCGAATCCCTGGGCCAACTCTCCCATTAGTTCTTCCTGCTGCTTTTTAGCTGCCGCTTCTCTTTCGGCTTTTGCACCGTTGAACAAACGGAAAGATTCTACTGCATTAAAATTCTCAGCCGATTCCCCTTCCCTGACGATCTCTACCTTATCTATAATGTCACCTTGTTTAATAGCATCAACAACATCCTGCCCTTCAACTACATGACCAAAAACAGTATGTTTCCCGTCAAGCCACGGAGTTGGAACGTGAGTAATAAAAAACTGGCTGCCGTTAGTACCGGGACCTGCATTGGCCATGGAAAGTATTCCGGGGCGGTCATGTTTTAGATCGGGATGGGTCTCATCTTCAAACTGATAACCCGGCCCACCAGATCCAGTACCTTTTGGGTCACCCCCCTGCACCATAAAATCGGGGATCACACGGTGAAATTTAAGTCCGTCGTAATAAGGTGTTCCCTGTGGTTTAGCTTCATTTTCAAGTTTTCCCTCAGCCAGGGCTACAAAGTTCCCAACCGTTCCCGGTGTTTTCTCGTGCTCCAGCTTTATAGTTATTTCTCCTCTTGTGGTGTGGAGTTTTGCATATAATCCGTCGTTCATGTCTTGGTTTTAAGTTAAAGTGCAAAGATAAAGAAATGAATAAGGTTTAATGATTAATGAATAACAAAAGGAAGGAAAATTGGGAGAATGTTAAGGAATGGAATATAATGTCTCCCGGGGATTTTTGCAGATGATTAAAAAAATTGTGGATTCGCGGCTCATATAGAGGAACAAAAAAAGCCGGAACTTTCGCTCCGGCTGTTATTCATTATTCCTTAGACCTTTATCCTTTAATTGGCTACTTCGCTGATAAATTTAATCCTGTAGAGACGCAATTCTTCTTCATCGTAATCTCCATCAAATTCATCAAGTGCTTCTTCAATTTTATCGGTTTGAGCATCTAGGAAATATTCGTGTATTTCTTCCTGCTGGTCTTCGTCAAGGATCTCATCGATCCAGTAATTGATATTCAGTTTGGTACCGCTATAGACTATCGCCTCCATTTCTTTAATGAAATCGTTCATCTCCATGCCTTTTGCTGCTGCAATGTCATCAAGAGGAAGCTTACGGTCTACGTTTTGAATAATGTATAATTTTAATCCGCTGTTTTGCCCTGTGGTTTTTACCACCAGGTCATCGGGGCGGGTAATGTCGTTTTCTTCAACGTAACGGGCAATAAGGTCTACAAACTTTTTACTGTATGGTTTGGATTTTTTCCCTTCTCCTACTCCGTGAATATTCCCCAGCTCTTCAACCGATACCGGATATTTTAAAGCCATATCTTCCAAAGAAGGATCCTGGAAAATTAAATGTGTAGCAAGCCCCAGGTCTTTGGCAATCTTCTTCCTTAAATCTTTAAGTATTTTGAGCAGCTCTTCATCTGTTCCTCCGCCCGATTTTGCTGCGGAAACTATTCCGTCATTACCGGCCACTTCATAGATGTGGTCTTCGGTCATCATAAAGGAATCGGGGGTTTTCAGGAATTTCTCCCCTTTTTTAGTCAGTTTTACAACTCCGTAGGTTTCGATATCCTTCCGAAGAAATCCGCCAACAAGAACCTGGCGTAACAAAGCCATCCAGTATTTATCGTCTTTCCCGGCACCTTTTCCGAAGAGTTCGTGTTCATCGGTGCGATGTGACTTGATAACGGCATTAGATTTTCCCACCAGGGTATTTACAACCTCTTTAGATTTGTACAGCTGTTTTGTCTCCTTCACCGTGCGCAAAAGAAGTTCTACTTCATTCTTTGCTTCATGCTGCTTTTTGGGATTGCGAACGTTGTCATCCATATCGGCTCCCTCGCCGGTCTTTTCATCAAAATCTTCTCCAAAGTAGTGAAGGATAAATTTTCTTCTGGAAACAGAGGTTTCAGCAAATGCGACAACTTCCTGTAAAAGGGCCTGTCCTATTTCCTGCTCGGCAACCGGTTTCCCGCTCATAAACTTCTCCAGCTTCTCTATATCTTTATAAGAATAGAAAGCAAGACAGTGACCTTCTCCTCCATCTCTTCCGGCACGGCCAGTTTCCTGATAGTAACTTTCTATACTCTTGGGTATGTCATGGTGGATAACGAAACGAACATCGGGCTTGTCAATCCCCATTCCAAAGGCAATGGTAGCCACCACCACATCAACTTCTTCCATTAAGAACATATCCTGGTGCCTTGACCGGGTTTTGGCATCGAGACCTGCATGGTATGGAACAGCCGATATGCCGTTCACCTGCAGGGTTTGTGCCAGTTCTTCTACCCGCTTACGGCTAAGACAGTAAATGATCCCCGATTTTCCCTGGTTCTGTTTTATGAACCTGATGATATCGGCATCTACATTCTTTGTTTTAGGGCGTATCTCGTAATAAAGATTAGGACGATTAAATGAAGCCTTAAAAGTATTGGCATCTGTAATGGCAAGGTTCTTTAGAATATCTTCCTGCACCTTAGGCGTAGCTGTAGCCGTTAGACCTATAATAGGAATATCGTCTCCAATTCGCTTTACAATATGTCTTAAATTTCTATACTCGGGTCTAAAATCATGACCCCACTCACTAATACAATGCGCTTCATCAATGGCCAAAAATGAGATTTGTACGCTGCGTAGAAATTCGACATTTTCTTCTTTGGTGAGAGATTCGGGTGCTACATAAAGTAATTTAGTCACACCGTTAGTGATATCCTCTTTCACCTGCTTAACTTCGGTTTTGTTAAGGCTCGAGTTTAGAACGTGGGCAATTCCATTTTCCGAAGAAATTCCGCGAATGGCATCTACCTGGTTCTTCATCAAAGCGATAAGGGGAGAAACGACAATTGCAGTACCTTCCTTTATAAGTGCCGGCAACTGGTAACATAAAGATTTACCACCTCCGGTAGGCATCACCACAAAGGTGTTATGGTCATGGACTATACTTTTTATAACCTCCTCCTGGAGGCCCTTAAACTGGCTAAAACCAAAGTATTTCTTAAGTTGTTCGTGTAAATTGATTTCCTGCGAAGTCATTCAATTGTGTTACAATTTTACATACATTTGCATCAAATAAAGATACGTTTTTCTTTACTCCATACAATTTCTAACTCTACAAATTTGACACCTCAAGAAAAAATACTCTCTGTTGCCAGAGAAACCATTTTAACTGAAGCCAAAGCTATAGCAAATTTAGAGCAATTATTAGACCAAAATTTTGCTAAAGCTGTGCAGGCAGTATATAAATCAAAAGGAAGGGTAGTAATTACCGGAATAGGAAAAAGTGCCGCTATTGCCACAAAGATCGTTGCTACCTTAAATTCTACTGGCACGCCGGCAGTTTTTATGCATGCTGCCGATGCCATTCACGGCGATTTAGGGTCTATACTTCAGGACGATGTGGTTATTTGCATCTCAAAAAGTGGAAACACTCCCGAAATAAAAGTACTCGTCCCGCTCATAAAAAACTTTGGAAACCCCCTGATAGCAATAACAGGGAGTATCGACTCATTTTTGGGAAAACAAGCAGACTATATTCTCAATTCTTTTGTTGAAAAGGAAGCCTGCCCCAACAATCTTGCACCTACTACCAGCACCACTGCTCAGCTTGTAATTGGCGATGCTCTTGCCGTTTGCCTGCTGAACCTCAGAGGGTTCTCAAGTCAGGATTTCGCAAAATACCACCCGGGAGGTTCTTTAGGAAAACGACTTTACCTAAGGGTGAGCGATATTGCCGATCAGAATCAAAAGCCCGCAGTTACTCCCAACACGCCCGTGCCACAGGTGATCATTGAAATTTCTGAAAAAATGCTTGGTGTCACTGCTGTTCTTCAGGATGACAAAATTACCGGAATAGTAACTGACGGTGACATAAGACGTATGCTTCAAAAGAGTACAGACATCTCTAAACTAACCGCAGGAGACATTATGAGCGCCAATCCAAAGACCATCGAGAGTGATTCTATGGCTGTAGATGCGCTAGACGTGCTCGAAGACAACAAAATATCCCAGCTCCTGGCTGTAAAAGACGGAAAATATTACGGGGTAGTGCACTTGCACAACTTAATAAGGGAAGGAATTATTTAGAATGGCAAAAGTAAAAAAACCTGCCGATGAAATGTCATTTTTGGATCACCTGGAGGACCTGCGCTGGCACCTCATCAGGGCGTCTTTGGCAGTGGTAATTGCGGGCACGGCAGCTTTCCTGGCCAAAGGATTCATTTTTGACACCTTACTCTTTGGCCCTACTAGTGCCGATTTCCTTACTTATGACATTCTTTGTCGCCTCTCTACGTTTGTAGGACTCGAAGGCGGATTTTGTTTTGAAGATATGCCCTTCACCATACAATCGAGAACCATGGGCGGACAGTTCTCTGCCCACGTATGGACCTCGATCACTGCGGGATTTATTATCGCTTTTCCATACATTATATATGAGTTCTGGAAATTTATCTCTCCAGCCATGTATGCCAATGAAAGAAATACAGCAAGAGGCTTTATTTTCATCTCTTCGGTATTGTTCTTTATGGGAGTGCTTTTTGGCTATTATCTTGTTACGCCGCTTTCCATCAATTTCCTCGGAAAATACCAGGTAAGTGAGGTAGTACTCAATGAGTTTGACATTGGAAGTTACATAAGCCTGGTACGCTCTTCGGTGGTTGCCTGTGGGATCATTTTTGAACTACCCATAATCATCTACTTCCTCACAAAAATAGGATTGGTTACTCCCCAATTTCTTCGAAAGTATCGCAAGTTTGCACTGGTAATTGTGTTGATCCTTTCAGCAATAATTACCCCGCCAGATATTTTGAGTCAGATCATTGTTGCAATTCCGGTGTTGGTACTGTATGAAGTAAGTATTTTTATTTCCCGGATTGTAACCCGAAATGAAGCACGAAAATTAAAAAAACAACAGCCATGAAAAATCAGGTAGAAGAATTCAATGAATATCGCCAAAAAATGAATGACAAAATTCTTGGCGACAACAATAAAATAATTAAGCGTATTTTTAATCTTGACACCAACGCCTATGCCCCGGGTGCTTTAGATGTAAAGACTAAAGAACTCCTGGGTTTGGTGGCATCGGCCGTTTTACGTTGTGATGATTGTATCAAATACCACCTTGAAACCAGCTATAAAGAAGGTTTGTCAAAAGAAGAAGTAATGGAAGCCCTTAGCATTGCCACCCTTGTGGGAGGAACCATCGTGATCCCACACTTGAGAAGAGCGTATGAGTTTTGGGAGGAGTTAGAAGCCCCGAAGGGGGAGTGATTTCTGCCCCCCAACCTCCAAAGGGGGAGTGAATTCCGGACAATTTTTATCTTTATGAAAAATTGCACGGTATTTGAAAGTCTCAATACTCAATACTCAATACTCAATTCTAACATCTAATGAAGTTATACGCCGAAAGTCTTGTAAAATCCTATAAGGGTCGTGAAGTTGTGAAAGGAATTTCCCTGGAAGTGAACCAAGGGGAGATTGTTGGGCTTTTGGGCCCAAATGGAGCGGGTAAAACCACCTCTTTCTATATGATCGTAGGATTGATAAAGCCAAATGGCGGAAGGATCTTTCTGGACCGGGAGAACATCACCAAATTTCCCATGTATAAACGGGCCCAATACGGGATTGGTTACCTGGCACAAGAAGCCTCGGTATTTCGCAAACTGAGTATTGAAGATAATATCATGAGTGTTCTTGAGCTTACCAAGCTTTCTAAAAAGGAGCGGCAAATGAAAATGGAGTCTTTGATCGAGGAGTTTGGATTAGGACATATCCGCAAGAGCCGCGGAGATCTATTGAGTGGAGGGGAAAGACGGCGTACCGAAATAGCCCGCGCCCTGGCTACAGATCCCAATTTTATTCTCCTGGATGAACCATTTGCCGGAGTAGATCCGGTAGCTGTAGAAGACATTCAGCGTATTGTAGCCCAATTGAAAAATAAAAACATAGGCATTCTTATTACCGACCATAACGTGCAGGAAACCCTGGCGATTACAGATCGTACTTATCTTATGTTTGAAGGACGTATCCTTAAAGCAGGAATACCCGAAGAACTTGCCGAAGATGAAATGGTGCGCAAGGTATATCTGGGACAGAACTTCGAACTCCGGAAAAAGAAAATTTTTCAATAATCGTCGGTTACTAGGAGTTGAGGATGATTATAATAGGTACGGATTGCAAATCCGCGCCAGCTGCATTTACGATTATTACCGATTCTCCATTTAATTCTTCCTATCTCTAAATTATAAGCAGGTGTCAAAAAGGGCATTCTTGAGAGGAAATATTATGAGAGTTTTAATCAGCATTCCCCGGAACGGATTGCAAATCCGCGCCAGCTTTCAATTCATAATCTTAGATTCAAGAATCAGAGGTTCGAAATCCGCGCTAATTTTTCCCTCTATGCACTTTCTTTAATGAAGTGTCTAAAATGGCATTTTGGAAAGGAAATATTTTGAGGGTTTCAATCAGGATTTCCTGGCACGGATTACAAATCCGCGCCAGCTTTCAATTCATAATCTTAGATTCAAGAATCAGAGGTTCGAAATCCGCGCTAATTTTCCCTCTATGCACTTTCTCTAATGAAGTGTCTAAAATGGCATTTTGGAAAGGAAATATTTTGAGTGATTCAATCAGAATTTCCCGGCACGGATTGCAAATCCGCGCAAGCTTTCAATTCATAATTTTAGATTCAAGAATCTGAGATTCGAAATCCGAGCCAGCTTTTCTCTCTTTGAACTTTCTCTAATGAAGTGTCTAAAATGGCATTTTTGAGAGGAAATATTTTGAGTGATTCAATCAGAATTTCCCGGCACGGATTGCAAATCCGCGCAAGCTTTCAATTCATAATTTTAGATTCAAGAATCAGAAGTTCGAAATCCGAGCTAACTTTTCCCTCTATGCACTTTCTCTAATAAAGTGTCAAAAAGGGCATTTTGAAGAGGAAATATTTTGAGCATTCCTAAACAGCATTCCCCGGCACGGATTATAAATCCGCGCCAGCTTTTCCCTCAATTTACACTCTCTAAAGGTGTCTAAAAGGGCATTTTGGAGAGGAAAAATTTTGATATTTATAGTTAAATCCAGGTCCCGTAGGGACCAACTATAGGTAAAAGTTTCTCCCATGATAAAATGTCACGTAGGGACAAAATGTGAGTTTACAATATAATTTAAAAAAAATCGGTAATCAAAATTTACCTCAAGGCATTATCTCATATGCCGTCCCTACAGGACGTAAATTTCATAATGATATTTGAAGCTACCTATAGAACGTCCCTACGGGACCTCTACTTCTACTCGTAAGTTAAATCCAGGTCCCGTAGGGACCAACTTATAGGTAAAAGGTTCTCCCACGAATAAAATGTCCCGTAGGGACGAAAGGTGGGTTATTCCAGAGCAGGAGAAATTTCTGAAAAATATTTGTCCTTCTTTCCTTCGTGAAAAATCTGCTAATTGGCATATGCTCCCCTACAGTCTCTAGGCTACAGTCTGAAAAAACACGCCCCACAACCTAAGTTCTTTCCACCAGCCTCTCATCATCATTTTTATTAGTGATCATTGAGATCACCACATAACTGATAATGATTAAAGGAATCGCTGCAAACTGCAAGAAAATGAGCAGGACCACACAAAAGATCAGGAACAGGTAACGGACTTTATTTTCAGCAAAGCCCCAGCTACTGAATTTTAAGGCAAATAAAGGAACCTCGGCATTCAGCATAAAACAGCTGAACAAGGTCAGGGCACCAAGAAACCACGGATTTAAAATTATATCTACCAAAACGGGCTGTGGCTGAAAAATAAGGATCAGCGGCAGACTCAATATCAGTAAGGCATTTGCGGGTGTGGGTAGGCCAATAAAAGAATCGGTTTGCCGCTCATCAATATTGAACTTTGCCAATCTATAGCCAGACGCGAGGGTAACAAGCAACCCTAGCAAAGCGAGAGCCGGAAAATTCCATTCCATCAGGTCGTGCCCGGCTGTCCAGTCGGTAGATTGTGCCGCTGCTCCGGGCAGGGCCTGTCTAAACAGCTGAAACATTACAATTCCCGGCACCAATCCGCTGGTAACCATATCGGCAAGGGAATCGAGTTGCAGCCCGAGTTCCGATTTTACATCGAGGAGTCTTGCAGCCAGTCCGTCAAAAAAATCAAAAAATATACCCAGGGCCACAAAGATTGCAGCCATCACCAGGTCGCCCTGCACAGCAAATATGGCTGCAATGCTACCGCTAAAAAGATTGACCAATGTAATGGCGTTGGGAATGTGTCTGGTTAGGCTCATAGGGTTTGTTTTCTGTAAAAATAGGAAAAAAAGAATGTAGCACTGCCAGAAACAGGAAACAAGATAAAAGAGGCTGAAATTTCATTTTAAAAATAGTACCGGCTGCAAATCTGCGCCAGCAGGGAATTAAAAAACAGGGAGTAAATCTTACTGATTTCCTTATGTTAATTGATCATTGCTAATTCTTCATTGATTATAGGTAATTGCTTAAATTTGTTTCCACACTTCACTATGAAAAACTTCCTGTACGCCTTATTTTCCGGAATTTTACTGGCCCTGGCCTGGCCTACTTATGGTTTTCCCCTGCTGTTGTTCTTCGCTTTTGTGCCTTTGCTTTACGCAGAACACAGCATCAGGATCAAGCAGGCACATAACAGGAAATGGAAGATCTTTGGCCTTTCCTATCTCAGCTTCATTATCTGGAATTTAGTTACTACCTACTGGCTCTACTTTTCCACTCCTTTTGGAGGCATTTTTGCCATCACAGTGAACTCCCTACTCATGTCGCTGGTGTTCCTGCTGTTCCATATAGTGGCAAAAAGGGTAAATTTCAAGGCCTCTTCTTCTTTTCTTATAAGTATCTGGATATGTTTTGAGTACCTGCACCTCAACTGGGAATTTTCATGGCCGTGGCTCAATCTTGGTAATGCCTTTTCTGAATTTCCTCACTGGATACAGTGGTATGAATTCACAGGCACTTTTGGAGGAACACTGTGGGTGTGGCTCACAAATATTGCGCTTCTGAAGATGTTGCTGCTTTACAAAGAGCACAAAGCCAAAGAAATCCTTTATCGCGGACTGTTCAAAAACGGACTTCTTATTCTTCTTCCAATTTTGATCTCGTATGTGATCTTATGGAATTATGAAGAGAGTGAAGAAACTATTGAAGCTGTTGTTTTACAACCCAACATCAACCCTTATACAGAGAAATATTTTACTTCAGATGTCCGCATAGGACAGTTACTTACCGATCTTGCTGAAGAGGCAGTCACTCCCGAAACCAAAATAGTCATAGCACCTGAAACTGTTTTCGCCTACGGAACGGTTTTGAGCCGCTTTGAAGATTCTGAAGCCAATTTCTTCACAAGCCAGTTTATAAATGAGCATCCAAAAATGTCATTTTTGAGTGGTATTTCCATGTACGAGAGGTTCAATGATCCGGGAAGGGTACGGGAGCAAACCAACCAGTTAGGACCAAATGACTGGTATGACGATTATAATTCGGCATTTATGATCTCTGCGAATGATTCAGTTCATTTTTATCACAAATCGAAACTTGTGGTAGGCGTAGAGAATTTCCCGTATCAGGAGGTTTTAAGGCCTCTCCTCGGAAATGTTATGATAGACCTGGGTGGTACAGTTGCTATGAAAACCACGCAGGAGAAAAGGGCCACTTTTGAAATTCCTACTTCTGAAGAAGTGGGGCCAATTATTTGCTATGAGTCAGTTTATGGAGATTTTGTGACCGGCTACGTTAGAGAAGGGGCCGACTTTTTAGCTATTATCACTAATGATGCATGGTGGGGCAATACCCAGGGACACAAACAACACCTTAGTTATGCCCGGTTGCGAGCTATTGAAAACAGGAGAGCCATTGCCAGAAGTGCCAACACAGGAATTTCAGCTTTTATCAACGAAAAAGGCGAAATCACTTCAACTTTAGGGTATGAAGAACAGGGAGCTCTTCGCGGGGAAGTAACTCTCAATGGCCGACTCACCTTTTACAGCCGCTTTGGAGACTACATTGCCAGAGTCTCCCTGTTCCTTGCATTATTTATTTTTCTGTTTGCAGTTATACCCTGGAAGAGATCACGCAAATAAACACCTGCAGTAGAATTAATACTTCCGGCATGCAGGAATCTTTTATTACAAATAATTTATTTCTCGCCGGGAAAGTTTTCTTCAGAGGTAACGAGAGCATTCTTCCTGCTTTTTTTAATCTTCAACTGTAGGAGAACAAGCATTGCAAACAGGCTTCCTGTAAAGATCAGGAGCAACATAAAGATTTCATGGGAGATGGAGGATATTCCGCCGCCGTAAAAAGCCACCTTCCGGAAGCCATTCAGAAAATGAGTAACGGGAATAATTTCAGCAAAAGCAGTTATTGCAGGGGGCATTGCCAAAGAAGGCCAGGTAAAGCCGCTTAAAATAAATGCAGGTGTAGAGATCACCATAAGAAGCTCTGTAGCCTTCAACTGGTTAGGAAATACCATTGAGAACAACATTCCAATTCCCATTGAAGCCAGTGTCAATAAGGTGGTTAAGATTAGCATGGGGATACTAAAGATCTCCGCCTCTATCCTGAAGTAAGGCAGAAACCGGCTTACCACAGCCCACATAAAAGGAATCAGGATCAGGAAAGGAACAGCCTTTAGAACAATATGATAAAATGCCCATTTATGCCTGCCGGCAAGTTCACGAAAATATCCATCTTCAAAATCTCTTGCAAAAACAAGGGCTAAAGCTAAAAATATTACTTGCTGCATAATGGCCGCCAACAGTCCCGGGAGCATAAAAGTGAGATAATTCCCGGTAGCATTGTACATCTTATTAAAGTTGATGCTGAAGCTCTCATAGGCTTCAAGCGCCAGAGCGGGTGGCATACCCTGTTTTTTCAAACCCTCAATCTCTATACCTGCATTCATGGTCATTAGAACCGCCTGAATATTCTTACTTGCGGTATTGGCATTAAGGATATTCACCATATTGAGATCTACCCTAACTTCAGGATGCCTTTTTTGCAGGATTGCAGCTTCAAAGCCTTTTGGGATATTCACTACAGCAATATATTCATTTAAAGGCATTTCACTTTGAATCTTTCCGGGGGTATATCTTACATCGCTCACCTTTATGGCCTCATTATCTTCAAAAGCATCTATGAGCCTATCACTAACCGGGGAATGATCTTCATCTACTATGATAATGGGAAGGTTGATCACCTTAGCCTGGCTGTAAACATAACCGAGTAAAAACCCGTACAGCACAGGAGCTCCAAAAAAGATGGCAAGCAGCACTTTGTTTGAAAATATGCGCCGGAATTCTATTTTTAGCAATCTCTTAAAATCCTTCATTTTAGTGTTTTAATATGATGGTGCTGTTCATAAAATAGTTTGCGGCCGCAGTACTTTCAGGAACCAGTTTTAATTCATATACCGGTTCCGAAAGTTGATACATTGGTGCTGTACTGGAAATATCTGAGTAGTGTGCAAGCTGTTTCACCGCAACAAGGCGTGAAGATATTTCTTCTTTGGTGTATGGGTTGACTACCGTTAAAACGTCTCCCACTTTAAAGTCGTAGACCTGGGATTCGGGGATACTAAACCTGAAGTACATACTGTTTTTTTCGTACCCGTTGAATAATGGATAGCCGGGAGTAAGTAATTCTCCTTCACTTAAACTCACAGTTTCAATGGTCATATCTTTGGGTGCAATGAGGTATTGCTCCATAGATGCACTCATCACCTCTTCTTTTGATCCCAATGCCCTGTCTAACTGTCCCTGTGCCTGGTTGATTTGTTCTGTGCGGGCACCTTTTTCTACTTCCTGCTGTTTTGCCTGCAGGGCATCTACCTGTGCCCGGGCCATTCCCAGCTTCATTTTCACTTCATCATATTGTTGCCGGCTTACCAGAGAATCCTGGTACATGGCCTCAATCCTTTTAAAAGATTCCTTTGCAAAATCAAATTGTGCCTTCCCTGCATTGAGCTGTCCTTTAATTTGCTCAAGCTGCTCTAAAGTCGCTCCATTAAACGCCATGTCCAGTTGACCACGGGCTGCTGTAACAGCACCTTCGGCTTGCTTTATCTTTGCATTCACTTCAGGAATATCAATGAATGCCAGGGTATCTCCTTTTTTTACTTCCTGGCCTTCTTCCACAGAAATTTCTATGATCCTGCCGGGAAGTTTACCGCTAACAGCAATGGTTTCAAATTTCACTTTCCCTCTAAGAGCCGGGATTTTCTCATCATTGTTACAGGAACCAAGGCTGATAACAGCGATAATGCTCACAATAATTCTACTATATAAGTTCATCGTTTCTTTTTTATTTTTTTAGTATTCCAACTGACCTTTGGCGTGACGGAGATCAATCATTGCCCTTCGCTCCTTAAAAATAGATTCCTGTAAGTGGAATCCTGCCTGTTCAAGGTCTCTGAGGGCATCAAGTACATCGCTAACCGATGCAAGATCATTGCGGTACTGCTTGTTCACCATTTCATAAGTTTCTGCGGCAAGGTCGATCTCCTTTTGTACGATTTGCGTGTTCTGCCGGGCAGCTGCAAGGTTGAGTTCTGCTTTAGTAATAGAGAGAGCAATCATTTCTTCAGCCTCCTTCAGCTTTTCCCTGTATTTAAGAGCTTCAAATTTTGACTGCTTACTTTTAAGGTTAGCCTGGTTCCCGTCGAAAAGATTCCACTTCACCCCTACCCCTACGTACCATCGTGGATCTAGAAGAGAAAGGTCATCTTCCAATAACTCATAATGTCCTTTTAAAGCTAACTTGGGAATGAAATTATTTCTTTCCATTTTCGCTTTGCTAAGGCTGGCTTTTTCAGCTTCTTCCAGGGCTTTAACTTCATCCCGTTTTTCTACAGGTTCTTCTTTCACCACATTAAAGGGCACAAGTTGTGGAGTAAGCATTTCTAATTGTTCTGTATCCACCCCTGTAAGCTGCTGCAAGACCTCCAGAAGCAAAGTGCGGTTTTGTTCAAATTCCAGCTGTTTACCTATAAGCTGTTGTTTTGCGAGTTCGATCTTCTTGCGTTCTATAGGGGTGG
This sequence comes from Salinimicrobium sp. 3283s, assembly GCF_039602225.1. Taxonomy (NCBI): domain Bacteria; kingdom Pseudomonadati; phylum Bacteroidota; class Flavobacteriia; order Flavobacteriales; family Flavobacteriaceae; genus Salinimicrobium; species Salinimicrobium sp. 3283s. The sequence goes on along the minus strand of NZ_CP143631.1, from coordinate 2,868,637 downwards.
CCAGACCATTCTCAATAGCTTTGTTAACATACAGGTTTTGTTGTGCAAGATATTCTTCGGAAGTCTTTAAAACTTTTTCTGAAGCGTTCACCAACGCCAGTTGATCATAGGTCTCAATGATTTTAAGAGCTATTTTATCCTGAAGGGCTGAGCCTGCAAAATTTATGGATGCTTCCTTATGTTTACTGGCTTTAAGTGCGCCTGAAGCCTGAAAGCCGCTGAATAAGACCCAGTCGACATCTACTGAGGATTTTAAAATGTTCTTCTGCTGAATAGCCGGGACATCCTTTACCGGAAGTCCCTCAGGAAAACCAGCATTAAACGGTAGCCCCACGGCTTCTTTTATAAGCAACTTTTGAGTTCCCAGGAGCAAAGTTTCGGTATCGCTGTCAAACCTGAGGTCATCATCAAGTCTGGTGTAATTTCCATTCACAGTGATCTTGGGAAGAAATACCGATCTGGCAAGTTTTTGATCAATTACGGCCTGTTGGGCCTCTATCTCATTTTGATTAAGTTCATGGTTTTTGTTCAGGCCTTTTTCAATGAGTTCCATCAGCTGTGGTTCCAATTGTTGGGCACTACCTGGAGTGGGAAGTAACCCCATGAGGAATATAAAAAAGGCACTTACACCTATCCATTTTCTTTGCATTCTTAGTTCTTTAAATTAGGGTGCAAAGATCCGGTTGAATAGCGGTCTTTCTTTTGACCTAAATCAAAAAGCGGATAGCATAAGTAAAGGCTATAACTTTTTTTTCCTGATGCGGCTTAAGGTTTCCTGGGACATTCCAAGGTAAGAAGCAATAAGTCCCAGCGGCACACGGTAAGTAATATCGGGGTATTCTGAAAGCATGAAGTCATACCTTTCCCGGGCGGACTGGAACTGTATGGCATTGATTTTATGAACTACTTTAGTAAGCATTTCAGTAGCCAAAAGCCGCCCCAGCCTTTCCATTTTATGGTACCTGTCAAAAAGGAGGTCCAACTGCTCTTTGGTGATAGACAGGATTACAGAATCTTCGAGAATTTCAAGATAATAGGTACTGGGGCTCTCCTGGAAAAAGCTCTCCAGGCTTGACATGAACCTGCCTTCTCCAAAGAACAACTGCGTGATCTCTTTGCCGTCGCTATTGAGATAATAATTTCTGGCGATTCCTTTTTCAACGAAATATAAATTTCGGCATATTTTGCCCTGTTCCACCAGTATCTCATTCTTTGACACCTCTTTCCTCTCAAAATGAGACAGGATATCTTCAAGTTCCTCTTCAGAAAAATCGACCAGAGTATGTAGGAATTCAGCTAATTTCATAAACTATTGTGCGCTATTCAAATTTGCTCTCAATTCAATATTTTAAGAAGATCATTGTCCTCTGAAAAATATAACCGTACTGAGCGTTTTAGTAAGAATGGTAATATCGAGAAAGATATTACGGTGCTTGATATAATAAAGATCATACTGCAGCTTTTCCAGGCTATCGGCGTGGCTGTCGGCATAATCGGTCATCACCTGTGCCCAACCGGTGAGACCAGGTTTGATGAAATGGCGGGTATCGTAAAAGGGGATTAATTCAGATAATTCTTTTACAAATACAGGTCTTTCAGGTCGGGGACCAATAAGGCTCATTTCCCCTTTCAAAATATTGTAAAACTGCGGAAATTCATCCAGTCTTGAACGACGAAGAAATTTTCCGAAGCGGGTGATACGCACATCATTCTTAGTGGCCCACACGGCCCCATCAGGTTCAGCATTATAGCGCATTGTACGAAACTTCAGTATTTTGAACGTTTCACCACTCCTGCCAATCCTTTCCTGCTGGTAAAACAATGAGCCTTTATTTGCTATCATATTTCCGAAGTAAATAAAAGGCAACAAAAGGGCGCCTATAATAATCCCAATGATAGAAACAAGGATATCAAAAAGCCTGTGAAAAAACAGGTAAAATTTGTTATCGTTACTGCGGCTTAGAGGAAAGAACTGGTAAAAATTACGTTCAATATGCTGCACCGGAATGCGGTGAGTTTTATCTTCATACACCTCATTAAAATCTTTCACCGGAAAGCCATTTTTGAGAAGAATAAGAACCTGACTATAAAAACCTTCAGCCGTAGAATTGACATCAGAAATGAGGATCTCATCGATATTCTGCTCCCGTACAACTTCTGAGAGGTTTGTTCCTGAAAAATCTTCTAAGCCCAATTTTTCAGAATTAATCACATCACCACCACCGGGATTCACCAGGCCCACAATATTGTAATTGGGATCGGATCGCTGCAGGTGCAGGGCTACGAGTTCAACTTCCAATGGTTCCCCAATAATTAAAACCCTTCGATAAAACCTGGGCGTAGAAATAAGTGCAATGTAGGAGAACCGCCACAGCAGTAGGGTAAAACAAATTGTAAGAAAAAAATATAGAATTTGTAAGCGGTTGTCGGGTAGTACGGGTGTAAAAACGGGGGTCATCAAATAGAACAATACTACGGCCCAGGTCGCTAAAACCACATTTTTAAGTACTCTATAGTAGCTACTGGCCTTTTGCAGATCATAGAGTTCAAAAATGCCGCAGAACAGGTTCAAGTAGATTGCCAGCACTATAGCCCAATGCCAGGAACTCTGCTCAATATTGAAGTATTCTACCCGAAAAAGAATTCCTACAACGTATAATGCCAAAAGCACCCAGAGAATATCGAAGATACGCAGAAAGATTTTGCGCTCGGAGATCTCGAAATGCATTTTGTTTTTATGTGGCATGCAGGGATTTTTAGGGTGTAAATATAAGGAAGAGTTCGGCTTACAAGGGATTTCCCCGGCACCTTTTTGCAGGTGGCTATTTCGGTTCGAATTGTGCCAGTGATTTCGGTCGGTTAGTGCCAGGTATTTCGGTTTGAATTGTGCCACTTTTTGGCAATACTGAAAGTCATAACGGCTCAAATTGTGCCAGTCGTATCGGTTCGTTTTGTGCCACTTTGAAAGATCAAGTAATATCTTGTTGCAAAACTGTAATAAGATATGGCCAACACCCTTGATCCGATGGACTTAAAACAAATTATTACCTTGAGCCTGGATGGTTTTAGCAATCGTAAGATAGCTACCACTCTAGGCATCTCCCGCAACACGGTCAACAGCTATATGAAATTTTTCACGGCCAGTGACTATTCATTTAAAGAACTACTTTCCTTTGACAATGCACATCTGAGTGCGCTTTTTCCTTCACATACTACTATTGATAATGAGCGGCATGATGAACTGATGCTATATTTTGAGGGGGTCAATAAGGCCCGGAATCATCCTGGGTTTACTTTTCTGTACCATTATCAGGAATATGCGCAGCAGGCTTCCCAGCCGTACAGCTATACGCAGTTTATGGAGCATTATCGGCGTAAATATGCCAAGGTCAAAGGTTCCATGAAACTCGAACATGAAGCCGGTAATGAAATGTACATTGACTATGCGGGTAAAAAATTACATGTCGTTAATAAAGAAACCGGAGAAGTCATTCCTGTAGAGGTATTTATAGCAATTCTTCCCAACAGCCAGTATACTTACGTAGAGGCTAGCTTAAGCCAAAAACGGGAGGATCTTATTACTTCTTGTGGTAATGCATTACAGTTTTATGGAGGTGTTCCAAAAGCCATAGTCTCAGACAACTTAAAATCTGCAGTGACCAGAGCCAGCAAATATGAGCCGGAGATCAATCGGAGCTTTAAAGATTTTGCTCGCCATTATAACTGTGTGATCAATCCCACCCGCAGTTATGCACCGCAGGATAAAGCTCTGGTGGAGAATGCAGTGCATCTTGTTTATCAGCGTATTTACTATCCCCTGCGGGAGATGACCTTCTTCTCTTTACAGGATCTAAACCGGGAGATAAAGCGCTTACTTGTTGGCTATAATAATCTACTGTTCCAGCGAAAGGAAGCCAGCCGTAGAGAACTGTTTCAATCAGTAGAACGTGAGTACTTAAAACCCCTGCCAACATCTGCCTATGAAATCAAAGACTATAAACGGGCAAAGGTGCAAAAGATGGGATATGTATACTTCTCTCCAGATAAAAGCTACTACAGTGTTCCCTACCGCTACATCGGTAAAAAGACCCTGATCCATTATACCAAAACTGTGGTCGAGGTTTATTACAATCACGTTCGAATAGCCCTGCATCATCGAAATCCAAGTAAAGGAAGCTACAATACAAATACAGATCATTTAAGTAGCACCCATAAAGGTTATACCTCCTGGAGTCCTGAATACTTTAAAAACAAAGCCGCTCCTCACGGAGCTCACGTAGTGAATTGTGTAGAAAAGATACTTGCTGACAGTGAGTATCCTGAAACAGGCTATAAGCGGGTGATGGGCCTTATCCAGCTCCATAAGTCTTACGGTTCTAAAAGACTTGATAATGCTTGTAAAAGAGCTTTACAGGCAGATGCGACTTCTTATATGCGTATCAAGAATATCCTAAAGAACAACCTTGACCAAAGCTCTCTTTTTTATCAGGATCTTGAAGAAGATAAAACTCATATCCCATCCCATCAAAACATCAGAGGTGCCGCTGCTTATCAATAAATCATTTTAATCCAGAAATATGAATAACAATCAGACTATTGAAAAATTAAAACAAATGCGACTGGGGGCTATGGCTCAGCTACACCTTCAGCATGTAAAGAACAACCAATTAAACGATATCACTGCCGATGAATATCTGGCACTACTCACAGACCATGAGTGGGAGGATCGCCAGAACCGGAAGATAGATCGTCTTTTTAAACAGGCAAACTTTAGGCAGAAAGCAAGTCTTGCTGAAGTGAACTATTCTTCCAATCGTAACCTCGACAAGAACATGTTTGTTCGTCTGGGATCCCTGGATTTTATAGCTAAAAAGGAAAACCTTATACTGACCGGTGCCTCCGGAGTAGGCAAAAGTTATTTAGCACAGGCCTTAGGTCATCAGGCCTGCATGATGGAATATAAAACCATCTACTCAAACACTGCCCGTCTATTTAAGAAGTTAAAACTCAGTAAAATTGATGGAACCTATCTCAAAGAATTAAATAAACTACTTAAAGCAGATCTGCTCATCCTTGATGATTTTGGACTTCAAGCCTTCGACAATCATGCAAGAGAGACCTTAATGGATATAATCGATGACCGATACAATAAAACATCTACCATATTATCCTCTCAAATACCGGTATCTGCATGGTACGATATTATAGGGGAAGGAACTATTGCTGATGCAATCCTGGACAGGATAGTAAACTCCTCACATAGGATAGATCTCAAAGGAGAATCATTAAGAAAAGGAGTTCTGAAAAACGAGTAACATTAATTTTTTATATAATTGCATGATCTTTTAAAGTGGCACTGTTTGAACCGAAATCAGTGGCACGGTCCTTCCGAAATAGCCAGCAGGAACTTTATCTTTGTAAAAATTCAAAACAGGGTTCTAAAAATGACATTTTTGGAGTGTTAGCAAGGCTTCTTCGGAAGAAATATAGAAAGAAAAACCGGCACGGATTGCAAATCTGCGCCAACTGGATTTAAGATTGAGGATTTAAAATTCAAATTTCTTTGAAAATCTTCAAGCCCATATTGGTAACCCAAAAGCAGGTATTGAAAACGCATTGTTCGAAAAACTTCCTGGAATAGTAACAAGGGTAATTTGGCACGGATTGTAAATCTACGCTATCGGAGAGCTTAACCTGACTGTAGTTCTGCCAAAATCCCGCAGATCAAAGGATACTAATTTAGGCTGGGAGATAATAACTGACAATTGATATGTCCTGGTTCTTGGCTTCAAACTTAATTCATAACGCTATAACTCATAACTTTTGCCTTTTGCAATCTTACCTGGCTAACACTTCTTTCCACAATATTCTCACCCTCTCCCAATCAAAAGCTACCACCTTTTGCCGGGCTACTTTGGTTCTTTCGAGTGATCTTTCCGAGTTCTGGAGTATATTTTTCACTGCAGCAGCCATTCGTTCAGGATCATTTGGTGGCACCAGAATTCCATCTATATCGGCAGAAATGAGGTATGGGAGTCCGCCGACATTGGTGGAAACTACGGGTAAACCCAGGGCCATGGCTTCTATGACACTTACAGGGGTATTATCTATGTTGGTAGTGTTTAAAAAAATATCGTATGCTTTAGATAATGCAATCCATTCTTCTTTGGGTAACCTTCCCATGAAACGAACCGGCAGGCTGTGCAGCCTGGAGTAGCGAATACAATTCTGCCAGGAATCATCTTTTACCGGACCTACCATACAAAGTTCGGCATCAGGATAATCAGGCAACAGCAGCTCCAGAACCTTTACTGCCTGCAGCGGGTTATAAATCTCAGCAAATGCTCTTACCCACAGTAACCTGGGACGAAGTTGATTTCTTTCTTTAAAAGGATAATTTTCGAGGTGGATACTGTTGGGAATATATTGAACATTAAAAAACCCTTTTTGCTGAAAAACAGTGTTTAGGTACAGTGACGGAGCCACATTTAAAAATGCCTTCTCAAATACCTTTTTTGACACCTTAGGAGAATTTTCGAGTCGGGTGGGAAGTTCACCTCCGTGGAGGATGGGAATGTATTTAAGATGCAACTTTTGGCAGAGGCTGGCAACTGCATAAGCATACCAGAAATTTTGCGTGCTGTAGGTATCTATGAGGACGAAGCGGGTAGTTCTTTTGTTCCTGTACACTAACAGAAGCATTTCTATCAGGCGAAGGAGTTTGTTCTTTTTAGCCGAAGCTGTTTTTACATCAAAACCTTCTTCTCTTAATAAAGGGGTCAGCGTGTCTATTGAGGTGGGAGTGCCGCCCCGGGTTGATAGTTGGTTACCTATGTAGATTAGATTTTTCAGGAGTTGTCGGTTGTCGGTTGTCGGTTGTCGGTTATCAATTTCCATGACGTTACTAATCAGCTTTTCCAATTTTTTTCCACATACTGGATGAAAGAAAATATCTTACCTCCTAATAGATCATATTTACTGCGTAATTCTTTTATTTCTGAGATTTCATAAAGTTCATCGATCATTTCTAACTGGGACAGACATTCCAGAAGAGAGGCGTGACTGTAGGTAAGGAATCTAATAAAATCCTGTTTATAAGTTCTTCTACCATATCCCTCTACAATATTATCCTTCACACTCTTCGAAGATCTCCTCACTTGACTCCCCTGTTCGTACAGTTCGAACTTTGGCAATTTCAGCGAAACTTTATGTACTTCAATAGCATAGGCAAAAGCCAAATTGTAAATGTCGAGATCCTTGTAGCTTTTCATGTCTTTCGGTTGTCGGTTATCGGTTATCGGTTGTCAGTTTTAGAAAACCTTGAATTAAAGTTAAGAAAACTGAGCGAAGCGAAGTTTTTCAACTGAGAACTCACAACTGAGAACTCACAACTGAGAACTCACAACTGAGAACTCACAACTGAGAACTCACAACTGAGAACTCACAACTGAGAACTCACAACTGAGAACTCACAACTGAGAACTCACAACTGAGAACTCACAACTGAGAACTCACAACTGAGAACTCACAACTGAGAACTCACAACTGAGAACTCACAACTGAGAACTCACAACTGAGAACTCACAACTGAGAACTCACAACTGAGAACTCACAACTGAGAACTCACAACTGAGAACTCACAACTGAGAACTCACAACTGAGAACTCACAACTGAGAACTCACAACTGAGAACTCACAACTGAGAACTCACAACTGAGAACTCACAACTGAGAACTCACAACTGAGAACTCACAACTGAGAACTCACAACTGAGAACTCACAACTGAGAACTCACAACTGAGAACTCACAACTGAGAACTCACAACTGAGAACTCACAACTGAGAACTCACAACTGAGAACTCACAACTGAGAACTCACAACTGAGAACTCAAAACTGAGAACTCAAAACTGGGCCCGGTTTTCTTTCTTTTATTACATTTCTCCCTACAGCTCTCTTATCTTCAACTATATACAGTAATGCCAGCCCGTATACAAACGCCGGAAGGGCAATTCTCATGGCAGAATGGTTTACCGTAAGGAACCAGAATAACATAAAACAAAGAAAGAAGTAATTATTTTTAAACTTCAGCCAGAAGAGCATAGGTACAACAACTAAGATTGTTACCCCCAGGAGACCTAAAAGGCCGTGTTCTGAAAGAAGTCTACTCACTTCGCTATGAGTAGCAATTTCTTCTCCCAACTCTTTTTCTCTATAAGATTTGGCTTTTCCCACCCCAACACCGACTACCGGATTATGATAGAAGGCTTCAAGTTCAGTCGACAAAAGATCTACTCTTCCCGTAGTCAAATCTTCCTTCTCTCTACCCCTTGCGTCTTTCCCCGTCCATCGGTTCACTATTAACCCGGAACTTCCGGCAGCCGATAAAGCCCATGAAGCAAAAAGAACTCCTACTAAAAAAATAATTTTAATTTGCAGTTGTTTCTGCTCCCTACGACCCTTCTTGTAGTATAGCAGAAATATAAAAGCCGCCGCACATATTAAAGCAGTTACTATTCCTCCTCTCGAAAATGTAATTATTGCTCTATAACTCATCATACCTAATAAACCAAGGTCAATGAGATTGACCCATTTACCCTTTACATCGAAAAGTCGAATGACCAACAATAAACTTCCCATTCCCATAATAGTGGCTATCTGGTTGGGCCCATAGCCTCCAGTGGCTGCATAGTTGGCTCCAATATTTATAACCATTTCCTGTAGACTTGGAGTATAGAAAAACAAATAGAACATGTTTGTTATTATAGGCAGCAGTAACATTAAAAGTACTTTTTGAAAATTTTTTTTAGAAATTTTCTTATAATAACAATATAAGGCAGAAACCCCCAGGCATACAGGCCCACTCAAGTTAAATGCCACAGCTTTCCTAAATACCTCATCATAGTCGGGGTTCAGAGAAGCAATCACAATACCGGGTACCAGGATCAATAGATAGAGCCAAAAAGGCGTGGTCTTCGCCGAAGTTCCTTTAAAAAGCATTCCTATTAGCAGAAAAACAATAACTGCATATTTACCGGTTTCATAAAAAACGACCCCTCCCGTCATTCTCCAGAATATCTCAACGCCGGCAATGTAAGCAGCGGCCATTAAAGCTTCGTTATTCTTATTTTTTTTCTGTAGGATAGTAAAGATAGAGTAAGCAAAAACTGATAGTGAATAGAGCATAGAGAGAGGCTCGTATAAATAAATAGCAAAAGCTATTGCCAAATGTAGCAACACCAATTTGATATACTCCACCTGTAAAAGGTTTTGCACTACTCTGGATGGTCTCTTATATCTCACTTTGTCTTTTTAACCTGCAACCTATTTTTCATTCCGAATGATCTGATCACAAATCTCTCATGAAGCTCAAAAGCTGTTTTAATACCTGCTTTTCTGAATAAGTTTCAAAAACCCTTTTTTGGAAAGCTACGGAATCTTTCCTTCTTTCAACTTCATTTTCCACATATGATTTAAGAGCCAAAAATAGGGCTTCCGGATCATTCGGGGGAACTAATACCCCCGCTGTTCCGACTACAGACTCACATTCTCCCACTTTTGTACAAACCACAGGTAAACCTGCAAAACCATACTCCAGGAGGGCAACGGGTAAGCCTTCCGAGGAAGAAGATAGCACCCCAAGATCAGCCTGTTGCAAAAGATTCATTATCTCTTCCCTTTCACCGTAAAAATAGATTTTATCTTCAAGACCATTTTCTTTAATAAACTTTCTTAATTCCTGGGAATAAAAATTATTCTCCTCTTTCCCTATTAAATGAAGGCTTACTGATGTATTGACCTGTGATAACTTCCCGAAAGCCTTCAAAAGATTCAGGTGGTCTTTGGGTGGTTTTAAATTAGCCAGATGAATAATTTTAAAACCTTCTCTAATTTGAAGATTATTATCCTTAGGCTCTCTTCCTCCAAAGGAAGCAAAATTAGGTATAAAAGCAATTTTATTACAATGAAGGTTTCTCTCTGCCCACTCCTTAAGTTGTAGGTTCACACTAATAATTCCGTCGAAATACTCGGAAAATATGGATAATAACCCCGGTCTCAGATCTTTCTCTGCCCTTGCCCCATAATGATCATGCCACACCAGCTTTAATTTCGGAAGAGATATTTTTAGAAGTACCCCCATGAACCATGAGCTACCATGGGCCTGTATGATATCTACCTTATTTTCTTTTACAAATTTCTTCAACTTCAGGAAAGCTCTAAGGTCAAAGGTTCCGGTTTTATTAAGGAATAAATAACCTACTTCGGGGGCTAATTGCTTTTTCAGCAGACCCTCCATTCGGGTGCAACACAGAAAAGATGCATCTATCTGGGTCGCCAAAGCGTTTGCGTAGGTTACAGACATTTTTTCGGCGCCGCCGGGCCTTAGGCTGTCGATTAGCTGTAATACTCGCATTTTTCTGTTTACTGTTTACTGATTACCGTTTTTCTTACGAATGTCACACTGAGCTCCCCGACTGAAGGAGGGGATGGTCGAAGTGCTTTTTCACTAATGCTTCATTCTTATTCTTCCCTCTTTCCCCGTTTTACCCCGTCCCTAAAGGGAGCCGGGGAAAGCTTCCCTTTAGAAATACTTACCTCCTCATTAGGATGTAAAAGCACTTTCTTTATCGCCTCCTCAAACCTCTCCAACGTATAATGCTGACTCCATTTTTTTGACTCCTCAGACATTTTCTCCATTTCTTCCTGATCAGCTAATAATTGTGCAATTTTCAGGACATCCTGTCCTCTGTCCTCTGCCCTCTGTACACTCTTATTTAACTTTTGGCCGTTAGCTGTTAGCCTTTGGCTTAGATCCTCTAATAATACTCCCCTACTACCGTAGTCGAGCATCCACGGCACACAACTAACGGGAGTGGCAATTGGAATGCAGCCAAAGAACATACCTTCAGAAATGGCTTTGGGCCAACCTTCAGATCTTGAGGGCAGGATTACAAAATGTGCTTTTTGATAAGCTTCTTTTAAATCTTCTAAAAGCCTGTTTCCCCTGAAACTAATAAAGTTCTCTAAAAGGTTCTCTCTGACGTAAGTTTCCAGCTTCTTCCTTTCCGGGCCATCGCCATAAAGTTCCAGTTTAATCCTAACGTGGCTGGCGCGGATCTCCTGATCCGTGCCTTCTCTTACTCTATAATTTAATTCTTCAACGAGTTTAATTGCCTCCAGTGGCCGCTTTCCCTCCACCAGGTTGCCTACAAACAAGAAAATAAAAGGTTCCGAAAATACCTTTTTTGGCACCTCAGCTTTTTCCTGCTCAGAAAACGAAGCTGTGAAAAAAGGAACAACATTTTTTGACTGCCCCGGCCATTCCCCATATACCAGCACCTGCATATTCCGGGTCAAAAATGTATTGCTTAAAAGCCATTTTTGAAACCTGTAGCTAAAGGGTTGTTTCGCCTCCGGATCCCAGTTTCCGGCATACTTGGCAGATTTTGGTTTAGATGGAAAAAAAATCTGGCAAATACACGCAAGAAGTCCAATATTCCCGGGACAGCGCAAGTGCAAATGATCTGCCCTCTTCATTGCTCCCAATATCTTGTAGAGTATATATGGAATTTTTAAAATAGCCTTTACTGCACCTATCAGGTTCAAAAAATGAAATGAGGATATTCTGGTAAGAGTAAAGTTTTTATGCCTATACAATTCTTTCCCTGTGAACTCCCCCTTCGGGGACCGGGGGGCTGGCCCAACAACTTCCACCTCTTCCACATGCTTCAGCCAGATATTCATCTCCCGCACGTAAGGGGCGTAAGCATAATATCTCCCCTCCCGCTCAATATGTTCCACATGAGAAAAGATCGAAAACCTCATCTAATCCTTTTTTGCATCAGCATGCTCAAATGCATACAGCTGAACATATATTCATCATCTCTTGCCGAACGCTCCCAATCTTCACGATGCCATAGGGTTGCTTTCTTTATTTTTTTCTCTTCAGGCACCGGCAGAACATTGAGCAAGGTCGTCCACTTGGTCTTTCCCAGAACCGCCCTTCTTTCGACGATTTGAAATTCCTTTGCAAAACTGTAGTAAGTTTTTCTATTAAAAGGCCATTCCCAGGCCCGGTCACTTTGGAAAGGACGATAAATCCTGCGGATTGTCTTAATAGGTAAACTTGTTTCCAGAGGATCATGACTTACAATTATTCCGTTTTGATTAAGCTTTTCCTTTAGTTTCAGGATAAGTTGATCTACATCTTTAAAATGGTGCAACACACCATAAGCATAAATAAGATCAAAATCCTTTTCTTCAAAAGCTTCAGAAAGAAAATCCATTACTTCTGCCCGGGCGCCTGGAATATTCTTAAGGCGCCTGTCCAGGTTCCCGATCCCTTTGGGACTAAGATCTATGGCCAGATAACTTTTCGAATTTTCAGCCAGGTAAAAACTAAGGGAATTCCCCGCATAACAACCCAGGTCCAGTACTTTCTTTTCGGAGAGATCTCCAAACCACGATTTATGCAGCTTATAAATATCGGCTTCGATACCTACCTTCTTCTTGATACGGTTAAGAGCTCCATTCCTCAGGTAAGACCACAGCCGAGTGGGTAAATTTTTCTTCTTGGAATCATAAAATTCCCGCTGTAATTGATTTACTGTTGGCCTCTTCTTCTGTTTCATAATCTTAGTTCCAATTAAGAACTTTTTCCAATTAAAACTGCAAGTAATTGTATAGATCCACAAGGTTCCATTTTACAGATCTTTTCCACTGAAGTTCCCTGTCATCTCCAATGCTCATATCACCATCATAAACCATATAGTAACCCCCTTCAGGCATTTGCTGCACATCCAGGTGGTGCATTCCTCTCTTAAACCAATTAATTTCTTTCTGGGGTTTCAGGAGTAGTTCATTTACCAATTCAAATTTATAGTCTTCCGAAGTAATAAGCAGTTTATATAATGAGATTCCGGTACCGTAGCCTTCTGTATGGTTTTGAAGAGGAAGATACCAGTCTTTATCAATTGAAACAAATCTTCCACCCGGCCGGCTTTCATTCCCCCAGCGAGGTTCAAATTCCTTTACTTCATTCCACTTTCCAAAAAGGGAGTCTGCCCTGAACATTACCTGCTTTAGATCGTCATCTACTGCCACCAGGAGGTTAAGTTCATCACTTAAAAGAATGGAAGCATCCTTTAAAGCCCTATCTTTAATTAATGTATCCTCAACTTGCCAGGAATAGGGGAATTTTTCAGCTTTATAGAGAAGCACCTGGTTTGAGCCTTTGGTTTCAGGCAACATGTAATAATTCTCCTCATGACGGAAGACCTGAGGATAAGAAAGGTGAAAACTTTCATCCAGAACAATTCCTGCATAGCTATAATCTACTCCATCTTTAGAAGTGAAAAGGGCAATATTTGCATTGTCTATCCCTTTGATCTCGACATAAAGGTAAAATGTGTCCTGATTTCTTATAAAAAAAGGATCGGCTATATAGGCTGTTTCTTCTTCGGTTAGCCTGTTCACCTCCTGGTGGGTAATTATATTAATGGGCCTAAAATTAAAACCGGAAATCTGAGAGGCTTCCTGATATCCTACCGACCAGTTTCCTCCCCGGGCAACCATAAAAGGATATCTGTAGTTCATTATTAGAATGATTATCAGCAAAATTCCTAAGAATCCCAGGAAAAACAGCCTTCCTCTCTTCATTTTCTCTCCGGATTTAAAGCCTAACCCTTAACATTCCCCTGAAAATTAGAGAAATTCATTGTCTCAACTTTACTCTTATATAGTTTATCAAGGAACACTCCCACAAGTTCCCTGTTTTTTTGGGACTTCACACTGCGCCCCAGGGGAGAATCTTTATTAAAATATTTATTCCCACCAATGCCCATGTCAAGACCATATACTTCCAGGGGTTTATTTTCAAGATGTGCCATTAAAGCAGCAAACACAAGGGTATTAAAACCTGAATTTACCCTGTAGTGCCTGTAATCAAAAACTTCCTGTAGTAGCGATTCCACCTGGCCATAAACAGGTTGTAAATCCTCCCCGGCCTTATTGGTAATTAAAAACTCCCTTTTTTTCCTGGAATAGTAATTTAAATATTTACGGGTAAGCCTGTAGATCTTGTGGGAGTGAGGGTTGTTGTAGTTATACCAGAAGATACTCCCTTTCCAGCCACTTCCGCCTTCATTTGTCTTTAAATACCTGGTAAGGTAAAACATGTCGTAAAGCATATACACATGAGGAAGATCCTGCACCAGTCTTAGAGAATCATTACAAGCAAAATAGAGGTTCTCCTGGTCATAGTTTATTTTCGAGGCAGAAGGGCCACTGGCCACAACCACGATCTTTTTATAACTTTTTATCTCAAGATATTCAATTAGGTCATTTAGATCCTCAAAACCTGAGTAGTCAAGCGCTTCTTTTTTTACTGAAGCAGGAAAGGGTTTTATCCTGTGATAGAAATGCTGATAATTCCGTGATCTGAAGAGTGATTTTAAATCCATGCCTATTCTACGGAATTTTTAAATTTTGTACCCGGCCGCTCCAGCAATAAACTCCACCATCCTGCGATCCTGCCGAGACTTTCTGTCAAAGCTTCTTTTTTTTTCGAGGTATTAAAAACGTTCCCAAGGCGCACCAAAGTAAGCAAAAAAGAGGTGCCGTGCCACTTCAGTATGGCTTTTGAGGAAGGCTTTGCATGCCTTAGCCTCCATACATACCAGCCATTTCTAAGAACCATTTTCCCATACCTGAATTTGTCAGGCCTACCCGCTTCATCGTGATAATGCTCCAGTTTTGCTGCTGTATTCACATAAAGTTTCCCTTTCCTGGAGACTCTAAGAGAAAAATCGGCGTCTTCATAAAGACCGTATCCTTCAAAGAAAGGTGAAAACCGGAATTCTGAAAAAACCTGTTTCCGGTAAGAAGCAATACCTCCCATTAGCATTTCTACTTCATAAGTTTTTCCCGAGGGAGGTAGAAAGCCGGCAGAATAACCATGAGAAAATTCGGGCATATAACCAGGTGGTTCATCGGGTTGAAGCCCGAACTTACGACGCAACAAAAACCTGCTGCCTTCTTTTCGCACCCATCCGTCAAACATAAATTCCCCGGAAGTTGGTTTGTAATTTTCCTCCACTGCTTTCCATTCAGTTTCGTTTATGGTATAACCTGAAACCCCCAATGCCTCAGGAAAATTTTTATAAGTACCCAGGATCTCCTCAAAATATTTTGAGCTTATGATCACATCATCATCCAGGAAAAAGACTATTTCAATTTCCGGACTTAATTTAGAGATCCCAAAATTCCGCTGTCTCGTTAAACCTCTATTCTCTTTACCCACTTTAAAATACTCCAGCCTGGAAAATTCCTGCTGCTGCAATACATTTTCAGTTCGATCATCCAGGGAACCATCTATAACCAAAATTTGATCGGGATAACGGGTTTGCTCCCTAACGGAAAGCAGCAATTTTATTATCGCCTCCGGTCGCTGATAGGTACAAATGATCAACCCAGATTTCATACTGCTCTCTGATTAAAGGTTCCTTCCAGCAGCAACAATTTCTTTGCCCACCTTTTACTCTTCTTCCAGCTTTCTCGCATTTCCCTGTTATACCTAAAAGGATTTTTGACAGATTGTTTATTGTAGTATTTGAGAAGCAGAGAAGTCCTGAACCCCATTAGCTGCTCTTTTGAATAGTATTTTAGCGCATAAGCCATTAGAGTGGGGGAAGGTTTTGGTTTAATATGCTCCATTTCCCAATCCATATTGGTTTTTTCCCGAAAGCCTCCGGTCTCTGCCTTAAGATGATGAATAATAAGACCGGGATGATATATGATATCGCAACCAAGGTTGCGCAACTGCATTCCGTAATCCATATCTTCTCCATACCCATGCTCGAATGCAGGGGAGAATTTTACCTTTCGGGCGAATTCTCCAAGTACCACACTATTTCCGGCACCAAAAGTACCCCATTGTTTTGGTACCGTAAAATTCTTTTTTTCTCCGGATTGCAAATAACTGGTAGTTAAACCATCAACTCCGAATTTTTTAATTTCCTTAAAAATACTTTCCAGTAAATCTTTTTCAAATCGCTGGTCATCGTCAGAAAAGAATACCCAATCGGCGGCAGTCTCAGCCAGAGCCAGGTTACGAGCGTTACATGCCCCTGTGCGGTGAATGAAATGGTGAAGGATCTCAAATGGCCACTTTTCCTTTTCCAGGTAATCAAGATCAGAACCAGAATTTAAATCAGGATTTTGTTCTACGATGATAAGTTTTCGTGGAAGTAGCGTTTGTTCTGAAAAATCTTTTAGCACATTGTACAAATGCTCCCGCCTACCCATGGTGGGAATGATCACATCTATTGCCTCTGAAACTTCTGAAAATCTGCAGGAAGAGATAGGAATTTCCGAGAGATCCACTTTTTTCTGAAAATATTTCTCTGTTTTAACTCCCTTAAGGAAGGATTTAACGGGAAACTTTCTCTCATATTTATAAATGCACCAAATAAGGATCAGCAACCATACAGAGTTATAATGCTGATAAACAAAACTGAAAAGTTGTTGTCGGGAAGCGGTATGTATTACAGGTTTAGCCGGAGGTTCCTTTACCAGGCCGGGAGCACTGTAGCAGAAAAGAGAATTCTGCTGCCCAAGTTTTGCAACGGAATTTAAGAGGTATTCAAAATCTTTGACCTGGTTCATTAAAGGCTTAAACCGCAGCAATACCTTTCCATATATCCCTCCTACATCCCTGCTCATTCTCCAGGTGCCATAAAGTACCTCACGATTAAGATTGGCGAATGGCAGCTGCTCTACGTAACCTATACTCTCAGGTAAAAAAGTAGAGTCCACCGCATAGGATGCCATGATCAAATTGTGGTGAAAAATATCATTCCATTTTGTAAGATCCAGTTGCTGCGAATAAGCCTCCTCGCACCAGCCGATAAGTTCATGAGGGAAACGGCCGGCGAGTTCCCATAAAGCAGCAGTACATGTGGTGCTTTCCAGGACTGTCTCTTCCCCGTTAGAAGAAATAACTTTGACAGGAACTTGTGCTCTTTTATGAACGAGGATCTTCAAATTGAGGGGCTTTATAACAAATTAACACTTTCAATATTTACTTAATCTGTATAAGTTTTTAACCTTGGTAGAGATTTTCTCCTTATAACACCATAAATATTGATGTACTGTAGGCTCTATAAATATAATTTTTAATCCGCTCTGCCAGTGCTGAACAGGAAAAGGACTGTAACTTTTATTCTTTTCTTTACTTATTGTGTGAACAGTTAAGTGACCGGGAAAAAGATCCTGTAATAATTTTTGCTGTATCGAACGGTCCCCTTCAATAGCAATAACTCCGTGTTTTGAAATAAGGGATCTAATTTTAACAAGATTGGTATCAGTCCCATCTATGATTATGAGATCATAAAGATATTTGTCAGGTACAGAATTTAGGTCGGGGTAAATAGAAAGTCTTTTGTACTCAGCTTCCAAATTAGCAGGCAATGAAGTCAGGCAAAAGGCATTATTTTCAATTCCTTCATATCGATTTATTTCATCTGCCTTTGTTGCTTTTAATATACTGCCTGCTATGCTCCCAATTCCCAATCCTACTTCAAGGACGTTCTTAACCTTGAATGCTTTAATAATTTCAGCCAGTTTTAAAATCGCATATTCACCGGCAATATGTTGATTCCCTTCGGCATGACAAAAAGTTTCATAAATCGCTTTAATTTTTTTGGTCTGATTCATACTTGTATACAAAAAACAATATTTTTCAGATCCTCATTTATCCTAAAAGAATAATTGTGGTCCCGATAATTAAAAAGGATTTCTTTAAGAACCATGTCATTAACTTCCTTCATAGAAATATAGGGCTGGGTTTGTTTTCCCAGCAATTTTTTAATCCTGTGTTTTAGGGAGGAATAATAAACAGCTTCAAAAAATTCAATCCTAATTACCTTATTTTGAAGGGAAGGTAATTCTTCTCGTAAAAGATGTTCTACGTGAGCCAAAACATTAGGAGTTTTGACTATTAGATCAGGTCTCTTTAACTTACGGGAAAGAACAGGATTTATTATCTCTCCCATTCCAATTTGACGCAACGGTTTTACAACACCTTTTTCCCTGTTTTGTAAAAAATGCCGTTGGTTGATTCTCTTAATATTCTTGACTCGAGGATTTCCGGTAAGCAATTTATCTTCTGAACCGGAAAAACTTTGATGCCATTGATGAATAAAATATGACTTTTCGCAATGTTCTCTCTTTAGTCCTATATTTTCCAGGCGGGCAAAAAGATCTTCATCCTCTGCTCCGTAGAAGTGAAAGAATTCATCCAATCCGTCTATTTTAAAAAGGCTTTCCCGAGAAGTTAGTATCATACCGTTAACTCCGCCAAAACTTTTTGCCTTTAATACTTCAAATTTATAGCCTTCTGAAAGTGTTTTTGATTCTCCTTTACCTAAATATCCAAGTTTAAATAATTGAAATTTGGCAGGAGATTTTATTTGCTCAAGAAGTTTAGTAGTTTCCGGATGAAAAACTAAGTCTATATCCGCAATAAAAATATAATCACCGCTTGCCTTTTTAATTCCATAGTTAAGCCCCTTACTTTTATTCCATAACAGCTGTGACACAGGCAAATGAAAAAATTTCACAAAATCGAATTGACCTGATAAAGTTTCCAAATCTTTAACCAGATGGCGTTCGCTCCCATAATCCACAAAGATTACTTCAAAATTCTGAAGTTTTTGTTGTTGCAAAGATTTGAAAGATACTTCTATTCTTTTGGTATCCCGGTTTCGATGGGCGTATACTATAGTAATCATGTTAGATTAATTAAATTGTTCCATTAGTTTTCTTAGCAAACAACCAACTATCTAAAATTTCATTTCCAGTACTTTTTTGAAAAACCGTAAAACTGTGGGCAATTAAAAAACTTTTCACTTTTTCTATAATCTCATATCGATTATTTTTTAAGAGAAAATCATGACAGGAAATTGCAATATTTTCGATAATATCTATTGAATCCTTCATCCCTTCAATCATCTGAAATTCAGCACCCTCAATGTTTACTTTTAGGAAATCAACATATGTTATACTATTATCCGCGATAAATTGGTCCAGGGAATAACAAGGTATCTTTATTCCTTTCGCATTATTATTAATCTTGTTTTTCAGATAATCTGGACCCTCTTCAATCCATATTTCCCCGTTGCTATTCGAGATTGCACAGTTGAAATTGCGGCATTGTAAATAATTATTTTTTCGACATAAAATTTCTAGCTTGCTAAAACTAGAAGGGCTAGCCTCAATGTTATATATCCTTCCTTTTTTCTCGATTTTTTTTTGAAAAAAATACAGTTCTTCCCCAATCCCTGCCCCAACGTTTATAATCACATCTCCTTTTTTCGGAATATACTTTGGACAGAAGATTTCTAATACTCTTCGTTCAATAATTTTTTCATTAAAATCAAAATAAGGTTTCTCTACCGGTAGCAAATATTTTTTACCGTTCTTCAGCCAAAAGAGCTTATTAGTGGGATCATACTCGATATTATTGTTCCAGTCAATGAAAAACTTCGTGTTTACATTAAGTAACGCTAATCGAATTTTTTCACTTTTGGTAAGATGGTAAACCTTTGCAATAATTCTATTGACTAATTTTCTTTGCTTCCCTGTCATTTTCGTTTAAATACTTGTATAAATTAAGGTCTAAAGGATCTACTTTATTTCACTTTCAATTAATTTATACTTTTTAAGAACTTTATTTTTCAATTCTTCTCTTTTCAATCTGGGTTTAACATTTATTAAATTCCATGTGATGGCTTTCTCTCTTAAACTTTGATTTTTTATAGCCTCTAATAATAAATTAGATATTTCGTTGATATTCTCCCAATTTGTTATTATTAATCCGTTTTTTTTATGTTCAATTATCTCTGCAGTGGCACCACCGGGATTAGATTGTATAGGAAATATGCCCATCACAATAGCTTCTAGCAGGGTATTGGGTATTCCGTCAGAACTGCTATTCCCTATATAGATCAAGGACTGTCCCATTAATTCTATAAGTTTCTGCTGCGGTATTTTCCCATATACTTGCAGATTTGTAAAATCTTTTAAAGAACGAGTCTCTACATATTCAAAAACCTCCTGTGGTGCTCCGAAAACTACGATGCTGTAACTTTTCAAATATTTTTCTAATTTTTGAACAGCTTCTAAAACAGATATACATTTACCGTGCAGCCCCTGGTATCCTTTTATTAAAATTATATTCCTGCTCTCCTGCCTCTTAATATAAGAATCAAACACTTTAGAATCAAAACCACCACCACCGGGAAAAACTCCCATAAATTTTCCTTTAAAACCATGGCTTTTTGCAAGATTATAATCGCGCTGGCAATCGGCAAACATATAGTCCATGTAAGGTAATGTTTTTCTCATTCCTTCTAGGTGTTCCGGTTGTCTTTGATAGTAGTACATATCACTTCCCCAGGAAGAATAAACCCATTTAATATGTGGAAATTTCTTCATCACCGGCAAAGCAGGCACGCCAGACAGGTACATGACAAAACTGTGGATCACATCAGGTTCGATTTTCTCTATTTGCTTTTCTAAATGCTTTTGGAAATCGCGTTCATTAAATATATTGATGAACCCGGTCAAGGCCGGAGCATTTTTTTTAAGGCGGTATCTACAAGGATAATTCCATTTATAACGCCAGCCGATGATCTGTTCTACAAAATCAATCTGCTCTACCCTAGTGTTGGAATCAAAAATATCGAACCAATATACTTCATATCCGGAATCTTTCAGCTGTTCAGTCCAGTTGAAAAAATGAGGAGCGAAAATGGAAAGCATCAGGATTTTCATGTACTTTAAAAAAATTTGATCTGTTCAATTTAGGCCCTGCCCTTTTACCAAAGGCTGGATTGTGTTTCGTGATTTATATTGAAAGAACCTAAAAGCATTAAAGCTTTAAAAGAAACTTAAATTTTGTATCTCCTTTGCCTAATTTTTTAAATAGGAAAAAGAAAAATGAGACCTTCAGAAGGTTCAGCTTTTTACCAGGTGATAACTTATTCAAGTGTGACAAACAAAAATATAAGCAGATTCTGGCATCGTGATATCTTCTAACAGCCATATTCCATCTCATTGCCCATAACACGGTGTTAACAGTATAATGGATAATTTTTTTATTATGAGGTGTGCGTTCAATTATTCTTCTTTTTACTTCCAGAAAAGAATTTACCTTTATATCTGTTGTTTTGTTTTGAGTCGAAATAGAATCGTTATTACGTCTCACGTATATTAAAGTTTCATTAATGATCCCAACACTCTTGTTCTTAAAAATTATTCTGGAGTAAAAATCAAGATCCTGTAATTGAAATATTTTTTCGTCGTAAAGTTCCTCAGAATTAAAAATTTTCCTTCTCCACATAGGTGTCACATTCAAAATGGAAATTTTTCCTAGTACGTAATCCTCATATAAGTCCTTAGAAATTTTTAAATCTTCTTGTTTCAAATAGGTTACTTCTTTCCCGTTGATAACTTCAAAATTGGCCACTTTGCAAATACAGTAATCACAGTTCATATTGCTATTTAAATACAAAACCTTTTTATCCAAATTGTATTTATCCATCAAATCGTCACTATCAAACCAGTGGATATATTCACCTCTACTCATTTTGAAACCATAATTCCTAGCTGCATTTCCACCTCTTAACAGATCCACAGGTTTGGAATAATAGTGAATTCGTTTATCTGCGCAAACATATTTTTTCATAACCTCTTCTGTAGTATCTGTGCTGCCATCATCAATTACTAGACATTCCCAGTTTTGAAAAGTTTGATCTATTATTGAGTTCAGGGTTTCTTCTATAAGGCTTGCTCGATTATATGTGGGAATTATTATAGATACTAGAGGCTTGTTAAGATAAGTTTCCATTAATAATTTTGTGCTCTGATTTATATGTTGTTCATTTTAATATTTAACAGATTAAGTTAAGTTCAATTTAGCTTTCTCTTTTACAACTTTCGATATGCACCCCTTTAATCCAATAATCTGGAACATGTAGAACTGTTATTACAATTGCTAATCTAGCTCCCTCCGAGTGTAAATGGTTAAAAGCCTTTCAATTGTTTCCTTTAAATGCTTTGCAGACAAATAATGCTCTAAATCTGGCCTTTTCAACCTAAGTTCCGCGGGGTTTTCTCTCCACTGCAAATATAGGCTTGAAATTATATCAGAGATTTTATCCACATCATCAATTTCACTCCAATAAGGATAATCGATTCCTAACAAGCGTTTGCATTCGCTGTAGTAAGGTCCCAATAAAAAAATAGGCTTTCCTGCCATTATACAATGGGGGAATTTTCCGGGTAAAAAAGGGCTTATCGAGCTTTTTGCTTCTAAAATTAAATTCACAGAAGTAAATTGCTGCAAAGCCAAAACAGTAGAATAAGGCACATAACCATCACTGGAATATAATTGCGGAATAATCTTTTTAAACTCTGAGAATTGCGAAATATAATTGGATTGTTCACCAATAAAAAAAAGTTGGCTGTTTTCTTTTGCTTCTGGAAATTTTTCTAGAAACTTTTGAAAAGCAGTGATTAAAAAAAATGGATTCCTTGCGCCCAATAAGGCTCCTGCATGTAGAATAGTAAATGCTTTTTTGTTAAAGAAATCAGGCAAATCATCGTTTCTAATCTCGTGATTTAATTGATGTGGTATAATTACAGATTTACCCTTTAAAAGGGGAAAATAACTTTCCATCCATTCTGCTAACATTTTGCTGGGATAAGCAACGTAACCTGCTTTCTCTGCAACTTTTAAAAAGAAATTTCTCTTTTGTTGATGTCCGGGTTCTACATAATCATATGGTCGGGGGTAAGAATGCCTGGGATATGGATCATGTATATAGGCCATCCATTTTGGATGATATTGAGGTAGTTGTAGCAAGGCGTGATGCGGCCTAAAACTCGCACCCTTGCTTAATGTTATTACCAAATCTGGATTAAAATCCTGGATCTTTCCCAATCCAGAAGCTATACTGTTTTTATCATTTAAATATGTAAATGAAAAACCAAAAAGCTTCTCTATATAAATATTGAGACTAATTTTTGACGTATAGCGAATATAACGTTCCAAACGACTTAGGAAGAATAACAGACTCTTACGGTTTTCTTTTAATGCTATACATCTAATCCCCTCCAAATGAATATCCTTATGGGTATAATGATATACCACTACCTTAAAGCCAGCTTTACATATATTCTTTATTAGAGCAACATTTGCCTTGGAGCCACTGCTGTCTTCAACATCTATAGATTCTACTACAATAAGAATTTTTCTTTTCCTTCTAGACATCCTTCTATCCTAAAAAATTAATTATTCTCTTTGAAGCAAAACCATCTCCAAATGGATTTGTTCTATCTACATATAGCGAAGGAAAGTCTAAATGGTGATAAGCCTCTTTTATAATTTTATGTTGATTAGTTCCACATAAAATGGAAAAACCAGCTTCAACCCCTTCAGGCCTTTCAGTAGTATCACGAGTAACCAGGACAGTTTTTTTAAGACTGGGAGCTTCTTCCTGAATTCCCCCGGAATCTGAGATGATTAGATCTGCCCACATCATCAACCAAATAAATGCAGGATAATTTACCGGGGCAACCAGATGAATATTTCTTCTTGAACCTAGCAATTTATGTACCGGTTTCATTACTCTTGGATTTAAGTGTACAGGGAAGATGATCTGCACATTTTCCCTTCTTTCAATTTTGAGAAGTGCTTGGCAAACCTCTTCTAGGCCTTTGCCGAAATTTTCTCTTCGGTGGCCGGTAACAAGGATAAGTTTTTTATTCTTTCGAATAAAGGCATGAAGGTTATTTATTTCTTCATTCCTAAATCCTTCTTCCAGCCTGGACTTACCTATTTTGAGAGCATCTACTACCGTATTACCGGTAACCAATATTTTATCCTCAGGGATAGATTCCCTTAAAAGATTATTCCTGACAGAGAGCGTAGGGGCAAAATGATAATTGGCTATTCTACTAATTAATTGTCTATTGCCCTCTTCCGGGAAAGGCGATTGTAAATTTCCTGTTCTCAACCCCGCTTCAATATGACCTATCTTTACTCCCCTGTTATATGCAGCGAGAGAAGCCATTAATGCTGTGGTGGTATCCCCCTGCACTAAAAGAATATCCGGTTCATATTGCTCTATTACTTTATCTATATTCTTTAAAATAAGAGCACTCAAGGAATTAAGATTTTGGTCCGGCTGCATTAAATTCAGATCATAATCCGGCTCAATCCCAAAGAAATTCAATACCTGATCCAGCATCTCCCGGTGTTGTGCCGTAACACAAACTTTGAAACCCAGGTTTTGTTTTTTGAGCTCAAGGATAACTGGAGCCATTTTAATAGCTTCAGGACGGGTTCCAAAACAAAGCAGGATTTTCATTTTTAAAGGCGGGTTTGAAAGTAGGTTCTATCTGGTTATACAAACATATGAAACGGGAAGATTTAATTATGGTTTACATCCTCCAATATTTGCTCTAGTCGACTTTTAAAGTTTCTCTCATTGAAATACCCTTTAAAAGGATCTTCCTTAAATTCCTTTTTTTGCAACACTGAGGTAATGAGATGATCCAGTTTCTGCAAAATTTCTTCCCGGTCGTCACAGGTGGCCACAAAAGCAGGTTCATGAAGCAGCCTTCGCAACTCACTTATTTTCGGAGAAAGACAGAGAAAAGGTTTCTTAAGAGAAGCAATAACGGGAACTTTGCCGGGCAAAATATTGCTGCGTCCGGTACAATTTTCCAGGATTACAGAAATGTCTGTTTCATATTTCATTTCCCTTAAAGATTCTGGAAAAGAAATCTGCTCAAGAAAAAGGAGATTAGGATGTTGTTGATATTTCTGAATTACTTCATTCCTATAAGGCCCAGTGATTCTGAGTAAAAATTGAGTGCTTTCGCGGTAAGACCTTTCTTTTTCTAGTAAAGCCAGATAGGCATCCAAAAGTATATTTAAATTCCTTCCCAGTTGTACTGCTCCATGGTAAGAGATCACGAGCTTTTTCTTTCTTTCTGAATTCTTTCCTGAAGGCAGAATATCAAACACTGCCGAATCAAACTGATGAGGCAAAGTGTAAAACTTTTTCCTGGAGCCATAAAAAAATTCAAGGTCTTCAGACAGGGATTGAGAAGGCGTAATGCAGATTTTTGCCTGCTGCACAACTTCTCCCATCCTTTTTTGCAAATTTAATTCCAGGGACGTAGGGACATGATCACAAGCAGGATCTGAAAATTGAGGATAAGGATCATGAAAATTTATTATAGCATTTTTTAATATAGGCAGGTTCAAACAGGCCAGTATTGTCTCAAAATTATTTCCTGCACTTCGAATAAAAATATGATCATATTCAGTCCAATTAATTCTCTTTATATGGTGTCGATATTGACTTACCAGAAACTGGTTATTAAGGGAACTTTTAAAGACCCTCCAGTAAATCCTGTTCAATGCTTTGATATACTTTGGAGGAGATCTTTTTACACCCAAATTTTCAATGGAATCCACAGGCAATAATTCCAGCTGATCTTCACTTTCAATGTTCCTGAGGTAAATAACCCTTATAATTGCTTCGGGATAAGTCTTTCTTAATTTTCCGAGAAAAGAACGCGAAACGATCCCTTCGCTAGTTCCGGAAGTTTTTAAATCCTGAGCAATTACAAGAACCTTCATCTTCCCACTCTTTTTTTTAGATCATTAATAAAGTTAAAATACTTCTTTAACAAGGGGTAAAAGGCAAAACCCAGCCTGTATTTGGATTTTTCAATGGTAGAAGAGTCAACTGTTTCCAGGGTATATTGAATAATAGAATAATCCTTAAAAAAGAATCCCATCCTGATAAAGTACTGTTTTAATTCGGCTGAGAGTAGATCATTTCTCCTTAGATTATCCAATACCAGTTTAACTGCACGACTGTATGAGTTCCTTCTCACTGGATCATTACTGTAAAATTCTCCTGTATTGGAATCCGGGTGCTTCCGGTTATAATACAATACTTGATTAATACTTACTCCTTGAAATCCGGATGTCAAGATTCTGGAATAACATTCCCATTCCTCCGCATACATCAAATCTTCATTAAACCTTATTTTCCCAAAACATTCTCTTTTCCACAAAACACAACAGGAGGCAAAACTAATTTTATTCATGATAATATCCTGTAACTGTGCTAAACCTATGGAAGAAATTTCTGGTTTTGCTATTACATCAATATAATCAGAATTCCATTGTTCTTTAAAAGGTTTCTTTTGATAATGACAAAAATCTCTAGAATAATGTTCAATCGATCTTAAATTTACTTCTAGATTCCTGGGATGAACTATATCATCATCATCGAAAAAGATAATATAGTTTCCTTTAGCTTTATCTAAACCATAGTTGCGACAGCCTGGAAGCCCCGTTGTATAATTACCTGGTCTTATTAAATATTTTATTCTTTCATCATTTTCTTCAATGGATGCGACCACCTCCACGGTTTCATCTGTAGAACCATCATCTATTACCAGGCATTCCCAGTCTTTAAAAGACTGATTAATAATGGATGTCAGGCTTTCTCGAATGAAATGAGCCCGGTTATAAGTTGCCATTATAATTGAAACCTGAACTTCCATCTTATCTACTAATCAAACATTTGTAAATCAACCTAAAGGTTTCTTTATTACTGTAATGAGGTTGAAATAAAATTTTTCTATTTTTTAGAATGATTTGAATTAAGGTAGAAATATTTTTTTCACTATCATTAGACTGGAGCTGGGATCGTAGAATTGAAGACAGAGCAGCTATCGTTTTATTCAAATCGAGAAATTTTCCACAATATTTTTTCAAATCCCTTCCAATTACTCCTTTATTATCAAAGTATAAGCTAAGAGAAAAATTTTTATTTAAAAGAAAACATGTTATAAGCTCTTTGGTTTCATAACTCCAGTTTAAGTATTCTGCAGTTGCTTTTATAATTTGATATCTTCCGTTCTCATGTTCTTTTTCTCTAGCAGGATTGTTATGAATCTCGTAGGTTAAACTGCGAGCCTGCAAACGGTACGAGTATAGAACCTTCGACACATGAATAAATTTAAAATTCAAAGAGGCGCGCAGCCAAAAATCAAAATCTTCAACTAAAAACAGGTTAGGATTATATCCTTTTAAAGCATGGAAAACTTCCTTCTTATATAGAAAAGAAGGACCTATTGAATTACCAAATAATAAAGACTCGACTGGACCGGAAGAATGTCGACGTTTTATGGTACCATCTTCATATATCACCAAATAATCGGAAAAAGTAATATCGGAGCCAAAATTAATTAAACCATTCAACAGTTCTTCTAGACAATCAGGCTGCAAGAGATTATCGTGGCTCGTCCAGGTTAAAAAATCTCCCTTTGCAGCATTGTGGCCAATATTTAAACTCTTCGGAAGCTTCTTATTGGTCTCATTTTCGATAATTACTATTCTACTATCACTGCTGGCGAAACTCTTTGCAATTTCCAGGGAATTATCAGTTGAACCATCATCAACAATAATTAATTCCAAATTTGTCAAGGTCTGGTTGAGGCAGCTTTCTATTGCTTCCCCCAAAAATTTCTCTCCATTAAAACAGGGAAGAATTATTGAAACCAGAGGTTGTTTATCTAGTACAATCATTTATTTTCCAAACTATCCTTGACATTCTTTACCGCTTCCAGCCATTGCATTCCGTACCTTGTATCAGGCTCCAGATAATTACCCTCTGCCCACTCATTCCATGATTTAATAAAAATAAAGGGAGGATTCCCGGGATTTTTCACAAGCTCATCAACCGCCACTTGTAAATGCTCCTGCCAGGCATTGGGATTGGAATTCTTAAAGATCAGGGATTTTTTTCCACTCCGCGGAGAATTATCCCAGTTAGGGAAAACACAGGAAATATACTTCTTGTGCGGGAATTCCACATTTAATTTAGATACCCCTTTCTTATAATCAAAAATAAGCGGCTTTTGTCTTTCCCCGATTTTATTGGTATGACCGATTTTTTTCTTTATTTTCCTTTCCAGTTTTAGAAGGAATTTGTTTTTCGGAAAGAGAAGATCCTGGTTATACCGCATGCGGTGGAAGATATCAAGGCCCACCTGTCCATAAATATCCTCTCTTGCTACAATTTTGTCTACATCTGCAACTATGGTAGAAATAATATAAATTCCCTTAAAACCATTTTTTCTTGCCTCTTCATTAAATATTTTGGAAAAATTATCAAAATCGGGGATATTCTCTACTCTGTAGATATGGAACATGGGTTTACTATCTACTTTGATGTACCTGGAATCTTTAAAAAAAGGTAGTAAATAGGCAAAATATTGTCTGTAATCATCTTCTCCGTTATAAGTCTGCTTTATCAACACCTCCGGGTTATCTACCCCGTGCCATATTCCTTTCCAGGTCTCATTGGCCCAGCAGAAACAAAAAGGGAAATCCGGCTCCCTGTCACGCAACATTTCCTCGGCAGGTCTCTCAAGTAACATTTTACCATTGCCAAACCAGTATTGATAATAAATAAATCCGTCTATTCCGTTCTCCTTTGCTAATTTGGTCTGAGCAGCTCTTGCTTCTGCTAACCGAAGATCATAAAACCCAAGACTAGACGGCAACTTAGGCTGTTCATGCCCTTTAAAGAGAGGTTTCGCTTTTACTACATTTGTCCACTCTGTAAAACCTTTCCCCCACCACTTGTCATTCTCGGGAATAGGATGATACTGTGGAAGGTAGTAAGCCAGAAATTCAATCTTCCTATTTGACATTTCTCTTCTTCTCTTGCAAATTTTTAATACTGTCTAACCTGCCAAAAATGGTAAATCCAAAGAACCTTTTGCAAAAGAGGTCGACAACAAATTTTTCACTTTTTAATTGCAAATCCACTTCTTTCCTATAGTTGAGCATATTCCTTTCCATTTCTATGAAAGATCCGTACTGTCCAACAAAAAAATCCGGATGTTTTACCGTCATGTATTCATACATATCGATTATCCCATTCTTTTCTACCAGGGCAGTGCGGGAATTATTTCTAATTCTATAATAGAAACCGGTAAAATTGAGCTGTTTTACCATTCCTCCATGCTTAAGAAGGGCTATCCAGAATTCCCAGTCTTCTATTCCTGTTGACATATTTATATCATAACCGCAAACTCTTTCCCAATCCTTCTTTTTATATAAAGCAGAACAAAAAATAACATTTTTCCTGCTCATAGTATGTAAGGAAAATGGAGCTAAATTCCATTTTCCTGATTCCTCATCGAATTTTTCGGCCTCACAATATACTAGGGTTAGGTCCGGTGAAATAAGAAAAGCCTCTACAGCTTTCTCAATGTATTCCGGCGCAATTCTATCATCTGCATCAAGTGGCAATATATACTCACCTTTCGAATGAGCTATACCGGTATTTCGCGCACTGCTTACACCAGAATTCTCCTGATACAAATAATTAAACCTTTTATCTTTCTTAAGCCATGCTGCAGCCACTTGTTCTGTGTTATCGGAGCTTCCGTCATTGACTACAATGCATTCCCAGTTGTGGTAGGTTTGATCCAATACAGATTGCAGAGCCTCAGGGAGAAATTGCCCTTGCCTAAAACATGGAACTACTACAGAAACTAAAGGATCATTCATGGCCCCAAGGTATAGGAAATTTTATTTTTTTTGGTCAGGTTTCATAAGACTCTTGAGACTTCTCTTTAAAAATGTTTTGAAAGACCGGCTTTCATAGTTTTTTAAATAAATAAAAAGTAAGAGTAACCTCTCTCTAAACGTATTCTTATCATTCTTTTCAAGGAAATTTTCATAACTCCTGATAAGAGTAAAAGCCTGCTCCCGGGTAAAGACCGATAACTTTTTTAGGATGAGGTATTCCAAAAATTCTTTGGTTGCCTGGGCCTTTTGATGAACATTGTCAATTTTCCCCGAGATACTCGCAGGAGAAAACCTAATTAAAACAGTGGCTTCATTAATTGTATAAATAGGCAAATTACCGGCAAAATCCAGCCATGCCCTGTCATCACTATGCCAGGCCATTGGGAAATCATAGAATCCACGCTTTTGAAAAGCTTCTTTTGAAAAAATATACTCGGGGAGAGAACTACGGGTTATATTCTGGTGTTTTCTAAAATAAGCATCGGGAGCGGTTTCCCAGGTGGGGTGATAAAAATTACCGGAGAGCTCTTCACCTGTCTCTGAAATTAATTTGGAAGAGAAGCGGACCAGGTTCGTCCTGAAAATAAACAGGTCCAGATGATCATACCAGGAAGAAATAACATTATCCTGCAAAACATCATCATCCCCCAGGATCATGATCCATTCCTCCTCCCCTGTCATCTCAATACAACGTTCCCAGTGGGCCGAAAGAGAAGTACCACCTAAATTATGCCGGAATTTTTTATAAGTTATATCAAGATCCTTTCTGAAGGAGTCAATCATTTCCTCAGGGTTCTCAGGGGAATTATCGTTTCCAATATAAATATGGAAATCCTTTTGCTTTTGATTTTTCAGGGAGCGCAAAGTATGCTCAAAAAAGGTGATTTTATAATATGGAATTACAATAGCGACCATATTACAATTCTTACAATTAAATTAATCAAATTGATAATTTTATTTTAATAGTTTTTTAATAGAATTTCTCATTCTAGCTTCATCTGATCTTAACTTGTTTCTTCCTTTGAGTCCATTAATATAAACATTAGATAAATGATGTATTAAATTTTGATCAAAATCTGTAATACAGATTATTTTTTTCTTACCCCCATATTTAAAAATATCTGTATTAACTCTACATTTTTTACTATAGATTTCAGAATATAAGGTTGTTCTTTTTATTTTAATCCCTAATTTTTGACTGATCTTTCTTTTTGTCAATTCTATATAACCAGAAAACGAGTCTGTATAAAGTTGATTGAATTTTATTTTTTTACCAAGGTCCTGTAATTGTTCTTTAGTTAATATGAATGTCGCTTGATGAAGATTTGTGAAATGCGCAAATTTTTTACCACCGTATATTTCAACTGAATTAAAATCCCATTCAAAATTGGCGTGATAATCTGGATAGTATTTACCGTCAGCATCCTCTTCATATCGAAGCAAACCAGCTATTCGATTTTTTGGTAAAAAACTTGAATAAATCAGATGATTATCTATATGCTTTTCCTCAAATAAAAGATCATTTTCTCCATAGAGAAAAATGTCATAGAACTGTTTGTTATTCCAAATGGTATTTCTACACGTTAAAGGCAACAGCTGATAATCATCCAGCTTAAAAATTTCTACTTTATCAATGCCTTTAATATTTAAATCAATATTAGAATTTACAATAACAGTTACGTCATATTTGCTGAAACTCTTAAGCTCCTTAATCACTTGCTCTAAATATTGGATCTGTTCCGTGCCGTAATTCACTAATACTGCTAAAATCTTAGGTTTTTTCTTGTTCATAAAATTTTTAATATGCGTGAATGTATTCGCTAGTTAGTAAGTCAAATGGCAGGGCATTTGTAAAAAAGGAGAATGCCAGCCTTTGGGCATTTAAGTAACAATATTATAAGTAAAACAACATTTAAATCTTTAAATAGATGTCAAGAAGCGATACTTAGGAGAAGTCAGCACCCAAACTTCTTTAAGCCCGGAATATACTTGGGTATATGTTTTAATTTTTTTTCTTTGAAATAGAGCACAAAGAGCTCGACAGGTTTCCTTTTCACCAACCCGATCGAAATCATCAATTACTATAATAAAGTCATCCGAAGATGAAAGCCTTTCTGC
This sequence comes from Salinimicrobium sp. 3283s, assembly GCF_039602225.1. Taxonomy (NCBI): domain Bacteria; kingdom Pseudomonadati; phylum Bacteroidota; class Flavobacteriia; order Flavobacteriales; family Flavobacteriaceae; genus Salinimicrobium; species Salinimicrobium sp. 3283s. The sequence continues at coordinate 2,836,822 of NZ_CP143631.1, read as the reverse complement.
CATGAATGTAATATCATATCGTGAATAATGAGGACTTCCAAAGGGACCATCTATTAAATAAAAGTCAAAAGTACCTCGTAAAACATCAGTCAATCCTTTATAACAATTCACGTCATAATTGTTAATCTTTTTTATTACCAAAGGACAAATTAAAATTTTGGAAATTTCACTCAATTTAAATTTATTAGTGAATGCATTGGCCCAATTTATATCATGCTCAATTATTTGATGTGTTCTGGAAGACAAATCTTGCTGTAAGTAAGAGGAAATAAATTTAGAAGACTCACCTAGTCCAAATTCTAAAATATGTTGGGGCTTAGCATCGGACATAATTCGGTTTAACAAGTAAAAAAATGGATAATTACCTGCCCATCTACCAATATTTAAAGGTAAATTCTCTAAATAAGCTTTACCCCGTATACTGTCATGATATACATGTGCCCATTCTAACTCTTTATTTTGACGAATAATAAAAGCTTGATTTTCTCTATTTTCGCTAATTAAAGCTTTAAGTTTTTTAATCACTGATATTTGACTTTAAAATCCATTAAAGTTTTACCCTGTTGGGTAGATATTTTTTTACCAAAACCATAATAATCGCCTTCAGTTACCTCAAAGGAAAAGGCATCTTGAATCCAATCACTTACTTCGTTATTTACACTAATAAAAATAGTCGCAAGGTAAAAACCATGATTTAAATTTAACTTAGGAAGAATGAATTCTACTTTTTGGACAATTTGTGATACCTTATCTGGCACCAAACTATTACTCATCCATGTAATACGGTGCCCTGCGTAGTCATTGATACGAATATCAAATTGGATTTGGTCGCTGTGAATGCCTGTAGGGTTTTTTAATGAAAATTCAATATGCAATGGCTCTCCCGTTTGTGGCAAGGTATGAGGGACATTTCCATATACTGCAACATCTTTTATCCGAATAACCCCAGAACCTTCCCTCTCCTTAATTTGTCCTATTTCGCTTTTTAATGTACCTTCCTTAAGATAAAACTGAATTGCATTCTCCACATTTCCATTGAAAGTGGTACGGCCATTATCAATAACTATGGCACGCGTACATAAGTGCTTTATAGAATCCATATTATGACTCACAAAAAGCACAGTTCTTCCTTCCCCAGTGGAGAGATCTTGCATTTTACCTATGGCTTTTTTTTGAAATTCAGCATCCCCTACTGCAAGCACCTCGTCTACCACCAGTATTTCCGGCTCCAGGTGTGCAGCAACGGCAAAGCCTAAACGCACAGTCATCCCGCTGCTATAACGTTTAACGGGAGTATCTATATACATCTCACAACCGGAAAAAGCTATAATCTCATCCAGTTTAGCTTTAATTTCTGCTTTAGTCATCCCTAATACTGCACCATTCATAAAAATGTTTTCACGGCCGGTGAGTTCGGGATGAAAACCGGTACCTATTTCCAACAGTGAAGCGATTCGTCCTTTAGTTTTTATGCTGCCGGTAGTGGGGGCTGTTACCCTTGAAAGCAGTTTTAGCAAGGTAGATTTTCCTGCTCCGTTCTTACCGATAATGCCTAGGACTTCGCCCCGTTGTACCTCAAAATTAATATCCCGTAGCGCCCACACATAATCTTCAACAGCCTTTGCACTCCGGTCATTAACACCACCAATCTTTAAATAGGGATCTTCCTTACCCCTAATTGTATGCCACCATCTGTTTAAGTCGTGACTTAAAGTTCCCGACCCCACGGTTCCCAGGCGGTATTGTTTTGAAATATTCTCAGCTTCAAGGATCACACTCATGTTCAGGAGACAGTATTAAGCAAGGAGTTTGCAGTCTTTTTTTAAGGAGGGAAAAATAAGAAAAATTCGCGGGTTATTCATTCTGGTGATCTTCAATTTCAGTATACTATCTTAACTTCTCATCACTTCCAAATAATAGAGATCCCTGGAACATTTCCAGTTTAAGAATTAAATAGTAACAAATATCGACTTGTAATCAAAGACTATAGCTTAACCTAAACTGTATCAATAAAATTCTTTTCAGTACGATTAAAAATAATGAGCCCGAGAAGAAATAGAATCACAGAAAATCCCAGGGTATAGAAAAAAGCCCTCCAGCTAAAGATACCGGTATCCAATACCATATACCTAAAACCTTCTATAATTTGCGCCATTGGATTGTATTTTATCAACCATGCAAGTTGAGGGACCTTTTCAGAAACCTCCCTTAAAGGGAAGGGAACTGCAGAAATATACATTAAAAGTGAAGTGGCAAATCCTACCAGCACCGTTAGATCCCGATATTTCGTGGTAAAGGCAGAAATGATCATTCCCGCTCCCAAACCTAATAGAGCCATCATCATTACATAAACTGGAAATAACAACAAATTGAAATTAGGATTTAATTCAAATCCCTGATAAAAGAAATAAAAGTAAAAAATTATCAGAATAATTAATTGGATTCCAAATTTAAACAAGCCAGATATCACTGTTTTTAAAGGCATTATAACCCGGGGGAAGTACACTTTCCCAAATATTCCCGCATTGGCTGTAAACGTATTGGAGGTTTGAGTAAGGCTTTGATTAAAATAATTCCAGGCAGTTATTCCTGTGAGGTTAAATAGAAATGGAGGGACATTTCCTGTTGGGATATTTGCAATGTTATTGAACACCAAAGTAAATATAACTGCGGTAAACAGGGGTTGGATAAAATACCACAAGGGGCCTAAAATTGTTTGCTTATAAACCGTAACTATGTCACGTTTAACGAACAAGAACAGTAAATCCCTGTAGCGCCATACCTCCTGTAGTTTTAGATCCAGTAGTTTTCGATCGGGAGTGATCTCATAAAGCCATTCTTCGTCGTTATGTGCTTTCAAAGTGATATGGGTTTATCTGGGGCAACTCACAAAATAAATCATTTATTATTTGCAGCCTGTTTAAAGCTCCGAAAATAGCAATTAAAGTTGAGGGTGAATTAAAAAGAATTTCTTACCTAAAGTTAATTAAGGGTCGTTTAAAACGATTAATTATCCTCAATTAATACTAATTAAATTTCTTTTAAAGAATATCAATTGGTTTTAGATATTTTAAAGCTCCTATACATTCTTACTATCTATAACCTCTACTTTCCTTATTACGATGTTATTCGACTATTCAATTTTTATTAGTTTAATATTTTTGTTGTTTTTCTTATTGATCATTTGCATATAACATTCATTGATCCAGTGTCGAGGTTTCTTAGTAATATCTTCCCAATCCATTATTGCAGTTCCGTGAATTCGGTCTAGAACTAACTCGGCATTATCTGAAGATTTTAAAAATGCTTCTCTTTTTTCCGTTTCACGTTTAAATCTTGTAAGATCCCTCTCCTCAAAATCTGCTCTTAAGTTCTTATAATTTGGATTTAATAACACCACTCCAATAAGAAAAGCACCAAATACAACAACAATCCAGCTTCCCGACACATAAATCTTATCAACTGCTTTTCGTTTAACATACAATGAGGTATTTATAACATTGATAAATAAAATAATCAATGTCACAATATGAACCATATTGCCGATTCTTCCATCGTTAACTCTAAGATACCCCGTGGCGTATAGGGGAACAAAATTAACACTAACAAGGCATAAAAAGGAGAGGAGAGAAAATATAACTGGACTGAAAAAGTGATTTACCTGATTTTGGGCTTTTTTAGAAGAATAAAAAACTAACAAAAAGATTCCTGCATAAAAAAGCACATAAGGAAACTCGATCAGACTTTTTATTAAAAACATCCCTGTAGATAACACAGCCGCCTGTAAAGAGTCAAAAAACTCACCTCCTTCTGCATAATGCAACTGTCGGGAAATATTGCCGGGAGCAAAAATCGCAGCAAAACTAGATATCCAGCTAACGAGATTTAATATGAATGACTGAATCCTTAATTTTCCTTTGTAAATAACCTGCCACATTAGAATGACCAATAAAAAAAGATTAGTGAACGGAATAAGCATTTCATTGTTCCCATTAACAAGAACTACCAGCAAAGCTGAAAGCCATACGAATTTTTTTCCCTTTTCAAGTTTAGAAATGATAGCGAGAAAAAGAAGAAAAAAGATTATACTATACAAGTAAGCCGTGGTACCCGCATACCAGTAGAAAAATTCATAAACCGAAGGCAATTGACTTATCAAAACATTATACAGTAAAACCGAAAGGGCAAAGCTCTGCACCTTAGGTAGAGCTATACCAAAAAATTTAAAACACGCTTCCACAAAAAGATAAATAGACCAACCCAATAAAGCTATAGATACGGCCAAAACAGATTTGTAAGCCGGTAGACTATACACGGGCAGTAAACTTAGGATCGCATTTATATACCTGCCATTATGGTGCTGGTACCAGTTCAAAAAGTTTTCGGAGAAATTTGAAAATTCCATTGTCGCCCTACAAAAATCATCTGTTGACAATACGGCAAATCTGGCTATATACAAGAAAGGGACAATGAATATTATTACCAGAAATACAGCTATGGTATATAGAAGAATTTTTTTAGACTTCATCCTATCGATAATGCTTATTGATCTGGTACAATTGCCTAAATATTTTAAAATTTTCAACAATTTTGAAACCAGACTTACCTGATTTTTCTAAATCCCTTAATGGTACTTCGCATATCTTCTCCCGGGATTTGGGATCATCCTTTTTAATCCTTAGGAATAGTTCAATATCAAAAAGCCATTCAGAAATAAATGGATCTTTAAAACAAATATCTAGAAGCTCGCTTTTAAAAAGTTTACATCCACATTGGGTATCTTTTAATTCTGGTTTAAATTGGATGATATGATTGGCTATAAACACCATAGCAACACTGCTAAGAGAACGAAAGCGAGATATTTTGATTGAACGATAAAGATCTCTACTACTTATTGCCATTAAATATGGACTTGGAATTAAGTTATTGTACAACTTTAATATCTGTTCCAGGGGAATATCCATATCCGCATCAATAAAACCGTATGTATGATATTCTTTGTCTTTAATTGAAATTATTCCTTCTCTTAAAGCATTTCCCTTACCTAAATTCTTGTTTAACTGTATTAAAAAAACTGTCTTTTCATCAACCAGATTATCATTAATTCTCTTTCCTGTATTGTCCAAACTCCCATCATTAATAAAGTAAAAGTCGATTTGCCCTTTATTGGCTTTAATGAATTTTTGGAAAGGAGCGATTTTTAGCCTGTTCTCCTCATTATAACAGGGAATAAAAAGAGCTATTTTTTTCAATTATAAGATAAAAATTTCAAAGTCGGTTAATTAAATGGCTAGTTAGCAAAAAACGATAATTTTTTTGTCAAAATTTAATTATCTATGCTTTTTATTTAACCCCAAATTTTACATAAATAGTGCTTGCACCGGCTCTACACATTTTTAAGGAAAATAATCCCGATTCATTAGATTAGAAGTAAACAATTTCAATATTGAATTGAAATTAATACTTTTAAAATTTAAATAATTCCCATGCTCATAGTCGCCAATTATCATTACATCCGCGAAGATTTTTCCGCAGCTTACCCAAGTATTTTTGGTCTGACTTCACAGCAATTCCAAAAGCAACTGGAACAGCTTTCAAAGTTTGGGAGCTTTATTTCACAGGAGGATTTAGTATCCTATCCAACAAGGGCATCTGAGAAGAACTTTTTTCTCATCACTTTTGATGATGGTTTAAAAGAACAGTATGAACTTGCAAAACCTGTGCTGGAGGAGATGGGAATTCCTTACATTTCTTTTATCAACACCTCCAACTTCAGTGACAACAAAGTTTCTTTGGTACATAAGATTCACTTACTACGGTCGCACATAGCACCCGGAGAGCTGCTGCAGCAGTTGGTTTTAGAAACACTTTCAGAAAAGGAGATAATGGCTGCTGTAAAACATTACAATTATGACAGCAAAGAGAACGCCCTGTTGAAATATCTACTTAATTTTAAACTTAGCATCCAGCAGCAAGAGAGTTTTGTGGAACCTTTGTTCGCTGAAATCTTTGAGGAAGAGAAAGTTGCAGAAGAACTTTACTTTACAGAAGAAATGCTTCAAGAATTGCATAAAAAAGGTGTTTTGGGATCCCATTCGCACCGGCACTTACCCTTGGGGCGGCTGCAGCCTTCCGAAGTAAAAAAAGAAATGCACAAGACGCAGGCTTTCTTCCTAGCTCGATTTGGGAAAAAGGCAAGTACCATAAGTTATCCATATGGCTCCCGGGATTCCTGTGAAGGGATTCAGGAAATAGTTCAAAAGGCAGGATTTGAGTTAGGCTTTAGCATGGAAAGGGCAGCTAATGCCTCTCTGGATGAAGATAGTTTGCTTTTGGCCAGGTACGACTGTAACGATCTGCCCGGTGGGAAAAACAATTTGTTTGGAAATGAAGATCCTTTTAAACTTGCAGCTCTAAGGCAATGGCATATATGAGAACAGTTTTACTTACAAGCAATAGCCTGCGGCATAAATATATTGCTCACTGCCTGGCTTCCAAACTCGACCTTGCACTAATTGTTACTGAAAAAAAATCATCAAGCATAACCGAAACCGGAGCTTATGACGAGAACGATGCCTTATTCATCAGGCAACATTTTATAGCCAGAGAAAATTCAGAAAGGAAATATTTTGGAGAGTACAGCGAACTTCCTTCTAATATACCTTTAGTAAAAGTTGAGCATGGAGAAATCAATAGTTCGCAGTTAGTTAAAACTATAGAAAACGCAAAAGCAGATTACATTATCCTCTTTGGAACCTCTATAATCAAGGAAAAGTTACTAGAAAAATATTTCAGGAGAATCATCAATTTGCATCTTGGGCTTTCTCCTTACTATCGCGGTTCAGCCACTAATTTATTTCCATATTTCTTTGGAGAACCCGAATGTATTGGTGGCACTATCCATCTAGCTACTACAGAGGTGGATAAGGGAGAAATTTTGCACCAGTTTCGCCCGGAAATTAGTTACAATGATGACCTTCATGATTTTGGAAACAAAGTTATCTTAAAAGGTGGCGAAATCCTTCCTGAAATACTGAAGGATTACGAGGCGGAGAAAATATTACCCAAAGTACAAGAAGGTTCGGGAAAAATCTGCAGGAATAAGGATCTTAGTCCGGAAGTGTTGAAGATAATTTACAGGAGTTTTGATGCAGGTTTAATTGAGGAATATTTGGCAGATAAGAGAAGAAGGGATGAGGCTAAACCCATAATCTCAAATTACGAGAATTAATGAGAATTTCAGATTAAGTACAAATACCAAATTCCAAAGTGTAACCTTTCACTTAGAAGTCTATAACAGAGATATTCGTGAATTCCTGGCTCTTTTATATTTGCAATTATAAATTACCAAATAACCAATCTAGAATTTAACCACTCACCATTCCCCATTCCCAAAAAACCCTATATTTGATTCAACCTAATCAGCAGCCGACTTGACAGCTAGAAAGAAAATTTTTATCCTGCTTCCCGATGGAGTAGGCCTGAGGAATTTTGCCTTTACCTCTTTTGTGGCAATAGGAGAAAAACTAGGTTGGGAGGTCGTCTTTTGGAATCATACTCCATTTGATCTTTCCCCATTCAATTTTAGCCAAATTAAACTTCAGGGAAGAATCCGTTCCAAAACAGACCTGCTGAAAAGGGCAAAAATAGAAGCAGAACTAGACCATTTTTTCAGAAAGTTTGAGGATTCTGTTTATCAAACCTATAAATTTCCAACTTCTAATAAAGGAGTAAAAGATTTGATTAAGAATAGCATAGTCAGCTCATTAACTGATAAGCACCCGGGAGAAGAAGGATTGCAGAAGCTGCGAAAAAAATTAAAAGCTTCAGAGAGAAAAGGCTCCTTTTATGAACATTGCAAAACAATCCTGCAAAAAGAAAAACCGGATTTTATTTTTTGTACTAATCAGAGACCTGCAGCTGCTATCGCCCCTCTCACTGCCGCCCTGGATTTGAACATTCCAACGGGTACGTTTATTTTTTCCTGGGACAACCTGCCAAAGGCTACCATGGTGGTGGAAACAGATTACTATTTTGTTTGGAGTGACTACATGAAGATGGAACTTCTGAAGTATTATCCTCATATTAAACCGGAACAGGCTTTAGTGACGGGGAGTCCGCAGTTTGAGCCCCATTTTGACCTGACTTTGAGACAGAGTCGCCAAGATTTTTTCCGGGAACATAATCTTGATCTTTCTAAAGAATATATTTGTTTTAGTGGAGATGATAAAACTACCTGCCCCGATGATCCTCAGTATCTGGATGACATTGCCGATTCAGTAAAAAAGCTCAATAGCGAAGGTTCCAATTTGGGAATAATATTCAGGAGATGTCCGGTGGACTTTTCAGATCGTTATGAGGAAGTATTAACAAGGCACAAGGATCATATCACTCCCATTGCTCCCCTATGGAAAAAAGTAGGTGAAAACTGGAATACTATTTTACCCACAAAAAAGGATCTTGCTCTTCAAATAAACACTATAATTCACACAGAAGCTGTGGTAAATCTCGCTTCTTCCATGGTATTCGACTACGGAATCTTTAATAAACCCAGTTTGTACCTGAATTATGAAGTTGAAAATAAAGAGGACAAATCCTGGACTCCCCAAAAGGTTTACAACTTTGTTCACTTCAGATCTATGCCTTCCAATAAGGCCGTTTTCTGGCTAAATTCCAAAGAGGAAATTTCTGAAAAGTTGAAATATGCACTTTCGGCAACTACGGAAGATCTTGAGGAAACTAAAAAGTGGTTTCAGAAAATAAATGTACATCCACCCCAGGAAGCTTCTGAAAGGATATGGAAAGAAATTGAGAACATAGTCGTGAAATAATTAATCAGAACCCGGACTTTGCTCTTTAATTCTCTTGCTTTCCTTGTTTTCCTTCCTGTAACCTTTATTCTTTATTGGTCTTTTCGGGGATCTAAAAGAATTCAAAACATAATTATTCTTATTTCCAGCTATATCTTTTATGGATGGTGGGATTATAGATTCCTCGGTCTTCTGGCTTTTAGTACTCTTGCCGATTTTTTCATAGGCTTAGCTCTCGAAAAGAAAAAGACAGAAGGAGTTAGAAAAAAACTTTTAATTCTAAGCCTTTTCCTTAATCTTGGGATTCTTGGGTTTTTTAAGTACTACAACTTCTTCCTGGAAAGTTGGATAGAAGCCTGGGAAGGTTTGGGAGTAAATTTTAATATTTCCAGCCTTAATATTATCCTCCCTATAGGAATTTCCTTCTATACCTTCCAGACCTTAAGTTATACCATTGATATCTATAAAGAAAAAATAAAAGCTTCTAAAAACCTGATCAATTTTGCCGCCTTTGTCTCATTCTTTCCCCAGTTGGTGGCAGGGCCTATAGAGAGGGCAGCAAATCTTTTACCCCAGTTTGGCAGGAAGAAAACTTTTAATCCGGAGCAGGCAATTCAGGGGATAAACCTCATTTTATGGGGGCTTTTCAAAAAAATGGTGATTGCAGATACTTGTGCTATTTACGCAGATTCTATTTTTAACAATTATGAAAGCTATAATTCGGGGACACTGATTTTAGGAGCTGTTTATTTCTCCTTCCAGATCTACGCAGATTTTTCGGGTTATACAGATATAGCCATAGGTGTTGCAAAGCTGTTCGGGTTTGACCTAATGAGAAATTTTAACTATCCATATTTTTCAAGGAATATTGGAGAATTCTGGAGGAGATGGCACATCTCACTTTCTACCTGGTTTAGGGACTATGTTTATATCCCTCTGGGTGGATCACGGGGAAGCCAATGGTACCGAATTAGGAATGTAGCAATTGTTTTCCTTTTAAGCGGTTTCTGGCACGGGGCAAACTGGACCTTCATTATTTGGGGTGCAATCCATGCCCTTCTTTTTATACCTCTTTTAATTACAAAAACAAACAGGAAGTATTTGCAAACGGAAGGCGATAATAAGGTTTTTCCTTCTTTGAGAGATTTTTCAAAAATACTGGGAACTTTTTCTCTCGTAACTTTTACCTGGATATTCTTTAGATCTGAAAGTGTTTCTGCTGCACTTGAGTACATCAACAGGATTTTTGTTTCACCAAAGTTTGATGTTGAATATCTTCCCGTAGAAAGGTTCAGTATTGAATTACTAATCCTTCTGGCTATTTTTACAGGCGTGGAATGGTTTCACCGAAACTATGAACATCCTTTTAGAGGAAAATTTAGATGGCTGAAGATAACTGCTGTTATAATCGCGTTACTTACATTAGGAGTGTATTCTGACTATCAGGAATTTATTTATTTTCAGTTCTAATGAAAGGTTTTATCCTCTACATTTTAAAGATTCTTGGGGTATTTGTTATCGGGGTTGTTTTGCTGGAGCAGGTTTATGATTATGTCTTTAAAAAAGGTATAGTACGTAATAAACTTCAAAAAGTGCTATCCCTTGAAGAAGGAGATCATTATGAGTTTGTTTTTTTAGGCTCTTCCCGTACCGAGAATACTATTGATTGTGAAATTATTGAAAAAATCACAGGGAAATCCTGTATCAATCTGGGAGTCGCCGGCAGTTCTCTTAAGGATTCCTATGTCCTGCTTAAGCTTTTACTTGAAAAAGGGATAGTTGCAGACCATGTTTTTCTTCAGGTAGATTATTCCTATAACGAGAAAAGTGCTGACCTTACTCCTGCTTTTAAAGCCACATTAATACCCTTTAGAAGTCATCCTGCTATCCGTGAAGAATTGGAGATTGAAGACGATGGTTCATATATCTTGAATTTTCCATTTTATGCATATCTCAAATACGAAAAAATTGTAGGTTTTAGGGAAATTTTAAATCAAACCATCCACAATGACCCAGGAAAAGATTATGAAAATGGATTTTATCCTTTAACGGGTACAGGAAAACAACTCTACGGCTCCCTGCCTGCCAAAATAGCTGATACCAACAGGGTCCTGTCCAATATGGAAAAAATGGTTTCGGGAAATAGAACAAAGCTTCACTATTTTTTTGCTCCCTATTGCCAGCAAGTTGAAAACAGGGACTATGCCATGAAACTGCAGGATAAGCTATCAGAAATTTATAATTATATTGACATTTTTGACAGGAAAGAAAATTTATTCGCTGACTGCGGACATTTAAATTTAAGCGGGGCTCAAGAATTTACAAAGATCCTGATAACAGACTTCCTTCACAGGGAAGCAATGGATGAAAATGACAGGAATGGCGGAAACGAGTGACGGATTGCTTCGCTCCACCTGTCTGCCGATACTGGCAGGCTCTCAATGACAGGAATGGCGGAAACGAGTGACGGATTGCTTCGCTGCGCCTGTCTGCCGACAGGCAAGCTCGCAATGACAACATAACAAACAATTAAAAATGCATATAGCTTTTTTAACTCCCGAATACCCTCATCCCCGGACCGGTCCTGCCGCAGGACTCGGTACAAGTATAAAAAATATGGCGACTGCCCTTGCAGACAAAGGAGTGAAAATTTCGGTTTTCATATTTGACCAGCAGGAGGATGATATCTTTACCGAAAATGGAATAAGATTTCATTTCATAAAACATAGAAGCTTCAAAATACTTGGCTGGTACCTGCACCGGAAATTCCTTCAGAATTACCTCAACAAACATATTGCGGTAGATAAAATAGACGCCATAGAAGCACCGGACTGGACTGGAATTACCGCTTTTATGAAACTGCGTTGCCCTTTGGTAATAAGAATGAACGGCAGTGATGCGTATTTCTGTAAACTGGAAAACAGAAAACAGAAACAAAAGAATTTCTGGTTTGAGAAACTGGCACTGCAGGGAGCAGACCATTTATTATCTGTAAGCAACTTTACGGCAGAAGAAACCCGGAAGATCTTTCAACTTAAAAAGAAAATTATAACAATTCCCAATTCCATAGATGTAAAACGTTTTCTACCGCAGCATGAAAAAAAAGAAAAAGAGGTAATTCTTTACTTCGGAAGCCTTATTAGAAAAAAAGGGTTGCTGGAACTGCCCGATATCTTTAACAGGATCGTGGAGCAAATGCCTGCAGCAAAGTTTCGACTGGCAGGGAAGGATGTGCGGGATATCAGGACCGGAAGGTCGACCAGGGAATTAATGGAGGAACAATTTAGTCCGGTAGCGGCAAAAAAGGTAGAATGGCTGGGAAATTTACCCTACGACAATATTCTGGAGGAGATCGCTAAAGCCCAGGTAGTAGTTCTTCCCTCCTTCGCAGAAGCCCTGCCCATGACCTGGATTGAAGCCATGGCTATGGAAAAAGCATTGGTGACTTCAGATATTGGTTGGGCACAAGAGGTGATGATTAACGGAGAAACGGGTTATACTGTAGGTCCAAAAGATCATGGCTTATATGCTGAAAAAGTTCTTGAAATTTTAAATAATCCGGGACTTGCGAAGCAGGTAGGCAAAGCTGCCAGGGAAAGGGTTTTAGAGAAGTTTTCTACAGAAGTGGTGGTGGAGGAGAATATTGCTTTTTATGAGGGAGTGGTAAGGAAGACCTAACCAGCATTGGGGTTACCTGCGGCGGATTGCCACGGGCGCTTCGCTTTCCTCTCAATGACGTTTCCCGATGCGAACCGTCATTGCGAGTCCGACGCAGGAGGACGTGGCAATCGGTTGAGGCTACTGCGCCCTTCATCATGGCTACACTACTACAGCTGAGGCTTCCTGTAAATTATCAATTGGCTCCTTGTAAGACTCCTGTTCAAACTGTAAGGTAAATTCTGCTCTGCTTTCAACGCCCATTGTTTGAACCTGTTCTTTTTTTCTCCCCATTTGTAAAATCTGCTAAAACGCTCCAGTGTACCTACGGGATGGATTTCCACCTCCTTAAAAAATTTTTTACCTACTGTTTCGAAATGTTTACTGTTGAAGGTACGATCGGGATGTGGGTCATTGCTTTTCCATTCCCTGAATCTCTCTTTCTGAAATTTGGACGGTCGCTTTCCTACCGGTATATGCCAACGGATTTCATCAAGCAATTGTAAATTTACGGCTGGCTCGAAAAAACGGGCCTCTCCATCTGACTTTAAGAGCCTGGCAGTTTCTGCGAGAAATTTCTCTTCCAGCGGAATTTCCAGGTGATGAAGGAAAGCCTTGCCAATTACAAAATCAAACTGATTTCCCTCCAGCGCGTTCTCAATAAAATCGCCAGGAATAAACTTTATTGCATAGTTGAATTTGTAGTTTTCATTTAGCAGGTCTATTATTCTTCCGCTGGAATCGGCAATATCATTCGCATAGACCTCAGCACCAAGAGCTGCCATCACTGCTGCATTCGTACAATCTCCACAGCCCATTTCCAGCACTTTCTTTCCCGCTAGTTTATCCTTGAAATTATCTTTATAAATAGCAAACCAACTGATCTCGGTAGTAGTCACAGAATTGAGGAAGGTATCCAGGTTGTGGATCCAGTGCAGAATATTGCTCACCTGCCCATCATTATACAGGCGATCATAGTGCTCCTTGTTTTTGTCCTGATTTTCTGTACTCATCAAAATGGTATCACTTCCAGTAATCCGGTTTTTAGCTCGTTAAGTTTTTCCTCGGAAACCAGGGTAGGATATTTCTCAAACATTTCTGAAATCTTTTCTTCTGAAATTCTGTTTTCTATAAATTCCGCTTCATAGGTTTCCAGACCAACTGATTCCAGGTAATCGGTATATTTGATGTCATTTCCGAAGATCTTGTTGGACATTTTCACCCAAACTGCCGGAATTCCGTAGGCATGAGCAACAATTAAGCCGTGTAAGGAAGTGGAAAGAATGCGTTCACACTCCAGGATCTCTTGGGTAGTTGCCTCCACATCCATCGTGAGCAGATCTATTACCTTTACTTCCTCCATGCCTCCAAAGATCTTCAACGCCGTTTGATAATCATGATAATGTGGTACTATACCTAATTTAGAATTCTTTTCCACCTGCGGATTATAATGATCTGGTAGCAGGATGGCCGGGTCTCCATATACTTCAGGGCATTCATAGCCCAAATTTAAAAGATACTCCCTGGTTCTGGGACCACGAATGGCTCGAAAATCAGCTTTTTCAAGATCCTGTTCATGATCAATAATTCCGCTGCCCCAAACTACACTGTCTCTGGATGCGTGATGTATGATACTCCCTATTGCCAAAAGGTTAGCTTTTTTAGTTTTGTACCATGCCTGCTTATTAGGATGAACAAACCGTGTCTCTTTTCCGCTGATCTTCTCTACCAGGTATTTTGAAAGCAAATCTCCGTAGTTCTCCTTCTCTCTAAAGATAAATCGCCTTTCACTCCAGTAGAAGAGAGGAATTTTTTTGTGATCTTTGAAGTTCAGGGGCTTTCTCAATTCTAATTTTGTTTGGGTTCAAATATATAGAAATAATTTTCTGTTTACGTTTACCCTCTCCGGCGAAACTGCAGTTCCTTCAAAGAGGTAATTGAAAGCCGGATTAGTTCAAAGCGACTCTCCACAGCGGACCGTCATTGCGAGAAAGTCCGGAGGAGAAACGCAACAATCTGTCAGTAGTTACCTCCAGGCCTCTTCGTGACCAGGTCGAAACAGATTGCCCATTCAACAATTCGGAAGCCGGGAAGTACTCGGATCATGATGAAGGAAAATTGCGGCAGATTGCGTCGCTTCGCTCGCAATGACGTTACCATTAACAAAAGTCGTCGCAGCAGTTCCCAGCTCCTTCGCAATGACGTTTTCGATCAAAATTTCCTACTTTAGCTTTCTAACGGTAAACAGAAAACCGTAAACAGATAATATGTTTCTAATAGCAGAAATAGCACAGGCCCATGAGGGCAGTCTGGGGGTTGCCCATTCCTATATCGATGCCCTGGCGAAAACCGGGGTCGATGCCGTTAAGTTCCAGGTCCATATTGCCGAAGCCGAGAGCAGCCTGCATGAACCTTTCAGAGTGAAATTCTCTAGCCAGGACAAGACCAGGTTTGACTACTGGAAGCGTATGGAATTTTCTCTTCAACAATGGCAGGAACTTAAATCCCATTGCGAGGAGGTGGGTTTAGAGTTCATGGCATCGCCTTTCAGCAATGCAGCAGTGGACCTTCTTGAGGAGCTGAATGTGAAACGCTATAAAATTGGATCGGGTGAAGTAAATAATTTTCTGCTGCTGCAAAAGATCGCTACCACAAACAAGCCACTTATCCTTTCTTCCGGAATGAGTTCTTTTGCGGAACTGGATGAGACTGTTGCTTTTTTAAAAAAACTTGATGTTGATTTTTCAATCCTCCAATGTACTACCTCCTACCCTACCCGTCCTGAAAATTACGGACTCAATGTGATTCAGCAGTTAAAGGAGAGATATGGGGTCAAAGTAGGATATTCAGATCATTCTGCTAAAATTGAAACCTGCATCGCCGCCGCCGCTTTGGGAGCTGAGATCCTCGAGTTCCATGCTGTGTTCAACCGGAAAATGTTTGGTCCCGATGCAAGTTCTTCATTGGAAATAGAGGAAATTGGACAGTTAGTTTCCGCAGTTAAAAATATTTCTCTGGCACAACAACACCCGGTGGATAAATCTGACAATACGGCTTTTAAGGATTTAAAAAACATCTTCGAAAAATCCCTTGCCGTGAACAAAGATCTACCTGCAGGTCATATCCTCACTTTTGAGGATCTGGAAGCTAAAAAACCTAAAGGTTTTGGGATTGAGGCTTCAAATTTTAGGGAGGTGATCGGGAAAAATTTGAGCAGAAATTTGGTGCAGTGGGAGTTCTTACAGGAGGAGGACCTTGAGTAGTTTGTTGTTTCTGGAAAAGTCTTTAGACGGTGGTCGGGAGTCGGTAGTTGATTGCTGTTTAATAAAATGCGTTTTTGGGCTCCCTTTAGGGTGAGGGGTAAAAATCAAAAACGGTTTATTGTGAACAATCTTTAGACGGTAGTCGAGAGTCGGTAGAGAAAGTTCCTGAGTTCGTTTTTGCTTACCTGCTGAAGGTTAGTTTTTTAACTATTGAAATTTTCAGCACTCCAAAAGGATTCAGTTAAGTAAAAGACCGTGTCAATAAAATATAGAATATCATTTTTGGTTAAGACATTCTCGTCATGTAAATCCTCTAAAATGATACCCAATTGAGGATTGAAATAGTCGTTGTTGCGATTATTTTCAAACCCATTTAGAGTTAAAAATGCTTTAACTTGAGCAAGATCTGTCCTTTCAGTAATTGACACGAAAGATTGTTCTACTACTGCATACAGAATATTATTATCGGTTGTAAACCCTTTTAAATTATATGCCGTGTCTGGAAAAAAGTAGTTATGTAGGAGGAGATTATAAAAATAATCTTTCCAGGAAGTATAGTAAATGCTATCGTTTAATTTTAGAACCTTCTCGGTATCTTTTAAATAGACTTTCTGTTCAGCTCCTTCACTAACATATTGCGATGTGTCGATATCGATCCAAAGATTATTCTCAGAAATATATTTTATTAATTTCTTTGTTTCTTCTTTCTTGTAGTACTTGTTGTTCTGAGAAGTTGAGCTTGTTTGCGCGCCATCTTTAAGGTAATTGGCGATTGCCTGGATAAGTTTTCCAAACCTAACTTCGCTCTTTCCTGAAAGGACATTATGTAGTTCATTTTTCAAATGATATTGCTTTGACAAATATAAGAAAATTTCGAATTTCGGAAAAATGGTGGAGAGCGGGAAATGGGAAGTAGGAAATGGAGAGTTTTTACTTTATCGTTTGTTGGATTGGGAATTTATAATAACTCCTGTCGTCTTCGACCTTCTCCTTCTCTGCCCTGCCGGGCATATAAGGAGGCTCAGACTGACAGGCACTATGTTTTTTATTAGCAGATTTTACTTTTTACTGTTTAACTATGGATAGTTTAAGTTTAAAACGGCCTACGAAAATTTGTCGTAAAATTTGAAGTAAACCCCGATAGCTATCGGGGGTGAAATTTTAGGCTGTTTGAGCTAAGCTGCTTTTTCTCTTTTACTGTTCTTTTTCCCGCGAGTTCCTACAATTTAGGTGCCGAACAAAAAATTTAGACAAATTTTCGTAAACCTAGTCCCGACGCTTCGGGATTGGTTCTTTTGCCTGCATCCGACGACCACAGGGAGAGGAATGCAATGCAAAAAAGAACAGACAAATTTGCTACATTAGCTACTCCAAACCGAAAACATCAAACCGGGAACCGAATGAAAAGAAAAATCTGCGTCGTAGTCACTGCCCGCCCCTCCTACAGCAGAATAAAAACAGCACTCACTGCAATACAAAATCATCCAGACCTGGAGTTGCAACTGGTAATTGCCGGTTCGGCCTTACTGGACCGTTACGGAAATGCCGTGGATTTCATTGAAAAGGACGGTTTTCCCATCGCTGCAAAAGTATTTATGGTACTGGAGGGAGAAAATCCCACCACTATGGCTAAGACCACCGGATTGGGAGTGATGGAACTTACTAATGTCTTTTACAACCTAAAACCAGATGCGGTGATTACCATTGCCGACAGATTTGAAACCATCGCAACTTCCATTGCAGCATCTTATCAAAACATTCCCCTCGTTCACATACAGGGCGGAGAAGTAACCGGCAGTATCGATGAGAAAGTAAGGCATGCTAATACAAAACTTGCCGATCTGCACCTCGTCTGCACCCATGACGCACGGGAACGTGTAATAAAACTAGGAGAAGAACCTGAGAAAGTAATTAATACCGGATGCCCTTCGATTGATCTTGCGAAAATGGTAAGTGAAAATCCAAACCTAAATTTTAATCCTATTGCAAAATATGGCGGAGTCGGGATGGAATTAAACTGGCAGGAGGGCTATATTGTGGTGATGCAGCACCCTGTAACCACAGAGTATAAACAAGCTAAAAAGCATGTGCTGGAAACACTACATGCCATTAAAGTTCTTGATTATCCCACTTTCTGGTTCTGGCCTAATGTAGATGCAGGATCAGACGGCACATCAAACGGGATCCGATCTTTCCGTGAACTGGAAAAACCAGGAAATATTCACTTTTTCAAGAATATGAATCCTATCGACTTCCTTAAACTTCTAAAAAATGCAAAAGCTTTAATAGGGAATTCCAGTGCAGGATTACGTGAATGTGCCTATCTTGGAGTACCTGTTGTAAATATTGGAAACCGTCAACACAGGAGGAGCCGGGCACAAAATGTTACAGATGTAGATTACAATAGAGAGCAGATCCTGAAGGTAACCAAAAATGCTCTTGTAAGAGAACATTATCCTTCTTCAGAACTTTATGGAGATGGGAATGCGGGAGAAAAAATAGCGGAGATCCTTGCTACGGTGGAATTGACGTATTCGAAGACGATTACTTATTAGAGTTGTCAGTTGTCGGTTCTCTGTTGTCGGTTGAATTTTTTTAAATTGGTGAAATCCAGAAAATGATGAAGCATGAAAAGCCACAAGGATCTTGATATTTACAATTTAGCTTTTGAATATGCTATTGAAGTCCATAAGCTTTCCTTAAAGTTGCCGAAGTTTGAATTATATGAACAGGGAAGTCAAGTAAGAAGATCCTCAAAAAGTATTAAGGATGCTATTGTTGAGGGATATGGTCGAAAAGTATACAAACAGGATTTTCTAAAATTTCTCACCTATGCTCATGCGTCATTGTTGGAATGCATTTCCCAACTGGAAATGATCAATGAATTATATAAACTTGAGGGAACCCTTGAACTAATAAAGAAATATGATCTTTTAGGAGGGAAAATATTTTCTTTTATGCTTTATGTCGAAAAGAACTGGAAAACATGATCTTCTGTTTCAGGCTGTCAGATACTGAGTTATCGGTTAATTTTACGACTTCATAAATCAATAACCCGACCTGACAAACTGATAACCGCTAACCGCTAACCGAAAAATGAAAATCCTTGGACTCATTCCCGCCCGCGGCGGCAGTAAAGGAATACCCGGAAAGAATATTAAATCTCTCGACGGAAAACCTTTGCTGCAGTACACTTATGAGGCAGCCAAAAACTCAACCCTGCTATCCAGTGTGATCCTGAGTTCAGATGATCCTGAGATCATTCGGATCGCTAAAGAAATTGGACTGGAAGTTCCTTTCATCAGACCTGCAGCCCTGGCAGCCGATGGTACTTCTTCTCTGGAAGTTATTCAACACGCACTGAACTTCTTTGCTCAAAAAGGGCAAAATTTTGATGCAGTTTGTCTGCTGCAGGTGACTTCTCCCTTGCGTAGAAATGGATTGATAGATGCAGCCATAGAGCAATTTTCTAAAGGGAAATTCGATTCCTTGATCTCTGTTCGGGAAGTGCCTGCAGAATTCAATCCGCACTGGATCTTTGAACAAAACAATGGACAATTAGCAATTGCTACCGGAGAGAAAGAGATTATTTCCCGAAGGCAGGACCTGCCTAAGGCCTATCATCGTGATGGTGCAATTTATATAACAAAAACAGAGGTTCTTCAGAAACAAAATTCCCTTTACGGAAATAAGATAGGTTTCATTGACACTACCGGAGATCCGCATGTAAATATTGATACGCCGGCAGATTGGGAGAAAGCCGAGAGGCTTCTGACAATTTTCAGGGAACAATAAACGATTATCAGATTTTTCCGTAGGCTGTTAGCGTTTACTATTGGTTTGTTGTTTTTAGTTTATTGTTTGTTGTTCTAAATTTTCTGAACCCGTTTGTGGGCTCCCCTGCCGGCCGCAGGCGGGCTTTAGGGTGAGGGGCAAAACCAAAAACGGTTGCGTATATTTCTTATTGTTATACCAAATACAACACTAAATTGGAATTTGGTGCTTGTTTATTGGTGCTTTTTATAGCTTTGAAAAAATTATACAATATTCATTATACTATATACAATAGCTAATGTGTGGAATTGCAGGAATCATTGGCCCAAACCCTTCTGAAGCAGAACTTCAAAAAATGCTTCAGGCACAACATCACCGTGGCCCTGATCACACCGGCACATACTTCGATCCGGGTTTTGCAGCCATAGGCCACAACCGGCTTTCCATTATTGATCTTTCCCCCGATGCCAATGAACCCTTTATAGATAATTCCGGTAGATATTATTTGAGTTTTAACGGGGAAATTTATAATTATAAAGAGCTGAAAGAGGAATTAAAACCGCATTACAATTTTAAAACCTCGTCGGATACTGAAGTACTGCTGGCAGCTTTTATCTACTGGGGAAAAGAATGCCTTAATAGATTTAACGGAATGTTTTCCTTTGCCATCTGGGATTGCCGGGAAAAAAAGCTTTTTGCTGCACGGGATAGGTTTGGAGTGAAACCTTTTTATTATTCTGAAGCTGATAAAAACCTCTACTTCAGCAGTGAAATAAAGACACTCAAAAATGTCATTTTTGACACCCCACCAAACCTAAAGGTCTGGGCAAATTATTTTAGCTATGGCTCCTACGGTATGCCGGAAGAGACTTTTTACAGTAACATCAAACAATTACCGGGTGGATATTTGCTGGAATATTCTGAAGGTCGGCTAAAGCTTGAAAAGTGGTATAATTTTGTTTCAAGAGTCCAAAATATAAGATCTGAAAGCTCTATTGAACAAGCAAAAGCTGAATATCTCGAACTACTGAAAGACAGTATCAAACTTCGTTTCCGTGCCGATGTGCCTGTAGCATTTAACATAAGCGGCGGAGTGGATAGTTCCCTCCTCCTTGCACTGGTGAATATGTTTGAAGATAAACAGCAGGTCAATGCTTATTCTTTTTACACGGGAGATAAACGTTATGATGAGCTTCCATGGGTAGAACAGATGATCTCAACTACACAAAACCCGCTTCACAAAGTACTTTTTTCGGCTTCCGAAGTTCAAACGAATGCAATAAAAATGAGTCGGCAACAGGATGAACCTTTTGGAGGTATTCCTACCATGGCTTATTCTAAAATTTTTGAACAGGCTCATGCCAACGGTGTAAAGGTGTTACTTGACGGGCAGGGAATGGATGAGCAATGGGCAGGGTATGACTATTATCAAACCTCCGGCTCAATCATCCAGGGCACCGGACAAAATTCTCCTTTCCGAACGCATGTGCTAAATCCCGAATTTGCCGCTTTGGCACAAAAGACAGAATATCCAGAACCGTTCGACAACAGACTGCAGAATCTGCAGTTTCGGGATCTTTTTTATACCAAACTCCCACGAGCGCTGCGATTCAATGACAGGGTTTCCATGACCTATAGCACTGAACTTCGGGAGCCTTTTCTTGATTATCGCCTCGTCGAACTCGCTTTTGCACAACCAGAGGGTTATAAAATTAAGAATGGAGTTGGAAAATATATGCTCCGCGAGATCCTAAAACCGCTAGTTCCCTCTACTATCTCTTATGCTCCAAAACGTCCTCTCCAAACTCCCCAGCGGGAATGGTTAAGTCAGGAACTTAAAGCATTTGTGGAAGAGAAATTGCTTCACCTTAAAAATACTTCAGCAACAGATTGGTTTGATCACGAAAAAATTCAGAAAGAATGGAAAAAGTATCTGGCAGGAGATAACACGAGTAGCTTCCATGTGTGGCAATGGGTGAACACAGCATTACTTCTATAACTAATTAACGATAAAATATAATGATACTGAGGACAGGTGCGACTAGCTAACTTTCAAAAGTTCTTTTTAGTAACAAGCCCTTCGTCGTCTTTCGTTTAGTCCTGGACCTCCAATTTTGAAGATCACTCCCACAATTATTTGATTTAGCCTGGAATCTGTGAATTCTGCTTCATTGATTTCATTATAACCTTCACCAAAATCTAAACGCTGAAGCTCAGCCGAAGACAAAGATCTTTCATATCGTAGATCCAATCCAAACCTTCCAAATTCAACCTTCACGCCAGCCTGAGCATTTATTGGTGTGTCTTGAACAACAATTGGGTTCAGGAATTCTTCCCCCTCCAAAGTAGCATCCAGTATATTCGAATACACAGGTCCGGCATAAATATCAATTGGTCCCCAAATATTATAACCTACTAATAAAGGAATATCAAATTTTTGAACAGAATAGATTGAAGTTTCTTCTATAAAAGTGAATTCTGTATCTAATGAAGTATAAACTACCTCGGGCCGGACAAAAAACTTACCAAAATCAACCTGTAAAAAGATACCTCCATGAAAGCCAAGATTCCCCTCAGCCTCAGAAGTATTCTTCTGGAATGCATAATTGTTTTGTAACCCTACAATCTCACCACCCATAGGATGATTAACTCCGGCTTTTAGGCCATAACTCAATTCTTGAGAAAAGCAAATTGAAACTGTGGTCAAGATAAAAAACAGGCCTAAAAGATATTTTTTCATAAGATTTGGAATATGCGTCAATTTGTTTACAAATAAAAAGGAATTTTTTTTATACCCCAATAAATTTGCATTTATCTAACGGATAAGATGGAGAATTATTTCATTTGAGGCGGATAGGATTTGTCTGTAGCCGGTAGTCTATAGTCGATTGTGGGTAGTCATTAGTTGGTTGCCTCTCTCCACTACATCAAAAATTCCTCCTCATAAACTTTTGCAAGACCTTCTTCCAGACCAATTTTATGCCTCCAGCCAAGGTTGTGAATCAGGCTTACATCCAACAGCTTTCGGGGCGTACCATCGGGTTTAGATCTATTCCAGGTAATCGCTCCAGAGTAACCTGAAATGTCTTTTATCATTTCTGCAAGTTCTTTAATAGATAAATCTTCTCCTGTCCCAATGTTTACGCTAACATTTCCGCTGTAAGTATTCATGAGGTGCAGGCAGGCAGCAGCAAGATCGTCTACATGTAAAAATTCCCTTTTCGGCTCCCCGCTTCCCCATACTTCTACGGAAACTTTATCTTCTACTTTTGCCTCATGAAACTTCCGAAGTAAAGCCGGAAGCACATGAGAAGTCTCAGGATCATAGTTATCATTGGGACCATATAGATTTGTAGGCATTACTGAAATAAAATCACAACCGTACTGCCGATTGTAATTCTCGCACATTTTTAGCCCGGCAATTTTTGCAATGGCATAAGGCTCATTGGTATCTTCGAGTTTTCCTGTGAGCAGGTAGTCTTCTTTTATGGGCTGGGGTGACATTTTAGGATAAATACAGGAAGAAGCGAAAAAAAGGAGCTTTTTGACACCATTTAAATAGCTCTGGTGGATGACATTATTCTGGATCATCAGGTTTTCATACAAAAAATCAGCTCTGTAAGTATTATTGGCCATAATACCCCCTACTTTTGCCGCTGCCAGAAAGACATAATCAGGTTTCTCCTCTTTAAAGAAGTTTTTTACCGCTTCCTGGTTTGTGAGGTCGAGTTGGGAAGAGGTGCGAAAAATGACATTTTTGAAACCCTCCTTTTCCAGCTTCCGCAGTAACGCCGAACCCACCATTCCGGTGTGTCCTGCAACATATATTTTTGAATCTTTCTCCATTTCTAAAATCTACCGTCTAACGTCCATAGACTACGAACTACTCTCCATTATAATCTAATGTCTTATGCCCTCCTTCTCTTAAATATTTTTCTTTACGGAAGAGGTTCACATCGGCTTCCATCATTTCCTGCACCAGATCTTTTAAATCATACTTCGGCGTCCAGCCCAACTTTTCTTTACATTTTGAAGCGTCTCCAATAAGCTGATCGACTTCGGTGGGGCGATGGTATTTAGGATCTACCTGAAGTACTGTAGCTCCCGATGCTATCTGGTAATCGGGATTTTCGCACTTTATCACTTTTGCAACTTCTTCAATTCCGGCACCCAAAAATTCCACAGTAATTCCAACACAGGCAAAAGCCATACGCACCAGTTCTCTTACTGAAGTGGTTTTTCCAGTGGCGATCACATAATCATCCGGCTGATCCTGTTGCAGCATGAGCCACATAGCTTCCACATAATCTTTTGCGTGCCCCCAATCTCTTTCAGCATTAAGATTTCCTAAAAAGAAATTTTCCTGCATTCCCAGGGCAATACGGGCAACGGCACGAGTTATTTTACGGGTGACAAAAGTTTCTCCCCTTAACGGAGATTCATGGTTGAATAGAATTCCATTACATGCAAACATCTTATAAGCCTCCCGGTAATTAATTGTTATCCAGTAGGCATACAATTTCGCAACGCCATAAGGGCTTCGCGGATAGAAAGGGGTGTTTTCGTTTTGCGGCACCTGCTGTACCAGTCCATACAACTCTGAAGTTGAAGCCTGATAGATCTTTGTTTTCTTAGTGAGGCCAAGAAGCCTTACCGCCTCTAAAATCCTAAGAGTCCCTAATCCGTCGACATTAGCAGTATATTCAGGGGTGTCAAAGCTCACCTTCACATGAGACATAGCTCCAAGATTGTATATTTCATCGGGCTGCACTTCCTGAATGATCCTCGTGAGATTCATAGAATCACTCAAATCTCCATAATGAAGTTTAAACCTGATATCTTTCTCGTGCGGATCCTGATACAGGTGATCTACCCTTTCTGTATTAAAAAGGCTAGACCTCCTTTTGATCCCATGCACCACATATCCTTTCTCCAGGAGGAATTCGGCCAAATAAGCACCATCCTGGCCTGTGATGCCGGTTATTAGAGCTATTTTATTCGATTGTTTAATTTTGATAGATTAAGTTGTTTATTTATAACATTGTTTAGTATGACATTGTTAGTCAGTGGACTGTAGCCATTAGTCGATAGTAAATACTAATCAACTTTTTCGTAAATATTTTTTAAGACTACTAATCATTTTAGCAAGCTCTGCAAGTTTTTTACGATTGTTTAAATTCTCCATATCAGTAATATATTTCTGTCGATTAGCAATAGTTGAACAAACTACACATTCTTTTATTGATGCACTTGCGATCTGTAAAAATCTATTAAATTGGGCATCAGTATCACCTGAACCTTCAGCAATATTTAATGATATTGAAACTGCTGCTCTTTTATACTGGGAGGTAAGATTATATAATTCTGAATGTGGAAAATTCTTTGATATTTCATAAGCTAAATCTACGAAATCCAGAGACTTCTGGTAAACGTTTAGATCCTCAAACTTGAACTTGGGCAATTCTTCCATAACTAATTTGATTAAATTCCTCTGCAAATATCTAAGTTAAAGAACTACCACCTCTTGTGTAATTACTTTAGTACTATCGTCTATCGTCAAAAGACTACCGCCTATTCAAAATTCCGCATTATCTCCCTCCACTTCTTCTTCAGCTTACCAGTCCTTGTTTCCTGCTGCCCATAACCTTTACCATACTGGCCATACCCATAACCGTAACCATAGCCATAGCCGTAACCATAGCCATAACCATACTTGGCCCGGTGCACAAAGTGGTTAAGAACGAATGAAATATTCTTTACTTCACCTTTGTTATACTTCTCGTTGATCACTTCAAGCATTCCGCGTTTGGTGTAATCCTGGCGGATGAGGTATAGAGTGGCATCGGCGTATTTTATGAGGTTGAGCGCATCGGCAACCACACCCACCGGCGGGGTATCCATAATAATATAATCATAACGCTCCCGCAGTTCACTCATGAGGGTTTCCATCTGCTCGTTCATAAGTAATTCTGAAGGGTTTGGCGGAATTGGCCCTGCAGTGATCACATCCAGGTGTGGCACCATACTTGGCTGTATGATTGCCTCCAGGGACTCCTGCCCTATAAGATAATTCACCACTCCCACATCGTTATTGATCTTAAAGTCATCAAAGATCTTCGGTTTACGTAGATCGGCACCCAGTAACAGGGTCTTCTTTTCACTCAAAGCAAAAACAGTGGCGAGGTTCATGGCACAAAAAGTTTTCCCTTCCCCCGAAACCGATGAAGTGATCATCACCGTTTTAGAGCCGCTCACCCCCTGCTTTTTGTACATAAACTGCAGACTGGATCTCAACCCTCGAAACCCTTCAGCAATAGCCGATTTGGGTTTATTGAAGACCGCAAGATTTGTGTCCATCCTACTTTTCCCAATCATCCCCAGAATGGGAATAGGAGATAAACGGGTAACTTCCTGTGCGTTGTGCACGTTGGTATTCAGGAAAACTAACAAGAAAACAAAAGTCAGTGGAATCATTCCCCCCACCATTAATGCCATCACATAGTTAAGTTGCGTATTGGGCCCAATCTGTCCGCCACCTGTATCTTTAGCGGTATCAATAACCATAACATCACTTACGTTGGCTGCTTTTACGAGTCCGGCTTCACTGCGTTTTTCCAGAAACATATTATAAGTGCGCTCACTTATAGAATACTTTCGCTGGATTTTAAGCAAGTCCTGCTCTTCCTGCGGTAATTTCCTAATTTCGGCTTCGGCCAGGGCAATTTCTCTATTAATGTCGCGCAGCTCCTGCCGGAGTAGGCTTTGAGAAGAAGACATGTTTTCGAGAAGCACATCTTTTACGGCATTAATCTGCCGGTCTATATCCTGAAAAACAGGGGAATTTTCCTGTAGGGAATATTCATATTTCCGCCTTTCTTCGGCCAGGGAAACAATTCGCCCTACTCCGCTAACAATACTTCCTTCGGCAATTCCCGCTACCGATGGTGCCGGAACATCAGAATAATCGTTTCGTGATTGCAGGTAATCCTGCAGGGTTTCATAATAGGCCAGTTGACGTGAAATATCTTCTTTCCTCACATCAAGCCCTGTAAGTTTGGAGTTTAGCTGACTGCTTTCCGCAGAAATATCCAGGATAGAATTGGTATTTCTAAACCTATTCAATTCATCTTCCACCACCTTAAGCTCCATAGCCTTGACACTTAAACTACTGTCAATAAACCGAATGGTCTTGGTGGCAAAAAGATTCTTGCGCTCCAGCATATTTTGACTTAATACCCGAACAGTTCCGTTAAGGTAATCTACGATCTCAGCTTTATTATCACCTGTCATGGAAAGATTTAAAACCGAAGCTCCCTGCGACTGCGGACTTACCGCCACTCCACGGAACCTCCCCACAGTACCATCAAAATGCCGGAATTGCACGTAAAAAGGTTTATCTATAACAGGAGCACGTGGCGTTGGCACAAGCTTACCATTGAAAAATGGCAAATTTATGGGCTCGTTAAGCCGGTATTCACGGCTAAACTCCCCTTCCTCGACCACCACATTGCCATATTCTTTTGTATCATAATTATATACCGAAGCATTCCCTCCGGCAAAAGTCGTGCTGAGCGTAAAGGTTTCAGGGTCTTTAAAACGAATGGTAAAAGTGGTTCCCTGGGCCTGATAAGCAGAAGTATCGGCCACTACTTTAAAAGGAGTGAAACCGTAAGCATTCACACGTTGATATTCTCCGTCCTGTTGATAAGCAATATAATACTGCAAGCGCTCTACCACCTCTTCATTATGCGATCTTGACCGCAAAATGGTCATGGCCGTATTCACCTTGTCTGAGGTTCCTCCCCAGTTAAAAGTGAGGCTGGTATTGCTGGTAAAAAAGGGGTTTTGATCGTCTTTTATGGAAATGGAATTCCCTAATTGATAAACAGGAAGTTTACGTACATTATTGTAATAAGCCACTCCCAGACTTATAGCTATAGACAACAGAATTAATTGCCAGTAGCTAAAGACTTTCAGCACAAATCCTTTAAAGTCAAATGTGGAACCTACATCACTAATATGATCATCTTCATGTGCCATACATCACCGGGTAATTAATAATATTGTTGAAGTTACAAACGCTAAAATAGTCGTGATAGTACGAAAGGCTTCCAGCCCTGTAGTACCCAGTCCCAATGCTTTCTGCGGAAGCGGATTCACGATAATAAGATCGTTAGGCTGAATATAATAGTACGGCGACTTCATCGCATCTATGCTTGTAAGATCAATATGGTGTCTTTTCTCCCCGCCCGGGTATTGGCGCACAATCACCACATCGGTCCTGTCTCCGAACTCAGATATATCCCCGGCCTGGGCTATGGCTTCCATAATCGTCACCTGCTCTTTATAGATCACCTGGGTTCCTGATCCTATCTCTCCAATGGTGGTATATCTTATTCCCGCCAGCTTAACCGTGACAAAGATGTTTGCCTGTTCCTTGAAATACTTGTCTAAAAGGGCTTTTTCGATCTTCTCTCTTACCTCCTCTACAGTAAACCCCAGCACATTCACCTCGCCCAGGGTTGGCACTCGAATATTTCCATGAGCATCCACTAAGAAGCCGTCATAATAAAGCCTTTCCTCTCCCGTGGCATTGGGATTTTGCTCCCCAATAGGGTTAAACATCCCAACCACGTCCTGGTCTATTGCCTTAACCCTGATACTTAGAAGATCATTAACCTGAATTCTATAGGGTTTTTGAATTCTTTCTATAGAAATTAAACTGTCTGTTTCCTTACCATCTTCCTGCAAGTACATCAACCGCTTAGTGGGCACACAGGAAGAAACAAAAAACAGAATACTAACAACAACAATTAATTGCCTGATACTCATTTGGGACTAATAGCTTGAGACAAATATAGGTCTTGAAGGTTAATAATAAAATAATTGCATCACTAGTTTGTTAAATACTGTTAATCAAAGGCAGAAGGTTGATGTTAGCTGTAAGATTTTACACAAATGCATACCGGCGTTAGATTGTTCGAACTCCATTTCATCTTCAAATCCACACATCCTCAAATCTTCAAATCTCCAAAATCCCTCTGCTAATTCTTAATTGTTAATTGATCATTGAAATACCTACTTTTGCCAAAAATAACTGCGTGAATTATTTATCTGTAGAAAATGTAGCTAAGGCTTACGGAGAAAGAGAACTTTTTTCAAATCTTTCCTTCGGAATTAATGAAGGAGACAAGGTGGGCTTTGTAGCCAAGAACGGAACAGGAAAAACCTCTCTCCTTAATATTCTTTCGGGCGCCGATACTCCCGATGCCGGCAATGTGGTATATAGAAAGGATATCACCACAGCTTTTCTTCCGCAGGAACCTAATTTAGATCCGAAGCTTACGGTAGAACAAACCATCTTTGCTTCAGATAATGAAATCCTGAAAGTCATCGAGCGCTACGAAAAAGCTCTTGAAAACCCTGAAGATTCCGATGCCTATCAAAAGGCTTTCGAACAGATGGATGCCCATCAAGCCTGGGATTTTGAAACTACCTATAAACAGATCCTTTTTAAACTGAAGCTTGAAGATCTTCACGCTGTGGTAGGAAGTCTTAGCGGCGGACAAAAGAAACGTCTCGCCCTGGCTTCCATGATCCTGAATAAACCCGACCTCATCATCATGGATGAACCTACCAACCACCTGGATCTTGATATGATCGAGTGGCTGGAAGAATTCTTCCGGAAAGAGAACTTCACCATTTTTATGGTAACGCACGACAGGTACTTCCTGGAACGTGTATGTAACGAAATCGTAGAGCTTGAAGACGGGAATCTTTACACCTACAAAGGCAATTACTCCTACTACCTAAGCAAAAAAGATGAACGCATTGCTTTAGAGCAAACCAATACCGATAAAGCCAAACAACTTTTCAAGAAGGAACTGGACTGGATGCGCCGGCAACCCAAAGCCCGTACTACCAAATCCAAATCCCGGATTGACGATTTCCACGAGATCAAAGACCGCGCCTCAAAACGCCGTAACGACCACCAGGTGCAACTGGAGATCAATATGGAGCGCCTGGGGAATAAGATCGTGGAGTTCCATAATGTTTCCAAAAGCTTTGGCGATTTACAACTGCTTGATAAATTTAGTTATAACTTTCAGCCCGGTGACAGGCTGGGAATTATTGGAAAAAACGGAACGGGAAAATCCACTTTTCTAAACATTCTCACCGGCAACCTTGCCCCAGATTCCGGGAAGATCACCATTGGGGAAACCATCAAATTTGGTTACTACACCCAACGCGGAATTGAGGTCAAGGAAGGCCAAAAGGTCATTGATGTGATAAGGGAATTCGGGGATTACATTCCGCTGAAAAAAGGTCGGCAAATCTCTGCACAGCAGCTGTTGGAACGTTTCCTTTTTGACCGTAAGAAGCAGTACGATTATGTAGAAAAATTAAGTGGGGGAGAAAAGAAGAGGCTTTACCTGTGTACCGTCCTTATTCAGAATCCAAACTTTCTTATCCTGGATGAGCCCACAAACGATCTCGATATTGTGACTTTGAACGTACTCGAAGACTTCCTGCTCGATTTTCCGGGTTGCCTTGTAGTGGTTTCTCACGACCGCTATTTTATGGACAAGATCGTAGACCATCTTTTTGTCTTTAAAGGAAAAACAGAAATTGAAGATTTCCCCGGAAACTATACCGATTACAGGGAATATGAAGCCAGCTCTATAGCTGAACCTACCGAAAAGGCCGAAGCTTCAACAGAGAAAAAAGCCTGGAAAAAAGAGAACATCACCTCTGCCACCCTCACCTACAACGAACAGAAAGAATACAACAGGCTCGAAAAAGAGATCCATAACCTGGAGAAGAAAAAGAATGATGTGCAGCAAAAATTCCTTGAAGACCTAAGCCCCGATGAGATCACAAAAGCATCCATGGAACTTGGAAAGATCGATGCTGAAATAGAGCAGAAAACGGAGAGGTGGTTTGAACTGGGAGATAAGATCAATTGATTATTGAATATTTTATATCGAATATTGACTATTAAAGTTAAATCTGATTATAAGTGAAACCAAACCCCGTAATTTGGTACTCGTAATTTGAAATTTATTGCTGCTTCGTAATATTTTTTCCTGATAATTGTTCATTGATAATTGTTTATTGCTAATTGTTCATTGTTCTCGCTTACATAAAATTTCTCCTCCGCTCCACAAATCAGCATGGGGTGCATTCCCCTTTTGTTTACGGGCTGGTGACCCGCTGTTTTTATGACCGCAAAAAACACTTTCCTTATACGCTGCTGAAGCAATACCGAAGGTCTTTGCTGAAGGACAAAAGAGCAGTTAAAGTAAAAGATTTTGGTGCCGGAAGTAAAGTTTTTACTTCTGAAGTCCGTAAGCTGTCAAAAATGGCAAAAACGGCAGGCATTTCTCCCAAACGCGCCCGACTCCTTAATCGGCTGGTTAGGTATTTAGAGGCAGAAACAGCCCTGGAGCTTGGAACTTCCCTTGGGCTGGGCACAGCGGCAATGGCAGCCGGGAATAAAATAAAGGTCACTACTATTGAAGGTTGCCCCCAAACAGCTAAAATTGCTTCGGAAAATTTTCAAAGATTCGGATTAGAGAATATTGAGCTGAAGGTTGGGGAATTTGAGAAATATTTAATGGTCAGGGTTCAGGGATCAGAGGTCAGAGGACAGAGGACAACGGACGGGGGGATTCAGGATTTAAAATTCAAAATTCAAGATTCAGAGAGTTACTCAATCGATAACAAGACATCCTTCGCTGAAGCTTCAGAGGACAGGCAACAGGGAATTGGGAACATGCGACCAAAGACTCTTAACTCTGAACTCATCATAACTCATAACTTCGATTTACTATTCATCGACGGCAACCATCAAAAAGAAGCCACACTATCCTATTTTGAGAAACTACTCCCAACGGTGCATAACGATTCTGTAATGATCTTTGATGATATTCACTGGTCAAAAGGTATGGAAGAAGCCTGGGAAGAGATAAAAGCCCACCCAAAAGTGAAGGTTTCTATAGATACTTTTCAATGGGGCCTCGTGTTTTTCAGAAGAGAACAGGAAAAGGAACATTTCGTGATTCGTGTCTGATAAGTTTGCAGTACGCAGTATTTAGTAGGCAGTTGTTTAAAAAGCTCTTAGATATTGGCTGTTTGCATATAGCTTTACAAAGGGAGAGACGGAGGGCGTAGGATAGCAAATGAATCTTCAATCTTCAAATCCTCACATTTTCAAATCTTCAAATCTTCCAATCCTCCTTTTAGGCCGGGGCAAAGAAGCGCAAAAAAGATTACCTGTTCCTGATTGAGGAATTTCAAAATTACTACTTCCCACTGCGCATTACCTCCTAAAAATATGACGCTCCGCTGGAGCTCATTAAATCGACTTAATTAACATCCTATAGATATTACGCTCCTCCGGGGAGCTTAATTATGCACTTATCCTCTCCCTGTCCTCTTCAAAAGAGTGGGAGAATTCTTAAATAGTTCCACTCTTTTAGGAAGAGTCAAAGGTGTGGGAGGACAAACAAATCTTCAAATCCCCACATCTTCAAATCTTCAAATCTTCCTCTTGCTTATTGATAATTGTAACAAACTCTCCTAACTTGCGTCTAACTTTTGAATTCACATTAGCTTATGAGCAGCGTAATCAAAATAAGGCAAATTACCAGGGATTTTCACCTGGGACAGGAAGTTGTAAAAGTTCTAAAAGGTATCGATCTCGATATTGAAAAAGGAGAATATGTAGCTTTTATGGGTCCTTCGGGATCGGGAAAGTCTACCCTTATGAATCTCCTTGGGTGTCTTGACACCCCAACTTCGGGCCAGTATATCCTCAACGGTAAGGATGTGAGCCAAATGAGTGATGATGAGCTGGCAGAGATCAGAAATAAAGAAATAGGATTTGTTTTTCAAACCTTCAACCTTCTTCCCCGCACCACAGCTTTAGAAAATGTGGCACTCCCCATGATCTATGCCGGAGCTACAAAAAGTCAGAGAAAAGAGCGCGCCGAAAAAGTACTTGCCGATGTTGGCCTGGCCGACCGGATGGACCATAAACCCAATCAGCTTTCAGGAGGACAACGCCAAAGAGTTGCTGTGGGCAGAGCTCTGGTGAATAATCCGTCAATAATCCTTGCCGATGAGCCTACAGGGAACCTCGATTCAAAAACTTCCGTAGAGATCATGAATCTCTTTGATGACATACACGCTTCAGGAAATACCGTAATCCTGGTTACTCACGAAGAAGATATCGCCCGTCACGCCCATCGCATTATCCGACTTCGGGACGGGATGATCGAAAGCGACGAACGCAAAAAAGTTCTTAGTAGTCAGTGATCAGTTGGCAGAAAAATTGTTTTAAGACAAAACAATTTTAAGCACTAACTTCTTCATTAAGAAAAAACCTCTGAACTCGAATTAGCTAACCCTCAACCAACAAAAATGTCATTTTTAGATAGCGACACGATTCTCTATATCATCATTATTGTGGTTTTTCTAGCCTTCTTCTTATGGAATGGCAATCGCACAAAAAAGAACCGGGAGCTTAAAAAGAACAGGAATTTCAGAAACCGGTACAACGAGCGAAAAAGAAAGAAATAAATTCTGCAGGTATTGAATTAACACTTTATAAGTACAGGATAATCAGATGATTTATTAAATTATCTTCTGAAATCTTTGTGCGCCATGAATGACTTCTGGAATAACGGACTATTCTTGTACCTGGCCCTTTTATGTGTTTGCGTCGCCTTTTTATTATGGATAAGAAGCCGTAAACGCAGGAAAAAAGAGCTGGAATGGAGGCGTTCTTTAGGCAAAAACTTTCAGAAGAAATTCAGGAGACAAAAAACAGGCAAAGTACAGGATTCTTCAGCAGGGAAGAAATGACCATGTAAAAGCCTTATTTGCAATATTTTCACTGATTCCAAACAAGATGATCTCTGGAAAATATTTCCCAAAAATGTCATTTTGGGAACCTCTTCAGAAAATAACTTCCAAAGTTTAACTCCCTACAATCCCATTTTAAAACCCCTCTTTATTTTCTTACTTTAGGCGCCCTTTCCAACAGGAAGTTCTTAAAACCATAAAAATGAAGATTTATACTAAAACCGGCGACAAGGGAACAACCGCTCTTTTTGGCGGTACACGGGTTCCAAAACACCATATTCGAATTGATAGCTACGGCACGGTAGATGAACTCAGTTCACACCTGGGCCTTATGCGCGACCAGCAAGTAGATGAGCACAGCCGCGAGATCGTTATAAAGATACAGGACCGTTTGTTCACCCTGGGTGCTATTCTTGCCACCGATCCTGAAAAGGCAGTGCTCAAAAATGGCAAAGAACGCCTCAATATCCCTAAGATCTCTACGGAAGATATTGAACTTCTTGAACAGGAAATTGACAGGATGAATGAAGCGTTGCCGCCCATGACACACTTTATACTTCCAGGGGGGCATCAAACCGTGTCAGTTTGTCACGTAGCCCGCTGTGTGTGCCGCAGGGCCGAGCGTCTTGCCACCGCGCTTTATGAAATTGAACCTTTTGAGGAGCAGGTGCTGCAGTATCTTAACCGCCTAAGTGACTATCTTTTTGTGCTGGCACGAAAGTTGTCTCATGATTTACAGGTGAAAGAAGTTAAATGGATCCCACAAAAGAATTCCTAAAATTGATTTCAACCAGTTTCTCTGCAGAAGTCCTCTATTTTTAAAGGAATTACAGTAGATACCACGTTCTTAAAATTAGTGATAAAAAGATGAATTTTTTCTTGACTTTCTCGTCAAAAAAATTATTTTTGCAAAAATTTAAACCGATTAACCGATGTATTGGACATTAGAATTAGCATCCTATCTTAGCGATGCACCATGGCCCGCCACAAAAGATGAGTTAATTGATTACGCCATCAGGACGGGTGCTCCCCTGGAGGTTGTCGAAAACCTACAGGCGATTGAAGATGAAGGGGATTCCTATGATTCAATAGAGGAAATCTGGCCAGATTACCCTACAGATGAGGATTACCTCTGGAATGAAGATGAATATTAAAAGCACACCACAATAAAAGCAGAAAAAAGTCTCAGATTGGAGGCTTTTTTTTTGCTTAACTTTGAAATATTAAATACCACAAAAACATATGAGTTTTTTAGATACCGTATTGAAAGTTTTTGTCGGCGACAAGTCTAAAAAAGACATTAAGGAAATTCAGCCTATAGTCAACAAGATACTCGCTCTCGAAAAAGAATTTGAAGCTCTTAGCCTGGATGAACTGCGCGAAAAGACAGTTACTTTCAAAACAAGGATCAAAGATGCACTTAAGGAGGTGAATGAACAAATTGCCAACCTTAATACTGAAGCCGATGCATCTGAAGACATTACCCGCAAAGAAGATATCTACGCCGAAATAGACGCCTTAAAAGAAAAGTCTTACGAAATTTCTGAAGGTGTACTTAACGAGATTCTCCCCGAGGCCTTTGCCACTGTAAAGGAAACTGCCAAACGATTTAAAGACAATCCACAGCTTAAGGTCACAGCATCAGCTTATGATCGTGAACTTTCTGCAGAAAAAGATTATGTCAATCTCGATGGCGATTATGCCGTGTGGAATAACTCGTGGGATGCAGCCGGGAAACCTATTACCTGGGATATGGTGCACTACGATGTACAGCTTATAGGCGGGGTTGCCATGCACCAGGGGAAAATCGCCGAGATGCAAACCGGGGAAGGTAAAACCCTTGTGGCAACGCTCCCCATGTACCTAAATGCCCTTACCGGCAACGGAGTTCACCTGGTAACGGTGAACGATTACCTGGCCAAGCGTGACAGCGCCTGGATGGCACCACTTTTCCAGTTTCACGGGCTTACAATTGATTGTATAGATTATCACAGGCCCAATTCGGCAGCACGTAGAAAAGCCTATAACGCCGACATCACCTACGGAACAAATAATGAATTTGGTTTCGATTACCTGCGTGATAATATGTCGCATTCTCCCGATGATCTTGTACAGCGCCCCCACAACTACGCGATTGTAGATGAGGTAGATTCGGTGTTGGTGGATGATGCCAGAACCCCATTGATCATTTCAGGACCAATTCCTAAAGGAGATATTCACGAATTCGATCAGTTAAAGCCTGCTGTTGCCAATATTGTTGAAGTACAGCGAAAATACCTTACCGGGGTTCTTGCTGAAGCTAAAAAATTAATCGCCGCAGGAGATACTGAAGAAGGTGGGTTAAAATTGCTTCGCGTGTACCGCGGACTTCCAAAGAATAAAGCGCTCATTAAATATTTGAGTGAAGAAGGTGTTAAGGCCTTACTTCAAAAAACAGAGAACAAGTACATGGCCGACAACAACCGGGAAATGCCGAAGGTTGACGCCGAACTGTACTTTGTGATCGAAGAGAAAAACAACCAGATTGATCTTACCGATAAAGGGATCGAATTCCTTTCTGGGAAAGATGATCCCGACTTCTTCGTAATGCCCGAAATTGGGATGGAGATCGCCAAAATTGAAAAAGAAGGCCTTTCCAAAGAACAAGAAGCCGAGAAAAAAGAAGACCTTTTCCGTGATTATAGCGTGAAAAGCGAGCGTATTCACACCATGCGCCAGCTCCTTAAAGCTTACACCCTGTTTGAAAAAGACACAGAATATGTGGTAATGGACAATAAGGTGAAGATCGTAGATGAGCAAACCGGGCGTATCATGGAAGGCCGCCGTTACAGCGATGGGCTCCACCAGGCAATTGAAGCCAAGGAGAGTGTAAAGATCGAAGATGCAACGCAAACTTTTGCTACAGTTACGCTTCAGAATTACTTCAGGATGTACAGCAAACTTTCTGGTATGACCGGTACTGCGGTGACCGAAGCCGGAGAATTCTGGGAGATCTACAAACTTGATGTGGTAGAAATTCCTACCAACCGCCCTATTGCCCGGCAGGATAAAGAAGACCTTGTTTACAAGACAAAACGTGAAAAATACAATGCTGTAATTGATCACGTGACCGAACTTTCAAGGGCCGGGAGACCTGTTCTTATTGGTACAACTTCCGTAGAAATTTCAGAATTACTTAGTAGGATGCTTACGCTTCGAAAAGTTCCTCACAACGTATTGAACGCAAAACTCCATAAAAAAGAGGCCGATATTGTTGCCGAAGCCGGTAACAGCGGCGTAGTGACCATTGCCACCAATATGGCCGGTCGTGGTACCGACATCAAACTTTCTCCTGAAGTGAAAAAAGCAGGGGGTCTTGCAATTGTAGGTACAGAGCGCCACGATTCGAGACGTGTTGACAGGCAGCTTAGAGGTCGTGCCGGTCGCCAGGGAGATCCAGGTAGCTCACAGTTCTACGTGTCTCTTGAAGATAATTTGATGCGCCTTTTTGGTTCAGAGAAAATTGCGAAGTTGATGGACCGAATGGGTCTCGAAGAAGGAGAAGTGATTCAACATTCCATGATCTCGAAATCTATTGAGCGCGCCCAGAAGAAGGTAGAAGAGAACAACTTTGGTGTACGTAAGCGTCTGTTAGAATATGATGATGTGATGAACGCGCAACGCGAGGTGGTTTACAAGCGCCGATACCATGCCCTTTTTGGGGACCGTTTGCGCGTGGATATCGCTAATATGATCTATGATACTTCGGAAAATATTGCCGAAACAAACAAAATGGCGAGCGATTTCAAGAACTTTGAATTCGAATTGATCCGCTATTTCTCCATGAGCTCTCCTATTACTGAAGAAGAGTTTGACAAAATGGACTTCCAGAAGATCGCACAGGTGATCTATAAAGCTGCTTATGAGCATTACCGCAATAAGATGAAGAGCAGTGCCGAAGCTGCCTACCCCGTGATAAAGCAGGTGTGGGAAGATAAAGGCAACAACTTTGAAAGGATTGCGGTACCGTTTACTGACGGGGTAAAAACCCTGCAGGTGGTAACAAATCTTGAAAAAGCTTATGAATCTGAAGGAAAGCAGTTAATCACCGATTTCGAAAAGAACATAAGTTTAGCCATTATTGATGATGCGTGGAAGACCCACCTTCGTAAAATGGATGAGCTTAAGCAGAGTGTTCAGCTGGCGGTACATGAGCAAAAAGATCCGCTTTTGATCTATAAGTTCGAAGCTTTTGAGCTGTTCAAGGTAATGCTTGACCAGGTGAATAAAGATGTGATCTCCTTCCTTTTCAAAGGGGAACTTCCGGCACCAAACCCAGAGCAGATCCGCGAAGCGAGACAGACCCGAAGGAAAGAAAATGTGGAGACCTCAAAAGAAGAGATCCCTAATATGGACGAGAGAGCTGCACAGAGCAGGGCCGCAGGCCAAACTCAGCAGCGCCGCCCGCAGGTGACCGAAACCATTACCCGAGAACGTCCTAAAATTGGTCGTAACGATAAGGTAACCATCAAGAACGTAATGACCGGTGAGAATAAGAGCATGAAGTTCAAACAGGCTATCCCGTTATTAGACAAAGGAGACTGGGTACTTGTTGATGAATAGTTAGTGGGCTGTGGTTCGCTGACTCTAAATATTACATATTTCTCCCTTTAGAAAAGAGGAGATGCCCGAAAGACAGAGGGATAAAGCCTGAAAAGCAAAATTGCTTTTCAGGCTTTATCTTTTTAATCTGCTTTATTTGTTCCAATTTTCATTAAGTTTAAAGAACCAACTAAACTACAATGAGAAAATACCTTTTTGAAATCAAGTGGGCGGTCATCTTTTCTGTGGCTATGATCCTCTGGATACTGGGAGAAAAGCTCTTTGGCCTGCACGACGAATACATTGCCGAACATTCATTTTACACCAGCTTTTTTGCCATAGTGGCCATTGGTATTTACCTGCTCGCCCTCTACGATAAAAGGAAAAATTACTACAACCGAGTTATGAGCTGGCAGGAAGGCTTTAAATCGGGAGCTTTTTTAACTCTTGGTATCGTGATCCTCTCCCCTTTTGTACAACTCCTAATAATTGAAGTGATCACGCCCGACTACTTCAGTCATATCACAGAATATTCTGTGGAAGCAGGAGAAATGACTCCGGAAGAAGCCGAAGCCTATTTCAACCCTCAGAACTACATTATTCAGAGTATGGTGTGGGCGGCAATAACCGGTTTGATCACAGCTGCTATTGTTGCGCTCATGTTGCGGCGAAAAGTACCAAATCCGCATCAGGTTAAAGGCACTACCCCATACAGGTAGATAAACAGGAAGATTGCAAAATCCTTCCGCAGGAAAATTATTAAAAGGACTGTAAGTAGATTCCTTTATTTCTTCGGAAAAAATTTTTAGAAGGGGTCTTAAAAATGCCATTTTTGAGCCCCCTTTTTAACAGGACATTGGCAGGAAAAAATTCAGCTGCTCCTTAACTTCATGGAACAACCCTAAAAAAAAGTATCCAATGAAAATTGAAGACAACGAGAAAAAGATCAAACTGGCCGAAGACCAGGGCAAGGCATATTCTGCAGCGCTGGACTATATGAAGGAAATGGATAACCATGCCGAAAAAGAGGTAGATGATTATATTATTAGCCTTGCTTCAGAAGAAGCCGAAGGCACCTACCAGCTGCAAGACGGCAAATTAAAATGGAATACGCCCGAAGAAGGCTTTAACACACATCTTGAAATCGTGGTGCGAGATAAACATGATAAACGTTTTATTCCCGGCCTAAAAATCCGCGGTAAAGTACTTGATGACCAGGGAAAGGAAATTATAGAAACAGATTTTTCATTTTTATGGCATCCGTTCCTGTTGCATTACGGCGCATTCTTTAAAATTCCGAAGGAAGGAAAATATAAAGTTCAGCTTGAAATCCCGGCTCCCGAATTCCACAGGCATGATGAGATCAAAGGCAAGCGATTTGAAAAAGATGTACAGGTAGAGATCGAAATTGAAATGGAAACCGGGAGAGAACCTCATGGTCCCGAATAACCTCTAGATTTAATTCCCATGCAGGAAAAACAACTTCATTCCGGCAACAAAATGCTCTTTTTCAATAAAGATTATATTTCCGAATTTGTTTACGGCGGTATTGACGGTGCTATTACCACCTTTGCCGTAGTCGCCGGGGCCGAAGGTGCAGACTTGGGAATTCAGGTTGTGGTAATTCTGGGAATGGCCAATCTTATTGCAGATGGCTTTTCTATGAGCGTGGGAAATTTCTTTTCAACAAAGACCGAAAGAGACACTTTTGAGCGCCATAAACAAATAGAATACTGGGAAGTAGAAAATCTTCGGGAAAAGGAAATACAGGAAATACGTGAAATTTATGCTGCAAAGGGCTTTAAAGGCGAACTGCTCGAGCAAGTGGTTGATGTAATTACGGCCGATAAAGAGGTGTGGGTAGATACCATGATGAAAGAGGAACTGGAAATGGTGAAAAGTGATAAAACCCCTTACAAAACTGCAGGCATGACCTTTTTTAGCTTTGTAATAGTAGGGTCGGTCCCACTGCTTTCATATTTCTTTGCAGACAGCGGGCCTGCCATTGATAAAGAACTCTTTCTCTTTTCCTGTATCCTCACAGCAGTAGCCCTTGCAATAATTGGTAGTTTAAAAAGTATTGTCACCGAAAAGAACATCTTTTTTGGCATTTTAGAGACCCTCTTTCTGGGAGGAATAGCTGCTTTTCTAGCCTATTTTGTAGGAGATGTGCTTGAGAAAATATTTGTAAACTTCTAGTTGTTTTCTAAGACTTTAAATTCTTAACAACTCAATTTTTTATTCTTAAATTTTACTGAATATTCTATTAAAAATCAGCTATTTAACAATAGATTGGCAGATCATAATCTGTTTCTGTAGTTATCTTCGAACATATAAAATTGACAACTATGGAAGATCGTTACTCTAA
Source organism: Salinimicrobium sp. 3283s (assembly GCF_039602225.1). Classification (NCBI taxonomy): domain Bacteria; kingdom Pseudomonadati; phylum Bacteroidota; class Flavobacteriia; order Flavobacteriales; family Flavobacteriaceae; genus Salinimicrobium; species Salinimicrobium sp. 3283s. The sequence continues at coordinate 2,796,500 of NZ_CP143631.1, read as the reverse complement.
ATTTAAGAAGTTGAACTGGCTGCTTACAGAGAGTTTTGAAGCAGAGCGTATATACTACAACGCAAGTGAAGATGTACAGCAAGTGGAGCTGAAGCGATTTTTCAACCACGAGACTGTAAACCGGAATCGCTTTAGCTACGAAATTTCGGAACAACTGGTACAGGCGGGCATAGAACCTGCAAGAGATTGGGTGCAAAAAGGAAATCTTGATCGTGACTGGCGGGAAGAGAGAAAAGCCCTTGTAAAAGCCAAACCTTTAAAACTTCTGAAAAAATGTCGAAAAAAGGATCAGGAAAACCTGGAACTTTATAATGAATTACTGGAAAAGAAAGCTTTACCAAAAGAGATCCTCAAGCTTCTGAAAAAACAAAAAGAAACCATTGAAAATGCTGTGGAGAAATGCCAGAAGTATGAATCTGGTGAAGAAGCTTTAGACCCTTCCAACCAGCCAAGAGTCCGAAAACTGAAGGCAGTATAACCTAATATTTGGGTGCATTTCTAAATGAGGTTGGGATATAAAATGTGAGCTTCCGGTGGAAAATCGCTATCTTTAATCTATGCGAAGTACGTTTAGAAAAGGTCTCGCCGGACTATTTGTAGTCCTGGGGATTGTAATGCTTATCTACATAATTTATAAGAATAACACCAAATCTTATAGTCCTGAAGATACTGTAGAATATAACAGTGGTGATCTACACCTCGAAATCTTTTACAACAGACCTTATAAAAAAGACAGGGAAATCTTTGGCGGCCTTGTGCCTTACAACGAAGTGTGGCGAACAGGAGCAAATGAAGCTACCACCTTTACAACTTCAAAAGATATTCTTGTAGATGGTTCCCCGCTTTCTGCCGGCACCTACACGCTATGGACGATCCCGATGGAAGATTCCTGGAAGGTGATATTTAATTCTGAAATGTACCCCTGGGGTATTACGCCAGACAAGCTTCCGTCGCGTGTAGCAGATTATGATGTGCTTACCATTGAAGTTCCTGTTCGAAAGCTGAAAAACCCCGTAGAGCAATTCACCATAAATTTTGAAGAACAGCGCGAATTCATCAATTTAAATCTGGCATGGGATCAAACCCTCATACGTGTTCCAATAAGAAATCCGGAGACACTGCAACGAGTAAGAGCATTCTAAAATGGCATTTTTGAGAGGTGATCTTGTTAGATATCGAGGTTGTGAAAAAGGAACTATTTGATCCTCTTTCCCATCAACACCTTAATTCCACTATGAAGAACTCCTCGAGACATCACGCTATCTTAAGCAGTAAGTTAGGATTAGGACAGTTATTCAGGAAGAAGTCCAGCTCTTTTTTGTTGGCCACACCGGGATAGTCCCCTACTTTTCCGTGCAAATCAAGAATTATCTGAAAATGTAGATGGGCGGCGTAATTGCCATTTTCAGAAGCGTCACCTAAAGCAGCGATTTGCTCTCCCTGCCTCACTGCCAGGCCCACTGCTAATCCTTCTAAAGATTTCTTTTGAAGATGGCCATAAAGGGTATAAAAGTGCTTTCCTTTAGCCTGATGTTCAAGAATGATCGTAGGGCCGTAATCCCCAAAGTTGTCGTTATTCCGGAAGCTGTGGATCCTCCCATCAAGCACCGCCAGGACTGCAGTGCCCGCCGGAGCCCAAATATCTACTCCAATATGCCTGTTCCTTATTATTTCCTCATCTTCAGCCGAAGAAAATAATTCGCTTCGCTTGTAAAGTCCGCGGTGTTCGTTATAGCCTCCCCAGGCTACTTTCCCGCCTTTCTTCCGAAGAAATGTTTCTATATACTGCTGGAAAGCTTCCGGGGCATCTAGTTGCTCCTGTGTCAACTCGACATTATTAACCGAAAGATCGACGTGCTGATAATCTTCCAAAGAAAAACCGGCATCAATTACAGGTGTAAATCCTGTGGTGAGGCCGGTTAGAAAATGAGCATCTGGCATGATGTTTTTTGCCAAAAAATTACTTCAGCACAACATCACTAAATTTTGCAAAGATATTTATCGCTGCTCCCGCATTCTGGCTTCCATTGTAGCCCTTCAGTTTTTGATTATCATAGGAGTTACTTGAAGTCAGGTTGAGTCCTTTAGGATATTTTACTGCGCTATTGGTTCCATTATATGTAAAGTTAAAAGCGCTTTCGGGCAGGTCGAGGATAAGATCTGAATTCTCCAAAGTAACATCCAGACTTTTAAACTTAGGAGACACTTTGTCGATCTTAAGCTCTCCAAAAGTTCCTGAGAGAATTCCCGTCTCCCCCAATTCTTTAAGGTAAACACTACTGGAATTGGAATCGAGCTTCAGGCTCTCGGCTTTTTCAATTTTAAGATCCTGCACATAGGAGGCATTGAGAACGCCATACTTCCAGCTCTTGATCATCACAGGAGTATACGCAACTCTAAAATTGGTATTTTTCCCTGCTATTTCTGCAGCATTGAACTTTGAATGTGAAACCTCTCCTCTTAGATTGTTTGTGGTGCCGGCAAGCTTTACCTCCCCGTGGCGCACCTTTAGTTTAAGCTGTCCAGACCTCGGGATTTTCACCTTCAGCACTTTTTTAGCCATGTTATGGTCTTTGAGCACAATAACATTTGCCCCTGATTTAGGATTTTGATTTCGAGCTTCCTTTTCAATATTGGCAGCCCAGGCTTCCATTTCCTTTCCAAAACTTTCACCCCACTTTTCCATATCTTTTTCGAAAGTCTTTCCCCAGGCTTCCATCTCCTTCTCAAAGTCTTCTCCCCAGGCCTCAATTCTCATTTCATGCTTTTTCCAGAGCACAGAATCCTTTTCAAACTTTTGAGCCCATTCTTCCATGGCTTTTTCAAAGTCTTTCCCAAAATTCTTTTCCATCTGTTTTTCGAACTTCTCCATATATTTCTCGCCATCTTTCTGGTACTGTTCGTAGTCAAAATTGATATTTCCCACACTCGCATAAAATTCTGGCGGCAGTGGCGGGTTTGTCGCGAGGCTCTCAAGCATTGGTCCCATCATTTCGGTGAGTGGCGCTATCATTTCAGGTAACTTTGCAAGTGGTGCTTGCAGGGCAGCCATATTAAAATCTCCGGGGCCGCCTGGCGTAGCTTCTGAATGTATCCTTACTTCTGAAGCCGATCCATCTACATCAAGCCTCCAGCTTTGCAGCATTTTGTTTTGGCCCTCACTGCCACCTTCGAGCAAGGCCGAAACCTGCACTTCGTTCCTGTCCCAATACTCCACGTCAATATGCGTGTGGCGGGCGTTAATATTAACGGTTACATCCTTATTCGTCTTAAACGTTTTATTTAATTTACTCGTTTGCGCCAGGCCAGCGGTTGCACAAAGCAGCGCAATAATTGCTGTTTTAAGCTTTGTAGTTTTCATTTCCCTGTATTTTTGATTGATTGATATCTTTAATTTTATTCTTCAGTTTGTACAATAGCTCCAGCCTAAGCTGCAGGTTGGAGATCAAAGCCTCAACACTGCTTTCGGTAAGGCCGGTTTCACTAATTTCGGCATTCAACTTTTTGTATTCCTGGTCAAGACCTGCCAGTTGTGTCATAAAAGAATCTACTAATGCCTTATTTGATTCATTCACATCCAGTTTTGCAAGCTCAATATTGAGGCTTGCCAGATAGAAATTCTCGATCTTCCTGAATTCTGGAGACTCATCGCTAAGCTGATATTCTTTGGTTACCTCGATTTCCTCTTCCTTTTCCTGTTCAACCTCTGCGGGAGCATCGGTGATCTCATTTCCGTTAAAAGTTTCCTTATTATTAAGGAAGAAGAAGCCTACACCCAGTGCTACGACCAGCACGGCAGCTATTTTGAGGAAAAAGAAACTCCTGTTGGAAGATTTTTCCTGTTTATTCTCCGGAAAATGCTCTTCCAGCCTCTTTTCAAATCTATTAAGATGTCCTTTTGGGGGTTGAGAAGGCAACGACTTGTCTTCCTGCAACATCTTTCTAATATCCTGTGCCATATCTTTTCTCTTTTAATTCGTCCTGTAATTTTTTCTTTCCGCGGTGAACAAGGGTTCTGGAAGCAACCTGTGAAATGTCGAGTATTTCTGCGATTTCCTGATGGTCATAGCCTTCCAGTAGATACAACATCAACGGGTATCTGTATTTTTCGGGCAATTGCTGCATTGTTTCTTTCACCTCTTCAATCCCTACCCCATCATCAACATTCCAGTTCTCTTCCTCTTCAACCGTTCCCAACACCTGTTCATTGATCGCAACCATCTCCAGCTTTCGGGCTTTTAATTTATCGAGACATTTATTTATCACGATCCGTTTAAGCCAGGCCCCAAACGATACCTCGCCTGTAAATTGTGCCAGTTTTTGAAAAGCCTTTATAAAAGCTTCCTGCATGGCATCTTCAGCTTCAAACGGATCATTTACGAACCTCAGAGCCACATAGTACATGCCGTCGCAATACTTATTGTAGAGCTTGAGCTGGGCTCTGCGGTCATTTTGTTTGCAAGCCTCTATTAATTGATGTTGTATCAAAATAACTTCAGTTTGGTTGGGTTTCACTTTAAAGACGACAGGAAACAAGTCGCGTTGCAAAATTTATCACTAAATGTAGATTTTTTTCTTAATACCTGCGGAAGAGTCGCGGGTTGCGAGTTGCAGGTTGCGGGTTGTGAGTTGCGGGTTGCGGGTTGTGAGTTGTGAGTTGCGGGTTACGGGTTACGGGTTTAGCCTGGTTGTTGCAAGTTGCTAATATCATTTCGAAGGAGGTTTTTACGACTGAAATCTCTTATGGAATGGAAAATTGTCGGTTATAAAAGTTCAGAAAGAGGTGCTGAAAATGGCATTTTTGGATGGTAATACTGCGGAAGAGGTTCGGGTTGCAAGTTGCTGATGTCATTTCGAAGGAAGTTTTTTGCGACTGAGAAATCTCTTATGGAATGGAAAATTTGTGGGTTACCGGAAGGCTAGGAAAAGGTACTGAAAATGTTGCAAGTTGCAGGTTGCGGGTTTAGCCTGGTTGCAAGTTGCTGATGTCATTTCGAAGGAGGTTTTTTGCGACTGAGAAATCTCTTATGGAATGGAAAATTGTCAGTTGCGAAGAGATCAGAAAGAGGTTCTGAAAATGGCATTTTTGGAAGGTAATACTTCGGAAGAGGTTCGGGTTGCAAGTTGAAAGTTGCGGGTTTTTCAGTTGCAGGTTGCGGGTTTCGGGTTTTGTCCAGTTGCAGGTTGCAAGTTGAGTGATCTCTACCCCAGGCTACAATTAAAATCAACTTAAAAATCATAGTTCTAATTTCATTTAGTAACTCTAATTTCGCGTCGTATTTCTAACTTCCACTGAGCAACTTCAGGATCTCCTGCTCTACTTCAGCTGTATTCCACTTTTCTTCTATGCCGGGTAATTTCATCACTTTATCCATTATAGCAGCTTGTTTGTCGCCCAACTCAAGGGCTTCAGCATAAGGGGCTTCAGAAAAAGTTACACGGGAATAAACCGGGATCCAGGATTCGGGGTGCTTTTCAGCAAAATGTTTTTCGATCTTCTTCCGCAGAAGAAATTTTTGATCGGCTGTTTTGCTACTCATTTCAAGAAAATTACGGTGACTCAACTCGGCAATAGCATCGGCATTCGGCTTTCTAAGCGCCTGATAATTTGCGAAGATCTGCTCCCAGTCATCTCCAAACTCTGTTTCAAGCCGACTTAATTCTGAAATATCTTCAAAACCTGCATTCATGCCCTGCCCGTAAAAAGGCACTACGGCATGGGCCGCATCTCCAACCAACGCAATCTTGTCATAATACGTCCACGGAAAACACTTCACGGTGACCAGCGCACTGGTAGGATTCTTGAAGAAATCGCTGGTAAGGTTGTAAATTTCATCTTTGATATCGGGAAAGAATTCACTGAAGAATTTTTCGGCTTTAGCTTCGGAAGAAATGGTCTCAAAAGAATGCTCGCCCTCAAAAGGCAGAAAAAGGGTGCAGGTAAAACTGCCATCAAGATTTGGCATGGCAATTAACATGAACCTGCCTCTTGGCCAAATATGAAAGGAATTTTTGTCGAGTTTGTGAGAACCATCGGCATTGGCGGCGATTCTAAGCTCCTTGTAGCCCACATCTACAAAATGCTGGGAATAATTGAACCTGCTTTGGCGCTGCATTTTGTGCCGTACCCGTGAGAAAGCACCATCGGCCCCAAAAATAAGATCGAAATTATACTCCTGCCAGTTACCTTTTTCAGATTCACCGGTATACAGCTTTGCTTCGGCAAGATCTACATCCCACACTTTTTCTTCAAACCTGAACTCGGCTCCTGCTGCTTCGGCAAGATCTATCATCTTTCGGTTTAACACTCCGCGGGAAATAGAATAGATCGCCTCTCCTTCCTGCCCGTACTTCTGAAAATAAACCGGACTGTTATTTACGTGCATTGCCCGCTGATAAAGGGGAATTGCCAGTTCTCTCACTTTTTCTTCAATACCTGCCTCACGCAGGGCTTTCCACCCGCGATTGGACATGGCTAGGTTTATGGAGCGGCCAGAGAATTCAACTGTCCGCACATCGGGCCGTCTGTCAAAAACAGTAATATTATGTCCTTTTTTTCTAAGGTGTAAGGCAAGCAAAGACCCTACGAGTCCTGTACCTACAATGGCAATGTTCTTTGAGTGCTGCATGTTACCGGCGAAAATACTACTTTTTGAATTATTGAGAGTTGCGTTGAGCGCATTCGCCTGCACATCTTCTGGCTTTTCAAGACTACAATTACAATGGCGGGTTAAGATCTACCTGTTGATGATATACTATTATATTTACCAATGTTTTGATATGAACGCTGGAAGAGCGGTGGAATAAAGGGATACAGATGGCAGATTATGAGATTGATATTATTAAAATTAAATCATCTATATTTTTTTAACTCAAAATCTTCTGAAGGGTTAAACCTCCGTTAAAGTAGATTATTGAGATTAAAGCTTTTGTACTTTTAATAAATAATCTGTGAAAAACCGACTTAGAAATACAGATTTTAGGTGAATAACCATGAAAAACTAACCAGCTACCAGGTGGTAGCACAAATTAATCAATTATGAGAGACCTAGTTTGGCTTATTATCGTTTTATTAATTATTGGATGGTTAATAGGCTATTTCGCCTTTCCAGACCTTGGAAGCATAATCCATATTTTGATCGTGATCGCAGTAATCCTGATCATATACAAACTCCTTACAGGAAGAAGTCTGTAGAAAACAGAGGCCGCCTCGGTAAATATTGAGAAGAAGAATACCTCTATCATCTTCTGGTGATTTTGGATCTTTCTTGTCTTTATTTGAGGCGGTCTCTCAGTTTATGCCTTTTTTGTTAATGCTAAGTTCATCACGGCAAAAATGGAATTAGAGTGGGCAATAGGCAGTAAGTTTTATTCGAAACTATATAATAATGTAAGTTGGTTTTGAGCCTCGGCAAAGACCATAAATCTGTGTCAGTAAGGGAAGTTTGTCTTAAACCCTCGGCCCGGATTACAAATCCGCGCCAGTACTGGAAGTTTGTTCTGAACCTCGGCACGGATTACAAATCTGCGCCAGCAATGAAAGTATGAATTGGTGTGCACATCTGCGGCCGCTCAGTTTTTCTGGTCATAATTAATCCTTAGTCATTAAACTTTAATCATTAAAAAAATGTGGAACCTTAAAGGACAAACCGCAGTAATCACCGGCGGATCAAAAGGAATTGGCAGGGCAACTGTTGAGGAATTTCTCAAGTTGGGTGCAGAAGTGCTCTTTACCGCAAGAAATGCAGATGACATTCTAAAGGTAGAAGATGAATATACAGCTCAGGGTCATGTAGTAAAAGGAATAGTTGCTGATGTCACCAAGGCCGAAGACCGCAATAAAATTGCTACGTGGACACTGAATAACTGGAAAGCAGTGACTATCCTGGTAAACAATGCCGGAATAAATATTCGGAAAAAAGCTACAGATATTTCTGAAGAAGAGCACCGGCAGGTACTGGAAACGAATCTGATTTCACCTTTCCTCCTTGCGCGCGAATTGTATCCGCAACTGGTAAAATCCAAAAACGGAAAGATCATCAATATTTCTTCGGCTGCCGCGACTCAGGATGTTGGCACCGGCACGCCATATGCTATGGCAAAAGCCGGACTTTTACAACAAACCAGAAGTCTGGCTGTGGAATGGGCACGAGACCATATTAGAGTCAATGCGGTTTCACCCTGGTACACACGCAGTCCTCTAACCGATTCGGTACTGCAGGGAGAGCGAAAAGAAATGATCTTGCGACGTACTCCGCTCCACCGTATTGCAGAACCCGAAGAAATAGCATCAGTCATCGCATTTTTGGCTATGGATCAATCTTCTTTTATTACGGGACAAAATATAGTCGCTGATGGCGGTATGAGTGTGAAAGCACTTTGAGGCCTATGGCCGTTCCGGGTTGCTGGTTGCCAGTTGCGGGTTGCGAGTTGTGGGTTGCGGGTTGCGGGTTGCGGGTTGCGGGTTGCGGGAAATTCTAACATTGAGTCCGACCAAAGGGTGGATTAGTCGAAGTATTTCCTTTTCCCGTTTTACCCCTCCCGATGGCTATCGGGACTAAAAGTGAGCCGGGAAAAGAAGTAGGCAGTGCGCAGTTTTTAGTTGGCAGTCTTTTTTTCAACTGTTTAGCATCTTTACGTCTTGACGAAGGAGCTGACAAGGCGACTGAAGCAATCTCCCCCTTGGATGTAGTACATCTCCATCTGTTCTAGTTTTGATAATCGTCACGAATCACAGATCCGCGCCAACAGCTGGTGTCTTTTCCTATTTTTGGAGAGTTTGTTGAAGTCTCCAAAAACTGATTCTTTATCCGTTCCCAAGAAAATAAGGAACTGCTTCAATAAAAACCAGAACCTAAACGGCCTACGAAAAATTGACGACAAATTTGAAGTGAAAGCAGCGTGAAATTTTAGGCTGTTTGAGCTTATGCGATTCTATCTCGAAACTATTTTATCCTGGCGAGTTCCTAAAATTTAGCTGCTGAACAAAAAATTTAGTAAGCCTGGATTTTTTTGCTTCTTTTTTCCATTGATGAAAAAAGAAGAGGATTCATTTTCCGGAGAAATTGATCTTCTACCATGTTACCCCTCACTTTATTCTCAAGTTTTGGAAGAAGCCTTTTGCTATTAGCTTTATCTTAATAGTGGATTGCGAAATTTTGGCTTGAAAATCGTGCTTTTTAGTTTATCGATTAACCAATTCACAAATTAAATAATTCCCATTTTCATATCTTTATCCAGTACCAACTCATATTCAAAATGAAAAAAACACTTCTCTTCCTTCCCCTCCTTTTTTTAATTATCTCCTGCAACAATCAGAAAAAAGAAACTACTATAGTTGAGCAAATTGCAGAAGCTAATGGTTTTGAAAACTGGAACGATGTCGAAGAAATCCGTTACACTTTTAACGTAAAAGTAAATGACAGCCTTAGAACCAGCAGGGCATGGACGTGGAAACCTAAAACACATGAAGTCAGCCTTAATACTGCCAATAACACCGTCACCTATAACCATGAGACAGAAGCAGCTGCAAATGAGAAGATCGACCAGCAGTTTATAAACGACCAGTACTGGCTATTATTCCCATTCCACCTGGTATGGGATGATATGGAGTGGGAGCACACAAAGGAGGCTACTGCACCAATAAGTGGTGAACAAATGCAGCGGGTAACAGTGAAATATCCCGGCGAAGCAGGTTATACTCCCGGCGACATGTACGAGATCTATTTTGGAGAAGATAATATGATCAGGGAGTGGGTATATCTATCTGGTGGCAGCAGGGAAAACCCTTTTGCCACCACCTGGGAAAATTACGAGGAGCATAAAGGAATTCCCATCGCAAAAACACATCGGAACAAAGATGGAAGCTTCGAGCTTTTCTTTACTGATGTTAGTGTTGAATAACAGAGACATCAGACTTTAAAGACTAGATATTGAAGAGATTTTAAGCAAAACCGTTGGCGGCCATTGGTCTTCCTTGCATTTTTGCGGAACAATTTCAAATCTTCAATTTTATAAATCCTCGTCTCTTGCTTCTTGATACTTATTCCTTTTTAAAGTAATCCTTCAAAACCTGACCAAACTTCCACATGTCCTCATAAGAACAATAAAAAGGCGCCGGCGCTAACCTAATCACATTAGGTTCCCGCCAGTCGGTGACCACACCGTTCCTCATTAAATAATGAAAGAGTTCTTTGCCCTGTCCGTGTAGAAAAACCGATAACTGCGTTCCCCGCTCTTGCGGAGTGATAATTTCGAAATTGCAGTGTACTTCCCGCGCAATTTCCTGTAATATAAACTCAAGGTATGCGACGATCCTGTTTCGTTTCTCAATTAAAACCGGCATTCCCACTTCTTCAAACAATTCCAGGGAAGCAAGGTACGGAGCGAGGGCCAACACAGGGGCGTTAGAAATTTGCCAGGCATTGGCATTGGGCTCGGGTTGAAATTCAGGTTCCATTAAAAAACGACGGCCTTTATTATGCCCCCACCAGCCCTCAAAACGCGGAATATCTTTCTGCCCGTGATGCCGCTCATGCACAAAACATCCTGAAGCATTTCCCGGGCCGGCATTCATATATTTATAGCTGCACCAGGCAGCAAAATCAGCACCCCAATCGTGCAGATTTAATTCTACATTGCCAGCGGCATGTGCGAGGTCCCAACCAACAAAGGCTCCCACCTCTTTTCCGGCTTTGGTAATCGTTTCCATGTCCAGAGCCTGCCCATTATAATAATTCACTCCGCCCATGAGCACCAAGGCGCACTCCTCTCCTACTTCGTTAATCTTTTGCAGAATATCTTCGCTTCTAAAATGATGTTCTCCATTTCTTTTCTTTACTTCCACAATAACTTCATCCGGCTCTAATCCATGAAACCGCACCTGACTCGCAATCATGTACTGGTCACTTGGAAAAGCCTTCTCCTCCATAATGATCTTAAAACGTGTTGAAGTTGGCCTGTAAAATGAAACCATCAGTAAATGTAAATTTACCGTTAGGGTATTCATAACCGTAACTTCCGAAGGTTTTGCCCCGACTATGGGAGCCAGTTTTTCTGAAAATCTTTCGTGATAGTCCCACCATGGCTTCTCTGCCTGAAAATGACCTTCCACAGCCAGCCCGGCCCAATCGGTCATGACCTCGTCCACGTATTCCTTTGCGTTCTTTGGCTGCAGCCCCAGGGAATTCCCGGTAAAATAAATGACATCTTTACCGCCTACCTTCGGAAAATGGAATTTATCGCGGTATACTTTTAGAGGATCTTGTTGATCAAGTTGTTGGGCGTAGTCTAAGGTGTTTTGGAAAGTCATTCTGAAAGATTTGTTTCAAAAATACACTTTTTAAGAAGAAATTTTAGGATGCTCTCTCGCTCCCCTCGTTGGGCAACCGGAAAAAAACTAATTCTTTTGCCCCTCCCTAAAGGGTGAGAATTAGTTTTTATTAAATTTAAACTATGACAAAAGATAATCCATATCACGGTAATAGTATGTGGAAAGGGGCACCTTCAGAAATATTTCGTCGGGCGGAGAAGCTCCGGAATAATCCCACAAAGGCAGAACAGAAACTTTGGGAAGAGCTTCAACTGAATCGTTTTAAAAAATGTCACTTTAGAAGACAACATCCAATTAGTTATTTTATTGCTGATTTTTATTCCCATAAAATGAAATTAATCATAGAAGTAGATGGAGAGTATCATCAATCGGAAGACCAGCAAAGAAAAGATGAAATACGTACAGATCTAATAAAATTCCAGGGAATTGAGATAATCCGATTTACAAATCAGGAGGTAATGGAGGATATAGAAACAGTTTTAAAAGCTATAAATGAAAAAATAAACTTTTAAGCCTTTTTCCGGCACCCTTTAGGATTGGGGCAACCGGAAAAAAGTTCAAACAAAAGCTTTATAAAAAACTAATTTTTTTGCCCCTCCCTAAAGGGTGAGAATTAGTTTTTATTAAATTTAAACTATGACAAGTTAATCCATATCACGATGATAGTATTTAGAAAGTAGCCCCCCAAAAAAAATTACAATAACGATTTATTTTTTTCCGGCACCCTTTAGGGCCGGGGCAACCGGAAAAAATACAAATAGTATCCTTTTAAAAAACTAATTCTTTTACCCTTCTCTAAAGAGTGAGAATTAATTTTTATTAAATTTAAAACTATGATAAAAGATAATCCATATCACGATAATAGTATGTAGAAAGTAGACCTTGAAAAAATATATTGTAATCATGATCTATTTTTCCGGCACCCTTTAGGGTTGGGGCAACCGGAAAAAAGCACTAACACCTATCTTTAAATAAGCTACCTTTTTCTACTAATCGTCAACCCATCTCTAACCGGCAACATCACCGTCTCTAATCGATCGTCTTTTGCCAAAAGTCGATTGTATTCTAGTAAAGCCTGAGTCGATTCATCGTCTTTTTTCACCGGCTCCACAACTTTTCCACTCCACAGCACATTATCAGATAAAATTACGCCTCCAGGACGCAGCTTTTCCATTATTTGCTGAAAGTAATCCGGGTAATTTGGTTTATCGGCATCAATAAAGACGAGGTCAAAATTTTCTTTCAGAGCTGGAATAATATGGGTTGCATCTCCTAAATGCTGAACGATCTGTTCTTTCCAGGGAGAGGCCTCAAAATACCTTTTTTGGAGGTCTAGCAGTTCTTCGTTTATATCTATAGTATGCAAAATTCCGCCAGCTTTCATACCTTCTGCCAGGCACAAAGCGGAATATCCCGTGTAAGTCCCAATTTCCAGGATATTCTGCGGATTGATAAGCTTTGACAAAAGACTTAGCAGCCGCCCCTGGTAATGCCCGCTCAGCATTCTCGGTTGCAGTACCTTCTGATTGGTTTCCCGGTTTAATTGCTGTAACAATTCCGGCTCTTTAGCTGAATGTTGAACGACGTAATCGTCTATCTCTTGTGGCAAAAAATGCATGTGGAAGTACGGGTTTAGAAATTAGAAGTACGAAGTGAAAAAAGCTATTGGCTTTTTACCATTAGCTGTTGGTGATAAATCAAAAAGCCGGTTGTGACCAAAATTGAAATTTAATGTTGGAAAATGGGTTGCCTGATATCTGAAATTGGATTATAATTTAGTAACTGCCTACTTTAGACTGTGCACTGCTTACTGAATTAAAACCTTCGTTTCACCGAGCCTGTGAGCTCCTCGATCTCCTCTTTCACCTTGTCAACCTCTTTTTTCACATCGTCGCCAATAGAAGTATCCATGCCTTGTTTTTCGGCGCTTCGCATTACTTCCGACTTAATGTCTTCTGTGGCATTTTTAATGCTGCGCATACCCTTACCCAAACCTCGGGCAATTTCAGGGATTTTATCGGCACCAAACACCATCACCAGGATGAACATGATAAAGGCGATCTCGGCACCACTAATAAATAACGGAAGTGTTTGCATACGTTGCAAATATACTTACTATTCCAGTCACTAGAAAAGTCAGCTTGTTAAAAACTTTTCAGCAATTTTCAGAATGAGTTTTCAGTAAAAATAAATTCCAGCCTATTTAGTTTTTAAAAATTAACCGCATAAAAAAACTCCCCCTCAAAAAGGGGAGTTTTACAAAAGATTTTGGAATAGGATTTCTTCGGAAAGACCAGGTTAGCCCTGAGTTCTCTCCTTGAATTCCTGAAATTTATCTACCTCTGCCTCCTGTGGCCATGAGTTGTTATTCACATTCACATCGGCAGTTTCAAGATCGGGATCCACTACAATTTTAGTAATCTCTTTGTCAGTTGCCAGCGCCCTGCTAACTTCCTGATCGTTCTTTCTCCAGATTTGTGCAGGATAAGTCACTTTTTCGGAAGTTCCGTCGGCATAGGTGTACTCAACTATGATAGGCATTACCAATCCGCCAGGTTTATTGAAAGTCACCTGATAAAAATATTTAGGCATTTTCATATCTGCTCTTTGCTGCGGCGTAAAGTTGTCCATCAAATACTCATTCAAAGTTGTCGAATTTTCCGCAGGAGATTTTCCTTTTAAAGACGCCTCAAATTCTTCACTGCCTTCTTCAACCACATAAAGAATATCCATACTAGAAGGGTCTTCTACCCCATAACGTTGTAGCAGCTCTGTTCCCTCTTTGGTAGGTTGATCTGTAACATAATACTTTTTAACTTCTGAAACCCCTATGTCTACATTATCTGTAGTGTAGAACCAGCCTCTCCAGAACCAGTCAAGATCTACAGCCGATGCATCTTCCATTGTCCTGAAGAAATCTTCGGGTGTTGGGTGCTTGAACATCCATCTTTGCGCATAGGTTTTAAAAGCGTAATCAAAAAGTTCTTTTCCCATTACAGTCTCCCGTAGAATATTTAGTGCAGTTGCCGGTTTCCCATAGGCATTATTTCCTAACTGATAAACATTTTCGGGGTTGGACATAATAGGAGAGATGTATTTCTGATCTCCCTTCATATAATCTACAATTTTTGAAGGCTCTCCCCTTCTTGAAGGATATTTGGTATGTGGTTCAATATCATTCGGAAATTTTTCACCGTATTCCTGTTCGGCCACATACTGCATAAAGGTATCAAGCCCTTCATCCATCCAGCCCCACTGGCGCTCATCAGAATTTACTATCATAGGGAAGAAGTTGTGACCTACTTCGTGGATAATCACACTCATCATTCCATATTTCACACGGTCACTGTACGTACCATCTTCGTTAGGCCTCCCATAGTTCCAGCAAATCATGGGATATTCCATTCCCTGGTTCTTGGCATGTACCGAGATAGCCTTTGGGTAAGGATAGGCAAAAGTGTGATCTGAATATGATTTTAAGGTATGTGCAACAACTTTGGTAGAATAGTCTTCCCACAGCGGGTTACCTTCTTTTGGGTACAGAGATACGGCCATTACATCTTTCTCTCCAAGATCTACAGCCATCATGTCCCATATAAATTTTCGGGAGGTAGCAAAAGCAAAATCCCTTACCATCTCCGCTTTAAGTTTCCAGGTTTTCTTCTTGTCAGAAAAACCTTTTTCGGCTGCTTCAGCTTCTTCCTGCGTTACGATCATCACAGGCTTATCATAAGATTTCTTAGCCTGCTCATAGCGACGCATCATTTCTTTTGAAAAAACCTCTTTTCGGTTTACCAGCTCTCCGGTCCCGTCAAGAATATGATCTGCAGGTACAGTAATATTTACCTCGTAGTCTCCAAAAGGAAGTGCGAACTCACCATTTCCCCAAAACTGGTAATTTTGCCATCCTTCTACATCATTATAAACTGCCATACGGGGAAAAAACTGTGCAATCACATAACTGTTGTTCCCATCTTCCGGAAAATGTTCAAATCCAGAACGCCCCCTGTCTTCAAGATGATTGTTAATGTTGTACCACCAGGCAATGTCAAAAGTGAATTTTTCTCCTGCCTTTAATGGCTGCGGAAGATCTACCCGCATCATAGTGTTGTTGATAACCGTTTTTAAAGGCTTGCCATCGGCACTTACTTCAGTAATATTGAAACCTCCATCAAAAGGTTCCTGCATATATTCTGAAACAAAATTCCCCGGCTGCGCCACCGGTGCTATGCCATTCCCGTCTTTTAATTTGGCTACAGATTCTTTAGAGCGAATATTTTGATCAAGTTGTACCCAAAGGTATTCAAGTACATCGGGAGAATTATTGTGGTAAGTGATGGTCTCGTGCCCCGTTAACTTTTGATTTTTGTCATCCAGCTCAATGTCCATTTTATAATCGGCTTCATTCTGATAATAAGCAGGACCGGGTGCACCACTACCGGTGCGATATTGGTTTGGGGTTGAAAATTCCTGATACAACTGCCGGAATTTATTCTCATTGAGGTGGCCTCCCTCTTTTTGCTCTGCTTGCTGCTCTGCCTCCTGCGCATAAAGGCCGGCCGACATTAAAATAAAAAAAGCCACAAAGGCAGTTTTAATAGATTTCATATGTAGTTTCTGAGTTTAGATTGCTAAAAATAACTGAATTTATAAGTTTCACAATTTTAATTGCTGAATTTTAACGTGCCACCCGGCGAATCACGCATGAGTAAGAGACTTTTTATCTTCCCACCGTACTCTACTTTTATTACATTTTTTTGCTCCGGAAAAAGATCTGTCAAAATGCTATTTTCGACACCTATGCTTTTTATAGGTTCCACGTCTTCCACTTCCAGGTACACCAGTAGCTGGTCTTTATCATATTCTTTACCTATGTAGTTCACAGCACGTTGCCGGCCATTTACAGTGATACGGAATTTATCACCGAAATACTTCTGAATAAATTCATCCGCCGCAGGGTGTTCATTCCCTTTAATAAGCGTTAAACTCACGCTGTACCGGGTTTGCAGAAGATCTTCCAAATCATCCGTAAAAACGTGGGAGATAATCTGGAGGGAACGCTGTTTTTCGTTGTATTCTATGTTTGTCGCACTAACATAAAATTTATGCACAGTAGTAAAAGCCAGTAAAGGCAGGGCAATTAAAAAAAGTAAAACTGTTCTTTTCATGGATTCTTCTATACCTGAAGTTGTCTTCTGTGTAACAAAGACCATTCCACAGCAGGTGTGGTAAATGAGACTGAATCAAACCGAAAAGGTTTAAAGCCAGTAAGAAATTATGGTTTGGATATGGGAGATCTCTTAAAAATGCCTGGTCATTTGGCTAGAACGCAGCAGAACTCAGTATCTTTTCTGAAAAGAAAATCTTCTAAAGATGCTCTTTCCTTAGGAGAGGAGGAAAAAAAGGAAGAAAAAAATGACATTTTTGACACCCACTCCAGGTTGTAAGCCTCAAATCATTCAGCTCAAATTTATCCGTTAATAAGCTGATTTTAAAAGTAGTTCAAAATGCCATTTTTGAGAGGAATTCTGTAAATTGTGTTAGCTTGTTATGCTGAGTCTTTTAAAAATCTTTCTTTAGCTTTTCAGGATCCTGTCGCGTATCAAAAAAAGTCAACAGGTGAACTTCAATATCATTAAATTGATAATATAAAGTAGTTTGTTTAGTAATTACACACTTTCTCAAACCACTTTCCTCATCTGATTCCGGAAAAACATCTGGCTGATCTTTAATGATTTGAATGTTCTTATCCAGCTCTTTTATAAAGTCCGATTTTACTTTAAAAGACCATTCTTCCATTAAATATTCAAAAAGAGATTCTAATCTTTTTTCCGCTATTTCTGAAATTATAATCTTTCTACTCATTATCTATGTTTGCTCATAAATGACTCATAGTCTGACGATTTTTCTTCCTTTATCTGTTTTTTTGCAGCTTTAATTTCTTTCTTTTGATCAGAAGTGAGTTCTTCCCAAAAATCAGCAGTTTTTTCTTTTTTGAAGATCTGTTTGATAGATTGAATAATCTTTGGATTGTTAGTGTTTAATAACAATTTTGCCAATTCTATCTTCTCAGCTTGAATATCCATCTTTACGTCCTTTATTACAAATAATAATATTTTTTGTTTCAAATTAAATTCTTCTTCGGTTGGTCTTCAATGCAGCATAACTCCTCAATACTCACTACTAATTACTACTTGCTCGCAAACAACCTGACATCTTCTTCGCTGACTTCCTGCCCCCCTAGAATAATGAGCCGTTCTACCACATTTCGCAGTTCCCGGATGTTCCCTGTCCAATTATATTCTTTTAACAAATTAAGTGCGTCTTCAGTAAAGGTCTTTTTATTCACTCCCTGTTCTTCAGAAATTTTTTCTGAGAAAAAATTCACGAGTAACGGGATGTCATCCCTCCTTTCGTTGAGCCCGGGAACTTTGATGAGGATTACCGCCAACCTGTGATAAAGGTCTTCCCGAAAGTTGTTCTCTTCAATCTCTTTTTTGAGGTCTTTATTGGTAGCTGCAATTACGCGAACGTTTACCTTGATGTCTTTGTCGCTCCCTACTCTTGAAATCTTGCTCTCCTGCAGTGCACGTAAGACCTTAGCCTGCGCTGAGAGGCTCATATCCCCTACCTCATCAAGAAAAATAGTACCACCATTAGCGGCTTCAAATTTCCCGGCCCGGTCTTTATTTGCCGAAGTAAATGCCCCTTTCACGTGCCCAAAAAGTTCACTTTCAATCAATTCGGAAGGAATAGCAGCGCAATTCACTTCAATCATAGGTCCGGCTGAACGATCACTTTTTTGATGCAGCCAGTGGGCCACCAGTTCTTTACCCGTCCCGTTGGGACCGGTAACAAGCACTCTTGCATCTGTAGGAGCTACCTTCTCAATAATATCCTTGATCCTGGTAATGGCTTCAGATTCACCAATCATCTCGTAATTTTTCCCAACTTTTTTCTTAAGACGGGTATTTTCAACCATCAGCTCTTTCCTGTCGAGGGCGTTGCGTACCGTGTTGAGTAACCTGTTAAGATCGGGCGGCTTAGAGATATAATCAAAGGCCCCGAGCCGCATGGTGTTCACTGCAGTGTCTAGATCGCCATGACCAGAGATCATGACTATAGGAATTTCAGGTTTTAGTTTTTTAGCTGCTTCCAATACCTCTACCCCATCCATTTTTGGCATCTTGATATCGCACAGGACAAGATCGTAGTCCTGGTCTTTTATTTTTTCAACCCCCTCAAGGCCATCGGCAGCCTCGTCGACCTCATAAGTAGCATTTTCTTCAGTAAGTATCTTGATCAAAACCCTTCTAATGGCGGCTTCGTCTTCAATCAAAAGTATTTTTGGCATGCTTCTAAATTTTAAATTTTATTCCGCTTCGGCCGTAAAAAGTATTAGTTTCATTTACCACATAAACATCATCTTTGTCCCCATCTCTAAGCCTTATATCGTTCATAATGGTATGACCGGCGTAGAGGTAATATACTAAATGTTTAGTAAAGTTATATTCATAACCTATTCCTCCCAGCACAATGGTCATAGAAATATTTTCTGCTACCTTTCCTGTGGTAGACATCAGCCTGTTGTTCTGAATATTAGCAAAAAAACCATCTAAAGTAGCAAAGAGCTGCAGGTGATGTTTTTCGTTAAAAGAGTACTTAAGGTTTGACTTTGGAACCCCCGCAGAATAAGACCAGTTGGGTGAAATTTCCCGATAATAGTTCACCACCGGTAACGGGAAAGGCATTCCTGAAGTTGTGGAATAATGCAGCCCCAGTATCAACCTCCAGGGCTTAAGGGTTTCTTCGCCGTTCTCATCTTTAATAAAGAATACTGAACCTGTATAAAGGAGGTCGTCATTTAGCGCCTCTCCTAATTCAAAGTTAGAGGCCAGCATTACTCCTGCTGTGGCCGCAAATCTCCAGTTCTTCTGCATTTTAAAGGTATAGCCCAGGCTGGCAGTAAAGGACTGGTACCTGTCTAAGTCCTCTCTTCCGGTAACCGGAGCCTTATCTTCATATTTGAAGTTTATGTTCTCGTACTCTATTCCCGGAAACAGGTAACTGCCTTCTTTCTTCAGTTTTATGGGAAAGTTGGCAAAGGTCCTGAACCTCCTGAAAGAGTTGTCTGAATCTGACTGTGGAAAGTATGTATATTCAATTCTGGCAAGATCTGTATTTTGCCCCTGCATGTTGTAAATTCCAGAAACGAGCAGGGCAATAATGAGATAAAAGGTTAAATTTTTCATTTTTTGTTTGGGTTGCTAGTGTAAAGTAACACAAGCTTCATGGGGAACCCTCTCAAAAAAATCTTAATATTTCAGCCATTTATATAAATCCTTATATCCGGGTTTTTTTCCGTACATTAAAATCCCAACCCTGTAGATCTTTGCAGCTACCCATACCACACCTGCTATAGTAAGGAAAAGAATAGCTATAGAAATAGCCAATTCCCACCATGCTACCCCAAATGGTATGCGCATAAGCATCACGATTGGCGAAGTAAGCGGGATCATTGAAAATACTGTGGAAACAACCCCATGCGGATTTTCAATTACAGCAAAGAAGCCTACGTAGATCCCCAGCATTAAAGGCAGTATTACCGGAAGCATGAACTGCTGCGTATCGGTTTCGTTATCAACAGCGGCACCAATCGCCGCATAAATGGCGCTGTATAGAAAGTAACCTCCAATAAAATAGACCAAAAAACTCACGAGAAGCAATAACATAGGTAAATTTGCAATGTCTATAACCAGTTGCTGAAGTTCATTATCGCTAATCTGTTCCATTGCCTGCTGCTGCGGGCCGTGGAGTTCGGCCATGCTCATCCCAGAAATTGCAGTAATTACAGTAAGCATTACTCCTCCCAGGATCACCCAGATAAGAAACTGAGTAATTCCGGCAAGAGAAGTGCCCAGTATTTTACCCAGCATAAGATGTATAGGTTTTACAGAAGAAATTATGATCTCAATAATGCGGTTGGTCTTTTCTTCAATCACACTGCGCATTACCATGTTTCCGTAGATAATAATGAACATCATCAACAGGTAACCGGCTGCCCCGCCAAAAAACATCTTGACATAAGTTGACATTTTTGAAGTCTTTTCGCCCGAAAAATTCTGGATACCAATATCCACCTTTGCCCTCGAAGACGCAATAACATCCAGGTCAATTCCGCGGGCCAGCAGCTGCCTGTTGGTAAGCTTTTCGGCAATGGTCTTCTCTATCTCGCTCAAAAACCCAAAGGCCGGGGCTTCTTTGGCAAAGAACTCAACATCGGGAACCCTGTTCTCCTGCAGTTGCGGGATATGCAGCAATCCGTAATATTCTTTTTCTTTTACAATGGTCTTAGCAGCTTCAAGGTCAATATTAGATAAGTCTATAAACTTAACATCCTTAGAACTGTCAAAATCCTCTACAAAGATCCCGCTTTCATCATTGACTCCAATTACGTGCTGCTCTTCGGAATTTAGGTTTACCAGGTAAGCAATAAGCACGATCATCCCAACGAGGATAAGAGGGCTCAAAAATGTCATTACGATGAAGGCTTTATTTTTGACCCTTGCCAGGTATTCCCTCCTGATAATTAGTTTTAGGTTACGCATTGGTGGTAACGGTTTTTATGAATATATCATTTACTGAAGGAATTACTTCCACAAAATGGTTTACCTCTGCCCGGGAGGTGAGAAAAGTAAGGAGTTCGTTTGGTGAAGCATCGCCGTCAATCTGAATCTGCAGCTTAAGATCGTCATTGATGCTTTTAAACTCGGTGTCAGAAATGCGGAATTTCTCCTCCAGTTCCTTCCTTAGATTTTCGGGCCGGGCAGCCATTAGCCCCACTTCATAAGTGTTCGATTTGTACTGTCTCTTAATTTCATTCACTTCCCCATCAAGTAATTTGTTTCCCCGATGTATCAACGCCATATAGTCACACATTTCTTCCACGCTTTCCATTCTATGGGTAGAGAACAATATGGTGGCACCATCGCGCCGCAACTGCAAAATTTCGTCTTTGATCAAATTTGCATTCACAGGGTCAAAACCACTAAAGGGTTCATCAAAGATCAGCAATTTTGGGCGATGCAAAACCGTGACCACAAATTGCACTTTTTGGGCCATCCCTTTTGAAAGCTCCTGAATCTTTTTACCCCACCAGTCTTCAATATTCAGTCTCTTAAACCAATACTGAAGCCGCTCTTTGGCTTCAGCTTTTGAAAGGCCTTTGAGCTGCGCAAGATACAGGGCCTGTTCTCCCACTTTCATAGATTTATAAAGCCCCCGCTCTTCCGGAAGGTAACCTATATGCTGAATATCGTTTGGTTGTAGCGCCCGCCCTTCAAGCAACATCCTGCCACTGTCGGGCAGGGTTATTTGATTGATGATCCTTATAAAAGTAGTCTTCCCTGCTCCATTAGGCCCCAGAAGGCCAAAGATGCTTCCTCTTGGAATCTCCAGAGAAATGTTATTGAGTGCTGTGAAGTTACCAAACTGTTTTGAAACATTTTCGGCTACCAAAAGGTTATTCATATACGGGCTTTGTGTAAAGATAGAGTTTTGAAAAAAGCTTTATCGCCATTAGGAAGAATTTAAGATTCTCTAAAATGCGAAAAACGTTATCCCATTAAATGCAAAACCCACCCCTAATAGACTTAAGGATGGGAAAAAAATTGCTATGAAAAAGAAAAATTTACCACTAACCTGAATTAGTGATGCTCAAATATATGCAAAAATTTTTAACAAATGCAAATTATGTAAACATATCTTTAACTTTTTCAAAAAATGATTTATCAGATTTTTCGGGCTTCGGCTGGAAGTGTTCATCATTTGCCATACGCTCAAAAAAGTCTTTTTGTTCCTTGTTAAGCGTTTTTGGTGTCCACACATTTACGTGCACTAAAAGATCGCCTTTTCCGTAGCCATTGATGTTCGGGATACCTTTGCCCCTAAGGCGCAAAATCTTTCCAGATTGTACACCTTCATCTATTTTGATGCGAACCTTTCCTGATACTGTATCAATTTCTCTTGAGGTTCCCAGCACAGCCTCAGAAAGGCTGATGTAAAGATCATAATGAAGATTATCTCCTTCCCGTTGCAGTACGGGATGCTCTTTTTCTTCAATGGCTACCAGGAGGTCTCCGGGAACACCATTGCCGGGTGCTTCGTTACCTTTCCCTGAAACTTTGAGCTGCATCCCTTCTACTACCCCTGCAGGAATTTTAATAGCAACGGTCTCTTCGTTTACTACAAGTCCCTGAGCATCGGCATCGGCAGGACGATTATCGATCATTTGCCCGCTTCCGCCACAGGTAGTACAGGGGGTAGCGGTTTGCATACGCCCTAAAATAGTATTTGTCACACGGGTCACCTGGCCTGTACCGTTACATATTGAACATGTTTTATAGGTAGTACCCGGTGCCTGGACTTTTCTTTTTACCTTTATCTTTTTCTCGGTACCATTGGCAATTTCTTCGAGGGTGAGGGCTACGCGAATTCGCAGGTTACTACCTTTAGCCCTTCGCTGGCCGCCAAAGCCGCCACCAAAGCCCGAGAAACCTCCGCCGCCGCCAAAAGCACCGCCAAAAATATCTCCAAACTGGCTAAAAATATCATCCATATTCATTCCGCCACCACCGCCACCAAAGCCGCCATTCTCAAATGCCTGGTGACCAAAGCGATCATATCGTGCCCGCTTATCTTCGTTGCTAAGAACTTCATAAGCTTCGGCAGCTTTTTTAAACATTTCCTCTGCCTTAGAGTCTCCCGGATTTTTGTCGGGATGAAATTCTATAGCCTTCTTGCGGTACGCCTTTTTGATTTCGGCTGTGGTCGCGTTCTTGCTTAATCCTAATATTTCGTAATAGTCCTCTTTCATGATATTTTTAAAGTTCTCAGATTAAAAGTTACTTACCGGTCACCACTTTTGGATAACGAATAATGCGGTCGCCCAGTTTGTATCCTTTTTCAACCACGTCAACAATCTTGCCTTTTAATTTATCTTTTGGGGCAGGAATTTGCGTGATAGCTTCATGGATCTCAGAGTCAAAAGTATCTCCCTCTTTTACCTCCATTTGCTCAAGCCCCTTAGCGCGTAAGGTCTCCCTGAATTTATTGTTGATAAGCTCTACGCCTTTCAATAATTCCTTGTCTTTTGCTTTATTGATCTCATTAAGGGCACGATCAAAATCATCAAGCACCGGCAACATTGCCACAATGACGTCCTGGCTGGCAGTCTTGAACAGCTCTATGCGCTCTTTACTGGTACGCCTCTTGTAATTTTCAAATTCGGCAAAGAGCCTCAGGAATTTATCTTTTTCCTTCTCAAGTTCATTTTTGAGGGTTTCTTTTTCTGAAACTTCCTCATTCTGAGTAGTGTCTTCCTGAGTATCGGCTTTTTCTATGGCCTCATCCAGTATGTCCTCTACCTGGTCTTTTATAACTTCTTCTTCTGAAATATTTTCCTCTTTATGTTCTTTCTCGCTCATGTGATACGTATTTTATTCCGTGACACAATTGGCAAAAGGTCTGCCAAGAAATTTGAAATGCCAAAATGTCACAGGAAAGTTTTAATATTCTTTTAGGATAAAGGCCCGGTAAAAAAACTAATTTTGCCGGTTAAACAATTAAATATCCAGATGAAAAAAAGATTTTTAAATTTCGTACTTGTTGCAGGAGTTGCCATGGGAACCGTGGCCTGTAAAAACAATAATGAAAATAAAGTTGAACCGGGTGAAGCCCAGGAAGCAGCTGTTGCAACAGAAGAAGCAATGACTTACGAGATAGATACTACTGCATCTACTATAGAGTGGAGAGGTACAAAACCTACCGGTGAGCACGTGGGAACCATCAACATTGAAGACGGAACCCTCATGGCTACGACTGAAGAAATTACCAGCGGACGTGTTGTTATCGACATGAACTCTATCACCGTGACCGATGAAGGTATGGAAGAGAAAGACAAAAGAAGTCTTGAAGACCACCTTAAAGGAACTGTTGAAGGTAAAGAAACTGACTTTTTTAATGTGAACAAATACCCAACAGCTACTTTTGAAATTACCGGAGTGACCGAGGAAAACGGACAAAAAGTACTTCAGGGAAATCTTACGCTTAAAGAGGAAACTAAAAACATCCAGTTCCCCGTTAATACTGAAATTAATGGTGAAACAATTACTCTTAAGAGTGAGACTTTCATTATTGACAGAACTAACTGGGGAGTGAACTACGGTTCAAAATCTGTTTTTGATAACCTTGGAGACAAGTTTATTAGTGACGAAATGGAGCTAACAGTTAATGTTACCGCTCGCAAAACAAACTAAGATCCTCTTCAAATAGGAACTAAGAAAAGCCGGCTTCATTTAGCCGGCTTTTTTATTGATCAAATCTTTAATGGTAGGCCTTAAATTCACAAAGGAAAACTCAAAGCCCTTTTCCTGAATTTTTGAGCTGCTCACCAGCTGGCTCCCCAACACCACGCCGGACATTTCTCCCATCACTGCTTTTAATGCCAGCCCCGGGACTTTTGGAAGCCACAATTTCTTATCGAGAGCATTTGCTATTTCTTTTGTGAGCTCTTCATTGGTGGCAGGATTTGGCGCTACACCGTTGTACACACCCTGTAAACCATTAGTGATTATAAAGAGGAAGATACTGGCGAGATCCTTTATGTGAATCCACGACTGCCACTGCTTCCCTGAACCCAAAGGTGCTCCCAGGTTCAACTTCACCGGCTTCATAATTTGTGGTAGTGCGCCGCCCTCGGCCGAGAGCACAATACCTATCCTCACTTTGGCAACCCGCAGGCTTAGGTCCTGGAATTTATCAGCTGCCGCTTCCCATTGCTGCGTCACCTCTCCTAAAAAGTCATTGGCCACTACAGTATCCTTTTCCTCGTACATCTTGCTTCTTGAGCTGGGGTAGATACCAATAGCACTCGCAGAAACCAGCTGCCCTACCTGGTGAGAATTCTGTTCAAGGGTTTTATACAGTAGATTTAAAGAATCCAGCCTGCTGTTAAGAATTTTCTCTTTGTTAGATTTCGTCCAGGGTTGGAAGACACTTGCCCCGGCAAGATTAATAATTGCACCCACGCCATCCAGGCACCTGGCATCTATTTCTTGGGTTGAGGGGTTCCAGTAGTAGCCACGGTAGGCCTCACTCTTTTCAATTTTCCCCTTGCTCGTGGTTAGAAAATTGACATTGATGCCCTTTTCACGACACAATCGGGTAATTTCGGAACCTACCAGGCCGGTGGCTCCGGTAATAAGAATTCGCATTTTTATTTTGAATTTACGGCATTATCCTCAAACAGCCCCGCTGTTTATTAAAGGTTTAACAGCGCTATTTTTTTACAGCCCGTAGCATCTCCCGCTTTCCCGGCGGCCCAGGTAAACGTGACACTTCAAAACCTGCCGCCTGCATAGCCCGCCGCACATCACCTTTGGCAGAGTAGGTTACCAATACACCCTTGGTTCTTAAGGCCGCATACATGTTCCTGAATACCTCTTCACTCCATAGATCGGGCTGCACCCGCGGACCAAAGGCATCAAAATAAATAAGATCAAATTCCTGTACTTCAGATATTTCGCTGAAGAATTTCTTTTCCTTCTGAAGTCTGAAAAATGGCGAAATTTCAACAGATTTTTCCCAGGAAATTTCATGCAGCTTTTTGAAAACTTCTGAAGCCACTTCCTCCCCTACAACTTCAGAATAATCTAATACCTGCAGTTTTTCTGCCTCCACGGGATATGCTTCAACGCCTGTATAATTTACGTGTATCCTATCTTTTTCAGCTTCAATTAAAGTGAGGAACGCGTTAAGGCCTGTTCCAAATCCTATTTCAAGAATAGAAAATTTTGTGGTCTCATGGCTTGAAAGGTAAAATTGATAACCACTTTTAATAAAGACATGCAATGCCTCCTGCAAGGCACCGTGTTTGGAGTGGTAATGCTCGTTCCACTCGGGCAGAAAAATGGTGGAAGAACCATCCCCGGTTTTTATAATCTCACGTTTCAAGACCTAGTTTTTAATTTTAACTCCATCGGCAACAAATGAGAGTGTAAGCTCGGGAGTGGTTATAGCT
Source organism: Salinimicrobium sp. 3283s (assembly GCF_039602225.1). Taxonomy (NCBI): domain Bacteria; kingdom Pseudomonadati; phylum Bacteroidota; class Flavobacteriia; order Flavobacteriales; family Flavobacteriaceae; genus Salinimicrobium; species Salinimicrobium sp. 3283s. Next base: position 2,770,089 of record NZ_CP143631.1, on the reverse strand, counting down.
TTGACTTCAGCAGGAGTTTTTCCTGCATCTTCGGCATAATGCTGCCGGTCTTCAACAGACATTTCAGTCACAAAAGCCTTCCCTTCTACAATTACTTCCTTATCCTCAATATCTTTAGGAACAAAAAAGGCATAATCTTTAAACTTTACCATAACTTCACGATCATCCTCGAGAGCTACTTTCATCCAGCAACCCTTGCTTTTACAAACCGAAGCCACATTTCCCCTGAAAGCCACATTCACCGTATCGCCGGGTTTGAGGGTGTCATAGTGTTCCTGCATACGCTGTGCCGAAAGTGCCGAAACCAGCTCAACCTCCTCTCCTACAGAAATATAATCTCCCGCTTCACCCAATTTCTTTTCCTGTGCAAAACAGGATATTGTCATCATTAAAGAAGATAACAGCAGCAATAAATTAATTTTCTTCATTGTGTTCCTGTTAAAGGTTTGTAAATTTCAAATTAAAATAAAATTAGTTAAAACACATCTTTAGAACCTGTATTTATTTCGGTAAATTTGCTTCAAATAGATATCCATGAAAAATACACCTCTCGCAATCGATGTAATTGAAACTAAAACTTCAAATATCGATTCGGTTGATTTTGATAACCTGGTCTTCGGAAATGTATTTGCAGATCATATGATGGAATGCGATTATCACGACGGTCAATGGCAAAATCCCACGATAAAACCTTATGGTCCCATTCAGCTGGATCCTTCAGCTAAAGTCTTCCATTACGGGCAGGCTATTTTTGAAGGAATGAAAGCTTTTAAAGATGATGACGACCAGGTGTGGTTATTTCGTCCTGTCGCCAATATTGAGCGTTTCAGTAAATCTTCGCAAAGACTTGCGATCCCAGAATTTCCACAAGATGTATTTCTTGAAGGTCTTGAAGCCCTTCTAAATTTAGATCGTGACTGGATCAAAAAAGGCTTCGGAAATTCCCTTTATATAAGGCCTTTCGTAATTGCTACTGAAAAGGGGGTTTCGGCCTCTCCTTCAAAATCTTATAAATTCATGATCATCTGTTCTCCTGCCAAGGCTTATTACAGCGGCGAAGTTAGGGTGTTCTTTGCAGATAAATTTAGCCGTGCTGCCGATGGTGGTGTGGGGTATGCCAAAGCGGCCGGAAACTACGGAGCGCAATTTTACCCTACCAATCTTGCCAAAGAGGAAGGCTACCAGCAAATTGTATGGACCGATGCCAATTCTCACGAATATTTGGAAGAAGCCGGTACAATGAACATTTTCTTTAGGGTTGGCGACAAACTTATCACGGCTCCTACCAGTGATCGTATCCTTGACGGGGTAACCCGAAAAAGTGTGCTCACCCTTGCCGAAGAGTTAGGAATTGAAGCAGAAGTAAGGCGTATCAAAGTTTCTGAAATTGTAGAAGCTGCCGAAAAAGGTGAACTCAAGGAGATCTTTGGATCGGGTACCGCTGCTACCATTAACCCCGTAAGAGGTTTTGGAAACAAAGGCAAAAAATATGAACTTCCACAATTAGAAGATTCTTATGCTTCGCTTTTAAAACAGAAATTAATGGAAATACAGTACAACAAAGCCGAAGATAAATTTGGCTGGAGATATGCTGTCAAAAAGAATTAATTAAATACTACCGGAATACGAAGCATCCTGTCATGCTCCGGTTTTCCTGAAGCATTGGCGCGGCTAAAGATCAAATAGCCGCGCTTTTCTTTTGTCTTAAATTCAAGCTGCCCACTAAACGGCACCCAATCTTTGGTCATCCAGTCTCCCTGTGCTTCAAGAAAACTTTCGGCCAGTACTTTCCCGCTTTCGGTCACCAGCTTTACCGGCGCATTCGCTTCAAAAAACCAATAACCTTTTGCCCTGCCTTCTATGTGCAGCGGCGAAGTCACAGTAGCGTTACTTTCGGGTACTTCAGGCTTAATCAAATTCCCAATCTCTTCGCGCTCCCGGTTGAGATCAGTAAAATGTAAACTCTCTAAAATGGCATTTAAGGCTGCCTTTTTTTCTTCGGAAACCTTTCCGTAGAACTTCATGGCCTCCCCTCCTAAAGGATCGCATTGATCCATAGTTATTTCTTCACCGGTGCTACTGCTGAAGCATTCTGCCCTAAAATCATTTACCTCATAAAAAATATAGATAGTTCCATACTCATTCCAGCCCGGCGGCGGCGAATTGAAGCTAAGACCTATTGCCCACGGCTCACCACTTTCCAGCAAATAGGCGTAGGAATCGTTTTTATTGATGTTGAACGACAAAGGCAGGTTCCCTTCCCAATCTTTTAATGATTTACGCGGCCCACCAGGTGCATCAACACCAAAACCCTGTGGTAGCACGGTAATATAGGCCATAGAGGCATCATTATGAATGCCAAACGGAGGTTCCTTCTCAATTTCGCCGGCATAGAAATTAATTACAGGCGACTCTCCCGGAAGTTGCCCTTCAAAAACCTCAAATCCCTGCGGAATTTCTGCTGAAAAATGCCATTTTTGAGAGGAATAGGTTTGCTGTTTCGGGTTTTGCTCCTCCTGTACAGTTTCCTCTCCCAACGTTGGCGCCTGTGCCTCTTCATCTCCCCCGGAATTGCGACAGGACATAAAAATAAGGCTTATAAAAATGAAATAAATTGCTCTCATCTTTATAAGATACTAAAATTTCAAAAAATGAAAAAGCATGGCAGGTTACCTGTTGCCGGTTTACTTCTGCCCTTTTAAATATTTACGATCTGCCCAATCAGCAGGGAAGTTACTGGTCGCAGCAAGGTGTCAAAAAGGGCATATTTGACCTGCAATTTTACCTCAGAATTTTATCAAAGTTTGGCCTGAAATAATTTGGTCCTTTGAGCACCTTCCCGTCTTCCCTGTAAATTGGTTTCCCATCTTCGCCAAGTTTGCTCATATTGCTGCGCTGTATCTCATCAAAAACTTCAGAAATTTTATGCTGCAGGCCGTGCTCTAAAATTGTACCGCACAAAATGTACAACATATCGCCCAGGGCATCTGCAATTTCGGGCAGGTCCCCATTTTTTGCTGCTTCCAGGTATTCTTCATTCTCCTCCTTCATCAATTCGTACCGCAATTGTGTTTTTCCGTCTTCGAGCCTTGCTGTGGGCTGCTGTTTCACTCCCAAACCAAAAGCTTCATGAAACTCCTGTACTGCTTTTAAGCTTTTTTTCATCCTAATGCTTTAAATTCGCATAAAATTAGAAAAATTAAGGCCCTATGGAAATGTTTAGCACAGGACAATGGATTTTTGCCGCATTGTTCTTCGTGGCCTTTGTGGGAGTGATCATCTTCAGCTATCGAAAAGACATCAAACTGCACCGCAAATACTATAAAGGCACAATCTTCATCTTACTTGGGTTTATTGCTTTTATCCTGCTCCTGTTTGTGCTTAAAAGCTTTTTAAAAGGATAATATTCAGCGTAAATTTCTCCGGGGCAAGCCCACGGAGCATTATATAGGAGAACACGTTTTCAGACTTTAAACATTTACTAACGAGGCAAGCCTCGGAGTATTTACCCCCTTAGAATAAAAAAACCGCCACTCTTTGCAGAATGACGGCTTGTATTAATTGGTGCTTCTAACTAGTTTTCCAGAGGAAGTACATCAAATTCTTCTGAATACTTAAGCATTTGCTCTTCAAAAGAAGTTGGCTGTACCACCTTAATAGCTGTGATCTCACCATTATCATCTGTCTCAGGAACAAGAATAGGATTCACAAATCCGCTATAAGCAGCAGATTTGAACTGTGCATTTCTTTCAAGAACTTCTGTGTGAATATCCTGATCTACTTTTACACCGTAATTCTCTACAAGGTCTTTTGCCGCCTGGTAATCTCCTTCAGATTTAATTCTTTGGGTCTCTTTTAGCAGTTGACCGAAAAGATCACGAAGTGCAACGTAGTCTGTAATATTGAAATAAGTTTTTCCATCTCTGGTTACCTTCTCAATAATGCCTTTTTCCTGGCCTTTTTCAAACACCCATGCACTCACCCACTGGCGGTTTCTCATGTGTGCCTCTTCAATATCGGCTCCCGGCTCAAGACGGATAAGCTGCGTTATTAATCCGTTTCTAATGTACCCGTCGTAGGCAGCTTTCCCCACTTTTTCATAATCATCAACCAACCCGAGTTCTTCCAGTTTTGGATCCATAAGGTAGTAAAGACCTACAAGGTCGGCACGGCCTTCTTCCAAAGTAGAAGCATAACTTTTTAGGGTTTCTTTGGTTTCTCCAACTCCAGGATTAAGTTGCCCTGAAGCATGACCTACCACTTCGTGAAGTGCGGTATGAAGTTTATCGGCAAGTTGCCCGTATTCTTTTTCAAGAGCGATCTCTTCTTCATCGTGAGCAAATTCTTCAAGCCTGCCAGTGCTGCCGGCATTGTTGTATGAGTTAATGATATTTCCAAGAGAGACAGATTTGCTACCGTGCTCTTTTCTTATCCAGTTAGAGTTAGGAAGGTTCACACCAATAGGAGTAGCCGGCGAAGCATCTCCTGCCTCTCCTGCAACAATTACTGTTTTGTAAGTAACCCCTACCACAGAATCTTTCTTGTGCTCTTCCATCAAAGGTGCATTGTCTTCAAACCACTGCACGTTTTCTTCAAGCACCTGCATCTTCTTGCTCATATCAAAATCTTTGATCTGCACAATAGTTTCATAAGAACCTGTGTAACCAAGCGGGTCGTTATAAACTTCGATAAAACTGTTGATGTAGTCAATATTTCCTTCGGTAGCTTCAACCCAGGCGATATTGTAGTCATCCCAGGTTTGAAGATCTCCGGTTGTATAATATTTTATTAACAGCCCAAGTGCATCTGCCTGCTGCTGATTTTCGGCAACTCCTTTTGCCTTTTCCAACCAAAAGATGATCTTGTCTATTGCAGGGCCATACATGCCGCCACTCTTGTAAACCTTTTCTACGATTTGCCCGTTTTCTTTTACAAGTTTTGAATTAAGACCAAACGCAAGAGGTTTATTTGGGTTTGGGGACTTTTTATTGGCGTAGAACTGCTCAACATCTTTTGCAGTAATGCCTTCACCATAAAAGTTAACCGCAGAACCTTCAACCAAACCTTTAGATTCATCAAGGTTCACCTTTTTAGCGTCTTTATCATTAAAGATCACTTCATACGCCTCTCCTGTTAGCTGAGTGTTGGTCTCACTAAGAAGGGTATCAAAATATTCTTTGCTGAATTCAGGTTTCAGCTTGTCCATTGAGTAATGGTGGTGAATCCCATTAGAGAACCACACCCTCTTAAGGTAGGTTTCAAAATTCTTCCAGTCATCGGTAGTTTTGTCTCCTTCGTAGCTGGTGTAGATATTCTCAAGGGCTTCCCTAATTTTAAGGTTGTGTTTATAGTTCTGGTCCCAAATAATATCTCTTCCGCTAAGACCGGCCTGTACAAGGTAATACACCAGTTTTTGTTCCTTTAGGCTAAGATCTTCCCAGCCGGGAATCTGGTACCGCAAGATCTTGATATCTGCAAATTCATCTACCTGATAATCAAAATCGTCGGTTTGATCAACTTCTCCCACAGCTGCAGGATTTTCCATCTTGGAATCTGCGCAGGAAAATAAAATTGTTGCCGCAAAAAACAGCATCAAATAAGCTTTAATTTTCATTTTTAAGAGTTTAATTATTAAAAGTGCTGGAAAAACTTTCAGGAAGGAAAGCAGTATAAATTTCCAACCTGCAGGACTTTCACCATTAGTTAACAAATGTAAGAATTAACATTTTCAAATTATTTATATTAGCATAATAAATACTATAAACCCGCCTCACATCATGAAGATCTTAAAGTACCTTCTTTTCCTGCTGTTAATCCTTTTTATCGCAGGCTCCATATACATAGCCACTCAAGATGGCCAATACAAAGTTGAGACCAGCAAGCTCATTAATGCGCCTGCGCCAATGCTATTTCGGGAGGTAGCTGATTATTCAAACTGGAAATCGTGGGAAGCCTGGAACCAAATTGAAGGAATGGACCTCAATGTTGCCGGAGCGACTTCTGAAAAAGACACAGCTATCTCGTGGGAGGCAGAGGGTATTAGAGATGGAAGTATAGTAACCACAGCAGCAATCCCTTATTCGAATATTGAACAAATACTGAAGACAAAAACTATTATTGGTGAAGCCGAAGGTAAAATCACCTGGACCTTCACTCCCGAAGACGAAGGTACACGCGTCACCTGGAAGCTGGAAGGCAATCAAAGCTTTAAGGAAAAGCTGGCCTTTACCGTACAGGATGAAGAACTCGCCGAAGTTTTTCTTCCCATCTTTGAACAGAGCATAGAGAACCTGGAACAGCATGTCACCAGAAAGATGGAAGCCTATTCCATTAATGTAGACGGGGTGACCGAACATGGGGGAGGATATTATATGTACACCACTACTGCCTCACGTATGGGTGAGGTTAATACACGTGCAGCCAGTATGATTGAACAGGTAAAACTCTACATGAACCAGAACAATATTTCAATAAGCGGGCAGCCTCTTATTATTTATAATCAGCGGGATGACCGCAATGGCACTACGATTTTTTCTGCTGGCGTTCCTACCCCAAGCCAGGTGATTACTCCTGCCGGAAGTGAGATCCTTAATGGCTATCTCGAGCCTCAAAAAGTGATTAAAACCACTCTTAATGGTCATCACAAAAATGCTTCCGAAGCCTGGGAGCTCACTTACCGCTATATTGAAGAAAACGGTTTAATTGTAAATGCACAAGGCCAACCTTTTGAGATGCTGATTACCGACCCTACTAAAATTGACAATCCGGCGCTCTGGGTCACAGAAATTTATATTCCGGTAGAATAATGAAACAGGTGCTACTGGTTTTTCTTGGCGGGGGATTTGGCAGTGCCCTTCGATTTCTAATTTCAAAAAACCTCAACTCAGTTTCTTCCATCCCGCTGGGCACGCTGCTGGTTAATTTCTTCGGAAGTCTTTTGATAGGGTTCATATTAGGATTGGGAATGAAACAGGAGGCCATTTCCCCCAACACAACTTTACTGCTCGCCACCGGATTCTGTGGCGGGTTCACCACCTTTTCGGCATTTAGCTTTGAAAACCAGGCTTTGCTGAAAGCAGGAGATTACATCAACTTTGGGATATATTCTGCCGGAAGTATCTTTCTGGGAATTGCTGCCGTTTTAATCGGAATCTGGTTATCTAAGCTAAGCTAGTGTTTCCCGTACTTCTTCACCCCTGCGGTTACAGGTATTCCCAGCTTGTTTTCGGCCGGCGGAATGGGGCAGGAATAGCCGCCGCTATAAGCACAATACGGATTGTAAGCTTTATTGAAATCCAGCTGAACCATCCTGTTGGCAGGGATCGTTAAGTCGAGATACCTTCCTCCTCCATAAGTAGTCACTCCGTTAGTAGGATCTGTAAAAGGCAAAAACAGGTAGTCTTTGTATTCTTCAGTTTGTGAGAGTGCCAGGCTCTGGTAAACATTCAGTTTAAATTCTTCTCCTTTAAGAGTAAAATACAATTCGCCATACTTCACATACATCTTCTTTTTTTCAGAAGTAGTGGGCATAGCAAACGGAACTTCCTGAGGAGTTCTCAAAAATTCAGCTTCAATCCTGAAGTTGGGATCAAACGGAAAAAATTCAAGAGCTTCAAATTTTTCCCGATCCTTTTCTGACAAAGGAGAAGTAGCCGCATCTTTAAATTCTGAATTGATCTCTTCCTGAAATGCAATAAATGCAGAGTCCTGCTGCCCAATGGCCACACCCGGGAACAACAGAAACAGAAAGATGCTTAAAAACCTCATTTTTGAGACTCTTCTTTAGAATCATAAAATTTCGAGGCGCCCAGGTAATTTTCAATGATCTGGTTGTATTCGGGGGTTAGGCGTAAGCCCAAAGTTCCTTCAATGTTATATAATCCCTGCATGTCTTTATAACCGTGCTTCAGCATTTCTTCAAGGTAGAAGTAGGCTGTGGAGAAATCATTGTCCTGCGCGCTTAGAGAAATGATATTTTTATAGGCGCCAATAGCTTTGGGATCAAAAATGGTTTGAATCATATTCGTTATAAGTTCACTCTCCAGGGGCACACGAGATTTACTCATGTCCTGGCGTTTAAGATGAATATATTCTTTTATAAAATCTTTTAACCGAAGTGCCATTTTTGCCTCGCCATCTTTTCTTTGGGCTAGGGAATCCAACTGATTTTTTTGATAATTCCACCAGCCGAGATTTTCAAAATTTGCGGTGCGAATATCCTCTTCCAGGTAATAAACAAAATCATCCAGCAGTCTCGATTCTTTTTGAAGAATGCTTACTTGCTGGCGTTTTTGCTGGTCGTAATTCCTGGAGCGCAACAACTGGTCCTGTTTTGACCTTATTTCGGCCATATTCACCAGCTTATCGTACTTTTCTTCCATCACCTCCAGAAGAACTTCGGCATTTATAAGTTGATTTTGGCTCATTAGCCTGTTTACGCGGGAAAGATCGTTACGGTACAACTGTTCAATGAGCTGATTGTCTAAAGGGCGATTCCCTTCGCGCATAGCTTCAAGCGTAAGAGAGCCCACCGCACTGGAAATAATCTCTGGAACAGGCCAGTCTTCCCCTCCGGAATAAGTATAGATCTGTGTGGGAAACCTGAGTTGGGAAAGAGCAGCTGCAGTGCTATTCATTGCCCGACCCGAAAATTGTTCATCTCCTACTATTCCAATAAAGAGGAAATTCTTTTTATTATCGAGCAGGTTAAAATTCACCCAGTGGTCTCCAACTGCCACAACACCAAGAAAATTATCAAAAATAAGAGGCAGCGAACTTGCCACCTTACCGCCGGTCATAGAACCTGCAGCGGCTATTTGCCGGGAATCTAAAGGTAAAATATTTGCGACTCCTTGTAACAACCTCGCGGCAATAACGGCATTTTCCTTTAATTCATTTTGTTCACTTATATTATTTGAAGAGACAAGGATGTACCCCTGCTCCTCGGCAGTAGACTGGAATAATTGTGCAGCAGCCTTACCTCTGCCCTCTCCGTCAAACAAAAAAAGTACCGGCCATAATTTGTTATTTTGATACGTTGTGGGAAGATAAAGGGCGTAACTTTCCTGGAGGGTGTCAGAGACCTTGAAGTCATCTACGACAATTCCCTTTTTTATCATCAATTCCTGGGCGGATACCTGCAGGCTCAGGAACAAAAAAAAGATTATTCTTTTCATGGAATTAAGGTAATAAAAATTCCAGCATCCACAGATGTATTTTCGGGTAAGGCATAAATTTCTCCGGGGCAAGCCCACGGAGCATTATATAGGAGAACACGTTTTCAGACTTTAACATTTACTAACGAGGCAAGCCTCGGAGTATTTACCCCCTTAGAATAAAAAAAGCCTTACTAAATAGCAAGGCTTAAGAATATAAATATCAAAAATTGAGACTAAGCTTGTCTCACGTTTACTGCATTTACACCTTTTCTACCTTCTTCAAGGTCGAAAGTTACTTCGTCATCCTGTCTAATCTCATCTACAAGACCATTAGCATGTACGAAATACTCATCATTTGACTCTTCGTCCTTAATAAATCCGTAACCTTTTGATTCGTTAAAGAACTTAACTGTACCTTTATTCATTATATAAATTTAAATTGGAGGCGAAGGTACAACTATAAAACCGATAACCTACTAAAAACCAATTTATTATTTATTTTATTCCATAAAGGCGATGTGAATCCCTTCTATCAGCATGTTAACGCCAATAATTGCAATGATAAGACCCATGATTTTCTCTACCACCACAATTTTGTTGGCTCCAATATAGCGCACAAGGTATTCACTTGAGAGAAATGCCAGGTGATTTAGCCACATTACCAGCGCAAACATCACCAGAATAATTCCTAATTGCAGGTAGGTGGCGGTAGTAGTAAAGTTCATTGCTGTTACAATAGTACCGGGACCGGCTAGGATAGGAATCCCAAGCGGTGAAATAGATATTTCTTCGTTGAAGTTTATTTCTGTCTGGTTGTCAATACTTGATACCTGCGCACGAATCATTTCAAAGCCTACAAAAAATACCAGGATGCCCCCGGTAATCTTAAAGGCAGGAATTGTAAGCCCGAAAAAATCGAAGATATATTTACCCAGGATTATAAATCCAGAGACAATAACAAAGGCTGTAAAAGTGGCCTTTTTAGAGATTTTCTTTTTGGTAGGCCTATCGGCCTGGCGGGTAAGGCTAAGAAATATAGGCACATTTCCTACAGGATTATTGATAGCAATAAACCCTGTAAACACCGCAATGGCAAATACCCAAATTCCTTCCATTTAATTAGTTTGGTGCTAAAGATTACACGCGACAAAAGTATCTAAAATAAACTTCATGCAAAAACAACCTTCCATCCATATTCATTTTATTTCAGAATAAGTTTTGAGACTTCTTTAACGAAGGCGCAGAAGCATTTTTTGTACATTTTCCAACCTGCGGGATGTGCAAAAATGAATAGCATGAAAAGTTACAATGAAAAAAGGGATTTCAGCAAGACCGGTGAGCCGCGGGATGTGCCATCTAAGAAGAAAAATGAGCAACCCATATTTGTAATTCAGAAGCACGATGCCACCAACCTTCATTACGACTTTAGGCTGGAGATTGACAACACCCTTAAATCATGGTCGGTACCCAAAGGCCCAAGCACAGATCCTTCAGTAAAGAGAATGGCGATCCCCACCGAAGATCATCCAATTGCCTATGCCGATTTTGAGGGAGTAATCCCAAAAGGAGAATATGGCGGGGGTACGGTAATGATTTGGGACACCGGCACCATTGAGAGCAATAAAAAGGATGAAGATGGTAAGCTTATTTCCCTGGAAGAAAGCTTTAATGCAGGCAGTATTGAGGTCACCCTTCACGGAAAAAAACTGAAAGGCGGATATAATCTTGTGGAAATGAAAGGCGGAAAGATGAAGGGAAACTGGCTGCTTATGAAGCAGGATGATTCCGAAGCCGATGCCCGCCGCAACCCTGTAAGCACTCAGTCTAAAAGCGTCACTTCAGGAAGGACACTGAAGCAAATAGCACAAGAAGAATCTAAAAATCTGTAGTGAATGACAGTTGCCGGGGTAGAGATTTCAAATTATGATAAGATCATTTTTCCGAAGAAAAAGATCAGCAAGGGAGACATGGTGACATATTATGAAAAAATTGCACCTCTCATGCTTCCTTATCTAAAGGACAGGCCGCTTACCCTGCATCGATTTCCAAACGGGATTGACAACAACGGATTCTATCAAAAAAGCATTTCAGATTATTTTCAAGATTTTATAAAGATTGTAGAAATTGAAACCGAAGAAGGATCAAACACACAAATTCTTTGCAATGACACCAAAACACTTGTGTACCTCGCCAACCAGGGCACCGTGGCATTTCATATATGGTTGAGCAAAAAGGACAAATTGCGGCAGCCCGATAAGGTCATCTTTGATCTGGATCCTTCCGATGATGATTTTGAAAAAATAAAGAAAGGGGCTAAGGCTCTGCGAGAAATTTTGAAAGAGAAAGACATAGACCCCTCCCTTATGACCAGCGGGAAAAGCGGCTTACATTTATACTACAAGATAAGAAGAGGAAAAGATTTTGACCAGGTAAAAGCAACTGCCCGCGAAATAGCAGAAGAAGCTGAACAGCGCCATCCCGATTTATTCACTACGGAAATAAGAAAAGAAAAGCGAGGATCAAAAATTTTTGTAGATTATCTGCGGAATGCATACGCCCAAACCGCTGTATGCCCTTTTTCTTTAAGAGCCACTGAAGATGCAGGCGTTGCGACACCAATTGAATGGCGGGAGCTCTCAAAGGCTAAAAGTGCTGCGGAATATACCATTGACAATATATTTAGAAGAACCGGACAACTAAACCAAAATAAAAATTAAGATCAAACAATTATGAAAGACATTAGCCCCGAAGAGGCAAATCGCGCTCTTAATGAGCAGGCAGAGAAAGTAGAACAAAAGGACCTTAAAAAGGTACTTGCAAAAGAGCAAAAAATTGAAGACAAATTCCGTAACAACGAATCGATGAGCGGATACCTGGCCAAGGCAAAAAGCATGTTTAGCCTGGTTCGGGATTACTGGAACGGCAATTACAGGGAAGTGCCCTGGAAAACTATTGCTGCAGTTGTGGGAGCTTTGCTCTACGTACTCATGCCCCTGGACCTCATCCCCGATTTTATTCCCGTCGCCGGTTTTCTTGATGATGCAGGAGTAATTGCGGCCTGCCTTGCACTGGTAAGTGATGATCTCGTGGATTACGAGAAGTGGAAACTTCACCAGGACAATTCCGCCAGTAACATTGAAGACGAGTCTCCAGCCTAACGCCCTGCGTTGTGAATAAAGACAAACTGGAGCGTATGCCATTGTACCGTAAGGCAATGGAAATTCTTGAAATTGTAGAGCGCATAATACAACTGGTTCCCGAAGAAGACGAATTCACTACTGCGGTAGCCCATAATATGTATACCGATGCTCTACAGCTCGCGCCTAAAATAGCCGGAGCAGAAGGTGTCGACCTCTATGACATAAAGATGGAGAATGCAGCGATCATTCGAAAATGCGCCCGCGAAATCTCTGTAGGTTGTAATGGGTTTGTCATGGAAGGTTTTAAGGAAGTTGAATATCTGGAAATGCTAAGAGGAGAGGTTGAAGAATTCCGGGTGCTTTTCGCAGAATGGGTAAAGAATTTTGACCAATGGAATTACATAATTGACCGCTGGGGATTATTTAATCCGCCGGGAGTGAATTATGATGATGTAGACCCAGATGACAATATTCCTTTTGATAACCCATTTGACGACGAAGAATAGCGCAAATTTTACTTCTGAAGATTTTAAGAGTTACAGAAAGGTATCTCAAAAATGGCATTTTTGAGATACCTTTTTTTTGGTTCAGGTTAATCAAGAAATAGTCATCTCTTCCTCTTAAGTCTGTTATTTTGAAAGATATCTATCTACCGACCAGCACCCACCTCCCCTTATCATGAGAAACAGGGAACCCAGCCACATCGCGAAATCGGTACGCATTTCGTGAGCCATACTCCAAAATCCGTAGGTTTTTAGATCCCGTAGTACAAAAGGTCCAAAGCTTTCCCCGAAGCCAATAGGTATTTTTGTCGTAATAATAGCAACAGTCATTATGAGTAAAGTAGTCAAAGCAGCCCCACACGTTAATAAGCCCATGAGAAGCAGGATGTCTGCAGCTACCTCCAAAAATCCAACCAGGTTCCCAAGGATCTCCGGTTCCGGAAAGCCTATTTTGGCGAATCGGCCCGGACCACGCATTTCAGGATAAAGGAATTTTTGAATGCCTTCAACAAAAAATACAGCACCTACCATGATCCTGATGAGAATAGTGGTGCTTTGAGCATCAGTGTGAAGAAACTTTTGTGAATTCATGTGAGTTGGCGTTTGTCCAAATAAAAGTACAAAATGGAAGAATACCCTACTTGAGTTTAGAAACTCGACAGGCTGATCAAAGACTTTCTTCGGAAATGAATAAAACCTAACAGGTCTTAGAGACCTGTTAGGTTTCGTAGAAATAAACAACAAAAAAACCTCACAGGTTTTTAAAACCAGTGAGGTTTGAATATAAATTTTCAACAGGCTCCCGGCGTCGCTGTCGCACATCGGCTCTCTGCTTACATATTTCTCCTGTACTGCCCTCCTACTTCAAATAAAGCTGTAGTGATCTGTCCTAACGAACAAACCTTTGTAGCTTCCATAAGCACCTCAAAAATATTCTCATTCTGAATGGCTGCATTTTTCACCTTTTCGAGGGTTTCGTGTTCCAGTTCCTTCTTCGCCTCATGCAGGTCCTGCAACGTTTGAATCTGACTCTGTTTTTCCTCTTCGGTGGCACGGATTACTTCCCCGGGAGTCACAGTTGGCGAACCTGTAGAGCTAAGGAAAGTATTTACTCCAATGATCGGGAAATCTCCATTGTGTTTCAGGGTTTCGTAGTAAAGACTCTCCTCCTGAATTTTACTCCGCTGGTACATAGTTTCCATTGCACCAAGAACTCCTCCTCTTTCGGTGATGCGGTCAAACTCCTGAAGTACTGCTTCTTCCACAAGATCGGTAAGTTCTTCTATTATAAATGCCCCCTGGATTGGATTCTCATTCTTTGTTAATCCCAATTCTTTATTGATGATCAATTGTATAGCCATCGCTCTTCTTACTGAAGCCTCTGTAGGCGTGGTAATAGCTTCATCGTAAGCATTAGTGTGCAAAGAATTACAGTTGTCATAAATTGCATAAAGCGCCTGAAGCGTGGTTCTTATGTCATTAAAATCAATTTCCTGTGCGTGCAGGGATCTTCCGGAAGTCTGGATGTGATACTTCAGCATCTGCGCCCGCGGATTGGCTCCGTATTTATACTTCAGTGCTTTTGACCAGATCTTTCTCGCTACCCTTCCAATCACCGCATATTCGGGATCAACTCCGTTAGAGAAAAAGAACGATAAATTCGGCCCGAATTTATTGATATCCATTCCCCTGCTCAGGTAATATTCTACATAGGTGAATCCGTTGGCAAGGGTAAGTGCCAGCTGCGTAATTGGGTTAGCGCCGGCTTCAGCGATGTGATAACCTGAAATAGAAACTGAATAGAAATTCCGCACATTTTCCTGAATAAAATATTCCTGCACGTCACCCATCAATCTCAAAGCGAATTCTGTTGAAAAGATACAGGTGTTCTGCGCCTGATCTTCCTTCAGGATATCTGCCTGTACAGTTCCCCGCACCTGGCTAAGGGTCCTTTTTTTAATATCTGCATAAACATCTGCCGGCAACACCTGGTCCCCGGTCACACCCAATAACATGAGTCCGAGCCCGTCATTTCCTTCCGGGAGTTCGCCTCTGTATTTTGGCTGCCCCATTCCTTTTTCAGCATAGATCTTATCGATCTTTTCCTGCACCTCTTTCTCAAGACCGTTCTCTTTGATGTATTTCTCACACTGCTGATCTATTGCAGCGTTCATAAAAAAACCGAGCAACATTGGCGCAGGGCCGTTAATGGTCATACTTACAGAAGTCATAGGGTCGGCAAGATCAAAGCCTGAATATAACTTCTTCGCATCATCGAGGCAGCAGATGGAAACTCCGGCATTCCCTATCTTTCCGTAGATATCAGGGCGATGGTCGGGATCGTTTCCATAGAGCGTGACCGAATCAAATGCCGTAGAAAGTCGCTTTGCCGGTAAGCCCATACTCACGTAATGGAATCGGCGGTTGGTACGTTCCGGCGAACCTTCTCCCGCAAACATCCTGGTAGGATCTTCCCCCTGTCTTTTAAAAGGATACAATCCGGCAGTATAAGGGAATTCTCCCGGCACATTTTCCTGCAGGCACCACCTTAAAATGTCACCCCAGGCCTGGTATTTTGGTAATGCAACCTTCGGGATCTGGGTATGGGAAAGGGACTCTGTATGGGTTTCGATCTTTATCTCCTTATCCCTTACCTTAAAGGAATAAATTGGATCTTTATATTTATTGACCTTCTCATCCCACCCGGTAATGATCTCCCAATTGTAAGGATCAAGATCCATTTTCACCCGGTCAAATTCCTTTTTCAGAAGGTTTGTAAGTTCAGAATTATCTGAAGTTGTGGCATCCTTCAGCTCATCTTCTTCGAATCCGTATTGATTTAGACCGACCTTAGTTCCGGTTACCGATTCAATGGTTTTATATATTCCGTAGAGCTTTTGAGCAACTTCAGCCTGTGAGGCCGCTTTTTCATCATAGCTGCGGTTATTTTCTGAAATTTCAGAAAGATATCGCGTCCTGTTTGGCGGGATCACAAAGATCTTTTCACTCATTTCCTTTGAGATGTTGAAAGTAGAACTAAACTTACTTCCAACTTTCTCATCGATCCTGTCCATGATCTGCTTGTAAAGCGTGTTCATACCGGGATCGTTGAATTGAGAAGCAATAGTTCCAAAAACAGGAAGACTATCAGGGTTTTCATGCCACAATCCGTGGTTGCGCTGATATTGTTTTTTCACATCGCGAAGGGCGTCTAAAGCACCACGTTTATCGAATTTGTTGATCGCTACAAGATCGGCAAAGTCGAGCATATCGATCTTTTCCAGCTGAGTAGCTGCCCCAAATTCGGGCGTCATCACATAAAGTGAAACATCAGAATGCTCCAGGATCTCTGTATCACTTTGCCCAATTCCCGAAGTTTCCAGAACAATAAGGTCATAACTCGCGGCTTTTAGCACCTCAATGGCTTCAGCAACATATTTTGACAGGGCAAGATTAGATTGACGGGTAGCCAAAGACCTCATATATACCCGCGGATTGTTGATCGCATTCATCCTGATACGGTCTCCTAAAAGGGCTCCGCCAGTTTTTCTTTTGGAAGGGTCTACAGAAATAATCCCTATGGTTTTTTCAGGAAAATCCATAAGGTAGCGCCGCACAAGCTCATCTACCAAAGAAGATTTTCCGGCGCCACCTGTTCCGGTAATTCCCAGCACGGGGATCTCTTTTTCTTTATTTTCAGAATGGATTCTATCAAGAGTTTCTTTGGCAACTTCAGGAAAATTCTCGGCAGCCGAAATCACCCTAGCAATAGCTCCCGGGGTTTTCTTCTCCAACTCTTCTACCTCCCCGTTGAGGCTGTCCCCCAGCGGGTAATCAGATTTTTTCACCAGGTCGTTGATCATTCCCTGCAGCCCAAGTTCGCGGCCGTCATCGGGAGAATATATCCTGGTGATGCCATATTCTTCAAGCTCTTTGATCTCTTCAGGCAGAATTACACCGCCGCCGCCGCCAAAGATCTTGATGTGCCCGGCCCCTTTTTCCTTAAGCAGATCGTGCATATATTTAAAGTATTCGGTATGCCCGCCCTGGTAGGAGGTCATGGCAATGGCATTGGCATCTTCCTGGATTGCACAATTCACCACCTCCTCCACACTGCGGTCATGCCCCAGGTGAATTACCTCTACTCCCGTAGACTGGATGATACGGCGCATAATATTTATGGCGGCATCATGCCCGTCAAAGAGCGAAGCTGCGGTTACAATTCTTACTTTATTATTAGGTTTATAAGGAGCTTGTTGTTCCATGTTCAATTTTATGATCTATTTAAGCATGCAATTTACGAAAATTGAAATAGTTGGTAACTAGATTTACAAATAGCACAAAGTCTACCTCGTATTAGTGCAAATGCTATGATTTATCTACTTTTAAAGGCCCAAATATAAGCCATGTCAAGTTTCATACTCTTAATTCATTGCCCCGATAAAGCCGGAATTATTTCAAAGGTCACCTCCTTCATTTTTAATCGTAAAGGAAACATAGTATACATTGATCAATATGTAGATGTAGAAAATTCAATATTTGTAATGAGGCTGGAATGTGAATTTTTAGATGCTACAAATATTGACTCGCTTAAGCAAGCATTTTCTGAAGAACTCGCAGTGCCATATCAAATGTTTTGGCGAATATATTCAGCAGAAGCTAAATTGAGAATGGGCATTTTTGTATCAAAATATGACCATTGCCTTTATGACCTTTTGGGAAGACACAAAGCCGGGGAACTTCCCGTAGATATTCCTTTGATCATTAGCAACCACGAATACTTGCGTTCTACAGCCGAAAAATTTGATATTCCTTTTTATCATGTCCCCGTTACCAAAAACAATAAACCCGAAGCTGAAAAAAGACATTTAGAATTGCTGCGACAGGAAAAAATAGACTTTTTTGTTCTGGCCAGATATATGCAAATTATTCCCGATGGGCTTATCGAAGCATATCCAAATCGCATTATCAATATCCACCACTCTTTCCTGCCGGCTTTTGCAGGGGCCAAACCTTATCATTCTGCTTATAAACGCGGAGTAAAAATCATTGGTGCTACTTCACATTACGTCACCGCCCAGTTAGATGAGGGGCCAATTATTGAACAGGATATTACCCGAATTTCTCACACCCATTCTATAAAAGATCTTATCCTTAAAGGCAGGGACCTGGAAAAAATAGTTCTGGCAAGGGCGATAAAATTACATATTGACCGAAAAACGCTCGTGTACAATAACAAGACCATAGTATTTATTTAATTAAGAGTAAAATTCGCCCGGAAAAAAGCGGGTTTTTTAATAACTATCTTTGAAAAAAAATTATGATGAAAAAATATGTAACCCTTATATTTCTCCCGCTTTTGTTCGGCTGTGCCGAATTACAACAAATAGCCGATTCGCTTCCACAGGAAGGAACAGGAATTTCTAATGCCGAAGTAGCCGCAGGCCTGCGACAGGCGCTCAATTTTGGGATAGACAAGCAGGTGACCAAACTAACACAGGAGGATGGCTTCTTTAAAAATGAACTGGTGCGCATTGGGCTTCCTCCCGAATTACAAAAAGTAGATCAAACCCTACGCGACATTGGGTTGAGTTCTCTGGCCGATGAAGGTTTACGTGTGCTCAACCGGGCCGCTGAAGATGCGGTACAGAAAGCCACACCTATTTTTGTAGATGCCGTAAAGCAAATTACCTTCACCGATGCTAAAAATATCTTACTGGGAGACGACATTGCCGCAACAACTTACCTTGCCAATAAAACCACAGAACCACTCTATTCAAAATTCAACCCTGTGATCACCAATTCCCTTGAAAAAGTGGGAGCCACCCAGGTATGGACAAAAATTATTGAAAGATATAACGCCATTCCGCTTACCAATAACGTCAATCCCGATCTTGCCGATTATGTGACACAACAAGCTCTTGAAGGGGTTTATACCATGATCGCAGTTGAAGAAAAGGAAATAAGGAACGACTTTTCTGCCCGTACCACCAATCTGCTGAAACGGGTTTTTGCTTTGCAGGACTAGAAAAGACTAAGGTTTAAGGATTAAAGTTTAATCCATTTTAGCTGTACAAAAAGTCTCGATTCTGTTGAAGCATTGCTGTTGCGAGTTGCGGGTTTTTCCTGTTGCAGGTTGCGCGCTGAAAATCTTTAATTACCTAAAGGTTAGAAAGAGGTTCCAAAAATGGCATTTTAAGGAGGAACAGTAATTTAAAATTTACTCCCTATACCTTAAGCATTACTCATTGAAAAATGGGGTTATGAACAGTGAATAATTCCTTTAAACCCTTGTAGAACCTCAACTCTATGAGTCTGCCTTATAACTTTTTAACAAGAGAGACCAGGGTTCAACACAGTTTTACCATTAAGTTAACTTTCAGTTATGAATTCTTCGAAAAACTGCAGGATATCTTTGCAGTATTAATATAAGTATATGTTTCGATTATTTGAACCCAGATCTACGTTGGAAAGGCTTCGTGAGAAGTACTGTTTTCTCATGCGCCGTTCTTTTGAGCTCGCTTTAGTGGATAAGCTGCGAAGTGACATGCTCAATGATAAGGCGTGCAAGATCTTAAAAGAGATCCGTCGTATGGAGCAGAGTCAGGATAAAACAGCCTGAACTTTCCTAAAGTAGGTAAAAGCAGCCTTAAGGCGCGACCCATACCAGCTAAAGTATTCCCCGTCCACAACCTGGATGCAGCCCAACTTCACTTCTTTTTTCAAAGCTTCTACATCTTTCTCTTTAAAAAGAAATGGTTCTGTAGAAAGCAGCACCACCTCCACCTCTCTTTCATCGAGCTGTTCCAGTGATATTTCAGGGTAACGGGAATCTTCTTCTAAAAAGGCATTTTTGAAGCGGTTAAGTTCCAGCAGGTGATCTATAAAAGTATCTTTCCCTGCCACCATCCACGGATTTTTCCAGATAAAATACGCTACTTTTCGCTCCGGAAAGTCTCTTAAATATTCTTGAAAACTAGCTTTTTCAAGCCGAATCTTTTCAATTATTTCTGAAGCTTTGCCGGTCACTTTAAAGATTTCGCCGTATTGCCTGATGAGTTCGAGGGAATCATCTATAGTGTAGATATCTGAAACATGAACGGGAGCGATCTTTTCAAGCTCCGTTACCATTTCCCGGGTATTTTCTTCCTTATTACAGAGGATGATATCGGGTTCCAGGGCTGCTATGCGGTCAAAATGCACCTGCTTGGTGCCTCCCACCACTTTTTTCTGCTTCCGAAGGTCTTCAGGATGTACACAGAATTTAGTTATTCCCAAAATTTGCTGCTCAAGCCCAAGATCAACCAGCAATTCAGTCTGGCTGGGCACCAGGCTCACAATTCGCTGCGGAACTTCCTTCAGCTCAATCTTCCGGTTTAACTGATCGTAAAATACTTTCATGAACTAAGAAAATGAGATGTCAAAAATGGCATTTTTGACAGGTTTTCTTCCGAAGAAATATCTATAAGAATGTTGCCATTTCCTGCTGTAGTTTTTCTGCTTCGCTTGCAGCTGCTTCAGCAAAATCCATTCCTTCCGAAGCATAGATAATAGCACGGGACGCATTTATTAGCAGGCCTACATTGCGGTTCATTCCAAACTTACATACTTCCGCCAAACTTCCACCCTGGGCGCCAACTCCCGGCACCAGGAGGAAACTTTCAGGAATAATCTTGCGTATCTCCTGCAGGTATTCGGCCTTTGTAGCACCTACTACGTACATGAGATTTTGCCCGTTATTCCATTTTTTAGAGGTTTTGATCACTTCTTTATAAAGTTCCTCGCCATTTATGGTTTGTGTCTGAAAATCATACGCCCCTGCGTTAGAAGTCAGGGCCAGTAAAATGGTGTGTTTATCTTCATAGGCCAAAAATGGCTCTACGGAATCTTTCCCCATGTAAGGGGCCACGGTGACCGAATCAAACTGCAAATCTTCAAAAAAGGCCTTTGCATACATGCCCGAAGTATTGCCAATATCCCCCCTTTTTGCATCGGCAATGGTAAAGATATCGGGATGATTTTCGTTCAGGTAGTTAATGGTTTTTTCCAGTGCTTTCCAGCCCTTTATTCCATGTGCTTCGTAAAAAGCCAGGTTGGGCTTGTAAGCCACAGCCAGGTGATGGGTGGCATCAATAATGGCCTTGTTAAAAGCGAAAACAGGATCTTCTTCTTTTAAAAGATGTTGAGGAATCTTCTCAAGGTCTACATCAAGCCCCACGCATAAAAAGGACTTTTTGAGGCGTATTTGTTCGGTAAGCTGGGAAGTGGTCATTGGCTGGAAATAAAAAAAGCTGCCGGAGTGCGGCAGCTTTTGGAATTATGTTCTAAAAAACGTCGGAATTCTCTTTCAGTTTTTCTGTGTTTTCTACTAGTTGTAATTCGTCGAGGATCTTCTGGATATCTCCGTTGATGATGTTCCCAAGATCGTAAAGGGTAAGACCAATTCGGTGATCGGTTACACGGCCCTGTGCATAATTGTAAGTTCGGATCTTTGCACTCCTGTCTCCGCTGGAAACCATAGAGTTTCTCTTGGCTGCATCGGCTTCCATTTTCTTGGCCAGCTCCTGCTCATAAAGCCTTGACCTCAACACGCGGAATGCCTTTTCCTTGTTCTTATGCTGGGATTTTTGATCCTGGCACTGCGCCACCAATCCTGTAGGGATGTGAGTTAAACGCACCGCGGAATAAGTGGTGTTCACCGACTGCCCACCTGGTCCTGAAGAACAGAAATAGTCAATTCGCACCTCTTTTGGATCGATCTCCACATCAAATTCTTCGGCTTCTGGTAATACCATAACCGTAGCGGCAGAGGTATGTACCCGCCCCTGGGTTTCAGTTTGCGGTACCCGTTGCACACGGTGTACCCCGGCTTCAAATTTTAATGTTCCGTAGACATCTTCGCCGGTCACGTCAAAAATGATTTCTTTGAATCCGCCGCTGGTACCCTCGCTAAAGTCAACGATCTGGTGTTTCCAGCCTTTGCTTTCAATATATTTAGTGTACATGCGGTAAAGATCTCCTGCAAAAATACTGGCCTCGTCCCCGCCGGTACCGGCACGAATCTCCATCACCACGTTCTTGGCGTCTTCGGGATCTTTTGGCACAAGCATCATCCTTATCTTCTCCTCCATTCCGGGAATCTGCTCTTTGGCTTCTTCGAGTTGAAGTTTGGCCATATCTGTCATCTCGGGATCACTGCCATCGGCGATGATCTCTTCGGCCTCTTTTTTATTCTCGATAAGGCTCACGTACTCGGCGCGAACGTCCATCAATTTCTTTAACTCCTTGTATTCTTTATTTAGCTCTATATAGCGCTTTTGATCGGCAATCACGTCGGGCTGAATGATCAGGTCATTCACCTCGTCAAAACGCTGCTTCACAATATTCAATTTCTCGATCATAACATCTCCTTAAAGCAGCAAATTTACGATAAATCTGTCGGATTTCTGAAAAGGATTTGTGCTGGAGATAAAAATTATTCAGCAAGGACATGTTCGATATTGCGAAGATATTTCTCGCAGAGTCTGCAAAGGAAAAAGCGCATAGATCGCAAAGTAATTCTAAATGATGCTTCTTTTGTATCTTTAGAACAATGAGTAAAATGAACAAAATAGGCCTGGGCGGAGGTTGTCACTGGTGTACCGAAGCAGTTTTCCAGTCGGTGGAAGGCGTGCTGAAGGTGGAGCAGGGATATATTGCTTCTGAAGCTCCAGCCGATACATTCTCTGAAGCTGTCATTGTGCATTACCTTCCAAAAATGACAAATTTGGAGCGGCTTTTAGAGGTGCATCTTCATACGCACAATTCCACTTCAAATCATTCGTTTCGGGATAAATATCGTAGTGCTGTTTACTTTTTCTCTTCGGAAGATGAAGTGGAAATTAGAAAGATCCTGAAAAAACTTCAGCAGCAATTTAAGGAACTCCTGGTGACGCAGGTATTGGCGTTCAATGAATTTAAGGCTTCGAGGGAGCAGATACAGGATTACTACCGAAAAAATCCGGATGCTCCTTTTTGTAGGAGATATATTGAACCGAAGTTGGAGGTTCTGGACAAAATTTCTCGCAAAGGGCGCAATTAAAATTTTCACACGAAGAGCACGAAGCAAAATAAATGAAGATCACAAAGAAAGGCAGTTAAGAAGAAACTGTTGTACTTTAGAATAATGAAGGAACAGGATTTATCATACCGGATCATTGGAATTGCACTTGAGCTTCACAAAATTTTGGGGCCGGGCCTGTTAGAATCGACTTATGAAAATGCTTTAGCTTATGACTTACGTGCTGCCGGTTTGGAAGTGAAACAACAACATCCCATGCCATTTTTCTATAAAGAAATTAAAATGGATGTAGGCTACAGAATTGACCTACTGGTTGAGAGTAAAATAATCATTGAAGTAAAATCTCTAGAAAATCTTGCTCCTGTACATTTTGCACAATTACTCACTTATTTAAAACTTTCGGAATTAAAAGTGGGTCTACTAATAAATTTCAATACAAAAATGCTCAAAGATGGCATTCACCGAATAGTTAATTGAAAAAATCAATTTTTCCTTCAATTTCTCTGTGCCCTTATTTAATCTTATTTTGCTTCGTGTGAAAATTGAAAACCTATTAGTATTCAAACTCCCCAAACTCACTTCTAATTGTCAATTTTTTCTCTTCTGAAGCTTCTACCCTACCCACTATTTTGGCATCTACGTTGAATGATTTTGAAATTTCAATAATATCTTCAGCTACTTTTTCATCAACATATAATTCCATTCTATGTCCCATATTGAACACCTGGTACATCTCCTTCCACTCGGTTTTGCTTTCCTGCTGAATGAGTTTGAATAAAGGCGGAACTTCAAATAGATTGTCTTTGACTACATGAACGTTATCTACAAAATGCAGGACTTTGGTTTGTGCGCCCCCGCTGCAATGAACTATGCCAAAAATGTCATTTTTAGAGTACTTTTCCAGGATCTTTTTAATTACCGGAGCATATGTTCTTGTAGGAGAAAGCACAAGTTTACCAGCATCCAGCGGACTGCCCTCAACTGCATCGGTGAGGTCTTTTGAGCCGCTGTAGATCAATTCAGCGGGAATTGAAGCATCAAAACTTTCAGGATATTTTTGAGCTAAACTCTTTCCGAAGACATCGTGACGTGCAGAGGTGAGTCCGTTACTGCCCATGCCACCGTTGTACTCTTTTTCGTAAGTTGCCTGTCCAAAAGAAGCCAGTCCAACGATCACATTTCCCGGTTTAATGTTTGCATTGTCT
The DNA here is from genome assembly GCF_039602225.1 of Salinimicrobium sp. 3283s. Taxonomy (NCBI): domain Bacteria; kingdom Pseudomonadati; phylum Bacteroidota; class Flavobacteriia; order Flavobacteriales; family Flavobacteriaceae; genus Salinimicrobium; species Salinimicrobium sp. 3283s. The sequence goes on along the minus strand of NZ_CP143631.1, from coordinate 2,746,023 downwards.
ATCACATCACTCCGCTTCATGCGTGCAGTCACGGTAGAATCTACAATAATGGTGCGTACAAGATCACCAACATCGGCAGTTTCGCCGCCGGTAGAATGGATTTTTATTCCGAAGCCTTTGAGATCATGGAGCAATTCTTCGGTACCATTGATAATGGCAGAGATCACTTCACCCGGCACCAGGTTCTTGTTACGACCAATTGTAGAAGAAAGCATGATGTTATCTACCGCACCAACGCACAGCAGGTCATCAATATTCATGATCAATGCATCTTGGGCTATTCCTTTCCACACCTCAAGATCCCCTGTTTCTTTCCAGTACATATAGGCCAGGGAAGACTTTGTACCAGCGCCATCGGCGTGCATGATGAGGCAATAATCTTCATCACCTGTGAGATGATCGGGCACAATTTTGCAAAATGCTTTTGGAAAAAGCCCTTTATTGACATTCTTAATGGCATTGTGCACGTCTTCTTTCCCGGCAGAAACTCCGCGGCCGGCATATCTTTTACTTATTTCCTGGCTCATGTAGATAGATTTACGGTCAAAGATAATTAGTTTAGTTTTTTTGATCGTAGATTTATATAATAAAAAAGGCACTCCCATTGGAAGTGCCTATAAGTCTATTGAATACAAATTATCGGGTAAACAATAATTCCCTGTACTTGGTTAAGGTCCAGATCTCATCGTCTATTACCAGCTCGAGCTTATCGCAATGGTAGCGAATGGTCTCAAAGAATGGCTTCACATCATTACAGTATGCAAAGGCTTTTTCTTCGGCATCCTCCAGTTTGTTAGCTTTCTTACGGGCTTCGATCATTTCGGTAATGCCAGAATTGATCTTCTCAATACGTTCGGAGATTTCTTTAATGATCTCGAGTTGCTCTTTGGAGTGTTCTTTGAAATCATCAGCAAAGATCTCTTTAAGTCCGCGTACGTTTTTGATCAAAATGTTTTGGTACCTAATCGCGGTTGGGATCACGTGGTTGCGGGCAATATCACCAAGGATACGGCTCTCAATTTGCACTTTCATGATGTATTCCTCTAACTGAATTTCATGACGGGCTTCAATTTCCACATTATTCATGATCTCCAGCTCCTTATACATATCCATCGTCTTCTTGCTAACAAGAGCTTTAAGAGCTTCAGGAGTATTTCGATTGTTACTTAGACCCCTTTTTGCGGCTTCTTTTTCCCATTCTTCGGAATAACCATCACCTTCAAAACGAATATTCTTAGAGTCTTTGATGTATTCTCTCAGAACATTGAAGATGGCGTCATCCTTCTTCATCTTCTTATTCTTGATAAGACCATCAACCTTTTTCTTGAAATCTATCAGCTGCTTGGCAACAATTGCATTTAGAGCGGTCATGGGCTCTGCACAGTTTGCAGTGGAGCCTACTGCACGGAATTCAAATTTATTCCCGGTAAAAGCGAAGGATGAAGTTCTGTTCCTGTCGGTATTATCCAGAAGGATCTCAGGGATCTTTCCAACCACATTAAGTTTAAGTTCGGTCTTTTCTGCCGGAGAAAGTTTCCCATCGGTAACTTTTTCGAGTTCGTCAAGCACCTGGGTCAATTGAGAACCAATAAAAGTAGAGATGATAGCCGGCGGAGCCTCATTAGCACCTAACCTGAAGTCATTTGAAGCGCTGGCAATTGTAGCCCTTAACAGCTCCTCATTTTCATTTACAGCTTTTATGGTATTGATGAAAAAAGTCAAAAACTGAAGATTTTTCATCGGTGTAGAACCGGGTCCTAAAAGATTTACACCTGTATCTGTACTTAAAGACCAGTTGTTATGCTTCCCACTTCCGTTAATGCCTGCAAATGGCTTTTCATGGAACAACACGGTGAAGTTATGGCGCTCTGCTACTTTATGCATTACATCCATCAAAAGGGAGTTGTGATCTACTGCCAGGTTGGCTTCTTCAAAGATTGGAGCAAGTTCAAACTGGTTTGGTGCCACCTCGTTGTGCCTGGTTTTAACAGGTACTCCAAGAAGCATACATTCTTTTTCAAGATCGCGCATATAAGAAAGTACCCGCGAAGGAATAGAACCAAAATAATGATCGTCTAACTGCTGACCTTTAGCCGGAGAGTGCCCCAGCAAAGTTCTTCCAGCCAGCTGAATATCGGGCCTTGATGCTGCCAAAGCCGAATCTATAAGAAAATATTCCTGCTCCCATCCAAGAGTAGCCTGAACTTTACTTACATTTTTGTCGAAATATTTTGCCACATCGGTAGCAGCCTGGTCAACAGCCTGCAACGCTCTTAAAAGTGGCGTTTTATAATCCAGTGCATCTCCTGTGTAAGAAACGAATACACTGGGAATACACAAAGTAGTTCCATATATAAATGCGGGAGAAGTAGGATCCCATGCGGTATAGCCACGGGCTTCAAACGTATTTCTTATCCCCCCGTTCGGGAAACTTGAAGCATCGGGTTCTTGTTGTACAAGTTGCCCGCCTCCAAATTTTTCAATTGCAAGGCCATCACCAATAGTTTCAAAGAAAGCATCATGTTTTTCGGCAGTGCTTCCGGTAAGGGGTTGAAACCAGTGTGTATAGTGGGTGGCCCCTTTAGAAATGGCCCATTCCTTCATTCCGGTAGAGATATGATCGGCAATAGTACGGTCAATCTTTTTACCGGTGGCATTTGCTTCCTTTACACTCTGGTATGCTTCTTTAGTTAGAAATTGTCGCATTACGCTTTCGCTGAAAACATTGCGGCCAAAAAGTTCTGAACGCCGTTCGTTTTCTTCAATTTCTACAGGTTTGCGGTTCAAAGTCTCCTTGAGTGCCTGGAATCTTAAAGTTGCCATTTATTAATTGGTTTTATGGGTTAACAGCAACAAATATATTTAATAATTGTTTACACCCCCTAAAAAATTGGGGGATGTTTACAAAAATTTTATATTTTCTTAAGAAGACCCCTCAGGCAAAGCCTATCCTACAAAGGCAAGGCTTACAAACACAGCATAACCGGCAAAAAGCAGAAAACCTTTCCACCTGTTTAATGAATAACGCTTCGGAAGAAAAGCCAACGGAACCAGAATAAAAGCAATACCAATCATCCATAGAATATCGCTGCTTAATATCTCTGCTGAACTTACTACCACAGGCTGAATTAAGGCAGTAATACCCAGCACCGAGGCTATGTTGAAAATGTTAGAACCAATCAGGTTTCCAAGGGAAATGGCTTTTTCCTGTTTCATAGCTGCAATGACCGATGCTGCCAGCTCGGGCACACTCGTTCCTACGGCGATCATAGTAACCGAGATCACCCTCTCACTCACTCCCAAAGCCGATGCCAGGTCTACCGCACCCGAAACCAAAAATTCTGATCCAAAATAAAGGGCAGCACCTCCAATGACCAACCAAAGAACAGCCTTAAAATTTGAAGCCACTTTTAAATCGGGATCTACTTCATCGGGCTGAAGTTCCGGTTTCCGGCGGGCGCGACGAATCAATAAAACAAGGTAAAGCACAATAGCCCCTACCAAAACAACACCTTCTAAGCGCGATAATATATGTTCTGTAGAAAGAAAATAAAACAGCCCCAGGGAAAAAAGCATCATTATTGGCCAGTTGAACCTGTAGAATTCCCGGTCAATGATTAAAGGCGAGATCATGGCCGTAATACCAAGAACCAAACCTATGTTAGCAATATTAGAGCCGATGACATTACCCAGGGAAATATCTGAAAATCCTTCAAGGGCGGCCTGCAGACTCACCAGTAGCTCTGGCGCCGAGGTTGCAAAGGACACCACTGTAAGGCCAATTACCATTCGGGAAAGTTTCAGTTTCAAAGAAATCGCTACAGACGATCTCACGAGGAATTCACCTCCAACTACTAACAGAATAAAACCAAGGATAATAAATAGAATGCTCATCAATTTTTTTTGCGAAGATATGAGATTCTCAACGAATAGGCTTGTTTGAACCGTTTTGCAGAGCTTCACCTACACCAAAACCAGGACTTTAAGAGAGAATAAACCAGAGATTCGTTATTGGCGGTATTGAATGATCTCCCAAAAATGCCATTTTTGACACACCTTCCGGGAAGACCTTCGGAAGGCGATTTTGCTCCTATACCTTTCAAAAAGGGGAAATTGGGAACTAATTTCTATCTTTGATAGAAACCAACCGACATGAAAAAGACATTTTTCAAGACACTTTCGAAGATCAACAAAAAGGTTCTTCCCAGCTATTCAAAGCGACAGCTGGACCTGGCTAAAGCAACTAAATTTCAGAAAGCCCTTATCGGCTGGAAAACCTGGGTCACAAAGAACTCACTCTAAAGGTTCAAGGTTCAAGGTTCAAGGTTTAAGGTTTAAGGTTTAAGGTTCAAGGTTTAAGGTTTAAGGTTTAAGGTAAAAAAGGAAAACTTTACTACAACTATTAACCATTAACCATTAACTATTAACTGTTAACTGTTAACTACGAACTAATAGCTAACCAGCGAAACCACCTTATATGAATCCAGTTTTTCCTTTCCTTTTAAGAAGCTGAGATCCATTAAGAAACTGCACTGTACAATTTCCCCTCCCATTTTCTCGACCAGTTTACACGCAGCCGCAGCAGTACCTCCCGTTGCCAGCACATCATCGTGCACAAGGATCTTTTCACCTTTTTGTATTGCATCGCTATGCACCTCAAGTGTATCTTCCCCATATTCTAATGAATAGCTCTCCCGGTATGTATCGTAGGGCAATTTACCCGGCTTTCTAATGGGCACAAAACCTGCATTTAACTCCTGCGCCAAAAGTGTCGCAAAAAAGAAGCCGCGTGATTCTATTCCTACAACTTTATCTATTTTCTCACCTTCCAAAAATGACAAAAAAGCAGCCACTGTTTCTCTAGTAGCAGTGGCATCCTGCAGCAGGGGTGTTATATCCTTATAAACGATCCCTTTTTTGGGAAAATCATGTATATCTCTAATGTAAGCTTCAATATTAAACATATGCGCGGTTTCCTGCGAAGATAATAAGAAAAAAGCGTCTCTTCCCATTACCTCCATTACTCCTTTAGTAAAAATTCAACAAAGATTTATTACTCATTTAACTGGCACAAGTCTCTTCCATATATATTTTAGACTGAACCAAAAAAAGCCTGAAAAATGAAAAACTTAAAAGATCTATTCGAACATCAACTAAAGGATTTGTACAGCGCCGAGACCCAACTGGTAGACGCACTCCCAAAGTTGCAGAAAAATGCCAATGATGATAAGCTTAAAAAAGCTTTTGAAAAGCACCTAAAAGAAACCGAGGGGCATGTAAAGCGCCTCGAGGAAATTTGTGACAAACTGGGCATTAAACCTACGGGAGAAACCTGTAAGGCTATGCAGGGTCTTGTGAAAGAAGCTGAATCTTTTCTGAAAGAAGACACCGAAAAAGATGTGCAGGATGCAGGACTAATTGCCGAGGCCCAGAGAGTAGAACACTACGAGATCTCGGGATATGGTACGGCTGTACGTTATGCTAAAGAACTGGGACATGACGACATTGCTGCAAAACTTCAAAAAACTCTTGATGAAGAATACAAAGCCGACAATCTTCTCACCGACATGGCCGAAGATCGCCTGAACAGAAAGGCTAAATCCTAATTTGGAACCAGAAATCTTAAAAACCGCCTGCACTTTCGCAGGCGGTTTTGTTTTTTCATCCTAATAAATGCCTCAAAAAACATCTTTTTAAGAAAGTTTTTGTCGTCTTCTTCTTCAACTGTCAAAACGGAGTTAACCATCCAATTTTACGAAAACGATTGAGCAAATTTGCTTAAATTAAAGTGTTAGTAAAAGAGTTGGAAAAGAGACAGAAATATAGATCAAGAAATCATGAATAACGGGAAAATTAGAGAACTTACTTTGCGGCGTCTTTTAGACGATAACTTCGCAGGTTCGAAACTTTTTCGGGATTTGGCAGAATCCCTGGATGATGCTTCTTTAAAAAATTATTTTCAAAGCCTTGCTTCCCGGCGTACCCAATTCGCCATTGAACTTGGTGAGGAAATTCTATACTACACCGGGAAAAAAGCTCCAGCTTCTTCTTCTTCTTCTTCTTCTTCTTCTTCTTCTTCTTCTTCTTCTTCTTCTTCTTCTTCTTCTTCTTATACAGTGAGAAAACGCACCGGGTTATACGGGGAAAGCAGGAACAAATGCATAAAAAATGCTTTGCGGGCTAAAAAACTAAGCCTTCAGAAATACCAGGAAGCCTTATGCAGAATTTATGAAGGCAGCTGTCGCGAGGTCTTAATCAGGCACAAAGCCTATCTTGAGAACTGTGTTTTCGAGTTAAAAGCTCTAAAGAGCCTGCTTAAATACAGGGATCAAATAGAAGATCAACAAAATGAAATGAGCAGTCACCTTTAAAAACTGCTAATAAAATGTACGTGTAAAAAGCACCTTCGGTCCATCAGGGGGTGCTTTTACTTTTAAAACTATCCTCGGGTTTTTTTATATTGCCAATCCAATTTCAATCTTACCTATGAACAAAAAATACTTCCTCTACATTCTGGCATTTTTGAGCCTGCAGGCAGCCTATGCCCAAACGTCTGATCTCACTGTAGAAAAGATCATGCAGGATCCTTCCTGGATGGGTACTTTTCCTTCAAACGTGCAGTGGGGCCCGCACAGCGAATACATTTATTTTAATTACAACCCCGATAACAGTCCTGCCGATTCCCTCTACAGGATATCCAGAAAAGACCTGAACAAGATAGAAAAGGTTTCATGGCAGGATGAGCAAAAACTCCTTCCGCAGAGAGGGGATTTTAACCAGGTCCGCAATAAAAAGGTGTACACCCGCGATGGAGATCTCTTCCTGTACGACCTGCGTAAAAAAAAGGAGGAAAAGTTACTGGAACTCAGCGGGAGCCTATCAGACCCTCAGTTTTTGTACAATGAAAATAAAATTAGTTTCGTCTTTGACAATAACGCATTCGTTTATGATCTAAGTACGGGAAAGATCACTCAACTCACCAATATCCAGACGGGTAGCCAAAAAGAGCAAAAAGACAAAGAGCTTTCTGCACAAGATCAATGGCTGCAAGATGAAAACCTGCAACTGCTCGAAGAAGTAAGAAAGCGGAAAGAAAACAAAGAAGCACAAAAAACTTACCGTGACATGACTGCAAAGCCGGAAGTGTTTACCTTTTACACCGGCGACAAGCACCTGCGAAACCTACAGGTATCCCCCAATGGCGAATATGTGACTTTTCAGCTTATCACTACCGCCGAAGCAAAAGATACTGATGTTCCCGATTACACCAATCTTACAGGTTACACAGTGAATCTTCCTGCCCGTAGCAAAGTAGGCAGCGAGCAGGCAAAACTGGAAGCCATGGTGTACAACCTGGAAAAGGACACTGTTTTCAAAGTAGATACAGAAAATCTTCCCGGAATTAAAGATCTGCCCGATTTTGTAAAAGATTATCCCGATAAAGAATGGGAAGAAGAAGTAAGGGAAGTGTACCCCAACGGCGCCTGGTTCTCGAATGATGGAAATAAGGCTGTGATGGTAATTCGCTCCAAAGACAATAAAGATCGATGGATTGCCGCATTAGACCCTAAAACAGGAAGCTTGAAATCCCTGGACAGGCAGAGAGATGAAGCCTGGATCTCCGGCCCCGGAATAGGCTATTCCTGGAGTGGTGGTAATATTGGCTGGCTAAACGACAATAAGACCATTTATTTTCAAAGTGAAGAAACCGGGTATTCACACCTCTATCTTCTCGATGTTAATTCGGGCAAAAAAACACAGTTGACCAAAGGTGATTTTGAAGTTTTTGACCCCATTCTTTCCAATGACGGAAAAAGCTGGTATCTCACTACTTCGGAAGTTAATGCCGGCCAGAGACATTTTTACAAAATGCCGGTAAGTGGGGGTAAAATGCAGCAACTTACTACACTTACCGGAAATAATGAAGTCTCCCTGTCGCCAGATGAAGATTATATGGCAATACGATATTCGTACTCCAATAAGCCCTGGGAACTTTATTTGAAGAAAACTTCTGCTTCAGCCGAAGCTAAACAGGTGACCACAGGCCAGTCTGAAGAATTTCAGCAGTATAACTGGAGAGAACCGGAGCTTGTAAAGTTCGAAGCCACAGATGGTGCCATGGTTCCTGCCCGGTTGTACAAACCTTCAGCCAAGGCAAAGAATGGTGCTGCGGTGGTATTTGTTCATGGTGCCGGTTACTTACAAAACGCACATAGCTGGTGGTCCAGCTACTTCAGGGAATATATGTTCCACAACCTGCTGGCCGATCTTGGCTACACGGTTCTCGACATAGATTACCGCGGAAGTGCAGGTTATGGCCGTGACTGGCGCACCGGCATTTACAGGCATATGGGCGGTAAAGACCTTAGCGACCAGGTAGACGGTGTAAAATATTTAATTGCTGAACATGGCGTAAACCCAGAGAAAGTCGGAATTTACGGCGGCAGTTACGGTGGGTTCATCACTCTCATGGCTATGTTTACTGAAGCCGAAACATTTGAATCTGGCGCTGCTTTGCGTTCAGTGACAGACTGGGCTCACTACAACCATGGCTATACCTCAAACATACTCAACGAGCCGGTAAATGACCCTATTGCCTACAGGCGCTCTTCCCCTATTTATTTTGCTGAAGGTCTTGAAGGGAACCTGCTAATAGCACACGGTATGATAGATGTTAATGTGCATTTTCAGGATGTAGTGAGATTAGCCCAGAGGCTCATCGAACTTAAAAAAGAGAATTGGGAAATGGCCGTGTATCCGGTAGAAGATCACGGTTTTACCGAACCAAGCAGCTGGACCGATGAATACAGGAGAATCCTGAAGTTATTTAATGAAACCCTGTTAGATTAACCTGCCAAAAAGGGCAAAAAGAGGCTGTCTTTAAAGCTGTAAAATGTCATTCTGAATTTATTCAGAAGCATACTTCACTCACCTTCAGAAGCATACAATATCTGAGACGTTTAAAGGATCACAAAACAGAGCTTTAAGGGCAGCCTCTTTGCATTCGCCCCAGCCTTTCGCTTCCAGATTTACAGTATTTTTCCTACCTTTAATAATCTAATTTACTTCTACCATGAAAAAGATCCTCGTAGCGATCAACATTGAGAAAAATGCCGATCGTTTAATAGCCAAAGCCGAAGAAATTGCTCAGGCTTTCGGATCCAAGATTTGGATCCTTCACGTAAGCGAACCCGACCCCGACGATTACCTTGGGCTGGAAGCCGGACCACAATACGCTCAGGACAAAAGAGTGGAAAACCGGAAAAAAGAAGGCGAACTTGTTAAGCGCATGGCCGAAAACCTGCGCCAAAAGAACATTGAAGCCGAAGCTGTACAACTTAAAGGGTCAACGGTAAAAATGATCAAAAAAGAAGTGCAGAATATCAATGCCGACCTGCTTATTGCCGGACACCACAAAAAGAACTTTTTCTACGATATGTTTGTAGGAAGCATAAAACAGGAACTAATTGACGATCTGGATGTTCCCGTTCTACTGGTGCCTGTAAAACATAGATCTTAATCTGTTTGAAGAAAGGACTACAATGAATTTCCAGCTAATTTGTAGGAATTTTCTTCATTTATTTATTACCCTACAGGTCAAAGAGGACTTTTTTGTCGCCTAACGACCCAACTTCGTAGTTTTCAATAGGTCGAGGGAATATATTTTGTTTATATTTGTTTCGCCTTTAACAAAATATTAGGAGCAAAGGCAGGTTTTATACTTGTATCCCCCTGCGATGAGAGAAAACTGCTGGAAAGAAATTTTTGAAGCCATTCCCTTTGCCTGTTTGGTCTTAGAACCGCAAGAGTGCAATGCATTCATGATGGTAGAGGCTAACACAGCCTATCTTGAATTACTGGGTAGATCCCGCGAAGATCTATTGGGTAAAGACAGTAGGGAAATTTTCTCATCCAATGTCAACCTCAGCGAATATGGACCTGACTCCTTCTTTGCGACTTTAGAAAAAGTCGTAAGGTTAGGAGAAAAAGAAGAGGTAAACGACCTCCGGTACGACGTAGAAAATAAAGTTACGGGAGAACTTGAAGAACGCTATTTCAGTTCTCAGAATTTCCCAATAAAGAACGAAGCCGGAAAAGTGGAAGTGATCCTGCACTGCGCCCGGGAAGTTACGGCAGAGAATAAACGCAAGAAACGCGATAAAGAAATTGAAGAAGAGCTCAGTTTAAGCCGCCAACAATTCAAGAACTTTATAAGGAGTAACCCCGACGGACTTTACAGGCTTGACATGCAGGGAAATTTTCTACATATCAATGAGAGCCTTGCCATGATGGCCGGCTTACCTGCAGAAGAGTTAATCAAAAGTAACTTTATAAATTTTTGCACTCCTCATGACCAGGATCTTGTTATTGAACATTTTGAAAGGTCCCGTCAAGGAAAAGTAACTTCATTTGAAGCCGAATTCCTATCGGCTACAGGTAACCTGGTTGCTCTTAAGATCCTGCTAATGCCTATGTTTTTAAAGGGCAGTGTAGCCGAAGTTCATGGAATTGCTAAAGATATCACTCAGCTAAAGCACAGCGAAAAGGTGATTATGGAGAAAAGTCGTTTTCTTGAAGTGAACGCTGCTTTTGTAAGTTCCCTCCTTGAAAAAGAAATTAATCAGGAAGCACTTCAACAAACTTTTGGAGTCATAGCCGAAACCGTTGAAGTCGACAGGATGTACTATTTTGAGGCAAACTCCGATCCTGAAACCGGTGAAATATTGATAAGTCAAAAGGTAGAATGGTGCAGCGAAAAAACCATTCCTCAAATTGATAATAAGGAGCTGCAGAATATGCCCATAAAGAAGGTACAGGAAATTACTGCTCCCCTTGTAAAAAACCTTCCATTCACTGCCATTTTAGACGAACTTGCTCCTGGTGAGCTAAGAGAAATTTTTATTGAGCAGCAAATCAAATCTATGTTGTTGCTGCCAGTTTTCGTAGGAGATTCGCTTACCGGCTTTGTGGGGTTTGATGACTGTACATATCAGCGCATCTGGAAAGAAGAAGAAATCACCTTTTTAAAAGGTCTTACCCAAAACCTGACTAATGCTTTTGAACGCAATGCCGCTCTTAAGAAAGCCAAACAAAGCGAGGAAGAACTTAAATTGAGTGAACAAAAATTTCGGGCTCTGGTTCAGGAAGGTGCCGATCTTATTGGGATTTTAGATATTTATGGATGCTATTCTTTTGTAAGTGAGAACTACAAGAAGATTCTTGGTTTAGAACCGCAGGAGCTCATAGGGAAGAATGCACAATGTTTCATTCATCCTGAAGACTGGCCCAGGGTAAACCAACAGTTCTACCAGTTAAAGAATCAAAAACAGGTGAAAATCTCACCTTTTAGATTTAAGAATAAAAATGGTGAATATCGGTGGGTACAGACCACCGCTACCAATCTTTTAAACGATTCTGCCGTTAAAGGAATTGTAGCCAATTCTCTTGATATTACCACAGTGATTGAGCAGGCCAGGGAAATCGAGCATATCAACGAACGTTATCAATTGGCAGCAACGGCAACACAAGATCTTATTTACGATTGGGATCTCATTAAAAACAAAGTCACCCGTTTCCACAGAGGGCCACAGGAGCTGTTTGGATATTCTTCGGAAGCAGTAGGTCAATATGATTTCTGGAGAAATAATGTGCACCCCGAAGATAAACAGGCTGAAAAGAAAAAACTGGCAATTGTAATTTCCAATCCAAACGAAAATTTTATAAAAACAGAATACCGCTTCAGGAAAGCCGACTGCACTTATGCCCGGGTGGTAGATCGCGGTTACATCATTAGAGATTATACCGGTAAGGCACTACGGCTTATTGGTGCCACCAGCGATATTTCAGAAATAATCACAAAAAGGGAGGCCTTAAAGGTCGCCAACAAACGTTTTAAGATGGCCATGAAAGCCACCAATGAAATGATTTGGGACTGGGAGATCGAGACCGATTCGGTAACGCGAAGTAAAGGCTATAAGAAGATCTTTGGTTATGACACCAACGAAGCCACTACAGTACACGCCTTTTGGCTCAGGAAAGTGGTTGATGAAGACAGGAATAAGGTACAACGCTCTCTTGCCGATGCCATAAACAATACCGAGGTCAAAAAATGGAAACTGGAATACAGGTTTGTAAAAGCCGATGGCATGATTGCCCACATCATAGATCGCGGCTATATTTTACGGGACAGCAACGGCAAAGCAACGAGAATGGTGGGCGCGGTGCTCGATGTAACGAACTCCAGAAGACTTTTGCAAAAAGTTCAAAAGCAAAATAAGGTGCTAAAGGAAATAGCCTGGGAACAGTCTCACGTGGTAAGAGCCCCACTGGCACGCATAAAAGGCCTTTTACACCTGCTGGAAGAAGAGTTGTTTGAAGAAATGTCGAAAGATGAGATCCTGTTTCACATGAAAGAATCGGCTAACGAGCTCGATGATATAATTCGGAATATTGTAGAAAAAACTGAAAAGATTAATGTTGAAGCCAGATAATTCAGGTCGTTTGGAAATTCTGGTAGTAGATGACGATAAAGTAGTGACTTTATTGCACAAGAGCAGTCTGAAATCTTCTGGAATTGAACATTCTCCGGTACTTTGCTACAACGGTAAGGAAGCGCTTGACTATCTTAGGAAGCACGACAAACCCGGAAAGCACTTCCTGATTTTGCTCGACCTCAACATGCCCGTACTTGACGGCTGGAAGGTGTTGAAAAGACTCAAAAAAGACCCCATGCAGGCCCAGGTATTCGTGGTGGTGGTGACATCTTCAATCAACCATCAGGATGCTGTAAAAGCCCAAAAGTTTGAGCACGTAATTCATTTTTGCCGCAAGCCTTTAACAGTAGCGTGTACCCAAAAGATCAAAAACCTGGAGCCTCTTCGAAAATTCTTCTTTCAGAACGTGGAGGAAAATCAGAAAAAATAAAGAAGGGTGTCAAAAATGGCATTTTAAGAGCCCAATATTCTTCAGAAATTTTTATCTTGAAACAAAAATGAAGCAGGTAAATACTGCCTTTGCAGGTTATGGCCCCGGCGGGAGCATCTATAATGCCCCAATCCTATCGAGCGTAAATGGATTTAGAGTAAAAAAGATCCTCACCTCCAACCCTACCAATGTTGAAGCCGCAAAAAAAGACTTTCCGGAGGTTGAGATTGTAGGAGAATATTCAGAAATACTGGAAGATCCTGAGATTGATCTCATTATCCTGGTATTACCCAACCATCTCCATTTTACTTTTGCTGAAAAAGCCTTAAAAGCAGGAAAAAATGTACTGGTTGAAAAGCCTTTTACGCCCAATGTAAGGGAAGCCAATGAACTTATTAAACTGGCACATCAACAAAATTTACTGCTTACTGTACACCACAACCGGCGGTGGGACAGTGATTTTTTAACTGTAAAAAAGATAGTTGAAAAAGGCATTTTAGGCAGGGTGGTTGAATATGAAGCCCATTTTGATCGCTTTAGAAACGAAGTAAAAACCGGCTGGAAAGAGGATAAAAAGAACCCGGGAAGCGGAATTCTCTACGATTTGGGAAGTCACCTAATTGATCAGGCGCTTTATCTCTTTGGACTTCCTTATGAAGTATTTGCTGATATAAGAACCCAGCGGGACAACGCCACGGTGCCCGATGCTTTTGAACTTATCCTCTTCTACCCTAACCTGAAAGTTACTTTAAAAGCAGGAATGCTTGTAAAAGAAAAAGGCCCCACTTACCAGCTCTCTGGCACGAAGGGAAGTTTTGTGAAATATGGGGTAGACCCTCAAGAGGAATATCTCAAAAAAGGTGCTAAACCACAAAACACTTCAGAATGGGGTGTGGAACCCAAAGAAATTTGGGGCAGGCTCAATACTGTCGAAGAAGAAAAGCTTTTAGAAAGTGAGCGCGGCAATTACCCTTTCGTGTACCAAAACCTGTATAATGCTCTTACACAGGAAGAAGCTCTTGCAGTGTCACCTCAACAGGCCAGAGATGTCATAAAGGTCATAGAAGCGGCGCAACAAAGTCATGATGAGCGCAGGGTGATTACCTTTGGTTAAGAGGTTTTCCCGACTCCTTCAGTTTTAAAAAATATCTTTTTGCCTCCTTCAGCACCCGAGGTGCCATAATTAGCGTGGCTGTCATAGTGGGAATAGCCATCAGAGCAAAAAATCCGTCGATGAGGTTTATCATCATACTTAGTGATGTTGTTGCCCCCAGGAGTATACTCAGAATATAGAAGTAGTTGTAGTAATGCTTGTTTTTGGCCCCAATTAAGAAGGAAAGACATTTGCTTCCGTAGTAAGAATAAGAAAATAGGGAAGATATACTAAAGATGGCGATACAAATGAGCAGCAGATAATTTCCGTAGAAAGGTATAGATGCATCAAAGGCAGCAGCGGTTAAACTTACCCCATTTACATCGTGGGTTTGCCAAACCCCGGTGACAAGAATCGCCATTCCGGTTAAGGAACACACAACGAGCGTATCTATTGCAGGCCCCAACATTGCTACCAGGCCTTCGCGTACTGGCTCGGCGGTTTTGGCAGCTCCGTGAGCCATGGGAGCAGTTCCAATCCCGGCTTCATTTGAAAAGGCACCACGCCGTATACCCAAAATAATGAGTCCGCCCAGCATACCTCCCAAAAATGGCTCTCCGGCGTAATTTTCTGCTGCAAATGCATCAGTAAAAATAAGTTTGAAGTAGTATGGCACCTGCTCAAGATTTACGAACAAAATAATAAGCACGGCCACAAAATAAAGCCCCACCATAACCGGAACCATTCTTGAAACCGTATTACTTATCCTATTAAGACCCCCGTAAATCACCACTGCAGTAATTATGGCCAGGATCACTCCAATGATAAGGTTGGATGTTAGCGTGACTTCAACCCCATTAGGTGTTAAAAGAATATAATTTATAGCCTGGGTAAGCTGGTTGACATTAAAGACCGGTAAAGCCCCCACAAGGCCGGCTACACTGAAAAAAGCTGCCATGATCCACCATTTTTTCCCGAGTCCTTCGGTAATAAAATACATGGGGCCACCCTGTAGCTTTCCTTCAGAATCTTTTCCGCGGTACATGACGGCCAGAGTGTTTGTGAAAAATTTGGTAGCCATACCTATAATGGCACTTATCCACAACCAGAACATGGCACCCGGACCTCCAATAGCGATAGCCACTGCAACGCCGGCAATATTCCCCATCCCAATGGTAGAAGAAAGTGCCGTAGAAAGCGCCTTGAAATGATTGATCTCGCCGGGATCGTTTGGATCATCGTATTTTCCCCGAAGTACCTCTATGGAATGCCCCAGGTAACGAAAGGGAAGAAATCTTGAAAGAATGAGAAGATATAATCCTCCACCGGTAAGTAAGATTAAAAGCGGAAGGCCCCATACGAAGGAGGCGAATTGAGCAATGAACTCATCTAGTGTTGCCATATAGCAAATATAGTATTTGCAGGGTACTATACAAGTCCGGCAGGCTTATCACCAGATCATTTCTTTAATTTTCACAACTTTAGCGCTTCAGACTTTTCTTTTAGTACCCCCACTAACAAGAGATTATATCTCAGTGAGAACAGCAACAGAAACGCGGTAGACAAAAAATACTTTATTTTGCACAAAAATATTTTCGTTTTTTATAAAATAGCCTATATTTGCACCCGCAAAACGGCCTCGTGGCGCAACTGAATAGCGCATCTGATTACGGCTCAGAAGGTTACAGGTTTGAATCCTGTCGAGGTCACCAAGCTTAGCAGCAACACTTATTAAAAGGCGCGGTATTACTGGAAAAACCAGTATTACCGCCCTTTTTTTTTAACCCTCAAATAAGTGAAATTATGCTGCAAAACAGGATTTTTGACACACTGGTTGACACAAGAAAAATGTTTGTGTCAAAAATGAAAACCAGAATTGTAAAAAGAAATTATGTGAATGCCGATGGGGAATCCCTCCTTTATCTGCACGTCACCAAAAATTACCAACGGGAAAGGATCCCGCTCGACATTTATGTACCTGCATCACTTTGGGACCCGAAAAAAGCACGGCTCAAACCCGACACTACAAAAGCCCGTGACATCAACCTTATCCTGGATAATGTTGATTCCAAGATCACCGGCATCCGCACCATGTTTCGCCTGGCTGAAAAGCAGCTGAGCCTGGAGAAGTTTATACAGGAATTTCGCAACAGCATCCCGCGGATGGATTTCCTGGCATTTATGGAATACCAGCTGGGCCAGGAGAAAAAGCTTTTGAAGAGCGGAACTGTGCGAAGGCATAAAGCGGTACTCAACAAGCTTCGCCGCTGGAGGGATACCATTTACTTCACTGAACTGGATGAAGCCCTGCTCACAAAAATAAAGGTGCATTTCAAATCTTTGGGAAATGATTCCACTACTATAGAATCAAATATGTCTGTGATCAAAAAATATATTAACGCCGCAGCCAGGGCAGGCATAAGGCTGCCAATTACGGGCGATGATATTAAGGTAGGCAGCACTCGCGGCCACCGCACCGATCTAAAGGCTGCAGAAATTAAGAAGATCCACGAGCTCTTCTTCTCCCCCTTCATTAACCAGCGTTACCGGTTAACGGCAGGCTACTTCCTGTTTTCCTGCTTTACCGGGCTGCGGATCTCCGATGTCAAACAATTGAAAAGAAAGCAGCTCGACGAACAAAATTTCTTTTTCGTGAGTGTCAAGACCGGAAAAAGACAATGGGTAACGATCTCTGAAAAACTCCGGAAAATCATCGAAGAAGACGAGCGGCTTTTTGTGCAGATGCCCACCAATGAAGAAATGAACCGTGTACTTAAAAAAATTGCCACACTATGTGGAATTGATAAAAACATCAGCTTCCACGTGGCCAGGCATTCTTTTGCCACCAACTTCCTGAGAATGGGCGGTAAGGTGCAGGACCTTCAAAAGATTTTGGGCCACTCCAAAATTTCAGAAACCATGATCTATGTGCACATAGTGGAAAGTGAAGCCTGTGAGAAAATCAAGATCATGGATAACCTGTGGTAATAAAAAAGCCTCTAATTTCTTAGAGGCTCTAATACCACTCTTGACTAATGAGTATAGATTCGATTCGCAATTACAATAGTACGATATAAGCACTTATTTAGCAAATCTGACGATATAAGCACTTATTTGGTATTTTCTAATCCACTCCGTCGCATTCCAAAGATACCATCCATAACCAACGGCTGGTATTTTTTTTGCTCACCCTTCTCACAATGAAGCTTCGGCCATAAGCCGCAATTTTGGAATCCCTGGAGATCTTGCCGGCAAGCTCCGGGTAAACTTCAAACTCCCATTCAAAACCTTCGGCATTGATCCTGAAATCTAGCCACTCCCGCCAGTCGCTTTCATACACTGCGGGAACCAGGAGGTTTGAAGCATCCCGGCACAGGTTGAGATCATTGACAAGTCCCGGATAAATAGCCAGGATCAAAATGTTATTGGCATCGGTAAAGAGGTGTGCCGTGTTCACCGGGCCTTTCTGCTTCAAGGGCAGCGGCAGCCCCTTAATGGTGATCTCCTGGGTGTCTTCCCGCTTCACAAATGATGATGTACGGCTCCCGGTGGCATCAACAAAAACTTTTTCAAATGTGTATTCTTCCGAAGAAACCTCCTGGAACTGGAGAAGAAAGGTATTGTCCTGGTAAAATTTCCTTACCGGGTATTTAACCTCGTAACCCGAAAGATCCACAACCTCTGCAGACTTCATTTGGTTCTGGATCTTGTTCATCTCCACAAAGCCCTCACCAATCGCTATGTCATAATTTTTCCAGTTCTTAACCACCTTGAGCAGCTCGCCAAAAGTCATGTCGGGAACGCATTTTTGAAGGTTGATTTCTTTAGGCGAAACAACAGTGGGTACCAACTCGCCATCCTGATCGTAGCCCGCAATTTTTGTAATGGTAAGATCAAGAATGATCGCTTCGGGATCCTGGTTCTTGTCTATCTCGGCATAAGGCAGCTGCTGACTCGTAAATGTAAGAACACCAGATCCCGCTTCTACTGAGATCTCCACATTCCTGTCAATGGAAAAGAAATATTCTCTATATGAAACATATTTTTTTGCAGCTTTCCACACGGTCCTTCCATCAAGTTTAATTTCGGCCACCGCAGTGTTCGCTTCACTTCTTAAAATTGCGTTCCCTGCAATTTTATAAACCCCTGGAGAATCAAGGGGAATAGTCTTAGAATAATTCCCCACTTCGACATCTACAATAAAAGGTGCCACAAAGGCCTCAATCATTTCGAGGTTGTCATATTGATTGGCCTTCACCACCCATTCACTCCCTTCTTCGGAAGCTGTACTGTAATAATCTGAAATAATAGGGATCACGGCATCTTTTAAATCGGGGTCAGTAAGGATCTCCCCGCGAAGCTCCAGGCCTTTTTCAGCAAACCCCTGTGCAATCACATATAAAAGATAAGGAAAAGGCTGCATGATGTTCCTGTTGATCTGCTCCTGGGTGGTGGTGTCAAATTCGTTCACCAGGAAAGCTCCTCCGGAAAAATTGTTCAAAATGCCTTCAAAATACTGCCACTGAGCTGTACTCGTGTCAAATTTATCTACGATCGCCTGCGGAAAATTATAGTTGACTTCAGGATAGGTCTTATTCAAAAACGGCAAGGCAAAATCGGTAATAGGCACATTGAGCTCTTCGCGCTCCAGGTCAAGTTCAGAAAGTTTTTTGTCGTAATTCGGAAATTCCTCAAAGCCATAACGGAATTTCCCCTGAGCTTTTCTTCCCTGGATTCGCTCAATAACCAACAACGCCTCCGGCTCTTTTCCAAAAAGCTCCAGGTAACCGGGAAAAGTTTTTGCGCTGCGGGCTGCATTGTTGTGGGTGATCATCTGCAAAGCTGCGTCCAGCTCATCGGTAACATCAAATTCTACCGGGAAAGAATACTTGGTGAAAAACTGGTCAGAAAACCAGTGGTTCTCCTCCACGATGTTCAAATTGAGCCCGTAAAGATCAAGCTCAAAATTAGAGGCTGTAAACTTCAAGTTCATTTTCGCGGTTGATTATAAATTCTACATCATACTGGTAAAGGTCCCTGGTGGAATCATGGTTGCTCATTTTCACATCTACGGGCCTCAAAGAAATTTCCCGGCCATGATGGACGAGCCAAACATGCTGCGCATCGGTAATGGCATCCACAATGATCTGGTTAGACCTTAAGATCCATCCGGTATTGATCCTGAACCGCTGCTCTTTGCCGGTCTCCAGGTTCTCGATATGCTCCACAAGGTTGTGGTACCTTTTCGCCGAAGTGACTTTTTTATCGGTGAAAAACTCATATTCGCCGGTAAATTCAAAAGCCTCAGGCACATTGTATTCATTCATAAAAACCAGGTGGTGGCTGTGCTGCTGTGTTGGGAACATCAAATACTGTTGCACATGAACATCGGCCAGGCGAACATCAATAACATCCCCCTGGCGAAAGTCCCTGAAGAACATGGCCAATCCAAAAAGGGAATCATTGCCCGGGGAATGTGGTAGGGTCTTAAAAAGGGCATTATTGCGGTAGATTTTTATTTCGTGCTGAGAAAAACGGCGAACAAAATTGAACAGCATTTGTGAATTTTCGGTGACCCGAACCGGTCCGGCTTCAAAATTTAAAATGCCATAGTCATCGCTAAACTTCTTCGGCCTGCGTCCCCGTACAAAAAGAACATCTTCAAAATTCTCATTTTCTTCAACCGTACCGGTGGCACGCTCTTCAATGTCAAGGCTAATGTTGGCACTGGCAGGGCGGTAATACTTGTATATTTTGAAGAGCGGGTACTGGTCTTCGTTTAGGTTGTAATGCTTAATACCAATTTTTGAAGGGGCTTCCAGGGCTGCAAACCTTCGGGCAACAATATCTCCAAGGTGGATCTTAAAGCGGTTGTTGAAAAAAGTACCTTTAAAATTAAGCTCGGTAAGCGAAGGAAAACCGCGGAAGTTATAGGCGTTCACCTTTAGGTTACAAGACGCACGGTTGGCCGCATTGTCACTGTACATATAGGTGAATTTCTTATTGTCGTGGGTGAAATTCAGGTTTTCAGAAGAAAAACCTTCATCTATACTTTCAACCACGGTGAGTGTAACCGGCACTTCTACCTGGGCAGATGCCGAGGTGATGACAATATTTCCGAAGTATTCGCCCGAAACCAGGTTAGCCGCATTGATGGGCTGCACTTTGAGCGTTTTAAAGTTTTCTCCGGAAAGTGGAAATACCTGCAGCCAGAAAGGATGCTCCACAGTAAATGTCTGGGTAGAGACCACCGCCAGTTCCTGCGCCGCCGCAGCTTCAATGCCTTTGATGGCAAAAAATTCGAGGGCTTCGGGATCTACAAAAATTCCGTGCTCCTCAAAAATATGGGCGGTGACAATGCCATTAAAATACTGCCTGTTGCGAATCCTGCCCCCGGATGATGAAAGGGTGCCAAACTGAAAGGAACCGCTAAAAGTACTGCCGGTGGTTGCATCTAAAGCGGCGGTCGCCTTAACCGTTAACACCTGGCTGCCGGAACCATGGTAGACACGACGGTTGTACACAGGCGCCTGTTCAATTACGTTGCCGCCGGTAACTTCAAAAATATTGAGCAGCGTAAAGGCAAAATTACTCCCTGTAACAACCTCGATTTCCTGTCCCGCAAGCGGAAGTTCATTGCGCACATGCGTTAACACAATGTGGTCAAGGCTTGCTGAAATTTCATCTTCGGCAAGCACGAGCAGGGAAAATGGAATTTTATAACTGGAAATGGACCTGTCTATAAAACCCGAATCATTGCGTACCCCGTGAACTTCAATAAGAAGATCCCAGGAGAATGTTCCCGGCTCGACATATCCCAAAATTGAAAAATTGGTAGTAATGCTACGCAACAGCTCGGCCTCAAGGAGATCGTCACCGGGATAAGAGACATTCACATCGCCGGTCAATGAAACGATGCCGTAATTGGCGGTATTGCTGGAAGAAACCCAGTTGGCCACACGGGTTTGTATTTTGAAACCGCTGTACTTACCATCTGGCTGCGAAAGAAAAACATTCTCTACCTGCACATCAACAGGTATGGGCGCAGGCGAAGCCGCACCCACCAAAGAAACTACCTTAACCGGAGCTTCAATGTTTGCGCTCCAGTCTTTATAATAAAGCTCATTTTGCGCCACCTCGGTAAAAACCTGCTCTTCCAGCAGGAGGATGTTGTAAGGAGGCACGGGTGCCGGGTAAGAGCCTCCAAGATCCCTGCAGTACAATCCGTCAACATTTACTGAAGTGGCCGCAGCATCCATCCAAATCTCAAAAAAGGCCTGCGATGTGGTGAACTGGATCCTGTTGGTAAAAGACAGCTGTGTCTCTACACTAAGAATCGCCTGCAAGTTTTTTACCAGGTAGCTATAGATCGCTGCATCATTAGTGACGAGCTGCACCACGGGCAGGGAAATTTTAGCCATTCCCTGGATCATGCGGGAGAGATCCCCCTCGGCAAGTATCTTGGTTTCTGATCCCGGAAATGCAACATGCACGGCATCAAAGAGCTTGTTGCAGTGAATGTTTACCAGCTCGTTGCTGAAAACTTTTTTTACTGAATAGTTATCGTAGGCCATTACTTTTTGTTTTCGTTTCTCAGGTTATCGTAATCTTTCAGGTCATCCCTGATTTTTTTGGTATTCTCCATGTTCCTTACCAGGTAGGCCGGTAAGCCTGAAGTTTCCAACCGTTCCATAACTGCAGAATTCCTGTCCAGCGCTTTTACAAAAAGGATATAATCTGGAGAATCCCCTCCTGCAGGTCCAGAAGGAACATCCTCCACTTTTCTCATATCGGAGTAATACCCTCCTTCATATCCCGGTACCCGGCCAAGGCGGCCAAGCTCACGGTACACGGAATTCTTTACATCGGGGTCCATCTTTGCCCAGGCACGATCATCGATGATCATCTCGGGGCGGCGTTTTCCTCCCTCACCGGCAAGGAAGAGCGTGGGTTTATCAACCAGGCCGCTGCGGGTCTCCCCACCATAAGAAGCATTGAACATTTTACCGTCCTGTTCACGTTGAACAGGATAAAGCCCTTTTTCGAATCCTTTTGCAGGCAGCGGGGTAGAAGCTATCATGGTCATTTGCGCAAGCCCCATAGCACCGGCAACGCTTGCCATGATCAAGCCCATAGGCAGGAAAGGTTTTGTCTGGAGGGCATTAATGACAGCTAAGGCAGTTCCACTGGCAGCCTGGGCAAGGTTCATGGAACGTTCCCGCTTGGCAGCCTTATACTCCAGCTCTGCTTTTTTCCTGGCAGCCTCTTTCTCCATGGCCTCCACGGCCGCATTGTACTGGCGGTGGTTAATGTACCCGGCATCCAGCTGCCGGCTTAAAGATTCTTTCTTCTTTTCCTGCGCCTGCTCCCAGTTTCTAAGTTCAATCTGCTCCCGCTTATTCATGTAATCGCTGTACATGGACCAGGCACCTAACATGCTTTGAACGGCAAACTGGGCAGCCTCAATCTTTCCTGCAGTGGTATCGAGATTGTCAAACATGGCAATCCACTGGTCGGGGGACATGCCCAAAATATCTACACCAGAAGCAAAATCACCGGTAGCCGAAGGATCATTACCATTTCCAGCAGAAGACATTTTATTTAAAAGATCTGAGAGCTTAAGGTTTGCCTGGTCAAGGAAATCCAGAAGTGCTTGCTTTTGCTCAGGGGAAAGAAGCTCAAGGTCAAAGCCTTCAAAACTGCCACCTTTGATGATGGCATTCATCTCGGCAATCAATTCTCGAAGATGATTCTCCTGTCTTACCGATTCTTCCTGGTTGAATTTTTCCTGCAGGGCTTTTTTGGCAGCTTCATTGTTTCCAAGGGCAGCCATGGCATTGTTGTGAGCGGTTTCCCGCAACACAGTTTCCCTGTCAAAAGCTTTTTGTTTTTCCTGAAAATCTTCCTCCAGGCCTTTTTGAATGAGCTTACCTATCTCCAGCTGGTGAAGTTCTTCTTCATACAGCATCTGGTCATTAAGCTCCTTATTTCTCTGCATCCAAATCTCCTTCGTCTTGCTCAGTTGATCAACCTTTTTGCTGTCACCGGAAGCTTTAGCCTTATCAATCTCGAGATCGAGGTTCAGGATCTCAGCTTCCTCGATCATCTGCTCCCTTAACTTCTGCATTTTTGCAGCGTGGTTCGCCTCAGAGAGTGCGATTTCCTTCTGGAAAGAATCACTTATGAGCGTAGCTTTTAACTTGTCGTTTTCTTCCTGGATCCTGCGAAGCTCAGCTTCTTCTTTTTTAGGATCTACTTTGTATTCTGCCTTCTTTCCTCCGGGATCATCCTTTGGCCCGGGGGTTTTTACCGCCATCCATTTTCCATTGGTGAACCTGAAAAGCTGCTCCCCTATCACCTGAGTATCGCCTTCTTTTGGACCTTTGGGTTCATTATTCCCGCCTGCCTGGGCATTTTCCTTCAGCTGGGCTTTGTATTGCTCCTCGATAAGCTTAAGTTCTTCCTTCGTGGCCTCAATCCATTTATTCTTATTTTCAGTCGCTGACTGATAGTTTTTCATGGAAGATTCAAAAGGATCATTTAATGATGTAAGACTATTCCATAACTTCTCATACCATTTAATGTTCTCCTGCAGAGAGGAACCCTCAGCCTTAGCCAACTCCTCAGATTTAGCATCAAGCTGTGCTTTTAGGGCTTTTGCCTTGGCCGCTCTCACCAGGCTTTCTACATAGGCATCAAGGGAAGTAGTAGCTTCCTGTGTATTAATATTCTCAAGGGAAAGGTTGCCGAGATATTCCGGAGAAATTTCATTCAGCCTGTTAATGGCTTTAATGCGCTCCTGTTTACTGATCTTTTCATCCCTGGCCACAGCCAACAGGCCATTAATTTCATTAATTTCTGAACGGGTGGTTCTTATGGCTTCGGTATGCGCATCATTAAGAATTGATTGCGCTGTTGCCGCTTTCTCAGCACTCTCAGAAAAAGCATAATAGGCTGCCACCAAACCACCTACTACAGCAACGGCTGCACCAATAGGATTAAGGGCCATAGCGGCGGTTAAAGCGCGGTATGCCACCACCGCTTTCCTTATGTTCCCGGTGAGCAGTGCCTTTGCAATGGCTAAAGATTTCGTGGCAATCTCCTGGGCAACCAGGAGGGCATAATGAATTCTTGTAGCGGCACTTGCCCTGGCTGTCCATAAGGCCGAAAGCTGGATTGCAGCTTTATAACTCAGCACAGCAGCCACAAGTACAAGAAGTACCTTAAAAGCGGCCAATAAACGTTCCCTCCAGATATCCACTTCCCCCGAGGCATCTTCTGTGGCGCCTATGAATTTTGCAAATGCCACAGCCCAACTCTCAAGCCTTGAAACAATGGCCTCGCTGGCAAACCAGCCCATGACTTTTTTGTTGATCTTATCTATTGTCGCCGCAAAGTTGTTGTTTTTGATGTTGTACTCATCGGTAAGGGAAGTAGCTTCAATAAGGGCCTGGTTTGCAAGCTTTTGTTTTTCCCTAAGCTTATCTGTACTTCCTGCGAGAGCAGAAAGCGCCTGTGCGCCACGCGCCCCGCCAACATCTATATCCTTAAGCTTTTCCACCATGACCGCCAGGCCTTCGTTATTCCCGTTCAGGCCTTCAAGGAACCGGATCATGGCCTCATTGGAATCGGTTTGCAGCAGGTTGTTGAAATCACGAAGTTCCATCTTCGCAACCTTGGCATAAGTGGCCGGATCATCAAAAATATCCATCCACACTTTGTTCATTGCCGTGGCCGAAACTTCCACGCTCTGCCCTATTTCATCAAAGGTGGCGGCATAACCAATGTTTTGATCGGCACCTATTTTGGCCTGTTTGGCGATACCCGCCTGCCTCTTCAGGTAATCAACCAGGAAAGGTGCAGCGTTGGCACCAGAGGCAGACACTTCATTAATTGCAGATCCCACGGCATTCATGGCACCGGCAAATTCTTTCCCCGTCTGGGTTCCTACATCATAGATATCGGTGATCTTTCCCACCTCCTTGATCTGCTCGTCTGAAAGGTCATCGCCCAGGGCTACTTTCATCTTATTGGCTTCGGCTACAAAATCCCGGAGGTTCTTCACCCCGGTAACGCCAAGTTTCCCGGCATCGGCAGCAAGGTTGAGCAGCTCAATCCTGGCTGTACGGGTCTTCATCATTCCGAAGGACTTGGTAAGCTCATCAACTTCCTCGCGGGTCATTCCGGTGGTCTTCATCACATCGGCCTGGGAATCGGAAAGTTTTCCATTGAAGTCAATGACCTTTTGCAGGCTAAGGACTACCCCGGTACCGGTAGCGATAACAGATGTGGCAAGGATGAAATATTTATTGAAGCCCTGGGCAAGTCTTGAAATAGATCCTTCGGCCTGTTGGGCACCAAGACTTAATTCTTTCATCCTGGCATTAACGGCCACGAGCTCCGCCTGCATCCTTTTGTATTCGGCACTACCGGGAAGCATGTTGCGCATCTCCAGCCTTAATTGGGAAGCCCTTTTGCTAAGTTGGGCCATTGTAAGGCCGGTGATCCCAATTTCTTTCTGAAGTTCCTGGGTGCGGGCTTTGTTCCTGGAAAGCTCGAGACTGTTCTCCTTTATGCGGCGGGTAAGGTTTCTGTATTCTTCGCTCTCCTCTTTCCCCTGAGCCTTAAGACGGGCTTTCTCTGCCCGCAGGTCCTTGTTTTCCTGGGTTAATTTTCGGGTAGAGCGCTCCAGCTCGTAAAGTTCTTTTTGAGCTTCATTTCCATTAATGACAATGGAAAATCTCATCTCTTCGTCTACTATTCTCTTGGCCATTTGGGGGAATGTTTAGACAAGTATAGGCCGAAGAAAATCTTTAAGGTGTGACAGCTAAAAAAGTGAGATTTGCCCGGCAGAGATGGTGTGTATTTTTTCGGGGTCCGGTTTTTTTCGCTCCTTCTTTTTGTGCTTCACCTGGCCTTCGTGCTGCATCTTCTTAAGAAGGTAACCTTCTTTCATAACCCGGTAGTAGTACCTGCGCATGGATTCATTTTCAAAGCCGTGCTCATACAGGTCGTACTTAATGAGGAAAAGGTCTACGGCTTTGCGAATTTGGCCGGAGTCGTTCTCTGTAATGTGGCCAAGCACAAAATACATCATCGAGGTGCGAAAGGTTTCCTCGAGGTGGTCGTTAATGAGCTGCACGGCTACTTCGGGGAGGCGCAGCCAGGTATTCTTCCCCGATTCGCATTTGTAAAACTGCCCGAAGAAATTCTTTGACTGCTCCCTGTCCTGCACAGAGAGGTACATGTGGAATTTTTCGGGTTTTACCGGGGAGGGCGAATGCTCAATGAGCAGCCTTATCATTCGGCCCAAAGGTTTTTTGGTAGAGATCTTTGCCGCCTTTACCCTCTTATTGAGGTACATGGCTTCTATGCCTTCAAATTCTTCGAAGAAGAAAGGCACCAGGTGTGGAGTTATGTGTACAGGAACTACACTTCTACTCATGCCTAAAGGTTGGTAGATTTGAAATAATCCCGGGCTTCGGCAAGAACCGTTTTACAGGACTTGACAGGGATGCCAATAACATCTGCCCATATAAAACCGTTATCCAAAATTGTGATGTTCCACAGCTTAAAATGGTATTCTTTACCGGTTTCCAAACTGCGAGCATTGAATATTCTGATTTTCCTTTGCCCAAATTGTAACAGCGCCGCATTTGCAGAAACCATAATAACAACTGCCTTCACTGATGCTTCTTCATCGCGATGATAATCCTTCTGAAAATCAAATTCTGCTACCCCTGCGAGATAGTCTTGAGCTTCTGCACTGGATGTCCTGCAGGTTTTTACAGGTTTTTCAAGAATTGTAGCGCGTCTGGTCCTATAGTGGCTTTCTTCAATCTTGGCCAGCCTGAACCAGTATTCTTTTTGAAGTTCAACATCTTCGGCTTCGACCAGGTAGTCAATCCCGCTGTGATTGGTTTTGATAGTTGCGGTGCCCTGATCAATAGCACTAACAGTGGCTCTTACCTTGGTAACATGGAAGGAATTTTTTTGTGCAACACAAGAAGTAGCGGTTAAGAGAAAAAGCAACAGTAATTTTTTCATGGTGAGGGAGATTTTGAAAGTGAATCGTAATATTTTTTCTTCATGCGCTGCCACTTCTCGTCGGGGATGTAGTAGGGGTAGGCGGGAATGGCCATGAGGTCTTCATAGATAGGATGGTCAAAGCTGTAGCCGGTGGCATCTATATGTTCTTTTTGCCCGGCGGCATGCTTGAGTTCGTGCAGCAGGGTGGCATGGAATTTTCGCGGGTTATAGAGCAGGGAGCTATCAATCTCAATCCACTCTTTGCCGCCACTGATCTTGTGGTAACCGTACACTTTATAGATCCCTGCAGGGCGATCTTCATTCGCATCTACTTTGATTAAGGGAATGTCTTTAACAACAATGCTGTCCAGCCGGTGGATCATCTCAAAGCTGCCCTGCTTGCGCAGATAGTTCTCGGCCACATACTCCTCCAAAATTGGATAGACCACGTCGGGGGCGTTGGTGTATAGCTTTTGGGCAGAAGCTCCCGAAGCAGCTAAAAAAAAGAGGATGAAAAGCAGCTTTTTCATACCACCAGCCATTTAAGGGATTGAATAAAGTCTAAAAGCGAAACCCGCCATATATACCCAATGATCACCGCCAGTATAATTGCCGCCCAGGTCAATTCGCCGCGGAACTCTTTATGCCACACCCGCTCTTCGAGGCCAAGGGTGAAGAAGATATAATCCATTTTGATTTTATCCATGGCGGTGATCCTGCGGCCTTTTACGGCCCAGCACCAGGCTATCCAAAAAGGGCATTTTAGGAGCAGCATTACAAAGCGGTAGCCGCGGTTCCAGCTGCTTTTGCCCCGCCTCCTCATTTCACTGCGGAAAAGCTTATCGCTCAAAATCTGGTACTTCCAGCTTACCGAAGCCTTGTACACCACGTACAGGTAGTCGTGCAGCATGGCATCGAGATCGAGGCCGGGAATGTCGCAAAGATCTTCGGTCATGGAGGCCCCGTTGAAATCTTTGGGATGGTTTACGAAGTAATCAAAGGCCTGGAGGTACACTTGCCTCTGGCTGAGTTCATAACCCCAAATAGAAAGAAGTGCGTCTACATCCTTTCTTTTTTCTGAAAGGAATGTTCTTCTTCCAAGATCCCCGGCCAATTGAGGCTGAATGAAGAAGTTGCTTTTGCTGCTGAAGATTTTGAGTAGGTTTTTCATAAGTAGGTTTTTTCAAATTAACCGGCACCGGGAATTAACCCAGGGCTTCCTGGTTTTGATTCTTAGGGCTTATCCCAAACTTTTTCTTTGTCGAGCCAAAAGGAACTGTTAGGGAAATTCCGGGTACCGGTGTTTAGGGTCATACCTGAACTGTTTTTGTCTGAAGTGAAATATCATAGTCGTTCCACATATTATAATCGTTATTCTTTAACCACAGAAGATTGTTTACAGGACTGGGAACAGAAATAGGCCGCCAATTATGGACTTCAGAATCAAAAGTTAATTGCTCAAAATATATTGGGCTAACACTAATATCTACTTTGAAAATCTCTAAAATACCATTCACCTCTTTAGGCATAAAGATAATATCGGGATTAGTGCTGTCGAACCTCGAAGCTCCGGGGTAAGCAGATTCTTGTACGGAAGCATCATCTTCTATATATCCGCTTAAAGTGGTAGTGATTAATGTATTTATCCATTCCGTTCCATTAAAAACAGACAACCACAATTCTTTTGTTAAAAAATCATTAGCTCTACCCTGCGGGTAAAAAACAAATAAAACCCTCGGTAAATTATTCTTGGTGGTAACATCTAATATCCAAGAAGTATCATTTCTAACTGCACTATTTACTTGAGTAGCAAAAGGTGGTGTTACTGGAAGAGCAATAGAAGTGCCTACGGAATTATAAGCCGTTTCTGTTGTCAAATCAAAGGAAAAATGATAGCAATTTATATTAAGATCATTGTTTATTTCTGGGTGTCCATTATTGCCAAAGAAATGAATTTTATCACCGTCTTGACTACTTACAAGATAAGCCCTGTAGCCTGTAGCGTATAGTTTTACAGATGTATTCCAAGTTTCACCGCCATCTGTTGACTTTGCGTAGTACCACTCTTCTTCTATGCTTGGAGGCGTGAATCTCCAAAAAACAAAAATATCTCCATTAGATGCTTGATAGGGAGATGGGTAGGAGAATTTATAAGCATCTCCACCCGGAACAAGTTTTTCTTCTCCAAAAGATGAGCTATCTAAAGGATTGGTGCTTATTCTATATCTTAAAGAATTTCCTACATGTTCTGAATAAAAAACTAAAAGTCTCTTGTCTGAACTTCTTATCACTATTTGAACCTGGTTGTGATCGTCTTTTTCAAAAACAGTTCCTACTCGTGTGGTTGTATATGTGTCCTCAGTAATATCATATTCTGTAATGTGCTGCGTAGTACCTTCAGCAATATCTTTAGTAGATCCAATCCAGTACTTTTGAGCCTCTTCTGAATAGGCATAATTTGGTCTTCCAAACCACGTATAAGCCAAAGATTCGCCTACTTCTGTGACGTCTCTGACTTCGTTGGTTAACGATAATAATGAATGAAAGAATGGATTTATCACGGGATGTATATTTCGTTCATTATTTGATAGATTTCCATTTTAAGAGTGTCTAATGCCGCACCTCTCAGATAATATTTTATACCTATATTCATATTGCTCCCTAATAAATTTTCTGAATTATTTACTCCAAGTAGCCATTGTTCTGTATTTTCAAGTATGTTAGATATTGTTCCAACTGTACCGGCCACTTCTTCACTTCCATTCCTAAATACTTTACATACATTAGTAATTGTACCTTCGATATTAACTTTATTCTTATATACATGAAAATGAGAGTTCATTAAAGAATGATCTAAAGTATAAGAGCCTGTTGTTGTTCCAAATCTTAAAAGCATTGAATTGGGATTGTTAATTCCAAACAGTACTTGTGACATAGTATTTCCTGTTCTACCTCCTGCAAAGTAAGTTGCAGCCGTATATGTTGCCGGGACATTGAAAAGAGAAAATATTTCAGACATATTATCCCCTGTCATATTCCCAGCGTGTTGAGCTGGAATAAAACCTGTTCTAGCATATTTACCAGACCCTCCAACAACATTAAATCCCTGACCTGAAGTAAAAGATGGTTCTAATCCAGCTGTATTATACAGAGTAAAAGAGCCGGGGTTTTTAAAATCAACTCTATAGGCATTTTTAGCCCATGATTCAGGCGTGTAATTTGAATTACCTATCATTATTGTATCTAATTGATTATACGCTCCTATATCTTTTAGATGCTTAATTTTTAAGTTGTCAATTTCCTGCTGTTCTATTGTAGGTTCGGTAAACCCATTCGAATTTATATAATTCAGCCAATTTTGATATTCTGCTTCATATCCTGTCGCGGGGGCTGCTGTTGTGGTAAAATTAACCGCTGCACTTTGAGGGCTTTCATTTCCTGCATGATCAACCGCTGAAACAGTGACACTATAAGTTGTTTCAGGTGTAAGTCCTGAAAGTGCATAATTCAGATCAGTTACTAATGAGGTGTTTTTCTTAACCCCTCCTAAGTATATATTATATCCTGCTACTGCCATAATTAAATATCTGTTGAAGCGTTCCAAGCCACAGTTGCGCTTGAATCCGCTATATTCGTAATTTGAACATTTGTTGGAGCTGAAGGTGCTGTAGCATCTACATAGGCTACAACTCGATTTACAATTCTAATATCTCCTGGTTTAACATACAAAAGGGATAACTCGTTATATTTTGATGAATTGCTGTTTACTGGTTGTCCTGAAAAATTCCAGTCTGGAGGTATTGTTCCTGTTAAATCTCCCTTAATTCTAACAGTTGCTGTTGCGCCCAATACCTTAGTTTCAGAAAGAGAAAGATTAACAACCGCACCTGAAACATAATCATCGTAATATCTGTTGCCTCCTGAAACATTTAATTCTCCTGTAAAAGCTCCTGCTGAAATGTTCGAACTAGCTCCACTTGCGGCTTCAAGATTCGTAACCCTCACCTCCAGCGCATCAACTTCGGCCTGCACATCGGCGATGTCCTGCGCGTAGTCGTAGTAGAGCACGTCAAGGCTTTCTTCTTCAGAGAGCTTTCGGTAATCTTCAAGGGTTCCAAGGGTTGTGCCCAGGTATTCATATAGCGCCCAGCCTGCACCTACAGTTGGGTCATCACTGGCATCTACAACAAGATAATATTCCCCGTCTATTTGTCCGGCTTGACCTGAGATCATTAAAGGGATAGTGTCGTAAGAATCGTGCAGATGATCTGCGGTGCCGCCAATATCTAAAGAATCGGCATAGGCTTTTGCAGCCTGCAGGGTGGTGGCGTCCTGGTCTTCTGCATATTTTTTTAATTCAGCAATAAGCCTGTCCACATAACCCACAGTCGCGTAGTTCTCCCCCGAGGGAGCCGAGCCGTCGTTGTATTTGATATCGTCCAGGAGAATTGTAGGAACCACAGTTGGATCTCCATGATCAAAAATGAAAGAAATCCCGGTGACATCTATTAGACTGGTGGCAGGCAACTTGTGCGAAATATACTGCCAGGAGGTGGTGTTGGTCACCTCATAGCCGGAGTTTTGAAACTGCGGCAGTAAAATCGTGGTGGTTTGCACATTGCCATTTACCAGGACACTTCCGGTTAGTAAAAAACGGAAACCACCAGAACTGCCAGCAGGCAGGCCGGTATTTACAAGGTTCTTGATTTTGAAAGTAAGCTCGGTGAAATTGGCAATGGGAATGGCATTTTCGGGGGTGAACTCGATGCGGTCATTGGCCTGCAGTTGGGTTCCCTTAATACACACACCGTCTTCACCATCGTTAAAATTGAAATCCCACCTTGCAGCTCCAAAAGATGCAGATGTATCACATTCACCCCCGGCAATTCCGCTGTTATTGGTGTAGATCTTTTGCAAGGAGACACCTTCGGGAGTTGCCGCGCCCGAGGATAAGAGGATGAGTCCGCCATCGGGGATGATCTGGGTGGCCACATCAATATTTGGTGCCGAAGGGTTCACGGCAGGATCTCCCTGCGCCAGGGTGATACTGCCATTGGAGTTAAGTACAATGGCCGCAAACTTTTTTTCCCCTGCGGGGATATCGGCGGTGGTTGGTGTCAAAAGCGCAGCAGAAGAAAAGGGATTGCCTTCAAATTCAAAGTTGGCAAAAGGCCTCCATTCGAGGCCGCCCTGGTAACCGTTGGAAAAGCTGTTGATCTTGAAGCCGGAGAAAGTTTCGGGGGAGCCGCCGGTGCCTTGAGGAAATGGCCAAACGCCTGCCACGCCGTCTTTTGTGCCGTAGTACTTTGTGCCTGTTGCTTCAAGCACGGCACGAATATTCTCGGCCACACCTATATTTACTTCGGGCTGGTCTTTAACCAGGCCGTCCTGGATCCATTTTTTATTGGTATTGTCCCACCGGCAAAAAATGTCATCACCGTCTACCACTCGCAGGTGTGCGTAAGATCCCGGTTCTGGGAGCGGATGTTTTTCCTCGAGCTCTTCAATGAAATCGAATTCTCCTTTGTACAACGCGCTTTCTTTGCCCAGTAAATGGTTGATCACCATGACCAGCAGGTTGAACTCCTCGGCAGTGGCATAGAACCTGGTAGGTACGCCGTTAAGCTCGATCACTCTTTGAGGATCATCCTGTTTGAGTTCTATGTTAAAATTGAGTGACATTTTTAAGAAGCGTTTAAGAAATTAATAGGAATGGAATGTGGAAACAATCCGGCGTTATAATCGGGTAAAAATCCTGTTGGGGAAATCGAAGTAGTGGTGAATTCAACCGCGGTTAACTGCTCGTTGCTTTTTATCTTCACCCTGGGCTTGGCGTTCTGGAAAAAATCGTTGCGGCCAATGAGCAAAACACGGCCACCATTGAGCTGCACCATGACAAATTTGGCTTTCCTGAATTCTTCAATCCTCCTGGCCCTGTCCTTATCATTACCGGGAAACTGGATGCTTACCTTGATCTGGTAATAATCACCTGCAGGCGATTCCTGGAGATCTTCGGAGAAGCTCACGCTGCGCTTTCCGAAGTAGACCGATTGCGCATTGCTCTCCACTAAATAGGAATCGTAAAAAGGCTGCCCATAATCGGCATAAGATGGAATAGGCACCGCAGAAAAGTCCAGGGCAATTCCACATATATTCGTCAGATTTGGAACCTTTTGGCTTAAGATCATTTGTAGGAAACCTTTTGCCAAATATATATTAAAAAGTTTGCACAGGTGTTAAATAGCGTGTGACAAAATACACAGGTGCATTATTTAAAGTGCTGGAAATGAAAAAAGCCCACCGGTGGTGAGCTTAATTTTTGATTTTAGAATGTTTATTCCTGAGTAAAAAGCTTTTCATCCAGAGGATGAGAAGCATACTGGTCATCGTCGACCAGGATAAGGTCATTTGTTTTTGGATCCAATTTCCATAAACTACCGGCTTCCACCTCGATGCCTTCACGGCTCTCCAGGTCGGAGTTGTTTCGGTAATAAATAAAGTCCCCGGCGGTGTTGTGTTTGTCGTGCATAACAAAATGGTTTAAATAGAGAGGCCCAGGGGTGGTGCACGACAAACACAACGTTTGAAGTAACCGGACTCGAACCGGCGCTCCCCTGGGCCATTTTTTTAAACTTCTCTAATTCCATTTGTTGTGTTTAATCGTGCACAACAAATATAGAGAATTCTAAAAAGCTAAGAATTCGATTCCATAACGATGTAAGCTAAGATTGCGACTATCAATCCAAAAACTGTGAGGTAAAAGAAAAATTTAAGATTATTATCAATTGCTTGGAGACGTTTATTTGCCTCCCTCTGCAGAATGATCCTGGTGTATAATAATTCACGATCGCTTCGCTCTTCAAGAGGTTTTTTAAAGAGCTCATTATAGGTGGAATTTACTTTCATACAAAGCTTGATTTAAATCCATTAAGTTTTTCCATAAGTTCGGGTTCATACATTATTTGCACACCGCCGGCTTTAGCCTGCTTCAGCTTAGAAGGCCCCACGCCCTCTCCACTTATTAAAATACTACAGGTTTTACCTACCCCGGTATCCACATCTGCTCCTACGTCCCAAAGATGTTTAGCAAGCTCTGCCCGGTAAGGAAAATTATCCAGGGAGCCACTTATACAAACTTTTTTTCCGTAGAAGTAACTGCTTGGATCTCCTCCCTCTTTTTTTGGCTTCAGGTATTCAGAGGGAATTTCATTTTGCTTAAAACGCATAAAGTCTTCGGGGTTTAGGTTTGAAGTAGAAGCACTTGGTTTAGGTTTTGATTTCTTCCTGGTTATTTCGTGCTCAACGTTGATTTCCACCCGAAGAAAATCCCCATCATATTCAATTTCTGAAATACTGGCATCTGAAATCCGGTCGTAATACTTGTGCACATCGTCAAGATCTATATCAGGAATATATCCTATGAGTTGCTCGTAATGATATATTGCAACTGCTTCAGGATTTACTGGATTTGAGGGTTCTTTCCTTAAGAAAACAGGATCTAATTCCTCACAATGGTTTAAGATATAATCTTTCCGGGAGGGGATATGGACCCCTGTAATGTCGTAATATTCCTCTAAATATTCCCTACCTGAATCCTCCTCTTCAGTGCTAAGATCCAGATTGAAATTGTTCTTTGAAGGATAAACCGTTTTGGTTAAATTTTTGGTTTTTGAGTCTTCTCCTGCAGTAAGAGGAGAACCTGATTTTTGGGATGAAGTTTCCCTTTTCTTTTTTGGCCATATAATGTATATAACCAATCCCACAATTACCAGGATTAGAATTGTTTCCATAAACGCTTAAAATAAAAGTTGTTGCTGAAATAAACTTACAAAAAAAAAGCAGTGGTAGGGTACACTGCTGTGAAATTACATAAAGAGCCTGCGAAGCTTGCTGGCCAGAAGTAAGATACTTACCCGTTCTTCATGAGAATCGGCATCCTTACTGGAGAGGTAAACCATTAGCAGGTTGTCAAAAGTTTCAAGGTGGTTTTCCCTGGAATCGAGCTCGTCGAGTTCACGTAACAATTTTTCCATGTAATTAAGTTTATGGTTAAAAAACCATAAATCTAAATTACTTATTCGTCAAGGTCTCGCGACAGTTGCTCTTTGACAGCCTCTGTATATCCAAAATGCAGCCTCTTTATCAAATTATTAGCATGGCCATAGAAAATGCGGTTATGGTTGGGATGGCTCTTTTTGCGGATCTTGCCTTGAGATTTGGTATTCCTGGTCTTCATGTCCACAAACCGGTGCCGCGGCATATGATCATAATCCATCTGGTTCCCCGAGATCGTGAAGGTTCGCTTGTCGTACCAGTCGGCACTACGAAAACCCCGGCGGCTCATGAGGCTGGTCTGTGCAGCTTTAATATCTGTAGCTTCTTCGCGGAGCTGTTCCTCCACAAAGCGGCCTTTAAGAATGGCTTCGGTATTTTCCCCGCGACGGTCTAATGTTTTCATTCCAGTTTGAATTCAAGTTTGTCGAGCTTCCAGAGCACTTCAAGCATGGCGGCTATCGAAACATCCTCAGTATGCCTCCAGCGATACACCTGATCTTTAGTGGCACCCACTTTTTTACCTACTCCTCTTTTATTCACTTCCTCGTAAAAGAGTTCTTTTATATCCTGTTCTTCCATTTTTTTAGCTCTAAAAACTCGTTTAATATACGACTTTTTTAGAAGCTTATAACGGAGTATTAAAGAAAAATTCCACGCTCCAGCCATTGCAACCGGCAAGACCGGTTTCCGGTGTAATGCTCATGTTCTGTGGATCCAGGTACTGGTTAAAATCACATGCGCCATAGGTTTTTTCATCAATGAGCATCCTGGTGAATTCCAAAGCTGTCTCCTGTGTGCGCTCAAAGATATCCAGCCATTTATCCTGAACAGATTCACTGTAATCTGTTTTCTCCAGAAAGAAAAAGCCCAGGGAATTGTTCATTTTCACATTATCCTCATTCCCAGAGCTGCGGGCATCTGGCATCACGGCAACCATGATCTGGTTGTCTTTCTCTGCAAGCTCAGCCAGGTATTTTACCAGGCCGTCTTTTTCGACCACTACAAAAGAGGACTTCACGCCGGCCAATTGCGCCTCTTTTTCTTTTACGTAGCGCCTGAGTTCTGAAACTAATATCATTTGTTCTTGGATTTTGCTATTTCTTCCTGTCTTTCTCTTTCGGCCCTTGCATCCAGATCACTTTTCCTGATGTCGTATATCCTGAGGATGGTTTCCCAAAAATTGGTTTTTCGCATCTCCTTAAGAGGACCAAAAACCCCGCTGCCGGCTAATTGAAACTCAATACTCTTCATGCCTATTCCCGGGATCTTACTCTTTGGTTCCGTTTCCTTCTTCCTGTCTGCAGGATCCTGGAACAGGATGGAAAGATCCAGCTCATTGCCCTGGTAAAAGATCGTAGCCGAAAAAAGATAGCTCTGAAAACTGGCAAACAGGAGGAAAAATCCATATACCTCTCCAAAATGGCATTTTTGGATGTGCTTTAGGTACCGATTTGTTTTATCCCGATCGTACCTCTTTCCCATTGGCAGGTAAAAGATGGCCATAAGCTCGTAATACAATTCTTTGCTGGGCTGGTTCTCTATTAGGTAATATACCTCCAGCGCATCCATATATTGGCCCCAGGAAATGTCCTCAAACTCATCTGCAGGGCCAATGAAGTCATAATCGCCGACCCTTGTTTCCCTGATCTTGTTATCGATGTAGTAAAGCTTCAGGTTTAGTTTATCAACTTCCTCATGCTCATCCTTTTCAAAAAATGAATCTACAAAACAGGAAAGGCTGAAAATATTACTGTGCAATTCCAGTTTTTCACTGTCAAAAAGGCCTTTTTTGGAGCCTTTTTCAAGGTCAAGCAGCTTATACAGCATTTCTACCCTGAAATCTTCATAAGACATTTCATTTTGCTGGTAGCGGTATATAAGAAGGCAGGCTTCCCGGTACTGCCGGGAATCACATTCGCCCAGCTCTTCGGGAAGTTTAAAAAACCTGTTGGTTTCCTGGATCTCGAGGGTGATCATAGGCTGATGCGCAGGTTCTTGGAAAATTTGATGTTCAGTTCACGAAGCCTGGCACCATGAACAGCCATAACGGTCTCGTAGATCTCGGCTTTGTTCTTGCTCTTAATGGGAATGTATTTTCCGGAGGCATCTTTACGAAGATATTTGCGAAGGTAGAACCTGAACTCCTGGAGGAACTCAACGCGCTCTTTTTCCTGTTCAACCACGGCCTGTTGTAGGGTTTTATTTATTTTTTTGAACTTCCTTTCCCTGCTCCATGGCCAGAGGTTAATAAGAAATTGCCCGATTGTTTTTAAGATTTTCATTTTATGTGTGGTGTTTACGTTGATACAAAATTATCGTCATCATCAAATTCGAAGTTGGGATCTGTGGTGAACTCAGTGGCCGGTTCATCGATTGTATTAAGAGCCTTGATGTGGATCTCAATAGCCTGAAGCACTTTTTCCGCATCAGCTTCAAATGACTGGGCGGTAAGTTCTGCTTCCATCTTTTCCGGCACTTTACTGTTTTTAGAGTTGACACGTTCGCCGCTATACCGCTGCAAAATACCTTCAGGCAGGATCGACACCCGAAGCCTGCGTACTGCCCATGCCAGGGCGTAGAAGACGCAAGCTTCTTTGATAAGCGCAAGTAAATCCTCATCCAGGCCTTCTTCAGAATTTGATTTAAGTGCCTCCTTTAATGCCGTGTCTCTGGTTTTTCCTATCCTTGGCACTATATGAACCCGCTCACATTGTGCCAGCCCCGGTTGAAGCTTAAGCAATAAAAGTCGGGAGTTGATTGGGAAATACTCATCAAAATCTTTAGTACTGCGCACGTACAAGCGGTGCGTTTGGAGATAAGCATCTGTAGCTTTCCATTTCACCTCTGCGGTTTCGCCATTTAGGGGCTGGATTACAGGATTAATCTCATCAAGCACATCCAGTAAAGCATCTACGGCCCTGTAGTAATCTTTCTCCAGGGCTTCGTCGCTCCTGTTGATCATCCACTCCCATGCTGCGGTCTGGTTGTTTTCATTGCGCATCTTTCGGCCATTCTTCGTAAAATTCACATCCCCGGAAGGAGCATAATGACGAATGGCATCCAGCATGATAGCATACCTGGCATTGTACAGCAAATAAGCCTCCTCTTCGTTTAAGGGGTTTTCCTCTCCCTTTGAGTATAGCGTGTGGAAATAATCGTAGGTAGGTTCGCCAATGATCAGCTTAATTTCCCTGGTTGCAGTGAACAGCTGACTTTTAATCTTTTTGATCTCCATATCGGCATCCAAAAAGCCCAGAAGCTCCTTAGGCTCCCCTTTACCGTCTGTAAATAGTAGTTTCATAGCTTAGATCTGGTTTTTTTCGCGGTCGCGTTCACTTTTATCCTGTTGCCTTTCGATAGGAGTACGGTAAAAGCCGAGCTTGAGTTTTTTATCGGGGAAATTTGCCTTTAAGGCGTAATTGATAGGCTTCATCACGATCATTTCGGCAATGTTTACGCCAGTCTTCAGGTAGTTGAGCAAAGCATACAGCTGCTCGCTACCGGAGTCTGATCTTCCGGAGACACCGGTACCGCCAATGGAGGTATGCACCCCAACACTGGCAGATGCATTTTGATCTGCAGTCTCCCCAATCTTGATCTGGGTATCTACAAATTCCTTAATGTTCTGGTCAATTGCTTTGATCTCCCATCCTTCTTCTATGATGTTAGATCCATCAACGTTCAAAGTTTTAACGGTATGCCAGTACTTCCCACTCTGGATCTCTCCTGAGAGTACCTTGGATATCTTCCGGAGAAATTTGGTCTTGTAATCACTGAGCATCTTAGGCTCATAATCCTTATTCTTATCTGTACACTGCGTTTGCAAATCACGCTCTACTTTATCCCAAAAGCTTTGAGGTGAGGTGATGTGATACTTGGCATTGATAGAATTTTTGGAAAGTGCCTTGAGGATTAGCGGTACTGCAGTAGATCTTCTTATCCACTCCAGGGAACCATAGATGTCGGGCACCGTATAATAGTCTGTACAAAAGCTGTACATGTTTGAATAGTAGATACTGTTTGGATGCTTAAAAGGATCCATGAAGTCAAAAAGGTCATAGACTTTAAAATTTGTAAGGTGATCAATGTGGGAAATGGTAAAATCATTGATCATTACATGGGTAGGATCTGGCCTGCCACTGTCTAACCTATATGCAAGACGTGCTTTTTCTGAAGACACATGCTCCAGTTTGGCAACCTTCGCCGAGCCAAAACGGCCTCCTTTATTGCGATAGTATTTGGTGAAGGCCCCCTGGATGTGCGAGACATCGGTAACGCACTTCTGAATGTATTTTTCACAATCCCAGCTGTCGAGCCATGCCTGTGCCTCGGGGTCATCCTGCCAGCTGCGCACAAGGATATTATCTTGAAACTTCTCGGTGTACAGCTTTGGGCCTTCTCCCCAAAGCATACCCTCCTTCTTACGCATGATACCCGGCACCTTAGGGTTGTTCTGGATGACATCCTTAATTACCTTAGGTATGTTGTCATTGTTACCGTATGGGTGGATTCCCCAACCGTCTATATGATGGTTGATTACCGTATTGCTCCAGTCCAATGATTCACCATTTCTTACCTTACTTTCATGCAGGTCTCGTGGGCTCTCGGCCACCTCAAATGAAAAGACATTGTCTTCTGCCTCGACCAGGGCATTCTGCCCAAAGAATTCAATATTCATCAATAAACTTGTTATTAAACTTGATTAGTAGTGGTAAGTAGAACCAGCGGTTCTTTCCGTCCCTGATATATCCTACCAGGACATCGGCTTTATCACTGTGGGCTTTGCTCATACCGGTTCGCAACTGGATACCCTGTACTTTCTTCACCCCTTCGGTGACACCTGCTTTTTCCTGGTACGAGATGTACTCTATATCAAAGGGCACACCTGCTTTGGTTAGTTCCCTCATTCGCTTAAGGACAGCATAGAGCCTGGCAGTTCTGGTTGCTTTCATATTACAAGTGTAACCATAGCAACTGGTTGAGGGTGTGACAGCGGAAACCACCTGTAAATACTGGTGGTTGCAGGCTATTGGTTGGACGTGCCACCACAGGCCACAAGAGTCGATTTAAGGCGGGATCTCCTCCAGGGGCACAGGTAAACAAATGGTCTTAAAATAACCTAAAATGACCTGAAAACACCCGCAGGGCGCGGGCTGCGGAGGGGTCAAGGGGTCATATATCTCACCTTTTGAGGGGTTTGCAACTGCCCCCACGGGAGAGAGCGGGACGGGGTCAATCGTCAGACAAACCCTTTTGCACTTTTAGTGCAAAGGGTTTGTTGACTGATTCACAGCATTTTAAAATTTTCACTTTTAAACGGAGGCCGTTTTGAG
This sequence comes from Salinimicrobium sp. 3283s, assembly GCF_039602225.1. NCBI lineage: Bacteria > Pseudomonadati > Bacteroidota > Flavobacteriia > Flavobacteriales > Flavobacteriaceae > Salinimicrobium > Salinimicrobium sp. 3283s. Next base: position 2,705,589 of record NZ_CP143631.1, on the reverse strand, counting down.
GTCATTTTTTCCGCTTTTGAGGTCAAAAAAAGTGATTTTTTTTAGTGTAAAACGCTAAAAATCAGGTTAAAAAGTCGTTTATTAAGCGACTTTTTTGTATCTTTAAGTATGTTTAACAATCAAATCTTTGAGTTATGAAAGACTTAAAAATTGCAGCAAAAAAAGAAGCTGCCAAAGTGGAAAAGGCGCAGGAGAAAAAAACCGCCGAAGTACAAAAAGCATCTACCACGGTAGACGAAATTTTGAACCCTTCCGCAGACGGAAGAATCAAAAAACTGGAAACCCTTAACCGCCTTGCGGAAAAGAAAACCAAAATTGACAGGAAACTGGATGAACTGGTAAACTTCAACGCCAGTAACGACTGCACATTGTCAAGAATGGAGTTTACAGGGGATAGCTCTTACAGGTTTACCATAAGCAACCCTGTAACAATCGGGAAACTTTTGGGGCAGGTAGAGCAGGAACTACGGCAGCTTAAGGAGCAGACCGAAAAAGAAATAATCGATTTTCAAATTTAATTAATCAAAATACCCCTGAAGCTCGCACGCAACAGGGGTATTAATCAAATCTTTGAGCTATGACTAAACAACTCAACACAAGCAAAAGTAATTCTTTAAAGACTAGCGACCAAGTAAAATTAATTCTACAGGAGCAAGGACTTTCAAAGGTTTTTAATTTCAACGAATACCGACTTTTCAGAAAGAGAGCAAAAAGAGCATTTAACAAAGCGCAGGCAGTTGCGCAAATGTTTATCGAGGAATACCAGAACGAAAGCGACCTTTTAGAATACGAATTTTAAAACCTCTCAAAAATGACAAATACACATCCCCTTTTTGATATCGCTGAAGTATCTATCTCCTACAAGTTTGGAAAGTACACAGCCGACCGCAAAAAAATTTCTTCTTCCGCCTGTGTTTTTGAAGTAGGCATGGAAATAGCAAAAGACCACATTGAGCACCACGAATGTTTTTATATTTTGATGCTCAACAACAGTAACAGGATTTTAGGAGTCTCCAAACTTTCACAGGGAGGCATTACCGGCACTTTGGTAGATATGCGCATTATGTTTCAAAATCTCATTAAAGCGAACGCCACCGCTTTTATTATGCTGCACAACCACCCAAGCGGCACCCTGCGCCCTTCGGAAGCTGATAAAAGCCTCACAGCAAAAGCAAAGAAAGCAGCCGAAACACTGGATATAAAATTATTAGACCACGTGATCATTACCTCTGAAAGCTATTTCAGCTTTGCAGATGAAGGAATAATTTAATTGTACGAATTTTCCCTGAATGGTGATTTTGAAATAAAAATCGCCCTTCGGGCGATGGCCTGTAACTTACTTCACCAGTAAGTTTTTTTTATTCATCATTTTTCTTCACCCATTTATGGTTTACATACTCAACCGGGAAAACTTTGGCACCTGGATAAAGCGGTAGCATCTCTTCAGCCTTTTCCTTACTCCCACAAACTATCTGGAGATTTTCACCTCTAAAAATTGCATGATCTTCCATTTATAAAATCATCACTCCCATATCCCCTGGCTTAAGAATTTCCCATTTTGATCAAAGTAAATTTTAGTATAAAAACCGTGATAACCATCAACACCTTCAATATTATTATCCAGTTTGATCCAGGTATTATCTCCCCTCTTTTCAACTTCCGGTTCAACGCCTACAGATCTGTAGAGCTCCAGGAATTTGTCAAGATCAGTCATAGTCTTAATTTGATTCTACCAAATATAATCAATTTACTGCCTACTGAGCACTGAGCACTGCTCACTGATTTTAAACCACTTCCGGCAACACCAGTGCGCCCCCGCCTCTTTTATCTGCAATACGAAGCCAGTCCGGCCGCATGACCAGGTATTTAAAAGCGTCAGAAAAGTTTGTCGAGAACATTGGAAGATTCTTCAGCTGCAGGTTCTTTTCAGAACTCTTGTCTTTCTCAAGCTTACTGGATCCATTCCTGTCCTTGGACATTTTTGTCTTGGTAAGCTCGAGAGAGCTCTTCAAGTGTTTGCATTGGTACTTATCAATCTTCATCATTGGAAGACCCGGATAATACTCTCCAAAAAGCTTTTTTACGAAGGTATATTCAGCTTCCTGGCTAAGCGTTTTTTGGTTACGGGACTTCAGGTTGACCGTCCAGCCAGTAGAAAAACCATCATATTTCTCGATGTGATCTTTGATCTCTGTGGCCCAGTCTCTTTTCACCTGCTGGTATTGGTTCCCCGAGCGATCGTAATACATATCGAGCACTTTCTTTTTATGGCCTTTAAAAAAGTCAAGGAACTGTTTTGCGAGTTCTTTTGAAGATTCCGGGGCCAATGTGTGCAGATCTTTTAAAAGATAGTAATACCTGCCGTTGGGCTGCCCCAAAACCATAGAACACTGGTTCCCGAAATCCACCCCGCACTCCAATGGCTTATTGTGCTGGATGTACCGAAGCCCCTGCGAGCTGCCAATTCCAATTTTATCGGTAAGCTTGTAATTGTCCTGGTAATATTCAATTAACAGTCCGTCATCATAGTAATGGTGCTCACCTAGGTTGATGTAAAATTTTTCGCCGGCACGCAGCTCTGCCTTCAGGGAAAGAATTGCGCTCTTAAATTCTTCGATTCCCAGGGAAACAAGTGCATTTTCAAAATAAACCTTCCGAAGGATCTCTGCATTGGCAAATGTGGAAACGGTAAGGAACATGGTAAGATCCATTCGCGAACGCACCCACAGTTCATACCACATCACGTATTGGTTGGTAAGACTTTTTATCCTGGCTTTGTTCCTCTGCTTCCTGGCTTTGATCAGTTTTATTTTGATCTGGTTGAGCTCCATTCCCGCCTGCAGGGCAGCAAGAACCCGCTCTTTATCCATTTCTTTTTCATAATTCAGGATCCAATCATGTTCGCCATCTCCCACGCGAGGCATGTCACTGGTGATGGTCATGCCCAGGAAATATGGAGAATGACCAAAAGCAGTAAAATCCCCCCTCAGCGCCGGGAATAATTTCTTCAGCTTATCAAAGTTGCAGTTCTTGGCTTCATCCACAAAGATGTGCTGGTAAGAGTTACCTGCAAGGGAGGAAGGCTGCATTAAACTTCCTATGTTGAAAAAATGCCCGGTATATGTAGAAATAGTGTGCTTATACGTCATGGGCGGCTTAAACGGCTGGTCCCACTTCTTAGGCGGCCGCTCATCGGTCACGTAATGCAGCCCTTCTTTCCAGCCTTTCCTTATCCATCCCTCGATCATCGAAGGGGCGATGTTCCTCACGGCATCATCATAAGTGTTAGCCACAAAGGCAGAATAAGCCCTGGGCATTTCCCTAACCACATCCATTGCCCTCTCGGCAACAATATCTGTGGTTTTAGCGGTACCACGCCCGGCCAGGGCAATAAGCACTTTAGGGGAAACCAGGTCTATGGTCTGTTTTGCCCAGCTTCCAAACCTTAGTTCTGTATCTTTTGACTGTTTAAGACTTTCGGGGATCCTCATTCTCTTCCGGGAATATTACATAATGATCTTCCAAACCTGCTTCCTGACAGGCCATCAGTTTTACTTTTTCTGAAACTTCAGGCAGTTTCATAATGAAATCCCGAAGCTCTCTTTTAGGCAGTGGCACCTTGCCCAGGTCTTCCATAGAAAGCGTGTAGATCTTGTACGGCTTATCATAAGCCCCCTCAGGTACCGGCTCAGGATCTGGAAGGTGAAGACCGAGCGCCTGGGCCATCTCGATATACATTTTGTTTACCTTCGATGAATCGGCAACATCTTTTACCAGCTGCTGAGCCAGGGCAATGTTTTTCTCCATGCGCTGCGCCAGGATATTTCTCCAGGCTTCCTTGGAAATATCATTATCGGCATAGAAATATTCCATGGACTGGTTGTAAGCCTTATTTGCCAGGTAGCGGCTAAGGCCTTCCACTTTCATCAAATGGTTTACGATCGCATCTTTGCTGCCGTAACGGTCAATGCGCAGATGCATTGCCCTTATTTTGTCCATGAGATCCAGGTAATCGACTACTTCCTGAGGTGCCCGACTACGGTCGCCATTGTCTATAAAATCATAGATTGCGTCAAGGTCGATGTCCTGAATATTTTTGTATTTCTGCAGTGCTTTTTTCATTCGTCATCATCAAGATTTTCACCGGCAAAAAGGATCTGTTTTTTTAAATTCTCTACGTGAACAGTCTCCCTGTTTTTCTGGTACACCTGCATGGCGGTAAGGTTCCCGGCTTTTGCAGTCTCCAGCGCCTTTTGATTGATCTCCACATCTGCGACCAGCTGGCCACGATCATAGTGATGCCGCACCGGGTGCCGGTGATTGTACCAGGCAGCCATAAAATCTTCTTTCCTTATATCCAGGTATTTTGCAATTTGCTCGGGAGAGTAATTGCATGCGGCCAGATCTTCTATCTGCTCAAATTCCTCTTGGGAAAGTCTTACTTCTTCAGGCATACTTTTTTGATTTTTCAGCAGGGAATTCAGGGAGTTCATGATCATCCGCATCACATCCAAAACCGTGATCGTAACACAGTTCGGTCTCTTTCAAAAAGGCCTTAAACTCTCCATTATGGTACATCGAAAGAACATGATACACCTCGTTGATATTGATGTATAAAGGAAAGGCTTCATTTTTATGGCAGTCCTGAATAGTCTCGTAATTCTGTGCCCTGGTCTCCAGGAACTCATAAACATCCTTAATCGAAATTTTCTTCTCCGGAGACGGCGGCGGATTCCGCATTTTTGGCACCCTAGAAGGTCTATTTGCCAGGGCGTAAAGCCTTACAAGGATATATCCCACGGCAATTAATAAAAAGATTATTACATAAAATTTCATAAATTTTTCCACAGCTCTAATCTTGAAATCGTTTATAGGATTGCCACATTCTGAAGAATGCAACAAATAGAATTACCCCGGGAATCATTGCCAGTTTGTACTCCTGGAGAGTTAGAAGACTAACCAAAACAATTGAGGCACAGACAAGGAAAAGGCAAAACAGGAGTAGTCCTCCTCCTTTTGCGAACTTGAATGCTAGTAAGGCCAGGAGGCCAATGATTGAAACTAAAATGACTGTATGCATAGTTTTAAAATTTACTGCCCACTGATCACTGATCACTGCGAACTGTTTTCAAATAACCGCCCGCAGCAACCTGCCTGGCTTTTTCCGGAGCGAATATGTCCATCCTAAAATCATAGAGTCCCCTGCAGTTTGCAAAGGTGTATTGCTCCATTTGTGCATTATCTGCCCAGTTCCCCGATCCTTCAATTACAAAATATCCGGAGGCGGTCTCGAGAAGGCAGACTTTAGAATGGTTCCAGCCGAATAACACTTTAAGATTTCCATTCGTGGCCGCTACAGCCAATAACACATCAATGGTCATCGGGTTTCGCTTTACCATGGAATCTGAAATCAAAAGAGTTATTTCACCCACAAGGCCCGTGCGCTGCAATTCCATTAATGCTTCTATCACCTTACGGCTAATACTGTACGTGCTGGCAAAAAGCCGGCGCACTGTTACGTATTTACAGACGAAGGGGATAAAAGTGAAAGCATTAAACGAATTGTTTGTTTGCAGGAAGAAAAACTCCTCCTCACTGGGGAGTCGCTTGAGATTTCCCTCCAGCTTATTTACATTCTCAAAATGGGCAAGCAGGAACTTCGATTTGTAATGACGCCCGGGATCTTCCACAGGGGTAGGATCCTTAATAGCCGAAAGATCAAAAAACCTGTTTTTTGCCATTATTTTGAGCGCTTAAAATCAAAATTCCTCTCTATGATTTCTTTTTCCAGTTCATACTGCTCCAGCTTTTGAAGAAATTTTACCTTGGTAGGTCCTTCCGGCATTTTCTTCAGCTTGGCATTATCTCTCGATATGTTAGCTCTTAATGTATTTCTTCGGCGATACGCCTTGAGCTCATCATATGTTTTTACTTCCTGCTCCATTTTTAATTTCCACAGCTTAGGATGTTTTCCTAAAACTTCCCCATTTTCATTGTAGAAGTTCAGCTCATCAAAAATTGCCTGGTTAAGCTGGAAACTTTTCGCAGCTGCTTCGATTTGCGGGAAATCCTTCTGGGTAACTGGCTGCCCGTTTTTTATACGCTCTGTGAGCTCTTCATGAAGTTTCTCGAATTTCCTGTGGGCCGAAAGTTTATCGGCTACCAGGATCTTGAATTCATCGGGGCAGTCTTCTTTGTCCAGGAAAGGGAATTCCTCCCTAAAGGAGGAACTCTTAACTAGCTCTCCAGATACTTTTTTTTTGCATCCAGAATAAAAGCCTTCAGGGTTTCGCTTTTTTGGTCCTTAGGATCCTCATTGATGTAATCTGAAAGCACGGCAGCAAAAGATTTGATGGCATTGTATTTTTCAGCTTCCACATCAAAATCGGCAAGATCCTGCTTCAGGAATTTTTCCTTCTCTGCAGCAGCTTTTTTCTCCTGGTAATATTCATCGCTACCAAAATCCACTGGTGAAGTTGCTTCTAAAGTGTTCTGTGTTGCTTCTGAACTTTCCAATGTTTTCTGGGAAGGAACTTCATTAGTATTTTCAAGGGTTACCGCCTTACTTTCATTACTTGCTTCTGAAGCCTCCTGTGTTGCTTCTGAAGTTTCTTTTACAGGATCCACAGGAGCTTTATCTATATCATTTACAGGAACCAGTACAACAGGCGCTTTTAGATCCTGGTTATCGGCATTTTTTACAAAATGGTCTTTGATAATCGCTGCAGCTACTTTATAGTCAATATCTTCAGGTTTTTCTCCTTCAAATAATTCATGAAAGCACTCTACTATAGCTTTGAGTTCATCTTCGCTACGCTCCTCCAGGTTTTCAGCTACGATGTTTTTTGCGAATTCAGCAATTAACTCCTCCCGCGGTGTAGGAACCGGTTCAATAGCTTGCTTAAAGGCCGCTTTTTTTGCATTTCTTGCCTTCGCCACTTCAAGATCTGTGATGCTGTGAAGTTTCTTGAGCTCGTAAAGAAGGATCTCCAGGCGTTCTTTAGAATAGCCCTGCTCATTTAAAAATCTCACCTGCGAAGCAGAATGATTTTTGGATTTGCGGTAAAGTTCCAGGGCTTTGTTGAACTGCTCCGAACCCGATTTCGGGAGGTTCCCCAGGAATGCTGTGACTTTTTCTTTCATTTTAATAAGTGTTAGTTATTTATGTGATTGTAAATATTGCAATTGCAGTTTATTAAGCGTGTGACAACAAAAAAACCCTGCTTTCCGGGGGCAGGAAAGCAGGGTTTACCAACACATAAATGAAAGACCTAACTTCGGGATCTCTCTATCAAGTAGGTTGTTGCACCGGCCACAAATACCTCGAGGGAAATTGTAGCATTTTGAAGTGCAGTCCAGTTGGTTCCTTCTTTAAGGATCACTTCCACATTCGCAGCTCCTGTGGCAGCACCACCTGAAAGTACTGCAGGCTCATCGCCACCGCCTCCAATGATACTTACTACACTTCCATGAGCAAGGTCAAGGGATGCAACATCAAGCGCAGTTCCAAGTTCGTCTGCAAAAGCAGGAAGCTGGTAGGCCGTACCATTAGCCTCAAGCAATGGAAGGTTGTTATCTGCCACCGCAAAAGGAGCATCAAAGGTCATGGCACCTGTATAGTTGTAAGGTACCTGGTCTGTCCTCATATACTGCTCAAAAACGAAGGTGTGCGTAGTGCCGTCTGAATTATCTGCAAATGTTGGCTTCAGCTTCATTGGCGAACATTTGGTTCCATATACCGTTTTATTATCATCCCTGCAGGTTCCCTGCAAAATGATAAAGCTTTCACCTAAAGCGGCAAGAATGAATTCGCGGATTTCCACGCTGTTACCAGGGTGGCTGGCATCAACTTTTTGCATTACGCCTACTGCATCCTCGTCTCCTTCAGATTCAAAACCTGATCCTATTTTTGAAGGAGTTGAATATAATTTGTGCATTGTGGCACCAGGCTTCGTCACGTAGTTTCCAAGCAGGTTCACGCCGCCGGCATCTGGCGCAGGCCAGGCTAATATGTCACTGGTTTTAATAAGTACCAGATCGGGATCTTTTGGGGTAGGTGCCCCCGCAGATCTTCTCTGCGGTGCGGGCACACTTTTTATTCCTCTCATTTTCTTTTTAGAATTTTAATTAAACTGCAGCTATGGTTCTGCTTACCTCGGTCCATACGCCGTCAATTCTCACCAGCTCGATAAAATCGGCTTTCGTGGCCAGTACTGCATCTGCAGTAACATCAATGTTGTTTGCTACATCTGTAACAGTAAAGCTCACACCGGCAGCATCATTTCCGTAGATCTTGATGGCCTTGTTATCAACCCCGTTGATGATCTCATCAAGCGTGTCGCTGGCAGCACCTACATAGTAGAATTCATTTGAAGACTTGGCATCAATGATTGGATCTGCAAACTGTCCTTCGGCCTGGGCAGAAGAAACTTCAGGCTGGGTAGTTCTCTTCAATTCCTTCAATTTGCCATCTGGCTGCACATAAAGGGTAAGGGTACCTCCGGTTTTCAAATTGAAGTCGGCACCACCGGCAAGAACAATGTTCTCATTATTCTTGATGTTAGTGGCAGCTGCCAGCTTGGTATTACCGGTAATTCTCAATACCTGCCCCTGCTTGGCTCCTTCAATCGCAGCGATGTCTGTTTTGAAATCTTCGTCAATTTTGATGTTGGTGTAGTTCACCTCAAGGATTCCGTTTCCTAGATCGAACCCGGGAACGGTAACAGAAGAATCAAAGATTGGCACATCATTACTCCAAACCACCTGCTTTTCAAAACCTGCAGGTTCACCAGGTAACAATTTTGTTCCTACGAACTGTAGACGGATCCCCAGCCTGTAGTCTGCAAAAATGTTGGTTTCCCTCTTGTCATGAGTAAGGGTGAACCTTGTCTTTTCAGAAGTCTTGTAGTCCATGATCTCCACGTTCTTAGACTGGGTAACAGCCATGAAAGAAGTGTTGGTCATATCCACGATCTCCTGGAAGATGATGTTCGGGAAGTTCACCGGGTGGTTCCTGTTGTAGATAGTTCTTCCTTCATCGTCGCTCAAATGCATTTGGTAAAGGATCCCCGCTTTTTTACGGTACCATCCAAGTTTCTCTGTAGAGATTTGCAGCTCCAGTCCCGGACGCTTTCTGTCAACCTCTGGGATGGACTTGATAAGGGTATCAACATAATCCACAATGTTAGCCTCAGTCACCTCTCCTAAATGGAATGGACGGTATTTTTTCAATACGTCACGGTACATCCAGTACAGATATAAAAGACCGTTTTGGGAGTTTACTGCAGCACCGGCTTTACCAGGTCCATCTGGAGTCTTGGCATAGATCCCATTGATCTGGGCAATTCTATCGTCCAACTTCTGTTGCTTTACAAGCTCTGTAAGAAGGAAGCCGATAAATGACATTTTCCATGGGTGAGATCCATCTTTGTTGTAGATCTGTCCAACCCAGGTAGTTTCTGCCTGCTGAAGTTCGTAACCATCAAAGGTGATATCTATTTTCTTAGGGTAAACACGACCTTCTTCGGCAGCGATCTTAAAGTTGTTCTTAGGAGCCCAACCTTTTTTTCTACCCTGTACGATCTCATCTGGAATGATTCTTCCGGAAGAAGTCCTGTCAAGAACACCAGTTTTTCTAGACCATTGCTTTGGCAGCTCGGCGAAATCATTAAAAAGACTTTCAATAACCTGCGGGTTTTCGCGCACAAAATGATCCATGTCATCCTGAAGCAATGGAATAGCACCAGACTCATTAAAATCTGTGGCTTTCATGCCACCATCTTTTAACCTGGCGTTCCATGGGCGGTTTTCAAAAGCATCCCACTGTTTCCCGGTACCAAAAAGGTGTGTAGCACTGTGCTTCATATCCAAAACATTCTTTTTTACAATGGCGGCAGGGGTATCTCCTTCAGGATCTGCCATCAGTTTTTTGATCATTTCATTCTGCTTCTTTTGAGCAGCTTTTAAAGCGTTAAGGCTTGCATTGATGTCTCCATCTGCAGATTTTTCGCTGCCGTCAAGAAGTTTCTCTTTTTCTTCATTAGAGAGCGAAGTTTCATTTAGCATTGCCTCCACTTCTGCCCTAACCTTCTTAAGCTCGGCTTCACGGGCTTTTAGATCCTGGTTATCGGCATTCTCTTTGGCAACATCTGCCAGCTCTTTGTTTAGCGCGTCAACAACCTGCTGGGCTTTTTCTTCTCCCAGTACTTTCTTTAACTGGGCGTGCTGGTCATCTTTAAAGTTGACCTTACCTTCGGTAACCGGGATCTCCGATATACCCAGGTAACTCATTAAAAATGCGACGGTGGTCGCCATCTTTTTCCACATGGTTTTTGGGGTTTTTAATTAGTATTTAGATTGGGTAAAATTTTTAAGGTCAAGCATAACGTCTATATAAGCCAGTGCATCCTGCAGGCTGCCTATGGCGTCTATCATTCCATATTCCAGGGACTGGTCTGCAGTAAATGTTTTTCCTGTGAGCACGCCCACTTCTTCTTTAAGGTTTGGCCTTCCTGCCCTCACCGCTCCCTGGAATTTTTTGGCAGTGGGTGAAAGGTGCTCCTCTTTGATCATTTCATATTTCCCCTCCAGGGCAAGCCGAAACGCCTCGTTTTTGTGCGGGCTTTCATCGGGATAGATCTCGTGGAACTTGTAGCCTAATTTCTCATATACGGCTTTGGTGTCCTGGAAGGTGCACATCACGCCCACACTTCCAAACCTGGCCGATACATCATTGTCGGCAATGATCCAGTCACATACAGAGACCATTGCCCAGTAGTGCAGGCTCATGGCCGCATCTACCAAACCTATCACCGGCTTTTTCTTCTCTTTGGCAAATTGAAGGAACGGGCCAATTGCAGAGACAGCCCCCCCGGGACCATCAACATGAAAGACAATGCCTTTAATGTTTTCATTCTCATTAGCGAAGCGCATGGCGTTCACGATCTCATCGGCCCCATAAGTACACCAGTCGCCGTATTTCATCACGGCACCCATCATGTACACATGGGCTACAGTTCCTTTTGGAATGCCTTCATAACCGCCCTCTTCATTCCTTGCAACCCTGCGGCCGTTCTTATCTACAAGCGTGAGGATTGCATTGGTATTGACAATCACGCTCCCGTCACTGGCGATCAAAGTCTTATGAACTCCATTATTGCCCAGTACCAGCTCTTCTCCACTAATGATCTTTTGCACTATGGGCGCAAAGCCCGCAATGCTGTGCACATCAATGAGCCACTGCGCTCTGAATAGATCCTGTAAAAGGGCATTAACCTTCATGATTTTTGATTTTGAGCTAAAGTATAGTTGGAGCTGCGTTTAAGGTGTGACAGGTTTTTGACCTTATTAAAATGGAAGCTGTTTTCTAAAGTAGAAAAAGGCACCTACCAGGAGTCCGGCGGCGATCAAACCCCAGATTAGTGCTGGTGAGGTGCCTTTCTTTTCAATATTTCGGCCTTTTTCTTTGGTCACGGTCTCTTTTTCTGAAGTCTTTTTTTCTTCAGTAGACCTACCGGTAACCGTCTTATCATTGATCTGCTCGCTGGAGCTCGAGGAATTGATATTTACCCTGGCATTGCTAAAGTGCAGCGTATCTTTCCCATTGATCACCTGTACAGGTTTCGAATTATCAAATGGCGTAATGATCACCCGGTCATTTTTGGTGATCCTGAGGATGGAAACATCGGCCTCTATCTTTTCCGAAGTCTTAATATCGCGCTGATCGAGTTCAGAAACTTTTTCAATTTTCTTGTGGCTGCTCTTTTTGACCGATTTGCAGGAGGTGCACATAAGACAGCTCAACAGGAAAAAGGCCAGCAGCAATAGCCTGGCGCACCAGCGAACAAAAATATATTTATTCATATCCCAAATTTTATCTGGATGATCAAGGCGGTTATGAGAAAAAGGAATACGCCAAGCGCCAAACCTATAATAATGCAGTAGTGTTTGATTTTGCCCATAACAACCCATGTTTAATTGAAAAAAAGCCTGTCTTTCCAGGCTGTCAATCTTGCCGTAATTTGGGGCGTATGACTCGTATCTGCTTACCCGCACCCCTTTGACTCACGCATTACAGCGGCCTACATTAGCGATAACTAAGGATCAATAATCGGGTAAGCCCTTGTATGTCTTCAAACTCTCTTCATCCAGCCATTGAAATACTTTTCCTGCGCCGGATCTCGCTCGCAGATCTCCACATATCTTCGGAATTGGAGCCCGTTCAAAACCTTGAGCAGGATCCTGTCATCCACTTTTTTATAAGCTGCAATGGAAACCGGGCCAATTTTCCCGTCTACTTTGAGATCTGCAAAATCGCGCTGGTTCCTGTTCATTAAGTTCAATGCTTCCTGAAGGAAGCGTGGGGCAACACCAACGCCCATGTTCACTCCAGTATCGAACAGCTCCAGGGCCAGTTCGTACTTTACAATATTGTCAAGGCCGTTTACCTTCCAGAAATCCCGGTAATAAATCTCCTCTGCCTGCTGCAGTGTGAGGTTCCTGATATCGAGGTGAGGATAGGACCTTTTGGAAATTCCGTATTTGGTCTCTCCCCCACGATCTGTAGGATCATTCACGTAACCGCCTTCTATTCCTATAAGTTCAACAAAGGCTTTTTTGAAATTTGGGGTCATGGCTGCGGGGTTTTTGGTGTGTCTAAAAATTCTTTGAGGTCGCCGGTCTTTTCAAAATCGAAGAGTTTCTTCATGATCCATTCCGGCGGGTACTTTCCTTTGGAGAGGATATGCACGTTCTTGGCGATCTTGCTGAACGGGTACAGTAGAGAAGTCATCTGGAGGGCAGCCCTGAAGCCCGAGGTAACATAGTTGTCACCGCCGTGGCTAATGATCATCTCAAGGCCCAGGTAGATGAGCGTGAGGCTTATGATCATTTCTGAAGTCTTGTTAAGGAAGAGCTTAATGTTGAAATTCCTTTTTTTCCAGTGCATACGGCCACCAAAGACCATGTTGATGATAACCAGGATGCTCACCGCATAAAAGAAGTGTTCATTTTCAAGGTACCAGGCATGCACCGCGCCCAGGATAAAAGCGACAGGCGAAAACGCCAGGAAGGATTTGACAAAGCTCCAGAACCTTTCTGTCCAGGAGAGTTCCCTGTAGCCAAGCAAAATCAAATTGCAGTAGATCTTCAGGGTAAATATTTTTAGGGTATTCATTTGGGGGCGTATTAATTACCCTCCAAACATAGATGTGAAAATCTTGGATTCGTGTGACAGGTTATTTTTCTGAAGATTTGTGTCACCAGGCTGAAGTTCACTAAAAAAATGTAATTCTGTAACCGGCGGGGAAAAACAGGCCTTAGAAGCCGTATTTGTTGGAAGTGAGAAACTACAACCGGTTTGTAACTATGGGAAGACTGTTTTTGTAACTTTTGTAACCCCTTCTTTTGGTTACATTTTTTTTGTAACCTATTTAATAGTTACAAATAAGTTGTAACCTGTAAAGTATAGAGTTTTCAGCCTTTTGCGCTTGTAGTTACAAAGTTACAGTTTTTTACAGGTTGATAAAAGGGAGGGAAAGGAGGGTGAAAATCCTCGTGTGACATACGCCCGCCTGATGTGGTCAACGCGGCCGGAAAGAATTAAAAGGAAGTATCTCAGCTTTGGCCACAAAAAAACCGCCTGGAGGGGCGGATTTTAGGGTTAAAGGTTGGAAGGTTCAATGTTCCAGGAGGCTGTATTGGTTCGATTTCGCTATTTCGTCGAATACTTTAAAAGTGGTTTCTCCGGAGAAGCCTTTCTCGAGCTCTAAGATCATGGTGTTGATTCTGACATATTCAAAAGTCTTCCTAGGAAGAGAGGTGAGGGATTTTAAACCAAAGCTCTTAATCCTTCTTAATCTTACATCTGAGTCTGCTATCGTGCACCAGGGCATTAATGCGATTACGTTAGCGGAGATAGACATCATTTCCAAAAGCATCTTGTAGCCAAATTTCATTCCTTTTTCCTTTTGCCATTCTACTGGAGCATTATCCATGAAAGCAGATTTAGAGCTAAAAGGAGGATTCATTATAACGCAGTCCCAGCTGGATTTCAAATAGCGATCTCTCTCTTTAAAATAATCCTCCGGAAACTCTGGAGAAAATCCTCTACGAAAAAGAGCTTCAACAAGATTTCCAACTCCGGGTGTAGGCTCCAGTATCTGAACACTTCCTTCCGGTACCATAGAGGCCATGTATCGGCACACTTCCTTGGGTGTTTGGTATTGACTATCTAACTGCATCCTGAGTCATTCTAATGATTAATTTTCCATCGGGATCTTCAATGATCACATGATCCTGTGCCTGGATCCTGTCTCTTATATAGGCTGCAGCTTCGAAATTTTCCCTCTTTACGGCTTCCCGCAGCGCACTCTCCAGCCCTGGAATGTTCAGGTTGTCAATAAGGCGCTTCTCGAGACCACTCACTGCAGGAGGATTTTGCATGTGTGCCTGAATAGCATAAGCCATTGCATCTGCCATATGATCTGAAGAATCAGCGGCTTTTTTTGCCAGGTCCTTTGTTTTTTCAAATGCCTCATTCTCATCCAGGATCATAAAAAACAGGCAATCAAACTCCTCACAGCTCAATTCCTCATAGAATTTAAAATAATTGTTACCTGCATCGCCCGTTTTAAAACGCGTCAAAGGATGCCGGTACAAAGTTTCCTGGTATATGATAAAGCACGGCCTGAAACGGCGGCGCAATCCTGGATTGTTTTTAAACGTGCATACATGCTCAAAAACTCCAAAAAACAAAACGGCTTCGGCACTTCCGGTCGATAATACTACGTGTGGCTTTGGTTCCATAACTTTTCAAATCTGCTCCTTCCAGAATTTTTGCACCTGGGAAAATAATTTCTCCATTTGCGTTACTGCAGTGTATTCATCTTCAATAGTTCCAATATTGTCACGGAACAGTAAAAGCATCTGGCCACAGGCGCCGTAAAATGCCCTTTTGGTCTCCAGCCTTTGTATATAAGACATCTTTAATTCATCAAGCCCAACTTTACTAAGGTAGAGCTGGTACTGGTATTCTATATCAAGTTCTTTCATGGTTTGAAAATTTATGTCCATTCAGTTGAAGCGACTATGCAAAACATATCTCCACAAACTGCATCGTAAAGGGAAAATTCTTCCATATCATCCGGATCGTTTTCATTAAATTCGGGGTTACGAAGCATGATTAACTTCGCTTCCTCCTCAGAAATCTCTTCAACCTTCTTGGCTTCTTTAAAATCACCAAATTCGGCTTCATAATTTTCTGAAAGATCCTGCTCATTCTTTGCCTGAGCATACTCTGTTCTATCCTCAAATTCAAGTTTAAATATCATAGGTTTGTTTTTTCAGGTTCAGCATTTTCAGCGCAGGCGCTGCATAAATCCTCAGCTACCCAATGACAGGGTTCGCCGGTGCGATCGATGCACTGCCGGCAGTCATCATCTGTACAGCCGCACTGGTGACATCTGCGCACTTCTTTTTCCGGAAAACTGTCCAACAATTCCTGCGGAATTGGCCCGGCCATGGGAAGGTTCTCAAACTCTTCCTGTGGCCACTCGTCCTCAATCTCCACCTCATTCATTTTCTCCCGGTACCTGGGAGAAGACAACAGGAGCTCCAGTTCGTTAAGCTCTGTGCTGTCACAGGCATTGAGGAATTTCTCCGGAGTAATATCTATTACGGTATGGCTTTGAATTTTAGGCATGGCTAATGGATGTTAAGGTTAGGATCTACGTTACTGCCGCCAATGGCGCCACCGCCGGTATCAATGGAGACCACCAGGTCACAGGGCTGATGGCAGTTAAGGCAAACGGCGTGCTGTGTTGTGCGGCCAACAGAGGTCACGGCGGTACCGCAGCATTTTGAAGTTATTTTTTTCATGATTTTGATTTTAAGTTGATTAAAATTTGAATCCAATCCCGCCAAAACCTGAAGGCTTCAGCATGTTTAAATCGGTTCGCAGCCTGCCCTCCCACCTTAGCAGAAAGAAAAAACTGCCGGTGTGGTACTCAAGCTGTGCCGAGAGGCTGGCAGCGGGGTAAAGCACTTTTTGAAGCCACTCCACATTTCGCTGTATCCAGCCAAGGCCTCCCAGGAGAAGGTAGTTCCATTGCCGGCCATGGTTAAAAACATGCCCGGCCCTCAATTCGAAAGAATAGAAATCTATTGCTTTAAAATTTTCATAGCTTGCCTGCACCTGGAAACCGCGGTTCCTGTATCCAAAATTAAAAATGCCATCATAAGCCCGGTCGTTTACCGTACCTCCAAAAAAGGCATTTTTGACATCTATTTCTGTGGATGCGAAAAAGAAAGCTTCTTTTTCAAACCAGTTCACCTGGGCAGTACAAATGGCAGGGATAAGCAGGAATAAAAAGAGTAGGTTTTTCATGCCTAATATTTCAAGTTTGTCCAGTGAATAATCTTGCCGGTGAAGTCTTTATTGAACCAGGAGAAAAAATCTTCCACAGAATCGAAGCCGTCATTTTTGGCTAGAACTTCTATCTCATTAAAAGAAAGCTCCCTGCCATCTACTAAAACATCATTCATAAATGATATCTCAACCTTCTGAACGCTCACACATTTCACCACCGGTGCAAACTGGAAGCGCTGCTTTGTGCGGTTATTGATCACAAAATGAATATCGCGACCAGCCTTCCACAGGTCCTTGGAATCTTCCCGGATGGTGTGGGCTTTTTTATGATTCCTCGCCCAGCCGTACTCTAATACTCCTTTTTCATAAGCCTGATTGAGATGAGCCTGACAAGGGGCAATAGGACCATCTATAGAAGTAAATCCATAACTAATACACCGCATTATTTTTGCAACAAAATTTGTGGGTTGGCTGGCCATATGTGCAGGCATATGTTTTGGCCATGTGGTTGAAAATGCTAATGTCATATCAATTACTTTCTAAGGTTGGTAATAATTCCCGGCGCTCAAGTTTGCCGGCAGTTTCGCGCATGGCCAGGACAGATTCTTCCATAGGCGCCGAGGAGATGTAGGTTCCAAAACCTTTTCCCGATTTTGGAAAGATCACCACGGTAAACTGATGATCTGGCGGCAGAAGCTTCTTTATCTGCCGTCCAATTTCCCGCATTGAATTTGATGTAGTCATAGTGTTAGATTTGATTATTAATAATTCTAATTGAAACTGTCCCAGGGATCGAGGTCTGGGTCTTCGTCATCGAAACAGCGGGTGGCCACAAAGTACATGGCACCGTAGATCGCGGCCCCAACGCCTACCCCTATCACTATTTCGGTAAATCTTTCGGTCAAAAATGTGATCATTAGTTCTGTTTATATTTCAGGTATTCAATTCTTTTGTTAGACATGTTGGCGATAAAGAACATGTTGAGCGGGGCAACATGTGAGTGCAAATACCTAAAGCGGGTGCAGGCTTCAACAACCTCTTCGCGGCTTTGGCAGGCTCCAATTATTTGTGCGATTTCTAACGGAGTGTAGTTCATGGTTATACTGTTTTTTTAAGTTTCCCGTGCGGTTATTTTTGAAGTTATATAATCACTATCGTTACATAGTTGCTCCTCGTTCTCCTGGATCCATTCAGAAAAATTAGGGTCGTTTTCAGGCACTAAAAGCCATTGGTTTTCCAGATAATATTTTAAGATAAAAGGATCTTCATCGCCCCGAAGTGCGAAAATCCCCAGGATCGTTTTCCCTTCATCTGTAGTAACAGCATAGGTTTGCCCCACTTTTAGCGTTCTGGAATCTACTTTAAGATCTTCGGGAACCGCTATTCTGAATGACACATTTACTTTCATAAAAAAATTTTTGTTGCTCGCGCGTTATACTCATTTTTAAAATCGTGTTTCAACACATCCACACACCTCATTTTCAATGAATTATATTTAAATATGTGTTGATTGTGTTTGAAACTCAAAACAACTTCCAACACAATCCAACACAATCAACACACTTTCAACACCTCTTTTTATACTTAACTTTTTCATTCTTAATTACTTAATAAATGTGTTGATGTGTTGGAAACTCAAAAAGGCAAATCTGTCTGCGCCTTAACATTATTTTTTTCTTTGGGGGTCACAGGGGGTCGCGATGAATTTTCATCGTCATCGTCCTGATTTGCAAAAAGTGAATTTTCATTAAGCTGAAAATCAAGGGCGAACTGGAGCTCTTCCTCTACAGGTATTTTGTGGAGGTCTACCACATATACACTTGTGCTCCTGGAATCTCTTCCCGGTGCCAAACGTTCCCCTTTTTTCTTTTCGATCCAGGATTCATCATTTTGAAGCGCCTCCATCATGACGCTCTTGCCTGGGGCACTCTCTTTATATTGAGAGAACCACTGTCTGGATATCCTGTTATAACAACTGGTGAAATTGAAAAACACTTTGTCTCCAGACACTTTGAAGTCGTGGTAAACCCTAAGCTGATCGGCCATAGTGCCGCGCATGGAAGCAAGCCAGCAATCCCACCAGCGGTTGATAATGCTTGCACTACTCATCTTATTCATTTGCTTGTCTATGGTTTCTTCAAAATGCGCCATCATTTCCTGGTGCGTAAAGGTGAAATTCATTTCATTCTGAAACATTTGGTAAAAGGTGCCCAGCACAGCCAGGTTGGCCACCATCCTACTCACCGCTTCCGGCCTCCTCTGACCGAGCGTGGCTTTAAATTCCCGGAATTTGTATTTGAAATTGTTTTTTACGGCCGACCTGTGCTTCAGGAATTCATCGGTAAAAGCACTAATTCCTTTTTTTGTCATGTCGCTCAGCTTCTCATATTCTTTGATCTCATCATCGCTGAAGGTGGTTTTATCCATAAATTCCCAGATAAACCTGGTAATAAGGGCTTCCTGGTCTGGAGCATAGTTACCGGTCATTAATACTGCAGAGAGAATGGGAATACTTTCGGTTCCCACATGGCTGTCTATATTTCCACGCTTATAGCCACGGCGGTCCCACAATCCTTTTAGGACACCGTCAAGTTTTGGATCACCGTTTTTGTATTCTGAAAGCTGGGAAATTGTATTCATGAACTGGGCAAATTCTCGCACCTGTGCTTTGATAGTGCTTACCCCTCCTTCCAGGTTTATGGCCGTTTGCGGGAATCCAAAAAAACTCTGGCATACATCGGCCAGCTGATCTTTTCCGGAGGAGGCGGGGCCAAATAAAAAGAGCATAGGAAAAAAATTGAGCTCGCTCACCACGATGTCCTGGAACATGCTCGCTACAGAAAATAAAATCCCCATCATCCCATGCTTGCGGTGAACTTTTAAAACCTGGGAAGTATAATTTTCAAAAGTGACAACCGGTTCTATATAAACTACCTTCTTCTGAGCCTCATATTTGTAAATATTTGAACGATAAATGGTATTGGCAGAAGGAATGTAGTAGGAAACGCCATCTTTTTCAAAAACTCCATTTTCATCCAGTTGCACATTTTCTCCAGAAGGAACTGAAATTCTATTGTTCCAAACCCAAAAACCTTCAGGCTGCCATCCCAGAACATCAATCTTTCTTCCGGTTCCCATGCCGTCAAACAAATAAGTCTTTAAAAGTTCGTGCTCGTTGCGACCACCTTTCCATCGGAAATTTCCATGTGCTGTAACTGCATTTTCAAAAGCCTGCGGAGAGTTCATATCTGACGACTGCATATCAAAAATGCGCTCAAGCCCGTGTACATTCTTGATCCGCACCAATTTCATCGGAAATTTTTCATCCTGCATATGCTGAATGATTTCGATGGAAAAATTGGAGACAGATTTAAAAAAATAAGGTGGCCCGTCTTTACCCTGTACCCAAATTTGATTGTTGGCCATGAACAACTGATACTTCTCTATTACAGGCTTTAATTTCTGCAGAGGTTCTTTTACCGTCGGGGGGAGACGGTAAAAATCATCCTCTTCGGGGGAAAGAACTATTTTTTTAGTTGGTTCAGTATTCATCTTCAGGTAAGACTTTACCTGGGTAAGTTTCACGCCGCTTTCTTTTGAAAGCCATTCAGTATATAGCCAACGCATTGCTTCATCTTCAATCCTGGCAATAACTCCAGCCAGTTCTTTTGCTTCCTTGGCCACGTCAACTTCATCTTTGCCTTTGAAGTTTTCCTGCATCAGGAATTTAAAGCCATCATCACGGTAATCGGCATTGGTACCTAGATCTGCCAGCGTGTATTTTTCTACGGAAGGTGCCCAGAACCTCACAAAGTCATCGGGGTCAAGCGTTGGATATAAAAAAACCATTTGCACCCGGAAGCCCTGACGGATAAATTCCGGAATATATTTCAACATGGCTTTTTTGCCGGCCCCGTCGGGATCAAAACAGAAAACAATTTTATCACATAGCTTCTTGAGCATTTTCATTTGTTTTCTGGCAATCGCAGTTCCGCAGGAAGCAATGGTATTAGGGATCCCGTTCTCCTGCCAGGCGATCACATCATTGTACCCTTCAACCAACCAGGCTTCGCCACGCTTAGAGATCTCGTCACGGGCTTTGTCCATCCCGTACCAAAAAAGGTCTTTTTTGTAAAGCTCACTATCGGCCGAGTTCATCCACTTGGCGTACTTTTTATCTTCAGACAACCTCCTTCCGGCAAGCCCCACAGGAAAAAGAACAGTACCTTTACGATCTATAAGAGGGTATATCACCCGGTCATACCACTTATCACCATTCTCACTTATAAGGCCCAGCTCAATGGCATCTGCCTTCCTCCCACTCTGCACGCACAGGTCGTAAATGAATCTTCGGCCTGGAGCGTAACCTATTCGATAGCGGTCAACGATCTCGGGTGTGTACTTTCTCTTCTCAAAAATTTCGACCTTTGCAGGATGACTTGCAGGAAGCTTTTCAAATTCTTCTTCATACTTCCTGATCACAGACTCAAGCAATGGGCGCAGCTCTTCACGCTTTTCTTCTTTTTCCTGGTACTCTTTTGCGAATTGACTGTCGTCGTATTCAATCTCGATTGAATATTTTTTTGCAAGCCACTCTATTGCCTCTATATAGGTCATACTCTTATTAGGCAGGGCTTTTAGAAAAGAAACAGGATTGTTGCCGCCCTTGCCACTAGAAAAGCACTTCCAGATACCTTTAGACGGGGAAACCATAAAGGAACCCGACTTTTCACTCACAAAGGGGCTTAGGCCTTTCCATGTGGAGCCTGATTTCTTCAGCTCCACAAAATCTTTGATTACTTCAACAAGATCTGAAGCTTCAAAAACTTTTTCTACTATTTCGGGTTTGATAAAGGGCATTTATAATTCTTGCTTTTCGGGGGTTAAAGCTTCGGTTTGGATATTTCTCTCCAGGCTTATTATTTGTTCCTGTAGATCCTGAATTTGGGGGAGGATAGGAGCTACCAGGGCGGCAATCTCTTCGGGGGAAAAGAGGCCGTTATCATGGAAGCTCGCTATCTGTGCATTCAGGAAATGTATTTTTGATTTCAGTAATCGTATTTGTACAGACATAGTGCTGGTTCTTTTCTTAGTTGGTGAAAAACTCCTGTGGACCGGGTTCGGAGTTTTTATTTTTCTTACAGTGGCTTTCCCATTTTTTGGCAGTTAACCTTAAAAACCTGCCTTTTATCTACTTTCTCAAAAAGCACCCGGAGCAAAACCATTCGAACTATTTCTTTTTGATAGAGATGCAAACATCTCCCAGTGTTACGTTTACACCTGACTCGAGATGTTTCCAAGCTTCTACCTTCATTCTGGCTGAATTATCGGCGTCACTATTGAAGAAGTCATCAAAGATCTTCTCAGCTTCTTCTTTAGTGATTTTTTCCTCTCCTGAAAGAAAATTGAGATCCTTACCACCAGGGCCGTTAGGAATTTGACTGACGTTTGACTTATAGAAATTCATATCTGTAGTTTTTTTATAATCCCCGCCGTAGGGGGAGACGGGGATTTGGCAACAATTGCCGGGGGCATTAATTATTTTCTTTGGTGAACAAAACCTTGAGACCGGCACCAGATCTTGACAGTACCATATTGAGGTTCCACTTAGCGGTGTGGGCAATGAGCTTCTTGATGCTTTCCTGGTCAAGAGCCTGGTCGGTATTTACTTTGGCCTGCACTACATTACCGGTAGAGTCTGGGTAGATCCTGGCACCAAAGCCGGGTTTGAGGATCTTCTCAAGGTCCATAAGGAACTGTACATCTTTGGCCACGGCTTTGCCGGGAAAGACTGTTGAAGCATGTGTTGTTGTAGTCATATGAATTTGATTTTGAATTAATACTCTTTAAAAAAGGCCCGCCGTAGGGGAACGGGCCAGGTTAGCAACAACGCTTATTAAAAAGCGAGGGTAATTGAAAGAACGTAGTATTTAGCCTGTGGCTAAATGAGGTTGAGATCACGGCTTATAAGGGCCGCTTCCGGTTTTGTTTGTATCCCTAATTTTTGATACAGGTTTTTCTTAGCCAGGTGAAAAGAGCCTAATGGCATGTTCAGCTGGTGGGCGATATATTCATTGGTATCATGGGTGGCGAGTGCCTGCAGGATCTTCACTTCAAAAAAGGAGATCTCCACATTCTTGTACCGGGGGGCTTGGCACAAGATCCCTGCGCCGGGACAAAAATCCCGCGCCTCACATTCATTGTATTCTCCCTGCTGTAACTGGAAATCGGTCACATCTGGAGTAAAATCAAGGCCGCCAAACCTGCAGCTGCCAAACTGTATTCTTTGTTTAAGTTCTGAGTGCGGGTACCACTCATTGAGGATCTTAAAAGTTTCAGGCTCTTTTTCAATGGCCTCTTTTAAGATGATGTGGTGCGAGTAAGGTGCATCCTTAAACTCTTTCACTTTGCCCCCGCTCATCACTTTGAACTTGCCATGGGGCCCGTTAAAAAATTCGATCGAGTTGCAGAGGAGTCCGGGATAGACCCGGAAGCCTGTGGTTGTTGATGTGGTAGTCATAGTCATTAAGATTTGATTAGTTTCCTGTTGCTAATTGCTCCAGCTTCCTTTGCGCTTTTCGATTCTCGCGTGCGAATTCGAGGATCACGTTAAGGACGCGGACGTTTTTTGTTCGGAAAAGTTTTACATCCTTCACAACATTGTCTGAGACAATAATTCCGTTCTTCTTGCAGCGCTCTATGATCACATCGGTGTAAAGCCTGGGGATATGATTTTCAATTAATTCCACTATCCGCTCTGCTTTATGCGACTGCATTTTGTATAGCTGCGTTAACTTATTTACTTTTGTGTCCATGCGTGTTTGAATGTGTTTTCAAATGTAAATACATATTTGCATTAAAAAAAGAAATTAATGCAAAAGTGCATTAATTTATAATTGTTCTAAATAATGGATTTCGGGAACAGAGTTAAAATATTAATGAAGCAGCGCAACCTGAAGATTACGGAGATGGCTGCGCAGATGGAGGAAAACCCAACATCGGTGACCAGTTACCTCAATGGAAACCGGAAGCCCAGGGTAGAATTTATCTGGAAGGTAATTCACTTTTTTCCTGAAGCCGATTTGAACTGGCTCTTTAGGGACGATGCTTCGGGCCTTCACCCCTCACATGAAGAAAAACCGCAATACTCGGTGCCCAAAACACCCGACACGATCATATCAAATATTGAAGGAGATTTAAAGGAATTAAAGGCGCTTTTGGCACAAAAATGACACAAAGCCGCCGCCAAACCCCGTGTTTACTAGCCGTGCTGAATCCTGGCGAGGTCACATAGTTAATCCGCAACACACTGAAAACAAAGTGGTTGCGGATTTTTTTATGCTTTTGTACCGCCCAATGTGTGGCCCTTATGGAGTTCTTTTATCCCTACCACCTAATTAATGAAACAAGGAGATATCCAGAAGCTTCTTTGGTCAATACTGTTATGGTCAACAAAGAGTTTTTTAAATTACTTAAATGGAGAGAAATCTAATTTAT
This sequence comes from Salinimicrobium sp. 3283s, assembly GCF_039602225.1. Classification (NCBI taxonomy): domain Bacteria; kingdom Pseudomonadati; phylum Bacteroidota; class Flavobacteriia; order Flavobacteriales; family Flavobacteriaceae; genus Salinimicrobium; species Salinimicrobium sp. 3283s. The sequence goes on along the minus strand of NZ_CP143631.1, from coordinate 2,681,726 downwards.
TGTTAATAGCAACGTATTTTCTTTTAGCTTTGAATCTATAATACTATTACAGAGAAAATAGCACCCTTAAACATCTTTTGATCGCTATTTAATTAAAAATAAAAATTAAATGGAAAACGCTTTATTTTACAATCATGTAAAAATTAGTGCAGTAAATAAAGAGAAGATCAATTTGATCGAAAATTACTGTAAAGCTCATCTTCAGGAACAGATTTACCTCATTTCTTCCCCACTAGGGGAAAAATATACTTATCCTTATGAGGATAAGGTCATCATAATTTTATCACCAAAACATAAAATTATGGTTATTGATTTGTTTGGTGATAAAGAGGCATTTGAAACTTTTTTTGAAGACTTCATAGAAGATTTGAGTTCAATCTCTGACAAGTTCGAATACAAGGAACATATTGGAAGATCCCGGGAATGGAAGAAAAACAATATCATTAAAGTAAATGGTGAAAAAGTCGCTACTGAAGAAGACTTAGAAAAATTACTTAGTGAGACCATACTACCGAAAGAACTACAAAGAATTAGTGAACTGTTAATTTCTTTATTAATAGGCAGTATTAATGATATTGAAAAAATAGGAGCTGCAGTCCCAGAAACTTTATTAGAAAAAGTAAAGAAAAATATTGTTCTCTTTGATGGTGATCAAACGCGCTTCATTTATAAGCAATTTAATAATAAAACAGTATCAATTCAGGGATTATCTGGTACTGGTAAAACCGAATTGCTCCTTCATAAACTTAAGGACATTTACATTAAAGACGATAAGAGTAAAATATTTTTTACGTGCCATAATATTGCTCTTGCAAACACCCTGAAAGCGAGAGTTCCAACTTTCTTCAATTTCATGAAGGTTGAAAAGCAAATTGAATGGAATAAACGCTTGTGGGTTAATAGGGCCTGGGGTTCAAGAGGGGATTGGAATTCAGGATTATACAGTTACTTGTGTGCATTCTATTCGATAAATTTTTTGAGATACAGCTATAATACCAATTATACTACTATTTTCTCTGAAGTTTTAAAGCATTTAAATTCAATCGAACAAGAAAATTTCGAATATGCCTTTGATTATATTCTGATAGATGAAAGACAAGATTTCCCTAAGGTGTTTTTTGATGTTTGCGAGAAAGTTACAAGAAAGAAAGTTTTTGTCGCAGGAGACATTTTCCAAGACATATTTGATAATGTCAAGGAGGACGATGAACATAATGTTGATGTTGTTCTCAATAGATGTTATCGAACTGATCCTAGGACGTTAATGTTTGCACATGCAATTGGAATGGGCCTTTTTGAAAAGAAAAAAATAAACTGGTTCAAGGATGATGAATGGAAAATCATCGGGTATGAAATTGAAAGACTGGAGGGTAGGGAAATACGTCTATCAAGAGAACCCATTAGAAGGTTTGAAGATTTAGATTTGGAGGATTTGGAAAGTGTAGTAATAAAAGAAACTACACGTATTAATGATGTCTTAGGGGTACTTAAACAAATAAAAGATGGTAATAAAAACATAAATCCCGATGATATTGGAATTATTTTTCTGGACGATTCTAAAGAAATCTACGCCTACATAGATAACCTGATTTCAATGATATCGAGAGAGTTTAACTGGAAGGTAAACAGGGCTTATGAAAACAAAGAAAAAATTCATGGGACTGTATATCTTTCAAATCCAAATAATGTAAAAGGTCTTGAATTTCCATATGTAATCTGTATCACAGGAGCAATGAGAAATAAAATAATTTATAGGAATATTTTATATACTATGCTTACGCGCTCATTTATTCAATCTTACCTGATGATCACCAATATGAAGAACAAGGAAGCTTTATATGAGGGGCTAAGACTTATAAATGAAAATAGATACATTAAAACAGATGAGCCTACAGATGAAGAGAAAGAAGATATAAAGAACCGCCTTGTGAAATTTAAACAACGGACGAATATTTCTTATGATGAGTTCCTAACTAACATTTTTAATGAATTAGAAATAGATAAAGAGAAGCGACACACATTAAAGCAAACTCTTTTATTGGCCAGTATAGAAAAATTTAATAAAGCAGAAACTGTAGAATATATCCGTTCGGTGCAAAAATTCTTTTAATGAAAAGATACGAATTTGAGGTAAAGGAATTTGATTTACAATTATTTTTTCCAGAGCATAGGTTAAAGCACAAAACTCATTTGATAAACATTTTGTTAGAGGCATGTAGATTTATGCTTGTGCAAAAACCCTCTGAAAATGTAGAATCGGAAAATAAAATTGTACTTAACATCGATAAAATGAGTCGAATCTTTTTCTTTAGAAAAAACAAGTATTACACAATTTTTTTTCCTTTCAATGTTTTAGAAGAAGAAGAGAATGACATCAGTTTTAATTACAAAAACATTTTAAATATCGACTCTGAAAGTATTTCTGCTTTAATTACTATTATTAAAGATGATCAATTCAATAGCTCATCCTGTTTAGACTTTGCAGATCCTATTGACAGTTTAGAAAATCAGCTTGATAGCAATTTTTGGATAGTCCTAAGAGATTTAATTTTTGCCGAAGAAGGTTATTTAAGATACGACGTAGATCTTGAAGGTTGGAAAAAAGCAAAGGAAAAGGAGAAAGAACATACGCATCCTGAACATCATTTTGACATTTTTTATACCAATACTACCTCTGTGAAATTTGGACTGGTTCAGAAACTTTTGGAAAATGAATTTATTGAATCGGTTAATATTCAATCTGATTGCTTATATCTTCGTAGGTTTCAGGAGTAACCATACGTTTTGCGTCAAAACGTTCAATATTCCAAACTAGACCTGCTTAGCACCATAAATCTTTATGATATAATCCGCAACATCCCATCCCTCTCGTTTCTCCTGTGCAGTAGCTTTCTTCTCCACCAGGTCGGAAATGAAATATTGAATGTTTTTAGGCAGATCAGCAACCTTTTTGTTCCAGGTATCATAACAGCCTGCATCAGGAAAAAGAATCACCTTTCTGTTGGTTAAAGGCCTAAGCATTGAAGCTTTGAAGTTCATTAAACCGCCGGTAGCCATCCAGATAAATTCAGGAAAGGCAATAGAGGCAATCACAGCTGTCTTCTCACTTTCCACTATAGCAATTGCCTTTTGCTTCTCAGAATTCAGCAGGTGAAGCCCAAAGAGGCATTGCTTGAGATTAAAATCCTGGAGCTTCAAAACTGAATGCACCCAGTTCACTTTCTTTTTCTTTCCTGTGAGCTTGTTGTATAACATCATTTTCCCGGTGCGGATCCTATTTTGTTCGTCAATCTGCCAAAAGACAGTCGCTCCTTTCCATTTTTTGGAAGTACCTATCTTGTACTTCTCCATTACTTCTGCTATGGCAGCATTGCCTATAATAGATTCTAGAAATATTAGAAAGTTATTCGGGTGTAATCCTTCGAGGCTTTTAAGAAACAATTCTTCATTAATAAAAGAGGCCGGTTGCATTTTTTGTTTTGCCCGGAAAGCCACCTGCCTTAAAACTGCAGGATTTATAGTTGTGTTCTGGTGCGAATGATCAATTGAAAAAGGTGTCTGACTCTTGAAGAACTCTTTCGGAGTTAGGTGATAGCCGCATTTTTGCTCCCTATCGCATTTGCCAACTTCTAATCCAACGTACTTCTTTTTTTCTTGGTCTATATACCTTGTAAATGTATGTTTCTCACCACAGGAAGGACATTCATACCTGTTCTTTGAGGAGATGTAAGGTTCTAAGGTAAATCTATATTGGGACATAAAAAGGTTTTAAATGACTTGCATTAAGAACACCTTCTACACGGTTAGTGTAGAAGGTGTATAAAATGTTACTCTTGAGAAACTTTTTTTTCTGCAAAAACTACCCATCCGGTGTTACGGCGTTTTGCTTCATATCCTCCATTTTCCAATCGTTTTCTAAAGGTTCGATTAGAACAAGGTCGATTGCTATTTTCCAGACAATATAACTTATACTCATGGTACAAATCCTTTACAAGAACTTCTTCTGTAAACGAAGAAAAATAGTTAGAATCATCAAGAAAGCTCAGTACAGAGTCACTTTCCTGCTTGAACCGAGCTACTTCATCTTCTACTATTGAGCTTGAGGTCATCTTTTTGTTTAGAAGTAATCTTTTCATTCCGTCCAGGATCCACATGAAAACGCCAGGTAAATCATATGTGATAATTTTAGTAGAAAGATTTCTGTCCTGGTCCTCTTCTTTTATAGTTATCCTGAAGGGAATAATTAAAAACCGACGAAAGAAGGAGTGGTTGTGTTCAATGTCAGTGGGTAATTCATTAGCATTAAACATTAGCCGGGCGTAATCCTTCATGATAAAAGAGTTCTTGTAAAGTTTACGTGCATCAATCGGTTCCCGGGAGACGAGCTTTTTAAAGGTTTCCGACTGAATAGTCGCACTCGTTTCACTACAGTAGTTTAGAAGCTTGTCATCGATCATTGCCCTTGAATCCTTGTCCTTTGTAAGGCTGTCAAGGCTGTAACTGGAAAAGTTTTCATCGCCAAGAAGGGCATTAATGATATCAAATACAACACTTTTTCCGTTAGAACCACTACCATATAAAAACAATGCTTTTTCAAGCTTTAGAACTTCATTTTTTATAAATATAGATCCCAAGTATTCTGAAAGGATCAGCTGTAGTTCTTTTTCTGGTAAGACTTCATTTAAGAACTTTGAAAATACTGGAGATTCTGCAGATTCGTCATAGGTAAACGGTAGCTGATAGGTAAGAAAATCTTCTTTTCTGAATTCCCTCAGTTGCTGCGTATGTTCTGAAATCTCAAAAGTTCCATTTCTGAGGTTAATTAATGTTACCTGGTGATCCTTTATTGGCGCCTCTTGAAGTTTACCTTCGGCTACAAACTGTTTGAAAAGGTCTTCTTTAAATTTAAAAAACTTTGCATCAAATTTATCCACCCCCAGAATAAAAGCAGCTTCTCCAAGAAAATACCTAAATTCTTCTTCATTAACAGTTTCCCAATATTCCTTGTTATACAAATAGATGGTCCCATTTCTAAAAATGATATCTAACTGCAGCTCCCTTGCCTTCTCCAGGATGAATTGTATACTTAAAACAATATAATGTTTGCGCGGCAAGGGTTTATCTTCCTGATTCCATTCTGCTTCTTCTTTAAAATCCATTTCTTCTAAATTCCGTAAAATAAATTCCAGGTTTCCTGCAATGGATACTTTTGAATTCAGCTGTTCAGATTCATTGACCAAATCATCGATTGTGATGTTGCTCTCCTCGGTTGAGTTCCCGTTGCAACCGTCAGGAGTATCTGCGGTTGATTCTAACGGTTGCTGTGCAGTTGCACCTTTGTTTTCCGGTTCTTCTTCAGTTTTTTTGCCTTTGCTTGTGGGTTCAGGACTTTTGTTAACCGGTGCTTCGTTTTTCTGATTAGTCTTTGCCTTTTGAGAAGAATTGTTCTCGTCGTTCTTTTTGGGTATATTTGTCATATTATGTGATTATTTCCGGACTGCGAATCCGGGAGTTAAATAATTGAGCTTCAAGAATAACTGGCAGGTTATTTTGAGGCTCTTTTGTTTGAATTAAGTAGGATGTTTTCTATATCAGATTTTTTGAATCTGATACGGGTACCAATTTTATGGGCATGAATTACCCCTTCTTTGGTCCAATTGTGAATAGTAACTAGTGAAACACCGATTAGGTCGGCTGCTTCCTGCCTGGTGATCCAGGTGGTAGGTTCTTTAGGAGTTAAACTTTTCGCCAGCTCTTGTAGCTCCAGCCGGATGTCATTTCTAATCTCTCTTCTCAATTCTTCGGGAGAGATTTCGTGTAATTGAGTGATGGTTTTGCTCATAATTATAATTGTTTAAATTATTGTTATGGCAAATGTTTAGCTTATTTGATTTGTTTTACGGTTGAAAAACAACAGTAATCCAACAGAAACACAACACTTTTTCGTAATTAATTGGTAATCAATAGAATAAGAAATTGGAGTTTGAAAAATCGCGATATTATTTTGAAAAAAAACTTTTTTTCATTGATTCATATTCCTGACGTTCTGATATATCCTTTGAAGAATAAGGCTCAATTCGAGTCATCGGTATATTTATTTCTTCCCTAACGAATTCTAGGTAATTTTTGAGTTTTACTGCCTCAAGAATAAAATCATCATTTTTAAAAAATTCAAAATATTTCGAAAGCAGGGTTTTTGTTATATCCCTTTCTTCATAGTTTTTGATACAGAAGATGAAGAATTCCTGAGCCTCCGGATTCGAAAACACTAACAAATAAAATTTCTTGACAGGAGAATTTTCTGAACCTTCTACAACGTGATTTTTAAGAAATTTAATATCAAAAGCTGAATCCTCTTTCTTCGAACTAATACCTTTTATCTGTAGCTCAGAAAAAAGAGTTTTTAGGTAAAGGAATTCAATAATTGCTTCATTGTATTCATTAAATTCTACCATTTCATCATCGATTAACATACTTGATTCAGCAATGTCTAATTCCATTTTTCCTATTTCTATAATTTTGTCTTTAATTTTTTCTGGAAGACCGTTAAAAACTATTTGTGGATGACGAGAGTAGGAAATACTAAAAAGATAACTTGATGGAGAGGGAGATGCCAAAAGGGTTTTCTTTTGCAAAAACTCTCTTAAAAATAAAAGTCGCTCTTCTACTGTCTGAATTTTTTCATCAGAACTTATGCAATAAAACAACTTATCTGCCCATTGAAATAAGTAGCTTTCGAGCTTGCTTGTTAAACTATCATATAAAATGTAATCTAAATAATCTGTCATTAAACGCATTCCAAGCTTTTGTTCGGTTGACCTTCTACTCCAGGTTGTAGAAAACTCCTCGTAACTTTTTGCTTTTACATTTTCTTTCCAATTTCTTTCGCAATCTTCAAAGGCTTTATATAATTCTCGATAAGTCATTGATTAAAATAATTGTATAAAAATTATAGGGAAGCGCATCAGAGCCTCAGTCGCCTACTTTTTATATTGTTTCTCGGTTGTTCTACTACTTCTTTTAATAGGTTGTTCTTTAGGGCAGAACACTTTTGCCGCGTAATCTTCTTTTTACTGTTGAGTTTTATACATTACCTCCAACACCCTTAAATTTCTCGACAAACGAAGCAATTTTTTGAAATACGGTCTGCTTTTTTGTCAAATACCGTGGATTTAACGGACTCATCTTCGGTAAGACAGCATTAAGTTCTGTTCCATTTTCACTGGCATATTCCCTTTTTAAGGAAGCTGTTATATATCGTTTTGCCTCTTCTTCATTTAGATTTTCATCCTTGATGATTTCAGATGCCTCTTTTTTCTGTTTGCTTTGTGCATAAGTGAAGAACGAATCTATAATATTCGCTTTGTCCTGCATTTCATCAAGGTCTGTTTCGTTGATGAAATCGACTACCAGACTTTCTTTGGCTCTACTGCCAACACTGGCACGAATGACCCGGCGGATCTCTTCGATTAAGGAAGCTTTGTCTTTGTTCTTTTTGTTATGCTCAAAAATGAGCTCAAGAATATAATCCAGGTTGATTTCCTGTGATTTAAGCAGGTCTATTTCAAAGACGACATCATCCCAATCAATATCTGACTCTTCGGCTTCTTTCCCTTTTTTCTCTCGTCTCAGCCAGTCACGAATATCATTATAGGTAGATCGATAATCCTGTACAGTTCTCTCCGGCAGCACTTCGATCTTTTGCATTGCCGCTATATCTTCATCTGACACAAAATGAGCCTCTTTAAAAGCTTCAACGGCTTCAGGATCTTTTAGATCTATTTCCTGAAGAGTTTTGAGGTTGACGAATTCATCGTAATTCTGAAGTATATTTTCTACACGAAGGTATTCTCCAAACAACTTTGAAAACTCCTTTTTATCTTTTTCTGTGGCTATCTCGTCAGGATCAGGGAATTTCTCATTAAGTTCTTTCACCACATCTGTATAACCCCTTCGGGCTTCTCCAGTGACGACATCTGTAAAGCCTTCCAAATATTCCTGATAGCTCTTTTCAAGGACTACATTTTTGGTGTTCTTGTCTCCAAAGAGCGTTATGGCATCAATGGTAGGTTGCTCCAGATCACGGAAAGTAATGATATTCCCAAACGTTTTGGTAGCATCATAAATGCGATTGGTACGGGAAAAAGCCTGCATTAGCCCGTGATAGCGAAGATTCTTGTCTACGAACAAGGTATTGAGGGTAGGAGCATCAAAACCCGTTAAGAACATCCCTACTACTATTAGCAGGTCGACTTCCTTATTCTTTACCCGCTTCGCCAGATCGCGATAATAGTTCTGGAATTCCCTGCTATCGACTCCATAGCTGGTTTTAAACATACCATTATAGTCACTGATTGCTTTGGATAAAAACTCTTTTGCACTGCTGTCCATGGCTGAAGGTTCAAAACTTTCATCCAGTATCTCTCCAATGGCGCTCTGCTCTTCATTGGCAGCAAAGGAAAAGATGGTTGCAATTCTTAGTGGCTTTTCCCGGTCTTTTTGGAGCTGGTTCAGCTCCTCGTAATATAGCTTGGCCGCATCTACACTACTCACGGCAAACATGGCATTGAAACCGCTGTTTCCGCTTCTGGTTCGATGTGTTTTCTGGCGATAGTGATCTAATATGTACTGAGAAATTTCCTTGATCCTGGTGGGGTGAAGCAAGGCTTTTTTGTTTTCTGCTGCACTTAACTTCTTTTCATCAATCTCTGTCTCTATACCTTTGAAGTGGGGGCGTACATCATTATAATCCACCTTGAATTTCAGCACCTTTTCATCCCTGATGGCATCTGTTATCACATAGGAATGAAGCTCCCGACCAAATACGCTGGCAGTGGTTTCTGAACCTAAGGCATTTTGAGGAAAAATAGGAGTTCCCGTAAAGCCAAACTGATAGTATTTTTTGAACTTCTTTTTGAGATTTTTCTGTGCTTCCCCAAATTGAGAACGATGAGCTTCATCAAAAATGAAAACTACTTGTTTCTGATAAACGGCCAAATCATTTTCATTTTTCATCAGGTTATTCAGTTTCTGAATCGTTGTGACGATGATTTTATTATCATCTTTTTCAATATTCCTCTTTAGACCCGCAGTACTGTCAGATCCGTTCACACTATCAGGCGAAAAGCGCTGATATTCTTTCATGGTCTGATAGTCCAGATCCTTACGGTCTACCACAAAGAAAACTTTATCAATAAAATCAAGCTGCGTGGCTAATCTGGCAGCTTTAAAGCTGGTGAGGGTTTTACCGGAACCGGTGGTGTGCCAGATATAACCACCCCCCTCTGAAGAGGACCATTTCTTAGCCTGATAGGAGCTTTCGATCTTCCACAGGATCCTTTCAGTGGCTGCAATTTGATAAGGCCGCATCACAAGAAGCGTGTCACTGGTATCAAAAACAGAATAATTGAGCAGGATATGTAGAAGGGTGTTTTTCTGAAAGAATGTTGCCGTAAAATCTTTCAGGTCCCTGATCAGGGTATTGTCAGCCCTGGCCCAATTCATGGTAAAGTCAAAGCTGTTTTTATTTCGCTCCACGGTATTGGCAAAATAACGGGTGTCGGTACCATTGGAGATGACAAAGACCTGTAAGAACTTGAAGAGGGAAGCATTGGTGTTGAAACTCTCTTTTGAGTACCGATGTACCTGATTGAAGGCTTCCCGTATAGCCACCCCCCGCTTCTTTAGTTCTACCTGCACCAAGGGCAGACCGTTTACCAGGATAGTGACATCATAACGGTTTGCGTGGGTTCCTTTTTGTTCAAATTGCGAGATCACCTGCACTTTATTGCGGGCAATATTCTTTTTGTCAACTAAGTAAATGTTCTGAATATGACCATCATCAAAGACGAAATCGTAAATATAATCGTCGTGCAATTTCCTAGTTTTATCAACCAGATTGTCGCTTGGCTTATCCAAATACTCCTCTACAAAACGGGTCCATTCCCCATCTGTAAACACCATGTTATTGAGCGCCTGAAGCTGTATTCTTACATTGGCCAGCATTGCTTTAATAGAAGTAAGGTTGGGCTTCTCATAACCCTGATTGATCAGGTCCTGGACAAATTCCTGCTCCAGTGCCGCCTCTGTCTGATACACAGCAGGAGCTTCGTGAGCTTCAGAGAACTTGGTGTATTTGTCTAAAACAATAAAGTTGTTGGATTCGGCTATGGTGTTATAGGTACTCATGCGCGCTCTTGTTGTGGGAATGTTAGTAACCTCTCCCGGTAATATTCATACTGTTTTTGGCGGAGTTCTATCTCCTTTGGAAGACCTTCACTGATAGAAGTGGCGAGGGTGTCGAATTTGTCGAGAATGGAAACTATTCGCTCTTGTTCTTCAAGGGGAGGGATAGGGATTTTGATTTTTGCTAAATTATCTGCATTTACACGTCGAACCTTTGTTCCTGTTATATAAGGCCTTTTTTGTTTTTGAAATTTTTCTGTTTGAAAAAAATAAGCAACATATTTTGGATTCAAATTATGTTGGTAAAAGCAGGCATCGCTGCTAACCGCTACTTCTTCATTCCCTAACCAAGCGACTGCTTTACATAAATCTTCATCGTTTTCACTTGTTGTTGCAATAACTAAATCTCCGTGCTTAGCCTTTCGTGCTTTCTGCGCAAATTCTTCAGAAACAAAAGTTTTGGTTTTATCAGTGTAAGTGCCGTAGTGCGTATAAATTTGACCATAATGAAAACAACCTACACCTGTATCGGTAAAATCTTTTTTCTGTAATCCACCACCTCGAATAAACTTACCAATATTTTCCTGGCCCATTGGTAAATATTCAACTTCCCCTTCTTTAAAACTAAATAATTGCTCCCTATAATAGCTATACTGTTGTTTACGAGCTGTAAACTCTGTGGTAAGCTCTGTTCTAAGCTCTGTTGTAAGCTCTGTAAATGTATCGAGAATACTAACGATTTCTTTTTGAATGTGGAGGGGTGGGATGGGGATCCTAACGTCTAATATTTGCTTCTTACGTAAATTGGTTTGGTCAATCCCGTTATTAAATTGTAATAATTGAGGTGTTCGATTCAAGTAATAGTTAAAAAATTTAGGTAATAATGTTGTTTTGTTTTTAATAGTTATACTGCCAATACGCTGATTGAGAGTGTATTTTTCATTTTCATCAATAAGGAAAGTCTTTGCAAGAGCTTTACCATTAGGTAAATCACTCATAACAATTAAAACATCATCTATAAATAGCGGACAAATTTGCAGATCAGTATACTTAACAACTTTACCACCTGTTGATATGAATTTTGAATTTACCACAATGAATTGTCCATCATTATTAATTGCTTTCTCATGTCCTTTGCCATTGGAGAAAATTGCGATATCTTCCAAACGCTTCCACTCCATATCAACACCTTCTAACCATTTCTCTAAATAACTCATGCTTCAATTGCTTTTACAATGTTATCAATATCAACACGTAACTTGTCAATTTTTGCCACAGTTTTGGAGATCTTCTTATTCAACTCTTTTATATCAATCTTCTCTCGAGTATCTTCAGCTTCCACATACGAGCTAACGGAAAGGTTGTAATCATTTTTAGCAATTCCTTTATTGTCCACAGATCTAGCAATATGTGGCACATCTTCTTTGCTGTCAAACAGCTTCATAATCTTTTCAATATGCTTTTCGGTCAGCACATTATTATTGGTGGCTTTTTTAAAGAAACCTTCCCCACTGGCATCTATAAATTGCGTGGTATTATCCGTTTTATGTTTTGAGAGGACGAGAATATTCACCGCTATAGAAGTTCCAAAAAACAGGTTTGGTGCTACAGAGATAACAGTCTCTACAAAGTTGTTATCTACCAAGTACTTTCTTATTTTTTGTTCTGCGCCACCACGGTAAAAGATACCAGGGAAGCAGACAATAGCTGCCCTTCCTTTGCTTGATAGGTAACTCAGGGCGTGCAGGACAAAGGCAAAATCGGCTTTTGATTTAGGTGCAAGCACCCCGGCAGGAGCAAAACGCTCGTCATTAATTAAAGTTGGGTCATCACTCCCAATCCATTTAATGGAATAGGGCGGATTTGACACGATCGCATCAAAGGGTTTATCATGGCCTAATTGTGGATTAAGAAGGGTGTCGCCAAGAACAATATTAAACTTGTCGTAGTTGATGTTGTGCAAAAACATGTTCATACGCGCAAGATTATAGGTGGTGTGGTTCACCTCCTGCCCAAAAAAACCTTCTTCAATAATATGGTTATCAAAGTGTTTTTTGGCCTGTAACAGCAATGAGCCGGAACCTGCTGCAGGATCATAAATCTTATTTACGGAAGTCTGTTTGTGCATGGCCAGCTGCGCAATAAGCTGGGAAACATTTTGGGGAGTAAAAAACTCCCCTCCTGACTTCCCTGCATTAGCGGCATAGTTTGAAATTAAAAATTCGTAGGCATCACCAAAAAGATCAATTTTGTTTTCTTCAAATTTTCCAAAGTTCAACTCATCCACTCTTTTTAGAACTGATGCCAAACGGCTGTTCTTATTCTCTACGGTATTCCCCAGTCGGGAACTGGTCGTATCAAAATCGGCAAACAATCCTTTGATATCCGATTCGGATGGATAACCATTCGCAGAGCTTTCAATAGCGTCAAAAATTGATTTTAGATCGGTGTTGAGATTGGAATTGGTATTGGCTGTTTTGGCAACATTCGCGAAAAGCTGACTTGGATAGATAAAATATCCCTTCGTTTTAATGGCATCATCCTTTATTTCGGGGGTTATGACATCATCTGATAATTTTGCGTAGTTCACACTCTCATCGCCGGCTTCTATATAATTTGAAAAGTTTTCACTGATAAAGCGGTAGAAAAGTGTTCCTAAAACAAATTGTTTAAAATCCCATCCATCCACCGAGCCACGAACATCATTGGCTATTCTCCATATTTTTGCTTGTAATTCTGCTCTTTGTGCTGTGCTTGTCATTCTGTTTTATGCCGTTATTTTTAATATTTAAATCAGTTTCATAGATCTACCAGATACTGTGAAGTGTACTTCACCTGGCAAATTCCAAGGTTGTTTTTTGAAAAAAAGATGTGCTTAGCCATTTGTGGACACTGGTAGTTCTTTTTGTTGTTGTAGTTGAGACAAATTAACTGCAATAAAGTTAAGATAATTTTAAGAGACCACTGCTACAGTTGATCACAGTTGCAACCGTACGGTTGATAATTGTGCAACTGTACGGTTGATTTACGGTTGATTCACGGTTGCTACCGGTTGCTGAAACATTCTTAAGTGTTAGATCGATCTATAAATCAACAACTTGACGATCATGCAATCGTGCAACCGTGATTCCTTCAAATCCAATAAAATTTTAGAATTAGACGGAGGCTGGCTATTTCGGTTCGAATTGTGCCAGTGATTTCGGTCGGTTAGTGCCAGGTATTTCGGTTTGAATTGTGCCACTTTTTGGCAATACTGAAAGTCATAACGGCTCAAATTGTGCCAGTCGTATCGGTTCGTTTTGTGCCACTTTGAAAGATCAAGTAATATCTTGTTGCAAAACTGTAATAAGATATGGCCAACACCCTTGATCCGATGGACTTAAAACAAATTATTACCTTGAGCCTGGATGGTTTTAGCAATCGTAAGATAGCTACCACTCTAGGCATCTCCCGCAACACGGTCAACAGCTATATGAAATTTTTCACGGCCAGTGACTATTCATTTAAAGAACTACTTTCCTTTGACAATGCACATCTGAGTGCGCTTTTTCCTTCACATACTACTATTGATAATGAGCGGCATGATGAACTGATGCTATATTTTGAGGGGGTCAATAAGGCCCGGAATCATCCTGGGTTTACTTTTCTGTACCATTATCAGGAATATGCGCAGCAGGCTTCCCAGCCGTACAGCTATACGCAGTTTATGGAGCATTATCGGCGTAAATATGCCAAGGTCAAAGGTTCCATGAAACTCGAACATGAAGCCGGTAATGAAATGTACATTGACTATGCGGGTAAAAAATTACATGTCGTTAATAAAGAAACCGGAGAAGTCATTCCTGTAGAGGTATTTATAGCAATTCTTCCCAACAGCCAGTATACTTACGTAGAGGCTAGCTTAAGCCAAAAACGGGAGGATCTTATTACTTCTTGTGGTAATGCATTACAGTTTTATGGAGGTGTTCCAAAAGCCATAGTCTCAGACAACTTAAAATCTGCAGTGACCAGAGCCAGCAAATATGAGCCGGAGATCAATCGGAGCTTTAAAGATTTTGCTCGCCATTATAACTGTGTGATCAATCCCACCCGCAGTTATGCACCGCAGGATAAAGCTCTGGTGGAGAATGCAGTGCATCTTGTTTATCAGCGTATTTACTATCCCCTGCGGGAGATGACCTTCTTCTCTTTACAGGATCTAAACCGGGAGATAAAGCGCTTACTTGTTGGCTATAATAATCTACTGTTCCAGCGAAAGGAAGCCAGCCGTAGAGAACTGTTTCAATCAGTAGAACGTGAGTACTTAAAACCCCTGCCAACATCTGCCTATGAAATCAAAGACTATAAACGGGCAAAGGTGCAAAAGATGGGATATGTATACTTCTCTCCAGATAAAAGCTACTACAGTGTTCCCTACCGCTACATCGGTAAAAAGACCCTGATCCATTATACCAAAACTGTGGTCGAGGTTTATTACAATCACGTTCGAATAGCCCTGCATCATCGAAATCCAAGTAAAGGAAGCTACAATACAAATACAGATCATTTAAGTAGCACCCATAAAGGTTATACCTCCTGGAGTCCTGAATACTTTAAAAACAAAGCCGCTCCTCACGGAGCTCACGTAGTGAATTGTGTAGAAAAGATACTTGCTGACAGTGAGTATCCTGAAACAGGCTATAAGCGGGTGATGGGCCTTATCCAGCTCCATAAGTCTTACGGTTCTAAAAGACTTGATAATGCTTGTAAAAGAGCTTTACAGGCAGATGCGACTTCTTATATGCGTATCAAGAATATCCTAAAGAACAACCTTGACCAAAGCTCTCTTTTTTATCAGGATCTTGAAGAAGATAAAACTCATATCCCATCCCATCAAAACATCAGAGGTGCCGCTGCTTATCAATAAATCATTTTAATCCAGAAATATGAATAACAATCAGACTATTGAAAAATTAAAACAAATGCGACTGGGGGCTATGGCTCAGCTACACCTTCAGCATGTAAAGAACAACCAATTAAACGATATCACTGCCGATGAATATCTGGCACTACTCACAGACCATGAGTGGGAGGATCGCCAGAACCGGAAGATAGATCGTCTTTTTAAACAGGCAAACTTTAGGCAGAAAGCAAGTCTTGCTGAAGTGAACTATTCTTCCAATCGTAACCTCGACAAGAACATGTTTGTTCGTCTGGGATCCCTGGATTTTATAGCTAAAAAGGAAAACCTTATACTGACCGGTGCCTCCGGAGTAGGCAAAAGTTATTTAGCACAGGCCTTAGGTCATCAGGCCTGCATGATGGAATATAAAACCATCTACTCAAACACTGCCCGTCTATTTAAGAAGTTAAAACTCAGTAAAATTGATGGAACCTATCTCAAAGAATTAAATAAACTACTTAAAGCAGATCTGCTCATCCTTGATGATTTTGGACTTCAAGCCTTCGACAATCATGCAAGAGAGACCTTAATGGATATAATCGATGACCGATACAATAAAACATCTACCATATTATCCTCTCAAATACCGGTATCTGCATGGTACGATATTATAGGGGAAGGAACTATTGCTGATGCAATCCTGGACAGGATAGTAAACTCCTCACATAGGATAGATCTCAAAGGAGAATCATTAAGAAAAGGAGTTCTGAAAAACGAGTAACATTAATTTTTTATATAATTGCATGATCTTTTAAAGTGGCACTGTTTGAACCGAAATCAGTGGCACGGTCCTTCCGAAATAGCCAGGAGACTTAGTCATTCCTGTAGGGAGGGAATGGAGCAAATATAATTGAATAAAGTAAAAGCCAGTTAGCTCTTGACGTATATATGGACCTTCTGAAGAAAAAATTTTTTGATGTAGAGTTACTAGTTGCTCCTTCTTGAATAGGACCTTTTAGAATTAAGGACTCTTAAGTGAAGTAAGCAAAATATCCTTTCGATCAAGAAGTAGAAGCCGTTGCTCAACCGTTGCAACCGTGAAATTAAATGCCGTTGCATTAGCCGTTGCTGAACGGTTGCTGGAGCCGTTGGCATATTTAAATTGACTCAGAATTTAATATGCAAGAAGTTTACAATCAGATGTTTAACAAAAACAACGTACGGTTGCAACCGTGAGCTTTAAAAAGTGCTTTTATAGGGTTTTTTAGAGAAAATCAACATAGGTTCCGTTATGATCTGAATAGGCAAACCCATCTTCTGAAAATTGATTCCAGGCCCCTGCTGTGATATTTATTTCTTCACATAAATTTTTAGAGATGCAGATGTGATCAATATTCCTTCTTTTTCTTCCTTTAGAATCGGCCGTAAGAAAACCGGAATCGTAAAAATCTTTTTCTGTCAAACAACATAATTTATTGTCGGACAATTTCTGCGTCAGAAGTTTTCTCCCCTGAATAGTACCGTAACCTTTTGGCAGTCCGTCCCGGGTTTGGTTAAAATCTCCGGCCACGAGAAAAGGAATGCTAGGATAATTTGCCATTATGTTTTTCCAATCTTCCGATTGATCGAGAATGTCCTCCGTATGCAACTGCCACATTTTTTTTCCCTTTTCAGGATATCGGTTACCGCTCACTCCGGCCATATGGTAAGGTATGATTGTCCCGTAGATAATGATAGGGCCAAAAGGAGCTTCAACCAAGCAACAGGCAGTCCGGAATTGATTAAAAGTCTCTATTTCTTCTACAACTTTCCACCGGGACCAGATGGTGATCCATGGTTGATCCTTGTATAACTCAAATTCTTGTGATTTGACAGCTTGATATTCCGGGTGAAGATTTATAAGCTCCGAAGTCTCTGTTAGGACGAAGATGTCTGCAGCAATATCGTTAAGCTTTGCTTTGATCCCATTGGCTTTTGAATTACTCCGGGGCCGGTCGAGATTCCAGGTTGCTATTCGATACTTCTGGTTTTTAGTTGGTTTCATTATTCTTGCTCACCTCTAAATTCAACTTTTCCTTTTTTAATTTGCCGTGTTTTATCGGTGAAGAAATCGTAGTAATCTTGTTCCCATTTGCCATTCCGGTAGATGCACGACATGTAATCATAAAGATCCGGGCGTTGTTGTCCGCTGAGACTTTTATAAACATATTCTTTTCTGACTTCCAGGTTATCCCCTTCATAAGGTGAATATTCAAAATCAAATCGGTTTTGGGAATTGAGTTGCTGAAGCAGATATTCAGACGTCATTTCCCCACCAAGACTTTCGACTGGCATAACTATTTCTCCCATCATCATATCATCTTTTTCTCCCAGATATTTATAGAGGGTCCAGATGTAATGAATCTTCTCGTAATCAGCTATGTCCACTGTTGCGTTCCTTCCAGTGGGCAACGGAATTTTCTTGATTGAGGCACAGGTGCAGAAATGGAGGTTGGAGTTGCTCTGACACATTAAAATAAGGTTCTGTTGTATTATTACTCTTAAATACTAATTGGTGGACAGGCATCAGAAGTCCAGTAAATTGCATTAAATTCTTCTAGAAATTCAATTGTATACTTCCATTCTTCAGCATTAAATTTTATTTCTAAATCACTCCAGTTTAGAATAATGGGATTGACAGAAGCTTCCTCGGGATTATGCCATTCTTCAATCCAAAACAGTAAAAAATCTTCTGAGCCCTGTTTTTCATTTTTTTTGAGCCACTGCATCAGGGCCGGATAATCATTCCGAATATTTTTCAGTGTCTCTAATTCACTTTTGAAATATTTTTCATAGTGGTAAAGATCTACAATCTCTTTCAGGGCTGAGTATATATCACTGAACCGGCTTTCAGGATTATTCCATGAACAGGAACAGCCCATTCCTTCAAAGCATGAGCCATTATGGCGATTGTCGAAAGCATAGTGATAAAGTTCCTCATAATGCAGAAGCCACCACGATAACTTGGGAACATTATAAAAGATGTCTTTCCGAAGGTTTTTCAGTGTTTCTATAGCTTCTTCTATTTCCCGCCTGTAAAGCTTTTTCTGATTTTCTGGTGTCACTACTTTTTATATAAATGTTTTAAGTTATTGATCAAAAAAATGAGTCAAAGTGATCTGGGTTGAATTGCTCAGAAAAACTTCGGAAGTATTAAAATATTCCAGCTGACACTAAATAAGATTTTGCTGACTTGTTTCCTAATTGAGCTGAAATCTTCATATTCTTAATGGCTTCACTTTCATTACCAGCTTTAGAATAAATTTGGGCTAATAGCAGGTAAGGATTAGAATAAGTTTTATCGTAAGATAATGAAGCTTGACAGTCTGTAAGAGCCTCATTTAAATTACCTTGGTTCATTAACGCATTTGCTCGATTGTTATACATCCGCTTAAAAGGAACTCCTAAAAGAACTCCATTATCCAAACCTTCCAAATCTTGCCCCTGAACTTCTGACTTCAAATCGATTGCGTAAGTATAAAATTGGGACGCCTTTTTATCGTTTCCTAAATTAAGATAACAATAACCAATTTGATGATATAAAGCATAAACAGTTTGATCTTCGCCTGCCTTATCTATAGCATTTATGTATTCTGCAATGGCTTCTTGAAATTTTTTAATATCCTCAAGAAGATTTGCTTTATAGGCAGATTTTTTCCAATCACCTCCCGCCTTAATAAGCCCCCATAAATTCGATAATTTGTCTACGCTTTTAGATCTTTTTCTTTGAAAAGCTTTTTCAAAAACTGTATTCATACTTTTAATTTATTGATAAGTGATTAAAACGTCCCGATCCTTTAATAGGAGATTAGCCACGCCTGGTTGACCGGTAAAAGTAGATCTTGCATTCATACTAAATTGAATACCATAATCACTAAAATCGGAATTCCACCTATTGTCAGGATCATTTTCAGGTAAACCTTCTAAAGTAATTTTCACACCCTCATTTTTAGCAATTTTCATCGCTTTTGGTGCCATTACATATGTATCATCTTCTGGATTTTTAATTGAAACGTGGTATACACCAGGATTTTCTACATCCTTAGTTGCATACACGTCTCTTGTCGCTTCCATTGGACTATCATCAGTCATGTCACCCTTTTCAAATCTAAACTGCATGGAGGAATTTAAAACCACATTTTTCATACTTGAATCCAAATTTGCCTTTGGTACTGAAGCAGTCCGTGGTTGTGGTTTTGTTCTTGTTTTTTGTCCTTTATTTTTAAATAAATTCTTGAACCAATTCATCATTTTTCAGTTGTTTAAATTATAATACCAGTTACAGCTCCAATGATAATCAAACCACATATCACATATAATAATGTTTTGTGCAATTTTATTTCCTTTTCCTGCAGCTCTAGTTTTTTCATTAACATCTTATGATTTTCACTTGAATTTGAATCCATATTATTGATCATAGAATCAATTTTTGAAAGTCGTGCAGGAAAATCTATTTGAGAAATTTTTGTCACAAGACCATCTGTAGCCTCAGAAATTTCTTTGTGTTGATCTAGGAGCCTTTTTGTTTCCGTAAGCTTCTGCCGATTTGTAGTGTCAATTTTGTTTCCTGTTGTCTCAAATTTATACACCCCCTCATTTATTTGTGTCTCTGTTGACGCTTTGAGGTCGGTGATCTGCTGTTTATAGAGCTTAAAAATTTTATCTGTATATACAGTATAGTTCTGCTGAATATTTCCAAGTTCTGAAATAATATTTACTGAATTATCTTTTACTCCATCCAGGTAATCGGTAACTTTTTTGAGCTTATTTAATTCCTCTTCAAGTAGCCCTAATTGGGCGTTGATCTCTTGGTCTAGCATAATTATCTATTGTATGTTTCTTATTGAAATCCTGGATCCATCCAGTATGTAATTTTAAAAATAATGCACTTTCTACATCCTCGATATGTTCTATAGCTTTCCAGTCGTACCTGTAAAGCCTTTCTTTGAAAAGTTTAATTTTAGCAGTTACGGACTGAATATTTTCATTAGGAGAATTGAAAATAAGCTCAAAGCTTTGAACAAAGTATTCTTGAGCTTTCGAGATAAAATTAATGTTCTCTTTCTCTAGAATGAGAACTGAGAATGCGTTCAACAAAAGGAAAACGTAGTTATCAGGACGCTGGACTAGTAAAAGAGCTGTTGCTCCACGAAGGTGTTTAAAGTTATTAATTTCACCAACTTCTGTCCTTACCAGATCCATGTATTTCAAAACGATGTCGAAATCAGCCTTAAGACCTTTATCTGTATCGGCAGGTAAATATTGTGGTCGAGCATATTTTGAATTCATATATAGGTTAATGAATTCCTTGAATTTTTTGCTACCGTCCTTTTCTAAACCTATAATGCAAGCCTGCTCCATGGCATCTATTGATGCTTTTCTTCGGACTGCCGTCTCCTCGTAGACAAATTTTATTAAGAATCCTAAGCACTTCTGAATCTCCGACTTTCCTTTAAAAAAAGGTAATCTCTTTAGTTTTTCATCAGTCTTTTCAGGACTATTGTACTGTAGTAGATATTCTTTTAACTTCTGGGTGTAATGTCCTTTTGGTTTTTTTGTTATATGTAAGACAATTGTTTTTGAATTGTAATCAACCGTGTAATCGTCTACTATTCCTATTATTGAAAGCCTGTAAATAGCTTTGTAAGTATCTTCTTCTTTTCTTATTTTATGGAAAAGATCGTGAATTCGAGGTTTTAGATATTCTGGTATTTCAATTTTATTATTGAATTCTTTTGAATATTCTTTTTCCAGTTTCAGAACAAATTCACTTTTATCCAGACAAAATTTCTGCGCCTCCAACACCATTCGATCAGTAAATGTAAATCCATTGGAGCACAAGAAATTAGCTATTGCCTCTATTCCATTGTTGGTAAACGGAACAATTATTTGAAAATCGTTTTTAGTTTTTGAGTTTTCTAATAGTTTCTCAATTCCAGGTTGTGTTTCTGCTGGTGTGTGTTGTGAGAGCCAAGCGAAGCTATCAATTTCGAGAGGTTTGTTGGTGTTTATTAATTCTTTGATGTAAAGGGCAATTTCCTGAGCTAATGGATTATTATCTTTAGGATAATAAGGTAGTTCAGCCCTGTCCAAATAAATACTCCCCAAATCTGGATTTAAATAAAGTATTTTTCTTCCATTAGGACGGATAACTGGGTTGAGTCGGATATTAATAGCAAATTGCTCAAGTATTTGGTCCTCAACAGAATTTAAAATCTTGTGGGATGGAAATTTTATTTCTGTTAGCAACTCGGCTAAAAGATTTTTTTCCTTGGCAATTCCCTTAAAGTTGTTACGGTGAAAACTTTCAAGAATATCTTTATCAATTGAAGTGAAACTGGTTTCTAAAGTTTCTGATATTTCTCCGTCCTCTGTTACGCTTTCTATTTTTTCAGAAGATTTAATTTTCTGATTGTTAAACAAAATTAATCCTAATGCTAATTTTCGATCCCTTCCAGCTCTTCCAGCTTCCTGATAATAGCTCTCAATTGAACTAGGATAATTATTATGGATGACATACCTGATGTTTGGCTTATCTATCCCCATACCGAAAGCCTTGGTCGCAATGAGAAGATCTAATTCATGATTAACAAAACGATTTTGACTATCCTCATTTTGAACATCTCGGTTTTTTGCTCCATCACTTCCAAAGAAAGTTCCTGTTTTTAAAATAGGGAGTTTTTCATTAATAATGTTGGCATTATCGATTACCCCAAAATGCCATTTGCGATGGGGACAAAAAATCAGACCTGCGTTGCTCTGCCTTCCTTTTTGAAGATAAAAGTTTTCATTACTAAGATGTCTCAATCGAATATCCTTACCATCAAAAGCTTTCCTTGCCTTTTCTATTACATCCTCATCTTTACAGAATTTTTCATAATGTTTAGGAATTACTTTAAGCTGGTTAATTAGAGCATTTTTTTTAGCTTCACCTAGAGCTTTTTTATTATCCCAGTCAAGTCCTAAATTTTCATCAATATCTGCCGTTACTTCTATGATTTTGAATTGAATTTCTGGCCTATCCATATCTTCAAGTCGAACCACAGCCTCTTCCTCAGGGATCTTGAGCTCTCTTTGAATATCAGCCAAAACGTCGTAGGATGCAGTAGCTGTTAAAGCAAAGAATGGGATTGGCCTTTCTGTTTTAGTTAAACAATAATTACGGGCGTTATCCCCCATTCTTAAATATGAGGTTCTGAAATCATGGCCCCATTCAGAAACACAATGAGCTTCGTCAATTACACAATAGCTGAAAAAGTTTTCATTTACATTACTAGTTTCTAAAAGATCATTTCTAAACCCGTTATCCTGTAGTCTTTCGGGTGAAACAAATGCAAAGAGGGTTTGTGCAGCTTTAATTTTTTCAAGAGCCAGATTCCTCTCCTTCTGATTAAGGGAAGAATTAATGAAAACTGCACCGTCAATACCGTTTTTTAGCAACCCTTCATATTGATCTTTCATTAAAGATTTGATTGGATCAATAACAAGAGAAATTCCGGGCTGCAAAAGTACCGTGAGCTGGTAAGTAAGTGATTTACCTGAGCCTGTTGGAAGAAGACCGATAACACTTTTACCAGAAAGTGCTCGATTCATTATTTCTAATTGTCCTGGTCTAAAAGATTTTTTTCGAAAAATATCCTGAACAAATTTTTCCAGGACTTCAAGCTGGGTAGAATCAACAACGAATTCATTAGTGGAATTGTTTTTAATACCTAATTTTTTGTACCTGATTAATGCCGCTGTTTTAAAAGAGCGCCTAGTTTTAGCGGAATGTGCAGACCGCACTAAAACTTTCGTTTTGGCATTTATATCTTGTGGAGTTGAAGTTAAATGGCTTCTTTGTAGTATTGAAATATCAATTAATAAATCATACTCCAATCCTCTTTCTATTACTAAAGATTCCTCTCCCGGAAGAACAAATCGGTCATTTGATTCTACTGATAAATTTATTTTTGGAAGGTTGATTTTTTCACCTTTTAAGGCACTTAGGGCTTCTAATAAATTGGACAGATCCTCAAAGGCTAATTGAGCGCACGGTATGTCTCTTTCGAGAATGGCTATGTTCCATTCCCCCGCTGAAAGGTCGAGATTGTTACCTAATATTAGTTGAATAATAGTTTTCTGAATTCTTGCAATTGCAAAGGGAGTAAGAGACAACCTGCAAAGCTTCTTACCAATAAAAGTTTGATAAACTGGCTCTTCAAAATTCTCTTTAAGATATTTGAAAAAGGAAGAATTATTCCAAGAAGAATAGATTCCACTTAACTGAGAGTCTATAGAATTCCAGTCTCTTGTCTTGATCCGATAAGCTCTACCCCATTTAGCTTTTTCGGTAGCACTGTCTCTGTTAGTATCAATCTTTTTTTGCTGCTCCTCTTCATGCTGACTACCGTCTATTTCTATTATAAATCCTCTTCGTCCGTCCACTTTATAAGGGAACTCAAGTGTAAAGTCTAAATTTTGTTCATTAAATAGCTCTATTGAACCATTGAGGTATTTTTCCACCTCGTCTTTAGTTGTAGTTGAATATCTCAGTAGGTTTTCTAACTCCCTCTGTGGCTCTAGGAGTTGGACCAAATAAGGAGAGGTACTCTTCGGGAGCTTTTCGTATAAAAAATCTTCTTCAAAAGAACTTCCAAGATTTTCCCATGCCTTTATTTCATTTTTATTTATTCGACTCAATTCCAAACCAGGATCAACTATATGCAGAGATCTAAAAATTTCTCTGATCTCTTCCTCTTTTATCCTTAAAAGGTTTTTGATAGATCCGATTTCTAAGGCTTCATGATCGGGATTATAAAAACCTAAATCTTTTACAATTCTCTCTTCTACCGATAAAGATGATCGTGTAGGCAATCCCCGGGATATTAAATTATGAGCAACTGAAAAAATAGGATTTTCAGGAAGAGAAGGAAACTTCTTAGACGAAACATAAATTAGGTCAAAAAAGGAAAGTTGATTCAGTAATCCTTCTACTTCTTCAAAAGGGAATTTGGATTCCAGACATTCCCGGACACAATCAAAAAAATAACCAGCTTGTAACTGTTTTACTTCCATTTGATTTTTATCGGTTTACTACAGGAAGTACCATGTAATCACCATCGTGATCCTCATAAAAAGCATTACGATGGCCGTTTATTTCGTGAATATTTACATCTATAGTTTCATCTATCTGAACTGAGCCAGATACATCCGCATTTAGAGATCCACCATTTACATAAACATCCTGCTGTGTAGAAATAACGCCAGCATTTTGAAGAACAATTGCCCATATGCCAATTGTTATTGCAATAAGACAAAATTTACTCGTACTTGAATTCATTTAAATTTAATGTTTAATAAAGATTTTTGATTTACCCAGAAATAAAATGTTTAAAAAATTATAGAGTGGTACAGCTCTCCACCAGTTTAAAGTTGAGTCGGATGTAATTCCGATTTCAAATAATTGAATGGAGGCATTTGATTCTAAACAAAAGTTTTTCCTGCGTGTAGGGAAGGTGAGCAGAAAAATCTACTGCTAATATAATGTTAATCTTAATTAGTTAATAATAAAATTTCTAAACTATAACTAAGGATATACTCTATATGTGATGCTCAATAGTTGCCTAGAATTTAACAGGGTGTGTTAAAAAAATCAAAAAATGATATATATTAGCAGATCCATATACTCATCATACATGAAAAATGTTTTAAAAGGTATTTTCTTCTTAGGATTCGCATACCTGAATTATCAGATTTCTCAATACATATTTGGAGATTGGCCTACAGATGAACAGCTCGACCAGGCATGGGATTATATGAAGGATACATTTGATAATCCAGATAAGGCCATAAACGATGTGAACAACCAATTGGATGAAATTAATCCACAGAGCGACTTAGATCGGATGCAGTCAGAAATTTTAGAAAAATACAAGGATGAAAAAAAATCATCCTATTGGGGGAGTTCAGAGTCAGAGGCCATTACTATTGAAGATGGAATAAAGATATACACCTCTCCTTGGGAAAAAGGAGAAACTCCTGTCAAGGTGGGAGATAAAATATCAATAGGTTATTCAGCACATTTTTACGACGGAAAAGTCTTTGAAACCAACATCGATTACGTTGCTGAAAGAGAAGGTCTTTATGAGGCAAATCGATTTTATGAACCCTTGGAGGTGGTAACAGGAAAGTCAAGTACTTTAGTTCCAGGTGTAATAAAAGCTTTGGATTACATGAATGTAGGTGATAGATCATATGTATTTGTACCTGCTGACGAAGCATATGGTAAAAAAGGAAATAATTTGGTACCTCCAAACACAGACTTAGTTTATGTGGTTGAGATCTTAGATAAAGATGATCTTATACTATTTGGAAGTCGTCCTTGGGATTTTTGTTTTAAAAAGGAATTTTTTGAAAATGGTTACTTGAGCGGCACTCCCACACTTCTTTTTAGGAATCTTCCAAATAAAAGAGTGGAAGGTTATTACATTTGGGAACCCCCAGTGGAAAGAGGTACCTGGGGTGGAACATTTACCGGCAAATATGTTGAAGACGATTTCATTGAGGCATCTGGCCGGTGGAGCCAAGAAGGTGAAGATTATGAAGTGGCCTTTAAAATAAGGATTAACGAGGGAACTGCTACAGTAGACCATCCTAATAGAACTGATGAAAGTTATACATTAGATACAGCGAATTGTGAGGATCAACTATACTAAAATAATGAGCTGGCAATAATTGAGCGCCTCAAATTTTTAATGAGCAGATAAAAAATGAAAACAACCCAAGGAATCGTAAGTGTACTGTTTGAATATGACACTTTAAAAAAAGCGAAGGCGCAATTTAAATCTGGTGCCGAAAAAACTCCTATTGATAGTCAAGACCTGTCTTTCCGCCTACTTAAAACCAAATACGGAAACATAAATTTAGAACTACTTTGCAGAGACAATAGCGGGATGTATTTTAAGCCAGTCGGCTTTTATGAATTTGAAAAAGGTGGATTTTTTAGTTCCGGAAAATTAGTAGTTACAGTATTAAATGAGTTTCAAGAGGACTACAACTCGTGGAGCGGGACTGTTCCTAAGAATGTCCTCAAGGTTAAATTTATGAATATTCGAGAAAGCGGAATTATAGCAGCATTTTCAAGAGAAACCATTGAGACAGTAAAAGAAATGTACCGACTTAAAACAAAAGGACTTCCCCAGTCTGTAATTGATCAAATAGGACCATTTCCACATTTACACGCTATGCAGTTTGATAAATCTCTAAATTCCAACGGACTTAATATTGATCTGCTATTTTCGATGGAAGGATTTCCACAATGTTTTTTGGATGATGATTACGGAGTTCAAGGTGCTTTTGGAGCTTATTTTAAAAATGATAATGGCTATAGTTTAAACCCAATAATCGAACATAAAACTAACTATAACAAATTCTACCGAATGGGGCTGTTATCCGCGTATAAAGGAATTTAGGATAAGGAAACCTGGGGTAAATACCAGACGTAGTTTAACCTGTTTATTGAAATCGTTCGGATACAACCGCACCAGTAAAAAAGCCGGGAGGATTGTATGGAGATCTTGGTTTGTTTTTGCCTATCTAGTTAAAAAATGCATGACCAGATATTTTCTCCAGTCTTTCCAGGGGCGAAGCTTTTATATAATTGTAAAAAACCTTTTCAGAGCTATGCCCACTAATAGCCATTATATCGATTACAGGCATATCAGCTTTATATGCATTGGTACAAAAGCTTCGTCTGGCGGTGTGATTGGTTAAGAGTTGATGTTTTTTAAATGCAGTTTTGGTGCGAATTCCACCTTCAGTACGCTCAATAGTAATTTCCTCATTGAGTTTGGCTTTCTTGCCAATGCTTTTTAGTGCTTCGTTTATCTTTTGCTCCGGAATCATCTTAGGGAACTGCCCGTCCCGCTTTTTCAGAATGTCTTTTATAAATGGATGAAGGGGTATGTGCACTATTTTACCTGTCTTCTGTGTTTTAATTTCCAAATAGCTGATACCTCTAAAAGCTTTGATGTTTGAAGTTGAAAGGCTTTTGTAATCGGATACTCTTAAACCAGTTACTGCAGCTATGACAAAAAGATCCCGGGCAATATCTAAATGTGGGCGCTTTGAGTAATTAATTTCCTTGATGCTTTTTATTTCATCCATTGTAAGGTAAATATGGTTTACCTCCTCTTTGGGTTTGGTAAAGGCTGATTTTTGATAGTCCAGACTCTTGTGAAGTCCTCTTTCAAAAGCATCATGCATGACCGTCTTAATGTTCTTTATTTGGGTTCCAATGTAATTATCGGTATATCCTTTGTCCTGTAGCCATTGGATAAATTCGGAATGGAAAGTCAGGTTAATATGCTGAAAAGCTAATCTGCCGCCGATGTGTTCCTCATAATCCTCCAGAATTCTAAGGGTGTTATTGTATGGTTTTAAGGTGCTTTTTGCTAGAGGTTTCCCGGTGCTTGGCCGGGGTTTACTTTTATAGTAATTGGTAAACCATTTATAGTGATCAGTTAAATAAGCAACCTCTTTCTTTTCGCCAGTTTTATCCTTCCACTGGTTGATTCGCTGCTTAAGTATCCTGTTGTCAATCGGAATATCTTCTTTTTCTAAATCTCTTAATAATTGCCGGGAAAAAGTTAGAAGCTCAGCCAGGTCTGCATTAATATTACTACTATCCGGTTCTGCTAATATGTTCTTTACTGCATTATTTTGTTCATCCCAATGTGCAGCTTTCTTTATACTCAATCCGGTTGCATATCGGTACTGCTTCTTTCGGCCATAATTGAAATGAATGTAGATATTTTGTGTAGTTCCTGTTCCTTGACGTAGTTTGACTTTGACCGATCCCATTTTTTTAGAGTTGATTTTGTACCGCCCAATGTACCGCCCTTTTTTGAATTTATCGTTATTCAGCTTTGATTTTTTATGAACATCATCCTTTAAAAACAGCTTAAAAGCTGCGTTAACAAAGGGATTTAGGTAAAAAAAATATTAAGAGAGATTAAGAGAGTATCAACTAAAAGTAGTCCTGTCGAGGTCACTATATCTACTTCAACAAACCCTGTAATTCACTGATTTACAGGGTTTTTTATTTTTTAGGATGTTAATTAATGTTAAAAAATATTGATTAATATTGAATTGTGAGGTCAACAAATCGGTCAACAAAAATAGTTTTAGAAATTTGTTGACCGCTTTGTTAAAATCATTAACTTTCTTATATAGTTGATTTGACTTTCGTCTTTACTGATTATTCACCTTTAAGACGAACAACTATGACTTCAAAACAGACATTTTCTATCCTGTTCTGGATTAACTCCTCCAGAGCCAAAGACAATATGGCAGAAATTTACGCCCGAATTTTCGTCAACCGTAAAAGAGTTAATATGGATCAAGAACAAAAGTTGACATTAAAAAATGGGATAAAAACAAAGGACGATTAAAATCCAAAGATCCAGGTTCCATCCAGATAAATCGGTTCATCGAACAAACAAGGACGCAAATTTTTCAGTCTTACATGGACCCCCAAGCCAACAATGAGTCAGTTAGCGCTACATCCGTAAAATCTCGTTTTTTAGGAAAAGATGAGCATCACACCTCAATAAAGGAATTAATAGCATATCATAATGAAAAGATGCAACACGTTCTGAATCCTGCTACTATGCGCCACTTCAAGACGAGTCAAAACTATATTATGGAGTATGTTCACAAAGAGTATAAATCTAAGGACTACCTACTTAAAAATCTTGATTACGGTTTTATAATTGGTTTCGAAAGCTTTTTGCGCTCCTATAAGCCGAAACATTATCAACCACAAATTGGCAACAACACCATCATGAAACATATTCAGAGATTGAGAAAGATGGTAACCATGGCCTTCCATATGGAGTGGATTACAAAAGATCCATTTGTAAAATTCAAACCTAAAATAATCAAGGAAGAAAGAGATTTCCTTACACAAAACGAACTAGAAAGATTAGAGAAACTATAACAATTAATATTTTAGGAAGTTCTTCATCTCTATTTAAATTGTGAGAGTCAAATCCACTAAAATTTTAAGATAATAAACAACCAAAGAAATCAATTATTATCCATTACCAGCGCCATTCAAATTTTATAACGGCAGTAAACAACAGCTAATATTTTTTTAATAGGAATTCAGCATAGCGTAAGCCTGAAACAATCTTATTATTACGGTTTTTCGCTTTGTCTTCAAAATTATCCAGTGTTCTTTTCTCAATTTTTCTTCCTTTGATAAAAAGCATGCGTATATTTTGCAATGAATTAAGGTTAACAAATGGATTATCATCTAACAGGATTAGATTTGCTTCTTTTCCTATTTCTATACTCCCTGTATTTTTCAAGAATGCATGTGTTTTGGAGGGATTTATTGTAGCAGTCTTTAAAACATCATAATTGCTTAGGCCAGCCAATTTGTACAATTCCAATTCTTGATGAATAGAAAAACCAGGTAAGGTAATTCCAATACCTGCATCTGTTCCGCAGACAATGTTCACCCCTACTTCAGCTAACTTCCTAATTGCCAAAAGATGGAAATTATGCTGAGCTTCAATTGCTTCAGATATTTCTGGATTCTTGAGTTTTTCAGCACTCCACCTGTCATATTGGGCTTTACTATCTACCATTCTTATCAAAGGATTCATATAATCCAGTTCATTACTGGACATAATATCCTTTTCCCTGAGGAAATGATAAATATTACGATATACAGCCAATGTAGGACATAATGCTGAATTTGAATTTGAGGCGTATAAATTTACTACCTCTTGAAGTTTCACGGTATCTAATTTATATTTTAAGGGTTGTTGCACAATATCTTCAGCATGTTCAATGGTCTTAACAGGGTTTGTAAAATGGGATGCATAAGGTAATTTTTCGCTGGGATGAGCCACTATATCGATGTTTTGTCTCCTGCTCTCGTCAATAATTGCATCAAATATTTCTGGTGTTAGTCCATTGTATATTTTAATAAAATCATATCCTTTAGCTTTACAAGCAACTACCATTTCCCGACCTTCTTCCGGAGTAAAAATTTGGAGGTTGTCATCGCCTACATATTCAGGGCCTGTCAATTTGGGGCCTGAAGTGTAGAAATTTGGAGCAAGAATTTTATTTTCTATAATGTCTTTTTTCATTCGAAGGTGCATGGGCTGCCCCCAGAGATTTCGGACAGTTGTAACGCCTTTTGAAAGATAAAGTCCCAGCTCATATCTGTCCCACACATGCACATGCATGTCGGTTAGCCCGGGCATTAGAAATTTAGCCTTTCCGTCAATATAGTCAAGGCTGGGATCTTTTAAATTCATCCCGATTTTTGCAATCTTCCCGTCGATAATTTTTACGTCCTTGTTAGTCAGTATAGTATCGGCCGTCATAGGAATAACGTTAACATTTTTAATGAGGTAACTATTAAATTCAGTACCTGGATTATTGTTAATTTTCAGGTATGAAATATTCCTGTTATCTATTATAATGGCCGATAAAAGGATAACAACACAAAGGGCAATAATCGTGAGAAGCGAAACCAAAGTTTTTTTAAAGAATTTCATTCTTAAATAATTACGTCAGAAAATACTTTATTACAATTTAAGCCATAATAAATTTGGCTGTAGATCTATGGGTTATTTTACGATATTTTTCACTCTAATTTTATTAGGTGTTTGAAATAACAACATTGCCTCTTTTATGCCCTTTTTCAATAAAGCGATGGGCTTCTGATAATTCTTCTAAAGGAAACTGTTTGTCAATTATTGTTTGAAGTTTTCCAGCATTGTAAACTTTTAGAATTTCACTTAATAAATCCCGAAGTTTATCATTGCTTTTGGTTCCTGTTGCCTGAAAGATAGCCTTCTTAGAAGATAAAGTTGTCCTCATCATGTTGAGTAAAAGAAATATTCTCAACACCGGCGAGATGTAAACTCCTTTTTCAGAAAGGATCTTTCTGCACTTTCTAAAAGAAGACTTCCCTACTGTATCAAATATTATATCAT
The DNA here is from genome assembly GCF_039602225.1 of Salinimicrobium sp. 3283s. Classification (NCBI taxonomy): domain Bacteria; kingdom Pseudomonadati; phylum Bacteroidota; class Flavobacteriia; order Flavobacteriales; family Flavobacteriaceae; genus Salinimicrobium; species Salinimicrobium sp. 3283s. The sequence continues at coordinate 2,650,619 of NZ_CP143631.1, read as the reverse complement.
ATGTTTTATTACTGTTAGTGAAATCTTCATGGTTGTAATCGATCAGTTTTTCTGCTCCTAGAGACTTGACCAAAGTGAAATTTTTAGCACTGCAAACGGCTGTAACATGACAATTTTTCTGGTATGCAAATTGAACTGCTGAAGTGCCGAGTGCTCCTGAAGCTCCGTTTATTAAAACTTTTTGGCCAGGTTTCAGCTTTGCAAGCTCTACTAGGAAATTAAAGGAGGTTAAATGACCGTCACAAAAACACGCTGCTTCAGTAAAATCTAATGAAACAGGCATTTTTAATATCACAGCATTTTCAGAAATTGTAAGATATTCTGCATTAGCCCCAAACCCCAAAGTAGTTTCCCCAAACACGCGGTCTCCCTGACAAAACTTTGTTACTTTTAAACCGACCTGCTCCACCGTTCCACTAAAGCCTGTACCAGGAATGGAGTTTTTTGGCTTTCTTAATCCCAAAAACAACCTGGCGAAACTGGGTTTCCCCTGGCGCATCAAAGTGTCAGCAGTTGTAGCTGATGAATTTATAATTTTAATCAGCACTTCATCCTTTTTAGGCTTCGGGGTTTTGACTTCCTGAAATTGAAAGACATCGGGGGAGCCATATCCTGTTGCTACTATTGCTTTCATTTTTTTATCACTCATGAGTTGCTGTTTAAGATCAAAGAAAACAAAGGATCAAGAATTCAAAATTGATTCTCTTTATTGGGTTGTTTTATTTTGGATGTTTTACCTTCTTTCTTAGAATTTTTACAATTCGGCTATAAAAAATCTCTGATAAATTCCAGTTATATCCGTCAAAATTGGTGGTATTCGTAAATTGAATAACAACTGTGTCTATGTCTTTATGATATTTAGCAATTGTTTGATATCCAGGGATAAGGCCTGTATGTTCATATTCATAGATTGAAGAATAAATTTCCTGCTCTCTTTTATTCTTAAATACAGAGCCATCATTTAAAGCTCTAATAAACTTTCCCAAATCCTCTGCTGTAGCAAGCATTGCATCATTATTGTCTGCTTTTAAATCATATTCGTAGCCCACATAGTACCCACTCATGACATCATCCAAATTTACATCTTCGATAGATCCATAAGTATTTTTGAGGTCAAGAGGATCTAAAATCACCTCGTGGATATACTGAAACTGGTTCTCACCTGTTACTTTTTCTATAAGTTTACTCAGGAGTAAATAATTTGTATTACTGTATTTATAATTTTTCCCCGGCTCAAAGTCTGCGGGTTGATCAAGAACTAAAGCCAACTGTTCATTTTCACTTTTTTTTGGATGAACCCAGTAATTCTTGGTGTCGGTATAATTGGAAATACCACTTCGATGCTGCACCATCATTCGCACGGTAATTTTATCGGCATTCTCTACCCTTCCCACAAGTTCAGGAAAATAATCAGCAAGAGTATTGTCCAAAGCCAGACTTCCATTGTTAGCTAATTTTGCAATAGCCACAGCAGTATATAATTTACTTACACTGGCAATTTTGAACAGTGACTGAGGATCGGCAGGAATTTTGTTTTCCCTGTTTTTGTAGCCTGCAGCATAATAGGCAGGTTTTTCTCCATTTTGATCTACATAGACGATCATGCCGTCAAACCCGTATCCAATTGCATCATCAACCTGTTCCTGAACTGTATCGGGCAATGGCATAATCCAAGCCTTAATTACTATCCATGGGACAAAGTATAATGAGGAGATACTTGCAATAATTAATAATATTCTAAACATGTTTTTTAATTTTTGTGATTTCATAATATCCTGTTTAACGGTAAATCATTTTTTTTTGATTGATTAGAAACAGGGTTTCCGCACACTGAATCTTCAATGATTTTTTGTTTCTCAATGCTTAATTCTTCTTTCTATTAACAGCCTATAAATTTAACTAATATGGTCGCCGTAACTATCATTCCTACTCCCAATCCAATTAGTGTCCCAGACCAGGTTTTTTTTCAAATAATTTCCCAAGACCAAGCAACGTAGAGCCGGTCGTAACAATGAGCAGCATTACATAAAATATGACATTATAACCCCATTTTTTTGTTATTTCACTTTGTTGATATTCCATTACTTAGTCTTCTTTATGAGTTCCTTACCGGGATTTCTAAAATTTCTTTCTTTTTAATTTTTTTATCAATTCCTAAATTCCTGCCCGCTTTAGATTTCCATTTAAGTCCAAAAAACGGACTAAGAAAATAAATCCTTCTAATCCCAAATTCGTAAATAACAAAGCAGCCTATTCCTGTAAATGCGACTATGGTGACAAATTTCAGGAAGACCGGGATATCAAACGGCAGGATGATCATTGAAGCCGCATACAACACGAACATGTGAATGATATAAACGGGATAAGCTGCCCGGCTAAGGTATGTTAATGTGTGACCGGGCTTGTTGAGATATTTAAATCCAAGCCCAAAAATGGCAAAGATCCAGCAATTAGATTCCAGGGTCAATAAATAGGCTGGGGGCACTAAATTGAATAGAGTAAAACGGCCTAAGCAAAGAGTGAGGGCAAGACCCAGATATAGCCATTTCCACTTAAGCACGGTTTGCCAGAAGGTTTCTCCAATGAATACGAAAAAGAAACCAAAAAAGAAGGCAATCATTCCAAGAAAGAAGCCGTGCCAGGTCTCCGCGTACATTTCAAATACCTGTGGCTTTACTAAAAGAACTTCCAGCGCAAAAAATATGGTTACGGAAAGTGGCCCTGCCGGATACCTCATCCAGGAAGAAATTTTTCTTACAAACCTGCTGTCCCTTATTTTCTTCAGATAAAAAAACAACGGAAAAAAAATGAGTATATAAACGAAAATATTGGCAAGAAACCATAAATGACCCTGATGGGCATAGTATCCCAGAGGAAGATGATAGTACTTCTGAAAAATGAGAAAATGCAATGGAACAATAGCAATAACTCCAAAAATATAGGGTAAAAGAATTCGTTTACTCCGCTCCAGTAAAAGTTCTTTCCAGTTGCGTTTCTGCACTGCAAAATACACTCCCATACCAGAAACATAAAACAATAACGGAATACGCCATATGTTAAGCATACTCATGGGCTTCCATAAGCTTTCCATCAATTCATCACTTCTTATAAAACCAATGAACATTGCCCAGGGCTGAAAAACAATCGCAATATGATAGATTAAAAGCAGTCCTATCGCAATCACCCGCAACCAGTCTATATCGTACCTTCTTTGTGTTTTCATTTTTCTTTAGATTAAAGCGTAATTACTGTAACATCATGGCAATAACAGGGCGATTTTTTTGAATTTGTTCCATGTTCAATTGCAGGCCTAAAGGGGCCATCTGTTGTTGTATCATTTCATAAACAGGTTCAATTTCTGAAAATGGTCCCGACACGGTTTCTCTGGGTGTGGCACCAAAATTATTCAGCAACGTCTTATCTGCGTGGGCATCTATTAACAGTTGTACAATTTCCACACGGCCAAAGAAGGCAGCTGTGTGCAGGGGAGTAGAACCGTCGTTGTTCTTTAATGAAAGATCGGCACCAGCATCGATAAGCTCCCTGGCAATTCTGGTTTTCCCAAATGCTGCCGCAGTGTTTAGTGGAGTGGAACCGCTAAACTTATCTTTTGTATTGATATCGGTTCCGCTTTCAATATGTTGCCTAACCACTTCAATGCTATTAGACATAACTGCGGCATGAATATCCATTTGCGGTTTCTCAACTACAAATTGTTGAGTATCCTTCTTCTTGTTTTGGCTACAGGCAGGGAATAGAACCATTATCATTACCAGACTCAATAAACTTCTTACCACATTTACTTTGATTGCTTTCATAATTTAAAATTTTAGATTTTGATTATTAAATTTTGTTTGGTACAAAGATGCTTACATACCTCTTGGAAGATATACCAGGGTTGAGGCTAAATGCATAAAGTTTTAAAAGAGAGATATAAATTATGATGCAGAAGTATAAATTATGAGGCAATTCGGGTTTAAGGTGTACCCTTGTGAAGAAATAAAGCGAAAAGGAGGTTAGATATTTTTTCATTAATTTAATCCTGTTATTTAATGCAATGTCAGCTAATAAAACAGACAGAGTAGATTTTCTTGACAAGGCAACCGAAATGATCGTAAAGAATGTTTCTAACGAGCGTTTTGGAGTCTCTGAACTGGCGGAAGAATTACATATAAGCCGCTCTAATTTGCTAAGAAAAATAAAGTCTGCTACAAATTTATCTGCAAGTCAGTTCATTCGTAAGGTACGGCTAGAAATGGCTATGGATATGCTGAAGGACACCTCCCTGACGGTTTCGGAGATTTCGTATAAAGTTGGTTTTGGCAGTTCCTCATATTTTATCAAGTGTTTTAGGGAACAATATGGCTATCCACCCGGAGAAGCAGGAAAACAAGAAGCAAGAAAACAAGAAGCAGGAAAACAAGAAGCGGGAACACCGAAACCCGAAGAACAAGTGGAGGAAGCTTTCGAAACTTCAGCCAGAAAGTCCCGGTTATTTTCCAACCCCATTCTGATACTTGCAATTTCAGCTTTAGTAGTTGCAGGTATTTCCTTCCTGATTTTTTATGACCGGCCCCTGGAGCAAGAGCTAAACTTGCAGCCAGAAAAATCTATTGCAGTTTTGCCATTCAAGAATGAGAGCAGTGATTCTTCAAACCTGTACTTTGTTAACGGGCTGATGGAATCTACATTGAACAATCTGCAAAAGATCAAAAACCTGCGGGTACTTAGTAGATCTTCTGTTGAAAAATACAGGAACAGTGTCAAGACAATTCCCGAAATAGCCCAGGAACTTAATGTGAGCTATCTGGTTGAAGGAAGCGGGCAAAAAGTTGGGGATCAGGTTTTACTAAATATTCAGCTCATTGATGCTTCCGGGGACAAACATCTTTGGGCAGAGCAATATAACCGCGAAGTTGTAGATATATTTGCCATTCAAAACGAAGTAGCGACCAAAATTGCCAAATCTGTTAAAGCAATTGTTACCCCGGCCGAACTCAGGCAGATCCAAAAGCAGCCTACAGAAAACATGCTGGCATATGATTATTACCTTCAGGGGCTGGATCCTTTTTTATCCAGGACAAGGGAAGGTCTTGAAGAAGCAATTGATCTTTTTAAAAAGGCTATAGATGAAGATCAGGAGTTTGCCCTTGCTTATGCTAATGTTGCAATATCTTACTACCTGCTCGAAATGTTTCAAACCGAGAAACAGTATACCGAAGAAATCAATAGTTACTCCGACAAAGCTTTGCTGTATGATTCTAAATCGGCTGAGAGTCTAACGGCAAAAGCCTTTTATTACATTCAAACCGGGGAATATACCCTAGCACTTCCATATCTTGAAAAAGCATTGGAGTATAACCCAAATTCCTCCCTTGCCATCCAGATGCTTGCTGACTTCTATTTTCGGTTAACTCCAAATACTGAGAAATACCTGGAATATGCCTTAAGGGGCACTCAGATAGACGCGATGGGTAATGATTCCGTCACTAAAAGCTATGCGTATGTGCAGCTTAGTAACGCTCTTGTTTCAAGCGGATTCATAGATGAAGCCTTAAAATATACAAATATGTCCCTTGATTACAACCCAACAAATTATTATGCACCTCACTTAAAGGCATTTATCCTTTTTGCTAAAGACGGAAATGTGAACCGCACTCAAAAACTCTTGAACAGGGAATGGAAAAAGGATACCACCCGTCTGGATATTTTACAGGATCTAGCCAAAATGTTTTATTTGAAAGAAGATTATGATAGTGCTTATTATTATTTTCAAAAATTTGTTGAGGGTAGAGAAAAGAGAGGACTGGATATTTATAAGCAGGAAGATGCTAAAATCGCAATGGTATATGAGAAGGTGGGGCAAAAAAAAGAAGCAAAAAAATATTTTAAATCCTTTTCAGAATATTGTGAAAAGGATCAGTCGGTTTACAGAAATGCAAATCTTGCTGTGAAATTTGCTTATGAAGGGAAAAAGGAAGAGGCAATAGAGCAGCTTAAAATATTTTCGGGTACTGACAATTATCCTTATTGGTTTCTCATGATCGAACAGGATCCCTTATTTAAGAACTTAAAAAATAATCCGGAGTTTAAAATAACCGTGGAAAAGATCAAAAGGAGGTTTTGGAGGGAACATGAAAGAATGAGTTTAGCTCTTGAAAGTGGGGGGTTATTATAATTCCCAGTATAGAAAATATAATGAAATTCATCCTGACATCTCTACAGCAGTGAACGAAGTAAAATTATTCTATTATAACTCAAGGATATGACCATCTGGAGCCGTCAAAAATTTCCTACACAGAAAAAGCCGGATCATTTCCGGCTTTTTTAATATTCGGTTTTTATAAGAGTCCTTCATCAGCAAATGAAAAGTACTTGCCTTCCGGAGTAATAATCAAGTGGTCCGGGAGCTTTATATCGAGGTCACTAAATAAAAATCCCAACAAGCTCATTATAAAGCTGTTGGGATTTTTTATTTTCCACTATATCCCCATCTACAACTACAATCCGGAATAACTTATATTCTTCTTTCCTTCTGAACAGGTCATTTCACCCTCTCTTTACAGAAATATGAAATCCTCTTCATCTGTCGTTATATTTTATTTATCTGATGTTTTTTTAACAGAACTAAATAGTACATTTGATCGTGAAAATGATCAAAACCCTGTTTATCGTCAACCATAGGATTTTCCTGCTCCTGCTGCTTTTAAGTAGTAGTAACAGCCTTTTTTCTGCCAATTGGGAAGATCTTATTCCGGAGGAAAAAAACATTCCGCAGGAAGTTTTAGAAGACTCTTTTGAAGAACAGGTAGACGATCTTTTTGAGTCAATCCTGCCAAACCATAAGAACCCGGTTTTTGTAATTGTAGGGTTTGGAGTTGCTGAAGATTTTGATGCCCGCATTCACAATCACACTGTAACCTCCCTAAGTTATATTAAACGCTCCCGCTATATTTTTCCGGGACTGGGTCTCAAAAAGGTCATTTTTCCTTTCCATGTTTTTCTTTAAAATTTAAGCTTCAGTTTTACGGAAGGAAACCTTCCACCTTTACAGTGTTACCAACCGGCAGACACTCTAAATCAATACCTGAATTTTAAAAAATAAAGAAAATGAAACTAGATATCATCATTGTAGATCTTGCCCTTGTGGCAGCAATTTTTGTCCCTTACCTCCTATTTATATTGATTGGAAGAAAGGAAGTAAAAAAACTAAAGGATAAATTTTCCGAAGAGGCGAAAAGACATCAGTTAAGCTTCGACGAAAAAACTCTATGGAATAACAACATCATGGGGCTGGATAGAAAAAGTGCTAAAATCCTGTTCGTTCAAAAAAGGAAATCAGGAATATTGGCAGAAATTATAAATCTCAGGGAAGTCACAAAATCTGAAGTTCTTAAACATGTGCAGACCGTAAAAGTCGACCAACGGACAGAAGATATCCTACAAAAGCTTGAACTGAGATTACAATTTCATAATGGCTGTGAACAGATTTTAGGCCTCTACGACTGTGAAGAAAGTTACGCGCAGGACTATGAACTAAAAAATGCGGAGAAATGGAATGCAATCATTAATTCGATCGTCGTCTTTCGTCCAACAATTAATTCTGCTGCATAACGCATTCAGGAGAAGAGAACTTTTGAGAAGGTTCTCTTCTCTTTTTGCTAACTTTTAGGAGCTAACTTAATTTTAAATATTAATGATACTACAGTTTTTATTATTGATTGCCGGACTTCTGTTACTGATCAAAGGCGCCGACTGGCTTGTGGAAAACTCTTCTGCCTTTGCCCGCAAAAAAAATGTTTCTGATCTTGCCGTAGGCCTCACCATTGTTGCTTTTGGCACCTCGGCACCCGAACTTGTGGTGAACGTGGTTGCAGCGTATCAGGGTCATGATGATATTGTGTTTGGCAATGTGATAGGAAGCAACAACTTCAACCTCTTTTTTATACTTGGGGTAGCAGGACTCATTTCCCCATTGCTGGTACAACAGACCACAGTTTGGAAAGAGATCCCAATTTCGCTTTTGGCTGCAGTCGTCCTTTATTTCCTGGTCAATAACTTCTTTTTGGATACTGAAGGAATTTTAGGAAGAGGCGATGCTTTTATCCTCATCCTGTTCTTTCTGGCCTTCCTTTACTATGTATATACCCAGTTAAAGGATGTACCTTCAACTTCACCTGCAGCGGTAAAAGAGATCTCCAATACCAGGATCTTTGGTTTTATTGCTCTTGGACTTGCGGGGCTTATTATTGGAGGAAGACTTGTAGTAGAAAATGCCATGGATATCGCCTCAAGCCTGGGAGTGAGTGAAAAGATAATCGGGATCACCATAGTTGCTGCCGGAACTTCTTTACCCGAACTCGCCACTTCAGTAATTGCAGCCTTTAAAAAGAATAATGATATAGCTGTAGGGAACATCGTGGGTTCAAACATCTTTAATATTTTCTTCATTTTAGGCTTAAGTGCCCTGGTTAAACCTATTGGGTACGATATAGTTTTCAACACAGATCTTTACCTGCTGTTTGGCGGTACTATTCTGCTGTTCCTGTTCATGTTCCTGGGCGGTAAAAGAAAACTCGAAAGATGGGAAGCCGGGGTTTTGCTGCTGTTGTACCTCGCCTACACTACTTACCTGGTACTTAACGAGCTGTAGATCTTTAGCACTAAAAATTAATTATTGAATATGAAGAAAAAGAAAATGCCAATGCACTGGAAGATCCTTATTGGGATGAGCCTGGGCGTTATTGCCGGCCTGGTTTTATCACAGTTCAACTGGGGGCCTTCTTTTGTGCGGGATTGGATAAAACCTTTTGGAAACATCTTCATTAACGCACTTAAACTTATTGCCGTACCGCTTATCCTCGCCTCTTTGATCAAGGGAGTATCTGATCTTAAAGATCTCACTAACCTCTCAAAAATGGGCTTTCGCACGGTCTTTACTTTTATTCTAACCACTGTCACCGCAGTAAGTATTGGCCTGTTACTGGTCAATCTTATCAAACCTGGGGCTTCAATTTCTTCGGAAACAAGAACAGATCTTTTGTCCAGCTATGAAACTGAAGCCACCTCAAACATTAATAAGGCTTTTGCACAGCAGGAAACAGGGCCTTTGCAGGGATTGGTAGATATAGTTCCTGAAAATTTTATGGCTGCCGCCGCCGATAACCGAAACATGCTGCAGGTGATCTTTTTTGCACTTTTTATTGGTGTTGGCCTTATCCTTATTCCCACAGAAGCGGCAAAACCTGTCAAGGATTTTTTCGATGGATTTAATGAGGTCATTTTAAAGATGATCGATATTATCATGCTCGCGGCACCATACGGAGTATTTGCACTGCTGGCAGCATTGATTATAGATTCTCCCAGTACCGACCTTTTTGCCGCACTGGGAATGTACGCTCTAACGGTAGTTTTGGGCCTCATACTTATGGTGGGCGTGTATGGACTCATAGTCTACCTGTTTACCAAAAGATCTCCTTTAGCTTTTTACAGGGGAATTGCCCCTGCTCAGCTTCTGGCATTTTCTACCAGTTCAAGCGCAGCCACACTTCCGGTTACTATGGAAAGGGTGATAGATTATCTGGGAGTGCCAAAGGAAGTAGCAAGTTTTGTGCTTCCTGTAGGCGCCACAATAAATATGGATGGTACCAGCCTTTACCAGGCGGTGGCGGCAGTTTTTATCGCCCAGGCCTTTGGTCTTGACCTTTCCCTGGCTACACAGCTGGGAATAATTGCAACTGCCACCCTCGCCTCCATAGGATCGGCTGCTGTTCCGGGTGCCGGAATGGTGATGTTGGTGATAGTACTCGCACAGGCGGGAATCCCCGAAGCCGGACTTGCCCTCATCTTTGGAGTAGACCGCCCACTCGATATGTGCAGAACAGTGGTGAACGTTTCGGGAGATGCGGCTGTTTCCTGTGTCGTCGCACAATCTATTACTAAACCCGTTGAGTCTATCAAAGTTGTACCAAAATTTAACCCTTAGATTATTTGCCGGGGATTCAGTCTTGCTGCTGCTTACTGAACAAAAAGCCCAGGGGTTTTAAGATGCCTACATGATTAAAAATGACTGTGACCATAGCCATTACGGGAATAGCCAGCACCATTCCTACCAGGCCCCAGATTGCTCCTCCAAGAATAACAAACACAATAACAAAGAATGGGTGCAGCCCAACTTTATCCCCAACCACATAAGGCTGGAGCACGTAACTTTCCAGGAATTGAGAAACCGTAAAGGTAACCACGATTCCCCAGAGTACGTCAATATTTCCCGAAGTAAGATATCCAAAAACCATAGCCATGGCAAAACCTATTATATTGCCAACCCACGGAATGAGAGTGAGCACTGAAGCAATAACACCTACCAGCAGGTAGTTATGCACACCCGACAATCCGAGGCCCACAGAGTACAACACCGCCAGGATAGCCATCAATATCAACCTGCCTATAAGGTAATCCTGGACCCTTCTTGCAGAAGACTCCAATATCTTTCTGGCCTTTATTCTCTTTTGCCCTTCAAAGTATAAAAGTATAAACTCAATAAAATGCCTCCGGTAATAAAGAAGAAAGAACATATAAATAAAGGTAATGAGGTAAGTTCCCATAAAGTTGAGGGAAGACCTTAAAAAAGACAGCGCTTTAGCCGCTTCTACCATCTGGTCTTCAAAAAATGGTAAAGAGCCGGCTGAATAATAATCCTGAAGAGAAGTCTTATTAAGGGGAGTATGCTCAAACAGGAAGCTCTTAAAACTTTCAATCTCGGGCGCCATTGCCTGCTTTATTACGGGCCACTCATTAAAAAAACCCTGTACCTGCATAGAACAGAGAACTAAAAAACCCAGCGAAAAAATGAAGATAAGCAGGGTACCAAGCATAGAAGAAACTCCTCTATGGTGAATTATTTGTTCCAATTTCCGGGTGGCAGGAAGTACCACTAATGCCAGCACCAAAGCAAGAATAAGAGGAGCCAGAAAACCCTTCGCAGCTGCTAGTCCCAAAAAAAAGAAGTAGAGCCCTAACACGAGCATAAATACTTTCATCCCAATCCTAAACCCTTTACTCATAAAATCTAATTTTTAGTCTGCTCCTTTTCGTTTTTCTTGAAAATCTATCCCTCTTTTAGCATCCGCTCCCAACCGTACTATAATTTAAAAAACTGTTACTAGTGAAGCTAAGCTAGAAAAGGATTTGCGTTATAATCATGATTTTACATTTTATTAACTACTTAAATATCATTTAATTAAAGAACAAATCATCGCCCCCGCCTCTGCCTGTTAATTGAATATTATTTTCCCCTAATTCTTTCTTAAACTTCTTGCAATCGGCCATTGTAGCGGGTAAATTTAAACGGAAATGAATTTTTAACCCCCAGGAATTTTATTCAGAAACACCTTTTTTGAATGGTAAAACAGGGAATGACCGAATGAGAATTGAACACAATGGAAGTAAAGATTAAAGAGCTTGAACAAGTAAGAACTGAGGTTGAGAAGCTTCAGGCCGGTGATGAGAACTTCACCAATAAACTCATGCAGCTTCTCGACAAAACCACCAGCCAATTAAGTGAAGTTGATGACCAGCAGGAGATCAACTGGACAGCTAAAAGTTTCGATATTCTTATGGACATCAGGAACCAGAAAGTTCAGGAAAATGAGACCGATCAAAAAGATCTTGCCCTTACTTATTTAAAAGAAGCCCTTGATTCGGTGATCATTCGGGAGAAAAACTACCTGAAATAGCCCAGCTTAAAAGTTCCTTGAAAAATGCTGCAAAATGTCATTTTGAAGAAGTATTTCAGTAAAAAAATAAAATCATACAGATCATGAAACATATAAAAATCCTCCGGCTGGTATTAAGCTTCAGCTTTATTGTAATCTTCAGTAGTTTAGCTACTGCACAGGACCTTACTCAGAATTCAAATAACCCGCAATTGGAAATGGCGGCAAAGGAGAGAGTGCAAAAATGGGAAAGAGAACTCTCTTTAAGGGCTAAGCAGGCTTTACTCATGGAAAAGAAATTTGTGGAATTCGATATTAAACGCAAAAAACTGTGGAAGGACAATATTTCAGAAGAAGAAAGGCTTGACCGACTTAAAAACCTGAAGATACTGGAGACCCGGGAAGTAAGGGATATACTTACAAAACCACAATTTGATCGCTATTTACTCGTCCTTGAAGAAGAGGCCGAAAGCACCGCTCCACCCCAAGACGACGGAAAATAATTTCTGAAGTTTACTTCGGAAAAAATCAGTTTTCAGTAATAAGACGGAGGAAAACAACAGCAGACGGAGTCTCAAAAATGCCATTTTTGAGCCCTTTTTCTTTCAGTAATAAATTTTCCTCTCACAACTTTCATCCTTAATTTTGAAGAAAACCCAGCTCATGCAGAAAAAGAAACTCGGAAACACCAATTTAGAAATTTCACCCATAGTCTTTGGCGGAAACGTCTTTGGCTGGACGCTTGATGAAAAAGAATCCTTCAAAATTCTTGACCAGCTCTTTGAAAAAGGCTTCACTACTATAGACACTGCCGACTCTTATTCTCACTGGGCACCCGGAAATAAGGGCGGTGAAAGCGAAACCATAATTGGCAACTGGCTTAAAGAAAGAGGTAACCGGGAAGACCTTATTATTGCAACTAAGGTAGGCTCAAATCCCGGGAAAGAAGGAAGAGACGTTTCCAGAGATTACATTATCAAAGCAGCCGAAGATTCTCTACAACGCCTGCAAACAGACCATATTGATCTCTACTTCACACATTGGGACAATGAAAATACACCCGTAGAAGAAACGCTTCGGGCTTACGAACAGCTTATTGAACAGGGCAAAGTGAGACATATAGGTGCTTCAAACCTCTCTCCTCAAAGGATCTCAACTTCCTTAGAAAAAGCCGGGGACAGCGGACTTCCAAAATATGAAGTCCTGCAGCCCGAATACAGCCTTGTTGAAAAAGCCAAATTTGAAGAAGAATACAAGCCCATTGCAGAAAAGAATGAGCTGGGCGTAATCACTTATTTTTCGCTCGCCAGCGGCTTCCTCACTGGGAAATACCGTAAAAAAGAGGATCTGCAGGGTGCACGCGAAGAAATGGTGAAAAAATACTTCAATGAAGAAGGCCTTGGCAAACTAAAGGTTCTTGACGAAATTTCTAACAACCACGGAGTTTCTAATGCAGCGGTGGCCCTTCGATGGCTAATGCAACGCCCGGCAGTAACCGCACCCATTGCAAGTGCCACCCGGGAAAGTCACTTAAAGGCTTTTGAGGAAGCAGTAAACCTGCAGCTTTCAGCAGAAGAAATGGAAAAACTGAGTAAGTAACTTTCAAATTTTCCTACATATCATCAGGTTCAAAGATTTCTGAAGCCGGCATCTTACATGATGCTGAATGGGAGCAATTCTTAGAGAAAATCTTTTTCTTCTTCCGAAGAAAATTCTTTTATAATCCAGGTTTTCTTAAACAAGATTTACTGCGGGATTTCGTACCTTTAAAAGAAGAATTTGACAGCCGAATCAAATTCTTTTATTAAAGTTTTTCGGGAGAAAAATTTATCTCTTGAACATTATGAAACCCATTGCTTTACTTTACTCGACAGTAGATGGACAGACCAAAAAGATCTGTCATTTCCTGGCGGAATATCTACAACAAAAAGATCACCCCATCTACCTTTGTCCTCTCGACTCGTTTGAAGAAGAACTTTCTAATTTTAAGTCCGTCGTTATTGGAGCCAGCATCAGGTATGGAAAACACAGGCCTGAAGTAGGAAAATTTATTTCAGAAAACCAGCAAGACCTGGAAAAGCTGAATACTGCTTTTTTTTCGGTTAACCTCGTGGCCCGCAAGGAAGAAAAAAACACGCCCGAAACCAATCCATACTTTATCAAATTCCGGGAGGAAGTTCCCTGGAAACCTGATCTTGCCGCAGTATTCGCCGGAAGTCTTGATTACAAAAAATACAGTTTTTTTGACAGGATAATGATCAAAGCCATCATGAAATTCACCGGCGGCCCCACCAAAACACCAAAACCCATAGAATATACCAACTGGAAAAGGGTTCAGGAATTTGCAGAACAGCTTAGCGCCCTACAACAGAAAAACCAGGTGCATTCCACGGAAGAAGTCGAAGGTTAAAGCAAAATACCTTTCAAAAAGGGTATTCAAAAATGTCATTTTTGACACCCTATAAATTCAGAATTACACTTTAAGATGGAAAAAGTCAGTCGATATTTTTTGTCTAACTCCCGATTTTCTCTTTTAGCTCCTGCAGGTTCACGGTAGATTGTTCACCGCTCTTCATGTCTTTAAGGGTAAACTGCCCATCTTCAATTTCTTTGGTTCCCGCCAGCACTACAAAAGGAATTTCCCGTTTGTTGGCATGATTCATCTGCTTCTTCATCTTGGCTTCTTCAGGATAGAGTTCGGCTGCAATTCCGGCAGCGCGCAATGCTTTTATGGCCTTAAGACAATACAGGCTCTCTTTATTTCCGAAGTTAATGAACAGTACCCTCACATTTCCGGCAACGGTTTCAGGAAATAGATCGAGTTCTTCGAGCACAAGGTAAATACGGTCAAGCCCAAAAGAAATTCCAACACCACTCACCCCGCTCATTCCGAAGATCCCTGTGAGGTCATCGTACCTTCCACCTCCCCCAATGCTACCCATGGCAACACCTTTTGGCGCTGAGACTTCAAAAATGGCACCTGTATAGTAATTTAAGCCGCGGGCAAGGGTAACGTCAAGATCGAGATTTGCCTCATAAAGCCCCAGTTCGGCAAGCGCGTTATTGATGAATTCAAGTTCTTCAATTCCTTTTTTGCCAATTTCAGAAGTTGCTAAAATGTCTTTTAGCACCTCAATTTTTTCTGAAAAACTTCCGTGTAAATCAAAAACCCTCTGGATCTTTTCAATTGCTTCCGAAGAAATTCCTTTCTCCTGCATTTCCTTCTTTACACCATCTTCCCCTATTTTGTCAAGCTTATCTAGAGCAACCGTGAAATCTATAAGTTTATCAGATTCGCCAATGACTTCAGCAAAGCCTGAAAGCACCTTGCGGTTGTTCATTTTTATGGTCACTCCTTTTAAGCCCAAAGAAGAAAAAACGGCATCATACAGCTGCACAAATTCTACTTCCTGCCACAGGCTGTCACTGCCCACCACATCGGCATCACACTGAAAGAACTCTCTAAAACGCCCTTTTTGAGGCCTGTCTGCCCGCCACACCGGCTGAATCTGGTAACGCTTAAAAGGAAATTCGAGCTCATTTCTATGCTGCACCACATAACGGGCGAAAGGTACAGTAAGGTCGTATCGCAGGGCTTTTTCGCTTATAGAAGAGGTGATCTTAAGGCTGTCTTTTTGGTCAAAAGCCTCCTGATTTGCTTTTTTAAGGAAATCTCCTGAATTAAGGATCTTAAAAATAAGCCTGTCGCCTTCATCGCCATATTTCCCCATCAAGGTCTCACTGTTTTCAAAGCTGGGGGTTTCTATAGGCTGAAATCCGAATTTCTCGAACTGCTCCCGAATTGTTTGCATTATAAAATTTCTTTTCGCTACTTCGGAAGGAGAAAAGTCACGGGTTCCTTTGGGTATAGAAGGTTTTTGGGCCATTTTTGATCTTGTTCTTTAAGGCACAAATATCTGAAAAATAAAAAGAATCCCGAAGAAGGATTTGCTCTGTGTTTTGTAACAACAGCCAACGAAATGCGTCTAACTCCTAAACTGAAACTTCTGTATGTTTCCACTTTTTAAAGAAAACTTTCGAATTGCCTTCTTTTCAATTAAAAGTCAGGTATTAAGAACTGTGCTCACCGTGATGATCATAGCTATTGGGATCACTGCACTTGTAGGCATTTTAAGTGCGGTTTCGGCACTTGAGAACACCATAACCAGCGATTTTGCTTCTATGGGGACCAATACTTTCAACCTGCAACGTTACGATTCCCAAATACGGGTGAATGGCGGAGAAAGAGAGAAGATAAACCCGATTATAAGTTATCGGGAAGTGAAGGAATTCAGGGACAATTACGAATTCCCACAAACGCAGGTGTCTATTTCATTTACCGGAACCTCGCGGGCAGAGCTTAGGCATGAAAGTGAAAAGACTGATCCGGAAGCCAGTGTTTTGGGGGTAAATGAGAATTATGTCTCTAATTCGGGGCTTAGCGTAGAAGAGGGGCGGGATTTCAGCATTTTTGACATTGAGAACAATAACAATGTAGCTATTATTGGCGCCGACGTTAAAAACGGAATCCTTGAAGGCATGAATCCGCTGGATAAAATCATATCCATCCGCGGGGTGAAATTCAGAGTGATTGGGGTGCTGGAGTCAAAAGGATCTACCTTTGGAAACAACCAGGATCTTAGGGTACTTATTCCGCTGCAGGTAGCCAGGTCTATGTATACAAACTCTAATATTAACTACAATGTGAGTGTGCGTGTGGAAGACCAGGAGATGCTCGAAGGCGCCCAGGACGAAGCAATTATTACCTTTAGAAATGTTCGCGGACTCAACCCTGTAGAAGAAAATAATTTTGGTATTGCCAAAAGTGACGATCTGCTTAACCGCATTTTTTCAATCACCCAATACCTAAATATTGCTGCGTGGGTAATCTCTATCATTACTATTTTTGGATCTTCTATTGCCCTTATGAACATCATGCTCGTTTCGGTAAGTGAGCGAACCCGGGAAATTGGGGTGCGAAAAGCTTTGGGAGCCAAGAAGAATACCATTGCTTTTCAATTCTTCATGGAAACCCTTATCATTGGGCAAATGGGGGGAATTATTGGTATTATCCTCGGGATTTTAATTGGCCTGGCAGTATCTACTTCGGTTGGCTTTGATTTCACAACGCCGTGGATGGCTATTATTTGGGCTACCGCAATCACTATTATCGTTGCTGTTTTAGCCGGAAGCTATCCTGCAGCCAAAGCAGCCAAACAAGATCCTATAGAATCGCTTAGGTATGAATAAATTAAGTTTTTGAGTTATGAGTTGTGAGTTATGATAAACTCTGAACTCTGAACTCCGAACTCTTAACTAAGGTTCAGGTGTTTTTCAAAGAAGTTGTACAGGTCTCCTTTTGTGATCACTGCTCCCTGCTGAATAAGCGCAAAAATATCCTTGTTGCGGTCGTCACTGATATTCTTTGAGGAAGTATATAGGGAAACACGATCATCCATCAGGTTTTGCTGCAACCACGCATATCCATGTCTTGTAGTAACATCTACTGCTTCATTCTTTACCTCTATGGCAATAAGGTTTATGGTGAGTTCGGTAACCTTGAACAAGTAGATCTGGTTAGGCGAGAAATGCTCCACGTATTCAGCTTTATTGAGTACTCCTTCCCACACCAGGTCACTAAACACATCCAGTTCCTGCTCTGCCACTTCAGGTTTATTGGTTTTTATCTCCGTCCACTCCTCTCCTGTTATGGACTGGCTGGCCAAAAAGTTGATAAATTCCTGCTGCAACTCTTCAAATTGCTCTTTTGTTAATCGGGCGTACTTCATTCTGAGGGTTTAATGTGTAAGGTTTAATTTTCTAAGATCTTTTTTATTATCTCTGAAATTTTAACCATTAACCAAATAAAAAGCCCACTTCGTTAGAAGCAGGCTTTATATAATATTTGTTCAGCAATTAAGCTTGTGCTTCAGCTACAACTTCAAAGCTGTAGTTAGTAACTACTTCACGGTGAAAACGCAAAGTCGCTTCGTACTGACCTAATCTTTTGATGTTACCACCTGCAATAGAGATGTATTTCTTGTCGATTTCAACACCTTCTTTTGAAAGCGCTGCAGCAAGATCGGCATCGGTTACAGATCCATAGATCTTATCACCTGCACCAGCTTTTGCTGTTAAAGTGATCTCTATGCCCTGTAGCTTAGCAGCCTGAGCTTTAGCCTCGTCAATTTGTTTTTTCTCTTTGTATGAACGCTGCTTCAAAGTCTCTTCAAGGACTTTTCTTGCAGAAGGGGTTGCCAATACAGCAGCACCCTGAGGGATCAAAAAGTTTCTGCCGTAGCCCGGTTTTACCGATACAACATCATCTTTAAATCCTAATTTCTCTACGTCTTTCTTTAATATCAATTCCATAATAGCCCCTTTTTATTTTAGTAAATCGCCAACATAAGGCATTAATGCTAAATGACGTGCACGCTTAACGGCTACAGCCACTTTTCTTTGATACTTCAAAGAGGTTCCGGTTAAACGACGTGGCAACAATTTACCCTGCTCGTTTACAAAACTCATTAAGAAATCTGGATCTTTGTAATCAATATACTTAATCCCAGATCTTTTAAAACGACAGTATTTTTTTGTCTTGCTGGTCTCGATATTAAGAGGAGTAAGATATCTTATCTCTCCGTCTTTCTTTCCTTTAGCTTGTTGTTCAATTGATGACATACCTTACGCTTTTTCTTTGTTTCTGTTTCTTCTCTTTTCAGCCCAGGCTACAGCGTGCTTGTCTAACTTTACAGTTAGGTAACGCATCATACGCTCATCTCTGCGAAATTCAACCTCAAGAGGGTTAATAGCTTCACCAGGAGCGGTGAATTCGAAAAGGTGGTAAAATCCACTTTTCTTGTGCTGAATAGGATAAGCTAGTTTTTTTAGCCCCCAATTCTCTTTTGATATCATCTCGGCACCGTTAGAAACAAGAAAATCTTCGTATTTCTTAACTGTTTCCTTTATCTGGTCATCAGATAAAACGGGATTCAAGATGAAAACAGTTTCATAATGATTCATAAAAATTTACTTTAAATTTAATTGGCTGCAAAAGTAACACTAATCTTTAATATAACAAAAAAGAAACTGCGGGGGTAAACTGCTTTTTTAATCGATGAAATGAGCTTTTTCTTTTTTTTATAATATTTTTTATTTATTATTGCTAATACTAACCTAATAATAAGTGTTAACCAAAACTAAGTGGAAGAAGTTATACTCAAATGTGCGGTCGTTGATGATTCCAGCTTGCAAAGACTATCTATTGTAAAGCTAATTAAAGATCATCCCAATCTCAAGCTTGTGGCCGAATATAACAATGCCATTGAAACTAAGAACGGCCTCCTGGATACCGAAGTTGACCTTATATTTCTTGATATAGAAATGCCCATTCTTTCAGGATTTGACCTGTTGGATGACCTTCCTAATAAACCTCAGATCATTTTTGTTACCGGAAAAACAAAATACGCATTTAAAGCTTTTGATTATGATGCAGTAGATTACCTGCATAAACCCATCTCTAAAGACCGTTTCCTGAATGCTGCCTCAAAAGCAATAAATCTTTACAGGCTTAAACATGATGGCACCCCGCCAGAAGATGAAAACTACATTTTTGTAAAAAGCAATTTAAAGAACCGAAAAGTTTTTCTCAATAAGCTGAAATATATAGAAGCACTTGGCGATTATGTGAAATTTGTAACTGAAAAGGACAATTTCGTGGTACTTGCCACTATGAAGTCTTTTGAGAACCAGTTACCTTCAAATAAATTCCTGAGAATTCACAAATCCTACATTGTAAACCTCGACAAAATTGAGCGTTACAACAGCAGGAATATTGAGATTGACAAGCAGCAGATCCCGCTTAGCAGGCATAAAAAATCAAATCTTATTGAAGCCTTAGCCGCAAATCAATAAGGATCTACATTAATTACTGTTTTCACACTCCTGTAAGCCCCTATAGCTTTAAAGCTCTGCAAGATCCTGCCAATTAATTTCTTTGTCTTTGATAAAGACTGTCCCTGCGGAATTTTTACAAGAATATTTTTATAGTACTCGTTCCTTATTCTCGCTACCGGCGGAAACTCTGGTCCTAAAACATGCTCCCTAAAGGTATTTTTCAAGGAAAGGGCAAGCCAGTCTGCCCCCTCGTTTACTCTAGAATAATCCCTGCCTTTAAGCGAAATCTTAATAAGCCTGTAAAATGGCGGGTATTTATAATTGCGCCGCTCTTCTAGCTGCTCTTTGTACATTTCGTGGTAACTATTGGTAGAGACCTGCTGAACGATTTGATGATGAGGATTAAATGTCTGGATAAGAACCAGACCTCGCTTTTGGGTTCTTCCTGCCCTGCCTGCCACCTGCAGCATTAACTGGAAACTGCGCTCATGAGCCCTGAAATCGGGGAAGTTTAGGAGCGTATCGGCATTCATGATGCCCACCAGCCTCACATTTCTAAAATCGAGCCCTTTGGTCACCATTTGTGTCCCCACCAGGATGTCGATCTTTTCTTCTTCAAAAGCCGAAATTATTTTCTCATACCCCTGCTTTCCACGGGTGGTATCAAGATCCATCCTACCTATTTTATGATCGGGAAAAAGTGCCTTCAGCTCAGTTTCCACCTGCTCTGTCCCCAGGCCTTTGGTAGAAAGTTCAGGGCTGTCACAGGCCATACATTTTTGCTGCATAGCCATGTGGTAACCGCAATAATGGCAACGCAACTGGTTGCTATGACTGTGATAGGTCAAACTCACATCACAATTAGGACATTGCGGCGAATGGCCACAGGTGTTACATTCTAAAATTGGACTAAATCCACGTCGGTTCTGAAAAAGAATTACCTGCTCCTTATTCTTCAGGGTTTCTTTGATCTCCTCCAGCAGCCTGTCCGAAAAATGACCTGTCATGCGTTTTTTACGGTGCTTCTCCTTAATATCCACGATCTCTATTTCGGGCAGCACTACATCACCATAACGACGCGCCAGGTTCACCAGTCCGTATTTAGAGTGATCGGCGTTGTAGTAAGATTCCAGCGAAGGCGTGGCCGATCCCAGCAGCACTTTCGCCTCCTGCAGTTTTCCCAGTACCACGGCGGTGTCCCGTGCATGATATCGTGGCGCAGGGTCGTATTGCTTAAAAGTGGATTCATGCTCTTCATCTACGATCACCAAACCTAAATCGTGAAACGGAAGAAAGATACTTGAGCGCACCCCAATCACTATACGTGCTGTTTCTTTGTTTTGCAGCACACTTTGGTATACCTCTACCCTCTCATTGACCGAATACCTGCTATGAAAAATAAGCACCTGCTCCCCAAAATAATTCTGAAGTCTGGCAATTAGTTGAGCGGTAAGGGCTATTTCAGGCAGCAAATACAATACCTGTTTTCCCTGAGAAATGGCTTTCTCAATAAGCTTTACATAAATTTCAGTTTTTCCGGAGGAAGTGATTCCGTGGAGCAAACATACATCCTGCGATTCAAAAGAAGATTCGATCTCCTGTAAAGCCTTTTCCTGATATTCATTAAGCTGCAGGTTTTTTCCGTGGTTTTCAAGATCAAAGCTGAAGCGGGAAATTTCTAATTTTAGCTCTTCTAAAACACCTTTATCTATAAGAGATTTAATTACTGAAGCTGAAGCACCGCTCTTCTTAGCCAGTTCAGCAACTTTTACTGAAGATTTTCCCTTAGCCGATTTTGCTGAGATCCCAAAAAGGGTAAAAATCACCTCCCTTTGTTTTGGGGCCCTGTTTAGCTCATCGAGCAATTCATGCATGGCTGCCTCCTCTAAATACCGGTCATGAAGTTTTACAAAGCGCTCAATTTTAGGCTTGTACTGCTCATATATTTCCTGGTTCACTACCGCCAGCTTTTTCTCTACCAAAGAATTAATTATTGGGAGCACGGTCTTTCTATCGAGCAGCTGGATAATTTCATTGATCTTTAAAGATGACTTGGTTTGCAGGGCTTCCACCAGCAAAAATTCGTCATCACTCAGCGCGTCGTCATCAATTTCGATGTCTTTTGCAAGCTGCACTATAGTTTCACTTTCCAAAAGAAATGGACCGGGTAAAGCCGCCCGAAGCACCTCCCCTTCTGAACACATATAATAAGACGCCACCCAGCTCCACAATTTCAACTGGCCCGCTGTCACCAAAGGGGTTTTATCGAGGATCTGCTCTATGGGTTTGGCCTCGTAGACTTCAGGAGGTCTTTGATGTACTTCAGAAACAATTCCCGTATAAATTTTTGATTTTCCGAAGGGAACGGCCACGCGCATACCCGGCTTTAGAAATTGCGCCTCGTCTTTGCTAACGCTGTAAGTAAAATGCTTCTCCAGCGGAAGGGGTAAAATAACATTGATGAAAAAAGGCATTTTTAAGGCTTGTGTTTTAAGCAAAAATAAGAGGAATTAACTGCAAAAATAAACCATCCTGAAAAGAATGGTTTATTAGGTATTTTTTAATCAGAAAAAATTATTCTGCGGCAAGAAGATCATCTTTAAGTCCGTCATCGGCTGGCCTGTTAGATAACCAGATGCCAAAAAGGGCTTTTTTAAACTCTTTTCCTGCCACTACACCACGCTCTTTACCGTTCTTGTAAGCCACCACTCCTTTTCCGGGAAGGTAAACCAGGTCAAAAATGTCATTTTTCTGAATGTCTTCCTTGAAGAAGCCAAGCAGTTTGTCAATTTCACTTTTAATAGGGGCAGTATTGCCGCCGGTAGAATTCTCAAAACCTTCGGTCACTGCATCTACCATTTTATCACTGGTAATCAATTTGGAGACGATGTGAAGCCTTATAGCCATAGGCTTATCGGCATTTAATATTTCCTGGGCATTGTTGTTCTTTTTGTCGAGATAAAGTGCGGCAGCATAGAGGTCTATCCAAAGTTTCTCCCTCACACCGGCCCCGTTAAGGTAGAGTGTGTGGTCCTGGAAATTTTGAGTGGCGGGAAGCACTACTCCTCCAACCTTTTTTTGAGCCACCGCTGTAGAGGATACCACTACAGCTACTAATAATAAAAGCAGTTTTTTCATAGATTCTTGTTTGTTAAAGATTACTTTTTGTTCCTTTTCAGCTTCATCAAAGAAGCATTGAGTTCAAAACCCAGCAACAATATATTAGAATTTATCCATATATAGAACATTAAGATCAATAATGCTCCAATAGAGCCGTATAATTCGTTATAAGCTGAAAAATTTTCAATATACAACCCAAATAGATAGGTATTCAGTAAAATAAAGATCGTACAAAAGAAAGCTCCTATCGAAAAGAAACGGCTTAGCCTACTTTCTTTGGTTCCAAAATAATAAAGTATGGCTATGGCCAGATATATCATTGTCGTGAAGATCACATACCTCCCCAAATTCGCCCAAATCACTGCATCGTTTACTACCTGCAGCACTTTAAGATCTTCGGTTAGGTAGGTAAGATAAACCCACACTACTACAGTAATAAGCAATAATAACGCCAGAATTAAAGAAACCCCCACTGCAATAAAGTACTGTCTTATTATAGACCGGTTCTTTTTGGTGTGGTAAGAGAATTCAAAACCGGTAAATACTGCATTGACGCCATTTGCCATTAGAAAAATGGACAACAAAAAAACGATGGAAAGTAACCCTCCTCTTTTCCTGGCCGCGATATCGTAAAAAATATCATTAAAAAATTCACTGGTTTCGGGCGGAAGCAGTGAATCTACAAACGCCAGGAATTCGAGTTGGAAGTCATCAATAAAATCTATGAAAGGAATCAGGTTTAGAATAAAGAGCAGGAACGGGAAAAGTGCCATAAAGAAGCTGAAAGAAATAGCACTCGCCCGCGCCGAAAAAGTTCCCTTTACAATACCTGCATAAAAAATAATGTAGAGATCGTAAAGAGACAGGCCTTCAAGCCCGGGCAGGACTATCTTTTTCGCATGGCTCGTCCACCAATAGGTAAAGCCTTCCTTTTTTTTAGCACTTGTTTTCTCGCCCTTACTCATTTACTACACAGCTTTTAAGCTGAGATCGAGGTTATAGACAGAATGCGTCAGGGCCCCGCTCGAAATAAAATCAACACCGCAATCGGCATATTTCCTGGCAGTTTCAAGGGTGATGCCGCCGCTAGATTCGGTTTCACAACGCCCTGCAATTAAGGCAACAGCCTCCCGGGTTTCGTTGTAATTAAAGTTGTCAAGTAAAATTCTATCCACTCCCCCTGCTCTAAGGATCTGCTTTATCTCCTGGATATCCCTGGCCTCCACAATGATCTTCAAGTTCAGGTTATTGCTGGCAAGGTAGTCTTGAGTCTTTAGCACTGCAGTTTCTATGCCTCCCGCAAAATCTATGTGATTATCTTTTAACATGATCATATCGTAAAGCGCAAAACGGTGATTTTCTCCCCCGCCAATCTTTACGGCCCATTTCTCGAGGGCTCTTATCCCGGGCGTGGTTTTTCTTGTGTCGAGTATTTTGGTATGAGTACCTTCAAGTTTATCGGCAAAAGTGCGGGTTTTAGTCGCTATGGCACTCATGCGCTGCATGGCGTTGAGCACAAGCCGCTCGGCTTTGAGAATAGACTGCGAAGCCCCGTCAATGTAAAAAACCACATCCCCGGGCTTGATAAGGCTGCCATCCTGCATCAACACCTCCATTTTTATTTGAGGGTCTACCTTCTCAAAAACGCGGCGGGCAAAATCAACTCCCGCAAGGATTCCACTGTCTTTAACAAGTAATTTCGCTCTTCCGTGGGCATCTGCCGGGATACAGGCCAGGGAACTGTGATCGCCATCTCCTATATCTTCCCTTAAAGCATTTTCAATAATTAATTCAATTTCCTTTTCAAATTGTTCTTTTGAAATCATTGGAGTACCTATTTTTGCTAAAGTTACAAAGTAAACACTTAAATTTTACCATGACTATAAAATTGCTGACAATAGGAAAAACCGATGATAAGGCTTTGCAAAACCTCATTGATACCTATGTCAACAGGCTCGGGTTTTACAACAAGTTTGAATTTGAGATCATCCCCGATCTCAAGAAGACCAAAAACCTTTCTGTAGACCAGCAAAAAACTGCGGAAGGTAAGTTGATCCTTGAGAAAGTGACTACTTCAGATGTTGTGGTATTGCTTGATGAAAACGGAAAACAATTCTCTTCGGAAGCTTTTTCAGAATATATTCAGAAGCGTTTAAACAGCGGCATGAAGCAACTCATTTTTGTTATTGGCGGCCCTTATGGTTTTTCCGAAGAAGTCTATTCGCGCGCCGACGGAAAGATCTCCCTCTCAAAAATGACATTTTCACACCAGATGGTAAGGTTGTTCTTTGTAGAGCAGCTATACCGTGCTTTTACCATTCTTAAAAATGAACCCTATCACCATAAATAACAGCTTATGAAACTGGTTTTTGCCACTCAGAATAAAAACAAAGTAAAAGAAATACAGGCCCTGATGCCAAAAGGAATTGAGCTGCTTTCGCTCGAAGAAATTGGCTGCAGCGAAGATATTCCTGAAACTTCTCCTACTATTGAAGGCAACGCCATTCAAAAAGCCGATTATGTAAAGGAAAAATACGGCTATGACTGCTTTGCCGATGACACAGGGCTTGAAGTTGCAGCTTTGAACGGGGCGCCGGGGGTTTATTCGGCCAGGTATGCAGGCGAAGAAAAAAGTAGCGATGCAAATATTGATAAACTACTGAAAGAACTTCAAAACAAAGGAGATCGCAGCGCCCGCTTCAAAACGGTCATTGCACTTCATTTTGAGGGGCAGCTTCACACCTTCACCGGAATTTGCCCTGGAAATGTCATTTTTGAAAGGAAAGGTTCACAGGGTTTTGGCTATGATCCTGTCTTTCAACCCGAAGGAAAAGAGGTGACATTCGCTGAAATGGAGCTTTCAGAAAAATCTGAAATTAGCCACCGTGCACGCGCAACCCAACAACTCATTGACTTTCTTGCCTCCACGAAGCTGTAAATATAAATGTAATAAGCTGCTAACTAATCCTTACCTTTGCCGCTTATTAGATATGTATGAATAATTTTGAATTATTAGGATTGAATGATGCCCTGTTACAGGCAATTAAAGACATGGGTTTTGAAAACCCGAGCGAAGTACAGGAAAAAGCAATCCCAATTTTATTGCAGGAAGAGACAGATATGGTGGCTCTTGCACAAACCGGAACCGGAAAAACCGCAGCATTTGGTTTTCCGCTTATCCAAAAGATCAATGTAGACAGTAGAAAGACACAGGGCCTTATTCTTTCTCCAACCCGTGAGTTGTGTTTACAAATTACCAACGAATTAAAGAATTACTCCAAATATTTTAAGGGCCTAAATACCGTAGCTATATACGGGGGCGCCAGCATTACAGATCAGGCTGCGCAAATCAAGAAAGGTGCACAAATTATTGTTGCCACTCCCGGCCGTATGCAGGATATGGTGAACAGAAGGCTGGTAGACATTTCGAACATCCAGTATTGCATCCTTGATGAAGCCGATGAGATGCTGAATATGGGATTCTATGAAGATATCACTGAGATCCTTTCTCACACACCTTCAGAAAAGAGCACCTGGTTATTTTCGGCTACCATGCCTAAAGAGGTTGCTACCATTGCTAAGAAGTTTATGCGCACTCCGGTAGAGATCACTGTAGGAACCAAGAATATGGGGACTTCAAATGTCTCTCATGAGTATTATATCGTTAATGCCCGTGACCGTTACGCAGCTCTAAAAAGACTTGCAGATGCTAACCCTGATATTTTTTCGGTAATTTTTTGCCGTACCAAGCGCGACACCCAAAAGGTTGCCGAGCAGTTAATTGAAGATGGCTATAACGCTGCAGCCCTTCACGGCGATCTTAGCCAGAATCAACGTGACCTGGTAATGAAAAGCTTTAGGGCGAGACAAATCCAGATGCTGGTAGCTACAGATGTTGCTGCCCGCGGAATTGACGTTGATGATATCACGCACGTAATTAACTATCAGCTTCCCGATGAGATTGAAACTTACACCCACAGAAGTGGCCGTACCGGTAGAGCCGGAAAAAGCGGGGTTTCTATGGTTATTGTTTCCAAAAGCGAAGTACGTAAGATCAAAGGCATAGAACGCATTATTGGTCAGTCGTTTGAGAGAAAAGAAATCCCCGACGGAAGGGAGATTTGTGAAGTACAGCTCTTTCACCTTGCCAATGAAATTAGCAAGACCGAGATCAACCACGAGATTGACAAGTACCTGCCAAGCATAGCCGAACTTTTTGAAGGCCTTACCAAGGAGGAATTACTGAAAAAATTCTTTTCGGTTGAATTCACCCGATTCTTCAACTACTATAATAATGCGCAGGATTTAAATGCAAAAGGTTCTACTGAAGTTTATGAAGATGAAGGCGACAGCACAAGATTCTTTATCAATGTAGGTGCCAAAGACGATTTTGACTGGATGAGCCTGAAAGATTTCTTAAAGGCTACTCTTGATCTTGGAAGAGACGATGTAAACCGGGTGGAAGTAAAAGACAGCTTTTCATTCTTTAATGTAGACAGTTCTAAAGCCGAAGAGGTGCTTCGCATCTTCCAGGACTTTAAGCACCAGGGGCGTCACATCAATGTAGAGATTACTAAAAAAAGTGCCGGAAAAGAACGCAGCGGTGGCGGCGGTCGTAAAGGCGGTGGTTATAAAGGAAGAGACAAAGGAGAACGCAGCTTTGACAAACCTTCAAGAGGAGGCGACAAAGGTCGAAGACGCTCATCTAACGCTCCTTCCGGAGGAAAAAGAAGATCATCTGATGCAGGATCTGGCGGACGCAAGGGAAAGAAAAGCGGTAGCCGCAGCAGCAGCATTGAAAGTTCAATAAAAAGGAGAAGATCAAAAAAGTAATCTCGAAATAGCTTTTTTGGTACAGTTTTTTCAAAGTACCAAAAAAGCTTAATTCATAGCATGAAAAAGTTTTTAGCCCCTCTCTTCCTGCTTTTCAGTTTCGTGGCCTTAGGCCAGGAAACTACTGTGGTCTCAGGTAAAGTTCTTAATGCAGCCAACGACGTTCCTATTGAGAATGCACATATTGTAAACCTCAACCAGGTAATTGGCGCCGTCTCTGCTGAAGATGGACATTTTAAAATCCAGGCCGAAGTAAATGACACCCTGTATTTCTCTTACCTCGGATTTAAATCGATACGGGTAAGGGTTACCAATGACTGGCTTAAGTACGGGGAGGTAAAGGTAAAAATGACCGAACTGGGGATCGCTTTAGAAGAAGTGGTTGTAAGCCCAATACAGTTAACAGGTTACCTGGAGATTGACGCTAAAAACATTCCAATCTATGAAAATTACCGCTACAGCATCTCTGGGTTAAACCAGGGATATGAAGGAGGAGAATACAGCCCTAATGCCATTTCAAGAGCTTTGGGTGCCATCTTTAATCCAGCCGATGCGCTGTACAACATCTTTGGACGCCAGCCCAAACAAATGAAAAAGCTACGCGAAATGAAGCAGGATGATAAGATCCGGAATCTTTTGCAAAGCAAGTTTGACAGGCAAACCCTTATGGCCGTTCTGGGAATAAACCGAATGGACATAGATGAAGTTCTGCGTCGCTGCAACTACTCTACCGACTTTATAAATAACGCAAACGACTTGCAGATACTGGATGCGATGAGCGGCTGTTACGAAGAATACAAGGTTTTGAACCGATAGTAAATTCAAAAAGAGGTTCCAAAAATGACATTTTTGGGACTTCTTTTTTTATACTTGATTTGTAACATGCAGGAAGAAACTTTAAAACACCTCCTGTAAACCTTCAGTTTTAATTTAATTTGTTCCTTTCCAGGTGAGTCTTCAGGTTATACAAACCTGCTTCAAAATGCTTCCCTAAAGCACGTTCCATTCCGTAGAAAAGCATAATCACAGAAGCGGGAAATTTATGAACTCCTTTTACTCCCCACACCATTTTAGTGCGGTTAGAATCCATTTCTTTAACGGCTACATAAAGAAGGGATAAAGATTTATAGGGTTTAATGAACAGCAGTTGGGTCTCCAGGACCTTTCCTTCCTTTATCTTCACGATCTTTTGTATGCCTTCAATGTTATTGCGCCCTTTCCAGTAAGAAGTTGCTCCCACTTTACCATCTTCCCCTTTAAATTTAATTACCACTTTTGGATCATCAAGATACCAGGGAATCCACAGCGGTTGTTTTTTTAACTGGCGTACAAATGCATACACTTCAGCTTTAGGGCGATTGATCACCACCGTGCGGCTTACGTTGTATTCTTTCTTTGCCCACGCATGTAAAAATGCCACAAAGGTGATAATGCCAATGATGACATAAAAGAAAAGAGTCATATTCTTTAACTATAGGGACCTAAAAGTAAATAAATTTATTGTGTTGCCTTGAAGCGTGAAAGAATTTCGGCATAATTTTTCAAATTCTTCCTTGCCCAATCAATCTGTTTTATAACCTGCTCCTCCTGTGTAAGTTGCCAGTTGATATCGCTATTCCTTAATCTGGAACTTAAACTTTGTAAAATGATGGCTGCGGAAACCGAAATATTCAGGCTCTCGGTAAAGCCTACCATGGGAATCTGTAAAAATTCATCGGCTTCTTCCAGAACTTCCTGCGAAAGGCCTTTAGTTTCGGTACCAAAGAAAAGTGCAGCGGGCTGTGAAATGTCAAAATCCTGAAGTAGTGTGCCTTCATGAGGAGATGTGGCAATGATCCTGTAACCGTTTTTCCGCAGGGTTTTAACGCAGCTTTGAGTAGAGGTATAACGATTAATATCCACCCACTTTTGTGCCCCCATAGCAATTTCACGATCAATTTTTTTAACGTTCACCTCCTCTACCACATGTACATTTTGCACCCCAAAAACGTCGCAGCTGCGTATCACCGCACTCGTGTTGTGAAGTTGGTAAACATCCTGGGTAGCCACAGTAAAATGATTGGTGCGCTTTGCAATAACCTTCTTAAAAAGCTCTTTTCTCCTTGTAGTAAGAAAAGACTCCAGATATGACAGCAGTTTAAGATGCTCTTCCATGCCGGCGAAAGTAGCAAATACTTCGCGATTTTACCCTTTTTGAGAGGTAAGGAAATAGACTTTTACGTTATGATTTCTCAATAAAACTGCTTACATTTTAGAAATCAAATCTTTCAGAAATGAAAAAAATCGTAGTGCTTACAGGTGCCGGGATAAGTGCAGAAAGCGGAATCAACACATTTAGAGATGCAGACGGGCTGTGGGAAGGCCATGATGTAATGGAAGTTGCCTCTCCCATGGGCTGGGAACGCAACCAGGAGCTTGTGCTCGATTTTTATAATAAACGCAGGCGGCAACTACAAACGGTAG
Source organism: Salinimicrobium sp. 3283s (assembly GCF_039602225.1). Taxonomy (NCBI): domain Bacteria; kingdom Pseudomonadati; phylum Bacteroidota; class Flavobacteriia; order Flavobacteriales; family Flavobacteriaceae; genus Salinimicrobium; species Salinimicrobium sp. 3283s. Next base: position 2,620,593 of record NZ_CP143631.1, on the reverse strand, counting down.
ATCCTAATCCTGCTCACAAAGCGCTTAAAGAACTCGAAAAGAATTACGAGGTGCATATTATCACCCAGAATGTAGACGACCTGCATGAGCGGGCGGGCAGCAAAAATGTGATCCACCTTCACGGAGAGCTAAAAAAGGTACGCAGCACTTTTGATGAAGACCTGGTGCTGGATTGGGAGGGGGATTTGGTGGCTGGAGATTTTTGTGAACATCAACGTCAGCTTCGGCCACACGTTGTTTGGTTTGGTGAAGCTGTACCCATGATGCAACCGGCTATACAAATCACTATGGAAGCCGATATTCTCCTAATTATTGGCACCTCCATGCAGGTGTACCCTGCTGCCGGACTTTTACATTACGCTCCCGAAGGAATTCCGGTGTATTTTATAGATCCCAAACCCGCTGTAAAAGAAACCAGGCACCTGAAGATCTTTTCAGAAAAAGCCTCGACAGGAGTTCCAAAACTGGTGAAAGAACTGTTGCAGGATTCGGAGTGAACTTAAAGAATAAATACTTTTTACGGTTGCACCTTAAAATGTATCTTTAGCCTTTAAATTTTTAACCAACACTCATGACTTCTCTTCAGGCAATATCTCCTATAGATGGCAGATATTCTTCCAAAACTCAGCAACTTGCAAACTATTTTAGCGAACAGGCCCTGATCAAATACCGGGTACGGGTAGAAATCGAATATTTTATTGCCCTGGCCGAACATGGGCTACCACAATTACAGGAAGTTGATCAATCAGTTTTTCCGGTGTTGCGTAAAATTTATTCTGAATTTTCTACTGAAGATGCCCTGGAAATAAAAAAGATAGAGAACACGACCAATCACGATGTTAAGGCAGTAGAATATTTTATTAAAAATAAATTCGATAACCTGGACCTTTCGGCTTATAAGGAATTTATCCACTTTGGCTTAACTTCCCAGGACATTAACAATACGGCCGTACCTCTTAGCATTAAAGAAGCACTCGAGGAAGTTTACAATCCGGCGCTTACGGGGCTTGTCGAAAAACTGGAACAACTGGCTACCGACTGGAAGGAAGTGCCCATGCTGGCGAGAACCCATGGCCAACCGGCCTCTCCCACCCGCCTTGGCAAAGAAATAAAGGTCTTTGTGGTGAGGCTCAAAGAACAGATCAGGTTTTTGCAGAATATTCCCAATGCAGCAAAATTTGGAGGAGCTACCGGTAACTTCAATGCCCATAAAGTGGCTTTTCCACATATCAACTGGAAAAACTTCGGAAAAGATTTTGTTGAAGGCTCCCTTGGCCTGTACTATTCTTTTCCCACTACCCAAATTGAGCATTACGACCATATGGCCTCTCTTTTTGATGCCTTGAAGCGCATCAATACCATAATTCTCGATTTAGACAAAGACGTTTGGTCTTACGTTTCGATGGATTATTTTAAACAGAAGATAAAAGAAGGAGAAGTAGGTTCTTCGGCAATGCCGCATAAAGTAAATCCTATTGATTTTGAAAACAGTGAAGGAAATTTAGGTATCGCAAATGCCCTTTTTGAGCACCTATCGGCTAAGTTGCCTGTGAGCCGTTTACAGCGAGATCTTACCGACAGTACTGTATTGCGCAATATAGGAGTGCCATTTGGCCATACCTTAATTGGTTTCGCCTCTACCCTAAAAGGACTGAATAAATTGCTGCTGAATGAGGCTAAGCTAGATGAGGATCTTGAAAAGAACTGGGCTGTGGTTGCCGAAGCCATCCAGACGATCTTGAGAAGGGAAGGTTATCCCAATCCTTACGAAGCGTTGAAAGGACTTACCAGAACCAATGAAAAGATCGATAAAGACAGTATTTCAGCATTTATTGGGCAACTGGATGTCTCTGAAGAAATTAAACAGGAGCTGCGACAAATTAGTCCGCAGAACTACACGGGAATTTAGTAGTCGGTAGTCGGTAGTCGGTAGTCGGTAAAAACTGAAAAATTCTACTGAAACTAAAATACACTTTAAAAAAAGAGGTCTCAAAAATGACATTTTTGAGACCTCTTTCCCTTTGCAGGATAAGTTTTTAATCGAGGAAGCCTTCTAATTTTGGTAATCCGGCAACATTGAGTTCTCCTTTTTCGAAAGACTTCAGGAGACGTATAAGGGCTTCAGGATTCATGTCATTTCCGGTAAGGCGTGCTATTCCGAAGCCTTTTTCATCATCGCTTCCAAATACAATCAGTTCGTCAATGGCATCTTCTTCGCCCAGGTAGTAAAGTTCAGCTTTTCGTGTGCCCCCGCCGTACCGCATAAGCTGCTGGTATTTATCAGCCTTCAGAATAGACGTTAATCGCTCTTTTTCTGCTTCATATTCTCCCTTGTTCTCTCCTTTTAATGGAAACCCAAGAATGTTCACTTTCTTAATAGTTTCCATAGTAGCCTTTTGTTCGGCGGTAAGGGCAGAATTATCACCTGTTAGTAAACTTACAGGAATGTCGAATGCCAGGTACTGGTTATCATTTTGATGCTCTACATAAAACTCCTGAAGACTGGTTTCATTGTTACAGGAAACAAACCCAAGGCATAGTAGTACCAGTATAAAAACTGAATTTTTCATCTTATTTTGTTTCTACTTTTTCGAGTTCTTCTCCTCCCGGAATCTTGAAGTCGTTGGCAAGTTTTGACACCTGCGCAAGGTTGATTTCTCCGGTAATGTTAAGGATTACCGACATGGGTTTATTCTTGTCTTCACCTTCCATGAACATAAACAACTGGCTCACGTAATCGTCATTTTTGCCGGGTTTGTAATAAAAACGCACTGTTTTGCCGTCTTCGGAAACTCTCATAAGCTCCTCCATACTGCCTTTTTTGATGTATGATGCCACATCAAGAGCCATTTGCTGCCGAATGTTCTCTTTGGTTGTTGAAAGCACTTTCATCTCCTTAAGGTTCTCAATAAGATCAATGTAAGCCTGGGTTTCAGGATCATCGGCATTAAGGTCAATTTTAGTGAGTAACTTGAACATTTTACTTGTTACCACTACCGCGTCTACTTCTTTCATGCCCTCATATTTATCAAAGGTTTGAGCTCCCGAAAGAAAGGGTAATATAAGTGCCAGTAAGGCAAGGCTGAACTTTTTCATGATTTTGATTTTTGGGTTATTTTACAATTTTATCTTTAGTATTATTAAATTCTTCTATGTAGCTAAGATCTTCGGTGCCGGCGTTCATATACAGGGACATCATCTCAAGGGCTTCCCTGGTTTTTTGCATAGCCAGTTCGGGATCTTCGTAAGTACCAAACTCGCTCACCTGGTTTTCCTGCTGTATTACAACTCCCAGGAAGATCACAATAGAAGCGGCGATTGCTACCCACGAATACACTTTTTTCCTGCCCGGCTCCAGCTTGTTTTTATGAGGTGTGTAAGCAACTTCCCTGTCAAGCTTTTCGGTCTTTGCCTGGTGAAAGTAACAGAACATGGGAATGTACTGTTGCAGGTGTGGCGCGACCTCTCCCGAACTAAAGTAGTTCTTTAGGCGGGCTTCTTCTTCTCCCGTGGTTTCGGCTTCGAAGTAGCGATCTAGCAGTTTCTCAATTATTTGCGATTCCATAGCGGTGTCTTTTAATCATTTCTTCTTTTATTTTTTTTCGGGCCCTGCTTAAAGCTACCCGTATAGCTGTCTGGTTCATTTGGGTCATTTTAGCTATCTCTTCATATTCATACTGCTCCACCTCCCTTAACTGGATGAGGATCTTTTGCTGTTCAGGTAGCTCGGCAATGATCTTCTCCACCCAGTTCAGGTCATCCTGTATCTCTACTTTGTGCTGCAGTGAAGTTTCACCACACTCGTAATTGCTGTGAACAATGCGCAGGTTATTGTTCTGTTTCAGCTTAAGTTGATCGAGACAATGGTTCCGGGTAACGGTCATGGCAAAGGCCTCTACATTGTTATAAGAACTCAATTTCTCTTTACGGCTCCAAAGCTTCAACATCACTTCCTGTGTCGCATCTTCTGCAGCCTCTTTTGAAACAAGTAGCCTTAAGGCAAGCCTGTACATCTTGTCCTGCACCGGTTTCATGAGACTTATAAAAGTATGCTGTTTCATTTTTGGTTTGGTTGGCAGGGCTTTTTTAGGGCCCTTTCCTTTACGACGACGTTGAAGGTACTTTGTTACCAATAAATATTAAAAAGTATATTTATTCGTATTACATTTAAAGTGATAAATATGGATAAAACTATGAAATCTACCCCGAAATTACTCCTCTCTTTTTTCATGTTGCTGTTTATCTATGGTTGCCATGACGACCGTGATGACGTACTTGTAGCTTCGGGCGAGCTGGAAATTAAAAATTTTATTTGGCGGGCTATGAACGATATGTATCTCTACAAGGCCGATGTTCCCAATCTTGCCGATGATCGTTTTGCCAACCAGGAAGAACTCAACGAATTCCTTAGAAGTTATTCATCTCCCGAAGAACTTTTTTATGAAGGCCTGGTAGCCGATTTTGATGATTTCAGTTTTTTGGTGCAGGATTACAGGGCTTTGGAAAAGTTGCTTGACGGCATCAATACTTCAAACGGAATGCAGTATGGCGTGGTGGCCTATCCTCCAGGCTCCCAAAACGTAGTGGGTTATGTGCGGTATGTTTTGCCCAATACTTCAGCTGAAGAGCAGGGAGTAAAGAGAGGAGATTTGTTCAACAGCATAGATGGCGTAGAACTCAACCGGGAAAATTATTCAAGACTGCTGCAACAGCAAAGTTACACTATAGGTATGGCAGAGTTCACTGAAGGTGAGATCATCGCTACAGGAGAGACCATAAACCTGCAAAAAGAAGAGTATACCACCAATCCTGTTTATATCGCCACAACCTTTGAAACAACAAATGCTACGGTAGGCTATCTCATGTACAACGGATTTACAGGCACTTTTGATGATGTTTTAAACAATACTTTTGCATACTTCAAAGCCGAAGGAGTTCAGGAATTGATTGTAGACCTGCGATATAATGGCGGGGGTTCGGTTGAGACTGCCAGCGATTTGGCCAGTATGATCACGGGACAGTTCACCGGGGAGATCTTCAGCAAAGAACAGTGGAATGAAGAATACCAGAACCTATTAGAATCTACCGCCCCCGAAAGTCTGGTCAATCTTTTTGACGACAAAATAAGAACAGGAGCAGCCATAAACAGCCTCGGACTGGGAAAGGTATATTTCATTACTACTTTACGGACTGCCTCGGCCAGCGAGCTGGTAATCAACGGACTTAAGCCCTACATCGATGTGATTCAGGTAGGGGAAAACACTACCGGAAAATTTCAGGCTTCCACTACGCTATACGATTCGCCAAACTTCCGCAGAAACGGAGCAAATACTGGGCATTCTTACGCGGTACAGCCCCTAATTTATAAGAGCCTGAACGTAAATAATGTCACCGATTATTCCGAAGGGCTTTCTCCCGATGTAGAAATAAAAGAAGATTTTACAGATCTCGGAGTATTGGGAGATCCTAACGAGCCCTTACTGGCAGCGGTGTTAAGCCTCATAGAAGGACGCACTTCCGAAATGAGTGTCAAAAATGGCATTTTTGAGGTGTTAGGAGAAAGCAGTAATTACGACCTACTTCACCAAATGATGTATATCGAAGATCCTGACCTGCCAGGCACCTCGAAAGTGGAATTTTAACATATATTTTGCATTTTTCTTTGGTACTAATCGCGATTATCTTAGTTTTAGCCACCACTAAATGTATTTTAAATGAAGAGATTATTTATGCCGCTATTCCTGCTGGGAATATTTTTCACCTCCTGCTCCAAAGATGACGATGTACAGGAAAAGGAACCCGAAATAACTCCCGATGCACGGGATTACACTGTTGACCTATTCATACATCGCGCAATGGCCGATTGGTACCTTTATGAAGCCGAAGTGCCCGAATTACAGGAAGGTTATTTCAAAAACCTTCAGGAGAAAAAAGACTTTTTTGCAGATTTTGACGAACCTGAAGAAACCTATGAAAATTTAAAAGCCTCACATGACAGGTTCAGTTTTATGTGGGATGATTATACCGAGCTGGAAAAATTGCTTTACAGCGGGATAGAAAAAACTACAGGGATGGTTTTTGCCTACGGAACTATTGGAGGTGGAAGCGATGCTTTTATAATTACAAGATATGTAGTGCCCGGTTCTCCTGCAGACCAGGCAGGGATCAAACGCGGGGATATTTTTCTTGAAGTTAACGGACAGCAACTGACTGTTGGTAATTTAGGCCAGCTTTTGTCTCAGGACAGCTTTAGCGTTTCTTATGCCGAAATTAATAACAATACGATTGGTTTAAGCGGAAAAACAGCACAGCTTACAAGTGTAGAACTGGCTGAAAATCCGGTGCACGTAGCCAAGGTTATAAAACATAACGACCTAAATGTTGGGTACCTTATGTACAACGGATTTACTTCAGATTTTGATCCGAAACTCAACGAGGCTTTTGGTTTCTTTAAAGCTGAAGGCGTTGATGAACTTGTAATTGACCTTAGGTACAACGGAGGAGGATCGGTTGAAACGGCCTCCGACCTTTCATCAATGATCACCGGTGGATTTAAAGGCGAGTTACTTGCCGAATTGATTATGAATGAGAAATGGAAAGCGATCTATGAAGCAGAAGCTCCCGAATATGTTAAATTCAGGTTCAATGACAAGATACATACCGGGGAAGACATTAACAGCCTGAACCTGGCGAGGGTTTATATAATTGCCACCCGTGGCTCTGCTTCTGCCAGTGAACTTTTGATCAATGGATTGGATCCTTATATCGAGGTGGTTCATATTGGAGATAATACTGCAGGAAAATACCAGAGTTCAAGAACCCTGTACGACTCAAGTCATATCATGTTCGCCAAAGAGAACGTTAACCCTTCACATAAATATGCCATCCAACCGCTCATTTCAAAAGTTGCAAACTCAGTAGGAAAAAGCGATTACGACAACGGTTTAACTCCCGACATCAAAGCATCAGAAGGCCTTAATTATCTTCCCCTTGGAGACCCAGAGGAACCCTTATTAAAGGTTGCTTTAAATGCCATTTCAGGAGAGACTGGCGGAGAGGCGGCAACTGCTGCACAAAAAAGAATGCTCAATGACAGGTTTAAGATTGAAGGAGAGAGCGATATGTTTCAGCCTACCTACCAAAGAATGTACACCAATGAGTTGCCTTAAAAACGCAACTAGATCTATATACATACCATAAAAAAATCCCGCAAAAGCGGGATTTTTTTATTTAAAACATATTCTGTTTTAGTCATTGAAATAAAATCCGTTAGGCCCCACTCCAACATTAATTTTCTTTACAAACTCACCGGCAGTGGTATACACCTCAATAAACCCGTTTGAAGCAAAATCACCTGCATCACCAATGTAAATCCTGCCGTCTTCTACTTCAAAACCATACATTTTTCCCCATTGAGACTCACTAGTGTACTCAATAATGGGAGCAGAAGGACTGGTTGTAGCCCCAACTGCCATTGCATAAACTGCATTGTCTAAAGTAAAATAAACTGTACCGTCTTCAACCTCTAAATTAGACGCTCCCTGTAGGTAATCAGTTAATACAACTTCCGATACTTTTTGCCCTGTTGTAAGATCAATAGTTTCAATGCTTCCTGTGCCCAGCACGTAGAGATAATCATTCTCGATCTCCATATCTTTAAGTCCGTCATATACCTGGATGGTCTTTACTACATCTTTGGTAGCTGAATTTATTACAGTTATAGTATTACCCACTCCATAAGAAGAATTCTGAACATAAACGAAATCATCTTCAGCTATAATTTTTGAAGCAGGACCGTCAATTTCTATGGTACCGGTAACCTCTAAAGTTTTAAGGTCTACCAATGCAATATAATCATCATTAGGTGCATCTATTACTTCAGCCAAATTTGTTACGTAAGCTGTTTCACCAACTACTGCTGCATAATAAGGAACTTTAAGACCACTGTCTACCTTTCCAACAACTTCAAAGGTGTTACGGTCTACCGCGGTGATAAGATTTGAACCATTAGAAATTATGTAAGCATTGTCTTCGTGGAAAAACATTGATTGTAGAAACATTCCCAGGTCGTCATTATTGTTTGCCTGGTAAATTTCGTTCTCTACAGTTTCCATATCATCACTAATATATGTTACTGTACCCGCAGCCTGTGCGCCTTCATTAAGCACAAAAAGACCTTCGGAATAAACTCCGACTTCTGGTTCGGGTTGTGGATCTACATTGTCATCATCGCTGCTACACGAGTTGAAAAATAATCCTCCAAGGAGTCCAAATAAAAATAGTTTGCTAAGCTTCATAAATTAAAAATTAAGATTTAAATAAATATTGAAATTGACGCCAGGCATCCAGCGGTCTTCTACGTTTTGATAAGCCTCATCAAAAATATTTCTCACCCGAGCTCCCAACCTGTAGGACTTTTCCTGGCCAAAAGCATAAGAAGTAGAAATATTTGAAATTGTGTAGGCGTCAAGATTGTAATTTGGATCATTGTCCGATCGTGTAAATACCTCTCCATTAAAGAGCAACTGGTAATCAAAATTCCACCTGCCATAAGCATAGCCGGCGCTGCCCGTTACTTTGTGATAAGGGACATAGATCAATTGCTTGCTGGTCTTTTGATTTTCAGATACCGTGTAAGAGTATATTCCTTTAAGCCTTAAAAATCCGTTACCAATATGCTTCTCCCAACCTAAAAGACCTTCCAATCCGTAAGAGCGTACTTCATCTTCGTTCTGCGGCCGCCAAATTCCGCCACTTGCCGGGAGCCACCTTATCATATCTTTTATATCTATATAGTAAGCAGTAAGATCCAGATCAAAATTTTGCCATCTAAAACTGTTACCTATTTCTCCCTGGAGCGAAGTTTCTGGTTTTAAATCGGGATTTCCCCCGGGATTCCAGTAAAGGTCATTATAAGTAGGGATCTTAAAATTTTTGGAAGCATTCAGCTTCAGTGCGTAGAAGGATGAAAACTCGTATTTTGCTCCTGCGGAAAAGAGCACGGGGCTCTCATAATTATTTGTCAGTTCCTTCCGAAGCCCTGCCTCATACGAGAATCTTTGGGTTGCGTGATGCTTCAGAAGTAATGCTGCGGAAAAAATATTCCTGCTGTTGTCATCAATCCCGGAGCCCTCGCCACTGGTGTGGGTATTTGAAAGCACCGAAGCTAATTTAACATCTTTAAAACCAGTGTATTCCAGGTCATTGCGGGCTATAAAAGTCTCTGCCTGCCCAAACGAATACTTGTCGGAAGACAGATTCTCATAATACCTGAAGCTTTCATCTAAAAATGCCAGTTTGGTAGTAGACTTAAAATGTGAGATCCCTGTCTCCCACTCCAGTAAATTCCTGCTATTAATATCCCTGTATTTTGTAGGAGTTTCTGAAGGTCTTATGAGTGAAAAGTGCCTGCCTGCATGAGAAAAACTACTAAAGGCCCGTAAATAATTTTTAGGAGCGATCTTATATGCCAGCCCCACATCAAGCGTATTATTGAAAAATTGCCCATTCAGGTTTTCACCATTGTCGGGATATTCATAATCATTGTCTGAACTGTTTCTTGCTCCCGCTATAGATAAACTCCACTGCTCGCCCGAAGCTTCCGTTTTATATCTCGCATCTACAGTGTTATAGCTGCCATACTGAAGAAAAAGTTCATTTTTAAAGCCCTGGTTAAAGTGAAGCCGATTATTGAGGTGAACAGTACCGCCAATGGCGCCCGTACCATAAACCACACTTCCGCCACCGCCGCGTACAGTAATCTCGTCTATGCCTACTGTACTAATTATATTGAAGTTGACCTGCCCGTTAAATTGAGAATTAATATTGATCCCGTTCCACAAAACTGCGGTTTGCGACGCTGTGGTGCCGCGGAAAGAAGGCGAAGAAACCATCCCCAGTCCATTCTCCTTAAAATAAATGGGAGAGTTGAACTCCAAGACCTCTCCTAGCGCAGAACGGCTGAGTTTACTAACAGAATCATCAATTTTGATAAGGGTTTGGCCGGTTGAAAACTCTCGAAGTTTAACATCGCTTACAAATACCTCTTCGAGATAATTGATAGAGTCCAGTTGGGCAAAAGAGGCTGTCCAATTTAGCAGGGCCAGGAATAGAAGGTAGAAAGTGCTTTTTTTCATCATCCGCAGGCTTTTTTCCCGAAAGCCAAAGGTTTTTAATTAATGAAAAATGGCAGGTCTCCTGGCTCGCGTCCTTTTTGTTAACCTTCCCATCCTAAAATCAGGACAGTGGTATGAAGCGTACAAAAGGCATTCCGACGCATCGGAACTAAGCTTACAGTTGCGGGAACAGCTCAGGCTTGTTTGAAGTTAGAGTTTAGAAGTTAGAAATACGAAGTAATTCTTGCTTCAACTCTCTTCGGAAGTTAGTGTCAAATTTCGTACTTCGTACTTCTAACTTCCCCTGATTCCCTTTTAATCGATGTCTTTACTTTCTGAATTTTTTTCAGAAAACAATCGAACCAAAATTCAAAGCGAAAGTAAACATTTTAGGGCTTTTTACTTCAAAAATTTTAAATAATCTTACTTTTGAAGTGCCAATGAAAAATACCCTCTACACATACAGCCTGTTACTTCTTATCATCTGCTTTGGATGTAAATCTGACAAAAAGGAAAAAGCCCCGCTCTTATCAAAGCAGGGAAAAGAAGTCGAAATACAATATGCCTCGGGTCTCAAAATCACCGATTTTGGAGATCATAAGATCATTACTGTAGAAAACCCGTGGCCCAATGCCGACAGGACCTATAGATACCTGCTGGCAGAAGAAGGAGCGACCGTACCACAGGATGTAGAATTTGATCAACGGATTCAAATTCCGGTAAAAAACATAGTGGTTACTTCCACAACCCATATTCCGGCGCTTGAGGTACTAAATTCCGAAGAACTGCTCGTGGGCTTTCCCGGTCTGGATTATATTTCTTCTGAAAAAACCCGCAAGCGCATTGATGCTGGCAAAATCAAGGAAATAGGTAAGAACGAAGCCCTTAATACCGAAAGCCTGCTTAACCTCCAGCCCGATGTAGTCATTGGTTTTTCGGTAGATGGCAGCAACAAGAGCCTTGACCTGCTCCAAAAAACCGGAATCCCGGTGGTGTTCAACGCCGACTGGACAGAGCATACCCCTTTAGGAAAAGCCGAATGGATCAAGTTCTTTGGCGCCTTTCTGGGAAAAATGAATGAAGCAAATGCCTTTTTTGAAGAGGTAGAAGAAGAGTATCTCAGCGCCAAAGAACTGGCCAAAAAGGCCAAAAACAAACCCGATGTGGTTGCCGGTGCCATGTACCAGGACCAGTGGTACCTGCCCGCGGGTAACTCCTGGCAGGCAATTTTTATAGAAGATGCCCATGCCAATTACCTTTTTAAAGAGACAGAAGGCACAGGCAGCCTTTCCCTTTCTTTTGAAAATATACTAACACAGGCCGCACATGCCGATTTTTGGATGGGGCCCGGCCAGTTCACAGCTTATACCCAAATGCTACAGGCGTCTCCCCACTATGCAAGGTTTGAAGCTTTTGAGAACAGGAATATCTATACTTTTGCCAGTGAAAAAGGGAGTACCGGCGGGGTGATTTTCTATGAACTCGCTCCTTTGCGGCCCGATTTGGTTTTGAAAGACATGATCTCTGTTTTTCACCCCCAGCTGCTCCCCAACTATACCTCCACTTTTTATAAACCCCTGGAATAGTTGCAAAATACACGTGCCTATACTATCGTTTTATTTCTCTTGTTGGGAGCAACAGTAGCGGCATGGCTTTTAAATATTAGCCTTGGATCGGTAAATATTCCTTTTGAAGAAGTGCTGGCAGTACTTTTTTCTTCGGAAGCAGACAGTACCAACTGGCATTACATTATCATGGAATACCGCCTGCCAAAATCTTTTACCTCCATTTTAGTAGGTTCAGGCCTTGCGGTGAGCGGGATGCTGATGCAAACGCTTTTCAGGAACCCTTTAGCCGGGCCGTATGTGCTGGGATTGAGCAGCGGCGCCAGCCTGGGCGTAGCTCTTGTACTCATGGGCGCTACTATCTTTGGAGGTGTGGCAGGAGGCATTGTTTTCTCCCAATGGGGCGTGGTAATTGCGTCCAGCCTGGGGAGTTTACTCGTGCTTATGGCGGTAATGCTGGCATCGGTCAAGCTAAAAGATACCATGGCCATTCTCATTATTGGGCTCATGTTTGCGAGCCTAACCTCGGCGGTGGTAAGCGTACTGGCATATTTTAGTCCGGCAGCACAGCTGCAGCAGTATGTTTTTTGGTCCTACGGAAGTGTGGGTGATCTCAGTTGGAACGAACTGGGTATTCTTAGCCTTTTCTGGTTATTTGGGGTGATGATTGCCCTCTTCAGCATAAAAAATCTCAACTCCCTGCTTTTAGGAGAGCAATACGCCCGAAGTCTGGGAATGAACATTGGCCGTAATCGTACCGTGCTCATCATTTCCACCAGTATTTTGGCGGGCAGCATTACCGCTTTTGCAGGCCCCGTGGCCTTTGTGGGTATGGCAGTGCCCCACCTTATTAGACAGGTAATACCGGTGAACGATCACCGTATTTTATTGCCGGCAGTGATCTTTGGCGGTGCCATTCTCATGTTACTTTGCGACACCGTGGCGCAAATGCCCGGCAGCGACTATACTTTACCCATAAATGCAGTAACTTCACTGGTAGGTGCCCCCGTGGTGATTTGGCTCCTGGTAAGAAAAAGAAAATTCCTCTTCTAAAGATTCGGAACATAGAAGCAGAAAAGAAACATATCATCCTTAAAACTGAAAACCTTAGCATAGGTTACAGGAAGAAACAACTGGAAAAAGTAGTTGCTTCAGGAATTAATATTGAAGTTACCGAAGGTGAACTGGTGGCTGTGATAGGTATAAATGGCGTAGGGAAATCGACATTTTTGAGAACCGTAAGCGGTATTCAGCCAGAGCTCTCAGGACACATCGAGATCAACGGAGTGAACAGGAAGAACATTTCTTCGGAAAGACTGGCAACCATGATTAGCCTGGTGCTCACCGAACAGCCCCTGTCAAAAAACCTTGGCGTAGCCGAACTGGTGGCGCTTGGAAGACAACCTTACACCAACTGGATAGGAAAACTTAGCCCCGGCGACAGAAAAATAGTAAAAGACGCACTGGCCCTGGTTAAGATTGAAGAAATACAGGAAAAGAAATGCCATGAGCTAAGTGACGGACAGTTACAAAAAGTGCTTATTTCTCGTGCCCTGGCACAGAATACGCCGCTGATGATCCTCGATGAACCCACTTCCCATCTCGACATGTACCACAAGGCACAGGTGCTTAAACTTTTAAAAGACCTAAGCCTGCGCACAAGAAAAGCGGTGATCTTTGCAACCCATGAAATCAATCTTGCGCTGCAATTATGCGATAAGATTATTTTGATGAAGCCAAATGAGGTAGTACAGGATACGCCTCAACAGCTTATCCAAAAAGGGCATTTTGAGAGCATCTTTCCATCAGACCTCATTGTTTTTGATGCCGCTACCGAATCTTTCAGAATAAAAACCTGAAAATAGTATCTTTGAGCAAACCTGCAGCTCATGACAGATCCTATTATACTGGCAACCTCTCTTATTATCCTTATTTTTGGAGGGCTTTTGGGTTATTTGCTGGCCAATTTTAAGGGCAAAAGTATTCAAAATGTGCTTAAAGAGCGAAATGAACAACTTAATAACCAGTATCAGGAGTATAAGGTTCAAAGTCAGGAGCAGCTACTTCAGCTCAAGGAGCAGGCGCGGGAGGAAAAAGAAGGCGTCAACAATCAATTAATTGAAGCCTGCCGGGAACGTGAAGAAATAAGGGGCAAAAAAGACATTTTAAGCACCCAATTGACCGAAAGAACTTCAGAATTAAAAAACCTTCAGGAAAAACTGGAAGAGCAAAAAGGGGAACTGGAAAAACTTCAGGAAAAATTCAGCAAAGAATTTGAGAACCTTGCTAACAAGATCCTCGAACAAAAATCGGAGAAATTCACCAGCATCAACAAAGAAAACATCAACCAGATCCTCTCCCCGCTTCAGGAAAAGATCAAACTTTTTGAGGAAAAGGTGGAGAAAAATTCTAATGATTTTATTGAGCGGCACGCACAGCTGGGCAAGCAGCTTGAATACCTGCACGAGCAGAACGTGAAGATCAGCGAAGAAGCCAATAACCTTACCAGGGCCCTAAAAGGAGAAAATAAAACCCAAGGCAACTGGGGCGAACTTATCCTGGAGCGCGTACTTGAAAAGTCGGGTCTGGTGAAAGACAGAGAATATTTTGTGCAACAGTCTCACGAAACAGAAGATGGTAAAAAACTGCTACCCGATGTGGTACTACATTTACCCGGAGACAAACGCATGGTCATTGACTCAAAAGTTTCGCTGGTAGCTTATGAAAAATACGTAAACGAAGAAGACCAGGAAAAGCGGGCGCGTTACCTCAAAGACCACTTGCGATCTCTAAACAGCCATATTCAGGAGCTTAGTGCCAAAAAATACGAGGATCTCTACAAAATGGAATCGCCAGATTTTGTGCTGATGTTCATCCCTGTAGAACCTGCCCTGTACCTGGCACAAAACCTGGACAGTTCTTTCTTTTACACGGCTTTTCAAAAGAATATTTTACTGGTAAGCCCCACCACCCTGCTTTCTGTACTGCGAACTATCGACACCTTGTGGAGCAACGAAAAACAACAGCAAAATGCCCTTGAAATCGCCAATCATGCAGCATCTTTGTACCACAAATTCAAGTTGCTGTTAGACGAACTGGAAACTGTGGGGAAAAGGCTTAAATCTACCAACACGGCCTATGACGATGCCATGAAAAAACTTACAGGCCAGCAAAACCTCATTAAAGACATAGATCAACTGGAAACCCTAGGGATTTCCCCCAAACAAAAATTGTCTCAAAAATGGCTTTCCCGGGCAAAAGGGGAAGAAAATCAGAACCAGTTGAACTAAAATTATGAAAATTTCTCCGGGTCTTTTCCAGGAGATTTTATAAACCTACTTTACCAAAACTTTTAGAATGACCAAAGATTTTAAAACTGTTGCCGAATCTCAAGTAACCATTTCAGAACTTATGTTGCCCTCACATTCCAATTTCAACGGAAAAATACATGGAGGTTACGTATTGTCCCTGCTCGATCAAATTGCTTTTGCCTGTGCTTCGAAACATTCGGGGGCCTATTGCGTTACAGCCAGCGTAGACACCGTAGATTTTCTTAAACCTATAGAAATCGGGGAACTGGTAACCATGAAAGCTTCGGTTAATTTTGTGGGCAGCAGCTCCATGCAGATCGGGATTCGGGTGGAAGCCGAAAATATCCAGACAGGTGCAGTAAAACATTGTAATTCCTCGTATTTTACCATGGTTGCAAAAGATGAGAAAGGACAATCGGTCAAAGTACCGGGACTCGTTTTAAAATCCAGGGATGACATCAGAAGGTTTGCGAAAAGTATTAAGCGGTACGACAATAAGAGGGTGCGCCTCAAAGAATTTACCGAAACTGATTTTGTTTCTGAAGAGCATCTTCACATCGTGGAAACCTATAACGTGAAAATTGAGGCGAAGTGAAGTTTAACGGATTCATTGCGGCGCTGCTTTTTGCTATCCTCATTTCCTGGTTCTTCCCGCAAGGCCCCGAAGTGCTGCCCCTTAAGCTCATTACTGATGTGGGAATAGGATTCATTTTCTTTTTCTACGGATTAAAATTGTCTCCTGCCGAGTTCAAAGCCGGGCTGTACAATTACAAGGTTCATATCCTGGTGCAGCTTACCACATTTGTGTTTTTTCCGTTACTCGCACTTGCGTTTGCGCCATTTTTTGAAGGCGGTACGGATTCATCGCTTTGGCTTGCGCTGTTCTTTCTGGGAGCGCTGCCCTCTACGGTAAGTTCTTCAATTGTCATGGTTTCTCTGGCCCGCGGGAACATTCCCACAGCAATCTTTAACGCCAGCCTTTCGGGACTTCTGGGAATCATCGCCACTCCGCTCTGGCTCAGTTTTTTTATGGCATCATCTTCTCAATTTGAATTTGCGACAGTAGTACAAAAACTGGTACTCCAGATTATTTTGCCGTTGATAATTGGTCTATTCCTTCAGAAGTTTTTGGGGAATCTCGCCCGGAAAAATTCTAAAAAGATCGGCCTTTTTGACAAGTCGATCATCGTTCTTATTGTGTACTCGAGTTTTAGTACAGCATTTTCTTCAGAATTATTCAGCAGTGTAGGCCTTTATGATCTTCTTAAGCTGTTGGCAATGGTGAGCGCATTGTTCTTCGCAGTTTATTTTGGACTGGGAGCAATTTCCCGCTGGTTGAATTTTTCTACGGAAGACGAGATTACCGCGAAATTTTGTGGTACTAAAAAATCTTTAGTACACGGCTCGGTAATGGTTAAGGTGATCTTCGGAAGCTCTGCCTCAAACGCTTTGTACCTACTGCCCATCATGCTTTACCACATCCTACAGCTATTGGTAATTGCCGTTTTTGCTGAAGGGTATCGAAAGCGACAAGAGAGAGAAGATCTTCCGGTAAAATAAAATATAATGGTGCTAAATTCTTTTTCTATTTAATTGGTATGAAGATTTAAATGGCTAAAGCCATTATTTTTTTATTAATTTCATTATAGCCACGGGTTTAAACCCGTGGCTATAATAGCACATAAAATAAAAACCGTTTTAACGGTTTCATTTTCATTCTTTTAAATGGGGCATTCGTATAATAAAATATGGGTTCATGCCATTTGGTCAACCAAAGACCGGCGTCCTTTAATTGAGCTTTCAGTTGAGGATAAAATTCATCAGCACATCAATCAGCAATTGCGTGAAGCAGGTTGCCCAGTACGAATTATAAACGGCATGCCAGATCACATTCATTGCCTGTTTTTACTCAATCCACAGAGATCAATTTCAGAATTGATCAAGCAAATCAAAGGAAGTAGTTCTCATTATGTTAATCAGACAAATCTAATATCTCAAAAATTTGCATGGCAAACGGGATATGCTGCTTATTCTGTTTCCGAATCTGTTTTAGAAAAGACATTTTCCTATATCCAAAACCAAAAATCACACCATCAGAAAAAGTCATTTCAACAGGAATATGAGGATTTTCTGAAACTTTACGGATTGAACAATTCATAATCTCTCCAGTTGACACCAGTTTATAATGGCTTTAGCCATTATACTCTCCCGGAGATCCAATATAGCCACGGGTTTAAACCCGTGGCTATAGAACCAATTGTTCATCAAACCGTTTTAACGGTTTATGGATTAAAACGAGTCCACAACACCCGCAACATTAATAGTAAACAGGATCCATCCCATTACAAGCAGCAGTCCGCCTAACGGAGTAACAGGTCCCAAAAATGCTATTTTTCGCCCCTTTGCCGAAGACAACACTAGCCCGTAGATACTGAAGGAAAATAATATGATACCTACAACAAGAAACCAGCCCATGAGGTTTTGAGATAATCCTTGAAAGGGAAAGATCACTCCAACAAGGATGAGCAGCAAAGCGTGGTACATCTGATATTTGACGCCGGTCTCAAAACTTTTGAGTTGGTCGTTATCAAGGTAGTTCTTTAGACCGTGAGCTCCAAAAGCCCCAAAGATCACTGCCAGCGTACCAAAAACTCCACCGCATATTAAAATAAATTCTTTCATAAACTCACATTTTTGAAACCTCTGTAAATAAGAATGCCATCTTAAAAAGATGGCATTCAAAAATAGCATTTTTGAGACTTATTTTGTCAAATACATTTTTCTTCTGGAGTACAATTCATAGAAAGTATCGTCTCGCAGGCTGTCTATAAAGAGGATGCTTTCGCCGGTACTCTTCATCTCTGGCCCCAATTGTTTATTAACGTGAGGGAACTTATTGAAAGAGAATACAGGTTGTTTAATAGCGTATCCTTCCAGTTTTGGTTCAAATTTAAAGTCGGTCACCTTATTTTCTCCCAGCATCACTTTGGTAGCGTAGTTTACATAAGGCTGCCCGTAAGCTTTAGCTATAAAAGGCACGGTACGGGAGGCTCTTGGGTTTGCTTCTATGATGTAAACTTTGTCATCTTTAATCGCAAACTGAATGTTGATAAGACCCACAGTATTTAAAGCCAGCGCAATTTTTTTGGTGTGGTCTTTTATTTGCTGAAGCACAAGATCTCCCAGGTTGAAAGGAGGAAGCAGGGCATTTGAATCTCCCGAGTGGATTCCGCAGGGTTCAATATGTTCCATGATCCCGATGATCTGGACAGTTTCGCCATCACAAATCGCATCGGCTTCAGCCTCAATGGCCCCGTCTAGATAATGATCGAGAAGCAGCTTGTTATTTGGGATCTTTCTTAGCAGGTCTACTACTGTGGCCTCAAGTTCTTTTTTATTGATCACGATCTTCATTCCCTGACCTCCAAGTACGTACGAAGGCCGAACAAGAATTGGAAAATCGAGTTCATCGGCAAGGGCCAGCGCTTCTTCAGCAGTTTCGGCTACCCCAAATTCAGGATAAGGAATATCATTTTCCTGAAGTAGTTTAGAAAAAGATCCTCTGTCTTCAGCTAAATCAAGAGACTGGAAGCTGGTACCAATTATTTTGATTCCGTAGCGATCCAGTTTTTCAGCAAGTTTTAGAGCTGTTTGGCCTCCCAGCTGTACAATGACACCTTCGGGCTTTTCATGCTGGATGATGTCGTAGATATGTTCCCAGAAAACAGGTTCAAAATAAAGTTTATCGGCCACATCAAAGTCGGTCGAAACGGTTTCAGGGTTACAGTTGATCATGATGGTTTCATAGCCGCATTCTTTTGCTGCAAGCACCCCGTGTACACAACAATAATCGAATTCTATTCCCTGCCCAATCCTGTTTGGACCTGATCCCAGTACTACAATTTTCTTTTTATCTGATACCTTACTGTCGTTCTCTACATATTTCAGGCCTTCTTTAGTCTCGATTTCGGCTTCAAAAGTGGAGTAATAATAAGGAGTTTCCGCTTTAAATTCGGCTGCACAGGTATCAACGAGTTTATAAACCCGGTTAATGCCCATTTCCTCCCTTTTATTGTAAACCTCGCTTTCGAGACAGTCTACCATATAAGCGATCTGCCTGTCGGCAAAACCTTTTTGTTTTGCTTCGAGAAGAAGGTCTTTAGGAAGAGAATCTATAGTGTATTTTGAAATTTCAACTTCAAGGGTGTACAGCTCCTCATATTGCTTAAGGAACCACATATCAATTTTTGTGATCTCGTGAATCCTGGTTAGCGGGATGCCAAGTTGTATAGCATCATAGATCACAAAAACACGATCCCAACTGGCAAACTTCAGTTTCTCAAGAATAACATCGTAGTTGGAGTAACCTTTACCATCGGCACCCAATCCATTCCTTTTAATTTCGAGGGACTGAGTGGCCTTATGAAGTGCTTCCTGGAAAGATCTTCCTATTCCCATCACTTCCCCAACAGATTTCATTTGGAGACCAAGGGTGCGGTCACTACCTTCAAATTTATCAAAGTTCCAACGCGGAATTTTTACGATCACATAATCTAGCGTTGGCTCAAAAAGTGCCGAAGTTGATTTTGTAATTTGATTCTGAAGTTCATCAAGCGTATAACCTATTGCAAGTTTAGCTGCAATCTTGGCGATTGGATATCCTGTAGCTTTTGAAGCAAGAGCCGAAGACCTTGAAGTTCTAGGGTTGATCTCAATGGCCATGATCTCTTCCTTTTCGTCGGGGCTTACTGCAAACTGCACGTTACAACCTCCGGCGAAATCTCCAATATTCCGCATCATTTTGATGGCCAGGTCTCTCATTCTTTGAAAGCAGGAATCACTAAGGGTCATAGCCGGGGCAACCGTAATAGAGTCTCCCGTATGGATTCCCATAGGATCCATGTTCTCAATAGAACAAATAATCACCACGTTGTCGTTCTTATCACGCAACAGTTCCAGCTCGTATTCCTTCCAGCCTAAAAGGGCTTTATCAATAAGCACTTCATGAATAGGAGAAGCTTCGAGACCTGCTGTTAACAGTTCATCAAAATCTTCTTCTTTATGCACAAAAGAGGCACCGCTACCACCAAGGGTAAACGAAGCGCGTATAACCAGTGGAAAACCAAATTCCTGCGCCACTTCCTTTCCTTTTAAGAAAGAAGTTACGGTTTGTGCAGGAGCCACACCTACGCCCAGGCGCACCATTAATTGCTTGAATTTTTCCCTGTCTTCAGTAATATTGATTGCATCAATATCTACACCTATTAACTTTACATTGAAATCGTTCCAGATTCCTTTTTCTTCGGCCTCTATACATAAATTCAATGCTGTTTGCCCTCCCATAGTAGGCAGCACTGCATCAATATCGGGATGATCTTTAAGGATATCAATGATAGATTTTGTGGTAAGAGGTTTTAGATAAACATGATCTGCCATTGAAGGATCTGTCATGATGGTGGCAGGGTTGGAATTGATAAGGACTGTTTTAATCCCTTCTTCCCGTAATGATTTGAGTGCCTGTGCGCCGGCATAATCAAATTCACAGGCCTGGCCAATTACAATAGGTCCAGAACCTATAATTAGTATTTTCTTGAGGTTTTCGTTCTTTGGCATAAGAAAGTCTTTGTATGGAGTTTGTAAAAATAGGAACCTACAGGGTATAAAAAAAGGCGTTACTTAAAAAGTAACACCTTTATTATTTTGAGGAATTATCATCTAGTGTTTATGCCTTTGCTCAGAGGAAACAGATAATTTCTTTCTACCTTTTGCTCTTCTACGAGCAAGCACCTTTCTTCCGTTAACACTTGCCATACGCTCTCTGAAACCGTGCTTATTTTTTCTTTTCCTCTTAGATGGTTGAAACGTTCTTTTCATGATAATTATCTTTAATCTTCTTTGAAATCGCTTTGTAAAATCGCTTTAAGACCTCCTCTTAAAACTGCGGGCAAATATACAAAGAGTTTTTACTTAGGCAAACCCTAAATTAAAATAATTACCAATTGTTTTTCTTACCTTTGCAGTTTTCAAAATTTACTGCAAATGTTCAATAAAATCTATAAACTAATTCTTACAGCCATTCTTGTTATTGTCGCAATCTGGCAATTTTTTGAAGGCAATATAGGGAATGGACTTTTCCTTTTACTTCTGGCAGGTATCTTTGTTTTTCTTTACTACAAAAATGAAATGATACTTATGGCCTTTTTGAGGCTTCGGAAGCAGGACTTTGCAGGAGCTAAAAAATGGCTGGATAAAATTAAAGATCCCGAGAAAGCCCTCACCACAAAACAACAGGGATATTACTGGTACCTACACGGTTTAATGGTTTCGCAGACCAATATTACCCAGGCCGAAAAATTCTTTAAACGCGCCATAAAACTGGGCCTCTCCATGAAGCAGGACCTGGCCATGGCAAAGCTGAACCTTGCAGGTATTGCTATGACCAAGAGAAGAAAAAGAGAGGCGCAAATGTTACTCCAGGAAGCCAAAAAACTGGACAAACACAACATGCTTGACGAGCAAATCAAGATGATGAAGCAGCAGATGAAAAAGATCTAAAACTGCCTTTTTTGGCACCTCGTTTTAGAGATGTTTTCCCTTTTCTTTACTTGCTGTATTTCAACTATTTTACCCGCAGTTAAACGAGTTTATTTGAGCCGGGACGCTACATTCTGTAACTTAGTGCAGAATTTGGATTTCCGGCACATGCAGCGAGCTTTACTACTTCTTTTTACTTTATCTTTTTTCTTCCTGTCACATGCACAGGAGGACGAGATAAGTTTTTCTGAAGCTCTTGCCATCCACCTTCCCAAGTACAACAAACACGCCGATAAAGCTTACCGCGATAAAAATATAGCACGTGCAGACGAGCTGTTCGATTCTCTTGTAAATTACGGACTTAAAGGAGCGGTGCTCGATAATTTTAAAGTAACAAACCTTAAAAAGAAGAAGGTTTATCTCAACGAGTTTAAAAAACCCGTCTATCTTACCACCTATGCCTCCTGGATCATTCCCACTGAAGGAGAAGTGCCGGCACTGAATAAATTAGCTGAAAAATACGGAGAGCAGGTTGATTTTGTTATCCTGTTCTGGGATAACTATGAGACCACTAAGAAACTGGCAAAAAAATACCACAGCAACATCCGCATACTTTATGTGGATGAACTACAAAACAATAGCCCTTACGTGGTGAAAATGATGAAGCATTCGCTGGGCCTTCCAACTTCCTTCCTACTCAACAACAACAAAAAAATCCTGGATATTAGAAGGAAAACTTCACATCCATATGGAATAGAATTCGAAAAATCTTTCGCCCTCAATTATGATTCGTTGTCGAGCGCTATTTCCCTTTTGTTAGTAAATAACAGCAGCCGCTATCTTACTGCGGAAAAGAACGTTTCCCCTTAGTAAAAACAGCCTAAATGAATTGTTTTTTTGAATTTGCCTTACTCCAGACAATTCCAACTTCATACCGACTTTAAGGAGCGGGCGAATAATAACCTTCTTCCGGAAGTTCAATAAGATATTCTTTACGGGACCTGTTATTGAGGTGCGCCTCCCTTAACCACGGATTGTGAATTTTGAGGATCTTATAATTAATTCCAAAATTTTGAGCAAAGCGGGCAAAATCGCTCACTGCCGTATCTACTTTTACCTTATAAGAAGGTATATGCGGGTAAAGATCTTTTTGCCTGAAGTTGAAACCATACTGCGCCGGATTTTCCATAATCTCTTTTAATGCCAGGATCCTGAAAATATATCTCCCGGTCTCCTCCCCAAGCAGCAGGTCGTAGTAATTCTGCACATCCTGCCGTTCCCTTTGCCGGTCTACACCATAATTTCCTGCATTATAGGCAGCCGCCGCAAGCGTCCAGTTTCCAAATCGCTCTTTGGACTTTTTAAAGTATTCGGCAGCAACATGGGTAGATTTCTCAATATTGTAACGCTCATCAACATTGTCATTGATCTCAAGGCCATACTCTTTCCCTGTGCTTTCCATGATTTGCCAAAAACCCCTTGCTCCTGCCGGAGAAACTGCATTGGTAAGGCTGCTCTCAATCACGGCTAAATACTTAAAATCGTCCGGCACCCCGTGTTCAGCAAGAATTGGCTCTATTACGGGAAAATATTTATTTGCCCTCTTAAGCAACAAAAGCGTGTTAGATTGCCAGTAGGTATTTACTAACAGCTCCCGGTCCATCCTTTCATGAACATCGGGAATTTCAACAGGCACCTCTTCTCCTGCAAACTCGAGGTCCTCGGGCATGGGCAAAGCATATACATTGTAGCCGTTTGCAATCTTCTTCTCCTGGTTTTCATCACTGGGTGCCTCCTGGACAGCATTGATACCCAAACCACAAACCACCAGCAAGCTTCCTCCTATTAATATGTTCTTCAGTTTCATCTCAAGTAAGTATTTCTTTTTCTTTATTTTTTTCCAGTTTCCCTGTATCGATGATTTCTTCAAGATGATCATTGAACCACCTGAACCTGTTAATAATCATCACATGCGTTCCTCCCTGCACGGTTATACAACCCTGTATGTACCTGTACGGAAAAATCTCATCTTTATCTCCATGTATATGAACAACATTGGGATAAGGCTCTTCCCTCTCCCAGCACACCATTTGCTTTATCGCCCAATCCAGATATCGCGTATCGGTAACAGAAAGGTATTTTTTGTAAAGCTTTGCTCTTTTTTTGGTAAAATCTCCTACCGCAATTTTTTCCAGGGCATCTACGTAACGCACAAGGGAAGTGGGCAAAATTCTAAAAGCCCCGGTACATCGTGCAAACCTCATTCGCCTGGGCAGCTCCTTTTGGCTTTTTACGCTCGAGATGATAATCACCCTTCGCACCTCTATGAGCTGTGCCATTTCCTGAACAATAATCCCGCCAAAAGACACTCCTATCAGTACCGGGTTTTCGTGTTTCACTTTCTTGCACAGGCGCTTGCTGTATTCCCTTAAACTTTCTTTTGGCTTTGGGAGCACCCAGTCAAGCCAGTGAATCTCAAACCTGTCTTCAGGCAAGGCGATCATTTCAAAAATAGTAGGGTTGGCTGCCAGGCCGGGCATACAATAAACGTGAATAAGTGAGTCTTTCACCATACTTTAGCAGGTTCTAGAGCCGTAATGTGCTCAAAAATCGTTAACTTTACGTTCAAATTTAAGGGAAATTACGCGCTTCAGATCAACATTTAATTATAAAATTTCCCTCAAAGGCTTCGGCCCTCTCAGCCAGTATAAGCTCTATAACTTTTAAAAGTGGCTGATATTTTGATACTCTAACTAAAAACATACATATGGACCCTCAGCTATCTGTTAATGACAATGAATTTCTTCGTCAATTTGAACTTCAGGTCGAAGGAGATTTAGCCAAAATTGAATATGCGAACCAGGATCGCAAGATTTTTTTGACTAAACTCGAAATGAGCGAAGAGCTCAAAGAAAAAGGATATTTAGAACCTTTTATAGAAAAAGTTCTTGATCTCATAAAGAAACGGGAAATAAGGGTAATGCCCACCAGCCCCACTATTGCGCGATTTATGCGTAAAAACCGCCGAAAGTACAAAGGTATGCTGCCCGTGGGCATTAATATTTAAACTACTGCCTTTTCTTCGACATAAGAGAAACGAACAATTCCATCTTCTCCTATTTCCTGCAGCTCTACCTGGTGAAGCGTGTTTACCAGTGCAGGATCCCAGGGAGTTTTTACCTTTACATAATTCTCGGTAAAGCCATGGATATACCCCTCTTTATTCTCTCCCTCAAAAAGTACGGTTTTTGTCTTGCCTAATTGGGTCTCATAAAAAGCGCGTCTTTTTTTAGCAGAAAGTCCGCGCAGCATTTTACTCCTCTTTTTACGCACCTTTAAAGGCACCACTGCATCCATTTCTGCCGCCGGAGTATTTTCTCTTTCTGAATAAGTAAACACGTGGAGATAAGAAATATCCAGCTCATTCAGGAAATTATAGGTGTCAATAAAATATTCATCGGTTTCTCCGGGAAATCCAACGATCACATCAACCCCAATACAGGCATCGGGCATTACTTCTTTGATCTTTGTTACCCGGTCTACATAAAGCTCTTTCATGTACCTGCGGCGCATTGCCTTAAGCACTTCATTACTCCCGCTTTGAAGCGGAATATGAAAATGAGGCACAAATGCCTTGCTCTGCGCTACAAAATCTATAGTTTCGTTCTTCAATAGATTGGGTTCTATTGAAGAAATTCTAAGCCTCTCTATTCCTTCTACAGTATCCAGACCTTTTACCAGATCAAGAAAAGTATGTTCATGTTTCTTGTTCCCGAATTCCCCTTTTCCGTAGTCTCCAATGTTAACGCCGGTGAGTACAATCTCTTTAATCCCTTTCTCACTTATCTTCTTTGCATTTTCCAGCACGTTCTCTAAAGAGTCACTTCGGGAAATACCGCGTGCCAGGGGAATTGTACAGTAAGTACATTTGTAGTCGCAGCCATCCTGCACCTTCAAAAATGCCCTTGTACGATCTCCAAAAGAATAAGAACCCACATAGAAATCTGCTTCCTCTATTTCACAGGAATGCACCTCTCCCATGTCATTTTTGGTGAGGTCATTAAGGTAATTGGTAATCTTAAATTTTTCGGTAGCACCAAGCACCAGGTCTACTCCATCTACAGCCGCAAGTTCTTCGGGCTTTAACTGGGCATAACACCCCACAGCAATCACAAAAGCGTTTTCATTCGCTTTTTGCGCCTGCTTCACAATGGTTTTGAATCTTTTATCGGCATTATCGGTTACCGAACAGGTATTAATCACATATATATCGGCCGCTTCACTAAAATCTACCCGTGCAAAACCTTCATCTTTAAAAGATCGGGCAATGGTAGAGGTTTCAGAAAAATTAAGCTTGCAACCCAGGGTGTAAAAAGCAACTTTTTTGGGATCTTCCATTTCTTCTCATTCATCATTCCGAAGTACAACCTTCAGAATTTCAGTTAAATATAAAAGCCTCTAAAAATGACATTTTAGAGGCTGCAAAGATACCAACTTTAATTCAATGAACAATTCCCTGAATCAATGATCAATTAACAGGAATATACAATTACAAGTACTGATTATGAACACTAAATACTGATCATTAAAAATTAATCCCGCCTGTATTGTTTCGTGTCTTCAAAGACCTGTTCTAAAATAGCCTTATCCTCTTCTGAGAATTCCACCTCTTTTCTTTCCATTACTTTTTCGGCTACTTCAAAGGCTTTTGAGGTTTGGTAAGTAGTTGTGCCCCCGCTTCCACCCCAACTAAAGCTGGGTACAAAATTCCGCGGAAAACCGGCACCAAAGATATTGGCACTTACACCCACCACGGTGCCTGTGTTGAACATGGTATTGATACTGCACTTACTGTGATCTCCCATCATGAGTCCGCAAAACTGAAGTCCTGTATGCGCAAATCTACCGGTGGCATAATCCCACAGGCGCACTTCAGCATAATTGTTCTTTAGGTTAGAAGTATTGGTGTCGGCCCCAAGGTTGCACCACTCCCCCAGCACCGAATTGCCCAGGTAGCCGTCGTGCCCTTTATTTGAGTATCCAAAAATGACAGAATTATTCACTTCTCCCCCAACTTTAGAATGTGGCCCCACTGTAGTTGACCCGTAGATCTTTGCACCCATCTTCAGCACAGCATGATCTCCTAACGCAAATGGCCCCCGCACAATACTGCCTTCCATAATCTGGGCATCAGCTCCAATATAGATAGGACCTTCAGAAGCATTTAAAATAGCACATTCTACCTTTGCCCCCTCCTCTAAAAAGACATTTTCGGGCGCTATTACCTGGTTTGTAGAAGATAACTTCTGACTGCTACGATCCTGTACCAGCAGTTCAAAATCGGCAGTAATAGCTTCCCCGTTCAGTCTAAAGATGTCCCATGTATGCTCCACAACCACCGGCTTTCCTTCAAGCTCAATATGTTTGCAGTCGTTAAAATCTACTTCCTGTTCTTCGTAGGCATGAAATGCCACAATATCTTCTTCGTGAAAAATCCCTTCGCCGGGTTGCAGGTTCTTTAACTGCTCCACAAGCTCGGGTGTGGGTATAAAGGAAGCGTTTATCATAACGTTCTCTTCCATTTCTACCATTGGCCACTTTTCTGAAAGATAATCTTCGGTAATTGTAGAAGTAGTGGTATTTAAATATCTCTCCCATTTTTCCCGAATGGTCAAGATGCCCACTCTTATTTCGGCTACGGGGCGGGTAAAAGTAAATGGCAGCAAATGGGAACGGGCAGAACCGTCAAAGAGAATATAGTTCATTTGTTTTCTTTTTGAGCCAAAAGTACAGTTTTTTAAAAAAACACATGAAATTTTAAAAAAGTATAACAAAAAAAGCCTCCCTGTAAGGAGGCTTGTAAATTATAATGACGCTAAAATTACTTTTTGAATTTCGCGTATTTGTTCTTGAACTTGTCAATACGACCGGCAGTATCCAACAATTTGGCTTTCCCGGTGTAGAAAGGGTGAGAAGTTCTGGAAATCTCCAACTTCACCAAAGGATAATTCTCACCATCAACTTCAATAGTTTCTTTTGTGTTCGCGGTAGATTTGGTGATAAAAACCTCGTCATTTGACATGTCTTTAAAAGCTACCAATCTATAATTTTCCGGATGGATTCCCTGCTTCATCTCTTTATTCTTTAAAATCTTGTAATTTTTTCGAGCTGCAAATTTAAATAATTTTTCTAAATCAACAAGTATTTCTTCTCTAATTTTCAGCATTAAAGAAACCAAGTGTACGAGTGTAACGTTTTGTTATCTTTGCTTACTAACCGTAATTAACCAACAAATCTAACAATAATGGAAACACAACAAGCAAAAGCGGGTAAATTTGTTCTTAATTACGGTCTTCTTCTAGGGGTTGCCCTGGTAGTTGTAGGCGTTATTATGTACGTCACCAACAACCACCTCGCTCCCCACTGGTCTTTCACCGTTATTACCCTGGCACTTCTTATAGCATTTATGGTGTATGGAATTAAAGCATTTAAAACTGAAAATGGCGGCTTCCTTAGCCTGGGTGAAGCTATTAAAGTTGCAGTAGGTATAGGACTTATTGCCGCTATTATTGGCGGTATTTGGTCTATTGTTCTTTCTACAGTAATTGAGCCCGACTACATGTCACAGATGATGGAAATGCAAAGAGAGCAAATTGTAGAACAATATCCTGACATGAGCGAAGCTCAAGTTGATAATGCCTTAGAAATGGGTGCTGCTTTTCAATCTCCATGGATTATCTTTGCCAGCGGCCTTGTACTGTATATGCTGGGAGGATTAATTATAGGGTTAATCGCCGGACTCATCATGAAGGAGAACAGGCCTTACGAAATATAAACACAGCTTAATGCAATTATCTATTGTCATCCCTCTTCTTAATGAAGAAGAATCTTTAAATGAATTATATAATTGGATCGCATCGGTGATGCGGTCCAATTCTTTTTCTTACGAGATCATCTTTATCGATGACGGTAGTACAGATAATTCCTGGAAAGTCATTAGAAAAATTGCTGCGGAAGATGCCGGAGTTAAAGGAATAAGGTTTAATCGCAACTACGGAAAGTCTCAGGCGCTCCATGTGGGATTTGAAAGAGCCGAAGGAGATGTGGTGATCACCATGGATGCCGACCTCCAGGACAATCCTGAAGAAATCCCTGAATTATATCATCTTATCACTAAAGAGAATTTTGATCTTATCTCGGGCTGGAAAAAGAAGCGTTACGATGCCGTACTTACTAAAAACTTCCCATCAAAATTGTTCAATGCTGCAGCCCGAAAAACCTCTGGCCTTAAGCTGCACGATTTTAACTGCGGACTAAAAGCCTACCGTAAAGCTGTAGTAAAAAATATTGATGTGTACGGCGAGATGCACCGTTACATTCCGGTACTGGCAAAGAACGCCGGCTACTCGCGTATAGACGAAAAAATAGTACAGCACCAGGCAAGGAAATACGGAAAAACAAAATTTGGAGCCGAGCGTTTTATAAACGGCTTTCTTGATCTCATCACCATTTGGTTCCTATCCAGTTTTGCCCGCAGGCCCATGCACCTTTTTGGCGCCCTGGGCGTACTCATGTTTTTCTTCGGCTTCCTTTCTGCTGTGGTAATTGGCGCCTCCAAATTATACAAGCTTTACCAGGGCTTGCCCAGTATCCTGGTAACCGATAATCCGTGGTTTTATATCTCCCTTACCACCATGATCCTGGGTACATTACTCTTCATTGCAGGCTTTTTGGGCGAATTGATCTTAAGAAGCAGTAGAGATAAAGAACGCTACCGCATTAGCGAAACTACAGGAGAGATTTAACGGGCTTTACCACATAAATCCTTATTTTTGTTACTGAAAAAAAACTTTTAGCATGAGCTATTACGATATAAAAACACGAGCAGAATCATGGTTAAATCCTGAATTTGATAACGAAACCCAACTTCGAATTAAAGAACTCCTTGAAAAAGATCCCGATGAACTAAAGGAAAGCTTTTATAAAGACCTTGAGTTTGGAACAGGAGGAATGCGTGGTATTATGGGTGTTGGCACCAACAGGATCAATAAATACACCCTCGGTAAAAACACCCAGGGACTTTCAAATTACCTTAAAGCACAATTTCCCGAAGAAGATATTAAAGTGGTAATTGCATACGATTGCCGCCAAAACAGTAGGGAACTTGCACAGGTGGTAGCCAATGTCTTTTCGGCAAACGGAATTAAGGTTTTTCTTTTTTCTGAATTACGCCCTACGCCCGAACTTTCTTTTTCTGTAAAATATCTCGATTGCCACTGCGGAATTGTTCTTACCGCATCACATAATCCGCCCGAATATAACGGATATAAAGTATACTGGCAGGACGGCGGCCAACTGGTGCCACCACAAGATAAAGAGATCGTGGAAGAGATTGCCAGCCTCCAGTATTCCGAAATAAAATTTGAAGCCAATAAAGATCTTATTGAACTTATAGATACCAAAATTGACAAGGCTTTTGTGGAAGCATCTGTCAAAAATGGCAGTTTTGACACCTCACAGGAAGCCAAGGACAATCTCAACATCGTCTTTACTTCTCTTCACGGTACCGCCATAAAGCTCAATCCAAAAGTTTTGGAAGCTGCAGGTTACAAAAATGTTCACATTGTGCAGGAACAGGCCGAGCCAGACGGGACTTTCCCCACTGTTGCATCTCCAAACCCCGAAGAACCTGCAGCCCTAAAAATGGCTTTAGAAAAAGCTAAAGAAATTAATGCCGATATTGTTATAGGTACCGATCCCGATGGCGATCGCCTTGGAGTTGCCGTAAGAAACCTTGATGGTGAAATGGAACTCTTGAATGGAAACCAGACCATGTTGGTCATGACCTGGTTCCTGCTTGAGCAATGGAAAAAGCAGGACAAAATTAAAGGCCGTGAATTTGTAGGTTCAACCATTGTGTCTACGCCTATGATGAGAGTGGTGACCGAAAGTTATGGCGTGCAGTACAAGGAAGGACTCACCGGCTTTAAATGGATTGCAAAAATGATCAAAGATAACCCCGGCCTCAACTATATAGGAGGTGGCGAAGAGAGCTTTGGGTTTATGGTGGGAGATTTTGTACGTGACAAAGATGCCGCTACCTCTACCCTTCTGGCCTGCGAAATAGCCGCTCAAATGAAAGCCGACGGAATTTCTTTTTATGAAAAACTACTCGAACTTTACACAGAGTTTGGTTTTTATAAAGAAGAATTGATCTCCCTTGTCAAAAAAGGTATAGACGGTGCCGAGCAAATCAAGAACATGATGGTGAGCCTGCGCGACAATCCGCTGTCTGAGATCAATGGCGAGAAAGTTGTGTTGGTTGAAGATTATGAGAGCTCAAAAGCTTTTCATTATGACCTTACAGACACCAGGATGGAGACGCTTGATGTTCCGAAGTCTAACGTGTTGATATATTACACTGAAAACGGAACTAAAGTAGCTGCCCGTCCTAGTGGAACCGAGCCTAAAATCAAGTTTTATATAAGCGTGAATGCTCAGTTGGATAGCGTAAGCGATTATGAAAAAGTTGAACAAAACCTTTCAGAAAAAATTGCTGCTGTAAAATCAGATTTAAAACTGGCTTAAGCCACCCTACATGAATTACTTTAAGAGAATTATGAGGTTCGCGATCCCCTATAAGAGGTTCGCGATCCTCAACATTATTTGCAACATTTTCTATGCGCTCTTTAGCACCATGTCTTTCCTGGCGCTCATTCCTGTTATCCAGATCCTGTTTGACAAGACTAAAAGAGTGGCAGTAGAACCGCGCTGGGCCGGGTTGGGAAGTATAAAAGATTATGTGGTTGATTTATTCAACTATGAAGTAACCCGTCGCGTTAATGAAGATGAAGTCACTGCCCTATTATTTGTCTGCGGAATTGTTGTAATCCTTTTCTTCTTAAAGAACCTTTTTGGATACCTGGCTGCATTCTTCATCACTTTTCTTCGGAATGGGGTGCTGCGCGATGTTCGAAACGCTATTTATGACAAGATCCTGGTGCTACCGGTTTCCTATTTTTCTGAAAAACGAAAAGGTGACACCATTTCCCGAATTACTGCTGATGTGAATGAGGTACAAACCTCCTTTCTATCAATCTTAGAACTGGTTGTTCGTGAACCCCTCACAATTATCTTTACCATCACGGCCATGCTTATCATGAGCCCTACCCTCACGGTTTTTGTGTTTGTTTTTCTACCTATATCGGGATTTGTAATTTCTGCAATTGGTAAAAAACTTAAAAGCAAATCCAACCAGGCACAAGAGGAGAATGGCTATTTTCTTTCTCTGGTAGAAGAAACCCTGTCCAGCCTCAAAATTGTAAAAGGTTTTAATGCTGAAGAAAAATTCAGGTATAAATTTCACGATTCCACCAACAGGCTTAAAAGGATACTTGACAGCTTGCTAAACCGCCAAAACCTCGCCTCTCCTACCAGTGAGTTCCTGGGGATCTTTGTAATTGTTATCATACTCTGGTTTGGTGGAAATATGGTACTGGTTGAGGGCACCCTTGATGGCGCCACCTTTATAGCCTTTATGGGGCTGGCCTACAACATTCTTACCCCGGCAAAACAAATTAGCAAGGCGAGTTACAGCGTGAAAAAGGGAGACGCCGCGGCGGAAAGGATATTTCAGGTTTTGGATACTGAAACAAATATCAAAGATGCCAAAAATGCCATCGAAAAAAGCCATTTTGAAGAGGTAATAGAGATTGATAATGTTTCCTTTAGGTATGAAGAAGAAAATGTACTGAAAAATTTCAGCATTTCTGTGCCTAAGGGATCTACTGTTGCTCTGGTAGGACAATCGGGAAGTGGAAAATCTACCATTGCCAACCTGGTGACCCGCTTTTATGACGTAAACGAAGGATCTATTAAGATCGATGGGATTGACATTCGGGAAATGACAAAAAAATCACTGCGGAATTTAATGGGACTGGTTACCCAGGATTCTATCCTCTTTAATGATACCATTCGTAATAACGTAGGGCTTGGAAAAGACAATGCTACCGATGAAGAGATCATTGATGCCTTAAAGATTGCCAACGCCTGGGAATTTGTCAAAGACCTGCCCCAGGGCCTTCAAACTAATATTGGGGACAGTGGTAATAAATTGAGCGGTGGTCAAAAACAACGGCTTTCTATTGCACGTGCAGTATTGAAAAATCCGCCAATCATGATCCTGGACGAAGCCACCTCGGCCCTTGATACCGAAAGCGAAAGACTGGTTCAAAAAGCCCTTGAAAACATGATGAAGAACAGGACTTCTATTGTTATTGCCCACAGGCTTTCAACCATCCAAAATGCCGATCACATTGTGGTGATGCAAAAAGGCCAGATTGTGGAGCAGGGAAAACATGAAGAACTGTTGACCAAAAAAGCTGTTTATCACAAACTGGTAGAGATGCAGTCATTCGAGTAAAAGCTTTTAAGAATATTAAAAAAGGGTTCCAAAAATGGCATTTTTGGAACCCTTTTTTATTTGTAGGATACATTTTAAAACAAAAAAAATGGATGAGTAGGTCATCCATTTTTTAAAATCTCCGCACCACTTGGGGGAATTGTGGTATAACGGTTCTTAAATCGGGGGCAAAAAAGATCACTTTTTCACGATGTGAAGATACTACAAAAATTGATATAAAAAAATATTTTGTGTATTTTATCCTGTATTTTGTGTATTTCATCGATATTTCTGTCTTTCCTTATAACTTCAGCCTTTTGTGGTAATTAAGGATTTCCTGCTATCTTTACCGGCTTAAAATTGTGGTGCCTTTTGAGTTCTTCCGAAGAAAAATTAGTTTCCCAACTTCAGGATCCAGAGTCCAGAAATGCGGCGTTTCGGGAGTTACTGCAACTCTACCAGGAACGCCTGTACTGGCAGTGCCGCAATATTGTGAAGAATCACGAAGATGCCGATGATGTTTTGCAAAACACCTTTATAAAGATCTTCAGGAACATTGATAAATTTAAAGGAGACAGCCAGTTATTCTCCTGGATGTACCGCATTGCCACTAATGAGTCCATTACCTTTTTAAACAACAGGGCCAAAAAGCAACAAATAAGTTCTGAAGATCTTCAGCAAAAAATCATTGACAATCTTGAAAACGATGTCTTTTTTGAAGGCGATGAAATTCAGTTAAAGTTACAAAAAGCCATTGCCACCCTTCCGGAGAAACAACAACAGGTTTTTAACATGAAGTACTTCCAGGAATTGAAGTATAAAGAAATTTCTGATATCTTAGGTACTTCCGAAGGTGCTCTAAAGGCTTCATATCACCATGCCACCAAAAAAATTGAAGAATTTTTAAAACAGGGTTAAACCTTTGGGAGAATTTTCAGTCAAATAATTAAATGAAAAAGAACGGGTTACCATATCACAATACTTCAGGATTTAAAGTTCCGGAAGGTTATTTCCAGGACTTCGAAGCCCGTATGATGTCTCGCGTGACCGAAGATGAAAAGAGCTTTGGCGACAATCCTTTCAAGGTGCCTAACGATTATTTTGAACATCTTGGCGACAGGGTATTTGAAAAGATTGAAACTCCAAAAGAAGGAAAGGTCATTCCTCTTTTCAACAGGAAGATTTGGTCTTATGTTGCCAGTGTTGCAGCAGTGGTGGCCATTCTTTTTAGCACCGTGATCTTTAACGATAACAGTGAAGTAGGTTTTGAAGACCTCAACATTACTGCCGTTGAAAATTATCTTTTAGAATCGATTGATACAGATAACCCAAACGAGACCGATTTTGCACCTTATGAAATAACTGCTTCGGCAAACCCCAATATTGATAAAGAAGCCCTGTATGAATACCTAAATGAGAATATTGAAGAACCGGCGCTTCTACTTAATGAAAACTAGCATGAAAAATATTTTGTTTATGATCCTCTTCCTTACTGCCGGCTTTTATGCCAAAGCACAGGATAAGGATGGGCACCGCGAGAAGATAAAAGCGCTCAAAACAGCCTATATTACTGAAGGGCTTAATTTAACGGCTCAGGAAGCCCAAAAATTTTGGCCTCTTTACAACGAATATGTTGATAAACGCAGGGACCTGTACCGCCAGGAGAGAGCCGAAGTTGAAAACATTGAGTGCATTACCGAAGACAGGGCAAATGCCAAACTCGACGAGTACGTGTCTCTTGAACGTGAAGATTACCTGTTAAAAAAGAAATATTACAACGATCTCAAACAGATCTTTAGCGCCCGCAGAATTATGCAGCTAAAGAAGGTTGAAGATGAATTTAATCACAAGATGATGCTGGAGTATCGCCAGCGGAAGGATTCAAATAATAAATAGTTTTTTGGTTGGTTAGTTGGAATGATCCGGTTGCCGAAAGGCGCCGGATCATTTGGTTTTACCTGAATTTTAATTTTGCCAGCCTGTTCTTTCCTGCCGCGTAAGCCACGCTGTCATTTAGAAATCTGATAGTGTAAAAACCTTCGGGTGAAAGTTCTTTCCAGCTCTGGCCGGCATCTTTGGAATACGAGATACCTGTAAATCCTACAACCACCATTTCCTTGCCATCACCACCGGGAACGTAACGCACACTACTCTTGTAACCGGGATCCTGGCCATCGGCAATGAGGTTCCAGGTCTTTCCGCCATCTGTAGTCAGGGCCTTATTGGCAGTATTTTCTTCGGGAGCCGTGTAATCTCCTCCAATGATCACGCCTTGTTGTTCATCATAAAAATCCATAGCGTAGCCGCCCTGGGTGCTTTTTCCCTGCACCAGCGGCGTATCGAAGACTTCCCAGGTTTTTCCTTTATTGGGTGTGAAGTAAACTCTTGATCTGGCTCCTCCCGAAAGTATCCAGGCCTTCTCCCCTTCTACCGCAATGTTTGCATTACTCGCTGCAAAGGCCGCTTCACCTTCGGCTGCTTTGGGGAGTTGATCGCAGGGAAGTTTATTCCAGCTCTTCCCGCCATCGCGGGTAATTATAACTGAAAGACAATCCTCCACCGGATCTCCCATCGCTATACCTTCTTTATCGTTCCAAAAGGTCATGGCATCATAAAAGACTTTTCCACCTTCTTCCTTATACACCAGTTCCATTTGTCCGCTGTCGCCAGTTTTGTACAAAAGCGCCGGATTTGCAACGCTTAGCATAAAAAAATCTTCGGAAGTCCCTGCCACAGCCCTAAATTCGGGAGCAATGGAATCATACTGTTGTCGGCTTACCCGCACCTCATCTTTAGCCGAATTGTAAATACCATAAGCCCCGTTTGATCCCGCAAAGGCCAAATCTTGTCCCATGACCTCAATAGCCCTGATGCTGATGGAATCCTCAAGCAGCAAGTCAATCTCAACTTCAGTAAAAGCTTGCCGCTCTCTGGTCACAACTTCCTGCTGTTGTTCATTTTTAGGATCTGATTTACAACCGATTATTAATATAAATAGAAGAAAAACTATACGCTTCATAACCTGAATTTGAAGGTAAAGATAGATTTTTCCGAAGTTTAAAAAGCTTACCTTTGCGCCTTTAAATAAAATTTATGCGCTTATACAGAAATTTGGTCTTTGCTACCGTTGATGCCCTTGGTGAAATATTTAATGAAGGAGCTTATGCCGATAAGGTGATCGAAAAAACACTAAAACGCGATAAACGTTGGGGTGCCCGGGACCGAAGCTTTATTGCTGAAACTACATACGACATTGTTCGCTGGAAGAGACTTTACTCAGAAATTGCTGAAGTTAAAGCTCCATATTCCAGGGAAAATCTTTTCAGGTTATTCGCTGTTTGGGCCACCTTGAGAGGTATTGAAATTCCGACTGACTGGAAGCAGATAGAACCTGTTCCTACCCGCCGTATCAAAGGAAAATTTGACGAATTAAGCAAGATAAGGAAATACAGGGAATCTGTGCCCGACTGGCTGGATGAAATGGGCGTGCAAGAGCTGGGAGAAGAAACCTGGGAAAAGGAAATCCATGCATTGAATGAGCAGGCTCCCGTGATTCTTAGGGTGAATACGCTCAAAACTACCAGGGAAAAATTAAAACAGGAGCTTCAAAAAGAGGAAATTGAAACCGAATTTTTGGAAGGCTATCCCGATGCCTTGCAACTCAAGGAAAGAAAGAACGTGTTTAGGACAGAAGCCTTCAAAAATGGCTTTTTTGAGGTCCAGGATGCTTCTTCCCAACTGGTTGCCCGCTTCCTTGGTGTAGAACCGGGAATGCGTGTGGTTGATACCTGTGCCGGTGCCGGCGGAAAGTCTTTGCACCTCGCAGCCTTGATGGAAAATAAAGGCCAGTTGATCGCTACAGATATTTACGCCAACAAACTGAAGGAACTAAAGCGCCGTGCCCGCCGGGCAGGAGCTCACAACATTGAGCCGCGGGTGATCGACTCTTCAAAAGTGGTGAAAAAGCTCTACGGAAGTGCAGATCGTGTTCTTATAGACGCACCTTGTAGCGGCCTGGGCGTTTTAAGCCGAAATCCTGATGCAAAATGGAAGCTGCAACCGGAATTCATTGAGACCATCAAACAAACCCAGGAAGAAATCCTGAAGCAGTATTCAAAAATGGTAAAAGGCGGCGGTAAAATGGTATACGCCACCTGTTCTGTTTTACCTTCAGAAAATGAAGCGCAGGTAAAGAAATTTTTAGCTTCCGAAGAAGGAAAGGATTTCAGTCTTGCCAAAGATCAGAAGATCTTATCGAGCGAAACCGGATTTGACGGCTTCTACATGGCACTTCTGGAAAAGAAAAAATAATTCAGACCCCATTAATATTCCTATTATCCTGCATTTTATTAAACGAAATGCAGGATTTTTTATTTAAACTGTTTCCAAAATGCCGAAAAGTTGGGGAATTTTACCATTACTTAATATAATGAACGGGAAATAAACTTTAATTTTGCGACAATCGAAAACCAATAACATTTAAAAAACTAAGATGAAAAAATCATTTTATTTACCTTTTTTAAGCATTCTTTTTCTGATTGGCTGTAGTTCTGATGATGATGTGAACTCTCCTGTAGATCCAGATCCAGATCCAATAGAAGAAACTCCTTACTACGAAGTTCCTGATGCTCTTGCAGATTACTATGAAGCAATAGACTTTTCAGAAGAAAACGAGGAGCTTTATGATGATCTTGCGGCCCTTACCATTGCCAAACACAGCAACATGCTCGATTATACCGACAGGCATGATTACCTGTATAAGGCAGATGAAGACCCAGCCAAGCCAGACAATGTTGTTCTTATTTATACCGGTGAAAGCAGGTATTGGGAAGAATATCTATCTGGAGGAAATAATTATGAGCCGCAAACTTTTAACACTGAGCACGTATATCCACAATCTTTAGTAGATAATACAGCAAAAGGAGACCTACACCACCTTCGTGCAGCAGATGTGCAGGTAAACCAAACAAGAGGAAATTACCCTTTTACAGATGGGGAAGGATCTTATAAGTTGGTAGACGGGAATAAATTCTTTCCTGGTGATGAATGGCGAGGTGATGTTGCCCGAATGATCATGTACATGAACCTGCGTTACGATGAGCCTTTTAACGAAATAGGTGGCCTGGAGCTTTTCCTTGAATGGAATGCCGAAGATCCTGTTTCTGCCTTAGAACTTCAACGTAATGAGGTTATTTATGATGCACAGGGCAATAGGAACCCGTTTATTGATAACCCGCATCTTGCAACAAGATTATGGGGAGGTGACGAAGCTCAAAACCGCTGGAACGGAGAACCTGTAGAGGAAGACAATGAAGCTCCTTCTGCCCCGCAGGCATTGACTGTTTCAGAAATTGGTTATGAAACCCTTGATCTAAGCTGGGAAGCAGCTACAGATAATATTGGTGTGGTTAAATATAATATTATGTTGGATGGAGAAAGCGTAACCAGTACGTCTTCGACTTCTATTACACTTGCAGATCTAACTCCCGGAACTATTTACTCCATCACTGTTGCCGCAGTAGATACCGCCGGAAATGTTTCCGAAGAAAGTGACGCAGTAGAAGCTACGACCAATGAAGATACAGAAGCACCTACCACTCCTGCCAATCTTGCTGTTGGTACTGTAACATCTAATAGTGTAAGCCTTAGCTGGGACGCTTCAACAGACAATGTGGAAGTAAAGGAGTACGATCTTTTTCTAGATGGAGAATATAATGCCACTACCACAAACACCGAATTTACTATTGCAGGATTAGAGGCTGAAACTCAATATTCTTTCACAGTACTTGCAAGAGATATCTACGACAATGAATCTGCACAAAGCGCAGCCGTAGAAGCTACGACTACAGAAGAAACCGGAAATGGAGGTGGAACTTCTGCCGAACTTTTCTTTTCTGAATATGTTGAAGGAGGCGGAGTTAATAAAGCTGTAGAAATTGCCAATATCACAGGCGAAGAGGTTGACCTTTCTGCATATTCAATTCAGAAGCAGGTGAACGGAAATGGAGAATGGAGCGATGCATACGCTCTTGAAGGAACTTTAGCCAGCGGAGATGTATTTGTGATTAGCAATGGTGGTGCAGATATCCAGGCAATCATTGATGCCTCTGATGTTTCGTTAAACGGAGCGCCAGTGGATTTTAACGGAGATGATCCCGTTGGGTTATTTAAAGATGGCGTTCTTATAGATATGATTGGTGTTGACGGGGACGTTGATTTTGGAAAAGATGTTACCCTAAGAAGAAAATCGACCGTGACCGCACCAAACACAACCTACACAGAAGATGAGTGGGAAGTTCTTGCCAAAGATACTGTTGACGGATTAGGAACTTACTAGGTTTAAATTTAAACCAGTTGGAAAAGCCACGAATTCAAAATTGAATTCGTGGCTTTTCATTTTCCACACAATCGATATCTTCTAAAAAAATGTAAATTTGCTTCCTAACAAACAACACAAAACCCACAGAATGATCTTATTCTTCGGAAATCGTCCAAACAAGGTCTATGCGGTTGAAACGCATAAGGCACTTTCGGCCGAACACATCGCTAAGTTAGACTGGCTTTTTGGAAACGCACAATATTTAGAAAAATCTGCCCTGGCAGATTTTTTTGTTGGCCCCCGTGCCGCCATGATCACCCCCTGGAGCACCAATGCGGTAGAGATCACGCAAAACATGGGCATTGAAGGCATTCGCAGGATTGAAGAATTCTACAAAGTTGACGAGCATTATCACGATTTTGACCCCATGCTTTCTCAAAAGTACCAGGGGCTTGATCAGGATATATTTACCATCAACATAGAACCTGAGCCTGTAAAGGAAGTAGATAACATTTCTGCCTACAACCAAAAAGAAGGTTTGGCACTCAATGATGAAGAGGTAGAATACCTGGATAAACTTTCAGAAAGGATCGGGAGAAAACTTACCGATTCTGAAGTCTTCGGATTTTCACAGGTAAACTCCGAACACTGTCGTCACAAGATCTTCAACGGAGTTTTTGAGATAGACGGTAAAGAAAAACCTGTTTCGCTCTTTAAGCTCATCAGGAAAACTTCCGAAGAAAACCCGAACGATATAGTTTCGGCTTATAAAGATAACGTGGCTTTTGTAAAAGGGCCAAGAGTGGAGCAGTTCGCCCCACAGTCGGCAGACAAACCCGACTTTTACAGGAAAAAAGATTTTGATTCGGTAATTTCCTTAAAAGCCGAAACTCACAATTTCCCAACCACGGTTGAACCTTTTAACGGGGCTGCAACCGGTAGCGGCGGGGAGATTCGCGACAGGCTGGCCGGCGGAAAAGGTTCTCTTCCGCTCGCAGGAACTGCCGTTTATATGACCTCTTACTCAAGGCTGGAAGAAAACCGGCCCTGGGAAGACGCTTTCCCGGCAAGGCCATGGCTTTATCAAACGCCAATGGACATCCTGATCAAAGCTTCTAACGGGGCTTCAGATTTCGGAAATAAATTCGGGCAGCCTCTAATTGCAGGTTCGGTGTTCACTTTTGAGCATTCAGAAGATAGAAGGGCACTGGGTTATGACAAAGTAATTATGATGGCCGGCGGAATTGGCTACGGCAAAGCAGAACAGGCAATTAAAGGAGCACCAAAAGAAGGCGATCAAATCGTGGTTCTTGGAGGCGAGAATTACCGCATTGGTATGGGTGGTGCCGCAGTATCTTCGGCAGATACCGGGGAATTCAGCAGTGGTATTGAGCTTAATGCCATCCAGCGTTCCAATCCCGAAATGCAAAAACGTGCTGCAAACACTATTCGTGCGATGGTGGAAGCAGATGAGAACCCAATTGTTTCCATTCACGACCATGGGGCCGGCGGGCACCTCAACTGCCTTAGTGAACTTGTGGAAGACACTGGTGGAAAAATCGATCTTGATAAACTTCCGGTGGGAGATCCTACCCTTTCAGCAAAAGAGATCATTGGCAATGAATCTCAGGAGCGAATGGGATTAATTATTTCAGATAAAGACCTGCAGCACATGCAGAAGATCGCCGAAAGAGAACGAACGCCACTTTACGCCGTGGGTCATGTAACCAATGACAGACAATTCACTTTTGAGAGCAAGACAAAGGGCGACAAGCCGATGGATCTTGCCCTTGCAGATATGTTTGGCAGTTCTCCAAAAATGGTGATGAAAGATAAAACCATTGAAAGAAAATATGCCGAAGTTGAATACAACCCGCAAAACTTCCAGAAATATCTGGAGCAGGTGCTGCAGCTTGAGGCTGTTGGTTCAAAAGACTGGCTTACCAACAAGGTAGACCGTTGCGTAACCGGAAGGGTTGCAAAACAACAAACTGCGGGTCCCTTACAGTTACCACTTAACAACTGCGGGGTGATGGCACTTGATTATAAAGGTAAGGAAGGCGTGGCAAC
Organism: Salinimicrobium sp. 3283s; assembly: GCF_039602225.1. NCBI lineage: Bacteria > Pseudomonadati > Bacteroidota > Flavobacteriia > Flavobacteriales > Flavobacteriaceae > Salinimicrobium > Salinimicrobium sp. 3283s. The sequence continues at coordinate 2,579,278 of NZ_CP143631.1, read as the reverse complement.
TTCAATTGGCCACTCCCCTGTTTCGGCGTTGATCGATCCTGTTGCCGGGTCGCGCAACTCTATTGCCGAAGCGCTTACCAATATTGTATGGGCACCTCTTGAAAAAGGCTTAAAATCGGTCTCTTTGTCGGCTAACTGGATGTGGCCGTGTAACAACGAAGGGGAAGATGCAAGGCTTTATGAAGCGGTGCAGGGAGTATCAGATTTTGCGATTTCCCTCGGAATAAATGTTCCTACCGGAAAGGATTCCCTTTCCATGAAACAACGTTACGAAGATGGGAACGTACTCGCACCGGGTACGGTGATTATTTCGGCTGCAGGGCATTGCGACGAGATCACAAAAGTAGTTGAACCCGTACTTCAAAAAGACGGCGGCGCCATCTATTACATCAATTTTTCACAGGATGAATTTAAATTGGGAGGTTCTTCTTTTGGGCAAATCCTGAATAAAGTTGGGGCCGGGGCACCTACGATTAAAGACGATAAACATTTTGCTGCCGCATTTAATGCTGTGCAGGAGTTGATAAGGAAAGATTTAATTTTAGCAGGTCACGATGTAGCTTCAGGCGGATTGATCACTACCCTTCTTGAAATGTGCTTTGCAGATGTCAACCTTTCAGCAGAATTTAACCTCACTAAACTCGGGGAAAAAGACAGCGTGAAATTGCTGTTTTCAGAGAACGCCGGAATTGTATTTCAGGCAAAAGATGCTTCCGTAGAAGCCATTTTAAAGGAGAAAGGAGTAGCATTCTTTAAGATTGGAAAAGCTACTGAAGGTAAGACCCTTAAGATCAAAAACGGAGATCAAAACCTGAAGTTTGATGTTCCGAAGCTACGCGATACCTGGAGCCGCACTTCGTTCCTGCTAGATGAGAGGCAAAGCGGAATAGACAACGCTACCGAACGTTACAAGAATTACGCAAAACAGCCGCTGCACTTCAAATTCCCGGAAGGTTTTAGTGGAAAATTACCTCTCGACTCCGCTCGAGGTGACAACCAACGAATTAAAGCAGCGATCATTAGAGAGAAAGGCTCAAATTCTGAAAGGGAAATGGCCTATGCCATGGATCTTGCCGGCTTTGATGTGAAGGATGTTCACATGACCGACCTGATCTCAGGTCGCGAAACCCTGGAGGATATACAATTTATTGCTGCAGTGGGCGGATTCTCAAATTCAGATGTTTTGGGAAGTGCCAAAGGCTGGGCCGGCGCTTTCTTATACAATGAAAAAGCAAAAGCAGCTTTAGACAGTTTCTTTGCAAGAGAAAACACGCTTTCCCTGGGCGTTTGTAACGGTTGCCAGCTATTCATGGAACTTGGCTTATTACATCCAGACCACAAGGAGAAGCCAAAAATGCTGCACAACGAATCTCATAAATTCGAATGTAACTTCACCTCCATGGAGATCGCTGAAAATGATTCGGTGATGATGCACTCTTTATCGGGTACCAGACTCGGAATATGGGCGGCCCACGGAGAAGGGAAATTCAGTTTCCCGTATGAAGTGGAGCGATATAAGATCATTGGAAAGTACGGCTATGAAACCTATCCTTCAAACCCCAATGGTTCGCACTACAACACTGCGATGATTGTGAGTGACAATGGCCGTCATTTAGCCATGATGCCGCACCTTGAGCGCTCTACCTTCCCGTGGAACTGGGCTCATTACCCAAAAGACAGGCAGGATGAAGTTAGTCCCTGGATAGAAGCTTTTGTCAATGCCAGGAAATGGCTTGAAAAGCAGGAGAATTAAATGAAAAAGGTCCGGAGTTTCTTCCGGACCTTTTCTTTTTTATCTTGGATTACAAATCTTAGTTGTTGATTGGATACTCTTCAAAAATGGCATTTACGAGATCCCTTATTCCCTGAATATTGCTTTGGCTGCTAAGGCTCTCTGATGCCACACCTTTCCAGACTGTATTTTTTGTTTCGCGGTCTACAAGGTTAATAACCACCGTACCTTCTTCATAGGCATAAGTATCGATATCGTAGCCAACAATATTATTGTATCCGGCATATCCGCCGTAGTAGTAGTTATTGTAAAGCGGGTTTATTGTTCTCACGCCGGTGGTGTAAGGGTAAGTGGCATAAACAGCGTCTGTTGTGGTTTCTACTTCAGTATCGGTTTCGGTACTTATAAGAACAAGTAAATCGGGATCCTGGCGATCAAGGTTGTATCCTGCTTCCCTCATGTTCATATTTACCGCTTCAATTACAACCCTGCTCACATCTTCAGAATCCATTGGAAGGTTTTGGGCACTAACGTTAGAATTGGGTAAATAGGCAAAAGAGTCATAATTACCGAGATCTTTTGAGGTGGTTTTTTGCGTTGCCACTCTTGGGCCACACCCAGAATAAATGCTCCTATAAATAAGAAAACAATAAGATTGAGTTTTTTCATAGCTGTTGATTTTTGTTTTTTACTTCTTTTTTCTTTTCAATTTAAACATTTAATATCCTGTATATCAATCATTTAACTGAATTAATACTTTTTTAACCCGCTTGTAGGATTTTTTCTTCGGAAAATCACAAATCAGGCGCAGGCATTTCACCTTTCTATAACAGAATTTCGGCTGATGATTCTTAACTTAAGAGGAAAAACCTAAGGATGAATAATACAGATAAAGACGAGCCGTATTTTGGGCGCGGGAATCCTGCCATGCAACTGGAAGTTGTAAAAGCAATGGGCAGCTACGTCTATGATGCAAACGGAAAGAAATATGTGGATTTTCTGGGAGGCGCCGGAGTCGGAAATCTTGGCTGGGGCGTTGAAGAAATAGAGGAAGCCATTCGGAAGAAAGACCGGCCGGCTTATGTTTATCCTAACTTTCACTACAAGCCATGGAATGAATTGGCCAAACTCCTGGCTGAACTGGCACCCGGAAAACTTCAGAAAGCCTACAGGAGGACAGGAGGATCGGAAGCTGTAGACGCTGCTCTGGAAATGGCCACCATGTACACCGGCAGAAAAAAGATCCTCTCCGTTGAAGGCAGCTACCACGGGAATACGATGGGCGCTTTAAGCATAGGTGCTACAAAAAAGCGAAAATCTTTTCCTAATCTTTTAGAAGGATGTGAAAAACTGAAACTGCCGCTAAACAGGGAAAAACTGGACCGGGTGAAAAAACTGCTTTCAACAAAAGATTTTTCGGCAGTCATTATGGAACCCGTCATCATCAACCTCGGCGTAGTAATTCCCGAAGCTGAATTCATGAAAGGCCTTGATAAAATTTGTAAAGAAACAAGCACTTTACTGATCATGGATGAGGCCATTACAGGTTTTGGAAGAACCGGAAAAATGTTTGCTTCTGAACACTTCGATATTGAACCCGACATCTTGTGCATGGCTAAAGCCATTACTGCCGGACATGCCGGAATGGGCGCAGTAATGACCACCCTGGCAATTGATGAAAAAATCGGTGGAGAAATCGGGTTATATTCTTCTTATGAGTGGCATCCAATTTCGGTAGATGCGTCCCTGGCTGCGCTACACTACCTTCAGAAGGACCAAAAAAGACTTTTCCAGAATATAGAACAGCTCGCAGAAACCTTCAAAAAGGGCATTTCCGAAGTAAATTTCAGAAAAAAACCGGAAGTGCGAATTAAAGGCGCTGCTATTGGTGTAGAGGTTCACGAGGAAGATTATGCTTTAAATATCAAACAAAAAGCCCTGGAGAAAGGCCTCTTAATGAACACTGAGGGATCTTCCCTCCTGTTTCTGCCAAATTTTCAAATGACGCAGAAAACCGCCCTTGAAGGTCTCGATTTATTAAAATCATGCGCCTAAATAAGAGATTTTGTAAATTTTATTTGAAATAGATGCTTCTTTTGCTATTTTGCACAGACTATTGTAACAAATCAATAAATGATTGAAATAAAAAGACTTTTTGATTTTCCTTATTTCCAATTAGAAAACGCACCACGGGAGAAATCCCTGGTCACCAAGTATAATGGGAAATGGGAAGCCCTTTCTTCTCAGGAATATGTAGACCAGGCCAACGCCATAAGCCGCGGATTGCTACGACTGGGTATTCAGCCCAATGACAAGATCGCAGTGATCTCGACCAGTAACCGGACTGAATGGAACATCATGGACATTGGGATCTTACAACTGGGTGCCCAAAATGTACCTATCTATCCTACTATTTCTGAAGAAGATTATGAATATGTGCTCAATCACAGTGAGTCTATTTATTGTTTTGTATCAGATAAAGAGATACTTGACAAGCTCAACACCATTCGCAGTAACACCCAATTAAAGGGTGTTTACACTTTTGATGAAATTCCCGGAGCCGATAACTGGAAGGAAATCCTGAAAATGGGGGAAGACCAGTCTAATCAGGATGAAGTTGAGGCGCGAAAAAAGGCAGTAAAGGAAGATGACCTTGCTACACTAATTTATACTTCGGGAACTACCGGAAGACCAAAAGGGGTAATGTTAAGCCATAAAAACATTGTTAGCGATGTACTGCTGAGTTCAGACCGTGTACCATTCGAGTTTGGGACCTACACTTCTCTCAGTTTCCTTCCCGTATGTCACATTTTTGAGAGGATGATCCTCTATCTCTACCAGTACTACAGCGTTTCTATACATTTTGCTGAATCTATAGACAAGATAAGCGACAACCTGAAGGAGGTGAAGCCACATGTGATTTCGGCTGTACCAAGGCTGCTGGAAAAAGTGTATGACAAGATCATCGCTAAAGGATCTACCGTGGGCGGTGTTAAGCAAAAGCTTTTCTTCTGGTCAGTTGAACTTGGACTGGAATACGAGCCTTACGGAGCTAATGGCTGGTGGTATGAAACTCAGCTTAAAATTGCCAGGAAACTGGTGTTCTCTAAATGGAAAGAAGGCCTGGGTGGTAGAATTGAACTTATTGTATCGGGAAGTGCTGCACTGCAGCCAAGACTTGCCCGTGTATTTGCAGCTGCAGGAATCCCGGTGATGGAAGGCTACGGTTTAACCGAAACTTCTCCTGTAATTGCTGTTAATGACCAGAGAAACCACGGTTTTAAGATTGGAACGGTGGGGAAAGTACTTAAAGATGTAGAGGTAAAGATCGCTGAAGACGGCGAGATACTTTGTAAAGGCCCCAATGTAATGATGGGTTACTACAAAGAACCTGAGAAAACAAAACAAGCCATTAACGGAGACGGATATTTTCACACCGGAGATATTGGAGAGCTTGACAGCGAAGGCTTCCTGAAGATCACCGATCGCAAGAAGGAGATGTTCAAAACATCTGGCGGAAAGTATGTGGCACCCCAGGTGATAGAGAACCAAATGAAGCAGTCGCGTTTTATTGCTGAATTAATGGTGATTGGTGAGGGTGAAAAAATGCCGGCTGCACTCATACAACCCGATTTTGAATTTGTTCGGGAATGGGCAAAAAGAAAACACATAGAAGTAGGTCCGAGTAACGCCGACCTTATTCATAACGCGGAGGTTAAAAAACGTATCCAGGAGGAAGTAGACTTTTACAATCAAAAGTTCGGAAGCTGGGAAAAGATCAAGAAATTTGAACTTACGCCCGATGTATGGAGTATTGAGAGCGAACACCTCACTCCTACCATGAAGCTAAAACGCCGAAATATCATAAAGTTATATCAGGATCTATATGACGGCATCTACGAGAAGTAGTAGCATCTTGAGATAGAAAATTAAAAATGTCCGGTGGAAAAATTTCCACCGGACATTTTTTTTAAAATAATATCAGCATTTGAAAGAATTGGTAAATAAGGATCTGTAGGAAAACCGTAAATTAGGGTCTCCAAAATAGCAAAAAATGCGCCTCCTTATTTTATTTATTTCAGCGCTACTTCTAAGCAGCTGCAAATTGGAACAGGAAGTTCCAAAAGACAAATTCTTTGAACCTCAAAATGAAAATTTCACCTACTCCGGACGAATTCAGCCGTCAAGCGAGGGAACAAAACTTATTGCTTCGGCATCTTCGGTAAAAGCAGATGTTTTTGGCGATACGGTCACCGTTTTTCTCAAAAGTGACGGTGCAGAGCACCATTATGTGGCGGTAGAGTTGAATGACGAGTACAAAGGCCGCTTCAGGATTACCAAAGACAGTCTTAAGTTTGCACTTCCAAAGAAAGATTCAGCTAATACCCTGGCGATCTACAAAGAAACTGAAGCATCTAACGGCCTTTTAATCTTCAATGGCCTAAGGGCACAAAAGATCGAAAAAACTTCCGAAGAAAAACGCGCAAAGATCGAGTTTATAGGCGATTCCATCACCTGTGGAATGGGCGCCGATACCAGTGAGATTGATTGTGAAGAAGGAGAATGGTATGATCAACACAGTGCCTACATGGCTTATGGGCCACGCGTGGCACGAATGCTTGATGTAGATTTTGAAGTAAACTGCGTCTCGGGCATGGGCATGTACCGAAACTGGAATGACGAAGACCAGCCTGTAATGCCGCAGGTTTATCCTTACCTGCACCTTAACGGGGAACAGGGTAAACGGGCAGAGATCAAAAAAGAAGATGTGCCAGACATTGTAAGTATTGCCCTTGGCACCAACGATTTTTCTCGTGGAGATGGAAAAAAGGAACGTCTTCCATTTAAAGAAGAGAGCTTTAAAGAAAACTACATAGGTTTTATCAAAGCCTTATATGAGGTCTATCCCGATACTCAAATTGCGCTTATCTCCAGCTCTATGACGGGGGAAAAAGAAGGACAGGAGCTAATAAGGATTCTGAATGACATTAAAAATGAATTCCCGGACAGGTCTATTGCTGTCTTTGAGTTTGAAAAAATGAATGCTTCAGGTTGCACAGGTCACCCTGCCCTGGAAGACCATGAGCTTATGGCTGAAAAACTTCTGCCTTTTTACCAAAACCTTCTTAATAAAAACACACATGAATAATTATACTGCTGCCGAAGACCGCTATGAAAAAATGACCTATCGCCGCTGTGGCAAAAGTGGCTTAAAACTGCCGCTGCTTTCCCTTGGCCTGTGGCACAACTTTGGCAACACCACCAGCTTTGAAAATTCGAGACAGCTGCTGCGAACAGCATTTGACAACGGAATAACGCACTTTGACCTGGCCAATAATTACGGACCTCCATACGGTTCGGCAGAAACTAATTTTGGGAAGATCTTTAAAGAAGATTTTCAGGCGTACCGTGATGAGCTGCTTATTTCAACCAAGGCCGGTTGGGATATGTGGCCGGGGCCGTACGGGAACTTCGGGTCGCGCAAATACCTCATTGCCAGCCTCGATCAATCTCTTAAGAGAATGGGACTGGATTATGTGGATATTTTCTATCACCACCGCCCCGATCCTGCCACCCCGCTGGAAGAAACCATGGGCGCCCTCGATCAAATCGTGAGGCAGGGAAAAGCCCTGTATGTGGGCGTTTCACAATACTCGGCAGGACAAACGGCAAAAGCAGCAGAAATTCTCCGGAACCTGGGCACACCATTTATTATACATCAGCCCCGCTACAACATGTTTGACCGGTGGGTTGAAGATGGGCTTTTAGACACCCTCGAAAAAGAAGGCCTGGGCAGCATCGTCTTTTCTCCCCTGGAGCAGGGCATTCTCACCTCCAAATACCTGGATGGTATCCCTGCCGATTCCCGGGCAGCAATTGAAGGCGGTTATCTCGACAAAAACAAGATCACTCCCAGACTTTTAGAACAGGTGAAGCAGCTCAATGAAATTGCTCAAAACCGCGACCAGTCCCTTGCACAAATGGCTATAGCCTGGCTGCTAAAAGATGATAGAGTCACTTCAGTTTTAGTGGGTGTGAGTCGCGTTTCACAACTTCAGGATAATATCGACGGATTAAAAAATCTCGATTTTACTAAAGAAGAACTCGAAAAGATTGAAACAATCTTAAAAAAAGAATAACATGCGAATCTTAATTTTACTCATAGCTATCTTCTTTATGGCCCCTGTTGACGCTTTCTCGAACATCTCGCTTCCTTCAGTATTTTCAGACAATATGGTGCTACAGCGCAATTCGGATGTAAAAATCTGGGGTTGGGCTAAACCGGGCGAAGTGGTGAAAATTTCGACTACCTGGGGCAATGATACGTTCCAAACCAGAGTAGGAAAGAATGGAAAGTGGGAGATCATGCTTCCCACTCCCAATATTAGAGGTCCGCAGCAAGTGAGCATTATAGGTTATAACACTGTAGTGCTCAAAAATGTGCTTTTAGGAGAGGTTTGGCTGGTGAGCGGCCAGTCGAATATGGAATGGACTGCAGCTGCCGGAATAGACAATGCCGAAGCTGCTATTGCAGATGCAGAGAATGACCAGATTCGTTTCTTCACGGTATTGAATAGAACTGCCTCCTGCCCTCAACAGGATCTCGACGGAAGCTGGGTAGCCAGTAAGCCCGAAACCATGAAACACTTTAGTGCTGTGGCCTATTTCTTCGGAAAGAAGATCAATAAAGAACTTGGTGTACCGGTGGGGCTTATCAACTCCAGCTGGGGCGGTACTCCGGCTGAAGTATGGATGCCTTCTGAAGTAATAGAAAATAGTAAGGAATTGACTGAAGCAGCCAAAATGCTCCCCAAGACAGAATGGGGACCACGGGATCCAGGCCTGCTCTACAATGCAATGATTGCCCCATTGGTGCCGTTTGAACTTGCCGGTGTGCTGTGGTACCAGGGAGAATCAAATACAGATAACGCCAATCATTACGAGCAAATATTTTCGGCGCTTATCAATTCCTGGCGTCAAAAATGGCATAAAGAACTTCCGTTTTTCTATGCCCAAATTGCCCCTTACGAGTATGGTGACAATTTTTGGGGAGTGAAAGTGAGAGATGCCCAACGCAGGGTGCTTAAAATGCCAAAAACCGGAATGGTTATGACCAGTGACATTGGAGACATTAAAGACATTCACCCACGCAACAAGGAAGATGTGGGGCTGCGCTTTGCCGCACTCGCACTAAATGATGTCTACGGAAGAGAAACCGCTGCACATGCCCCGCTTGTTTCAGAAATTAAAAAGAATAAAAATAAGCTTCAGATAACTTTCAGTAATGCCGAAAAATTAAGCCTGGATAAAGAAAATCCTGCCACTCAGTTTGAAGTAGCAGGAAAAGACGGAAACTTTAAGCCGGTAAAATTCAGCATTAAAAACAATACCATTGAACTGAATGTGAGAGAAATAAAAGATCCGGTTGAAATACGCTATTCATGGCGCAACACCGGCACTTCAAATATTTTTAATGAAGCAGGCTTACCAGCCTCCAGTTTTGCTGAAGAAATTGAGTAGGATTACAGCAGAATCTTGAAAAACATTTACCTTCACAGCGTTCAAATTAAATATAGTTAATGAAGATTCTCTACACTTTTTGTGCTGTAATTATCATGTTCAGCATTTCGGGAAAAGCCCAGGAAAACAATTTGATTGCCGAAGGCGCCGAACTAAAACTGGTGGCCGATGGTTATGAGTTTACTGAAGGGCCTGCTGCCGATGCCCAGGGCAATGTTTATTTCACCGATCAACCTAACAACAAAATTTACAAATGGTCTGCAAATGACGGGCAGGTCTCGGTTTTCATGGAAGAATCGGGTAGAGCCAATGGTCTCTACTTTGATACTGAAGGCTTTCTTTATGCTGCAGCCGATAAATATTCGGAACTATGGCAAATAAGCCCCCACAAAGAAATAAAAGTGCTGCGGGATAATTTTAGAGGCCAAAGGTTAAACGGCCCCAACGACCTATGGGTTGCACCGGACGGAGGAATATTTTTAACCGATCCTTTTTACCAGCGGTCTTACTGGAGTCACAGCAAACAACCTATAAAAGAGCAACGGGTCTATTACATGACTCCCGATAAAAAGGGCTTTTTTATGGCTGCAGACAGTCTTGTAAAACCTAACGGAGTTATTGGAACGCCCGATGGTCAATCTCTTTACGTGGCCGATATTGAAGACAACAAGACCTGGAAATACAATATAGGAAAAGACGGAAAATTAGAAAACAAGACGCTCTTCACCGAAATGGGATCTGACGGTATGACCATAGACGAGCAGGGTAATATCTACCTCACTGGAGACGGCGTTACGATTTTTAACAGTGCCGGAGAAAAAATACTTCACATTCCCGTAAATAAAGAATGGACAGCCAATGTCACTTTTGGCGGAAAAGACAAAAGGACCCTGTTTATTACAGCAATGGATTCTCTTTTTAGCCTGGAGATGAAGGTAACCGGGCAATAGAATCATTAGGTAACTAATAAAAAAAACTCTTCAAAAATGACATTTTTGAAGAGTTTTTTTACTGTAATTCAATTTATTGAACAAAAACCTCGAGCAGCTCTACGCCTTCGGAAGTAATTTGCACCTCCTTAACTTCTGCCGGAACAAGTAAGGTTTGTCCCTGAACTATTTTTTCAGAATTTCCACTGACACTAATTTCAGCATCACCACTAACACACATGTAGATGACGAATGAATCCAGTTGCGCATAATCTTTTACAATCTCCCCTTTAACCGGAAGAAAATTGGTAGTAAAGTATTCACAGCTGGCTATATTGGTAGAATGATTTTCTTCTCTTTTATAGGTCCTTTTAAAATCATCTTTCTTCTCAAAGTCTATCGCATCAAGAGCAAGATCGGTGTGCAGTTCGCGAGAATTTCCTTCAGCATCTACCCTGTCCCAGTCATAGATCCGATAAGTAATATCTGATGTCTGCTGAATCTCTGCCAAAAGGACTCCGGCGCCTATGGCATGAACCTTCCCGGTATTGATAAAAAATGAATCGCCTTTTTGCACTTTTTCAAAGTTCAGCAATTCGGTGATCTTCCCGGTTTCGAGATGTTCCAGATATTCTTCTTTGGAAATGCTCTTTTTGAAGCCCACGTTGATCTCTGCGCCTTCATCGGCCTGCATGATGTACCACATTTCGGTTTTTCCGAAGGAATTGTGGCGCTTTTTAGCGATATTGTCATGCGGATGCAGTTGCACTGAAAGTTCGGTTTTAGCATCAATGAACTTGATTAAAAGCGGAAATTCTGCTCCAAACTTTTTAAAGTTCTTCAGGCCTAAAAGCCCTTCCTTATACTCCTCTAAAAGGGCATTTAGCGTTTGCCCTTTTAAAGCACCGTTTTGCACTACAGAAATATCACCTTTCACTCCCGAAATTTCCCAGCTCTCACCAAGATCTTCGCGATTGGAATCTTTGTTTAATATGTTAATTAACTTATTACCACCCCAGATCTTTTCTTTAAGGATGGGTTCGAATTTTATAGGGTAATTCAGCATTTATAGTTGGTTAGAAGTTGTAAAGATAAGAACGGAATAATTAAAGGTGAAATTTAATTCCAGATACTAATCTTTTCTTCCCTACCGGTACGATAACTCTCTATGATATTAATAGCTTCTTTTGCCAGTGAAACCGGATATTTACAGGTTTTATTCTGGCATACGTAGATCAAGGTCTCCCCTTCTACAAGCTTTTTTTCCAGGAGAGGTAAGTTTTCATTCTGGCCTCCCATAAATATAGAGGTTGGCAAATACTCCCTTTGCATACTAATATTTTTTTGCATGGCGTCATTACCTAGAATTGCAACTTCATAAGCACCAAAGGCCCGGGTGCCTACTAGTTTTGTCCAGTTAGCATAAAATGACGGATCTTCTACAACGAGATTGTACATTTGACCCAACATCTCCTCACTCATGGTTAAGTATTCCTGATTTTCCAGAAGCGTTCCTAAAGCAAATAGGTTATGAGCCATAACGGAATTTGATGAAGGCATCACGTTATCATCAAGTTCAAGTTTTCTCGCCACCAGATTCTTATCATCATCTGAGGTATAATAGAACATACTGCTTTCTTCATCTTTAAAATGCCTGATTGTATAAAGCATTAGTTTTTCTGCCTTTTTAAGCCACTTAATATCAAAAGTCACCTGGTAAAGGTTAATGTAAGCCCTGCTTAATAAAGCGTAATCATCAAGAAAAGCGTTTATCCCGCTTTCACCATCTATGTAGCTCCTGTGTAATCCTGAATCTGGCCTAAGCATTTTGTCATCTATGAATTCGGCACACTTAATGGCATTTTTGAGATATTTAGGTGTTCCAATGGCCAGATAAGCATCGAGATAAGCATCTACCATAAGGGCATTCCAGGAGGTGAGGGATTTATCGTCAACAGTAGGTTTATTTCTGCCTTGCCTCGATTTGAAAAGCTTTTTTTTCGCAGTAGCCAGTGTAGAGGTAAATTCATTATTTGATATTCCTTCTTCCCGGATGAATTCTTCAGGAGAAAACTGTCGAAAAAGAATATTATTCCCCTTTTCCCAATTTCCGTAAGGTTCGATATTATAAAATTTGGTTACCAGCTCAAGTTCAGAAGTATTTAAGACGTTTCTCAGTTCGTCAATGGTCCAGATGTAATACTTTCCTTCTTCCCCATCTGTATCTGCATTTAAAGAGGAGTAAAAGCCTCCCTGGCCATTTGACAACTCTCTTTCTACAAAGTCTATACTCTCCTCTATAATTGCTCTATATTCATTTGAAGGAATTACTTTATAAGCTTTGGAATAAAGACTAATCAATTGTGCGTTATCATAGAGCATTTTTTCAAAGTGCGGGATCAACCATGCCGGATCTGTAGTGTATCTTGAAAATCCGCCCCCAAGTTGGTCATAAATTCCTCCCCGGGCCATTTTATCAAGAGTGGTTTGTACCATTTGCAATACTTCTTCATCTTGAGTAAGATAATAATGCTGCAAAAGAGCATCCCAGTTTACAGGCAATGGAAATTTCTGTTCTCCCTGATAGCCGCCATCTTCTGTATCAAATCTTGGCTTCCAGCTTTTCAATAAAGTGAGATAATCGGCTTCAGAAATTTCATTTTTTTGAGTTCCTAGATCGGTTAAGCTGTTGGTGTTTTTAATCCCTTCAGTTAAGGCATTAGCAGTTTCTACTAATGATTGTTTATCTTCCTTGTAAACTTTCGTGATTTGAGTTAGTACATTTTTCCATTCTTCAGGCGGGAAGTATGTTCCCGCAAAAAAAGGTTTTCCATTAGGAAGTGCCACTGCGTTTAAAGGCCATCCACCACTACCATTTAAAAGTTGGGCAGCATTCATGTAGATCTTATCAATATCTGGCCGTTCCTCTCTGTCGATCTTAATGGAAATAAAGTCACGATTCATAATCGCTGCGACGCTGGAATCCATGAAACTTTCTCTTTCCATTACATGACACCAGTGACAGCTGGCATAACCCACACTTATAATAATAGGTTTATCTTCGGCTTTGGCTTTTTCAATAGCTTCACTTTCCCATTCGTACCAGTCAACAGGATTGTCTGCATGGCCTCTCAGGTAAGGGCTACTAGCCCCTGCGAGACGGTTCTCTTTAACCTCCTCTTTTTTTGGTTCGTTCTTACAGCCCGTGGAGAAGATAATCGTGCAAAATAGGACGGTTAACAGCGGAATTCTGGATTTTTTTAGGAATATCATTGATATGTAAAAGATTGAATAATATAAATATATGGCGTTCTTATTAACTTTAAATGAATATTTGGCAGATAGACAACTACAAACATGAATATCCTTAAATAAAAAAACCCCTTCAAAGTATTTTGAAAGGGTTTTTCATTTAAAAAAGGCTAATTAGAATCCCGGATTTTGATCTTCCTGAGTTATGTTTTCATTAGACGAAATTTCATCATTAGGTATTGGCCAAAGCTCATTCTTACCTGCCTGGAAACCATATTGTCCAAGATAATCTGCAGCAAGCCCCCATCTTACGAGGTCTGGAAAACGCACCTGTTCCCCTGCCAATTCTACCATTCTTTCCTGAACAATAGCATCAAAAACTTCTTCTTTGGAAAGGCCATCTGGTAATGGATCTAACTCTGCACGCTCCCTTACTTCGTTAATATAATCTATAGCTTCTGATTGATTTCCTAATTCATTTTCGGCTTCAGCCATCATTAATAGAACATCGGCATATCTTATAACCTTGAAGTTAATTCCGGAAGCCTGATCTTCATTTACATCTTTGTAATAATTCTGATATTTTCTCCAGGCTGCCGTACGTTCAAGAGGTATATAAATCTCGCCCTCAGGAACCGGTTCTGGTATCGGCCCGGTCCGAATAATACTTTCACCTGCCCAGGTATCTCCATCGGTGTAGAATGTTTCCTCAAACCTAATATCCCCATCTTCATATGCATCAAGAAGAGCTGGGGAAGGATAGGCGTTGAACCAGTCATTAAACCCATACTCCTGTCCACGGAAGGTAACCTCATTTGCATCTTCCCCAGAGGAGTTAGAATTCCAGACTGCAGAATTTCCTAAATCGTCATCAAATTGGACCTCAAAAATAGATTCAGGTCCAAATTCATCCTCTTCCCTGAAATTAGCAAAGTAATCTTCTTCGAGAGAATACTCACCGTAAATATTTTCAAAAGCATTTAAAGCTTCCTGATATTCTTCCTGATATAGGTGAGCCTTCCCTAAAAGGGCATAAGCAGCACCACTTGTAGCTCTACCCTTCTCTGCGACCTCTTTGCTAAGAAGCGATTTGCTGGCATCAGTAAGATCTGCTTCAATTAATGCGTAAACATCTTCTTTTGGAGAACGAGGAAAACCCTCACCACCTTCAGGAACCGTAGTAATTAGTGGAATATCCCCAAAACGGGTTACCAACATGAAATAATATAAAGCTCTCATGTATTTTGCTTCTCCAATGAATTTCGCTTTTTTCTCTTCGCTTAAAAGCGAAGATGGAATTTCATTGATCCTTTCTTCATTCCCAATCACAAAATTGGCTTTGTTTATCCCGCGGTAACATGAATCCCAGTACCAAGCGATTGGAGGATGGCTTGCATCAAAAGACCATTCAAGATAAACTCTTTTATCTGCTTCCAGTTGAGGATTCCCCAAAGCTTCGCGAGACATAAGATCCATCGCGAAGAAATAAGTCCGCGTGTATAACCCTATGGTTTGCAAATTTGCATATACAGCATTTACTGCCGACTGCACCTGAGCTTCTGTCCTGAAATAGGTTTCAGGGGAAAGTCCACTTGGGTTTGTTAATTCAAGATCTTCTTCGTCACATCCATTTATAGCGAATACGGTGATAAAGACTGTTAAAAATATTTTTATTCTTTTCATAATTGCTCTTTTTTAAAATCCTAATTGAACACCAAAAGTTATTGAAGTTGGCTGGGGATATAATCCTCTGTCAATACCAATAGCCCCGGTTCCCTGGAACAATACATTATCAACACCTATTTCGGGATCCAACCCAGAATAATCAGTTAAGGTGATCAGGTTTTGCCCACTCACATAAATTCTAAGATTAGCCACCGAATCACCAAACACATCTTCATCAAAAGTATACCCAATATTTATGTTTTTAAGCCTGGTGTAAGATCCATCCTCTATAAAACGGTCTGAAGCATAGAGGTTTTGAGGAGCACCCAAAGCACGAGGTATCGTATTTGAGGTTCCTGGCCCGGTCCATCTATCCAGGACAGCTACGCCACTGTTGAAAAGTCTTGGCATACCTTCAAGGTCATATATATTGGTATTATAGATATCCTGTCCATAAGCTCCCTGAATAAATATAGAGGCATCAAAATTCTTATACTGGGCACTTAAATTAAGCCCCATAGTAAGCGTTGGATAAGGATTACCTATTACGGTTTTATCGTCAGCCGTGATATTACCATCTCCGTTGATGTCCACAAAACGGATATCTCCTGGTTGTATAGCGGTTTGCTCTGGATTCGCTGTAAATACTGCATCAACTTCGGCCTGGTTCTGATAGATACCATCAGTCTTTAAACCATAAAAATGAAATAAAGCTTCTCCCGGGGCAATCCTGGTGAGATATTCGTTTTCAAAAAATCCTCCTGGAACTTCAGGTAGGTTTCCTATTGAAAGCACCTCATTTTTGCTGGTTCCCATGTTTACATTAGCAGACCAGGTAAAATCCCCTTCATAATCATTATATCCAAGATCGGCTTCAAAACCCTTGGTTTCCACAGAACCAACATTTGAGGCTATAGTAGGAACATTATAGCCTAAACTAAGCGGCAATGGTAATTCATAAAGAAGATCATCACTACGGTTACTATAATATTCCAGGGATGCGGTAAAAGTATTATTACAGATACCAATGTCTACCCCTATATTCTTCATAGTTACCTCCTCCCACTTCAAATCTTGATTTCCAAGACCTTCAGCTGTAGTACCCTCAACGGCTGCAGTTGCAATTGGGTAAAGAAAACTTGTAACCAGGGATGTAGAATAACGATAGTTCCCAATAAGGTCATTACCCGTCGTTCCCCAACTTCCGCGAATTTTCAGGTTGTTGATGTTTGAACCTTCCATGAAACTCTCCTTGGCCACATTCCATCCTGCAGCAACAGACCAGAAATCACCCCAACGATTATTGGCGCCAAAGCGTGACGAAGCATCTCTACGGAAAGATCCCGCAAGTAAATATCTTTGATCATAATTATAATTCACACGACCTAAATATCCAATCCTCCTATATTCGAAAGACTCTGAAGACAATCCTGCCTGGTTTAATGATAACTCCTCTACCTCATCGGTAATATTATTCTGGCTGCTTGCATCCAGACTCTCACCATCAATTCTTTGATCTTCTGCTAAAACCAGAATTTCAAAATTGTGCAAATCGGCAACTTCGAACTTATAGTTTAAACTATTGGTAAGGGTTAAGGATTGATTGGTACCACTGTTTTTAGTGATTTGCGCATAATTAATTGCACCAGTTGATCCATCGCTGTCATCATCAAAAGAAGGAATAAAAATGTTATTATTATACTTATAATAATCTAAACCTGCCTGACTTTTAAAAACAAGCCCGTCAATTATTTCATATTCCGCGAAAAGGCTACCTAAAAGAGTAATTCCTTTATTTGCAGCATTTCCTAAAGTTTGCACCCGAACCGGGTTTGCAGCATCCTGACCATCTATTACAGTGTTGGGACCTTGAAAACCACCCCTGTTGTCCTCATTATAAACCGTTAAATAAGGTGCCGATTTTATAGCGTGTTCCAAAACAGATCTTCCGCCATCTGATCTTTCAGGATTTTGAACAGTAATGGCTGTATTTAATGTTTGTCCCAAACGCAATTTCCCAAAAGTAAAATTACTATTAGATCTAAAATTAAACCGCTCGTATTCAGTTTCAATAAGAGCTCCTTCCTGATTCAGATAGCCACCCGAAAACCTGTAATTACTGTTCTCATTACCTCCAGAAAGACCAAGTGTTATACTTTTAAGAATTCCAGTTCTAAAAATTTCATCCTGCCAGTCCGTTTCATTATCAAGAAAATCTGAATATTGTGGATCTGTAATACGCGGTGGAACAGTTTCTGATATTTCTCGGGCGTATTGTATGTATTGATCTGTATTTAGCAGATCGTACCTATTTGAAAGAAACTGCACTCCAGAATAAACATCAAGACTTAGCTGTGCTTTTTCAGAAGCTCTTCCCGATTTGGTCGTTACCAAAACCACACCATTTGCACCTCTGGAACCATAAACAGCAGTAGTTGAGGCATCTTTTAGAACCTGTATGTTTTGAATGTCATTGGGGTTAAGACTACCCAATCCACCTGCTATAACACCATCTATTACATATAGCGGATCATTATTGTTAGGGGTAGCAAGCCCCCTAATCCTTACTGCAGGAGAATTCCCGGGAGCACCAGAGTTTATAACGGTTACACCTGAAGCCCTACCCTGCAAGGCCTGCTCTGCAGTTGCTACCGGCAGACTGTTTATCTCTTCTGTATCTATACTGGAAATAGCTCCAGTGACCTCAGCTCTTGACTGTGTACCGTAACCAACTATGATTACATCATCCAATGCCTGTGCATCAGAAACCATGTTAACATTGATAACCGATCGGTCGTTTATGGCTACTCTTTGAGTTTCAAACCCAACATAGCTAAAAATCAGCCTGGCATCTGGACCCGGATCCTCATCTAATTCAAGTGTGTAATTTCCGTCAAAATCTGTAACTGTTCCCGTGGTCGTTCCCTCAAGAACCACATTTACCCCGGGAAGAGGGCCGGTTGCATCAGTAACTGTTCCCGAAATGGTCTCCTGGGCAGACATGAATCCAAAGCAGAGAAAGCATATCAAAAACAGACTACTTCTTAAGCGATTTCCTATCATTTTAATTGGTTATAAGTTAGTTATGGATAAATGTATTAAAAACATTTCCAATTCGCAATCGATTTCGAGTAAACTTTAACAAAAAAATAAGTTTTTTTTTGTTAACTCTCTCTTAAAACATGGGTGAAACAACTAAAGGCTTCCAAAAGGAATATTAATTATTTACTGATATGAATTGTAAAACATCATCATTTTTAACAGCAATAACCATATCTCTGTTATCAACTTTCATCTTCAATATATCTTTCACATCACCTGGAATAAACAACCCGCTTTCTGAAGCAGTAGCTTCTTTAAAACCACCTTTTCCATCTCCTTTTAAAAACAATCCATAGCCAGCGTCATTCCTTGTGGTTTCAACTTCAGACCAAAATAGGTTCCCCGCCACTAAGGCATCCAGGTTTCCATCATTATTGTAGTCTTCGATAAGAATTTGGTTTATTGAAGAAATTTGAGCTCCGGAAGGTAGTTTATGGATCATAAATTTCCCATCTCTGTTCTCAAGATAGACACTTGCAAAAGATTTCACCTGGTAATGAAGGGAGTTATCCAATTCCTCTTTAGTGTAGACGTCCTCCAGGGTTGCAGTTGAAAAAGATTGATAATCGGGGAACTTACTTTTAATTCCGGGAATTTGCTGAGAAGAACATTCCCGGCCTCTCAACGGGAACTTCTTACCATCATTATAATAACTAAGAACAATATCCTGCCTGTTGTTGGCATCAAAATCTTTGAAGTATATATCAAAAGTTTCCTCTTCATTAGCTTTGTATTTATAGTTCTTGCCAAGATTACCCGCCATAAAATCAAGGTCTCCGTCATTATCAAAATCTCCCGATTTGATACTCCACCACCAGCCGGCAGTATCTGCTAAGCCCAAATCTTCAGTAACCTCTGTAAAGCCTTTTTCTGAATTTTTAAAAACCCGAATGGGCATCCATTCTCCCACTATAACTATATCCTGCCATCCATCCTTATCAATATCCACTACTTCTGCACTCGTTGCCATTCCTAAAGATTGAAATTCAGGAGCAATATTCTTTGTGATGTCCCGAAATTTCGCTTCTCCATTTTCACCTATATTTTTCAGGATGTAAGATTTTGCAGGCAAAGGATAATTCCCCGGAACCAGGCGACCCAGCACCAGCAAGTCCTTTTTTCCATCCTTATCAAAATCGGCTTGATATACTCTGGAGCCGCTGGTCAACATTTCAGGTAATGCCGTTTCATCTCTTTGAAAGTTACCTTTACCATCATTTATATATAGCCTGTCCTGCAGAAATTCTGAATCGGGTTTAAACTCATTTCCACCACTTACCACATAAATATCGTTGTGTCCATCTTCATTAGCATCAAAAATCAATGCCCCCAGGTCTTCATATTTTTTATCGTTTTTAAAGGCCGCGCTTTCTTGCTTTACAAATCCGGTGGCAGTCTGGAAGTACAATCCTGCTTCATAAGTGGAAGCAGCTCCAACAAACAAATCCTCCAATCCATCTCCATTTAGATCCCCGACTGCTGCACCCGGACCAAACGTAGAGGTACGGTGAGGCAGAAGGACCTCCTTTGTGAAGTCGTTATACTCATTCTCAATATGTTTGTGGTTTGGAAAAGATAGAGTATCTCTTATGGTAGTAAAAAGAAACTCTTTGTCTGGAAAGTCTTCTTCTAATAATTCTGTAGCATTGTTATAGTTTATCTTAAGTCGCTGATTGGCCTTAACATCATTCAAAATTTCAGCCTTTCCGTCTGGCCATACGATCTTAATTTGATCTACAACATCGGCTTTTGCCAATCCGAAGTGTAATTGAGGCGCAACAGAGGACTGAAAGCCTCTTGTTAAAGTAAGCTCCTGCATTTGCTCCATTCCATTTGCAGTTACATAAGCACGGGTACCTAAACCAAAAGCGTTCCCCCTATCACCTTCAAATTCTATTTGTACATAATTATTGTGTTTTGAACTGCTGTTCTCAAAAAGAGAAGCTTTATCATCAATATTATTAGTGACAATTTCCAGGTCCCCATCATTGTCCAGATCTGCATACACTACTCCATTAGACCATCCTTCATATTCAATTCCCCATTTTTTGTTGGCTATTTCAAATGACAGATCTCCATGATTCTGGAACATGAAATTATCTATTTTTTCAGAAGGGATATTCAGGCTCTTTTCCAGTTGATCTTCTACTACCCTGGTATCGGCAAGATTGTTAAAATAGTCGTTGTTATTGATCTCTCTTCTTGTACCATTACTTACAAAAAGATCTTTGTGACCATCATTATTAAAGTCTGCAAAGAGAGGCCCCCAACTCCAATCTGTAGAAGAAGATCCTGTGATGCGGGATAGATCGGCAAAAAATGGATTATCGTCTTCAAATACTCCGGTATTGGTTTGCAAAACATTTTGCATGTATTGATAATGAAAACCGGCATCAACTGTGCTCCAGAACAAATCTGGGTTCATACTTGCCATATTGGCCTTCTTTCGCCGGTTGTCTTTTGCCGACATATCTACTTGATAGATATCCAGGTTCCCATCATTATTATAATCGGCAATGTCCACTCCCATTCCAAAAAAAGAAGTGTGAGAAGTGGCCTTTTTGACAACCTCCCTAAAGGTGCCGTCACCGTTGTTCATGTACAGGAAATCGGGAGAACTAAAATCGTTGGAGACATAAATATCTGGCCAGCTGTCATTATTAAGATCGGCCACAGTAGCCGATAATGTAAGTCCAAAACTACGAACTCCTGCATCGTCTGTGACATCTGTGAATTTGCCTCCGTCGTTGCGCAACAAGTGATCTGTTTCCAGGTCACTTACATTCTTCATCTTATACTCGTAAATGAAATTTGGGGAATCGAACCGGGTAGGAGGATAATTGGCGATATAAGCATCAAGATCACCATCTTTATCATAATCAAAAAAGGTAGTTTGTATGCTATTTCCCGGATCATCCAATCCATATTCTTGGGCTTTTTCCGCAAAAGTTCCGTCGCCGTTATTAATAAAAAGCTGATTGTTTTTGGGTTCAAACTTGCCTCCAACAGAAAGATAAATATCCAGGTAGCCATCGCCGTTCACATCGGCCATTGTAACTCCGGTATACCATCTGCTATCTCCTGCCACGCCGGCAGCTTCAGTAATATCTTCAAATTCAAGATTGCCTTTATTTAAGTAAAGCTTATTGGGCACCTGGTTTCCTGTAAAATAAAGGTCCTGTAAGCCATCATTATTAATATCGCCTGCAGCCACACCTCCCCCCATATAGATATAGGAATAGCTAAAGTAATTGAGGGAATCATTTTCGGTTAGGTTATTACTGAAATCAATGGAAGAACTTTCCGAAGATACAGTCCGGAAAATCTTAGTTTCAGAAGGTTCGGAGGCGGCAACCTCCTTATCTTTTTTACAACTACTAAAAACTAATAAAGTAGCAACTACGGAAAGTCTAAAAAAAATCTTCATTGAAAATACTATTTTTGGAAGGTGTGATTAACATTAATTAACATGCAATGTAGAAAATTCTTGTTTTTTTTCAATATAAATTACATTTTCATAAAATAATCGGGTATAAGTAGTGTTTTCACCAGTTTATACAGCTTCTCTAAACCTCCTGTCTTACACAATGGCTGAAGCAGCTACTCAAAAACAGCTTTTACTCCTCCTAATTAACACTAAACTCTTTTTCTGCCCAAAAATGCTACAGTTCAAATTGTATCCTATATTTGTTTGAAGCAACTGTAAAGTTTTGTTTAATAATAATTTAAACTGCATATTTTTAAAGGTGTAAAATACACATTTTATAACATGAAGTACTTAAAAGGCTTTTTTTTCTTCTCTTTTTTATGTCTTCTCTCGTGTGAAGAAAAGCAGACAATGCCTGAAATCATTCAGAGAACGGCTGAAGAACAATTTTACATTCCAGAAAACATTTACGCCTCTTCTATACGCATTGCTTATTTTGACAGTCTCTCCAGAATAGCTCCAAAAGGCCAAAAAGAAAGATTTAATCTCAAAAAGGCAGATGCATTATTATATGCAGGCCGCACGGTAGAAGCCATAAAGATTCTGGAGGATTTATGGGCAAAAAGCAATAGAAGCGCCTTGCGGTATGAACTGGATGCACATGAAGAAGAAAAAATTGGTCCACTACTGGCTGTTGCCTATATGCGCCTGGGAGAGCAACAAAACTGCATTCATCATCACAAAGCTTCAGCATCCTGTATCATCCCAATTGATCCTGAAGGATATCACCAGGCACCAGAAGGCTCAAGAAAGGCTATTGCTCTTTATGAGAAATTTTTAAGTCAGGATTATCATGATTATAGCAGTCGGTGGCTTTTAAACATCGCTTATATGACCCTCGGAGAATACCCTGAAGGTGTTCCTGAAAAATGGCTGATCCCGGAAAGTGTGTTTGAATCTGAATATCCATTGAAGAAATTTGAAGACATCGCTCCAAAACTTGGACTAAATGTAAATGATCTTTCGGGTGGAAGTATAGTAGATGACTTTAATAATGACAACCTGCTGGATGTGCTTGTTTCCAGCTGGTTCCCCTCAGGGAAGCTTAATTTTTTCATCAATGATGGAAAAGGTGGTTTTATTGAGAAAACTTCAGCTGCAGGTTTAGAGGAAGTCCAGGGCGGATTGAACATGTTGCAAACCGACTATAACAACGATGGATTTATAGATGTATTGGTTTTACGTGGTGCCTGGATGGAAAAATTGGGCAAACACCCAAATTCCCTGCTTAGGAACAACGGGGATAATACATTTACAGATGTAACCATAGAAGCAGGCCTGCTTTCTTTTCATCCTACCCAAACCGCCACCTGGGCCGATTTTGACAATGATGGATGGATAGATCTGTTTATTGGAAATGAGTCGGGTAAGGATAACTTTCACCCTTCAGAATTTTACAGGAATAACGGGGACGGCACCTTTTCAAATCAAACCGCCAGCGCAGGATTGAGCGTAAGTAATGAACAAGAATCATACTTTGTGAAGGGAGTAACCAGTGCAGATTTCAACAATGACGGGTGGATGGATATTTACATTTCCACCCTTCATTCTTCAAGAAATTTGTTGTTTATAAACAAAGGAATAGACAAAAAGGGTAATTTAAAATTTAAGGAAGAAGGGGCTCAAAGGGGATTGGAGGAAAAAATCTCCAGTTTTCCTACCTGGTCTTTTGATTATAATAATGATGGCTGGGTAGACCTATTTGTGGCCGGGTATAGAAGAAGTAACTTCTACAACATAGTTCCCGATATTGTTAGCGATTACCTCAAAGAACCTAATAGAGCAGAAACTATGCGGCTTTATCAAAACAATAACGGCTCTTTTACCAATGTTACTTCGGAAGTTGGCCTGAATAAAATAGGCTATGCCATGGGCGCCAATTATGGGGATCTGGACAACGATGGTTACCCGGACATCTATTTGAGTACCGGGGAAGTTAGTTTTGAATCTATAATCCCAAACCGGGTTTTCCGAAATGATTCCGGAGAAAAATTTCAGGATGTCACTACTGCAGGAGGCCTGGGTCATGTGCAAAAAGGACATGCCGTTTCCTTTTCAGATATCGATAACGATGGGGACCAGGATATTCAGGTGGTCCTGGGAGGAGCCTATGAAGGGGATAACTTTTTCAATTCGGTTTATTTAAATCCTTATCAGGATGAGAACAACTGGATCACCTTAAAACTGGAAGGAACAAAGGCCAACAGGGCAGCAATTGGCAGTAAAATAGAAGTGACTGTTATTGAAGATGGCAGCTCCCGCACAATTTTTCATACGATAGGTTCCGGAGGTAGTTTTGGAGCCTCTACATTGAGAGCACAAATTGGACTTGGAAAAGCTTCGGAAATAAAAGAGGTGAAAATTAAATGGGCAGGCAGTGGCACTACCCAGGTATTTACAAATCTTAAACTCAATTCTTTTTATAGAATAACTGAAGGAAATTCTGAAGCACAAGAACTGCATCTAAAACCTATAGTGCTTTAAAAGAAAGATCTTTAGCATATATACAAAAAAATACCCGTCAAAAATGGCATTTTTGACGGGTATTTTTCTTCTTCAAGAAATTCCCAGTACGCCCCGGGCTATTCCTCAAAATTCGTTTATCTTATTATTCTTTGCCAAGCATAAAAGAAGCCTTTAAAGTTTCAACAGAATTCCCACCGACAAATACTTCAAATTCTCCCGGTTCCACCACATATTCTCCCTCATTGTTAAAGAATCCTAATTCAGCTTCGGTGAGGGTGAAATTCACAGTTCTTTTTTCGCCTTTTTTAAGCTCTACCAATTCAAAACCTTTCAGCTCTCTAACAGGCCTAACTGTGCTTCCGTAGAGGTCTCTAATGTACAGCTGCACTACTTCTTTCCCGTCATAATTTCCAGTATTGGCAACATCAACAGAGACCTGCACCTCCCCGCCCATTTCAAACTGCTCTTTGTTGAGCTTGAGGTTATCATATTTAAAAGTAGTATAGCTTAAGCCGTATCCAAACGGATAGAGCGGCGTATTCTCAACATCCATATAATGCGACCACCATACCATGTCTGCTCCCGGATTGGGATCTTCAGGTCTGCCGGTATTTTGATGATTGTAGTAAATTGGCGTCTGACCAATATTTCGAGGGAAGGTCATTGGTAACTTCCCGCTGGGGTTGTAGTCCCCGTAAAGCACCTGTGCAACGGCATTTCCTGTTTGGGTACCTAATTGCCAGGCCTCCACTATTGCAGGAATGTTCTTTGCGGCCCAGTCTATAGCAAGCGGTCTACCGTTGTTTAAAACTAAAACTACATTTTTATTGGCTGCAAAAACCTCTTCCAGAAGTTCCTGTTGTACGCCCGGAAAGTCAAGATTTGTACGGCTTCTGCCTTCCCCACTTTGGAATCCATGTTCCCCAAGAACCATCACTACTACATCGGCATTCCTTGCGGCTTTAACAGCTGCCGGGAAGCCACTTTTATCTGTAGTATTGAATCTCACTTCAGTTAAAAAAGACTCTGCTCCCACTACCAATTGTGCTCCCTGTTCAAAAGTCAATTTATTCCCCTTATACTGCTGCATACCTTCAAGAACAGATATGGCAGTATTATCATCTGAAGCTATTCTCCAGCTCCCAAGCGGACTGTTCTTATCGTCGGCAAGATCTCCGATCAAAGCAATTTTTTGTCCATTTTTCTTCAGCGGAAGTAGATTCCCTTCATTCTTGAGAAGGACGATCGATTTTTTTGCCATGTCCAGAACAGCTTCATGGTGGGAGGAACTACCCACAACTTCTTTTTCCCGCTGCGCATCAAGATACCTGTATGGATCATCCATTAACCCCAGCTCATATTTTACCCGAAGAATTCTTCTTACAGCATCATCTACAAGAGATTCGTCCAGTTTTCCTTCATTCACCAGGCCTACAATCTCATTCACATATGAATATGCCTCCATATCCATGTCTACCCCTGCTTCCACGGCTTTTTTAGCAGCCATTTTTTCGTCTTTCACAAAACCGTGAACCACCATTTCTTCAATAGAAGCATAATCTGAGATCACAAAACCATCAAAGCCCCATTTCCCTTTGAGGATGTCTCTTAAAATAAATTCATTCCCAGTCACCGGGATCTCGTCCAGAGTATTAAAACCCGTCATAAAGGTTCTCACTCCCGCTTCTTCGGCAGCTTTAAAAGGTGGCAGGATCATATTGTATAAAGTTGACATCCCAATATCTGCTTTATTGTATTCTCTTCCCGCTTCAGCAAATCCATAACCTGCAAAATGTTTTGCCGTGGCAGCAACAGTAAGCGGATTAGAAAGATCATCCCCCTGGAAACCTTTTACTCTTGCAGCGGCGATCTTACTCCCCAGGTACGGGTCTTCTCCCCCACCTTCCATCACACGACCCCAACGGGCATCTCTGGAGACATCTACCATTGGTGCAAAAGTCCAGTTGATCCCTGAAGCAGCAGCTTCGGCAGCACCAACCTCAGCCGATCTTCTTATAGCCTCCATATCCCAACTGGCAGCTTCGGCCAGAGGAATAGGGCTTAATGTTTTATATCCGTGGATAACATCGAAACCAATAATTAGCGGAATTCCCAGTCTGGATTCATTAACCACGATCTCCTGAACAGCCCTTACCTGGTCTACACCACGCACGGTCAACATTGAACCAACCCGGCCATTTCTTAAATGCTCATATTTTAAAGCTGCATCCCCGTCTTTTGGCGCAGGCCCGGTAACTTCCCAAAACCCGTTGTACTGATTCATTTGCCCGGCTTTTTCCTCCAGGGTCATGATACTTAGCAAAGAGTCGATTTTCGCTTCTATACTATCGTTGGGTTGTGAATTGAGATTCATATTACGATCTTGTTTTATGGAAAACCCTGTAAGTATCAATACTGATACAAGTAGCAGGGCAGTGGATGTCATTTTTCTCATGTTAAAAAAGTTTTTTTAGTTTAAATTTTTGAGAATCAGGAAGAAGTACAAGTAACCAATCATTACCTCTACCAGAAGTTGGTGGTTTAAAAATACCATTTTTAAAACTCTTCCCGGCTAAAATTTCTTCAGTTATCCCCTGGCGCGGATTAAACCAATATGCATTTGATCCCAGAAAATTTAATTCCTGAAGATCTACCTCTATAGACCGACCTTCCGGCGAATAGAACAACGCAAAGTCTGGTGCCTGTGAGGCCAGGATGTAACCTTCATCTTGAGGATTGGAACCTGAAATAAGTTCGGGTGCCGGAACCATATTCTGCCATTCCAAAGAGGAAAATAGTTCCCGCAGATATTTCATTTGTTGTGCACCCGGAAGATTCAGGGCTGTTTTCCAGCCAAGCCTGGCCTCTAAAGATGGTATTTTGCCCTGATCGTACATTTGCCAGATATCGATACTACCATAAGTATAACCTGCCGCACCTCCTAAAAGGCTCCAATATGCAGAGACCCTCACATCTGTCTCATCCAGCCGGCCGAAATCTTTGTTTTCCCAAAACCGGTCCGGGATATCCTCATATCTGGCTTCTCCATTGATAACAGGTCTCTTGATATTTTTGTTCCTGCTTCTTTCAGAATATTGATATTCTTTAGCAGTGCTGGAATGCCCACTTTGATACATATCTATATTCAGCCAACTCTCATCTACAAAGTCTGAAGCCAGTTTTGCTCCCGAAGGATGATAGCTTATCAGGTGATTCTTATCCTCTTCTGAAATGCCCTGGGCAAGTGCCCGGATGATCTCAAAGTGTACATTCTTTTCAGGGATCCTGTCTCCTCCCAGGATCCATATAATGTTTGGATAGTCTTTATATCTCTTACCCAACAATCTACCATATTCCCTGGCATTTTGAGGTGTGAAAATTTCCGGACCCACACCCCATCTTTTATTGAACTTGTCTCCCCAGGCAGGTAAAAGCCCCACGTAAAGACCATGTTTTTCTGCCTCTGATATTACAAAATCCAGATATTTAAAATATGCTTCATTTAGCCGGGTAGGATCCTTATCTATTAAGGGTTTATCGCCATTGGCATTGGGAGTATTAAGTCCGTCCATTTCTGCTAAGATCACCGATTGTATGACAGTGAACCCTTTTACCTCCCGGTTTTCTAAATATTTTTTCACCTCCTCACGATCGAGACGATGAACCAGCTCCCAGGCAGTATCTCCCAGCCATAAAAAAGGATCTCCTCCTGCAGTCTCAATATAAGACCTGTCTTCACTTAGCTTCAGGAAAGGCAGCTGTTGTGCAGTTAATTGCAAACCTAAAAACAAAACAGGTAAAAGTGACAGTAAGCTACTTTTACTGTATTTAAAAGGTATTGAAATGACACTGCAGGTTATCATCTTTTACTCTATTTAGAGCGTCTAATCTTGAACAGCTTCTGGATTAATCATTTTATTGTAATCTCTGATCAATTTGAGAGTAGATTCATCCTGTGCAAAAACCGTATTTAATCCTTGTGGTTCTTGTGGCGGATCTCCACTGAAATCGTCTCCCACTTCCCATTTTCCACGTTTCTGGTCAGTTTTGGCAAATCCCCCAAAGCCCCAGAAATTTGCTCCTGCAAATTGCCCCTTCTCATTATGGCTTTCCTTCAGCTTTAAAAATAAGGCTTCATAAAATTCATTCCTATTCTCTACAGAGGCAGTTAAAGCCAAACTTTCTTTTTCTCTAGGAAAGCCAAATTCTGAAAGAACAATAGGCTTATTCAACATTTGAGCTACTTCTACATGCTCACTAATATAATTGTAAGCATTATCAATAGAAACTTTTAAACTTCCTTTTTCATTTTCAATATCATACCAGCCCCAATTCTTTGGCCACATATGAGCAGTTAAATAATCTATCTTTGGGTTGGAATGCAAAGATTCATACTCATTGAGGTCCTGAAGATAACTGGCTTTCCCCTCGGCTCCTGTAGAGATAAGAGTATTTGGATCCAGATTATCCAGAAGGTCAACCACTTCCTTTAACCAGATTCTAAATGGCTGCCTGTCCTCTTCAGTAAAAATTCGAGGCTCATTAGCTACCTGCCATGACATAATGGTAGTATCATCTGTATATTTTAAGCCGGTGTACTGATTTGTTCTACCCACAATAAATTTCACGTGATCTATAAAAGCTTCCCTACAAGGGGTACAGGTGTGAAATTGTTGGGTGTACTGAAAATAATCTTCCCAGGAATATTTATCAAGGAATGGGTTGGCAACTTCTCCATATCCATTCCATTCAAGATAGGCTGACATTCCGCCTGACCATATCCAGTTATTGTTTAAATAAAGTACAGCATACATTTCTCTCTTTGCCATTTCGGCTAAAAGGAAGTCAAGACCATCGAGCAGATCCTGATTATACTCCCCCTGCTGGGGCTGCAATGCAGGCTTAACTTGAAAATCCTGAGTACCACCTTCTGCCCCTACAAGAATCCTCAAGTTATCAATACCCTGGCTTTTCATAAGATCAAGCTCTTTGATGAGCCTTTCTCTATCTCCAATATTTCGGGCTCCTATTAATGGTCCATACCAGTAATTGGCACCTATAAAATAGTAAGGTTCACTGCCTTTGTAAAAGATCCCATCTTTAACACTAATTGGAGCAGGTCTTTTTTCTACATTTTTCACACTGCTGCAGGATATGAGAATAACTGAAGCCAGTGCTAACAAAAATATTTTTTTCATCTTAATCTATTAGAGTTTAATTGGGTAGTTTATACATATCTGGCATCTCATGAAGTAAGAGAGGTTCCTCTTTTTGAACGAATTCGAGAAAGTCTTCTTCACCTTCAAGTCCCGGAACCGGTACAGTATAAAGATTTTCAGAATTCTGCCAGAACATCATGAAGCCTATCTGAATATCATTATTTGTGAGTACTTCATATAAATTTTCAGAATAAAAATTTGCAGGTAAGGTGTTATTCGGAATGAATAGTCCGGTTTCAGTCATGGCTGCAATTTTGACTTTATCTTTTGCAAGCTCTGAAATCATTTTCAGTTTTGCATTTGCAGCTGAAAGTTTTGATGCATCCCCGGGAACAAAATCGCCGTAATTATCCATTCCCAGTATATCCACGTATTCATCTCCCGGATATCTTTGCAAGTAAGTAGTGGCTGTTGAGTAAGAATTATCGGGTGCATAGGCGTACAGAATGTTGTGTACATTAAGTTCATCTTTCAAGTAATCTACGGTGAACTGCCAAAGGGTTTTAAACTCCTGAGCGGTAGAATAAGGAGCTCCCCACCAAAACCATCCTCCGTCAAATTCGTGGAAAGGCCTAAAAATTATAGGTATTAGTTTCCCGTCACTCCCCTTAAGATTTTTAACTACTTCAGCAATCTTCTGAAGTTTTTCTTTGTAGGGTTCATGATTAGCTCCACCAGGCAGTATGCTCTTAAAAGCATTAGCCTTTTGAAAGTCGGTCATTTCATCGGTATAAAAATGGTCTCCTTCATAAGGCTCACGTAAATGCCAGGTAAAATGGTTGACCATTCCTTTGTTGTAAGCATCTACAGCATCTGCTATAATTTGTTGCTCTTGTTGATAGAACCAGTTATCTGGTTCCCCATTATTATTTTTATCTGTTATAAACATAAAATCTGACCCCAATAAACCAGGATCACTGCCTGTGAGTTTTTTGATATCAGAATCTCCTGCATTATTCCCGTAGAAGGCATTAAACGCATCCTGTTGTCCTACTATAAAATTAGACCGTGAAAGATTTTTTAAACGGTAAAAGAGGGCGACAGTCTCTTCAGTAGCCGAGGCATCAACCATATAGGTTTTTGTATCTTCAGGCTGCAGAACAAAATCCTTCTCTTCAGGTGGATCAACGGGGTCTACAGGATCTACCGGGATGGGGTCAGGATTTTGAATTGGATCTTCATCTTTGCTGCAACTCGCGAAAATCAAAGACATGAACATGTACAAAAGAACTCTCTTCATAGTTTATTTTGTTAAAATGAGACACGCACGTGAATTGTGGTAAGGACATTTCCACATGCCCATTTTATCTTCCTGCGTATAAGGTTGAAAGTTTTTATCGATTCTAAAGAACCATTCTCCGTTTTGATGGTCTAAAATGTGCTTCTTTGTAAAGGTCCAAATATCAAAAATCGCATCCCTGAATTTTTCCTCTCCCGAAATCTGGTAAGCATATTGAAGACCTACCATAGCTTCGGCATGAGGCCACCAATGCCGGTCTAAATCGGTTTCCCCTGAATCCAAATCCTTCTCATTGATTACTCCCTGTTTTTGAACATGGGCTTCTTTTAAAAAAGTTTCTGCCACAGGTACAGCAATATCCTGAGTCCTGTTGATCAAATCTTCATTTCCTGAAGCTTTTGCAGCTTCGATCATTAGCCAGATTGCTTCAATATCGTGACCGTAGGAAATCACATTTCCTTCCCGGTTCCACTGATTATCAAAAAAGAGCTGAAAATGCTGATTTTTGGGATCATAGAATTTCTGAAGAAAAAGTTCGATCAGATTGTCAAGAGCTTCTTTGACGGCTTCAGATTTTGTGATCTTATAAAGCGTCGAATAAGCCTCCAGCACATGTAGATGCGTATTCATTGTTTTGGCTGAGTTCTTATCCTTCTCACTGAGCCTCATGTCTTCTATGGGAGACCAATTCTCCTGAAAAGCTTCTAAATAGCCATTAAATTCCTTCTTTCTAGCATGTTGCTCTACCAGTTCAAATAGTTCAACTGCCCAATTTTTGGCATCTTCAGCTCCTGAAAGAATGTAATATTCAGAAAGCGCATAAATAGCAAAGGCCTGTGCGTAGATCTGCTTTCTTTTATTAAGAGGTTTACCCAGGGCATCCAACTCCCAGTATACCCCTTCAAAAATGTCATCTCGAAATGCCTTTTTTAGATACCCGTAAGCCCGATCGGCCAATGACCTCAAGTCTCCAAATTTTTCTCCTTTCTGATTAGCAACGGCCGAAAAAGTCCAGAGTATACGGGTGTTAAGAATTACTCCTTTGGAAGCTCCAACAACTTCTTTATTCCAATGATCTCGCTGACCTACAAATCCTCCATTCTTTTCATCAATGCTGAACTCCTTCCAGTACATCAGAATATTTTCCAGTTCTGCAGAAAGTTCAGCCTTGAGTTGTGATGTGGAATTTGTCATTACTCCAATTCTTTATTCCTATTTATTAATTCTATTATAGTATCTACCGATGCTTTTGAAGTTAAACCGTCCTGCGGAGTATTCATTACATAGTCCAGCAACTTATCGACTGAAGAAACTGCCACATGGCTTCGGGTATCGGAAGAAGCATAGTAAATGAAAACTTTACCATCTTCATCTTTGATCCAGCCGTTTCCAAATAACACATTAGGGACATCACCAACAGTCTCTTCATAATTTGGTGCCATAAAATAACCGGCAGGTTGATGTATTACTTTAGAAATATCCTGAAGATCGGTCATGAACAAGTAAAGCGTATACCTTAAACCTCCAGCTGTGTTTCTTACACCGTGAGCCAGATGTAGCCAGCCTTTTTCGGTCTTAATAGGTGCCGGTCCCAGACCGTTTTTTAGCTCGTACACGGTATGGTAGATTTTATGGTTGATGATCTTTTCATCTTCTAAAACAGGATTTGTCATATCTAAAATATACCCCAAACCTATACCACCACCTTTTCCAACTTCAATAAAACCATCCTGTGGTCGGGTGTAAAGTGCATATTTACCATTCACAAATTCGGGATGCATGACTACATTTCGTTGTTGACCGGAATTGGAAATAAGATCGGGCAATCTTTCCCAGTTTAGAAGATCTTTGGTTCTAACAATTCCCGCATTCGCAACTGCTGCGCTCGTATCGGGATTGGATTTATCTTTTCTTTCTGTACAGAATATACCGTAGATCCATCCATCTTCATGCTGCGTAAGCCTCATGTCGTAAACATTGGTGTCGGGCTCTTCTGTTTGTGGCAGTTCCACAGGTTTGTCCCAGAACTGGAAATTATCAACGCCATTAGGACTTTCGGTCATTGCAAAATAAGATTTGCGATCGTTACCTTCCACTCTTACTGCCAAGACATATTTCCCGTTCCACTTTATAGCGCCCGGGTTAAAAGTGGCATTTACCCCAATCCTTTCCAGACCAAAAGGATTGGTTTCAGAATTAAAATCATACCTCCAGTGAAGTGGTGCGTGAGCTGCTGTAACAACGGGATTTTTATAGCGCTGTACAATTCCATTAGATTGTTGAGAAGGTATATTAGGAATTTGAATAAACTCTTTATGTTCTCTTATGAGTTGCTCGTATTGAGGTATTTTACTCATTAATTCTTTTTGTTTATTTGAAGACATTTTTTGTAGGGTTATTTAATATTTACTCCAGCTTCTTTTTTGATATGGTCCCACCAGTTTTTCCTCAAGATGAAAACACAGATCACGAGTACTGCAATTGAAATTATCATTGAAATATTTTCATGTAAAATGAGGTAAAGTGGAATGAGTACCAGAACTGTTTGTGCAATTACCCCTATTAAAACATTAAACATGTCTCTTGAGAAATTCTGGTTTCGGGTTACTTCAGGATTCTCCTGTTTTACTTTTTCCAGAATAGGCTTCCAAAATCCCCATGGTCTTGTCTTCACGTAGAAATCTTTAAGAATACGCTCATCGGTTGGAGGAGCGGTGAAAGTTCCAATGATGCTTCCTATAATGGAGATTAGCAAAATGACAGGAAAATAATAGAGATCGAGAGTATCGGTGATGAGCGGGAAGATCATGGCTGGAACAATACCGGAAACCATTCCCCAGAAATAGCCTTCACCATTAAAACGCCACCAGTACCATTTAAGGGTATTCGAAATAACATAGCTACCATAAAGTGCTGAAACAATCCATTGTAATATAGAATTAACATCAAGCACAAAGAAGCCCAGGATGATGCTTATAAGAACAACCACCATTCCACTACCATAGTTCATTTTCTTCACTTCCTTTTGTGAAGCATGAGGTTTATGTCTCAAGTAGATATCATTAACGAGGTATGCCTGAGCTGCATTGAGAGTACCGGCAAAAGTAGACATGAAAGCAGCTAAAAGTCCGGCCAGGAGCAAACCAAGCAGCCCTACCGGCACGAATTGACCAATTGCTGCAGGCAAGATCTTCTCAAAGTCGAGAATACCCGCAGTTTCAAGTCTTAGGTCATCATAAAAAAGAATGGCGAGTACCGAAAAGCCCCCCACCATTAAATACCTTGTAGGAATTAAAGCTGCAATGGAGAACGCACTCATTTTGGCTGCTTCAAGAGGGCTCTTAGTGGAAAGAATTTTCTGCATATCGTAATTGGGTGCAGGCCCTGCTATGCTGGAAAGAATTCCTTTAAAGACCATTAACATAAAAAACAGTCCAAAAAGGGAATATTGGTCTGACGCAATTTTCTCATTGACTTCATCAATAATTCCGGTCCAGTCAATATCAAGTTCCCATCCAAATAAGGGGTTCATCCATCCCTCGGGGACATTCATACTTCCCTCTCCCATCGCCTGCCATGCAATTACTGCAATAGCAATTGAGGAGACTGTCATAATTGAATACTGCAGAAGATCGGTCCAGACTATTCCCGACATCCCTCCTAAAACTGAATAGAAAACAGCGAACATTGTAAAGATCACACCGTAGAAGTGCGGAATATATTCAGCAGGAACATTAAAGGGAACGTAGGCCGAAACCATTTCCCAGGGAATAAATATTTCTACAAATTTCCCCAATCCTATAAACCCGTAAGCTAAGAATCCAAGGCAGCTTAAGATGGCAAAAATGACAATTATGGTGTGAGATCTATTTCCACCCTGGCCTTTACCAAAGCGAAAGTGTATCCACTCTGCACCTGTAGTTACCTGTGACCTACGAAGCCAGGTGGCCAGAAATACCATTAAAAACACCTGATTAAAGACAGGCCACAGCCAGGGTATCCAAATACTTTTTAACCCATAAACAAAGGTGAGTGTTACCAGCCACATTGTTCCAGAGATATCGAACATCCCCGAGGCATTGGAGAGGCCCAGCATGTACCAGGGCAGATCTTTTCCTCCTAATAAATAGTCATCTTTACTCTTTTGAGCTTTTTTCCTCAATGCCAGACCAATTAAAATGGTACCAACCAGGTAAGCTAAAATTATCGCAATATCTAAACCTTGTAACATAGGGGGGCTCTTCAATTAATTAGTAGTTAATTCCTTCACCTCATCCAGAAAAATGATCTCTTCGAGTTCAGCAAATTCCTTAAAATTCTCTTCTGAAATTTCACCGGGATAGGTAGCAAAATAGTGGGATGGCCGTGCATTTCTCCAAAGCAACATCCATGCGGCGCCCGAATCTTTAATCCCGGGATACAATGTCTGAGTCCACCAAAGAGGATCTTCTCCAAAATTATTATTACCGGTTTCGGTGAGCGCAAAAGGTTTATTGGCTAATAATGCTTTTTGTTTTACAATTTCTAAATTCCACTTCACATCTTTGGTAAAAGCTTCATTACCGCTGTGGTTATAGATGTCAACTCCAAGAATATCCACAAACTCATCTCCGGGATAATACTTCTCAAACTCTTCCTCACTACTAACAGTGTTAGGAGAATAGGCATATAATAAGCTATGTACGTTGTTTTCCTCTAATAATTGTTTAGTCTCCTTCCATAGCTGCTTATAATCTTCTGGAGAAACATTGTCTCCGCCCCACCAGAACCAGGAACCATTCATTTCATGAAAAGGCCTAAATACTATGGGTATAACATTACCTTGTTTATCTTTCAGAGAATTAAAAAATTCTGCCAGTCGTTTTATCCAAAGAACATACTTGTCTCTTTGCCCCCCTCCTTCTAAAACTGCAGGAACTGCCGGGGTTTTATCCCAGGAACTTCCACCCGTCACAGGGTTATCCAGATGCCAGCTCATTGTTATTATAGCACCCTTGTCGTATAGCTTCTGAATGTGATTTCGCATGAGATCAAATGAAACTGTATCAAGGTTATGATTTCTTCCAAGTTCTATATGCCCAATATCATAACCATGAACTACAGGTAAGGCCCCTACTACTTTCTGAATATCACTTTTTAAGACTTCATAGTTTTCATCGTGCTTCCAGCCAATCCCATAGGCCGTTGCGTCCTGATGACCAAATGCAATTCCTTTCCTGGAAATACTTTGGATGTTATGGTAAAGCAATTTAGTAGAATTTGTTGCTTGGATATCTGAAACTTTAATTGCGTTATAATCTATACCCGATATAGATTTACAACCAACATTCAGAACTAAAAGAGATAAAACTATAAGGTATTTGATAAAATCCTTTATGCTTAGTGTAGATTTCATACTTCTGTTTTGACAAAATATTTTCTATTAATAAATCTTGGCTTATCTTTAACTACCAGAATTTGATAATTCCAATTATAAGCACAAAAAATTATGATGTTCAAATTTACTCCAGCAAAAGGATATTGGTTAATATGATTTTGTCATTTAATAATGAAATTTTTTCCAGAACACAAAATTTAGAATAAATGACTGCACAAGCTCATAGGGAAATCACCCCCTTATCCCCTGAAGATAGTTTTCTTGTTTTTGATAGAATTAAGGATGATTTCGACTTTCCAATCCATTTTCATCCAGAATATGAACTGAATTTTATTCTGAACGGGAAAGGAGTGAGAAGAATTATTGGTGACAGCATGGAAGATATAGAAAACATTGAACTGGTTTTGGTAGGACCTAACTTGCAGCATGGCTGGGAACTTCACAATTGCAGCAATAAGAACATTCATGAGATAACCATACAATTTCACAATGACCTTTTTGACGAGAGACTCTTGAGCCGAAGAATAATGAAGCCTATTAAAGATATGTTTGATCGTTCTGCTCATGGAATACTTTTTTCTGAAAAAATATCACAAGAGGTAACCCCAAAAATTTTACGCCTCTCTAAAATTGACAGTATTGATTATTTTCTAGAGTTAATTTCCATTCTTCAGGATCTGGCGATCTCCAGAAATCAACGTTTGCTTTCTTCCTACACTTCAGATAATAAAAATTTTGAGAACAGCGATAAAATCAAGATTATTTATGAATATGTTCAGGAAAATTATCAAAATAAAATTTCACTAAACAAGATCTCTGAACTAGTTAACATGAGTCCTGTTTCATTCAACCGCTTCATTAAGAAAAGGACAGGTAAGACATTAATAGAATATGTGAATGACACTCGTATAGGTTTTGCTTCCAGATGGTTAATAGAAAAAGATCTAAGTATTGCAGAGATAGCATTTAAATGCGGCTTCAATAATATAGCCAACTTCAACAGAGTATTCAAAAAGAGCAAAAATTGCACTCCTTCCCAATATCGAGAGGAATTTAGCGGAATAAAAAGAGTACTCTAAGCCAATTTATTTCTATTATGAAAAACTTAAAACTACTTTCTTTTCTCCTGATCCTATTCTCTTTAAACACCAACTGTTCCTCAAAAAAAGAAATTCAGAATTCACCTGAAGAAAATGTTACTCCCGTAGCCACCCATGCGCAATTAAAAGTAAAAAATGGACAAATTGTTGACGCTTCAGGCCAACCTGTACAATTAAAAGGGATGTCCTTGTTTTGGAGCCAGTGGCAATCACAATATTATAATCGCGAAACTGTAGAGAATCTCGTAGCAGGATGGGATATTCAACTCATAAGGGCAGCCATGGCGATAGAACATGAAGGATACCTTGACCACCCGGAGAGGGAAAAGGAAAAAGTTAAAAAAATAATAGAAGCAGCAATAGACCTGGGTATTTATGTAATTGTTGACTGGCATGATCATCATGCTGAAGATCATTTGATAGAAGCCCAACAGTTTTTTTCTGAGATAGCGAAAGAATTTGGAAATTACCCAAATCTCATTTATGAGATTTACAATGAACCTCTTGACATCTCCTGGCCACAAGTATTGAAACCATATCATGAAGAGGTTGTAGCTTCTATTCGCCAACACGACCCAGACAACATTATTGTCCTTGGTACTCCTAACTGGTCTCAACGGGTAGATCTTGCTGCAGAAGACCCGGTAGAAGGAGAGAATTTAGCCTATACACTTCATTTTTATGCCGGGACCCATCGACAGGAACTTAGAAATACAGCCTTAACAGCAATAAACAAAGGCTTAGCCATTTTTGTTACTGAATTTGGAACTACAAATGCCAACGGAGATGGGCCCGTTTACAAACAGGAAACGGGGGAATGGATAGATTTTATGGAGCAACACAATCTATCATGGGCTAACTGGTCTATAGCCGACAAGGATGAGTCTTCTGCGGCGCTTCTACCCGGGATCAAACCTTCAGAAATAAACCAGGAAAAGAATATTTCAGCTTCAGGAAAACTGGTGAGATCACATCTAACCTCCCGGAATTAATCCCTCTTAAAAAAGTCTTTTCCACACCCTATTTTTCTCTCCACTACTAAGGTGCTCTATTATACAGACTCTGCCTCTGTAATATATTCTTATAATAAGGAGAATCTTTTTCGAAATAGGGAAAAAATATCATCATTAAATGATAAAATAATATTAACAACAGCTTAACATGTGCTTTAAATTTGACTAAGGAAATTTTTCCAGTTCTGAAGATATAACAAATCTTCGGTTGGAAAGCTTCCGAAATCTTTAGCGAGTTAACCACAAATATTAACAACACAAATTCTTATGTACAAAAATCCAAACAAGAGCGAAAACGTTTTCTATCGCTATGGCAAGATTTTACTCATGCTGATCTTTTGTTCGACCGCGACTATAGCACAGACACAAGAGAAGGTGCATGGTACTGTGACCGACAGTAATGGAATACCCCTTTTGGGTGTAAACGTAATCGAAAAGGGAACGACAAATGGTACCACAACAGATTTTGACGGAAATTTTCAAATTACTGTAGAGGGACCAACAGATCTCGTTTTTAGCTATGTAGGTTTTGTAACCCAGGAGGTAAAAGTAACTCCAGGACAAAATCTCAATATCTCATTAAATGATGATGCCCAGGCACTTGAAGAAGTAGTAGTCATTGGATATGGGGCTCAATTAAAAGAAAACATTACGGGCTCTGTAGCAAGAATTAGTTCAGAAGAACTGGAGAACGTACCACAGGTAAGCGTAGACCAACTTATGCAAGGTCGGGCCGCCGGGGTAGCTATTTCAAAGAACTCGGGACAGCCCGGTGCCGCTGTATCGGTAAGAATACGCGGGGTAAACTCTATTACAGGTTCTAGTGAACCACTATACATCATTGATGGAGTACCCACTTCGGGAGAAGCAGGTGCCGAAGGGCTAAGTCCCTTGGCTGCTTTAAACCCGAATGACATCGAATCTATCAACATTCTTAAAGATGCTTCAGCTACCGCTATTTATGGTTCAAGAGGATCAAACGGTGTAGTGTTGATCACCACTAAGAAAGGGAAATTAGGCAAGAGCAAATTAAGCTACAATACTTATGTTGCATTACAACGTCCAACTAATAAGATGGACGTTATGAATCTACAGGAATATGCTATCCACCAAAACAACATTGGAGAGATTTACAACCTAAATCAACAAATAGAGTTCCTTAATCCAGACCTTCTTGGCCATGGAACTGACTGGCAGGCACAGGTTTTTGATGACGCAATTTTACAAAACCATCAGCTCGCATTTTCAGGAGCAAAAGAAGGAATCAATTACTTCCTCTCCACCTCCTATACCGATCAGGAAGGTACTGTTATTGGTTCTGGATTTGACCGTATGACGGTAAGAGCAAATATTAATGCCGATATTAAAGACTGGATATCTACAGGGGTAAATATTTCTGCCAGTAGAACAAATGATAAGATCACACTGAACAACGAAAGTAATGGGATCATTTCGCTTTCGCTTCTCAACAATCCCGCCACAGCAGTTTACAATCCAGACGGATCTTTCGCAGGACCCGTAACTCCAGATGAAAT
This sequence comes from Salinimicrobium sp. 3283s, assembly GCF_039602225.1. Taxonomy (NCBI): domain Bacteria; kingdom Pseudomonadati; phylum Bacteroidota; class Flavobacteriia; order Flavobacteriales; family Flavobacteriaceae; genus Salinimicrobium; species Salinimicrobium sp. 3283s. The sequence continues at coordinate 2,539,640 of NZ_CP143631.1, read as the reverse complement.
TGCCTACGGAACCCGTAACCCAATTGCTGAAGCATTAAGCATTCAAAACAATGTAGAAAGAAACAGGGTATTAGGTAATATTTTTGTAGAACTTGATTTGCCTGCCAATTTCACCTTTAGAACAGAAATAGGCGGCGATGTTGGCAATACCCTGAGAGATTATTTTCAACCTACGTATTCTTACGGAAACATCGAAAGCGGACAAAACCGTTTCCAGGCTGTTCGGGAAAACAGCACCTTTTGGATCTTAAAAAACCTGCTTACTTATAACAACTCTTTTGCTGATAAGCATGCGGTAACTGTTCTTGTGGGGCAGGAAGTACAGGAATCCAGCTGGGAAGGCGTCACCGCAGTAGACGGGCAATTTGTTAGTAATAAGCTACCGGTACTTGGCCAGGGAAATGCAGATGACCTTGTAGATCAATACATAGGTAGCTCTGCTTTAGAGTCTTATTTTGGACGTGCGATTTACACCTTTGATGATAAATATAACTTTACCCTCTCTTTAAGAGCAGATGGTTCTTCCAAGTTTGCAGAGGGTAATAAATGGGGTTATTTTCCCTCAGTAGCTGCTTCATGGATACTTTCCAGGGAGGCATTTATGGAAGATTTCACTACTCTAGAAGATGTTAAAATCTATGGAGGATATGGAGAGGTAGGAAATCAAAACATACCCAACTTTGCCTATGGTGTAGTTCTAAACCCGATGAACACGGGATTAGGCACAGGTTTTGAATACGCTAACTATAAGAATGAAGATCTAACCTGGGAATCATCGGTTATGGCCAACTTTGGTCTGGACTTCTCTGCACTTGACCAAAGGTTAAACACCACCGTGGAGCTTTGGCATAAAACTTCTAAAGACTTTTTATTCCAATACGCTGTAACAGACTTTGTAACCGGAGGCCAGTCACCCGGTGCTATTGCCGCCCCATGGATCAACCTTGGAGAAATGGTGAACAAAGGGATTGATTTGGCGATAAGCTATAAAACTTTAGGAGAATCAGACTTTAATTATGGTGGTACACTTACCTTTTCTCATTATAAAAATGAAGTTACAGAGCTTCTGGGAGATTTAAAGATTAACCAGGCGCTTTATATAAGTGACTCTAATATGAACGTCACTCTTACCCAGGTTGGAGAGCCTGTGGGTATGTTCTACGGATACAAAGTAGCAGGAATGTTCCGCACTCTCGAAGACCTTGAAAATGCACCTATCCAATTTGGAAGACCTGTTAGTGACGAACTCTTTGGCACTACCTGGTTAGGAGATATCAAGTATGAGGATATCAATGGTGATGGTGTTATTAATAGTGAAGACCGAACTGTTATTGGTAACCCTCATCCCGATTTCACTTTTGGTTTCCAGAACAACTTTAGCTATAAGAATTTTGAATTAGGAGTTTTCCTTCAGGGATCCTATGGTAATGACGTCTTTAGTGGTGTAAAACGAACTCTTACAGCAGGAAGCAGTTACTATGTTAACCAGGATCCAATCGTTCTTGATTACTGGTCAGTAGCAAACCCAGATGGGCAGCAACCGCGTCTTGTAAGGGGTAGTGAATCAAACCCAAATATCATCATGTCTGACAGGTATATTGAAGATGGTTCTTATATAAGAATTCAAAATGTAACTTTAGGTTATACCCTTGAAAGAGAGACTGCTAAAAAGTTTGGCATGGACAACCTGAAGATATACGGAAGTATCCAGAACCTTTACACTTTTGACAATTACTACGGCTATGATCCGGAAGTTGGTACATATAACCAAAATACTCTCTTGATGGGAGTTGATAACGGTCGTTATCCTTCACCAAGAACATTTACGCTTGGATTAAATGTTGAATTATAATATTGATATGATGATAAAATTATTTAGAACAAAAAAAGTACTCGTGCTGGCAGGACTCACTACAGCACTTATTCTGAGTTCCTGTTCCGACGATTTTCTAGACAGGACGCCAGAAGATGCCTATAACGTTGATGACTTTTATCAAACCGAAGCTGAAGTAGAAGCTGCAGCCAATCACCTCTATTCCCGACCCTGGTTTTCATTTATAAGTAATGTTTCATGGGGCATAGGAGAGTTGGCCTCGGGTAACGCCCGTACCTGGGATGCCCGAAATTCAGAATTTCAAACTTTCGCTATTACCGGAGAACATGGAACATTGACACAGGCATGGGAAAGTCTCTATGCAGTTATTGCTCAATCTAACTCGGTGATCAATACGCTTCCTGAAAAGGTAAGCCCAGAGGTTCCTGAAAATGTTGTCAATAACTCTATTGCAGAAGCCAAAATGATTCGTGCTACAGCATATTTTTATCTCGTTCGCATCTTTGGAACAGTGCCTATTCTTGAAGATAACACCAAATATGTACTTGAACCCGTAGTTCCAAGAAATCGTGTAGAGGATATTTATGAATTTATAAAGCGTGACCTTGAATTTGCTGTGGAAAATCTACATGATAGAACCCAGACTTCACAGTACCAAACCGGGAGAGTAGACAGCAACTCAGCCAAGGCTATGTTAGCTAAAATTCATCTTTATCAGGAGAATTGGTCTATGGCTTATCAACTTGCAAACGAAGTGATCAACTCGGGCGCCTTCAGCCTTATGGAAGATTACAATGATCTATTCCTCGTACAGAATGATAATAATGTAGAATCTGTGTTTGCTTTACAATGGACAGATTCTGGAGTGTATTCAGAAGGAAATTCCCTTCAGTCTTTTTATGGTTCTTCAGGCATCTCTGGATTTGCCGATGGCTGGTCTGCTTTAGGTCCTTCCATAAGCCTGCAAGACGCCTACGAAGATAATGACGCGCGCTATTATGGTACTATCATGGCTCCCGGTGCAGTATATCCAAATATCAATGGCGGTTACACAGTTCCCGACAACATCGACTTTCAGGGAACTAATGTAGGAATCAAAAAGTATGTGGTGGGCAAAGTTGGTGGAGGAATGATGAGTTATCCCAACAACACTTATATCATTCGTTATGCTGAGGTACTCCTAATTAAAGCTGAAGCAGCAATAATGGGTGGAGGTCCTGTCGATGAAGGTCTCAAAGCCCTTAATAAGGTACGGGAAAGAGCAGAACTTGAAGCTCTTGAGTCTTACACTCGTGAAGATGTTTTCCAGGAAAGAAGAATTGAGCTTGCTCTTGAGGGAGAATTTTGGTACGACGTAATTAGAAGAGGACCAGAGTTTTCAATTCCATTCCTTGCAGCACAGGAAAAAGGGACTTTTGATGATTCTACTACTCCTCCTACTATTTTTTCAGAGAAGTTCACTCCAACCATGGATGACCTGTTATTTCCTTACCCCAGTAACGAAATTCAAAACAACCCGGCATTATTAGAACCGCCGGTACCCTTTGACTTTGGTGATGAAAACTAATTCTAAAGCTTAAAACAAAAACTATGAAATTTAGTAGTAACACAAAATTCCCCCTTCTTTTACTTCTCCTGGTAATATGCTCTTTTACTTCCTGTGAAAGCGACTTTGACGTCGAGGAGATAAAGGGTGGAAGTGAACCTCCGGTGATCACAAGTGTAAGTGAAGCTAGAGAAGATAATCCTGTTACACAGGGAGTACTTGAGAACACCTATATCATTAGAGGTAAGAATTTTTCTTCCCTTACCGAAATATGGTTTAATGGCGTAAGAGCCAGCTTTAACCCTGCACTAACCCAGGATGATCTTACATTCACTTCTGTACCAAGAAATGCTCCTTATGTAGGGCAGGAAAATACCCTGAGACTTGTAAATCTTCACGGGGAGACCACTTATGATTTCTCGCTTCTCACTATTGAAGATTTTACTGAAGCTACCACCACTGAGGGTATAAAAACCGTAACACTCATTGGAGGTGATTTTTCTGAAACCAGTAAAGTTACTTTTGTTTCGGGTACTGCCGAAGATGGAAACCTTGTAGAAAGTGAAGCAGAAATCCTTTCTGTTTCTGAAACCCAGGTAACAGTTAAAGTACCAGACGGAATAGAACAGGCATACATTTACCTGGAAACTGCCAGAGGAGCAGTAGCACAATCAGAGTCTTATGGCTTTAGTTACTCCATTTTCATTGATGCGCTTAACCCCGATTGGGAAATGAGCCAATGGGGCGGAACTTTTGATGTAGAGAATACCGATCCGGCACTTGGGCAGTACTCTATTGCCAGTTATCGTGAAGGATGGTCTGGTTTAACCTTTTTATCTACAACGAACATCCCTTACTCCGATTATCAGGCGCTCACTGTTTCTTTGTATGGAACAGTAGAAGGCCAACTGGTGAATATCGCTCTAAATGATTTTGCAGCTTCTGTGCAGGTAAAATTGATCAAGGGACAATGGACTAAATATGTTATTCCTCTTAGAGACTGGTATCCAACAGGTGGTGCTCCTGCACTTATTACCAGAATTGATTTCCAGGAAGCAACTAACACAGCCCTGCCACAGTACATCTTTTATGTAGATGACTTTGGATTTCTGTAAACCTAAATAAAAAGGAATAGACAATGGGACCGGAAGGAGGTTTAGCGAGCTACTTTCCAATCTTCAAAAACCAAAATTCCGGTTCCATTTAATCAAACCATAATCAGATGAAAAAAGTAAAAATAAACTCTCTTTTAATTTTACTGGCAGTAGTGGGCTTCGTTTCCTGTGAGAAGGAAGATGACCTCTATCCACAGTTGGGGGATGATCCTCGCAACCTCAGTGAAATTATTTCCTCCACTCCTAACCTATCTTCTTTCTACGGAGCTATGGGGGAAGTGGAAACGAATATTGATTCTATTCTTAGACAAACTACAACTTATACCGTATTTGCTCCACAAGACGCCGCTTTCTCCAGTGTAGACTCTGAAGTTACTCAAAACCTCGTGCTAAATCATATGATAAGCACACTAACGGCTGACTTTAGCCATAACCTATCTACAGGATATGCACCCACAATGGCTACAGGTCCCGAAGGTGAATTTCTTGATCTCTTTATAAACACAGAAGGAGGAATTTCTCTCAATGGCATGGCTACAGTCCAGCCCGGCACATCAGATGTTGGTGCTACCAACGGAGTGCTGCATGTAATTGATGGAGTTTTAGTTCCTCCTACAGTAGCCGATCACGCAGAAGCAAATCCAAATTTTTCAATGTTGGCAGCTGCCATAGAAAGAGCAGGATTAACCGAAACGCTCTCCATTAGAGACACCGAAAATGAATCCTATCCTATCACCTTTTTCGCTCCCACAAATGCAGCCTTTGAAAACTTGATTAGCCGGCTCAACGGAGCTTTTGGATGGGCCACTTTAGAAGATGTACCGGTTGAAACGCTTCAGGAAATCCTGATGTATCATGTGGTACCAGGGGACAATACACTTTCTGCACTGGTTCCGGGTTCTGAATTTATCGCTATGGATGGAAACAGCTTTGCTGTAGACGATAATTCAATAATTTCTGATGCCAGTTATGATACCGCGAATATTGTCCTTACAGATGTACAGGCCGTAAACGGAGTAATGCACGGAATCGATAAGGTTTTGTTACCTGAAAATGTTTTCCAAAGCATTTTGGGTGCAACCCTGGATATCAAAGCCCGGGCTGAAGACAAAGGTTACTCTTCCTTCCTTGCTGCTGCAGAAAAAGCAGGATTATCCACAATGCTGGCAGAAGATGAGCTAACGGCATTTATACCTAACAACGATGCTTTTACTGCGCTTTTTGCTGTCATTGAAAATTTTGAAAGCCTGGAAGATTTTGACACTCCGGAAGAAATAGCACTTCTAAAAGGTCTTTTAGAATATCATTTACATTCCGGTGTTATCATGTCCAGTCAACTTAAAGACGGACTGAGTATTTCTACTCTACATAAAGATAATTTCACCGTAGATCTTTCAGGAGATAATCCACGATTACAACCCACCTATGAGGATGCTATTCCATCAACCATAGTGATGATTAATATTGGAGCTACCAATGGAGTTATTCATGAGATCAATAGGTTACTTGTACCAAACGAACTGGTGAAGGCACTTGGCTTCCCTTCAGATGAAGGCGGGGTATGTCCTGTTGGTGATCCTGAGCTGGTATTCTTTGACTGGGATGACAAAGGTATTTACTGGGGTAACGTAGCAGCCGAAAATGATGCTTCTATAAGCCTTGATGGCAGCAGTTATGGCAGGGCTAATTTCCAGACAGGCGGAACAGGATGGCAGGATCTTTTCTGGAGAAATGGCGGTACCCTTAATGGAGGCGCTATTGTTGGAGATGATCTTCAGGGTTACTCTCTAAAGTTCGAAATTAATGTTATTGAACCTATCAACGACGGAATGTTTAGAATCAGGTTCAAGGATTCAGACGGGGTGGATGCCATCTATAACTGGCAGCCCTGGGAAGAAACAGGTGAACCTTTTAGTACAGATGGATGGGAGACTATTGAGATTCCGCTTTCCGTGCTGGGGGTACCAGATTTTAGTCTCATAGATGCTGAATTCGGAATGGCTTTCGAAGGTGCAGATGTACTGCTAAACTTTGCCATAGACAATGTTCGTTTTGACACTCCGGGAGGATGCGGAAGCGGACCAGACCCTGTTGCAGATACCGATGCTGTTTTCTTTGACTGGGATAATAAAGGTAAATACTGGGGAGCTGTTGAGCCCGAAGATAATCCTGCTGTTTCTTTAGACGGAAGCAAGTACGGAAGAATCAACCAGCAAACAGGATCAGACGCATGGTTTGAGCTGTTCTGGAGAAACGATGACACTTTCTACGGAGCAGATATGGTTGGTTCCAATGTGGATGATTATGTATTGAAATTCGACCTAGCCACCTTTGAACCTATCAATGACGGTATGTTCAAAATTAGGTTTAATGCCTCTACGGGAGTAGACGCATTTTACAACTGGCAGCCGTGGGAAGAAACAGGAGAAGCTTTTGATACTCAAGGAAACTGGGTAACGGTAACGATTCCTGTTTCAGCGTTAGGACAACCAGATTTTGGTCTTGTAGATGCCGAATTTGGAATGGCTTTCCAGGGTGCCGATATCCTTCTCAATTTCGCCATTGATAATGTAAGATTTGAAAAAAAATAAATAAAATGAATTAGCCTTAAAATATTCCCTGTTCGATCTTCGGCAGGGAATATTTTTAAATTATAAAGCATGAAAAATAACATCATATTACTCCTATTTCTCACGATTAGCCTGAATACATTTGCACAAAAATTTGACGGGCTCGCAGAAACGCCTCCTATGGGCTGGAACAGCTGGAACACATTTGCCACAGATATCAATGAACAACTTGTAAAAGATATTGCCGATAAATTTGTGGAGTTGGGTCTAAAGGATGCCGGTTATGAATACATCGTTCTAGATGATGGTTGGATGACCAGGGAAAGGGATGAAAATGGAGACCTCGTTCCAGACCCAGAAAAATTTCCAAATGGTATGAAAGCCGTGGCAGATTATGTACACTCCAAAGGGCTTAAGTTCGGTTTGTATGGTGATGCCGGCACTAAAACCTGTGCCGGATATCCTGGAAATCGTGGATATGAGTTTCAGGATGCCAAAAAATATGCTGAATGGGGTGTGGACTTTTTAAAGTATGACTGGTGCAGCACCGGGAAGCAAAATGCTGAAGCTTCCTACACAACCATGCGTGATGCTCTTTATAAAGCAGGAAGGCCGGTAGTGCTTAGCATTTGTGAATGGGGAGATAATGAGCCATGGAAATGGGCTCAGGATATTGGCCACCTTTGGCGGGTTACAGGAGATATTATTAACTGCTGGGATTGTGAAGTAGGTCATGGCACCTGGTCTTCATGGGGTATATGGCCCATCATTAACATGCGCGGCAATATCCGGAAGGCAGCAGGTCCCAGTCAATGGAATGACTATGACATGATGGAAGTAGGAAATGGATTTACTGATGCCGAAAACCGATCTCATTTTGCAATGTGGAGTATGCTCACTTCTCCTTTAGTGATGGGGAACGATCTTAGAACAGCTTCAAAAGAAACTGTGATGACACTTACCAATAAAGAAGTAATTGCAGTAAATCAGGATAAATTGGGGATACCAGCTTTACGCTTCACCAATGAAGGAGACTTTGAAATTTGGGTAAAACCCCTTGCAGACGATGAATGGGCTATGGTGATTGTAAATATGGCAGATGCACCCAGAACTATTGATTTCGACTGGAATAAACATCAAATAGGTGACGATTTACATAACAGGCAGCTGGAGATAAAAAACAACAAGTATAAGATTCGCGACCTTTACAACCACAAAGATATTGGTGATACCAGTAAATATTTAAAGGCTACAATAGATTCCCATGATGTTCTCATGGTACGACTAAGAAAATAGTCTTTCAAAAGGAGGTGTCAAAAAAGGTATTTTTGACACCTCCTTTTATATCCTTTTCTAGAATGATCGTATTCAAATCAAGGATTAACATCTCCTCTATGCCTCTTTCAATACCTCATCGGGCCAAACCTCATAAAGGGTAGTGAAAGCTTCAGGAATATGGATAGAACTATTTTGATCCTTGTATCCTACATCAGATGTAGACGGCCATTCCGGAGTTCTTGCTATGGGTTTCCCATCAGTCCCCAGAACATTGAAGTAGCCTTTATGAACAGGATCGTAAGCCATCGCTTCTAACCAATAAAAAGTATTTATAGCAAGTTCCAAAGCCATTTGATTTCCGGAAGCACGATAATATTCTGCTAAACCGTAAATGGCAAAGGCATTTCCATAGGCTGTTTTTTCCTGTCCCGGTTGTAAAACAGGTTCGCCATCTTTGGTTACAAAATTATAAAAACCACCATGCACATAGTCCCACATCTCATCCTGCAAAAATTGAAACCCGTGTTCTGCATTGTTTAGATACATTTGTTTTTCAGGATAGATATCTCCAGCTATTGCATTGGTCCAGATGTGCCTTGCCTGGGTAACGATCATCTTATCCTGCTTTTTCCCTAGCTTAAAGTCCCGGGTAATTTGGCTATAATATCCCCCATTATCATGATCTAAAGACAGAGGGTACCATTTATTAAGAAGCTGCTCTTTTGCAGCAATTTCAAAATCCTCAACCAATATCTCGTCATCTGCACCTTCAGGATCCTGTGTACTAACGCAGGCGGTAAAAATTAAAGCGGAAAGAAGAGAATAACCAAAGACTCTCATGGAAGATCGATTTTGAAACCTAAAGATAAAATATTAGCTTGAATCCTGCGCCTGCTGAAAGAATACTATCTGAAAACGACAAAAAAGTATTAAGTCAAAAATTCATTAAAGGGCTATTTTTAAGGTTCAAATTCCATCCTATGAAGACCTACCTACAGTTTCTCCCGTTCCTGTTCTTTTTTAGTGCGTTTGCCCAGCAAAGCCAGGACACAACTAATACTTTCCGAATAAATGATCAGGAATATCTTGAAAGGCGGGGTGCAAATGTCATGCTGGCTCATGATTTTTATCCTGAAAGTCACCAGGGAGGTGTCGGACTTATCCAAAACGGAATTCGGGTGGCCACCAACGGAGATCTTCGACTGGAGCCTGCACCGGGGCAATGGCAACCGGTTCCAAAAGTGGGCGAGAGACAGGTAGACCGTCAAAAAGGGGAAATTAGCGTTCGCATGAGCTACCCAGATCCGTCGAAAGACAGAGTGGGTTTTAACCCTATTATATATCCGGAGCTTGACATGTCTTACACCCTAAAAGTGCTTCCGGAAGGAAAATCTTTCAGAATAGTAGTTGATCTTGATGAGCCGCTGCCCGAAGAATGGATTGGAAAAGTAGGGATGAATATTGAACTTTTCCCCGGAATTCTCTTCGGAAAATCTTACTACATGGGAGATGAATTCGGGATCTTTAACCGGCAGGCTAACGGCCCCGGGTTTTATACTAAAGAGGGTGAATACCGCCTGAAACCAATGGCCACCGGAAAGGAACTTACAGTAGCTCCCGAAGACGCTAAACAAACTTTAACCATTCGTAATCTTAAAAACAATGACCTGGAACTTCTGGACGGCCGGGCCATACACAGCAACGGCTGGTTTATCGTGCGTTCCCTGGTCCCTGCTGGCGCTACCAAAAATGCAATCGAATGGCTGGTAACTCCGAACGTTCTTGAAAAATTTACCTATGACCCTGTAGTGCAGGTTTCACAGGTAGGATATCATCCTGCCCAGGAAAAAATTGCGGTTGTGGAAACCGATAAGAATGACACTAATATAAAAGACATCAAACTTCTGAAGGTAAAAACCGATGGAGGTTTCACTGAAGTCATTTCCCAAAAACCTCAATTATGGGGAGACTTTATGAGATACAGGTATTATCAACTGGATTTTACCAGTGTGACCGATCCCGGAATGTATGTGGTGGAATACGGAGATTACACCACTGAACCTTTCCAAATTAATAAGGACATTTTCAAGAGGGACGTATGGCAGCCAACTCTCGAATATTTCCTGCCAGTTCAAATGTGCCACATGAGGGTGAACGACCGGTACAAGGTTTGGCACGGGCTGTGCCACATGGACGATGCCCGCATGGCGCCAGTAGACCACAATCATTTTGATGGCTATATTCAGGGCACCGAAACGCTCACCACATACGAACCAGGAGAGCATGTCCCTGGCTTAAACCAGGGAGGCTGGCATGACGCGGGAGATTACGATCTTAGAGTAGAATCTCAGGCAGCTACTGTTCAGGGTTTATCTCACATTTATGAAATATTCCAGGTAGATTACGATAACACCAGCATAGACCAGGAGACGCGGATCGTTGAGATCCTGCAACCCGATGGAAAACCGGATATTCTTCAGCAAATAGAACACGGACTGCTTTCCATTGTCAAGGGCTACGAGTCGCTAGACAGGTTTTACCGCGGAATTATTGTGCCCACCAAGCGGCAGTATATCCTGTTAGGTGATCCAGTAACCCACAGTGACAATGTTCCCTTCTCCAATAAACCTGAAGATAAAGATATTCCGATAGGACTTGAAGGAGCCCCCGATGATCGTTGGGTATTTACAGAAAATAACCCCCGCAGGGAACTGCAGGCTGCCGCAGGCCTTGCTGCTGCAGCGAGGGTAATGAAAGATTATAACCCCGATCTTGCACAGCGTAGCCTCAAAATTTCTGAAGAAATCTGGAATGTTATAAAACCTGATAATGAGCTTCAAAAAGTGATGCTTGCAGTAGAACTTTTGATAACTACAAAAGAGAAAAAGTATGCTGATTTTCTGGTTACAAACACAAATCTTATTGCTGAAAATATTTCACAAACCGGTTGGGTAGTTGGGCCTGCTCTTCCTTTTATCAATAATAAAAATTTCAAAGAGAAAGTAAGAGCCGCTGTAAAAGGTCATTTGCAAACTGTGCAGGAACAGGAAAAGAAAACGCCTTATGGAATGCCCTATGAACCCGATATTTGGGGAGCAGGTTGGGGAATTCAGGATTTTGGGGTAAAACAATACTTTTTCCACACCAGTTATCCTGATATTTTCCCTGCGAAGTACATGCTGAGTGCCATGAACTTTGTTTTAGGGGTCCATCCCGGCGTGAACACTTCTTCCTTTGCCTCAGGCGTGGGATCCAGATCATTAACTCAGGCGTACGGCGTAAACAGAGGAGATTTTTCACATATTCCCGGCGGAATTGGCTCGGGAACAGCCTTAATTCGCCCCGATTTTCCTGAATTGCTCGAGTGGCCTTTCCTATGGCAGCAAACAGAATACGTTTTGGGAGGCGGAACCACAGATTATCTCTTCCTGATCCTCGCTGCAGATAAATTATTGAATGAAAAATAATACCTGTCAAAAATGGCATTTTTGACACCCCACTTCAGGCATTATTCCATTAAACCTGAAGAAAACCTAATATGGTTTTTCTTCAGAATATGAGAAAGAAAAGAACAGGCTACTGGTTGGAATTGTGCGGGCTGGGTAAAATTAAAAAATAGCTGTACTCCTTTTCGCCATTTCCGAAGGACACATGTTAAGGGAGTATTTTTAGGATTTTACTAAAAAAAAGGTTAAAATAGCTCGATATTAATCATCTAAGAAAATGAAAAAGGCAATTTTACTTTCGCTAACCATCTTTATTAGTTATAATGCTACTTCGGCAGATATCATAGGGGATAAAGAAATTTGCTCCATTCAAAAAGATTCTTCAAAGGCTGGTCAAAATGTTGCTTACCAATGGGGGAAGATGGCTCTAACTGCCACCGCAAATGACACCGAAAAATTCAATCCCCGGCCCACAGTTACTTCCCGGTATTTAGGATTGATATTTACTTCAGTTTTTGACGCCTGGTCGAGATATGATGAAAAGGCCATTCCGGTCTATTTGACTGGCGCTGAAAGAAGGCCCAGTAATGAGCATAGCCTTAAGAATAAGGAAATCGCTATAAGTTATGCAGCTTACAGGGCCATGAGTGAGTACTATTATTCAGATGTGAAGCTGTTCACCAATTTCATGCGGGAATTGGGTCTGGACCCAAATAACAATTCTTTAGATCCAACTACCCCAGAGGGTATTGGAAATTTGGCTGCAAAAGCGGTCATTGAAGCCAGAAAAGGAGATGGCTCCAACCAATATGGAGAAGAAACCGGCTCAAACGGGACAGCTTATTTTGATTATGTCAATTACAAGCCCGTGAATTCTCCAGATGAAAACGTTGACCTCAACAGGTGGCAGCCCAAGTACTTTTCAGATGGTAAAGATGGAAAGTTTGCTCCGGGATGTTTAACACCTTTCTGGAATAAAGTTAAACCTATTGCCTTACAATCGGCTGACCAGTTTCGCCCCGGTCCGCCACCATTAATAGGTTCAGAACAATTGGAAAAAGAGGTGAAAGAGGTGATTGATTTGCAGGCAAACCTTACAGATCACGATAAAGCATTAGTAGAGTTTATGCGGGATGGGCCACAATCAGTTCAGCAGGCGGGGCATTGGCTAAAATTTGCTCAGGAGGTTTCCCTTCGGAATAATAATAGCCTTGATGAAGATGTGAAAATGTATTTCTATGTACAGGTGGTTGCGATGGATGCTTTTATAGCTTCCTGGGATGCAAAAATGTTCTATGATTCTGCCAGGCCAAATGCGTTGGTACATCATTATTACAAAGATCAAAAGATAAAAGCCTGGGGCGGACCAGATAAGGGTTTTACTGAATTAAACGGCACCGAATGGAGACCCTATTCTCCCGACACTTTTTTATGCCCTCCTTTTCCTTCCTATGTTTCGGGTCATAGCACTATTAGCGGAGGTTGTGCTGAAGCTCTAAAACTGTGGACAGGAAGTGATGAGTTTGGATCTGAAGCCACACTGGTTGCAGGCGCGATGACGGAACCTGAGCATTTAGGAGATACTGTCACTTTAAAATTCCCAACTTTTACTGAAACTGCTGAAATGGCAGGTATTTCAAGGGTTATGGGAGGATACCATATCCAGTCAGATAATATAGCCGGATTGGAACTGGGAAGAGATGTGGCCCGGGAAGCCTGGAAATTCTACAAAAAACACATTGGTGAAGTTGTATATTAAAAACAAAGAGGTTTACAAACCGGAACTTCTCTTTTCAAAAATAAGATTTGCTAAATTTTGCTGTCGTTGAGCATTAATTTGATTCAATGCTCTTATTGAGCACGTGATTTTTTTTAATAGATGTTAATTTAGTCAGATGGTTAAATCTCAGGATTAATATTTAGATTCCTTTCGCACAAAATAGCGCATTCTTTTAAAAGGCTAAATCCCTGTATAATTGCAATTTAGCACTTCATAAAAATAGTGGTAAAAAAGATTTGTGTTATATTTACACTTCACCTGCCAATTCAGTGCAAATTTATTTAAATCAAGATGAGTAGAATAAAAATTTTATCGGCTGTAGTGCTGCTATTAATGGCATCCAATATGACATGGAGCCAGACATTAAAACTTAATGACCTGGAGTATTTTGAGACACAAGGGGTCAATGTTCTTGTTTACAATAACCTTTTTACAGGAGGGTTTAATGATGAAAAAACCGCCGGAATCGAGCTCATTCACCATGGCGTAAGAACAGCTCAAGGTGGAGCAGTAAGGCTTTCCAATACTCCCGAGCAGTGGGACCTCGTTCCCAGTATACCTACGCGGAAGGTAAACCGTGCTTCTAATAGTATTGAGTCTGTTCTTAGCTATGATGATTTTGATTTTGAATCTAGAGTAGTGGTTACTGCTAAGGGTAAAGGTGTGGAAATTTCGGTTTACCTGGACAAACCAGTTCCTAAAGAGCTTGAAGGAAGCGCCGGGTTCAATCTAGAGTTTCTTCCCTCGCAATACTGGGCTAAAACCTACTTAATGGATGAGCGTATCAACCGTTTTCCCCGTTACGTGGTTGGTAACACTGTTACTAGACCAAATTCGGAAAAGCTCAAACAGTATAAAGGTTATGAAACCTACGACGACAGAGGTACCGGAGAATTCATCGATGTGCTGCCTCTTGAAACAGGGCGCACCTTACTTCTTGCCCCCGATGAACCCGAACGCATGGTAAAGATCACTTCGCAGGATGCCGATCTAATGCTTTTTGACGGCCGGGTACTTGCTCAAAACGGCTGGTTTGTGGTTCGGAGTTTGCTACCGGCAGGAAAAACCGGTAAAGTTTTAACCTGGACAGTAGAACCAAACGCCATTAACAACTGGGTAAGAGAACCGAATATAGGTTTTTCACAGGTTGGATATCTTCCCTCCCAGCAAAAAGTTTCAGTCATTGAACTCGACAAAAAAGCTAAACCGCTTGAGAAAGCATCTGTTCATAAAATAGATGAGAACGGCAAAACTACCGAAGTATTTAATGGCAAAATAGAACCATGGGGTGACTACTATAAATATCACTATGTGAAATTCGATTTTTCTTCAGTTAACACTCCGGGTATATATTATATCCAGTATGGAGACACTAAAACAAATAACTTTATAATAAACAAAAGCGTTTACGATAAAATTACTGACGCCACCAGCGACATTTGGATTCCAATACACATGAACCATATGTTCGTAAAGGAAGGATACAGGGTTTGGCACGGGGAACCTTTTAAAGATGGATATCTCCAGGCTCCTCCAAATACCGATCATTTTGACCTTCATGATCAGGGACCAACAACCGATACCGAATATGAAGCCCTCGAATTGATCCCAGGACTGAACGTAGGTGGTTTTTTTGACGCAGGAGATTTTGATATCGAGACGCACTCCAATATTAGTGTGGTGCAGAACTTTGTACAGACCTGGGAATCTTTTAAACCCTTACGCGACCAGACTTTTGTTGATCAAGAAGCACGGCATGTTGTTCTTCATCGCCCAGATGGAACTCCAGATATACTCCAATTTATAGAGCATGGCACCCTTAACCTAGTGGCGCAGGCTGAAATTATTGGACACATGGCGCAGACACTTTCCAATTCGGTACTCTATAATTACCATCACCTGGGAGATGCCGCCTCATTAACAGACGGACTTCCATACAATGCTGAACTTGGCCCTTACGAAATAGCTGCTGATGGTGAGTCGAGCGGAGTTAAAGATGATATGTGGGCTTTTACCAGCCGCAATCCCAGTCTGGATCTTAGGGCCGCAACTGTGTTTGCTGCAGCAAGCCGGGCACTAAAAGGTTATAATGACGATCTTTCAGAAAGAGCACTATTTCAGTCCAAGAGGCTGCTGAAGGAAGCAACAGAATTGATTGCCAAACAGCCACAGGACAGTACGGGTAGGGAGTGGGCATCTGTAGCAGATATTTCAACTAATCTTCAGCTTTATATCTCAACAGGAGAGCAACAATATAAAGATAAATTTCAGGAGCTTTTGTGGCCTGCCCTAGACCGGAATGTTAGTTTTGTAATACTGACTGCATTACACGGGATACCGCACATGGAAGCATCTTATAAGGAAAAGCTACGACCATATGTGGTGAAATACAATGAATATATTGCCGGGCTTGAAGACGATAACCCATACGGAGTACCTATTGGTCTTGGTAACTGGGCAGGGAGTGGATTCATAGTAAATTTTGGTACTACCATTAGTTTTGCCAATGAACATTTCCCGGATATTATCGATGACAAGCATGCATATAAAGCGACGGACTGGTTATTTGGCAACCATCCCTATCACAATTATTCTTTAGTGGCAACAGTGGGTGCAGCACGTCCCAAGGAAGTATTCTATGGCAATAACAGAGCAGACTTTTCATTCATACCCGGCAATGTTGCTCCGGGTATTTTATTTAGAAAACCAGACCATTTTGAAAACTATGACGACTGGCCATTCCTGTGGGGACAAAACGAGGGTACGATTGGCGGAAACACCAGTTATTTAATCTTTGGGTCAGCTTTTAAAAATCTGGTAATAGACAAAGATTAGATATATAAGTCTATTCAAAAACTGATAAACACCTTATAATAATTAAGCGCAAGCAGTAAGTTTTAAATGTAACTTACAACTTGCGCTTTTTCTTTTAGTTAGCAACATCTTTTAAAAAGATATTGACTTCTGGTTTGCCTCTCTTTAATCTTCAGCTCCTGCTTTGAGAAATTTATTTACTTCAAGCCAGTAAATAAAAGCATCAAACCAGCGATTGCTCGTGCGGTCAGGATTTCCAAGGCCGAATCCATGCCCTCCGTTCTGGTAGAGATGGAATTCAACAGGTATTCCGGCTTTATGCCAGGACTCAATCAAGCCAAACTCTCCATTAAAGAGAAAATCATCAGCAGCAATTACGTTGAACATTGGAGGAGCATTTTCCGGCACCTCCACTTCGTTCAAACCACCATAAACAGGCCCAATGAAAGCAAGATCCATAGTTTTTGAATTTAATGTAGAATGCATTGTAAGACCTGCACCGGCCGAGAAGCCAATCATTCCTATATTGGTAGTATCCACACCCCATTCTTCAGCACGTTCAACGATCATGGCATAAGCCGCCTCGGCATCTTCAAGTTGATTGTCCAGGTTCCATCGCGGACGCTCAGGTCGTGCTGCGGGTTCCCCATCTCCTGAAGCTTCCGCAGGAGGTGTCATAGGGCGATTCATCCAGGCACTAAAGTCATCAAGGGATTCGGGAGTTGGGTTCAGCCGGTATTTTAAGACAAAGGCGGCGATTCCTTTTTCGGCAAGGGCTTCAGCAACTTCCCAGCCTTCATTTCCCATAGAAAGCCATCTAAATCCGCCTCCGGGAGCCACAATAACTGTGGTACCTGTAGCTTTATCTGGATCGGGTAAAAAAGGGGTAAGCGTTGCAGTAGTAATATTTCGCGCCATAGGATCGCCCCATTGTCGAAACCATGTTTCCTGAGCAGGCTGATCTTCCACACCCCCGGTTCCTAACGGAATGGCATTTGGTTCTTTGGGATTTTCCATTGGGTAAATTGTACCATCCTGGGCCCATCCCGATGCTGTAAAGACAAAGACAAATGTCCACATGGCAGACCTGAGAAATTTAATTGGTGAATAAGTCATAATTATTGGTTTTAAGGTTAATAATCTAAAATCTATATTATGGTTGTTATTATTCAGTTTCACCTGTCATTTAACTTTCACCTGGCTTAAATTTCTCAGTCCACTTCACTTTTCCTTGAAACATGAAAATTATTCCCCGCTAAAGAATATCATTACTGCAGCCACTATTATTAGAATGATAACAGATACAACAATGTCCTTCCAGTTGTAACTATTCTTATTGTTCTTTTTCTCTTCCTCAGATATCGTTTGAAAAGTGAGATTATCTGTCTTCTCTTCAGGTGGAGCAGCAGTTAGATGACTCACCACTACGATTAGGATAATACAGAAGAGGAAAAACCATGCTCCAAAGGAAAGGAAATTACTTCCTCCCAAAACGTACAGGTAACCGTCTGGATCAAGTGAGTCTTTCATGATCTCAAGAACAATGCGTATCGCACCAACAATAAGGCCCGTTATTAAAGTTACAAAAGCTCCGGTTGCATTAATTCTCTTGTAGAAAATTCCAAGGAGAAAAACTGCGGTAATGGGAGGAGCAATATAAGATTGTACACTTTGTAGATATTCATACAGCACACCAGAAATGTTAGCCATAATTGGTATCCAGATAATTCCGATAATTACAATTACAACGGTAGCTATCTGGCCTGTTCTTACCAGTTTCTTCTCTGGGGTATTAGGCCTAAGCTTCTTGTAAATATCCACAGTGAAAAGCGTGGAACAGGAGTTAAATACCGATGCAAGAGAACTCATTAGTGCTGCCAGCAATCCTGCAGCGACCAATCCTCTTAAACCAGATGGTAACAGGTTACTCATTAAAACAGGAAAAGCCTGGTCTGGGCTATCCCAGTGAAGTTCTCCTCTCATTTTAAGAGTAAGTGCAATAATCCCGGGAATAAGAAATAAAAATACCGGCAGTAGTTTTAAAAGTGCCCCGAAGATCGTTCCTCTCCTACCCTCTTTAATATTCCGGGCAGTAAGAGCTCTTTGAACGATATATTGATCTGTACACCAATACCAAATCCCAACAATTGTACTTGTGATCAACAATGAAGGCCATGGGAAATCAGGATCTGTAGCAGGGCGCCACATATTAAAATATTCGGGACCTACAGTGTCTACCATACTCCCCCAACCTCCAACTTTATCGAGACCGATAAAGGTTAAAGCTGCTGCTCCAAGAACAAGAATGATAGCCTGCAGGGTCTCAGTGTAAACAACGGCTCTCATGCCGCCAAGTACTGTGTAAATACCCGTAAGGATTACAGTAGAAAGGGCTCCTGTCCAAAAATCTATTCCCAATAGCGCCGAAACCACAATTCCTCCTGCATAAATAGTTACAGAAATTTTAGTAAGAACGTATGCTATAATTGAAAAAATAGACAGCACCCAACGAGACCTTGCATCAAATCTTTTTTCAAGAAATTCGGGCATTGTGAACACCCCGCTTCGGGCATAGAAAGGGAGGAATACCCAACCAAGAATAAGTACCACCCAGGCCTGTATCTCATAGATCAACATGGGAAGTTTATTTCCGGCACCGGCCCCTGCCAATCCCACTACGTGTTCAGAACCTATGTTTGATGCAAAAATGGAAGCCCCAACAACAAACCAACCCACATTCCTTCCTGCTAAAAAGTAATCCTCTGTATTAGATTGTTTCTTTTGAATTACCCATACGGCAATCCCCAAAAGAATAGCAAAATAAATACCGATCGAAATCCAGTCAAAAGTATCTAATGTCTGCATATTATTTTACTGAAAATTTAAAGGAAGTTTTTGAAGTATATGTATCTCCCGGTTCAAGGATTACCGACGGAAAATTTTCCTGATTTGGCGAATCTGGATAGTGTTGTGTTTCCAGACAAAAGCCACTCCTCTTTTCATAATTCCCTTCCCCATACTGAAGCGGTAAAGTTCCATCCAGGAAGTTTCCTGAGTAAAACTGGATTCCGGGTTCGGTGGTGTGTACCTCCATAAAACGACCACTTGCCGGATGGTATGCAGAAGCAGCAAAACGCATCCCGCTATCCTGCTCATTCAGTACCCAGTTGTGATCATAACCTCCGGCTCTTTGAAGCTGCTCATTGCTTGCTTCTATATCTTTTCCTGCTTCTTTCGGCTCTCTAAAATCAAAAGCTGTGTTTGCAACATCCTGTAGTTCTCCTGTAGGGATTAAATTTTCAGTAACAGGTAAATACTGGTCTGCATTGATCTTGATTTCATGATCAAGAATAGATTCAGAAAAATCTCCTGATAGGTTGAAATACGCATGTTGAGTTAAATTAACCACCGTTTTTTTATCGGTAGTTGCTTCATAGTCCACATCGAGAGAATTATCATCATTCAAAGTATAGGTAACAATAGTCTCAAGCTTACCGGGGTAGCCTTCTTCCATATCCTCACTCACGTAAGACAGCTTAAGCATCCTGGGACCCGCCTCTTCTACAGTCCATATTACTTTATCAAAGCCTTTTTCCCCACCGTGTAAATGATTTTGTCCGTCATTTTGTGCAAGTGTGTATTCCTCACCATCAAGGGAGAACTTTCCATTTGCGATCCTGTTACCAAAGCGGCCAATTAAAGCTCCAAAAAAGGGATTATCTTCAAGATATTGTTCCAGCGAATTAAATCCCAGTACAACATCTTCATAATTTCCTTCTGCATCTGGCGCCGTTAGAGAAGTGATTCGCCCCCCATAGGTGATGATATTCACTTCCATTCCGTTTTCATTCCTAAGGGTGTATTGTTCAACCTGCTCACCATCGGGTGTTGTGCCAAAATCCTCTTTCAAAACTTCCTGATCTACCTTAGTAGTATCCTCGTCTAAAGTTTGAGTTTCTTTATTTTCATTTTTGCACTGCACGAATGCAAGGGCTAAAATCAATAACCCACAGCTTAAAAAACTTCTTTTTACAGTATTCATAATTGAGTTGGTTTGGTTCTACATCCCGTGTTGAAACAGGTGATAATAAACTTCGTTAGCGTTGATTTTATCTTTGAATTCCCGAAAATTTGTCTTTTCATCTATCACCAGTAATTCAATACCGGCAATGTCTGCAAAATCTTCAAGAAATCCTGTAGTAAGAGCCTGAGTGTAAACAGTATGATGAGCGCCCCCGGCAAGTATCCAGGAGGTTGCAGCAATGTCTAGATCTGGTTTTGGATCCCAAAGCACCCGTGCGACAGGTAAATTTGGTAGATCTGCTTCAGGTTTTACGGCCTCCACTTCATTTACTATTAATCTGAACCTGTTGCCCAAATCGATCAAGGAAGCATTGAGTGCAGGGCCTTCAGGGGAATTGAATACCAGCCTAACCGGATCTTCTTTCCCGCCAATTCCCAGCGGATGTACTTCACAGGAAGGTTTAGCATCGGCAATAGTGGGACAGATCTCGAGCATGTGCGACCCCAGAACATAGGATTTCTGCGGACTAAAATGATAGGTGTAATCTTCCATAAAAGATGTTCCCCCCTCAAGACCTTGGGTCATTACTTTCATGGCTCGCAGAAGCGCAGCTGTTTTCCAGTCTCCCTCGGCTCCAAAGCCGTAACCATCGGCCATTAAACGTTGTACGGCAATTCCCGGTAATTGTTTCAGTTCTCCTAAGTTTTCAAAAGTATCGGTAAAAGCTTTAAATCCGCCTTCTTCTAGAAATGAACGAAGGCCAAGTTCAATTTTTGCAGCTTCTTTTAACGAGTCTCTTTTCTCGCCATTCTTCTGAAGTTTTTCTGAAAGATTGTATGAAGATTCATATTCTTCCAGCAGTTTGTCAATATCTGCATCTGAAACTTTATTGATATGTGCTACCACTTCCGAAGAATCATAACCATTAACTGCCATTCCAAATTTCATCTGGGCTGCCACTTTATCACCTTCAGTTACAGCAACCTCGCGCATATTGTCACCAATTCGAGCCACTTTAAGGTTCTGCAGTTCATCCCAACCCAGTACCACTCTGCACCAATTGCCAATCTTTTGCTGTACGCGCTCTTCCTGCCAGTGGCCTACGATCACCTTTCTCTTTTTGCGCATTCTGGACATCATAAAACCGAATTCCCGGTCTCCGTGTGCAGACTGGTTCAGGTTCATGAAATCCATATCGATCTTTCCCCAGGGAATCTCGGCGTTGAATTGTGTATGAAGGTGGCAAATAGGTTTCTTGAGAATACTAAGGCCTCTAATCCACATTTTGGCGGGGGAAAAAGTGTGCATCCAGGTGATGATACCAATACATTTTTTCTCGCTGTTGGCCAGCTGGAGAAGGTCTGTGATCTCATCGGGCGTCTTTACCGTCTCTTTGTGGACAATTTTTAATGGGATCTTATTTGATCCATTAAACCCATCAACTATGGCTGCGGAATTCTTTGCGACCTGGTTAAGAGTTTCTTCCCCGTAAAGGTGCTGACTCCCGGTTACAAACCAAATTTCCTTTTCTTCTGTACTGATCATTTATTCTGAATTAGGGGTTTTTTATATTTCATTAAAAAGACCTCACAGGTTTTAAAAACCTGTGAGGTCTGATTCGTTTAATTATTTCTGACCGTAATAGGCATTTTTGCCATGTTTACGTTCGTAGTGTTTTTTAATAAGTGAGTCCTTTAGTCTTGGGGCATCGGGATTTATCTGAAGTGTCAAAAATGCCATTTTTGACACCTCTTCCAAAACCTTGCTGTTGTACACCGCTTTGGCTGCATTCTTGCCCCAGGTAAATGGTCCGTGGTTTCCTATAAGCACCATTTGAACTTCTTCATAAGACAGGTTTTTATCCCTGAAGCAGTCCAGGATCTGTATCCCGGTATTGTGTTCATAATTCCCTTCAATGAGATCATCCCGCATTGGCGGAGCACAGGGAATATCGGTGGTTAAATGGTCGGCGTGAGTAGTTCCAAAGATTGGAACATCTCTTTGCGCCTGCGCCCATGCTACCGAGTAGGTTGCGTGGGTGTGTGCCACTCCGCCAATTTCCTTCCAGTTCTTATATAAGAAAGCGTGAGTTTTAGTGTCTGAAGAAGGCCTCATTTCCCCCTCAAGGACATTGTTATCAAAATCGAGGATCACAATATCTTCAGGTTTTAGATCTTCATAGGGCACGCCGCTGGGCTTAATCGCAAAAACACCTTTTTCGCGGTCTACGGCACTCACATTTCCGAAGGTATAGATCACGAGATTCAATGCATTGAGCTGCATATTGGCCTCATAACATTCCTGTTTCAATTCCTGATAAATAGAACTCATTGTTGGTTTATTTTTCTGGTTGCACTTTTTTCGGCAAAGGCGCCCAATTCTTTGTACTCCTGCATTAATTGGGCATAGATTTTCACCTCCTCTTTCTTCGGAAGATATTCTGCTTCAAAATCACTGCCCAGGGTTTTACTGGCTTCGATCACGTTTGGATAAAGACCTGCAGCAACAGCTGCATAAATGGCCGCCCCAAGGGCAGGTGCTTCATCTGAAGCTGCTACTTTAATTGGCATATCCAGCACATTTGCCAGGGTTTGCATTATAAAAGGGGATTTTCTCGCCACTCCTCCAATTCCTATCACACTATTGATCTTCACGCCTTCTTCTTCAAAACGGTTGACAATCTCTTTAGAACCGAAGCAAATTGCATTGATCAAAGCTTTAAAAATATGGGGGGCTTTAGAACCTAAAGACAGGTTGGAAATGGCACTTTTCAACTCCTGATTGGCATCGGGGGTTCTTCGGCCGTTGATCCAGTCAAGGGCGATTGGCAGGCTCTCAAAAATGTCAATTTTCTCTGCCTCTTCAGAAAGTTTCCTGATGAAGTTCTTTTCGGCTTCTGCCTTTAGTTGCTCTTTTTGTTCTTCAGAAAGTATATCCGAATTATAAATAAGATTATCCAGGGGCCAGGAAAGTACATCCTTGAACCACGCCAGCACATCTCCAAAAGCGGACTGCCCTGCTTCGAGACCTATCATTTGCGGAATTACCGAACCGTCTACCTGCCCACAAATTCCTTTTACAGTTTTATCTCCAACGTTTTCTTTGGAAGATATAATAATGTCGCAGGTGGAGGTTCCCATTACCCGAACTAAAGTGTGTTTATCGATCTTAGCACCTACAGCGCCAGAGTGTGCATCAAAAACCCCTACTGCAATAACACAATCTGTACTTAATCCTAATTTTTGAGCCCATTTGGCACTTAAGTTCCCGGCAACCTCATCGGAGGTGTAGGTCTCGTTGTATAATCTTCCGCGAAGCTCACCTAAATAAGGGTCCAGCCTGTTGAGGAAATCTTCGGAAGGAAGTCCGCCCCAGCTTTCGTGCCACATAGCTTTATGCCCGGCAGCACAGCGGCTTCGTTTGAATGACTGCAAATCCTGATCTTCAATGAGCATAAAGGTCATAAGATCACAATGCTCCATCCAGGAATAAGCTGCATTTTTAACCTTTTCATCTTCCCTGATGACGTGGGTGATCTTCGCCCAAAACCATTCGGAGGAATAAATTCCTCCTTCGTATTTGGTATAATTCTCTCCTCCCCAATTCTCTGCCAGCTCATTGATCTCATTAGCTTCCTTAATGGCAGTATGGTCTTTCCACAACACCATCATAGCATTGGGGTTCTCTTCAAAACCCTGCACAAGTGCCAATGGAGTTCCTTCTTTAGTAACTGCAATTGGGGATGAGCCAGTGGTGTCTATGCAGATCCCTTTTACAGCCTGGCCATCAATTCCACTTTTTTCTACAACTCCTTTAATGGTTTTTTCAAGACCTTCAATATGATCTAAAGGGTGTTGCCGGAATTGATTTATCGCTGCGTTACAGTATTTCTGCTCCTTCCATCGTGGGTAATAATAAGTATCTGAGGCCAGTTCCTTCCCGTTTTCGGAGTCCACCAAAACAGCTCTCACCGAGTCGGTTCCATAATCAAGGCCTATAACATAATTCTTCATCTTAATAGTAATTGCTTAAAACAGATACTCAAATATAAGTTTCTTTTTGATTAAGTGTCATTAAAACACTTATGAATAATTAACAAAATTTTAAATTTAACAATCTTGCCAGAAAAATCTTCGTACTCCCGACTTAAAAACTCTATTAATATTCTACTTTTCGGGTTAGTCCTGTTCTTTATCCTTTAATAATCTAACATCGTAAATTCCTGCAGTACGCGAACCTGGGACTGCTTCAAATCTCAGCTTTAAGATACCATCGCTATTTTTTACCACTCCGGCAGGAAGTTTATAATCCTTTTCAAAGAACCTGTTTCCCTCCAGGCCATAAAAACTTTCTTCGGAAATGAGTTCGTCATTAATGAAGATTTTAAAATTGCGCCCTTCATCTCCTCCAAAGTAAGTGATCCTAAGTTTTCGTGCCTGTTTCTCCTTATCGACCAGGTTATAACTGAACCAGCCTTCTGCATCTCTCCAGTGCCTATCCCGATGCGTGCCGATGTTTGAATTCTGGCTTTCTATAAAATGATCGGCCTCCGGTTGTTGTTCGCCGGGAGCGACCCTGTCAATGGTTAAGGCCGCCAACATCTTTTCTTCCTCCTCCTTTTTCTCCAGTTCCTTCCTTATCTTCTCCACCCCTTCAGTAGTTTCCAGAGGAAGATAAATGGCATACCGGGAGTCATGGAGCTTGTAAAATGGTATGAACTCCAGGTCTTTAAATTGATTAGGATATAAAACCTCTGACGCCGAAAATGTCAGTTTTTTACCAGGCACTTTCTTCACCAGGGTTTCAACCTTTTCAGTTTCATCTGAAATAAAATAAGGCACTTCTGAAAGCGGAATGATCTCCCCGGCTGCAATATGACCTCCCCTACTATCATCGGCAAAAAGTCCATCCATATCCTGATCGCCTGTTTTAGCTGCCAATACAATGGGGCCGTATTTTAAAGCCTTGTAATCTGAACCATCGGGAAGTCTTTCAGAAGTAAGATGCATGGGCAACTTCACATCGACCCTGTCACCATCTTTCCATTTTCTTTTAATGCTGAAGTAATTCCCGGAAGTTGTATTCACCTCAAACGGTTTTCCATTTACTTCAACGTTGAACTCCCCCTGCGAAATCCAGCGTGGATATCTTATTTTTAAGTTTAATTCCTTAGGATCTTTAGTCTCGATGAGAAATGATGTGGACTCTTCTTCAGGAAAATTGGTTCTCTGAGTTAATGAAAAATCCTTCTCCTCCCAATTGAGAGTAGAAGGAATAAATAGATTCACATAAAGCTCATTTTCAGAATAGGCATATATGAATTCATTGTACTTGCCATGGTTTTCAATACCAGAGCCTACGCAACACCAGAAACTGGTTTCCGGCTGAGAATACACCCGGTAGTGTCCCGGACGCATAGGGGTGAAATAGACAAACCCTCCTTTTTCGGGATGTTGAGACGACAAAATGTGATTATACAGACCTTCCTCGTAATAATCTAAATATTTCTCCAAACCTTCTGCCTGGAAGAGCTTTTTGCTCAATTTGAGCATGTTGTAAGTATTACAGGTTTCGGGTCCCTGTACGTCGGTAATCATTGAAGCAAAATCGGTAGTTGGATGAAAATGTTCCCTTACACTATTCCCTCCAATAGCAACAGAGCGCTCTTCTACAACATTCTCCCAAAAATATTTAGCGGCCTCATGGTAATCTTCATCACCTGATATTGCAGCAACTGTTTCGAACCCAATAACCTTGGGGATCTGCGTGTTTGCATGCATCCCGTTTAAGACATCATTCTCCTGACTTAAAGGATCAAGCAATGCCTTCTGAGAAAATTGCCTGGCCAGTTCCAGGTATTTTTCCTCCCCTGTCAATTTAGCCACATCTGCAAAGACCTCATTTAATCCACCATGTTCGGAGATAAGAAGGGACTGGATCTGTTCATTTGAAAGGTTTGCAGTAAGATCGATCATCCAGTCGGTAAAATCGATGAGCATTTCCTTAGCCAAAGGATTTCCTGTATGTTGATATGCATCGAGTAATCCTGCGTAGGTTTTATGGATGTTATAAAGAGGCACCCACCTGTTATTCAGACTAAAACTAGCCGGCTTGAGTTCACCAGATCTTATTTCTGCCCATAACTCTTTACTTCCCGGAACACCTCCAATATAACCGGTGCCGTAAGCGTCCTGCGCACGTTTGAGTTCAGCAAGCATATATTCTAATCTTTCATATGCCTCTTCACTACCTGCAGATGCATACATTTGTGCCAGGGCAGTAAGATAATGGCCTCCAATGTGACCATCCAACCCGGAATTTTCCCAATTGGTATAGCTTGTAGTCTTTGGTTCCAAGCCCGCTTCCCGTAAAAAGGGCGCCAATAATTTATCTGGCTCCAATTCGAGAATGTAGTTGAGATCTGTAAGCATTGCCTGTTTAAAAGGCCCTTCTCCCAGCTCTACGTCCTGAAGCTTAAAAAATTTAATGTCGCTCTTACTTTGAGCCCAGACATTAGGTCCAAAAGCAAAAGCTATTAGAAGCAAATTGAAAAGAATGTGGTGCTTGTGATCTTTAATCATCAACGCAGGTTTTTAGATTGTTAAATTATTTTTTTGAGGAAAGCACTACAACTGAGAAAGGAGGTAAGACCATTGATAGTTTGCCATTTTTCAGGTTGAAATCTTTAAAATCCTTAATAGTAATTTTATCAGGGTCATCAAAAGTATTATGATCCTGGATTTTTCCTGATCGAAGGATTTGTCCCTGCATTTTCTTCACATCCATACCTTCCAGATCAATTTCAACCTTATGTTCCTTTTGGGCATCTATATTGACGAGAGAAATGTTCGTGCTTCCCGCCTCACTTTTAGAAGCCGAAACAGAAATGGCCGGTAAAGATTCCCCGTTGAAAGTGTACTCAGGAGAATCAAAAGCCACCGGAAGCAACTTAGCATCGTGGTGCACTGTATACATTTTGAAAACATGATAAGTGGGGGTAAGGATCATTTTCTCCCCTTCGGTAAGTATTTGTGCCTGCAAAACATTCACAGTCTGGGCGATATTGGCCATTTTTACCCTCTCACTATGATTATTGAAGATATTCAAAGTTGCCCCTGCAATCATTGCATCTCGCATGGTGTTCTGCTGATAAAGGAATCCCGGATTGGTACCTTCTTCTACTTCGTACCAGCCACCCCACTCGTCTACTGCTAAGTCTATTTCATTTTCAGGATCATATTTTTCCATAACCTCTATATGCCCGGCCACAAACTCATCCATTTTAAGAGCTTCCTTCATACTCTTAAAATAGATATCTTCAGTATAATTTGTGGAAGGTCCTTTCGCTTTCCAATCAATTACAGCATAATGATGCAATCCTACTGCTTCAATAAGGGATTTTGGCACCTCCCGCATTAAGACCTCGGTCCAATGATAATCATCACCTGTGGCCCCTGCTGCAATTCTATAAAGATTTTCATTATTTTCTGAGGCGTTCATAAAAGTAGCGTACTGCTTATATATATTAGCGTAATATTCAGCGGTCATATTACCGCCGCAGCCCCACATCTCATTTCCAATTCCCCAAAATTTCACATTCCAGGGTTCTTCCCTTCCGTTTTCCTTTCTCAGTTTAGCCATAGGGCTACCTGCAGGATGGTTGGTATACTGTACCCAGTCGGCGAAATCCTTTACTGTTCCGCTACCAACATTTCCTGATATAAAAGGCTCGGCTCCCAATTCTTCACACAGATTTAAAAAGTTATGGGTTCCAAAGCTGTTGTCTTCGGTTACCCCACCCCACCAGGAGTTTACCATGGTTGGCCTTTCTTCTTGTGGACCAATTCCATGCTTCCACTGATAAGTATCTGCAAAACAGCCACCGGGCCACCTGAGGTTCGGGATTTGGATTTCCTTTAGGGCTTTAATAATATCTGCCCTAACTCCTTCTTTATTTGGAATTGCGCTGGTGTCCCCAACATAAAATCCGTCGTAGATAGAGCGACCGAGATGTTCAGCAAAATGACCATAAATGTGCTTGCTGATCTTTGGGGCATTTTGGTCTTCACGTACGGTAATCTTCGTTTCCTGTGCAAATACCACCGACTGGCACATAAAAAGAAAAATAAATAGGCTACTAATTTTTTTCATGATTTACTGTTTAATTTTTTACTACTCAAAAGTCACTTCTCAAATATTTCAGAGCTGAATTAATATGTCTTTATCCCAAAATTTCCAATCAAATTTATTGGAGTATATATCTCATATAAGCTTCTCTTCAGGTGTACTACATTTTATTTTTGTACACAACACATTGAGCTTTAAAGATCCACCTGAAGTTTTTCACCATGATACTTAATATTTTTTGAGGTAGATCCCTGTTTTTCTCCCACCAATTTAATATTAAAAACTCTCTCCTTCAGCATGCCCTCAAATTCACCTTTACGGGGATGAATTATTAACTGTTTTTGTTCATCCTTCCATTCAAACTTTATTTCAGAATAGGCACCATCTTCATAATTGTAATTATCATTTTCATCCTCATATAATATAAATTCACCATTTGCGCCCGGATATACTTTAACTTCCAGATTATTCCAGTCATGTTGAGTAGCATATTGCACTTTTGGTCCTATAGGAAGGATGGAACCTGCACGAACATATAGTGGCATAACATCTATTGGTGTTTCCTTTTCGATACGTTTTCCTCCATTGAACTTTCTTTCGTCCCAGTAGTCGTACCAAATGGCACCAGCAGGAAGGTAAATGTCCTTTGACTTCACTTCTCCAAAATTTTCTGATTTGTTTACTGTGTACATGGATCTCGTGACCGGGGCTAAAAGAATGGATTTTCCAAACATATATTGATCGTTTAAATCATGCACCTTACTGTCACCAAGAAAATCCATTACTAAAGCCCGCATCATACTTGAATTATTATGAGTAATATCCCAGGCAGAAGAATAAATGTAAGGCAGTAGGCTATAACGCAGGTTTATAAACTTTTCTAATGCATCGTAGATGTCATCCCCCTTTTTTCCAAACTGATAGATCTCTCTTGGTGCATCTGCACCATGGGAACGCATCATTGGAGTAAAGGCTGCAAACTGGAGCCACCGGGCATATAATTCCCGATATTCAGGATCCTCGAGCTTGTCCTTGAATTTACTAAGGAAGAAACCTCCAATATCAGTATTCCAATAAGGTATTCCTGTAAGTGAAAAGTTTAAGCCGGCCGGAATTTGTTCCCCCAGGGCATCCCATGAAGCAGTAACATCTCCAGACCATGTGTTGGCCCCATACCGCTGTTGTCCGGCGAAAGCTGAACGTGTCAAAATAAAAACTCTTTTATCTGAAGTTTCTTGTCTCTGATTTTTATAAACTCCTCCCACACTTAACACGGGATAAGCATTACGAACCTTTCTAAAAGAGCCTAAATGAGTCTGAATATCCAGATCCTCAGGTTTAAATTCAAGATGATCGGGCTCTGTTGAATCCATCCACCATCCATCGATTCCCAGGGAATAAAGACCCTTCCTTAAATATTTCCAGTAAATATCTCTTGCCTCTGGATTGTAAGCATCATACACCCTTACGCCAGATGGATAATTCATATCTGGTGGCCATGTATCTTTTCCTGATAAAGGCCAGGTTTGAAATTCAAGAAGATCATTACCTGCTTTTAAATCTTTATAGGGTTGGGTCTCAGGACCAAAAGATGACCATATGGAAATAATGATATGAGCATTAAGATCATGAATTTGATCAATCATCTTCTGTGGCTCAGGAAAATTGGGATTTAAAAATTCCATAGCATTCCAATGATAGTTGTCTCCCCAATACTGCCAGTCCTGGATAATACCATCTAAAGGAACATTTAATTCCCGATATTTTTTGACTACCCCAACTGTTTCTTCCTGGCTCTTATATCGTTCTTTACTCTGCCAATACCCGAATGTCCATAATGGAAACATAGGCACTTCTCCCGTAAGATGTCGCATATTTGCGATTACCCCATCAGAATTTCCTCCGTCCATAAAATAGTAGTCAATCCCATCTCCAACCTCGGATTCAAATTGGGTCCTTTCAATATTATCCCTGAAAGTAGTAGGTGAATAATTATCCCAGAACAACCCATATCCTTTAACCGATTGAAAAAAAGGCACGAAATCCCAGGTGTTACCCTGTATCATTTTAACTTCCTGATTTCTCTGTGACATTTTTCCATTCTGAAGGATTCCAAGTCCGTATATAGCTTCCTCTGGATCTAACTTAAAAGATTGTGAAACGCTGTAAGTATCCTCCCCGGCATCATTGAATTTCACGAATGAGGCACTAATCTCCTGCAGGAGCACCCGCCCCCCTAATCTTTTAAAGGTAATATTCCCATTTCTAAGATCTAGTAGCACCTCAAGATCTTTTGAGCTTAAAGAAACATAATCACCCTTTTCCCTTGTATTGAAGCTTACATCTTCCGGATCCATAATTACTGAAAGACTTTCTTTTTTATAGGAAGATCCCTCAGGGTATTTAATTACCCGAACCAAGTCGGGCTTAAAAAATTGTATCTCAACCTCAATCGAGTCAATAGTTGCAGATATCCCACCTTCAGTTTCTTGAAATGATTGCGCTACAACTCCCCAACATGCCAGGAGACCAATAAAAAAACTAGAACAGATCTTCATATCTAAATTTAATTACTTTAAAATGCACTGAGCAACCTTGCCCTGTGAGAAACTTGTAGCGCAATATTCTAATAATTGAAGGCTAACACTGCGAAGCAATATTTTATTACATTTTTATTATTACTCAGGTATTGCATCATTAGCAGATGTTGCATACAAGCCTAACAATGCCCCGGTAAAACCTCCCGCAACATTAGTAGACAGAATATCTCCGGACACTGTACCACCTAAATTCTGAAAATCTTCTCCTTTCAAAGCATAACTGAACTGATAGTCATCTTCTTCTGCTTCTACTCTCAGCTGAACCTCATCTTTATATTCAATTTCCTTACTGGCCAGTATTTTGGAAGAACCTTTTTCAGTCCTCTCCAACACTAAATAAAATTTGTTGTCTTTCCTGGTTACACCAAATACATAATTAAATTTTTCACTTTGAACAGCTGTGATACCGGCTAAATCTTTTTCAGACTTTGGCTTGTAACTCATAGTAGCAGTAAAGGAAAAATCTTTGTGCTGTTGACGATGAAAAAGTGTAGAGGTAGGTTTAACTTCCTTTATATTGGTTTCAAAAGGGTTAATTTGAAGACCTTTTTTGGTAAACTTAATGAAATCTTCACGAGGCCCTCTTAATCCAACCCAACGGTAATCTAATTTATCAGAACTAAAGTCCTCGGTATAAGTAAAGTTTCCATTTGGGAAATAATCACCTTCTCCGGTTTTATTTTCAACACCTTCCGGCATTTTAAGTTTTGGTTCCATGGGAACAAGACCATTTATAAAAACAGGAAACTTTCCAGACCAGTCTACCGGTAAAATAAAAGTTTCTCTTCCGGTATTTACCCTACCTTTTTCATTTGGGCGTATTGCTAAAAATACCCCCCAGTATTCACCATCGGGTCCTTCAACCAAATCGGCATGTCCAGCCCAGTCTACTTTGTAATCCCGGTTTTGCGAAAGATATCTTTGTGTTAGGATTGGATTTGAGGGTGCAGGCTCATAAGGTCCCATTGGCTTATCACTTACAAATATCACCTCACTATGCCAACCTCCTGTACCACCTTCGGCACACATTAGATAATAAAGACCATCTTTTTTATAGATATGAGGAGCTTCAATCCAGATGGGTTTATCTGCAAGATTGACTCCTCCATCTACAATTATCTTATCAGTTCCCTCAATCACCTGATCTTTTTCCAGATCATATTCCCAAATTTTAATCACGCGATGCCCCTGGTATAGTTCTTCTCCCTGGTTTGGAGCATCATTATGGACTACATAAGCCTTCCCGTCGTCATCAAAAAAGATCGCCGGATCTATACCCTGAAAGTTCAATTTGTACGGATCGCTCCAACCTTGCATAGGATCTTTGGTTTTAACCACAATGTTTCCAAAACCACCGGCAAACTGGGTGGTGATCATATAAAACGTATCATTGTGAGGGTTATACCGAATATCCGGAGCATAAATTCCCGCACTTATACCTGTATCAAATACTTTTAACTGTGTTTTTCTATCCAGAACGTGGCCAATTTGCGTCCAGTTCACCAGGTCATTTGAATGGAAGATTGGCACCCCCGGAAAAACAGCAAAGGATGAGGAAACTAAATAGTAATCATCTCCTTTTCGGGCAATTGCCGGATCTGGATACATTCCCTGTAAAATAGGATTATAGAATTCATCCTCCTCCAAAGGATTCTCATTATACACATCATCATTCCCTTCATAAACCACTTTGGAAAATACAGGTACATTTTTCTGCGCACTACAGCCGGTAAAGACAAAAAGGGCTAAGAGAATGGTGATTAAGAACGGTTGATTTTTTTTCATTTTAAATATTTTTATTGTTATTTCCTTACGTATCTATTCTTAATTTATTTTTCAAATTTCCAGTAATCAAAATAGAGGATCTCACTTTGAGCCTTTCCTTTGAATACAAAATATACATCATGAATCCCTCTTACTTCTTCTACATCTACAGTCACCAATTCCCACCTATCACTACCTCCGGTTAATGGAACTTCAAGACTTCCAATGAGTGGTCCATCTACTGTGTCAAGTCTTACCTCCATACTTACATTTCCGTTGTGAGTTGTTCCCACCCTGGCTGTAAATTGAGAAGCACCCTGCTCTCTAAAATCTACTTTTTTAACGTTAGAAAAGGCATTGTTGCGAGTGGCCACAATAAAGTTCCCAACAATATCATTCTCTCTTGATTTTAAGCCTTCGGACCAGGCAATGGTCTCTGCTTCATTTTTTATGTAAGGGTTCAAGGGTTTTAGGGGTTCCTCTATACCTTTTGTCATTTGTAATTGCTGGATCGATCCGTCTTCATTGAATTTCAATTCCTCCACGGCTACAGAACGGGTAAAGCCACCTCCTCCGGGGAGGGCTCCATTGTGATAAAAGAAATAGGTTCTATCTTTAAAGTCAATGACGCCGGGATGATTTGTAAAGGCTCCTTCTTCCTGTGGCATCACCACTCCCTGATATTTATAGGGACCTGTGATACTGTTGCTGGTAGAATAGCCAATATGCTCGGGTAGAGGTCCGGCGGCAAAAAACAGGTAGTAGATATTGTTCCTTTTGTATAACCACGGACCTTCTTCATAAGTAGTCGGACGTTGAGGATTTTCTTCGCCTTCCCGTTTTCCAAATGCTTCGATCGTATTAGGAATCTTTTTAATTTCTCCATCATAGCTAATCATATCTTCATTAAGCTTTACATAATAGCATTCAGGATTTCCCCAGAAAAGATAAGCCTGTCCGTCATCATCAATAAATACTGAAGGATCTATATCTGCATTGCTATTGCTGATCAAGGGTTTTCCCAAAGGATCCAGGAATGGGCCGTACGGACTATCGGCTACCGCCACACCGATTCCATTCCTTCCATTCCTGGCAGTTATAGGCACGTACATATAAAATTTACCATGCCTCTCTATGGCCTGGGGTGCCCAGGCATTCTGTTTAGCCCAGTCAAAATCATCATAGGCCAGTATCGTCCCATGGTCTGTCCAATTCACCATATCTTCTGTAGTGTATAACCGCCAGTCATTCATAGTGAACCAAGTAGACCCGGCTTCATCGTGGGAGGTATATAAATATACTTTCCCATTATAGACCATAGGAGCAGGATCTGCAGTATAATTGGTCTGAACAATGGGGTTTTGAGAAATTCCATGATAATAAACCAATAACAGGATGAGACTCAAAACTGTTCTATTTGCAATCATAATTCTTAAATGTTTTATTTAAAATAAATTTAAATTCATCACCCCCTATTTTTCTATGGGAGACAAATATCCTGCAAACCCACCACGGCGCAAGAGTTCTACTTTTATGGAACTGGTTTTATCTACGACCTGATGACTGATAGAAAATTCTTTATCATGATCTCCATCTGCAAATAAGCTTAGCCTGTACTTTTTATTTTCAGGTAAAAAATTAAAATTTAAAACCTGGTTCTTTACCTTTTCTTCTCCATTGATTCCGGCTATGTACCAGGTTTCGCCTTTTTTACGGGCCATTGTAACTCCCTGCCCAGGATATCCATCCAGTAATTGGGTGTCATCCCAGGTCACCGGTAAATCCATTAGAAAAGTTATGATTTCAGTCGGGAGGGAATTATATCCTTCTGGTCTGTCGGCCATGTGTTGCAAGGCAGATTCAAAAAGCACTCCCAGGGCCAATTCGTGTCCATAAGAAGTTATATGAGGATATTGAGAGTTAGTGAAAGTTACCGGAGTGTAATCCATAGGACCAACAACATTTCTTGTGAACGGCAGGATAGTATTATGTACCGGAGCTTCATAAGTGAAATCGGGCACGTTGTTGTACCATTCGGCACCACGAACTCCTTCATAGGTCATGAGATGAGGATAAGTCCTGCCCCAGCCCCGTGGTACGAGGCTCCCATGAAATAAAACCATCATTTCAAAATCTGCTGCATCTTCCAGAATATCCATATAATAGTTGATCATATCCTGTTTTTCACTTTCAAAAAAATCAACCTTTACCCCAACAATTCCCATCTTTTTAAGTTTGGCAAACTCCTCCACCCTGTTTTCATGAGTCAACATCCTGTCTTTTGGCGTGGCTTCTACCCAGGTATGATCACCACCCGAATTATACCATATTAAAGGTTTTACTCCCTTTGAATGTATATATTCCAGGGCATCATCTAAGTCGCCGCCATTCTCCATAGCATCCCACTCCCAATCAAGTAGCGTGTAAGGCCAATTCATTTCTACTGCCAAATCGGTGAATTTGCGCACCACCTGGTAATCTTTTGTTCCATGGTTATTAGACCAATAATTCCAGGATACCAGTCCGGGTTTTATCCATTCAGTATTTTCTACTAAAGATGGTGTAGAAACATCGTCTACAAGCGTTGAGGAAACAATATCATCCAGTCCGCCAATTATTATAAGTCTCCATGGAGATTTCCAGGGCAGGTTTATTGTAGGTTGGGATTCTCCCTGTTCTCTGCCATTCCAGGCGTCAGGAAATGTGAGCTTGTACTTAGAAGGTTCTTCATAATTAGTTAGTTTCGTCCCTGCATAGCTCCTCATTAAGTCAGCTTCATGAATTAAATAAAAGTAAGTGCTGTCTGGCGCCTGAAAAAGGGCAGGATAAGCCCAGTCTTTCTGCTCCTTTGCATCTTTCATTTCCCGGTAATAACCTTCATTCGCCGGATTGAATTTTTGAAGCCAGCGTTTTGAACTATCCGGAATTGTATAAGAGGTCATTTCATCTTCTATGACAAATGAGGCTTGCTGCTTTTCAGGAAATTCATAGCGAAAAACCAAACCGTCATTATAAGCACGAAGGATCAAATTCATTTTTGATTTATCGGGCCGCTCAAAAAATACCACTACTTCGTTAGCCGAGTTGGCTCTATGTAACTTTTTACCGTGTAGGGTAACATAATCATCATTAATCTGCTTTTTCCTCCTGGATCTTAAAAATTTCAGATCTTTTGAAAAATCCTGATCACTACGTACTAACCCTAAATCAATTTTAGGAATTACTGTTTTAACCTCCCCATTTGTCTCATAGTTAACTTCAAGATACCATTCCCCCAACTCCGCCTGCTCCTCATTCCACAACCTCACAATTACTTGTTCGTTTGGGGAGCTTAAGCTAAGTTTCTGGGAAAATGCACTTGAAGCCAGGAGCATCAAAGAAAGCAGAAAATTGAATTTAATGACTTCTCCCCTTCTATTTATTTTCTTCTCTATCATTCAGGGTATTTAAAATTAGAGTTTTGTTTTATTGACACAATACGGCTGATAATGAAAATCATTTCTTCGGAAGAAAATTAAATCTATTCTATAGCTTCTACTCCTTCTTCAGTTTGTTCTACTTTCTGAATAGTACCGTCTTCATTGTAATGCATATAGTCTACCGCAACAGAGCGGCGGTAACTTCCACCTGTTGGCAACACTCCGTTATGGTAAAAGAAATAGTCTTTCCCTTTGTACTCAATAATCCCCGGATGAATGGTGAAACTATTCGGAGCGCTATCTGCTAATAATCCCTGATACTCCCAGGGGCCTACCGGACTATCTGAGGTTGCATATTCAATTCTTTCCCGCTCTTCTCCCTTGCTCGCATAGACCAAATAATAAATTCCTTTTCTTTTGTAGACCCACGGGCCTTCTATGAAATTCTTGGGATTATCATATTGAATAGGTCCATCTAGTTCGACCATATTATCTTTTAATTTAACAGTTTTAAGACTGCCATTACCCCAGTACAAATACGCCTGGCCATCATCATCTACAAAGACTGAAGGATCTATATCATCCCACCCATGCGGATTGTCGGTAGTCATTTCATTGTAAATCAATGCCTCTCCTTTGGCATCTTTAAACGGTCCTAATGGAGAATCGGCTACTGCTACCCCTATTGCTGCACCACCGTTACTCCTGCCGTCCTTTTTATGGAAGGTGGATACATAGAAGTAAAACTTCCCGTCCCTTTCTTCAACCTCGGCTGCATAGGCATCACCTGTTGCCCAGGAAAAATCTTTAGGAGATAATTTAGGGCCATGATTGGTCCAGTTCTTCATGTCTGTAGTAGAAAACACCAACCAGTCTTTCATTTCATAATTGGTTGAAGCTACAGATGCTGTATCATGACTGGTATACAGGTATAAAGTCTCATTATGTACAATTGGTGCCGGATCTGCCGTAAAAGGGGATTTTATAATTGGGTTTTGGGAAAAGCCTGAACCTATTGCCAAAATAAACCCGAAGCCTGTTAATATTTTTTGAATTTTCATAGTATAAATTTTTACCGTTAAACTTTTTTGATCAATTACTGCCTATCTATTGATTATTAAATATTTATGATCTAATTATTTTTAAATAACAACTGAGTGTATTGATATAAACTTCTTCTCCAGGTCAACCATTCATGCCCGGTTTCAGGTGACGAATAAAAAATATAATCGATATCCTGTCTGTCAAGCATATCTCGAAAACCGTTTACTGTTTTAAAGAATATTTCAGCTTCTTTAGTTCCTAAACTCAGGAAAAGTACCTGAAGTTTTTGCTCCATTTCCTCTGTATTACTAAAAGCACCATTTAGAAAGGTACCTGCATCCACTTCTTTATCTCCGGGAAAATTTGCTGTTCCACTAAACCCTCCGTAGTAGGCAAACTGGTCGAGATTATTCATTATAATGCTCATGGTTTGGCTGGCACCCATGGAAAGACCGGCTATAGCTCTGTGTTCACGATTGGGAATTGTTCTGAATTTCCCGTCAATTTGAGGAATGACTTCCTTTATTAGAACATCTTCAAAAGATGAACGGGGACGGTTTTCTCCAGCTTTTTCCAGATCTTCCGGTCTGTACGCATAGCCATTATCCATTACTATGATCATGGGTTCTGCATCTCCTGAAGCAATAAGGTTATCAAGAATTAAATTGGCATGTCCCTGAGAGGACCACCCGGTTTCATCTTCATAACTACCGTGCTGAAGATAAAGTACCGGATATCTCTTATCCAAATTTTCAAAATATCCGGGAGGGGTGTAGACAAAATTACGTCTCCACTGTCTTGTGATTTCAGAGAAATAAAGATTCTTAGAAACAGTCCCATGGGGAACATCTTTTAATGCATAAAATTCTTTATCCTTTGCAGGGATTTCGATCCCGCTGCCCCATCGACCCGCACCATAGTAATATTTCGATCCCGGGTCTGGCACCGAAGCACCATCAATATTTAGCTGGTAACAGTGAAAGCCTTCATCCTGTGGAGCCGATTCTCCTATCCATATCCCCTCTTCATTTTTTTCAAGGTCATACTTCACACCACCAATATCCAGCTGTACATTATTCGCTTCGGAAGCTTCTATCTTCACCCTAACCCGTCCTTCTGAATTAACTTTGGGAAATTCCTTCCCGGGTTGGTTTACCACAGAAGGTTCGAAATCCTCCACAATTTTCTCTTCCGATTGTGCAAAACTAAAGACACTGGAAATGATAAAAGTAAACAGCAATAATTGATGTCTCATAATTACAAGATTTTGTGTTCCACAATTGCTCCTCTATTACTTAGCCTGGTTTTTAAACAGCACAGGTGCAAATCTATACAGGTCATTTCTCCACACCGGCCAGGTATGGCCACCGGGATATTCACTGTAGATATAGTTTATTCCCATATCATCAAATCTCTGCATCATAAGCTTGTTGTTCTTAAATGCTATATCTTCTTTGCCTCCCATAGATAACCAGAATACCCTAAGTTCATTATTGATCTTTTCTGAATTCTCACTCATATACTCATATTGTCCCTTAGCTATCTCATTGTCATTCGCAAACCATCCTGAACTAAACACTCCTAAATAGGAAAACATCTCTGTATTCTGTACTCCTGCATAGAGCGTTTGAAGACCTCCCATGGATAAACCGGCAAGGGCCCTGTTGTCTGCATTTCCTTTAACCCGATATTTATTTTCAACAAAGGGGATCAAGCCTTCTTTTAATTCCCTTTGAAACATTCGGAGGCCATTTTCACTAAACCCTGAACCAGGCATATTCCCGTCGGGCATGATCACCAGCATAGGTTCTGCTTTGTCTTCAGCAATAAGATTGTCGAGAATAATATTTGTCCTTCCCTGTTGAACCCAACCTCTTTCATCTTCTCCACCGCCATGATAAATATAAAGTGCCGGGTAATTTGTATTGGTATTTTGGTCATATCCAGGTGGAGTGTATACATAGAACGTCCTCCAGCTATTTAGAACCGGAGAAAAATACTGTTCCATTCTCACATCTCCGTGCGGGACATTTTTCATTTTATAATAACCATCTCCTTTAAAAGGAACTTCTATTCCGCTGGCCATTCTTCCCATTCCGAAAAACGTCTCACTATTAGGATCGGCTACTGATACACCATCAACTATAAGAGAATAATAATGAAAGCCTTCGCTCAAAGAATCGGTGGTAACTTCCCAAACACCTTCACTGTCCTTCCCCATATCATATTTACGACCTAAATCCAGTTTTACATCCCTTGCCTCAGGAGCTTTAAGACGAAAAACGGCACGACCATCAGGTAAAATTTGGGGATATTTTGAATTCCTCACATTTGTTGAGGCAGGGGTACCCAGCAAGCTGTATTCATTGAATTTTGATTCATCTACCGGCTTAAACAGGAGTTTGGAAAACATATATAGCCCGTTCTTCCAGACTTTAAAATCATGGCCTCCTGGTTCTAAATAATAAATATGCGGCACATCCTGTTTGACCAAATACTCATGCGTTCGCTGACTGAAAGGCAACAGGTTGTCATCGTCCCCACAGGAAATCCATAAAAGATTAAGTTTTTCCATAGCTTTTTGGGGCTGCGGAACTAATTCTTCCGGACTCTTAGTATTTGGCGCTGCGGAAAACGCCCCTACCCAGGAAAATGTATCCAGGTTGCCAAGACCAAAATTCAAAGTTTGACCTCCACCCATAGAAAGTCCGGCAATTGCCCTTTTTTGCCTGTTTTTGATCACCGGATAATTCTTTTCTATAAAGGGAATAAGATCATTCAGCAGGTCTTTTTCAAAATTTGCGAACGCAGCGACTTTTGTACTGTCAAAAATATTCCCCACGGCGCGATCGTCTTTCATCGCCCTTCCGTTTGGCATTACCACGATCATTGGTTCTGCCTTACCATCGGCATATAAATTGTCCAGGATCACCTGTGGATTGCCACCTCTAAGCCATTCCTTCTCATCTCCACCAATCCCATGTAAAAGATACAGAACCGGATATTTTTTATTTTTGGAAAATTTTGGCGGAGTGTAGACCAGAGCCTTTCGGTTAGTCCCTACTGTTTTTGATTTGTAGGTAATAGTATCGATCTTTCCGCGTGAGATGTTTTCTCTTCTTTGGTCAAAACCAGCAGGAGCTTCTTTTTCCAAACCTTTAAACCCCTGGGCTTCCAACATTTTCTTGCCATACCGTCTTCCAAGTTTCCGGTAACCTTCCGGTGTGAAGTGAAGATGATCATCCATCCCGTTACAACCTTCTGAAGAAACTACATAACTATTAGGAATAACTTCGGGTAACTTCGCAATGATCTCATTCATGCTGGCACATACACCCCCTTCTTCCTTACTCACCATTTCTCCGGCAAGCAGGGGCACCTTTGCAGGATCAAGGTTTAGATCCTGCATAAGATTATCATAAACCTTCTTTACCTTTTGAGGCCATAACGTGTCTCCTGTATTTGATTCCCCCTGATGCAGTAAAATGCCTTTTATTACCCCGTCCTGTTGTGCTATTTTGGCCATTTCTACCACCCGGCCATAAGGATTACCGTCATATTGCCTCACGGTATTTTTTAGCCAGTCAGGTGCAGATTCAACATACGATTCATAATTATCCTTGTCAAAAAGTTCTATTTTAGTGCCTCCTACAGAAACATTTACCACTCCGACTTTAATGTCATCCGGTAAATTTTCGATCATTTCCCTTCCGAAGTAATCGGTTGGGGTTAAGCCTGTGTTACATCTGGTAAGAGGTGGTTTAGCTGTGTACCACTCCCCTTTTTTTCGTCCTAATTCGGGGCAATCTACCGCCTGCAGCACCTTAAACCTATCGCTCAGAGCAACAGTGTCCTGAGGTTCGAATCTCGCGTGTCCCTCCATATTTGACTGACCAAAGGCCAGATAAATATGAAAATCAGAATCCTGGGCAGAAGTCTGCAACATTGCGAGAAAGGATCCAATACAGAGAAGAATTTTAATTTTCATCTTTAAAAAGGTTATTTATCAGCATCAATTTTAATTATATATTTTCCCCCTTTCGAGGTTGTAAGATCATATTCATATATTTTCTTAAGCGTCGGCTTCTGCACATCAAGATTTTGAGCAGTAATGGGATCCTTTATTTCTGAAACCTGATAGTAAGGATTGGAATTATTACCAGTCACATCTTTTAATCCTTTGCCAGACAATGGATGATAAGAGCGAATCCTGCAATTACCACCCAGGGTGGATTGTACGACCATAGTTTTTGGCTTATTATTCTCCCATTCAAGATCTACTTCAAAACCTCCACGAGCTCTTAAACCTGAAACTTTTCCTTTACTCCAGTCTGCAGGTAATGCAGGCAAAATATGAATGGCGCCATCGTGACTTTGTAAAAGCATTTCGGCAATCCCGGCTGTGCAACCAAAATTCCCGTCAATTTGAAAAGGAGGATGTGCATCAAAAAGGTTGGGATAAGTACCGCCCTTTTCGCTATGACCTTCCTGCATTGAAGGGGTTAGCTGGTCTTTTATCAATTTGAGTGCGTGATCCCCGTCAAGTAATCTCGCCCAAAGATTCACCTTCCAGCCCATAGACCAACCGGTAGACTCATCTCCCCGGGCAACTAATGAAGTTTTTGCAGCTTCAAATAATTCCGGATTGCGGTAAGGTGAAATTTGGTTGGACGGATAAAGTCCGTATAAATGAGAAACGTGCCTGTGATCGCTGTTAGGATCATCCCAATCTTTTATCCATTCCTGTAATTGTCCCCAACTTCCAATTTGCATTGGAGGTAATTGCTGAAGTTTTTCATTTAATTCGGCTATAAAATCTTTATCATCTCCCAGGATTTCAGCGGCTTTTGCTGTTCTTGAAAAAAGGTCGAAGATCAGCTGATTATCCATTGTGGCTCCATAAGTCAATGAAGATTCGGGATGTGCGGTTGGTGCGTGTTCCGGGGAAATG
Source organism: Salinimicrobium sp. 3283s (assembly GCF_039602225.1). Lineage (NCBI taxonomy): Bacteria > Pseudomonadati > Bacteroidota > Flavobacteriia > Flavobacteriales > Flavobacteriaceae > Salinimicrobium > Salinimicrobium sp. 3283s. The sequence goes on along the minus strand of NZ_CP143631.1, from coordinate 2,497,328 downwards.
GAAGGTGATACTACCAGCCAGTTATTTTCCGGCTCCCTGATCATAAAATCCAGGTAGAATTTAGAAGCTTCTTTTACGATGGAATAAACCGATTTTAAAAACTCCTTATCTCCTGAAAAATCGTATTTATCAAATAAATGCTGGGACAGCCAGACTCCGCCCATAGGCCACATTCCCCAATAGGAACCGTCTATCGCTCCGGTCATTCGCCAAATATCTGTATTATGATGCATCACCCAGCCATCTGCGCCGTACATATCTTTGGCAGTCTTCCTTCCGACTTCTGAAAGCTCCTTCACCATTTGGATCAATGGCTCGTGGAATTCCGGCAGATTGGTGATTTCGGCCGGCCAGTAATTCATTTCAGTATTAATATTTACGGTGTACTTGCTATCCCAGGCAGGAGTTAACTGATCATTCCAAATCCCTTGCAAATTGGCAGGTTGCGTTCCCGGCCGGGAAGAGGTAATTAAAAGATAGCGCCCAAATTGGAAGTACAGGGAAACAAGGGCTGGATCATTTCCAGTTTTGAAATTTATGATCCTTTCATTGGTGGGTAGCTTCGCAGCTTTCGTTTCACCTAAATCCAGTGACACCCGATTGAAATAGGTTTGATAATCTTCCAGGTGCGTTTTGTAGATCCCTGCTGATTTCTTTTTTTCTATTGCTGAAAGATATTCTTCTGCTTTTGCTTCCTCATCAATACTGAGATCTTTATAGTTTTTGAAATTAGAAGCGATGGAAATATATAGTGTAGCACTGTTGGCATCCTGAATTTTAAGAGCTTCATCTTCTGAAGTAATTTTTCCGCCTTCAGTCTGAATTTTAGTGATCGCCAGGAATTCAACTTTGCCTTCTATTCCTTCAAAATCGCTGGTTTTACCGTGTAGTTTTAATGTCCCATTTTCAGTTGAAACTTCAGCACCTCCGGGGCGATCTATCGTAGCTGAAAAATTTAAGGTTCCGGGTTTATCTGCCGTAATTTGTACCACGATCACCTGATCGGGATGGGAAGCAAAAACTTTATTTTCATAACCTACACCTCCAACTCTATAGCGAGTTGTGGTAACCGCAGTTTCCAAATCCAGTTCCCGGTAATATTCAGTGTAATTTTGGTGATTCGGAAAAGATAATTTCAGGTTCCCTGCGGTTTGATAAGGCATTCCGTGGGAAGTTTTACTTATGAAATGCTGATTAACGAGCTCCTGGGCTTCTGCGCTTTTTCCTTCAAACAGAAGTTTCTGAACTTCGGGTAAATATTTTTTGGCTTCAGGATTATCGTTTCGGTTAGGTCCACCAGCCCAGACGGTATTTTCATTTAACTGAATAACCTCTTCCTGCGGATCTCCATAAACCATTGCCCCCAATCGCCCATTTCCTACGGGAAGTGCCTCTACCCATTTTTCAGCAGGCTTATCATACCAGAGTTTTAATTGGGAATCCTGACTCCAGGATTGAAAAGGTGAGATCAAAAACAGTATTCCCAGAATTACGGAAAACCCGAACCCGGAAAAGCTACTTTTTGAAATTTTAAACTTACCAATTCTCATCCCTTTCTATTTTTCAAATTGAACCCAGTCTACCTCTACCCCAGCACCACTTTTAAGTTGCACTATCAAATCCTGAACAGCGGTTGCTTCAGATTTTACAGGAGCCGAAAAAACCTCCCAATTTCCACCTTTTTGGATGGTAACTTCAGCAATCTCCTGTGCGTTCTCACCGGCCAGTTTCAGCGCAATAGTGGCGCCCGTTAAAGATCTTGCCCTTATTTTGACATTTTTGGGACCTTCAGCACCAAAATCAACCCGGTTATATTTCACCCAGGCATCAGGTTTATTTAATACCACTTTCCAGCCCTGGAAAGGATCTAGCCGGTCTAAGAACACTGATGCAGCGCCATAGTTGCTTTTCGCACTATAGCGGTCGATCTGAATTTTTGAAGTACTGGAGATAATTCCCACTCCGCGTTTGGTTGGAATCACTTTTTTGATGTTTCCATTCTCTTCAAAGAACAAACTATCGGCACGAATGGAACGGTTTTTATCGAAATCGGGTGAAAGATCATTGTCGTGATAAAATAAGTACCATTGATCATTATAGTTCACAATGGAATGATGATTAGTCCAGGTACCCGAAGCCGATTCATCCATAATGACACCCTGATGAGTAAAAAGCCCCATCGGATTATCGGAAGTTCCATATTCAAGCCTTTCGGTATTATTGGCAACGTGCGGATAAGTCATATAATAAATGCCATTTCTTTCAAAAACAAAAGGTCCTTCAATATGCCCTTTTTGAGGTATCTCCTCGAAGGTCTTTATTTCTGAATCCAGCTCCAGCATATTATCCTTCAGTTTTGCGCCATAAATTTTTCCGCGGGACCAATACAAATAAGCCTGCCCGTCTTTATCAATAAAAACATTGGGATCTATGCCTTCTACTCCCTGAATATGGTTTAGCTGTGGCTTATAAGGCCCTTCAGGTTTGTCGGCAATCGCCACTCCTATGGAAAAACCTTTTTCCCCATCTCCTGCTTCTTTAAGTCTGGTGGGAAAATAGAAGTAAAATTTCCCATTTTTTGATACCGCATCAGGCGCCCACATACTGTAAGCCTTAGGATCTGCCCAGGGAACATCTTTTTGATCCAGAATTTTTCCGTGGTCTGTCCAATTGGTAAGATCTTCCGAAGAAAACACGTGGTAATCGGCCATATTGAACCATTCGGCACGGCCTTCCCCTTTTGGTGGCACAATATCGTGGGAAGGAAATACGTATAGCTTCTCATTAAATACTCTTGCCGTAGGATCGGCAGTAAACTGATCCATAATCAGCGGATTTTGTGCAAAAGCATTTACTGACAAGAAAAATATAATCAGACTAAGAGCTATAGTTTTCGGCATTTTTGAATGTTTCATCTTAATTATTTTTTTCAGCTTCAATTTTAAAGTAATCGAAATCTACGTGACCACCTGCTTCTTTTGTGGCGTAGTTGAACAACGCAAACCTGTAGCCCATAAAATGCGGAAGCGTGTAAGACATTTTAAGCTCGTTGCCAATAGCTTTCCAGTTTTCACCATCAAGACTGTAGTAAAATTCTGCTGTATCTATCCTGTCTTGAAAATCCCCAACGGCCTTAAGGTAAAGCTCCTCCTGATCTAACGGAATGCTTTCAACCTCTACAGGCTCTTCGGAAGCTCCATTGACCATAATAATGTGCTTCTTGTTATTCTTCATTTTAGCCCCTACAAATCCGAAATTCTTCTGAAGTAGACCAAGCCCTGCATAATCTCCCTCCTTCATTCCGGAAAGATCCACTTTAGTTATGCCCGTACTCTCTGGACCAATGGTTCTTTGGGTTAGGGTGTTTCGGGTATTTAAAAATGAAGTATCTACCCTGTCTGTAGTTAATCTTAAATAACCTTCACGGTCTTTTACAGACCAGTAATTATCTTGCGGATTGTGATTCCATTGCCAAACCAGAGGCAAATCTCTGTCTCCAGGTTTTCTGTCAAAATCATCTGAATCTACAATTCCCGGGATCCATCCTTCATTTGCGGGTAGATTCAGGGTTTCAGGCACTTTGCCTTCTTCACCCAAAACAGGCCAGCCATTTTCCCATTTTACAGGAACCAGGTAAGGAATACGCCCTACTGCTCCATAATCCCGAAATAAATATGCAAACCAATCCCCTTCAGGAGTGTCAATTAAACCACCCTGTGCCACGCCTTTATCCTGAAAAGCTATTTTTCCTTCGTAAGGTCCGGTAATTTTATCGGCGCGGTGAATGATCACGGTTCTCATCCCGTCCCTTGGCCAGGCGATGTTGAAGAGATAATACTTTCCATTAGCCTTAAATATTTGAGATCCTTCCGCAGGTAGAATATAATTTGAACCGATTGGTTCTGTGGCGTTTTCAATTAGAACCCGCTCTGTACCTTCTTTTACTCCGGACAAATCCTCCTTAAGCTCTACTATATTTAGTTTTCCGCCACCCCAAATGAGGTAAGTCTTTCCGTCGTCATCAAAAAATAAAGTATTGTCGTGAAGAGATGGGGTAAAAGAAATCTCTTCAAAAGTGCCATTTTCAATATCTTTTGTTTTGAAAATATAAGTTTTCCCTGTGGTGCTCGAAAAAGTAGAAACGTAAAAAGTATCATTATGGTAACGAAGGCTACTTGCCCAGGAGCCTCTTCCGTATGCATTTTCACCATTTTCCATATTCAGGGCATCAGTATCACCCAAATTATCGTAAGCGTAATTCACTATTTTCCAATTTACTAAATCGGTGGACTTCATAATCGGCACCCCGGGATTCATATGCATCGTGGTGCTGCTCATATAATAGGTGTCATCGACCCTAATTATGGAAGCATCGGGAACATCGGCGTGGATGATAGGATTTTGAGCCTGCTGTTGTGCAAAAATTGAATTTCCTATAAACAGGCTTAAAATTATAATGAGTAGATTTCTCTTTTTCATATTCTTTATTTGAAATAGGGTTTGGCAAATTCTATAAAATATGGCCAGTTAGGCACTACGGTATGACCGCCCTCGTGTATTCTAAAAACGAGTTTACCTTCAGATAAAAACTCCCCAACTTGAGGAAATTCAGTTTTTGACAGTGCTTTTTCATCATAGATTTCATAAGCAGGACTCGCGTGGACTCCGGCTAAAAACATCCCTTTGGCGTCTATCCAATTACCTTCAACTTTAGGATCTCCACTACTGATAAAAACAGGTCGTGGCGCTGCAAGCGCAATTAAATGATGTGCATCTACCGGAAGGTCTTTTGTTTCTAAAGGACCGCCGTATTTTATAAAACTGGGAGCAAACCAGTGGTATTGTGAAGTGGAGACCAAATTCTCTACCTGTTCTCCGAAATTCCTTCTCAATATTTTAGTACCACCTGCACCGGCAGAACCTATAAATCCAACAGCAAATCTATCATCGTAGGCCATAGTGACCATTGCAGCTTTCCCGTAGCGGGAAAGTCCTTCTATAGCCACCTTTTTTGAATCAACTTTTGAATGATTTTCGAAATAATCAAGCGCACGGCCGGCACCCCAGGCCCAGGCTTTCAAAGCGCCCCAATCATCTAATTTTCTCGGTTCGCCTTTATTCACTAACCCAATGATTCCTTGTCTAAGTCCGGCGCCGTTGTCGGCTTGATAACTTGTCGGGATCAGGCTGGCGTAACCCCAATTCTGAGCCAGTAATTGTTCATGCCAGGGTGTTTCCTGATCAGGCTCAGGGAAAAACCCAGCGGGAAAATTCCAGTCGAATTTCAAGATTACCGGCACTTTTTTATCTGTATTTTTAGGAAGGGTCAGGGTCATTTCAATTTCAACCTCGATCTCTGGGTAAGCAGAGTTATCTACCACTCCCAGAAGTTTCTCAACCTGCACCGGGTATTCACCAATAACTGAATCTTTTCTGGAAACAACTTTCCAGTTTACAGCTGGGATATTTTTAGGGAATCTTCCATAGACTTCCGCATTAAAATCTTCTTTGATCTCCTGTCTCCGTTTTTCCCATTCAGAAACTGAAGTGACTTTAGATCCATCTTTAAGAACCAAAAGTTCGGGCAAGCTATAATCTACAACTTTAGATTCATCGCAATTTGCGGCATTAGGATCATTCGGATTTCCCGAAGGTCCGGGTCGCAAGGATGCTATTCCTAATTCCTTCAGCATCAGCTGATGGTCCTGCGCACTTAAACGATAAATACTGTCCCGCTCCTCCTGAGAAAACTGCGCCATCGATTGATTAACGCAGCCAAAAAAAACGATAATGACAAATAATTGTTTCATTTTAAATATTTTACAGGAGGAGAAACCTGTACTAATTTGTAATCACAAAGCCGCCCTGGGGTTGAATGGTTACTTCAAATTTTCCTCTTTTTTGTTTGATTTCTTTCTTTTCAGTTTTCCCTTTCTTAGAGTCATTAATAATATTGAATGTACTTCCTTTCAGTTCAGGAAGGGAAAAGCTCAGCTTTTTTGCTTCTTTTGACGCATTGATTCCAGCGATATACCATTGCTCCTTATGCCTTCTGGCTATTACGCTATACTCGCCCGGGTATCCTTCAATAAAAATGGTTTCATCCCAGGTGGTAGGAACGTTTTTCATAAAGTCCATGGCAAATTCCGGAGCGTCTTCTAGATTATTTGGTGTTAAAGCGAAGAATTGAACCGGCGTCTGAAATAAAACTGCAGTTGCCAGTTGAAAAGCATCAGAGGTTCTCCTAAAGTTTCCGCCGTCATTGGTTCGATTGTAGCGTTCGTTTAGAACAGTTCCGCCAAAATCCATACTTCCCACCGTATTCCTTATAAAAGGATGAATGGCAGCACTTCGGGCTTCCTGGTCATTTGCATACTGACTAAACATTAAATTTTCTGAAGCAAGAACAGCTTCAGTACTTATAAAATTAGGGTACATTACCTCCCAACCTCTTGGAATTGTGGCGCCGTGAAAGATCATCATTAACCCGTGATCATTGGCATCGGACATTATATCCTCGTAAAGCTGAATGGTCTCTTGTTTATCACCTCCCATAAAATCAACTTTCAGACCTTTTACCCCGCTTTCCTGCAACCACTGCATTTCCTTTTTACGGGTTATAGCCCGGTGCATTTTATTCCGTGGAGTCATAGGTGCGTCATTGGCAACGCCGTTGGAATTGTACCACAAAAAAACATCAACGTTCTTGCTATTGGCGTAATCAATGAGCTCTTCTATCCTGTCGTAGCCGATATTCTGGTCCCAAAGCGCATCAATCAAAATGTATTCATAACCCATTTTAGCAGCGAAATCTATGTAAGTCACCTGGTCATCATAATTCATACTTGCATCCTGCCACATAATCCAGCTCCATACACCGCGCCCGAAATTATAATCCTGTGAGGCTTCGTAAAGCGGCTTCACCACATCAAAAGGAATGGTGGTTTCCACAATTGGCTTTAAACTTTCACCAATTGTGATAGTTCTCCAGGGAGTGCTAAACGGAAGGGAAATTGCGGCTCCGGTTGATCCAAAATCATTATTTTCAGTACTATCGGGAAAAGCAATCGTATATTCCCCTTCAGCATTTGGATCGCTGAGATGAGCGCCCACGTAGGTGCCGTCCACTCCGGTTTCAGAAAGTAGCACCCAATGATCTTCGGTTTTAAATAAACCCGGAAAGGTATAACCAAGATTATTGGCAGAAGCTTTCGTAATCTCCTGATCTAAATAATAGCCCTCTTCGTAACTGGGTTTGGTACGCTGAAAACCTACCATAGATTTAGACTGAGGCGTAAGGAAACTTTTTGCCGTATTTGGAAAATTGAATCCGGTAAATTCTTTCGTCACCACGTGGGCTATGGTATCGCTGTATTTTTGAAGATGGTATCTAAACGCGATATCATTATTACTAACCTGGAAAATTACATCCATTTTTTGCCCTTTTTGAGTGGTAAAAGTGGCGGTTAGTTCCTGTGCGTTATAATTAATCTCTGAATCTTTAAGTTTTTTGGATTCATAACTCTTTTCTACGGAATTGGTTTTACTCCCTTCAAAACTTAAACCTTCAGAATAATCTGAAATATTTGTTTTTAGTCCCAGTCTGGATTTTTCCAGCACCACTTTATTATTGTAGAAAACAGAATAGGTTGGTACTCCAGCTTCCAGGTGTACTTCTAATCTTACAGCATCATCGGGACTCTGGATGGTTGCTTCCTGTGCAACAACAAACGGAAAAATGCTTAGCAGGCAGATAAATAAAAAGACTTTTTTCATTTCTAATTTCAAATTTTGTAGGGTTATTTTGCTGCAGCCAGTTCTATAAGTTCCTTCACAACAGGTTTTGGATTATTTTCACGATCGAATAGCAACGGATAATCGGTTCTTCCTCTCACCGGCCAGTTATTCTTCCAGGAATTCCCGTCATTCACTCCCCAAAGGGCAACCCTTTCAATTTTATCCTGATGTTTTAGGAACAGTTCAAAAAATTCTACATATCTCTTTGTGAATTGTTGCTCAACATCGGCTGGCAGACCATTAGGAAAGGGATTCATTTTATCTTCATACTCATAATTATCTGAGATTTCTGCGCCGGCATCACCCCAGGGTGACGGTAAGACACTAAGATCTAATTCAGTGATCATCACTTTCCCCAGGTTTCCATATGCTTCCAGACTTTTTTCAAATTCACGAATATCAGGATGGTTTAATCCAATATGTCCCTGCATTCCTATTCCATTTACGGTAATGCCCTCCTTTTCCAGCTTTTCTACCATTCTCACTACCCCGGCACGCTTTCCTGGCATTGCCATAGAATAATCATTGTAATAAAGCTGGGCTTCAGGATCGGCTTCGTGTGCAAATTCAAAGGCCAGTTTTATAAAATCTTCACCTAAAATTTGATAGAACTTGCTATTTCTATAATTCCCGTCATCTTCTATAGCCTCATTAACCACATCCCAGGAATGAATTCTGCCTTTATACCTGCCCACCACGGTATGAATATGATCTTTCATTCTTTGGGTAAGCACTTCCTTAGACACCGTATTTCCATCTTTATCGACAAAAAACCAGTCAGGAGCCTGGGAATGCCATATCAAGGTGTGCCCGTGGATATGCATATTATTTTCCTCGCCTATTTTCACAAATTCATCGGCAAGTTCAAAATTGAACTCCCCTTCTTTCGGTTGAATTCGTGCACTTTTCATAATATTTTCGGCAACAATAGAATTGAAATTCTCTGTCGCAACTTTAAGTTCTTCAGGCTGCCTTCCCATAATTTGCCAGGCATTGAGCGTAGTACCTATATAAAATTTATCTTCAAAAGCTCCTTTTAATGTTTTAACTTCAGTCTGATAAGATAAAGAATCTTTTTCCTGGCTTCTGCAATTAACAAATGTTAAACTAACACTTATAAAAAAAAGAAAAGTTAGTGCCCTGTTATTTTTCATAACGCTTGATAATGGTTAAACTTTAGTTATAGATTCTTTATTTTTTACGGTAGTACAATATGTGTAACACCAAAATTTCGGGACCTTCTGTAATAACTTAAATAAAAATCATGATCATCCTGAACCCAGAATGATCATACCTTAAATATCCGTAATTTATCTAATATTTAAAATATTCTGAAATTAATTAATATTTCACAATTTAAGATAAAAAGTTACTCATTAAAGCTTATCTACTAAACTTTTTACCTTTTGTACAATTCATTTAATTACAACCTACACTTTCCTCAGCATAATCAGCAAACCACTTTTTTGCAGCATTGGCACATGCTTCGGGATCATTATTATAAGCCACTCCCCTATCAGGATCTCCCTCATGGATAAGATTCTCGGGAGCCAGCAAGTTCCAGCTTACATTGCCACTTTCATCGGCAAGAGCTTTAAAATTGGCTCCAAAACCCCAGGCCCCGGCTTCACCTGTTACACCGCCTTCCCCCCAGGCACTATATCCATCTGGCGCCCAGTCTATCTCTGTAATAGCTATGGGTGCAAAATCTGCAACCGGTTGAATATTTTCATGCCAGTTCTTCCTAAAGGTTCCCGGATCATTATTATCCATTCCCCAATATCCCGGATAGATATGTACTGAATATCCTATGTTATTTCCCTCAATAGGATTATTTGCGTAACCTTTATAATGAGACTGATATCCAGAACCGGGAATCCATATTACATTTTGAAATCCATTTTCTCGAATCATCTCAACTAAAGGCTGAAAAAACATTTTTAATTTATCAAAATGAGGTTGAGAATTGCTTCCCCATTCTCCATTAGTACCCAGTATGTGGATAGGTTCATTCGCCAGTTCAAACATTAAGTGGTCGTAACTCTTTAACTTTTCATGACTTGAGAGATAGTTCCATACTGTTTTAAGGTATTCATGATATTCATCTCCAACATCAATCCTTTCTGGGCATACTCCGGGTGGTCTAAGGATAATATACATTCCGCGGGATCTTGCATGCTCAATTAAAGGAATAATAACATTATTAACTCCCTCTACAAACCTGTCAAAATTAAATTGGGAAATGTCATTTTCGCCACCTACTTCAGCGCCCGGTTTATTTGACCAATAAGGATCTATGTGTAAGCGTACCATATTAAGATACCAGCCGTCATTATCCTTATTGGTCAATTTATCCATGACTTTCTTATTATACTCCAGTGCTCCCTGAACATCATAATTGTTCCATCTCCATTCCCCCACATGTCCGCCGTTAAACCAGGGATTGGGAGTCATAGCTACCCCATGAAGTAAAACTTCTTCTCCACAGGAATTTTTTAAAAACCTTCCTTCTACATTTAATTTGGATGTACTTAAGGGCCATTCAAAATTCACTGATGTATCTTCTTCTGTCTCATCTTCCCCATCATCTTCCTCTATGGGGTTTTCTTCGTTAGCCTCTTCTTTCGGCAGGGACGAATCATCAGTTGAACATCTCACCAACACAAATAGCAAAATGAATAGAAATATTCCTCTTTTAAATGGGCTGGTTAAAGACATTACTTCTTATAGATTTTGAAGAGCTTCAGCAAAACTTGCATAAGCCGGTTTTCTAGAAAAATTAAGATCCCAAAGACTCTGTCTTTCGCCAGGCATCCAGTTAGCATCATCAGAACTGTCCTGTACTCCCCATACGGTTACACCGTATCGTTGATTCGCCGGTACATTTTCAGCATAACTATCCACAACATACTTATACATTTCGGCTTGTTTTGCTAACATTTCTGAAGTGGGTTCGCTACTATTTACAGCTACATCGAGTTCAGAAACCTTTACAAGTTTTCCTGTAGCCGCAAGTAAACGGAACATCTCATCAATTTTCTCTTTTGAAGTATTAATGTTGATATGCATTTGAGTACCGATTCCATCTACCGTTGCCCCCTGACTTTCAATATATTCTACAAAATCAATGATACCGCGGGTCTTGTCCAGATTATATTCAAGATTATAATCATTGATAAAAAGCAGATCCCCTGGATTACCGTATTTACGTGCCAATTCAAAAGCCTTAACAGCATAATCCTTACCCAAATAATCCTGCCAGTAGAATTCATCTGCCGCTAGTTCTTTTCCAGCACCTGTTTTTAGTTCAAAGGGATTCCCATCATCCATAGGCTCATTTACTACATCCCAGGCATGTACATAGTCTTTGGAAACTTCCATCATGCCCGCAATCCATCTTTCCATTTCGTTTGTAATAATTTCTTCCTTTTCTTCAGGTGTTTTCTCTGTACCTCCAGGGTTTACACGGGAAAGCGTTACGTCATCAATATAAACTGTTCCTGCAAACTGACCATAGTCAATAATAAATCGCTCACGGTCCTCCTTGGTTATTGTTGTCTGCAAAGTATACTCCTTCCATTCTTCCGATACATTGAATGAGCCAAGCGGATCACTGGAGTAATCAGATGGCGATTGTATCGCGGCACTAAGAGTACCGGCAGTATTTGCCTTTACTTTAAAATTCAGTACATAAGTTGACTCCATTTCCAATGTAGGTAAATCATAGGCAATCTGTGCCTCCCAGGGATTTACAGCCGAAGGATTCGTAAAGGTAAAAGCATATCCTGTATCACCAAAGCCCCCACCTTCTGCCGAGCGCTCCCTTGTAGAACCATTTCCCCAGCCAGCCCAGCCGTCGATACCAGTTTCAAAATCAGAATTGGTAATTACGCTTGGATCCAATCCGGGACCACCACTGCCTTCCTCGTTATATTTCTTCAGGCTTATGTTATCAAAGTAATAAGTAGTGGCAACATTACCGAGGTTAAAAGCAATTGTACTTGCCCCTGCAACTTCTTCAGAGACTACAATTTTTTTGGTAAAAGTAGTCCATTCAGGTGTGGCGCTAATAGCACCAAAAAAATCCCAGTGTTTATACTCATAAGGTTGAATATGAGCCTGGGTAGCAAAAGAGGCAGCCACATCTGAGCGAACATCCATACTAAGTTCATATTCTTCCCCTACCTCCATAGGCGGAGAGAACTTTAAAAAGAACTGGCTGTCCCATTCGTTTTCCCGAGCTTCTTCATTGGTCACTTTCAATGCCCTGCCATCACCACCTGAGCCTTCTCCGTCAGCCGTAAAAGAAACAATAGCATTAGCGCTACTCTCATAATTTGCTGCTTCATCTGTTTCAAAGTAAGCATCGGTAACCACCTCCCAGATAGGTCCACCTTCTGTTTTCGTTGGTGCAATAGTGCTGTTTAGATATTCAGCATTCTGGTTAGCATGCCATACAAGAGTATGCCCGTAAACAGATAAACCAGCCGCATTTGCAGTTTCGAGAAACTCTTCCACAGCAGCCAGGTTAAGGTTCCCGTTTTTTTGTAACACGGCCCCGTGTTTCATTCCATATCCCGGAGTAACTTCTTCAAAATTTAAATTGATCAAACGATACATTAGTCCTTCCGAATTATAATCTGAAATACTAACTGCTGCGCCCAAAATAAAGTCTGAAGAATCTTCTCCTAAGTATGTCTTTAAAGCCTCGTAACTATTTAACTCCTCCTGGAGCGCTACACTTTCCGGTTTTTCGACCTGAAAGTCGAGTGGTTCATAATCTGTACAAGAGGTCACTAAAGATAATCCCAGTACACAGATACCTATTTTATATAGACTTTTCATCCCATTTAGATCTTAAATATTAAACATTTATTCGAGTACAGGAGTAAAGAGCTCCATCTCTACACCTCTATTTCTCATCACTAAAGTATCTGTTGTTGAAACCCGAAAATCATCCAAATCAACTTCATAATTGAGATAAATGGCATCCCGGTCCTGATTTCCCCAACTGTTTTCTTCTCCATCTTTTACAAATTCTCCACTACCAGTAACAGAAAAATCAGTAGAATTAGTACCAACAGTAATGGTTCCATCTTCATCAAAAGTGAGTATAAGCGGCACTTCTATATTGGTTCCATCACTGGATTTAAAAGTCACAGGAAAAAGAACTTTATTTAAAGACTGAGTAGTAAGCAGTACCACTTCATCATCAACCACAAACTCTTCACCTCTTACAATAGTTTGATCAAGATTAGCATTCCCATTCTTACCAACAATAACATCTTCTCCTCTGCGAAGGTAATACCCGTGTAATTGATTAATATATTTTACAGCGTACAGTACAAAATCTTTAGGCTGGACAGACCAATCACTTGCCACGGTTCTTCTTCCATCTGCAACTAATGGTTTTCCTGACAAAATAGAATCTGCATTTTGAACATTGGTCATTCTCACCGGAATCACATAATTTCTATGAATAGCCAATGGATCTGCAAAAAAAGCTTCGGTGAGTTGAACCTGAACACCGCCCACAATTTTCCCTTTAGGAATTATAATTTTATCGGCTACGATGTTATAGTAGTTCCCAGGCATTGATAGAATATCTCCAGCTCCTTCAAACGCTAACCCATCAACAAGGCTGTTATCTACAGTGATATCAACGGTAACATCAGCTGGATTTTCATAGACTCCCCCGGTCGTAGCCATAATCTGGAATTTCCATTCATTATCTAATGAAGTATCAAAGATATCTTCTCCCAAGGTTATGGTCCTTACAGGATATTGATGAGCGAAGTAAACCGTCTGGTATTCAAAATCGGGGAATTCCCAGTCCTCATTCTCGCATGAAGCGAACAGAATTGAGATAAATAGGAACAAGGTTAATTTAGTTATATTTTTCATGAGTTTTCATTTTAATTTTATATACAATTCCTGTGCAACCAATTTAATTGATTCTTACCACCCCATATTCTGGGTTAAACCAAATTTTAATACCTCGCTATACGGAATTGGCCCGTAGATCATATAATCTGAATAAAGTCTTGGTTCAACAGAAATAACCTCATGATTTCCATCCTCAATCCTGTCTCCAAATGCCATTTCTGAAAGGTCTTCATTCCATCTACGCAAATCCCAAAAACGGAAGCCCTCAAAACTTAGTTCCAGTCTTCTTTCATTTCTTATTAATTCCCTCATTGCATCCTGGTCTCCTTTTATAGACTCAAGATAAAGATCACCACCATTAGCACTTAATCCAGCCCGCTCACGAATTGCTCTTATCACATCATAAGCTGAATAAGAATTACCGCCTGTTCCCATTGGCCCCCAGGCTTCATTTGCTGCCTCTGCATAATTCAAATAAATTTCAGTATACCTGATTAACGGATTAATGTGCCTTTGCTGATTGACACTTTGAGGGTCAAGATTCACATCTTCCCTTAGCAGTTTGCGAAGGTAATAGCCTGTACGAGTAGAGGACTCGACTATGTTCAAACCATCAATGGTTCCGCCATCAACTGCGGTTATGATTGTTTCATCAAACGGCCCCATTTGACTACCATTCACTACTATAAAAGCAGTAAGACGGGGATCTCGGTTCACATATGGGTTTGCAGGATCATAACCACTATCGGGGTGATCAATTGGGTAACCATTTGCCATAGGAAATGCGTTGACCAGGTTTTGAGTAGGGTTTACCAGACCATCTCCAAAAAGTGAGGGTGGATAAAGTTGTTCTTCAAGTGTGCTACTTGGCCCTGGCATATTTGCTCTCCACAAAATCTCAGGGGGATTTAAACCGGCAGCAAGATTATCAATCACTCCTCCATCATTGTACCAGGTAAGACCGTCTGGATCAAGACCTCCATCTCCTCCGTTCCTGTCTAATACATCTGCCGCATAATTAGCCGCATCTGCCCAGGTTGTAGAAGTACCTTGATTAAAAGCAGGGCTTGCTGCAAGTAAAGCTGCTCTGGAACGGATACCAAGAGCAACTCTCTCGGTCATGCGTAAACGATTAGTTTTACCTAATACGCGGTTATAGTCATTGACTCCCGCTCCCATATTCACGTATTTTGCAGGAATGCCATCCTGATTTCCAATGTCTTCATAATCCAAGGGAAGCAATTCTATAGCCTTTTCTATATCACTATAAATTTGCTGTATACCTTCTTCAAAAGTAGCTCTTTGCAGACTTGAAAAATCTGTAGAAGCATCTTGTGGCTCTAACATAATTGGTACTCCCAAAAGTTGTCCCCCGGCCATTCCACCATGAGCCTGTAGCAATCTATGCATAAAGTAAGCACGTAGACCGTATACCTCACCTTTAGTACGATCTTTAAACATTTGGTTTACGGCTGGATTTTCGGCATATGTAACGGTATCTGCCTTAGATAGCATTAAGTTCAAATATTGGATTGCTGCAAAGGAATTTTGCCACTGGTCTACAGGGTTAAAATTTTCAGCCCATTGCCCTGTGGCCATGTTAGAGTAATTATTATCCTCGTCACTACTTACAGCGTCATCTGTAGCCATTTCACTAAATGACCATCCACCGGGCAGCCTGGTATAACCATTGTAAAGCAAACCAAGTGCAAAACCCGGCTCATCCTGAATATCGCTCAGATCCCGATTGTTTTCAATTGCCGGCTCAAGAAACTCCTTTTCACATGAGGAGAATACCAGCACAACCGAAACAAAAAACAGTATTTTCTTATACATAATTTAATTTTTAAAATTCATTAAAATAAGGCTTTAACACCAAGATTAAAAAAGCGGGTCTGTGGAGCACCTCCTATATTTAATTCCAGAATATCTCTATTAGGAGCGATCGTTAAAAGGTTAGCGCCATTTACGTAAACTCCAAATTCTTTAAGGAAATCACCATTAACTATGCTCTCCGGGAATGTATAAGAAACCTGAACCCGTGCAAGATCAAAACGGTTGGTACTGTAAGTCCAGAAATCTGAATTTCTGAAGTTGTTATTACCTCCCGAAGTTGTTAAACGGGGAAAAGTAGCAGTATCCATAGTCTCTGGAGTCCAACGATCTCTAACAACCTCAGAATATTTATCCTGGCCATTTACCCAGAAATAATTATTGTCTTTCATACCTATTGCACCCGAACGGGCAACTCCCAGAGCAAAGAAGGTGAAGTTGTTCCATTTTGCTGTAAGGTTAACACCTGCGGTAAATGGCGAGCCATACCAGCCCCCTCTTCCAAGGTATACCTCATCCTGTGAATTAATTACCCCATCTGCATTTTGGTCCTTATATTTAATATCCCCAGGTTGAACTTCACCAAATGCTGGTTCTGGTGAATTGGCAATATCTTCTGTACTCTCAAAAAAACCATCACTTTCCAGACCCCAAATAGCATCCAGCGGCCTGCCCTGCCTGTTCTGGTATTCATCTTCATAGAATTCGGCTCGTTTGGAAGCTTCGGTAGTGAAATAAGTACCTACCAGTCCTAAAGACCAATCTACCTGCCCAATTTGCTTATTAAAATTTACACCGAAATCAAAACCAGAACGTAGATCTTCGTTATAATTTACATATGGGATAAAAGAAGAATTAGGCCATCCTGTTTGAAAATAACTAGGATACAAAACCGAGAGTTGATCTACAAGACCAGTCATCTTGCTCATAAAAACATTTCCATTCACTACCAGCATATTGTCAAAAAAGGAAGCATCCAGCCCCACACTTATTTCTTCCCGCTTTGGTAACTTCATATTTGGATTCGCACCACGACGGGAATCGGTACTTTGTGCGGGCGCAGATAAGTCTGCCCATCCATACCAAGCTCCGTCTGTTTGTGTATAGATAGCTTCATAAAGGTAGTAATCAGAAATATCAAGATCTGTATGTAATATACCTGCCGAAACTGACAGCTTCAGGTCATCTACAATAGATGAAGACGACAGAAAGTCTTCTTCACTAATTCTCCAGCCTAACGAGAGCGTTGGAGAAAAGGCAGTCCTGTTATCTTCCGGTACCATGGTAGAGTATACCATTGCACCGTTAAATTGCGCATAGTACTTGCTCCTAAAGTCATAGCCTAAATGTAAACCAAGGTTCGCGTTATTTGTGCCCTGATATACACCAGAAGAAGATCGTTGAAATCCGCCTGCTATTAACATTGCTGAGATATTATGATCATTATCAAGCTGGGTTTGATAATTCAATTGTCCTGAAAAAGCAATTGTCTGGCGGTAAGAACTGTTGCTCACATTTAGATCCCCGGAACTAGCATCCTGTCCATACCGGGTTAAGTTGCTTATAAGATCTGTTCCTGCATAATTATTCCAGGCTGGTTCAAAAACTGCATAACTATTATTGAAAGCCTGAGTATACGAGGTTGCATAGTCTATCCCAAATAAAGAACTAAAGGTCAATCCCTCAAGCACATTTTGTAAGTCGGCATCCACACCGGCATTAAATTGAAATTGTCGGCTGTTGAATGTGTTGGAACCGCCGGCATATACATCTGCAATAGGATTGGTTTGATCCAGTTGAGTGCCTCCTAACAGATACCGCCCATTAATAAGGTTATCGGTACCCTCGACCAGGTTCCATGAAGTTAAATCATTTTCCTCAAGAAAAGTAATGGGAATAAGAGGTGTAAACCGGTTAGGCCTTATATTAGCAGCACCTTCCCAATAATTTGTATTAACCCCTACATTACTGGTAAAAATGGCAGCTAAATCTACATTGGCAGATATATAATCTGTAAGTTTCATATCCACATTCCCGCGCACATTGAACCTTTCATTTTTGTTGTTCTCAGCTTCACCGAAATTTAAAAGGGAGCCTTCTCTCATAAAACCCATGTTAGTATAGTACCTGGCTTTTTGATTTCCACCGGCAATTTCGAGTGTCCCATCATAAAGACTGTAAGCTTCCTGAAGGTAATCGGAAGAATAAAAATCAACATTGGGATATCGGTAAGGATTGTCACCTACAGCGTGATAATAAATTTCTTCCTCAGAATATAAAGCTTCAAGCCCATCATTAATTCTTGCTTCATTATAGAGTGTCATATATTCTGCAGACCCCAAATACTTCGGAAAACCTTTTGGAGTATGAAAACCGGCATTTACCCTAACATCAATTGTTTGTTCTCCAATATGGCCTCCTTTTGTAGTGATGAGTATAGCACCTTTAGCAGCCCGGCTACCGTACAACGCAACTGCAGAAATTCCTTTTAAAAAGCTGATCTGGTCAATTGCAGTGGGTTGTACACTATTTAAATCACGAGGTACGCCATCCACAAGCACGAGGTACTCGTTCATTCCCCACAAATTACCATGAAAACCAGGAACAAAGGCTTCCATATTTTCAAGTGGGTAAGTAATATAGTTTTTATCAAGTAATTCCGGCAAATTAACATAAGATATACCTCCTAAAAGGTCATCAACGTTTTCTTTTCGATACGCCACCTGAACGAGTTGTTCTACCTCTAGCACTATCTCTTGCAGTCCTGGTGTGGCGGTAACGAATTGGACTTCGTTACCCAAAGTGCTAATAGATAGTTTGGCATTTGGAGATACCTGCAGGGAAAAAATTCCCATGCTATCTGTCTGGGTGGAAATATTATCCTGCTCACTTGTAACAATAGCCCCTTTAACCGGCAAACCTTTTTGTGTTCGGATAAGGGTAGTTAAATCAAGTTTGGTGGCAGTTTGTGCGGAAAGTATCACAGGAAGTAAAACCGTAATAGCGCACAAAACAATTTTTAGTGTTATATGTTTCATTAGTTGGTGTTTCGACGTTAAGATCATTTAATACTTAAGAGTTAGGTCCTATTAATACCACTACCATCCGGGGTTTTGATAAAATTCAGGACAGATACTTACATCAGATACTTTTAAAGGCAACCAGTAATGCCTATCAGTGAAGTCACGTACAAGAATAACTTCTTCCTTAAGATTCACTACACGATTTTCTCGTGGATTTTCATAATCAAAGGATGCAGGTCTATCAAATTCATGGGAAGTTTTAATGGTATAAGGATATTCAGTCAACAATAACCAACGTCTAAGATCATTAAAACGATGTCTTTCAAAAGCTAATTCCACAGCACGTTCACGCCTCAATTCTGGCAAAAAGTCTTCTGCTGAAGCAGTAAATTTGCTATGAACAGGATCTACCCCCGCCCTGTCGCGAATAGTATTAACAGCTTCCAACGCTGTTTTACTAAAATTTGAAGATTTACCCGCGGGAGAACCATACCCTGTTAGGGAAGCCTCTGCATACATAAGGTATATATCTGCCAAACGCATATATGGCACCATAAGGTGAAGAGCATAGCCGTAATCGTACTCCCTATCATATTGATTTGCAGTAAGTGGAATAAATTTTTGGTTTACATAACCTGTTCGGCTTCCAAAATTCACATCTCGATAACTCCCTCCAGTATATAAATTTGCATAACGCACTGCATTTTCATTTACTTCGGGTGGTAATGATCCTTCTACAACCTGCACCCCATCATACAGTATATCATGATAAAATCGTGGATCACGACCTTCCCAGGGATGGGCAGGATCATATCCAGATTCAGGGTCAGCTTGAGTTATATCTTCTGGAAGAGGCATCCCATTCGCCATACCATAAAAACTTACGTAATTTGCCGTAGGTAAAAATTTGATATCCCCTCCTCCTACTACAGAAGGCAGATACTGTTTACTAATACCCCAGTTAGATCCATTTGCTTCAACATAAGGAGATCTAAAAATCGCTTCTGTACCTCCAGGAATAGCCCAGTTTTGGCCGGTAGTATAAAAGTTCTGGCTATATTCATCAAAAGGAAGAAGTGAATATTGGGTTTCGCCATTTTCAACCAGAGATAATAATTCACCAAAGGCAGATGCCGCCCGTTGACTATATTCATTGTTATATGAACGGCTTCCTGTAGACTCATAGTTCATTAAAGGGCTGGCAGCCCAAAGAAGGTTTTTACCCAGGTAACCCAGTGCCATTATTTTGTTAATGCGCAAATCATTCTTTCCTAGTGTACGTCTACCTACAACCGTATTGTCCCAGTTTACAGGCAAAAGATCGGCCGCCCTTCTAAAGTCAATCGCAGCCAATTCTGCAGTCTCATGGTAGCTAAGGCGGGGTTCGCAAATTTGCTCATCTGAAGGCAAGACTTCCTGTATATAAGGAAGACCTCCAAAATACTGGATCAATTGAAAATGAAACCACGCTCTAAAGAACAATAGCTGACCTTCAATTATATCTCTTTCTTCCTGCGTCGCATTTGTCATGAGATCCAAATTGGCAAGACCAATATTAGCTTTCCTAATTCCGTACCATGCAAGTGGCCATAAGCCCTTGTTCATTCTACCTCCAGCTACATTAGTATTGGCTCCATTTTTATCCATCCAGCCAGCTCCCCAGCCATCATGTTCTGCCTGCCAGCCCCAAAAGTTTCCGTCTTCAATTTTCACCCCAAAGTGGAAAGTATTTGCTGCAGATTGAATCTCATCATCTCCCCAATTGAATGAGGTGGTCCAGTAACTTGTAGTAAAGTTGGGAATAGCCATATAAAGCTCTTCAACAAATCCCTGATAGTTCTGGAAATTCTCAAAAGCGGCCTCTTCTGAGACAACCGATTCTGGTGTTCTCTCCAGATAGTCCTCACAGGAAACCATCATGAGCAATCCTATGAAAAAGCTGCTCTTAACAATTGTTTTTATATATGCTTTCATAAAAAACGATTTTAAAATGTAACGTTGAATCCTAGGTTAAACCTTTTAACTGTTGGGTATGCTCCTTGAGAAGCCCAACCTGTTCCCGCAAAGTTCGATTCCCTATCGTCTGGCATATCGGTCCACAGCAAAAGGTTATTACCATTTATATAAACACGAAGGTTTTGAAGACCAAAACTTTTTACCATATCGTGCTGAAAACGATAAGCAATTTCAGCATTCTTTAAACGGAGGTAGGAACCATCGTAGAAATAACGATTCCCAATATTGTATCCAGATACGACTGAATTCCAGCGTGGCATTGGTGTATCAGCATTAGGAGTATCTATTGACCAGTAAGTTCCCTGATCATAAACCCTGTTCGATTGACCAGCAAGGCTGTTGAATACCACCTGGCGGGTAACATTATTTACTCCATAGAACTGGGTAAAGATGCTAAAGCCTTTCCACTCAATCCCTACATTTGTGCTGTAGGTATTTTGAGGAACTCCCGAATATCCAAACGGAGCAGCATCAAAACTATCTATAACCCCATCCCCATTATAGTCAAGGATCTGGTAATTACCCGGAATTTTATTCAAGTTATTAGTATTATGAGTGGTACTCCCATAAAGTTCATCCCAGGTATTGTAGTACCCACTATTGATATGTGTGCGGGCCTGCCCCAGAGCATATCCTGCATCCTTTTGATAATCGGCTAACAATTGCGGATCATCTCTTTCCAGCACCTCATCTTCGGCATGGGTCATGGCAAAGTCTGCCCAAACATTCAACCCATTACTAAAGGTATGGTTCAAACCTAGAGTAATTTCATAACCCTGGGTTCTAACCCTTCCCAGGTTTGCTGCAGGAGCACCTGTACCAAAATAAGAAGGTATTGCTCTGTCACCCGACATTAGGATATCCTCCCGGTCATCTCTAAATATATCTACTGAACCATCTAAAAGACCTTTAAACAATCCAAAATCCATACCCAGGTTATACTTGTATACGGTCTCCCAGCGAACAAATGGGTTCCCTACCTGTTGCTGTATATACCAGGCATAAGGACTCAATTCACCTCCTTCGCCCACTAAACCAAGTTGAGAGTTCCCTCCGTACGCCCATTCATCCATATATAGAAAACGAGCACCTATATTATCATCCCCTACTTCTCCATAAGAGGCCCGTAACTTCAGCATGTCGAGGAAAGAAACAGATTGCATAAATTCTTCTTCAGTAATGGTCCACCCAATACCTCCGGAAGAGAAGAAAGCAAATCTGTATTCAGGAGCGAACTTTTCAGAACCATTGTAGGCTCCGTTATACTCCAGCATATATTTACTCTTATAATTATAGGTCGCCCTAAACACCCAATCTTCCCGATATGCGGGGATTCCGTTACCTCTTGCATCTTTTTGGCGGTTCATAAGTCCCATCAGGTTAAAATTGTGATCGTCTGCAATGGTGTTTGCATAATCCAACTTCAACTGATAGAAAATTTTACGCCATGTCAAATCATTATCTACAGTTCCGGTCGCAGGAGACCATCTTGGTCCAGGGTTATAAAAGTCAATTCCGGTTGTAGAACTAATTCCTTCTGCAAGGGTCACCTCTCCTGTTTCTGGATCAATCCACTTTTGCTGAGCATCGTTGTACAGGTCATTCACCCCTCTCTCATTTTCTATAAAGGTGTTATCAACGGCCAAAGTTCCATTGAACTTCAATCCTTTCAATATCATACCAAGATCCTGGTCCAGTACAAAGGTTGTAGAGATACGGGCAGTAGTTTCTTTCTCTACACCGCTAAGAGAAAGTATGCGCACAGAATTAAGTCCTTTTTGAGCATTTGGAGCATAGTATCCATAATTCCCATCAGAGTATCGCGGCATGAAAAGGGTTGGATCTCCATTATATGCAGCATCCCAGAACGGATACTCGTTACCACCACCCCATGGGCTTTTGCGAACCCCGTAGGTACCACCCAAATCTGTACGAAGTGTGGTTGTAGATGTAAGTTGAAAATCTAAATTACTTCGGAAGTTAAGACGGTTATATTCATAACCTGGATCATACCCCCGGTCATTTTCAAAATCTCTGAATAAATCCCCTTCATTCTGGAAATCGATAGTAGCAAAATATTTAACGAAATCTGTACCTCCACGGATGTTTACGTTAGCATTATAAGACATAGCATAATCCTTAAAGAGGGTCTTTTGCCAATTAACATCAGGATAACGCTCTCTTTCTGCCAGGTTGGCCGGATTACGATATTTATCCCTTATTTCTTCAGGAATCATTTGCCCCCAACTGGCGGGGTTAGTAGAAAGTTCATATTCGATAGCCCTGTTTCTTATACCTATAGCATCATAAGCATCATAGGTACCCGGTAACTTAGAAACCAACTTCATGGTAGAGCTAAAGTTTGCAGTGATTTCAGCCTTACCAGAAAGTCCTCTTTTTGTAGTTACAATAATAACCCCATTAGCCCCTCTGGAACCAAATACAGCAGTAGCCGATGCATCTTTTAAAACAGACATGGATGCAATTGAACTAATCGACATGTTATTAAAAAATTCGGGGCGCTCTACCCCATCCACCAGGATAAGGGGAGAGGTGCCATTCCAGCTATTCTGCCCCCTTATTACAATTTGAGGCGCTTCCCCACCTGGTAGCCCTGTACTGGCCGATGTTATTAACCCCGGCAATGCACCAGTTAGCGCAGAACCAACATCAGACACCCCTCCGGTACGCTCCAAAACTTCACCAGTAGTTTGAGTAACAGCTCCCACTACAGTTTCTTTTCTTTGTGTACCGTAGCCCACAATTACAACTTCTTCAAGCGCATCTTGATCTGGCTCAAGCACCACATTAACAACAGATTGTCCTGCCACTGATTTTTCTACAGTTCCAAACCCCACATAACTAAAAACAAGAACTGCATCTACAGAAGAAACCTCTAATGAGTAATTTCCATCTATATCTGTAGCAGTACCTTTTTCAGGAAACCCTTTTTCAAAAACATTAGCCCCAGGAAGACCAAAACCATCTATAGACGAGGTTACCGTTCCTGTTACAATAGCCTGTTGCTGAATTGGATTCTCCAATCCAACACCAAAACTGTCTACTCTATTGGCCGCTAATAGGGAGCCAGAAAAGAAAAATTTTAAAAATATCCCTAAGAAAATATATCTTATCAGATATGAAAATTTAAATAGATGTAAAGTCATATTGCCAAAGTGTTAATTTATGTTATAATATGAGTCTTTAGAAGTTTCTGCTACAAAACAAATGCACGAAAACGATTGAATTATAGTTTAGAATTAACCTCGATTTATTAGTGTAGATTTTACACTTAGTAAAAGTCATAAAGATTTTTAGATTTTCCAAATTTATTTTCACACAATTTTAACTACATGTAAACAACTAGTACATGAAGAATTGGAGTTATGAGGTTATGATTAAATTCAAATATGATAGAAATGTTAAATAAGTTTTATAATATTGCTTATTAAATACAAACTATGATTCACGATTACAGTTTTGAAGATAAAGTCTTGCTGGCTGTAGATTGTATAATTTTTGGATTTGATGAAGAAGATTTACAAATCCTTTTGATCAAGAGAGATTTTGAACCTGAAAAAGGTAATTGGTCCCTTATGGGAGGATTTCTAAAAAAAGACGAAGATCTTGACCAGGCTGCTAATAGAATTCTTCATCATCTTACCGGAATTAATAATGTCTATATGGAGCAGCTTTACAATTTTAGTAAAGTAAATCGTGATCCCGCAGAAAGAACATTGTCCGTGGCTTACTATGCGCTCATTAATATTGCCGAGCACAGACAGGAGTTAACAGAAAATTATTCGGCAAAATGGTTTAAAATATCCGACTATCCCAGCTTGATTTTTGACCATAACCAAATGGTTCAAAAAGCCATCGCCAGGCTTCGTTACAGAACCTCAACCAACCCTATTGGTTTTGAATTACTTCCTGAAAAATTTACAATGCGTCAATTACAGAAGTTATACGAGACCATCTTAAACGAAAAGTTAGATAAAAGGAATTTTATTAATAAAATCAAATCTTTGGATATTCTGGTGAAATTAAATGAAAAAGATATGGTTTCTTCTCGCAAAGGTTCTTTCCTTTATAAATTTGATGCAAAAAAATATAATGCAAAAGTGGAAGAAGGTTTTTCTTTCAGGTTGTAATAAATCTATTTTCTTTTGTTGTTATCCCTCACTTTAACCAGGCTAGGGTTCTAAAGCTTAACTGGGACTAATTTCAGCACCCTTTGATCTTCAACTTTACAAATCTAATATAAGCGGCTTTTTTGCCTTCTATCCCTAATTACTCAGACAAATACTTCGGAATAAAAGTAACATTTACTCGCTTAATTCAAAATTATCCTTCTAAAATGCCATTTTTGAAAGGTTTTATTTCAGAAAAGTTTATTTTGGTGCAGATTTGATATAAGCTCCGGTGAAATATTATGTAATCATTTTTTTTATGTTCCTGCTCCTCCCCCTCCAGGCACAGGAAAGATCCCTGGTTCAGGGAATCGTGAAAAACAATGATTCGCTGCTTAAAAATGTGCACATCAACAATGTTTCTTCAGGAAAATTTTCTGTTTCGGGGGAGCAGGGGTTGTTTCAGCTAAAGATAAAAACCGGTGATACTTTGGTATTGTCTCATGTAGGAATGAATGACCTTATAAGCTTCATAAAAGCTGAAGACCTTCAGAAGTCACCATTGTTCTTTCAGATGATTGAAAACTCCCAGGAATTAGGAGAAGTAGTAATTGATGAAAATTCAGAAATTAATGCGGTAAGCCTGGGAATCATTCCGAAGAAAATAGAAAAGCTCTCCATGAACGAGAGGAGATTGGAAACAGCCGGCGATTTTAAATTTATTCACCTGCTGGGCCTGCTGGGAGGTTCTTTAGAGATTGATCCTATTCTAAATGCCATTAACGGCCGTACAAAAAAGCTGAAGAGAAATATCAGGATAGAAAAAGAACAGCGAAATATCGCATTTTTGGAGATCCACTACAAACCTTATATGCTGGAGACAATGCAATTGACCAGCGGAGAAGTCACCTTGCTCATCGATTTTGCCTTGGAGAAAAAAGAACTACAAGCCTTGTTGGATGAAAAAAATGATGCTGCTATAAAACTTTTTCTTCACGATTGTTGGTTTCACTTGAGCAAACGAATGGAATCATCTAATTAGCATTTTCCAACAACTATTAAAATTGCTGTTAAACATGGCTAATAGCTGCACTTTTATTGCATTTTTCTAATAAATTTAAGACCCATGATTAACTAGCTGAATAATTTTCTTTCATTTGCTATGCGTGCATAATAAAATTTTCTTAACTTTGAAATTGTATGAAAGAAAAAACCATTGATTACGTTCTTCGCGCGACCTGGATTGCTATTGCTAAAATGTACAATGAAGAGGCCGGAAAAGAAGGAAGTACAATGGCTACAGGCTTTGCTCTTTTGAGTATAGATCCCGAGGAGGGCACCCCTTCTACCTCCCTGGGCCCAAAAATGGGAATGGAAGCCACCAGTTTGTCGCGAACCCTTAGAACCATGGAGGATAAAGGTCTCATAAAGCGGAAGAAAAATCCGGTAGACGGGCGTAGTGTCTTAATTTACCTCACCGATTTTGGAAAAGAGATGCGCGATTATTCTAAGAAAGTGGTACTTACTTTTGACCAGGCGGTAAGAAATGAAATCCCTCAAGAAGATCTCGATAAGTTTATTGAGGTAGCTTCAAAAATCATGGATCTTATTGCCACGCGTAAAATTTACAATGAATCATAAAATCGTTCAGGCGATTATCAAAATAAATAACAACATGAAAAGACGAATCAACAAAGTTGCAATTATAGGTTCGGGGATTATGGGGAGTGGTATTGCCTGCCATTTCGCCAACATTGGCGTAGAGGTGCTACTACTAGATATTGTTCCCCGGGAACTGACCGAAAAAGAAAAAAAACAGGGTCTTACCCTGGAAGACAAACAGGTGAGGAACCGTATTGTTAACACAGCACTGCAGGATGCTTTAAAATCGAAGCCCTCTCCTATTTATCATAAAGACTTTGCCAATCGCATTAAAACCGGAAACCTGGAAGATGATATCTCGAAGGTATCGGAAGTTGACTGGATCATGGAGGTTGTTGTGGAGCGCCTGGATATTAAAAAACAGGTTTTTGACAATCTTGAAAAGCACCGCAAACCGGGAACATTGATCACCTCCAATACTTCAGGAATCCCAATTCAGCAAATGAATGAAGGCCGAAGTGAAGATTTCCAGAAACACTTCTGCGGAACACACTTTTTCAACCCTCCGCGATATTTAAGACTGTTTGAAATTATTCCGGGGCCAGATACTTCCGAAGAAGTTTTGGAATTCCTCAATGAGTATGGAGAGAAATTCCTTGGAAAAACTTCGGTAGTCGCAAAAGACACTCCGGCGTTTATTGGGAACAGGATTGGCACTTACAGTATCATGAGCCTTTTCCACATGGTGAAGGAGCTTGATCTTACTATTGAAGAAGTTGACAAACTTACAGGTCCCGTTATAGGAAGACAAAAATCTGCCACTTTTAGAACTGTAGACCTTGTAGGACTTGACACGCTTAAACATGTTGCTGAAGGCCTGCATAAAGGAGTGCCTACCGATGAAGAGCACGATCTTTTTGCCATGCCCGACTATATTAATACCATGGTCGAGAATGAGTGGTTTGGAAGTAAAAGCGGACAGGGTTTCTACAAAAAGATCAAGAACAAAGACGGTTCAAGTGAAATCCAGTCACTTGACCTTAATACACTTGAGTACCGGGCACAAAAAAAGGCAAATTTTGCTACTCTTGAATTAACGAAAACGATTGATAAAGTTTCAGATAGGTTTAAAGTTCTGGTTGACGGTAAAGACAAAGCCGGGGAGTTCTACCGAAAGAATTTTGCTGCTATTTTCGCCTACGCCTCTAAAAGAATTCCTGAAATCACCGATGAACTCTACAAAATAGATGACGCCATGAAAGCCGGTTATGGCTGGGAACATGGTCCGTTTGAAATTTGGGATGCCATAGGTGTTAAAGAAGGTATGGAAATTATGAAAGCTGAAGGCAAAGAGCCTGCAGCCTGGGTAAACGAAATGCTTGAAAAAGAAAATAAAGGCTTCTATACCGTTAAAGACGGTAATACCTGGTATTACGATATTCCGGCAAAGGAGTACAAAAAGATTCCGGGGCAGGATGCATTTATCATTCTGGATAACATCAGGGAATCCAAAAAAGTATTCAGTAACAGCGGAGTTGTAGTTGAAGATCTTGGCGACGGCATCCTGAATGTGGAATTCCGCAGTAAGATGAATTCGATTGGCGGAGATGTTCTTGACGGACTCAACAAAGCCATTGATCTTGCTGAAAAAGAATACCAGGGGCTGGTTGTCGCCAACACCGGAAAAAACTTTTCTGTAGGAGCTAATATTGGGATGATCTTCATGATGGCTGTGGAGCAGGAATATGATGAGCTTAATATGGCTATAAAATATTTCCAGGACACCATGATGAGAATGCGCTACTCCTCTATTCCAACAGTTGCAGCACCACACGCTATGACTTTGGGTGGTGGATGTGAACTTTCACTACACGCAGATAAAGTTGTCGCTGCAGCCGAGACTTACATCGGACTTGTTGAATTTGGAGTTGGGGTAATTCCCGGCGGTGGAGGTTCCAAGGAAATGACCTTGCGTGCTGCCGATACCTTCCAAAAAGATGATGTGGAGTTGAACCGACTTCGGGAACATTTTCTCACCATTGGTATGGCAAAGGTTTCAACCTCAGCTTACGAAGCTTACGACCTGAATATTCTTCAGAAAGGAAAAGACATTGTGGTAATTAATCCAGATCGCCAGCTGGCAATTGCTAAAAAGCATGCGCTGCTCATGGCAGAGAATGGTTATACCAAACCTGTAAAGAGAACAGATATTAAGGTATTGGGTAAACAAGCACTGGGTGCCTTCTTAGTAGGTACAGACCAGATGTACGCCGGTAAATACATTAGCGAACACGACAAGAAGATCGCCAACAAACTGGCTTACGTAATGGCCGGAGGTGACCTTTCTGAAAACTCTTATGTGAGTGAACAATACCTGCTCGATCTGGAAAGAGAAGCATTCCTTTCTTTAACAGGAGAAAGAAAAACCCTGGAGAGATTGCAGCATATGTTGCAGAAAGGGAAACCGTTGAGAAATTAGTATTGAGTAGTAAATAGAGCTAGTAATGCACAAACTGAGCGACCTTAAGATCTGGAACAAAGCCATGGATGTGGCTGAATTGACATACTTACTTTCAGCTAAATTTCCTTCAGAAGAAAAATTTGGCTTAACAAGTCAAATAAGGCGCAGTGCAATTTCAGTTCCTTCTAATGTTGCCGAAGGAGCTGGTAGATCTACAAAGGGAGAATATAAAAATTTCTTAAGTATTGCTAATGGATCTTCTTATGAACTTCTAACTCAACTCATTTTATCTCATCGACTCAATTTGGTGCCTGAAGAAGATACCAGAGAAGTTATTTCGGAGGTGATTGAAATACAGAAAATGAATTATGCATTGATAAAATCGTTAGAAAAGTGAGTAGTCTCAATACTCACTACTAACTACTAAATACTGAAAAATGAACAAAACAGCTTACATCGTAAAAGGATACCGAACTGCAGTGGGAAAATCGCCGCGGGGGGTATTCCGATTTAAAAGGCCAGATGAATTAGCGGCAGAAACTATCCAGTTTATGATGGATAAGCTGCCCGAATTTGATAAAAAACGCATCGATGACGTGATCGTTGGTAATGCTATGCCCGAAGCCGAACAGGGACTTAACGTAGGGCGTTTTATCTCCCTCATGGGGCTAAACACAGAAGACGTTCCCGGGATGACGGTGAACCGTTACTGCGCCTCAGGTCTCGAAACCATTGCTATTGCAACAGCCAAGATCCAGAGCGGAATGGCTAATTGTATTATTGCAGGTGGTGCAGAAAGCATGAGCTATATCCCAATGGGCGGTTATAAACCAGTTCCCGATTATAAACTGGCTAAAGCCGGAAAGGAAGATTATTACTGGGGAATGGGATTAACTGCGGAAGCAGTTGCTCAAAAATACAAGGTTTCAAGGGAAGACCAGGATGAGTTTGCATTCAACTCTCATCAAAAGGCTCTAAAAGCCCAAAAAGAAGACCGCTTCCAGGATCAGATCGTACCAATCACCGTAGATCAAACTTATGTGGATGAAAATGGTAAAAAACAAACGAAATCTTACACCGTCAATAAAGATGAAGGACCTAGAGCCGATACTTCAAAAGAAGTTTTAGGAAAACTAAGACCTGTTTTTGAAGAAGGTGGTAGTGTGACTGCAGGTAACTCTTCTCAAATGAGTGATGGTGCCGCTTTCGTCATGGTAATGAGCGAAGAAATGGTGAAAGAACTAAACCTGGAGCCGGTGGCAAGACTTGTTAGCTATTCGGCTGTTGGGGTTGAACCAAGGATCATGGGAATTGGACCCGTACATGCCATTCCTAAAGCAGTTAAACAAGCTGGGATTCAACTTAATGACCTTGAGATGATCGAGCTTAACGAAGCTTTTGCATCTCAGTCTTTAGCAGTGATTAGAGAACTTGGACTTGATATGAACCGCATGAACCCTAACGGAGGCGCTATTTCGATGGGTCACCCGTTGGGATGTACAGGAGCCAAACTATCAGTGCAGTTGTTCGATGAAATGCGCAAACGTGACCTGAAGAATAAATACGGAATGGTAACCATGTGCGTAGGTACAGGACAGGGAGCCGCAGGAGTTTTTGAATTTCTGTCGTAAAAAAAGAGACTAGAAACTAGAGTCTAGATACTAGACTTTTCAACTAAAATAAAAACCAGTCTAGACTCTAGGTTCTAGAAGTCTAGGTTCTAAAAAAAACAAAATGAGCACACAAACAGATAGCAACAAAAAAGACCTTCTTCGCGGAGGGCAGTTTCTGGTAAAGGAAACAAAAGCAGAGGATATTTTTACTCCCGAAGATTTTTCGGATGAGCAAAAAATGATGCGCGAATCGGTACAGGAGTTCGTGAATCGGGAAGTAATGCCGAAGAGAGAAGAGTTCGAAAAGAAGAATTACGACCTCACAAAAGAGTTAATGGAAAAGGCCGGGGAAATGGGCTTTTTGGGAGTTTCAGTTCCTGAAGAGTACGACGGCCTGGGAATGGGATTTGTAACTACCATGCTGGTAGTGGATTATATTTCAGGGGCTACGGGATCATTTTCGACTGCTTTTGGAGCCCATTCGGGGATTGGAACGCTTCCAATTACCCTCTATGGTAATGAGGAACAAAAGAAAAAATATCTTCCGAAGCTCGCTACTGGAGAATGGTTTGGGGCCTATGCATTGACCGAGCCGGGAGCTGGTAGTGATGCAAATTCAGGAAAGACAAAAGCAGTTCTTTCTGAAGACGGAAAGTATTACAGCATTACAGGTCAAAAAATGTGGATCTCCAATGCCGGGTTCTGCAATATGATGATCGTCTTCGCACGAATTGAAGATGACAAAAATATCACCGGATTTATCGTGGAATATGATCCTGAAAATCCAAATGGTATTTCTCTTGGGGAAGAGGAAAAGAAACTTGGTATCCACTCCTCCTCTACCCGTCAGGTATTCTTTAATGAGACAAAAGTGCCTGCAGAGAATATGCTTTCAGAAAGAGGAAACGGATTCAAAATTGCCATGAACGCCCTTAACGTGGGCCGTATTAAACTTGCGGGAGCCTGTCTTGACGCCCAGAGAAGATCTATTGATGCTTCAGTAAAATATGCAAATGACCGCGTACAGTTTAAAACTCCTATTTCCCAGTTTGGTGCGATACAGTCTAAACTTGCAGAGATGGCAACTTCAGCTTACGCAGGGGAATCGGCTTCATATCGTGCTGCAAAAGATATTGAAGACAGGATTTCTATCCGCCAGGCCGAAGGAAATTCCCACCAGGAAGCCGAATTGAAAGGGGTTGAAGAATACGCTATTGAATGTTCTATCCTTAAAGTGGCAGCTTCAGAAGATCTTCAGAATTGTACCGATGAAGGTATCCAGATCTTTGGAGGAATGGGCTTCTCGGCCGATGCTCCTATGGAATCTGCCTGGAGAGATGCGCGTATCACCCGTATATATGAGGGTACAAACGAGATCAACCGTATGCTTTGCGTAGGAATGCTCGTAAAAAAAGCTATGAAAGGCCATGTTGATCTTTTAGGGCCTGCTACCAAAGTGGGAGAAGAACTCACTGGAATTCCATCTTTTGACAAACCCGATTTTTCTGAACTTTTTGCTGAAGAAAAAGAAATGGTGAAAAAGCTGAAAAAGGTATTCCTGATGGTTGCCGGTAGTGCAGTTCAAAAATTTGGACCTCAGCTGGAAGATCACCAGCAATTGCTTTTAGCTTCCGCAGATATCCTTATCGAAATATACATGGCAGAATCTACCATTTTAAGGACAGAGAAAAATGTGAACCGCTTTGGTGCCGATACTCAAAAAGAGCAAATTGCGATGGCAAAATTGTACCTGTACCACGCTGTTGACATTATTAATCAAAAAGCCAAAGAAGGAATTGTTTCTTTTGCTGAAGGTGATGAACAAAGAATGATGTTGATGGGGCTAAAAAGATTTACAAAATATGAAAATCAGCCAAACGTCGTAGAATTGCGTAAGGTGATTGCCGATAAAGTAATTGGAGAGAATAAATATCCTTTCTAAATTAATTCTGCATCAATTAAATCTGATCAAGGTCGCCAATGGCGGCCTTTTTCTTTTGTTATTTCTTTAACAGGTTATTTCCTCTTCATTTTATAGCTTGAAAAGAAAGGAAAAACAATCCTATGGGAGACACAACAAGGAACATCCTCATCTTTTTAGTCGCTTTATTGGTTCTTTATTTCCTGGTCCACTTTCTACTGAAGAAACTTGGAAAAGACCCTGCTAATATTCTACCTCACAATATTGCAAGTCGCCTGAAGGTTCCCATGATCGTTCTTTTTCTTGCAGTTGCAATCCAGGCAGGGCTCATAAACAGGGAAATTATAACAGATGAAAATCAGATAGATTTATTCCAGCAAATAAGGTCTATCCTGCTTATTTTCAGTTTCACCTGGTTCATTGTAGTTGCTATAAGAATTGCCAAAAATCAATTTTTAAAACAATTTGATGTCAATACGGCCAATAATCTCCGTGCCCGTAAATTTTACACCCAATTCAATATAATAGAGAGGATAGCCATCTTTGTGGTTGTTCTTTTTGCCCTTGGTATAGCCCTACTCACATTTGATGGAGTAGAAGAAATTGGGGTAAGTATTTTAACTTCTGCGGGGATAGCAGGTATTGTACTGGGGCTTTCAGCTCAAAAAGTATTTGGAACCATATTCGCCGGAATTCAAATAGCCATCGCCCAACCTATACGTATTGATGATGTTGTTATCGTGGAAGGGGAATGGGGGCGTATTGAGGAGATCAAACTCACTTATGTGGTTGTACAAATTTGGGACAAACGCCGGCTGGTACTACCTACAACCTACTTTATTGAAAAACCCTTTCAAAACTGGACCCGTAATTCATCTGACATTTTGGGAACCGTTTATATTTATACCGATTTTGATCTTCCTATTGACAAGTTAAGAGAGGAACAGACGCGGCTTTTAAATGCAACCGATCTTTGGGATCGAAAAGTTGATGTTATTCAGGTGACCGATCTTACTGAAAAAACCATGGAACTAAGGGCATTAATGAGTGCAAAGGATGCTCCTACCGCCTGGGACCTACGGGTGTATGCCAGAGAAAATCTCCTGAAGTTTATTCAGGAAAACTTCCCCGACAGTTTGCCACGTACACGTCTTGAAGTTAAAGAAGAGCGTCCTCGTCAAGAAGGGCCTTCAAATTTGCCTCAGAAGTAATATTCTGAGAAAAATTCATTGCCGTCTCAATCAACGCCAGGTGTGAATATGCCTGCGGAAAATTACCCAAAAGACGCTTAGTTTTAAAATCAAGGTCTTCACTAAACAACCCAAGGTGGTTACTGTAAGAAAGCAATTGATCAAACATTTTCATTGCCTTTTCCTTTTCTCCAATCTTGTAAAGGCTGTTTATAAACCAGAATGTACAAATAGTAAAGGATGACGATGGGGTACCAAAATCATCTTTGTTCTTGTACCTGAATAAAAGTCCGTTATAGCTAAGTTCTCTTTCAGTAGCTTTTACTGTGCTTATGTAGCGTGGATCTTTAGCTTTTATAAATCCGTAGTTCTCCATTAACAAGGTAGAAGCATCTAAGTCTTTAGAACCATAAGATTGGGTGTAAGCCTGCACCTCCTCGTTCCATCCCCGGTGATAAATATCATCATAGATCTCCTGTCTAAGGTTTTTCCACTTTTGATCATTTATCCCATTTCTAAGGATTTCCCCAATTTTTACTGCCCTGTCTACTGCTACCCAACACAGCAATTTGGAGAAGGTAAAATGCCGCTCTTCGGTCCTGAATTCCCAAATACCCTTGTCGGGTTGTTTCCAATGCTCCTCCACAATACGCACAATACCTCTTACAATGGTCCACAACTCTTCGCTGTTCTCCAGAGTAGTCTCAAATCTCAAAAACTGCTGATAAATGACCTCCATTAAAATCCCGTAGATATCATTCTGCTTTTGAATATAAGCTGCATTTCCAACCCTTACTGGCTTGGAGCCTTCATAGCCTTCAAGGTGATCAAGAATATGTTCGGTCAATTCCTTTTCGCCATTGATGCCGTACATAATTTGCAGCTTTTCATTCTTATTGGGAATGAGGTCGATGATAAACTGCAGAAAATGCTCTGCCGATTCCCGGTGGCCCAGGCTTGTCATAACCTTTATAACCATAGAGGCATCCCGAATCCAGCAGAAACGGTAATCCCAGTTACGTACTTCGCCAATAGTTTCAGGTAAAGAAGTTGTCACAGCGGCAAGCACTGCCCCGGTTTTTTGATAGCTCATAGCCTTTAAAACAAGAGCACTGCGATTTACAGCTTCGTCGTAGAAAGGAAATTTGGTGGTAGATTCACTCCAGTTCATCCAATACGTCTTGGTGCGCTGGAATTTCAAATACGCCCTTTCCAGGTTCTGTTCCCTCAGTTTTTCATGATATCCCAGTAAGAAATAGGCATGATCTTCAAGAGTGATTTCCTCGGCATGCAACACCTTATCAAGTTCGAGACTCGTGTAGAGATAAAGGGAGTCGTAAGTGCCCTTTTTGGTGAAACTCTTAAGGTAATAACGGTGGTTCTCGGTAAAGGTTTCCTCCCGGGCATAATCAAGCCGGGGCTGGTAATGCACTTTAACCCTGGGTTTTCCCTTGAGAAGGTGAATATACCTCACCACATCTGGTGGCGTGTAAAAATCTCCGTCGTCTTCCCTGTACCGGGGCATAAAATCGATCACCTCAAACGCTGCAGCTTCCGAAGTAAAAGTGGTACATAGAATATTCGTTTTCCGAAGGTACTTTTGAGTTACAGTATAATCGGGCGACACTTCAAAAGAGAAATGGCCGCCTTTATTCTTGTCGAGCAATTTTGCAAAAACCGAAGCCGAATTAAAGTTGGGCAAACAACACCATTCCAGAGAACCCGATTTCGATATTAATGCGGCACTTTTACAATTGCCTATCAATCCATAATCCAGTGTATCCATTTAGTCTTAAAGTTCTTTTAAAAAGGTAGGGCACTTATTTTAAATTTCGGAAATTTAAGCAAAATGAATAAGATAGAACCCGCTTAAAATTTACTATGGGCAAAACAATAATTATCTCTAATCGCCTACCCTTACAAATAAATATTACCGAAGATGAAAAATTAGAAGTTACACCCAGCGTTGGTGGGCTTGCAACGGGACTTAAGAGTTTTCACCAGGAGGGAGACAGTATATGGATTGGTTGGACCGGACTGGCTGCGGAAGATATTCCGGAAGGTTTGGAAGAAGAAGTAAAATCTGAAGCCAGGAAACAAGCCTGTGTGCCTGTTTCTTTGACCACCGAGGAAATTGAAAAATTTTACTACGGCTTTAGTAACCGCACTATTTGGCCCCTGTTCCATTACTTTATGGAATATACAGAGTTTCAGCCCGAACACTGGGAAGCTTATAAACAAGTGAATGAAAAATATGCCGAAGCTGTTGTTGAACACCTGGATGATGATGATGTAGTGTGGGTGCATGATTACCAGCTCCTGTTGCTACCCGAATACATCAGGAAAAAAAACCCGAAGGTTACCATAGGCTTCTTTAATCATATCCCCTTCCCTTCTTCTGAAGTATTTCGCACCCTGCCCTGGAGGGAAGAAGTGCTGAAAGGAATGCTGGGCGCCGATCTTATAGGTTTTCATACCTACGATTATGAAAGGCACTTTTTGCGCTCTGTAAACCGTATACTTAGGTATGACATCAACTTCAATAGCGTAAATATTGGAAGCCGCATCGTACGGTCCGATTCATTTCCTATGGGTATTGATTATAAGAAGTTCCGCACGGCAGCAAAAGAACATTTTAATCAGCCGCGAAGTGAGAATTCAGATATTCAGAAAAAGCTGGACTACCACAAATACGTTACCCGCAACACCAAGCTTATCCTTTCTATAGACCGCCTCGATTACACCAAGGGTATAGCCAACAGGATAAGAGCCTTTGGTTATTTTCTTGAAAAGTATCCGGAATATCAGGAAAAGGTTAGACTTATCATGCTGGCGGTACCTTCACGGACCAATGTACCGCAATACCAGCTTTTAAAGAGGGAAATTGACGAACTGGTAGGCCGCATCAATGGAAAATTTGCTACTATCAACTGGACACCTATATGGTACTTTTACCGTTCTATGCCCTTTGAAAATCTTATAGATCTTTATACATCCAGTGATGTTGCGCTTATTACCCCAACCCGTGACGGGATGAACCTGGTGGCAAAAGAATATATCGCCACAAGAACAGACCAAACCGGAGTTCTAATTTTAAGTGAAATGGCGGGGGCAGCGCATGAACTCAATGAGGCACTTATCATCAACCCGAATAATTTTGAACAGATTGTAGATACCATTAAAATGGCTCTCGAAATGCCCGAAGAAGAGCAGGTGCGCCGCAACAAGATCCTTCAGAAGAGACTTAAGAGATATAACGTAGAAAAATGGGCCAAAGATTTTATGAAAAGCCTGAAAGAAACCAGAAGTTCCAGAAAAGCTTTTAAGGCAATACAGCTTTCAGAGAACGTAAAAAAAGACCTTTTTGACAAGTATAGTGCAGCCCAGCGCCGCATTTTGTTCCTCGATTATGACGGAACTCTTCGGAAATTTGTAGATAAACCCGAAGAAGCCATGCCCGACCCTGAGCTACTCGAGTTGATTACCCGCCTTGGAGAACAAAAAAACACCCGCGTAGTTCTAATAAGCGGAAGAGATAAAGAAACCCTGGGAACCTGGTGGAAAAATGTTCCTATAGAATTAATTTCTGAACACGGGGTATGGAACCGGCCGGTAAACGAAAAGTGGCAACTCACCGAGAACCTCAACAATAACTGGATGGCCTCGGTAAGGCCGGTGCTGGAAACTTATGTAGACCGCACCCCCGGAACTTTTATCGAAGAGAAAAACTTCTCTCTTGCCTGGCATTACAGAAAAGCAAACCCCGAACTGGGCGAAGTTAGAGCCAATGAACTATCTGCCGTTCTTAAAGACATGATTGCAAATCATGGTCTTACCGTACTACAGGGGAATAAAGTACTTGAAATAAAGAACAGCGGTGTCAATAAAGGCAAGGCAGCCAACAAGCTACTGGTAGAAAAATACGATTTCATATTTGCCATTGGAGATGACTGGACAGACGAATATTTATTCACCGAACTCCCCGATCAAACAGTAAGCGTGAAAGTAGGGCGAAACAAAACTGAAGCAAAATACTACATTGAAGATGTAGATGAAGTACGGGAACTCCTGGAGCAGTTTGTGAGCCTAACACATTAAAAAAGCTCACTTTTTTTGTTAATAATGAGCAAAAATTGTTACTTAATTTAAATCAACCTTAACTGTACGATTTACTGCAAGTCACCTTTATAGACTATATTAGTAGTTGGATATAACACCATTATCAATTTAGAAAAAACTCAACATGAAAACAGGAAAAATTTTAGCAGGCATACTATCAGGAGCCGCAGTTGGTGCCATAGCAGCTTTATTATTTGCACCAAAAAAAGGATCTGAAACCCGTAAAGATATTGCTGACAGAGGTAACGAATACCTTTATGGAGCAAAAAGCAAATACAACGATCTCAGCGATAATCTTTCCCACAGGTATGATTCAGTAAAATCAAAATTAAAAGGAAAGCAGGAAAAGCTTGAGGCAGAAATGAATGGAGACGATAAAATCATCTACTAAGTTTTTCTTAGCACCACTAAGAGGTTGCTTTAAATGCTATAAAAAGTTTGTCTAAAATTGTAAACCTATTCCTATAGGTCTGTTTATCAGAAAAGGGATACAAACCAAATTTAGATAAACGAGAAAGTGGCTTTTAAAACAGCCTCTTTTTTTTGCGCTATTTTCACTATTTTGCTTTTTAGAAATTTAAAAAATTATGTTCAAAAATGCCATTTTTGCCACCTTACTATTTTGCGGTTTATCCACTTATGCTCAAAAAGTAGCCCCGCCACAGGTAGATCTTCGAATCTATGATATCATCGAAGAAGTTTCGGCCGATGAAATTGAAGCCGACATTAGGCGCCTCGCAGGTTTTGGCACCCGGAACACCTTTAGTGACACCGTTTCCAATACCCGCGGTATAGGTGCTGCCCGCCGATTCATAAAATCTGATTTTGAAGAAATTTCCAGAAACTGTAATGAATGTCTTGATGTATTTTATCAAAAAGATTTTGTCACCAAAGAAGGAAATGACCGCGTTCCAAAAGATGCATGGGTGGTAAATGTTGTGGCGGTGCAAAAAGGTTCAAAGTATCCCAATCGGTATATTATCATGAGTGGTGATATAGATTCCCGCGCCAGCAATACGATGGATTTTACCACAGATGCTCCCGGCGCCAATGACAACGCCAGCGGAATGGCAGGAGTTATGGAAGCGGCCCGTGTACTTTCAAAATACAACTTTGACAACAGCATTATCTATTTAGGCTTATCGGGAGAAGAACAGGGGCTTTTTGGCGGCCGCGGATTTGCAAAAATGGCAAAAGATAAAGGCTGGGAAATCATTGGAGTGCTTAACAATGACATGATAGGTAACATTGAAGGAGTAGACGGCGTTATTGACAATCGCACTTTCAGGATCTTTTCTGAACCCGTGCCTCCTACCGAAACCGAACGAGAGCGGAATATGAGGAGGTTCTATGGCGGTGAAGTAGATGGCATTTCCCGTCAACTGGCAAGGTATGTACACCGCACTACCCAAACCTATATGCCCGAAATGAACCCCATGATGGTCTACAGGTTGGATAGGTTTGGCCGTGGCGGGCACCACCGTCCTTTTAACGATCTTGGTTTCCCCGGAATCAGAATAATGGAAGCCCACGAGAATTACACGCAGCAACACCAGGATATACGTACCGAAAATGGCATTGAATATGGAGATGTTATTGAGCACGTAAACTTTGATTATGCTGCTAAACTCACTGCAGTAAATGCAATTACCATTGCCAGCCTTGCCTGGGCTCCTCCTGCCCCAAAAGAGGTCGCTATTGGTGGAATTGTTGAACCTTCTGCAAAATTAAAATGGGAAAAAGTAGCGGGAGACAATGTTGCCGGCTATAAGGTTTACTGGAGAGACACTACTGCGCCACAATGGGAGCATTCAAGATTTGTGGGTGATGTAGACAATTTTACTCTTGAAGGCATTGTGATTGACAACTTCTTCTTTGGCGTCTCAACAGTAGGAAAAAACGGAAATGAAAGCGTGGTGGTATTTCCATCGGCTACTTTCTGATAAAAAATAATGCTCTAAAATGTCATTTTTGAGTAGGGATCACACGATCCCTATTTTTTTTGAATGTGCAATGGCTTTTCCGCTATCGGTAAAATAGCAGGTAGCCACTCCCAAATCTTCAATGTTCTCCAGGACTTCTTTCACCTTTGATTTTTGTTTTTTTGAGGTTTGCCTAATATATATGGCCCTAATGTTCATAGGAAACATTTTGGTGACCCGCTCATAAAGATGAGGGTCCTGCTGGGAATCATCTCCCATTAGCACATACTGAAGCTGAGGATAAAAAGAAATAATGTCTTTTATCTTAATGAATTTATGGTCGTGCCCGCCCCTGCCGGTAAATAGAAAATCCCCAAGACCGGTTTTGATACTCTTTAGTTTAATGACGGCCTTTGGCAGGCCATGTTTCCGGGCAAACTGCAGAATGAATTCGTAGAGGTTCCATTCACTGCTCGAAACATAGAAAAAAGAGTTGAACTGCCCTTCCTCCTGCCCTGCACGGCTCAAAGCCCGGTAATGTGGCACCACATCATCAAAAACTTCCCTGTTATCAATATTCTGGGTCAGTATAACATAGAGTTTCTTGAAAAAATTCTGGGTATGGGAAATCAGAAAAGTATCATCAATATCCGATATAATTCCCAGTTTACTTTTGAAAGGCTTCAGCAGCTCCCCCCGCTCAACCACTCCTTTTTCCCCTATTTTACAGGAAACTGAATACTC
The DNA here is from genome assembly GCF_039602225.1 of Salinimicrobium sp. 3283s. NCBI lineage: Bacteria > Pseudomonadati > Bacteroidota > Flavobacteriia > Flavobacteriales > Flavobacteriaceae > Salinimicrobium > Salinimicrobium sp. 3283s. The sequence continues at coordinate 2,457,071 of NZ_CP143631.1, read as the reverse complement.
GTGCCAGCCGCTCTCTAAAAATTTATTATACGGAAGGTTAAACCTGAAGTAACCGTCATCTGTAGTTTTGGTAACAACTTCCAGCTCTTTAAAATTTAACTGAATAGTGGCATTTTTGATGGGGCTGATGGTAAACATTTTATAAACAGATTTGGCATGTCTGTAACCCCTGCGGTCTATTTCATATTTATCTGGTGCCCACGATTTAAAAACATGGCCGAAGACTACCAATTCCTGATCATTTACATAGCCGCGATAAAGCTTTATGTCTAGCTTCATATTACATTATTTTTAACTGCCATTCCTTCCCAAATTACTTATTTTTGAGCACAAGCTCAATAAAATGGCCGAATTTAGCAGGGTTTTAATGGTTGTTAATCCTATTTCGGGAGGAAAAGACAAATCTGACATTGTTGAAGAAGTAGAAAAGCAGGTGTCGGAGAGAAATCTTGAACTCGAAACTTATTATACTTCCGGAAAAGGGGATAAAGAAGCTTTATTTTCTGTCATTGAAGAGTACGACCCTCAGCGTATAATATCGGTAGGTGGTGACGGTACGATTAAATTGATTGCCGAGCTGCTTACTGATGATTCCATTCCCATTGGGATCTTTCCTGCCGGTTCTGCTAACGGGCTTGCCGAAAACCTCAACCTGGACAGGAATAATGCCGAATTAACCCGCATTGCCCTTGGAGAAAAGTTTAAATTAATAGATGCCATCCTCATCAATGATGAACTATGCCTTCATATTAGTGACATTGGCCTTAATGCAGCTTTAATCAAAAATTATCAGGAAGGAAATATCCGCGGAAAGCTGGGATATCTCATACAGTCTATACCTACTCTAATTAAAAGCGATTTCCCTTTTCAGTTTAATATAGAAGTAGACGGTAAGGAAATATCCCGTAAAGCTGTACTCATCGCTGTGGCCAATGCAAAAAAGTACGGAACAGGATCTAAGATCAACCCAAACGGCAGGTACGACGACGGTAAATTCGAGATCCTCATCTTTAAAGAATTCAACATCCCTCAAATTCTTCAAACCTTCAGGGAAAATGTGGAAATCGATGAAGATTTCCTTGAAATTATCTCAGCAGTAGAGACCCAAATTTACAGCCAGAAAAATATCCCTTTCCAAATTGACGGAGAGTACCGGGGAGACGTTAAAGAAGTAACTGCACGAATCTCTCCCATCAAGATTAAAATTGCAGTTCCGTAAAAATATTTTAATCTATCTTCTTCTACACTGGCATTAATGCAATTAATTTGCTCTTTTAATGCTTAATTAACAATACTTTAGGCTGCCATTAATTAAAATGGCTTTCAAAATCAGTAATTTAGAGATCAATCTAACTAATAAAAAAAGAAGAATTATGGCAGAGATCAAGATCGAAAAGAAAAAACCAATTTGGCCCTGGATCATCCTGGTTCTTGTTATCCTGGCAATCTTATACTTTTTAGTATTTGCCGATGACGACAACGACATGGATGATGTACAAACCGAACAGGTAGAAGAAACCACCTGGGAGGAAGATGCTGAAACCACCACCTGGGATGACCAAACCGACACCACAGGATGGGAAAATACCGGGGACACACTTTCCGGAACAGGAGGAGTATCTGGTTACCTGGCTTACATTGGAGATGAAAGCAAAATGGGTATAGACCATGAATACACCAATAAGGCTATCATTCACCTTATGAATGCAGTACAGGCAAAAGCTGATGAAATGAATTATGACATTAGTGCCGACATGCAGGCTGTAAAACAAGATGCTCAACAAATACAGCAAGATCCTATGGCATTGACCCACGCAGACAAGATAAAAACAGCCGGAACTAAACTGGCAAACATTATCGAAAAGATGCAAAAGGAAAAATATCCAAATCTTTCCGACGATGTTAATGAAGTAAAAACTGCAGCACAAGACATCAATACCTCTACCCCAACCCTGGAACAGAAAGACCAGGTCAAGGAGTTCTTTGATGAGGCAGGTGATGTTTTAAGAAAAATGAGCTAAAAATAAAAAAGAGAGATTATGACAGATAGAAAAGAAAATAAAAAGCATTTATATTACCTCAACGAACTTTCCGATTTTAAAGTGGATAGTGACGATCCCGATGTAAGGGGTTGGCCCGTCAAAGATGTGGACAACAGAGTGGTAGGAAAGGTAGACAACCTCCTGGTAAGCAAAGAAAAAAGGAGAGTAGTGTATCTGGACGTTGAAGTGGATAAAACCATTATTGAAGCTGACCACGATCCTTACGGGAAACCGGCATCTGGCAATGTTCATGAGTTCATAAACAAGGAAGGTGAAAATCACCTCATCCTGCCTATAGGGCTTGCAAGATTAAACGTGGATGACAAGTTTGTATATACAGACAAAATTGACCACCGCACTTTTGCAGAGACCAAGAGGTATGAAAAAGGTTATGACATTGACCGTGATTATGAAATAGTTGTCTTAGAATCTTATAACAGGGATGACAACTATGATCGTGACAATGACAGAACTGTAGATCGCAATAATGATCTGGATGAGGAAAGAAGAAGAATGAGAGAAGGAGATCGCGATAAAGATCATCACGGAGAAGGAAAAATAGCCGGTAGAAGCGGAAGTATTGCTGATAGTGATAGCAGAAGCGTAGACCGCGACCGTGATGCCCTTACAGGCAATGAAAGCGGAAAATACTCCGATCGCCGCTCCAGCGGAACAATTCCTGAAGACGACTCTTTCTATGACAGAGGAGAATTTGATAGAACCAAGTATCGCAGATAGTAAACAGGATCTGTAAGAAAGACCAGGGGCTTTTAAAAAGTTATAAGTATTCCATATCTTAAAGAATCTCGAGAAACCTTTATGGGATCTCCAGTGTACAAATGGAATCCTGAACCGCTTTTTAAAAGCCTTTTTTTAATTTGATTTTTTACCTATGAACTACAAAAAGATAAGCTTCACCAATTCTGACGGTCTGGAGCTTTCAGGTTATCTGGAACTTCCTTTAAACACGCACCCTCACAGCTATGTGCTATTTGCCCATTGTTTTACCTGCAATAAGAATTTCTTTGCGGTAAAGAATATTGCCAGGGCTTTATCGGCTAAAGGTTACGGGGTACTGCGTTTTGATTTTTCGGGTCTTGGTGAAAGTGATGGCGAATTTGCAAATACTACATTTTCAGGAAACGTGGAAGATCTACTGGCAGCTGCCGATTTTCTTGCTTCAGAATATGCAGCCCCCGAGATGCTTATAGGTCATTCCCTTGGCGGGGCAGCAGCGATCTTTGCTGCCAACAAATTGCCTTCTGTGAAAAGTGTAGTTACTATCGGCGCTCCGTCTTCTCCCGTACATGTAAAACATTTGCTGAGATCAAATCTTGATGAGATAGAGAAGAATGGTGTGGCCGAAGTCAACGTAGGCGGCAGAAACTTTACGATTAAGAAAAATTTTCTTGAAGATATTAATACCCATGACCTCAGTCATTTTGCCCGCGATCTCAAAAAGGCCTTTTTGATCATGCATTCTCCTCAAGACACGGTGGTTAATATCAGCAATGCCGAAACCCTTTACAAAAGTGTAAAGCACCCTAAAAGTTTTCTTTCTTTAGACGGTGCAGATCATTTACTTACCAATAATGAAGATTCAAAATATGCGGGAGATGTAATTGCCTCCTGGGCCTCACGATACCTGGAAATCCCTGAAGATAAAGAGCTAAAAACCGACCACCAGGTAGTAGCCAACCTTGGCAAGGAAGGTTTTACCACTCAAATGAGAGCAGGAAGGCACTATTTCACTGCCGATGAACCTAAATCTTTTGGAGGAGAAGATTTTGGCCCTTCTCCCTATCAACTCCTTTCAGCAGGTCTTGCTTCCTGTACTTCTATGACCATCCAAATGTATGCCAGTCGCAAAAAATGGCCTCTGGTTAATGTAGAAACTCATGTAGACCACAAGAAAACTCATGCTGAAGATTGTGAAAACTGTGAAAGAAACACGGCTAAAATTGACATTTTTGAGAGGGAAATTGTTCTTGAAGGTAACCTTGATGAACAGCAGCAACAAAAATTACTGGAAATAGCCGATAAATGTCCGGTCCACCGAAGCCTTTCCAATAAAGTAAATATTACCACCCATCTTAGAAAAATATAACATCAGGGAGATGTATTCTGAAATGTGGGCATAAAGGAAAATCAGAATTTAGTTCAGGAAATACAGGCGTTTTGAGACCTCGGGAAATCTGTTTTTCTATGAAAGAGCAATAGATTTCGGGAGGGAAGCTTTACTGCTCGCAGTGTTAAGCTCTCCTTAAATTTTTGGCTGTCCATTGTCCATATTCTATTTTAGTCGATTGTTACTAACTTAAACTAACTAATATGAAACGTATAGGAATATCTGCAGTTTTGGCAGCAGCTTTAGTGCTCACCAGTTGCAAAAACGAGAATCAAACCGCTGATGAACGTGTTGATGAGCACACCAACCTCACTCAACAAGAAGAAGAGGCAGGACCTGGTGATACCTATGTACAGGATGAGTTAACACTACAAATGGAGCCAAGAAGCGGCAGTAATGTTTCGGGAACCATCACTTTTGTTCAGGAAAACGACGAGGTGACTATGACCGCCGAACTTACAGGTCTTGAAGAAGGAATGCACGCAATTCACCTTCACGAAAACGCCGATTGTTCTGCCGAAGATGGTACCTCTGCAGGAGGTCACTGGAATCCTACATTTGAAGATCATGGAGAATGGGGTGATGCAGGAGGATATCACCGTGGTGATATCGGAAATTTTGATGTAAACTCTAATGGAGAAGGTAGTGTAACTTTCACTACAGATGAATGGTGTATAGGATGTGATGATGAGAAAAAGAATATCTTGAACAAAGCCGTTATCGTTCACGCGGGAGTAGATGATTATACTTCACAGCCCAGCGGAAATGCCGGTACCAGAATAGGTTGCGCAGAGATCAAAATGTAGATCTTTTTTATTCTAAAAAAATAAGAGGCTGTCTTAAACCATTTTAAGACAGCCTCTTTGCATTAAATCAACACTTAAACTTCTATCAATCTTTAAGATCAAAGCGATCAAGACTCATTACCTTATCCCAGGCTTTTACAAAGTCTTTTACGAATTTCTCTTTTGAGTCATTCTGTGCATAAACTTCGGCCAGGGCGCGAAGTTCAGAGTTAGATCCAAAGATAAGATCTACACGGGTTCCCGTCCATTTCACTTCTTTAGTCTTACGGTCGCGACCTTCAAATACTTTTTGAGAATCATCTTTGGCTGCCCAGGTAGTGGTCATGTCAAGTAAGTTCACAAAAAAGTCGTTGGTAAGCTGCCCGGGACGTTTGGTATAAACACCGTGCTGTGACCCGTCATAATTAGCCCCCAGTACTCGCATTCCTCCTACCAGCACAGTCATTTCTGGCGGAGTAAGAGCAAGCAATTGTGCCTTATCTACCAGCATTTCTTCAGCCGAAGTTGAAATATATTCACTTTGCTTCACATAATTTCTGAAACCATCTGCTCTTGGCTCAAGTGGTTCAAAAGCTTCAGCATCTGTCTGCTCTTCTAAAGCATCGGTTCTACCCGGTGCAAAAGGAACACCCACATCATAACCTGCCTCTTTAGCTGCCTTTTTCACAGCAAGATTTCCGGCAAGAACGATAAGATCTGCAAGGGATATCTTTTTATTCCCTTTTTGAGCTTCATTGAATTGCTTCTGAATTTCTTCAAGTTTATTCAACACTTCCTGAAGCTGCGGCGGATTATTAACTTCCCAGTGTCTTTGTGGTGCAAGACGAACACGGGCTCCATTGGCTCCCCCACGCTTATCAGAATTTCTAAACGTAGAAGCCGATGCCCAGGCAGTCGAAACCAATTGAGATATAGTTAATCCTGAAGCGAAGATCTTTTTCTCCAGTTCAGCAATATCTTCACGGTCTATCAATTCGTGATCTACTTTTGGAAGCGGATCCTGCCAAATTAGTTCTTCAGAAGGTACTTCAGGACCAAGATACCTTGAAAGAGGTCCCATATCGCGGTGCGTCAATTTATACCAGGCTCTGGCAAAAGCATCTGCGAACTCCTTCGGGTTTTCATGGAAATGTTTCGAGATCTTGTAATACTCAGGGTCTTCCCGTAAAGCAATATCCGAAGTTAACATGAAGGGTGCATGTTTCTTGTTAGGATCGTGAGCATCGGGGATCACTCCCTCTCCAGCCCCGTCTTTTGGTTTCCATTGCCATGCGCCCCCAGGCCCTCTATAACACTCCCACTCGTAACCAAAGAGGTTATCAAAGAAGTAATTGCTCCATTTGGTAGGAGTTTGTGACCATGCTCCTTCAAGCCCACTTGTGATAGTGCTTCCGGCATTTCCGGTACCAAATTTATTCTTCCAGCCCAATCCCATTTCAGTAATATCTGCACCTGCAGGTTCTGCACCTACATGCTCTACAGGATCGGCTGCCCCGTGGGTTTTTCCGAAGGTATGCCCTCCGGCAATTAGTGCTACGGTCTCATAATCGTTCATTGCCATACGGCCAAAGGTCTCACGAATGTCCTGTGCAGAACCCAGCGGATCTGGATTTCCGTTTGGACCTTCAGGATTCACATAGATGAGCCCCATGTGAGAAGCTGCAAGAGGTTGCTCCAGTTTATTGTCTTTGGCATAGCGTTCTTTATTTCCTACCCATTCTCCTTCAGAACCCCAGTAAATATCTTCTTCAGATTCCCAGATGTCTTCCCGGCCCCCGGCGAAACCAAAAGGCTCCAAGCCCATAGATTCCAGGGCCACATTTCCGGTAAGGATCATAAGATCGGCCCAGGAGATCTTTCTTCCATATTTTTGTTTGATAGGCCACAGTAAAAGACGGGCTTTATCAAGGTTGGCATTATCTGGCCAGCTGTTGAGCGGTGCAAATCTTTGAGAACCCGAACTAGCGCCCCCACGGCCATCACTTATACGATAGGTCCCGGCGCTGTGCCAGGCCATCCTTATAAAAAGTCCGCCGTAATGCCCAAAATCGGCCGGCCACCAGTCCTGCGAATCGGTCATTAATTCGTGCAGGTCCTTTTTTACAGCCTTTAAGTCAAGGCTTTTAAATTCTTTGGCATAATCAAAATCCGCATCCATAGGATCGGAAAGATTGGAGTGCTGTCTTAATATATGTAGGTTTAACATATTTGGCCACCAGTCGCGGTTTGAAGTACCGCTTCCGGCAGTTTTGTCTACCGCCCCCCCAAGGAAAGGACATCTGCTGGATTCGTTCACTTCCCAGGCTTTGTGAGTACCCGGAGAATTACGGTGTTCGTTCTGTGCCATATTTAATGATTTTTAGTTAATATTTGAATATAAAAATACAATAATTTGACCTTATAGCTTTCATGAAACCATTGGAAAAATTGATAATCACACTCAAAAAAATCGATAATTGGACAAAAATTTACCCATAGAAAATAATTATGGTATTTTAAGAAGCTATAGTAAAACACTTTCACTTATTCTTCTATTTAGGTTCCAAAGATGTTTATAAATTTGTCTACTATGACAAGAGCTCTTTTCCTAATTATCTTCAGCCTTACTCCGGCAATTCTTTCTGCACAATTGGTGAACATTGAATCCAAACGCATGCAGACCGACTCAATAAGGTTTACCCTCAACGCCGATTTTTCTTTCAACCACACCAATAATGATGGAGAACAGGTCAATCAAATTGATGCTGCACTTAGCACACAGCTAAAATCGAAAGACCTAAAGAAGATCTATTTTTTCCTGGGCAACTATAAGGTCATAGATTCCGAAGAGGGAAACCTGCAAAATGCCTGGTTCCTTCACGGCAGGTTTAATTATAAGTTGAATGACCTATTAAGATTAGAATCGTTTTTACAGGGGCAGTACAACCAGTTGCTGGTGGTAGAACAACGAAACCTTATAGGAGCAGGACTCCGGTGGAAATGGGTAGATAAAGAACGTTTCACGGGCTATGCTGGGAATAGCTATATGTATGAAGTAGAGTTTAGCGAACAGGCGGGAACCACTAATTATAATCACCGTAACAGCACATATCTCACTTTATCGTACACCCCAAAATCCCAAAAATTTTCTATTGCCAATACTGTTTATTATCAGCCGCTGTACAGAGAACTGGGTGACTACCGAATCCTGGAACAATTCAGGCTTGATGTTCCCCTGTCTTCCTGGCTAAAGGTATTTACTCTTTATAACTATTACTATGACAGTAAAACTCCACTGAAGACCGAAGAATACACCTCAGACCTTAATATTGGGGTAGGGATTGGTTTTTAAAGGCTCTTGCCTCCTTCTACTTAACAATAAAATTCAGCTGGTCTACTCCCGTATTGCCACTCATGCTGTCATAAGCATAAATCAGCAGCTCGTACATTCCCGGCTCCAGTGTAGTTTCCGTAGAAAAAGTACTGGGCTTCTCCCCTGCCTTAAGCTGCAGCTCTTTCACTTCTCTGCCTTCACTGCTTAGCACGGCAGTAATCTCGTATTGATCTGCATCCCAAATGCCGCCGGGAGTAATGGGGCAACCACACATCATCACCACATTTGCTTTAATTTCTACATTTTCGCTGCTTATCCGCTCATGGGTTTGAGGAGAGAGTATATCTACCACAAAACCCGGCACCTCCAGCACAAGCCCATCTCCGGTAATATCTTTGCCGGGCAGCAGCCACAACTGGGTGCTGCTCGTAACCCGCGCCTGCTTCTTGTTGTAGGGTGCAATAGCTTCAACGGTCACAAAAACCGGTGCTTCCAGATTCAATTTCGCCAGGAACCCTGCAGTGTTTTCGTCGGTTAGCCGTTCATGCCTGGAATGGGGCTGCTGCATAATGAGCCGGGTGTCTCCGGTGCTGCCACTGGTCATGCCACTTGCCAGCAGCTCCCCGGTTTCAGCGTTTTTGATAATGATCCTGGCTCCTCCAATCGAGCTTCCAATAAATTTGGCGTCTTTAGACCTCACCCTTACCATCACTTCGGTTTCCTGTGCCTGTAGTGGGGGAATGATCAAAAGAATTCCCAACACCAGTATTAATTTAGAATACAATGTTCCCATTTTGCAGTTTTAATCCTCCTAATTTACATTAACGGGCTGAGATGTAAAAAAATACCAACAGGTTTTGAAGCTTTCCCTTTCGGTTTTAGCAGTATTTAATTTTCTAAGATCCCTGCGGAAAGTTACCTTTCAAAAATGGCATTTTTAGCTCCTCTTTTCCTGCGGAAATTAATCCGAGAAAAGCATCTTCCGAAGCCAATTAAAAAACTGCAATTGCATGTTTAGTGCATCAAATACCTGAAGTTTTCGAAAATCTGAAACCTTTTGCGCCAAAAATGCTCTTGATAGCGAGTAAAATCTTCAAAAAGGTGATTCCTAAGCTTTATTTCTCCGGAAAAATCTGCTTTCAGGATAATTCTACTGACGCCTGATGGGCAGGGAGACCTTCAAAAAATACTATCTTTATATTCTGAATTTCCCATCATGAAAAAGCTCTTTTTCCTCTCCATATTATTAGTATTTATCGCCGCTTGCAGCAAAGATGATGATACTTCTAAAAGTCCGGAACCCACACCTCCCGTTTCAGAAGAGGAGTTGCCGGTAAGGGCGGTTGATATTTCGGCTTTTCCCGAAATCAATGCTGCCGGAACCATTTTTTATAATACAGCAGGTCAAAAAGAGGATTTTTTAGACATTTTAAAGGCATCTGGAGTGAATACGGTGCGGCTTAGATTGTGGATTGATCCTGCCCAGGGACATTCTGGTTTTGAAGAAGTAAAGTTGTTTTCCCAAACCCTTCGGAATAAAGGATTCGCTGTCTGGCTCACCTTACATTACTCCAATACGTGGGCTGATCCGGGAAATCAAACAAAACCTGAAGCCTGGAAAGATCTTTCTTTTGATGCTCTCAAAAAGCAGGTGCATGATTATACCGTCCTGATTTCAGAAGAAATTAAGCCCGAATATATACAGATAGGAAACGAGATCAATTCCGGAATTCTTTTTCCGGAAGGAAATATTTCAAAGCACCCCAACCAGTTTCTGGAGCTTGTAGCAGCAGGAGTAACTGCTGTGCGAGAGACCCATCCCGATTCAAAGATCATCGTCCACTTCGCCGGACTCGACAATGCCGATTGGTTTTTTGGGCAGGTTGCAGGCATCGATTATGATATTATTGGTCTTTCTTACTATCCTATCTGGCACGGCAAAGACCTCGATCTATTAGAGAACAGCATAAATTCTCTGGCTTCAAAGTACAACCGCCAGGTAGTCATTGCAGAAACAGCCTATCCTTTTACCCTCGATTATAATGACTGGACCAACAACATCGTAGGCCTTAACGAGCATTTGATACCGGGATATGCCGCTTCGGCACAGGGACAAAAAGAATATCTTGAAACCATTGTTCAAATGCTGAAAGGATCTGACGCAGCCATCGGATTTTCTTACTGGGGTGCCGAACTCGTCGCCTGGAATGGTGCAGAATCTACACAGGGATCTCCCTGGGAAAATCAGGCCCTATTTGATTTTAACAACAAAGCCCTGCCTGTACTGGAAGTTTTTAATCTTCAATAAATGGTTTAGGCTATATGCTTCAGAAAAACGCCAAACTTTTATTACGATTCGCCTTTTTCATATTTAACCTCCTGATATACAATGAAAATAACAACAGATTAACATTACTTCAGAAGAAAGTGCTCTAAATTAGTGAATACTAACTTTTAAAATTAAAAAGTAATGAGAGTACTTAAGAAAAATCTGTATACAACCCTTCTGGTACTGTTTGCACTTGTTTTAGCAAGCTGCGGATCGGCCAAAAAAACCGGTGATGACCTGGTTACAGATGCCCAGCAGGAAAAAGCCATGATAGAAAGAGAATTTCCAATGATGACCAGTTATTTTGACGAGGCTGCAGGCTATGCAATTTTCCCTAACGTTGGTAAAGGCGCATATATTATTGGAGGAGCTTCGGGGAACGGGGCAGTTTATGAAAACGGAAATCTTGTAGGCTACGCCGATCTAAAACAGGTAGATGTGGGGTTGCAACTGGGAGGAAAAGCTTTTGTAGAAGTCCTCTTTTTTGAGACTGATGAAGCCCTGGAACAATTTAAGGACGGAAGTTACAAACTGGAAGCAAATGCTTCTGCAGTGATCCTGGATAAAGGTTTTTCTGAAGACCTCAACTTCAAAGATGGCGTAGCCGTAGTAACCGTTCCTAAAGGAGGTGCAATGGCCGGAATTTCGGTTGGAGGTCAAAGATTTGAATTTAATCCTGTACAGTAGGAAATATTTTCAGTAGAAATATAAAGCTGCCTCAAAAGTCTTTACACGTCATAATCTCAAAATAAGAAATGGAGCGTGGCGAAAAAAAGGGTTTTTGAGGCAGCTTTTCTTCGTTTAAAAGTATATGATTTGAATAAGTTTACTCCTGAATAAAGCGAGTATTAGCTGCCACTGTCAAGCGCTGCTGTTTGTAACCGCTTTACAGGTAGCTCCCCGTTCTCTATCATTTTCACGGTGTGATCGTATCCCACTTTAATGATCTCTGTAATCTTACTGAAATCTAGAAGGGTATAATTTTGCATTTTTGGAGGATCTATCACCACATCGCACAATTCCATTTCAGGTTTGGTATTTTGGGTGATTCCAAGGTTGATGGCTCGCTCCATTATACTGCGCGGACCCGAAAAATCACTTTTTGGGCCGGCAAAATTAACGTGAGAGCCTATCAAATACCGGCATTTTTCCCTGATAGCCGAGGCAGGAAGATTGCAAAGGAGTCCGCCGTCCACATAGTTTCCCTCTTCCAGGACTATAGGCGCAAAAAAACCGGGAACAGAGCAACTGGCTATGATATAGTCAAACAAGGCTCCACTACTCCGCATTTCCCCACAGCCCTTGTTGAGGTTTGAAAGCGCCAGGTAAAATGGCTTTTTCAGGCTTGAAAAATCATCTTCAGGGATATATTTTTCCAGGGCCACTTTCATTTTTTCCAACTTGTAAAGTCCGGTTCGCCTCCAGGAGAAATTGGTCATTTTTGAGAAAGTCTCTTCAGTAAGGATGGTCTGGATCTTTTCGGGGGAATATCCTGCTGCATAAAGTACCCCCACAACCGCACCCATGCTGGTACCCGAAATGATTTGTGGTTCAATTCCGTGTTCGTGAAGGGCTTTTAACACTCCTACATGCGCATAACCGCGGGCACTACCGCCGCTAAGGGTAATCCCAACTTTGTACTCGTATTTTTTTCTGAAGGGAAAGATTTCCGATAAGTTCAAGCGCTATGTTTTAGGTGGTTCAACGCCTGCAAGATACTATTTTTGATAATTGTTCTTTTGATATAATTAAAAGGTCCTGCCAAATTCTCTTTCAGGAATAAAGACCTGACACCGCTCTTTAAAACTCAATCCAAAAGTTAATACCTGGAAGATTTCAGAAGTAAAAAGATCACCTCCCAAAAATGCCATTTTTGACACCTCGCTAAACTATTGTATGCAAATAAAAAAGCTGTAACTTTAGAATTCTTCCTCTTTAAAGCTGTAAATCACAGATTAATACTGGAATTTTAACCTAAATACGAAGAATAACTGAAGCCCAACTTTATTAAATATAGTTCCCCTGCCTGTTTTCAAACTCTATCCGCGGGTTGGGTACAGATAACTGTTTCCTCATTTCTCCTACTCCTTTCCTCGTGCACGCCTAAGATCGCACCCCAGGAAGCCCCCATTCCTCAACCTGAAGCATTTACAGTTTCAGGAACAGTTCCCGTGCCAGATGAATGGTGGCGCAGTTTTGAAGACCCTGTTCTTGATTCCCTTGTACAACAGGGGCTTCAGGAGAATTTATCACTTGCTGGAAGCTGGCAGGAATACCAGGCTTCTCTCGCAGTTGTAAAAAGGGAAAAATCCTTTCTTTTTCCGCAGATAGATGCCTTTGCAGGAGTTGCAAAAGACAGGGGTCGTGAAAATTTTTCTGAAGATTTACAATTACAAACCGGTCTTGCCGCTTCTTATGAACTCGATCTATGGGGCCGGGTTCGCGCCGGGGTACAGGCTGAAAGGTATACTGCTGAAGCTTTTCTTTACGACTACCGGGCTGCTGCCATGACCATTTCGGCCGGGATTGCCAATACCTGGTACCAACTCCTCACTGCCCGAAAGCAACTGGAGCTTGTAGAAGAACAAATAAATACCAATGAAGATATCGTAAAGCTGATTCGTGCACGGTTTGCGGGTGGCCAGATACGTGCTGTAGACATTCTGCGACAGGAACAGTTGCTGGAAAGCACCCGCGATCAAAAAATTCTTTATGAAACAAATCTCGAATTACTCGAGAATCGCCTCTTGGTTTTGCTGGGTCGCCCTCCGCAGAACGCAACATATTTCCGAAATGAAATGCTTCCCGCCCTGCCACCACTTCCACAGACTGGCCTACCCCTGGAACTCATCCGTCGCCGGCCTGATCTACAGCAGGCTTACAACCTTGTTTTGTCTGCCGACAGGGAGATGGCTTTTGCCGTAAGAAGCAAATTCCCGGTGATCTCTCTTGATGCCAGTGGCAGTTTTCGGGCTGAGGATGTAGGCAACATTTTTGAGAACTGGACCTACAGCCTGGCAGGAAACCTCCTGGCTCCACTTATCTATGGCGGAAGATTATCGGCCGAAGTAGACCGTGCAGAAGCGGTAAAAAATCAGCTACTCTATGAATATGGTCAGGCTGTTCTTATCGCTTTTGAAGAAGTAGAAAATGCGCTGCTTCGGGAAAAGAAGCAAAGAGAAAGACTGGAGGTACTCGAGCGAAGGCTTGAACTGTCTACTAAAACTTCGGGGCAGTTAAGAATAGAGTTTTTGAATGGATTAAGTCCGTATCTTGATGTACTACTTGCACTTGATGAACAACAACAATTAGAAAGAGAAATGCTTGAAGGAGAGCAGGAGCTACTTGAAATACGTATAGGACTATACAGGGCTTTGGCAGGAGCCTTTGAAAATCCACAAGAAACCGACCTTTAAATAAAGTTTATGAGCACCAAAAAGATCGTTCTTATTTGCGCAGGCATCGTAGTCCTGGCCATAGCCGTGACCGCCTTTATATTTATGAGCGAACCCACAGCTCAAAGAGAAGGAGCCACCCGAGAAATGGCAATGCTGGTAAGCGTTACCTGTGCCGAAGCTGGTAATTTTTCCCCCTCGCTGGTCGCTACGGGCACAGTAGAGCCGGTAGAAGATGTGATTATTAGTGCCCGGGTGGGCGGTGAGGTGGTGCGCCGCTCCCCTGCATTTGTACCGGGCCGAACGGTAAAAAAGGGGGAACTGCTGCTACAAATTGACCCTGCAGATTATCGGAATCAGCTTGAGTTACGGCAAAGCGAGTTACTCCAGGCACAAACAGAACTTGATGTTGAAATGGGAAGGCAGGAAGTGGCCCAGCAGGACCTTGACCTGGTAGGTAACCAAACCCTTACGCCACAGGAGCGGTCTCTGGTGTTGCGCCAACCTCAGCTCAACGCTGTAAAGGCAAGGATAAAAGCTGCACAGGCAGCAGTAGATCAGGCAAAACTCGATCTTGCCCGCAGTACCATCCGCGCTCCTTTTGATGCACATATTATTACACAGAATGTGACCACCGGTTCGCAGGTGGCTCCGGGGGAAGATCTTGGTCGCCTTGTGGGCACAGAAAAATACAGGGTAATCTTAAGTATGCCGGTCTCCCGCTTAAGATGGTTGCGATTTCCTGATTCAGAAAATGAGAAAGGCTCTTCAGTGCGCATAAGGAACACCGCTGCATGGCCACCGAACACCTTTAGAACAGGCTATCTTGACAGTCAGGTGGGCGCACTTGATAACCAAACCCGAATGGCGAGAGTTCTTGTGGAAGTTCCCGATCCACTTGCACAAACTACCGCCAAAGGAAAACCGGAACTCATTATAGGCACTTTTGTGGAATCCCTGGTGGAAGCAAACGAAATTACAAACGTAGTGCGGCTTAACAGAGATTATCTGCGTGAGAACAATAAGGTATGGGTTATGGAAGATGGAAAACTCTCAATAAAGGAAGTTGAAGTTCTTTTAACCGATAATCAATATGTTTATATAAGTAAAGGGCTGGAGGGCGGAGAAAAAGTGATCACCACCAATTTAAGTACAGTAGCCGAAGGAGTAGCTGTGCGCACCGAAAGAGATTCAGCTTCCCACAACAACCCAACCCAAAATGACAGTTTAAATTAATGGGCGCAAAAGAGTCAAATACCCGCAAGGAAGGAGTCATTGCTTATATGGCGCGCAACTCTATTGCCGCCAATTTGATGATGGTTCTTCTTATAGCAGGCGGGATTTGGACCATGTTGCAAATTCAGAAGGAGGTTTTTCCGCAGTTTCAGCTCGATTATGTAAATGTGAACGTACAATATCCCGGTGCTGCTCCTGCCGAAGTTGAACAGGGAATCCTGCTACCGGTGGAAGAGGCCATTCGCGGAATACAGGGAATAAAAGAGATCGTCTCCACTGCCAGGGAAGGTTCGGGTCAGGTGGAAATTGAACTTATAGCCGGCAGTGATCGCATGAAGGTCTTTCAGGATATAGACCAGGCGGTAAGCCGCATACGCACCTTCCCAGATGATATTGAACAGCCCCAGGTTAGCCTGCAGCTGCAACAACAGGACGTGATGGAGATCAGCCTTTATGGACAGGTAGACATCTGGACGCTGCGGCAGCTGGGGGAACAACTGCGTAACATCCTGCTGAGTAACCCTAATATCACTCAGGTAGAACTGGGAAATGTGCCCGACTATTTTACTCATATCGAAATTCCGCGGAATAATCTGCGTAAGTACAACCTTACATTAGATCAGGTAGCACAAATTGTAGCCGAATCAAGCGAAGATGTTCCGGCGGGAGCTGTGGAGACCGCTACAGGTGAGATCCTGCTCAGGATGAAGGAAAGAAAGCAATGGGCAGACGAATTCAGAAAAATTGCGATAATAAATTCCGATTCGGGCGCAAAGGTGACCCTGGGGGAGATCGCTACAGTAACAGATGGTTTTGAGGAAACCGGGTTCCATGGCCAGTTTAACAGGGAACCGGCAGTAAGCCTGAGCATTTACCGGGTAGGCGATCAATCTCCTCTTGACATTGCCGACGAGGTATATACGATCCTTGAAGAATATCGCCTCCCGCCCGGAGTGAAATACCGCATTGACAGCAATCGTGCAGAAGATTATAATGAACGCCTCTCCCTGCTCACAGAAAATGGTCTTATGGCAATAGGGATTGTGCTTATCATCCTTACGCTTTTCCTGGAGTACCGTCTCGCCTTTTGGGTAATGATGGGAATGTCTATTTCTTTTATTGGTGGGATTATTTTTCTTCCACTTGTGGGGGTAAGCATCAACATGATCTCCATGTTCGGGTTCCTGGTGGTACTGGGAATAGTGGTCGATGATGCCATTGTTGTGGGTGAGAACGTTTATGAATACCGTAAGAAAGGTCTTAGCCCCATAAATGCAGCAATAGCCGGGACCAAAGATGTCTCCCGCCCGGTGGTTTTCAGTATAGCCACAACCATTATTGCTTTCGTTCCTTTACTGCTCATGCCGGGGGAAACAGGTAAATTCTGGTGGCCGCTTCCGGTAGTTGTGATCGTGATCCTCGCCGTCTCCCTGCTTGAGGCACTTTTCATTCTTCCCTCCCATCTTGGCCATTTAAAAGAGAAGAAACCTAAAGGCTGGGCCTTAAAACTTGAAAACCTGCAGCAAAAATTTGCCAATGCCTTTGACAGGTTTGTACCAAATTATTACCGCCCTCTTCTGGACAAGTCTCTAGAATACCGTTATATCACACTCACAGCTGCCATTGCACTCTTGATCATGGTTGGAGGATATGGCTACAGCGATCACATGGGTATGATCATGATGCCTGAAGTAGCCGCAGACGAGATTGAAGCCGGAGTACGCCTTCCGGAAGGCACCACTACCCAACAAGCAGCAAAAGTAGCAGAACAGATCACCAATTCTACCTTCGAAATGTTTGAAGAATATGATCTCTATGAAGTAGCCGAAGGCGTAAAAACTAATGTAAGGGGGCAGAATTTTATAGATGTTGAGATTGTAATGAAACCGCCTGATGAACGCACTACCACTGCGAAAGAAGTGATTGCCCTTTGGCGGGACAATATTGGAGAGATAGAAGGGGTAGATCAAATAACTTTTGAAGCCGAAAGAGGTCCCGGAGGTTACCAACAGGCCATAAGCGTTGATCTTAGCCATACCAGCATTGATGTGCTGGAAAAAGCCAGTACAGCTTTTTCTGAAAGACTTGAAGCTTTTGAAAACACACGGGACATTAGTGACAACTACAATAAAGGAAAGCAGCAGTTTGATTTTAAACTCCTTCCCGAAGGCCGTAATCTTGGCCTCACCTCCAACGAAGTGGGGCGGCAGGTAAGAGATGCTTTCTACGGTGCGCTTGCTATGAGGCAAATGCGAACTACCAATGAAATAGAAGTGCGCGTAAAATTACCTTTAGAAGAAAGGCGGGATATCCAAAATCTTGAAAACTTCCTCATTAGAACACCTCAGGGCGTAGAAGTACCTTTGCTGGACGTGGTGCGGATTGAACAGGATGAAGCCTTTAGCAGCATCAACAGGCGCGATGGCAGGCGCGTGGTAAGTGTGGGGATGGACGTGGAGCCGGCCAACACAGTGGGCCAGGTGCTGGCAGCAATCCAGAATGAGGTGCTACCTCAGCTAAGGGCTGATTTTCCCGGGCTCACCTGGACCTTTGAAGGTAGCCAGGCCGATATGCGCGAATCTACAAATTCCCTGTGGAGCACCTTTTCGATGGCTATGTTAATTATCTATGTACTTCTGGCTATCGCCTTTAGCAGTTACGCCCAGCCGCTCATCGTTATGGCCGCTATCCCGTTTGGAATAGTAGGTGCCGTGATTGGGCATATTTTACTGGGTTACGACCTTTCACTGGTAAGTCTTATGGGGGTTATCGCTTTGACCGGCGTCGTTGTGAATGACAGCTTGATCATGATAGACTATGCCAATAAAAAGCGGGAAGACTGTTCGGTTTATGAGGCAATTCACGAGGCGGGGCTCAGGCGTTTCAGGCCTATTATACTTACAACACTCACCACCTTTGGAGGTTTGACCCCCATAATCCTGGAGACATCCAGCCAGGCATATTACCTAATTCCAATGGCTATTTCTCTTGGGTTCGGGATCATTTTTGCCACTTCCATCATTTTGTTGATCGTCCCCTGCCTTTATCTAATCTTAGAGGATGCCAAATTATATATGAAACATCGGCGTACCGTAGAGCGGAATATTTCTTCGGAAAATACCTGAAATGCCTGTAAATCTAAAAGCTTCCTTAACAGCCTTAACAGCTCGCCTGAATTTTCTTATCTTTAGGTCTACACTATTGAAACAGAATAACAGATCTCAAAAATGCCATTTTTGGCACCCAATACAGCAGAACCTTCAGCCGGACAAGATGACTAGAATACGCTTCCAAAATCCTATTTTTAAAACGAACTACTTCATTCTCTTCAGTTTAATCTTGAGCCTTCAGTTTTGGCCCGCTACGATGCATGCCCAAATCCCCGGCATGCAATCTGAAACAGAAGAACCGGCAGAGCCGCAATGGCCCGATGACGCTCTTGAACGTCGCACCCCACGAGGTAGTATTGCCGGATTTATCTCGGCCGTAGCCGAAAAAAATTACGAAAAGGCAGGAGAATATTTTAAAGTAGGCGAAGGAGAAGCCGAAGATGCCCGAAGTGCCGAACTGGCCCAGCATCTGGAGATCTTATTGAATCAGGGTGGGCAAATCATGCCGTACTCATGGATTAGCAGAAGTGTGGAAGGAAGAACAGACGATGATTTACCCAATCACCTTGAACGCGTGGGAACCATTGACTCTTCCAGGGAAGATTTTGATCTCCTGCTTGAAAAGGTAGAAGGCCCGGAAGGAGGTCCGCTATGGCTTTTTTCAGACCAAACGATCCAATACATCGAAGAACTCTCTGCACTTGATGAAAACGTACTGCTACTTAACCGAATCATGCCCGACATCCTGGAGCGCTACGAACTCTGGGGAGCGACCGTAGGCCAGTGGCTCGCTATAATTTTGCTCGCAGCTTTCTCTTATGCAGTAGCCTGGCTGCTTACCCATTTCTTTTTATACATCATTCCGCTGGTATGGAAAAGAGCCCGTACCGAACCTACTGCAGGTGTACTAAAAGCCTTTGCACTGCCAGTCAAGCTTTACCTGGCAGTATGGCTCTTCGTAATGCTCTCTACAGAAATAGGCATTTCAATAATTCTGCGGCAGCGGTTTAGCGGAATAACCATTGTAATTGGCCTGCTGGCTTTTCTTATCCTTTTATGGCGCTTATCAGAATTTCTGGGAACATTCAGTACAAATAAAATGAGCTCCCGCGGAAATTTATCGGGAGTCTCTGTTGCACTTTTTCTGAAAAGAGCTGCAAAAATTGCTATTGTAATCTTTGGGATTATCGCCATTCTTGGTGCTATAGGAGTAGATATTACCACAGGACTGGCAGCACTGGGAATAGGTGGTTTAGCCCTTGCACTGGGGGCACAAAAGACCATAGAAAATTTTGTGGGCAGTGTGACCCTTATTACAGACCAGCCTATACGCGTAGGAGATTTTTGTAAGGTAGGTGATACTTTGGGAACTGTAGAGAAAATTGGAATGCGCTCTACCAGGATAAGAACGCTGGATCGCACTCTTATTACCATTCCCAATGGAGAGTTCTCTTCGAGTAAAATTGAAAACTATGCTCATAGAGACCGGTTTTGGTTTCATCCCACTATAGGCCTGCGATACGAAACCACACCCGATCAAATTCGGTATCTTCTTGTAGAGCTCAGGTCTATTCTTTACGCTCACCCCATGGTCACTTCCGATCCTGCCAGGGTAAGATTTACAACTCTGGGAGCCGACTCCATAAATCTTGAGATTTTCACTTATGTAAAGGTGTCTACCTTTGATGAATTTCTGGAAGTTAAGGAAGACCTCCTGCTACGCATTATGGATGTGGTAAACGAAAGCGGTACTGGCTTTGCCTTCCCATCTCAGACTATTTACTTTGGAAAAGATACAGGGCTTTCAAAAGAAAAATCCAAATCGGCTGAAGATAAGGTGCGCCAATGGAAAGAGAAGGGAGACTTACAGCTTCCAAAATTTGATCCTGAACATATTAAAGAGATCGAAGACAAGATCCCGTACCCTCCCGAAGGCTCAGCTGAACAAAGAAATAAAGGCACCGGCACCATTCCGGGGCTATAGTTTCCAAAAAAGGCTTTTTCAGAAGTAATTTTCAGAGACCCCTGCATTAATTTTCAGATTGTGCAGCAGTGGCCTAATATTTGTTAAAATTTAAATATCTTCTATTATCCACTTAAATTTTAACCAAATGAATATCATTTTACTACTCTTTGTCTCCACATTATTGAATATTTCTGTTGAAGCCGAAGTAATTTCCGGAACGGTAACAGATGAGAACAATCGCCCGCTCCCGGGTGTTAATATCACTGTAGAAGGCACTAACACTGTGACCCAAACAAACTTTGATGGTAAATACACTATTAAAGCCGAAGAAGGTGATAAACTGGTCTTTAGCTATATTGGGTATAAAACCGCAAAAATAAAAGTGGGTGACAAAAAAGTAATAGATGTTGCCCTGAAACCCGATTTTACAGCCCTCGAGGAGCAAATAGTAGTAACAGGCATCCAGAACTCACAGTTAAGGATTCGCGGGGTAGCCACCCACCTTCCGCCACAGCGGGAATCTTATAACCAGATTGAAGAAAATATCTTCAAAAGTACAAACACCACTCCCCTCTCCACCTTTTCAATAGATGTAGATAAAGCTTCTTACAGCAACGTGCGTAGAATGATCAATAATGGCCAGAAAGTTCACAAAGATGCAGTGAAAATTGAGGAAATGCTTAACTATTTTAATTACGATTACGCACAACCTGCCGGAGAGCATCCTTTTGCCATACATACGGCTGTAGCAGAAACTCCCTGGAATAGTGACACCCGACTGGTAAAAATAGCGCTACAGGGCAAAACCATCCCATTAGATGATGTGCCTGCATCAAACCTGGTATTTCTCTTAGATGTATCGGGATCAATGAATTCCCAAAATAAACTTCCGCTTTTAAAATCGGCTTTTAAGCTTTTAACCGCTCAATTAAGGGAAGAAGATAAAGTTGCCATAGTAGTTTACGCAGGTGCAGCCGGTGTGGTATTACCCTCAACAAAAGGAAGTGACAAAAAAGCCATTTTTGAGGCTATAGATAATTTATCGGCCGGGGGTTCAACTGCAGGTGGAGAAGGCATTGAATTAGCCTATAAAATTGCACAGGAAAATTTTATTGAAAATGGAAACAATCGCGTGATCCTGGCTACCGATGGAGATTTTAACGTTGGCGCCAGCAGCGACCGCGCCATGGGAGACCTTATCGAAGAAAAAAGGGATACCGGAATTTTCTTAACCGCTCTTGGTTTTGGAATGGGGAACTATCAGGATTCAAAACTGGAAACTCTTGCGCAAAAAGGCAATGGCAATCACGCTTACATAGACACCATGCAGGAAGCTAAAAGAGTGCTGGGAACAGAATTTGGCGGCACCATTTATACTATTGCCAAAGATGTAAAGATACAGGTAGAGTTCAACCCCGCGAAAGTCCAGGCTTATCGCCTAATCGGATATGAGAACAGGCTGCTCAATAACGAAGATTTTAACGACGATAAAAAAGATGCCGGCGAACTGGGCAGCGGCCACACGGTTACTGCACTTTATGAAATCATTCCGGCAGGGGTAAATAGTAAATACCTGAAAGATATTGATGACCTTAAGTACAGCGACAGAAAAATAAAATCTTCTTCGGAAGAATTACTCACAGTGAAATTCAGGTATCAAAAACCTGAAGGTTCCAAAAGCATCCTGATTACCAAATCCCTTAAAGATGAGGTCGAACCTATGGACGCCGATTTCAAATTTGCTTCGGCTGTAGCCCTCTTTGGTATGCAGCTCCGGGAATCTGAATTCACCAATAATGCACCCGAAAGTCTTGTAATTTCTCTTGCCGATGCCGGAAGAGGCGAAGATCCTGAAGGTTATCGTGCAGAATTCATTCGACTTGTAAAAACAGTGAATACAGGGCAAACAATGAATGAAGAGTGAAAAGGAGAGGATCAATAAAGATCATCATCAACTCATTTTATGTACTAATTAATAAAGAGAATGAACAAATGGACTGAAAGCTTATCTTCCTTTATAATTTCACTTAAAATAACAAGCCTTTAAAAATGCCATTTTTAGAAGGTATAAATAAACAACTACAATGAGTTTTCAGGACAATATAAGATTAGGAAATACTAAAGAGTTAGAACGTCAAATTGAAGCCGACCCGGCTTTAGTAAACCTGCGGGATGAAAAGGGCTTTCCTCCTATCATCCTCGCCACCTATTTTGACCAACCCCAAGTTACCCGGCTACTGCTTGAAAAAGGAGCCGAAGTTGATGGCCGCGACGCCGCCGGCAATACTGCTCTTATGGGAGTTTGTTTTAAAGGAAATATGGATATTACCCGCATGTTGATCTCTGAAGGAGCCGATGTTAACGCCCGAAATTCTGGCGGCACCACTCCCCTCATTTTCGCAGCTATGTTTGAACAGCTGGAGGTTACTCAACTTTTATTACAAAACGGGGCCGATAAGACCATGAGGGATGCGCAAGGCAATTTCGCTTACACCTATGCCGAAAAGAAAGAAAATCAAAACCTAATGACGCTACTTAAAGAATAAAAGTTGATGAGCTAAAACACAGCTATCGTTCGGCTCCGTGAATATTAAAGTTTACATAATTCGTTGTTTTTGAGCTCATTTTCTTCTAATTTAGAAGGAAACCAACTAAAATTATGATAGACGAAAAGATTAAGAAAATGGCCCGCACAGGGTTTGTAGCTAAGGGAGTGGTGTATGGAATTATTGGTATTTTAACCTTTAAAGCTGCTTTTGATATGGGCGGCAAAAAAGCGGGACAGCTTCAGGTTCTTGAATTCCTTGAAAAACAAACTTTTGGTAACATTCTGCTTGTTCTAATGGCCCTGGGGCTAGCCTGCTATGCCGCCTGGAGATTTGTACAGGCAATAAAAGATCCCGAGAATATAGGCGATGACAAAAAAGGAACTGCAAAACGAATCGGTTTCTTTTGCAGTGGCCTGCTGTATTTGGGAATAGGAGTACTCGCAGCACTTAAAGCCTTTGGCGCCGGCCGTGGAGGTTCGGGTTCTTCAGGTTCCATGCAAAAATCTTCCTTCCTGGCCAGTGAGACCGGACTTTGGATTATTGGTATTGTAGGAGTAGGAATTATCATTGCCGGAATATTTCAGTTCGTGAAGGCGTATAAGAATGACTATTACAAAAAGTTAGGACTGGCATCTTTGAGTGAGAAGAAAAAGAGGGAAACCGTCAAAAAAACTGCTGAATTTGGCCTTAGTGCCAGGGGTGTTATCCTGGTAATCATCGGATTCTTTGCAATTAAAGCCGCTGTAAATTCCAATCCTTCAGAAATAAAAACTACACAAGAAGCTTTTTCATTCCTTCAGGATTCGGCTTACGGCCCGTGGTTAATGGGTGTGGTAGCTGCTGGCCTGGTTGCATATGCGGCTTACATGTTCCTCATGGCCAGGTACAGAAGGTTTCATGCATAAAATTAGGGGATTTCCCCTATATGTAATGATAACCATTGAGTGATATATTTACCCTACCAATTAATAGGCACGTGATTTTATTAAAGGGTATTTGTAAATTTCTATAAAGAAGAGAGATTGGGGGATCTCTCTTCTTACTTATATACCCTCCTGATCTCTTTGAAAAATATAATCTACAGCCATTTTTGCATGTAAATTAGTACTTTGTAGCAAAGGAAGATCGGTATCTTCATCATTCACGAGGATGGGCAGTTCTGTACATCCCATAATTACAGCCTGAGCCCCTTTTTCCTTTAGTAACTGAATATGATCTAAAAAGAATGACTTTGCAGACTCTGTGAATTTTCCGCGGGTGAGTTCGTGAGCAATATAATAATGTATTTCGTCCATAAAATCATCTTCGGGAACGATGACTTCAATACCAAATTTTTCTTTAAGTCTTTTATGAAGAAAATCTCCTCGCATTGTAGGACGGGTACCTAATAAGCCAAGTTTTGTCAATCCCTTACTGCGCGCTTCAAGCCCTACAGCATCTGCAATATGGAGAATGGGAATAGAAATTTTGTTTTGCACATACTCATAAACTAGGTGAGGTGTGTTGGCACATATCACAATAGCACGGGCTCCGGCGATTTCCAGCTTTCGGGCTATGTGCAGGTAGGTTGTCTTTATTTTATCCACATTGTGTTCCCTCATCAATTCTACATTGAGACTGTAAAGCATAAGGGGTGGGTTTGAATGAGTTCCTGTTCGTTTCCCGGCCATTTCATTAATGAGCCGGTAATAGACTATGGTAGAATGCCAAGAAGTGCCGCCGATTAATCCTAGAGTACGCATGAATGGTAAGTTTTTATAAAGGTACTTATCTACCCTTGGAGCAATGGTGATCAAAATCATTAAAACCCAAAAAAGCATCCCGAAGGATGCTTTTAAGATAATAAGAGAAATCTTAATGAACAGAAATTGGATCTGCATCACCATCGGGATCGCCAGAAGCGTAACCACTGGTCGAGATATTCCCTAATAGCCAAACTCCGGCAGTGTGTGGTGCAGCCATTGATGTTCCGCTGATTGTATTGTAACCTCCACCTTTCCAGGTAGATTTTATACTAACTCCCGGTGCCGCATAATCTACCGGAGGATTACCCCAGTTTGAAAAAGATGCAAATGTATCACTGGAATTGATGGCAGAGATAGTTACCACATTAGAATGATTAACCCGTGCAGGCGATGAATCATTAGCATCTGTGCCTTCATTACCTGCAGCCAGTGCAAACTTAATACCTGCCTGGGCAGCTGCTAGAACAGCATCATCAAGGGCCTGTGAAATTGGGCCTCCCAGACTCATGTTCGCTACATCTCCCGGTTTCCCGTTTGCCGCCACATGATTCACCCCTGCTACAACACCAGAATATGATCCGCTTCCACGGCTGTCAAGTACTTTTACTGGAATAACTGTCGCTCCGGCCGCTACTCCAATAACTCCTACATTATTATCAATTGCAGCAATAGTTCCGGCAACATGTGATCCATGACCATTGCCGTCGTCAAGAGACTGTCCGTCTTTTCCCGAAGTAAAGGCATTGTAACCTCTGGAGGCATCCACATTCAGATCTTCGTGATCAAGATCTATTCCTGTGTCAATTACCCAGGCTACGCCAGAACCGGTATAAGTTACACCACCATTCACACGACTAATTCCGTAAGGCGTTTCCTGAGCAGATGTTCCGCCGTCATCACCTCCCCCGTCTCCGGGGTCGTCACATGGTCCGCCATTGGGTGTGCCGCATGGAGGCGCAAGAGCAACAATTCTATCCTGCTCAACATAGGCAACATCTTTACTTTTGCTCAATTTGAGGGCTGCATCCTTAGACATCTTTAAAGCAACACCCGAAATTGCTGCGCTGTAAACCTGCACAATTTCGGCACCATCAACAGCATTAACCGAAAGGACTTCCTGTGTTTTTTGCTGAATCTGCAAGCTGTTAAGCCGGTGGTCACCTTTCATCTTGCCATTTTCCCTATACACTACAATGTATTGCCCGGGAATAACTTCAGAATAGGATTGAGCCGTCTGGGGCTCTTCTTGAGTGGGTAAATTGGTCGTTTCCTCCTGTGAACACGACACCATTGCGGTTAAAGCTAGAGCAGCCGCAAAACCTGAGTAGTACTTCTTAAAATTCATAAAAATAGTTTGGGTTAATGTTAAAAGATCTTCCGAATCTATATGATTAAATCTTTTAAAAAAAGTATTTAACATCAACTCCTACAGCTTTTTATGAAATTTAACATCGAAAAATCCTGAAAAATATCAGTATAATTATTGTTAATTTTTCTTTACAGCGACTGCTGCTACTGTAACTCCCATAAATGTAAAAGGGCAGAATTTGCACAAATTCTGCCCTTTAAGTAGAATATAAAGTTTGTAAGATTATTCTGTTGTTTCGCCTTCCCAGTTTGAGAATCCTCCAATGAGGTTATATGTATTGCCAAACCCTTTTTGATCCATTATAGCGCAGGCTTGACCACTTCTATTGCCACTTCGGCAGTAGACATAATAATTTTTATCCTTATCTAACTTTTCAATTTCATCGATAAATTCCTGCCCTTTATAGATGTCTATCATTTTAGCTCCCGGGATGTAGCCTTCCTCTATTTCTTCTTCGGTCCTTACATCAAGGATCACAGCTTTATCATCCTGAGCTATTTTCTCTCTCCACTCTTCCTGATTTAATTCTTTCATGATTTTTTCTCATTTAAGTTATGTTCACAAATATAAGAATCACCTGCTCTTTTTTAGCCCCTTTCGATTCGGGGATTGCGTGGAAAGCAGAAAAATTTTCAAAAAATATTTTTTTAGAATAAATTCCCTTCTATATTTGCTATTCAAATGAACCTGATCAACAAAAATAACTGGTGGTGGAAATTCTTACGTCAATCGTCGTGAGCAACACCTCCTGTAATAATATACAAAGGCTTGTCAATCACGACAAGCCTTTTTTTATGCTCATAATTCAGTAAAAACAATGAATATGTACAATCTTACCACTACTTATAAAAAACTTCTGGCAGATACTTTTACTCCGGTAAGTGTTTACCTGCGGCTGCGGGATATCTTCCCCAACAGTCTCTTGCTTGAGAGTAGTGATTACCACGGTAACGAGAACAGCTTTTCCTACATTTGCTGCAACCCTGTAGCAAGCGTAAAGGTTGAAAAAGGGCAGTTTATTGAATCATTTCCCGACGGCACTTCCAATGAAACTCAAATAACTCCCAAATTTGACGTGCCTGCTGCCATTCATGAGTTTTCTCAAAAATTTAAAACCACGGGTCCCGACTTTAATTTTATTAATGAAGGTCTCTTTGGATATATCGCCTATGACGGGGTGCAGTATTTTGAAAAACTTGACCTGTCAAAAAAGAAAGATGATCTTGAGATCCCAGAGATCAATTACTCAGTTTATCAAAACATCATTGCGATCAACCACTTTAACAATGAAGCATATATTTTTGATCACAGTTATTCCGAAAAAAATTACCTCGATCAAATAGAACAGCTTCTAAAAGTAAAGAATTTCGCCTCATATCCTTTTTCTACGGAAGGGGAACCCGCTTCTAACGAGACCGATGAAGGTTACCGCAACATGGTGATAAAAGCAAAGGAACATTGCCACCGTGGGGATGTCTTTCAACTGGTGCTCTCCCGAAGGTTCTCGCAGGGCTTCAAGGGCGATGAATTCAACGTTTATCGAGCCTTACGTAATGTGAATCCTTCGCCATATCTCTTCTATTTTGACTACGGAAGCTTTAAGATCTTCGGAAGTTCGCCCGAAGCACAATTGGTAGTCAAAGAGGGCAAAGCAGAGATCCATCCCATTGCCGGCACCTTTAAACGCACCGGAAATGACGAACAGGATGCAGCCAGTGCTAAAGACCTGGCATCCGATGAAAAGGAAAACGCAGAGCATGTAATGCTGGTTGACCTTGCCCGCAATGATCTTAGCCGAAGCAGCAAAGAAGTAAAAGTGGAAAATTATAAGGAGATCCAGTATTTCTCCCACGTAATTCATTTGGTAAGTAAAGTCACCGGACAAAAAAATGAAGAGGTGAGCACCATGCAGATGGTTGCAGATACTTTCCCTGCAGGAACCTTAAGCGGAGCACCAAAACACAGGGCTATGCAGCTCATAGAGCAATATGAAAATGTGAACCGGGACTTTTATGGGGGCGCCATTGGGTTTATGGACTTCAACGGAAATTTTAATCATGCCATTATCATCAGGTCGTTCCTAAGCAAAAACCACAGGCTCTACTACCAGGCAGGTGCCGGAATAGTATCAGGATCAACTCCCGAAGGTGAACTTCAGGAAGTGTACAACAAAATAGGAGCATTAAAAAAAGCATTGGAGCTGGCTGAAGAAATCTAAGCCTCACCAGACCCCTCCAAACGAGGGAAATAAAAAAAAGAAGAATGGAAAATAAGCAATATAATACCAGCAATTCCCACCCCTCAGGGGAGGGCCAGATGGGGGAGAAAAAAACTCCTTCCGTGTTGGTGATCGACAACTACGATTCCTTCGTCTACAACCTTGTACATTACCTGGAGGAGCTGGATTGTAAAGTCACGGTTCGTAGAAATGATGAACTGGAACTGGAAGAAATTGAGAAATACGACAAGATCCTGCTTTCTCCCGGCCCGGGAATACCAGATGAAGCCGGACTTTTAAAAGAGGTCATCTCTACCTACGCCGCCAAAAAGAGCATTTTTGGAGTGTGTTTGGGTCAGCAGGCCATTGGTGAAGTTTTTGGAGGAAAACTCATCAATCTAAAGCAGGTGCACCATGGGGTAGCTTCAAAAATTAAACTCTGTGTGACCGATGAACCTCTTTACAGCGAATTGGAAAATGAACTGGAAGTTGGCCGTTACCACTCCTGGGTAGTAGACCGGGCACTTCCCGATTGTCTGCAAGCCACTTCTTATGATGAAAACGGGGAAGTAATGTCCCTGCGCCACCGGGATTTTGATGTGCGCGGAGTACAGTTTCACCCCGAGTCGGTTTTGACCCCACAAGGGAAAAAGATGATCGCCAACTGGATCAATAGTCCGGTGAAGAAATCTACGGAAGAAAAGAATGACCAGCAACCTGAAACAATTTAGCAGCATGAAAGACATTTTAAACAGGTTGATCAACCACGAAACTATTTCAAAGGAAGAAGCCAGGAATGTGCTGGTAAACATTTCTGCAGGAAAGTACAATCACAGTCAGATTGCCGCTTTTCTTACCGTCTATATGATGCGCAGCATCACCCTCGAAGAGCTCGAAGGTTTCAGGGATGCCCTACTCGAAATGTGCCTTTCTACAGATCTTGCACAGTATGATCCTATTGATCTCTGCGGAACAGGAGGCGATGGCAAAGACACATTTAATATTTCAACTTTGGCCTCCTTTGTGACGGCAGGTGCCGGTGTAAAGGTTGCAAAACATGGGAATTACGGCGTTTCTTCAGGCTGCGGCAGCTCGAATGTGATGGAGCATTTGGGAATAAAATTCAGTAATGAACAGGATTTCCTGAAGCGCAGTATGGACGAAGCCGGAATTTGTTTTCTTCACGCTGCACTTTTTCACCCGGCCATGAAAAATGTAGCTCCTATACGTAAGGAACTGGGTGTAAAAACATTTTTCAATATGTTGGGACCAATGGTGAATCCCGCATTTCCAAAAAATCAGGTGGTTGGGGTATTCAGTCTTGAACTCGCGAGAATGTACGCCTACCTGTACCAAAAAACTGATAAGAATTTTACCATTTTACACGCCCTTGACGGGTACGACGAGATCTCCCTTACCGGAAATACCAAATTGATCACCAATAACGCCGAAGCCGTTTTACGCCCGGCCGATCTTCAGCTGAAATCGATTAAAGCATCTGAAATTTCGGGAGGGAATACTGTGGAATCGGCGGCAGAAATTTTTATGAACGTGCTTAAAA
This sequence comes from Salinimicrobium sp. 3283s, assembly GCF_039602225.1. Classification (NCBI taxonomy): domain Bacteria; kingdom Pseudomonadati; phylum Bacteroidota; class Flavobacteriia; order Flavobacteriales; family Flavobacteriaceae; genus Salinimicrobium; species Salinimicrobium sp. 3283s. The sequence continues at coordinate 2,427,304 of NZ_CP143631.1, read as the reverse complement.
ATCAAGGTACGGCCGCCCAGGAGAATGTGGTTTGCGCCAATGCCGCCGTGGCGATAAACACTGCAAAAAACACGGGCCTCGAAAATGCCTTTTTAGAGGCTAAAGAAAGTCTGCGTTCAGGTCGCGCCCTTACAGCCCTTGAAAAACTTCAGCAATTAAATTAAAGCTTAGCATGAACATACTTGATAAAATAGCAGCAAGAAAAAGAGAAGAAGTAGCATTTTTAAAGGAAGAAGTGCCAGCAGAATCCCTTCAACTCCTGCCCCACTTTAACCGGAAATGTATTTCTTTAAAAGAAAATCTTCAGAATTCTCCTACAGGGATCATTGCAGAATTCAAACGTCGCTCCCCGTCTCACCCCGAGATCAACCTGGAGGCAGATGCTGCGACAGTCACGGCCGGTTATGAAGCTGCAGGCGCTTCGGGCATTTCGGTGCTTACAGACGAAGAATTTTTCGGCGGAAGTCTTGACGATCTTGCCATAGCGCGCGAAACAGTTAAACTCCCATTGCTTCGGAAGGATTTTATGATCGATGAATATCAGATCATTGAAGCAAAAGCCATGGGCGCAGATGTGATCTTATTGATCGCAGCCATCCTGAAGCCTAAGGAGATCAAAAACCTTTCAAAAAAGGCAAAAGACCTGGGTCTCGAAGTGCTGCTGGAAGTACACAATGAAGAGGAGCTCAAAAATGCCATTTTTGACACCGTAGATATGATAGGCGTTAATAACCGCAACCTCAAAACTTTTGAAGTTGACCTGCAAACAAGCAAAGATTTAGCTGAAAAGATTCCTGATAATTTTATTAAGATCTCTGAAAGCGGGATTAGTGAAACTTCAGCAATTACAGAGCTTCAAAAAAGCGGATTTAAGGGCTTTCTTATCGGTGGAAATTTCATGAAGACCGAAGATCCCGGAAAAAGCGCTTCAGAATTTATTCAGAAATTAAAATAGAATCCAATGCACCTGAAACTGAAGATCTGCGGCATGCGGGAGCCCGAAAATGTGAGCAGGATCGCGGCTTTACAACCCGATTACCTGGGACTCATCTTTTTTGAAGGTTCTCCGCGGAATGTTGTTGGTGAAATCTTTCAGGCAGATCAAAAAATAAAGAAAACAGGGGTTTTTGTGAATGCTTCTGAAGAAAACATCCTCGAAAAGATCAAAAAATATCAACTTTCGGCGCTTCAGCTACACGGAGAGGAAAATCCGGAATTTATCACCAACCTGAAGCAGAAGATTTCCGAAGAAATAGAGCTTATTAAGGTATTCGGTGTTAAAGAAGATTTTGATTTTGGGAAGCTGCAGCCTTATGAAGGTGTGGTGGATTTTTTTCTTTTTGACACCCAGGGCAAAAATAAGGGGGGCAACGGGATCAGGTTCAATTGGGAGGTGCTGCAGGATTATCCTTCTACCACTCCATTTTTCCTGAGTGGCGGGATTGGGCCCGGTGATGCTGCCGCAGTAAAAGAACTTTACCATACCTTCCAAAAAAGGCAAAAAGAAGAGCTCTTTTACGGCATTGACGTAAACAGTAAATTTGAAACTGCCCCGGCAGTAAAGGACGCCGAAGCTTTGAAGACCTTCAGGGAACGGCTATACAATTAGAAATTATGAGTTATCAAGTAAACGAAAAAGGATATTACGGAGATTTTGGCGGCGCCTTTATTCCCGAAATGTTGTACCCAAATGTGGAAGAACTCCGTTCCCGCTATTTGAATATCATGCAGGAAGAGAGTTTTCAGAAAGAATTCCGCCAACTGCTGAAGGATTATGTGGGGCGGCCCACCCCGCTTTATTTTGCTAAAAGGTTCAGCGAGAAATATGGTGCCAAAGTATATTTGAAGCGCGAGGATCTTTGCCACACCGGGGCGCATAAAGTGAATAACACTATTGGGCAGATCCTGATGGCAAAGCGCCTGGGTAAAAACCGGATTATTGCTGAAACCGGTGCAGGACAACACGGAGTTGCTACTGCTACTGTTTGCGCCCTCATGGGAATGGAATGTATTGTCTACATGGGGGAAATCGATATTAAAAGACAGGCCCCAAACGTTGCCCGGATGAAGATGCTTGGCGCTACAGTGGTACCCGCGACTTCGGGAAGTAAAACTTTGAAAGACGCTACCAATGAAGCAATCCGGGATTGGATCAATAATCCGGTAGACACGCATTACATCATTGGTTCGGTTGTGGGACCGCATCCTTATCCAGATATGGTAGCCCGTTTCCAGAGTGTTATTTCTGAAGAGGTGAAAAAGCAGCTTCAGGAAAAAGAAGGTCGTGAAGCACCAGATCATGTAGTAGCTTGTGTAGGCGGAGGCAGTAATGCCGCCGGAATTTACTATCACTACCTCGACAATGAGAAAGTAAATATCATTGCAGTGGAAGCCGCCGGAGAAGGCATACTTACCGGAAAAAGTGCTGCAACCTCGGCTCTGGGTCGCGAAGGGATTATTCACGGTAGCAAAACCCTGCTGATGCAAACCGATGACGGACAGATCACAGAACCATATTCCATCTCTGCCGGATTGGATTATCCCGGCGTGGGACCTATGCACGCGAACCTTTTCAGGACCGGCCGCGGGGAATTTATTTCGGTTACCGATAAAGAGGCCATGGCTGCCGGGTTGCAACTTTGTAAGCTGGAAGGCATTATTCCGGCGATTGAAACGGCCCATGCTTTAGCCATTTTTGACAAGAGAAAATTTGAAAAAGATGAAGTGGTTGTTGTGAACTTATCCGGACGTGGAGATAAGGACCTGAATACTTATATTGAACATTTTAATTTGTAAGCTTCGTCATCCTGGCCTCGTTTTAGGATCAATTTGAAACTGAAAACCCTGAGGGTTTGGGACAGCATGACAATAAATAAACCAAACCTAACAGGTTTTGGAAACCTGTTAGGTTTAAATCAGAATAAATGAACCGAATAAAACAAAAACTCCAGGAAGACTCTTCAAAAAAGCTGCTTTCCATCTACTTTACCGCCGGCTATCCTGAACCTGAAGATACAGTTACTATTCTTCAGGAATTGCAAAAAAGCGGTGTAGACATGGTTGAAATTGGTCTCCCATTTAGTGATCCTTTGGCAGATGGGCCGGTAATTCAAAGAAGTTCGGAAGCTGCTTTGAAAAACGGAATGACCACCATTAAACTTTTTGATCAACTGGAGAACATCAGAGAAACGATTGAAATTCCGTTGTTGATCATGGGATATTTTAATCCGATACTTCAGTACGGGGTGGAGAAATTCTGCCGCAAGTGCAGTGAAACAGGTATTGACGGACTTATTATTCCCGATCTTCCGCTGGAAGAGTATCAGCTGCATTATAGAGAGATATTTCAGCAGTACGATCTGCTTCCGGTGTTCCTGATCACGCCTCAAACTTCCGAAGAAAGAATAAGAGAGATTGATGAAGCTTCCGAAGGGTTTATCTATATGGTGAGTACCGCCGCGGTGACCGGAGGAACAGGAGGTTTTGGAGACACGCAAAAGGAGTATTTTACCAGGGTGTCAAAAATGGCATTAAAGAACCCTCTTATTGTAGGATTTGGAATAAAGGATCACGAGAGTTTTGAGCAGGCTACGGCGGTGACGAATGGCGCAATTATTGGCAGTGCTTTTATCAAGCAGCTTACTAACGGAGGCACCTCCGGGATTTCGGATTTTATAAGTTCCATAAGATAATTAACCCTCTTATTAACAAGTATTTAATAGAGCCCGGGTATGAATTTTCGTATCTTGAAGTGAATTCAAAAAACGAAATTATGGGACGTATAGAAGATAAACACGATAAAAGAAAAAGAAGTAGTGATAATGATCCTCTTAGTGGCCAGATAGGAAACCGCGATAGGGAAACGAACGAATTTGATCTTGAAAAAGACAATATCAAAGACCAGCAGAACAAAAAGTAATGGGCAAGGGTGAAAAAAAGACCAAAACCGGTAAGAATCCGCTCAATACCTTCGGAAAGCTGCGACCCAAAAGAGGGAAATTTACCACGAAACCACAGCAAATAAAAGATCCGCTAGAAAAAGAATCCGTTTAGTCCTCAAAAAACTGACGGTATTGCAAGACCCTGAAATCAATTGTATTGAATTCAGGGTCTTGTTTTTTTAAGTGTTTGTACAGCTCCATACTTCCAATAGCCCTGTTCGCAGATCCCGACGGTGCGGTGAGTGATACCGTATTGATTGGCCGCCCATCCAGCAGGAACTGGTGTACCCTGGGCACATCATTGGAAATCACCTTGATCTTAATATCATGATGCTTTAGGAGCTTTCTGAAGAAGAACTCAGGGCCGTTTTTACTGTTTCCGCCGGTAAATAACAACGTATCTATTTCTGGATGTTTCCGAAGGATTCCGATAAGATCCCGCAACTCTACGTGGAGCATTCCGAGGTCTGAGGCGTCTATTTTGTCCCTCCTGCAACTTTCTACCGTATCGCAAATCCCAATCCCCTTACTCGCCAGGAAATCCTTTCGCTGTTTTACGGCTTCGGGAGTATTCTCAAATTTGAGATCCAGATCAAAGATCCTGTCGATGATTTGCCACAACATCCCGTCCCTGCTGCCATAGCAAAAATCCACATCATCTTCTTTTAATTCCCCTGTTGTAAACCGGGGTGGTGGCAAGGTGCCAACAATGAGTTTCGTAGCATTTTCGGGAATAAATGGTTTGTAGGGATGTTGGTGATGAAACAGGTTCAAGGTTTAATGTTTAAGGTTTATCTCACGATCCAGGTTGCAGGTTACAAGTCTGACAAGGTGTTGCGGGTTGCGCAAAAATCAATATTGGAATTTGGTGCTTGAAATTTGGTGCTTTAATCTCAATTCTCAGTACTAACTTCTCAATACTTTTATTGCGTAATAGGCACGGATTGCAAATCCGCGCCATCTATTTCTCAATACTCAGTACTAACTTCTCAATACTATTTAAGCACAACCACCAGATCATCGGCATACACCATGTCTCCTTCTTTGAGCACGATCTTGTCTACTTCTCCCGCAGTATTGGCGGTGATGGTAGTTTCCATTTTCATAGCCTCGATCACAAACAGCGGCTGATTTTTCTCCACTTTTTGCCCCGGCTCCACCTGGATATTTGACAGGGCTCCCTGTAGTGGTGCGCCTACCTGCTTTTTGTCGTTTTTATCGACTTTTTGATGTACTACTTTCTCTACCTTAACAGATCGGTCTTTAACTTCTACTGCCCTGGTTTGGCCATTTACTTTAAAGAAAACTTTTGCCATTCCGTCTTCATCGGTTTCTCCAATAGACAGGAATTCGATAAGCAGCGTTTTACCACGGTCAAGATCTACAATGATCTCTTCTCCGGGTTCCATCCCATAGAAGAAATTCTTTGTAGGCACATTCATTACTTCTCCAAATTCTACATGGTGGTTATAAAAATCTGTAAATACTTTTGGATATAATTTATAGGAAAGGAAATCGGTGATCTCCACGTCCCTGCCCATTCCTTCACTGAAGGTTTTTTCAAATTCGGCAAATTCCTTTTCAAAATCTATGGGTTCCAAATGTGCGTTTGGCCTTTCGGTATAAGGTTTTTCATCCTTGAGGACGATCTTCTGGATCTTTTCAGGAAATCCTCCATGAGGCTGACCAAGATCTCCTCTAAAGAAACTTTTTACTGACTGGGGAAAAGAAATATTTTCTCCTTTTTCAAGCACATCTTCTATTGAAAGATTATTACTAACCAGGTACTGCGCCATATCGCCCACCACTTTTGAGCTGGGTGTAACTTTGATGATGTCGCCAAAAAGGTCATTTACTTTGCTGTACATTTCAGTGATCTCGTGAAAACGATCGGCCAGGCCAAGGCTTTCTGCCTGCGGCTTGAGGTTGGAATATTGTCCACCGGGAATTTCATGCTTATAAACTTCTCCCGAACCTGCCTTTAAGCCAGATTCAAAAGGATAGTAGTAGCGCCTTACAGCCTCCCAGTATTGGGAATATTCATTTAGTTTATCTGTATTAAAAGCCCTTCCGCGGTCATGGAACCTCAACATTTCCACTATAGAGTTGAAGTTTGGTTGCGAGGTAAGGCCCGAGAGACCTCCAAGGGCAACATCAACCACATCTACCCCGGCTTCTATGGCTTTAAGGTAAGTTGCCGCCTGAATGGAGGAGGTGTCATGCGTATGTAAATGGATTGGTACATTAATTCTGGATTTAAGAGCCGATACCAGTTCAAAAGCTGCATCGGGCTTCAGGATACCCGCCATATCTTTGATCCCGATAATATGTGCCCCGGCATTCTCAATATCTTTACCGAGCTGCACGTAATAGTCGAGGTTGTATTTTGTTTGTTTCGGATCCATTAGATCTCCCGTATAGCAGATGGTTCCTTCTGCCAGCCCGTTAGTTTTATTTCTAACATGTTCAATACACGGAGCGATGGATTTCATCCAGTTAAGACTGTCAAAGATTCTGAAGACATCAACTCCATTTTCCCAGGCCTGTTCCACAAATTTCTCAATCAGGTTATCGGGATAGGCCGTGTAGCCCACACCATTAGAACCACGCAAAAGCATTTGCAGGAGCACATTGGGCATTGCCGCGCGAAGCCTTCTTAACCTTTCCCATGGATCCTCTTTCAAGAATCGCATACAAACATCGAAGGTGGCACCTCCCCAAACTTCCATACTGAAAACTTCAGGGTGGTTTCGGGCAAAACCTTCGGCTACTTTTTCCATATCATAGGTACGCATACGCGTAGCCAGCAGACTCTGGTGTGCATCACGCATGGTAGTGTCGGTAAAATGCACCTTCCCATCATGTAAAAGCCAGCGAGAAAACTTTTCGGGACCGTATTCCTTTAGCAAATCTTTAGTGCCCCTTGGATAACCGTTATCCTTAAAAGAGGGAACTGCAGGCTTAATAAATTTCTTCTTTTCAGGGTTTTTCACATCCTCACTTCCATTGATGATCACATCTCCCAGGAACTTTACCATTTTTGTCGCCCGGTTGCGTGTCTTCCTGATCTTGAAAAGATCCGGATTATCTTTAATGAAGTTCACAGTCACATCGCCCTGCCTGAAGGTTTGATGCGACAGGATATTATCGAGGAAACCAATATTGGTCATCACGCCCCTTATCCTAAACTCGGCCAGTGCCCTTCGCATTTTTCGGCAGGCGCCATCAAGAGTACGGCTGCTGGCCGACACTTTCACCAGCATAGAATCAAAGAAAGGAGAAACTTTTACACCCTGGTAAATACTACCGGCATCCAGTCTAATCCCAAAACCTGATGCACTTCTATAAGTGGTGATGGTACCGTAATCTGGTTTAAAATCATTTGTAGGATCTTCGGTAGTGATTCGGCATTGCAAAGCATAACCGCTTATCTTAATAGATTCCTGAGATTCAATTTTGATTTGTTTGTCACTCAGTTTATAGCCACCGGCAATAAAGATCTGCGCCTTAACGAGGTCAATATTCGTAATGATCTCGGTGACGGTGTGCTCCACCTGAATCCTGGGGTTTACTTCAATAAAGAAGATCTCCCCGGTTCTGTCTACCAGGAACTCTACAGTCCCAATATTGTTGTAATCTACGGCCTTACAAAGTTTAACCGCATAATCGTAAAGGTTCTGTTTTACTTTTTCATCAAGCCCCATCGAAGGAGCAAATTCAATTACTTTCTGGTATCTGCGCTGTACAGAACAATCCCTCTCAAACAGGTGCACCAAATTACCATGGTGGTCACCCACAATTTGTATCTCGATATGTTTGGGATCTTCCACGAATTTCTCCAGGAAAACGGTGTCATCGCCAAAAGCATTTTTCGCCTCCCTTTTAGATTCATTAAAGCCACTTTTTAGATCATCTTCTGAGCGTATTACCCGCATACCGCGGCCTCCCCCGCCCGATGCAGCCTTAAGCATGACCGGATATCCAATTTTTTCAGCTTCTTCAAGCGCAATTTCAACTGTAGTAAGGTCTTTTTCATTACTCCGAATAACCGGAATATCATTTGCCACCGCAACTTCCTTGGCTTTTACTTTGTCTCCTAAAGATCTAAGCACAGAAACTTTTGGACCTATAAAAATGATCCCGTTTTCTTCACATTGTTTAGCAAATTCGGCATTTTCAGAAAGAAATCCGTAGCCGGGATGAATAGCATCTACGCCGTTCTTTTTGGCCACCTTTATTATGGCTTCTATATCTAAATAAGGTTTTAAAGGATCTTTATCTGCCCCTATCTGGTAAGATTCATCAGCCTTGTAACGGTGTAGCGAATAGCGATCTTCATAGGTGTAGATCCCTACGGTTCTCAACCCAATCTCTGTACAGGCCCTAAAGATTCGTATGGCTATTTCTCCTCTGTTTGCTACTAAAACCTTTTTAATTTTCATTTTACGAACTTGCTTTTTTATTAATTTTATTTACTTCTGAAGACTCCTCAAAATATGACATTTTTGGAACCTTATGCAGGTTCAGAAATTAAAAAGAAAAAAGCGGTGAGACACCGCTTTTTTAAATACTTTAACAATTCCTGCTGCTGAAGCTATCTGGTAAAAACCGGCTCGTTTTCATTGGTAGTTTCTTCCGCCGAAAATCTATAGCCATCGCCATCAAAAGCTTTGAGCTGGTCAAGTGTCTGGGCTTCAGATTCAATTAGAAATCTGGCCATAGTACCACGGGCTTTTTTAGCAAAAAAACTGATGATCTTTAATTTTCCATTCTTGAAATCTTTAAATACCGGTGAAATGACCTGCACCTTTAGTTTTGAAGCATCTACAGCTTTAAAATACTCCTGACTGGCAAGATTCACAAAAAGTTCATCTTCTTTAAGTTCATTGTTCAAATAACCGGTCACCTTCTCCTGCCATACCTCATAAAGGTTCTTCTTTCGGTTTACCGGCAATGAAGTTCCCATTTCCAGGCGGTACGGCTGAATAAGATCCAGCGGCCTTAAAATTCCGTAGTAACCCGAAAGGATCCGCAGGGAATCCTGCATAAAATCGATTTTTTCAGTAGGAATGGTATAGGCATCAAGCCCCGTATAAACATCTCCGGCAAAGGCGTAGACTGCAGGCCGGGAGTTTTGTTTGTTATGTTCTTTAGAAAATTCCTGATAGCGGCTGTAGTTAAGATCGGCCAGCTTATCGCTAATGCTCATGAGATCGGCGATTTCTTTTTTAGACATGCGCGAAAGCTTCCGGTTGATGCCGGCTGTGGTTTCCAGAAATGAGGGTTGGGTTCCTCTTGTGGTTGGCAGTTTAGATTTGTAGTCGAGGGTTTTGGCGGGCGATACAACTATTTTCATGGAATGCTCTTAAGAAATTTTCTATTACCCCTCAAAAATATCAAATCCCGACAAGATTTCCTGCCGGGATCGTTTATTCCTTTTGATAGGTCTATCAAAAAAGCTTATTCATCAATGAATTCTTTCTGATTTTTAGCATAATTCCTCCATCGCTCTATACAATCCTGCATATCTTGTGGTACAGGAGAATCAAACCTTAGCCACTCGCCTGTTTCAGGATGTTTGAAGCCCAGGGTTTTTGCATGCAGTGCCTGCCGGGGCAGCACTTTAAAGCAGTTGTCTACAAACTGTTTGTATTTTGTGAAGGTTGTACCTTTCAAAATCTTATCACCTCCATAGCGCTCATCATTAAAGAGCGTGTGGCCAATGTGCTTCATGTGAACCCTTATTTGGTGGGTTCTCCCGGTTTCAAGCTGGCAGGAAACCAAAGTCACATATCCCAGCCTTTCCAGGACCTTGAAATGCGTTACCGCCGGTTTTCCTTTATCTTCATCATCTCCCAGATACACCGTATTTTGCAGCCTGTTCTTGGGGTGGCGGCCAATATTACCTTCAACCGTACCTTCATCCTCTTCAACATTTCCCCATACAAGAGCCACATACTCGCGCTCGCTGCTTTTGTCAAAGAACTGCTTTGCCAGTTTGGTCATGGCTTTTTCGGTCTTTGCAATAACGAGAAGTCCGCTGGTATCTTTGTCAATCCTGTGTACAAGGCCTGGGCGCTCATCGCTGTTTTGCGGCAGATTTTCAAAGTGGTAAACCAGCGCGTTAATAAGTGTGCCGCTGTAGTTCCCATGGCCGGGATGCACCACCATACCTGCTGGTTTGTTGACCACAAGCAGGGAATCGTCTTCATATACAATATCCAGCGGAATATCCTCTGGCGTGAGCAGGAATTCGTAAGGCGGATGCTCAAAAAGCACCTGTACCACATCTCCCGGCTTTACCTTATAATTAGATTTTACGGGAACCTCATTCACGTGAATATTGCCTTCTTTAGCCGCAGTTTGAATTTTATTACGAGTGGCTTTTTCGATATAATTCATCAGGAATTTATCTACCCGCAATGGCTGCTGGCCTTTATCGGCTACAAACCTGTGGTGTTCATACAGGTCATCATCGTTCTCTTCGGGTTCGGGGTTATTATTTTCAGAAATCATATTCTTCGTCTTCCAGGTCGTTCAAAATTGGGTCTTGTGCGGTACTATCCTCTTCTTCTTCCATTCCATATCTCCTGGAGCCATCGGCAAGCACAAGGTCAATTTTTGAAGTTTTCATCAGTTTCATTCCCGGTTCCAGCAGTTGGCCTCTGTGACGCATTTCAAGCACCACATCTTTTGCAACATCGGGTTTATAGGTAATCGTTCCTATTTCAAAACCAAGGGAACGCAAGGTTGGCTCTACCTGCCTGCGCGTTCTTCGGATAAGATTTTCAGGAATTTCAACTTTCGTAAATCCTGAAGGATTGAGCGTCAAATAGATCTTTCGGTTCTCCTTCACCTCTTTACCAGGAAGCGGCACCTGATCTATCACCGAATACGGCGGAAAGTCGGGATTATAATTGGCAGAATCCAGAATTTCCCTGCGCAGGTCTAGTTCCGCAAGCTGCTCATCAACCTTATCCAGGGACAAACGTTCCAGGCTGGGTACGGTAATTCTTTGGTCTTGATTTGTAGAATAATCAAGCCATTGAAGTATAATAAAGGCGATCAAAACTACCGCAAATACAGCCAAAACCAATTGAATAAGAAAGGTTTTGCTAAAGAGAAATCGAAAGAAACTCATAGTTTAATTTAAAAGGCAAAGATATAAAATCAGGCGGTTTTGCAGACATTCATTTATTAGTCGCTATTTTTGCTAACGAAAATAATTGGGCGATATTTAATTATGAAGAAAAATGTAGCCATAGCCATGGGCGGCTTCTCCAGCGAATACCGTATATCAATAAACAGCGGTAATGTTGTTTACAAAAATCTTGACCGCAGTAAATACAACCCTTACCGGGTACATATCCTGCAAAAAGAGTGGTTTGTCATTGGAGAAAATGACACACCTTACCCCATAAACCGCAGCAATTTCACCGTCACAATTGATGGGCAGTTAATCACTTTCGACTGTGTTTTTAACACCATTCACGGTACACCTGGTGAAAATGGCCTTTTACAGGCCTATCTCGAGCTGCTCGACATTCCGCAGACTTCCTGCGATTTCTACCAGTCGGCACTCACTTTTAATAAAAGAGACCTTATTAGTGTGCTCAAACCCTTCGGAATAAAAACTGCTGAAAATTATTTTGTAGATAAAGGAGATGAAGTTGATCCCGATGAAATTATTGCCAAAGTTGGTTTGCCGTGCTTTGTGAAAGCTAATAAAGCCGGAAGTAGCTTCGGAATTACCAAAGTGAAATCGCGGGATCAAATTATTCCTGCCACAAAATTTGCTTTTAAGGAAGATAACGAGATCATTATCGAATCATTTCTCGATGGCACCGAAGTTTCGGTTGGAGTGATTACTCACAACGACGAGATTCTCGCGCTGCCAGTCACCGAAATTGTTTCTGAAAATGAGTTTTTTGACTATGAAGCCAAGTACCTCGGAAAATCTCAGGAGATCACCCCTGCCCGAATTTCAGAAGAACAAACGAAAAAAGTTCAGGAAATTGCAAAATTGATCTACCGCAAGCTGAAGATGAAAGGTTTTTCGAGATCTGAATTTATTTTCCACAACAACGAACCACATTTTATTGAAATGAATACTAACCCGGGGCTTAGCGAAGCCAGTATTCTGCCGCAGCAGGCCCAGGCGGCAGGCATTTCTTTAAAAGAGCTTTTTGGCAGCGCTATTGAAACTGCCTTGAAAGCCTAGGTATCCAAAAATGTCTATTTTAGAGTAAATTTTTTCAGCATGAAAACAGCAGTTTTTCCCGGTTCTTTTGATCCCATCACCCTGGGACATGTTGATATCATTAACCGCGGACTCCCACTTTTTGACCAGGTCATCCTGGCAATTGGAACAAATTCAGACAAAAATTATATGTTCTCTCTCGAAGAGCGGGTCAGGTTTTTGGAAGAGACCTATAAAGATGAACCAAAGATCAAGGTGATGACCTACAAAGGCATGACCGTGGATTTTTGCAGGGAACAAAACGCCGGATTCATTTTACGCGGCCTTCGTAATGCCATTGACCTGGAATTTGAAAAGAGCATTGGCCAAACCAACTTTAAAATAAGCGGAGTAGAAACCCTTTTCTTTATCACTTCTTCCGGAAAAAGCCATATTTCCTCAACCGTTGTTCGCGATGTGATTCGCAATGGCGGAGATTATCATTTTATGGTACCAGATGCCGTTTCAAAGGAATAAGGAATATTGTTTATTGAATATTTTATTATTATTTATTTTTTGTGGTTTAAAAGGAATACTGCTTACTATTGATTGATAATTGCTAATTGTTCATTGATTTAAAACTTATATCCAACTGCTAAACCACCGTAAAAATTACGGGGCATTCCGGGATAGAAGTAGCGCGGGGCATTACCGCCAAAACCTACTGCATTTGGTATTACCGAAGCCGCATAATGTTCATCAAGCGCATTGTTCACACCCCCAAAAATTTCCAAATCCCAGTTCTTATTTATGGAAGTATTGATCATTTCCAGTGGTTCCAGGGCGAGTTTGAAATGCAGGAGGTCATAATGACTCCTGAATTCGGTATTTGCATCATTTAAAGGCATTTCCCCTTCAAACTGGTATGTAGTTCGCAGGGTTAAGCCAAAGGAAGTGACAATGTCAAGCCCGGCATTTACAGTTTCCTGCGGCACTGCCGGAAGATCGTTGCCGGAGAAATCTTCTTCCTCATCTATAAATTTGTTAAATTCGAAGGAATTGTATGCTGTATTGACAAAGGTGCGTGCCCGTACATTTGCTGAAACAGGGAAATTGTAATTGAGCAACAATTCTATTCCGTTGTGGTCAGTTTTTCCGGCGTTGCGGCCAATATACCGGTCTTCGGCCACTCGTTCGGCTACTAACAGATTTTCCACCTGGATTGAAAACGCGGCAATTTCAGCATAGAGTCGGTTGTTTAGGAAGTTTCCTTTGAAGCCCAGCTCGTAATTAACTCCGGTTTCGGGTTTGAGGTTAGTATTGATCAAACCTTCCGGAGTAAGTGTTTCGGCTACCGTGGGAGTAGAAAATCCGTGACTTACCGAAGCATATAAATTTTTACCCGGGGTTACTGTGTAAACGGCACCAATCCTGGGTGACAGCACTTCCTTAAAACTGTAGGCTCCACTTTGGTCTACATCGTCTTCCTCATAAAGGTCACTCAGCTCGTAAGAAGTGGCGTTGAGATTTAATCCGGCTTCCAGTCTAAGCCGCGAGGTCACCTCCTGGTTCCATTGAAGAAATATATTATAGTAACGCCTGTCCTGCTCGTTATGGCTCAAATAACTACCGGGCACACTGCCCTTATCTTCAAACTGCTCGTACAGGTTCTCAAAAGTGGCAGTATCATACCACTCGTTATAGAATTCCACGCCAAAGCTCAATTGTGCAGGGGCTCCAAAAATGTCTTTTTCAAGACTGAATTTTGTCCTTGCCCCCAAAGCTGACTGCCCTTCGTTAAGAATGTCAAAAGGCCTTGGCTCATACGCATCTCTAAAACTGCCGTAAACACTGGTGATATTTGATAATTCTTCCGAAAAACGATAGTCATAGGAGAACCCAAGTAGACCTTTGTCGTAAGACTCGTAGCCTTTGGCCGCAGCCCAGGTAAAAGCCGCCGAAGAAGGATTTTTAAGAAAAGTCTCCCGGTTTACCGAACTCGGAATGAATGCTTTTAAGCGCACAAAGTTCCCCAGTACCGACAATTCTCCGTTTTTTCCTGCCAGCACCTGCCCAAAAAGGGTAAAAGAATCCCTGTCATAAGCCGAATTATCACGCCAGCCATCGGTTTCCACATGATTGTAAGTGGCAGTGATGTTGGCCGATTTTGAAGCGTGAGCTGCCCGGGCAGTTCCCCTAAAAAGGCCATAGCTTCCAAAAGTGCCTTTTACATCAGCCTTTGTTCCCTGCTCCATGTCACGGGCAGGAAAAAGAGTGACCACTCCGCCAAGACCTGCGCCATACACACTTGATGTAGGTCCTTTTATAATTTCTATGCGCTCCAGGGCGGCAGGATCGAGGTCGTCTAGCGTCGTTTCTCCTTCGGCGCTGGTTATTGGAATTTCCATAAAATAGGCCTTTACCCGGTTTGTGCTGTACTGAGACCGTGCACCCACCCCGCGAATGCTCATTTTATTGGTGTTTAAAGCCCCCTGGTGCACATTCACGCCCGGCACGGTACTTATATTCTGCATCACATTAGTTTCATCAAACCTTTGCAGCTCTTCTTCGCTTAATACTGAAACCGACGCCGGAGTTTGCAATAATTGCTTCGGAATTATGGTACTTCGCAGCACAACTTCAGACAGGGAACCTTCGGAAGGTGCAAGAACAACAAAAAGATCTTCGGAAGAGCTGGCCAGCAGTATTTTTCGGCCGTATCCGGGAGCTTCAAAAATGAGGTTTACAGGCAATCCTTCCGCAGAAAAATTGAATACGCCTGAAGCATCTGTAAAAACAGCTTCAGAAGATTCACCTGAAGTAATTTTGACATTTTCAAGAGGTTTATTGGTAAAGGCATCAGTTACTTTTCCGCTTATTTGCTGTGCAGAGAGCTTTCCGAAGAAAAATATTGTGAATACCAGGAATAGATATTTTTTCAAGAGTTTCGTTTTAGTTAGTGACCGGGAAGGGGTGTCAAAAATGGCATTTTTGACACCTTTTTCTTCCGAAGAAATGGGCTTTACGAATTTAAGCTTTTTATCATGTTCTGGAAAACCTGCTTTATTCTTAGCAATACTTTATGCTTTTGAAGTTTTTCTTTATGTTTACGGCGGTTAAAATTCCCTGCATGAAAAAAATACTGGTTTTGGCAGTAATTGCCATTGGCCTTAGCTCCTGCGATTTTTCGAACTATATACTGGAGCAGGATTATGATTTCACCACTGTTTTTGAAAAATCGGGAGGAACAGAGACTGCTACCTACCCCGAGATCATTGACTTTTACGAAGATCTTGCCGCGGTGTACCCCAGCATTAATCTGGAGCGCATTGGAGAAACCGATAGTGGCGAACCCCTACACCTGGTGACTTACAGCCTTAACAAATCTTTTGATTTTGAAAGCCTTCGCGAAGACCATAGCATAGTAATGATCAATAACGGCATACACCCGGGCGAGAGCGACGGGATTGATGCCACCATGATGTTATTTAGAGATCTTGCACAAGATTCTATAAGCCTGCCTGAAAACACGGTGATTGCGGCAATCCCGGTGTACAACGTTGGCGGCGCGCTTAACCGCAACTCCTTTTCCCGTACTAACCAGAATGGGCCTAAAGCTTATGGTTTTCGTGGAAATGCAAGAAATTATGACCTCAACCGCGACTTTATAAAAGCCGACACCCGAAACACCCGTAGCTTTTACGAGATCTTTCACAAGGTAGACCCCGATCTTTTTATTGACACCCATGTGAGTAATGGCGCCGATTACCAGTACACCCTTACCCATGTAATTACACAGCACGACCAGATGGGAGGAGCTTTGGGAAATTATATCAAAAAAGATCTAAGGCCCGCCGTTGAAGAGGCCCTGAAGAAAAAAGACTGGGAAATGACTCCTTACGTGAATGTGTTTGGAGATGTGCCCGACAAAGGTTTTACGCAATTTCTTGACACCCCGCGCTACTCGACCGGATATGCTGCCCTTTGGAACACCCCCGGAATAATGCTGGAGACGCACATGCTTAAGCCGTATGACAAGAGGGTTTATGGCTCTTATGAATTTCTACGCTCCATGATAGACATTGCCGATAAAGATACCGAACTTCTTAAAAAACTGAGGGCTCAGGACACCAAAGCCTTTAAGACCAAAAGTACTTATGCTTTTGATTTTAAGGTGGACAGCAGCAAAGTTTCGGAGCTACAATTTAAGGGGTATGAGGCAGAAAGGTTCCCGAGTGAAGTCACCGGATTTGATAGATTAAAATATGACACTACCCGCCCTTTCACCAAAAAAGTAGATTACTATGATAGTTTCACGGCCTCCCGGGAAGTGAAGATACCCCAGGGTTATATTGTGCCGCAGGCGTGGTGGCCAATCCTGGACCTGCTTGAACTAAACAATGTAGAGATGGTTCCTTTTGAAAAAGACACCAGCATGGTAGTAGAAGTCTACAGGATTAAAAACTACGAAACCAGAACTGCACCTTATGAAGGGCATTACCCACATTTTAATGTAGAGGTAGAAAGCAGCAGGAAAAAAGTAAATATTAAACAGGGCGATCTTTTTATTCCTATTGAACAAAAAGCAGCAAAGTACTTGCTGGCAACACTTGAGCCCCAGGCACCGGATTCCTTCTTTAACTGGAATTTCTTTGACAGCATTCTGCAGCAAAAAGAAGGCTTCTCCCCATACGTGTTTGAGGAGGTAGCAAGAGAATTTCTAGACGATTATCCTGAAATTGAAAATGAATTCCTGGCTAAAAAGAAGAACGACCCCGAATTTGCTGCCAACTGGTATGCACAACTGGACTGGATTCACAAGAAGAGTGAGCACTATGAAGTATCACATTTGCGATATCCCGTCTTTAGAGTGAGCCGGTAAAATTTCTTCGGGAAAAAGGAGTTTAATATTGGCGTAAGACTTTTTCAAAGCTTTTTGCGCCTTTTCCATACTTTTCCATTTTACCTTCTCTATACCTTCACTCTCTTCGGCGATGAGTTCGCCGTCATAATCGGTCCTCATTTCATACCAGTAGGTAACTTTAAGCCTGTACCGGCCTTTTCTTTGAAACACGTGATAAGTAGTTTGCAGGAATTTAGAGATTTCGAGGTTTTTCACCCCCGTCTCTTCTTCTACTTCGCGAATAGCCCCTGTCTCTATACTCTCTCTCTTTTCAACTTTCCCTTTGGGTAGATCCCACCGGCCGTTTCTAAAAATAAATAACACCTCATCCTTTTGATTTAGTACAAATCCTCCACCGGCTGTGACTACAGGTAACTTCTTAAAAAGGTGCTTTAGAAGCTTCTCTTTTTTCTGGTGATAAAGATTAACGTAGAGCAATTTTCCCTTGTTGATCTTTTTGATAATCCTTTTTAATTTAACCTCCTTTAACGGAATAGATACATATTTCTCTCCCAAATCCTTTTCTGTTGAGAGAATAATAGGAACATCATTTACAAAAACTTTATACATTTGCAGTATGATTTTAGACAAGGAAACGGCTCGCAAAACTGCTGAGTTATTATTGCAAATTAAGGCAATAAAATTAGATGCACAACAAGGCTTTAAATGGGCCAGCGGTTGGAACTCTCCAATTTACTGTGACAATCGCATCATCTTATCTTATCCTCCCATCCGCAACTTTGTACGGGAACACATGGCCCGCCAGGTAGAACAGCTTTACGGTAAAGCCGATGTTATTGCCGGCGTTGCCACAGGAGCAATAGGAATAGGAATGCTGGTAGCCGAATATCTGAGCCTGCCATTTGCTTATGTGCGCCCCGAAGCAAAATCTCACGGCCGCCAAAACCAGATTGAGGGCAAAGTTGAGGAAGGGCAAACCGTTGTGGTGATTGAAGACCTCATTAGCACCGGTAATAGCAGCTTAAATGCCGTAAAAGCACTACAGGACGCCAACCTTCAAATAAAAGGTATGCTGGCCATCTTTTCTTATGGCTTTGATACTGCAGACCAGAATTTTAAAGATGCGAATATTGAGCTACACACCCTTAGCAACTATGAATATCTATTGGAAGTAGCCCTAAAAACAAATTATATCAATCAAACCGAAAGCGAGCTACTAAAAAGCTGGAGAAATGATCCGGCTAACTGGAAAAAATAAGATATGGAATTACAGAGCGACAAAGTAACAGTACAAAAGAGTCAGCAGGAATTGTTCAATTTCCTTACAGACGTGAACAATTATGAGCAGATCATGCCAGAGAGCAAAGAGAAATTTCAAGTGAAAAGTCAGGACACTTTTGCTTTCGCGTTGAAAGGAATGCCAGAGATCGCACTGCAGATAAAAGAAACCCGCGAGCCAGAAAATATTAAACTGGGTTCTACTTCAGACAAGTTTGATTTTTCTCTTGATGTGGAGATCCAGTCTTTGGGAGACAATCAGAGTGAAGCCCAGTTGTTTTTCCACGGAAAATTCAATACCATGATGGCTATGATGGTAAAAGGACCTTTGAAGAAATTCATTTCGAATTTAGCTGAAAACCTCGCAAAGATCTAATAGCAAAGACTAATTTCTTTTAGGTCGTATTCGGCAACCTCTTCCTCTTCCCCTTTTTGCACCAGGAGCTTACCTGTTGGGCTAACATCGAGGATCATTCCTGTAAAAAGGTTGCCCTTGGGATCTTTAAAGGTAGAGGGAACTAACCTGCGAAAAAGAGCATTTTTATAAGTGTTTAAAATTACTTCGGAGCTTTCTTCGGAAAGTTCCGAAAATCCTTTTTCAAGCTCCGCAAGTACAACATTAAGCACCTCCTCAAGACTGAATTCCTTTCCGGTGGCAGTCTTCATGGAACCGGCCTGGGGCAGATCTTCAAAGTTTTGCTGATTAACGTTTAGCCCAATCCCAATAATAGACCCCGTCACTTTACCTTCAGAAATAATATTTTCAATAAGTATACCCGCCAGTTTTCGATTAGCTGACAAGATGTCGTTTGGCCATTTTATTTTTAATCGTGGCAGGTCAAATTTTTCGAGAGCCGAAATCAGAGCCGTTGCAATAGCGGCACTCAGCACAAACTGATGGGCCGGATCTATATTTGGTCGGGGTAAAAACACCGAAAAAGTGAGGTTTTTACCATCTTCAGCACTCCAGGAAGTACCACGTTGCCCCCTGCCCAGGGTCTGTTTTTTTGCAACCACACAGGTAAGAGGTAAGTGAGGATTTTCTTTTAAAAGCTCTCGCGCAAACGAATTTGTGGAGTTGATGGCACTAACTTTGATAAGGTGCATACGAAGGATAGATAATGCAGGCGTTAAATGTTATGAAAACCAAGGTTCAAAAAACCTTAAAAAGTAATAACTTTGCGCAAAGAAAATAAATTTAATGATAAAAAAAGAAGCTAACAACGATATACTTATAGCACACATAATCAAAGGAATCGAAGAAGTTAAAGGGAATGACATTGATATTCTTGACCTTAGGGAGATAGAAAATACTGTATGTGACTACTTCATCATCTGCAATGGTACCTCAAACACACAGGTAAACGCCATTGTTAATTCCATTCAAAAAACCGTTAGTAAATCGCTTAAAGATAAACCCTGGCATATAGAGGGATCTGATAATGCCGAGTGGGTACTAATGGATTACGTGAGCGTGGTAGTACATGTTTTTCAGAAGCACATTAGAGAGTATTATGACATTGAAAGTCTTTGGGGGGATGCAAAATCCACTTCAATCAATACAAATTATTAAGAGTTAAGAAAGAACGCATGGCCAAAGAGCAACCTAAAAATAAAGAGCCAAAAAAACCAAAGTTTAGCGCATACTGGATTTATGCAGCTATTATCCTGGTGTTTTTGGGGATAAACTTCTTCAGTGATAGTGGGTTTAATGAACCTGCCAAGACCAACCCTGCCGAATTCCTGAACTATTTAGAACAGGGAGACGTAAAGAAAGTGGTTATTGTTAACCGCAATCAGGCAAAAGTATTCCTTACCGAAGAAGCCCAGGCAAAAGAAGTACACCAAAAGGCAGTACAGGATGAGCTATTTCCAGGTGGAGATTCTCCGGCCTATACGTTTGAATTTGGTGACCTTCAAAACCTTGAGGATGACATAAGAGAGGTAAAAGCTGAAAGTAATGTTGACACCCCTGTGGTTTTTGAGACCCATCAAAATGTTTGGGGCGATATATTACTTACCCTGTTGCCATTTATTCTGATTATTGGAATCTGGATCTTCATTATGCGTCGTATGAGCGGTGGAGCCGGTGGCGGTGCAGGCGGACAGATTTTCAACATAGGAAAATCAAAAGCCAAGCTCTTTGATCAAAATACCGACGTTAAAGTTTCTTTTAAAGATGTGGCCGGTCTTGAAGGAGCCAAGGAAGAAGTACAGGAAATTGTAGATTTCCTAAAAACTCCAGATAAATATACCTCCCTGGGAGGAAAAATACCAAAAGGTGCTTTACTTGTAGGACCTCCGGGTACCGGTAAGACCTTGCTTGCAAAAGCTGTGGCAGGAGAAGCCAAAGTTCCTTTTTTCTCACTATCAGGATCCGACTTTGTGGAGATGTTTGTAGGTGTTGGAGCTTCGAGGGTAAGAGACCTGTTTAAACAGGCAAAAGAAAAATCTCCAGCTATTATCTTTATTGATGAGATTGATGCTATAGGACGTGCCCGCGGAAAAAGTAATTTTTCGGGATCTAACGACGAGCGTGAGAACACCTTAAACCAGCTCCTTACAGAAATGGATGGTTTTGGAACGAACACCAATGTAATTGTGTTGGCAGCTACCAACCGTGCCGATGTGCTTGACAAAGCCCTTATGCGCGCCGGAAGGTTTGACAGACAGATCTATGTTGACCTGCCTGATGTTAGGGAGAGAAAAGAAATATTTGAAGTACATCTTCGCCCGCTAAAGAAAGTGGCCGACGAGTTAGATACTGAGTTCATGGCAAAACAGACTCCTGGATTCTCGGGTGCCGATATTGCCAACGTATGTAACGAGGCTGCATTAATTGCTGCACGTAATAGTAAAACCGCTGTTGGAAAACAGGATTTTCTGGATGCAGTAGATCGTATTGTGGGTGGTCTTGAGAAAAAGAACAAGATCATCACTCCAGAGGAGAAGCAAGCCATCGCTTTCCACGAGGCAGGACATGCAACCGTTAGCTGGATACTGGAGCACGCCGCTCCTCTTGTAAAGGTTACCATCGTACCTCGCGGGCAATCGCTTGGAGCTGCATGGTATCTCCCTGAAGAAAGGCTTATTGTGAGACCAGAACAGATGCTTGATGAAATGTGTGCAGCCCTGGGAGGACGGGCAGCCGAAAAGGTAATTTTCAACAAGATCTCTACCGGAGCTCTTAGCGACCTGGAAAAAGTTACCAAACAGGCCCGTGCCATGGTGACCGTGTATGGATTAAATGAAAAGGTAGGAAACCTCACTTATCACGATTCTTCAGGCCAGAGTGAATATAATTTCACCAAGCCTTACAGTGAGAAAACTTCAGAATTAATAGACAAGGAGATCTCAAACCTTATTGAAGAGCAGTATCAAAGAGCTATTAAACTTCTTGAGGACAATAAAGACAAGCTTACCAGGCTGGCCGAGATTCTCCTGGAAAAAGAAGTTATATTCAAAGATAACCTCGAGGAGATCTTCGGAAAAAGGCCTTTTAAGAGCCGTGACGAGATCATGAATGGCAACAGCCAGGAAAAAACTGTGCCTGTACAGGAAGAAACTGTTACCGAAAAAACAATTCCCGGTAGCACACCAGGTTCAGAAACGCAGGACACTTCGACTTCCGAAGGAAAATAATCTACAATCCTATCAGTAAAAAATCTTAACTTATCTTAATCTGTAAGTTAAGATTTTTTACCTTTGGGTGAAATGCTACCTTGAGTAATCAGAAACCTATATGAGTCTATTTAGAAACTTTTTGAACCCTAAATCTAAATCAGACAAAGGTCAGGATAAAGTAGAAAGTTCTGACCGTAGCAAGTATATGCCAGATGTTAAGCTCCCTACCGATGAGCGTTTTATGCTCAATTTCAAAAACAACGGCGGCAAATTTCTTTATTGTGAGAGTAATGAAGAATTGATAGAGACGTTTGAAAACATCATGTTGGAGAATGATTGGTATGAAAAAGAAACTTGTTGTTTTGATCAGAATTTACGGGATAAATTTTCCGACCAGAATTTAGAATTCACTAATTCCGGCGAAGCAGCTTTTTTTCTTAGCACCTGCGAATATCTAATTGCCAATGATGGCTCTATTCTTATATCTTCAAATCAAATTAAAGAGAAGAAGCTTAAAGAATTACCCTATAATTTTGTTATCCTTGCCTCTACCAGCAAGCTCGTTGACGCCATTGGCGAGGGCTTAAGAGGCATTAAGTTTAAAAATAAAGACCGTATTCCTTCAAATATTACCACCATCAAGAATTTTGAGAACAACAAAGAAGGGGATTTCATGAGCTACGGAAGTAGTACAAAAAACCTATATTTGCTGCTTCTGGAAGATCTGTAATATGAAGGAAAATATTATTCGGGGTTTATCGGGGGTCATGTATGTATCCATTCTTGTGGTCTCCATATTTGCATCCGAATTCGCCTTCACCACACTTTTCCTGTTATTTGGTGTTATTTGTCTTCGGGAACTTCAAAGACTTTTACATTTAAAAAGTTTCCTGGGATATTTTCTTCTCATCGGGTTGTTCTATATTTTCAGCTATATGCGCTGGAGCCCATATGGCACTTCCCTCCTCTTGCTCATCACCATATTTGTGAACCTGTTTCTTGTAAAAGATCTTATGCTGGTGAACAAAATTCCCCTTTTTGAGAAGAAAAAGTATGTGATCATCATTTTTTACCTCATAGCTTCACTCATCTTTCTCACACTCATACCCAGCTACACAGGAGATTTCACACCCGAACTGGTAGTTGGTATATTTTCACTTATTTGGATAAACGATACTTTTGCCTATCTTGTAGGTAAGAATTTTGGAAAGAAAAAGCTCTTTGAAAGAATCTCCCCTAAAAAAACAGTCGAAGGTTTTTTGGGAGGATTGGTCTTTAGTGCGATTGCAGCCTATTTGGTATATTTCTTCACCGGCCTTCTAAGCGTCAATGAATGGGTGGGACTGGCAGTGATTTTAAGCATTTTTGGCACCCTTGGAGATCTTATACAGTCAAAGTTTAAAAGACAGGCAGGAGTGAAAGACAGCGGCAGGCTAATGCCCGGTCATGGAGGTTTGTTTGACAGGCTTGACAGCATCATTTTTGCAAGCCCTTTTGTTTATGCCTATTTACAACTAATTAACTATGTTTCATAAAGAAGGATATAAAATAATGGGAACCGCAATGATCTTATTGATCATTGTAAACCTGTTGGCACAAACTTTTATTTTCACCTATTGGATTAGGGTTGTTATCCTTATAGGATCTATCGTGCTTTTCTTCCTGGTTCTTCAGTTTTTCAGGAACCCGAAGAGAAATACCGTGGTTAATACCAAGCACGTTATTGCACCAGTTGATGGAAAAGTGGTGGTCATTGAAGAAGTGTATGAGAAAGAATACTTTAAAGATAAACGCTTAATGGTTTCTGTTTTCATGTCTCCCATCAATGTTCACGTTACGCGGCATCCTATTGGAGGGATTGTAAAATACAGCAAGTACCATCCCGGCAAATATCTCGTGGCCTGGCACCCAAAAGCCAGTGAAGAGAACGAACGCACCACAGTAGTTGTTGAAAATGATAGCACCGGAGAGATCCTTTACCGGCAAATTGCAGGTGCTCTTGCCAAGCGTATAGTAAATTACGCCAAAGAAGGCGAAGAAGTGGTTCAGGGTAGCGATAGCGGATTTATTAAGTTTGGCTCCAGGGTTGACGTATTTCTTCCTCTGGGCACCGAGCTTGAAGTTAAACTGAATCAAAAAGTAAAAGGTGGCATTAGTCTCATTGCAAAAGTTTCCTAATCCCGTAGCCATGACTCCCGAAGAAGTTGACAGGGAATTTTTAAGAGCTTATGAAAAAGCCAGCAGGACTTCCCAGAAGCTCCCTCCCGATCTTATGCTTAAGCTCTACGCCTACTATAAACAGGCTACAAAACATTCCCAGGCATATATCCCTTCGGGGAATAGCGACCTCAAAAATGCCTTTAAACTAAACGCCCTGCTACAGGTAAAGGGATTGACAGTTTTAGAGGCTAAAGAAGCCTACATCCAGCTGGTTGAGGAAAATATCCACGATTAATATTGATCAGGATTTTACTGAAGATTTTAGTTTAAACAATCAGTTTAAGCCACACCTGATTTCAATTAGCAGCAATATCTAAAAAAGCAAAAGCCTCAAAGATTTTGAAAATCTTTGAGGCTTTTGCTTTATATCTGAAATTATAATCTGTCTAAGAAAGCGCCTTTATACTGGCAAGAATTGCTTCAATTTTAGCTTCGGCATCAGCTTTTTTCTGCTTTTCCATATCTACCACTTTTGCAGGTGCCCCACTCACAAACTTTTCGTTAGACAACTTTTTCTCTACCGATTTTAAAAATCCGCGGGTATAGTTCAATTCCTCTTCAAGCTTGGCTTTTTCGGCTTCAACATCAACTGCACCAGTCACAGGAATAAAATATTCATTAGACTTCACCCGGAAAGAAAGAGCTCCTTTTACTTGTTCCTGAGTATAGCCCAAAGATGAGATATTTCCCATTTTCTCAATGATAGGATCAAACGTGCTGCCAAGTTTCTCATTATTGAGTACCTGAAGTTCAATTTGATCTTTGTAAGAAATGTTCTTTTCTTTTCTAATAGTTCTTATCCCCGAAACCACTTCTGAAGCCACTACAAATTCATCTATAAGAGAAGCATCAAATTCCTCATTTTTGGGCCATGAGGAAATGATCAGGGCTTCTTTCTCATTTCGCTGCTTCATTGACTGCCATATTTCTTCTGAAACAAATGGCACGAATGGGTGAAGAACTTTAAGGTTGTTCTCCAGGATCTCTGTAACAGCATCAAAAGTTGCTTTATCCATAGGCTGCCCGTAAGCCGGTTTTACCATCTCAAGGAACCAGGAACAGTAATCATCCCATACCAGCTTATAAGTAGCCATTAAAGCATCACTTATACGGTACTTTTTGTAGTTATCTTCAATCTCGTGCAGGCTCTTCTGAAATTTCGCCCTGTACCATTCCACAGCAATCTTTGCAGCTTCAGGTTGTTCGGCTTTATCTGAAACTTCCCATGAATTTACCAGCTTGAACGAATTCCAAATTTTATTTACAAATGCTGCTCCCTGCTTACATAAATCTTCTTCAAACATAAGATCATTCCCGGCAGGGGAACTCAATAGCATTCCTACCCTCACCCCATCGGCGCCGTAAGCATCTATGAGCCCCAGAGGATCTGGGGAATTACCCAGGGATTTTGACATTTTTCTACGCTGTTTATCGCGCACAATCCCCGTTAGGTAAACATTATTAAAAGGTTTTTTATCTCTGTACTCATATCCGGCAATGATCATACGTGCTACCCAGAAAAAGAGAATCTCGGGCGCCGTTACCAGGTCATTTGTTGGATAATAGTAATTGATCTCCTTATTATCGGGCTCAAGAATCCCGTTAAAGACACTTATTGGCCAAAGCCATGAAGAGAACCAGGTATCAAGAGCATCTTTGTCCTGCTTAAGATTAGAGGCAGTTAATTCATTGTTGCCCGATTTTTCTCTGGCCAGCGTTAAAGCTTCTTCAGGAGATTCGGCTACAACAAAATCTTCGTAGCCCTCTCCATAATAATATGCAGGAATTTGC
Organism: Salinimicrobium sp. 3283s; assembly: GCF_039602225.1. NCBI lineage: Bacteria > Pseudomonadati > Bacteroidota > Flavobacteriia > Flavobacteriales > Flavobacteriaceae > Salinimicrobium > Salinimicrobium sp. 3283s. The sequence goes on along the minus strand of NZ_CP143631.1, from coordinate 2,401,407 downwards.
TGCCCCCAAACCAACTGCCGGCTAATGTTCCAGTCGCGAACATTCTCCATCCAGTGACGGTAAGTATTTACAAATTTTTCGGGTACCAGGTTCACCTCTTTCTCCAGTACGGCATCAAGTGCGGGCCGGGCCAGTTCTTTCATTTTCAGGAACCACTGGTCACTTAGTTTTGGCTCGATCACCGCGCCGGTACGTTCACTGGTGCCCACCTTGTTTAAGTGAGTTTCGGTCTTAACCAGTATACCTTTCTCTTTTAGTTCTTCAACGATCTTTTTTCGTGCCTCAAAACGGTCCATTCCTTCATAATGCATTCCGAAGGAGTTAAGCGTAGCATCATCATGAAATATATCAATCACCTCCAAATTGTGCTTATCTCCAAGCACCTTGTCATTTTCATCGTGCGCTGGGGTCACTTTTAAACACCCCGTTCCAAACTCTATATCAACATATTCATCTTCAATAATAGGGATCACGCGGTCACAAAGCGGAACAATCGCCTTTTTATCTTTTAAATGACTAAACCTTTCATCATTGGGATTAATACACACGGCAGTATCTCCCAGAATAGTTTCGGGCCGGGTAGTAGCAATTGTGAGCGTATCATCTGTACCCTCAATTTTATACTGAAGGTAATACAACTGCCCCTGCTGCTCCTGGTACACCACTTCTTCATCAGAAAGTGTGGTTTTCGCCTGCGGGTCCCAGTTCACCATACGGTAACCTCGGTAAATATGGCCTTTGCGATAAAGGTCGACAAACACTTTTATTACCGAAGCCGACATATCATCGTCCATCGTAAACTTTGTACGGTCCCAGTCACAGGAAGCTCCAAGTTTTTTGAGCTGTTCCAGGATAATCCCGCCATGCTTATTGGTCCATTCCCACGCATGTTCCAGAAATTCTTCTCGTGAAAGTGTATTTTTATCTATTCCTTCTGCCTTTAATTTGGCAACTACCTTGGCTTCTGTAGCAATAGAGGCATGATCTGTCCCCGGCACCCAGCAGGCATTGTAGCCTTGCAGCCGTGCGCGACGGATCAACACATCCTGAATAGTGTTATTGAGCATGTGCCCCATGTGCAGCACCCCAGTAACATTGGGCGGCGGAATTACGATAGTGTACGGTTCTCTTTCGTCAACTTCAGAATGAAAATAATTATTCTTCATCCAGTAATCATACCACTTGGTTTCAACTTCCCGGGCTACGTAATTTGATGCTACAGACATACTTTGGTGCGGTTTTTGGAATATATGGGCAAAAGTAATTATAACTTCAGGATTATAAAAGGCGATGCAGCCGATTGCCTTTTTATTTGCTACAATAAACAGATTAGTAGTATATTTACAATTCTGAAAAAACTAAAAACCATGAAAAAATTAATTGCAATTGCCCTTTTTGTTTTTGCAGGCTACGCTGTACAGGCGCAGGAAACAGCAAAAATTGAATTTAAGTCTGAAGTAATAGACTACGGCGAAATAGAGAAAGGCAGTGATGGCGTTCGCGTTTTTGAATTTAAAAATACCGGAAATGTTGCCCTGGTAATTACAGATGTTACTTCAAGCTGCGGATGTACTATCCCCGAAAAACCAAAAGATCCTATTGCTCCCGGAGAAACCGGGGAGATCAAAGTGAAATATGATACCAAAAGAGTAGGCCCAATTAGAAAAACCATCACCGTTTATTCTAATGCCGATGTGCCTGCCAAATCAATAAAGATCAAAGGAAAAGTTCTGGAATAAAACTTTCCAAAAATGACATTTTGAGGAGGTTGTTTTAAAAGCTACCACTCCGTTTTCTGAAGCATTTCAGGAAGTACCTGTAACAAGATTCAGGTTCACGGAAACAGGCTTTTAAAGCAGCCTCCTTTTATTTTCAGCAGTTTTTTAAGCACAAATTGCCATTTTTGAAGGCTTTGAAGCTCCGCTCCTGCTCCCCATACAAGCTTTTCTGAAAAAGTTTAAATTTCTCTACTTCGGAAGTAAAAAAGGCAGCTTCAAAATACCTTTTTTGGAAGGTAAAGCGCACTTTCATATTCTCTTTTCGCCTGTTTTGCTGAAGTATTTCAGAAGTACCTTATAATTTCAGCTTTAATCTGAAATTTTCAGTTTTTCAAACAACAATACCACTAAGAAATTTAATCTTCATCAAAATTCATTAGCAACTCCTGATGCTTTAAGTTGAATACCCTTCAGAAAGGATAAAAATCAGGAAAAATATTATTCTCAATTTAAAATTTCGCAACTTTGTAAGCCAAAATTTTAGATATGCCACATATTTCTCGTAAAGGGCAGGCTATGCCCGAATCTCCTATAAGAAAATTAGTTCCTTACGCAGAAGCTGCAATAAAAAAGGGCCGTACCATTTATCAGTTGAATATTGGCCAACCCGATATTAAAACTCCTGCAAAAGCACTTGCAGCAGTCAAAAATACCGATATTGAAGTGCTTTCTTACAGCCATTCTGCCGGTTTTGAAAGCTACCGCAACAAACTGGCTAAGTACTACAGGAACCACGACATTGAGATTACAGCTAATGAATTGATCATTACCACCGGCGGATCTGAAGCTTTACTATTTACCATGGGCAGCATTTGTGATGCTGGCGATGAAGTGATCATTCCAGAGCCTTTTTACGCAAACTACAATGGCTTCGCAACAGCATCGGGGGTTACTGTAGTTCCTGTAAAATCGAAAATTGAGGACAGTTTTGCGCTCCCTCCAATTTCTGAATTTGAAAAGCTCATCACTCCCAACACTAAGGCAATTCTTATTTGCAATCCGGGGAACCCAACAGGGTATCTTTACACAAAAGAAGAAATTGATCAACTGGCCGAGATCGTTAAAAAACACAGCCTCTTTATTGTCGCCGATGAAGTGTACCGCGAATTTGCTTACGACGGTGCAAAACATCACTCTATTATGAGCGTACCGGGATTGGAGCAGAATGCGATCATGATAGATTCTGTTTCAAAACGCTACAGCATGTGTGGCGCACGAATTGGATGTGTAGTTTCCAAAAATGCCGATTTTATGGCCACAGCCATGAAGTTTGCACAGGCACGCCTTAGCCCTCCAACCTTTGCTCAAATTGCCAGCGAAGCGGCCCTCGATACTGAACAGGAATATTTTGATGAAGTTATAGAAGAATACACTTCCAGAAGAAATACCCTGGTGCAGGGCCTTGAACAGATTGAAGGAGTAAGAGTAGCCAATCCAAAAGGTGCATTTTATTGTATTGCTGAATTACCTGTCGCCGATGCCGAAGATTTCGCCAAATGGCTCCTGGAAAGCTTTGAAATGGATAATGAAACCATTATGATCGCTCCTGCTGCAGGCTTTTACTCTACGCCAAATACCGGGACTAACCAGGTGAGGATCGCCTACGTTCTTAAAAAGGAAAATCTTATAAGGGCATTAGAGATCCTTAAAGAAGCGCTTAAGCAGTACAAGGGCTAATGAAAATGCAATCGGATATTTCCCTGAAGCCATATAACACCTTCGGAATAGATGTAAAGGCGCGCAATTTCGTAGAAGTAACTTCTGTAGAAGAACTTCGGGAAGTTTTGAAGAACACTTATGCTTCAGAATTATTCATTCTTGGCGGCGGAAGCAATATGTTGCTCACAAAAGATGTTCAGAAAACAGTGGTTTATATAAACCTCAAGGGCATCGAAATTCTTGAGGAAAATGAGAACGACGTACTGGTAAAGGCCATGGCCGGTGAAAACTGGCATGAGTTTGTCCTGTACTGTATTGACCATTCTTTTGGCGGACTCGAAAATCTTTCCCTGATCCCCGGGAAGGTGGGCACTGCTCCAATCCAAAATATTGGCGCGTATGGTGTGGAACTCAAAGACAGCTTTGAAAGCTGCACCGCATTGGACATCCAAACGCTGCAATTAAAGACCTTTACAAAAGAAGAATGCCACTTTGGCTACAGAGATTCTATCTTTAAGAATGAAGCGAAAGGAAAGTACATTATAACAAGTGTTAGCTTCAGGCTTAGTAAGAATAATCATAAACTGAATACTACTTACGGTTCTATAGATCAATTTCTGGAAGATAAAGGTGTAAAAACACCTACAATAGCCAATGTTTCTGAAGCCGTTATAAGCATCCGCCAATCTAAACTGCCTAATCCGAAAGAGTTGGGCAACAGCGGAAGTTTTTTCAAGAATCCTGTAGTTTCAAAAGAAGTTTTACAAAAGCTACAACAGCAATATCCTGAAATCCCCTTTTACGAGGTTGACGGGCAGCAGGTAAAGATCCCTGCAGGCTGGCTCATAGACCACGCTGGCCTTAAAGGCTACCGTGAAGGAGATGCCGGGGTGCATACCAGGCAGGCACTGGTGCTGGTAAACTACGGAAATGCCACAGGCCTGGATATCCTTCAGCTCGCTGAAAAGATCCAGCAGAAGATCTTGGATATGTTCGGGATCGAAATTTCCCCGGAAGTCAATATCATCTAAAATAAAAAGCATCAAAAAAGGGTTCTAAAAATGACATTTTTGGAACCCTTTTTCCTTTTCTGTTAACTACACCCCCTACTCTTCTGGAGTTATAGTCACTGTGTCAATTCCTTCAGGAAGTAATACTTTATCTATAATATAACCAGTACCGTTTTCAATTTCGAAGCTTTCGGTTATGTTAGCTTTTTCACCTGTAGCACCCGTTAGCACAATGTTATCGCCATCAAGGCTAAAGGTGATGTTTTCTCCTTCCAAAGTGGAAAGTATGAGAGTGCCATTCACATTTTCAATTTCCTGTTTCAGTTCTTCCCGTGTAAAATTACCTTTTACTATGTGGTACGGGATGACAGATTCTGGCGTGGTTTCTAAAATGTCATAGCCCTGCTGCCTGTAAACCCTGCTGTAAGCCCTGTTACTTGGCGCAAACACCATGTAAGGCTCGGTTACCAGGTCTAAAGTATCTTCCACATTCCAGGTGTTGAGACCGGTAGCAAACGTACTAAGCTCGGGGTTTCCTTCAATAGCATCTACTGTTGCGTTCCTTTGGCGTAAGTCTTCGACACCTTCTTCAAAATTCTCTTCCTGTACCTCAAGGCTTGCATCATCTGTCTTGGTTTCATTATTCTTACATGCGCTAAACAAGATCATTACAAATCCGCTTAACATCATTATATTTCTAATCTTCATAGTATCAATATTTTCAGGTTTTATTTAATTTAATAAAAAAGCAGTGTAGAGCCGAACAATAAATTATAATCCTGAGTTAAAAATGTCTTCTTCCGAAGCAAGAATTTTTAACCTTCAGTTTCACTTTCACCATTATCCTGACGTTTTTCACCGGGTTGTAACACATTATCAATGATGTGGTAAACCCCGTAGTACTCGTCCATATTTGAAGTCACAATAGCAGCTTTATTGCCCAATACATCTGTAAGTACAATTTTATCACCTTCAAGGGTAGCCCAGAGTTTTTCACCCAAAGCGGTTCTAAACTCGTACCTGTCATTTTTTGAAGCCCTGATCCTTTCCCGAAGATAATCTACGGTCATTTCACCTTCTACCATGTAATAACGCATAAGATCGGCGTTAGACGTGAGACTGTCGGTATCGGGATTAATTTGCCTGGCAGGGATACGGTCATACGCTGCGTTTGAAGGGGCAAAAATGGTATAAATACCTTCCTTTCCTTCAAATTCTTCTTCAAGCCCTGATCTCTGAAATTCTTCAGTAAAAGCAGAAAGCTCATCATTCTCGCGCATTTTGGCCAGCATGTAGCTTCTCGGCATCGGCCGGTCTGAGCTGCTAAGTTCATCTTTCTTTTCTTCCGCAGGGATAATATCAACTTCTGAATCACTTTTATTTTCTTTATCCTGACAGGATGTAAGCCCGGCAAAAAGAAAAATGATCAAAATTATTGGTAATTTGTATCGCATATCGTGGGTTTTTTAAGCTTTACCTGCAATTTATTACCTTATAAATCCATTACCTCTCCCGCGGCACTAAATTTTAGTTAAAATTGTGGTAATGAAGCCTTAAGAAAAAAATCCTATTCCCTTCTTATAGTGGTCATTATTCGTTATTTTTGCACAAAATTCTATTTATGGAACTCATATTAATCACCATAGTACTTTTAGGACTGGCTGTTGCCGGGATTGCCATTAAGATTTGGGGAAAGAAAGATGGAAAATTTAGTGGGACCTGTGCCAGTCAAAGCCCTTTTCTTAACAAGGAAGGAGAAGCCTGCAGTTACTGCGGAAAACTTCCCGATGAAGCAAAAGATTGTGATCAACCTCAACCGGTAAAATAATTCCCACCACATAAATGCTAACCATCCTTATTGCCTTTGTTGTCATTGGCCTAATCAACCTATGTTATTACCTGGGATTTTTCAGGTTTGCCCTTGCCAAAAATGAAAGTCAGCCGGCTTATAAGGAGCTCCCGGTTTCGGTAATTATTTGTGCCAAAAATGAAGCCGAAAACCTGCGGAATTTTCTTCCGGCGATCCTGTCGCAAGACCACCCCGATTTTGAGGTGGTGGTGATCAACGACGCCTCTGTAGACGAGACTCTTGAAGTGCTTGAAGAATTTCAGCAAAGTGACGACAGGGTAAAAATAGTTGACGTTCAAAACAACGAAGCCTTTTGGGCCAACAAAAAATACGCAATTACCTTAGGCATCAAAAAGGCCAAAAAACCTTACCTTTTATTTACTGATGCCGACTGCCGACCCGAAACCAGTGAATGGCTTAAGGAGATGAGCGCCCACTTTGAAGACCAAAAAAGCATTGTGATTGGCTACGGCGGGTATTTTATTGAATCCCGCTCCCTGCTCAATAAACTTATCAGGTTCGAGACGCTTTTTACGGCAATTCAATATTTCTCTTATGCCAGTTGGGGCAAACCTTACATGGGGGTAGGCCGCAATCTCGCCTATACTTCCGAAGAATTTTTTGCCCAGAATGGTTTTGCCACGCATTTACACATTAAATCGGGAGATGACGATCTTTTTGTGAACGGGGCTGCTACTAAAACCAACACCGCCCTTTGTTTTTCACCTGTGGGAATTACCCGCAGCGTCCCAAAATCTACGCTCAAGGCGTGGTTTACCCAAAAAAGGAGGCACGTTTCGGCTGCTTCCCATTACAAAAAAGAACACCGGTTAATGCTGGGCCTCTTCTACACTTCCCAGCTGTTGTTCTGGATCTTCTTTTTTATCCTCTTAAAAAGCCCTTTTTGGCAGGTAGCTTTATTCTTACTGGCGGTAAGATGGATTGTACAGGGAGTGGTATTTTACAACTCGGGCAAGAAGTTTGGAGAAACCGATCTTTTCTGGCTTTTTCCGTTTCTAGAATTGTTCCTGGTTTCGGCGCAATTAGCTATATTTATCTCTAATATTTTTTCAAAACCCACTAATTGGAAATAGAGCCAGACCTCCTTCAGCAACAAATTGAAAAGGCGAAAAAGGGGAAACAAGCAGCCTTTAATTATCTCTTAGACAGGTTTTGGAACGATGTTTACGGCTTTCAGCTTAAGCGCACCCAGAACGAATATGATGCCGAGGATATCACCATTCAGGCTTTTTCAAGAGCCTTCGATAAAATTGACACTTTTGATCCCAAATACACTTTTAAGACCTGGATCATTACTATTTCTAAAAATATTCATGTAGATCTGGTAAGAAAAAAGAACGCTTCTATACGATCTCGCACTACCGACGAAGAAGATGACCGGGTGCACCGCATTCCCGATGAAACGCCCAGTATTGAGGACACCCTAATTACCGAACAAAACCTGGCCCAGCTGCTCATAGACATTAAAAAACTGAAACCGCACTACCAGGAAGTGATCCATCTGCGGCATTTTCAGGAAAAGAGCTATAAAGAAATTGCTGCCCATCTTCAGGAGCCTATCAACAACGTAAAAGTAAAGTTGTTGCGTGCAAAAAAGCTACTGGCCGAGGTCATTGAAAAAAGAACGTCCTAAACGCCATTTTTGAGAAGTTAAGGTGCTTAAAATGCCATTTTCTTCGGAAAATTTTCTGCTGAAGGAGGCAAAAGCAACGCTTATTTAACGTTTGTTTTTAGGCATTCTAGTTGTACCTTTGCCCTCCTATGGAAACACAGCAACTCCCTACACAAAGAACGCCTAAACCGAAGTGGTTAAGGGTAAAATTACCTACCGGAAAAAAATACACCGAGCTTAGAAGTGTGGTAGATAAGTATAACCTTCACACGATTTGCACCTCCGGAAGTTGCCCAAACATGGGAGAATGTTGGGGCGAAGGCACGGCGACCTTTATGATCCTCGGAAACATTTGTACCCGTTCCTGCGGATTTTGCGGCGTAAAAACCGGGAGACCCGAAACCCTGGACTGGGATGAGCCCGAAAAAGTTGCCCGTTCCATAAAGCTGATGAAGATCAAACATGCTGTAATTACCAGCGTAGACCGTGACGACCTTAAAGATATGGGCTCCATTATGTGGGCAGAGACCGTGAGTGCGATTCGCCGCATGAACCCCGACACGACTCTTGAAACCCTGATCCCCGATTTTCAGGGAGTGGAGAGAAATATTGACCGTATCATCAAAGTAAACCCAGAGATTGTTTCGCACAACATGGAGACTGTAAAGAGGCTCACGCGCGAAGTACGTATACAGGCGAAATATGAACGCAGCCTTCAGGTGTTGAAATATTTGAAAGAGCAGGGAGTAAACAGAACAAAATCGGGCATCATGCTTGGTTTGGGTGAGAAAGAAGAAGAAGTGATACAAACCCTGAAAGACCTGCGGGAAGTTGATCTTGACATTGTCACTATTGGCCAGTACCTGCAACCTACAAAACAGCACCTTCCGGTACACGAATTTGTGACTCCAGAGCAGTTTAAAAAGTACGAGACTATTGGGCTTGAAATGGGCTTTAGGCATGTAGAGAGTGGTGCTTTGGTAAGATCTTCGTACAAAGCTCAAAAACATCTTACATAATGGAGGGCGCAAGACCTTCAACCGCATCAAAAGAAAAGATCCGGATTGGGATCAACGGGTTTGGGCGCATAGGCCGAAATCTTTTCAGGCTGCTCTTAGATCGTGAAGACCTGGAAGTAGTGGCAATTAACGACCTGGCTCCTGCCGCCACCCTTGCTCACCTGCTTAAGTACGACAGCATTCACGGTGTACTCAAAAAAGAGGTTTCTTCCAGAGAAGCTTCCGTAGTAATAGACGGAAAAGAGGTACCCGTTTATAATCACGCCCACACAGCCGATATTAACTGGAGCCTTAACCGGGTTGACGTGGTAGTAGAGAGTACCGGGAAGTTCAAGAAAAGGAGTGACCTGGAGCCGCATCTTCAGCAAGGTGTCAAAAAGGTGATTTTGAGCGTGCCTCCCGAAGATGATTCCATAAAAATGGTGGTTTTGGGAGTCAATGAGCATATACTTGACGGCACTGAAGACATTATTTCAAATGCTTCCTGCACTACAAATAATGCCGCGCCTATGTTGAAGATCGTAAATGAACTCGCGGTAGTGAAAAAAGCCTATATCACCACCGTACATTCTTACACCACCGATCAAAGCCTGCATGACCAGCCCCACAAAGATCTGCGGCGTGCCCGTGCCGCCGGCCAGTCTATCGTACCTACCACCACCGGAGCTGCAAAAGCCCTTACCAGGATATTCCCCGGGCTTAGCGATGTTATTGGCGGGTGCGGGATAAGAGTACCGGTAGCCAACGGCAGCCTTACCGATATGACGCTTCATGTAGAAAAGAACACAAGTATCGAAGAAATAAACTCGGCCTTTAAAAAAGCTGCGGCAGGAAGTCTTCATAATATTCTGGAATATACCGAAGATCCTATAGTGTCTATAGATATTAAAGGCAATCCTCACTCTTGTATATTTGATGCACAAATGACTTCGGTAGTGGGAGATACCTTTGTGAAGATCATAGGATGGTATGACAACGAGATTGGTTATTCGAGCCGCCTCATTGATTTAATTTCCCATGTATCAATTAAATAGTTATATTTATCCACAGTTATTTTGTCCCAATGAAGAACTTTACTCTTTTAATGGTGGCATTTCTTTACTTTTCCTTTTCCTATTCCCAGGGAAAAAGCCTACAGGAAGTAGATGAAATAAATACCACTATTGAACAACTGTTGGAAAACGCAGAAGAGTCAATTAACAGTATACATTTTGATCAGGCTCTACGCGAATTAAATACGGCACTTGAACTTTCAAGATCTATAGATCACCCGAGGTTAATTGCACTTTCCAGCAGTATTCTGGCCCACCTCTATTATGTGCGTCATGAAAATGAGCGTGCTGCAACCGAGCTGCAACGGGCTATTTCCATACAGCGGGAAATAGAAGACGAAGAAGGCCTGGCTTATAGCTATCTTAACTTCGGAAAGATCTTTACTGCGAAGAAAATTTTTGATCGTGCCACCGAATATTTTGACCTTGCTGAAGCCCTCTATAAAAAACAGGAAGACACCGAAGGAATTGGAGCTGTAGAGCTCAACCGTGGAATCCTCTACCTCAATACCGCCGAAAGACCACATGCGGCCCTCTCGCTGCTAAATTCAGCCGAAAAAAAATTGCGAATCCAAAACAACGAGTACGAACGTACCAGGGTTCACTACTACAAAGCACGTGCCTACCAGGCTTCAGGACAACTGGCTGAAGCCATGGAGGAAGCTGAAAAAAGTTTGAAGACTGCCCAACACAATAATTTTGCCGGTATGATTCAGCATACCAGACTGGTACAGAGCCAGCTCCAGGAGGAAATGGGAAATTACCAGGAGGCTTTAACGCTGCTTCGTGAGAACAACAAAATACAGGATTCTTTATACAATTTAAATGCTGAAGCCCTTGCCGTAGATGCCAGTGCCCGGTATGGAGTAGATTCTATGAAGAGTACCATGAACGAGTTGACCCGTAAAAAAGAAGAGGCCGAACGCACGCTAAAAGTGAACAAACTCACCACCATTCTTAGTGTGGCTTTGATCACCATCCTCTCTCTTTTAACGCTCTCTCTATATAAGAATAACAATCTTAGGGCCCGGGCAAACGATCTACTGCAAAAAAAGAATTCTGAGTTAATTACTGCCAAAGAAAACGCCGAGAAAGCATCACTGGCCAAAGCCCAGTTCCTCTCAACCATCACCCATGAACTAAGGACTCCTCTTTATGCTGTAACAGGCCTTACTCATTTACTACTGGAAGAAAGCCCTACAGAAAATCAAAAGGAACACCTCAATTCCCTCAAATTTTCAGGGGAATACCTGCTTTCACTTATCAACAACATTCTTGACCTCAACAAGCTGGAAGCTAAAAAAGTGGAAATGCTTGAAAGTTCTTTTAATCTGAAAAAGAGGATTACAGATGTTCTAATTGCCTTAAAGAATTCGGCCGAAGACAAAAAGACCAAACTTCACCTCGAGTTTGATCCCGAAATTCCGAAGAAATTGAAGGGCGATCCGCTTAAGATCTCTCAGATCCTTATCAACCTTATAGGTAATTCTATCAAGTTTACTGAAGATGGTGATATTTGGGTGCGGGTTAAACGTTTAAGGCAGAAGGACAGTAAGGTGCTGCTAAGGTTTGAAGTACAGGATACCGGTGAAGGAATTAGCAAGGAGAAACAAAAAGCCATTTTTGAGAACTTTACACAGGGCTCACTACAAATAAACCGGAAGTTTGGAGGTACCGGGCTGGGGCTTTCAATAGTGAAAAACCTGCTCAATTTAATGGACAGTGAAATTCACCTGGAGAGCGAACTGGGAGAAGGTTCCCTCTTCCATTTTGAACTTAACTTCGAAGCAATGGAACCAGCCAGCCCACAGGATCAAAAAAGTATCGACGAGATTCCCGAGCCCCTATCAAACAATATTATGCACAATAAAAAAATTCTTATTGTAGAAGACAACAAGATCAACCAAATGATCACTCGAAAGATCCTGGAAAAGAACAAGGTGATTTGTGATGTTGCCGACAATGGAACCACTGCCATTACAAAAGTAAAAGACAATGAATTCGATCTTATTCTAATGGATATTCACATGCCTGGTATTAGCGGGATTGAAGCAACCAGAGAAATACGAAAGTTCAACGAAAGCATTCCTATTATTGCTCTTACAGCGGTAACTTTAGAAGAGAGCCTTGATGAATTCTACCTCAACGGCTTTAATGACATTATACCAAAACCTTACAAAACTGAAGAATTCTTTCAGAAAATCAATAAATATTTAAATCAGCAAAAAGCCACAATTTAAAAAAGTGGCACAAGGTTTGAGTACAGGTAGATTCAAGTTATTGAGATATAGTTTGAATTAGCCAAAAAAAGATAAAAGTGAGACTTTACCGGGTCTCACTTTTTTTTATATACTCCAAAACAAGATCTTCAAACGCCTCTTCCCTTTGAAGGAAACAGCTTCGAATAGGCAGATAGAAGATTTTCTCCCTCGAAATCTCATTTTTGAGCCGCATATAATCCTTTTCGGTAGTGAGTATAAATTCCTCATGTTGCAGCTCCCGCAATTCAGCTTCAGTAAAATTGTGATGATCTTTAAACTTTTTATGTTCAAATTTCAGCCCCAGTGCTTCGAGGTGCTCAACCATAGGCTGCGGATTTGCAATCCCGGTTACCAGCGTAAAAGGGTTTTTTTGGAGGTCCTTTAAAGCATAAGATCCGTTTCTGCCCATCACTTTTTCACTATATGCTATAGTTGTAAAGAAAACTTCCTGCCCTGCTGTGGGTTTCAGTTTTTTTACGATCTCCATTTGTTCTTCCACAGAGAGATTTGCAGGGCATTTGGTTACCACAATTACCCTGGCCCTTTTTGCGCCCGATGCAGGTTCTCTCAGGTCACCCGCCGGAAGCACAAAGTCATTCCGGTATAATTTTGAATATGAGGTTAATAAAATATAGAAGCCGGCCTTTACCCTTCGGTGTTGAAAGGCATCATCGAGCAGCACTACTTCAGGCTTTGGTTTTACATTCAGAAGTTCTGCTATTCCATGACTTCGGTTCTCATCTACAGCAACCGCTACTTCAGGAAACTTGTATTTAAACTGCAGGGGTTCATCTCCAACTTCCGAAGCTGTTTCGGTGCCGGTAAGCAGGATATAACCGCTGGTTTTTCTTCTGTATCCGCGGCTAAGGGTGGCCACCCTGTAGTTTACCTTTAGCAGCTGGGTCAAATATTCTACCATGGGAGATTTCCCAGTACCGCCCATACTTAGGTTTCCTACTGCAATAACAGGCAGATCAAAACTGTGAACTGGTAAGATTTCACGGTCGTACAGCTGGTTTCGAACCCGCATTGCAGTACCGTAAAGAATAGAAAAAGGATAAAGAAATTTTCTTGCCGACATGAATGCGAAGGTAATTTTTTTCCTGAAACGTAAAAGATCATTTTCAGCCACTTCAGAAAAAAAGATAGTTAAAATTTGCCATTTTTGACACCCTGGTGCAGCCGACTTTGCCCCTGCTGAAATTAAAATAAATTTAATCTGAAGAGGAAGACTGAATAAGCTAGCCTGGCCAGATAATTTTTATCTTTGACAAACTCAGCAAAAAAGGAAAAATGTTAGTTAAGGAAATAATTAGGGAGTTAGAAAAATTTGCTCCTACCGCTTATGCCGAAGATTTTGACAATGTAGGTCTGCTCACCGGTTCTCCCGGCAGCGAGGTTTCAGGAATTCTTGTAACGCTTGATACACTGGAAACCGTGGTAGACGAAGCCATTGAAAAGAACTGCAATCTTATTGTCGCTTTTCACCCAATAATCTTTTCGGGGCTTAAAAAGCTTACCGGCAGCAATTATGTAGAGCGGGCTATTTTGAAGGCTATTAAAAATGATATTGCGATCTACGCCATCCACACCGCGCTAGACAATAGTTTCAAGGGAGTTAATGATATGATTTGTGAACAACTGGGATTAATTGAGAGGACAATTCTCATCCCCCAGCCCGGTACCATTAAAAAGCTAGTCACATTTGCACCCAAAAAGAATGCTGCAGAAGTTAGAGAGGCATTATTTGCCGCTGGCGCTGGCACAATAGGAAATTATGACCATTGCAGTTTTAATGTAGCCGGCAGCGGATCTTTCAGGGGAAATGAAGCATCCAACCCTGTGATAGGGAGAAAAGGCGAAACCCATTACGAGGAAGAAATGCAGATTGGGGTGACCTTCCCGAAGCATCTTGAAAAGAACATTCTAAATGCCCTTTTTGACAATCATCCTTATGAAGAAGTGGCGTATGAAGTGACGACCCTCGAAAATCCAAATCAGCATATTGGTATGGGAATGACGGGGATATTAAAGGAAGAGATGGAAGAAAAGGCATTTTTGGAACAGGTAAAAAAGACCTTTGGCAGTGGGTGTATCCGCCATTCGGCGTTACTGGGAAAACCCATTAAAAAAGTCGCTGTGCTGGGCGGTAGCGGAAGCTTTGCAATTAACCAGGCCATCGCGGCCGGGGCAGATATTTTTATCACTGCCGATCTCAAGTACCACGACTTCTATAAAGCTGAGCAAAGACTGGTATTGGCTGATGTTGGGCATTACGAAAGCGAACAGTACACAAAAACCCTTTTGACTACTTATCTTAAGAAAAAATTTGCTAATTTTGCAGTCGTTTTATCAAACACAGAAACCAATCCTATCAAGTATTTTTAACTATGGCAAAAAAAACCGATGTTACTGTAGAAGAGAAGTTAAGAGCATTATACGATCTTCAACTTATAGATTCCAGGGTGGATGAAATAAGAAATGTACGAGGTGAACTTCCGCTTGAGGTAGAAGATTTAGAAGATGAAGTAGCAGGCCTTAATACCCGTTTGGAAAAAATGGATGCCGACCTTGAAGTGATCGATCAGGGGATCAATACCAAAAAAGTTTTGATAGAAAATGCGCAGGCATTGATCAAAAAATATAACGAGCAGCAAAAGAATGTACGTAACAACCGGGAATTCAACGCTCTTTCTAAAGAAGTTGAATTTCAGGAACTGGAAATAGAACTTGCCGAAAAGCAAATCAAAGAGTATCGTGCTCAAATAGACCAGAAAAAAGACGTTATTGAGCAAACCAAAGAGCGGTTAGCTGAGCGCCAGAAGCACCTTGACCACAAAAAAGGGGAACTGGATGCCATCCTTGCTGAAACTGAAAAAGAAGAAAAAGCTCTACTGGACAAATCTAAAGAGTATGAGCAGCAAATCGAAGAGCGCCTGGTAAATGCTTACAAGAGAATCCGCAGCAGCGTGAAGAACGGTTTAGCCGTAGTTCCTGTTGAAAGAGGAGCCTCTGGAGGTTCTTTCTTTACCATCCCACCGCAGGTGATCATGGAAATTGCAGGACGCAGAAAGATCATCACCGATGAGCACAGTGGCCGTATTCTTGTTGACGAAGAACTGGCACAGGAAGAAAGACAAAAGATGAATGAGCTTTTCCAAAGCTTCTAAATTTCATCATATCAATTTTAAAAACCCTTCACGCAAGTGAGGGGTTTTTTGTTGATGGAAATCTTAAGTGAAGAATTAAATTATTCCTTGATCTTTAATTTTGAATTTCAATCTTCTACTGCGTTAACATCTGTTTCACAGAAATCTATTTTGGATGGCTTATCTTTAAAGACCAAACCTACAACTATGAAAAAGTTACTTTTCATGCTTATTGCGATGGTGCTTTTTTCCTGTAAAGACAGAAACAACGCTACTTCGGAAACTTCAGAAAGAATAGATACCCAAACAATTTCTGCCGACACCCTGCCGCCCGAAAACCTTCAGAAGGAACGGGACGCCCTGCAAACAGAAAAAGCAACAGCACAGGCATCGGCTTTACCTGCCACAGGATTTTCAGGAAAATATCGAAAGTCAGACAGCGATAAGGGCACAGATTGCAACTGCAACTGTATAGAGGTATCTTATGACAGGCCTACAGAGTGGTGTATAGATAAAGATAAAATGTACATAAGCGCCAGGTGCGAAAAAACTGGGGAAAATACTGCAAACGTCTATTTTATTGCGGCATCAAGAGAAAGTTCTCCCGACAAACCTTTGCCCTGGGACGAATTTGACACCAATACTCCGGTTGCTACCCTCACTTTTCAACCCGATGGCAGCACTGAGCTGGACTGGCTTGGTTTTTCTAAAGATGGGGAAATTATCACAGAATATGCCCTCTACGGAAAAAAATCACTAGAAGGAACCTACACAAAAGAATAGAATATTATGAAATACCTGCTGCTCACTCTTATTTTTAGTCTCACTGCCTGCGGAAATTCTTCGGGAGAAACAGTGACCCTGCCCGAAATTGCCAATGCCGAACCTGTGGAAGCTCCTACCCAGAACGGTCTCAAAAAAGCCTATTTTGCGAGCGGTTGTTTTTGGTGTGTTGAAGCTGTGTTTGAAAGCGTGGTGGGCGTAAAAGAAGCCATCGCGGGATATTCGGGTGGCCATACTGAGAATCCGACCTATGAAGAGAGCAATACAGGCCGTACAGGCCATGCCGAAGCCGTAGAAGTGATCTACGACCCCGAAATCATTGACTTCGAAACCCTTACCGATGTGTATTTTGGATCTATGGATCCTACTCAAAAAAATGGACAGGGGCCCGATATAGGTTCGCAATACCGCTCGATCATCTTTTACCAAAATGCACAACAAAAAAAGATCATTGAACAAAAACTTAAAGAACTGGCAGAACAATATAAAAAGGCCATTGCTGTAGAGGTCTTGCCTTTCCAAAAGTTCTGGAAAGCTGAAGATTACCATCAAAATTACAAGAAGTACAATCCCAATGATCCATATATCCGCAATGTTTCGGTACCAAGAATGAACAGGTTTAAAAATAAATTTCCGCAGCTCCTCAAGGAGAACCAACCTGACTAAGCCTTTAAAAAAGCTAAATTTTGCTTTTCTTTACGCCATCGGAACAAGCCTTCAATAAATGGATATTACCACAGAGAATGTACTCTTAATTGGTTCACTTTTACTTCTTATAAGCATACTGGCAGGAAAAACGTCCTATAAGTTTGGAGTCCCCACGCTTATACTTTTCCTCTCGGTAGGAATCCTGGCAGGATCAGAAGGTATTGGGAAAATTGAATTTGACGATCCTCAACTGGCCCAGTTTATTGGAATTGTTTCTTTGAATTTCATACTCTTTTCGGGGGGGCTTGACACCAACTGGCGCAGTATTAAGCCCATTCTCTGGCACGGTATTTCCCTCTCCACGCTTGGAGTGCTATTTACAGCAGTCTCCCTTGGCACCTTTGTCTGGGCGATTACAGATTTTACTATTTATGAAGGCCTGCTGCTGGGAGCCATTGTATCATCTACAGATGCCGCAGCCGTTTTCTCTATACTGCGATCTAAAAACATGGCCTTAAAAGCAAATATAAGACCCACGCTTGAGCTTGAAAGTGGTAGTAACGACCCTATGGCCTATTTTCTTACTATAGCCTTTTTAGGGCTGGTAGTAAACCAGGATCAAAGCCTGCTTTCTATAATTCCACTTTTCCTTCAGCAAATCCTGATAGGTGCTGCGCTCGGTTTTCTCTTCGGAAAGCTTAGCAAGATCATCATCAATAAGATCACGCTCGATTTTGAAGGCCTTTATCCAGTGCTGGCAGTTGCACTTATGTTCCTGGTGTTTTCGGCTACAGACAGGCTGGGCGGAAACGGATTCCTTGCCGTGTACCTGGCCGGGGTTTATCTGGGAAATCAGGATCTTATTCACAAAAGAACCATTATGCGCTTCTTTGATGGGGTAGCCTGGCTTATGCAGATTGTGCTTTTCCTTACCCTTGGGCTACTTGTTTATCCCAGCGATATTGTGCCTATTGTTGGCCTGGGAATTTTGATTTCGGTATTTCTCATTTTCATTGCGCGGCCCATTGGAGTGATGCTTAGCCTTGCACCTTTTAAGATGAAAATGCGCCGCCGCTGGTATATTTCCTGGGTGGGGCTAAGAGGTGCAGTTCCCATTGTTTTTGCCACTTACCCGCTTTTAGCCGGAATTGAAAAGGCGCACATGATCTTTAATATTGTGTTTTTCGTTTCCCTCACCTCAGTTTTGGTACAGGGAACAACCCTTTCAAAAGTAGCGCACTGGCTACATGTTGCACTTCCAAAAAAGGCAAAAAAGATCTCTCCTGTTGACGCATTTCTTGCTGATGGAACCAAATCTCTAATTAGGGAGATCACCATTCCTTCAGAAAATTTTTCTGTAGGTAAGAGAATTGTAGACCTTCATTTTCCCCGAAATGCCATCATTGCCATGATTTCCCGCAACGGAAAATTCCTTACCCCAAACGGGGCAACTCAAATAGAAGAAGACGACACCCTAATTGTGCTCATGGAAAATCAACGCAACATAGAAGCCGTGTACAACAGCCTGCACCTAAACTATGATCCTGAGACAGAAGACGAAAACAATTTGTAGCATCATTCCTGCCGGGGCATAAAAAAAGAGCACTTAAAAATGCCCTTTTTGAATGGTATGAATGAATGATTTAATCTTCGTCGTCTAGCATAAGGTTAAGAGTAACATCAATATTATCTCGCGTAGCTCTTGAATAAGGACAAATTTCATGTGCTTCGTTGACCAGCTTCTCTCCTGTTTCAACATCCACCCCCGGAATATATGAATCGAGAACTACCGAAAGCTCGAGGTCACCATCCTCTGTGGTTCCCAGTTCTACTGAAGCGGTAACCGAAAAATCGCCGAGGTCTACCTTATGTTTTTTTGCTACAATCTGAAGTGCACTGCCATAACATGCAGAATATCCGGCTGCAAAAAGTTGTTCAGGGTTTGTCTTTTCGGCACCTTTTCCGCCCATAGATTTAGGCATACTTAGGTCCAGATCAAGAATTCCGTCGTCACTTCTCACATTTCCTTCTCTTCCGCCTGTTGTGGTGGCAACACCAGTATACAATGTCTTCATAATGATCTTTTATTTTGTTATTTTAGTAGTTCAATATACAAATAAGATCTCCACCTAAAAACTAATCCCGGTTTGAAAAATAAATCTGCTCTACACGAATCTGAGGGCACTCATCCCTCTTCAGAAGTTAATGCTGTAATGGCAAAAAAGATAAGGGATTCCAGGAGAAAGGAAACCTCCATAGATGAAATCTTCACCCGCCTTAGGGCAGGCGACAAATCGGCTTTAAGCCAGGGAATTACGCTGGTGGAGACTAACCAGCCAAAGCAACAGGAAAAGGCTGCGCAGCTTATCGAAAAATGCCTTCCATACGCCAACAATTCTATAAGGATTGGGATCACCGGTGTGCCGGGAGTTGGAAAAAGCACTTTTATAGAAGCCTTTGGGGTTCACCTGGCTGATGCCGGAAAAAAAGTTGCTGTGCTTGCTGTAGATCCCAGCAGCAGCATTTCGGGCGGAAGTATTCTGGGTGATAAAACCCGTATGGAGACGCTGGTAAATCATGAAAATGCTTTTATAAGGCCTTCGCCATCGGGAGATTCCCTTGGCGGGGTGGCAAAAAAGACACGCGAGACCATCATTCTTTGCGAAGCGGCAGGCTTTGATACGCTGCTTATTGAAACTGTAGGGGTGGGACAAAGTGAAACTACCGTGCACAGTATGACCGATTTCTTTTTACTACTGAAACTTGCCGGGGCCGGAGATGAACTACAGGGTATTAAACGCGGAATCATGGAAATGGCCGATGCTATTGTGATCAATAAAGCCGATGGCGAGAACAGGAAACCTGCCGAAAGAGCCCGTGCAGAATTCAGGAGAGCCCTTCACCTCTATCCCGCCAAAGAAACCGGATGGCAACCCAAGGTGTTGCTCTGTAGTGCCTATTACAAAGAAGGTATTTCTGAAGTGTGGGAACTCATTTCAGACTACGAGCAGAAGCTAAAAGAAAATGGAAACTTCAGCAAAAAGCGACATGAACAGAATAAGTTCTGGCTGCTACAAACCATTAATGAGCACCTTAAAAGCAGGTTCTACAATGAACCCGAGATCAAAATTCTGCTTAAGCAACAGTTAGAAGCGCTAGAAAATAATGAAACCACGCCTTTTGAAGCGGCAGCTTTTCTGCTACAGCGTTACAGGGAATTATGAATAAATTTTTTATACCACTCCACTTGCTGGCGCAAACCTTCTTTTAAGGTAGTTTTGGGTTCATACCCGAGCAATTTTTTGGCCTTTTGAATATTGGCCAAAGTCCTTGACTGGTCTCCCTGCCTTTTTGGCTTTACCTCAAGCTTAATCTTTTTCCCCAGGAGCTGCTCAACCATATCAATTCCCTGCTGGGTTTTGTGCTCATCTACCGCACCCAGGTTGATGATCTCCCCATCCAGAATCTCATGTTTTTGAATTGCTTTAAGGATACCCTCTACAATATCCCCCACGTAAGTAAAACTGCGAAGATGCTTTTCACTCCCTTCAAAAATAGGAAAAACCTCATCGTTCATTCCGCAGGCGATAAGTTTGGTATAAAGCTTTTCGGGTCTTTCACGCGGGCCGTAAACCGAGAACAACCTAAGGGAAGAAGCCTTAAGTTCTTTAGCGCGACTCTTTGCCAGTACCAGTTGTTCTGCCGCAAGTTTTGAAACTCCATACCAGGAAGCCGGCTTTGGAGCGACAGTTTCAGGGAAAGTTGCCTCCAGGCCATAAACTGAAGAAGTTGAGATATTAAAAAAATGCTTCAGGTTTGGATTCTTTTCTGCAAATTCGAGCAAATGCTGTGTAGCGCTCACATTATTGCTAAAATATTCATCAAAAGTACTTTCAGAAGAAATGCCGGGCTGGGCTGCGAAGTGCAGGATAAAATCGAAATCTGAAGGCAAAAGCTTATAATCACCGGTCTCCCGAAGATCCATTTTTATCACCTCAATACCTATTTCATAGAGAGATTCCGTATTAATTTTTTTCAAGGAGACATCATAGTAATCAGAAAAGTTATCTACTCCAACGACCTCATAACCTTCTTGTTGTAAACGTTCTGCAGTGTGAGATCCTATAAAACCTGCAGCACCCGTTACCAGTATTTTCATTCTCAAAAAAATTTTCTCCCTAATTATTCCAGGTATTTTACCTCTGCAAAGAAACAAATATTATTTCAAAGAGACTTCTTCCCCATCTACCTCACAGGAAATGTAATATTATTACCTTTGCGCCGCATACCTCATATTTAATGAAATACGAATTTACCATTCTGGTCCCTCTGTACAACGAAGAGCCAAATTTGCTTAGAGTAGAGCAGGAACTGGATCTCTATATTAAAAAGGCACCGGTTAAGACCTGCGTGCTTTTTATCAACGATGGCTCTACAGACAATAGTCTGCAGCTTGTACAGGAGATTTCCCGCCGAAATGAAGCCTTTAAATTTATTTCTTTTGATCGCAATTATGGATTGAGTTCGGCTATCAAAGCAGGGTTTGATCATGCAGATACTCCTCTCATAGGTTATATAGATTCTGACCTGCAAACAGATCCCGAGGATTTTAACCTGCTCCTGCAGCACATTGGTGAATATGACCTGGTGACGGGGATGCGCACCAATAGAAAAGATTCGGTAAAAAAGAACCTGTCTTCCCTGATCGCTAACGGCATAAGACGCAGTTTTACCCAGGATGGGATGGATGACACCGGTTGCCCCCTCAAAGTGATCAAGGCCGATTATGCAAAGCGAATCCCTATGTTCAAAGGGTTGCACCGATTTTTACCTGCCATGGTTTTACTGCAAAATGGAAGGGTAAAACAGGTTCCTGTAAGGCACTATGCACGTATAGCCGGAAAAGCAAAATTCCACCTCCTTAACCGGTTGGCAGGCCCTCTTGTAGATTGTTTTGCTTTTTTGTGGATGAAAAGAAGTTACATCAACTACAAAGTAGCTGAAAAAAATGAATAGCTGGCTGGTCTACAGCATTGGGTTTACAGCGCAGATCCTGTTCTCAACCCGGCTCCTGCTACAGTGGATTGCTTCTGAAAAACAAAAAAAGGTGCTTACCCCTGCCCGTTTCTGGAAGGTTTCACTCTTTGCCTCTTTTTTGCTTTTTGTTTATGGCTACCTCCGAAGTGATTTCTCAATTATGCTGGGGCAGGCTCTTACCTATTTTATCTATATAAGAAACATGCAGCTGCAGGGAGAATGGAAAAAAATGGCAAAATGGTTACGCCTTTTCCTCTACTTCTTTCCGGTGTTACTGTTTATGTATTCATACAACAACAACACTTATGATATAGAGAAGTTGCTCTACAACGAAAATATCCCACTGTGGCTATTGGTGCTGGGGTCTTCGGCACAGGTAATCTTTACTCTTAGATTTGTATATCAATGGGCTTATTCTGAAAAGGTTAAAGAATCTGTTTTGCCTTTGGGATTTTGGCTGCTCAGCTTTTCGGGTTCAGTCCTTATCCTTATCTATGCGGTTCTTCGAAAAGATCCCGTACTTTTTGTTGGCCACATAGTGGGCAGCGTAATCTATGTTAGAAATATGGTTTTAATAAGGAGAGAACATGACTAAAAATCAGCAATACCTGCTTTACATCCTGCTTGTATGGGCATTGATCTTCGTGGTGCACCTTGATGTTATTTACATTAATATCATGGAAGCCCGTAATTTTATTACTGCCCGCGAAATGGTGACCAACGATAACTGGATTCTCACTACGCTCAATGCAGAAGCCCGATATGAAAAACCCCCTTTACCCACCTGGCTTACGGCCATAAGTGGAATACTCTTTGGCTTTACCAGTGTATTTGGGCTGCGCCTGCCGGCGGCACTGGTCACCTTGCTGCTGCTGTACACCTTCTACAGGTTATTGCCAAAACTTGAAGTTAGCCTAAAACAATCCTTTTTAGCCACTTTGATTCTCGCCAGCTCATTCTACATAATATTTATGGGCCGCAACGGGCAATGGGATATTTTCACCCATTCTTTTATGCTCGTAGCCATATACTTTCTATGGAATTTTTTCGGCAGTGAAAAAAACCTTCTCAAAAATGCCATTTTTGGAGGGATATTTCTGGGCTTCTCCATAATGAGCAAAGGCCCTGTTTCCCTTTACGCGCTGCTCCTACCATTTCTAATTGCCTATGCAAGTGTTTATAAATTTAAAGGTTTTAAAGAAAAGTGGAAATCTTTCTTAGTTCTCCTGGTTTTGGCCCTGGGAATTGGCGGCTGGTGGTTTATTTATGTAAGGCTGGCTGATCCTGTTGCTTTTATAGAAATTACCTCCCGGGAAGCCACCCGCTGGACGAATTACAATGTGCGGCCTTTTTATTATTACTGGAGCTTTGTTGTTCAAAGCGGCATTTGGACCATCCCTGCCTTTGTTGCCCTCTTATATCCATATTTAAAGAACAGAGTCGCAAATAAAAAAGCTTACAAATTTGCCCTTTTCTGGACCCTTGCAGCCGTTGTCCTTTTGTCAATTATCCCCGAAAAGAAGTCCCGATACCTCCTGCCGGTGCTTATCCCCATGGCTCTCAATACCAGTTTTTATATAGAATACCTTTTCAGAAGGTTTAAAGACCTTTCAAAAAAGGAGGGCTATGTTGTGTACTTTAATCACGGACTCATCGCTGTAATTGGCCTGGCTTTCCCCATTGCAGGATATTTTATGCTGGAGCTTGAAGGGCACTGGTTTTGGTATATTTCGGCTTCGGTGATACTGCTTGGGCTGGCCGTAGCTTTATTGTACTTCCTGAAAAAGAGGAAATATCCTTATGTCTTTTTTCTGACAATAGCCTTTATGTGCGGAATTATGAGCTTCGCCTTTCCGCTTTCAGATGCTTTTCTGAAAAACCCTGACTTCAGAAATTTTGATGAACTTCAGAAGTTTGCTGAAGCTGAAGAATTTCAGGTGTATGAATATGTTTCAGAAACTCCTGAAATTATATGGGAATATGGAGAACCAATTCCGAAGTTACACGCTGACGAGCTACGTTTACCCGAAGCAGACAGATTTGGTATTATACTTCAGGAAAAAGATTCGGCTTTTATAGATACTCTAAAAAGGGATTTTAGAGTGCTGTCTTCCAGGAGATATGACCTCAACTATGTAAGCCCCGAAGCCTCTACGTACAAAAGCAGGCTTATTAGGATGTTTTACCTGCTGGAGCGTCGCCGGGAGTAAAAAACCTACGCCCCAGGAACAGGAACAAACGATAGAAGGCATATCCAATTACAATCCCAAAGAACCAGCCGGTAAGCACATCGCCGGGATAATGCACCCCAAGATAAATGCGGCTGTAGGAAACCAGCAATCCCCAGAAAATAAGTACCGGAAAGATGTGCTTCCAGTAACTTTTAAGGATCATCCCTAAATAAACCACCAGGGCTGCCGAACTCGCCGCATGCGCAGAAAAATACCCAAACCTGCCACATCTCACAGCAACAAAGCGGGAATATTCCATAATACCTGCCTGCCTGCAAGGCCGGGGGCGTTCAAAATAGTGTTTAAAAAGGTTTGCAAGTTGATCTGTACAGGTGATCACTAATGCGACAAGCACCAGGGAAAGCAAAGTTTTCTTCCACCCTAAAGCCCTGTAAAGGAAAAACACCAGCAGTGCGTAAAATGGAATGGAAGCCCATTTATTGGTAATAAAATTCCAGAAATTATCCCAGGCAGGTTCGCCAAGATTGTTGAGAAATAGGAAAAGTTCGTGATCTAGTTCTACCAATTGCTCCATAGGCTATTCATCATATCTCGAAATTTCGCGATCATAAAAGTCGTTAGCCTGTTGAATGAGGCCTTCGGCTTCAGAAGCGAGTTCCTTTTCATCGGAGGCATCAAAATCTTCCAGCCACTCTACTTCATCGTCTTCAAGATTTAATATAAAACGCGGAAATTCAGTATGAATTATAAAAATAGCGTCGGGATAATCGGTATTATCACCTAAGAGGAATTTTGGAAAATCCATAGTTATTCAGATATTTTTTGTTTCTCCGGCTCGTTCGCAACAGCCGAAAAAAGTAATTTTTTGCTCAAAGAATTAAATCGAAGATACAACATAAAAGCAGATGCGCTAAGCCCGGCGAGTAATCCGAACCAAATTCCCATACTGCCAAGGCTGGTTTCCTTTCCCAAATACCAGGACACGGGGAAACCGATGATCCAATAAGCAATGAAGCAAATTACGGTGGGAAATTTGACATCCTGCAAGCCCCTTAAAGCGCCCAGGATCACCACCTGCAAACCATCACTTAACTGAAATAGTGCGGCTACGACTAAAAGTTGTGCTGCAAGTAAAATCACTTCTGCATTATCTATGTACAGCGTGGGCAGCCAATCTTTAAGAAGTATAAAACCTACGGCAAACACTGCTTCAATGAAAAAGACCAGTAAAAATGTGGATAATGCTATACGCCGAAGGTCGTGATAATTTGCTTTTCCCTTTTGATTCCCCACCCTGATTGTGGCGGTAACCCCAAGACCTACTGCGACCATAAAGGTCATAGAGGCAAGGTTGAGCGCAATCTGATTTGCCGCCTGCGGATTTGTTCCCAGGGTACCGGCTAGAAAAACTGTTGCCGTGAAGATAGCCACTTCAAAGAGCATTTGCAGGGCCGTGGGAAAACCAAGGGCAAATAACCTCTTAAAAATGTCAATTTTGAGGAGGCCTTTCCGGGACCAGACAAAATACTGCCGGAATTTTTTCTTCCTTCTTAAGATCTCCCAGATAAACCAGATCATAAAAAACCTTGAGATCAAAGTTCCCATGGCCGCACCTTCCAGTTCAAGGCGCGGAAAGATCCAGATTCCATAAATCAGCAAATAATTGAATACAATATTCACCACATTGGCTATCAAGGTAGCATACATGGCATACCGGGTTTGAGACAGGCCGTCGGCAAACTGCTTATAGGCCTGAAACAGCATAAGCGGGATCATAGAAAAAGCCACAATCTCGAGATATGGTATTGCCAGGTCTACCACTTCGGGTGGCTGGTCAAGATGATAAAGTATTGGTTTTGCCAGCAGGAGCAGGAGAAAAAGAAAAATCCCATTGATCCCACACATGATAATACCGTGGTGAAAATAGCTTTTTCCGGTCTCGATATCTCCCGCCCCATCAGCTTCAGCAATGAGTGGCGTGATGGCAAAAGAAAACCCGATTCCAAGGGAAAGCGCTATAAAGACGAGGCTGTTGCCCAGTGAAACCGCTGCGAGAGGTGCAGCACCCAGCCGGCCAACCATAATATTATCGGCCAGCCCAACCATCACATGTCCCAGCTGGCCCAGCATTACGGGATAGGCAATGTTTAAATTCTTTCCAAATTCTTTTGTGTAGGCAGTAAGTTGCACCCTTATAGTTTAAGGCTGCAAAGATAGAAAGTTTAGTTACCAGACAGCGTTAGCCGACCATACTTTTATTTAGGGATTTCGGGATCGTTCTTAATATCGTCAAATCCGTATTTATCTACAAGATAAACCAGGGAAGCCATAGTGGCCGCTCCAAGTTCAAGTTCGCGTTTATTCACCGATTCAAAAGTATCGGTAGCTGCGTGATGGTGATCAAAGTACCTCTGAGAATCGGGCCTTAGTCCTGCCAGCACCGTGCTTTCATTCCTGAGGGGGCCAATATCTGCCCCGCTGCCTCCTCTTGCAAAATAGTGAATAAGATAAGGTTCAAAAAGGGGTTTCCAGGATTCAATTTTTTCAAATTGTGAATCTCGTGCATCAAATGAAAAACCACGGGGTGTAAACCCGCCAGAGTCACTTTCAAGCGCAAAAATGTGGTTTTCACCATTCTGTTTGGCTACTTCGGCATATTTATTTCCACCTCTTAGGCCGTTTTCTTCATTCATGAACAGCACCACCCGAATAGTTCTCTTAGGCCGAACTCCTGCTTCCTTAAAGAGCCTTAAAACTTCCATTGACTGCACCACCCCGGCACCATCATCATGAGCTCCGTCGCCTACATCCCATGAATCGAGATGCCCTCCAACTACGATGTACTCATCTGGGCGTTCACTGCCTTTTATTTCACCAATAACATTGTAAGACTCTACATCTTCAAAATTACGGCAGTTCATTTTATAGTAAAAATCGAGATCTTTATTCAGCTTTAGCAAGCTGCTAAGGTATTCGGCATCTTTAGTACTTATTGCAGCTGCAGGAATCCTTTTACTGTTGGGCAGGTCTCCATAACTCATTGAGCCTGTGTGAGGATAATCATCTATTTTATGAGAAAGCGATCGCACAATTACTCCTACCGCACCATATTTTGCAGCCTCGGCCGCACCAGAATAGCGTTGATCTACACAACCCCCGTAGGCTTCAAAAGTATGAATGAGATCGGCTCGCATAGGCCGGTTATAAAAAACAATCTTCCCTTCAATTTGTTCTTTTCCATATCTCGCCAAATCTTCAATACCCTGCACTTCAATCACTTTAGCTCTAAGACCTGTATCGGGAGTAGCGACAGACCCGCCCAGAGCAAGTATATTTACTGTATTTGAAGGAGAACCGGGAGATTGGATATAGGCATATTCGGGATTACCGCGCGTCCACTTAGGAACCATCACCGGCTGTAACCACACCCGGTCAAGTCCCAGCTTTTCAAGTTCGGCTTTAGTGTAATCTACAGCGCGCTGTGCATTCACAGAACCAGATAACCGGCCTCCAATCTTGTTGGACAGGTGATCTAACCATGCGTAGCCCTGTCCCTGAAGCAGAGCCACATCATAAAGTTTGCGAATATAGAGAGAATCTGCTTCGGAATTGGACTGCGCTCCTGCATTTAAAGCCAGAAGTAGAATAAGGAAAAACGGAATTTTTTTCATAAGATTTTTACTGATCAAAAAACAAATGTAAAAAACCATTCCAAAACAGCTTCAAAATGAAAATATAATTAAGATTAATCTCTGAAGCTGTTTTCTTCGAGATTGAATTTTATTCTTCCGAAGAAGCCAAACTCAAGTCATTTTTCTATCTTTCGGAAAAATTTAACGTCCTTGAACAAGCAGAAAATAATAGACAACGTCTCTACTCTTTTACAGGAAGTCCCTACCTCAATGGAGATCGTTAAAGACGATAACAAACGGGAAAAGAGATTTCACTACCTGGCAACTTACATGGTAGAAAAGGCCATTGAAAAAGATGCGCTTATTACCTCTCCCGATGAAAAAGGCATAGCTATTCTTTTCAAGACAAACAGCAGTGACAAGAATTTCTGGAAAGATCTTATTATGGATCTCAAGCTGGCCATTAATGTGACCGGCATTAAAAAAGGACTTGCCGCAATGAAAGTGCAGAAGTATGTAAAATCTCAGCGGCCAAAAGAAGGAGATTACCTCTACTGCTGGTTCTGGGGAATATTGAGTGATGCCCGGGGAAGTGATGATGCAAAAATAGCGTATGACATGAAAAATAAATTTTATGCCATTGCGCAGGAACTACAACTTCCTATTTATGCTGAAACCAGAATAAAACGTATAAGCCTGGCTTACCGCCGGTATGGCTTTGAATTATTCAATGAATGGGATCACCCTAGTGGAGATAAGATGTACTTCTTAAAATATACTCCTCCTCCAAAAGATAATTCACAAAACTAGAGCTTCCCGGCTCCTGAATTTTTTTAATTAAAATTTTATGAACTCAGGGGCACAGAGAGCTCTGCCTTTAACCCTTTTCCTGAAGTGTCAAAAATGGCATTTCCTTTAATGGTTTTTAGCCGCTCCTTCAGGTTTTTAATGCCATTCCCGTTTTCGAGGATTGATGCATCTACCCCTACTCCATTATCAGAATAACTGATCTTAAGACATTTTTCTTCCGTAGAGAAAATAAGGGCTATGAGTTTGGCTTTGCTGTGTTTTCTCATATTCACCATCATTTCCTGAAGAACGCGATACACCACTATTTTCGTTTCACGGCTTAAGTTGCGCCAGTTGATGGTGTTCTCTCCACGTACAATTAATCGGGTTCCGGTTGGTACTGCACCAGAGAGCATGTTGAGCAGACCCGATAAATATTCTTCTCCTGTTGCAATCTCACTGTTTTCACGGGAAAAATCGCGGGTGCGCTGGTAAATATCCTCCAGCCGGTCTACCACCACTGCAGGGGCCACCGGTTCAATAGAACTCATTACATGGTAGATGTCATTTGCGAGTTCATCATGGATTCTCTTTGAGATCCTGCTTTCGGTAAGATATATTTGCTTTATTTTTTCCCTTTTTCCGCGCTGCCTCACGTTATAAAAAAATGTTCCGGAAATTATTAAGATCAAAAGGGCAGCAAGAGAACTAATGATATTGCGGGTTCGCATTTTCTCTGTTTGCAAATGCTGCGTTACATTTTCAGCTTTTAAAAGGTGGATTTGTTGCTCCTTTTTCTCTTCGTCAAATCTTATTTTTGCGAATTGGAACCTCAACCTGGTATCAGCTTCTTCAAGACTGTCGTTAAGAAAAAGGAACCTGTCTATATATGCCTCTCTAGTTTTCCCTTCAGTTAGCGGAATGAGCCTTTTTAGAGCATCAACCTGCGCTGTGGGATACGAAAGCTGAATGGCCTTATCGTAATATTTTTCGGCATAATATTTTGCTTTGCCGCTGTTAATATTCCTGAAGTAATCTGAAAGGTGAAAATAACTTGCTATTAAACCTGAATGGTCATTTATTTCCAGCCTTTTCTGCATCACCTCTGTAAGAACGGCCTCTGCGTTGGTAGTAGAATCCTGTAACCACTTTGTATACGCATGATTTTCACGATATCTCAATCGTGAAAGTTCGTCGATCTCATCAGATTTTAAAATTTCTTCAAAGATCTCAATTGCTTCAGAATAGTCTTGTTGATCTTTATGTAAGAGAGCAATATTGTGAAGATAGCTGATACTGTCCTCCCTATCTACAGCGTACCTTAAGGCCTGCTTGTACTCTTTGAGCGCTTCAGAAAAAAGCCTTTGAGTACCATAGGATAACCCCAGTACATTATATGCAGAACTCACATAATTCGCGTCCCTGGTATGGTCCAGATATTTTATAGCTTCGGTAGCAGTTTCCTGGCTTCCCACAATATCTCCTAAGCCAAGCTGCGCGTTAGCCATGTCAAGAGACCGCCTGCCTGCCATGCTTGTATCGCCATATTTAAGGTACAGGTTACGGGAATAAAAGGCATTTCTGAATTGTTCTTCAGGATTATTATTTCTGAAAATCTGGGATTTCCTGAAATAGCCTTTAGCTTCATAAAACAAATCACCCTGAAACCGTGCCGTTGTGATAAGGCTATCTATCCAGAACGGAACACTATCCATTTCGCCCAGGCGAAGAAATGCAAACACCTTCCCATCCAGCAGCGCTACCAGCGAGGTATCTTTTTTATCTGTAACGGCATCAAGGCCTTTATTGTAGAATTCAAGCTTCTTATGAGGATCTGAAGTATCCAGCCCCATTAGATAAAAATGGCCAGCGCTACCCGGTGCGGGCCGGGGCTCCTCCTCTTTCCTGTCTTCCTCCCCACAACCATTAAAGGCAGAGAAGCAAAGAATGAGTAAGAGACTGAAGATCTGCGCTTTTTTCATAACACAAACATAGTAAAAAGCATTAACAGAAGTTTAAGATTTACCCGAAAAACCTCATCATCCTTTCTAAAAAAGAAAATTTGTACCAGGCCATTAACTTTATCCTACTGGAATATCAATCTTACCGATTTCCTCTGATTTACCACAGTTTACACGAGTTTTAAATTTAGCTTCCCCTCTCAGAAAACTTTCCCGCACCAGCCTTTCCCCTTCTCTTTTTTACCCGCCCTCACAAAAAATTCAGGCATCTATAAATCATTCTAAAGAAGAAGTTAAACACCTGATTTTTATGATTTTAAATCAAAACGTTTATTAAATTTAAGCTACGGCTACTGGGGGTTATGTAGCTTTCTGTCCAAACTCAACAAGGGGCAGAATTTAAAAAAAAAAGATCATGGACACAGAAAAAAAATTCGAAACAGGGAAGTCATCCACCCTGCCAAAAAAACCAGGAGTGACAACTAAGGAATCAAGAAGAAGAGACTGGGGCTATACAGACCAATATCGCCGTATGATGCAAAGAGACTCACGAAAAAGAACTGAGTCTAAAGAGGAAAAATAATTCTTCACTTCTCTTGTAGAAAAAGCAGCAGTATGGTTTTTGGAGCAGGCATTTCTGAGCCAGGACCTAACCCTACTATTTAAAAATTCACTTAAACTCAGCTTCCGTTGAACTGGAAAGTTTCGGAAGGTGCAGAAAGAATCCCTGATTTTTGAACTACCAGAAATAATAAAGGGTAAGAATTCCGAAGAATCTTACCCTTTATTATTGAATTCAAAAGAAGTTGCTATACGATTTCTGCAGACAGGCCTTCTTCTAGAAGTTTTCCGCAGCGCGGCTCCAAATCTTTGTATGTTCCGGTTTTAACAGTACACTTACCTTTGTAATGCACCAGGAGAGAACACTGTTCGGCCTGCTCAGGTGTATGCTCGCACACAACAATAAGCGTTTCTATTACATGATCAAACGTATTGTAATCGTCATTATACAGGACGATCTCATAAAGTTTTGATTCTTTTGTTTCAACTTTCTTTTTTTCAAGAACTTCTTCTTGTGCACTCATAGTCAGACATTTTCATTTGAAAAAACAGGCTTAAAGATAAGAATTTCTTTTCAGTTTTTATGCTTTGTAAATTTTAAAGCGACCCAGTCTTCCCGTTCTTTATAATCATTGTATTCCATCCCGTACTTTTCACATTCCTTTTTGATCACGGGAATATCTTTTGAATAGAATCCGCTGAGATAGAGTTCCCCGCCCTCATTAAGGCTATTATTGTAGGTTCCCATATCCTCAAGCAAGATATTCCTGTTGATATTGGCAATGATCACATCATAGTGACGACCCTGCAGTAGCTCTGCCCCGCCTTCAAAAGTTTCGATTTTGTGGCAGTCATTTCGCTCCACATTCTCCAGCGTATTCTGGTAACACCAATTGTCTATATCAATGGCATCAAGCTGAGAGGCACCACGTTTTTCGGCTACAACAGCCAATACTCCGGTGCCGCAACCCATATCCAAAACTTTTTTTTCCTGCAGGTCCTGCTCTAAAATAAATTCTATCATCATGTGAGTAGTAGCATGATGCCCGGTTCCAAATGACATTTTAGGCTCAATCACAATGTCATACTTCACATCTGGCTTGGGGTGAAACGGAGCTCTTACCCCACATTGGTCATTAACAACAATGGGGTGAAAATTCTTTTCCCACTCAATATTCCAGTTTACCTGTTCAATTTCTGTCTGGGTAAAGGAAATATCGAATTCATTAGACTGGAGTATGTGTATTCCCGCCATTGACTCTGCATCATATTCCTCTTTAGGAATGTAAGCAGTAATTCCGTCTTCATTCTCTACAAAGCTTTCAAAGCCTGCCATGCCCAGTTCGGCAATAAGGATCTCTGATGCCGGCTGTAGAGGTTCAATTAAAAATTTAAACTCCAGATAATTCATACTATTCTCTTATTAAAAAGCCTCTACAATCGCTAAGAAGTCTTCGGCTTTAAGGCTCGCACCTCCAATTAGGCCACCGTCCACATCTTCTTTAGCAAATATCTCCTGCGCATTTCCGGGCTTTACGCTGCCTCCATAAAGAATTGCAACATTATTAGCCAGTTCACTTCCAAACTTTTCAGCAATGGTTTTTCTGATAAAAGCATGCATTTCCTGTGCTTGTTCTGGAGAAGCAGTTTCTCCGGTTCCAATTGCCCAAACAGGTTCGTAGGCGATCACTATCTTGTTCCACTGCCCTTCAGAAACATGAAAAATGCCTTTTTCCAACTGACTTTTCACAACGTCAAAATGTTTTTCAGCTTTACGTTCATTCAGTTCCTCTCCGCAGCAAAAGATCACTTCCATATCATTTTCAAGAGCGGTATCAACTTTCTTTGCAAGCAGTGCATCTGTTTCTTTAAAAATGGCACGACGCTCGCTATGTCCAAGAATAACGGTTTTCACACCAATGCTGGTAAGCATAGACGCAGATACCTCGCCGGTATAAGCCCCATCACTATTCTCATTCATGTTTTGTGCAGCAACATCTATAGATGAATCTCTCAAAGATTCAAATGCGTGGTGTAGATTTGTGAAAGAAGGCGCCACGATAACGCGCACATCCTGATCTTTTTTATATGATTTTTTGATGTTTGACAGCAAATCTTCGGTTTGCGCCAAATCATTGTTCATTTTCCAGTTTCCGGCAACTATTTTGTCTCTCATAATGGTTGTTTTAGGGGTAAATAAGTATTTGTAATTAATAGATTGGCCGAAATTTTTCTCATTGCCCGGCCTGAACTACAAATATAACATTGCCACGGCTAAGAACCTGCGGAAAAACGAGAAAAAGCATAAAAATAAGGTGTCAAAAATGCCTTTTTTGGCCCTCTTTTTTCTACGGAAGCAATTCGGAATATTTCGAATGAACTAACTTCGGAAAATAAATACTTCAGAAAATACCCTTCAAAAATGCCATTTTTGGAACCCTCTAAAACTGAAGTTTTTCAGCATCACTCCAGTGCAGCTTTTCTACAATAGTTCCTTTGTGAAGCTTCACCAGGCCGGGATTGCTCCGGATTATTGTTTTAAGTGCAGTTTCATCGCTGAAATACCAGTCAAGATCAAGATTGTATTTCTCATTTATTTGCTCCTTGAGCTCCTCCCCTGAAGCCGAAAGGCCTATCACCCTGTAGCCATTGCTGCGGGCACGCTCTACTACTGCATCGAGCTGCTGTAAGCCGGGGGCTTCGCTGCGCCTAAGACTGTAAGCCACAACCATAAGCAGTTTATCTTCAGCCAGAAGGGAAGAAATATGGTTTTCGCCGTCTTTTTCAATAGAAAAATCGTGAATTGGCGGCTCATAACCTTTTTGCACGAGCTGGGTTTCTACCTCGAGAAACTCCCCGTCCACATTGGGATAAGATCCCTGAGTTGTAAAAACCTTCTCTTCGCCGTTTACGCGGAACTTCCAGTTATAATCATAAACCGCCTGGGGCGCACCCTGCGGTACGGTCATGGCCTGGGCAATATTTGTACCTTCCTTATAAGCCCTGAAATCGAAGACTGGCAGGTGCATCAAAACATAATAGGCAAAAATGAAACACAGCATAAAACTCAAAAACACGATCCATCTATGAGATGCCCGGGCAAAATAGTGTGTAAGGTACTTCCTGTTGAAAAACAGGATAAGAATAAGCACCAGCAGTATCATATCCTTATAAAATGACTGCCAGGGCGTGAGAGGAATTGCATCGCCAAAGCAACCACAATCGGTCACCTTATTGTAGTAGGCGGAGTAAAAAGTGAGAAAGCCAAAGAAGATCACCATAAGCAGCAGTGCCCAGGTAGTAAATTTTGGCAGGTAGCCAATGAGCAGCATAATGCCCAGTACAAGTTCAAATACCACCACCAGAATGGCGATGATAAGTGCAAAGGGCGCTAAAAATTCAAGATCGAGTACCGAAGGGCTAAAATACTCTTCCAGTTTGAATGAAAAACCTATAGGGTCATTCAGCTTTACAAATCCGGAGAAAATGAACAAGAGTCCGACTATCCAACGGGAAACCTCTACCAGAATTTTCATAGTATATTGCTTAAGTTTGGCTTAATTCGCTTTTTTCATGAATGTGTATAAGGGCAAAAACTGCGTAGTTGATCATGTCTTCATAATTTGCTGCTATGCCTTCGCTCACGAGTGTTTTACCTTTATTATCTTCAATTTGTTTAATGCGAAGCACTTTTTGAAGAATAAGATCGGTAAAAGAACTTACCCGCATATCGCGCCAGGCTTCGCCATAATCGTGATTTTTATTTTCCATGAGCTGCTTTGTACGGGCGGTAGTGCGCACATAAAGCTCCTCGACCTCCTCATTTGAAAGATCGGGCTGGAGGGCAACTCCTTTTTCAAGCTGAATCAAAGCCATCACCGAATAATTGATGATGCCAATAAACTCTGGCACCTCACCTTCATCTACTTTACGCACTTCATTTTCCTGAAGCCCCCGAATTCGCTGTGCTTTTATAAAAATTTGATCTGTAAGGGAAGGAAGCCTTAAAATACGCCATGCACAGCCATAATCTTTCATTTTTTTAAGGAAGAGACTGCGGCATTCGGCGATCACAGCATCATATTGGGCGGAAGTATCCTTCATAGAAACGGGTAATTTGTGTAAATTTCGCTGATTTTATTCTATTCGTCAAAGTTAATTTTTCCAACCAAAAAACAGCAATTTTTAAGATGTATATCAACTGTAAAGGCCGCCTTATAGATCTCTCTGTTCCAAAAGTTATGGGAATCCTCAACATTACTCCCGATTCGTTCTATGATGGAGGACGCCGCACAAGCCTCGAGGAACACCTGGCACAGACAGAGAAAATGCTGCTTGAGGGAGCCGATTTCATAGATATAGGTTCCTATAGCAGCAGGCCCGGCGCCGAAGATATTTCGGAGGAAGAAGAACTTCAGCGAATACTTCCGGTAGTAGAAGCCCTGGTAGAGAAATTTCCAGACATTATTATTTCTATAGATACCTTCCGAAGTGAAGTGGCTCGACAAAGTGTTGAAGCCGGAGCAGCCATTATCAACGATATTTCCGCAGGAAACCTTGACGATAAAATGATGGAAACGGTAGCGCAACTACAGGTACCTTATATCATGATGCACATGAGAGGTAATCCTAAAACCATGAAAGACCTGAACCAGTACGAAGATCTTACTCAGGACGTTCTCTCATATTTTTCTGAAAAAATTGACCTGGCGAGACAGCTGGGCATCAATGACCTAATTATAGATCCGGGGTTCGGATTTTCTAAGAATGTAACACAGAATTTTGAATTACTGTCTCATCTGGAATTATTCGAAAACCTGAATTTGCCGCTTTTATCTGGCCTCTCCCGGAAATCACTTATCTACAAAACTTTTAATACCACACCCCAAGAAGCCCTTAACGGCACTACTGTTCTCAACACAGTATCTTTGATGAAAGGAGCTCACATTCTTAGGGTGCATGACGTAAAAGAAGCGGTAGAATGTGTGAAATTGATTGAGCGGCTGAAAAACTAGTTTATAATTTTTTACATTTACCAAAAAGCACGCCCACTTGGACTTTCTCGATCTACGTATTCTCGATATTGTTGATATCATTTTTATTGCAGCCTTGCTGTACTACATCTACAAGTTGGTTAAGGGCACGGTAGCCGTCAATATTTTTATTGGAATTGTGATCATTTACTTTGTTGGCAAACTCACCCAATTGCTGCGCATGGAAATGCTTAGCAGTGTATTGGGGGAATTTATCGGCGTGGGAATGTTTGCCCTTATCGTGGTTTTTCAGCAGGAGATCAGGAAATTCCTGCTCATGATTGGCTCTACAAACTTTGCCAGAAGAAGGCGCTTTTTACAAACTTTAAAGCTGATCAAGGACGACCTCGAAACGCCCAATGATGTTGAGGCAATTGTAAAAGCCTGTGAAAACATGGGAAAAACAAACACCGGGGCTCTAATTGTGATACAGAGAAATACCAGCCTGGACTTTATAAAACAAAGCGGGGACCCCATGAAGATCCTGGTCAACCAGCCCATAATTGAATCTATTTTTTACAAGAATAGTATTCTACATGACGGGGCTTTGGTCATTGAAGACAATTACATTACCGCTACAAGGGTGATTCTACCCGTTTCAAATGACCGCACCATACCACTACGATTCGGATTAAGACACCGAGCAGCTGTTGGTATTACTGAAAAAACAGATGCCCTGGCCCTGGTAGTAAGTGAAGAAACAGGACAGATCTCTTATATCAAGGATGGTGAGTTTGTGATGTACGAAGATCGCGAAGACCTCATCCAGAAATTAAAGGCAGACCTTGTTTAAAGGCTTTGTTCTTCCTGCATAAATTGCACCTCATACAGGTTCTTGTAGTATCCATTTTCTTTCTTTAACAGTTGAGCATGAGTGCCCATCTCCACTATTTTCCCGGCATCCATTACCAGGATCTTATCGGCTTTTTTCACTGTAGCCAGCCTGTGGGCAATCACGATGGAAGTACGGCCCTGGGTGATCTTTAACGTAGCATCCTGTATGAGTTGTTCGCTATAAGAATCGACTGAAGAAGTAGCCTCATCCAGCACCAGAATACTCGGGTTGCTCACGTAGGCTCTCAAAAATGCGATTAATTGACGTTGACCTGAAGAGAGCATTACCCCGCGCTCCTTCACATTATAATCATACCCCCCCGGAAGACTGGCAATAAAATTGTCGACACCAATATCTTTGGCTGCCTGTATTACCGTTTCCTTTGTAATATTGGGATCGTTTAGGGTGATATTGTTAAGGATGGTATCAGCAAAAAGAAAAACATCCTGCAGTACAATCGCGATTTCCCCTCTAAGGGATTTCAGGGTCATATCCTTAACATCTATACCATCGATAAGAATGTGCCCGCTGGAAATTTCGTAGGAACGATTCAGCAGGTTAATTATAGTAGATTTTCCAGCCCCTGTAGCTCCTACAATTGCAACTGTTTCACCGGTTTCTGCCTTAAAAGAGACTCCTTTTAGCACCTCTTCATCACCCACGTAGCTAAATCTAACATCTTTAAATTCAATTTCTCCTTTTAAATGATTTACAGCAATTTTACCGTTATCGGGAATAGAAGATTGAGTATCGAGCACGCCAAAAACCCTGTTTGCGGCTACCATTCCCATTTGAAGGGTATTGAACTTATCGGCAATTTGTCTCAAAGGTCTAAAAAGCATTTGGCTTAACTCAACGAAGGCCACTATTACCCCCAGGGTAATAGCTTCACTGCCTTCAACAACTCTTAGCCCTCCATACCACACAATTAAACCTATGGTGATAGAAGTGGCCATTTCGGCAATGGGAAAGAATATGGAGTTATACCACACAGTTTTAACCCAGCCTTTACGGTGTTTATCGTTGATCTCTTTAAAATTCTCGTATTCTTTTTCCTCCCGGGTAAAGAGCTGCACGATCTTCATTCCTGTAATTCGCTCCTGCACAAAAGTGTTAAGGTTTGCTACCTGCGTACGCACTTCTTCAAAAGCCAGCTTCATCTTCTTTTGAAAAACCCTTGTCGCATAGAGGATAAATGGCAGTACCACAAGTACCAAAAGTGTGAGCCTCCAGCTTTGATAGAACATAAAAGCCAGGATAACTGTCATTTTTAAGAGGTCACTAATAATCATGAACAGCCCTTCACTAAAGATGCTCGCGATAGTCTCGATATCGCTCACCGCCCTGGTTACAAGACGCCCCACAGCAGAGTTGTCAAAATACTTCATCTTAAACTGAAGCATGTGCTTAAAGAGGTTCACCCTTAGATCGCGAATTACCTCCTGCCCCAGCCAGTTGGCGAAATAAATAAAACAAAACTGGAAAAGTACCTCGAGCACCAGCACTCCCAGCATGAGACTTATATAAAAGAAAAGCTGATCATTATCTTGTGGCACTATAGAATTATCTATAGTAAGCTGCAATAAATAAGGCCGCATCACCCCCAGGAAGGAGAGCAAAATAGCGGCTATAGCTACAAAATAGAAGGCGCCTTTGTAGGCGAAGGCATAATTAAGCAATCGCTTAAATAATCTAAAATCGAAAGCATTTCCTGTTGTTGCTGCCATTAAATCAAAATACTTTCAGGATACACGATCCTGGTTAAATATAATCCGTGCGCAGGCACCGAAGCTCCGGCCTTGCTTCTGTTTTCACTTTTAATTACCTGATGCATATCTTCTATTTCGCGTTTGGCCAATCCTATCTCTACCAGAGTACCTACAATAGCCCTCACCATATTCCGAAGAAAACGATCTGCAGTAATATGAAATATCAACAGGTTATCCCGTTGTTCCCACTCTGCTCTTGTTATCGTGCAGTTGTAGGTAAAAACATCGGTCCTGGACCTGGAAAAACACTTAAAATTTGTGTACTCCAATAATATCTGCGCAGCTGCATTCATATCTTCCACATTAAGTTCTTTCTGTAAAAAATACGCTGTCTCTCTTTCAAACACATTCTTTTTGGTGGTAACATGATATTCATAAGAACGGGCTACAGCATCAAAGCGCGCATGAGCATCGGGGCGTACAGCAACGAGATCTCTAACCGCAATATCGTTTGGCAACAGCGAATTAATCCTGAAGATGAATTCCTGCCCCAGGATAGCTTCGGTATCAAAATGTGCAAAGATTTGCTTTGCATGCACTCCCGCATCTGTTCTTCCGGCACCCAGCACTTCAATTTTTTCCTGAAGCAGGGTGCTTAAGGAATTTTCTATTACCTCCTGCACGGTTATCGCCGTAGGCTGTCGTTGCCAGCCGTGGTAGGCTTTTCCGAAGAATTCCAGCTCCAAAAAATATCTCAACCTAAATTTTTACTTTTGCAAATTAAAGAAACAAAGATAAGCCATTAAAGGCAACTGCTCATTCTTCCCGGCGGTAGATTATTAATCTTGTTATAATTATTCCCTATGAAAAAGATCTTACTACTAAGTGACACCCATGGTTATCTTGATGACCGCATCCTGAAATATGCTGCTGAAGCTGATGAGTTGTGGCATGCAGGAGATATTGGCACACTGCAGGTAAGCGATTCTCTAAAAAAAGTAAAACCACTAAAAGCCGTATACGGGAATATAGATGGCGGGGGCATAAGAAAGGAATTCCCCCTAAACAACCGGTTTATATGTGAAGAAGTAGATGTGTGGATTACGCATATTGGGGGCTACCCCGGCCGTTACTCCCCTGCAGTTAAAGAAGAGATCAAAGCCAACCCACCCCGGATCTTTATCAGCGGGCATTCCCATATTTTAAAAGTGATGAACGACAAGAAGCTCGGTTTACTTCACATGAACCCCGGCGCAGCAGGAAAACAGGGTTTTCACCAGGTAAGAACAATGCTAAGATTCAAGATTGACGGGAAGGATATCAAAGATCTTGAGGTGATTGAACTGGGGAAAAAAGTAGTGAGCAGTGATCGGTGATCAGTAGCTAATAGTTATTGATTAGTAGTTGATAGATCTGTTAATTGAGAATACTGCTTCAGGAATACCTGCCAAAAATGCCATTTTTGGAATCTTATATTCTTTAAGCCTGAAACCAAAAAACCCGGAGCTTTCACTCCGGGTTTTTACGCACTAATACTACTAAGATGAAAGGTTTATCGCAGTCGGTCTACAGATTTTACAAGATCTTCATCCTTTTTTATAGCCTTATTGGCCAGCACTAAAAAAACGATAGAAAATACAGGAGTCAGCATCCCAATACCTTTCTCTGAAACCGAAGTTTCTCCAGATACAGTTAGAGACCAATAGACAAATAATCCTAGTAAAATTAAGTTTAATAAGATATTGACACGCCCCAGCACAAACTGAAGCTTTCTATTTTTAAACAAAAAGATCGTAATTATTGAAAGTAAAGCCGAAAAGAGTGTTAACCCTAAAGCCGAATAAACATCCTCGATGTATACCGGATTTCCAGCCAAATCATTCCACAGTTCAAATATAAAAATAAAACCTGCATTGAAAAGGGCGGCAA
The DNA here is from genome assembly GCF_039602225.1 of Salinimicrobium sp. 3283s. Taxonomy (NCBI): domain Bacteria; kingdom Pseudomonadati; phylum Bacteroidota; class Flavobacteriia; order Flavobacteriales; family Flavobacteriaceae; genus Salinimicrobium; species Salinimicrobium sp. 3283s. Next base: position 2,360,888 of record NZ_CP143631.1, on the reverse strand, counting down.
TTAATAAATAAACTGTCTGAATTCTTTGTAACATTTATCTTCAATAGAGGCACAAAAATAAAAGATTCTTTTTAGAAACCATATTTATAATCTGAAAATAATATCGTATAATTGCAGTATCAATTCGTAACCAATTCAATAAAGGTTACTTAGACTCCAAAAATTTTTTCGATTCTTCCTCGAGAAGGTTAATTAAACCAAAGACCAATTTTATTTAAGAACATTCATGTTTGAAATTTCAGAATTAAAGGCTAAGAAGCTGCCTGAACTTCAGGAAATAGCCAAAACGCTACAGGTACCAAAATACCGTACGCAGAAAAAGCTTGACCTGGTATACAAAATCCTTGATTATCAGGCGGCCAATCCGCAAAAAGTTCAGGAGGTACTGACAGATGAAGAGGGAAAACCTCAATCCCAGGAAGACCAAAATACTGCCAGGAAACAGCGAAAAACCCGCCCCAGAAAAGAAAAATCCAGTACTGCAAAAAATCCAGCAGACCAACGACCGGTCTCTGAGAAAAAAGCAGATCACAAAGGAGAACAAAAAGAAAAGTCACAGGAAGCAAAACCTTCATCTGACAACAGGAATGAGCAGAAAGGAAAGAAAGAAGATTCTTCCCGCCAGCAAACTTCTAAAGATTCTTCTTCGCGAAATCAACAAAAAGACCGCAAAGATACCAGGCAGAAAGATGCACGGGATAACCGCAACCAAAATCGTGACAATACCCGCGACAATAGCAACCGCGACAACAACGGGAACAGAGACAACTCAGGCAACCGCGACAGCGGGAACAGAGATACAGGAAACCGCGATAACAGAAATCGTTATAAAGAACCCGATTACGAGTTTGATGCAATTATAGAAAGTGAAGGAGTACTTGATATCATGCAGGACGGATATGGCTTCCTTAGGTCATCAGACTACATGTACCTCTCTTCTCCAGATGATATTTATGTTTCTCAATCCCAGATAAGATTGTTTGGACTTAAGACCGGTGATACCGTTCTTGGCCAGGTAAGACCTCCAAAAGAGGGAGAGAAATATTTTCCGCTTATCAAGATTAGCAAGATCAATGGTCTTGATCCACAAGTAGTGAGAGACCGGGTTTCTTTTGAACACCTTACTCCACTTTTCCCTCAGGAAAAATTCAACATTGCCGAAAGACAAAGCACAGTTTCTACCAGGGTTATTGACATGTTCTCTCCTATAGGAAAAGGACAAAGAGGAATGATCGTTTCCCAGCCAAAAACAGGTAAAACCATGCTCCTAAAGGATATTGCAAATGCAATTGCTGCAAATCATCCTGAAGTATATCAAATTATCCTGCTTATTGATGAACGTCCTGAAGAGGTAACCGATATGCAGCGTAATGTAAAAGGAGAAGTAATAGCTTCAACTTTTGACAAGGAAGCTCACGAACACGTACGTGTTGCAAACATTGTGCTTGAAAAAGCCAAGAGAATGGTAGAATGTGGTCATGATGTAGTGATCCTTCTGGATTCCATCACCCGTTTAGCCAGAGCATATAATACAGTACAACCTGCCAGCGGAAAAGTACTTTCTGGAGGTGTTGATGCAAATGCGCTTCACAAGCCTAAAAGATTCTTTGGTGCAGCACGAAATATTGAAGGAGGCGGATCTCTTTCAATAATCGCCACAGCACTTACCGAAACAGGCTCTAAAATGGACGAGGTGATCTTTGAAGAATTCAAAGGTACCGGTAACATGGAACTTCAATTAGACAGGAAAATTGCCAATAGAAGAATTTTCCCAGCCATTGACCTTACCTCTTCCAGTACAAGAAGAGATGATATCCTGCTTGACGAGAACACACTTCAAAGAATGTGGGTAATGCGCAAGTATCTGGCCGACATGAACCCTGTGGAAGCCATGGAATTTATCAATGGCCGTATTACACAAACAAAGAACAACGAGGAGTTTTTAATCTCCATGAACGGTTAAGGATCATACCTTCCTAAAATGACAAAATCCGGACATCTTTTGATGCACCGGATTTTTTTATGGGCTTTGATAGGATCATTCCTAAATGTTGTGGAGGAATTGGAGTAAATCTCGATCTTTGCAGAAAAATTACTGTAGGTGGATAATAATTACCTGGACCTGATTAAGCTTGTACTTCCACAATTCTTGGTGGAGAATTTTGACTTAGAAAAGAGTAGAAAAGAAAAAGAAGTACTTCATCTTTATTTTGAAGAACGCAATATCCCTCCTGACGAACATTCTTCAAAGATTTTAGTATCTAAAGGTTTCCACAAAGAAATTACTATTCAAGACTTTCCGCTCCGGGGAAACACCGTTTATCTTCATGTGAAACGCCGTCGATGGTTGGATAAAGATACCGGACAGGTAGTGCAAAGAGACTGGAACTTAGTAGCACAGGGAACACGTATGACCAACGAGTTCGCTGCTTTTTTAAAAGAAATTAGTCGATACTAAGGCTTCTGACTGCCATACTATTGGAAGTTTCTACAGTGTCAATGGAAAGAAACTGCAGCGCCAGTACAAAGACTTTCTGAGTGATTTTAAGCAGTGGAAAGAAAAGAAGCACGCCAGAAAGTGGCTTATCTTTCCAGAGAATATGGGACCTTACCTCTCCATTGATGAGACTGCTCTATCCAAAGGAGAGCTCTACACGATCATCACCAATAAGAAGGCTAAAGGTAAAAAAGGAGCACTTGTAGCTATTATTGCCGGTACTAAAGCTGAAGCTATCATTGAGCAATTACTAAAGATCCCTTCTTATCAACGCAATAAAGTGAAGGAGATAAGCTTAGATATGGCTCATTCCATGAAGCTTATCGTGCAGAAATGTTTTCCAAAAGCAATAAAAGTCACAGATCGATTCCACGTCCAGAAGCTGGCTATTGAAGCCCTTCAGAACCTCCGGATCAAGCATCGATGGGAAGCAATTGATTATGAAAACGAGCAGATACAGAAGAGAAAATTAAAAGGCCAAAGTTATACTCCAGAGACCTTTACCAATGGAGATACCAGGAAACAGTTATTGGCCAGGAGTAGATATCTGCTATACAAAGCTCCATCGAAATGGACAGAAAGTCAATCTAAAAGAGCTAAAATCTTGTTCCATGAATATACAGACATTGATAAAGCCTATGCACTTGTCAATAGCCTTAGAAATGTATTTAACCAGACAAAATCTATTGAAGCAGGATATACAAGATTAGCCCATTGGTATAAAGAAGTAGAAGAATCCGGATTTAAATCATTTAACACCGTTGCCACAACAATAAGTCTCAACTACAGATCGATCTTAAACTACTTTAGAAATAGAAGCACAAATGCTTCAGCAGAATCATTCAATGCAAAAATTAAAGCTTTTAGAAGTCAATTTAGAGGGGTGAAAAATGTAGAATTTTTCCTGTACAGATTAACTACATTATTTAGCTAGTCCACAACTTTTGTTCTTGATCCCTTTGATACCTTGTTGCTACAACTCCTTAGAAAAAAACATTCCTCCCGCTTATAGACACTCCTCCTTACGCAGGAAGAAAATAATATGTCCATGCACTACCATCCTTAAACTATCTTAGAACAGGAGTATAAATGTTTCAGTAGTATCCTTTAATTGAATACCATAAGCTTTTAGAAGCCAGTTTAGAGGAGTAAAAAATATCGAATTCTTCCTGTTCAGATTAACCACAATTTTTGCCTAATCCCCCAGTTTTGATCATGATTCATGGTCTGTTTTTATCATCTGATTTTAAAAAATAAAAAATGCCTTTCGTCAAGACGAAAGGCATTCCTATATAAATTGAACACTATCTTAATTAAAGCGCAGCTACGTGCTTAGCTAATCTTGATTTAAGATTAGAGGCTTTATTATCATGAATAATGTTTTTCTTCGCTAATTTGTCAATCATAGAAGCTACAGTAGGGTACAAAGTCTCTGCCTCCTCTTTTCCTGCCTCACGTAACTTTTTGATGGCATTCCTGGTAGTTTTATGCTGGTAGCGATTTCTAAGACGTTTTGTCTCGTTGCTACGGATCCTCTTTAACGATGACTTATGATTTGCCATTATACTCTTATTAAATTAATTCTTTTTCTGTAGTCCGTAGGGGAATCGAACCCCTGTTACCAGGATGAAAACCTGGCGTCCTAACCCCTAGACGAACGGACCAATTTACTATTTCAAAGATGGTTTACACGACTTGTAAACCTTTGTAGTCCGTAGGGGAATCGAACCCCTGTTACCAGGATGAAAACCTGGCGTCCTAACCCCTAGACGAACGGACCATTTATTTTCAAATGCGGATGCAAAAATACAACTATTTTTGAATGCCGCAAATGTTGAGGAATTTTTTTTAAAAAAATTAATAAGCCTTTGCAAATAGCACCCTCCCCACCGATGGTTTCCCGGTGAAAACACAAACGCCTTCCTCTTTTTCATTATCAAAAGGGATTAAACGGATGGTAGCCTTTGTAAGTTCTTTGATCCTATTTTCTGTCTCTGCAGTGCCATCCCAATGCGCTGAAATAAACCCTCCCTTTTCCTTAAGCACTTTCTTGAACTCTTCAAAATCGTTAACCACTGTAATATGTTCGTTACGAAAGGCCTTTGCTTTATTGTGAAGATTCTCCTGAATCTCGGTCATAAGCCCTTTTACCCGCTCTACTACCTCGTTTTGCTGAACAAACTCTTTACTCAGCGTATCTCTTCTTGCTAACTCCACAGAACCCTTTTCAAGATCTTTAGGGCCAATAGCTATTCTTACAGGAACCCCCTGCAGTTCATACTGTGCAAATTTCCAACCTGGCTTTTGAGTATCGCGATCATCGTATTTTACCGAAATTCCCTGGGCCCTAAGATCGGCAGTAAGCTTATTGGCAACTTCCGAAATTTGATCTAATTGCTCCTGCCCTTTGTAAATTGGCACAATTACAACCTGTATTGGCGCCAGGTTTGGAGGCAGCACTAACCCATTATCATCACTATGCGTCATAATCAACGCTCCCATCAATCTTGTAGACACTCCCCATGAAGTAGCCCAAACATGCTCCAGCCCCCCTTCTTTTGTAGCAAATTTCACATCAAATGCCTTAGCGAAGTTCTGCCCCAAGAAGTGAGAAGTCCCGGCTTGTAAGGCTTTTCCATCCTGCATCATTGCTTCTATACAGTAAGTTTCTACAGCCCCTGCAAAACGCTCACTCTCTGTTTTTCTACCCTTTATCACAGGCATTGCCATGAAATTTTCGGCAAATTCTGCATAGATATTATTCATTTGTTCTGTCTCGGCCAATGCCTCAGCCTTAGTGGCGTGTGCGGTGTGACCTTCCTGCCATAAAAATTCGGCTGTACGCAGAAAAAGCCTGGTACGCATCTCCCAGCGCACTACATTGGCCCATTGGTTTACCAGGATGGGCAAATCGCGGTACGACTGTATCCAGCCTTTATAAGTATTCCAGATAATAGCTTCAGATGTTGGCCTTACTACCAGCTCTTCTTCCAGCTTTGCATCAGGATCTACTATTAATTTTCCGGCATTATCGGGATCGTTCTTTAATCGATAATGAGTAACTATAGCACATTCTTTAGCAAAACCTTCAGCATTCTTTTCTTCAGCTTCAAACAGGCTTTTAGGAACAAAGAGCGGGAAATAAGCATTTTGATGTCCTGTTTCCTTAAACATTTTATCAAGTTGTGCCTGCATTTTTTCCCAAATTGCATAACCGTAAGGTTTAATAACCATACAGCCTCTCACGGCAGAATTTTCTGCCAGGTCGGCCTTCACAACCAGTTCGTTATACCATTTTGAGTAATCTTCTTTTCGGGTAGTTAGGTTCTTTGCCATCTCCAGTCTTTTGGCACAAATGTTGTACCTTGTTAGTGAAATAAAGTTAGCGCAAAACTAACTATTTTTATCTTTGTTCAATAAATTATTCAACGTCATGAAACGATACTACAAGCTTTTAAACGTGAGAAGCCTTTTTACAGCACTAGGCGCTCTGTTTTTTTTAGCTTCCTGTAGTTCTTATCAGTATGCCGGCTATGACAACGACGGCATTTACAACTCCTCAGATAATGAAGAGGCGTATACTGCTAATGATTACGAGGAATCTTACGAAGACGCCCTTTATTATAAAAACCTCTTTGGAGAAAAAGCCGCACAGTTTGAAGCTGTTCCTGAAAATGGAGCAATTTTTACTGATGTAGAAACATATTCATCGGGTCAATATGATGAAAATATGTTTGGAGCCGAAGGTTTGGAATATGAACCCGGACGTGCCGCATGGGGAACTGACCCCGATGAGATCGCAGTAAACATTTACAACAACTATCCGTTTTACAGCCCATACCACTATGGTTACGGATTTGGTTATCCGCATTATGCCGGATTATATGATCCATTCTTGGGACCCCGTTACTATTGCTACGGCTTTTATGATCCATTTTACTTCGGACATTCTTACGCCTACCCCTCATGGAGATGGAACATTGGCTGGGGTTACGGCTGGGGTGGATATTATGGTTACGGCCACAGATACTCCCCATACTATCCTTACGGCGGATATTATAACCACTACCGTTCTTATAACACACGTGAAGTGGCTTATAATGCAGGGCGCAGAGACAGCTATTCTAATCGCTACCGGAATACCGAAGCCTCAGAAAGCCGTGTTTCCAGAATTCAGGGATATTCCAACACCCGTAACGTGAGAGCTGCCGCAACGAGATCTAATAATGACAGAACTTATCAAACCCGTTCTACCAGAACAAGATCTACAGTAAGTCGTAGCAGCGATTCATCTGAAAGAAGCTATAGAAGTGCAACCCAACGCAGGTCTACACCTGCTGTAAGAAGTAACACTTCATCAGATTCAAGACCTGCAGTGAGAACAAGTCGTTCTTCAAGAAGCAACAACAGTTCTTACCGGTCTTCTACGCCATCAGTAAGATCTTCTTCAACAGTAAGATCCTCTTCGGCACCTCGAGCCAGTTCATCATCAAGCAGGTCACGTGGCGGCGGTAGATAATTCCCCTAAAACACTTCATAAATGAAAAGATTAATTTTTGCCTTCACAGCCATGATTTCCATGACTGTGGAGGCTCAAAATATAACAGATGCTGTAAGATATTCTACAACAGATCTTAACGGAACAGCACGATATCGGGCCATGAGTGGTGCTTTTGGCGCCCTGGGAGGCGATCTCTCCTCTCTTAATGTGAATCCTGCCGGTTCAGCAGTATTCCTCTCAAGTTTCGCCTCGATTAGTCTCAACGTAGAGAACAGCAACAGTGACGTAAGCTTTATGAACGGCTATAATTCCAGTTCCGATTCTAATGTTGATCTTGGGCAGGCCGGAGCCGTTTTTATCTTTAACAATAGAAATGAGAACGCAAACTGGAAAAAGTTTTCCCTCGGTTTTAATTTCAATAAATCTTCAAGTTTCAATAACACCTATTCGGCCAGGGGAAATAACCCCCATTCAATAGACCAGTACTTTCTGGCTTATGCCAATGGCACTCCCGTTGAATACCTTATCCCTTACAGAAATGAATCTGACGGCGAGGCATATGCCAGGCTGGGAGAGACTTTAGGGTTTGGAGCTCAACAGGCCTATTTAGGCCTTTGGGGCGGAGTGATTGGCGTAGATAACCCAAACAACCTTCCAGAATCAGATCCTGCTTTTCTGGAACTCGACTCTTACAGCAGTATCTTATCTCCGGGAACATACGATCAAATTTACAACTATACCGCAACGGGACTAAATGGGAAACTGAGCTTCAATTTCGCTTCTCAATACCAGGATTTTCTGTACCTGGGAATTAACCTGAACTCCCACTTCATCAACTATGAAAGAATGACTTCTATTGATGAAGAAAATCTACAGGCACCCGATGAGTATGTATATTTCGAAGATCAATTAAATACATTAGGATCTGGCTTTAGCCTGCAATTAGGGGCTCTCGCCAAGATAGGAAACAATGTAAGGGCCGGATTAGCCTATGAATCTCCTACCTGGTACACAATTTCTGAAGAAACAAGCCAGTATATCGAGACCGACATTGATTATGTAGAACCTAATATCGTCAACATTTACCCCGATTATAAGTTGCAAACTCCTGCCAGCTACACGGGAAGTTTGGCTTATCTTTTTGGTGCATCGGCACTTATTAGTTTTGATTACACCTATAAGGACTACTCTACCACAAAATTCAAACCTACAGATGACCCTGCTTTTATGGAACAAAACAATATCATCTCCAATGAATTGGGAGGGGCTTCAAAATTTAGACTTGGAGGTGAGTACAGAATTCAGAATTGGAGCCTTAGAGGCGGATACAGGTTTGAAGAAACTCCTTATGCAAATGAACTACCCATGGGAGACCTTGAAGGTTATTCGGCCGGGATTGGATACAGCTTTGGAAGTATCAAAATTGACTTCGCTTACGATCATTCTTCACGCAAAACAAACCCAAAATTATATCAGGCAGGATTAACAGACAGAATGGGAATTTCAAGAGACAATTCAAATTATGTGCTCACCATAGGTTTTGGCTTGTAGCACATAGGTTTTTAATATAGAAAACAGCCTTCGGGCTGTTTTTATTTTTTATACTATTTCAGCCATTGAACTTGCTGCAACAGACTTCCAAAAAAGGGTTTAAATATGTATCTTTGCAAGCTTACTTACCAAGTGTTTTAGACGCTACTTTATATAGAATTATGAAAAAAGACAATATAGACGAGGCTATTGATGAAATGGGAGATGCTTTTGTAAGCCCCAATACAGACACTCCTATGCGTAAAGATGCCTTTGAAATAAGTGATGAGGAAAAGATTGAACGCATCCAAAAAGACGTACAGAGCATCCTGGACACCCTGGGCCTTGATCTTACCGATGATAGCCTTAAAGGAACTCCAAAAAGGGTAGCCAAGATGTTTGTTAAAGAAGTATTTGGCGGGTTGCACCCTCAATTGAAACCAAAGGCTTCAACCTTTCAAAACAAGTATAAATACGGGGAGATGTTGGTAGAAAAGAACATCACCCTCTACTCTACCTGTGAGCACCACCTGCTGCCAATAGTAGGACGAGCACACGTAGGATATATTTCCAACGGTACCGTTGTAGGGCTTTCAAAAATGAACCGCATTGTAGATTATTACGCCAAGCGCCCACAGGTACAGGAGAGATTGACCATGCAAATTGTAAAGGAGCTCCAGGAAGTATTGGGCACCGAAGATGTTGCCTGCGTGATTGATGCCAAGCACCTTTGTGTAAACAGCCGCGGAATCAGGGATATCGAAAGCAGTACCGTTACCAGCGAATACGGCGGAAGATTCAAAGATCCCGAAGCAAGACGCGACTTTTTAGACTACATCAATCTGGAAACCGAATTCTAAATCTGTACATTTTTTATGGCACTTTACCAGCAGCAGGAATTAAAGATCTACAACTCAATATCGGGAGAAAAAGAAGTTTTTAAACCTATCAATGAAGGTACCGTGGGCATGTATGTTTGCGGCCCTACGGTTTACAGCAATGTGCATCTTGGCAATTGCCGCACATTTATCTCCTTTGATCTTGTTTTTAGATACCTAAAACACCTGGGCTACAAAGTGCGGTATGTACGAAATATTACCGATGCCGGGCATTTAGAAAATGACGCCGACTCAGGGGAAGACAGGATCGCTAAAAAAGCACGCCTTGAGCAAATTGAGCCTATGGAAGTTGTGCAGCGATACACTGTAGATTTTCACAATATTCTGCAGAAGTTCAACAACCTCCCACCAAGCATTGAGCCTACCGCAACCGGCCATATTGTTGAGCAGATAGAGATTATCAAGGAGATCCTTGAAAAAGGCTATGCATACGAAGCTAACGGTTCTGTTTACTTTGATGTCATCAAATTCAACGAATCTCATGACTATGGCAAATTAAGCGGAAGAAAGCTGGAAGACATGATCCCCAATACCCGGGAGCTGGCTGCACAAAGCGATAAAAGGAATCCGCAGGATTTTGCGCTCTGGAAAAAAGCCGAACCTCAACACATCATGCGCTGGCCTTCGCCATGGAGCGATGGTTTCCCAGGCTGGCACCTGGAATGTACCGTGATGAGCTCAAAATATCTGGGAGAGGAGTTTGACATTCACGGCGGCGGAATGGATCTGAAATTTCCGCATCATGAATGTGAGATTGCACAGGGAGAAGCCGCTACAGGAAAGACCCCGGTAAATTACTGGATGCATGCCAATATGCTTACCCTTAACGGGAAGAAAATGGCTAAAAGCACAGGTAATAACATCCTTCCCAATGAGATCTTTACAGGAGACAATCCCAATCTCGAAAAAGGATTTGCACCTACAGTAGCACGGTTCTTTATGTTGCAGGCAAACTACCGCAGCATACTCGATTTCTCAAACGAAGCTCTTGTGGCCAGTGAAAAAGGTTTTCAGCGATTGATGGATGCCTATCATGCACTTGATCATCTGGAAACCGCAGCAACTTCCGACTTTGATGTAGCTGAATGGAGACAGAAGTGTTATGATGCTATGAATGACGATTTTAATAGTCCCATTCTCATTGCGCAACTTTTTGAAGCTGTAAAGCAGATCAACATCATTAAAGACGGAAAAGCTAAGATTACAGCTGAAGACCTCGAGGTGCTAAAAAAGACAATATCCGACTTCATTTTTGACGTTCTCGGACTTGTAGATACTGCTGAAGCTGCCGATAATGACTTCGGAAATAAACTTTCAGGCACAGTAGAACTGCTCATTAAATTAAGAGCAGAGGCCAGAGCTAACAAAGATTTTGCTACCAGCGATAAGATAAGGGATGAACTCCTGGAGATTGGGATTCAGCTGAAGGATGGCAAAGACGGCACCAGCTTTACCATAGAATAACAAAAATTCTTGTGAGAAAGTGGCTTACATATCCGCTTATAGGTTTGGTGAGGACCTACCAAAGATTCATCTCGCCACTCACGCCTGCAAGCTGTCGCTACACGCCTACCTGTTCCCAGTATACTGTTGAAGCCCTGCAACAGCACGGTGCTCTAAAAGGAAGCTGGCTCTCCATAAAACGAATTGCCAGTTGCAATCCGTGGGGAGGACAGGGATATGATCCTGTTCCAAAGAAACTTCAGGAGGAAAAATAATCAGGAAAGGCGCCAAATATGTATCTTTACCTTCCAACAATAAAACAATTTCATGCTTTTCAATAAAATCTACTGGAATCCTTCCGAAGGAATTGATCTGGGATTTTTCGTCATTCACTACTACAGTTTAATGTTCGTTGTTGCCTTCACCATAGGCTGGTACCTTATGAAGAGCATTTACGAAAGAGAGGGAATTGCTATTGAAAAACTGGATTCACTTTTTATTTACACCGTACTTGCCACTCTTATTGGCGCCAGGCTGGGACATGTTATTTTCTATGACTGGGACTATTTTCAAAACCACCTTCTTGAAATATTTCTACCCGTAAGATTTGAACCTGAGTTTGAATTCACCGGTTTTAGAGGGCTTGCAAGTCACGGGGCGGCAATAGGTATCATCACCGCCATGTACCTGTACTGCCGCAATATATTGCATAAGCCGGTTCTTTGGATCCTTGACAGGATTGTTATTCCTGTAGCTTGTGGAGGTATTTTTGTACGGATTGGTAACTTCATGAATTCTGAAATTATAGGAAAACCTACAAACAGCGATTTTGGAGTGGTTTTCACAAAACTGGGTGAGGATTTTGCAAGGCATCCAGCCCAGCTTTACGAAGCAGCCTGCTACCTTGTGGTGTTTCTCATACTTTGGTTCACTTACTGGAAAACCCTTAAAAGGGAAAAACTGGGTTATATTTTTGGACTTTTCTTAGTACTGCTATGGTCTGTCCGATTCTTTGTAGAATTCGTGAAAGAACCGCAAGTAGGCGAAAGGGTGAACTGGGTATTGAATACAGGTCAATGGCTGAGCGTTCCGTTTATCATTGCCGGTTTCTACTTCATGTACAGACCCTCGACTAAAAGTCGCGTAAAATGATAAGGAAAAGCACTTTTTTCAGCATTTTTCTTGCTACAAGCGTGTTGCTGAGCTGCAAGGACAACAAAGAACCCGTACAGCAGGATATCGCCGAACCTATTACTTTTACGAAAGAGGCTGAAGCTTACCTCACAAAAGAAACAGGTGACACCATCCAGCACTTGCAATTGGAAATCGCCGATGACGATTACCAGCGGGAAACCGGTCTCATGTACCGTACTTCTATGGAAGACGACCAGGGAATGATCTTTATCTTTGAAGATGAAGCCCCACGTGGATTTTACATGAAAAACACGAATATTCCGCTTGATCTCATCTTTCTCGATGCAAATAATAAAGTGGTAAGCATTAAGAAGAACGCCCCACCAAAAAGCCTGGAGACAATCCCTTCAGAAAAGCCGGCTCAATATGTCCTGGAGGTCAATGCAGGACTCTCAGACCAATGGAACCTGGCTGTGGGCGACAGTCTTATCTTAAACAGAGATTAACTTCAAAAATACTCTTCAAAAATGGTATTTTTGAAGAGTATTTTCTTTTACCCTGTCCAATCCCCGGCTCAATTAATTTTCCTCCTTTTTATCCCCGACTCACCCCAGAGCAGAAAAGAGGACGGAAATCATCTTTATTCCCTGATTTTACCGGTAGTCAAAAATGACATTTTTGGGTAGTCCATAGACAAGAAATTCATCCCTGCTTCACTTCACCTTCAGCAACAGAATTAATGCTTTACTCTCACCTTCAGCAACAGAATTATGGCTTTAGGAGCGCCTTTTCAGCATAAAATAATATCGGTAACACCCTTTAGCTTTTACTTCAGCAGGAGTATTTAATTTATCTGAGAGAAAAAGGCTTTTCAGTGACATCAGCGAAAGCGTGTAACTTCTTTGAACCTTCAGAAGAAAAGATATTTTAAAAAGCATGAGAAAAACCTGAACAACTATACCCACCCTCTCAAAAATGGCAAAAAAAAGAGCCTTTCCGAAGAAAGGCTCTTTTTATATAATATGCTTGTGGCTCTTACTCCACCGTTTCTTTTTGTTTAAGCTTTCTTTTCTTAGTCTCCTTATTAAAGGTATCGTAAGTAATAGGAGTTGCAATAAAGATAGAAGAGTATGTACCCACTATCACACCTACAATAAGAGCAAACATGAATCCTCTAATGCTTTCCCCTCCAAAGATGAAGATCGCAAGAAGTACTACAAGTGTAGTTAAAGAGGTGTTTATTGTACGACTAACCGTACTGTTGATCGCTGCATTGATTGCATCTTTCTTGGTCCAGGAAGGATGTTCATTGAAGAACTCCCTGATCCTGTCAAAGATTACCACGGTATCGTTAAGCGAGTAACCTACCACCGTAAGGATCGCAGCAATAAACGCCTGGTCGATCTCCATGTTGAAAGGCATGAACTTATAAGTAAGGGAGAATACCCCCAATACTATAAGGACATCGTGAATAACTGCAACCACAGCCCCCAAAGAGAACTGATATTTTCTAAACCTCAAGAGGATGTACAGGAAGATCACTAAAAGAGATCCTAGTACCGCCCAAATAGAGGCCTGCTTAATATCATCTGCTATAGAAGGACCTACTTTAATAGACTGCATGATACCAATCTCTCTTTCCCCTTCACCTCCAACGGTAAAGTCTTCGTAAGTTGTTCCTTCAGGAAGGTAAGACTGCACAGCAGCAAAAAGCTTTTGAGTAATTTCTTCATCTACCTCACTGCCTTCTTCTTCTACCTTATATTTTGTTGTGATCTTGATCTGGTTTGCTGCTCCAAAGGTCTTGGCGCTGGCACTTCCAAATTCGGTCACAAGCTCATCCTCAAGTTCGGTTGGATTTACAGCCTTATCAAATCTTACTGTATAACTTCTTCCTCCAACAAAATCAACACCCTGGTTCAATCCCTGAGTGAAAAGAGAACCTAAACTCACAAGAAGGAATATTCCTGAAACCACATAGAAGGTTTTTCTCTTTTGCAGGAACTTAATGCTCAAGCCAGAGAAAAGGTTTTTAGTAACCCCTGTAGAGAATTCAAGACTCTTATTTGGATTCTTGGCATAGTTGTCAATGAACAATCTTGTAATAAAGATCGCTGTGAAAAGTGAAGTTGCAATACCTATTAATAAAGTTGTGGCGAAACCTTTGATAGGTCCTGTTCCAAGAACCAAGAGGATCAATGCCGTAAGACCGGTTGTAATGTTTGCATCAAGAATTGAAGAAAGTGCATTGCTAAAACCATCTCTAATGGCATCTTTTTGAACCTTCCCTTTCGCATATTCTTCCCGAATACGTTCAAAGATAAGCACATTCGCATCTACCGACATACCAATGGTAAGCACGATACCGGCAATACCAGGTAATGTAAGTACCGCTCCAAGGCCTGCAAGTACACCAAAAATGAACAGGATGTTTACTACAAGAGCGATATCGGCGAAGATACCGGCTTTTCCGTAGTAGAAGATCATCCATAACAATACAAGAATTAAAGCAATAGCGAATGACATGATACCGCTATCAATAGCTTCCTGCCCAAGTGACGGACCTACGATTTCGCTCTGTACAATATCTGCAGAAGCAGGCAGTTTACCCGCACGCAATACGTTTGCTAAATCCTGCCCTTCGGTAATAGAAAAATCTCCTGTGATCTCACTTCTACCACCTGAAATTGGGCCGGTAGAAACTCCCGGAGCCGAATACACTACGTTATCAAGAACGATAGCTATTTGACTTTGGTTCTCAAAAGCGTAACCTGTCATTTCTTCCCAGGTCTTGGCTCCTTTTCCGTTCATTTGCATAGTTACTGCAACTCTACCTACCTGATCGTAAGCCTGGGTAGCATCGGTAATCACACTTCCCGAAAGTGGCGGCTCATTTTGCCTGTTTCCTTTCAAGGCATAAAGAGCGGCAACTGCATCATCCTCATCGGTGATTCCCCATACAAACTTTGTGTACCGCTGCTCGCCTTCAAGAAGGTTGCGCACCTGCGGCATATTAAGATACTGTCTTACTTTTGCAGTATCTGCGATATTAAATGTAGCCAGTACCGGCCCCCCTTGGAAACCAGGAGAAGCCATTAAGTCAAATAAAGGATTGTTTTGTTCAGCTACCTGTGCAGTATCACTAGCCGATTCTAAAAGAGCATCGATCTCATCCTGCCCGGCCTGTGCAGTATCTACATCGGCTTCTGCAGTCTCTGCAGTTTCCTCAACTTCGATTTGCTTAAGCAGGTTATTTGCCTGCACAAAGAAGTTTTGGAATTCATTGCTCTTATAAACATGCCAGAACTCTAACTGAGCTGTACTCTGTAAAAGGTCCTGTACACGTTGAATTTCTTTAGCTCCCGGTAATTCAACAAGAATTCTTCCTGAAGATCCAAGACGCTGAATATTGGGTTGAGTAACCCCGAATTTATCGATACGTTTTCTAAGCACTTCAAACGCCGAAACAATAGACTCATCAATTTTTCTTCTAATTATAGGCTTTACTTCCTCATTAGTCATTTCAAAATTGATCTCATCGCTAAGATTTCTATTTGCAAAAATATCGGGAGAAGCAAGGCGTGCATCCGGAATCTCTTCAAAAGCTTCAAAGAAAAGGTCAAGATAGTTCTCCTGACTTGTTTTTTGAGCTTCGTCTGCTCTTAACAGCGCCTGGTTAAAAGCAGGATCTTTACTGTTATTGGCTAATTCCCGAAGGATATCTTTAACCGAAATTTGGAGAATTACGTTAATACCTCCTTTTAAGTCAAGCCCTTTGTTAAGCTCTTTTTCCTTAGCCGAATTGTAGGTGATTCCAAGAAAAACCTCTTCATTCCCAATGGAATCAAGATACCTTTGTTCTGCTCTTTCCCGCGCTGTAATGTAACCATCTACACTCTCGGGGACTTCCTGCTGTGCAAATTCTTCGGCATCTCCCTCAATGTTGCCAGCAATAAAGGTGAAAGACAACTGGTAGATACATACCAGGGCAAACAAAATTGCAAATACCTTGATTATTCCCTTGTTCTGCATTATTCTTTAATTTATGTTCATTTTTTAAAAACGGACAAATATAGGTTTTCAAGATAGAAATCCCAATTATATTTTTTGAAAAAATTAACTTTTAAAACCAAAAAAAGAAGCTTTCCAAGAGCACCTTACAATGGGAGGTTTCATCACGCCAATTCACTGTTGCGATGAAAGTTCCCCTCAAAAATGGCACTTTTGAGAAGCTTCTTTAAAAAATTTATTTGATCCTGATTATTTCACCTCAAGAAGATCGTTGGTTTTTGAAACCCCTGAAGCACTTTCTTTAAGTTTAGCTTTTTCTGCCTCGTCAAGTTCTACTTCAACAATTTTCTCGATCCCATCTTTACCAAGAATCACAGGTACTCCAATACAAAGATCGTTAAGCCCATATTCCCCTTCTAAAAGGGCAGAACAAGGGAACATTTTCTTCTGGTCACAGGCAATTGCCTGTACAAGTGAAGAAACAGCAGCTCCTGGTGCATACCAGGCACTGGTGCCAAGCATTTTAGTAAGAGTTGCTCCTCCTACCTTAGTATCTTCAGAAATCTGGTTGATGCGATCTTCAGAAAGGAATTCTGACACAGGTACAGAGTTACGGGTGGCAAGTCTTGTTAAAGGCACCATTCCAGTATCACTGTGACCTCCAATTACCATCCCGTCAACATCTGACGAAGGGCAGTCAAGAGCTTCACTAATTCTGTATTTGAAACGGGCGCTATCTAAAGCTCCACCCATTCCTATAATTTTGTTCTTCGGAAGTTTAGTGGTTTTGTGCACCAGGTAAGTCATGGTATCCATAGGATTACTCACCACGATCAAAGTCACATTAGGAGAATGCTCTAAAAGGCTTTCAGATACCGATTTTACGATATCGGCATTGATCCCAATCAATTCTTCGCGGGTCATCCCAGGTTTACGTGGCACTCCACTGGTAATTACAGCAATGTCTGAATTTGCTGTTTTAGAATAGTCATTTGTACTTCCGGTAATTTTAGTATCGAATCCAAGAAGGGAAGCAGTTTGCATGAGATCCATGGCCTTACCTTCGGCATAATCTTCTTTAATATCAATTAGAACTACTTCGGAAGCAAAATTTTTAATGGCGATATATTCCGCGCAGCTGGCTCCAACAGCTCCGGCACCTACTATAGTAACTTTCATTGTGAGTTAGTTTGATTAATAGTCCTGCTAAAGTACGAATTTCACAGGATTTTTCCCTCAAAAAAAGCCGTAAAAAGCTGTGATTATATACCTACCGAAAGACCTAAATTAGCATTGAAAAATTCTCCTGCCGTCATCATTGCACTCAGTCTAAACCGGCTAAAATAAAGATTCAAACCAAGATCACCTTTAAACTGGGTTTGCCCTCCTTCTATCCCTCCAAGTTCCTGGTTTACACGAGGCAACGCAATGCCGTCTCCTCCCATTTCATAATCAAAATTGGAATTCATCACTCCTGCTGCAGCAAAAACTTCTAAATTATTCCATCTTTTGGAACCTATAACTTCAGCCAAAAAAAGATTAGCATCTACAACAATATGGTTCATCGTTAAGAAATTCTGAACCGAAATGGGATCAAATTCATAATCTACATTTAACTTGCTGTAAGAAGCCCCTACAGCTAGCTGAAAACCTTCGGCATATGTATTTCTGAAATACTGACTAAGACTATGTTTTGCACCTATACCGTAAGTACTGGCAGAAACACCATCAATGGTAACTTCAGGCATTGCACGTACGGTAATTTCTGTACCTGCAGACACTCCTACAGATGCCTGTAAAAAAGCATGAGGCACATAATCTCTGTTGATCCCATCAATTCCTTTGAACCGAACCGCTTCAGTAAGCACTCCACCTGTAAGCGGGTTTTCAAAAGTGACATCTCCAACAAAATATTCTGATGTACTACCTCCAAAAGCTGTAGGAAAAGTAGCTGAAGTGATTCCTTCCATTTCAAGCAATTCAAGATCGCTATTACTAAGGTTGAACGATTTTTTATCATTGGGCACAAAAAGGGCATTTCCATGCACCGACACTCTAAAATCCCATTTTTCAAGGGCGGCAGCCGAACTAAACCACCCGGCCCCGGCCTGGTAGGAAGCTCCATCGGCAGCAGGTTGTGCAAAATTTTGGGCCAGCACAAGCATATCGTTAATAAACAGCTGAGAATTATCTTCAGTTTGAGCAACTAAGGCAGATGGCAGAAGAAAAAGGAGAAAGAGATAGGAAAGTTTTTTCACAATATTGGATTTTGTAATCAGGTAAAAATAGCAAAAAAAGTATAGCTTGTTCAGCAGATTGCACCAAACAAAAAACCCTGCTAAAAAGCAGGGTTTTTTAAAATTATTTAAAGCTTGTTTAAGCATCGATATTTGCATAAACAGCATTCTTCTCAATAAATTCTCTACGAGGTGGCACTTCATCTCCCATCAACATAGAGAAGATCCTGTCGGCTTCCCCAGTGTTGTCAATGGTCACCTGGCGAAGAGTTCTAAATTCAGGATTCATGGTAGTATCCCACAATTGCTCTGCATTCATCTCCCCCAAACCTTTGTAACGCTGAACGCTCACACCTCCACTAAAGGAATTGGCAATCTCATCACGCTCCTTATTATTCCATGCGTAACGCTTTTTACTTCCTTTCTTAATAAGGTAAAGTGGCGGCGTAGCAATGTAAACGTGGCCTGCTTCAATTAATTCTTTCATATACCTAAAGAAGAAGGTAAGAATCAATGTAGCAATGTGACTACCATCAACATCGGCATCACACATGATCACGATCTTGTGGTACCTCAGCTTTGTAAGATTCAGTGCCTTACTGTCTTCTTCTGTACCAATAGTAACTCCCAGAGCTGTATAGATGTTCTTGATCTCTTCGTTTTCAAAAACCTTGTGGCTCATTGCTTTTTCAACGTTAAGGATCTTACCCCTTAGCGGCAAAATAGCCTGGAAATGACGGTCACGACCTTGCTTGGCCGTTCCTCCCGCCGAGTCTCCCTCTACGAGGAACACCTCACTCTCATGCGGATCTTGCGAAGCACAATCTGAAAGTTTACCGGGTAATCCACCCCCGCTCATCACGGTTTTACGCTGCACCATTTCACGGGCCTTCTTAGCCGCATGACGTGCCTGCGCTGCAAGGATCACCTTTTGAACAATGGTTTTTGCATCATTCGGGTTTTCTTCAAGGTAATTTTCGAGCATTTCAGAAACTGCCTGAGAAACCGCAGCAGTCACTTCCCTGTTCCCAAGTTTGGTCTTGGTTTGACCCTCAAACTGAGGCTCTGAAACTTTTACTGAAACAATTGCCGTCAATCCTTCCCGGAAGTCATCTCCCGAAATCTCAAACTTCAGCTTATCGAGTAGTCCCGAAGCATCTGCGTATTTTTTTAATGTAGTAGTAAGCCCTCTTCTGAAACCGGCAAGGTGAGTTCCTCCTTCGTGGGTATTGATGTTGTTAACGTATGAGTGAAGATTTTCGTTGAAGGAAGTGTTGTAAACCATCGCAACCTCAACCGGAATATCATTCTTCTCTCCTTCAATAGCAATTACTTCGCTAATAATAGGCTCCCGTGTGCCATCAAGGAATTTTATAAATTCCTTTAGACCTTCTTCGGAATGAAAAACTTCAGAAATAAACTCTCCCTTGTCATCTTTTTCCCTACGGTCTGTAAGCGTAATTGTGATCCCTTTGTTGAGGAAGGCAAGTTCACGCATCCTGCTGGCAAGGGTATCATAGCTGTACTCTGTAGTTTGCTGAAATATGGTAGCATCGGGCTTAAAGGTTACGATAGTACCATTAAGATCGGTAGTTCCTACCGATCTTACCGGGTAAACAGGCTTACCTTTTTCATATTCCTGCTCCCAGATAGTTCCATCACGGTAAACAGTGGCTTTAAGTTGGTCTGAAAGTGCGTTCACACAACTTACCCCTACCCCGTGAAGTCCACCGGATACTTTATAGGAATCTTTATCAAATTTCCCACCTGCCCCAATCTTGGTCATAACAACCTCAAGTGCAGATACACCTTCTTTCTTATGTAAATCTACAGGAATACCACGACCGTTATCCTCTGTAGTAATAGAATTGTCTTCGTTTATGGTTACTCTAATGGTATCACAGTGACCGGCAAGCGCTTCATCAATAGAGTTATCCACCACCTCATACACCAGGTGATGCAAGCCTCTTACCCCAGTATCACCAATGTACATGGAGGGACGCATGCGCACATGCTCCATCCCCTCCAGCGCCTGGATACTGTCAGCCGAATAACTGCTTCTTTTAACCTCTTCGCTCATATTTAAATTCGTTAAAATTTTATCAATTTCTATAACGAACAAATATACCAAAATCGTGCCTGTTAAACCACTACCCTCATTGTTAAAGCCTTGAAGTTATCAACAATTTATGTGGAAAAATCCTCTCTTGTAGCGGTTTGGAGAAGAGGGACCTCAAACACTTCCCTCCCTTATTTTTACATTCAAAATTCTGGATAAAAGTGTTTTCCGGTAATTTACCCCTGAACCAAATTTTACAGATTTATTCACAATTGTAGCACACCCTTATACACGACAAAATTACGAAGCCTAAAAAGCCAGAAATGAGAATTTTAATTTCTCATCTTTTTAACCCGATTTAAAGAAAACCTTAACTAATTATTATTCAGCATGGTTTATATTTAACCCATAATTCAAAAACACAGGAAATGAAGAAATATTTTATAATGTTCGCAGTTATGGCGGGGTCACTCACCACACAATTATATGCTCAGGACACTACGGAAACTTTAAAAGATAATGACGGGCCCAACTTTTCAAAACTTGATGTGAGCCCTATGGATGTCGCTTTATTTAGAGGAGAAAACAACGAACCTATGGCCAGAGTTCTTTACAGCCGGCCTCAAACCCGTGATCGTGAAGTCTTCGGAAAATTGGTTCCTTTTGGCGAAGTTTGGAGAACAGGTGCCAATGAAGCCACCGAAATCACGCTTTACCAGGACCTCATGGTAGCTAACAAAACCATCAAAAAAGGAACTTACACGCTTTTTACCATTCCAAAAGAAAACGAATGGACAATCATTCTTAATAACAGCACAAATATTTGGGGAGCATACGACTATCATGTAGAAAAAGATGTTGCCCGTATCACTGTACCTGTAAGAAAATCACCTGTGCCCATTGAAGCACTGTCAATGAGCTTTGCAGAATCCAACGATGGCGCAAACTTGTTTATTGGCTGGGATGACCGCTATGTACAAATTCCCTTCAAGCAACCAAAGTAAGAAGCAACAATACAGGAAAAATATAATCTAAAAACGCCCTTTTTGAAAGGGCGTTTTTTTATGGGATGTTCAGGTATTTATGTGTTTGCAGTGACACCTTCCACCTGGGGTTCTGCATTACGTATTCTACAATTAGAGGCATCATCTTTTCACGGTTACTCCATTCGGGTTGTAGATAAAGGATACAATTCTCATTCACCTGCGCCGCCTGTTCCTCGGCAAACTGAAAATCATGTTTATTGAAAATTATCACCTTCAGCTCATTTGCAATTTGGTAGATCTCTGGAGTGGGTAGCTTGATTTTCTTCGGGGAAAGGCAAATCCAGTCCCATGTTCCAGTCACCGGGTATGCTCCCGAAGTCTCTATATGGATCTTTGCTCCTTTCTCCTTTAAACTACTGGTAAGCGGCTCCATATTCCAGGTAAGAGGTTCCCCTCCCGTGACCACCACAGTCTTACTATGTTTCACAGCATTGCCAACAATAGTGTCAACTCCTGTTGGAGGGTGCAGCTTCGCATTCCAGCTTTCCTTAACATCACACCAGTGACAACCAACATCGCAGCCGCCTACACGAATAAAGTAAGCAGCAGTTCCCTTGTGAAAACCTTCTCCCTGAATGGTATAAAATTCTTCCATTAGCGGCAGCATCTTTCCCTGCTCCACCAGCTCGTTCATTTCCTGTTCTTTCATAAGCGGCAAAGGTACATAAAAACAGGATTTAGCAACCGGCATTAGATAACCAAATTCAATCTATTCCGGCAACCGATTTATTCTTTAAAACCTAATTCCGAATAATGAACCCATTCCTAAAATTGGAAGCCTCTCCATCAAGAGGAACAACAAATCCATTAATGACAGCATAATGTGGTTTTCCTGCTTTCGTCAAGAAGAAAGTTGGGTTCATTCCCACCTTTATTTCTTCTGAAACTTTAAAATTTTCACCTACCACTACAATTGGATAATTAAAATAGCTTCTGTCTTTTGGCAGGTTTTGAACCCTTACATAAGCTACGCCTTTTGAATGAAGATCTGAAAAATTCAACTTTTCCACAGCATCAAGATTGGGCAAAACTTCGGCATAGATTTTCCCAGGTTCAAAATCGAATCCTGAAGCATCCAGTGTATTATACCCGAAATTTGTTGAGAGATCTCCCTGATCAGCAATGTAGCTTCTGTAAAAAAGCTGCTTTTCATTTTGCGTGTAAACTTCAGAATGATTTATTCCTAAGTCAAGAATATATTGCTCTCCAAAAAGGGCATATTGCAAGCCCTTTATTTTGAGATCATAAAGTTTGCTGTCATTTTCAGGAATTTTGCTGTAATCGGCAATAGCCATAGACTCATATTCTTCTTCAGCAATAGAAAAGATGGCTGATAGAATTGTTAGAAAGTTCAATTTTCTAATTTCCTGTTTTTCCGGATCTCCCGAAAAACCGCCCGATTCTATCAAAATAGTGCTGGTCCCCCATTTCTGAATATTGTCTCCAAAAGCCCGTGGTTCAAAATCATCATTGTACCTGCCCACATTTCCCGGAGCAAATTCCTGCAGGAGTTGATTCATTTGAACAATAAGTTTCATAGCATTTCCACGAACATCATTAATAGATTTCTCATAGTTATAAGCAGGTGCCAAAAATGAGATTGTAGCCGGGTTTTCTGAACCCTCTGTATTGTAATACCTGCTTTGATCATGAAGATTAAATCCAAAGTCGGCTTCCAGGCTATCTCTAACCCGTTTTAAGGTCTTTGCTTCAGGTGATTGCAAACGCAAAGCATCGCGATTAACATCAATACCTAAAGAGTTTCTACGCTGAAATACCTCAGCCCCATCGGGATTGAGCATTGGCAGAAAATGTAATTTCACCTTCTTCAACATTGTTTCTTTTTCCTTCTGAAAGGAATCATGTGCGAGAAAATTGAGAATGTCAAAAATGGCCATAGTTGCCGTAGATTCATCACCGTGCATCTGCGACCATAAAAAAACATCAGTTTCTCCTGAACCGATACTTAACAAGTACAGGTCTCTGCCTTCTATTGACGTACCTACCTGATTAACTTCAAACAAATCATCGTTTTGCCATTTTTGAATGACAGGCATGATATCATTATACTTAAAACGCCTTTCTTCAAAACCTGGTTCTTTATAATCCTGGTAATGATCTACAATTTCACGAACCAGAGAAAAGGTTTTATCGGGTGCAGGTGCGGGAACCGGTTTAAAAGCAAGATCGGCAGTAGCGGCCCTTACCTTTTCCATAAAATCATCTCCCGGATCTGATTTCTGAGTTCTGTAATCGGCATCTTTTTCAAGCCACAATTCGTGATCTTCAAACCTGGTGTACTCGTAATGACCAATTACGTACTCAATATCATATTTTGTTTTCAGGTACCTTACCAGCCAGATGTTTGCTTCCAGTTGAGCCTGAGTTAGCGGCGTCCCGGGAGTACCTCCAACATTCTCCACCCCTATTGCTGTGGTTTAATCCTATTACATGTCGCCCCATTTTGGTTTCGGGCATTAGACGATAAATGGTTCCATCTCTGTCAACAAGAAAATGGGTGGACACATTTAAGTCACTCGCCCCCGAAATTGCTGTTCTGCTGCCGGGAAGGTAAGGGTCTTTAAAGGCTGCAAAAGATCTTTCGAGGGTAGGAATAGCTGTCCAGTGAAGTACTATCATTTTAGGATCAATAGTGGGATCTTCCTTTTCAAGACCATACCTATCTTTCATATAAGCCAAACTTAGCTCCTCCCGTTCTTCATTGAAAACAATGGGTTTATCTATAATTCGGGAAGTACTTGTACCGGCAGTACCACAGGAAAGCAGTAAAAGGGAAACAAAAAGAACGAACGGGTATCTCATAGTATGTAAAAAATAAAATCTCCCGACAATATCGGGAGATTTTAAGAATTATGGGAATGGATTTTTATTCATCCCACCATACAGTACCATAAATAGAATCTTCCCCTCCAAATTGTCGTTCTACAGCCTCATTAAAATTATCGGCGTTGTTGAAATCTTCGGTATCGGGGTAAGCAAGTCGGGTTGGCACCGGACGTCCTTCGGGCTGAACAAAATCATTGGGAAATCCTGTTCTTCTCCATTCGCTCCAGGCTTCGTACCCATTCATAAATAAATGGATCCAACGTTGCTCTGAAATTCTCTCTATGGCATTTGCAGGATCAAAAGCAACTTCTGGCTGACTTATAAACTCCTCTACACCTTCAGTTGAACCTGTCCACTGAAGAACAGATTTTTCTATTGCCATGTTATAGTAAGTTTCAGCATCTTCGGTTATCCAGTCTCTTTCCGCAGCTTCAGCAATAGCGAACAACACCTGAGGGTAGGTTACCAAATAAACAGGAGCATCCTGGGCGGTAATATCAGACCCCAGCAGTGAATATTCTTCAGTCCCTATAGCTTCGGTCTCACCATACGGCATACCAATAAACTCCCCGGTTTCACGTGCAGGATTTCCATACACCTCAAGACGCGGATCATCAACCGGTTTCATATCTTCAACCAAGTTAACTGTAAGAGCCCACCACTCCCGATTGCTTTCTACTACCTGATCATACCAGTAGTTTTGATTGTTAGCATCGGCTAAATGTTTAAAGACCAGGCTATCATCATTAGAGTCCATCACCCCATCGGAAATCGCAGCATTAAACTCATCCTGCGCCCATTGAGGATCTACTTCAGAAAGACGAAGAGCCATTAACAATCTTAGCGAATTACCCAACTTTTTCCATTTCTCCATATTGCCACCATAGACGAGGTCATTATCAATATCACCTGAGACTATTTGATTATTGGCCTCTTTTAGTAGCGCAAAAAAATTTGAATAAATAGACTCCTGGGTGTCATATGCGGGGGTGAAATTATTATTCCCCTGCAAAGCTTCAGTGTAAGGCACATCACCCCATCTATCGGTTAGATTCCAGTAAAAATAAGCTTTCAAAATTTTTGCCACAGCAAGCTGGTTAGCAACCGGACCTTCAGCAGCATTTAAATCTTCTTCAGAATTTAAAACGGTCTCAAGGTTCATAAGCGGCCCCTCATAAAACCAGTAAAAGTTTGTGGAACCTTCGGGGTACAAAGATACCCCCACGTACTGGGTCTCTGCTAAGTATTGGGCCAGAAACTCTCCCTGTGGGGAAGAACTTAAAGATGGAAGATATAATTGGGCGTTGGCAATTAATTGTGTTCCCGATGCTTCACCCGGTATGTTTGGGTTCACATTAATATCTTCGTCAAATTCGTTACATCCTAGCAAGCTAAGATTGCAAAATAATAAGATGATAATATATTTTTTCATAATTCGTTTTTTAGAAAGTAATGTTTACGTCTACGCCAATTGATCGTACTGACGGTAATTGACCTGATTCGTACCAGCTAATTGACTGGGCTCCCGTAGAAATCGCAGAGGGGTCAATACCTTCTGGCGCTTCCTGCCAAATCATAAATGGATTTTGGGCAATCACTGCTAATTGTACACTCTCTACAGGAAAATTGCCCAGGATCTCTTTGGTAAGATTGTATCCCAGCCTCAATTCTTTCATTTTTACGTAAGAAGCGTCAAAAAGCCACTCTTCGTAGATTCGTCTTCCCAATACATTCCTGTAATAGCTTCGGGCATTGACATAAGCACTTACAGGTTCACCTGTAGCAGCAGAAATTCCCTCTACCTTTACACCACCGCCCTGGTCTAATGGATCCCTTACATTTGCACCTCTATCGTTCATTGCAACGGTTACGGGATCCTGTCCGGTTCTTACCGCTAACATTTTTGACCGGCTAAAGAACTGCCCGCCGCCCTGGAACTCGATCATTCCTGAAAGTCTCCAGTTTCCATAACTAAATGTATTGGAGAAGCCTCCCGTAAAATCTGGAAGCACACTCCCAAAATTATGGGTTTCATCTGTGTAAAGCGGCATATTGTCGTCACCTAAAAGTATTTGCTCTGTAGCTTCATCTCTTTGATAAGCTGTACCTACAAGACTTCCAAAAGGCTTCCCTTCATAAGAATTGAGGTAGCTCGTCACACTGGAGTAAGTTGTGGAAGAGTAAGTATACACATCAATACCAGGAGCCAGCTCTACTACCATACTTTCGTTACTCGCGAAATTAAGATTGGTGTCCCAGAAGAATTTTCCAGTTTCGATAGGCCTGGCATTTATCGCCACCTCAACACCTTTATTTTCAATTAAACCTGCGTTGATTGTAGTGGAACCATAACCACTGGCCCCTGAAACATCAAGGTTAATAATCTGGTTCTTGTTCTTTTGTTCATAATAAGTAAAATCAATTCCCAGCCTGCTGTCGAAAAATCTTAAATCGAGCCCAAGCTCGTATGAATGAGCAAAGGACGGCTCTATATTTGGGTTATTCAGGTTATCTGGAACAAACAAAGTATTAGTACCTTCATACACTGTTCCCACTCCAAAACCCATTGTTGTTTCATAAGGAGAAAGATCAGATCCTGCCTGCGCATAACTTGCCCTAACCTTTGCAAAGCTTAAAGGGTCCCAATCAAAAAATTCGCTAAAAATTACACTTCCAGAGATGGAAGGATACCAATAGGAATTATTATCTTCAGGAAGGGCCGAAGAATTATCATTTCTCAAGGATGCATCTACAAAAAAAGTATCTGCGTATCCTAAAGAAACAAGACCAAACAAACTCCTCACCTGCTTTCTTAGAAGATAATTAGATGTTTCAGGACGATCTATCGAGGCATCAATATTATAAAAACCCGGTGAAGAAAGACCCCCAACGGTTGCCATGGTTAAATAGGTGTAGTTCCTATTCCAGATATTTCCTCCCAAACTGGCATTAAGTGATAAATCTCCCCACTCTTCATCAAATTGAGCAAGAAATTCATAGTTAAATTCTTTGTTCTGAAATTTTCCGATATAAAAAGATGGAAGGCTTTTACCTCCAAAGGCAGTACGCTCCTGAATGTTTTGGGTATAAAGATCCCCTCTTATGTGTCCACTCAAACTAAGGTTCTCCAATACCTGAAAAGTTATTCCCACATCTCCAAAAAACCTATCCCGGTTATCCTGACTAAGGTTCTCGTATGCATTAAAGAATGGATTATTCCAGTACAAAGGATCAAAATCAGTAACTTCTCCGGTTTCAGAACTTGGCCTGCTAAGATTCCAGTGAAGATAAGTTCCATCTTCATACTGATAGTCCCGCAATCTATTCATATCTACATTACGCTGAAACCATTGTACGAGATAATTAGCCCCAAACTCTGATCCCTGTCCCGGGCGCTGCGCATCATTACGGGCAAATGTAAAATTGGTTGAAACATTTATTTTGTCAACTACATCGGCATCGGCATGAACAGTAAGGTTGTTTCTATCTAAATGTGTATTTGGCTCTACACCTTCTATTTTTGTATCATTCAGACTAATTCTGAAGTTGATCTTTTCTCCCCCACCAGCAACCGATACAGTATTATTAAAAGTGTAACCGGTTTCATAGAAATCTTTGATATTATCTGGATGAGGCACAAAAGGAGTTAATTGCCCATAGGTAGGGTCTTGAGGGTAAAAACTGAAGACCTGCCTTACCATTGTCCCGTCCATTCTAGGCCCCCAACTTTCATCAACAGATATATCTACGTAGGGATCTCCATTAGGAAGTGTTCTAAAATCTAAACTAGACCCTCCTCCATACATGTTCTGTAAGGGCATAAAATCATAAGTTGACTGCACTGAAAAAGTGGAATTAGCCTGCACCGTAAACTTTTCGGCCGCACCTTTTTTTGTGGTGATCATAATAACGCCATACTGTCCACGAATTCCGTATAAAGCTGAAGCTGCAGGACCCTTTAACACATTCACAGATTCAATATCGGCAGGGTTCACGTCCTGTCCCAGGTTACCATAATCGGCACCTGCACTCCCTGCAAAATTGGCATTTGAAATTGGCGTACCATCAATCACTATTAAAGGCTGGTCTCCTCCTCCTATAGAATTTACTCCCCTAATTTTGATTTTTTGAGTCCCCCCCATACTTGCTCCCGATGATCCGGTAACCTGCACTCCAGCAACTCTTCCCCCCAGGGCTCCAATAACATTTTGATCTTTTGCAACTGTTAGATCTTCCCCATCTACTTCCTGCGTGGCATATCCAAGGGATTTCTTATCCCTTGAAATCCCCAGGGCTGTTACCACCACCTCATCGAGGGCCTGGAGATCGGCTTCCAGTTGTACATTAATCTGGTCGTTTTCGCCCACAGTACGTTTCACAGTTTGGTAACCAATAGAAGAGAAGCTAAGCACATCTCCGGTTTCTGCTTTAATAGAAAAATCCCCATCAAAGTCTGTCACAGTACCTTTATTAGTACCTTCAATAATAACGTTTACTCCGGGAATCGGCATACTCCTTTGAGCACTGCTTACCGTACCCGAAATCACCCTTTCCTGGGCCTGCACATTCATGAACTGCAAAAGAGCGATCAGGAATGAAAACAGTGTAATTTTGTTTCTCATTTGTTTGGTTTTTGAGTTAATAATTGATGAAAAGTTATTAAATTTTTTCAGGTTTCAATCTTTTCTTCTTAAAAACCTTTAGATAATAAAAAAAAGCTAACTTGAATTTTCTTTTTAAAATCCCTTACAAGTGAGAAAAAACAATCATTCAAAAATGTCATTTTTGAAGCTTGTTCTTCAAATTATTCTGATAGTTTTAATCTTCAGCTCCTGCTCCTCCTCGCGTAAGCTCACTATGGAAGCACAAAATACATTGCAGGAATATCCGGCTTTTAAAACAGGATTTTCCGGAATATATATTTATGATCCGGCTGAGAAAAAAGTCGTTTTTGAACACAACTCCGAAAAATATTTCACCCCGGCCTCAAACACCAAACTGTTTACTTTCTATGCAGGATTAAAAATTTTAGGGGATTCCGCTGTAGGCCTTGAGTATATTGTAAAGGAAGATTCCCTGATTTTTAGAGGGACAGGTGATCCTTCTTTTTTGTACGACGAGCTGGAATCTACTACCGTTTATGATTTCTTAAAAGAAAGAAATGAAACCCTTTATTACGTGCCGCCTATACATGAGGAAAAACATTTTGGCCCCGGCTGGTCGTGGGATGATTACAACTACTACTATTCTGTAGAACGGGCAGCTATGCCTCTCTTCGGAAATTATGCCACCTTCACATCTTCAGCTGAAGATACAGTTCCCGTTGCCAAACCTGCGTATTTCAATCGTTACCTCGTAAAAGATTCTCTTAGCTCAGGAAGCAGCTTTACAGTTGTGAGAGATCACGACCAAAACAAATTCCTTTATCAGCAGCCCGCCGAAGCAGAAAACAGAAGCCGAATTGTTCCTTTTATTCATTCTCCACATCTGGTTACCGCCCTACTGTCCGACACACTTCAGAAACCGGTAAAAATACTGGATCCTAAAAAAGTAGACTTCAGCAATAGCAAACTGTTGTATAGTATTCCTACAGACAGCCTTTACAAGCGAATGCTGCAGGTTAGTGACAACTTTATCGCCGAGCAACTACTGCTTATGAGTTCCAGAGAAATATCTGACACACTTAAAACGGATATAGCCATTAATTATATAAAGAAAAATCACCTTCAGGATCTATCTCAGGAGATTAACTGGGTAGATGGCTCTGGTTTGTCCATCTACAATAAATTCACTCCTAAAACAGTGGTAGAGCTCCTGGAAAAGATCTCTAAAGAGGTGCCTCAAAAAAGGCTTTTTGAACTGCTCCCTGCCGGAGGTGAATCTGGCACCATTAAGAACTTTTATAAAGCCAAAGAGCCTTATATCTATGCCAAAACCGGCACAATTAGCAACGTACATGCTTTAAGCGGCTATTTAAAAACCAAAAGCGGCAAAATACTCATCTTCAGTTTTATGAATAACAATTATATGGTTCCTTCCGCAGAAATAAAAGCAGGTATGGAGATCATTCTGCGTGATATCCATTTAAATTATTAGTTTTATGGAGGCTCAAAAATGCCATTTTTAAACCAAAATTATGCAGAGACGAAATTTTCTTCGCAATGTGGGCCTTGGCAGCCTTGCAATTCCGCTTCATAGTTTAGCCACTTCATTTTCTGTCACCGGTTCTTTACAGGATGTTTCTAAACCAAAACGCCTAGCTGCAGGTGATACCATTGGCATAGTGAGCCCTGCGGGGGCCATATATGAGTCTGAACCTTATGAGATTGCTATTGAATCTATGCAGGCCATGGGCCTTAAAGTGAAGTTGGGAGAGTTTGTGCGTACCCGCCATGGTCACCTTGCAGGAACTGATGAACAAAGGGCTACCGAATTTAATGACATGTGGCGGGATCCTGAAGTTGACGCGATAATTTGCCTTAGAGGTGGCTCGGGGGCAGCGAGAATTCTGCCACTGCTCGATTATGAGGAAATCAAAAAAAATCCGAAGATATTTATCGGTTACAGCGACATTACTGCATTGCACCTGGCTATTTATAAAAAAACCGGACTTGTAACCTTTCACGGACCTTTGGCAACCTCAACATGGAATTCTTTTGCCGTAGATCATTTTAAAGATCTTCTTTTTAATGCAGAAGCTGTTGCCTACTTAAACCCAAATGAGAAAGGCGGAATGCTTGCCCAATCCAGAAACAGGATAAGAACCATTACTCCGGGAACTGCAACGGGAGAACTCCTGGGCGGAAATCTTTCTGTACTTACCAATATTATGGGCACACCTTATTTCCCTACCGACTGGCAAAATAAAATTCTCTACCTCGAAGATGTAGGAGAACAGATCTATGCCGTAGACAGGATGATGTCACAGCTACAATTAGGCGGAGTTCTGGAACAAATAAGTGGTTTTATCTTTGGAAAGTGTAGCGATTGTGACCCCGGAGGCGCCGGAGGTTATGGCTCCCTAACCCTGGAAGAAGTTCTGGACCATTATTTAAAGCCTTTGAAAATTCCGGCATTTTCTGGAAGCATGATTGGGCACATTAGCGATAACTTCACTATTCCCAACGGAATACAAGCCAAAATGAACGCGAACGACGGAACTTTCACATTATTAAATCCGGCAGTTCGTTAATTTAGGCCCGTAAGAAAGTCCGCCAATCCCTCACAATTCTTACTTTTATAAAAATTTTAAAAGCGTTCGGCAAATGGCATTTTAGAGAAGTTTTGCTTCCGTATATGAAGTTGGAGAAAATTTCGTTTACTGAAAGGTCATTATTTGAAATGCTGAAGATTTTAAAATACAGAGCTCTTACATGAAGAAAGAAGGGCACGAGGGAAGCAGGAGCTATAAAACAATAAATGACTGGGTGAATAAAGGAAGGGATCATACCAATCTGAAAAAACCCAAAAATAAAAAGTCACCCACATTACTTTATAATAGAAATGAGGGACTCATTAAATTTTAAAAAATTACCTAAACATCATGCGAAAAAGTTTTTTACTCCTCCTTTTTGTTACTGCTGGCTTCCTGATTTCCTGTGAAAAAGAACAGGATCCTTTCCTGATTACTTCTAATAGCATAGGACGATTAACCAGCGACATAAAAATTAATCAACTCGATTCAATTTTTGCTGAAGACTCGCTTGTAAAACAGGTAAGTAACAGCGAATTGTACAGGAAAAGCAATGAAATAGAAGTTTATGATAACCAGGGCAACAAACTCCTGTTGATCGAACCTGTGCAGGCATTTGACTCCACCAGTACCATTGGATTCATCCAGGTACTCGACCCGCGTTATAAGACGGCCAAAGGTCTTGGAAAAGAAAGTACATTCCAGGATATTGTACAGAACTACGATATTTCGAGAATTGAGAACACTCTAAGCGCAGCCGTGATTTTTATTGATGAATTGAACGTATATGTAACCATTGATAAAAAACAGCTGCCCGTAGAACTGCGCTATGATACGCAAACCCGCATACAGGCTTCCCAAATTCCCGATGATGCCAAAATCAAGTACTTTATGGTAGATTGGGATTAACTCTTTAATACATCTGAATGTCTTCTGAAAACCTTACCCGTTTAAATAAATATCTAAGTGAAGTGGGCTACTGCTCACGCCGTAAGGCCGATACTCTCATTGAACAGGGGCGGGTAACCATTAACGGCAAGGTCCCCGAAATGGGAACAAAAGTTAGCCCCGAAGATGAAGTGCGGGTGAACGGCGAACTCATTGTGCCTCCAAAAAAAGACAATGTCTACCTGGCTTTCAATAAACCTATAGGCATTGTTTGCACTACAAATCAGGCGGAAAAGAAGAATATTGTAGATTATATAAATTTCCCTACCCGAATCTTCCCCATTGGCAGACTCGACAAACCCAGTGAAGGTCTGATTTTACTCACCGACGACGGGGATATTGTCAATAAAATTCTTAGAGCGAGAAACAATCACGAAAAAGAGTACATAGTTACTGTAGACCGATTGATCACGCCTGACTTTCTAAAAAGAATGTCTTCAGGAATTCCCATTTTAGACACCGTTACCCGCGAGTGTGAGGTGGAACAATTGAGCAAGTTCGTTTTCAGGATTATCCTCACCCAGGGTTTAAACCGGCAAATTCGCAGAATGTGCGAGTACCTGGGTTATGAAGTAGTGAAGCTAAAGAGAATACGCATCATGAATATTGAACTTGATGTGCCAGTGGGGCAGTATCGTCATCTCACCCAAAAGGAACTGGACGACCTTGATCGCTTAACGGGAGAATCAAGTAAAACAGAAGATGCTTCTGTTGAGCAAAAACCAGCGAGTTCAAAGCCGAAACCCTCCAATACCACTTCCAAGAAAAACTTCGGAAAAAATCCGGAGAATCAGAAAAACTTCCGAAGTAAAAGAAGAAACCGGGAATCTTAACACTCAATTAAGCAAATGATTGAGCATATCTGCTTATTTTTAAGAAAAAAGATATGCCAGACAATCGCATCAAGAACGAAGATCAATACGAAGCCCTGAGAGATAAAGGGGCAAGTAAGGAGAAAGCTGCAAGAATTGCCAATTCTGAGAACACAGGTAAGAAAGGTGGTAAGGCCGATAAATATGAAGACCGTAGCAAAGACGATCTTTATAAGAAAGCCAAAGAGGTGGGGATAGAAGGACGTTCAAAAATGAGCAAGAAAGAACTTATCAACGCGTTACGCAACCATTAAAAAAATGCAGAAGATCCAACCTTTTCACCTAGCCATTCCCGTAGACAATCTGGAAAAGGCAAGAAAATTTTATAGAGAAACCTTAAACCTGGAAGAAGGAAGAAGTAGTGATCACTGGGTAGATTTCAATTTTTTTGGACATCAACTGGTAATACATTACAAAGCTGCTTCTGAAATTGACAATAGCGGCAGTAATCCTGTAGACGGAAAAGATGTGCCCATTCCACATTTTGGGGTGGTGCTGGATTGGGAAACTTTTAATTCCTTCTCGCAGGAATTAAAAACAAAGAATGTTGATTTTGTCATAGAGCCATACATTCGGTTTGAAGGACAGGCAGGAGAACAGGCCACCATGTTCTTTAAAGATCCCTGCGGAAACGCGCTGGAATTCAAAGCTTTTAAAAATATAGACCAGTTATTCGAGAAATAATTACTTTTCAATGAACAGATTAAAACCATCTTTAGTGCGGCAACTGTTCGTACTACTCCTCATTCTATTCATGCTGGTTTTAATCTTTCGGGAGATTTTACCTTATCTCTCAGGAGTGCTTGGCGCAATCACCCTTTATGTTGTGCTAAGAAAGCCTATGACCTGGATGGTAGAAAAGCGATGGCAACCTGTATTGGCAGCCGCTTTGCTTATGTTCCTTTCCTTCATTGGGATCCTGGTACCTATCACCCTTACTGCCATCATGCTCACGTCAAAAATAGGCAAGGCTGTTGCAAATTCAGAAATGGTGTTGCAGGCAGTAAAGGATCAAATTAATGAAGCTGAGATCTATGTGGGTTATGATCTTAGCCAGAGTATTGATTCGGCCCGGGTGGCCAATTGGCTCTCTAACAACCTCCAGTCTCTTGGTGCCGGCACATTTAATGCTTTTATAGCAATAAGTATTATGTATTTTTTGCTGTATTATATGTTGATGAACCGCGACAGGCTTAAAGATATGATCATTTCTTACATCCCGTTGGGTGAAAACAATCTTGAGGTTATAGGCCACGAAGGCGATGAAATGGTAAAATCTAATGCTTTAGGTATTCCACTGGTGGCGTTTTTCCAGGGAATAGTTGCATTAATTGGCTACCTCATTGTAGGCGTACCCGACCCCTTGTTCTGGTTCGTAATTACTGCCATTGGCGCCATGGTACCCTTTATTGGTACCGCCATAGGAATTGTACCAGTAACCATTCTGCTTTATTCAATGGGCATGGAATGGCAGGCGGTTTTTATTGTAATTTATGGCTTTGTGATCGTGGGAATTACAGACAATATCTTACGGCTTTACATTCTTAACCGCCTTGCCAGTGTACACCCGCTTATTACTCTTTTTGGGGTTGTGGTTGGGGTGCCATTGTTTGGGTTTATAGGGCTTATTTTCGGGCCTTTGCTCGTATCTCTGTTTTTGCTTATCTTAAAGATATACAAGCATGAATACGGAAAAACAGAAAACAAACTTTAACCATAAAACAAAAATGCTATGTTAGAAAATGTAAAGAAGAAGATCAACAAAGACTATCTGGAGACCGAAATTTCTAAAGTTAATGAAGGGGATTTGGATGTGGTCATGAAGAACAAAGATGCCATCGATAAAAAGTTAAAAGGTGCAGGCATGAAAAAATATGCCGAACTGGGAAAGCTTATGTTTGGTATGCTAAAAGACTATAGAAAAGGAGAATACAATCAAATGCCGTGGTTCACAATTGCCGCCATAGGATTGACCCTGCTCTACGTTTTTAATCCAATGGATATGCTACCCGACTTTCTTCCGGGAGTAGGCTATGTAGACGATTTTGCGCTTTTCACAATCGCCGTTCGGTTCATTGAATCCGATTTACATGCTTATCTCGACTGGAAAATCGATGAGGCTAAATTACTAAACGCCTAACCTGAATCTATTTAGCATTACTTCTTGCACGGTGCTCCTCCCGGGCCAGCAGTGTATTTTTAAGAAGCATGGCAATGGTCATAGGCCCAACTCCACCGGGCACCGGAGTGATGTAACTTGCCTTTTGTGAAACATTTTCAAAATCGACATCGCCCGTGATCCTGTAACCTTTTGGCTTGGTTTCATCGGGAACGCGGGTTATTCCCACATCAATTACCACAGCATCATCTTTTACCATTTCTGCTTTCAGGAAATTAGGAATTCCTACAGCAATGATAATGATATCGGCCTGTGAAGTGATTTGAGTAATGTTTTTTGTGAATTCGTGAGTAAGAGTTACCGTAGAATTACCCGGGAATCCCTGTCTCCCCATAAGGATACTCATGGGTCTTCCCACAATGTAACTACGACCAATCACGCAGGTGTGTTTTCCTTTGGTTGGGATGTTGTAACGCTCAAGCATCTCAAGAATCCCAAACGGTGTTGCCGGTATAAAGGAGGACATGTCGAGAGACATTTTTCCGAAGTTGGTAGGGTGAAAACCATCCACATCCTTATCGGCACTCACCGCTAAAAGCACTTTTTGAGTATTGATTTGTGGCGGAAGCGGTAGCTGCACTATAAAGCCATCAATATCGTCGTTGTTATTAAGCTCTTCAATCTTGGCCAGGAGTTCAATCTCGCTGGTGTTTGAAGACATGCGGTATTCGGAAGATTCAAATCCCACCCTTTTACACGCATTAACTTTGGCATTTACGTAGGTTAAGCTGGCGCCATCGCTACCAACAATAATGGCTGCCAAATGGGGGACCTTCTCCCCACGTTCTTTCATTTTTTGAACTTCCAGGGCAATTTCATCCTGAATTTCGTTGCTTAATTTTTTACCGTCGAGGAGCTCCATGTTTTAAGTGTGCAGTTATTAGTAATCAGTGGTCAGTGATCAGTGATCAGTTTTTAATATGTAATTTATTCTCTCTTCTTCACCCCAAATTTTCCGGGATATAGGATCATGTAATTTATTAGTTTCCCAACCTCCTCACTCTCACCGACCAGTCTTTGATACTCAACCTCAGTAAGGTAGGAACATCTAAAGGCGTATTCAAGCCATACCTGAGTTTCAGAGTTTTCGGCATCTCCATCTGTCAGTTTACTGGCGAAGTGCCTTGGATAATCTCGTTTCCTATAAGCTTCAGCAATAGCAGCAGATACACTCCGGGAAGATCTCCTTATTTGATCAGCGAGAGAATAAATCTCTTCTCTTGGGAAGGATTTTGAAACTTCAAAAATCTGCATTGAAAGTTCAATGGACTTTTGATAAGCTAACAACTCCTGAAATCTCATAATACTGTTTTAGATCATGTTCGCTGCTCACTGAACACTGAGCACTGAACACTGGGCACCGATCACTGAACACTGACCACTTATTTCATTCCCTTCATCATCTGCATCATCTTTCTTCCGCCGCCGCCCTGCATCATTTTCATCATCTTACTCATTTGGCTAAACTGCTTTAAAAGCTGATTTACCTGTTGTACCGAGGTGCCCGATCCTTTTCCTATTCTTTTCTTACGTGAGGCGTTTATAACTGATGGTTTTGAACGTTCTTCTGGTGTCATCGAATGAATAATGGCTTCAATAGGCTTGAAAGCGTCATCATCAATCTCCACATCTTTCAGCATTTTTCCAGCTCCCGGGATCATCCCCATAAGGTCTTTCATAGACCCCATCTTCTTGATCTGCTGAAGCTGGTTCAAAAAGTCATCAAACCCAAATTCGTTCTTGGCTATCTTCTTCTGAAGTTTTCTCGCTTCTTCTTCGTCATATTGCTCCTGCGCCCTTTCAACAAGAGACACAACGTCTCCCATTCCAAGGATACGGTCGGCCATACGCGAAGGATAGAAAACATCAATCGCATCCATCTTCTCACCTGTACCAATAAATTTGATTGGCTTATTTACTACAGACTTAATTGAGATCGCAGCTCCACCACGGGTATCCCCATCAAGTTTTGTAAGGATAACCCCGTCGAAGTTGAGTCGGTCGTTGAAGGCTTTGGCTGTATTAACAGCATCCTGCCCCGTCATGGAATCAACTACAAAAAGCGTTTCCTGCGGCTGGATGGCACTGTGAATATTTGCAATCTCGGTCATCATCGCTTCATCTACAGCAAGACGACCGGCGGTATCGATAATCACCACATTGTGACCGTTTGCTTTTGCGTGAGCAATGGCGGCTTTTGAGATAGCAACAGGATCCTGATTTCCTTCATCACTAAATACCTCAACCCCAACCTGATCTCCAACAACGTGCAACTGATTAATTGCTGCAGGACGATACACATCACAGGCAACTAAAAGAGGATTCTTAGATTTCTTGGTCTTTAAGTAATTTGCCAGCTTACCCGAAAAAGTGGTTTTACCACTCCCCTGAAGACCCGACATAAGAATAACCGATGGGTTCCCAGAAAGGTTAATCCCTTCGGCATCTCCACCCATAAGCGTGGTAAGCTCGTCTTTTACCAGCTTTACCATCATTTGTCCCGGCTTTAGAGCGGTAAGAACGTCTTGCCCAAGTGCCTTTTCCTTTACCTTAGAAGTAAATTCTTTGGCAATTTTATAATTGACATCGGCATCAACAAGGGCCCGCCTTACCTCTTTAAGAGTTTCGGCAACGTTAACTTCGGTAATCTGCCCATGTCCTTTGAGGACGTGTAATGCATTATCTAACTTATCACTTAAACTTTCGAACATATTCTCTCAGATTTAAATACTGCCGGGTTTTACAGGCAGTTGCAAATTTAATGATTTGAGGCTGAAGTGAAAACTTTCAACTTCACATCTGCTCCAAAAATGTCACTTTTCGGAAAAATTTTTAAACATTTCTTCGGAAGGGGTCTCAAAAATGACATTTTTAACACCTCTTGTTTACTTCTTAACTTGTACTCTGCCTCTAGTCTCGATACATTTTACTTTCGCTGCCGCTAAGGGAAAACACTCAACCTGACGGCAATTCTAAACCCTTACTTCTAATTTAGTAATTCTAACTTCCCAATTCCCCTGCCTGTCTTCTCGATACAAATTTTCCCCAGCTTCCGCGGGTCAAAATTCACTCGAAGTGACGGCAGTGCCACGTTCACACTTCTACCCTCTAATTTCTAAAATCTAACTTCCCCTACATTCTCTCGGGCACCTGAATTCCCAAAAGTGCGAACGAAGATTTGATCACATCTCCCACAGCTTTTGACAACTGCACCCTGAAGTTCTTTTCTGTCTCATCTTCGGTTCCCAAAATAGTCACATTTTGATAGAAACTATTGAATTCCTTTACCAGCTCATAGGTATAATTGGCTATAAGCGCCGGACTGTGATTTTCGGCTGCAAGCTGAACAGTTTCGGGGTAAAGCTGAAGCTGTTTGATGAGTTGTTTTTCTTTTTCATTCAGGCTGTACTCAAAAATAGGATTTGAGTAATCAAATTCAGCTTTTCTAAGTATAGACTGGATTCGGGCGTAGGTGTACTGTATAAACGGACCTGTATTTCCCTGGAAATCTACAGATTCTTCCGGATTAAACAGTATTCGCTTCCTCGGATCTACCTTCAGAATATAATATTTTAAGGCTCCCAGGCCTATAATCCCATAGAGTTCTTCTTTTTCAGCTTCCGAATAGCCATCGAGTTTCCCAAGCTCTTCAGAAATATTTTTGGCGGTGGCAGTCATTTCTTCAATAAGATCATCGGCATCTACCACGGTGCCTTCGCGGCTTTTCATTTTTCCACTAGGAAGATCTACCATTCCGTAGCTCAAATGGTAAAGATTTTCGGCCCATTCGTAACCCAATTTTTTCAGGATCAAAAAGAGCACTTTGAAGTGATAATCCTGCTCATTGCCCACGGTGTAAACCATCCCGTTGATATGGTAATCTTTTACACGCTGTATCGCTGTACCAATATCCTGTGTCATGTAAACCGCCGTACCATCGCTTCGCAAAACGATCTTTTCATCGAGGCCTTCATCGGTAAGATCTATCCATACACTACCATCATCCTTTCGGTAAAAAATGCCTTTTTCAAGACCTTCGGCAACTACGTTTTTACCGAGCAGGTAAGTGTTACTTTCGTAGTAATTTTTATCAAAATCGACCCCAAGTTTAGCGTAGGTTTCCTCAAAACCATCATATACCCACTGGTTCATGGTCTTCCACAGCTCAACAACTTCAGCATCTCCCGCTTCCCATTTACGCAACATTTCCTGGGCATCTTTTAAAATAGGGGCTTCAGCTTTTGCCTCATCTTCGGTCTTTCCCTGGGCCTGCAAATAAGAAACCTCCTCTTTGTAAGCCTTATCGAACTTCACATAGTAGTTCCCTACCAGTTTATCCCCTTTTAGACCTGTAGACTCAGGCGTTTCATCATTTCCAAATCTTTGCCACGCGAGCATAGACTTACAAATATGAATTCCGCGGTCATTGATGATCTGGGTTTTGTAAACTTTTTTTCCTGAAGCCTTCAGGATTTCAGAAACTGAATACCCCAAAAGGTTATTTCTGATGTGTCCTAAATGCAATGGTTTATTGGTGTTTGGCGAAGAATATTCTACCATGATAGATTCCTCACCTACAGAAGCTTTTCCGAAGTCAGGATCATCTTTTACTTTTCCGAAGAAATTGAGATAGTAAGCATCGGCCAGGACAATATTCAAAAACCCCTGAACTACGTTGAACTTTTCGATCTCTTGGTTATGGGCAACCAGGTAATCACCTATGGCTTCCCCAAGCTTTACAGGACTGGTTTTTATTTGCCTCAACATAGGAAATGTGACCAGGGTGATGTCACCTTCAAAGTCCTTTCGGGTAGGTTGAAACTCAACCGTCTCCAACGTTACATTAAAAATATTGCTAACCGCTTCTTTTACCTGTGCGGCGAGTACGTCCTGAACATTCATGTCTTTTATTTTTTTTACCTGCAGGCTTCTACAGGAAGTGGCAAAGATAACAGAATTTTGAGGTTGTATAAAGGGTTTGAGCGCAAATGCTTACCTTTAGAAAAAAAGAAAATGCTACTGAATATTTCCCGTGATTTTGCTGACAAGAGAGAAGAGATCAATGAACTGGTGGGCAAGCCTTTCACCCTTGAGGAAAGACAGGAGCTAAAAAAAACCAGCTTTAACGAACTGCCTGTCACGGCAGCAAGCATAGAAATTTATAACCTGCTCGTTTTAAATGAAGGCCAGGCACAAAATCACTGCAATATAGAGATGCGGCCAAAAGGAGTATTAATAAGCTTTAGTGCTGCCGGCGAAACTTATTCACTGGTAATTCCTTTTTTTAAGCTGAAGATTTACAAAGGTCGCGCTGAAGAATACTCTTTTTACAAAGACCAGTATTTTATTAAAATTCATGCCGGCGCCGGTCAAACCGAAGTACATAGTTTTATCAAAAAATTGCGTCACTACAAGGCAGATAAAGCTTTACCAAGAATAGAAGACCAGGAATAAGAGGCATCAAAAAAGCCCTTTTTGAAAGGGCTTGTAGTTTTATTTCTTCGGAAGAAAAATTTCGGCCAGCATACAGCGGGCACTGCCGCCCCCACAGGTTTCTATGGTGGTAAGGTCACTGCTCAAGATCTCACAATGCTTCTCAATAGCTGCAATTTGAACCGGGAGCAGGCTTTTTCTTGCCGCCTCACTCATTACCAGGTATTTTTTTTCATCCCTGCCCTGCACCTGCAACATATTGCCGGCATAATGATGTAATTGTGCTTCAGAAATCTCTATGATCTGCTTCCCGTCAGATTTTAAATGTTTTACCACATTTTTGCGCTCTTTAGGGTCGTCGATACTATCAAGGCAAATTACCGCGAAATTTTCGGCCAGGCACATCATCACATTGGTGTGATAGATAGGCATTCTGCGACCAT
Organism: Salinimicrobium sp. 3283s; assembly: GCF_039602225.1. Classification (NCBI taxonomy): domain Bacteria; kingdom Pseudomonadati; phylum Bacteroidota; class Flavobacteriia; order Flavobacteriales; family Flavobacteriaceae; genus Salinimicrobium; species Salinimicrobium sp. 3283s. Next base: position 2,319,617 of record NZ_CP143631.1, on the reverse strand, counting down.
CTACATCCTGATAGGCATTAAAAATTACCGGGGTAAGTTCAAAATCCTCACAAAATTCAATTAGCAATTCTTCATTGGCACGGGGTGAGAGCGCACAATAAGCCTTTTCATTGATCCTGTCAAGAATAAGCACACCGGTAGATTCAAGAAAAAGCTCTTCCTCCTCGGCGCTTGTATAGTCAATAACCTCTTTAATGAGAAAGCCCTCTGCTTCAATTTTATCAAAAACTTCAGCCCTGCGTTCCCTTCTGCGGTTTTCAGCAAAAAGAGGATAGATGGCTGCCGTTGCATCTTCGTGAAAAGTCACCCAGTTGTTTGGGAAGATCGAATCGGGTGTGTCGAGTTTTTTATCGTCATCTACCACGATGACATTCACGCCAACATTGCGGAGTTTTTCAACGAACGCATCGAATTCTTCCTGGGCTTTTTTATTTATCTGCTCATTGTCGAGATGCAGGCCTTCCTGAAAATAGTTGTTCACAGCGGTTTGCTCATTCATCCTGAAGGCCACCGGCCGCACCATTAGTACAGTATCTGTAATTTGTTTCATGTACAATTAATCTCTTATAAGGGGCAGGGTTGAACAGCGCAACAATCCCTCTTGTTTTGCAATTTCGGCGTAGGGTACTTCTTCAACGGTCATCCCGTTTTCCCTAAGCCATGTGTTGAGTCGGGTGAAATTTCTTTCTGAAATCACCACATCTTCAGAAATTGAAAAGACATTCGAATTCATATCATACATTTCCTGCTGGGTAATTTCAAAAATATTTTCTTTTCCGAAGAAATTTACCAGCCACTCGTATTCCTTTTCATCAAGGAACCCGTCTTTATAGAGAATGGCCTTTCCTTTCCCTACCGGCTGAAAACAGCAGTCGAGGTGAAGCGCATTGTCTCTCGCTTCGGTATTGGACTTCCTAAGATTAAAGGAGTGAACCTTTTTATTGGGGAACATCTTCCTGATGTGCTCTACTCCATTGAGATTGGTTCGCGCAGTGATAAACTGGGGATAATCTTCGCCATAATAAGCACCTATAAAAAGATGATCGTTGTAAAGCATTACGTCCCCCCCTTCTACATGAACATCTTCGGGCAGCTCGATCACCTTATTGGGGTCAATCTGGTCAATAACATATTGAATGGCTTCAATTTCCTCTTCACGATCTGGGAGAATATTGGCCTTTATGAATTTATCATCAATCACAAAAGCTATATCGCGTGTAAAGATCTGGTTGAGATCTTTTACGAGATTTGGACGAAAAACCTGGACATCATATTTTTCCAATACCTCCCGCACAGCTTCCATTTCCTTCACAATATCTTCTTCTAAAGGGTAGGTGCCGGCCTTGATATGCTCTGCCGATTTTGGATCGTAGGCATTCTCATATTCGGGTGTTGGTCCCGGACTCTCAGCCGTTCCCAGGATCACGGCCCTAAGACGGGAAGTCTCATTTTTAATATTTAGTTTCATCATAAACTCCCAATTTGGCTGCAAATATAAGAAAAGGAACACTCCTCTATAAATGCATAAAATCTTTATTTACAGCACTTTTTTTATAAAATTATTTTCTACGGAAGGATTTACTCCGGGTATCTCTGTGAGTGAGAAAATTAGATTTACCTGGCACCTGAAAAAGAAAAACTCCACAAAAAGTGGAGTTTTTACTTTAATTATTAATGGAGCATTTTATCTCTTTTCAATTTCTTTGAAAGCACGTTTAGTCTCTCCAATATAAACCTGTCTTGGACGGCCAATTGGTTCTTTTCTAAGGCGCATTTCTCTCCATTGTGCAATCCAGCCCGGAAGACGGCCAACTGCAAACATTACTGTAAACATCTCAGTCGGGATACCCATAGCACGGTAAATAATACCCGAATAGAAATCTACGTTTGGATAAAGTTTTCTCTCTACAAAGTACGGATCTTCTAAAGCTGTCTTTTCAAGACTCTTGGCAATCTCTAGAATTGGATCTTCAACACCCAGCTGGCCAAGTACTTCATCGGCAGCTTTCTTTATAATTCTTGCCCTTGGGTCAAAGTTTTTATACACCCTGTGCCCAAAGCCCATTAGCCTGAAAGGATCGTCTTTATCTTTTGCTTTTGCAATGAATTTTGAAGTATCTCCACCATCTGCTTTGATCTCCTCAAGCATCTCGATTACAGCCTGGTTTGCCCCACCGTGAAGCGGACCCCACAATGCAGAAACTCCTGCCGAAATTGAAGCGAATAAACCTGCATGAGAAGAACCTACAATTCTCACTGTGGAAGTAGAACAGTTTTGCTCGTGATCTGCATGAAGGATAAGCAACTTATCTAGCGCATCGACCAAAATCTTGTTCTGCTTGTAAGTCTTTTTTGAGTTATCATCCTGGAACATCATTTTCAGGAGGCTCTCTACATAACCAATGTTGGTATCTTTATTAAAGAGCACCTGGTTGCTCTTCTTGCGTAAAGTCCATGCTGCAAGAACAGGGAATTTTGCAAGGATCTTCACTATGGCCCGGTACATATCTTCTTCAGACTCAACATTCACCGACTTTGGATTAAAAGCGGTTAGTGCACTGGTAAGAGAAGCCAGGACCCCCATTGGGTGAGCTGTTTGAGGAAACCCTTTAAGCACAGTTTTCATATCCTCATTCACGATGCTTTGATCGAGAATATCGGTATTAAAATTTTGCAACTGCACCTCAGTTGGTAATTCCCCAAAAATTAAAAGATAAGCTACTTCTAGAAAATCGGCTTTTTCAGCTAATTCTTCAATGGAATATCCACGGTATCTCAAGATCCCCTCTTCTCCATCAAGAAAAGTAATTGCACTCTCACAAGCACCCGTATTTTTATATCCGGGATCTAAGGTTATTGCTCCACTTTGCCCTCGCAACTGCGTAATATCCAGGGCAACTTCTTTCTCTGTGCCTACAACCATTGGCAGGTCATAGGTCTTTCCATCAATTTTTATAGTAGCTACTTTTGACATATTTGTTATGGATTTTCTTATGATTTATTTTCAGGATTGCTAATTTACAAAATTCTACCTTATTTTTCGGCAGCACACAGCTTTTCCTCAAAGGCCCAAGTACTGAAAACAAGCCTAAAAGCTTATTAGAAATGACGAAAAAACAGTTATCTCCCTAATTCTGAACTCTCTTAAAAATAGGAAGATCAAAATATTGCAGAGATGACGAATATCATGTTCTAAAAGAAAAAGCCTTTCCCGAAGGGGAAAGGCTTAGAAAAAAGGTGAAGTACCTGTTATAATTTAACCTTGAAAGCTTTTTCCTGCGGGAAATAAGCTACACTTCCTAGTTCTTCTTCAATGCGAAGAAGCTGGTTGTATTTTGCCATACGGTCACTACGCGAAGCAGAACCGGTTTTAATTTGACCTGTGTTAAGTGCCACAGCTAAATCGGCAATAGTATTATCTTCGGTCTCTCCCGAACGGTGCGACATTACAGAGGTATAACCTGCGTTGTGCGCCATGTTCACTGCCGAAATAGTTTCGGTAAGCGTACCAATCTGGTTCACTTTAATAAGGATAGAGTTCGCTATGTTGTTTTCTATTCCTTTTGAAAGACGCTCTACGTTAGTTACAAATAAATCGTCTCCTACAAGCTGAACTTTGTCTCCAACTTTTTCTGTAAGAGCTTTCCACCCATCCCAGTCGTTTTCGTCCATTCCATCCTCAATAGAAATGATTGGATATTTTGAAACAAGTTCAGCAAGGTATTCTGCCTGTTCCTGGCTGCTTCTTACCTTCCCGCTTTCTCCTTCAAATTTGGTGTAGTCATACTTGCCATTTTCGTAGAATTCAGCCGAAGCACAATCTAGAGCAATCATCACTTCTTCACCCGGTTTGTAACCTGCGTTTTTGATAGATTGTAAAATAGTATCTAAAGCATCTTCTGTTCCGTCTAAAGTTGGCGCAAAACCACCTTCATCACCCACAGCAGTGCTTAGACCTCTCTTGTGAAGTACTTTTTTGAGGTTATGGAAAATCTCAGTACCCATTTTAAGAGCTTCAGAAAAATTCTTGGCCTTTACGGGCATCACCATGAACTCCTGAAACGCAATAGGAGCGTCACTGTGAGAGCCACCGTTAATAATATTCATCATGGGAACAGGAAGCGTGTTTGCGCTCACACCACCCACATAGCGATACAACGGCATATTGAGTTCATTTGCCGCAGCCTTTGCTACTGCTAATGAAACACCAAGAATGGCATTTGCTCCAAGCTTAGATTTGTTCTTTGTACCGTCAAGCTCAATCATTACCTGGTCGATAACATTTTGATCGAAAACAGAATATCCAAGAAGCTCTTCAGCAATTACTTCATTCACGTTCTTTATAGCCTGTAGCACACCTTTACCCATGTAATCACTGCCACCATCACGTAGTTCAACCGCTTCATGTTCCCCGGTAGAGGCTCCTGAAGGGACTGCTGCTCTTCCAATGGTTCCATTTTCAGTTTCTACATCAACTTCAACAGTTGGATTACCGCGAGAATCAAAAATCTGGCGGGCATGTATGTTTATTATAACGCTCATATTTAGAAATTTTAATTAATTATCTTTTTTAGCCCCTGCAAGATACGAATACTTCAAAAGAATAGTAAAAACCAAAGCCTTTAGTTCAAAGGAATTAAGAGAAATTTATTAACGAGAACGATGTAGATAGCTTCTAAAACTTCGGAAGCGGGGTTTCCAATTTCTTCAGGTTAAAAACAGCAGAATTTCTTCGGAAATTTCTTCAAAAACTTAAAGGAAGTTGCCATTATTCCCTTCGGAAAAAGTTCAGAAAAATGCTGAAAATTTATTCAATAACTACTTCCGAAGGAAAATTCTCTAAGCCTGAAATTTACTTCAGAAATAAAAAGACAAAAAAAATCACCCTTCAAAAATGCCATTTTTGAAGGGTAATGCTACACATTGATCTTCTGAAAATTATTCAGCTGTGATTTCTTCGCCTATTAGGTTGTGAATGAACTCATCGAACAGATAATGAGCATCATTTGGCCCGGGACTGGCTTCAGGATGGTATTGAACCGAGAAGCAATTCTTGTTTTTCATCCTTATTCCCGCTACGGTCTGGTCATTTAGATGTGTATGGGTCACAACAACATCGGGATGGGCTTCAGTTTCCTCTTTATTCACCGAAAAACCATGATTTTGAGAGGTAATTTCCCCTTTTCCGGTTTCCAGGTTAAGAATAGGATGATTTATCCCCCTGTGGCCATGGTGCATTTTGTATGTAGAGATGTCATTTGCCAGGGCGATGATCTGGTGGCCAAGGCAAATCCCAAAAAGCGGTTTATCTTCAGCAATTATATCTTTAGCCACCTGAATGGCATTTTTAAGAGGTTCGGGATCGCCGGGACCATTGGAAAGCAGGTAACCGTTGGGCTCCCACTCTTTCATTTGGGCATAAGTAGTATCATAAGGAAACACCTTGCAATACACATCACGTGAAGCCAGGTGCTTTAAAATGCTCTTTTTGACACCCACATCAAGTACGGCGACTTTAAAGCGGGCAGATTCATTTCCGAAGAAATAAGGCTCTTTAGTAGAGACTTTTGAGGCAAGTTCGAGACCGTTCATATCGGGCACATTGGCAAGTTCCTGCTTCAGGGCCTCTAAATCTTCAAACTGGGTGGTTAAAACCGCATTCATAGCACCATTTTCCCTGATATAGGTAACCAGGGCACGGGTATCAATATCTGAGATCGCGAAGAGCTCACTGCGATCAAGGAATTGCTGAAGCGTTTCATTGGCTGCAGGACGCGATTGATAATAACTGAAATTCTTGCACACCAAACCAGAGATCTGGGCTTTCTCAGCTTCTTTCTCATTTTCATTTGCACCGTAATTACCTATATGGGCATTGGTGGTGACCATAATTTGCCCGAAATAAGACGGATCTGTAAAAATTTCCTGGTATCCTGTCATTCCCGTGTTGAAACAGACCTCTCCAAAGGCCTTTCCATCCTTATCTCCCACCGCTTTGCCATGGAAGATGGTGCCGTCTTCAAGTAGTAAAATGGCTTTTTTTCTTGCTTGGTATTTCATGATTGCTCGTCTTTATCCTTCACAAAAATAAATTTTATTAAGGATTATTTGATTTTAAATTTCGGTTTCAAAGTAACTTTTTTGGCACCCTGGCGTGAGGGTATAAAAAAAGGATAAGCTTTAACGGCTTATCCTTTTTAAGAAATTAAGAATCAAGAATCATATCTATTCCTTGTTTCCTTCGTCTTTTTTATCTTCAGCAGAAGCCTCAGGTTTTGCTTGTGCAGCATCAGAAGACTTTTTACTTCTACCAGCTCTACGGGTAGATTTCTTCTTCTCTGGCTTATTCACGTTATAGATTTCGTTGTAATCTACAAGTTCAATAAGTGCCATATCTGCATTATCACCTAACCTGTTTCCAAGTTTAATGATTCTGGTGTATCCTCCCGGACGATCACCAACCTTAGGAGCAATCTCGCGGAACAATTCAGAAATTGCATTCTTGTCGCGAAGTTTGCTAAATACTATTCTCCTGTTGTGAGTAGTATCTTCTTTAGACTTGGTTACCAATGGTTCAACAAATTGCTTTAAAGCTTTTGCTTTTGCCACAGTAGTGTTAATACGTTTGTGCTCAATTAGAGAACAAGCCATATTTGCAAGCATAGCCTTACGGTGTGCTGTTTGTCTACCCAGGTGATTTGTCTTTTTTCCGTGTCTCATGACGTTTTTTGTTTCATCATCTTGCTGCGACCCATTTTGAGGAGCAAATTATGATGGTTATTATTTTGTTTTATTGACTACTGCGTATTTACGCGACTAGTCTTTATCTAATTTATATTTTGAAAGATCCATTCCAAAGTTCAGGCCTTTGTTGTTTACCAACTCTTCAAGTTCGGTAAGCGATTTTTTACCAAAGTTTCTGAACTTCATAAGGTCATTCTTGTTGTAAGATACTAAGTCACCAAGGGTATCAACTTCTGCAGCTTTAAGACAGTTCAATGCTCTAACTGAAAGGTCCATATCAACTAACTTGGTTTTTAGCAACTGACGCATGTGAAGGGATTCTTCATCGTAAGTCTCAGTCTGTGCAATCTCATCGGCCTCCAGAGTGATGCGTTCGTCAGAGAACAGCATAAAATGGTGGATCAAAGTTTTAGCAGCTTCGGTAAGAGCTTCTTTAGGATGAATAGAACCATCTGTAGAAATCTCGAAAACCAATTTTTCATAATCGGTCTTTTGCTCTACCCTATAGTTTTCGATGCTATATTTTACATTCTTTACAGGAGTGTAAATAGAATCTGTGTAGATCGTACCGATAGGTGCATTTGGCTTCTTATTCTCTTCAGCAGGAACGTATCCTCTACCCTTTTCTACAGTAACCTCCATGTTAAGGTTCACTTTCTTATCCATGTTACAGATCACTAAATCGGGATTAAGGATTTGGAAACCTGAGATGAATTTTTGGAAGTGACCAGCAGTTAATTGCTCCTGACCAGATACAGAAATGGTAACGGCTTCATTGTCTATTTCATCAATTTGCCTTTTAAACCTGATCTGTTTAAGATTCAAGATTATTTCGGTTACGTCTTCTACTACCCCGGGGATAGTTGAGAATTCGTGCTCTACTCCTTCGATGCGAACCGAAGTAATAGCGAACCCTTCAAGTGAAGATAAAAGCACTCTTCTTAGAGCGTTACCAACAGTCAATCCATAACCTGGTTCCAAAGGGCGAAATTCAAATTTCCCTTCGAAATCGGTTGAATCAATCATTATAACTTTATCGGGCTTCTGAAAATTTAATATTGCCATATTACGACTTCTGTGAATTATTATTTCGAATATAATTCGACGATGAATTGTTCATTGATATTTTCCGGAATTTGTACTCTTGCCGGAACAGAAACATAAGTTCCCTGTTTGGTCTCGTTGTTAAACGTGATCCATTCGTAGACACTGCTAGAATTAGCTAATGAATCCTGGATGGCAGTTAAGGATTTTGATTTCTCTCTTACTCCTACAACATCTCCTGCTTTTAACTGGTAAGATGGAATGTTTACCAACTCTCCATTCACAGTTAAATGCCTGTGAGAAACCAATTGTCTTGCAGCACGTCTAGATGGGGCAATTCCCATTCTATATACCACGTTGTCTAAACGAGACTCACATAATTGTAAAAGCACCTCCCCGGTAATTCCCTGGGCACGTGTTGCTTTTTCAAACATGTTTCTGAATTGACGCTCAAGAATACCATAGGTATACTTAGCTTTTTGCTTTTCCATTAACTGGACAGCGTATTCAGATTTTTTTCCGCGACGACGGTTATTACCATGTTGTCCCGGAGGATAGTTTCTTTTTTCAAAAGATTTGTCATCTCCGAAAATAGCTTCCCCGAACTTACGGGCGATTTTAGTCTTTGGACCAGTATATCTTGCCATTGAAAAATTTGTTATAAAGCAAGCGATCGTGGAATTAAGGTCACTGTCCTTCGCAGATCTTTTGCTTACTTTTGTTTATACTTGTTAATTAAACTCTACGTCTTTTTGGAGGACGACATCCGTTGTGTGGAAGTGGAGTAACATCGATGATCTCGGTCACTTCAATACCAGCATTGTGAAGGGAACGAATAGCAGATTCTCTACCGTTTCCTGGTCCTTTCACAAAAACCTTTACCTTACGAAGACCTGCTTCGTGTGCCACTTTTGATGCGTCTTCTGCAGCCAATTGTGCTGCATAAGGAGTATTTTTCTTAGACCCTCTAAAGCCCATTTTACCGGCAGAGGACCATGAGATAACATCTCCTTTTTTATTGGTCAACGAAATGATAATGTTGTTGAAAGAAGCAGTAACATGCGCTTCTCCAATAGACTCAACATTTACCTTACGCTTCTTTTGAGTTGCTTTTGCTTTTGCCATCCTACTTATTATTTAGTTGCTTTCTTCTTGTTTGCAACTGTTTTTCTTCTTCCTTTTCTGGTTCTGGAGTTGTTTTTAGTTCTTTGTCCTCTTAACGGTAATCCCGCTCTGTGACGAATTCCTCTATAACTTCCAATATCCATTAAGCGTTTAATGCTCAACTGGATCTCTGAACGCAATTCACCTTCTATTTTAAAAGATCCAACGGCCTCACGAATTCTTCCGATTTCGTCATCATTCCAATCGGAAACTTTTTTTCCTTCTTCTACGTTGGCCTCTTTAAGAATTTCCTGAGCTCTGCTCTTTCCAATTCCGAAGATATAGGTCAATGCTATAACGCCTCGCTTTTGTTTTGGTATATCAACACCTGCAATTCTAGCCATAACTACCCTTGTCTTTGTTTAAATTTTGGATTCTTTTTGTTAATCACGTACAGTCTGCCTTTTCTTCGCACAATCTTGCACTCGGCACTTCTTTTTTTAATTGATGCTCTAACTTTCATAGTTATTAGTATCTGTAAGTTATTCGAGCCTTAGATAAATCGTACGGGCTCATTTCTAATTTCACTTTGTCCCCAGGCAATAATTTGATGTAATGCATCCGCATTTTACCTGAGATATGCGCGGTCACAACATGACCGTTCTCTAACTCCACCCGGAACATTGCATTTGATAATGCTTCAATGATCGTTCCGTCTTGTTCTATTGCCGATTGTTTTGCCATTATGCTACTGCTTTTCTGTTTTTACCGGTTTTCATAAGACCATCATAATGCCTATTTAACAGGTATGAATTAACCTGCTGCATGGTATCGATTGCAACTCCTACCATAATAAGTAATGATGTTCCTCCAAAGAACAACGCCCATCCGGCCTGAACTCCCAAAAGGGAAACGATAATTGCAGGGAACACTGCGATAAGCGCTAAGAAAACAGAACCCGGCAGGGTGATTTGCGACATGATGCGATCTAAAAATTCTGAAGTTTCTGAACCAGGTCTTATCCCGGGTATGAAACCACCACTTCTTTTAAGATCATCTGCCATTTTATTGGTAGGTACCGTAATCGCGGTGTAAAAGTACGTAAAAATTATAATTAACACTGCAAAAACCAAATTGTACCAAAAGCCGAAGATATCGCTGAAGGCAGCTGTAACTCCTTGTGCGGTTTCAGACTGTGAAAGCCCTGCAACCGCTGCCGGAATAAACATTATTGCCTGCGCGAAAATAATTGGCATAACTCCAGAAGCATTAAGCTTCAATGGAATATATTGTCTTGAACCAAAAACATTCTTTTCGTATCCTCCCGTAGCAGTTCTTCTTGCATACTGGACAGGGATTTGTCTAACAGCCATCACTAACATTACACTGGCCAGAATTATTACAAACCATATTACAAGTTCAATAAGGATCATAATCATTCCTCCATTCGATTCGAATACTCTGGAAGCAAATTCCTGAATGAAGGCTTGTGGCAATGTTGCAATAATACCTACCATGATAAGCAGTGAAATACCGTTACCAATACCTTTATCAGTTATCTTCTCTCCAAGCCACATTGCAAAAATGGTCCCTGTAGTAAGGATTATTACAGAAGAAGCAACAAAGGTCACTGTACTTCCAAGCAAAAATGCACCTGAAGGTAAGGTGGCAAAAAGGTTATAAATATAACCAGGCCCCTGTACAAGAGTAATAGCAATAGTCAACCATCTTGTGATTTGATTGATCCTTCTACGACCACTCTCTCCTTCTTTCTGCAATTTCTGCAAATAAGGAACAGCAATTCCCATTAATTGCACTACAATAGATGCCGATATATAGGGCATAATTCCCAAAGCAAATACAGAAGCATTCGAAAATGCACCTCCTGTAAAAGCATTAAGAAGCCCTAATAAACCGCCATCTGTTTGAGTAGCAAGGTTCGCTAATTGAGACGCATCAATTCCAGGAAGCACCACCTGTGCTCCAAAGCGATACACCAGCAATAAACCGAGGGTTACTAAAATTCTATTTTTTAGCTCCTCGATTTTCCAGATATTCTTTAATGTATTGATGAATTTCATTGTTATCTATTATAAAGTAACAGCTTCACCACCAGCAGCTTCAATAGCTTGCTTTGCTGAGGCAGTAAATTTATGAACAGATATTTTCAACTTAGCTTTTAATTCACCTCTTCCTAATATCTTAACCAACTCGTTTTTTCCAGCCAATCCGTTCTCAACAAGAACATTCATATCAACTGTATCGGTGATTCTTCCTTCGTCAACCAAAGCTTGAAGTTTATCAAGATTGATACCCTGATAATCTTTACGGTTGATGTTAGTAAAACCGAATTTTGGAACTCGTCTTTGAAGTGGCATTTGCCCTCCTTCAAATCCTATTTTCCTAGAGTAACCAGAACGAGATTTTGCACCTTTATGACCACGGGTAGCAGTACCGCCTTTCCCTGATCCTTCACCACGCCCAACTCGCTTCGCGTTACTTTGAACTGAACCTTTAGCAGGTTTTAAGTTACTTAAATCCATGTGAGTTTCTTATTTGGTCTCCTCTACAGAGACTAAGTGATTTACTTTATTTACCATACCAAGGATGTTTGGCGTATTATCGTGCTCCACAACCTGACCAAGTTTTCTTAGACCAAGTGCTTCCAAAGTACGTTTTTGGTTTTGAGTGCGCTTAATAGCACTTTTTACCTGTGTAACTTTTATTCTTCCCATTATTCCTTGTTATTAACCTTTAAAAACTTTCTCAAGAGAAATACCGCGTTGACGGGCAACAGTCTCCGCACTTCTTAACTGAAGTAATGCATCAAAAGTAGCTTTCACCACGTTGTGAGGGTTTGATGATCCCTGGTTCTTTGAAAGTACATCATGAACACCAACAGATTCCAGTACCGCACGAATCGCTCCACCAGCAATAACTCCAGTACCCGGAGCTGCAGGTAAAAGCATCACTCTAGCTCCACCGTATTTCCCTTTTTGTTCGTGAGGAAGTGTTCCTTTATTAAGAGGAATACGCACCAGGTTTTTCTTAGCGTCTTCAACCGCTTTAGCGATAGCATCGGCTACTTCTTTAGATTTACCTAAACCCTGGCCTACAACCCCATTCTCGTCACCTACAACTACAATTGCAGAGAAGCCAAATGCTCTACCACCTTTTGTAACTTTGGTAACACGTTGCACACCAACCAAACGGTCTTTTAATTCAAGTCCACCCGGTTTTACAAGTTCTACATTTTTATAATCCTGATACATACTTTTAGAATTTTAGTCCTCCTTCGCGAGCACCTTCTGCTAATGATTTTACTCTTCCGTGGTATAAGTATCCTCCTCTGTCAAATGAGATGGTCTCAATCCCGGCTTTTAAAGCTTTTTCAGCAATAGCTTTACCAACTAAAGCTGCCTGCTCTATTTTATTCTCTACAGTCGCCGAGGCAACATCTTTATCTCTTGAAGAAGCAGCTACCAAAGTTTTCCCATCCACATCATTCACAATTTGAGCATAAATTTCTTTATTGCTTCTAAAAATGGAAAGTCTTGGACGGCCCTGAGTACCGCTTATATCTCTTCTGATCCTTTTCTTGATCTTAGTTCTTCTATCTTGTTTTGAAACTGCCATAATCTTAGTTATTAAGCTGATTTACCTGCTTTTCTTCGTAACTGTTCACCTTTGAACTTAATACCTTTACCTTTATAAGGTTCTGGCGCACGGAAAGATCTGATCTTTGCAGCTACCTGGCCAACCAGTTGTTTATCATGTGAAGTCAATTTCACAACAGGATTTTTACCTTTATCTGAAATTGTTTCCACTTTTACTTCGGGGGCCAAATCTAAGACAATGTTGTGAGAGTACCCAACAGCCAGGTCCAATTTTTGACCCTGGTTAGATGCACGGTACCCTACACCTACTAGTTCAAGTTCGTGAGTGAATCCATTAGTAACACCCTCAATCATATTGTTGATCAAAGCACGGTAAAGACCGTGTTTTGCCTTATGATCTTTCTTTTCTGAAGGACGCTCAAATGTAATAACCCCGTCTTCTATGATGATATCAATCTCAGAATATTCCTGAGTTAGCTCACCTAATTTTCCTTTTACCGTAACAACTCCGTCCTTAATGTCTACTGTAACACCTTGTGGAATTGTGATTGGACTTTTACCTATTCTGGACATTTCTTTTCGTCTTTAAATATTAGTAAACGTAACACAATACCTCACCACCAACTTTATCCTGTTGAGCCTGCTTCCCTGTCATTACACCATGAGAAGTAGACACAATAGCGATTCCAAGTCCATTAAGGATACGAGGAAGCTCATTGGCACCGGCATACTTACGTAAACCAGGTTTACTTATGCGTTGAATCTTTTTTATAACAGGCTCTTTAGTAACCTTATCATATTTAAGCGCAATCTTAATGCTACCCTGAGCAGTAGATTCGTCAAATTTGTAGCTAAGGATGTACCCCTGATCAAAAAGTATTTTGGTGATCTCCTTTTTAAGATTAGAAGCAGGGATCTCCACCACTCTGTGGTTTGCAGCAACTGCGTTTCTAATTCTTGTTAAATAATCTGCAATAGGATCTGTATTCATCTATTTTAATTTGCGAAAGTGGTTTTCCTCCGGTATGGAAAGAACCTTCTTTCAATTTATAATCTTACCAACTAGCCTTTTTGACTCCGGGAATTAATCCGTTGTTCGCCATTTCTCTGAAAGTTACCCTTGAAATTCCGAACTGTCTCATATACCCTCTAGGTCTTCCTGTCAACTTACAACGATTATGTAGTCGCACGGGAGATGAGTTCTTTGGAAGTTTTTGTAGTGCTTCATAATCGCCAGCCTCTTTAAGAGCCTTACGTTTTTCAGCATACTTATCTACCAATTCCTGTCTCTTCACCTCACGGGCTTTCATTGATTCTTTAGCCATAATTAATTCTTTTTAAAAGGTAATCCCAGTTCAGTTAACAATGATTTCGCTTCCTTATCAGTATTGGCACTGGTCACAAAGGTAATATCCATACCATTGATCCTGTTAACCTTATCGATATCGATCTCAGGGAAAATAATCTGCTCGGTTACCCCAAGGTTATAATTTCCTCTTCCGTCAAATCCGGTTGCGTTAATACCATTAAAATCACGAACACGTGGAAGTGCAGAAGTGATCAAACGATCTAAAAATTCATACATTCTCTCCCCACGCAAAGTAACTTTGGCACCAATAGGCATCCCTTTACGTAATTTAAATGAAGCAACGTCTTTTTTAGAAATGGTCGCAACAGCTTTTTGACCTGTAATAGCTGTTAATTCATCTACCGCATGGTCAATAAGTTTCTTATCTGCAACAGCAGCACCAACGCCACGGCTCACAACTATCTTTTGTAGTTTTGGAACCTCCATTACGTTGGAGTAGCTGAATTCTTCTGTAAGAGTGGAGATCACTCTCTCTTTATACTCTTGTTTAAGTCTTGGTACGTACGCCATAACTATATTACTTCATTAGATTTTTTGGAAAACCTTACTTTCTTATCGTTCTCCTCTCTATATCCAACCCTGGTAGTTTCACCATTTTTGTCGATCAAAGAAAGATTAGAAATATGAATAGGTGCTTCCTTCTTTTTAATTCCACCCTGAGGATTGGATGCGCTAGGCTTCTCATGCTTAGAAACCATATTCACACCTTCCACAATGGCTTTATTCTTATCCAGAAATACTTGCTGCACTTTACCTTCCTGACCTTTATGATCTCCAGCAGTTACACGAACGTTATCTCCGGTTTTTATTTTAAGCTTTTTCATCTTATTTCTGTATTAAAGCACTTCTGGTGCTAATGATACGATCTTCATGAATTGCTTATCACGAAGTTCACGTGCTACAGGTCCAAAAACACGTGTACCCCTCATTTCCCCAGCTGGGTTGAGAAGAACACATGCGTTATCGTCGAAACGGATGTAAGATCCGTCTGGTCTGCGCACTTCTTTTTTGGTACGAACAACAACTGCTGTTGAAACTGCACCCTTCTTTACATTTCCGTTAGGTGTAGCTTCTTTAACACTGACAACGACCTTGTCTCCAACAGAAGCGTATCTTCTATTTGTACCGCCCAATACACGAATAACTAAAACTTCTTTAGCTCCGGTATTGTCTGCAACTCTTAATCTAGACTCTTGTTGTACCATAATTACTTCGCTCTTTCAATTATTTCTACTAATCTCCAGCATTTCGATTTACTCAAAGGACGTGTTTCCATGATCCTTACAGTATCTCCAATGTTGCAGTCGTTTGTTTCGTCGTGCGCCACATATTTCTTCGTTTTCAAAACGAACTTTCCATACATGGGGTGCTTTACTTTTTTAGTTTCAGAAACCACAATAGATTTCATCATCTTATTACTGGTAACAACACCTATACGTTCTTTTCTTAAGTTTCTTTTTTCCATTTTCAGCAGAATAACACTTATTGTTGTTCTCTTTTAGTTAACTCTGTAGCAATACGCGCTATAGATCTTCTTACAGTTCTCAACTGTATTGGGTTCTCTAATGGCGATACTGCGTGAGCCATTTTAAGATCGGAATATGCTTTCCGTGACTTACCAAGTTCTTCCTGTAATTCTGCTACAGACAATTCTCTAACTTCTGATTGTTTCATAACGTGTCTTATTAAGCTTGATAATCTCTAGCTACGATGAACTTAGTTTTTACAGGAAGTTTTTGAGCCGCCAGGCGAAGAGCCTCTTTAGCAACATCAAAAGGCACACCTCCTACTTCAAAAAGTATTCTTCCGGGTTTTACAACTGCAGCCCAGTATTCAACGGCACCTTTACCTTTACCCATACGTACTTCAAGAGGCTTTTTTGTAATAGGCTTATCTGGAAAAATTTTAATCCAAAGTGATCCTTCCCTCTTCATATAACGAGTAGCAGCAATACGCGCAGCTTCTATTTGTCGTGCAGTCAAAAAATTAGAATCTAATGACTTTATTCCAAAAGTTCCGTTTGAAAGTCTGTGCCCTCTTTGAGACACACCCTTCATACGGCCCTTCTGCATTTTGCGATATTTTGTTCTTTTAGGCTGTAACATTTTTCTTTACTTTAAAAAATTACTTTCTACGACGCGATTTTGGTGCACCGCTTCGTCCGGTTCCGGTTTTTCCTCCTTGTTTTTTGGCCATGCCAACAAGTGGAGAAAGTTCTCTTTTACCGTATACCTCACCTTTCATGATCCATACTTTAACACCCAATCTACCATAAGTAGTATGAGCTTCAACTAAAGCATAATCAATATCGGCTCTAAATGTTGACAATGGAATTCTTCCATCCTTGTAGGATTCTGAACGAGCCATTTCTGCCCCATTCAAACGCCCTGAGATCTCAATCTTAATCCCTTCAGCATTCATCCTCATTGCAGCCGCAATAGCCATTTTAATTGCACGACGGTAAGAGATACGATTCTCAATTTGCCTTGCAACACTAGAACCCACTAAATGAGCATCAAGTTCTGGCCTTTTAATTTCAAAGATGTTGATTTGAACTTCCTTGTCGGTAATCTTCTTAAGCTCTTCCTTAAGCTTGTCTACCTCCTGACCTCCTTTACCAATAATGATACCAGGACGGGCTGTGGTGATAGTAACGGTTACAAGCTTTAGAGTACGCTCAATGATTACTCTGGATACACTCGCTTTTGAAAGACGAGCATGGATATATTTTCTAATCTTATCGTCTTCGGCTAATTTATCGCCGTAGTCATTTCCTCCGTACCAGTTGGATTCCCATCCTCTAATGATACCAAGACGATTCCCGATTGGATTTGTTTTCTGTCCCATACTCTTAACTAGCTTTGTGTATTATTGTTTGCTCCAAGAACCAAAGTAACATGGTTGGAACGTTTTCTAATTCTATGTGCGCGACCCTGTGGTGCAGGACGTAGTCTCTTCAACATACTTCCTCCGTCAACGCGAATCTCTTTTACAAACAATTCTGCATCTTCAATACTCGCATCTTCATTCTTAGCTTGCCAGTTGGCAAGTGCAGACAAAAGCAACTTTTCAAGACTCTTAGACGCGTCTTTAGAATTGAATTTCAAAATTTGAAGCGCTCTTTCTACTTTTTCACCACGAACAAGGTCTGCAACCAGACGCATTTTTCTTGGCGAAGTAGGGCAGTTATTTAGTTTAGCAAAAGCTATTTGCTTCTTAGCTTCTTTAGTTTGCTCTGCTCTTTCTCTTTTACGAACTCCCATAGCTTCAATTATCTTTTACCTTTATTCTTAGCACCAGCATGACCTCTAAAAGATCTTGTTGGTGAAAATTCACCTAATTTATGACCTACCATGTTCTCAGTGATGTACACAGGAACAAACTGACGCCCGTTGTGCACAGCAATAGTTTGCCCAACAAAATCTGGAGTGATCATTGAAGCCCTTGACCAGGTCTTAATAACCGCTTTCTTTCCAGACTCGGTATTCTGCGCAACTTTCTGTTCTAATTTATAGTGAACGTAAGGTCCTTTTTTTAATGAACGTGCCATATCTTATTATTTCTTTCTACGTTCTACAATATACTTATTACTCGCTTTCGTTTTAGAACGGGTTCTGTAACCTTTTGCAGGTAATCCCTTTCTAGAACGTGGGTGACCTCCTGAAGCACGACCTTCACCACCACCCATTGGGTGATCAACCGGGTTCATAACAACAGGTCTGGTTCTTGGTCTTCTACCTAACCATCTATGTCTACCAGCCTTACCAGAGACTAACAACTGATGATCACTGTTTGAAACAGCACCAATAGTTGCAACACAACTGGCAAGCACCCGTCTGATCTCTCCAGAAGGCAACTTGATAGTAGCATATTTTCCTTCTCTTGCCATTAACTGAGCAAAAGCACCTGCACTACGAGCCATTACAGCTCCCTGCCCTGGCCTAAGCTCAATACAAGAAATAATAGTACCCAAAGGAACGATAGACAAAGGCATAGCATTACCAATTTCGGGTGCTACATCCTGCATTCCAGATACTATGTTCTGGCCAACCTGAAGTCCATTCTGAGCAATAATATATCGTTTCTCACCATCCTGATAATTCAATAGTGCGATAAAAGCTGTTCTGTTTGGATCATACTCAATAGAAGCAACTGTTGCAGGGATACCCTGCTTGTCTCTTTTAAAGTCTATAATCCTGTAACGCTTTTTATGACCACCACCTATATAGCGCATGGTCATTTTTCCCTGACTGTTTCTACCACCAGATCTTTTGTTCGGAGCCAATAAACTTTTCTCCGGCTTATCAGTAGTGATCGCGTCAAATCCGTTCACTACTCTAAAACGCTGACCAGGGGTAATTGGTTTTAATTTTCTAACTGACATTCTTTAATCTTAAAGATTACTATATAAATCAATAGTTTCACCTTCCGCCACCTGTACTAGTGCTTTTTTATAAGCACTGGTTTTACCAGTAACAACACCCGTTTTTGTATAACGGGTTTTTCTGTCTGGGCGGACGTTAATTGTACGAACTTTAGTAACTGAAACACCATAAGCAGACTCAACTGCGTCTTTAATTTCAATCTTATTCGCCTTATTATCAACTACAAAAGCGTACTTATTGTTAAGCTCGCTATCTGCTGTAGCCTTCTCTGTAATAATAGGTTTTATTAAGATACTCATAATGCTTATTTACTTAGATTCGACTCAATTCCTTCTAGAGACCCCTCTAAAAACACTAAGTTGTTAGCGTTTAAAATTTTGTAAGTACTTAATTCTGAAGAACTTACAACCTCATAGGTCTTTAAATTGCGTGACGACAAATATACGTTTTTATTCGAGTCACCCAACACTATCAAAGATTTTTTACCTTCCAGTCCTAAAGCCTTCAACACATCGATGAAGTTTTTAGTTTTTGGAGTATCAAATGAAAAATCTTCAACTACCATAATGGAGTTATCATTTGCCTTCATAGACAGGGCAGATTTTCTAGCCAGTCTTTTTAGGGTTTTATTCAACTTAAATGAATAACTTCTTGGTCTTGGACCAAAAACTCTACCTCCACCTTTAAAAATAGGAGACTTGATACTTCCCGCACGGGCAGTACCTGTTCCTTTTTGTTTCTTAATCTTACGCGTAGAACCAGCAATCTCTGCACGTTCCTTAGCTTTGTGAGTTCCCTGGCGTTGATTGGCCAGATACTGCTTCACATCAAGATAAACAGCATGGTTGTTAGGCTCTACTGCAAAAACAGCATCAGAAAGGTTTGCCTTTCTTCCTGTTTCTTTTCCTTTTATATCTAAAACTGCTACTTCCATTACTTCTGAATGATTACGTAAGAGTTCTTATGTCCCGGTATAGCTCCACTTACTACAAGTAGGTTCTTATCGGCTATTACTTTTAGAACTCTCAGGTTTTCTACTTTTACTTTTTCGCCACCCATTCTTCCGGCCATTCTCATACCTTTGAAAACTCTCGCAGGATAAGAAGCAGCACCAATAGAACCAGGAGCTCTTAATCTGTTGTGCTGACCATGAGTAGCCTGTCCAACCCCACCAAAACCGTGACGTTTAACAACACCTTGAAAACCTTTTCCTTTAGAAACACCGGAAACGTCTACAAATTCGCCTTCAGCAAAATGCTCTACAGTGATTGCATCACCTAGTTTATACTCTCCTTCAAATCCCTTGAATTCAACGACTTTGCGCATTGCTGCGGCTCCGGCTTTTTTAGCGTGCCCTTCGGCAGCTTTATTAGCAGTCTTTTTGTCATCGAAACCAAGTTGAAGAGCTTCATACCCGTCAACCTCTTTGGTTCTGACTTGGGTAATTACGCATGGTCCTGCTTCAATAACGGTACAAGGAATGTTCTTCCCGTTCTCGTCAAAAATGCTGGTCATGCCAATCTTTTTTCCTATTAACCCAGACATAATTAATTATTAGTTATTAATTTATATTTATTTAAAAATATTCAGGATTGAAAAACACTTCCAATCCTGAATGTATTTTTCACCGTTTTTCCCTCGCTTACAGCTCGGGACATGTTGCGTACAATTGTTGAGACAAAGCATGCTTTGTCTCATACGATCACACTTTAATCTCAACCTCTACTCCACTTGGCAATTCAAGCTTCATAAGAGCATCGATCGTTTTTGAAGAAGAACTGTAAATATCCAGTAACCTCTTATATGAGCTTAACTGAAACTGCTCTCTAGACTTTTTGTTAACGTGCGGAGAACGCAATACAGTAAATATCTTCTTGTGAGTTGGCAACGGAATAGGACCAGTTACCACAGCTCCCGTACTTTTTACGGTTTTTACAATCTTCTCGGCAGATTTGTCTACCAGGTTGTGATCGTAAGATTTTAGTTTTATTCTGATTTTTTGACTCATTTTCCTGATAAATTAATCGTTAGCGGTTCCCTTTTCTGCCTTCATGATCGATTCTGAAATATTAGAAGGAGTCTCGGCATAGTGAGAAAATTCCATAGTAGAAGTTGCACGTCCTGAAGATAAGGTACGCAAGGTAGTAACATATCCAAACATTTCAGATAATGGTACTTCAGCTTTAATAACTTTTGCACCAGACCGGTCAGACATATTATTTACCTGTCCACGACGTCTGTTTAAATCCCCTACTATATCACCCATATTCTCTTCTGGGGTAACCACTTCAACTTTCATGATTGGCTCAAGGATTACAGCTCCTGCTTTTTTAGCAGCAACTTTATATCCCATTTTTGCAGCCAATTCAAAAGAAAGCTGATCTGAATCTACAGGGTGGAAAGATCCATCCTTAAGAACTACTTTTAAAGTATCCATTGTGAAACCTGCCATAGGCCCGGTTTTCATAGCTTCCTTGAATCCTTTTTCAACTGATGGAATGAATTCTTTTGGAATACGCCCACCTTTGATCTCGTCAACAAACTGAAGCCCAGGACCTTTAAAGTCTTCATCTGCAGGCCCTAATGTGAATACAATATCACCAAATTTACCACGACCACCAGATTGTTTTTTGTAAACCTCTCTATGATCTGCATCTTTAGTAACAGTTTCTTTATACTCAACACGTGGCTGACCTTCATTCACCTCAACCTTAAATTCTCTTTTCAAACGATCTACAAGAATTTCAAGGTGAAGCTCACCCATTCCTGAAATAATAGTTTGTCCAGAAACTTCATCAGTCTTAACCTGGAAAGTTGGATCTTCTTCAGCTAATTTCGCCAAAGCCATACCCATTTTATCAACATCTGCCTTGGTTTTAGGCTCAACAGAAATACCAATTACAGGATCAGGGAAAGACATTGATTCAAGCACGATAGGGTGCTTCTCATCAGTCAAAGTATCTCCTGTTTTAATATCTTTAAATCCAACAGCCGCACCAATATCACCAGCTTCAATTCTGTCAATTGGCTGTTGTTTATTAGCATGCATCTGATAGATACGTGAAATACGTTCTTTTTTTCCGGAACGGTTATTCTGAACATATGAACCAGCATCTAATGCTCCCGAATAAACTCTAAAGAAAGCTAAACGACCAACAAAGGGATCTGTAGCAATTTTAAAAGCTAAAGCTGAAAAAGGAGAATCAACATGAGGCTTACGGCTCTCTTCTTTCTCTGTATCAGGATTAACTCCAACAATAGCTTCCACATCTACTGGAGACGGAAGGTAACGCATCACTGCATCCAACATAGCCTGAACTCCTTTATTCTTAAAAGAAGAACCACACATCATTGGAATGATAGACATATCTATGGTTGCAGCCCTTAGAGCAGCAATGATCTCATCTTCAGTAATTGAATCTTCATCTTCGAAGAATTTCTCCATAAGAGCCTCATCATACTCGGCAACTGCCTCTACAAGCTGAGCTCTATACTTATTCACATCATCCATTAATTCCGCAGGGATATCAATGGTCTCATAAGTCATTCCGTAGTCTTCTTCATTCCAGATGATAGCCTTTTTAGCAATAAGGTCAACGACTCCTTTAAAGTCTACCTCATCACCAATTGGCACTTGAAGAGGCACCGGGTTTCCACCTAGCATCTCTCTAACCTGATTACATACATTGAAAAAGTCTGCACCCTGACGGTCCATCTTATTCACAAAACCAAGTCTTGGAACACGGTATTTATCGGCTTGCCTCCAAACAGTTTCAGATTGAGGCTCAACACCATCAACCGCACTGAAAAGAGCAACCATACCATCAAGAACACGAAGTGAACGCTCCACCTCTACGGTAAAGTCAACGTGCCCCGGAGTATCAATAATATTTACAGTGTATTCCTGATCACGATACATCCACTTACAATGCGTAGCTGCAGAAGTAATAGTAATACCACGCTCCTGCTCCTGCTCCATCCAGTCCATAGTAGCCGCACCATCGTGCACCTCACCAATCTTATGACTTATTCCGGTGTAGAAAAGAATACGCTCTGTAGTTGTGGTCTTACCGGCATCAATGTGCGCAGCAATACCAATATTTCTTGTATATTTTAAATCTCTTTGTGCCATTTTTTAGAATCTAAAGTGAGAGAATGCTTTGTTAGCTTCAGCCATCTTGTGAGTATCCACTCTTTTCTTAACAGCCGCACCTTCTTCTTTAGCTGCAGCAAGAATCTCAGACGCAAGTCTTTGGGCCATTGATTTCTCGTTACGCTTCCTCGAATAAGAGATCAACCACTTCATAGCAGTTGAAACCTTACGATCTGGTCTAATTTGCATTGGAATTTGAAAGGTTGCACCACCAACTCTACGGCTACGCACTTCAACGTGAGGCATAACATTAGAGAGAGCATCTTTCCATAGCTCAAGTGCAGTTTTTTCTTCATCCTGTTTTTTCTCTTCTACGATAGCAATAGCATCATAGAAAACCTTAAAGGCAACAGATTTTTTACCATCCCACATCATCATGTTAACAAAACGCGTTACTAACTGATCATTAAACTTTGGATCTGGTAAAAGCGGCCTTTTTTTCGCCTGTCTTTTTCTCATTTCTTCTTTGTAATAAGTTAATTGTTACTTGCCCTGGAAATAAAATTATTTCTTAGGCTTTTTAGCACCATACTTTGAACGCCTCTGGGTTCTTCCTGCAACACCGGCAGTATCCAGAGCACCACGTACAATATGATACCTAACTCCAGGCAAATCTTTAACTCTTCCGCCTCTAACCAATACTATCGAGTGCTCCTGGAGGTTGTGACCTTCACCAGGGATGTAAGCGTTCACCTCTTTACCATTAGTTAACCTAACCCTTGCTACTTTACGCATAGCAGAGTTTGGTTTCTTAGGTGTAGTGGTGTAAACACGAGTACATACTCCCCGTCTTTGAGGGCACGAGTCCAAAGCAGCCGATTTACTCTTCTTGGTAATTGTGGCTCTTCCTTTTCGTACTAATTGTGAAATTGTTGGCATAATTTCTTTTACACTAATTATTTATTTGATATTACCCTTTTCTAAAAAGGTCTGCAAAGGTAGAAATAAAACCCAATAATTCAAATCTTAAGCAATTAATTTTCAGAGGCATTATCAGCAACAAAAAAACTCGTTTGTTTTTTGCCATTTTTGACACCCCAGAAATATTTTCAGCTTTTATCTAAAAAAAATCTTATCCCAGATATCCCTCCAGGATAAAAAATTTTTTATGAATTTGTTTGACCCTTCAAATGATATTGATCATGCTTTTATATATAGCACACACCACCCTGAAAATGAATGCACTACATTAAATGCACAAAAGAGCTTGAAAACGTTAATGAAAGCTTAAATATTGAGGTGTTTTTAAGATTAAACTAAACTTTTAAAGAGAAAAAGTTGTCAGGATGACAATTTATCTTCAAATTTGGCACTGGCTAATTCAAACAAATCATTAAAATGAAAACAAAATTAAGTGGAATGCTAACGCTATTATTGGCGTTAGTAGTGCAAATAACTTTTGCACAACAAGACCTCACAGTATCGGGTACTGTGACCGATGGTAATGGGATGCCTCTCCCTGGGGTGAACGTAGTTGTGAAAGGTACTACCAAAGGGGTGCAGACAGATTTCGACGGTAATTACTCTCTTGAGGTAAGCCAGGGAGAAGTCCTGGTATTTTCTTACCTGGGAATGCAAACAGTCGAGTATCCTGTTACCAATGTAGACACAATAGATGTGATCTTAAAACCCGATGCTGCTCAACTTGAAGAAGTTGTAGTAACCGCTCTCGGAATTTCGCGTGAAAAAAGATCTCTAGGTTATGCTACCGAAGAAGTTAGCGGAGCCGAAGTAAACACGGCTAAAGAAGGTAACTTCATTAACTCTTTATCTGGTAAAGTATCCGGTTTGGATATTAAGAAGAGTAGTACCCTTGGTGGTTCTTCAAACGTGATCATTCGTGGTTACACTTCATTGACTGGTAACAACCAGCCTCTATTTGTAGTTGACGGAGTGCCAATTAGTAACGAGAACTCCAACACCGATGATCAAGCCAGAGGTAGAGGAGGGTACGATTACGGTAACGCAGCCATGGATATCAATCCAGATGATGTTGAATCTGTAAACGTACTTAAAGGTGCTGCAGCATCTGCATTATACGGGTCTCGTGCTGCAAACGGGGTGATCATTATCACTACAAAATCAGGACAAAAAAACGATGATATTGGAGTTACCATTTCCAGTGGAGTAACATTTTCTGAAATGGATGATGATACTTTCGTTGAATACCAAAAAGAATACGGTGCCGGATATGGTCGATACTATGAAACAGGCTATTTTGACAGCTGGGATGTAGATGGAGACGGAACAGATGATCTTGTAGTTCCTTTCACAGAAGATGCCTCCTTTGGTGGTAGATTTGATCCAAGCCTAATGGTTTTTCAATGGGATGCACTTTATCCTGAATCTCCAAATTACCTACAGGCTACTCCATGGACAGCTGCCGAAAACGGACCTGAATCAATTTTCAGAACAGGTGTTTCTTACAACCACAGCATTTCATTAGACGGAGGTACAGATCGTAGCACTTATAGATTAGGCTACACGCTTTATGACCAGGAGGGTATCCTTCCAAACAGTAACATTAAGAGAAACACAGTAGATGTAAAAGCTACTCACGATTTCACCGAAAAACTTACTGCAGGAGTAACCGCAACTTATACCAACACTGATGGTAAAGGACGTTACGGAACAGGTTATAGTGGAACAAACATTTTCCAGTCTATGCGCCAGTGGAACCAGGCAAACGTAGACTTTGAAGCTCAAAAAGATGCATATTTCTCTACTGGAAGAAACATCACCTGGAACTATGCAAATGCAGAAGGCGGTAACCTAAGCCCTATCTATACAGATAACCCATACTGGCAGTTATATGAAAATTATCAAACAGATGTTAGAGACAGACTATATGGTAATTTCAACATAAACTACGAATTCACTGACTGGTTTACTGCTACAGGAAGAGTATCTATAGATACCTATAACGACTTACGGGAAGAAAGAAGAAACGTTGGAAGTAATGGAGTTTCACACTACCGTAGATATGACGCCAGCTACACTGAGCTAAACTACGACTTACTATTAAACTTTGATTATGACCTTACAGAAGACCTTAACCTTTCTGGTTTATTAGGTGCTACGGCAAGAAGACAAACTTTCCGTCAATTGAGAGCAAGCACTACTGGTGGGTTGGTAATTCCTGATCTGTTCGCTTTGTCAAATTCACAGAACCTTTTAGAGCCACCAACGGAATCTTTTGAAGAATTACATACCAATGGTTACTTCGCCAGTGCATCATTTGGTTATAGAAACTTACTTTTCCTTGATGCAACTGCAAGGGTTGACGAATCTTCTTCTTTACCTGAAGATGACAACTCATACTTCTATCCTTCTGTTTCTACAAGTGTTGTATTCTCAGAATTCCTTAACAACGACTGGTTATCATTTGGTAAACTTCGTGCCAACTACGCCGAGGTAGGTAACTATGCACCACCATTATCAGTTCAGAATGTTTATGACAACCCTACAAACTTCAGGACTCCGCTTTATTCAGTAAGTAGTACTGCTAATAACCCAGATCTTAAAAACGAAACCACTACAAGTTGGGAAGTTGGTTTAGAAATGGAATTCTTTAATAGACGTGTAGGTTTTGATGTGGCTGCTTACCAGTCAAATTCTCAGGATCAACTAATGCCTGTTACTATTACAGCTGCAACAGGTTATACTTCGAGATGGGTAAATGCCGGAGAAATTGAAAACAAAGGTTTTGAAGCAAGCTTACACGTAAGCCCAATTAGAACCGACGATTTTGAATGGAGAATTAATGGTAACTGGTTTACTAACGAAAGTGAAGTGCTATCCTTGTACGGAGGTAACCAAAACCTTGAATTGGCATCTCTTCAGGGAGGTATTTCGATTAATGCTACAGTAGGAGAGCCTTATGGTACAATCTGGGGAACTAACTACACTTACCTGGAAGACGGAAGCGGTCCTGTTATTAATCCTAACAATGGTCGTTTTGTAGTAGATGGAACTCCACAACCTATTGGAGATATAAATCCAGACTGGAAAGCCGGTATCAGCAATACCTTCTCATATAAAGATATTGCCTTCAGCTTCCTTATCGATATCCAGGAAGGTGGAAGTGTTTTCTCTCTTGATACATGGTACGGTTATGCAACTGGAGTACCTGCAAATACTGTAGGAACTAATGATTTGGGTAACCCAATGAGAAACCCAATCTCACAGGGTGGTGGTATTGTTCTTGAAGGAGTAAATCCCGACGGCACTCCAAATACCACAAGAACTGATATGAGCAGCTATGCAAACGCCATAGGTTACGGTTATGCACCAAATGCTTTCCACGTCTATGACGCCAGCTACGTAAAACTAAGAGAAGCTACGCTATCTTATTCTTTGCCAAACTCTATTGCCGATAAAATTTCTATGACAGATGTTACATTTTCTGCAGTAGGAAGAAACCTTTGGATTATCGACAAGAACATTCCTTACTCAGATCCTGAAGCAGGATTAAGTTCTGGAAATATTCAGGGATACCAGTCTGGAGCAATTCCAACTGCCAGAGAGTACGGTTTTAACGTAAGACTACAATTCTAAAAAAAATATCATGAAGAAACTATTTTTAATCATATTACTGGCTACAGGGGTTGTAGCATGTTCTGATGACTTATCAGAAGTGAATGTCGATACAAAAGCCCCTACAGAAGTACCGGCCGATGTATTGTTCTCTAATGCTACCAAAAATTTGATTGACCAAATGGTCAGCACAAATGTTAACAGGGGCATTTTTAAACTGGTGGCTCAATATTGGACCGAGACTACCTATACCGATGAAGCGAACTATAACCTGGTTGAAAGAGATATAAACGGTTCTCAATGGATCATCTTGTATCGCAATGTTTTAAAAGACCTTGAAGAGGCTAAAATGATTTTGACTGAAAACCCTGATTCTTCTCTTTCTGAAGCTCAAATTCAAAATCAATTAGCTATGATTGAAGTACTACAGGTCTTCACATGGCATGTTTTGGTTGACACTTTTGGTGACATTCCTTACACAGAAGCTCTGGATCTTGAAAACAGCACTCCTGTATATGATGACGATGCTGCTATTTACGCAGATATCGTAACTCGGTTAGATGCTGCTATTACCCAGCTTACCGATGGAGCCGGTGGATTTGGTGATGCTGATTACCTTTATAATGGAGATGCCGGACAATGGGCTAAATTTGCTAACTCTTTGAAACTACGTCTAGCTTTAAGATACGCTAATGTAGATGATACCAAAGCTGCTAAGATGGCAACAGAAGCCATTCAGGCAGGAGTATTTGAGTCTCATG
This sequence comes from Salinimicrobium sp. 3283s, assembly GCF_039602225.1. Taxonomy (NCBI): domain Bacteria; kingdom Pseudomonadati; phylum Bacteroidota; class Flavobacteriia; order Flavobacteriales; family Flavobacteriaceae; genus Salinimicrobium; species Salinimicrobium sp. 3283s. The sequence goes on along the minus strand of NZ_CP143631.1, from coordinate 2,291,904 downwards.
CAGACAATGCATCAATGGATTATGAAGCATCAGCTCCAAATACCAACCCTATCTGGGAAGATCTTGTACAGTCAGGTCGTGCCGATTTCGTTGCAGCAAACACTATTGTGGATAGAATGAATGAACTTGATGACCCACGAAGAAACGATTATTTCGCTCAGAACCTTGGAGAAGGGGTCTATGATGGTGGTACATACGGTGCCAATGGAAACACTCAGGGAAATAGTACTATCTATAGTGAAAGGTTTGAAGACCCAACTTTAGAGGGTGTTATCTTAGACTATACTGAAGTTGAATTCCTTATTGCTGAAGCTGCTGCCAGAGGTTATATTACAGCCGACGCTGAAGATCATTACAACGAGGCTATTACTTCTTCTATTCTTTACTGGGACGGAACTGAAGCTGAAGCCAATGCTTACATTGCACAACCAGAAGTTGCCTATAGCCAGGCTAACTGGATAGAAAAAATTGGTGTTCAAAAATGGATTGCTCTTTATAACCGTGGTTTTGAAGCCTGGTCTTCCTGGAGAAAACTCGATTTCCCGAAATTGCCTAACGCAGCACAATCTGGCCTTCCTGTACCTTTAAGATTTACTTATCCTGTAAGTGAAGCTACTTTAAACGGTGCAAATTGGGAAGCAGCTTCCAGCGCTATAGGTGGAGATGAACAACAAACTCCTGTATTCTGGGATCAGAACTAAAAGAAAACTAAAAAACAAAATCTTAAGATAATGAAACAACAATTAAAATATTTAAGTCTCTGTTTCCTTGCAGTAGGTTTATGGTCTTGCGATGACGATGAAGCTCTGATCGATACACGAGAAGTTGGGGCCAATGCAGTTCTGGTAGATCGCAACATCAGCGTTCTTGACCAAAATGAAGATGTAACCATTGAACTTTTCACCAATAACGTTGAATTCGAAAGTATCACAATTGAGGATGGAGATGGCAATGTGTTAACCACAGCTAATATCGGAGACGGAACTGCTACTTTTAGCACTTCTGAGCTTGGAGATTTCAAATTCGGTGACGATAATGATGAAGTTACTGGAACCTATGACCTTAGAATTGTTTCTATGCTATCTAGTGGTGAGGTACTAGATGATCCTGCTTCTATTAACGTTGATCACGCAATTGAACTTAGTGAAGTTGATGAGATCACTTACTTAGATCCTACTTCAGACGAAGATGAAACTGTTTTAGGTTACTCTGTTTCTACATTTAATGCCCCTATAGATGATTTCATGCTTGAGTGGAAGAAAAATGAAGCAGGGACATATGTTGAAGCAGATGACATCACTTTAAGTCCTGAAGAAGGAGAAATTGATCTAGCCAAGTTAGATTATGAAGCTTATGATCTTGCGCCGGGAGACACCCTTTACTACAGGTTTACTGCTACTAGCGGAAGCTTCCAGGATCAGGTAGTAACTAGCGTAGTCGTAGTGCCTCAAATGTTTAATAGCAGTGAGTCTGCAACCATTTCTAACGATGCTACTGCAAGCCAGTTTAGCTTTACTACTGGAGAGAATTATGCTGAAGGAAGTAGTGAAGGAGAAATTACATTCACAGAAGTTGAAGGATTTGAAGTAGTGAATGATGCTCTAATCAGCTTTGTAGAAGTGACAGAAGAAGACTTCTTCTCAACCGTAGACCTTATGGATGCCCGTGAAGCTTTTGAAGACGGTACTCCTGTGACTTCCGTACCTAATGTTGAAGCGGGAGATGTATATGTTTATAAAACCACTCGCACCGTTGAAGGTGAAGAAGTAGTTGTGTACGGTATAATCAAAGTTGGTGACGTAACAGTTGTTAACGGAACTGCTGTAAGCTTTGAAATTGAATACAAGGAAGGTACTATTGTAGAGTAACAATAAAATTTCTTGAAAAGAAAAAGGCTGTCCAATTGGGCAGCCTTTTTTAATATTAAGAGGGAATTAAATCTTACCTCAATAGGTGGACGATTAACTTCTTACCTGATTTAATGAAAGTTGAAAAGATCCAATATATAAGTAACTCCTATAAAATTCCATTTAGATCGTCTATCTTATAAATCTGGAGTTTCAGCAAAAAGTTTCCATAAAGAGCATTACAAAACAAAAAAATGTAGGAAAAAATGAAAAACACTTCTCATTATGTTATAAAAATGCTAATTTCCCCTCTTATACTTCACCAGCCTTTCTTTAAATGAAAAAAAACTTTAGACAGTTTCTATCTCTGCTTCTCCTCTATCCTGCTACAAGCTTTTCTCAAACAGCAGTAGAGCCTGTTTATGAACTCTTCGATTCTGTAATCCACATTCAAAATACAGATCTCGCAAATGGTATAGAATACGTGGAGCAGCATATAATACGTAGTGATGATCACAAGTATTTTCAAACCATGGAATACTTAAATGGTAATGTGATATATGACGGCCAACCCTACTCCAACCTTGATTTACAATACAACATCTTTGATGATCTTCTGCTAACACGGATTCCTACAGCCGGAGGTGCTACACTCATCCAATTGCACAAAGAAAATGTACAGGCTTTTAATATTGATGGGCATAGCTTTATTGCCCTGAAAGGAACTTCAGATGAAAAACCTCAGTTCTATGAAATTCTACTGGAAGGCAATGATATTCTCTTGCTAAAGAAGCATCGCAAGAAAATAAAAAAACATTTAGATCAAAATTTTACCTACTTCGAGTTCAAAGAAGATACCCCCGAATATTTTGTTTCGATCAATGGGAATCCCGAAGAAATTGACTCCCAAAGATCCGTTCGTAAACTGTTCCCTAACAAGGAAGAGCAAATTCAAAATTTTTACAGATCTAATTCCTCTCTAAAAAGGGAAAATCCCGACAAATTTTTGACTCTCCTGTTTCAAAGCCTCATTCTATCAACTTCAGAATTAAACCTTAACTAATTTGAAGAATTTTGTTACCCTGCTAATACTTTTTTCTCTGCAGCACCTCACGGCTCAGGAAGAATCTCCTAAAGTTTCTCTTTCTTTAGAACAAACTACCTTAGAACAGGTTTTTGGCGAAATAGAACAGCAAACAGGCTTCCACTTTTTTTATGTAGAAGAATGGGTAAAAGGCACACAGGTAACAGCCAACTACAACCAAACCCCTGTATCTGAAGTCTTAAAAAAGGTACTTGAGCAAACTCTTCTCAATTACTACTTTCTAGACAACAACAGAGTGGTCATCACAAAAAGCAATATTATATATAATCAATTACCTCAGGGGTTCTTCCCAGACACGACACAAATAGCTCCTGAAAGACCAAAAGAGATTAAAGAATATAATCCTGTTTTCTACACTCAAAGCAACAGCCCCAAAGCAACAAGCAAGACAATATTTATAGGTAAAGAAACTCAGACTTCAGGCACCGGAACTTTCAACTTAAGTGGGCAGGCAACAAACCAGGAAACTGGAGAACCTATCTCCAACCTTTCTATCATTGTTCAGGGAACAACTATAGGTACAGTTACCGATATCAATGGAAATTATAACCTGAGATTGCCAGCAGGAGAACACCTTTTAGAGACAAGATCTTTGGGAAATGAAGACGTGGTGACCCGGCTGGTCATCTTTAGCGACGGCACTTACAACTTAAGCCTTAAGGAAGATTATGAACTATTGGGAGAAGTATTGGTAGATTCTAACCAGGCCGAGAACGTAGAAGATGCCATTGGGGGCACAGAAGATATTGACATAAGTGAAATCAAAAATATACCCCTGGTCCTGGGAGAAAGGGATGTTATGAAAGTAGCAGTTACTCTTCCGGGAATTTCCACCACGGGTGAGGGATCTGCAGGGTTTAACGTAAGGGGCGGGAAAACCGACCAAAACCTCATTTTGATAGATGATGCAGTGCTTTACAATCCTGCTCATTTCTTCGGAATTTTCTCTGCCGTAAATCCTTTTACCACTGGAGACATGACCATTTATAAAGGAAATATCCCGGCGCGGTTTGGTGGCAGGCTTTCTTCAGTTTTTGATATCACCTCCAAAGATGCAAATACCCAGAAATTTGCAGGAGAAGTTTCGGTGGGGCCGGTAACCAGCAATGTTGCTCTTGAAATTCCGGTGATTAAAGAGAAATCGGGGTTACTCATTGGCGGAAGAAGCACCTATTCCGACTGGATTTTAAAAAACCTGGACGAAGAATCCCTAAAAGACAGCAAAGCTTCCTTTTACGATGTCATTGCAAAGTATAACCACAAATTTAATGACAGGACCAGCTTAAAGACCACCGGCTACCTCAGCCGTGACAACTACAGCATTACTTCTGATTCTCTCTTTAACTATCAGAACCTGCTGTTCTCCATGAAACTCAATCATAAGTTTAATGAAAAAAATGACGGTAGCCTTATCCTCACCAACAGCCATTATAACTTTGATATAGATTACGAAAGCGAATTCAACAATAACTTTACTTCAGGTTATAAGATCAATGAAACTGAAGTAAAATTGAACATGAGGTACCTTCATAGTGCTGCTCATAAATTTGATTATGGAATTTCAACCAAGCTCTATAATGTGCACCCCGGTAAAATAGAGCCTCTGGGAAGCGAATCTATTATTCAACCCCTTGAGATTGCTAAGGAAAAAGGCCTGGAGTCTGCTATCTATCTTGCCGATAATTTTACAGTTAATGACAAACTGCTTCTTAGCGGCGGCCTTCGCTATTCTCATTATGCCGCACTTGGTGAAAAGAACCAGAAAATTTATGAAGAAGGCCTTCCAAAATCTGAAGCTACTGTAATTGATACCGTTCACTACGGAAAAAATGAAGTTATGGAAACCTACGGCGGACCCGAAGTACGCCTCTCGGCACGTTATTTCCTGCTTCCCGATCTTTCCTTAAAGCTTAGTTACAACAATGCTTACCAGTATATTCACACCCTTTCTAACAACACCACGGTCTCCCCTACCGATACTTACAAACTCACCGATAAAAATATAAAGCCTCAACGTGCCCACCAATATTCTTTAGGGCTTTACAAGAACTTCAACAACAATATGTATGAAGTGAGTGTAGAAGGTTATTACAAAGAATCAAGTAATATCCTTGATTACAAAGTGGGAGCGCAACTTTTTCTGAATGAAAATATTGAAACTGAAGTTTTACAGGGAGAAGGCCGCTCTTTTGGAGCCGAATTTCTTCTGAAAAAAACCGAAGGCCGATTGAACGGATGGCTGGGCTACACCTACTCCAAATCTGAACTAAAACTCGACGGAGCTTTTAATGAACAGCAGGTGAATAACGGCGAATTTTTTCCCGCCAATTACGATAAACCTCATGACCTAAGCATAGTAGCCAATTATAAACTAACCCATCGGTTCAGTTTCTCAGCTAATTTTGTATATCAAACCGGGCGCCCCGTCACCTTCCCCACCGGGAAATACTATCAAAATGGAATTGAATATGTGCTTTACAGCGACCGAAACAAATTCAGGATTCCAGATTACTACCGCCTTGACCTCAGTTTTAACGTAGAAGGAAATCACAAGATCAAGAAATTTGCACACAGTTTCTGGAATATTTCAGTTTACAACGTATTGGGAAGAAACAATCCGTATTCAGTATTTTTTGTGACTGAAGAAGGAGAAGTAAAAGCTTATAAAAGCTCTATTTTTTCAATTCCTGTACCTACCATCACCTATAATTTCAGATTTTAAAGCGGAGAGAATATGAAATGTATCAACACTAAATCTGTCATTCGCCTGTTTCTTTTGTTCATTTTTTCAATGATCACTAACAGCTGTGTGGAACCCTATGAATTTGAAACAGAAACTTATGAGAACCTTCTGGTTGTAGAAGCTTTAATTACCGATGAAGTCAAAACCCAGGAAGTCAGGCTCACACGCACCTACGAACTCGAAAAGCAAATGCCAGCTGCAGAAACAAATGCAACTGTTACCGTAACCGATGACACCGGTGCCCAATTTCAGTTCTACGAATCAGATACACCGGGAACTTATCTTTCCAGCACCAAATTTGCTGCCGGGCCACAACGCACTTACCAGCTTCAAATCGATACCCGGGACGGAAGCTCTTATATTTCAGATCCCGCCACTTTGATCCCGGGAGCTAAAATCGATAATCTTTATGCCGAACGCAGTTTCTACCAGGGAGAAGATGGAGTTGCACTAATGGTAGACAGTGAATATACTTCTTCGGCCTCAAGGTATGCGTTATACGAGTATGAAGAAACCTATAAAATTGTCTCTCCATATACGGTGCGCAATACCATAAAGTTTGAGGGAAACGACTGGAGTGTGGTTCCAAATACCCGTCAGGAAACGGTATGTTACAACACGGTGCCGTCTAAAGAAATAATTATCTCTAACACAAGTTCCCTTAGCGAGAATGATCTCAAATCTTTCGTAGTGCGATTCATAGACCAAGAAAACCCTGTACTGGCCCAGCGTTACAGCATTTTGGTAAAACAATATTCTTTAACTCCCGAAGCCTTTTCTTATTATTCTACCCTTAAGAAAATCTCGGGTTCAGGAAGTGTTTTGAGCCCAACGCAGCCGGGTTTTGTAAGTGGTAATATTCGGGCTGCTAATGAAGATGAGAAAGTTATAGGCTTCTTTACCCTCTCCTCTACCTCTTCAAAAAGGGTGTTTTTTAACTATCATGATTTCTTTGAATTTGATGAACGCCGACCACAATTTCCCGAATCTTGTTTAATATTTAGGCCGGGAGAGAACTATGACACCCCAATTGGTATGATCAAAGGTGGTACAGTTCGATATTACAGCATGGCCGGGGCACCTGTTCCGGGGGAATTAGGCGAAGGCCCCATGAGAGTTATTGCCACCGAATGTGTAGACTGCACCGTTTATGGCACCAACCAGGCACCCGATTTTTGGACTGAATAAAATGAATATGAAATACCTTTTTTTCACACTTACCTGTTTCTTACTCCCGCTGCATTTTTTTGCACAGGCAGTAGATAGTTCAGCCGGTGCAGCACTGCTCGAAAAAGTTCCGCAGGAAAAGATTTTTGTCCACTACAATTCCTCCTTGCTTTTTCCGGGGGAATACCTGTATTATAAGCTCTACAATCTTGAAAAGGATACGGAGGAATTCAGCGGAGTAAGCAAAGTGGCTTATGTAGAATTAATAAGTGAAGATGGAAATAGCATTTTCAAGCACAAACTCCTGCTGAAAAACGGACAGGCGCAGGGAGATTTCTTTATCCCGACCACGGTACCATCCGGAAATTACAAATTATTGAGCTATTCCAACTGGATGAGGAATCACGACACTTATTTCGCAGGTGATGTGGCCATAGTTAATCCATATCGCGGCGATTCTTCGGCCATTTTATCAACTTCTGAAGAAATCCCGTCCATATCTCCAAATCCTGACTCAGGAAAAAATTCAGTTAAGAGTGAAAATAGCCCTGTAAAAATCATTCTGGAAAATGACATTTTTGGCAGGAGAGAGAAAGTTGCAGTAGATTTAGAAGGGGTTCCGGGAGATTATTCGCTTTCCGTTAGAAAAACAGATAGTATTTCTATTCCGAAGAAATTTACTTCTGAAAATTTTGACCTTTCTTTTCCTGCTACACGTCAAAAAATAGATTCCGTCTTTCTTCCTGAAGCAAGAGGCAATCTCATCTCCGGCCGAATTGTGGCAAAAACGCCAGAAGCAGCCCGCAATTTATCAGGAAAGAAACTGGCTTTCTCCCTTCCGGGTGAAGATTACATGCTCAAGATCGCAACTACAAACAAGCAGGGGAAATTCTATCTCAATTTAGATGAAGCCTACGACACCCCCGAAGCTTTAATGCAAATTTTAGGAGATGAAACCGAAAATTATGAGATCAAACTTGATCCTTTACCTCAAATCTCCAATCCTGATTTGAAGTTCGCCGATTTTAAGATTACCCCTGCCATGAAAGATTATATTCTTGACCGCAGCGTACAGGTTCAGATTGAAAATGCATATTACAGCGTTAAACCCGACACTTTAAAAGTTATAACTGAAAAAGAACTTTTTTACACTCAAGAGCCTACCGTCTACAATCTGGATGACTACACCCGGTTTCCCACTATAAAAGAAACAATGGTTGAAATTGTCATGTTTGCCCACCTGGCCAGGAGCAAAGACGGCTCTCAATTCGTGATAAACCAGACAGACGGCGCAACGAATTTTTATCTTCCGGCGCTGCTTATCGTAGACGGCGCTATGGTACAAGATCACGACCTCTTGATCAACTACCCGGCAAAATACGTGAAGAGCATAAAGATTTTGAGGGATAACTTCTTTTTAGGCTCTCATATTTTCGCCGGAATTGTTGATGTTGAAACGATCGAGGGAAATTTTTCTGAAACTTTAAACCAGGATTACATTAAAAGAGTAGCAATGAAACTTCCTGAAGCCGGCAAGAACTATTTTAAACAGTCTTATGCCACTTCTTCAGATAATCCACTGTCAAGGATTCCAGATCTAAGAACACAACTTCTGTGGGTGCCTTCAGTAGAAATAGATTCTTCCGAAGAAAATATGGATTTCTTCACTTCTGATGTTCCCGGAACTTTTGAAATTCATCTTGAAGGGTTCACAAATTCAGGAAAACCTGTGTCTGTAAAAAGAACTTTTACAGTGCAGGCTGAAGAATAAAGTAATTTTCAAGAGTTTTCCGCAGCCATTCATTTATCTCTATCTTTGCACCATGAAAGATACAACCACCATTTTTGGAATACGTGCCGTAATTGAAGCCATTCAGAATAATGAGACCATAGACAAGATCTTTGTTCAAAAAGGTCTTAGCGGCCAGTTATTTCAGGAATTACAGCAAAAAACTAAATCTGGCGAATACAACATTTCTTACGTCCCTGTAGAAAAGTTGAACCGACTGGTAAAAGGAAATCACCAGGGTGTTGTGGCAAAGATCTCGCCCGTTCAATTTGCCGATCTTGCTTCTGAAGTTGAAAAGGCGCTTCAACAGGAAACCGCCCCGCTCTTTCTTTTACTTGATCAGGTAGATGATGTTCGGAATTTTGGTGCGATCATTAGAACTGCCGAATGTTGTGGTGTAAACGCAATTATCATTCAGAAAAAAGGGGGCGCTCCCGTAACTGCCGATACGGTGAAGACTTCTGCCGGGGCGATCTTTAAAATTCCGCTTATCAAGGTAGATCATATCAAAGATGCCATTTTCTACATGCAGGGCTCGGGCATTAAAGTGGTAGCAGCCACAGAAAAGACCGACAAGCTGCTTTATTCCGTAGATTTTAAAGAGCCCACGGCAATGGTAATGGGAAATGAAGGCAAAGGAATTTCTGAATCTGTGCTCAAGCTGGTTGACGACAAAGCCAAACTCCCCATGCAGGGCAGTATTGGCAGCTTAAATGTTTCTGTAGCCTGTGGTGCTTTTCTTTATGAAGTGATGCGACAGAGACTGGATTAGCAAAATATTACTCTTCCTTTGGCCTGTCCTTTTCCTCTCGTTTATAATGGTAAACATATAGCGGCTCGTCCTCTCCATCGGGGTTTTCAATGAAGTTCCCGTTTTCGTCAAAATGCCGCATAAAAGGGTCTTCTTCTTCCCTATAAGTTTCTTTTTCCCATTCATATTTTGGGGCACGGGCAACATTCTGCCTGTAAATGAGTGCAAAGATCAATCCTGAAAGAAGCCCCGCCAGGTGACCTTCCCACGAAATTTTAGGATCAATTGGTGTGATGTACCATAAAAGTCCGCCGTAAAGAAAAACCACGATCAGGGAAAGAGCTACCAGTCTGAAGTATCTCGAGAAAATACCTTTAAAGAATAAAAATCCCGCCAGCACATAGATCATTCCTGAAGCCCCTATATGAAAAGCGGGCCTCCCAATAAGCCATGTAAGGAACCCCGACAGCAGGAGCCCAAAAAAGAGGATTTTCCAGCTTAATTTCCGGTAAAAGTAAAAGAGGGAAAGCGTAAGAACGAACAGCGGAACCGTATTGTGAAACAAATGCTTTATCCCACTGTGTATAAAAGGGGAAAAAATTATACCTCTAAGCCCCTCAAGGGTTCGCGGGTAAATTCCAAAGCTCGTGAAGTCCCACCCAAAGCGTATTTCCATCCAAAATACTATCCAAATAGCCAGTACAAAGATCAGGGGATAGCCCACCACCCCCGTAGTGAAAACAAATGGTTCAGAATTTGCTGATTTTTGTACTCTCATACCTTTGGCTTTGCAAAAAGTTAACCAATTAAAACTGCTGTTCAAATACCTTTCAAAAATGACATTTTTAACACACATTTTTTTGAAAAGAACCTCATGCTGCCAGTTCGTCACTAAGAAAACTTATACCGCCTGCATTTTCTGCAAGAGTACTCAATTTACTATTTTTACCTCATGAATAAACCTTTAGCCGAAAGATTACGTCCCCTAACATTAGATGATTACTTATCGCAGCAACACCTGGTGGGGCCTGATGCCGCTCTTCGCAAACAAATTAAGAGGGACATCATACCCAGCATTATTTTTTGGGGGCCTCCGGGAGTGGGTAAAACCACCCTGGCAAATATTATAGCTACCGAATCTGGCCGCCCGTTCTTTACCCTTAGTGCCATTAGCAGCGGCGTTAAAGATGTAAGGGAAGTTATAGAAAAAGCAAAAAAAAGCGACGGCCTCTTCACCACAAAAAATCCTATTCTCTTTATAGATGAAATTCACAGGTTTAGTAAATCTCAGCAGGATTCGCTTTTAGGTGCAGTAGAAAAAGGCTGGATCACCCTCATTGGAGCAACAACCGAGAACCCAAGTTTTGAAGTTATTCCCGCTTTACTCTCACGAAGCCAGGTTTACGTACTCAACTCTTTCTCAAAAGACGATCTTATTGCTTTGCTGAAAAGAGCGATATCTGAAGACGAAGTCATCTCCAAAAAACAGATTGAATTACAGGAAACAGAGGCGCTACTAAGACTTAGCGGCGGTGATGCCCGAAAGTTGCTCAACATTTTTGAACTCGTGGTTACTTCTGAAGAAAAAGACAAAGTAGTGATCACCAACGATATGGTGATGAACAAAGTTCAGCAAAACACGGTGCTTTATGACAAGACCGGGGAGCAGCACTATGATATAATTTCGGCTTTTATCAAATCGATAAGGGGTAGTGATCCCAATGCAGCTGTGTACTGGCTGGCCCGAATGATAGAAGGTGGCGAGGATGTGAAATTCATTGCCCGCCGCTTACTCATTTTGGCTTCCGAAGATATTGGCAATGCGAACCCCACGGCTTTGATCCTCGCAAATAACACTTTTCAGGCTGTTTCTACCATTGGCCACCCCGAATCCAGGATCATTTTAAGCCAGTGCTGTATTTACCTGGCCACTTCCCCAAAATCGAACGCTTCTTACATGGCTATCAACGAGGCCCAGGCGATGGTAAAAAAGACCGGGAATCTTCCTGTGCCTTTGGCCATACGAAATGCGCCCACCAAGCTCATGAAAGATTTAGGATATGGAGAAGATTATAAATACGCCCATAATTATGAAAATAATTTTGCCGCAGCCGAATTTCTTCCGAAGGAAATAAGCAATCATGCGTTCTTTCGTCCCGGGAATAATCAGCGGGAGCAGGCACAAAGGGATTTTCTGCAAAAACGCTGGAAAGGCAAATACGGTTATTGACCTTTCTGAGAATATTTTACGCTGATGAGTTGCTGGGAATTAGGATCAAGATATTCAACGACCAGGTTTCCATGGGTGTCAAAAAAGGCATTTCCGGAGATGTTTTTTGAAGAATAAAGGTAATTCTCTCCCCCACCCGATTTGAGTAAAGTTCCAAATTTACCTGGTTCTCCTTCCCTGTAAAGGTCATAACCAGCCGGTGTTTTCACCAGTTTATAGGTGATTGCACCATTTACAAACTGCAAATTCTCATTCTTCTGAACTACTTCAGGAAGTGCCGAAGATTCTTCTGTAGCTTCTTCTATTTCTTCGGAAGTTACCACAGGATCAACAACAACTTCAGAAGCCTGTTCCTGAGTATTATTAACAGCCGGTACAGGATCTATAATTACTTCGGAAGCTTCTTCCTGAATATCTTTGGCCGCGGGTACAGGATCTATTACAACTTCAGCAGGATTTTTTTCCGCAGAAGTTTCCGCAACAGCAAACCCGCTTTTTATAAGTTCTGCCCCTTCAAAAGAAGTAAAAGCTTCCCTTAAAGCTTCATGATAGGATTTTTTATAGTTCTTCTCCCTGCTCGATCCTGTTTTTGAAGTGAACACCACCTCATCATTACAGTTTTCTAAAGTGACGTAAAGCCTGGAACGAAATAGGCTCGATTCATTATGAACATTGACTTTAAGCACATCACAAAGTCCCATATTAGCCGGGATCTTCTCTTCGTAAAGTGCGTCAAAACCATATTTTTCTAACAAGAAAGCGGTAAGTGCGTTTACCTGATACTGGTTTGGATGCTTCAGGAATTCAAATTCCTGTGGTACCAGCACATATTTGTACTTATTGACATCCTGCCCAAAAGTGTTACTTGTTATTCCGAATAAAAAGACAAAAAAGAAAAAAATGGTTCTCATTCCCTGCTAAACATTAGTTGGACCCCAAGCTGCACCGAAGCATTCTGCGCCTTGGCGAGATTGGTATAATCCAGAAGATTATCTGCAGCAAGATAAACATTAAAATTGGAAAGTCTGGCAGAAAACAGGAGCCCGATATTTGAAAACGAATAGGAATCGGCTGTATAAGTAATTTTTCCTCTAAAGTTATTATTAAAGGTTTTATCGTAGTAAAGGGTGGTGGCAAAGTTGAGCCCCCGGGGCCGTTTTACAGCGAAAAACTGGGCTCCAAGATGGTTAAAATATCTTCTCCTGCCCATTGGCCTGTAGCAGTTACAGGGTTCGGCATTTTCAGAAAACCCGAAATCTACCGAGGCATTGAACTTTACAGGTCGCCATGTGGTGTAAGAATTGGTCAAGGTTTCATCTTTCAGGTTTTTATCCAGATTGTCTTCCCACTCGTCCCAATACTCACGCGTACCCGGAAAAAGCAGCTCAATCCCATCGGTTTGGTAATCTCCGTAATACCTGTAATTTTCTACATTTTTAGTTTGTCGCATAAAGCCAATATCCAGCAGGCTCGCGGTTACCCTGTATTGATCTGAAGGATACCAGGTGAAGCCGGCATCGAGGCCCAACCCAATATTACCTCCCAAAAATGCCTTTTTTAAGAAGCTTGCCATAAGTTGCCTATTGGTAGCATCAGAATCTGTAAGTTCGTCCCACCCGGCTGTGTTTATCAAGATATCGACCTGCGACATATAATGCCGGTAAAGGTTGGGGCCTTCAGGGGAAAGTTCGGTTCTAAAAATGCCGGTATTATCTACACTGTGGGCATTAAAAATTCCGGAATAAATTTTTCCGCGGAAACCGTAGTTTAAATCTTCAGAATAATAATTGGTAAAACCCAGGTGAAAAACGTTGAGCACCTCGGCAGTGAAAGCAGCATCCGAAAAATCGAAATTTCGCCCGATGTAATTTTTATTCCCTTCATAAGCCAGCACCGCAGGATCTTTGGGAAAGTACACAAAGGCATCAAATTCCTGGTAAATCCCGGCTGTATAATACCTTCTTCGCTGGTCACGCCAACCAATAGAAAAGATCTCAAGTTGCTGGTTGACTGTAAAAAAATCATTTTTGGAAAGCTTGTGCAACGTTTTTCTAATTCTGTCATTAATGGAACCTCCATCCTCCCTGAAAATGTCATACATATTCACGCCTGAAGACCCTGCAGACAAATGGATCTGTGACAAAAGCGGAAGGCCAAGATGCATATCAAAATTGGTTTCGGCTCCTGGATTTAGTAAAAGGGTTTGAGGCAAATCGTCAAAATTGTACAGCAGCTGTTTGTTTTGGGCCAATATTCCCTGAGAAAGCGTTAATATGAAGAGGAAGAAAAATACTCTCATTATTTGAATTCAAAGTAGAAAAACCCTTTTGAAGCGAGCTGCAAAGATCCTGCAACCGCCGACGGGTCATGTCTTGTTACTTCAACAGACACTTTTATACTTCTTCTTATTCTATTTATCTGGGCTTCATTAATAATTTCGGTGTAATCTACTACTGACGGTGTTTCTATACTTCCACGGGGAATTGAAACCAGGACAGTATGCTGCACCCCGTTTGCAGGGGAAAGAAATCTTATAATTGCAGTTAAGTGACTCTCAAAGGTGTTGGTGAACCTGAAGTTGAAATCGGCCCGCACCAGGTCATTTTGTATGTAGTCATCATCTAGAAAATCGAGCCTGGTTTCGTCTTTTGCTGTTACCCCGCTGCTAGAGACAACGTTGAATTCTTCATCAACAAGATCAAAGAAAATAAGATCGACGGCGGCTTCGGGTGAGAGCACAATCTCATCAGTCTGGTCAAGATCAACATCCTTAACACAGGAAGTACAGACTGTGAGGAGTGCCAAAAAGGCCATTTTTGAAAAGCAATTTCTCCAGGACATCTTCATACAGTTCTAAATCTAACGAAATTTACTTCTGCTTATTACAAATAGCGGGTTAATTCCTTCATTTCCATCACCTGATGATGATCTGTAGCATATTCAGTTTTATAGTAATTATATAGTATAGCCTGCATTCCGAAGTCTTTGGCACCTAAAATATCAGCTTCAAGATTATCACCTATCATGATACTTTCTTCCACTTTTGCTTCCGCCTTTCCTAGAGCGACTTCAAAGATTTTTGGATTGGGTTTTTTCACTCCCACATCTTCAGAAGTAGTAATGGAAGAAAAATATTTGAGGATGCCTGAACTTTCCAGTTTTTTATACTGAACTTCCTTAAACCCATTGGTGATGATGTGCAGTTTATATAGCGGGCGCAGGTAATCGAGCACTTCAACCGTGCCGGCAAGCAGGTAATTATGTTTCGGCAAATGCTCAATATAATCTATACTTAGCTGTTTTATCTGAGAATCTGTAACATTTACATTCATACCTTTAAAAGAGTCACGCAGCCGGCCATAGCGAAGATCTTCTTGTGTGACCTTGTCATCTCTATACAGCTTCCAGTAATTGGCATTTATGGGCGCATATATTGCAAGAAACTCCTCGAGCCTCACTTTTATCTGGTGCTTTTCAAAAATTGAATTAAAGGCAAGCCCCGAGTTGCGGTCAAAATCCCATAAGGTATGATCGAGATCAAAAAATATGTGACGAATGTTACTGAATTTCATTAAGCATCTTTAAAATTGAAAAATTCCTTCTTGCATTGGCATATTCGGAAAAATCTTTATTCGTAAATACGGAAATTAATTTTCCTTCAACCATAGAGATTTGTCGTTTTATTTCGAGAACCTTATACTCTATTTCATTTTCTTTTAATTTTCCGAAAGCTTCAGAATTAATGGCGTATGGATTCACCAGTAATGGCGTGGTGATTTCAAAATTGAGATCGTAGAACAAAAAAGGAGTACAGGTGCCTGCCCGTAAGCCTACAGCCTCGGGATAGCCCATGGAGAAATCTTTTTGAAATTCAAGTTCTACCATGTGGTTATAGGTATCGGGCAACAACAAATTATAATGATTGTTGATCGCACTCTCTACCGGCCTCTTAATAATATCTTCCATTCGCTTTTTTTCTTCTTTTAAAACCGCGAATTTTTGATTTGCATAATATCCCGGCTGCAGGCCAACTTCGGCATAATCGGCTACCGATTTAATGAGGCTTTGCAGCTCCAACCGATTGTGGTTGATATTCCTGTCGTAAGTAGAAAAATCGCTTACCTGAAACATGAACTTCATGGGCACCCGGTATTTTTTTAAAAACTGGATGACCTTTGTATAAATATCGTAAGGATCTTTTTTCATTTTGGTCATTACCTGCAACCGGTGCAACACGTACTTGGGCTTAAACCTAATTAGATCCAGCAACAATCCCAAAACCACTCTTACAATTCCCTTTTTTTTATAGCAGTAAGCTTCAGTGACAGCGACGATAGTTTGAGTGGTGAACTGTCTCTTCGGAAATTTTTGATTCGGAAATTTATCACTTAGAACCTGCCGAAACTTTTGCGCCCAAATATCAATGACCGGTTTTTCAAGAAAACCTTCCTGAAAAGCCAGACTTTCACTCGCCTGAAATCTACCTTCTTTGTCTTTTACATGCGGTAGATATTCTTCGTACCGGCTAAGCAGGTAAAAAGAAGCCGCAAAAATGTCAAAAGGGATCGAGCTGGTTTCTCCCACCGCAAAAAAACAGGGTACCCCATCCCATTCCTGAACCTTTACTTCAAGATCGTTCATTCCCTGCTCCAGCAAAAGATCTACATTCTGAATAAAGACCTCATTTGCCAGACTCTGCTTTCCGTAGGAGAGCTTCATGCCTTCATGGGCCACAAATTCTTCAATCTTTGATGTGAAGCCAACAGGCAAACCTAAAATTTGAGTACATACGTGTTTAAATACATAAGTAATTCTAGGTGTAATTTTTTGGGTGTATACCAGCAGCATAAATATGTATTACAACAAACCTTCATCAGCAAAGCTGAAATAGGATTTTTCGGTTATTATTAAATGATCCAGAACTTTTATATCAAGCGATTCCCCGGCTGTCTTAAATTTTTGGGTAAGTTGTTTATCTGCCGTACTTGGGTTAAGGTTGCCTGAGGGATGGTTATGCACCAGTATTGTCGCCGTGGCACCTAAATTCAGGGCCTGTTTGTAGGCCAAACGCACATCTACCAAAGTTCCCGTTATGCCACCTTTGCTTAGGGGCAACTCCTGAATGACTTTATTGGAATTATTGAGGTAGAGAATCCAGAATTCTTCATGAGGCAACTCCCCTCTCTTTGGCTGCATAAGCTCAAAAACTGAAGCACTTGAAGATATCCTTTTCTTTTCGAGAGCTTCAGAAGACCTCCGTCTTCTACCCAACTCCAGTGCAGCCACTATGGTTAAAGCTTTAGCTTCACCAATACCTTTTACTTCCATGAGCTGTTTTACTGAAAACCTTCCCAGTTCATTTAGATTATCTTCAGCTTTGAACAGAACTTTTTTACAGACTTCAACTGCCGATTCGTTTCTACTCCCCGAGCCAATGAGAATTGCCAGCAACTCGGCATCACTTAAAAACTCCCTGCCCTTTTGAAGGAGTTTCTCCCTGGGCCTGTCTCCCTCTGCCCAGTGTTTAATTGTAAAGGCTTTTGATTTCTGAGAATCCATTGGCTCAATTTCTCTAAAGATAACAAAATGAAGCTATTCCAAAAATGCCATTTTAGGATACCCAGTTCTTGATCTCATCAAAATTTAAACCTCCGTAATTACCACTACTCATTAACAAAAGCACTTTATGATCATACTGCTGTTCTTGCAAGTAATTTTTAAACTCCAGTGCATTAGTGTAAACCGTTAGATCTGTTCGGGAAAAAGCTTCAAAAATTTGTTCTTTAGAAATGGGCTCCAACTTCTTATTTTCTACCGCTTCGGGGGAAAAGAAAACCACAGCTTCATCGGCTGAATTCAGAGAAGATTCGTACTGTTTAAGAAAATTGGCATTTAGACTGCTGTAGGTGTGTAGTTCAAGACATGCAACCACCTTTCTGTCCGGATACTGTTCCTTCACAGCTTTAGTAGTTGCCATCACCTTTGAAGGACTATGTGCAAAATCTTTAAATACGACAGTGTTTTTGGTTTCTACTATCTTTTCCAACCTTTTTGAAGCGCCTTTAAAAGAAGCAATAGCTTCATAAAAGTCTTCTTCGTCTATACCCATGTGTTGACAAATCCATTTTGCACCTGCTAAATTTTGAAGGTTGTGTTCCCCAAAAACGGCAACAGGCATATCACCTTCGGGCGTATGCAAAAGTGTATTTTCATTCTCCACGTGATAATCTGGCGTTCTGTAAGAATGCTTTCTAATGGTATTTGTAGATTCTTCCACCAGTTTCTTCAGGTGTTGATCATCCTCATTGTATACCAGGATACCTCCTTTAACTATAGAATCTATGAAGATTTTGAATTGCTCCAGATACTCATCAAAAGTTGGAAATACGTTGATATGATCCCAGGCAATTCCGCTAAGTAAAGCGATGTTAGGTTTATAAAGATGAAACTTTGGACGCCTATCTATAGGAGAGGATAAGTACTCATCTCCCTCAAGCACGATAAAATCATTTTCCTGGGTTAAGTGTACCATATTCTCAAATCCTTCCAATTGAGCACCTACCATAAAATCCACATTCTTGTGATGGTAGTTCATCACATGTAGAATCATTGAGGTTATTGTAGTTTTACCATGAGAACCGCCAATAACCACTCTTGTCTTTTCTTTAGATTGTTCGAATAAAAATTCGGGATAAGAGTATATAGGAAGTTCCAGTTCTTTTGCTCTTGCCAATTCGGGATTATCTTCCCGGGCATGCATCCCGAGGATAACAGCATCGAGGTCTTTAGTGATTTTTTCGGGGAACCACCCAAATTGCTTTGGCAGCAGGCCTTTGTTGTTGAGTCGGGTTTTGGAAGGTTCATATATGACATCATCACTACCTGTGATTTTATATCCTTTTTCGTGAAGAGCAAGGGCAAGGTTATGCATGGCACTTCCCCCAATTGCTATAAAATGTAGCCGCATTATAAATTTTTGAGTAAATATAAAAGAATAGGAAGAAAGACTGCTTGTGAAGTATTGCAAAAAAAATCTCTGAAAATCTGTAACGAAAAGTGAATTCTTATGTCCAACTGTGAGTTGACTTATATGGACGAAAAACACTTTTAACTTATTAGATGTAAAAAAACTCCTAAAAAAATTTTATTAACGAAAAAGTCGTACTTTTAACCTCCCCTACCTCAGCATTATATAATAGTTTCGGCTACATTCTTTTTAAGCTTTTCCCTTAACAGGAGTTTAAGTTTTAAAATGAATGTTTCCTTTATATTTGAACCATAAACCTAAATGCAATTGATTAAATTTAACACTTAAAGCCTATGCAAATTTTTACTTTGGGTAAAATGAGAGTACCATTATTCTTTTTTGCCCTATTTTTATTTAGCGGAACCTTGTCTTCTTATGGGCAAGAAGAATGTCCCGAGCTAAGTGATTCAAATCCTGCGGATTTTTGTTACTTAGATGACATTAATGATCTTTCAGAAAGAACTGGCGCAACAAATGATGTAGTTTGGTATCGTGATTCTGCATTGACGCAACGGATTCCTTCTAATGAATTTTTAGAAGATGATACAACTTACTACGCAGGAAATGCTGACGGGAATTGCCTTAGCCCTACCCCTGTGACAGTTACAGTAGGTACAATTCCAGCTCCAGACTCTTCTTACGGATCGGTTTTTTCTCCGTATTTAGCTTCAGAGAATGATGCCCGTACAATAGAAGATCTAATCGAGATCATTTCTCCTAATGCTGGAGGTGAAATTATTGTTTACCAAACTGAATTCGGAACAGCAACCTATGCCAATTCAGATGAATTAGTTGATGGAAATTCTTACTTTGTGGGTCAAACATCGCCGAATAGTTCATGCAACTATTCATATAGATTAGCAATTAGATATAGCCCAGATGTTGCACCTGCCCCTATAGCAGAAGATCAAGAATTGTGTCAAGGAGCTACTGTAAGCGATTTGCAAGCTACTGGAACCAGCGAGGATACCCAAGCATTTAGATGGTACAGTACTGCTACAAGCAATCCGGCCTTG
The DNA here is from genome assembly GCF_039602225.1 of Salinimicrobium sp. 3283s. Classification (NCBI taxonomy): domain Bacteria; kingdom Pseudomonadati; phylum Bacteroidota; class Flavobacteriia; order Flavobacteriales; family Flavobacteriaceae; genus Salinimicrobium; species Salinimicrobium sp. 3283s. The sequence goes on along the minus strand of NZ_CP143631.1, from coordinate 2,272,229 downwards.
GCAGATAATGAGTTATTAGTACCAGGTACTTATTACGTTAGTCAAATTGTTAATGATGAAGGAAATCCTTCCCCTCCGGTAGAGAGCCAAGCCCGAACTGCTGTTAATGTAGAGCTCCAAAGCATAGAAGCTGGAGAGCAAGTAGGAGACGGCATCTATTGCCAGTCGGACATTGACAGTCGTCTTGCGACTACTGCTCCACAACAATTGGTTAGAGAACTCTTTACAGAGCAACTTGAAGCTGGCGTACCAACTGATGGAACTTTTGCAGATTCAAGTATCAACGAAGTTATTTCCCAATATCAAAATGGAGTTAGAAATTTTTCAACAACTTATACCGTTTCAACTGAACTAGGATGTGAAGATAGCGTAGTGTTATCTTTTACAATTGAGGAAGATTTTTATGCTGGCGAAGACAATACCACTACCGTTTTATGTAGTTCGGAATTGCCACCAACTCTTGATGAAGAAACTACTGAAAACTTTCTTCGCAGTTTACTTAGTGAAGATGCTGATGCAAATGGTACTTTCTCTGCACAAACTATCGCTGAGATAACAGCTGCTTTCAATAGCGGAGACGGAACAGGAACTTTCAGCACTATATATAGTGGAGGCACAGGTGAATGTGCAGACTCAGCAGAAATTTCTGTAACAGTTCTTGAAAGCGGAAATGCAGGTGATGATGCTGATCTGACTTTTTGTCAATCAGAGGTAGAATCTCTAGTTAATGACTTTTTTACTAATCCGACTCAGGATCCTAATGTCTTTTTTGCGCAATGGATTGGAGACAGGGATACTAATGGTACCTTTAGTGGAGATCCTTTAGCATCAATCATTTCCCAGTATCAAAATGAAAGCTGGCCAATAGAGGTTTCAACCACATATACTATTGGAGAAGGAACAGAATGTGAAAATACTGCAGTAATTTCCCTAACAGTGATTGAAAGTGAAACTGTTGAGGACAACACAGCTACCATCTGTAATGCTGATGTACCTGTATTGTTTCAGCAGATCCCTGAAGATGTACGTGCATATTATATAGACTTGGCTGGTGGTGTCGAAGGAGGAATCTTCGAACCTTCAATTAATGAACTAATAGCACAGTATCGTCAAAATAACATAGGTGACTTTACTACTACATATACAGTGGAAGAAGGAACTGCTTGTGAAAATTCAGCTGTTTTAACTGTAACAATCTCCAATGAGTTACTAGCTAATGCAGGTGACGACAGAACCCTCACTTTCTGTACAACAGAAGACCCCCAAGATCTCGCTGATTTCATATCAACTGGAGCAATGGAAGACGGAACCTTTTCAGGTGACCTTAGCCAAACTTTTGATCCTGCAACAGTAGGAGCAGGTACTTATAATGTAGTCTATACCGTGGACGATTCCTCGGCCTGTGTTATTACAGGGGATCAGGACACTGCTGATTTTACCATTACTATAACTGAAGGAAACATAGTTACAGACAATTCAGCTACTATTTGTATATCAGATGTCCCTCTACTCTTTCGGCAAATTCCTAGAGATGTGCGAGCTTACTATGTTGCCTTAGCAGGTGGCACTGAAGGTGGTACTTTTGAACCTTCAATTGAGGAACTGATTAACCAGTACAGAGAAAATAATGTAGGAGATTTTAGAACCGTATATACTGTTAATGAAGGTACAGCCTGCGAAGATACTGCAGAATTAATTGTTACAGTTATTGATGAGCAACCTGCAAACGCAGGAGACCTCCAAAACCAGGTCGTCTGTTCTACTGATGGTATGATCGATCTTAGTGACTACTTAGCAGGATCTGGAGCTACTATGGGAGGAACTTTCTCAGGAACCGGTGTATCTAACGGAATGTTTGATCCTTCAACAGGAATCGACACCTATACGATCACTTATTCAGTAGATGATACCGCTAATTGTGTGACTCAAGGAACCGAAGACTCTGAAACTTTTACAATCCAGGTATTAGAAGGAATCGAGATCGAAGAAAATATTATTTCTGAAACCTTATGTATAACAGATGTACCAACCGATTTTGATGCTGCCGACCTTGAAACATATTACCTGGGACTTTTAGGCGATTTACCAGTAACAGGTACTTTTAGCCCTTCTTTGGATGCATTATTTGCAGATTTTCAGGCTAACCCAATTGGAACTTTCTCTACTACTTATTCAGTAGGAAGTGAAGTATGTGGAGATTCCGTAGAAGTCTCTGTTACCATAAATCCTTTAGAGGATGCAGAAGCTGGAGACATCCAAAATCAAGTGGTTTGCTTCACAGAGGGGTTGATCGATCTTAGCGATTACTTAGCTGGATCTGGCGCAACAACGGGAGGAACTTTCTCAGGAACCGGTGTATCTAACGGAATGTTTGATCCTTCAACAGGAATTGACACCTATACGATCACTTATTCAGTAGATGATACTGCTGACTGTGTAACTCCAGGAACTCAGGATTCTGAAACTTTTACCATTCAGGTGGTAGAGGGTGTTGATGCCGGTGCTGATAACTCTACTATTCTATGTAATTCTGAAGTAAGAAACTTGTCCTCTTCAGAAGTTAGAGCTCTCTACTTGGGCCTTCTTGAGGACGGAATAGACAGAACTGGAAGTTTTAGCCCAACAATTCAGCAACTTATTGATCAATACCGTTTCCAAAGCAAATTTGGAGACTTCACTACTACTTACACAGTAGGAACCGGGCAGTGTACAGATTCTGCCGTACTTACTGTTACTGTTCTTGAAAACCCTTACGCCGGACAAAATGCTACTGTAAATCTTGAAGAAGATGCAACAGAAACAGTAGACCTTTTTGCCGAACTTGGAGGAACACCTGAAACTGGTGGAACCTGGACTTTTGATGGTGACGAAGTTGATGCAACTTTTGATCCTGCAACCGATGCAGAAGGCGTATATACTTATACTGTAACTAGCGACAACGGATGTTCTGCTTCAGCTACAGTGACTGTAATTGTTGGAACTCAAGAACCAGAATGTAACGGAGAAAACACTCCAGCCGCCCCAACAGTGACTCCATTTGATGGTTGCGCTGCCAGCAATGCGACTGTAGCCGATCTTGAAATTTCTGGTGAAGCCGACGCAGTGTTTACTGTTTATTCTGATGAAACACTTCAAACAGAGGTAGATGCTACACAAGTGCTTACTGCAAAAACATACTATGTTACACAAACAAACACTACTGGTTGTGTATCTGATGCTACTGCCGTAACTGTAACTTTAAATGATGTAGACGCACCATCTTTGGTAACTGAACCAGAACAACTATGCGCCGGTCAGGATTTGACAGTAGGTGATCTTGAAGGTAGCGTTATTGCTAACGGAGATCTTGTATGGTACACTACCGCTACAGGTTCAGAAACTGTATCTCCATCCACTCCGCTGCAAAACGGCACAACTTTATTCGCCGCTGCCGTTGATGCAACTACTGGATGCGAAAGTTCTACAAGAACTCCTGTACAGGTAAATCTATCCAATTGCGAGATTGTTATTCCTGAAATATTCTCTCCAAACGGTGATGCCATTAATGACAGGTTTGTAATTCAGAACATTTCTTCGGAATATCCAAATCACATGATGGAGATCTACAATAGATGGGGTGAGCCTGTATATAAAGGCCAGGTTGGAAAATCTCAGGGATGGGATGGCACTTCTTCGGAAGGATCATTCGGAAGCGGAGTACTTCCAGTAGGAGTTTACTTCTATATCCTAAACTATAACGACGGACAGACCGCTCCTATTCAAGGTAGAGTGTACTTAAGCAGATAATTTTGAAATATTCGAAACAAATGAGAAATTCTTTTATAAAAATTTTTACAGTTGTTTGCATTGCCCTTTTTTCACTAAAGGGTAATGCACAACAAGATCCCATGTATACCCAGTATATGTATAACATGAGCGTGATAAATCCTGCTTATGCATTAGATGACCTGGGAATGCTAAACGTTGGTGGCGTTTACAGAAACCAATGGGCCGGAATGGACGGAGCTCCTGAAACTGCCAATTTCTTTGCCCACACCGGGCTTAGCGAAAGGATTGAAGCAGGTATCTCCATAGTCCACGACGAGATTGGAGATATTGTTAAAGAAAACAACCTTTATGCCGATGTGGCTTATGTCCTTCCGGTATCAGAAACTTCAAAATTATCTTTTGGGGTGAAAGCAGGGGTTACTTTCTTTGACGCAAACCTCACTGCTCTTGAAACCGGGAATAACGAACAGGTTGATCCTGCCGCTCAAAACGTTAGTGAAGCATTTCCAAACTTTGGTGTTGGTGCTTACTGGTTTGGTGATAAATACTATGTAGGTCTATCGGCTCCAAACCTTTTCACATCAAAACACCTTGAAAACGAAACAGGACTGGCTCGTTTGGGAGAGGAAAATATCCATTACTTCCTTACCGGGGGGTATGTATTCGACCTTAACCAAAACCTAAAGCTTAAACCGGCCTTTATGGCCCGTGCAGTAGAAGGAGCTCCTCTTTCTGTTGACATTACAGCAAACGTGCTTCTTTACAACCGTTTTGAAGCAGGTGTAGCTTACCGTTTTGATGAAACAGTAAGTGGATTGGTGAACTTTAGAGTTACTCCTGAACTTAGAATAGGTTACGCCTACGACTATACAACAGGAAACCTAAGTGACTTTAATGATGGCACACATGAAATCATGGTACTTTTTGACCTTGACCTCCTTGGCCTTTCAAAAGGTTACAACGTATCCCCAAGATTCTTCTAAAACCTAAGAAACATGAAAAAACTTTATACCACACTTTTAGCTGTCCTTATTGGATTCTCGGCCGTGGCCCAGAGTTCTCAGATAAAGAAAGCTAACCGTTTATTTAACCAGAGAGCCTATATGGACGCTTCTGAAGAATTCCGGTTAGTTCAGGATAAGGATCAGGAAGTCCTTCAGAAATTAGGAGACTCCTATTTCTATACAAACAGAATGGGTAATGCGGCCGAAACTTACCGCAGCCTTTTTCTGAAGTACAACGACGGTAGCGTTGCACCCGAATATTCTTTCAGGTTTGCGCATTCACTACGTGCTACAGGACAGGACGAAGAAGCCGACAAATACTTTAGCCAGTACTACAACAGTACGGTAGATTTTGAAGAGTGGACTGCAAAGCTTGATACTGCTGTATCTCATACCTACACTACAAACCAGGTAATGCAGAATGCAGCTTCTTCAGACTTCGGAATTACCTTTATGGGTGACCGTATCGTTTTTGCTTCTACCCGCAATCAGGATCGTCCTATTTACGCATGGAACAAGAAACCTTATCTTGACCTTTACGTAGCCGATATTGATGATGAAGGTAACCTTAGCAACATCGCGTTGTTCAACGACAAGATTAATACCGACACTCACGAAAGTTCAGCTGCTTTTTCTACCGATGGAAAAACCATGTACTTTGACCGTACTAACTCAAGAAGGGTTAAGGTTGACTGGGCCGAAGTACCTGTAGCTACAATTAGAATCTACCGTGCCGAGCTTGTTGATGGCGAGTGGACAAACATTGAAGCTTTGCCTTTCACCAGCGACCAGTATTCTGTAGAGCACCCAACTTTAAGTGAAGACGGTTCTACCCTGTATTTCGCAAGTGATATGCCAGGATCTATGGGATCATTTGACATCTACAGCGTAGCTGTTAATGAAGACGGAACATTTGGAGAACCAGTAAACCTGGGGCCAAATGTAAACACTGCTCACCGCGAGCAGTTCCCTTACATTGCTAATGACGGAACACTTTATTTCACTTCTGATGGTCATATGGGTTACGGAAACCTTGATGTATTTAAAAGTGAACAAACAAATGGAACTTTTGGAGAGGCTCAAAACCTTGGAAATTCTCTAAACAGTGAATTTGATGACTTTGCTTTTGTACTTAAAGAAGGAGAAGAAAAAGGATATCTTGCTTCCAACAGAAGAGGGTCTGATAACCTTTACGCTTTCACCAGAGAAGATTACACACCTCCAATCCTTCCAAAAGATGAAATGGAGATCAATCCTGAAACCGGAAGAAGACAAATCGCAGGAGTTGGAAACATCTACTTTGATTTCGATAAAGCAACCATCAAACCTGAGTCTGAACCTACTCTTAACCGCGTAGCTGAGATCATGGAGAACTATCCAATGCTTAAAATCGAAATTGGATCTCATGCCGATGCCCGTGGATCTGATAAATACAACATGGATCTTTCTCAGCGTCGTGCTGAATCTACTCTCGAGTATCTAGTGTCTCAGGGAATAAGCCGTGATAGGTTAGTGCCAAAAGGATATGGTGAAGAAGTACCATTGAATGACTGTACAAGACCTAATATGTGTACTGCTGCTGAATATGCCCGCAATAGACGAAGTGAATTCACTGAAATTACAGGAAGTACTCCTTACCTGCAAGATCAGCCTGAAGCAGCCGATGACGACCAAAACTAGGCTACAATTAACTAACCAGCCAAAAAGAAGGGCCCCGAGAAATCGGGGCCTTTTTTATTCTGAAAGGATATATACAAAACTTTCTATTGAATAAATATCTATAGAATTAGAAAATATATTTATTCCAAATGCTTCATGGCATTAACCCGAAGAAATTTTACTCCCAAAAAAAATGAGTCCAAAATCACCTTTTTGGAGGGTAACCTTCTAAAGCTTCTTCCACTATTTTATCAAACTGTTTTTGTCTTTGTACAGGGCTCCAGTTGGGATTAAATTTGCTGTTAACAACAGCTTGCCAAACCAGTTCGTCCCGTTCAACGTCTATAAGATCAAAAGTAAGCTGAAGGAAACTCTCAGGGCCTCCTAATGGTATACCCCCGCTCACTCCTACCCCCACCTTCCCACCGGTACCACCTATTCCCACCCCAAGACGGTTACGGCTGGGCTCCTGGTATTGTTCGGTATAGACGTTTAGGAATAGATCGGGAGTTGTCGAAGCAAATAAATCCCTCTCCTGTAAAGCCCTTTCCATGCTATTTAGCAGCCGGTCTTCATCTAACTCACTTAGACCCGAAAGCACTTCCGGATAGATGCTTATACTATTGTAAGTGGAAAAGTTTGTCTGCTCATCGTAGTCAAAAGCCGCCCGTGGTCCTCCACAGCCGCTCATAATGAAGCATAAACAACATATTTTTAATAGTCTCATACTGGTGTTTTCCTTAAAATTAAAGAAAACACCACTGAAAACTAAGACATTAACAGGAATTAAACAGACTCCTCTTTATTCAGCATTTCCCAAAGCTTATCTTTAAGCTGGGTCAAACCTTGCTGCGCTACAGATGATATGAAGATATACGGCGCATTGAGTTCGCGGTCAAGTTGCGTGGTCATTTCAGCCTTTAATTCGGCATCAAGCATATCGCTTTTTGAAATGGCTACCAAACGGTCTTTATCAAGAAGTTCAGGATTGTAGCGTCTTAGCTCATCTACCAGGATCTCGTACTGCTCCTTTATATCCTTTGCATCGGCAGGAATTAAAAACAAAAGGGTTGAGTTACGCTCAATATGCCTTAAGAACCTGTGCCCAATACCCTTTCCTTCAGCTGCCCCTTCAATAATTCCGGGAATATCGGCCACCACAAAGGTTTTAAAGTCACGATATTCAACAATTCCCAAATTGGGCTTTAGCGTAGTAAACTCGTAATCGGCTATTTTTGGCTTGGCTGCTGTGATCACCGAAAGTAAAGTGGACTTTCCGGCGTTGGGAAAACCTACAAGACCAACATCAGCAAGGATCTTTAGCTCAAGGGTTATATCCTCTTCCTCACCGGGAATTCCAGGCTGCGCATATCGCGGGGTTTGATTGGTTGAAGATTTAAAATGCCAGTTACCCAGTCCTCCTTTTCCGCCTTCAGCAACAATGATCTCCTGCCCATCTTCCGTTATCTCGTGAAGAATATTTTGGGTTTCGGTATCACGAATAACCGTTCCTAGCGGCACTTCAATGATCTCATCCTGCCCATCGGCACCGGTGCTTCGCTGTTTACTTCCGTGTTCGCCGTGCCCGGCTTTAACGTGCCTCTTAAATTTGAGGTGAAAAAGCGTCCAAAGGTTTTTGTTCCCTCTTAGGATCACATGGCCTCCACGGCCTCCATCCCCTCCATCGGGCCCGCCTTTTGCAACGTACTTTTCACGGTGCAGGTGAGCCGATCCTTTACCTCCATTACCCGAGGATACGTGTATCTTAACGTAATCAACAAAATTCCCTTCAGTCATCCTTTATCATCTTTACACCTGTGGTATTTCTTATACCAGCTGGTCAATAGCTTCTTTTAAACGCGCAGTGATCTCCTGAATTGAGCCTACTCCGTTTATGCCAAAATATTTATCCTGCTTCAAATAGAATTGTTTCAGGATCGCAGTTTCTTCGTAATAAACTTTTATCCTTTTGCGAATAACAAGTTCATTAGCGTCATCTGGTCGTCCCGAAGTTTTCCCCCGCTCAAGCAAACGCTCCACCAGGATCTCGTCATCTACTTCCAAAGCGATCATGGCACTAACCTGGGTTCCCTCTTCCTGAAGAAATTCTTCAAGAGCTTCGGCCTGTGCAACCGTACGTGGAAATCCGTCGAAAATGAAGCCATTCCCTTCGGTTGACTGTCTTACTTCAGCCTTCAGCATATCTATGGTAATGCTATCGGGCACCAGTTGGCCTTTATCCATATAGGCTTTTGCAAGCTTACCAAGTTCAGTTTCATTTTTAATGTTGTACCTAAAGACATCGCCTGTAGAAATGTGTTTAAGGTTGTAATGATCTTTAAGGACAGCTGCCTGGGTTCCTTTACCTGCACCAGGAGGCCCAAACAAAACAATGTTTGTCATTTTACTGTTTTTAAGTTTATAGACCTGGGTGAGATTCCTGCCCAGCCCATCATAATCAAGACCATATCCTACTATAAAATCATTCGGAATTTCCATCCCCACGTAATCTATGGGAAGGCTTTTCTTGTAGGATGCCGGCTTGTAAAATAAAGTTGCAATTTTATATAGGTTCACTTCTTCGCTCTTAAGAATCCAGTCGAGGCTCTCAAGAGTATTTCCAGTGTCCACAATATCCTCTATCACCACTACATTACGACCTTTCAAAGAACTGGTAAGCCCCATTAAAAACTCTACATTACCTGTGGTTCCCGTACCTTCATAAGAACTTAGCTTCACAAAGTTCACTTCACAGTCGCCCTTAAATCTCTTAATAACTTCGGCCGCAAAAAGAAAAGCCCCGTTTAAAACCCCCAGAAAAACTGGTGTTTTATTTTCAAAATCGGCATTTATCTGCGCAGCCACTTTTTCTATACCGACGTTGATTTCGGCTTCAGAAATAAAAGGAGTAAATTTTAGATCGTGTAGTTGTACCAAAACAAAAATATTTTTGGGAAGCAAAGATACATATTCCAATCAACTCATGATGCCAAACCCTGCGCATTTATAACTGAATCTTGCGGCATTTCAGATTTTTAAAATTATTTTTGCTAAAACACCTCATTAATGATCAATTATTTTTCTTCAGATTTCACCCTCGGAATACTTGGTGGAGGCCAGCTTGGAAAAATGCTCCTTTACGAAACCCGAAAGTTTGACATTCGCACCATTGTACTCGATCCTAATGCCGAAGCGCCCTGCAGGATTGCCTGTGATGAATTTACCCGCGGCGATCTCATGGATTTTGACACTGTAGTGAACTTCGGAAGAAAAGCAGATGTGCTCACCTTTGAGATTGAAGCAGTCAATGTAGAAGCTCTTGAAAAATTAGAGTCTGAAGGAATAAAAGTCTATCCTTCATCCAATACCTTGAAGAAGATTCAGGACAAAGGAGTACAAAAGGATTTCTTTACCAGCTACGAAATCCCTACTGCCCGTTACCAAAAATACCCCTCAAAAATGGCATTTTTGGAAGGTCTTCAAAAAGGGGAAATCTCCCTGCCTCTTGTGTGGAAAAGTACAACGGGAGGTTATGATGGCAAAGGTGTTGCCGTGGTCAAGAACCTCCAAACAGCCGAAGATTTACCCGAAACTGCCTGTATTGCTGAAGACCTCATCCCTTTTAAGAACGAACTTGCAGTAATTGTGGCCCGTAACCCATCGGGAGAGGTAAAGACTTACCCTGTGGTTGAGATGGAATTTCATCCCGAAGCCAACCAGGTAGAATATGTGATTTGCCCGGCCCGGATTGATGCCACGGTAGCCGAAAAAGCGAGAAAAGTTGCCGAAAAAGTTTCGAGGGCCTATGAACACATTGGTTTACTGGCGGTTGAAATGTTCCAGACAGAAGAAGACGGGATCCTGGTTAACGAAGTTGCGCCCCGGCCTCACAACAGCGGCCACTACAGCATAGAAGCAGCATTCACCAACCAGTTTGAGCAGCATTTGAGAGCCATTCTAGATCTTCCTTTGGGAGATACCGAAAGTAAGGCCGGCGGCGTAATGGTGAACCTGGTAGGCGAAGAAGGTTTTTCGGGAAATGTGGTTTACGAGAACATCTCCGAAATCATGAAACTAAAAGGGGTCACTCCTCATATCTACGGAAAAAAAATTACCCGCCCTTTCAGAAAAATGGGTCATGTTACCATAGTAAATGCCGATCTTTCTAAAGCTAGACAAATTGCTGAAGAGGTCAAAAATAAAATTAGAGTAATTAGCGAATAACAAAACAGACCTCACAGGTTTTTGAAACCTGTGAGGTCTAAAATTTATTATATGAGCAAAGTAGGAATTATTATGGGCAGCACCAGCGATATGCCGGTAATGCAGGAAGCAATAGATATATTAAAATCCTTTGATGTAGAAGTTGAAGTAGATATAGTTTCTGCTCACCGTACCCCCGACAAACTTTTCGATTATGGGAAAAATGCTCATACCCGCGGCATAAATGTAATTATTGCAGGTGCCGGTGGTGCTGCACACCTTCCGGGAATGATTGCATCTCTTTCCCCCCTGCCGGTTATTGGGGTGCCGGTAAAATCGAGTAATTCTATTGATGGCTGGGATTCTGTATTGTCTATTCTCCAAATGCCGGGAGGAGTTCCGGTAGCCACTGTAGCCCTCAACGGAGCCAAAAATGCAGGTATCCTGGCAGCACAAATTCTTGGCAGCTCAAACCAGGACGTGCTTCAAAAAATCGTAGATTACAAAGAAGACCTTAAAAAGAAAGTTATTGAGGGCGCAAAAAGCATTAAAAAATAAAAGCCACGCTTTCACGTGGCTTTAAAGTAGCATTCGTTGTTTTAATAGTATTTATTAACCATTCTAAATATATTAATCAAAAACCTAAAAGCTACTGACTTTAGTAATTTGGGAAATGTGAAGTAAAGAATAATTTTAGAATTTTCCGAACTTTTCCAAAAAATTTCGTTAAAACGCATTCTATTAAGCCAATTATTCAAGCTATATGACAGAAAGAAATCCACTCCTGGAAAAATTCGATACCGCTCCTTTTATGAAAATAAAAACCGGGCACTACAAACCGGCCATAGAAGAAGCTATCAGGCGGGCGCAACAGGATATTGAGCAAATCACTGCTTCAAGTGCAGCCCCTACTTTTGAAAACACCGTAGAAGCCCTTGAGTTTGCAGGAGAAGAACTTGACAGAATTACCAGCATCTTCTTCAATATTAACTCAGCCGAGACAAATGAAGAAATTCAGAAACTGGCCCAGGAAATATCCCCGGTATTAACCGACTTCAAAAATGACATTATCCAGGATCCGGTACTTTTTCAAAAAGTAAAAGCGGTTTATGAAAACAAAGACAGCCTCAACCTCAGCATTGAACAAAGTACCCTGCTGGACAAGAAGTACAAGATGTTTAAACGCAACGGTGCGAACCTTGATGCCGGGCAAAAGCAGGAGCTACGAGAACTGGATAAAAAACTGGCTTCTTTAAGCCTCAACTTTGGAGAAAACGTGCTGGCCGAAACTAACAGGTACGAACTCCATATCACTCGCGAAGAAGATCTTGAAGGCCTGCCCAAAGGTGCCCGTACCGCAGCAAAGATGCTGGCAAAAGAAAAGAACAAAGAAGGATGGATCTTTAACCTTCATTACCCCAGCTACATCCCGTTTATGAAATATGCCAAAAGCAGAGCGCTGCGCAAAGAACTTGCCATTGCTTTTGGAGCTAAGGGTTTTCACGGAGACGAACTTGACAATAGGGAGAATGTGCTGCAAATTGTAAAACTGCGGCATAAAAAGGCGAATCTTTTGGGTTATCCAACCTATGCGCATTTCAAACTGGAAGAACGCATGGCCGAAACTCCAGAAAAAGTAAATTCCTTCATGGAAGAACTTTTGGAAAAAGCCAAACCGGCAGCCGAAAAGGAATTTCATGAACTTGAGAGTTTTGCGCAGGACCTTGACCAGATCGACCGACTCGAAAAATGGGATGCGGCCTATTATTCAGAAAAACTGAAGCAAAAACTTTTTGACCTCGACGATGAACAGCTCAAGCCTTATTTTGAGCTCAACAACGTCATCAAAGGTGTCTTTATCGTAGCCGAAAAACTTTATGGTCTCAATTTCCAACAGGTCTTTGAGGCAGAAACCTATCATCCTGAGGTGCAAACCTACCTCGTTACTGACGAAGAAGGTAAGGAAATTGCCCTTTTTTACGCCGATTTCCATCCGCGGGAAGGCAAGCGTGGTGGCGCATGGATGACATCTTACAAATCTCAATATCGCCAAAAAGGTAAAAATGAGCGCCCACATATTTCTATAGTCTGCAATTTCACAAAACCTACAGATGAAGAGCCATCTCTGCTCACGTTCAACGAGGTTACTACCCTCTTCCATGAATTTGGTCACGCCCTTCACGGCATGTTGGCCGATACAATTTATCCAAGTATTTCGGGCACTAACGTTTTCTGGGATTTTGTCGAACTTCCAAGCCAGGTACTCGAAAACTGGTGCTATGAGAAAGATGCGTTGAAACTTTTCGCCACCCATTACGAGACCGGCGAAGTGATCCCCGATGATCTTATTCAAAAGATCAAAGATTCGGCTACCTTCCATGAAGGCATGGCCACTTTAAGACAGCTTAGTTTTGGAATTCTTGACATGAGCTGGCACAGCAAAGATCCTTCAGGCATTGATGATGTTAAAGCCCATGAAGAAAAAGCCTTTGAGACTACACAGCTTTATCCTGAAGTGAAAGAGAACTGCATGAGCACTTCGTTTTCACATATCTTCCAGGGAGGCTATGCTGCCGGTTACTATTCCTATAAATGGGCAGAAGTACTGGACGCCGATGCTTTTGAATTCTTTACTGAAAATGGCATTTTTGACAGGGAAACTGCCAATAAATTTAGGAAAACCATACTTTCACAGGGAGGCACCGAGCATCCGTTGACCTTGTACAAACGCTTCCGGGGAAAAGAAGCTGCTCCTGAAGCCTTGTTGCGCAGAGCAGGATTGATTCCGAAGAAATAAGACAACATTTACTACAAGTTAAGCAGAAGGTTTGGCGAATGCACAAAAGCATTAACCAAATCTTTTGCTATTTTTGAGAGAGACCGGCCAACTATGGAAGCAAACAGCATTAATCCAGAAAAATGGGTAGACAGGTATGCAGATTACCTGTTCAACTACACCATTGTGCGCGTAAATGACCGGGAAATGGCTAACGATCTTGTTTCTGAAACCTTCCTGGCCGGGCTCAACTCCATGAAAAATTTTAAGGGAGAAGCTTCGGAAAGAACCTGGTTAATTTCAATTTTAAAACGAAAGATCATTGACCATTACCGCCGGAACAATTCCCAAAAAGGACAGGCCGAAGTTAAAATGCAATTCCGCGACAGCGACAATGAAGGTGACTGGCTGGAAGAGAGGGTAGCCGACCTTTCTCACATGACAGCCGAAGACGAGATGGAAAACCACGAACTGGGGCTTGCCATTCTGGATTGTGTTGACCAGCTCAATGAAAAACAGGCAGCCATTTTTAAAATGAAGACCATTGATGGTGTAGATACCGAAACCATTTGTAATGAATTTGAAATTAGTCCGTCTAACCTTTGGGTGATTATTCACAGGGCCAGAACTTCTCTGGCTAAATGCCTGGAGAAAAATTGGTTTTAGCATGAAGAGATTACATTTTATGAAACTTAGCTGCGCCGAAGCAGAAAAAGTTTGCACAAAGGCCGAATATAAAGAGGCCGGTTTTATAGAAAAGTTAAGACTGAAGCTCCACCTCTACTTTTGCCGAACCTGTAATGATTACTTCCACAATAACCAGAAACTAAGTGCTCTTCTGAAAAAAGCTGATATTAAAACCTGCTCTTCACAGGAAAAGGAAGTTTTCAGAAATAAGATCAAAAACGGAACTTCAAAAGACTTTTAACATTAAAAGAATCACCAGCCATAAGATGGGAATTGCTTCCACCCAAAAAGCGGTAAAGTAGCGGCTTCGGTGTTCTTTACTGGCCATTACAAAAAAGGCAGTTAGAAGACACATTACAACCAAAGCATTAAAAGAGGCCTGTGACCCTGAAGTTTTTAAAAGTTCTGTCACAATTACCACCCCCAGTAGCAGCAGGCCCACGATTTTAGTCCTGGTAACCCCTATTCGCTGCGGAAGGGTTCCCAACTGCTCCAGGTCGTACTTTAAGTCCCTTATCTCGAACGGCAGGATCCAGACCAGCACCAACAAAAACCGCTGAAACATTTCGAGAAACAGGTCTCCAAAAATGGCATTTTTGACACCTATTCCGGGAAGCACTACGGTCACCCCGGCCCACACAATACCAATAATGAATATCTTAATGCCCGAGATGCTTCTCAAATTTCTTCTTTTGCTGAAGACAGGCAGGGCATAAAGCGCAGTTAGGGATCCAAAAAAGGCACTTAGCAGCAGGATTTTGAAATCAATAAAAAAAGAAGAAATGAGCAACCCGGTAAAGCAAAAAAGAGAAAATATCTGAATGTTTTTGAGTCCGCGGGTGAGTGTTCGGTGATGCAGGCCGGCTACTGCGGCATACTTCACAAAATTGTATCCTGTTACCACTGCAAAAAAGATAAAAACCAGCAGGCCAGGGTCAATTTGCCCTCCAAAATGCAGCACAGTTACAAGGCAAAGCGAAACCACCGCTAAAGCCACGTGAATACTGCTATTAATATAGAAATCAAATATTTTTTTCACAACTGTAAAGGCAACAGGCCAGAGCTTAAAAACTTTACCAATCTTGCTGTTTTAAATCACTAAAAATTAGGTTGAAAATGCTTATTTTCGCCCTTCAAAACACAACTTTTACTTGATGAATACTTTTTCTTTTGCTACACGTCATATAGGCCCGCGGGAACATGATCTAAAGGATATGTTGGAGACTATTGGAGTTGACTCGATAGATCAACTAATTTACGAAACCCTGCCCGATGATATTCGCCTAAAAAAAGATCTTGAGCTTGCTCCTGCCATGAGCGAGCATGAATATATTGCCCACAGCATCTCGCTGGCTGCCAAAAATAAGGTTTTCAGGACATATATTGGGTTGGGTTACCACCAATCTATTACACCGCCGGTGATTCAGCGGAATATCCTGGAAAACCCGGGATGGTATACCGCTTACACTCCTTACCAGGCCGAGATTGCCCAGGGAAGACTGGAAGCACTTTTGAACTTCCAGACTGTAATAGCCGATCTTACCGGAATGGAACTGGCCAACGCCTCCCTGCTCGATGAAGGTACTGCCGCTGCCGAAGCCATGTCTTTGCTATATGAAGTGCGGGAAAGAGATCAAAAGAAGAACAACGTCAATAAATTCTTTGTTTCAGAAGTTGTACTTCCGCAAACTATAGATCTTCTTAAAACCCGTGCAATTCCGCTGGGAATTGAACTGGTTATTGGAGATCATGAAGAATTTGATTTTTCCGAAGAATTTTTTGGAGCTTTTCTCCAGTATCCCGGAAGAATGGGCCAGGTTTACGATTATTCACAATTCGTTGCCAAAGCCAAAGAACACAATATAAAAACCGCAGTTGCTGCCGACATTCTAAGCCTTGTGAAGCTACGTGCGCCGGGAGAATTTGGAGTAGACGTGGTAGTGGGAACCACCCAACGCTTCGGAATTCCGTTAGGTTACGGCGGGCCTCATGCTGCCTATTTTGCCACTAAAGAAGAATACAAAAGAAGCATTCCCGGCCGAATTATTGGAGTGACCAAAGATACCGATGGCAACTTTGCCCTTCGTATGGCACTTCAAACCCGGGAGCAACATATTAAAAGAGACAGAGCGACCTCAAATATTTGTACCGCACAGGTACTTTTAGCTGTAATGGCAGGTATGTATGCTGTTTACCACGGCCCACGCGGATTAAAATTCATTGCCAATAGGGTTCACAGCCTGGCCGCAACTGTTGCTGAAAATGTTGAGAAATTAGGTTTTTCCCAGCTGAATTCTACATTTTTCGATACTGTACTTATTAAAGCTGAAGCAGCAAAAGTAAAGGAGATTGCAGAACGAAATGAGGTGAATTTCTACTACCCGTCTTCAGACGTAGTGGCAATTTCCCTGAATGAATCTACAAACCTTGATGATGTAAATACTATTCTTGAAATTTTTGCTGAAGCCGCCGGTAAAGAAGCCATTAAAGCTACTGAGCTTTCAGAAAACAATTACATTCCTGCTTCAGTAGAACGCAAAACGGAATTTCTTAAAAATGAAGTTTTCAACTCTTATCATTCAGAAACAGAGTTGATGCGATACATCAAAAAATTAGAGCGTAAGGATCTTTCCCTTAATCACTCCATGATCTCGCTGGGTTCATGCACCATGAAGCTCAATGCCGCTGCCGAAATGCTCCCAATAAGCTATCCGCAGTGGGGAAATCTGCATCCTTTTGTTCCTGTAGAGCAGGCAGAAGGTTATCAAATTGTTCTGAAAAAACTGGAAGAACAACTCACAGAAATTACAGGATTTGCCGGCACTTCCCTACAGCCAAACTCGGGCGCACAGGGAGAATATGCCGGACTCATGGTGATTCGTAAGTACCACAAATCACGCGGGGAATCTCACAGGAATATTTGTCTTATTCCATCATCAGCTCACGGTACCAATCCTGCTTCAGCAGTTATGGCCGGAATGAAAGTGGTAGTTACCAAGTCTACCGAATCGGGCAATATTGACATAGAAGATCTTAAGGAAAAAGCCCTTAAACACAAAGATAACCTGGCGGCACTCATGGTGACTTATCCTTCAACTCACGGAGTATTTGAGTCGGCCATTATGGAGGTTATCGATATTATCCACCAGTATGGCGGGCAGGTTTATATGGATGGTGCAAATATGAATGCACAGGTAGGCCTAACCAGTCCAGGAGCAATTGGCGCCGATGTTTGCCACCTCAACCTTCACAAAACCTTTGCTATTCCGCATGGCGGTGGCGGCCCGGGTGTTGGCCCCATATGTGTTGCAAAACAACTTGTGCCGTTCTTACCAGGGAATCCGGTAGTAAAGACAGGTGGTGATGATGCTATTACCGCAATTTCATCAGCTCCATGGGGATCTGCGCTGGTTTGCCTTATCTCTTATGGCTATATCAAAATGCTGGGTGCAGAAGGCCTTAAAAAGGTGACGCAATTTGCCATTTTAAACGCCAACTACATCAAATCTCGTATAGAAGAACACTACAAAACCCTTTACAGTGGTGAACGCGGAAGGGCTGCCCACGAAATGATCGTGGATTGCCGCCCATTTAAAGCCAAAGGAATTGAAGTGACCGATATTGCAAAAAGGCTTATTGATTACGGCTTCCACGCCCCAACAGTGTCATTCCCTGTTGCCGGAACTTTGATGATAGAACCTACCGAAAGTGAAAGTAAAGCTGAACTTGACAGGTTTTGTGACGCACTTATCTCTATACGTAAAGAAATTGACGAAGCTACAGAAGATGAACCTAACAATGTACTGAAGAATTCCCCTCACACGCTGGCAATGTTGACTACCGACGAGTGGAATTTCCCATACACAAGGCAAAAAGCAGCTTTTCCTATAGATTACCTGGCCGAAAA
The DNA here is from genome assembly GCF_039602225.1 of Salinimicrobium sp. 3283s. Classification (NCBI taxonomy): domain Bacteria; kingdom Pseudomonadati; phylum Bacteroidota; class Flavobacteriia; order Flavobacteriales; family Flavobacteriaceae; genus Salinimicrobium; species Salinimicrobium sp. 3283s. The sequence continues at coordinate 2,254,225 of NZ_CP143631.1, read as the reverse complement.
CAAATTCTGGCCCTCCATTCGAAGAGTTGATGAAGCCTTTGGAGACAGGAATCTCATTTGCACCTGTGCGCCCATAGAAGAATATATGGAAGATTAAAAAGAGAAACACCGGAGGCACATCACCTCCGGTTTTTTTAGCTTTGCTTTCATTAACAATTCGTTAACAAAAAAGCAGAAAATTTCGCTATTTTTAATCATAGTAGAAGTTTTTACCAAATCCTTTACAGATGCCGCAAAAGTGTATTTTAATGTAAAAAATATAGGGAAAGCGGCATAACATTTATTAATTTTGAGACTTGTCAACTTTATAACTGACACAGAATGAGCATAAAAATCACAGGGGTGGGAAGTTACATCCCAGGCAGAGTTGAAAAAAATTCAGACTTTCAAAAACATGAATTTTTGTATGAGGATGGTTCCACCTTTTCCCAACCCAATGCAGTTATCATTGAAAAATTTAAAGCTATAACCGGTATTGCCGAAAGGCGGTACGCGCATAATGAGCTTAACAATTCTGACATTGCTTATCTCGCTGCCAACAGTGCAATAGAAGATGCCGGGATTGATCCTGAAGAACTCGATTACCTAATCGTTGCCCATAACTATGGCGATGTACTTCACAATGACTTACAGAGCGACACCGTTCCCAGTCTTGCCACCAGGGTAAAACATAAACTGCGCATTAAGAATCCAAAATGCGTTGCTTATGATATACTTTTTGGCTGTCCGGGATGGGTTGAAGCAGTAATCCAGGCAAAAGCTTTCATACAAAGCGGCATGGCAAAAAAATGCCTTGTTATTGGTTCGGAAACTCTGTCGCGGGTAATAGACAAGCACGACCGGGACTCCATGATCTACTCAGATGGAGCAGGAGCTACCGTGATTGAAGCCAGCGAAGAAGAAGGAGGGATCCTGGCCCATGAAAGTGCCACTTACTCGTTTGAAGAAGCTAATTTCATTTTCTTCGGAAAATCAAATAATGCTAAGGCTACAGATGACCGCCGATACATTAAAATGCACGGCCGTAAGATCTACGAATTTGCATTGAGCCATGTTCCTAATGCCATGAAGAGCTGCCTTGAGAAAAGTGGCAAAAAGATAGAAGATATTAAGAAGATCCTCATTCACCAGGCCAATGAGAAAATGGATGAAGCCATTGTAAAACGTTTTTACAGGCTTTACGGGCAACAGGTGCCAGAGGGTATAATGCCAATGAGTATTGATAAACTTGGCAACAGTAGTGTTGCTACCGTACCTACCCTGCTCGACCTTATCCTGAAGAAAAAGATGGACGGCCAGACCCTCGAAAAAGGAGATGTGATCATTTTAGCCAGCGTGGGTGCCGGGATGAATATTAATGCCATTGTGTACCAGTTCTAGATGTACGAAAAGAGTTTCCCGAACAAGCGATATAAAGAAACCCTTGAATTCTTGACCCATGTTGCTCCTGCTCCCGCCAGTATTCTGGACCTGGGCGTGAGAAATCCTTTTAGTGAGCTCATGGAAGCACAGGGCTACCAGGTCACCAATACTACAGGAGAAGACCTGGATTTGGACACCACAAGTGTAAAAAACTCTAATGCAGAAATTGTCACTGCCTTTGAGATCTTTGAGCATCTTGTGGCCCCGTTTAATGTACTTAGGGACATACGCGCTAAAAAACTGGTTACTACCATTCCGTTAAGCCTGTGGTTCTCTCCCGCCTATCGCAGTAAAACCGATAAATGGGACAGGCACTACCACGAGTTTGAAGACTGGCAGTTTGACTGGCTGCTGGAAAAAGCCGGCTGGGAAATAAAGGAACGGCACAAATGGACAAACCCTGTAAAGAAAATTGGAGTAAGGCCGCTACTTAGAAAGTTCACGCCCCGCTACTACGCCGTGTACGCCGAGAAAAAATAACCCGTCAAAAATGGCATTTTTGACACCCTTTTTTTTTGTTGAAGCAACACACAATGTAATTACAGTTATACTCTAATCTCTCCTGCTTCGGAAACAGAGGCTCAGAAATTGTACTTTTACTGAAAGTTTTGAACCAGTGAAATTCTACATCGTCATCCCTGCACATAATGAGGCAGCATTTATAGGGCAAACCCTGAAGTCGCTTTCTGAACAAACCCTGCAGCCCAAAAAGCTGGTAGTGGTTGACGACCAATCTTCGGACGCTACAGCACAGGTAGTGAAAGATTATGCTGATAAATTCCCTTTCATTTCCCTTGTGAGCACCACTTCTTCCGAAGCACATTTGCCAGGAAGCAAGGTGGTAAACGCCTTTAACCACGGATTAAACCAGCTGGATCAAAACTACGACGTCATCTGTAAATTTGATGCCGATTTGATCTTTCCAGAAGACTACCTCGAAACCATTAGCAGGCATTTTAAGGAAGATCCAAAAGTGGGAATGGCAGGAGGGTTTTGCCACCTTGAAAAAGACGGAAAATGGCAGCTGGAAAATTTAACCGGAAAAGACCATATTCGGGGAGCCTTAAAAGCTTACCGAAAAGCCTGTTTTGAAGACATTAGCGGACTTAAACCTTCTATGGGTTGGGATACCGTGGATGAATTACTGGCACAGTTTCACGGCTGGAAGATCAAAACCGATGCCTCTCTGGCTGTCAAACACCTTCGCCCCACCGGATTCACCTATAACAAAGCCGCAAAATGGAAACAGGGAGAAGCTTTTTACAAGCTGCGCTACGGCTGGGTTATTACTTCGATTGCTTCGGTGAAGCTCGCGCTTAAAAAAGGAAATGCCGCACTTGCATTAGATTACCTGGAAGGCTATAGAAGGGCTAAGGCTTCAAAAATGCCATTTTTGGTAGATAAAAAAGAAGGAGCCTTCATAAGAAGGCTCCGGTATAAAAAAATGCTGTCAAAAATCTTCTAGCTACCTGGCAAAGACCATATATAACGGCCGCCCTGTAGCCCCATTAGGAAACGGGATCCCCAATAGCGCCGAAATTGTTGGTGCAATATCTACTATTTCGGTTCTTTCGAGACTGTTGCCCGCTTTGATACCTTTTCCGAAGAAAATAAGCGGAGCATGGGTATCATAGTTATTACCCGAACCATGGGTTGAGCCGGTACGGGAATAAGAAATCACCGAAGGTTCAAGAATTATCGCCACATCACCACTCCTTTTTTGATTGAATCCGTTATCAACAGCCGATGCAATTTTTTCTGAAAAACTGGCTGATTGTAACTGACTTCTGGTGAACACCATGCTGATATTTTCATACTGAAGCAGAAAATGCATGATCTCCTGCTGAAGTTTTTCAGAAGAAATGTCCATTTTCAAGACCTCATCGTAGTTGAAGAAGATTTGATTATTCGAAATGTTCTCTACAAGGTTATCTTTCTGAAATTTACTGCTGAGGAAATTATTGAGCTCTTTTTTAAGCTTGTCCCACTCAAAATAGCCTGATGGAATCCCGACGGTTTCCAGGTAAGCAGGTACTTGAACTCCCCCATGATCGGAAGTAAGGAACAAAGTGTAGTTCCCCTCTCCTACTTTTTGATCGAGCGCCTTCAGCAGTTTTCCAAGATCACGATCAAGCCTAACGTAAGTATCCTGCACCTCTTTTGAATTCACGCCGAAGTTATGCCCCACATAATCTGTTGAAGAGAAGCTTACCGTTAAGAAATCGGTGTCGGCATCCTGCCCCAATTGTTCCCCATCAAGAGCTGCAATAGCAAAGTCGGCAGTAAGGCTGTTTCCGTAAGGAGTAGCTTTTAAAATATCATAACCTCCATTTTGCTCTTTTAGAGACTTTAGGTCGTAAGGAAATCCGGTATCTGCTTTTCCTTTAAAGCCGCCTTCAAAATCGTTGATATCAATACCGCTTTCAACGTAAGTATTAATGTCAGCCAAAGTAGTCCAGGGCTTTAAATAGCTGTCTGCTTTTCCTGAAGCATTAAATTTCTGCACCCATTGAGGTAACTGCTTAGTATAGAAAGAGCTGGTGATCCACCTGCCTTCATCCTGACCATGAAACCAGTACGCTGCATTGGCTGTATGGCCTGCCGGAAGAACGGCACCTCTGTCTTTTAAGGCTATACCTATGGTTTTCCCTCTCATTTGTGTATGCAGCCTGTTTTCATCGGCCACCGTGGTAGTGATCAATCGGTGGGGTGAAACTTTACCGGCTTTGTTTTCAGTTCCCACGGGATCTATTGTGGGATCTTCTACACAATACACATATTCTTTATCAAACTTATCATACCAGTTATTCCCAATAATTCCGTGGGTTTGAGGAGATGTACCAGTATAAACCGAAGCATGTCCCGGCGCTGTATATGTAGGAATATAATTGAAATGGTTGTTCCTTAGGTTAAAACCTTCAGAAACAAGCCTTTTAAAACCATCATCACCAAAGTGGTTCCAGAACCTGGTGATATAGTCATATCGCATTTGGTCTACCACCACTCCCACTACGAGCTTTGGGGTGGCATGAAGGTCTTTTTCAGGATCAAAAGATCGTTGAGGGGCTTCCTGTGCACTAACTGTCGAGAAACAGAAGGACAACAGGACAATCTGAATAAAATATCTCATTATATAAATTTTAGTGTTGTAAAAATACAAAGTTTAAGGAGTATAAAGATTAAGTTAAGCTTAAATACATTCTTTCAAAAATTAGTATTTTAGCCAGAACAAAAGCTTACAATGAGATACCTGCAGTCTATTGGGGAATATTTTTTAATGTTGAAGGGTGTGTTTGGAAGAATGACCAAACGCTCGGTTTTAAAAGAACTGATCTTTAAGGAAATAGACGTGGTTATCATAGGGTCTCTTGGAATTGTTTCATTCCTATCCTTTTTTATAGGTGCAGTTGTTGCTTTACAAACGGCACTCAACCTGAACAACCCGTTAATCCCTAAAAGTTTAATTGCTTTTGCAGCAAGACAGTCTATCATCCTGGAATTTGCCCCTACTTTCATTTCTATCATTATGGCAGGAAAAGTGGGATCTTTCATCACTTCCAGTATAGGTTCAATGCGGGTTACCGAGCAAATAGATGCACTCGAGGTAATGGGGATCAATTCCCTCAACTACCTGGTCTTCCCAAAGATTATTGCTATGCTCACGTACCCATTTCTCATTGCTATTTCGATGTTCCTGGGAATTATGGGAGCTTACACGGCAGCAGTGATGGGAGGATTTGTACCAGCTGATGTTTTTTTACAGGGATTACAGGAAGAATTTGATCCATACCATCTATTTTACGCGTTTTTCAAAACCTTCCTTTTTGCTTTTATACTGGCCACAGTACCTTCTTACCATGGCTATTACATGAAAGGAGGTTCTTTGGAAGTGGGACAGGCAAGTACCACCTCTTTTGTATGGACCAGTGTTGTTATTATTATTACGAATTACATAGTAACTCAATTACTACTTAGCTAATGATCGAAGTAAAAGGTTTAAAGAAAAGTTTTGATGACGAGCATATCCTTAAGGGTATTGATTTCGTATTTGAAACCGGTAAGACAAACCTGATCATAGGGCAATCGGGTTCAGGTAAAAGTGTTTTGATGAAAAGTATGCTTGGGCTCTTCACTCCAGATGAAGGTACTATTGAGTATGATGGAAAAGCCTATTCGTCATTTACCGATGAGCAAAAAAGGGAACTGAGGCAGGAAATGGGTATGCTCTTCCAGGGAGGAGCCTTGTTTGACTCCATGACCGTTCAGGAAAATGTCATGTTCCCTTTGAGAATGTTTACCAAAAAGAAAAAAAGAGAGCTTAAAGACCGGGTTGATGAGGTGCTTGAAAGAGTGAACCTTTCCGATTCGGGAAACAAATACCCGGCAGAAATAAGTGGAGGGATGCAAAAAAGGGTAGCTATTGCGCGGGCTATTGTGAATCGTCCAAAATACTTATTTTGTGATGAACCCAACTCAGGGCTTGATCCACGCACTGCCACGGTGATAGATAATCTTATTCACGAACTCACTGTGGAATATGATATCACCACGGTAGTGATTACCCACGACATGAACTCGGTACTGGAAATTGGTGAAAATATCGCCTTTTTAAAAGACGGGGTACTGGCATGGAAAGGGGACAAAAGCCAGATTTTCAAAACTGACGACAAAACAGTAACAGATTTCGTCTACTCCTCCGATTTATTTAAGAAAGTTCGGGACGCCCAACAACAGGGCCTCTAAGGCTAATTTACAGTTCTTACAACAAGAGTATCCAGCGAAAGGCGAACCTGTAACCATTTTTCGAGCTTATTCATTTGAGATCTACGTGCTGCAGCATTCAATTTGGATGACCACTTTACATTGAAGGTAGGAATAGTATCAATTTTCGAGAAGTTCGTGACAAGACTATTGGCATAGCTCATCTCCTGAATTTCGGAATAGTTGATCTTGGCTTCTCTTGAAACGCTTTCAAAAGGAATGCCGGTACTTCTATATTTTACCAGCTCCTGTTCGAGCAACTGAATTCGGGCATCTTTATTCTCCACCAGTTGCTGATTTTTCACATAAAGATCTTCAAGGATTCCTGCCCTCACTTCGGTAGAAAGTCGGCTGGCCAGTTCAGAACTTTGGTCAGACCCCTGATGTATTTCGAGCACCACATCCTCCAGGTTGGGAACCTGCGTAATAGCCTGTACCCACTGTTCAATTTGCTCTTGTGGCACCGGCCGGCCAATCAGGTAGATCTCAATGATCTTGGTCTTGTAATCCTGTTCAAATTTAACAACTTCGGCCCCGGGATAATTCACCACCTCGTGAACAAATTCTTTTGTCTTACTTACAAAAACCTGTTCCCGCAGTAGATTCACAAATAAAATGATACTGGGTATCATTACCAGGATTGCCACCAAAGAAGCCAAACGTGCGGTGTTCCTTCTACGCTTGCTGTTCACGTACTTAACCAGTGGGAAACGCAGTAGTTTCGCCATTAGGAAAGTGGACAGTGCTATAAAAATGGAATTGATGGTAAACAGGTAAAGAGCTCCCCCTGCATATTCCCAGTTAGCTATCGCCAACCCATATCCCACCGTACAGAGTGGCGGCATAAGTGCCGTGGCTATAGCCACACCCATAATAACACTGGCAATCGCCCCTTTTTTTGTTTTGGCTATAATAAGCGCCGAACCTCCAAAAATGGCAATTAGAACATCGAGTATTGTAGGATAAGTCCTGGCTACAAGTTCAGGTGTTTCTTCTTTAATTGGAGAGATCAAAAAATACAAATAAGCTGTGAGTACACTCAAGAACACCATCACCCCTAAATTGACGAGGCTCCGTTTTAAAGTGTCAATATCATTTATAGCTACAGAAAAACCAATCCCTACAATTGGCCCCATTAAAGGAGAAATAAGCATGGCACCAATCACCACAGCAGTACTACTCACATTAAGGCCAATAGAGGCCACAAAAATGGAGAATATGAGAATCCAGGCATTGTGACCTTTAAAGGAAATATCCCGTTTCACCGTTTCCAGGGTTGTTTCCCTGTCGGTGTCATCATGAATATCGAGAAGCTCCCTTAAAAACTCCTTGATCTCCCGAAGAGCAGTTTTACCCTTGTTCACATGCCCTGTCGGCATTGCTGTACCACTTCCTGATGTATCTTCCATTCTCTAGCCCAAATTTTGACCGAATTTTTCTTTCACCCGCTCTCTGATTCCTTTAATATCCTGCTCTTTTGCCCGCGGCACAATGAGCAAAATCTCGTTTTCGTCTACTATAACGCAGTCTTTCAGTCCTTCTATAACCACCACCTTATTTTTATCTGAAGACACCAGGTTTCCCGTGGCATTTTCAGCAAAAAGACGGGCGTTTAGTGCCACGTTACCATCTTCATCCTTTACTGTCTCTTCGTAAAGAGAACCCCAGGTGCCCAGGTCATTCCAGTCAAAAGAGGCCGGGATCACATCAATAGTACCCTGTTCCTTCTCTAAAATGGCATAATCAATCGAAATATTTTCTGCCGCCGGATAATTCTCCTTTATAAAATCCTTTTCTTCGGAAGTATTATATATCGCTTCCCCTTTTGAAAAGAGTTCAAAAGTTTGTTCCAGGTTTTTCTGAAATGACCTGATTATATAATCTACATTCCATACGAATATCCCTGCATTCCACAAGAAATTTCCGCTCTTTAGAAAATCTTTAGCGACATCATAAGAAGGCTTTTCAGTAAATAACTCCACCGGCTTCACTCTTCCCGGAGCCGCCGGATTGAATTTGATATACCCGTAACCGGTATTAGGAAAAGTCGGTTTTATGCCCAAAGTAAGGATCTTATCCTGTTCCCGTGCCGCTTCAAAAGCGATAGTAATATCATTTAAGAAAGCCTGTTCATCTTCTATCCAATGATCACTGGGTGCCATGATCATCACCGCATCACGGTTCTTTTTTCTAATCTTTAGTGCAGCAAGTAACACAGCCGGAGCGGTATTACGCATTACCGGCTCCAGTACAATTTGTTCCTCCCCAAGCTCTGGCAACTGCTCCTTCACCAGATGGTCATAGCCTGCATTGGTGAGCACATAAATGTTCTTTGCAGGCACTAACTGGGTGAGGCGCTTAAAAGTGGTTTGAATAAGGGTTTCTCCCTTGCCCATTAAGTCCCTGAACTGTTTCGGTTTTGCTGCGGTACTCACAGGCCAAAACCTGGAGCCTACCCCGCCAGCCATTAAAACTGCAAAATTATTCTCCTTCATATCAATTGGCTGTTTTTAATAATTCCACTTCTGCATTGGGTTGGAACAGGTAAATTCTGCCTGTTTTTACTTCAACGCATTCATATCTTTTTACACGCCGTTCGCCCTTTTTAAATATCCTGCCGTTGTATATTCTGAAAACCCCTCCCTGCGGAATCTCAAAAATATAGTTTTTGTCATTCTCGGCATCAAATTGTTTTAGAGCAACCGAAAGATGAGCGTCTGTATCACTGCTCGCCTTCGGATTTTTAAAGTGCCTGGCAATTAAAGGCAGTAACTGAACCGGAAATATCTCGGGCCTTATAAATGGAAGCATGAGCTTTTGGAAACATCTTTTCCACTCCTCCCCATGAGGTTTGATTTGCCTTCCAAAATGTTCAAAAGCCACCAGGTGTGCTATTTCATGAACCAGTGTAATAAGAAATCGATACTCGTTGAGACTCGCATTCACCGTAATTTGATGAACCCCTCCCGGCAAACTGCGATAATCGCCATGTCGGGTTTTTCTTTCGTTCACAATCTTAAGATGAACATTATTGGCTTTAATTAAGCCGAATATTGGTTCAACAGCATGGGTAGGGATATATTTCTCAAGTATATGCTTCATTCCTGTTATGGTGTACTACTGGAAACCTGTAACAACTTACCGTTGTAAAATTTATTTCCGGTAAGAGAAAAGTCGGCGATGTACCGGGCCATCTCAGCGGGTTGCAGAGGTGCTTGATAATCTGGAAAAGCCTCCTGGAGCATTTCTGTTTGTACCGCACCCAAAGCAAGTACATTAAAAGCGGGGCCGCTTTCTTTGTATTCTTCAGCAAGAAGTTCTGTGAGGGTTATTACTGCACCTTTACTCGAACTATATGCAGCAAGTCCCGGAAATTTCATACTGCCCTGCACTCCGCCCATACTGCTCACGGTAACTACATGCCCTTCTTTACTTATTAAGGGCAACAATTTCCTGGTAAGAGCGGCAACACCAAAGACATTCACTTTATACACGCTCTCAAACTCTTCGGAAGTTATTTCTTCAAAAGGTTTATTTATAATGGCACCTGCATTATTTATAAGGATGTCTACGCCGTTCCATTGTTCCTTCACAAATTCTGAAGCTTTCTGAAGGTCTTCTTCTCTGGTAATATCAAATTCAAAGAAATGCACATTTTCAAGATCCAGTTTCTTAATAGCATCCTGATTTCGGGATAATGCAAGTACTTTATGCCCGGCTGCGGCCAGGATTTTGACAAGTTCTAAACCTATCCCGCGGCTGGTACCGGTGATCACTATCTTTTTCATTGCTCCTTGAGTTTTATTTCTTTTTGGGTGCTATTTGCCATACCGGCAATTCCCGGAATTATGGTTTCAATGAGGTTTTCCATATGAGCTACATCCATTTCTTCAAATTCATCTTTTACATGATGGTAATAGGGAAAATTTGTAAAGTCGAAAGTTGAGATGGTTTGTGCCGGCACATTGAATTCCTTAAAAAAGGGATAATTGTCACTTCTTTGGAAAAGACTGTACTGCTTAGCTTCAGGCAGAAATCCCAGCACCTTGGCTTCAGAATATTCATTGAATTTTTCGGCTAAATTTGAATTTTCATACCCGGTAAGGTACGCCAGGTAATCTCTATCTTTCATTGGCACCCCAATCATTTCAATATTGAACATGGTGTAGAGGTCAATTCCTTCAGCTTTGAATTCTTTTGCTAATTCGGCAGCTCCTACCAACCCCAATTCTTCCGCAGAAAAAAGGCTGAAAAGCATACTCCTTTTCGGCGGATTTTCAGCAAAGAATTTAGCCAGCTCCAAAACCGCTGTAGTTCCCGAAGCATTGTCATTGGCACCATTAGCCAGGGAATCACCTTCAAAAGGCTTGGCATGGCCTACATGATCGTAATGCGCGCCCACAATTATGTATTGATCTTTTAACTGAGGGTCTGTTCCCTCAACAAGGCCCACAAGGTTATATCCTGTTAAACCTTTTACCTCAAAGGTATCTCTATAGGTGTCAAAAAAGGGTTTTACGCCCTGCTCTTTGAACACGTTCTCTATATATTGAGCAGCTTTCTCTATACCATCTGTACCCGTTGATCTTCCCTGAAGTTCATCGGAAGAAAGATATTTTAAGGCTGAAGAAATATCCTCTTCTAAAATGGCATTTTTGACACTCTCTTTTTGAAAAGAAACAGCGGCTGTCTCAGTAGCCACTTGTTTGGATTGCCCGCAGGCTGTAAAAACTAAAAAGCCTGCAGCTGCAAGACCGGTAAGGGTGAATTTTCTCATGCGGCTAAAGATAAAAAAATCCCGCGAGAAGCGGGATTTTTCGTTATTAGTCTGTAAATCTCCTTAGGCCAACATGGTCACAGGATTTTCAATATAGGTTTTAAGTGTTTCCAGGAATTGAGCCCCGGTTGCACCATCTACCGTACGGTGATCGCAGGCAAGAGTAAGCTTCATGGTATTTCCTACCACAATTTGCCCATTTCTCACTACCGGCTTCTCAACAATAGCTCCTACTGAAAGTATAGCAGAGTTAGGCTGATTAATGATGCTGGTAAATTCTGTGATCCCGAACATTCCAAGATTAGAAACCGTAAAAGTACTGCCTTCCATTTCCTGAGGCTGTAATTTCTTGTTACGGGCTTTGCCTGCAAGTTCCCTCACCTGTCCGCCAATTTGGGTAAGCGACATTTGATCTGCATATTTCAATACCGGAACAACGAGTCCTTCTTCAACCGCTACCGCAACTCCCATGTGGATGTGTTTCGCAATTCTAGTAGTATCTCCAGTCCATTGAGAATTCACTTTTGGGTGTTTTCTCAAAGCCATCGCCGATGCTTTGATCACCAGGTCGTTAAAGGAAACCTTCACGTCTGGGATCTCATTGATCTGCTTGCGGTTGGCCATAGCATTAGCCATATCTACTTCAATAGTAAGGTAGTAGTGCGGTGCGTTATATTTAGATTCGGCAAGTCTCTTCGCAATAGTTTTGCGCATTTGAGAATTCTTCACCTCTTCAAAACTTTCTTCCCCGGCCGGAGTGTAAGCCTGTACCGGAGACGGCTGTGCCTGTTGTTGAGGCTGGGCCGCAGCAGCAGGTTTTGCCTCGGCAGCTTTTCCTGAAGTTTTATAATTCTCGATGTCTTTTTTGACAATACGATTGTTCTCTCCGGAACCTTTTACCTGAGAAAGATCGATACCAAGATCATCGGCCATCTTTTTGGCAAGCGGCGAAGCGAAAATTCTACTTCCATCTGAAGCTGTAGCCTCTTGCGAAGTTTCTTTAGAAGCTTCGGGCTTTTCTTCTTTTTTCTCTTCGGTGCTTTTTGAAGCTGCAGGTTTTGATGCCCCTCCCGACTTAACTATTGATGAAACATCTGTTCCTTTTGGGCCAATAATAGCCAGAACAGCATCTACAGGTGCAGTTTCTCCTTCCTGAATCCCTACGTACAATAAAGTACCGGAATAGAAAGATTCAAACTCCATAGTTGCTTTATCGGTTTCAATTTCGGCAAGAATATCTCCTTCCTCAACCTCATCTCCTTCTTTTTTGATCCAGGAAGCAACTGTTCCCTCTTCCATAGTGTCACTAAGGCGTGGCATTCTCACTACTTCTACTCCTTCAGGAATTTCACCTCCTTCAGCATCATCTTCAGAAGAAGCATCTGAATCAGACGATGCTTCAGGTTTTTCTTCAGTTTCAGATTTAGAATCTTCTTTAGGAGCATCTGCTTTCCCATCCAAAAGTGAGGAAATATCCTCTCCTTCTTCTCCTACTATTGCCAGCAGGGTATCTACAGGGGCAGTTTCTCCTTCTTCAATTCCAATATGCAATAAGGTACCTTCGTAGAAAGATTCAAATTCCATAGTTGCCTTATCGGTTTCGATTTCGGCAAGAATATCCCCTTCTTCAATTTTGTCACCTTTTTGTTTTAGCCACTTAGCAACAACACCTTCTTCCATGGTGTCGCTAAGGCGCGGCATTTTAATTACTTCAGCCATAATTCTTTATAGTTTATGGGGTAAAAACGGATAATCCTTTTGTTCGTAGACTACATCATACAACTGCTGCACATCTGGAAAATCAGATTCTTCAGCAAATTTCTCACATTCAGCAACCAGGTCTTTAACTTTCTTGTCTATAGCCTTGATTTCTTTATCTGTAGCGTACTTGTTCTCTTTGATGATATCCTTCACCTGGGTAATAGGATCAATTTTTTGGTACTCGGCTACCTCCTCTTTGGTACGGTATTGCTGTGCATCACTCATAGAGTGACCACGATAGCGATACGTTTTCAATTCAAGGAAGGTTGGACCTTCACCTTTACGTGCTCTTTTAATAGCTTCGTCAAGAGCTTCGGCTACTTTTTCCGGATTCATTGCATCAACAGGCCCACATGGCATGTCATATCCAAGACCCAGCTTCCAGATCTCTGTACTTTTTGAAGTACGTGCCACCGAGGTACCCATCGCATACCCGTTGTTCTCTACACAAAAAACCACAGGCAGGTTCCATTTCACAGCCATGGTGAAAGTTTCATGAAGGGAACCCTGTCTTGCAGCACCATCACCAAGAAAGGTTAAGGTTACTGCGTCTCTTTTAAAATATTTATCTGCAAAGGCAAGACCGGCACCAAGAGGAATTTGACCTCCAACAATACCATGCCCACCATAAAAGCGGTGCTCTTTTGAGAAAATATGCATGGAACCACCCATACCGTGAGAGGTACCGGTTTTCTTTCCATACAACTCGGCCATCACCCTTCTTGGATCCACACCCATCCCAATTGGCTGCACGTGGTTTCTATAGGCAGTGATCATTTTGTCTTTTGACAAATCCATTACGTGCAATGCACCTGCAAGTATTGCTTCCTGCCCGTTGTAAAGGTGCAAGAAACCTCTTACCTTTTGCTGAATATACACTTGAGCCAGTTTGTCTTCAAACTTCCGCCAAAACAGCATGTCCTCATACCACTTTATGTAAGTGGCTTTTGTTATTTTCTTCATTTAACTACTTATTTTTTAGGCTAAGCGATGCTTGCGCCAAGCGAAACACAAAAATACTATTTTCAAAAGGAACTAAAAACAGTTTCCTATTGAAAAAGCGCGAAAACGTTATAGGTATGTACTGTCAAATATGAGCGGCAAAAGATCGGACACAGATTGCGCCTTTACCACCTTGCCTTTCTCTCCCATAAAGAAGATCTCGATAGGCTGATCCTGCTTTACTTCATACTCGGCAATAGCCTGCCTGCACGACCCGCAGGGCGGGGTGGGAACAGCGACTTCCTGCTTCTCAGATCGCGCCGTTAAAGCCATTTTTAAGATCCTGGTGTTTGGGTATTTTGCGCCTGCATAAAAGATTGCAGTTCTTTCGGCACATAAACCCGCCGGATAGGAGGCATTTTCCTGATTACTCCCGGTTACCACTTCCCCGTTTTCAAGAAGAATTGCGGCACCTACTTTAAATTGTGAATATGGAGAGTAAGATTTCTCTCTTGCATCAATCGCCTCCTGCATCAGTTTTTGCACATCATCGGGCAATTCCGCGTTATTTTCGTAGACTGCAAGATCGGCACTTATTGTTATTTTTTTCATTCCTGTTCTTTATCTAGAAAAAATCTCCCGTAACTAAAATAGTCCGGGAGCTTGTTATTTCCTCGTTGTGAGGCACAAAGTTAGGTAATAATCAAAAGAATACCAGAAATTTAATCTTACTACTAATATTGAGCGTATTGTTCTCCAAAGTTAAAGGTCAACCCAAATCTCAAGGTCCCTTCTAACGGACTCACCACTTCGGAAGTTGAAAAGAGGTAAGAAAGATCGATATCTACAATATTATGTCTAAAACCGGCACCAAAAGAAATAAATTCCCGTGAGCCTTTTTCCGGGCTTTCATGGAAATATCCTGTTCTAAGGGAAAACACTTCCTCATATACATACTCGGCCCCTATTGCATAAGTAACCTCCTTAAGTTCTTCACTAAAACCATCGGGCGCATCTCCAAAAGATTTAAAAATTCCTTCAATAGCACCTATAGAGTTGTATTCCTGAATATCTTCGGCATCCCTGTCGCCGTCATTGTCAAAATCTTTAGGGGTAGGCACCAGGAGCTTATTGAATTCGAGGTAAGTTCCTATCCGGTTAGAATTATCAAGGATAAAATCAAAACCACCACCAAGTTTTAAATTTGTGGGGATAAAGTTTTCCTGCCCCCCAGCATCATATTTTATTTTAGGACCTATGTTCGCAATATTGACACCCGCTCTCCAGCGACCGTCAAACTGGGTAAATGTGATGCGGTCACTTTGGTAAAAAGCCGAGACATCTACACCAAAGGTATTTGCCGCACTGGCATCGGGATCAAGTTCTGCAATCTTAAGATCGGAGCGAAGGAATCTTCCCGCCACAGCCATAGAAAAATGATCACTTAACTTAAGGGCATAGGAAAGGTCGAGCGTAAATTCATTCGGACTGAGAATCCTCGCAACTTCATCTGGATAGTCACGGGCCTCAATGTTCCCCATGCTAAAATACTTTAAACTTGCTCCAAAGGCGCTTCTATCACTTATTCGGTTATAATAGGTAACATTCCCAAGAAAGATATCATTTACAAGCTCACTCAAATAAGGAGTATAATTCACCCCCAGGCCTTGCTTACTTTCCACAAAAACATATTTTGCCGGATTCCACTGTTGCGAGTAGGCATCGGCAGAAGTTGCCACCCCCTGGTCACCCAACCCTGCAGCACGCGCATCGGCTGCTATCATTAAAGTAGAAGCCGCCGTGGTGATCACCCGGTTACGCTCTTCCTGAGCAAAAGATTTCCCACCAACGAGCAAAATCACCGCAAAGGTGTAGAGTGAAATTTTTTTCATAAGACTATTAATAATTAACAAATATACCTGAAAACCTTTAGAATGTATTATTCGAACCGAATTTCTGCTTTTACCATAATATTACTTATAACGTTTAATTTAACAGAAGCTTGTGCAGCAACTCTAAATTCTTCCATTCACACCTGTTATAAGCTTATAAGCGAAAATACATGGTTTTAAATTGTAACTAATTCAACTCAAGCTTAAAGAAAAGAAAAAAGTTGTCAAAAAACCACTACTTTTGCGTCTTAATGCATCTCAAAGTTTGATTAGCTGTTTTTACAGCCCATAAAATAATTACCTAAAAGGTGCGTTATCATAAAGATTTTCAGGAAACTACAGGATTCTGTTTCAGTTGAAATAATCTTGGTAGTTTTGCGTTAATTACTATATTGCAGAGCCTTAATTGCTATAAAAGATAATGTGAATATGAGAAATAAAGTTGCTGTAAAAGCTCTTTTTGCCATCGCTTTGAGTGCTGGACTTTTTAGCTGTAACAACTCAAGGGATTACAAAGATAACTCCCGGGCTACGGGTTGGGACATCAACTCCAAAGAGGGTGGTTTTAATTACAATGCCGATTATGATGAGCAGGATGCAGGCCCAGGCCTCGTCTTTGTTGAAGGAGGAACCTTTACAATGGGAAGAGTGCAGGATGATGTGATGCACGACTGGAATAACACGCCCACCCAACAACACGTTCAGTCTTTTTACATGGATGAGACCGAAGTGACCAATCTAATGTACCTCGAATATCTCGATTACCTTAAAAGGGTATACCCTCCAAGCGAAGAGAGATATAGAAATATTTATCATGGCGCCCTACCCGATACCCTTGTATGGAGAAACAGGTTAGGTTATAATGAAACCATGACCAATAACTACCTGCGTCACCCGGCATACGCCAACTATCCTGTAGTGGGAGTGAGCTGGATACAGGCAGTTGAATTTAGTAAGTGGAGAACCGACAGGGTGAACGAACTGCGTCTTGAAAAGCAGGGTTATACTGCTGAAGGCGCACGTTTTGCTGCTGAACCCGGACAGGGCTTTAGCACAGAAACTTATCTAAACGCACCAAACCAGGTGTACGGCGGAAGCGACAGCCTTGTAAGAGGAGGAAATAAAGCTGACCGTTTTATGACCAAAGACAGTACAAACCTTTACGTGCAGCGCAAGCATGGCATTCTTCTTCCAGAATACCGCCTTCCTACCGAAGCCGAATGGGAATATGCAGCTCTTGCCCTTGTTGGGATAAGAAACTATAATGTTTACCGCGGAAGAAAAAAATATCCATGGGACAGCCAGTACACCCGAAGTGGTGACGCCAGAAAACGTGGTGACCAAATGGCCAACTTCAAGCAGGGAGATGGAGATTACGGCGGAATTGCCGGATGGAGCGATGATGGTGCCGATATTACTGCCGAAGTAAAATCTTACGAACCAAATGACTTCGGACTTTACGATATGGCCGGAAACGTGGCTGAGTGGGTTGCTGACGTTTACCGCCCTATAGTAGATGACGAATTTAACGACTTTAACTACTACCGCGGAAACGTGTATACAAAGCACGCTATCACCGAAGATGGAACTGTGAAAGTTTTAGGCGTTGATGAAATAGAATATGACACTCTAAGCAATGGAAGAATAGTAGCAAGAAACCTTCCGGGAGAAATTAAAACTGTTCCAATCACACCCGAAGACACTTACCTGCGCACCAACTTCAACGAAAGTGACCAGAGAAACTTTAGAGATGGCGACAGAAATTCCAGCAGGTACTACGACTCTTTTGGAGATGAAGCCACGGCAGATCCCAATAAACGCATGTACAACTCTCCGGTTCATACAGCCAGTGTAGACAGCCTGGGAGGTCAAAGCCTTCAATATGATCAGTCTACAGGACGTACAACTTTAGTAGATGACAACGTGAGGGTTTATAAAGGAGGCTCATGGAGAGACCGTGCTTACTGGTTAGATCCTGCTCAAAGAAGATATTTCCCCCAAGATATGGCAACCGATTATATCGGGTTTAGAAATGCGATGTCTCGTGTAGGGTCAAAATCTTTAAACAAAAACAAGACTGCAAGAGATTAATTTTCAGGCAAAATATTAATGAAAAGCCCTAATAATATTAGGGCTTTTTTTATAGCTTTAATTCATGAATATACCTCAACTCCATGAGCTTTTTCTCACCAGCTCCGGAATTAGCACCGACACCCGAAAAATTAAGGCTGGCAGCATTTTTTTTGCCCTAAAAGGGGAAAATTTCGATGCCAATGAATTTGCTTCTGAAGCTCTTAAAAAAGGTGCAGCTTACGCTGTAGTTGATACACACCTCGAGAATAACGATAGGTTTATAAAAGTTGAAGACAGCCTCAAAGCACTTCAGGAACTAGCCACGTTTCACCGCCAACACCTCAAAATTCCCATTCTCGCCCTTACCGGAAGTAACGGCAAAACTACCACCAAAGAATTATTCAATGCAGTACTGTCAAAAAAGTTCAAAACAGTAGCAACTGTTGGCAACCTCAATAACCATATAGGGGTCCCTCTTACTTTGCTGTCCATGAACAGTGAAACCGAACTGGGAATAGTTGAAATGGGAGCAAATCATCAAAAGGAGATTACCTTCCTTTGCAATATTGCCCTCCCCGATTTTGGTTATATCACCAACTTTGGCAAGGCACACCTTGAAGGATTCGGTGGAGTTGAAGGAGTGATAAAAGGAAAGAAAGAACTCTATCAATATTTAAAAAAGAACGAAAAAATGCTCTTTTTGAATCTTGATGACCCTTTGCAAAAGGAGGAACAGGAATATGCTCAAAATTTCACTTTCGGCTCCACACCAGCGGCCAATGTTCAAGTAGAATATACCAGTCACGACTCCTTTGCCGGGATAAAAGCCGAAGAAAATGAGATCACAGGAAATCTTACCGGATCCTACAACAGTGCAAATATGGCTGCAGCCTACGCCATAGGCACCTACTTCAAAGTACCCAAAGAAAAGATCAAAGAAGCCCTGGAAGAATACATTCCGCAGAATAATCGCTCTCAAATCATCCTTAAAAACAATCGCAAGATCATTATGGATGCATATAATGCTAATCCTTCAAGCATGGCTGCTGCTTTAGACAATCTAAGTAAGATGGACCTGTCTCCTAAAATAGCAATTTTGGGAGATATGTTTGAGCTGGGAAGCATGGCCGCAGCTGAGCATCAGGAAATAGCTGAGAACTATGCAAAGTCTGAAGTTGACAAAATTTTCCTCATAGGTTCAAATTTTGCAGCTACCTCTTTGGAATCAGAAAAGGTGAAGAAATTTGCCACTTTTGAAGGTTTTAAACAGTGGTTCCAACCTTCAGAATTTAATCAGGGAGTCATTCTTGTAAAAGGATCCCGGGGCATGGCCCTGGAACGTGCCCTGGAACTGTTGTAAGCCATTTCAATTAACTGAAAGAAAAAATAAGCCCCGATCTTCTATAGACCGGGGCTTGTTCTTTTACAGGATATAATCTGTACTTACAAAATTCGAATTCCTGCTTTGCAGGAGTTCCCTTATGATGGCATTGTTGTAATCATTTTCTTTTGACGCCACAAAAGTCCGTATTGAGAAAGAACGCAGGGCATCGTGTACACTTAAGGTGCCCACTGCCGAATCTTTTCTTCCTGTGAACGGAAAAACATCGGGCCCACGTTGACAGGCACTGTTAAGGTTTACACGGCACACCAGGTTCACCATAGTATCTATTAGCGGAGCTAATTGTTTAATACTTCTGCCAAACAGACTCACCTGCTGCCCATAATTTGAAGCAGCAATCTCGTCGAGCAAAGAATCAATATCAGAAAAAGGCTTTACAGGAATTACTGGCCCAAACTGCTCTTCCTTATAAACCCGCATCTCTGAAGTCACAGGATAAAGAACAGCCGGAAAAATGAAATTTTCGGAAGTTTCCCCTCCCCTTTTATTGAGTACCGAAGCTCCTTTCTCCTTTGCATCATCTATAAGTTCCTGGATATATGCCGGTTTATTGGGCTCGGGAAGTGGCGTAAGTTTCACACCAGGCTCCCACGGGTTTCCAAATTTTAGTTGATCAACCCGTTGAGCGAATCTTTTATTAAACTCTTCCCTAATATCTTCGTGCACATAAACTATTTTAAGAGCCGTGCAACGTTGCCCGTTAAAAGACAAAGTACCGGTGAGAACTTCTTCTATAGTAAGATCGAGATCTGCATCTGGAAGTATAATAGCAGGATTTTTCGCCTCCAGGCCAAGCACCAGCCTTAGACGGTTCTTGTAAGGATGCTGGTCCTGCAGGGCAATTGCCGATGTACTGTTACCTATAAGCGCCAGCACATCAATTCTCCCACTCTTCATAATTGGGGCAGCAACTTCTCTCCCTCTCCCAAAGATCACATTCACCACGCCTTTAGGAAAACTATTTCTGAAGGCTTCCAGTAAAGGAGACAACAGAAGCACTCCATGTTTGGCAGGTTTAAAAATGACAGTATTCCCCATAATGAGCGCAGGGATAAGCAAAGCAAAAGTTTCGTTGAGGGGATAATTATATGGCCCCAGACATAACACCACGCCTAGTGGACCACGCCTGATGTGCGCATTTACTTTATCCCTTTTCTGAAATTTTGCACTGTCACGATCAAGCTGCTTGTATTCTTCTATAGTATCGTAAATATACTCTACTGTACGGTCAAATTCTTTTTCTGAATCAGGCAGGGATTTACCAATTTCCCACATAAGCAGCTTCACCACTTCTTCTCTCTTGGTCTTCATCTGAGAAACGAATTGTTCCATAGCCGCAATCCTGTCAGAAACTTTCATGGTTGGCCACACCCCCTGTCCTTTTCCATAAGCTTTACAGGCACTCTCCAGAACTTCAAGCGCTGTAGCCTCGTTCATGTGAGGCACTGTGCCAAGAAAGGTAGGTTTGTAGCTTGCGCCGGTAGAAATAGTGGAATACACTTCATCCATTTCTCCTTCCCACGGAATAAATTCACCGTTTGAGAGATAGCTTTTTTGATGC
This sequence comes from Salinimicrobium sp. 3283s, assembly GCF_039602225.1. Taxonomy (NCBI): domain Bacteria; kingdom Pseudomonadati; phylum Bacteroidota; class Flavobacteriia; order Flavobacteriales; family Flavobacteriaceae; genus Salinimicrobium; species Salinimicrobium sp. 3283s. The sequence continues at coordinate 2,233,634 of NZ_CP143631.1, read as the reverse complement.
AACAGGTTGTTGATCGCGAATTTTTCTGCAGTTTTCATTTTGTTAGGGACTTTGTATTTAATGTAAAAGATTATCCTGATCTATCCTTCAGCAAAAATTCTCCTGAAGGCATGTGTTAAAGATAACAATAAAAAAATAGCTTCTACATTTTAAACAAATTGTGAAAAATATAAAATAATTAAGGATCATTCCTAAATGTTGTGGAGGAATTGGAGTAAATCTCGATCTTTGCAAAAAAATTACTGTAGGTGGATAATAATTACCTGGACCTGATTAAGCTTGTACTTCCACAATTCTTGGTGGAGAATTTTGACTTAGAAAAGAGTAGAAAAGAAAAAGAAGTACTTCATCTTTATTTTGAAGAACGCAATATCCCTCCTGACGAACATTCTTCAAAGATTTTAGTATCTAAAGGTTTCCACAAAGAAATTACTATTCAAGACTTTCCGCTCCGGGGAAACACCGTTTATCTTCATGTGAAACGCCGTCGATGGTTGGATAAAGATACCGGACAGGTAGTGCAAAGAGACTGGAACTTAGTAGCACAGGGAACACGTATGACCAACGAGTTCGCTGCTTTTTTAAAAGAAATTAGTCGATACTAAGGCTTCTGACTGCCATACTATTGGAAGTTTCTACAGTGTCAATGGAAAGAAACTGCAGCGCCAGTACAAAGACTTTCTGAGTGATTTTAAGCAGTGGAAAGAAAAGAAGCACGCCAGAAAGTGGCTTATCTTTCCAGAGAATATGGGACCTTACCTCTCCATTGATGAGACTGCTCTATCCAAAGGAGAGCTCTACACGATCATCACCAATAAGAAGGCTAAAGGTAAAAAAGGAGCACTTGTAGCTATTATTGCCGGTACTAAAGCTGAAGCTATCATTGAGCAATTACTAAAGATCCCTTCTTATCAACGCAATAAAGTGAAGGAGATAAGCTTAGATATGGCTCATTCCATGAAGCTTATCGTGCAGAAATGTTTTCCAAAAGCAATAAAAGTCACAGATCGATTCCACGTCCAGAAGCTGGCTATTGAAGCCCTTCAGAACCTCCGGATCAAGCATCGATGGGAAGCAATTGATTATGAAAACGAGCAGATACAGAAGAGAAAATTAAAAGGCCAAAGTTATACTCCAGAGACCTTTACCAATGGAGATACCAGGAAACAGTTATTGGCCAGGAGTAGATATCTGCTATACAAAGCTCCATCGAAATGGACAGAAAGTCAATCTAAAAGAGCTAAAATCTTGTTCCATGAATATACAGACATTGATAAAGCCTATGCACTTGTCAATAGCCTTAGAAATGTATTTAACCAGACAAAATCTATTGAAGCAGGATATACAAGATTAGCCCATTGGTATAAAGAAGTAGAAGAATCCGGATTTAAATCATTTAACACCGTTGCCACAACAATAAGTCTCAACTACAGATCGATCTTAAACTACTTTAGAAATAGAAGCACAAATGCTTCAGCAGAATCATTCAATGCAAAAATTAAAGCTTTTAGAAGTCAATTTAGAGGGGTGAAAAATGTAGAATTTTTCCTGTACAGATTAACTACATTATTTAGCTAGTCCACAACTTTTGTTCTTGATCCATAATTAAATATTGCGGACTAAGCGAAAAAACCCCACAAGCTCCTGCTTGTGGGGTTGGGATTTTTTTTGGGCTCATGAGCTACAGCTCTAGAGGCCCTCAACTTCTCCTGTAAAATGATAATATTGAAATAAGAAAATTTATTAATTAAAAAACCTCACAGGTTTTGGAAACCTGTGAGGTTTGTTTGAAATATGCTTTTTATCACTCGGGAATTCCCCATTTTGTGGGTGATACTGGGTTCGAACCAGTGACCCCTACCTTGTCGAGGTAGTGCTCTGAACCAGCTGAGCTAATCACCCTGAAAACCAAAAAAGGCCTCCAAAAAGGAAGCCTTGAATTGTGTGGGCAATGAGGGATTCGAACCCCCGACCCCCTCGGTGTAAACGAGGTGCTCTGAACCAACTGAGCTAATTGCCCTAATATTTTAATGAACTTCAGCATTCTTGAAGTGTGCTTCTCTCTGAATGCGGATGCAAATATAGACTACATTTTTAATTACGCAAAGAATAATTTCAAAAAAATTAAATTATTTCTGCCACAGTGAAAGTACTGCCTCCAACATAGACCACATCTTTAGCAGAAGCCTCTTGTAACGCAGCTTCATAAGCTTCAGTAACTGAAGAAAATACCTTTCCAAAAATGCCATTTTCGGCTGCTGTTTTCTGTAATTCTTCCGCAGCAAGTCCGCGGGGAACATTAGGTCTGGAAAAATAATATTTTGCAGATTTTGGAAAAATTGGCAGCACCGAAGTAAGATCTTTGTCGTTTACCACGCCTATAACCAGGTGCAAATCCTCAAATTTTTCTTCCTGTAGCTGTTTCATAGCATAAACCAACCCCTCTTTATTATGTGCAGTATCACAAATTACCCTTGGATCTTCCTGCAGCACTTCCCAGCGGCCCCGAAGCCCAGTGTTAAAAATGACATTTTTGAGACCTTTTTCTGCAGCTTCTTCTCGCAACTCCCATCCAAGATCCTTCAGCACATCTAAAGCCATAGAAACTGTGCGTATATTCCATTTCTGATACTGCCCCTTGAGATCGGAAGTATAAGATCTTCCTCGGAAGTCTTCAGCTAAATAAAATGGCGCATTTTTGGATTCAGCCAATCGCTTAAATACGGGAAAAGTCTCTTCCTGGTACTCCCCTATCACTACAGGAGTATTTTCTTTTATGATCCCGCCTTTTTCAGCAGCAATTTTAGGCAGCGTGTTACCGAGGATGTTCACGTGGTCAAAACCAATATTGGTGATTACAGAAAGTTCTGGAGAAATAATGTTCGTGGAATCAAGTCTCCCGCCAAGCCCTACTTCAATAACTGCAATGTCAACATTTTCTTCGGAAAAATAATTAAAGGCCATCCCTACTGTCATTTCAAAGAATGAAAGGCTTTCCTTCTCAAAAAAGGCTTTATTGGATGCAATAAATTGCATCACGGCGGCTTCAGAAATCATTTCGCCGTTGATCTTAATACGTTCCCTAAAATCTTTTAAATGTGGCGAAGTATAAAGCCCCACTTTGTAGCCAGCCTCCTGCAACACCGAAGCGAGCATGTGTGAAACAGACCCTTTTCCATTGGTACCTGCAACATGTATACTCTTAAAGTGCTTATGTGGCTCACCCAGCTGCTTCACCAGACTGGTAATATTGTGAAGGTCTACCCGATAGGCTTTATTTCCCACCTGCTGATACATGGGCAACTGCTGAAACATCCACTCAACAGTTTCAGAATAAGTCATCAAAGTTATTCGGTAAGTTTAAAATTGTAGATAATAGTTCCCACCTGCTTTACAGGTGCATCGGCGTCGCTGTTAAAACGCGTGGCCAGGGCGGCTCTTTTTGCAGGATCTGTAAGACAGGTTGCGTTGTTTGTAGTTCCTTTAACGCCGGGTATTGCACGGGTAACCTGCCCGTTACGGTTTACCTCTATTTGAACCACCACTATCCCAGATTCATTACAATCCTGCACAAATTTTTCTTTGTTTAAGGCTTTACGGCCACCCAAACGATAATTCCCATCCCCGTCAAGACCCATTCCGGTTCCGTAGTATGATTTTGCATTAGGATCGCCATCGGGGCTTCCTTTATCGCCCGCAGCCTGGTCGTTACCTTCTCCACCTTTCGCCTGTCCGTCGTTTGCAGGACCGTTAAGTATACTGCTCAGGGCATCGGTAGTAGATTTTGAAGGTTTGGGATCGGGTTTTTTAACAGGCTCTTCCACCTTTTTTACCGGAGTTTCCACCTTCTGAACTACCTTTTCTTCTTTCTTCTTCTCAATTACAGGCGCTTCAGTGATTTCCTGGGTAACAACTTCTTCTTTAATATTGGTTTCTACCGGAGTCACAGGAGCAGCTGTTTGCTGGGGTGCCGTTTTTATGGGCTCAGTGGGCTGCTCTGTACCCGAACCAACTTCTGAAGTTCCAAAATTAATGGCTATGCCGTTCTCGGGTGGCGGATCGAGATAAGTGAAACCAAAGAACAGCAATAGCAGTATAAGCAGTACGTGAAGCACCACTGTTATTGCCATCGACTTTCGTTCATGTTCTGTTTCCAGGTATTTCACTTTGTTCTTCTCTTAAAATTTATGCCGCAAACTTAGTTCCACAATTAGAGGAAATAATGAGGAAGCAAAGATATTTATTCAGGTTTTACAGCAAGTACAATCTTGTAGCGATTCCTGTTGGCAATATCCATCACATCTACTGCTTTCTCAATAGGCACTCCTTCTTCGGCCCGCAGGATGATAGTAGGATCTTCTTCGCCGCTCAAGACTTCTTTGAGCCTTGCCTCAAGGGAGCTATTGCTCACTCTTTCTTTATTGATATAAACCTGTAGGTCTTTTGTAATACTCACCGCCACATTTTGTTTGTTCGTGGTCTTACCTTTTGCCTTTGGCAGGATAAGATCAAGCGCTTCCGGAGTGATAGCCGGCGAGGTGAGCATAAAAAAGATCAACAACAGGAATACAATATCGGTCATGGAACTCATACTGAATTCTGGACTGATCTTATTTCTGCCTCTTAAATTCATACTATACCGGTTCGTTTAGAAGGTCAAGGAAATCTACTGCTGTTGCTTCCATTTGGTGCACTACCTTATCGGTCTTTACCACGAGGTGGTTATACCCAATATAAGCAATAATACCTACAATAAGCCCAGCCACGGTAGTGGTCATCGCGGTGTAAATACCTTCTGCAAGGGCGCCCATTTCGGCCTGCCCGCTACTGGTTGCCAGTTCATGAAAGGCAATGACCATCCCTATAACCGTTCCAAGAAAACCAATCATAGGCGCAGCTCCTGCAATAGTAGCAAGAACGCTCACATTCTTTTCGAGTTTGTAGACTTCAAGCCGACCTGCATTCTCGATAGCAGTATTGATATCTTCTAACGGACTCCCAATACGATCAAGCCCCTTTGCAGTAAGCCTGGCTACAGGCGAATTAGCCTGAGCACAACGAATTCTTGCAGACTCAATATTGCCGTGCAGTACGCTATCTTTGATCTGGTTCATGAAATTACTGTCTGTTTCTGAAGCTGCCTTGATAGCAAACAACCTCTCGAAATAGATGTAAATGGCGGCAAACAACAGTATGAAGAGAATAAAGATGATCACCTGTCCTCCTATTCCACCGCTTAGAAACAAGTCAAATAAAGAAAGAGTTTTTTCCTCTACTACCGGCTCTGCCCCCTCTACGGCCTGGGCAAGACCATCTTCCTGAAAAAAGTATAGCATTTGTGTATCTGGTTTTTTATGTAACGTGAGAATACAATTTTAATTGTAAAGATAAACAGCCTTTGATTTATTACAACCTAAAAGCACAAATATAAATCTAGAAGAAATTATTAAGAATTATAAAACTAACAGCTCCCCCTAAAAATCCTAGTAGAGCCAGGGGCGCAATGTTTTTTAGGTACCACATGAAGTTGATCTTTTCCATTCCCATAGCGGCAACACCCGCAGCAGACCCTATGATGAGAAGACTACCTCCTGTACCTGCACTATAGGCTATAAAATGCCATATCCTGTCATCTATTGGGAAATCGTACATAGCCATAGAAGCTGCTACCAGCGGTACATTATCTATTACTGCTGAAAGCCCCCCGAGAATTACCACTACAGCGTCCATACTCGGAATCGCCTGAGAAAGCTGACTGGCGGCATAAAACAATGTGCCAACCTGCTGCTCCTGAAGAGTTCCAAACACAAGGCTCTCCAGCCCTGCCACTGCCAGTAAAATTCCGAGGAAAAAAAGGATACTTGAAAATTCAATATTCGAAAGAGCTTTATGTGTTGAGTATAAGTTCTTCTCGTTTTTGCTGATATTTTTCACCGGCTTTACATATTCTGAAAGCATCCAGACAAGGCTTAAACTAAACAGCATACCTATGTATGGTGGCAAACCAGTAACTGCTTTAAAAATTGGAACCAGAAGAATAGCCCCCAAACCTGCATAAAGCATTTTTCGGCTACTCAACAACCTTTCAGAATCATCATCAATCACTTTCTTCTTTAAAACTGTTTTTCCCTGAAATGCTTTAAGCCGCATCGCTGCAGCAAACGGAAGTATAAAACAGAATAATGCAGGGATGATGAGATGCTCTGCCAGGCCTGCTGCCGTTACTTTGTTGTTTATCCAGAGCATGGTAGTGGTCACATCACCAATGGGCGACCAGGCTCCCCCGGCATTAGCAGCAATTACAATAAGTGCAGCAAACCATACCCGGTAATCACGTTTGGGAACCAGCTTGCGCAGCAGCGTAACAAGAATGATTGTAGCGGTTAAGTTATCGATGACTGCAGAAAGTACGAACGCAAGAGACCCCAGTATCCACAGTAGCTTCTTTTTGTCGGTAGTGACAATGGCTTTCTTAATAATAGCAAACCCACGATGAAGATCTATGATCTCCACAATGGTCATTGCTCCAATAAGAAAAAACAAAATCTCACTTATAGAACTAAAGTGGTGCATGAGATTTGCTTTAAAACCCCACATTTGCTCTGCCAGGTTTCCTTTAGTTATATTAAAAACTTCCCCGTGATAATCTACGATAGAAAGAAGCCCTTTGTTAAAACCAAAAGCGATTCCGGCCCAAATAACGGTTGCCATTAAGAGGGCCGAAACTGCTTTATCAAGTTTTAATGGATGTTCCAGCGTTATTGCCAGGTATCCAACAATAAAAATTAGAATTAAAATGCTTACCATAATAATAACATCACACCAGCTTTGTCAATGCAACTTCAAATGCAGTTTTACTCACATTGGTCTTATTGCTATTGTGGTTAAAGGTATTTTGAATCGCGTTCTTGATGGTAATTGAAGTATCATTAAAGATCGCTTCATCGGTCATTTGTACCCTGCGTTCCATAAAATAGGCAAAAACCCGGGCCATTCCGCAGTTCGCAATAAAGTCGGGAATCACGCTTATCTTCTCGTCAGTATATTCCATGATGGGGCCAAAGAAGATCTCCTTGTCGGCAAAAGGAACATTTGCACCACTGGAGATCACTTCTAAACCAGAACTCACCATTTGATCTACCTGTTCACGGGTAATTAAACGCGAAGCGGCACATGGTGCAAAAACCTGTGCTTCCAGCTTCCAGATGCGCTCATTGATCTCCTCAAAAGGGATTATCCTTTCCGATTTCAATGAATTTCCTTCTTTATTCAGGAACAACTCCCTGATCTCGTCAAAAGAAAAACCATCTTCGTTGATTAACCCGCCTGCACGATCAATGATCCCCACAACCTTTGCTCCCATCTGCGCGAGATAATACGCTGCGGCAGAACCTACATTTCCAAATCCCTGAACAATGGCTTTTTTCCCCTGCACATTTCCGCCATAAACGTCATAGTAATGTCGAACGGCTTCGGCCACTCCATAACCGGTGATCATATCGGCCACAGTGTATTTCCGGGAAACATCGGGTGAAAATTTGCTATTTTCAAGCACCTTGATCACGCCCTGCCTTAACTGGCCAATGCGGTTGATCTTATCGGCTTCGGTGGGTTTAAAATGTCCGTTAAAAACCCCTTCCTGCGGATGCCAAACCCCGGAATCTTCTGTAATGGGAATTACTTCATGTATTTCATCCACATTCAGGTCACCCCCGGTACCATAATAACTTTTCAGCAGAGGAGACACGGCTTTATACCAACGCTCTAAAACGCCTTTTTTGCGAGGATCATTGGGGTCAAAATTTATACCCGACTTTGCGCCGCCAATAGCAGGACCCGAAACAGTGAATTTCACTTCCATAGTTTTAGCCAGGGAGAGCACTTCATTCATGTCAAGCCCTTTCCTCATCCTGGTACCACCACCTGCAGCTCCACCCCGCAGGGAATTGATCACCACCCAGCCTTCGGCTTCAGTTTCAGGATCTTTCCAGTTAAAAACAATTTCTGGTGCTTTATTTTGATATAGATTAAGTAATTCTTTCATAATATTTAAAAATTGCTGAACAAATATAAAAAACTATGAATTGCGTAGTGTTATAGGCATGATATATTTTGAATTTCACAAAAAAGATGAGTGTGTAAGTAATGAATTCGAACTCCCTTGCCTGATGCATTTCAAGAACATAATCATCTTTTTCTGAAGTTTTTGCGCAATTTTTCTCCTGATTTCCTTCTGAAAAACCAAAATCTCACCCCGACGAGTGGCTTTCATTTTACTTATGTAATAAAAAAAGATATAATTTATTACCACCCCCTAATTTTATAGGGGTATAAAATGTGAAACTAATTTTTTACACACTTAACCCCTATTTTTTTAGACTTAAACAGTTTTTTAGTATAATTTTATGTGTCTTAACAAAAATTAGGTCTTTATGAAAAAAATCGAAGCCATCATTAGAAAGTCAAAATTTGACGATGTAAAAAAGGCTCTTCATGAAATTGGTGTCAATTTCTTCAGTTATTGGGATGTTACCGGAGTAGGTAATGAAACACAGGGGCATGTATACAGGGGTGTCGCCTACAGCACAACAGACATTCAACGCAGGAAAATATCCGTAGTTGTTTCTGATGAATTCCTCGAAAAAACAGTACAGGCAATTCTCGATGCAGCATATACGGGTTCTGTAGGCGACGGTAAAATCTTTGTCTCTACGGTAGAAGAAGCCTATAGGATTAGAACAAAAGAAAGAGGCACCCTCTCGCTGGCATAATTAACTACTTACAAAACTATTCAACTTAATATTATAAAAAATGGAATTACTTACTAATAACGTATGGATGATGGTCTGCACCGCACTGGTGTTTTTTATGCATCTTGGATTTTCTTTACTGGAAGTGGGACTCACCCGGCAAAAAAATGCCATTAATATCCTCTTTAAAAATGTTTTTATCATTTGCACCGGACTTCTTCTTTATAGTCTCATTGGTTTTAACCTCATGTATCCAGGTTCATTCATTATGGGAATTATCCCCGACTATTTTGTCGGACTTTTTGGGTTACACGCTCCGGTAGCCGACGGTGCCCTTGATCTTACCTACAATGAAGGTTACACCTACTGGACCGACTTTTTATTCCAGGGTATGTTCGCTGCAACTGCTGCCACTATTGTGTCGGGAGCTGTCGCCGAAAGGATCAAACTGTCGGCTTTTATGCTGTTCTCCATTATATACCTTGCTATTGTTTATCCAATCGCTGGATCATGGAAATGGGGAGGTGGCTTCCTTGATGAACTTGGGTTCTATGACTTTGCCGGTTCTACCCTGGTACACTCTGTTGGTGGCTGGGCTGCGCTTGTAGCAATCTCTTTGTTGGGAGCAAGAATTGGAAAATTTGGAGAAGACGGTAGCTCTCATGCTATTCCCGGTCACAATGTACCTTTAGCAACAGCGGGCGTTTTCATCCTCTGGCTTGGATGGTTTGGCTTTAACGGAGGTTCGGTACTCTCTGCAGATCCATCTGCAACTTCTCTTACTTTAGTGACCACCTGTCTTGCTGCAGCAGCCGGAGGTATTTCTGCTTTCCTTGTTTCCACCATCTGGTATAAAAATTATGATCTCACCATGTTCCTGAATGGGATCCTTGGAGGTCTTGTGGGTATCACCGCAGGGGCAGATCTCATGTCTCCTACAGATGCCGTACTTATTGGGCTAATTGCCGGAATACTCATTGTTGCAGGCGTTGCACTTATTGACAAAGTAAGACTGGATGACCCTGTAGGTGCAGTAGCCGTACATCTTATTTGCGGAGTATGGGGCACCCTGGCCGTTGGGATATTTGGAGCCCTGGCAGGCTTTGAGCAGTTTCTCAACCAGCTTATAGGAGTTGCTGTAATTGGAGCTTTTTGCTGTGTATCGGCATTTTTAATTCTTTTTGCAATTAAACGTTCCCTGGGACTTCGCATGGAAACGCATGAAGAAACTGAAGGCCTCGATCTTCATGAACATGGTATGGATGCTTATGCCGAGTTCGCAGGCAAAGTAGAACCTGCAAAACAATAAAAAAAGGAGGAACGCCTGGCAGGGCGCCCCTCCTGAATTCATTTCAAAAAAACCAGTTCAACTCATTTCAACTAATCAAACAAAGTTTTAACATGAAACAAATCACTATTACAAAAATGCAGAAATTTTTAATTTTTGCCTCTATCGGGCTGTGGAATATTTCTGTTTCTGCACAGGAATCTGAAGTACTGGAAGAAGCATTACCCGGTTTTAGTATTGGGGGATCTGTAGACACCTACTTCAGGACAAATTTCAATGGCCTCAATAAATATGTTTATGGTCCCGATGGGGAAACTCCAATTGCTGGCCCACAGGCTCCCGCCACCGCTTTTGCCAATGATCCCGGTTTTGCATTAGGAATGGCCAATGTCATTCTTGGGTATGAAGGTGAAAAAATAGGCTTCGTGGCCGATCTTGTTTTTGGTCCCCGCGGCGAAGAAGCGGTTTTTCTTTCTATGGGCTCCAGTAATATTGTCAATCAGCTGTACGTTTATTATAATGTGAGTGAGAATGTCCGGCTAACCCTGGGAGATTTTAATACCTTTTTAGGCTATGAAGTGATTTCACCCGTAGATAATTTCAACTACTCCACTTCGTATATGTTTTCCTATGGCCCTTTTTCCCATACCGGTTTAAAAGCAGACATCGCCCTAAGCAATAACTGGAGTGCCATGTTAGCCATCATGAACCCCACAGATTATACTGAATTTGATCCTTTTGGAGTGTATACCTTTGGAGCACAACTTGGTTATTCTAATAGTGCCGGAAGTGCATACCTAAATCTCATTTATGGAGAACAGGCTCCAGGCCTCGATCCCACTTTTCAAATAGATCTCACCACCGGTTGGGATTTCTCTGAGGCTTTTTACCTGGGGCTTAATACAACCTACAATAGTACAGATGATGTTGGGTTCTATGGTGTCGCACTATACCCGCAAATACAAACTTCTGAAAATTTTGCAATCGGCTTAAGGGCAGAATACTTTAAAGAACTAGCAAATGGGCATGATGAAACAGTAGTGTACAATTCTGACGCAAACCTAACCGCCTTTACCCTTACCGGTAACTATACTGTTGGAAGCTTAACTATTAAACCCGAATTAAGACTTGACAGCGTTGACAGGGATGTCTTTGTAAACCAGGACCTGGAACCCACAGATAATCTATCCTCTTTTATTCTCGCAGCAGTTTATGCTTTTTAAAAAACCGGGCAGGATAGGTTTGCCCCTGGCAGCTCTATCCTGCTTATATTTCAGCTTAGATAAATATTGACTATAACCGGCGACTTTAGTAGTTCCCGCAGCATGTCTATGATCTAATGAGAATTATGGATTAAAAATCTTTCCTGAAGAATGATCTTTTGAAGCCCCTGTAACAGAACCCAGCACGTTATTCTCTCCTCTTAATTTAAGTACTCCCAAAAAGGCAAAAATCAGGGCTTCTTTAAAATTCACTACTTCAGGCGCCGGAATTACTACTTGAGTTTTAGTACGCTTCTTAATTTCCTGGATCAGGAATTTGTTAAAAGCACCGCCACCTGTTACCAAAACTTTTTCTTCGGAAGAATCCCGAAATTCATTGGCGATCATTTCCGCAGCATGTTCGGTATAGGTTCTCAGAAGATCGGGAATAGCATCATACTTTTTCAAAAGCGGAAAAATGTGCTTTTGCACCCACTCTATTCCGAGGGACTTTGGAGGACGGAGTCCGTAAAATGGCATTTTTTCGAGTTCCTCCAGAAGCTTTGGCAGCACTTCTCCCGAAGCCGCCACTTCTCCGTCTTTATCAAATGGCAGGTTTATTTGTTGGGAAAGCACATTGAGCACAGTGTTTACGGCGCAAATATCATAAGCCAGGCGTTTACCACCGGTTATAGTAGAAATGTTTGCGAAACCGCCAATATTAAGGCAGTAATCGTATTCGCCAAACAACAATTCGTCACCAATAGGCACCAAAGGCGCGCCCTGGCCACCCAGCTGCACGTCTTGCACCCTAAAATCACATACCACCTTACAATTTAAGATCTTTGGAAGCTCTGGTTGGTTGCCAATTTGCAGGGTGTATGCATTGTCGGGTTCGTGTTTTATTGTATGGCCATGACTACAAACAGCATGGGTGTCAAAAATGTCATTTTTGGAAAGGAATTCTGAAATGACATTTCCAAGCAATTTCGTATAATCGGTGTCTAATTGCCGCAGCTGTTCTTCATTATATCCTACTGCTTCAGAAAGTTTCTTTTCCCATTCCGGAGAATAAGGAATGGTTTCCGCAGCAATAATTTTATAAGACCAGATTTCAGAAAAGGTGAAATTTACATGGGCTACATCAATGCCATCAAGGGAGGTTCCCGACATTACACCTACAACGTTATAGTTATTTTTGTTCATCACGGTAAAAATAGCCAACTCAATTGAAAAAACGCATGTAAAAGGGTATCTTTGACCTTAAAATTCAACATTTTCTAAAAATATACTGAATGGATTTCAAACTCACTGAAGAACATATTATGATCCGCGATGCGGCACGAGATTTTGCAAAGAACGAGTTGCTCCCCGGAGTAATTGAGAGGGATGAAAAACAGGAATTCCCGAAAGAACAGATCAAGAAAATGGGGGAACTCGGCTTCCTGGGTATGATGGTCTCTCCTGAATACGGCGGTGGCGGTATGGACACAGTGTCTTACGTGTTGGCTATGGAAGAGATTTCGAAGATAGACGCATCGGCATCTGTAGTAATGTCTGTAAACAATTCTTTGGTTTGTTGGGGGATTGAAAAATTCGGAAATGAAGAGCAAAAACAAAAGTATCTTCCAAAACTAGCCACAGGAGAATCTATTGGCGCCTTTTGTCTTTCTGAACCTGAAGCCGGAAGTGATGCGACTTCGCAAAGAACAACCGCGATTGAAAAAGACGACCACTACCTTCTTAACGGAACCAAAAACTGGATCACCAATGGTAGTACTGCAGATTATTACATTGTGATTGCGCAAACACACCCTGAAAAAAAACACAAGGGAATTAATGCTTTTATCATTGAAAAGGGCTGGAAAGGCTTTGAAATTGGCCCAAAGGAGCAGAAATTAGGAATTCGTGGAAGTGATACCCACTCTCTAAACTTCAATGATGTAAAGGTTCCAAAAGAAAACCGGATTGGCGAAGATGGCTTCGGATTTAAATTTGCGATGAAAACACTTTCTGGAGGACGTATTGGGATTGCAGCGCAGGCTTTAGGTATCGCAGCCGGGGCTTATGAGCTTGCAAAAGAATATTCGAAAGTGCGCAAAGCTTTTGGAACAGAGATCATGAACCACCAGGCTATAGCTTTTAAACTGGCCGACATGCATACTTCAATAGAGGCTTCACGCCATCTCGTGATGAAAGCAGCCTGTGATAAGGACAATGGGGAAAATTACGACCTTAGCGGCGCCATGGCTAAACTCTTTGCATCAAAAACAGCGATGGATGTCACTGTTGAAGCGGTACAGGTACACGGCGGAAACGGATACGTAAAAGAATACCACGTAGAGCGATTAATGCGAGATGCGAAGATCACTCAGATATATGAAGGTACTTCAGAGATCCAGAAAATTGTGATCTCCAGGAGCATTTTGAGAGATTAGGATTGATTTAAAAAGGAATATAATTGGATAAGCCCGGTCTTTAAGATCGGGCTTTTTTTTTGTGGACATTCCCGGGAAGTTATTGTGGAACAAGGCACGGATTGCAAATCCGCGCCAGCGGGATAAACTCTTCGTTTATGTTTCCTGAAGTAAATTTGAGGAAAGAAGACCCTCCCCATCCACCTGCGGCAGATTGCCCCTCCCTGGAAGGGAGGGGTGCTGAGATTTGGTTCCAGATTAAGCTTTTGTACTGCAATCCCCCTCCTGCTTAATCTCTAAGTTTTGATCATGATCCTCCCTCCACTCTGAAGAAGCGTGGCTACAGGCCTTGCTAATTTTAGGGCATAAAAAAACCCTTCATCAAATAAATGATGAAGGGTTTAAAAGAAAGGCGGCGACATACTCTCCCACAAATAGCAGTACCATCTGCGCTAACGGGCTTAACTTCTCTGTTCGGAATGGGAAGAGGTGAGCCCCGTTGCTATAACCACCTTAAATCGTTAGTATGCAGTGTTCAGTGATCAGTTGGCAGTAGCCATGATTACTTACTAGATATCATACCTAATAACTTTGACATAGTTGGAAAATAATAATATAAGAAAACACTTTGAGCAGTATATTAAGCTTCAGGTTATCCTCCCCGGCCCTTGCAGGCCGGGAAGCGCACTAAGCTATACGGATTATTAGTATCACTCGGCTATGACATTACTGCCTTTACACCTGTGACCTATCAACGTGGTAGTCTCCCACGATCCTTTAAAGAAATCTCATCTTGTGGTGGGTTTCGCGCTTATATGCTTTCAGCGCTTATCCCTTCCCAACGTAGCTACCCAGCAGTGCTCCTGGCGGAACAACTGGTACACCAGAGGTTGGTCCAACTCGGTCCTCTCGTACTAGAGTCAGATCCACTCAAATTTCTAACGCCCACTGTAGATAGAGACCGAACTGTCTCACGACGTTCTGAACCCAGCTCGCGTGCCACTTTAATGGGCGAACAGCCCAACCCTTGGGACCTTCTCCAGCCCCAGGATGTGACGAGCCGACATCGAGGTGCCAAACCCCCCCGTCGATGTGAGCTCTTGGGGGAGATCAGCCTGTTATCCCCGGAGTACCTTTTATCCTTTGAGCGATGGCCCTTCCATGCGGAACCACCGGATCACTATGCTCTACTTTCGTACCTGATCGACCTGTATGTCTCTCAGTCAAGCTCCCTTATGCCATTGCACTCTACGCACGGTTACCAAGCGTGCTGAGGGAACCTTTAGAAGCCTCCGTTACTCTTTTGGAGGCGACCACCCCAGTCAAACTACCCACCAAGCACTGTCCTTCCAATGGAAGTTAGGCTTCAAACAAGTAAAGGGTGGTATTTCAACAATGACTCCACGATACCTGGCGATACCGCTTCAATGTCTCCCACCTATCCTACACATCACTTGTCCAAAGTCAATACTAAGCTATAGTAAAGGTTCACGGGGTCTTTTCGTCCCACAGCGGGTAATCGGCATCTTCACCGATACTACAATTTCACCGAGCTCATGGCTGAGACAGTGTCCAGATCGTTGCACCATTCGTGCAGGTCGGAACTTACCCGACAAGGAATTTCGCTACCTTAGGACCGTTATAGTTACGGCCGCCGTTTACTGGGGCTTCAATTCAATGCTTCGCCGAAGCTAACATCTCCTCTTAACCTTCCAGCACCGGGCAGGTGTCAGACCCTATACATCATCTTTCGATTTAGCAGAGTCCTGTGTTTTTGATAAACAGTCGCCTGGACCTTTTCACTGCGGCCCCACCGGAGTGGGGCGACCTTTCTCCCGAAGTTACAGGTCAATTTTGCCTAGTTCCTTAGCCATGAATCTCTCGAGCACCTTAGAATTCTCATCCCAACTACCTGTGTCGGTTTGCGGTACGGGCTGCTTTTGCTCGCTTTTCTTGGAAGTCGATATTCAGGATTATCACCGCCGCCGAAGCTTGGGTGTACTATCGGGGTGTTACCACTCCCTTCAACGCACTATTCCGTCAGTGCGCACCTAATTCTCGCCTCCGTCACTTTTAACGCAAAGCAGGTACCAGAATATTAACTGGTTGTCCATCGACTACCCCTTTCGGGTTCGCCTTAGGCCCCGACTAACCCTCAGCTGATTAGCATAGCTGAGGAAACCTTAGTCTTTCGGTGTGCGGGTTTCTCGCCCGCATTATCGTTACTTATGCCTACATTTTCTTTTGTAACCGCTCCAGCATACCTCGCAGTACACCTTCTACGCTGTTACAATGCTCCCCTACCACTCTATACTAATGTATAGAATCCATAGCTTCGGTAGTATGTTTATGCCCGATTATTATCCATGCCGAACCGCTCGACTAGTGAGCTGTTACGCACTCTTTAAATGAATGGCTGCTTCCAAGCCAACATCCTAGCTGTCTAAGCAGTTCAACCGCGTTTTTTCAACTTAACATACATTTGGGGACCTTAGCTGATGGTCTGGGTTCTTTCCCTCTCGGACATGGACCTTAGCACCCATGCCCTCACTGATTAACATCATTTTATAGCATTCGGAGTTTGTCAGGAATTGGTAGGCGGTGAAGCCCCCGCATCCAATCAGTAGCTCTACCTCTATAAAACTAATTAATCGCTGCACCTAAATGCATTTCGGGGAGTACGAGCTATTTCCGAGTTTGATTGGCCTTTCACCCCTACCCTCAGGTCATCCCAAGACTTTTCAACGTCAACGGGTTCGGTCCTCCACTATGTGTTACCACAGCTTCAACCTGCCCAAGGGTAGATCACACGGTTTCGCGTCTAACACTACCAACTAAAGCGCCCTATTCAGACTCGCTTTCGCTACGGCTCCAGGGCTTAACCCCTTAACCTCGCTGGCAACGTTAACTCGTAGGCTCATTATGCAAAAGGCACGCCGTCACCCCCTAAAGGGCTCCGACCGCTTGTAAGCGTATGGTTTCAGGATCTATTTCACTCCGTTATTCACGGTTCTTTTCACCTTTCCCTCACGGTACTGGTTCACTATCGGTCTCTCAGGAGTATTTAGCCTTAGCGGATGGTCCCGCCAAATTCATACAGGGTTTCTCGTGCCCCGCACTACTCAGGATACCACTATGGTTTATGTTCATTACTTATACCGGGCTATCACCGTCTATGGCCACTCTTTCCAAAGTGTTCTAATTCTGTTCACAACCAATGTCGTGGTCCTACAACCCCGGTAAGTCCGTAAACTTACCGGTTTGGGCTAATGCGCGTTCGCTCGCCACTACTAGCGCAATCACTATTGTTTTCTTCTCCTCCGGGTACTTAGATGTTTCAGTTCTCCGGGTTCGCCTCCTTTCGGATAACATACCTTCAGTATGCTGGGTTGCCCCATTCGGATATCTGCGGATCAACCTGTATGTGCCAGTCCCCGCAGCTTTTCGCAGCTTATCACGTCCTTCATCGCCTCTGAGAGCCTAGGCATTCCCCATACGCCCTTATTTAGCTTATGTGCTTTTACCTAATATGCTCTTTTAAAAGTTATGAGTTAAGAGTTCAGAATTATAAATAACTCCTATTCTTACTTCAACACTCTTATTTAATATAATTTGCTCTATCTATAATCTTACAACTATAGAAATTTTTATGTTTCTCGTATTCTTATTTTCCAATATGTCAATGAACTTTCTACAATTATCAATTAGCAATCAACAATCACCAGTTTAAAACTGATCATTGATCATTGTTTATTGATCATTGTGTGGTGGAGAATATCGGAGTCGAACCGATGACCTCCTGCGTGCAAGGCAGGCGCTCTAGCCAGCTGAGCTAATCCCCCGTTTTTTTAGTTGGCAGTGGTCAGTATTCAGTATTCAGTTCTCACTGTACTGCGTACTGCTTAACTGCGTACTGTAAACTGGTTGCCCAACTTCTAAAATTTCCTTCAGTATTTCTCAATGAACTTCTTAACTCTGACCATTGTTTATTGATCATTGTTAATTGTATTTCGTAGTCTCAGGCAGACTCGAACTGCCGACCTCTACATTATCAGTGTAGCGCTCTAACCAGCTGAGCTATGAGACTGCAATTAGTAGTGAGTAGTTAGTAATTAGTAGTGAGATAGCTTTTCGCCTCATCTCAATACTCAATACTCATATCTCAATACTATATATTATTAAATTGACAGTGAATTAAGACCAAAAGAAGCTTATCACTTTATTTGTAAAAAGGCTCCTTATGTCGTAATTGCGTTTTGCCTTATAAGAGGCAAAATCTCTAGAAAGGAGGTGTTCCAGCCGCACCTTCCGGTACGGCTACCTTGTTACGACTTAGCCCCAGTTACCAGTTTTACCCTAGGCGGCTCCTTGCGGTGACCGACTTCAGGTACCCCCAGCTTCCATGGCTTGACGGGCGGTGTGTACAAGGCCCGGGAACGTATTCACCGCATCATGGCTGATATGCGATTACTAGCGATTCCAGCTTCACGGAGTCGAGTTGCAGACTCCGATCCGAACTGTGATAGGGTTTATAGATTCGCTCCTGGTCGCCCAGTGGCTGCTCTCTGTCCCTACCATTGTAGCACGTGTGTGGCCCAGGACGTAAGGGCCGTGATGATTTGACGTCATCCCCACCTTCCTCACGGTTTGCACCGGCAGTCTGATTAGAGTTCCCGACATTACTCGCTGGCAACTAATCACAGGGGTTGCGCTCGTTATAGGACTTAACCTGACACCTCACGGCACGAGCTGACGACAACCATGCAGCACCTTGTAACTTGCCCGAAGGAAAAGGTGTTTCCACCCCTGTCAAGCTACATTTAAGCCCTGGTAAGGTTCCTCGCGTATCATCGAATTAAACCACATGCTCCACCGCTTGTGCGGGCCCCCGTCAATTCCTTTGAGTTTCATTCTTGCGAACGTACTCCCCAGGTGGGTTACTTATCACTTTCGCTTAGCCACTCAGCTCTCAATCGAGCCAAACAGCTAGTAACCATCGTTTACGGCGTAGACTACCAGGGTATCTAATCCTGTTCGCTACCTACGCTTTCGTCCATCAGCGTCAGTAAATTATTAGTGATCTGCCTTCGCAATCGGTATTCTATGTAATATCTATGCATTTCACCGCTACACTACATATTCTAACCACTTCATAATTACTCAAGGTATGCAGTATCAATGGCAGTTCTACAGTTGAGCTGCAGACTTTCACCACTGACTTACAAACCCGCCTACGGACCCTTTAAACCCAATGATTCCGGATAACGCTTGGATCCTCCGTATTACCGCGGCTGCTGGCACGGAGTTAGCCGATCCTTATTCATACGGTACCGTCAAGCCCCTTCACGAAGGGGTGTTTCTTCCCGTATAAAAGCAGTTTACAACCCATAGGGCAGTCTTCCTGCACGCGGCATGGCTGGATCAGGCTCTCGCCCATTGTCCAATATTCCTCACTGCTGCCTCCCGTAGGAGTCTGGTCCGTGTCTCAGTACCAGTGTGGGGGATCTCCCTCTCAGGACCCCTACCTATCGTAGCCATGGTAAGCCGTTACCTTACCATCTAGCTAATAGGACGCATACTCATCTTTTACCGCCGAAGCTTTAATTATCAAACGATGCCATTTAATAATACCATGGGATATTAATCCGGGTTTCCCCGGGCTATGCCCCTGTAAAAGGTAGATTGTATACGCGTTACGCACCCGTGCGCCGGTCGCCACCATCCGAAGACGTGCTGCCCCTCGACTTGCATGTGTTAAGCCTGCCGCTAGCGTTCATCCTGAGCCAGGATCAAACTCTTCATCGTTAAATCTTATATACTTTAACAACTACTAAAGGAATTCCTCTTATTCATCCCGTTTAACCGGGAATCAAAGCTCAAAACGTTCTTCTAGTCTTAATTCTTATTTGCATTTGTTGCTAATTAAAGCAACATACGCGCTGTCAATTCAATATGTCAATGAACTCAAACCCCCTCCGCCTTCGGCACCTCCCCTTTACAAGGGGAGAATCATTCCGTATTACTGGAAGGATCGTCTTGTTGAAATCAAAGGAGTCGAACCTTATTCTACCTCACCCAACCCGGGATTTCGTTTCAGCATGTTTTTATGAACTTTCGCTCTCTCTCAAAGCGGCTGCAAATGTACAACCTTTTTTGAAACTGACAAGAAAAAAAATTTATTTTTTTTCAGCCACTCTCGAAGCTAATCCCGTAAAAGCGGATGCAAACTTACAACCTTTATTACTTAACTTCAAAATGTTTTTTAGAGAACTTTTTCAACCCTAAAAGAACACTTACCGTGCCTCTCAAAGCGGATGCAAAGATAAAACCAATTTCCTTTACAATCCAAGATAAAATTCAAAAAAATTTCAGAGAACTTATTCGCTTTAAAGGCTTGCTACATATAGGCTCAGACACCGTCTCTCCTATCCCGTCACTCCCTCTCAAAGCGGCTGCAAATATACAACTGAATTCTAATCCCACAAGCCTCCAACAAAAATATTTTAAGGTTTTTTTGACATTTTTCTAAATCCTAAAACTAAGGTACTGAAAATGAAATTTTTGAAGAGAGATTTTTTCTACACTTTTTTATCCTGAAATTGAAAGTAGAGGATGTATGGTTACAAGGATGGGCATTTTTCGATGGTGCGACCCCTTCGGGGTCGGGATCATCATGGTATCCAGGTTAAAAACATGTGACCCCGTCGGGGTCGTGTGGTTGACGGCTTCAGGTGTTATATACATGAGACCCCTTCAGGGTCATGGCTTTCCTCCACTCCTGTTATAATTATGCAATTTCTCCGCGATTGTAGGTTCGTGATATATTCTTATATATAATATGTGGTGTGAATCACACCATGAGGAGGTACAATTTTATGAAAGCACTATATATACCCTCTTCAGACGCTAAAGACATACCTTATGAGATAAGAGGTCCTAAAAATGGCATTTTTGAGAGGTGGCGTTTCGTAAGGTGCGACCCCTTCGGGGTCGGGATCATCACGGCATCCAGGTTAAAAACATATGACCCCGTTGGGGTCGTGGGGTTGACAGCATCAGTTGTTATAAGCAGGAGATCCCTTCAGGGTCTGGTTCGTGAAGTGTTCCTGTTATTGAAAGAAGGAAACACATTGGGGTCTTGAAGTCATGACCTGCTACGTTACAAACATAAGACCCGATAAGGTCTAACCATCCGGATCCAAAGGATCCGGTATTTGTATTATTCTTCGGCAGGGATGACCCCGAAGGGGTCAAATGTTTATAGCTGATAAACGAAATATCCATCGAATTACATTAATAGGAATCAAAAACATACAATCAAATCCGATTATTTTAATGTCAATTGAAAACGAAAAACCCCAATCCCATAACATTATTATGAATCGAAGATGTTTGTCCGCGTTAGGGACCTGCCTACCGGCAGGCAGGTAGCAGCGGAAATCCTTTTTGCAAGGCACGAGCAAAAAGATTGAAGCGGATAGCCCGACCCGCATGAGCGGTAGCGAAGGCGGGGAACGCCCAAATAATTACATAAAGAAATTCCAGACCAATCCAAACCTTATTCCAAAATCGCGTGAGGGATAGAGTGGTGCCGAGAAATTGTTATTTGCTTCAATTAGATAATTCAGGTTTTCCAGTTTGAAGAAGATCCGGGCCTGTCGTATTTTACCATTGAAGAAAAAATCTACAGTTGGAAAGCCTTCGACTTGTTGCGAATTCTGAACATAAAATTCTGCAAGAACAGGATCATACCCATTCATCTCGTAGTTTGTAAAGTAATTTAGCGTAAAACCGGTCTGAAGATAAAGTGCCCGCTGGAACCAGTAGTCTTTATAGTAAAAGGTGTTCCTGGTGACCAAATCGGGTACATTTAGTACCTGCCCCCCATCTAAAACAGTCTGGTAAAGCAAGGTGTTATTAAGCGCAAATTTGCCCAGGCTAAATTCCCTGCTCCCCTTCACCTTTACATAACTCACCTGATCGTTGTGCTGAAATGGCCTTACAAATCCTGCTTCCCCTACAGCGAAGTAAGCCATATCATTAATTGTAGAGAATTCTACGTTGGCATTCAACCATTGAGGCGCCCAGAGGTCAAAACCCAGAGACTGCCGACTTTCATTTGAAAAGGAGGTTTGCCAGTTGTAGTTTATATAGTCACTCTGGTAGAGTAGAAAATTATAATTGGGGGCATGATCATTAATATTGGCCGTGGCTGCAACCACAAAATCTGAGGACAGCGCATATGAAAGTCGGGCGCCGAGGTCATATCCTTTAAAATCTCCTGTTAAGTTGATCATTCCGCTCGCTTTGAACTGAAAGTCACCCAGAGTACCCAGATAATCTCCCCCTGCTGAAAGTATATCTCCCTGAAGCCTGTTCACTATATACCCTCCTTCAAGATCTAGCACGGTATTATAGCCATAGTTATAGTGGGTGTGCTTTCCGCGGGCAATAATTCTTGCAAGATTCCCGGCTGTAAAACCAACATAGACCTCGTTGGATGTTGATGTGAGCCGGGTTATATCTTTTAAACCCACCTCTTCGAAAGAGGGCCCAAAGAGTTCACTGGCTGAAGCCTGTTGAAACTGATATTTCTTATAGGTATGATTTAAACGGTGACCAATCCTGAAGTCCCGCTGTACAAGAGAATCTGCTCTTTTATAAAGTGCATATGAGTGGTCGATAAAAAATCGTTTCCCAAATAATGTAGATTGAGCATCTTCAAAGTTCACGTCAAGCCGGGAGCGATCTTCAAATTCGGGATTTTCTGCAATGTATTGATCAAGGGACGTGGCTGTAAGTCCGCCGTTTTCTTCATTAAGAAGGTCCTGTGAAACAAAATGTGTTTTCATATTGTACCTGCCGTTTGGGGAACTATAACTGAGTGTAGTTCTAAAATTTCCGGTACTGGTGAGCATATGCCGATATCGACCTAACGAGCGAAGTCCTTTATATCCTATTGAAATATTGAGATTAGGAGAGGTGTTTACAGTAAAAAGAGCATCAGCTGCCTGACCTTGTTCGAATACTGTCTTAAAAAAAAGTTCGGTAAACGGGGTAGGAACACTATAGTAGAAGATGTCTTCTACTTCCATAAAATTATAATGTCTCGCTCTTGCGCCAAATTGAGGAAGTACCTCCCGCTCTTCAATAAAATTATACGTTAGCCGATTATAAGAACGACCGACATTTGAAAATGGCAGTAATCCAAAATTGTCTTTTCTAAGATAGTTAAACCGGTAATCCTTGTATATATGAAGCGTGGTATCTACTGTTGTGGTATCGTTTTCTACAGAAATAATCTTGTAGAGATCAATTGGGGCTTTTTCAACATAAGATTCATTTTTTGGGTCACGTGCAGTTTGATCCTGCCCCTGAATATTATTCCCTGCACGATTAAGCCTTCTTTCCTGGGCCAGTAAACCAAAGGGGATTAAGAATATAAGAACAAGTGAAATTGTTATTTTCTTCATATAAATCATTAACTGGAACAAAAGTATGATAAATGAAATAACATGATTAGAAAATAAAAAAAAACCTTCACGGATACACATTCTATAGGGTCATTTGAGAATAAGATATACAATCGAGAATAATTAATAAAAATTCCCTCTCTTCATAATTACAACCTACACCTTTGGCATAATTTTAGTAGATTAGTCGAAAATCTATAAAATATAAATTATGAAGTTCTGGCTTGTTTTATGCTTATTTATCGCTCCATCTTTACTACTTACTGCTCAGAATATTAACTTACCTACGGAATATATTAGAAACACTATTGGTGGAGAAAAAACTTTACCTGTTAATATACAAGGAAGTCCATATCCCACAGAAGAGTTTCAACATGGAACCGTCAATATCCTTGATAAATCATTTACCACATTAGTAAGATACAATGCCTTATCAGATGCATTTGAAATAAAAGATCCAACAGGCGAAATAACTACTTTGCTAAGAAGACCTGATATCACAGTAGAATTAAATGGCAGTGATTACGAAATAGAATATTTTATTGATGACGATGGGAATAGGCGCCAGGGATACTTCCAAAAATTTAATGATGGTGATGCAGTCTTTTTAAAAAGACGAGGAGTCATTAAACAAGATGCAGTGAAAGCCACTAGCAGTTATGGACGAGATAAGCCAGCATCCTTAGATCATTATGAAAAGTATTTCTTGAAAAATGGAGACTCTCCGGCTGAAGAAGTGAGATTAAAAAGAAAGGATATCCTAAGACAACTGAATAATGAGGAAGTAGAACAATTTGTGAAGAAACATAAATTTAAGCTAAAGAAGGAGTCTGAAGTTATCCAAACATTAGAATACTACAATTCCTTGAATAAAGAATGAAACTAAATTTTTCATCTTAATTTTTCGTTCAGAGCAGACTTTTAAAATATTAAACATGACACTATCCCGTAAAGTGTGTAAGTTCTAAATAAAGGGGTTTAACTTTTATCTAAAGTTGAACCCTTTCTTCGTATATAGTCAAGAACTGATTGAGGACGATTCCCCAATTTCTAATGGGCATAGACCATTTTTTGGTTGCTTCCTTTAAAGCCAAATATACAGATTTCATTACAGCATCATCGGTTGGGAAGGATAATTTGTTTTTAGTGTACTTTCTGATCTTACCATTCAGGTTCTCAATAAGATTGGTGGTGTAAATGATTCGCCTGATCTCCAGCGGGAACTCATAAAAGACGGTAAGGTCTTCCCAGTTGTCCCTCCAGCTTTTTATCGCATAAGAATACTTAGAGTTCCATTGGGTGGCAAAATCTTCCAAGGCAGCTTCTGCGGCTTGTTTGGTAGGTGCATCGTATATCAACTTCATATCCTTGGTAAAGGCTTTTTTATCTTTCCAAACTACATACCTACAGGCGTTTCTGATCTGGTGAACCACACAGATTTGAGTTTTAGACTGTGGAAAAACATTCTTAATGGTATCCGTAAATCCATTGAGATTATCGGTAGCAGTGATTAAAATGTCCTCAACTCCCCGGGCTTTCATATCGGTCAATACGCTCATCCAGAAGGCGGCAGATTCATTCTTTCCTAACCAAAGGCCAAGAACTTCCTTTTTACCATCTCTTCTAAGGCCTACAGCTATGTAAATGGTTTTGTTGACTACCTTAGAGTTCTCTCGAACCTTGAATACGATTCCGTCCATCCAAACGATCAGATACACAGGCTCTAAAGGACGATTTTGCCAGGCTACGATATCATTGCTGATTCTGTCTGTAATTCTGGATATAGTAGAAGTAGAGACATCAAAACCCTACACCTCAGAGATTTGCTCCTCAATATCGCTATTGCTCATTCCCTTTGCATATAGTGATACAATAACATTTTCAATCCCGTCCACCATGTTTTTTCGTTTGGGAACGATCATGGGATTAAAAGAGCCATCACGGTCGCGGGGAACCTTTATAGTGTCTTCACCGTAAGAGCTGCGAACCTTTTTCTGAGAATAACCGTTCCTGGTATTTCCAGATCCAGACTTTTGGTTCTTGTCATAATCCAGATGGCCATCAAGTTCACCTTCAAGCATTTTCTCTAATCCTCGTTTTTGAAGTTGCTTGAGAAAGCTGCTAAGTTCTTCTCCGGATTTAAACTGTTTTTAAAACTCATCATCGAATAGATCTTCTTTTTTCATCAATGTGTAAATATTAGTGCCTGGATTTTGCAGGCAAGGTTAAAAAAATAACGGGGCTAACAAACCCCGTTATTCAATACTTACACAGTTTTTAATATAGTCCCTTAAACATTTTAAAGAGTTAAAAAAACCTGTAAAGTAACCCTTTACAGGTTTTTTTAACTTCATATAAGATCTATATCTAAAATTCTTAAAATAAGTTATTGCAATTGTATAGTAATTACACCATCTGCCCCCTACTGATTTCATATTGCCCACCTTGAGACCAACCTGAAATGTGCAGAGCAGTATTGCAAACTCTGCGAAGTGATGAACTAAAAAAAAGATAAGTTTTTTAATTATTAATGATTCTCAACTCTGTAAAGTCGCCAAAATATGTTAAGGGTATTATCTCGCGGCAAATATCTGCAAAAGTCATCGTTAAGCTAGCGTACCTTAAGCCAAAAATCATTCTGATAAAAATGACCAAACTTCTGTTATTTAATTATAGAATTAGAAATAGCATATTCTGTAGCCCTATCTTCAAAGTGGATTTACACAAGATATACGACCTGTTTATAACCTACTAAAACCTATTATACTGGGATAACTATTTGCTTTTGTTAGCAGATGTCTCAGACCATGTGGAAGAATCTTTTTTGAATTGAAACATTATAGTGCTAATTGGAAAGGTCAATTTTATTTTTAGGTGCGCAGTATTCAATTTTTCATTAGAACCTCTTTTTAATTTATGGGCTAGCGTCTCTTTTTTAAAGGTATGGATACTGGCTTTGGTGAGACCTTGTCTAATATATTATATTTATTTAAGCATACCCACACTGTGCTGCTCACTTGAATCTAATATATATACAAGGCTATAATCCTTTTATGTTCGTTTAATATATTATTTGTTGAAGAACTAATGATAAAATCAGATTACCATCCAATTTATTTCAGAAAAAGGGTTGAGCAAAAAAAGGGCTGCTCAATATAATTGAGCAGCCCTTTTTCATACTATTAACGCGTTTAAACGTTACTCTTCAGAAGAACCGTCGCCTTCTCCTGGATCATTCGACTCAACAGTATCCAGAGTAATTGTTTCTTTAAACTTAACTCCTCCATAAGCAGCAGGATTAATTACATCACCTCCAACTTTTAAAACAGGGAAAATCTGAAGTACTTTCTCACAAGAGTTGAGTACTGCACCTGTAGCACTCACAGTATATTCATATTCATCTCCATCATAAAGTGTGGTAACATGATATTGTTCTGCTATAGATAATTCTCCTGTTTCAAGGTTTACATCAACCTTTACAGGTGCGCTGTCAATAATTTGTTCACCCCAAAATTCAGGACCTTCAAGCCATTGATGCGCTAGACCAGTCATCATCAATTCTCCATTATCATTCAAAAAGGTTTCTACTTCTGTTTGATAACCATAGTGTTCGCTCCAGCTTCCCGGCCCGCTCCAGGTACCAACATACTCATCTAGAGTAGTCGTACACCATCTGAACATTTCTACCTCATACTCTCCAAGGGTGATACTGGCATCAGATCCTTCAATTCCAACAAGATCGAGTGCCAAAACAGAACTGCCTGTTTCAGGAATTGCATCGAAATCTGCAGTGATCGTAATAGTCCCAACAAAAGAATTAGCTGGAATTACCAGATTACTAATCTCATACTGATCTGGGGTAGCCGTAGTGTTCTCCTCATCAATCTCTACTTCAATAGATCTATCCGAAGAAGATCTTGTACTAACAGCCACTTCTACAGTAGTAGATCCTCCCTCTTCTGCTACAGGAATACTTCCTGAAGATGAAGAAAATTCAGCTAAAGTCTGTCCATTATTTACATCATAAATAAGTGGATCTTCCTCACAACCAACAAAGGCAACTGCTAGGAGAACCAATGTTGAAAGTTTAAAAATTTTATTTTTCATTATTATTTATTTTAAATTAATAACCTGGATTTTGTTGTTCTCTCAATTCAGGTGTCGCTGTTAATTCAACGATTGGAATTGGAAAAGTAAACCTGTAGTCTGTGACATCTAAAGAACATGCATTATTAACAGCACAATCTGCCGGAGCTCTTTCTATTCCTCTGTTACCACGCTCACCTAATCTCTTAAGGTCCTTATACCGGTGTCCTTCATAAGCTAACTCAATTCTTCTTTCGTCCAGAATAGCACCAAAAGCTTCAGTCTTACTTGCATAAACTGGTATCTGAGTATCAGCGCCTAATCTTAAGTCTCTTAATTGCTTAATAAGAGCAGCAGCATCTTCTAACCGATCCATAGCAACATATGCCTCTGCAAGAATTAACAACATTTCAGATGCTCTGAAAACTTTCAAATCATTCATCAACGGTTGAGATTCAGAACCAGAATATTTATCAATTACCGGAACCTCTGTCGTTGACTCGGGATGAAGCAAAACATTAAAACGTACATCAGCAGGATTTAATTCATTTAATAAAGACTGACTCATTACATAATAAACTCCCCCGTCTGGTCCAGGACCTGTAAATGCCCAATTAACTCCAACATAACCGGCACCGGCAGGACTTCCTGAAGCTCCCTGTTGGTCATAGTTATCACCAATTGTACGTTCCAGTTCAAAAATAATTTCAGTATTTCCTTCATCCTCCCAAATATTTTCATACTCTAAAGAATCGGCTATTGCGTAGTCTTCTAACAATTCTGAAGCATAGGTAGCAGCGTCAGGATAATTCTCACGGTATGCAGCCATACGAGCACGTAAGGCAGTAACAAAATCCTGACTCACAAAAGTTGCATTTGACTCCTCAACCAGAAGGTCTTCAGCTTTATTTAAATCATCTTTAATAAAAGCAAAAATTTCTCCATTTGTACTTCTAAGAACAGCTTCATCATTAATCGACGGCACATAATCAACTAAAGGCACACCTAGAGCTGAATCATCAGCATAATCAGTTGTGAAATAAGACTGTAACTGGAAGTAGAAAAATGCACGAAGCGCATAAGCCTGACCAAGAATACTATTATATTTCTCTTGTTGACCCTCTGACGGCTCAATACCTTGTGCTCCTTCAATTACCCTGTTAACCGCGTTAATAGCGGCATAATTACTTGTCCAAATCACAGCTGGGCCAGCAGACGAAGGATTTAAAACGAAACCATAATCCGACTGTCCCTGCCCTCCATTTTCCGGTGCATCAATACTCACCTCGTCTGTCCAGATAGTAGTGAAATAGATTTCCGGGTTAAGATCAAATTGTGCGTAAACCCCTGTTAATCCAAGTTCAAGGTCATTAACATTTTCATACGCTTGTTCTGCCGGTAAACGTCCCGGTTGATCAATTTCTATCGCATCATCACAACTTCCAAAGAAGAACAGAAGACCGACAACATAAATTAGATTTAATTTTTTCATTTTTTATTTTTTTTTAAAAAGCTAATTCTACTCCCAATGAAATAATTCTTGGTGTTGGGTAATCCCATTGAGCACTCTGTAAAGCCTCTACATCAAATCCCCTCCATTCAGAAAAAGTAACTAAATTCTCAGCGTTGGCGAATATTCTTAATTGATTAAAACCAGTAGGTTCTAAAAATCTATTTGGAACATTATACCCGACACCTAAAAACCTGATCCTTAAGTGATCTGTACTTCGCAAATACCTATCAGAAGTATAAGTGTTAATATTAGTCGCTGTAAGAGAAGGAATATCAGTCACCCTATTTTCTGGAGTCCATGCTCTAGCCAAGTCTCTGTTATGTCTAAAGGTACCTATACTAGAGGGATCCTGATAACCCGCAAGATCAAAATCAAATCTATCCCCACCTACGGCATAGTTAAACTGAGACTGTATAAAGAAACCTTTGTAATCCATGTTTATACCAAAACTTCCAGTATAATCAGGATAAATGTTTTTATCAGTCCACACTCTATCGGTATCAGTATTAGGAGTTTCTGTAACATCTCCGTCTGCTGTATAAAACAACACATTTCCATTAGCTGGGTTCACACCTGCAAATCTAATAACATAAATTTCTCCAAACTTTCCACCTTCACGTCCAATGTCTTCAATTACTCCAGTTTCACTTGGAAGATCAACGAATTCTTGTTTGTTATAATTCCCTACGAAATTCACATCCAAATTAAATCCTCCAGGACCACCTCTTAGAACATCATATTTAAGGTTCACATCATACCCCTGGTTTGTTAAAGAACCAATGTTTGTATTAATACCGGTTGTAGCATTAATTGCTGAAACTGGCATACTCTGGAACAAATCTTCTGTTTTTTTCCAATAAGCATCAAAAGACCCTCTCAACCTCCTGTTGAAAACTTCAAAATCAACACCAACATTCGTTTGTGTCACAGTTTCCCACTTAAGGGTAGGGTTTCCAATTTGACTAAGGAAAATTGCATTCTCTCCTCCATATCCAACACCAGAAGCAAATAAACTCTTCCCTAAATCTGGACCTGAGAAATATGTATCTCCTGTAATTCTTTGGTTTCCGGCAGTACCATGAGATGCACGTAGTTTAAGAATATCAAAAACAGAGCCATCCATAAAATCTTCATTATTAATGTTCCATCTTGCGGAAACAGAATAGAAAGTCCCCCATTTATTGGCATCCGGGAATCTATAAGAAGCATCACGTCTCACTGTCGCACCTAAACCATAGGTAGTATCATAATCATAGTTTATTTGACCAAAATAGGAGAAAAGCCCTGCATTTCTGCTAGTAGCAAATGCTTCATCAGTATACCAGTCATTTTGAGAGTTATCACTAATAAAACCAGCACCGTCTCCCAAAGCAAAAGTTTTTGAGAATAAACCGTTAGCTGTGTAGCCAAAACTTCTTAGGTGAGCTTTGAAATACTCTGTAAATACTCCTACATCAAGAGTATGCTTATCCCAGGACTCATTAAAGTTAAGAGAGGCTACCTGGTTGTAACTAAACACCCTACGGCTGCTCTGAGTCTGCCGGCCATCATTGTCATTACCTGTTTCAGCAAAAAGAGCGATGTTAAAAGACTCTGAAGGAACCGCCTGAACATAAATTTCATTTTCATAATCTGCACTCATTACAATACTAGCAGACAAATAGTCGGTGATATTATAATTAGCATTAAAACTTCCTAATATTTTTACTTCTTCATCAGCCTGTCTGAAGTACTTTAATTTATCCATTAACATATATGGAGTCGCGGTAAAAGATGCTACAGGTGCCTCAGCCCATTCTTCATATCCTGAAGGCAACACATAAGGCAAGGCTTGAAAAGCTCCCAAAACAAAATTTTGGTTTACTCCACCCGTTCCAATACTACTAGGTTCATTTGAATTAGAATAATTTATAGAAAAACTAGATCCATAATTAAACTTGTCATTATCTGATTTTCCAGTGATGTTATTTCTAAAGTTGAATCTCTTCAAATCTGAACCTTTTAAGATTCCCTGAGTATCATAGAAACCAAGCGATGTAAATTGAGTAGCTCTTTCTCCACCACTAGAAAGATTAAGGGTATTATTCTTAGTAATACCAGTTCTGAAGAAATGGTTAAGCCAATCTGCAGATTCAGCTGAAGCAATTTCTTCTTCACTCATTGAAGCACCTCTTCCTGACCCGTAAAGATTTTCTAATCCAAGCTCCTCTGGTGCATTGTTTAAGTCATAATCATGATCTTGAAGTTTATTCCAACTTATAATGGATGTAGCACTGATTTGTAACGGAGAATCAAAATTCCCTTGTTTAGTTTCAATGATCACCACACCGTTAGCACCACGGTTACCGTAGATAGCAGTTGCACCTGCATCTTTTAGCACAGAGATCGATGCGATATCCTGAGGGTTCAAACTACGAAAGTTACTTTCATCAACAGGGATACCGTCGATAAGAAATAATGGCTGAGTATTACCATTGATAGAGTTAACACCTCTAAGGTTAATCACAGAAGCCGCTCCTGGCTGACCACTGTTTGTAGAAATGTTCAATCCCGCAACTTGTCCAGATAAAGTCTGCACAACACTGGCATTAGGTCGATTCTCAATAGATTCCGAACTAACAGTAATTGATGCAATATTAGACTTCTCCTTTGTCGAGGTGCGATAACCCTGTACAATAACCTCATCAAGCTCGGCAGCATCAGGGCTTAGAGTTACATTAATTGTATTAAGATTAGCAATAGGATATTCTATAGTTTCAAAACCAAGGTAAGAAAAAACAAGAATCTCATTCTCACTAGCCCTAATACTATAATTCCCATCGAAATCAGTCTGTGTCCCTCTATTTGTGTTTTTAACAAGTACGTTAACTCCAGGTAAGGGCAAACCTTCAGAATCGGTAACCATCCCGGCTATCGTTCTGTCTTGCGCAAACGAAATTTGCACCACCAACACCAGTAATAGTGTTAGTATTCCACTTAATCTTCTTTTCATTTTATAAATTATTTGAATTAGCCAACGCCAAAAATGGTAATAAAATCTTAATAAAACAAGGTTGGCTTATAAACTAAGCTGTTAATTATTTAAGAAGTTGATGAAACTCCACATCTATAACCTTATAGTTGATAAAATTAATTTCTCGATTTTGCCGTAATAGCTAAAAAAAAGAGATTTCTTTAATAATAAAACACAAACATCTAAGTTGTTCTATATTGAACAAATTGAACACAGCTTTTCAACATAAGACTTTCCCGCTGTTTTGAAATTTCTACTTTTGCAGCTACCTTAATATTTAAGGAATTTACATTTCTTCTCAATTCAGCTTTCCCATGTTAGCAAAGAGCTTTTCTAAACTTCCATTAGAATGCGGCACAGATGAAGCCGGCAGGGGTTGCCTTGCAGGGCCGGTAACTGCGGCTGCCGTTATCCTACCTAAAAATTTCCGGAATAAGATCATCAATGACTCAAAGCAACTCAATGCACTTTCCAGAAACAAATTGCAGAAAATCATCAGGGGAAAGGCAGTCTGTTATTCGGTGCAACATATTTATATGGAAGAAATAGACGAAATCAACATCCTAAACGCCTCTATCAGGGCAATGCACAAATGCATAGAAAACCTGAACCCCATACCCGAATTCATTATCGTAGACGGCAACAGGTTCAAGAACTATAAAGAAGTTCCGCACGAGTGTATTATAAAAGGAGACGGCAAATTTCTAAGTATTGCAGCAGCGTCAATTTTAGCCAAGACTTACAGAGACGAGTTCATGACCAGAATTCATGAAGAATACCCCATGTACAACTGGAAACAAAATAAAGGCTACCCCACAATTGAACATCGCGAAGCCATCAAAAAATACGGAGTCACAAAGTACCACCGCAAAAGCTTTAAGCTCCTGCCCGAGCAACTGGAACTTTCTCTTTAAAATTTACTACATTCAACTTCCCATGAAGAAGATCCTGACTTTTTTTAGCACCCTGTTATTCTTTTCCTGCGCCAACGAAGCCCCTGTTTCGGGAGAACTTACCGACTTTTTGCCCCAGGACCCGGCGGTAATAGTGCAGATGGAAAACCCCGATCTTTTCTTCAGCAATATCCAAAACAACGATTTTCTCAAGCTCAATTCCGAAAATGATCTTTACCTTCAAATAAAAGAAGGACTCGGGATCCTGAAATATTTCCCTCATCAAAAAGAGGCACTACTCGTCCTTGTCCCTAAAGCCGAAAAATCCCTGGATTTTCTATTTATTAGTCGCGATAACCTCAAACCCAAAAACCTAGACTCTATCCCCAACCGGCAGGTAGAAACAATGAATTTTGATGATCTCGAGGTGCAAAAATATGTGTTGGAAGGTAAAACAGCTTTTTCAACACATATAGATAGCATTAGTTTGTTAAGTAACTCCCTGCCCTTATTAAAAGAAACCGCCCGGGGCAATTCAGCCTTGAGTAAGGATCTGCAGGTGGCTTTTAAAGCAGCCTCTCCCAAAAAAACTTCTGTATTTCTGAATTCCGATAAAGCAGCTCCTTTCCTTAAAAAGCTCTTTTTGACACCTTTTTCAAACTTTACTAAATGGACTGTCGTTGATACCGACATTTCCCAGAACGACATCAGGCTTAACGGTATCACCATTGCTTCCGATTCTCTTCCGCGCCTCATCAATGTCTTCAAGGAAGTAGGGACTTCAAAAAACACCCTGGCCAATATCACTCCCGTGACCAGCTCCGGATTCAATTCCGTAAGCTTTCAGGATTTTAAAAAATTGAATGAGAATTTGCTCTTTTTGAGAGGTAAGGAAACAGAAACTACCTTTACTGAAGAAATTTCCCTCCTCACAGCAGCCAGCGAAGCGGGAAGTATTCATCTTGCTGAAGGTTTAGTGTTCGCTATACGCTCTGCGGAAGCTGAAAATGGCCTGCAGACATTAAATTATGAGCCGGAACAAACTGAAGAATTCCGTGGGCTACCCATCTACAAATTTCCCCACTCCAATTCTTTTTCTGAAATACTTCAGCCGTTACTGAATCCAAAAGACCTCCATTTTTTGACATTTTTGGATAGCTACATACTCTTTTCTGAATCTTCCGAAGCATTGAAGGAAGTGATTGCCGCTGTTCAGGATGATCTCGTATTGTCAAATACCGAAGCTTACAAAACCTCTTCAGAAAATCTCAGTTCAGAAGCTTCACTTTTGATCATCCGGAACAACCAGGCAGAAGGAACAAATGAAACAGAGCAACTTGACTACACTAATTACCCCATTACAGCGGTTCAATACATCTACCAGGACAATTTTGCCCACCTGCACAGTGTGGTGGCGAAAAGTGCTGCTCTAAAAACCGACAAACCGACTTCGCAGGCCGCGAATGTTGCCCTGGCGGCAGCCCTGAACTCTCCGCCGGTCTTCTTCAAAAACCATCGCTCCAACGGAATGGACATTGTAGCGCAGGATGTTCAAAATACGCTGTACCTCATCTCGCCAGAAGGAAAGATTTACTGGAAAAAAGACCTGGGATCTCCCATTTTAGGAGAAGTACAAACGGTAGATATTTTAAAAAATGGCAGATATCAACTTGCCTTTGCGACTCAAAATGAAGTTCACGTCATAGATCGTGATGGGAACCCCGTTAAACCTTTCCCTCTTAAGTTTAGAGATAAGATTACCCAGCCTTTGTCTGTTTTTGATTACGATAAGAAACGTGATTATCGTTTTGTGGTCACGCAGGGGCGCGATGTTTATATGTACGATCGCAAAGGAAAAGGTGTAAAGGGGTTCAATTTCTCTAAAGCAACTTCAGAAATTATTCAGCCTCCAAAACACATTAGGATAGGCCGAAAAGATTACATCGTAATTCCTGAAACTTCCGAAAAACTGAATATTCTTAGCCGCACCGGAAAAATTCGCGTTCCTGTGAAGCAAGATCTAAATTTCTCTGAAAATGCATGGTACGAGTACAACGGGAATTTTGTTTCTACAAACACTTCAGGCCAGATCTTAAAGATCAGCGAAAAGGGAAATGTGAAAAAGGAGGATCTTGGCCTTGCTGAAAATACCCGCATCACAGCCACCGAAAAAACCCTGGTCACCCTTTCAGAAAATGAGCTCAGCATCAAAGGAAATGCTGTGACCCTTGACTTCGGACTATACGACCATCCGCAGATCTTCTTCCTCAACAACAAGATCTACGTCTCAGTAACCGATCTTCAAGCTAAAAAAGTATATCTGTTTGACAGCAATGCCAGTTTAATAGACGGGTTCCCTGTTTACGGAAATTCTTTAATAGACCTCTCCAATGCCGACGCAGATGCAGCTTTGGAATTAGTGGTGCAGGGCGAAGAGAATGGGATTTTGGTTTATGAGGTGAATTGATCTTAACCCCTAAATCCCCTAAAGGGGACTTTAAATTTCTGTTTATTTTTATTTTACTTCCAAAATAAAGCGCCTTCTGAAAGGTGGGAGCAAAACTGAAATATATTGCACTTTTCATCTCTAGGTTCCTTGTGGGAGATTTTTCAAATTTTCATATTTTTCAAGTAAATAAAGAATTATGGAGAGCAATATTTATGATATGTTCTATGGAGCATCTCCCATTATTCATAAGCAGGCGAGAGAATTACGCGGAAAGGAAACAAAGGCAGAAAAGCTACTTTGGAGTTTTCTATGCAACCGCCAACTACAGGTGAAATTCCGAAGACAACATCCAATAAATCAATATATTGTTGACTTCTATTGCCATGAGCTAAAATTAGTGATAGAAGCAGATGGAGGGATTCATGATCGGAAAGAACAAAAAGAATACGATCATATGCGGAATGAACATCTTCAGAAATTTGGGATTACTCTAATGAGATTTAGGAATTCAGAAATCTTCAATACAACTGAGCATGTGGTAAGATTAATAAAAAATCAGGTTGATAACCTTAGGTAAATCCTCTCTTTAGGGGGTAACAGCAGAATATTATTAACTTCAAAACCCATATCCTCTAAAGGGGACTTTTCAGAAACAGCTAAAGCCCCCTTTAGGGGGTTGGGGGTACTAATTCAGCTTCAAAAAGGGCAGAAAAATGCTTCTTTATTTTTTGCTTCACCTCCTCTACAGGAACTTCTTTTACTCCCAGCTCTACATTGAGTGAGGTTACTGCCTTTCCTTTAATTCCGCAGGGAATGATGTTATCAAAATAACCCAGGTCTGTATTCACATTAAAGGCAAAACCGTGCATGGTAACCCAGCGGCTGGCACGCACCCCCATTGCGCAAATCTTTCGCGCAAAAGGCGTATCACTATCCAGCCACACTCCTGTTTCCCCTTTACTGCGGCCTGCTTTGATCCCGTACTCTTCAAGAGTGAGAATTATAGTTTCCTCAAGAAGCCTTAAGTATTTATGGATGTCTGAAAAGAAATTTTCAAGATCGAGTATAGGATACCCCACAATTTGTCCGGGTCCGTGATAAGTAATATCACCGCCCCTGTTGATCTTGTAAAAGGTGGCATTTTTTAGCCCCAGTTGTTCCTCATTGATGAGGAGATGCGACATATCTCCGCTCTTTCCGAGGGTATAGACATGGGGATGCTCTACAAAAAGCAGGTGATTTTTGGTGGCCTTTGAAGTTCCTTCTCTGCGGTTGGCAATCTTTTGATCGAGTATTCCCTGAAACAATTTCTCCTGGTACTCCCAAATCTCCTTATAATCCCGCTGCCCTAACTCCTCAAATTCAATGTTCCTGTTCAAATCTTTTCTTTTTACCTGCCTTTGTTATTATTCAGGATGATTAGTGCGGCAATTACTCCCGGCACCCAACCTAAAAGTGTAAGTATAAGCACGATAAGAATAGAACCACAACCTCTGTCTATCACAGCAAGGGGTGGAAAAAGGATCGACAATATTACTCTCCAAACACTCATAGGCAGCTGCAAATATATTAAAATCTACACCAACCAAATTAGCGCTTTACCGGTTAAAAAACAATTGATTGGTTGCGGTATAGTCTGTATCTTTGCAAGTCGAATCTTGAACTAAAGAAAATGCATTTATCTGAACAGGAACTCATTCGCCGGGAGAAACTCGATTCCCTGCGAAAACTGAATATAGACCCTTATCCCGCGGCACTTTATCCCGTAGATCATACTACTTCGGAAATAAAGTCTGAATTTGAAGAAAATAAAAAGGTCGTCATTGCCGGGAGACTTATGTCCCGAAGAATACAGGGAAAGGCTTCTTTTGCTGAAATTCAGGATTCCACCGGAAGAATTCAGGTGTATTTCAACCGTGACGAGATTTGCAAGGGAGATGATAAAAGCAAATACAACGACGTATATAAAAAACTTCTTGATATAGGGGATTTTATAGGCATTGAAGGTAAGCTCTTTAACACGCAGGTGGGTGAGAAAACAGTAATGGTTGAGAATTTCACACTTCTTAGCAAATCATTAAAACCGCTTCCGCTTCCAAAGACCGATAAAGAAGGTAAGACTTTCGACGAATTTAATGATCCCGAGTTGCGTTACCGCCAGCGTTATGCCGATTTGGTAGTGAACCCAAAAGTGAAAGAGATCTTTGTAAAAAGGACTAAGCTATTCACTGCAATGAGGAACTTCTTTAACGACAAAGGCTACTTTGAAGTTGAAACCCCCATTTTACAATCTATTCCGGGAGGAGCTGCTGCGCGGCCTTTCATAACGCACCACAACGCATTAGATATCCCGCTTTACCTGCGGATTGCTAATGAACTTTACCTTAAAAGGCTTATTGTAGGTGGCTTTGACGGAGTTTATGAGTTCTCCAAAAACTTCAGAAATGAAGGAATGGATCGCACGCACAACCCCGAATTCACGGCGATGGAGATCTATGTAGCTTATAAGGACTACAACTGGATGATGGAATTTACCGAAAATCTCCTGGAACACTGCGCTGTTGCCGTAAACGGAACTACAGAAGCCACTTTTGGAAAACATCAGGTAGATTTTAAAGCGCCTTATGCCAGAGTGACAATGACCGATGCCATCAAACAATTCACCGGATTTGACATTACAGGCAAGTCTGAAAAAGAACTTTTTGAGGCCGCAAAAGGCATGGGCATCGAAGTTGATGACACTATGGGTAAAGGAAAACTTATTGACGAGATCTTCGGTGAAAAATGTGAAGGCAACTTCATACAGCCCACATTCATCACAGATTATCCAAAAGAAATGAGTCCGCTTTGTAAGGAGCACCGTGAAAATCCGGAGCTTACAGAGAGGTTTGAGCTTATGGTCTGCGGAAAAGAGATTGCCAATGCTTATTCTGAGTTAAATGATCCTATAGACCAAAGAAACCGTTTTGAAGAGCAGCTACAATTATCTGAAAAAGGCGATGATGAGGCTATGTTTATAGACAATGATTTCTTACGAGCACTGGAATACGGAATGCCCCCAACATCGGGCCTTGGTATTGGAATGGATCGTTTGATCATGTTCCTTACCAACAAACAATCTATACAGGAAGTATTGTTCTTCCCACAGATGAAGCCCGAAAAGAAAGCAGCCACACCAAAACCTGAGGATTTCATAAAAATCGGAGTTCCGCAGGAATGGGTAGATACAGTGATGCACGAATTTGGTACTGTTGCCAAACTTCAGGAAAACAAACCTACCCAGGTTCATCAAAAGCTCAACGGACTAAGAAAGAAAAATAAATTACCCATTGCTGCACTGCAGCTGGAAGAGGTAGAAAAGTGGTTCTAAAATGCCATTTTTGACAGTTTATAAAGAGGAGCCTTCGGGTTCCTCTTTTAGTTTATGGCCGGGCACCCACAGTGATATCGGGTTCTTGGTGCACCAAAATTATATCCAAGGGTAATTTGATGAAAACCACTGTTACTAAGCACCACTTCATTAAACTGCCGGGAAAACGTGTAACCCACCAAAAATTTCCTGTATTCCACACCGGCAAAAGGAGTGAGATATCTCAGGTTTTCTGTATCACCTTCCATTTTATCCAGCCCCTGCCGGTAAGACAATCCGGCCCATATTTGCCCGAACTCAAAATTCCGGTAGGCCTTAAGGTTAACATCTGCAAGTTTTTCCGAAGTATCTTCCACAAGTTGCAGCATGGCCGAAGGCTCCAGGTACCAGTCATAAGCCGGTGAAATAATGTAACCGGCAGTTAAAAAATACCGTCTTTGATTAGTAGCGATGTTATGACTATTAAACAATTCCCTCGTAACTGGTAAAAGATTTTTTGCAGTGGCATGTATATAAAGATCTTTATTGAAGTACGACATTCCCACATCCATATTCGCGTAACTTACCGAAGCCTTCTCCTGCCCCAGCAGCGGATCGGGTTGGGTAAAGCCGCTTTGGTCAAGCCGATGCTGAATAACCCCTGCACTAATTCCAAAACTCAGCCTATGCAATTGAAGGTCTCCTGCAGGTAACCTCAAATGGTAGGCGAATGCCCCATACGCCCCAGATTTAGAGAAATTTCCATTCCTGTCGTTAAATAGAATGGCACCTATCCCCTCTTTGTTGCCCAATCTGCCATTAATGGTAAGCGTCTGCAATCCCGGTGCATCATCTATATCAAACCACTGCTGCCGGGCCGTTAACCGCAGTTGATTGTTAACTGCCGCCCCTGCAAGAGAGGGGTGCAGCAGGAAAAGATTATCTGTAAGATAGTCTGAATATGTCGGAATGATCTCCTGCCCTCTACTCTCCCCAATATTGAAAAAAGTACAGAGAATAAGGATCCAAAAATGGGATTTTAAGAGGCTGTTATTTTGCTTCTGTTCAACCATGTTAACGCTTTAATGAAAAGTGGCCTTTTTGAGGCTCAAAACCATCTATAAATATTTGATACCAGTAATCTTCTGAAGGCAGTTCCTTTCCATTGTAAGTGCCATTCCAGGAAAATCCGGCGCCACTTCCGGCAGCCAGTAACTTCCCGTACCTGTCAAAAATCCTGATTTCAGAATTGCTGAAATATTCAACTCCTTTAAGTTCAAAGTTGTCATTAAAGCCATCACTGTTAGGGGTGATGAATTGGGGAATGACAATATGCGGAAATTCTTCGGAAACAGTTTTACAACCTTCTAGATCGCGTATATAAGCAGTATATATTCCGCCGGAAATATTCTGAAAAACATTTGACTGCTGAAAGTGAATCCCATCCAGAGAAAATTCGAATTCCCCTGAATTTGCTGCTTCTATGATCACCCTGTTTGCTTCCGAAGTAATTTTGGCAATTTCGGCAACCGCTACAGCTGCTACTTCAAATGTTCTCAAAGCACTGCAGCCATTGGAATTTGTCACTATTACTGAATAGTTTCCGGGATTAGTCACAGAGATCGTCCTGCCCGAAGCTCCGGTGCTCCAGTTGTAGCTGAAATTTCCAGGCCCGGCATCAAGCTCGACCGTATTGCCGGCGCACAATTGCAACTCCTCATCCATTGTTTGAGGTACAGTAAAAATTTTCAAAGTAACCGGAGTGCGGGGCCCGGGTTCACAATTAAAACCCGATTTCACAGCTTCGGCATAATAAGTTCCGGCAACTGTAGGCACAAAAGAATTTCCTGTTCCAACCTCAACGCCTCCTGTAACTTTATCAAACCAGGTTACAGATTCATCTGGCTCCACATTTACCTTAAGTGCAGGAAATGGGTCTCCC
Source organism: Salinimicrobium sp. 3283s (assembly GCF_039602225.1). NCBI lineage: Bacteria > Pseudomonadati > Bacteroidota > Flavobacteriia > Flavobacteriales > Flavobacteriaceae > Salinimicrobium > Salinimicrobium sp. 3283s. The sequence goes on along the minus strand of NZ_CP143631.1, from coordinate 2,193,259 downwards.
TCACATATATTTTCATCTCCGCTACTTACCGGCGCCAAAGGAGTTTCCACAAAGTACACAGCAAAAGATTCGGAAACCGAGCTACAGAGATTATCGTCAAGATTTACCGAATTTTCGGCTACTTTAACCCTGTAATACCGGGTAGAGTTAATAGCCGGAGAAGAGTACACTGTGCCTGTTGCCCCCAAAATATCCTGCCAGTTATTGGCATCTGTACTTTCCTGCCATTGAAAAGCATGACTTTTATACACCGTATGGTCTGGGGTAGCGGTTAATGCCACACTCACGGGAGCATCGGGTTCACAAACTTCAAGAGAACTTCCTGCCGTTGTACCAGAGGTAATTTCCGTGAGGTCTCCACAAGACCTGAAAATAATATCGTCAATAGCGAGATCGTTTCCGCAGCCACCAATCCCATTGTTGAACATTTTAAGGATCACCAGGTCCTGCCCCGGCTGAGACTGGAAGGTCAATGCAAACTGTTCCCAGTAAGGGGTAGACGAAGAATGGATATCTCCTGTATCACCCTCGGCTAGCAACTGAGTGTCGGTTTTATCCCAAATTTGAAACCTCACATTTATTGGAATGCCTCCATTTGCACAACCAGTACGAATAGGACTTAGAATATTCATAAGGTAAGCCGAAAACTCATAAGTGGTGGCTTCACACAACCCGGAGATTTCTCTTTTAAAGAACAATCCGGCATTTTTATCGTCGGCATTGACTATTAATGCGTTTCCATTAGATAAAGTGGTGTTGGGCAGAGAAGAATGCCAGTCTTGAATTCCCTGGCCAATTGTACTTGAAATAGTATAATAACCGTCCTGAGGATCTCCCGAAACACGCGGATAACTTGTAGTCCCGGCTGGTAAAGTACCAGACGAAAAATCTTCATGGAAAATAGCGTCTCCCTTACTGCCGGGACAAAATCCCAGCTGGGAAAAGACATTTCCAGATAAAAGGAAGAAAATAAGAAAGCAGGAAACCCTCATCTTCTTTCAAAGGTACAGGAAACCCTCAAATTTTAAGAAATTTTTAGCATCTTATTTAAATGCAAATGCTACCAGTTATAATTTCATTTTAAACCTTTTACTGCTACTACTGTCCAACTATAAGCAAAGTGCTTCTCTTTTTATTTAACAGCCACGGATTAGGCAACCGGGATCTGTTTCTTTAAATTGAGCCATTCTTAACTTAAATTTTACAATTAATGAACAACCGACTCTTGTTCCGGCTGGTTATTGTTTTTTTCTCTTTTTCAATAACGAGTTGTGCCGTCTTTCAACCTGAAAAGGATAAAAAGTCGACTACAGCAGCCAAATCTTCTGAAAAAGATAAAAACGGGATCAAATCTTATGACAAGGTGATCACCAAAAAAGCAAAATCTGATGCCGGATTATTTACTGTACACCAGGTAGATGATGATTACTACTACGAAATCCCCGATAGCCTCTTTAACCGTGAAATGCTTATGGTTACCAGGATTGCCCAGACTGCTTCGGGTATTGGTTTTGGTGGCGGCAAACAAAACGAGCAGGTGCTGCGTTGGGAAAAGAAAAATAAGAACGTTCTTCTTCGCGTAGTTTCTCACGACGTTTTTGCTGCCGATTCGCTTCCGGTGCACGAAGCTGTGGTGAACTCTAACTTTGAGCCCATTCTTTTTTCTTTTGACATTGAAGCTTTCCACAAGGATTCGGTGAACAATGCAACAGTGATCAAGGTAACCGACCTTTTCAAAAATGACGTGCAGGCGCTTGGTTTTCCTGAAAGGAACCGAAAAGAATACAAGATCAGTCGGTTGGATGACAGCCGATCGTACATAGATACCATCCGTAGTTATCCTGAAAACATTGAAGTACGCCACGTGAAAACTTATAATGCCGGCGAACCACCTTCAAATTCAAGTACAGGATCTATTTCAGTAAAAATGAGCAACTCCATGATCCTTCTTCCAAAGGTGCCTATGGAAAGAAGATACTATGACGAGCGCGTTGGCTGGTTCACCACCGGGCAAACCGATTACGGCCTTGATGCTCAAAAAAGTGAAACCGTACGCTACCTTGACCGCTGGAGACTTGAGGTGAAGGAAGAAGATATGGAGAAATTCAAGCGCGGGGAACTGGTGGAACCTAAAGAACAGATTGTTTATTACGTAGACCGCGCTACTCCAAAAAAATGGATCCCTTACATCAAACAGGGAATTGAAGACTGGCAGGTGGCTTTTGAAGCTGCAGGTTTCAAAAATGCCATTATTGCCAAAGATCCTCCCACAAAAGAGGAAGATCCAGACTGGAGCCCTGAAGATGTTCGCTATTCTGTAGTGCGTTATTTAGCTTCTCCTATCCCAAACGCAAACGGGCCGCACGTAAGTGACCCGCGTTCGGGAGAGATTTTGGAATCGGACATTAACTGGTACCACAACGTGATGACCCTGTTGAGAAACTGGTTCTTTGTTCAAACCGCCGCCATTAACGAAGATGCCCGCCGGGTGGAATTTAAAGATGAGATCATGGGCCGTTTGATAAGGTTTGTATCCTCTCACGAAGTAGGCCACACCCTTGGTCTACCTCATAATATGGGAAGCAGTGCAGCCTATCCTGTAGAATCTCTGAGAGACCCTGAATTCACCCAAAAATATGGAACCGCACCTTCAATCATGGATTATGCACGTTTCAACTATATCGCACAGCCCGAAGACGGTGATGTGGCGCTAATGCCAAACATTGGGCCTTATGATAAGTATTCTGTGATGTGGGGTTACAAGCCAATTCCGGGGAAAACAGGAAAAGAGGAAAAAGAGGTCCTTGACTCCTGGATCCTTGAAAAAGCAGGAGATCCTGTTTATAGGTTTGGTGCCCAGCAAAGCGGGGTGATAGATCCTACTTCCCAAACCGAAGATCTTGGGGATGACTCTGTGCTTGCCAGCCAGTACGGGATCAAAAACCTGAAAAGGATAGTTCCCAACCTCATCGAATGGACTGCCGAAAAAGGTAAAGATTACGATGATCTTGAAACTATGTACGAGCAGGTGCTTAGCCAGTACAACCGTTACATGGGGCACGTTGCTGCCAACGTGGGTGGTGTGATTAAGGAAACAAAAACCTACGACCAGGAAGGTGCAGTATACTTTCATGTGACTCCTGAAAAACAGAAAAATGCAATGAATTTCCTTCAGGATGAATTGTTTTCTACTCCCGAATGGCTTCTTGAGCAGGAGATCTTCAACAGGATCGAATTTGACGGAAGTGTGGAAAGGATCAGAAATACCCAGGAGCGCACTTTAAAAAACCTGCTTGACTTCGGAAGAATGGCAAGATTGATCGAAAATCGTGAAATGAACGGCAATAGTGCTTACGGACTTCTCGATATGATGCAGGGCTTAAGAACCGGAATCTGGAGTGAACTTAGAAGAGGCCAGGGCATTGACACTTACCGCAGAAATCTTCAGCGTGCATACATCGACAGAATGGAATATCTAATGAACGAAGAACAGGAAGCTATCCCTGCACGTTACCGTTCCTGGATAACCCGCTCAAACATTGATGTGGCACAAAGTGATATTCGCCCGGTAGTGAGAGGCGAGCTTAAAAGGCTGCAGCGTGATCTTCGCAACAGCATTGGTCGCAGCAGAGATACATTGACCCGCTACCATTTGGAAGATGCTTTAGAAAGAGTAAATCTTATTCTCGATCCTAACAGCTAAACCTCATTTTTGCATACATGAAAGAGCCGGATTAACGTCCGGCTTTTTTATACCACCCAAATTCTTACGATCCAGCCGCCTATTAACCACGCATAAGCAATGAAAGCAAGATACTTCATGATGTTTTCCATCACCTGGCTCTTTGGTGCCATTTCTTTCATATGTTTTACATCTTTCCTCTTAAAAAAACCAATGTAAAGAAGAATTCCGGAGATAATGAGAAAAGCGAGGTTGAGAAAGAAAGTATAGTCTATCTGGAAATGTTCAGACTCAAGGATCTTCACGTTGTTTGGATCGGGCAGCAGGCTTAACAGGTCAAAAGAATAGTGCAGGGCCAGGGAGGTTCCAATAAGTGCAGTAAACAATAAAAAGAGTATGAAAAGTGACATTTTCCAGCCGTAATATTTCGCATTGATCCGCAACACCGGAAATACCACCAGGTCACTGAATATAAACGCCATTACTCCGGCGAAGCTGACGCCTTTTCCGAAGAGCAGCGCTGCCAGCGGAATATTCCCCATAGAACCAATAAAGGTTAAAAATGCAGCAACGGGCCCCACAATAATATGCTCTAAAATGGTAAAAAAGCTATGGCTTTCAACCTCAGGCCCGCTGTTGATAAACAGGGTTCTGAAAAAAGAATCGGGTACAAAAGCAGCTACAATTCCGGCGATGGTGAAACCAATGGTCACATCCTTCCACACCATCTTCCATTCCATCGCATACTGCTTTGCCACCTTGGCCCAGGCAGTTTCAGATTTCATTTTCTCCTTCCAGTCTTTATCAGATCCTTTATCATCATCGTCTTCTCCTTTTAGCCGCTCCCGTGCATTTTTGATCAGTTTCTTCGGATTGATAAGCCTTACGATAAGCCAGCTGATGAGGATAAGCAGGATTCCTCCCACATATTCCCCTACTACGAACTGCCAGCCCAGGAAAATAGCGATAATGATTCCCAGCTCGATCACAAGGTTTGTCGAGGCTAAAAGGAAAGCAATAGACGGAATAAAACCTGCTCCTTTCTTAAAAAGGCTTTTGGTAGAAGCGAGAGCTGCAAAACTACAGGAGCTGCTTATAAACCCAAAAAATGTGCCCAGGAGAACACCTTTTGAGTTTTTACCACCCATGGTCTCCTGCATTTTCTTTTCGGTTACGAATATTTGGATCCCGCTGCTAATTAAGTAGCCGAGAATAAAGGCCCATAAGGCCATCCAAAAAAAACCTGTACTTGTGTAAGCTGCTTCTGCCCAGCTTTTCCAGAAATCCTGCATAAATTTTTCTTCACAAATTAGTAATTATAGAAGACTCTTCAAAAATGCCATTTTTAATGGTCAAGTTTTACGCCCCTTAACCTCAGCGCATTGGCAATTACAGATACCGAGCTAAAGCTCATTGCCAAAGCCGCGATCATGGGTGAAAGTAAAATTCCGAAGAACGGAAACAGCACTCCGGCCGCAATTGGCACACCAAGCGTGTTGTAAATGAGGGCGAAGAACAGGTTCTGCTTAATATTCTTCATCACCTTTTTGCTCAGGTTTTTCGCCTTTACCACCCCGTGCAAATCCCCTTTTACAAGGGTAATTTCTGCACTTTCTATTGCCACATCGGTTCCGGTGCCCATAGCGATGCCAATATCGGCTTTTGCAAGTGCGGGTGCATCATTAATCCCGTCACCGGCCATGGCCACTTTTTTGCCTTGCTGTTGTAATTTCTCTACTTCCTCAAGTTTGTTCTGTGGCAACATCCCGGCTTTGAAACTGGTTAGGTGCAGCTCTTTCGCCACCGCCGAGGCTGTTATCTCGTTATCTCCCGTCAACATGATCACTTCCACGCCGGCATCAATAAGTTCGGAAATCGCCTGCCGACTCGTTTTTTTAATAGGATCTGTTATAGTGACGTATCCCGAAACTTTGCCGTCTACCGCCACGTAAGAAACTGTTTTCCCCTGTTGCTGCTCTTCCCTGACTTGCTGCTGAAGCTTATTATTAACCTCTGTACTTATTTCCTGCATCAACTTTTCGTTACCTATCGCAATCTTTTTTTCTTCGGAAATTCCCGTAACTCCCTTTCCGGTTACTGCATCAAAGTCGGTGGTCTCTGTAAACTTCAGGTTTTTGGCTTTCGCATAACGCACCGTGGCTTCTGCTAACGGATGTTCACTTTGAGCATTAACTGAAGCTATTGTTCGAATTAGTTCTTCTTCCGAAGTATCTCCTGTAGCCACCACTTTTTCCACCGATGGTTTTCCTTCAGTAATGGTACCGGTCTTATCTATGATAAGCACATCAATCTTGTCCATTTGCTCCAAAGACTGGGCGTTCTTGATAAGCACGCCGTTCTGGGCTCCTTTCCCCACACCAACCATTACCGACATTGGCGTTGCCAACCCCAAAGCACAGGGACAGGCGATGATCAAAACGGCTATAGCATTGATCAAAGCGTAAACATAACTGGGTTCAGGCCCGAAAGCAGCCCAGACGATGAAAGTAATTACCGAAATCATCACAACCACGGGAACAAAATAAGCGGAGATCCTGTCGGCCAACTTCTGAATTGGCGCCTGCGACCTGCTCGCATCGTTAACCATTTTAATGATCTGGGCAAGCAGGGTCTCATCCCCCACTTTTTCGGCCTTCATAGTAAAACTCCTGTTGCCGTTTATTGTTCCTGAAGTTACCTTGTCCCCTTCAGCTTTCTCTACAGGCACAGGTTCGCCGGTGATCATGGATTCGTCAATGTTAGTCTGTCCCTTCTGAATACTTCCATCCACAGGAATTTTATCTCCCGGCTTTACCCGAAGAATATCGCCTACATTAATTTCATCTGCATGAATTTCTTTTTCCTCTCCATTCACCACCAAAGTGGCTTTATTGGGCGCCAGCTTCAGCAGTTCCTTGATAGCCGAATTTGTACGGCTGTGGGCTCTCGCTTCCAATAATTGCCCCAGCAAGACCAGGGTAAGAATTACTGTAGCGGCCTCGAAATAGACATGTACAGTGCCGTGGTGCGTGAGGAATTGCTCCGGAAAAAGTCCCGGAAACAGCATCCCAAATACACTGAAAGTCCACGCTACTCCCGCACCAATGCCTATTAAGGTGAACATATTCAAATTCCAGGTCACTATAGATCTCCAGGCTCTTTCAAAGAACATCCAGGTCGCGAAAAAAACCACCGGAATTGACAAAACCAGCTGCACCCAGTTCCAGGACTCCATGCTCATCCAGTCATAAATGGGATTGCCCGGAATCATTTCGGTCATTGCGATAAGAAAGATGGGCAGCGTGAAAGCCACAGCGATTTTGAACTTTTTCAGCAGCTTTTGATAGGATTTCTGCTCGGCAGAAGCTTCGGGTTCCATGCGTACCAGCTCCATTCCGCAGATGGGGCAGCTACCCGGTTCATCCTCCACAATCTCCGGGTGCATGGGGCAGATGTACTGTGGCTGATCGGCTTTTAAACTGACTTCCTCCACCAGGTCCATTCCGCAGACGGGGCAATCTCCCGGCTTATCGTAAGTCTTGTCGCCTTCACAGTGCATTGGGCAGTAAAAAGTTCCTGTGCCTTTGCCTTTGGGCTTTTCGGGTTTTGGTGGGGCGGTAATATCCTGCCCGGGAAGGTAAATATTATAGGTGCTGCCATCCTTTCTCAAAACTTCCTGAAAAACTGTAACAGGAATTGCCCTTTTTGAAGAGATAACCGCCTCAGCCTTTTCGAGGTCTACAGCAACATCCAGCACACCATCAACCTGCCGCAAAGTCTCTTCTACATGAGCCTTACACCCGCTGCAGGTCATTCCCGTCACCTCATATTTCTCCTCTGAACCGGCCGAATGTATATGATATCTTTCCCCATCCTTTTGTAAAGCATCCTCAAAAACACCAATGGGAATATGATGCTCCATTTCGATCTCCGCTGCTGCTTTATCCAGGTCAACCGAAGCATTTTTCACTCCGTCGACCTTCTGTAAGGTTTCCTCTACATGAGAACGGCAGCCATTACAGGTCATTCCGGAGATTTTATAGGTGTGGGTCATGGCCTTTTCCCCTTCAACTTTACCGGAGCTATGCTCTGCAGACGAACCTGCTCCTGAATTTGTCTTTGCAATTTCTGAAACTTCAGAAATACCTGCACCGGCTGCTCCTTTCCTCTCTAAAATGCCATATTTAGCCCCGGCTTTTTTTACTTCAACATCAAGAACATCTGTAGGGATATGTTTTTTCATTTCTATGACAGCTTCAGCTTTTCCGAGATCAACAGCTGCCTTCACCACCCCCGGAATATTATTCAGGCTTTCCTCCACGTGTTTCCTGCATCCATTACAGGTCATGCCGGTAACTTTGTAGGTATGCGTCATCACAGATGCTTCATCCTCAGAATTTGCTTCAGAAATGCCATTTTTGACACCTTTGTCTGCGGAAATTTCTTCAGAAGTATTTAACGCAAGAATATGATAATTGCCGCCTTCTTTTTGCAGGGCGGTTTCCAAAAGATCAAGCGGCACATGTTGCTCCATCTCAAGCACAGCCTCTTCCTTCCTGAGGTCGACTGATGCATGCTTTACTCCTTTTACGTCCTGTAAGGTTTGCTCTACGTGGCTGCGGCAACCATTGCAGGTCATTCCTGTGATTTTATAGGTGTGTTTCATCTCTCTAACTTTACCTCCCAAAGTTCGCAGGATTTAAAGCCGAATCTGTTATACAATTCAGGAAATTTATGGTAAGATTCTCCTATTCCTCCTTATTCTCCAGGCGTTTGATTATCTTCTTCATTTCAGCAATTTCCCTGACCTGAGCCTCAATAATTTCTTCAGCTAATTTTTTAGCTTCAGGATCACTTATTTCTGCCCGCTTACTGGTCAATATTGCAATTGAATGGTGAGGGATCATGGCCTTCATCCACAAAACATCTCCAATAATAGGCTGCTGAGCTCTCACCAAACCTAATGCTGACACGAATAAAATTAAGCTGCCGACGTATATTGCTATATTTTTCTTCTTATTCTTATACATTTTCAACATGAGGGAGAGCATAATAACCGCCATGGCCGAAATTCCAAGGCAAGCCATATAAAAGCGGGTCAAACTAAAATAAATATGGTCCCATTCATAGGTGTTCATGTACATAGTGATATACATAGCTACAAAGGACAAGCCCAGCATTAAAAAGAAATTTCGGTAATTACTCTTGCCCATTTTGTCCTGTTTTTTATCTTCTGAAAACATCTTACTTTGGTTTTGTTGTTGGTTAATTCGTTTACTTAAAGTTCGTCGAGAGGTGTACGCTTGTTTTCCTTAACCTGCTTAAAATGGGTGGGCGTTAAACCTGTTACTTTTTTGAACTGCTTGCTTAAGTGGGAGACACTCGAATAGTTCAATTGATGTGCGATCTCGCTTAGGGAAAGCTCATCGTACACCAGCAGTTCCTTCACTTTTTCGATCTTTTGATTGATCACATACTGCTCAATCGTTACGCCCTGTACTTCAGAAAAAAGTTTGCTGAGGGCAGAATAATCCTGGTGGAACTTCCCGGAAAGGTGTTCCGAAAATGTCATTTTTGGAAGGTGTGCAGGATTTTGTATGATTTCAACAATCGTGGTTTTTATGCTCTCAATGAGCCGGGTCTTCTTATCGTCAATCAGTTCGAAACCGAGTTTTTCCAGGCGCTCATTCAGCAGCTTTTTTTCTTCCGCAGAAAGTTCGCGCTCTACTTCGGCCATCCCGAGTTCTACTGTAAGAGGATGAAGCCCGAACTGTTCAAGTTCAGACTTCACCATCATATTACAGCGGTTACAAACCATATTTTTGATGAACAATTTCACCCTTAGCTTCCGCTAATAGTTTCTTCAACCCTTCCACACTTCAGCATCTTGTCGCCGTAGTACGGGTTTCTAATTTCTTCTGAAGAAGACAGCCAGAAAGCCCCTTTTCCGTCGAAAGCCATAGGACAGTACTGCTTATAAACTTCGCCCGATTTCACTGCACCTTTTAACATTCCTTCCATCGCCATAGAAAGATCTTCAAAAGCGGTTCTTTGCGCATTGATTTCGGCAGAATTGGCAATTGTTTGTGCCGCTTCAAGAGCCTGGGCATTGTTCTCTACGTTAGCTAATGCTTCAACAAGCATTTTCCCACCGCTCATAGCTTCTTCAGCATTAGTATTCACCAATGCAGTTTTCACGTGCATGTAGTGTTGATAGGCGGTGCCCACCTGTTCATTATTGAATTCAACGGCAACAGACTGGCCGTCATCAAGGTTCCCGCTCATGTTATCCATATCGTGATCCCCGGTCTCTTCCATATGCATCTCATTTTGCATTGGCATTGCTACCTCTTCCACTTCGTTCTCTTTTTTAGTCTCTCCGCATGAAGCCATTATAAAAGCTCCTGCCAAAGCCATAATTGTCATTTTTGTTCTTTTCATTTTTTCTCGATTTTATGATTAGTTATTATTTAATTTGTTCAACAATCTCGCCACAGGTGAGCATGGTATCACCATAATATGGGTTCTTGATTTCGGCCACGTCGCTTAGCCAGTACGCACCTTTGTCTGAATTTGCCATAGGGCAATAATCTACGTAAACGGTTTTATCTCCTGTTCCAAAAGCAGCTACGGTTTTGATAATTGCTTCAGAAAGATAAACAAAATTCTCCCTTTGCTTTTGCAAGTCGGTCGTATTCAAACCTTCTTCGGAATGTTGCAACAGGAACTTCTTCTTTTCCTTCCAAAAAGCCTCTGCTTCTCCCGCCATTCCTGTTTCGGTGATTTGCTGAAGCGTATTTACAAACTGCTTTGTAAAATTAAGACTTTCTTCTGCCTGCCCCTCTACAAGGGCATCTTTTAGCTGAAGATAATCTCTAACGAGCAGATCCAGTTGCTGCTGAAATTCTTTGGAAGCCTGCGCCCTGTAGTCATACCCGCTATCCTGTAGATACTGCCTTACATCAACCTGTGCTGCGGCTGAAGTTGCCGTTACCGGGTTCATCATACTCGGTTTTCCTGCAAGCTGGGCGGCAGCATCTACGGTGAAAGTTCCGTTTACCACGATCTCTTCTCCTGCGGCCAGTCCTTCCTGCACCACGTAAGAGGATCCCAGGAGTTGCCCCAGCACTACTTCCCTCATCACGAAGAGAGGATTATTTGCAGTGCCTTCGTTCACATAGACGATGCTGCGCTTCCCGGTCCACAGTACTGCCGACCGCGGAATAGTTAATCCTGAAGCTGGTTTATCATCACCACCTCCTGTCACTACCCCCGAGACAAACATTTCCGGTTTTAGTCTTTGATCAATATTGGAAATCTCTACCCTTGCAGTGGCTACCCTGGTTTGACGGTCAATTATGGGATCTATGAAGTTTATTGTCCCGGTAAAAGTTTCACCCGGAATGGAAGCTACAGTAAATTCTACCGTGTCTCCCACATCTACCATATTTAAGGTCCGCTCATAAAGGTCAAAAAGAACCCACATTTTTGAAAGGTCGGCGATCTGGTATAGCGGCATTCCTCGTTTCACATAATCTCCTACCTCTACTAATTTTTCGGTCACCACGCCGTTCACATCGGCGGTGATGGTAAAACGGTCTGTGGCCTTTCCGCTTTCGAGGATCCGGTTGATCTGGTTTTCACCAATCCGCCAGTTTCTCAGCTTTTGTTTAGCGGCCTCAAAAAGTTCAGGTTGAGACTCGCGAATGGCATAGGCCTGTAAAAGTTCTTCCTGGGCGGTAACAAGTTCGGGAGAATAAACTACTGCGAGCGCCTGTCCCCTGCGGACTTCCTCACCCGTAAAATTGACCAGCAGCCTTTCTATCCTTCCCGGAACGTGTGTACTTTGGGTGTAGGAGATCCTTTCATCGACCACCACTTTCCCGTTAAGCTCTATCTCCCTTTCTGCGGAAGTGTTCCCTACTTCCTGCGTCTGGATATTGGCCAGTTTCATAGCGTATTCTGTCATTTGAACTGCATCGGGATTTTCCATTACGTCGGAGCTTTCCAGCGGAATAAGATCCATTCCGCAGATTGGACATTTCCCCGGCTCAGTTGCCCGAATCTGTGGGTGCATGGAGCAGGTCCAGATAGTTTCCTGCCCAACTTCTGAGCTGTGGTCATGCACTTCGGCATCATCACTGCCGCCAAAAAAGAGCCAGCCAAGCAGGATCCCTGCCACCAGTGTACCGGCTATGATGAGTATATTTTTATTTCTGCCTGTCATAATCTAAAGTTTTACCCGATAAATAATCGATTCTTGCCAGTGCGGTGAGATAATTGGCCTCTGCCCCTGCTACCGCCAGCTGATATTTTAAAAGTTCCTGCCGCACCCGCAACACCTCCTCAAAATCTGAAGCTGCATTTCGGTAAGAAGAAAGCAATAAGTTAAGGACCTGTCCCGAACTTTCCACCTGTCGCCTGTAAAGCTGCAGCATAGCCTGCGCCTCCCGGACTTCAAAAAAAGCCGCCTCCATTTCTGCTGAAAGTTGATTTTTCAAACCTTCTTTTCGCTGCTCATAACTCTCTGCCAAAAAAGCCGCCTGTTTACGCTCGGCTTTATACTTTCCGCGGAAGATGGGCAGGCTCACAGTGAGCATAGGCATAATGGCATCGCGGCCATTGTCTTCAACTGCCATATCCCTTCTTTCCCCAACAATTACATAATCCAGTCCCAGCCCCACATTCGGCATTCCTTCCTTTTTCGCCAGTTCTTCGCGTGCCCGGGCCGATGCCGCCATATTCTCCAGTTCCTCCAGCTGAGGGTTGTTATCAACAAGAGTGTCAAAAATGGCGTTTTCAGGAAGTGTTTCTACCTCATTTGGCACTACTACTGCTTCAGATCTTTCGCGGTCCAGCAAAGCATTGAACTGCGCGAGCAGCACATCCTTTCTGAGCCTGATCACGTCCAAGCCTGTAATAGATTCATTCCGCATAATGTCTGCCTGTAAAACATCAGACAATGCTCCACTGCCGGCACTTACCCGTGAAAGCGCAAGGTCTTTATAGTTCTGAAGTATGTCGAGATTCTCCTGTTGATACTGCAGCTGTTGCCCGAGCTCGTAAAGTTCATAGTATTTACTGCTCACCTGCAACAGGATCTCATTGCGGGTTTCCAGGAAAGCCTTGAATTTAGCTTCGGCCATTAAAGTTGCTACATTCTCCCGTGCCTCAAGTGTTCCAAACCAGGGGAACATCTGCATGATAGAAAAACGGGCTTCCTGTGGCCCCAGCCGTGTCTCCACCATCTGGCCAAAGGCCGAAACGGTGAGGGTGGGATCGGGCAGGCTCTTCACCTGCGGCGCTTCCTGCAGGGCCGCCTCAAATTCGGAATATGCAGCTTTGACCTGCGGATTATTTTCCACAGCGATCAACAGGTAATCCTCCAGCGTCTGAGCCTCTATGCTTCCGAAGTACAGGAAAAACAGACCTGTCAAAAATGATATTTTATAATCCATTTTCATAGTTTAACTATTTAAGTTCCCTTCCCTTTGGGGAGGGTTAGGGAGGGGCTTTTGATTTTTTGTCACCACCGTCTCACGCCATATTGCCTGCAGTACCGGAACTACAAAGATGGTCATGATCTGAATGACCATTCCGCCAACAATAGGTATTGCCATAGGCACCATGATATCTGCACCTTTCCCAGTGGAAGTAAGAACCGGGAAAAGGGCAATAATGGTCACTGCGGTGGTCATCATGGCAGGCCTTACCCGTTTTTTACCTGCTTCAAGAACGGCTGCCCTTACTTCGGGCACTGTTTGCGGATCACGTTTCTCAAAAACCTGGTGGATGTATGTTCCCATAAGCACCCCGTCATCTGTTGCGATCCCAAAAAGGGCAATAAACCCGACCCATACAGCCACACTCAGGTTGATCGTGCCCATTTGGAACAGGTCGCGCATATTCACTCCGGAAATACTGAAGTCCATAAACCACGGTTGCCCGTAAAGCCAGATCATGATGAATCCGCCGGCAAAAGCCACAAATACTCCCGAAAAATGGATCGTAGAGGCAATCACGGTTTTAAACTGGAAGTAAAGAAGCAGGAAGATGATGATCAAAGAGATTGGAATGACAATAGCGAGCCTCTTAACAGCCCTTACCTGGTTCTCATAATTCCCTGAAAATTCAAAGCTCACCCCGGGCGGGACTATCAGTTCTCCTGTAGCGATTTTTTCAGCAATGAGATCCTGCGCATCATTCACCACGTTAACTTCGGCAAAATCCTCTTTTTTGTCAAAAAGCACATAACCCACTAAAAAGGTATCCTCACTCTTGATCATTTGCGGACCTTTTACGTACCGCACCTCTACCAGCTGCCCCAAAGGAATTTGCGCTCCCGTAGGTGTCGGTACCAGGATCTGCTCGATCTCTTCAGGCGAATTCCTAAGTTCTCTTGGATATCGTACCCTCACCGGATATCGCTCCCTGCCTTCCACTGTGGTGGTGATCTCCATCCCGCCAATGGCAGTTTCGATGGTTTGCTGTACTTTTTCTATGCTAAGGCCGTAACGGGCGATATTCTGCCTATTAATATCAAGTTCCAGATATGGTTTACCAACAATTCGATCGGCAAAAACGGCTTCTTCCTTGACAGAAGGCACCTGCTTTAGGATCTCTTCCAGTTTAAATCCAAAATTTTGAATAGTCTCCAGGTCGGGCCCGTAAACTTTGATTCCCATTGGCGCACGCATGCCGGTTTGCAGCATTACCAGCCTGGTTTCAATGGGCTGCAGTTTGGGAGCCGAAGTAATTCCGGGTAACCTGGTTGCGCTCACGATCTCGTCCCAGATATCATCGGGGCTATTGATGTGGTCTCTCCAGTTTCTGAAGTATTCCCCGTCTTCATCAGGTATCAGGTCTTTAGCTGTGATATTCTGAAGGACCACTTCTTCATGAGGAAAGGCTTCTCCTGATTTCAGAATAAAATTACCCTCATCATCTACCCGGAAGCGCTGCATTTCACCTTCCTTGTTCAGCATGTACTCCGATTTATAATTAATGACATTCTCGTACATCGAAATAGGAGCCGGATCTATCGCAGTCTCGGCCCTTCCAAGTTTCCCTACAGCAACTTCAACTTCCGGAATATTGGTCACGGCCATATCAAGTTTTTGAAGCACTTCTTTACTGCCCTCAATTCCCAGGTGCGGCATTGCAGTCGGCATTAAAAGGAAGCTACCTTCATTCAGTGTTGGCATAAATTCTTTACCTACCCCGGGAAATGCTTCGGAAGCACCTTCCCAGGCTGCAGTTTCCCTAATTTCCCAGCCAACTTTTTCTGCGCCGTCACCAATGAATCCGAAGATCTTCGGAAATCCCTGCCAGATCAACAATCCGACAAGAATAGTGATCACCGGAAGCATCAAAAATGACCTTTTGTTCTCCAGACACCAGTTAAGGATAGGCTCATAAAACCTTACCACAGCCAGCAGTGCTGCCAGGGTGATTACCAGCAGAACAATAACAAACAGGTAATTTTCAATGATCGAATTCCTTACTCCCAGCGGCATCCAGTGCGTAGTGAGGAAGAAAATGGTTACCGCCAGGATAATGAAAAGTGAGATCTCCCGGGTATATTTTCCGAGGAAACCACGGCTCCTGGGTTCCAGTAACCTTAAAATTCCGATCACTGTTAAAGCTAAAGGCAACCACATGCTGAAAATTATTGCCAGTAGAATTCCGCCAACAATAAGACTGTAGTTCCAGATGCGGTTGACCCTCTCCTTTTGCAATCTAAAAGAGAAGAAATAGTAAGACAGCATTGGCAGCACCATAATGCCCAGTAAAAATGCAGCTACTAAAGCGAAAGTCTTTGTAAAGGCTAACGGAATAAAAAGTTTTCCTTCGGCATGTTCCATAAAGAATACCGGAAGAAAACTCACTACTGTTGTGGCCAGGGCAGTCGTAACCGCAGGTCCGACCTCTATAGTCGCGTTTCTTATGACCTCAAGAAGTCTTGAATCCCGGGCATCCCGATTCTCAGGAAATTCGAGATGCCGCAGCGTATTTTCGACAAAAACGATCCCCACATCTACCATCACCCCAATCGCAATAGCAATTCCGGAAAGAGCAACGACATTGGCATCTATCCCAAAGTAGCGCATGGCGATAAAGGTCATGAGCACCGCAATAGGCAGCAGACTCGAAATAAGAATTGACGCGCGTAAATTGAGCACCAGAATGATGACGACGATGATACTAATAAGGATCTCGTCAGAAAGGGCACTTTCAAGCGTTCCCAAAGTTTCCTGGATCAACTGGGTGCGATCATAGAAAGGAACTACGGTCAACTTGCTAACCGTTCCATCCTGTAAAACCTTTGTGGGCATTCCGGGAGCGATCTCCTCTATTTTTTCTTTGACATTGTTGATCACCGCCAGCGGATTAGATCCGTAACGGGCAACTACAACTCCGCCGGCGACCTCAGCACCGGCTTTATCTAAAATTCCGCGCCTTTCGGCAGGACCAAGGGTGACAACTCCGATATCGGAAATCAGGATAGGTTTGTTCTCATTCACTGCGACCACAGTGTTCTCAATATCTTCAAGGGATTCTATATATCCCAGCCCCCGAACCAAATATTCTACCTTATTGACTTCAATAGTCTTGGCACCAATGTCGCGGTTTGAGTTCTGTACCGCCATCATCACCTCGTCGATCCCTACATTAAATGCTTTTAAAGCATCGGGATCAACATCTACCTGGTATTCACGCACAAATCCACCAACAGAAGCAACTTCTGAAACTCCATCTACTCCGCTTAAACCGAGCTTCACGTAGTAATCCTGCACCGATCTTATCTCGTGCAGGTCCCAGCCACCGGTGACATTACCTGCTGTATCCCTTCCTTCGAGCGTATACCAGAAAACCTGCCCCAGGGCAGTTGCATCTGGTCCTAATGTTGGTTGTGCATCTTCGGGTAATAATCCAGGAGACAGAGAATTTATCTTCTCAAGGATCCGGGTACGGGACCAGTAGAACTCCACATCTTCATTAAAAATGATGTTGATGCTGGAAAACCCAAACATAGACGTGCTACGAATAGATTCCACACCGGGAATCCCGAGTAAAGCAGTGGTTAACGGATAGGTGATCTGGTCTTCAATATCCTGTGGCGAACGGCCGGGCCATTCGGTGAAGACGATCTGCTGATTCTCTCCCAGATCAGGAATGGCATCTACCGGCACAGGATCGCGAGGCAGAAGATCAAAATCCCAATCGAAAGGAGAAGTGACCACTCCCCAGCCAATCATAAAGATTAGCAGCAAAGTCGTAACCAGCCGATTATAAAGGAAGTAACTTATTATTTTAGAAAGCATTCTTTGAAATTAAATTGATTAAATGTGAACAAACACAGCAACCCCGGCGTGCGGGGTCAAAAAATCAAATTAAATATCAAATAAGGAAAGTCTCGTCGAGCAAATTTATGTCGTAGACGAGTAAAGGCGGTTTGTAGTGAAAAAAAGGAGTTTCGGCCTGAGCTTCTCCTTCAAAAAGATTTGCATAAGACCAGGTGAAAGTAGCCAGAAAAACCTGTTGGTCCAGGTCAAGATCATCGAAAGAGATCTTCAGTTCCTTCTGTCCTTCAACTACGACCTTCTGTTCATCGCAGCAATCATCTTCAGCAGAAGAAGGCATATCGCCATGCATTCCGCAGGTCTTTGCTTCAGAAAAAACAGCCTGATCTACCAGGATTTCTCCACAAAAATGCTTGTCCACCGTAAAAGAAACGGTAGAGAACAGCACTAAAAATGCCATTGCAAACGAGGCTATATTGTGGAAAATTTGCTTCATTAAGATGCAAATTTAGTAAAAATTAAATTATGAAATTCTTTCTTCATCTGTGATGTTCCTACTCAATCTATAGTAATAGAAAGCAGGCAGTAAAATGAGAATGAGCAGTGGGTGGGCCAGGAATCTACGCACGTAAAAAGCAGCCAGGTATTGCCCGGGTTCCACGTTTTCCATGAGGTACATAAATACCGGGAAAAGCACTGTTAAAAAAGCTGCATAAATAAGTGCTGAGAATTTTATGATCCCCCAACTCCTGAAGGCCACCCATAGAATTAACAACGAGACCAGCGTATTAAGTACAAAGCGCAAAAAGAGATTAGAAAACATCTCAAGAGTATAATTTACAGTCTCCCCGCTTTGGTAAGCCCTTTCAAAGAAATACATAAAAGGATCGTAAAAAAACCGGTACTCGTATATCCTTATCATTGCCAGCACTCCCACCAGGCCCAGAATTATTATAATTTTAAAGACTCCTTTCATGCTTAATTTCTTTAGTGTAAATAATGATCCAAAGCACCCAGAGCAGGAAAACCACTCCATAGATCACCAGCGGAAAAGCAACAGAATGCAGAAAACGGGCATGCCATGGATATTCATAGATCCCCACAGCCATTAGAGCGATTCTCAGGATATTTGTTACATAAATAATTACGGCGCCCCCCAGGGTAAAGAAAAACGTAGTCTTTAATTTTCCCGAAAATGCAAACATAAAGGAGACAAAAAGGATAATAATACTTGCGGCATTACAGCCTTCAATAATACGGGCCACAAACTTGCCATTTACAAAAAGATGCATGTTGGTTTCGGGATAACCCGGCGCCACCTGTGCGTGGTACCCCATGGCAGAGACCACGGCCTCGCTTTGCAGCGCCACCAGATGTGTAAGAAAATCGGGGTAATAATCAGGGTAATAAAAATTTTGCAGGTAGAGGTTGTACAGCAGGGCCAACAGCAGGTAAACTCCTAAAAAGGTAAAAATGAAGCGGATTACCGGCGCGTATCTTTGAAGGAGTTGTCGCAAAATTTAGCCAATGGTTTCATCAAAAGTATTTATTTATACCTATTTAAAAAGCTGTTTTTTTAAATACTTTTGCTTAAAAAGTAAACAATGGCATTAGAAAGATTAAAACAAGAGGTTACTGAAATCCTTGCGAATGATAAAGTTCAGGTTGAAGAGCGGCTCTCTAAAGTGTGCGAACTTTTAAAAGCTGAAGTAGATTATTACACCTGGGTAGGATTCTATTTCAAGAACGGGGACAAAAATGAATTAAAATTAGGGCCTTTTGCGGGAGAACCTACAGATCATACCATTATTCCCTTCGGAAAAGGCATCTGCGGACAGGTTGCTGTTTCCAATCAAAACTTTGTAGTTCCCGATGTTAGCGCTCAGGACAATTACATTGCCTGTAGCATACATGTAAAAGCCGAAATAGTAGTGCCTTTGTTCAAGAATGGAGAAAATATCGGCCAAATCGACATAGATTCTAATGTTCCCGATCCATTTACTGAAGAAGATGAGCGCTTCCTCGAGTTTGTGAATGAAAAGGTGGCCGAGATCATTTAATCCTCTCCCCCGGCCCCTCTCCTAAGGAAAGGGGAGTTTGAAATTATTTAAAAAAAACAAGGGGTGCCAAAAATGACATTTTTGGCACCCCTTGTTTTATGGTTTACTTTTTTACTTCCGGGTTAATTCATAAGAGCCGCCTCCCTGGAATAATGTCAATTTATCGGCTTCAGGATTAAATTCCAGTTTGAGTCCGGCGCGGGTGAACTGAAACTTATTTTCGTCGTAAGCCTCAAGCGGAAAAGAAGGTTGCCCGGTAGCCTGCCCCATAAGCGTTTCATCTTCAATGAAGATCTTTACTTCCAGCGGAAAGGTTTCACTCCCATAGGTGCCGGTATATTGCTCAAGCTTTTCTTGTGAAACCTCGATAGCAGGCTCAAAAGAAGGTAAAGTGTAATCAAGGTCCCAGTAAATATTGAGTGCACCAATCATTATGTCGTTTGGAGACAGGACGGTTCCATTTGAAATATAAGAAACAGCGAGATCTCCTTCAGGATAATACATACTCATAGAATTGAATCCATCTATGCCGCCGGTATGCCCATAAAAAGTCTTCTCGTTAAAAGGAAAGCTAAAAAGGCCCATTCCGAAGCCATTTTTAAGCGTTTTCATCTTTTCAAAAGTGTCAGATTTCAGAACTTTTCTGTCGAAGAGCGCAGTGAAGAACAAATTGAGATCTGTTGGAGTTGAAACTATACCCCCGGCTCCCAGTGGGATACTTAGATCGGTTTCTGTAGCAGGTTGCCAGTCCTTCTTTTTCTGATAAGAATAAGCTTCAGCATTACCGGAATCAATTTTTCTTCCGTAGTAGGTATTTTCGAGATTGAGCGGGTGGGTTATTCGATTTTTCAGGATTTCGGCGTAAGTCTTTCCGTCTAAATCTTCAAGAACAAAAGAAAGCAACACGTAATTTGTATTGGAATAATCGTTTTTCTCGCCGGGCGCAAAAACCGGCTCCTGGGCTTTGAATATTGCGAGAAGTTCCTCTTTCGACTTTGGCTGCTCCATATAATTGAGATAAGCATCTTCATTAGTGAAATTAAAAAGCCCGCTTTGGTGCCTTAAAAGGTCTTCTATACTGATGCTTTCGGAATTAGGAATTCCGGGATAAAATTTTGAGAGCCGGGTATCCAGTGAAAGTTTTCCTTCCTCAACCAATTGCAGGATCATGGCTGCTGTAAAAGTCTTTGAAATTGATCCTATGCGGTATTTTGTATTTGCGTTGGCTTTAGTTCCTTTTGATATATCGCTATAGCCAATGGTGTTCGTGTAGACAGGTTCTCCTTGTTTGTGAATTGCAAAGCTGCCCATTCCCTTGTCGTTTTTTTCAACAACGGTAAAAAGGCTGTCCATTTTTTGCCGGTCAAAATCCTGAGCTGCCGCAAAGAGGGAACAACCCAAAGCCAGTACTGTAAATAATTTTTTCATGTAAATGATTGTTTTAAATGATTGATTGACAAATAAAATATACATAAAAAAGCATTATGCTATACAAAGTACATTCGGATTTACATTCCCGTTCTAATAGCTTCTACAGGGTCTAATTTTGAGGCTGAAATTGCAGGAACAATTCCCGAGATAAGCCCAATAACTGCCGATACCGCCGTACCTATAAACATATTCCAGGTAGAAAGGATGAATTCAAAGCTGCCGGTAAATTGCGAAACTATGAGAGATGCAAGCCACACGAGGAACAACCCAATAAGCCCACCAATTACCGCTAAAATTACCGCTTCAAACAAGAACTGAAAGAGGATGAATTTATTCTTGGCCCCCAACGACTTTTGGATCCCGATGAGGTTGGTGCGTTCTTTTACACTTACAAACATGATGTTTGCAATACCAAAGCCCCCTACCAGAAGGGAGAAACCGCTAATGATGAGTCCGAAGAAATTGAGTTGCCCGGTCATATTATCAATGAGATCGGTAAAACCCTCCAGCTGATTCACGAAGAAGTTGTTAATATCGTCGCGCCTCAAGCCTCTAAAGTTGCGGAGTTGTTGAGAAATGTATGCTATAAGTTCATTAGTGTCGGCATCGGGTTCGGGTTTAATCACAATTTGGGGAAAGGTACCGCGATTGCTTCCGCCGTAGATCCTTCTTACCACATTCACCGGCACAAAAACATTGGTGTCATGACTACCTCCAAACAGGCTTGCCCCCTTTTTTTCCAATACCCCTATCACCGAAAATTTTCTGCCATAAAGCCTCACCTGTTCGCCCAGGGCGTTTCGACTTCCGAAGAGATTTTCATACACATCGTGGCCCAGTACAACTACAGGAGTACCACTTACAGATTCGGCCATATTAAAGAAGCGGCCTTCTTCAATTTGCAGGGCTTCAATGTCGTAATATTCAGCAGAGACAGCAGCTATTCCCACATCTGAGGCAGTTTTGTCGCTGTACTTAATATTTTCGGGAGGAACGTTAAGCACGTAAGACATAGCAGAAACTTCGGGCACACTACGGCTCAAATATTCGTACTCTTCATAACTCACATCGGGAAACTGTTCCCTCTTCCACTGTGGCACCTCATTAGAGCCAAAAGAAAACCGGGTAAGTATCATGGTGCGGTTATCTAACGCGCTAAGGCTACCCTTAATCTCCTTCTCCAGAGAATCTACTGCCGCAAGTACGGCTATGATAGAGAAAATTCCAATAGTTACCCCCAAAAGGGATAACATGGTTCGCAGCTTGTTGTTTTTAAGAGCGTTAATGGCGAAAAAAAAACTCTCTTTAAGAACCCTTAGATATATTAACATGGTACTTTTCCTGTATTATTATAAACCTGCACATCATAAGACGCCGGGTTTAAATATTCGTTACAAAATAATTATTTAAATAAGAGCGGCAGCCTCTTTATTTTATACTGAAATAATTACTTTTGCAACCTCAACAAAACCAACACAATGAGCGACCTAAAATCGGCTAAATCTGCACTTATTTCTGTCTTCAGCAAAGAAGGACTTGAACCTGTTGTTAAAAAGCTTAACGAGCTGGGCATCACTATTTACTCTACAGGAGGAACTGAAAAGTTTATTACAAACCTGGGAATAAATGTAGTACCGGTAGAGGATATAACATCCTATCCTTCCATTCTTGGAGGACGTGTAAAAACGTTGCACCCCAAGGTATTTGGCGGGATTCTTAACCGCAGTGAAAACGAGCAGGATAAAGCCGAACTGGAGCAGTATGAAATCCCACAGATCGATATTGTAATTGTTGATCTTTACCCGTTTGAAAAAACGGTTGCTTCGAATGCTTCGGAAGAAGAGATCATTGAAAAAATTGATATTGGCGGCATTTCTTTAATCAGGGCAGCTGCCAAGAATTATAAAGATGTGATTTGTGTACCTTCAGTAGACAATTACGCCGAATTTTTAGAAATTATTTCTGAAGGAAAAGGCCAGACAAGCCTGAATGACCGCAAGAGATTTGCCGCAAAGGCATTTAACGTGTCTTCTCATTACGACACTGCGATCTTCAATTACCTGAATAACGAAGAGCAATCTTATAAGGAGAGCTTCAACGGCGGGCTGGAATTAAGATATGGAGAGAATCCCCATCAAAAAGGGCATTTTTACGGTGACTTTTCGGCCATGTTTGATAAGCTGCACGGCAAGGAGTTGTCGTACAACAATCTACTGGACGTAGACGCTGCTGTAAACCTGATGAACGAGTTTCAAAATGAAGCCCCAACTTTTGCCATTTTAAAGCACAATAACGCCTGCGGACTGGCGCAGCGGGAAACCCTGCTTCAGGCTTACAAAGATGCTTTGGCGGGAGATCCTGTTTCGGCTTTTGGAGGTATTCTTATTGCGAACAAAGACATAGACAAGGCTACTGCCGAAGAGATACATGAGCTGTTTTGTGAAGTGGTCATTGCCCCGGGCTATTCCGAAGAAGCCCTGGAAGTTTTAAAAGGAAAGAAAAACAGGGTCTTGCTTGTACAGAAAGAAACCGAACTGCCGCAAAAGCAGGTACGCACCTGTTTGAACGGTATTCTTGTTCAGGATAAAGACTCCAAAACAGATACTACAGAAGATTTAACTTATGCTACCAACAATAAACCGTCACAGCAGGAGTTAAATGACCTGTTGTTTGCTTCCAAAATTTGCAAGCACACAAAATCAAATACTATTGTTCTGGTAAAAAACAACCAGTTACTGGCCAGCGGTACAGGACAAACATCACGGGTAGATGCGTTGAGACAGAGCATTGAAAAAGCGAATTCTTTTGAATTTGACTTAAATGGCGCAGTATTGGCCAGTGATGCTTTTTTCCCTTTCCCAGACTGTGTGGAAATTGCAGATAAAGCGGGAATCACTGCCGTTATCCAGCCCGGCGGATCCATTAAGGACCAGCTAAGTATAGATTATTGCAACGATAATAATCTCGCTATGGTAATGACCGGAACAAGACATTTTAAACATTAATTTTATTACATTTACCGAACCTCAACTAATTGACTTAACATGGGATTTTTCGATTTTCTCACTGAAGAAATTGCTATAGATTTAGGAACTGCAAACACCCTTATTATACATAACGATAAGGTGGTGGTTGACAGTCCTTCTATCGTGGCCCGTCACCGCACTACCGGAAAGATCATAGCAGTAGGAAAAGAAGCTGCCATGATGCAGGGGAAAACGCATGAGAATATCAAGACAATTCGCCCTTTAAAAGATGGGGTAATTGCCGATTTTGATGCATCTGAAAAGATGCTTACCATGTTTATAAAAGAAATTCCTGCGCTTAAGAAGAAAATGTTCACTCCTGCTCTAAGGATGGTGATTTGTATCCCTTCCGGCATTACTGAAGTAGAGATGCGGGCAGTTAAAGAGAGTGCAGAAAGGGTGAACGGGAAAGAGGTTTACCTGATACACGAACCTATGGCTGCAGCTATAGGTATTGGTGTTGACATCATGCAGCCAAAGGGAAATATGATTGTTGATATAGGTGGTGGTACTACCGAGATCGCGGTTATCGCCCTTGGGGGAATTGTGTGTGATAAATCGGTCAAGATCGCGGGAGATGTTTTCACAAATGATATTGTATACTACATGCGTACGCAACACAACCTTTATGTGGGTGAGCGTACTGCTGAAAAAATAAAAATTCAGATTGGTGCCGCTACCGAAGATCTTGAGGTACCACCAGATGAAATGAATGTGCAGGGGAGGGATCTTTTAACAGGAAAACCAAAGCAGGTGAATATCTCCTATAGAGAAATTGCCAAAGCCCTGGACAAGTCGATATTGAGAATTGAGGATGCCGTGATGGAGACGCTTTCACAAACTCCGCCGGAACTTGCAGCCGACATTTACAACACCGGGATCTATCTTGCCGGTGGGGGATCAATGCTGCGCGGACTGGACAAAAGGTTATCACAAAAGACAGATCTACCGGTTTATATCGCCGAAGATCCTTTACGGGCAGTTGTTCGAGGAACGGGTATTTGCCTGAAGACCCTTCATCGTTACAAGGGAATCCTGATAAAGTAGGAGTAATTTATGCAGCAAATAATTAATTTTCTTATTCGCAATAAGAACAATATCCTATTCTTATTGCTGCTCACCTTTTCCCTGTTTTTAACCATTCAGTCCCACTCCTACCAGAAGAGTAAATTTATAAGTTCTGCTAATTTTTTAAGTGGCGGCATCTATAGCTGGACCAGCGACATCAACAGCTATTTTTACCTTGAAGAATACAATTTGCGTTTACTTGAGGAGAATGAGAGATTGCGCACCCGACTGGCAACCTATGAAGATTCCTTAGAAATCAAAACCTATCGGGATACAAGTAGCTTTGACGCCGATTATATTTTTAGAGCTTCAGAAGTTATTAATAACAACTACGCTAAGGTAGATAACTATCTTACCATTAAAAGCGGAAGCCGGGATGGTATTGAGAGAGACATGGGAGTGGTAACCAGTAAAGGGATTGTTGGAATAGTGGAGAATGTTTCCCCAAACTATTCCACAGTGATCTCCATACTCAATTCAAATTCCCGAATCAATGCCCAGCTCAAACGTTCCAATCATTTTGGGACTTTAGTATGGAACGGTGACAACCCCAATATTGTACAGCTTATAGATGTGCCATCTGTAGCACCAATAGCCGAAGGAGATACTATAATCACCGGAGGACGCTCCCTGATTTTTCCAAAAGGTTTACCCATTGGTGCGGTAAAAAACTTTTCCCTGGATCAAAGTGAGAGCTATTATAATATAGATATCGAATTATTTAATGACATGACCAACATTGGGTATGTTTATATTATAGAAAACACCAGCCAGGCCGAAATAAGAGAACTGCAAAATCTTTCTAAAGATGAATAGTGTGATATTCAATAACGCCCTTCGTTTTATAGTATTACTAATGCTACAGGTGTTATTGTTGAACAATATCAATTTTCTGGGTTATGTAAATCCCTATTTGTATGTACTGTTCATCCTGCTATACCCTTTTAATGCAAATCAAACACTCTTTATCTTTCTGAGTTTTTTACTGGGTTGGGGAATTGACATTTTTGAAGATAGCGGTGGTATAAATGCCGCGGCATGTGTAGTAGCTGCATACATTCGTCCGGCAGTTCTTCGTTTCTCCTTTGGGGTGAGCTATGATTATCAAACTATCAAGTTCTCAAGTACGCAACCCGGCTCAAGAATAAGTTATGTGTTAATTATTGTACTTGTACATCACCTGATATTGTTTTTATTAGAATTTTTCAATTTTGCACACTTATTGTTACTTCTTAAAAAAACATTTTTTTCGGCAGCGTTTACAATAATTTTGGTATTTATTACGCTTGCCTTATTTAACAAAAGGTCAAGATGAGAAAAATTTTACTCTACATAATAGTTATTACCTCAGGCCTTATCTTTCTGGCCCGGCTTTTCTACCTGCAGGTAATGGATGACTCTTTTGTAGGGCTCTCAGAGAATAATGCTATAAAAGTAGTCTACGATTACCCGCAGCGCGGTTTTATCTTTGACCGTAATGGAGAACTGCTGGTCTCCAACCAGCCGTCTTATGACGTTATGGTGATACCGCGCAACCTCAAGCCTTTTGACACCACCGAATTGTGCAATATTCTAAGTATTACTACAGAACAGCTGGTAGAGAGACTTGACAAAGCCAAGATCTACTCCCCCCGCCTGCCATCGGTAGTAATCCCACAGCTTACCAAAAGTGAATACGCCTATCTTGCTGAAAAGATGCGTAAATACGAAGGCTTTTACATTCAGAAACGTTCCCTGCGTGATTATTATACCGAACATGGCGCAAATGTGTTGGGATACATAACCGAAGTTAACCAGCGTATAGTAAATGAGAATCCTTATTACCTCTCTGGAGACCTTATTGGCCGCCAGGGAGTGGAAGGCTATTACGAAGAACTCCTGCGCGGTGTAAAAGGAGTAAAATATATTCAGAAGGACAGGTTTAACCGTGATATAGGGCCTTATAAAGAAGGAATCTACGACACCCTTCCAAAAAAGGGAAAAGATATTACCATTACCATTGATGCCGAACTGCAAAAATACGGAGAGCTCCTCATGAAGAATAAGAGAGGCGGTATTGTAGCTATTGAACCGGCAACCGGCGAGATCCTGGCATTGGTAACAGCTCCAAATTATGATCCTGCCGATTTGGTGGGGCGAAAGAGATCAGAAAACTTCACCAAGCTTTGGCTTGATTCCATTTCAAAACCTTTATTTGACAGAGGGCTACTGGCCGAGTATCCTCCCGGATCACCTTTTAAGACCATTAATGCTTTAATTGCCTTACAGGAAGGCGTTGTAACTACCCAGGAAAGTTTCTCATGCCATGGAGGATATTTCTATGGTAGAGGCCGAAAAATGGGTTGCCATGCCCATTCCAGCCCCTTAAACATGATTCCCGGTATTGCCCAGTCCTGTAATGCCTATTTTGCAAATGTTTACCGAAGGATCGTTGAAAAATACCCCACTCCGCAAGAGGGCGTAGATGTATGGGCCAATCACCTGAAAAGTTTTGGTTTGGGTGATTATCTTGGATCTGACCTTTCTACCGGAAGACCGGGTAAGATCCCCACTTCAAAATATTACAACAAGATCTATGATTACCCCACCTATAAATGGTTTTCTACAGCTACACTTTCTAACGCCATAGGGCAGGGCGAGGTTCTTATGACCCCCATTCAGCTGGCAAATATGACAGCTGCAATCGCAAATCGCGGATGGTTCTATACTCCTCATGTTTTAAAGGAAATTGAAGGAAATCCCATTAAGGAAAAAGAGTTTACCGAAAAGAAAATTACCACTGTAGAACCCCGCCATTTTGAACCTGTGGTAGAAGGAATGCACCAGGTATATAAGTCGGGAACCGCATCTGCGCTTCAAATCCCCGGGATAGAGATCGCAGGAAAAACCGGAACTGCCGAGAATTTTACCAGGATCGACGGAAAAAGGGTACAACTTACAGACCATTCCATTTTCGTAGCCTTTGCTCCTGTAGATAACCCTAAGATAGCTTTGGCAATCTTTGTGGAAAACGGATATTGGGGAGGCCGCTACGCAGGTCGTATTGCAGGCTTAATGATTGAAAAATACATAAAAGGGGAGATTACCCGAAAGGATATGGAAGAATGGATACTTACCCACAGCCTGGAAGAAGAATATGCAAAACCATTAAGCGGGGAACCTTTTAGAATTAACCAGTAACTATGCCTAAAACTATTTCCCAGTTTGACTGGCTTTCTATACTTGTTTATTTTTTACTGGTAATCATTGGCTGGGTAAATATCTACTCGGCATCTCTCGATGACACCGCAAGATCATTCTTTGACCTTGATCAAATCTACGGTAAGCAAATGTTGTTTATCATTTTAAGTGTCTTTCTTATAGTTATTCTTCTTTCCCTGGAAGCTAAGTTTTATGAACGCTTTTCCAGTATATTCTATATCATCTCCCTGATTTCTATTACAGGTTTATTTTTCTTCGGAAAAACAATTAATGGCGCCACTTCCTGGTATGCCATAGGAAGTTTTACCTTTCAGCCTGCTGAATTTGCAAAGGTGGGCACAGCCCTGGCGCTTTCCAAGTTCATAAGCGACATTCAAACGAACATCCATAGTCTTTCCCATCAATTCCAGGCCTTTATTATTATAGCCTTACCGGCTGTGATCATTTTAATGCAGCCCGATGCAGGAAGTGCAATGGTGTATGCTGCTTTCTTCTTTCCGCTGTACAGAGAAGGACTCTCAGGAGGATATCTAATAGTTGTGGTCATTGGCGTGCTGGTTTTCGTTTTCACCCTGTTATTTGGCCCTATTTGGGTTTCTGTTGGGGCAACGATCCTGGTGGCGCTACTGTTCTTCTTAAAGAAAAAGAGGATAGCAGGTCTAATGGCCTCTCTCAGCTTACTTATTGTAGCTATTGCGCTATCTTTTTCTGTAGATTATATTTTTGAAAACATATTTGAACAACGTCATCGCGACCGTTTCAACATCGTTCTTGGAAAAGAAGTAGATAACCGCGGAATAGGCTACAACACCAATCAAAGTGAAATAGCTATTGGAAGTGGCAGCTGGTTTGGAAAAGGATGGACTGAAGGCACCCAGACCAAAGGAAATTTTGTTCCCGAACAACATACAGATTACATCTTTAGTACAGTGGGTGAAGAATGGGGCTTTGTTGGAAGTGCTGTGGTTATTTTTCTCTTTATCTTTTTGATCCTCCGGATAATTCACCTGGCCGAAAGACAAAAATCCCAGTTTAACAGGGTTTACGGCTACAGTGTGGCCGGGATCCTCTTTTTACACTTTTTTGTCAATATCGGGATGGTAATTGGCATCTTCCCTACCGTGGGGATTCCCTTGCCGTTCTTTAGTTACGGCGGCTCCGGATTGTGGGGCTTTACCATACTCCTGTTCATATTCCTGAAACTAGATTCTGACCGAATGTCTTTCTGGTAGATTGGTTGATAGTCAGTAGTCGGTAGTCGATAGTCGGTAGTTGAGTATCATGATCATGGTTACAGCCGGGAATAAGTATCTGATTTATACCTCTCAGAAAAGGTGTTTTACGACTGCATTTTTCCGAAGAAATTAGACACAAAAACCTGTGCTTTCGATGGATTCATTTGATAGTCAGTAGTCGGTAGTCGGTAGTCGATAGTTTAGAGTCACGATCATGGTTACAGCCGGGAATAAATATCTAATCTACACCTCAAAAAAGGTGTTTTACGACTGCATTTTTCCGAAGAAATTAGACACAAAAACCTGTGCTTTCGATGGATTCATTTGATAGTCAGTAGTCAGTAGTCGGTAGTCGATAGTTTAGAGTCATGATCATGGTTACAAGCCGGGAAAAAATATCTAATCTATACCTCTCAAAAAAGGCGTTTTACGACTGAATTTTTCCGAAGAAATTAGACACAAAAACCTGTGCTTTCGATGGATTCATTTGATAGTCAGTAGTCGGTAGTCGGTAGTCGATAGTTTAGAGTCACGATCATGGTTACAGCCGGGAATAAATATCTAATCTACACCTCAAAAAAGGTGTTTTACGACTGAATTATTCCGAAGAAATTAGACACAAGAAACCTGTGCTTTGGTTAAATCGGGATAAGGCTTTTTCTTCACAATCTAAACCCGAAAACTGTTATTAACGCAACACACATTCCACCAAGAAACTCCTCATTAGCTTCCTCTTTTTAGTCATCACTATGAACGCTGAAATAAGCCATAAAAAAAGGGCTTAAAAAAGCCCTTTTTGAATACTATGTTTCTCTACTTTTATTTTTTGACATCGGCCAAACCAGACTTCTTGATGTTATTCATCTTCATGTCTTCCAGTACATGCACCGCCTCTTCCATGTAGATATCACTCTTAAGATTCTCGTGCCATCTTTCTCTTTTCTCAGAAAGTACAGTATCTACTTCAAATAATTTAATCTCGTAAGGAAGTGATTCAAAACTGAGGTCTGACTGGTATTCTGAGAGCCTGTCAAATTTCTTTGCCTGCTCTTCATTCAGTTCCATTTCCCTGCTGTATTCAGCATAATTAAGTGGAAAAGTAGTACTGTTACGCTGATCTCTAATCCATTCGGCATTCTCCCTGATTAAGTCGATATGTTCATTTTCAGCCATTCTCTTCTGGCTGTTGGAAAGGGTTTCTTCAAAATCTATATAGCCGTTCCATTCTTCAAAAGAAGCTGCTTCAATTTGATCCCATGGCAGGGGATTCTTTTGATCTTTCTCACCTATATCAATAAAGGAATAACGATCGGGCACCACAACGTCACTTTTCACACCTTCAAGCTGGGTAGAACCTCCATTTACTCTATAGAATTTTTGAGTGGTGATCTTTAAGGCTCCAAGGTCACCAAGGTCGTTGTTCTTGATCCATCGGTTAAGGTCAAGTACGTTTTGCACGGTTCCCTTTCCGTAGGTTTGTTTACTTCCAATAATAACTGCTCTTTTATAATCCTGCATTGCAGCGGCAAGAATCTCGGAAGCCGAGGCAGAAAGCTCATTTACAAGGATCACCAAAGGACCATCCCATAAAATTGAGGAATCTGTATCTTCAAGAACCTGTTGGCCTTCAAGTTTAGACTTCACCTGTACTATAGGCCCTTCCTTGATAAACAATCCGGCGATATCAACAACCGTCTTTAAAGATCCCCCTCCATTGTTTCGCAGGTCAAGTACCAACCCATCCATTCCTTCTTTCTTTAGCCTTACAATTTCCTCTTTCACATCAGAAGCTGCATTTCTTTCAGAATAATCTTCCATATCAAAATAGAACTTGGGCAGGTTGATCACTCCGTAAACACGGCCATTCTTCTCTACTTTAGCCGCTTTTGCATAAGTCTCCTCTATCTCTACAACATCTCTAATAATGTCTACTTCTTCAATGGTACCGTCAACTTTTTTAAGAGTAAGGGTAACTTTAGAACCTTTAGGGCCTTTTATAAGGTTTACAGCATCGTCAAGCCTCATTCCAACCACACTTACCGGTTCTTTCTCGTCTTCCTGTTTTACTTTTATGATCTCGTCACCAACTTCTACTTCTTCTCCTCTCCAGGCTGGCCCTCCCGAGATTACTTCAACAATCTTCACATTGTCGTTTTTCTTTTGCAGGCGTGCACCAATCCCTTCAAGTTTACCACTCATGGCCATATCAAAACGATCTTTGTCTTGTGGTGCAAAATAAAATGTATGGGGGTCAAATTCTTCAACAATTGCATTTACATATACTGAAAACCAATCTTTTCTTTCAAGGTCATCACTGAAATCGAAGTACTCATCGAGAGAATTTAGGGTTAACTCCCGTGCTTCTTTTTCCAGCTCGGCATCAGATTTTGCAACATAATCGGCATCATCCTCCAGCTTTCTTTCCTGTTCTTTCTTTATATCGTAATAATTGGAAATAGCCGAAAACTTAAGCTGCTTTCTCCATCTTTCCTTCATCTCTTTCTTTGAGCTTACATAATCGCGTTTGCTGTAATCGGTATCTAGAACTTCATCTTTGTCAAAGTTGAAAGGCTTCTCAAGAACTTCCTTATAGATTCCTTCAGCTTCAGCCATACGCTCTAAAAGTCGGGTATGGGTAAGATCAAAGAATGTGATCTCGCTGTTCTTTATCTGATCATCAAGAAGGGTTTCATATTGCTGAAATTCCTCTATATCACTTGCGTAAAAATACCTTTTTAGAGGGTCAAGCGCCTCGAGGTAATCTTTATAAACTTCAGAAGAAAAGGAATCGTCTACCTCCTTGGCATCATAATGTCCGTTTTTAAGAACATAAGAAATCAGTTCAATTAGGGTTTTATCTTTATTGGGGTCATTGAATGTCTTGGTGGTAAAGCTGCAAGAAGCCGCGGCAAACAGCAAGACCAGCACCAGTAGCTTATAGTTCCTTTTCATTATGGTTTTTATTTTCATCATTAGTATACCTGTACTACAGTAAAAACTATGCCAACTTATATAGTTTTCTCCTTTTTTGTTAATTTACGAATATAAGCCTTTCCTCAGGAAATTAATTTAATTTAGCAGCCATAAATTTTTCATAATGTCTCAGGAAAAACCGCTCATTTTAGTCACCAATGACGACGGAATTACGGCTCCCGGAATTCGAGCCCTTATTGAGGTCATGAAGCAATTGGGAGACGTGATCGTGGTCGCCCCAGACAGTCCCCAAAGCGGGATGGGACACGCCATCACCATTAGCGACACCCTCTTTTGTGATCAAATTACAGTCAAAGAAACCTACAAGCATAAAGAATACAGTTGCTCGGGCACACCGGCCGATTGTGTAAAAATCGCAACCCAGGAGATCCTTCACCGCAAGCCAGATCTTTGTGTAAGTGGTATTAACCACGGTTCTAATTCTTCTATCAATGTGATCTATTCGGGTACCATGAGTGCCGCAGTAGAAGCCGGTATTGAAGGCATCCCGGCCATTGGTTTTTCTTTACTTGATTATTCACTGAACGCCGATTTTGAACCCTGCAAGAAATTTGTAAAACGCATTACCAGGCAGGTGCTAAAACACGGCCTTCCAAAAGGAGTGGTTTTAAATGTAAACCTTCCAAAGCTAAGTGAGGCCGAGATAAAAGGGATTAAAGTTTGCAGGCAGGCCAAGGCCCGCTGGGAAGAAGAATTTGACAAGAGAACCAATCCGCAGGGTCGCGACTACTACTGGTTATCGGGAAAATTTATAAATGAAGACGAAGGAGAAGACAGTGATGAACATGCCCTTTCTCAGGGATATGTATCGGTGGTGCCGGTTCAGTTTGACCTTACGGCACATCAATTTCTAAGCGATCTAAATTCGTGGGAACTCAATGATTAAGAAAGAGATCTTTTTAGGTTTTGTAACAGGGATTGCAGCCAATCTGGTTGGAATGCTCATTTATATCCTCATTTTTTCTGATCTACCCATTTGGGAAACCCTACAGGAATCTA
Source organism: Salinimicrobium sp. 3283s (assembly GCF_039602225.1). Lineage (NCBI taxonomy): Bacteria > Pseudomonadati > Bacteroidota > Flavobacteriia > Flavobacteriales > Flavobacteriaceae > Salinimicrobium > Salinimicrobium sp. 3283s. The sequence goes on along the minus strand of NZ_CP143631.1, from coordinate 2,160,259 downwards.
TGCGCGGCGGCTTTATTGGTACCCTTATCACCGCAGGCGCAATTTTAAATTTCCTGCCTTTCTTTTATTTTATAAAAAAAGAATACACCTATAGAGCAAGAGGAGTCTTAATGGCCTCTATACTTGCTGCACTTGTGATTGCGGTAATAAAGCTTAGTTAATATGAAATACTACATTATTGCAGGAGAAGCTTCGGGAGACTTACATGCGGCAAACCTCATGAAAGGCCTTAAGAAGACCGATCCCCAGGCTGAGTTCAGGTTTTGGGGAGGAGATCTCATGCAACAGGAAGGCGGCACCCCGGTGAAGCACTACCGCGACCTCGCATTTATGGGGTTTGCTGAAGTGCTTATGAACCTGCGTACCATTCTTCGCAATATTTCATTTTGTAAGGAAGACATTAAAAAATGGGAACCTCATGTCATCATTTTTGTTGACTATCCCGGGTTTAACCTGCGTATTGCAAAATGGGCCCGCAAAGAAGGTTATAAAACCCATTTCTACATTTCTCCACAAATCTGGGCATGGAAAGAAAACAGGATCAAAGACATTCAGCGTGATATTGATGAAATGTACGTGATCCTGCCGTTCGAGAAAGATTTCTACGAAAAGAAACACAATTACAAAGTCAATTTTGTAGGCCACCCGCTTATTGATGCGATTGCAGGAAGACCTACCGTACAGACTGAAAAGATCAAAACCGAGCACAACCTCGATGATCGCCCAATCATTGCTCTCCTACCGGGAAGCAGAAAACAGGAAATCTCCAAAATGCTGGAGGTTATGCTTAGCGTGACCGATGATTTTAAAGAGTATCAGTTTGTTATCGCAGGTGCACCCAGCCAGGAAGAGAGCTTCTACCGGCCGTATATCAAGAAGAAAAATGTGCACCTCGTCATGAACCGCACCTATGATATTCTTGAAATATCCACGGCTGCACTGGTAACATCGGGTACCGCAACGCTGGAAACTGCTTTGCTCAAAGTGCCCGAAGTAGTTTGCTACAAAGGCAATTTCATTTCTTACCAAATTGCCAAACGCATCATCAATCTCGATTATATTTCTCTGGTGAACCTCATTATGGATCGCGAAGTAGTAAAAGAGCTCATTCAAAACGAGTTCAACCGCAAAAATCTAAAAACCGAACTCACCAAAATTCTCGATAAAGAAAACAGGAAAAGGATCTTTAGCGATTACCACGAACTGGAACAAAAACTCGGCGGTAAAGGCGCAAGTGAAAAGACAGCCGAATTAATCTTTAAAAAAATCTCAGCTCAATGAAGTTCCTGAGGTTCATGCTGCTGGCCCTCATCTTTACCCTCACTTCCTGCGGGGCACGCAAATCTGCAGTGGGGAATCAGGCTACAGTTGTAGACAAACAGGATGACTATGCCCAACTTCCCGATTTCTACAATGACACCGAAGACATTATTGAAGAGGTGGGTGAAAAGACCTTCAGCATCATAGATTACGCCCTTCAGTTTCTTGGCACAAAATACAAATACGGCGGCACCACGCCGCAAGGCATGGATTGCTCGGGGCTGGTCTATACCTGCTTCCTCGAAAATAATATCGAATTGCCGCGTTCCTCCAGAGACATGGCTCTTTTGGGTGACGAGCTCGAACTTAAGCAGCTAAAATTGGGCGATCTTTTGTTTTTTAAGACCGACAGGCGCAAAAAGAACATCAATCATGTAGGTTTGGTGGTAGAGCTTGATGAAGACAATATCTTTTTTATTCACTCCAGCACTTCCCGCGGCGTCATTATATCGGCACTCAATGAAAATTACTGGAAAGAGCATTTTGTGATGGCCCGCCGCATCCTGTAAATTATTATCTTAGGCTAAACACCTGGGAGATAATAATTTGAACACTGCAATCATTCGGCTTACCATTTTGCTGCTGCTGGGAACATGCATCGGCTTTTATTTGGAGCTCTCGCTAAAAATGGCATTTTTGGCACTGCTGCCGGGAATCTTATTATTTCTCCTGGCATTTTTTAGAGCCCGAAAACTGCTTTTTCCCGATCTTTTCTTCGGAAGCAGTGTCGCCCTCCTCTTTTTTCTCTTCGGAATCTTTTCTGCAAGCCTTCACCTTCCCAAAAACCAGCCACAGCACTACATTAACAAGATTTCTTCGGAAGAAATGCCACTTCTGAAGCTAAATATCCTGGAAACACTAAAACCCGATCGCTACAGCGATAAATATATTGCTGAAGTGAACGCAATCAACGGAAAAACTGCGCATGGAAAACTTCTGCTATTGATTCCAAAAGACAGTCTTAAAATGCCATTTTTGGAAGGTGAGCATCTACTTATTTCTTCCACTTTAGCTCCCATTCCTGCGCCCCTCAATCCACACCAGTTCGATTATGCTGCTTTTATGAACAGAAAAGGAGTTTGGCTACAGGCCAATCTCCGCCATGGAGTTTCAAAAACCCTGCATAAAAAAAAATCCGGAATAAAAGTAGCAGCAGCAAATTTAAGGCGTGAAATCACTTTAGCACTTAAAAAGAACAATTTTAAGCAGGAGGAACTTTCTTTGGTACAGGCGCTGCTGCTGGGTCAAAAACAGGATATTTCGGCGCAGACCTACAACAATTTTGCAGCTGCAGGAGCCATACACATCCTCGCGGTATCGGGCCTGCATGTGGGAATCATTTTATTGATGTTACACTGGCTTCTTAGGCCTCTTACAAGTCTCAAAAATGGCAAATTCTTAAAGACTTTCCTGGTCATTTCATGCCTCTGGGGCTTCGCTGTTCTGGCAGGTCTTTCACCCTCGGTGGTGCGGGCTGTGACCATGTTCAGCTTTATTGCGGTGGGCCTGGAAATAAAACGACGTACCGGAACCCTCAATTCCATCTTCCTTTCGCTGCTCCTACTGCTACTCATCAAGCCGGGATGGATCTTTGAAGTCGGTTTTCAACTGAGCTATCTGGCGGTGCTTTCTATTGTGCTTTTTCAGCCTTTGTTTAACAGGCTATACGCTCCTACAAACCGCATTTTAAAATATCTATGGGATTTGCTCAGCGTTACCCTTTCAGCGCAAATAGGAGTATTGCCCCTAAGCCTCTATTACTTCCACCAGTTTCCCGGCCTCTTCTTTCTCACAAACCTGCTCATCCTTCCGTTCCTGGGCCTCATTCTTATTGTGGGCGTGCTGGTCATCTTTTTGGCTGTTGTAGATGTACTGCCCTCTTTTATTGCTGAAACCTACGGAATCATCATCAAAATCCTGATTAAAACAGTGGACTGGATTGCCGGGCACGAACAATTCCTCTTTAAAGACATTGCCTTCAGTTTACCGGAAGTATGGAGCTGGTATTTCTTTCTGTTCGCTGCATTTCTGCTATGGAAAAGCTTCAGCCATAAAAGACTCATCCCTGTGCTGTTTTCAGTAATAATCCTACAATCAGTTTATATTTCTTCCGAAGTAAATAGAGAGGACAGGCTTATAGTTTTCCACAAAAGCCGAAGCAGCCTGATAGGACAACAGCAAAGTGACCGGTTAAAGCTTTATCACAACCTCACAACACCTGCAAAAGACCTGAAGCTGCTTCAAAATTTCATGGTGGGAGAAGATCTTCAGCAAATCAGGGAAGTGCCACTTCAAAATATATACCTTCAAAAAGGGCATTTTTTAGTGGTGACTGACAGTAGCGGAATCCTTCCGAAGCAAACGCCTTTGAACACGCACCTGCTCCTCTCGGGCGCTCCCAGGATCAACCTGGAGCGGGTCTTAATGAATTTTAAACCTGAAGTGATCATTGCCGATGGCAGCAATTATCCTGCGATTATAAAAAGGTGGGAGCAAACTGCAAGCGCGAACCAAATTCCATTTTTCTACACCGGTGAAGACGGGGCTTATATCCTGGAATAAAAAAAGGCCTCACAGGTTTTGAAAACCCGGGAGACCTGAAATTTCATGTTCAAAAAAGCTATTTTGAATCTGTAAATTCATTTTCAAAAGCTGCGGAATATTCCTGGAAAGCTTCGGGACTGGTTATTTTCTTATAATCTTCATCTACGAACATCTTTAGGAACAGCTCGAGTTGCTGCGGAGTGCGGTATCCGGGAATTGGCCCTATCAGGTTCGCCTCTTCATCAAAAAAGACCAGACTTGGGTAGCCGGTGATCTTCATGGCCCTTGCAAAATCATGCTGACTATTTCGACCTCTTCTCTTAGGATCGTAATTCGGATTTTTAAAGGACATATCCTGGTAATTGATCTCCTCGGTACCTTCAGCATTGAATTTTACGGGATAATAATGCCGGTTGATGTATTTAATGACATCTTTATTTGAAAAAGTGTTCTTATCTAGCATCTTGCACGGGCCACACCAGGTGGTATAGGCATCCATGAATATTTTTTTAGGCGCTTTCTTTTGAGCTTCAAGGGCCTCATTCATGGTCATCCACTTGATCTCCTGCCCCAGCATGGCAGAAGCCGAAAACAGCAAAACAGCAAGGCTAAGAATAATTTTCTTCATACTTTTTCTTTGTCTTTTAGCAATAGTCATTCCGAAATTTTCAAAAAAACTACGCCCTCAGGAATGAGGGCGTAAAAATAACATTTTAGAGAGGAAATTATTTAACCCCGTGCATCAATTTCTTTAGTAAAGGATTCAATACTGCCACTAAAACCCCTGCGCTGATAGGAACCACAGTGAAAATAAGAAAGAAAGTAGAGAGGCTGTATTGTTGTGTAATCTCATCGATCATACCCCCAAAAGAACCGGCCAGTTTGTTCCCAATCGCAATAGCCAGGTACCACATCCCGAACATAAAGGCGATCATCCTTGCCGGCACCAGCTTACTTACATAAGAAAGACCAAGTGGAGAAAGACAAAGTTCGCCCAGCGTATGGAAAAGATATGCGAGAATAAGCCAGATCATACTTACTTTGGCTCCTTCGGCTACACCACTTGACCCAAAGGCCAGCAATCCGAAGCCAACTCCAAGCAGGATCAAACCAAAGCTGTACTTCCATGCTGCGGAAGGATTGTACTTGCTTTCCCACCATTTTGAGAAGAAAGAGGCAAATACGATAATAAAGAAGGAGTTGAGAATACTGAACCATGAAACAGTGATTTCAGTCGCGTCTCCCTGGAATTCTCTTACAAGCATCCAGATCACGATAGCCCAAATTATTCCGAAGCAAATTACCAGGACAACATTAGATCCCAGCACTCGCTTATGAGTCTGCTTCCATAACAAATACAAAACCCAGGTGATGATCATGAGCGGCACCACCGTAAGGAGCGTATTAAAAACATTGAAAACAGTGGCGCCTGCGCCCACTAAAACCCTGTCTACAGAGTCTCGCGCAAAGATGATGAGGGAAGTAGCTCCCTGCTCAAAAGACATCCAGAAGAAAACCGTGAAAAATGCGAAGATAATTACAGCGATCATCCGGTCGCGTACCACTTTAGCATATCGTGAGATACGGGAAATGACCAGGACCAGAAACAGCCCGAGGCCAATTAATGCCAACCCTAGTGGTCCCGAAAAAGGCTCCCCCTGAAAGTCGAAAGGCATAACAGCCGGAAGTAAATTTAGATTAGCTATTCTGGAAACCGGATCGTTGATCAAATACAACAACCCAATAACTGAAGTAGCAACCACCAGAACCTTGTCTAAAAGCGTGAATGGGTTGTGAGAATGATCTTTTACTCCAGATGCTTCTTCTTTGGCCTTTTCTTCGGCCAGTTTAGCTTTATCGGGCACCCCACCTATGTTACCAAAGAGAGGTTTTGCCAGCCAGAACTGCAAAGTTCCCAGGAACATAAAGATACCAGCAAGACCAAAGCCCCAGCTCCATCCTACTCTTTCGGCCAGGTAGCCGCATAACATCATTCCGAAGAAAGCCCCGGCATTTACGCCCATGTAGAATATGGTGTAAGCCCCATCTTTCTTGTCGGGCTTACCGTCATACATTTCAGAAATAATAGAGGTAATATTGGGCTTAAAGAAACCTGTTCCTATAACCAGCAACGCAAGCCCGAAGTACAGGGAGAATTCGGTTTCTAAAGCCATAGAGGCATGGCCGAGGGTCATAATTGCAGCACCAATAACCACCGCCCAGCGATAGCCGGTAATCTTATCGGCTATAATACCACCTGCAATAGGGGTAAGGTAAAGCAATCCTGCATAGGTCCCAAAAAGGGCACCTGCGTTCTCTGCACTCCAACCCCATCCGGGATTATCCACGCCCACAATTGCCATGGTGAGGAAGTTGATAAGGAGAACCCGCATTCCGTAGAATGAAAAGCGCTCCCACATCTCTGTAAAGAAAAGAACAAAAAGGCCGGCGGGATGGCCCAAAACTTTTGATTTAAAGAAATCGTTCTCTGCCGCTGGAACCGTAGCTGCCATTATCTTCTTCTTTTATTTGCTTCTTTTTCTACAAGATCATCGTCACCGAGTTCAAATTTTTCCTGCTGTGGTAACTCGCGCTCTTCATCTTCTACTCCGTGAGTAAGACGTTTAAGAGGTTTAAGCATTAACAGGACAAGAATAGCAAAGGCAACGGTGAAGATGGTAATACCCATAAAGATGGTCCCATCACCAGCTTCAGAAGAATATTCTCCCACAATTCCCGCAACCTTGTTTCCAAGACCTGTCGCTGCAAAATAAACCCCCATCATTAAAGATGCGTATTTTACCGGGGCAAGCTTGGTAATGAATGAAAGTGCCACCGGTGAAGAACTCAATTCTCCTATAGTGTGGAATAGATAAGCCAATACCAGCCAGTACATAGCCGAAGCTCCATTGTTCTGAAATTCCATAGAGGCAAATACCATGAAAACAAATCCAAGCCCCATGATGATAACCCCAATTGCCATTTTAAAGATAGAAGAAGCTTCTTTACTCTTCAATTTTCTTTTAGCCCAGAAGTTGGCTACGATCACTCCGAAAATAATAATGAAAAGTGCATTTAAAGACTGAAACCAGGAAGCAGGCACTTCGCTGCCTATCAATGGCAAGCTAAAAGGCAATGACCTGTCGGTTTTCTCTAGAGCATAGATATTCATAAGCCCACCGGCCTGTTCAAAAGCCCCCCAGAATACAATTACCAGGATAAACGAAAGCAGCATTACAACATACCTGTCTTTCATCACCTGCGTAGTAAGATCTTTATAAACCATGAGCATCATAGCCGTAACGAAGGTTAGGAATATGAATAGGAAACCGTAAGCTATGTCTATGGCAAGAAGATAATAAATTGAACCTGCCAGTAGCACAGCAGTGATTGTTAACTGTAGCGGAGATTTGAAAAGATCTTTGAACATCCCGCCAAAAGAAGCACCTGAATCTCTTTCAGCTTTTGAAAGTAAATTCCCTACTTCTGTAAGGTATTTTTGCCCCCACAGGTACACTAGAAGCCCAAGTGCCATGGCTATTCCTGCAAGACCGAAGCCCCAGTGCCATCCAATATTCTCACCTACATAACCTACAATTAAACTTGAAAGGAAAGCTCCCAGGTTGATCCCAATATAAAATATGGTAAATCCTTTATCACGGCGAATGTCCCCTTCTTTGTAGAGACCTCCCACCATGGTAGAAATATTAGGTTTAAGCATTCCCACGCCGGCAATAATTAACCCAAGCCCGGTGTAGAATGCCCACATTTCTTCAACTGCGAGTATCCCGTGTCCTGCCACTAAAATTATTCCTCCCCACAGCACAGTTTTTTTCTGCCCCAGAAGTTTATCGGCTATTATCCCTCCCGGAATGGAAGCCACATATACCAGCATTGTGTACCATCCGTAAAGCGCCAAAGCTTCGGCATTGGTCCAGCCGAGACCGGCATTTCCGCCCTGGGTAGCGCTAACAAGATAGAGTACGAGAATGGCGCGCATTCCGTAATAGGAAAAGCGCTCCCACATTTCAGTAAAAAATAAAATGTATAGACCTACCGGATGACCAAATAATTCACTCTTTTGAGGTGCTGTTGTTGCCTGTGCCATTATAGGGATGATTTGATATTAGAATTAACTTTTAGATTTTCTTCGATAAAGTTCGTCATGAGCGTATAAAGGTGCATACGGGTGTTACCACCGTAAATACCGTGATTCTTATCGGGATATATTGCCCAGTCAAACTGTTTGTTCGCCTGCACGAGGGCTTCTATCATTCTCATGGTATTTTGAACATGAACATTGTCATCTCCTGTACCATGAATAAGCAGGTAATCTCCTTTTAGCTTCTCCACATGATTGATGGGCGAATTCTCATCATATCCCGAAGGGTTCTCCTGCGGGGTAGTCATATACCTTTCGGTATAGATGCTGTCGTAAAATCTCCAGCTGGTAACCGGTGCCACTGCTATAGCCATTTTATAGACGTCATTACCTTTAAGAATGGCATTAGATGACATAAAACCTCCATAGCTCCAGCCCCAAATACCCATGTTGTCTTCGTCTATGTAGTCTCTTGATCCAAGGATTCGTGCGGCTTCAATAATATCTTCCACTTCATATTTTCCAAGTTCCTTTTGAGTCACTTTTTTAAAGGCAGCACCTTTAAACCCGGTACCGCGAGGATCAATTCCCACTACAATATATCCTTTGCTGGCAAGCATTTGATACCAGTAGTCATTCGTGCTGTGAAAGCGGTTGCCTACTTCCTGAGAACCAGGTCCCGAATACTGCGAGACAAAAAGCGGATACTCTTTTGCAGGATCAAAACCAGCAGGCTTGATCATCCACATATTGAGATCGGCGCCATTTACCGCAAGAGTTGAGAATTCCTTAGGCACAATCTCATACTCTGCCATTTGCTCCAAAAGCTCCTCGTTATTGACAATCTCCCTTACAAGTTTCCCATTCTTTGCGAGGTGTAGGGTAAACTCATAAGGCGTAGTCGCGCTGTTGTAGCTGTTGATGAAATAAGTAAAATCGGCACTAAAGTCGGCACTGTTTTGCCCCACCTTATCTGTAAGTTGTTTTTTGTTCTTTCCGTTGGTCCTTACTGAAAACACATCACGATTGATGCTTCCGTTCTCGGTACTTTGGTAGAAAATAGTTTTGGTTTTAGGATCAAGACCGTAGTAATTGGTCACCTCCCAGTTACCTCTGGTCACCTGATTTTTCAGTTTACCGTTCTTGTCGTAGAGATAAATGTGGTTCCAGCCATCCTTTTCACTGGTCCAGATGAAGCTGTTATCTTCCAAAAATGTCAAATTATCGGTCACATCTACGTAAGCTTCATCGGTTTCTGTGAGCACTACTCCAGCTTTATTTGCTTCAGCATCAACAAAGATGAGATCAAGAACATTTTGATGGCGGTTAAGCACCTGTGCACTTAACACATTGGCATCATTGGTCCATTTTATCCGTGGAATATAAAAATCTTTGTAATCGCCCAGGTTGACATCTGAAGTTTTATTTTGCTGAAGATCATAAATATGAAGGCTTATTTCTGAATTCTTTTCGCCTGCTTTAGGGTACTTAAAGACTGTTTGGGTTTGATAAAGATCCTGCCCGTAAACATCCATAGAGAATTCGGGGACTTCAGTTTCGTCGAACTTCAAAAAAGCGATTTTATCACCAGATTTATTCCACTGAAAAGCGCGCACAAAAGAAAATTCTTCTTCGTACACCCAATCGGCCACCCCGTTGATGATCTTGTTCATCTCCCCGTCGGTAGTCACCTGTGTCACTTTTCCGGAGGAAAGATCTTTCACGAAAATGTCATTTTTGAATACATAAGCAACCTTCTCCCCATTTGGCGACAGGGTAGGTTCCTTGATTTTTTCTTCTGAAATCTTTTTCAGTTCATTCGTTTGCAGGTCGTACACGTAAAAGATCCCGCGGGTAGAGTGCCTGTAGATAGATTCGATCTCTGTGCCCAGCACCAGTTTAGATTCATTTTCACTGAATTCATATTCCGAAAAATATTGAATTCCCTCAAGATCTTTACTGTTAAGAATAGTTCTTGTCTTTTCACCGGTCTTGTAAGAATAAGCATCTATGGCTGATGTGCCTGCACTACGATCAAAATTAAGCACCACATACTCTTCTCCATTATTGAGAGATTGCAGGGCTTCCATTCTTTCCTGCCGGAATGTTCCTCCCCAAATGTCTTCAAGTGTAATTGCTTTTTTCTGCGCAGTGAGAACGGTTGTAGCCAAAAGAAAAAGGGCCAAAAACCCGTAGGTCAACTTCATTTTTTGCGTTTAAAAAATTTGCTTGCCAAGTTTAGTAAAAATTCGGCTAAAAAACAGGCTTTCTGCTGTTAAATCATAAGAAGATGTTAATGAACCGAATGAGTGTAGATGTGCAAATCTGTAAGTTTTGCTCCCTCTGCTCCAGAAATTCTAACAGCTGCCATGTTTCTTACAGTAATTGTATCTTTGTGCTCTCAAATTTCACATAATGATCACACCTATTTCGGGCTTTTCCAAACTGTCAAAAGAGGAGAAAATTGACTGGCTTAGCCAAACATACCTGGCTCACAATACAAACGCCAGGAAGATCTTAACCCAGTACTGGAACCCCGACTCCGGCCTGCAACAGCTCCACGAAGAGTTTACAGAGAACACCCTGTCAAATTACTACCTGCCTTTTGGGCTTGCCCCCAATTTTCTTATCAATGACCGGCTTTATGCGGTACCCATGGCTATAGAAGAAAGCTCGGTAATTGCTGCGGCGAGCAAAGCAGCCAAATTCTGGAGTGACAGGGGCGGTTTTAAAGCTGAAGTTTTGGGAACAGAAAAGATAGGGCAGGTACATTTCATGTACTCTGGAGACGGGAAAAAGCTGGAGCATTTTTTCAATAGCATCAAATCAACATTACTTGAAGCAGTAGCTCCCCTCACCAAAAACATGGAGAAGCGCGGCGGCGGAGTAATGAATATGGAGCTGCGTGACAAAACAAAGCTACTCGACAATTACTACCAACTGCACTGCACTTTTGAGACTAAAGACTCTATGGGTGCAAATTTCATCAACTCCTGCCTGGAGCGTTTTGCTGAAACTTTTCGTGAAGCAGCTAAGAGCCATGAGGCTTTTAACGCTACCGAAAAGGAGATAGAGATCGTGATGAGCATTCTTTCTAATTACGTACCCGGTTGTATCGTAAAAGCTGAAGTTTCCTGCCCGGTAACAGCGTTGGCCGATCAGGGCATGAGCGGGGAAGATTTCGCTGCAAAATTTGTTAGGGCTCTCAAGATCGCTGAAGTTGAACCCTACAGGGCGGTGACCCACAACAAAGGCATCATGAACGGAATTGACGCGGTAGTACTGGCCACAGGAAACGATTTTAGAGCGGTAGAAGCAGGTATTCATGCTTATGCCTCAAAAGATGGGAAATACAGCAGCCTTACCCACGCCGAAGTACACGATGGACAATTCAGGTTTTGGATGGAGATTCCGTTGGCCCTGGGAACGGTAGGTGGTCTCACGGCATTACATCCGCTTTCAAAGATCGCTTTGGAAATTCTGCAAAAACCTTCAGCCGAAGAACTTATGAAAATAGTGGCAGTAGCCGGCCTGGCACAAAATTTTGCCGCCGTAAAGTCACTTATCACCACAGGAATTCAGCAGGGACATATGAAAATGCACCTTATGAATATCCTCAACCAATTCCAGGCAACAACACAGGAAAAAGAAGTGCTAACAAGCTATTTTAAGAACCACAATGTTTCGCACAGCGCAGTGGAGCAGCAACTTAAAAAACTGAGAAGCTAATGGAGGTATTCCACAGTCACGGAAAATTACTGATAAGCGGGGAATATGTTATTCTTGATGGCGCCACCGGTTTTGCCTTACCCACAAAGTTTGGACAAAGCCTGGAAGTTACAAAAATTGAAGAGCCGGTAATAAAGTGGAAAAGTTATGATGAGAAACAGGAAATATGGTTTGAAGACAACTTTGAAATTTCAGCTTTAACCTCTTCGGAAGCACCACGGAAGCATGAAAAAAATGAGGTGTCAAAAATGCTATTTTTGACACTCTTTTTTGCCAGGAAAATGGCTCCGGAGAAATTTTCTGAAGGCGGATTTGAAATCATCACAAAATCGGACTTCCCAAGAAACTGGGGCCTCGGAACATCATCGACCCTTGTTGCAAACCTTGCCAAATGGCTGAAAATTGACCCTTACGAGCTCCTGCAGCACACTTTTGGGGGCAGCGGCTATGATGTGGCAGTAGCCATGCACGAAACCGCGATCACCTTTGAAAAACATCCCTTTGAAAATAGCATTTTAAAGACCTCATTTGACCCTGCTTTTAAAGACCAGATCTTTTTTGTGCACCTAAATCAAAAACAGAACAGCCGCGAAGCCATACAGCACTACAGGCAGCAGGACAAAACAGCCTTAAACACGGGCATTGATAAAATTTCGGCACTCACCCATAGTTTAATTAGCAGTAAAGATCTTTTGGAGTTTAAAATGCTCCTGGAAGTACATGAGAATATTATCTCACAGCTGGTGGGGCTGCAAAAGGTCAAATCCCACCTGTTCCCAGATTACCCGGGGGCAATAAAAAGCCTTGGCGGCTGGGGCGGTGATTTTATACTGGTCACCGGCACAGCCGAGGATATGGAATACTTCAGAAGGAAAGGCTACAACACCATCCTCTCCTATTCTGACATGATCTTATAAAGGCTTTACCTCCCCCAAAGTATTATTTAAATAAAACCTTTTTACATCACCACATAAAATGAAAAAAGCCCTTCAAATGAAGGGCTTTTCTTATATATTTTTCTAACAGGATCCTAGTAGAACCTTGCGCGGTTATCTTCAATTTCTGCAGATTCTTTAAGCGCCTGGAAAACCTCAGTGTTCACAGTTATGCGTCGGGCAGAAGCCTCTCTTGCAGCATAAGGACGATAAGAGTCCATTTGAGGAGCGTCATTTTTTTGAAGTACTTTCACTACAAAAACTCCTTTTTCACCCTCTAGAGGACTGCTGGTTTCACCACTTTCAAGTCCGAAAGCTGCTCCCACAACTTTTGGCTCACTTCCAACACCTGGAAGGGTTGGGCTATTGCGGTTCACTGCGTTTGCAGTATTTACCTGCACTCCATGCTTTTGGGCGATGGCCTGAAGATCGCTTCCGCTGATCTCAGATTTTATAATCTCAGCTTTCTTTTGCTTCTGAAGAATTGGAATAACGGTTGCAGACGCAGCTTCAGCCGATTTAAGGCCACCTTTATTCAATCCGGTAACCTGCGCCACCACATATCCTGAAGGAACTTCAAATCTTCTAATATCTCCAACTTCAACTTCTTCTTCAAATGCCCACTGCACAATTCTTCTCTGCGCCCCAATACCTGGGATATTTTCTTCGAGTTGTTTAATTTCTTTTACCGGTCTCACTTCTTTTCCTCCCTCTTTTGCAAGATCAGCAAAGTTGCCATCTTTTGCACCGAGTTCAAATTTTGTCACTTCAGCAAAAAGCTCGTTTGATGTTTTTTCTGAAGGCTGGATAGCCCTTGAAACAGTTGCCAGTTTAACAGCTTTTTCTTTTTCAGTTTGCTCCTGGATGTGGATCACGTGGTATCCAAATTGAGTTTCAACTACTCCTATAGATCCTTCGTTATTATTAAACACGAAATCATTGAATGGAGGCACCATTGCTCCAGGACCAAACCAGCCAAGCTGACCTGCATCTTCTTTGTTGGAAGCATCGGCAGAGAATTCTGAAGCAAGTTCAGCAAACTTGTCTTTGTTACCTTTTACTACGTTAGCAAGGCTATCAGCCAATTGCTGCGCCTGCTCTTTACTCCTGGTCACCTGTCCTCCTACCGGAGAACCCTGCCATGATACAAGAATGTGTCTTGCTTTCGCAGAATCTGGAATCTGAGCAGTTTCAACTACTCTCGCCAGCCTGTAAGAACCATTGAACTTAAATGGACCGTACACTTCTCCTTCATTCAGGTTGAACAAAGAATCTGCATGATCTACAGGTAATTGGTTTTTGAACACGAACCTGTCCTGGAATTTTTCATCAGATCTTTCATTAACGAGAGTTTCCCAGTTTCTGGTTGTTGCAAAACCTTCAACCGTATCGCTGGTATTGGTTGCAGCGTTGAATTCAACTTTATCATTAAGAAGTCCCAGCAGCTCATTCTTCACTTCAGCTTCATCTTCAACAGAAGCAGTTTCTTCATAAAGAACGTACTGGATATCCCGTGTAGCTTCAGTTTTAAACTGTCCCGGATGTGCTTTTACGTAGTCTCTGATCTCATCTTTAGAAATTTCTACCTGTGAGTCTTCAACTGTAGTGTAGGGAATGTGAACAAACTCCATGTCTACATTATCGTTAGTAAACCTGTAAGCCTGCTCGCCTTCAAGAAGCGTTGCCCCTACCCCGGCACGAACCAGGTTAAGATAGATTTGCTCTCTGGCAGTTTCGGCAAGACTGGTTTCAAAATCTAACCATTGCTGATATGCCTGGGGAGAAGTAGATCTTAAAGTAGCTACATATTCTCTTAATTTGGCTTCATCAAAAACTCCGGCCTCGTTAGTGAAATTAGGATTGTTTGCCAGTTCCCTTCTCATCATCTCTTTCACCTGAGCTTCTTCTACACGAATACCCAGCTCTTCAAACTGCTCTTGCATAAGCGTTCTACGAACGTTCATTTCCCAAACCTGGTTCACAACTTGTGCAGTGGTCGCATTTTGACCCATGTTACGCTGCAAAGACTCAACCTGACGGGCAAACTGCTCTCTATCAATGTCCTCACCATTAATTGTCGCTATGGTATTCTGTGATTTCTGAGAAACCATCCCTCCGTTCCTAATCACATCGGCTAAAACGAATGAGAAAAGTGCCAAAGCAATGATCACGATAAGGAAGACCGAACGTTGTCTTATTGAATTTAATACTGCCATTATCTTATAATTAATTCTAAAATATAGGGGGCGAAAATAACGTTTTTAGCTTTACTAAAAAACTATAAATCTTCAAAATGTGAGGAAAAACTAAAAATTAATCGTTTGGGTTCACGATCACCTCTACAAGCTCAATCCTTGTGTTGGAAACTTCTTTGATATAAAAGGTAAAACTATCAATTTCAACGACTCCGTCCTTTGGCGGAATTTCTTCGGTGTGATCAAGAATATAACCGCCCAGGGTCTCATAATTCTCTCCTATGGGAATGTCCAGCTTATAGTTCTCATTGAGATAATCTACCTCCAAACGGGCTGCAAAAAGGTACTTATTCTCCTCAAGTTTTTCTTCTATAAGAATTACAGGATCGTGCTCATCTTCTATTTCTCCAAACAGCTCTTCCACGATATCTTCTACGGTCATCATTCCCCTGGTGCCGCCATATTCATCTATCACCACCGCAATACTCTTCCTTTTTTTGATAAGGATATTAAGAACATCTTTCACCAGCATGGTCTCGGGCACAAAGACTACCGGCAACAGGATAGATTTTATGGTAGGCGGTTTTTTGAAAAGCTCAAAGGAATGGATATAACCAATAATGTCGTCAATATTCTCCCGGTACACCAGGATCTTAGACAGCCCCGTTGCGGTGAAAGTCTCCACCAGCTCCCGCGGATCGGTAGTAATGTCTACAGCCACGATCTCTGTACGGGGAATCATAACTTCCCTGGATTTTACTTCGGAAAATTCGAGGGCATTCTGAAAGATCTGTATTTCGGAATCTACCTCCTGGTCGTGCTCAATCTTGTCCATTTGCTCAGAAATATAATTTCCGAGTTCCACCTTTGTGAAAGCCAATTGCACTTCATCTCCCTGGGTTTTAAAGAACCTTTTCAAAACGAGATCTGAAACCCATATCACAAAAGAGGATATAAAACTGAAGAGCAGGTAAAATAAATAGGCAGGTACGGCAAAGAACTTCAGAAAGAAATTGGCATAGATTTGGAAGAACACTTTGGGTAAAAATTCCGCAGTAAGCAGAATAATAAGTGTGGAAATAACGGTTTGAGTGAGAAGGCTGAGATCTGTAAGCAGGTAAACTACTATTTCATTGCTAAAGTGATCGGGTGTGAGCCATGCCATTAAGAGATCTCCCATAAAAAACCCGTAGATAACCAGGGCAATGTTATTGCCCACCAGCATAGTAGCAATAAACTTTGAAGGTTTACGGGTAAGACGGGTAAGTATTTTGGCTAAAAAATCATTCTGCTTCTTCTCAATTTCAACATGAATCTTGTTGGCAGACACATAAGCGATCTCCATACCCGAAAAGAAAGCTGAAAGAATAAGGGAACACAGAATAATAACGATCTCGAAGGCCATAGTACCTATTTCCTGTTATCGTACTTGTGCCTGAAATGTCTTCTAAAGAAGAACATGAATATGGCTATCACCACAAAGAAAAGGAAGAGATAGGCCTGGTTGCGTTGATCATTCCAAATGACCACAGCCTCGTAAAGAAAGAACGCTGCGGCTGCCAGGTAGGCAAATTCAAAAAACTTCGAAAATTTTATCATTGTTTGTCTTCTTCTAAAATTTGCACCCCAACATTTGATCTTGAACGGAAATTAGTGAATTCCTGATTGCTATCAAAACCCTTTCCTTCATTGATCGCTCCATTCTTGAACCTGATGGTGTTAGGATGATCTGTAAAAACCCAGTTTCTCACCTGGTCCCAATAAAGCTGATCTGCAGTGAGCTTTGTACTATCGCTGGTCACTACCACCACATCACCCTGCAAATCTATAAGCCCTGTCTCATTATAAACAATACCATAATTGGCAGTTATGGTATTGTTTTGTTGGTTCTCGTCAAAAAATTCTACGATAACACCATCAGGAAATTCGCGATAGGGAAAAGCTTTGTTTGAAAAATCCCTCATGGTTTCACTTCTAAGAGTAGCCACCACCTTTCCGGAATCAACATACTTCATGTTAATTCCCACCCCTATAGATTGCGGTGCATCTTCGGGGATCTCCATTTGCCTAACGCCTTTCAAATTCCCCTCACAAGAAAAAAGCATTGTCACAACAAGGGTTGTGACAATGCCTTTAAAAAATATCCTGTATGTAAATTTCATACTACAAATTAGGTACGCGAATGCTTTCTCCTATCCAACATCCAATGTTGATGGTTTTACCCTGCATGTCATTCTGGAAGATATCGCTACGTTGTGGTGCTCTACCCCTGTATGCAGATGCAGTCTCATTAGCAGTACTGCTTATTGACGGATCAACTCTTGCGGCTCTCTCGGCATATTCTGCAGCTTTCCAGTATACAGCTCTTTTTTCAAACGCAGTATTTCCACAGTTGTTTGCACTTTGAGCGATCATGTTAGAGATTTGAAGGTAAGCCCTACCAAATGATGGTTTTGAGCTTATAGCCTTACGATACATATTTCTGGCCTGCCCAAACTGGCCTTTATCTTTGTACTGGTTCGCAATCTTGTAATAAATACTTGCTCTTGCAGATGGATCTTTTTGCAGTTCGGCTGCCTGGTTGTAATATTCAAGCGCTTTACTTTGGTTTCCATTTGCTTCGGCTAATTGACCAAGAGAGTAAGCAGAACTTGCAGATGGCTCTAATTTATGAAGAGCTTCAGACACCTTTACAAAAAGTGGATCTTCAGTACAATCTTTTGCAGACAACCTGCTATTCACTCGCTTCAACCATTCAGTATCACCTTTTTTAGCTTCAAAATCTTTGCTGTAAAGCGGGATAAGGTTAGTACAATCTGCACGTTGACCAAGTTTTGCGTTGATACTTCCTTTTACAGCACTATAGGCTACAAGGTTTTTCTCATATGCATTAAGTCTTGCCTTATCTTTAGAAGAAAGCTCTTCTCCAGCCTCCTGCTTTTCAATTAAGCTAGCTAAAGACTCAGCAGTCTCATTCTCCTGCTCTTCAAGTTTTGCAATAACAACATCATATTTGTCAAATACCTCCTGAAGATCTTTTTTACCGGAATCCTGCAACTCTACCAACAGGTAGAAGTAAGTATACAGTGACTTGGCATTAAGACTGTTTGGATCTGCTTCAAAAGCTTTGTCAAAAGCCTCATATTGCTCTTCGGTTGAACCCAGTTTTACATCAAACATGAGCTGCGCGATATCGGCATTAACATCTCCTGCATCGGTCTTTGCAGGGAAATGCTGCAAACGTTCTTTATATAATTTTATAAGCTCCTGCGCTACGCTTTCTTTCTCAGCATCGGGTGCATTGTCAAGGCGATCTTTCAATATCCTTTCTCCGTACTGATAAGTTGCTATATGATAGGAAGGACATTCCTCTCTTAAGGTTTGAATTCTGGTCCAGGCCGCATCATAGTTTTTTGCCTTTGCATCGCTATAGGCCAGGGCTGCTGTGGTGGCACATTCCTGATTAGCCTGTGCCTGCAAGGCCCCTGTTCCCAGAACAACCCCTGAAAGAAATAATATTACCTTGGTTTTCATAGTATAAGTTTTATTCCTGATTAATAGTTTGTGATTATTCGAATCTTCTTTTGATAAACCACCTGTCGTTCAACGAGAGGCTTATCATAGCATTAAAAAAGTTTTCCTGGATTAATCCGGCGCTTGTTGTACCGCGCTGTCCATACTCAAATCCCAGATTAATGTTGGTCAACATCCTTCCTGCTGGTAGTCCTAAACCAAAAGCTATGCCAAACTCATTAATAGACTCTCCATTAAGGTGAAGCCCGGTCTCTTCCATACGAAGACCCCCACGATATACAATTCGGCTAAAGTAGCTGGTAAGAGAGTTATAGTTGGGAATGAAAAATCCTCCAATTTTATATTTTGAAGCCTGTTCAAATGACGCTCCTTCTATTGCAAAGGCACGGTTGCTGTAATCTCCCGCTTCGGTTGTAGAAAACTCTCCTCCTACAAACCATTTATGAGGCCGTCCTACTCCTGCTCCTATACTAAAGCTTGAAGGCAAAACAAAATCTGACGCAGGCTCAGAAACATCACGACTATCTACAGTGATCTCCCTGCCGTCAACCCCTAACAATATCGTTGCAAGCTCTCTTTGGTTGTCGGTTTTTAAAGTAGTTTCAGGCGTGTAGTACGCACCCATTTTAAATTGCAGGCTTTCAGTGAGCATCCTCTCGTAATCAAGCCCGATTTTGTAAGTGAAACCACTAAGGTCACTTCTGTTTATTTCCCGGGAGCTATATTGCACATCTTCGCGTACCAATATGCTTTTATTCTGAATATTTCCGAAGTTATAACTAGCGTCTACGCCAATATTGATATTTGAGGTTATTTGATAACCCGCAGCGAGAAAGACCCGGTTAAGACCACCTTTGCCTGTATACCTGTTTCCTATCCCTTCGTCCTGATTGATATCATCTATGTTATAACCCACAGAAGAATAAGGTACCAATCCAAATGCAAAACCAAATTTACCCGTTGGAATTCCCACAGCTAAATAATCAAGCGAACTTGAACTAGCATTTTCACTCTCGTCTCCACTCTTTATCTCAACAGAATTGCCACTCAGTCCAACTGTATAAGTAGTTAACCTAAGCCTGCCCAGTGCTGCCGGGTTTTGCAGGTTGACATGAATACTATCTGAGAAAATGCTGAGACCACCCATTGATCTGTTTTCTACGGTACCTTTGAAGGTGTTTAATCCCAGCCCGTAAAAAGAATAAGGTGAGGAAGTTCGCTCCTGAGCGGTCGTAATCACTGAAAATAAAATGAATACGATTATAAACAATCGTTTTGTCATTGATCGATATTAAATTCGAGAATAAAATTTAAACCCTCCAACAAGAAATTGGAGTTCGCAAATATGCCATTTTTTAAGTTTCCAGACAAGAAAGTTGCATCTCCACCGGTAATTATAACTATTAAATTGTTATATTTTTCTTTATACTTACCAATAATGCCCTCAATTTCCATGAGCGTGCCATTTACAACACCCGAAGTTATTGAGGAAGTGGTGGAATCACCAATTAATTCATGTCCTTCTCCTGCTTCTACTAACGGAAGATTTGCCGTAAAATTATTTAGTGCCAAAAATCGCATTTTTAAACCCGGAGAAATTCCGCCACCCAGATATTCTTCTCTGGCAGTTTTAAAGTCGTAGGTAATGCAGGTGCCGGCGTCTATCACCAATACATTCTTACCTGCATGGTATTTTACGGCAGCAGCGATTAGAGCTTTACGATCGTTCCCCAGAGTAGCAGGTGTTCCATAGTTGTTTTTGAAGGGCAGCAGGGTTTCTGCGGAAAGGTCCACAACCCTAACCGATTTTTTAGCTCCTTCAGGAAGCTCCCATTTTGCCGAAGACACGTTGGAAACCACCAAATTTTTGATTCCCGGATGAAGTTTCAGGATTTCAGAAATTTTTTTATTTAAATCGGATTTACCTGCTGAAATTTTCACAAGGATTTCATCCTGCTGAAAAACAGCCAGTTTGGCAATTGTATTGCCTATATCAACAACGAGATTCATGGCAGTTATTTGAAAAAGCTAAAGTACAAAAGCATTTTTTTTCAATTTCCCTTGGGAGATATTAAATTTGAATATATATTTGCACCCGCTTACTACAAGGTAAGCCGCTTTAAACACTGGTGCCTTAGCTCAGTTGGTAGAGCAAAGGACTGAAAATCCTTGTGTCCCTGGTTCGATTCCTGGAGGCACCACCATAAAAAGCAGAAACCCTCAAATGAAAATTTGAGGGTTTTTTTATGCCTTAATATAAAATGTTTAGATTTTTAATTTTTTGAAATATATTCAAACACTCAAGATGAGTTGAAAAAAATAATACTTTACGTTATGAATTTTGATGAAAAATTAGAAAGGTTAAAACCTTATATAAAAACTGAGAGCTGGAAAGCTGTTGAGATTTTAAAATCGAATGTCAAAAATCTTTCAAGAGGAAATTTAAAAACAGAAGATTATATTAGAAATTTTAATCAATATTACGAAAGCTACAATAATATGATTAACGATATAATAAGAGAGTGTACGCATGATTTAGACGAACCTTTCAAATACTGGTTTGGGATTAAGGTACATTTAGAAGTACTCAACCACACTAAAGAAGTTGATAATATCATACCGTAGAGTTCCCCCTACAAAAGCTTATAATTAGACATACGCTTCTGTTGGATCAGCTTTAGGATCACTCCAAAAATCTTGCTACACTAAACCTTCAGGAAAACCAGCAAAGAAAAATGACATTTTTGACACCTATGGCCTAACTTCTTCCAAATAAAAAACCGCCCCGGAATTTCTTCCGAAGCGGCTATATCTATTCCAGTTTATATCTTACTAGAATTTATAGGTAAAGCTGGCCGCAAAATTTCTTGGCGTTTGCGGATTGATTGTTGACCAACCATTATAGTATTCCTCATCAGTAAGGTTGTTTAGCTTCAGGTTAACCGAAAACTTCTCTGCATTATAGAAAACTGCTGCATTTAGAATGGTATACGATGAAAGTGTGAAGGTTCCAAGATTTCTATTGAAGATCATGTTCTCACCTGCATAGTTTCCTCCAAAACCAAGTCCGAAACCATCCAGGTTACCGGCAAAGCTGTAGCTCGCCCATAGGTTCGCAAGATTTTTAGGTCCGGCAGTTTCAGGGCGTAAACCAGACTCTTCAAGTTCACTTTCATTGTAGCTGTAACCTGCAATTACATTTAACCCATCAACAGGAGTGGCGGTAATACTGGCTTCAAAACCGCGGCTATACTGCTCTCCCTCCTGCACGTAGTAGAACGGCCTGTCCATATCTTCCATCACAATGTTGGAAACTTTGATATCATAGTAGCTAAGACTGGCAGAAACGCGGTCTTTAACAAGGTTTAGCTTGGTTCCCACCTCCAGCTGCTTAGCTCTTTCAGGATCAAAGCTCACGGTAGTTGTAGCACCCTCTGCAGGATTCCCCTGCTCTCGCGGATCAACATTGCTGAAGCCGTCCATATAGTTCGCAAAAACTGAAACTCTTTCCAGGATTGGCTGATAAACAAGTCCGAATTTTGGAGAAAGCGCTGTCTGGCTGTTATTCTCGCCTTCAAACTGGTCAATTCTCAAGCTGGCCATAGCAGAAATCCTAGGAGTAATATTCAGCACATTTGAAATATAGGCACTGTACACTTCTTCAGTGATCGTAGAATTATTTAAAGCTACACCTGAAAGCAGGTTGTTAACCGATGCTTCCGAAAGTAATCCGCTATCATTGTTCCTCACGTAATTAGCGGGATCAAACCTGCCAAAGACGCTTTCATTCACATTCTGCAGGCTTGCATCGCCTATGTACACATTTCCGTTGGCGATATAACCTGAACTATTGTCGATAGTCTCCCTGTTAAAATAATCAAGCCCAACAACCATGCGGTTTCTCAAATCTCCAATCTTGAAATCTCCAATAAAGTTCTGCTGAATATCACTGGTTAGCGTGGTAGAATTTTGATTATTCATGTAACGGGTAAAGACAAAACCTTCATCTAAATTGGTCACAGAGCCTTCTACCTCTGTACGCCCCATGTAGAACCTTGTGGTTTCGTACAAATAGGAGTAGTGACCAAGAGATTTAGAAGAACTTCTGGAAAAGACTGTTTGAGACGTCCAGTTATCAGATAACTTGTATTCCATTTGCCCCTGAAGGCTGTAGTTAGGGTTCTTAAGTGTAAGATCATTGCTTGTATAAGAACGGTTGGGGTCATAACCCAATTCATCCATATTTGTAGCCTTTAACGGCGCACCCCTGTCAAGAAATAACATTGCAGGATTGGTACTTTCAGAAGTATAGAATTCTGTATTTATTAAAAATGACAAACGATCATTCACCTTATAGCTCAACGAAGGTGCCACAAAGAAAGATTCGCTGAAGCCAAGATCCTGAAAGCTGTTTTGTTTGTGATATGCTGTGTTTACACGCAAAGCCACGTCACCATCTTCATCAAGAGGCATGTTCACATCGGCTGTAACACGATTCATCCCGAAGCTTCCCATGGTGTAGGAGATATTTCCGCCAAAGTAATCGTACGGCTTTTTTGTCACCACGTTTATCAACCCACCATAAGAGATAAGGCTGCTTCCATAAAGGGTCCCAGAAGGGCCTTTAATGACTTCTATGCTTTCAATATTAGCAGGATCGGGGCTTCCATTGGTCAAACCGGGTAAGCCGTTGACCAAAGTAGGCTGTACGGCGAAACCTCTTATAGAGAAATATCCGGCGCCATCACTTCCCCTACCTGTAGATTCCCAGAGTTTGGTAATTCCGGGAGCATTTTTTAGGGCATCGTCAAAAGAAGTGATCACCTGCTGCTCCAGCAATTCTCCCGTTATAGTATTGTAAACCTGCGGGTTTTCAATATCTTTTAGAGGAAGTTTAGCCACATACTGACTTTTAGCTCTTGCAAAGCTGTTGATGTTAGCGTTACCGGTGATAATTACCTCATCCAGATCCTCTTCATTATTTCTCAAAATAACAGCAGGAATTTCAGTAGTTTGCCCGGCCTGAACTGAAAAAGCAAGATCTTTGTTTTCATAACCCACGTAAGAAACCCGAAGCGTATAATTTCCCTGCGGAATGGCTTTAATAACAAATTCCCCGTTCCGGTTGGTTTCTGAACCCAGGCTTGTTCC
Source organism: Salinimicrobium sp. 3283s (assembly GCF_039602225.1). Lineage (NCBI taxonomy): Bacteria > Pseudomonadati > Bacteroidota > Flavobacteriia > Flavobacteriales > Flavobacteriaceae > Salinimicrobium > Salinimicrobium sp. 3283s. The sequence goes on along the minus strand of NZ_CP143631.1, from coordinate 2,136,749 downwards.
TAAAACATTCACATTAGCATTGGCAATAGGATTACCGTTACTGCTAATGACATTTCCTTCAATGTTTCCTGTTGCCTGACTAAAACCAATTGTAGCCATAAGCATAAACAAAAACATGATGTAGTATTTCTGATGCATTTTATATAAATTAATTTAGACTAATTATAAATAGAGCGCAAATCTAGGAAGCATAATCTAAATACAAAAGCTTATTTAAAACAATTACAAATAAAAAATACAGGCAAATACCCTAAACTGAAGAAAGTCAGTAAATTAAAAATCATTTTTTTTAAAAGGCCCTGAAGGCAGCTGATTAAGCCCACGGAAGACCTGTTTATACCACGGAAACGCAGATCTGTTGATTATATAGTGGATTTTTATCATGAAGAGAACTATTTTCATTTCTTCATAGGGCTGAAGTCAATTCACATCTAACCTAAATTTCATATTGATTTGGTAATCAATGGTTTTTTTGTTTATATTTAAAAACTAGTTAACGAGTTAAGGGCAGAAGCGACTCCCTACAAGCTTTTGTCTGATTATCATCCAGACCTTTTTCGATTAAAAAATTATAAAAGTTTCTACTGAGTGCATTAGCGGAATATACTTTTATCTACAATATCAACTTTTTTAAGAAACTTTAACAATATTTTCTTAATATTGTGTAGTCATCTGGACCTTCTGCCCTACCAGAAAATTTCCCGAGGAGATTATCCGGAATTCCGGTAAAATATTCTTTTTAAAACTTATTGTACAATGAAAAAAACTCTAATGAGCCTTGCACTTGGATGCACCCTCATAGGCTGTACTGTGCAGCAAAAAGTGGTTCAAGTGGAACCACAAGTCATGGAAGTAAAGCAACCCGAGGCGCAGGGACTAAAACGAAAAGTTGCTATTGCTCGTTTTTCGAATGAAACTCAGTATGCCAAAGGAATCTTTTATGACAAAGAAAATGATCCAATTACCAATCAGGCGCTGGACATTTTAACCACCAAATTGGCTTCCTCGAACAAGTTTATTCTTCTGGAACGGCAGGAGATGGATAAAATCATGGAAGAATATAAACTTTCAGATAATCAGGGGCAGAAAGTAGGGGCCGATTATTTAATTATAGGTTCGGTCACTGAATTCGGGCGTAAAAATATTGGCGATGTAAATGCTTTTTCACGAAGTAAGACCCAAACCGTACAAGCGGGCGTCAGTTTACGTCTGGTTGATGTTTCCACCGGCCAGATCATTTATTCTGAAGAAGCCAAAGGTGAGGCCGAAACCACGAACAAAACCGTGATGGGTCTTGGGGAGCGCACAGATTATGACGCAACTCTTAGTGATAAAGCAATTTCGGTGGCAATTTCTAAACTAGTAGAAAATATCATTAATAACTGTATGGACAGGCCCTGGAAATCTTATTTCCTTTCTTATGACGAGGATGGAATATTAATATCTGGTGGTGCCAGTCAGGGGATTAAAGTGAATGACATTTTTGAAGTCGTTGAAAAAGGCAAATCAGTTAAAAATCCGCAGACAGGAATGATGGTCGAATTACCAGGTAAAACAGTAGGAAAAGTAAAAGTAATGTACATGGGTGGTGAAAGTCCACAGTCTCAATTCTCCATGGTTTCTTTTGTGGAAGGAGCGATTGACACCAGTACTCTGGACAGGTATTATATTAAAGAAACGAAAATATGAAAAAAATGATCCTTTTATTTACTGTGTTTACAACATTAGGATGTACCGGCGTAAAAACCACCACTTCAGGTTTAGAAAATGAAGCCTTTCTTATTTTCCTGGGGAATCCGAAGAATTATGAATCTGGCGTAGAGGTAAGTATCGATGACAATACCTCCTTTTCAGCAGAAGTCCAAAAAGACCATAGTGACAGACCAAAAGGAAAAGTATATGCCATTTCCACAGGATCTCATAACCTTTCTGTTCTCTATAATGGTGAGGTAATCTATCAAAAAAAAATATTTGTATCTACTCAAGAGACTAAAAAAATAAAACTACCATGAAAAAAATAATTTTACTATTTAGCGTAGTCATACTGGCCATGTCCTGCAGTGCCCCCAAACAATTATACTCTTGGGAAAAATATGAAGCCGCCAGCTATAATTATATCAAAAACAGTGACGAAGCTTCCTTAGTGGCCCTGCTTGAGAATTATGAGAAAGTGATTTCAAAACAAAAAGGGACAAGAGGTGTTGTCCCCCCCGGGATACACGCCGATTATGGCTTTATCCTGATGAAAACCGGAAGATTAGCCGAAGGAAAAGATATGTTGGCTAAAGAAATACAGCTTTACCCCGAATCTAAAATATTTATTGATAGAATATTAAAAATGACCGAGTTATGAAAAAAGCCCTGTTTATCTTCAGTCTGCTTGTTTTAAGCCTAGCCAGTTGCAGTGCACCGAAAGTTGCTAAATCTACTGCCTATCAACAAATGTATGAGCAGGAGCCTTTGACAATTTTGTTGATGCCGCCCATCAACCGAACCACAAATGTGGAAGCCAAGGAATATTTTCATACTACCTTAAATGTTCCCCTGGCAAATGCAGGATATTATGTAGTTCCTCCATTTCTGTCAATGGAGATCTTAAAGAAGGAAAGTGCCTATGATGCCGAGTTATTTCTGAATTCACCGCTAAAAACATTCGGAGAAATCTTTGGTGCTGACCTGGCTGTTTTTACGATCATCAATAAATGGGACAAGTCAGCCATTGGCTCCACTGTAAAGGTAGAAGTAGAATACATTATAAAATCCACCCGTACTAACGAGGTTTTATATAATAGAAAAGGAGAGGTTGTTTATGATACATCAGTCAGTACCGGGGCTGGCGGTGTATTAGGTTTGGTTGCAGATCTTGCAGTATCTGCCCTGAATACAGCTGCGACTAAATATGTTGACGTTGCCAAGGCCTGTAATTCATATACGTTTGGGGATCTCCCCACGGGGAAATACAATCCGAAGTTTAAGCAGGATGGGAATGAACTGGCTGGTCCTAAAGTATTCACGGTGCGCCTAAAAAGCGGGATGTACTAAGAGGACTGTCTGATTATCCACGATTAGAGCTGTCTAAAAGCTGTTAAATTATCATTCTGATTTTTTTTAATCTTATTGATTTAATAATCAAAGTGAAAAGAACCTGAAGCGCCTGAAGTTAGGAGACAGGTAGACGGGAAATGACTTTTTAGACAGTTTTTTGAACTAAAACCCTGTTAGGTATAAATTTAAACATGAAAAAATCTATTTCCGCCTTAGTTGTTTCACTATGTCTAAGCCTTTCTGCCTTTTCGCAGGAAATTGAAATTAGCGGACTACTTATTGACTCCGAAACCAATAATCCTGTTGAATTTGCGAATATGGGTGTGGTCAATAAAAATAAAGGTACAGTTTCAAACCTGGATGGAAAGTTTAAGATCAAATTTCCTAAAGCCTTTGCAAGCGATAGCCTTACCATTAGTCACGTGAATTATCAAACGGTAAGAATTCCCATTAAAACCTCCAAAAACCTCGTGATTCAACTTCAGCCCAATGAAAACAAATTATCTGAGGTTATAGTGACTAACAGGAAGAAGAAAAATAAGAAAATAGGAGTTAAAAGTTACAACCCATTATTATGGGTGAGTACCATCTCAACTGAAATGGACGTTATCGAAAGTGCAAAACAAATTAAAATTCCAAACAATAAAACTGTTAGAGTTAAAGATGTGAATTTTTATATGAGACGTGGCTTTGAAGCAGATAGTGCCTATATAAGAATAAATTTTTATGAGAACCTGGACGACCGACCTGGAGATAGAATAATCTTCAAAAATATTATTCAACGAAAACTTATTGAGCAGGGGTGGGTGAACATTGACCTTACGAAATACTCCGTTTACCTTGAAGAGGACTTTTTTGTTGGAGTGGAAATCATACCAGACGCTAAAAAACCACGTAAAGTTTTTATGGGAGCTATCCTCACTAAAGGAAATGCTTATATGAGAGGAAGCAGCCTGGGAAAATGGGAAGAAGTGGAAGGAGCACAATCAATTAATGTAGAAGTAGAGTATTAGGAAACAAAAACCAAGATCCAACTAATTGAAAATCAATAATTAATTTAACATGAGCTGAAATTATTAAATGCCAGAAAAGTATAACTTTAGATAATTCTTAATCATCAAAAATTTTATGCATGAAAAAAATTCTTGTCTTCACTATAGCTCTCGCCTTTTTTAGTTGTAACTCTAATAATAACTCATCCTCAAAAGAAGATGCTCCCGGGATAGCTTCTAATTTAGAGTTAGCTAAATACTCCATTGATAAAATACTGGAAGAGGCAGATTACTGGGAAAACCAACCAGATTCGCTTATAATGGCTCCCTACGGAACAAAATGGAGTATTCAATTAGATTCTTTAAAAGCCAAAATGACTGAAAATGAAATACAGGAGTTTAATGAGTATGCCAGGAAGAAGTTTGACGAAAAATATTCTCAATCCTGATAATCAAGAACCATAGCAAACAATTAAATAACTAATCTTACTAAAACATAGTGTACAAACACTGCTACAGTAAGTGTAAGCAGTCTCCAAAAATGCCATTTTTGGAACCTTTTTTTAAGGTAGAATTTCCTCCGGTTTCCATCTCCTCAATTAGGTTTTTATTGTAATTTTAGAGTGCTGATCAATGTGGTAATACACATTGGTTTTTACAAGAATCCTTCCACCCTTTCAGGACATCTTAGAAACAGCAGCAGTACTGCTGTGCATTAGTATGAAAATCACTAAGCTATAAGATATGTTGTCCTATAACCTCACCACCAGCCCCGGAACAAACAGGCTGACAGGTAAACACCCAGGTGCTATTATTTTTTGGGGAATTGCGCTGCTGGTTATCCCGCTGTGGATGCTCTCCTATCCCGAAACTACGGTAAAGCACAATGCCACTCCTTTTCTTGTATATGCAAGTCAGTTATTTTCCCTCACCGGCTTTGCGTTGCTTGCCCTCAGCTTAATATTAACTTGCCGGTTAACATTCCTCGAAAACTGGTTTGGAGGCCTTGACAAGGTGTACAAAATGCACCGCACCACAGGGAAATTTGCCTTCTTTTTGATCCTGGCGCATCCAATTTTCCTCGCGCTTAGGTGGATTCCAACCGATGTTTCCAAAGCCCTCTGGTACCTGTTCCCCCTTCACCGCCGCATGGAAATTGACCTTGGCAGCTGGTCGCTTTGGGGAATGATCTTACTTGTAATCTTTACCCTGGTTGTAAAGATCCCGTATGATAAATGGAAGATCTCCCATAAGTTCATGGGTTTTTTCTTTATTTTAGGAGTAGCGCATATCTTCTTTCAGGGGATCTTTTTTTCTGAAAATCCTGCTCTTGGAATTTATATGGGACTGCTGTCAGTTGGTGGCATTTCGGCCTGGTTGTACAAGTCGGTTTTATTCGATCTTGTAAAAAAGAAAAGTCTGTATTCAGTCACGGGAGTCCGGTATTTAAACAACTATATTGTAGAAATTGAACTTCAGCCAAAAAAGAAAAAAGATACTCATTTCCGGCCCGGGCAGTTTTACTTCTTTTCCTTTCTTTCTGAAGATATTTCGGCAGAGAGCCATCCTTTTACCATCTGCGATCACAGCCGGGACGGGAAAATATCGATCATGGTAAAATCTTTGGGAGATTACACCCACCGGCTATATGCCCTAATCAAACCTAATACTCCGGCTTTACTTGAAGGCCCCTACGGTCGATTTAATTTTAAGACTGCCAGCAAACAGCAGGTTTGGCTGGGTGGCGGCGTGGGAATTGCTCCTTTTCTTAGCTGGGCCAACTACCTGCTTAGCCATCCCGATGATCCCCTGAGCGTAAAATTATATTATTGCGTGCAAAATGCCGCCGCAGCGACACATATATCGACTTTTCAAGCCTTAGAAAAGAAAATGCCACATTTTCATGTGGAAGTGATCTCCCAGGAAACCGACGGCTACTTTCATCCCGAAAATCATCCTGAAATCCAAAACAGTGACATCTTTTTCTGCGGACCCAGGAACATGCGGAAGGCTGTTTGCAAAGAACTTAAAGCGCTCAAGATCCCTAAAGCAAGAATACATTCTGAAGAATTTGATTTCGATTAAAAGTTGTCCTTTAAGATGATTTCTTGAAATACAGGAAAATTTGGCATCACCAAAAAGGCCGGGCAGGAACTTTACTTGAATTAATTCTGCATGTTTTTCATCTTTTAGCACCCTGAAAACTCTTCAAATTCAGCAGATTGATCTTATAAAAATTACTTCTGAAAAATGCCATTTTTGACACTCAATTCAGGAAAATATTTAAAAAAATTTTGCTCCTACATACCTGTATATTAATTACATTCACCTCTATAAATTTTGATGTATGTCTTCAAAAATATTCAGGTCATTACTCATGTCGGCCTTACTCGTTTTTCTATTTTCCTGTTCAGAGGAGGATTCTTCCGCAGAAGAAGAACAACCACCTAAAACTCCCGAAGAGACTGTAGACTCCTTTAATTACATCGCGCTACAGAACGATGGCACGCTGTATACCATTGGGAATAACACGGGCCAGGTGACCCAGACAGATAGAATTCCCGGGATAGAATTTAATACCATCTTTAATTCGGTTACCTCATCGGGATCAAAGATCTTTATCTATGAACACCGTTTTGACCCTCCAAAAGGCATTCTTTATATTTACGATAAGCAATCGGGTAAAACTGTATCTGCCATTCTTGATTTTCCGGAAGAATTTGGAGAGAATACTGCATTGATGTCTTTAGACTGGGATGAAGAAAACAAAAATCTTATAGGAATTACCAGAGAAGACCTGGATTTGCCCACCAGTGTTAAGCCTGTTAAAATGGTTAGAATTGAACCGGATACTTTTAAGGTGACCACAACTTCTGAAGTTGATCTACATTCCATGGGCTATTCCAACGTGTATTCCACAAGCCTCATAGGTCAAAAAATATATGCCGTAACCCTCAAAAACAGCAATTGGGATCCCGATCTTCTGGAAATCGATCTTGAAAATGACGCTGTAGAAGTTCTTCCGTTCACGGGCCGGGAAGCCGGGATCACCAACCTTGGATACAGCGGGAATGGCCATACACTCTTCGGATTTTCACCAGTACCAAACTCCAATTTAATGGCAGAAGTGAGGCCGGTAACTTTCAACGTGCAGGATGGTACAGCGAAGGAAATCTCTAAAGTTCCACGCATTTCAACCCTTAACTTTGCTCATAAAACTTTTTACAATAAAGAGGCAAAAGAATTTGCTGAACTGATAGGAGCTGATAATAAAAAACACCTTTTTAAGTACAGGCCTTCAACAGGTGAATATGAAATGATTGAAATTCCTGATCCCAATAGTGTTTTTTCGGTTGTAAACATCATTGGAGTTACAGAACTTTAATGATCATTAGCTAATTTATCGCACACCACCCAAGCAGTTAAAATTCGGCTAAGGCCTACTTATGTCTACATTCTAAGCTTTTCTTCTGGCAATTATCAGGAGAGGCCTGGAATAGCTTCGGAATTTCATTAGCTCATAACTTGCTTTTAACCAGCTCATAAATTTTCACCTACCCCTAAAGAATTTCAAATTTTCTATCTATATTGTCGGAAATTTAACAGGACAATTTCTTCTGAAGATATTTCTAAAGATCCCTGTCCTGTCACCCGAAGAAACAGCACTCCCTACAGCTGTTAGACTTACGACTCTATGTGAATCTGCCGAATGAAAAAGGCCGATGATCTCCCTACAAGAGTTTTATGTAAGTCACCGACTTAAGAATGAAAAGATTATGATTTGGTTTAAGATTAAAAGGCTTGAAAAGCTCCTGGCCCACGGTGAGCTTTCAGATTTCATTGCGTTTAAATATTTTTTGGCCCATCTTCTGCTTTTGGCCCTTTTGTACAACTTCCCAGCAAATTCTGTAGATGTTCCCGTATGGTCGCTATATCTAAAGCTAATCGTTGCTCTCACTGCGATCTCCTGGGGAATGGGAAAGACTTTCGAAATTAACCAGAATGGCGACGGCAAAGATTATCTAAAGCGCGTGATCTCGCTATCTCTTGTTGCCAGTCTTAAAACTATTGTTGCATTTTTTATTCTTGCCGCATTCATTGCTACAGCTACTCTTCTCGCTGCAAAAATGGGCTTTTATCTAACCGATTTCTGGAATCAGATTCTCTCTTTATTCATACATCTCCTTTTGATAGGAATTTATTATAAGATTCTGCTTAGCTCCTTCAGCCGTATTAATACCGCCGTGAGTAAGCAACCAAAACCCCTCTAATCTACAACCATCAACCAAACCAGCATCAAACCTAATCACAGTTATGAAAGCTATACAAAGAATTATAATTTTCACCATTATCAGCCTGTCCGGAGTCAGCATGTTATTTACAGACTGGGAAAAATACGAGGCCACGCCCTGTGGAAAACCCCCGGTAGGAATGAGATCGGAAGTTTTGTCGGCAGGCAGCACATCACAGGATTCTATTGTAAATAAGTACCAGATTTGTCGCAGCAACAGCGAACTTGAGCTACTCTCACAATTTCGTCATCGTAGGGCCCGGGCTATTCTTTAGGCAATAAGCTTTTAAATAATTTTGCTGAAGAATAGCACTCTTCCTCAAAATTGTTCAATAAAGACTTTTTTAATTTCTTCGGAAAAGATATTTTATGTGCGAGTAAAACCACTTCAGCTTACCTCTCAAAAATGGCATTTTTCAGCAGAGATTTTCCCGCTGCTTTAAGCGAGTTCCTTGCTTTTTAATAATAAAGTTATGTGAAGATGAACCAACTCCTCTCCTAATGCTCCTGAAATTTCCAAAAACCGCTTATCTTGCCTGCAAAAAATTATAACCAACTATGGCTTCAGGATTTTTTGCTCTTTTAGATGATATTGCCACTTTAATGGACGACGTTGCCATGATGTCTAAAGTCGCCGGAAAGAAAACTGCAGGAATCCTTGGTGACGACCTTGCGGTGAATGCCGAAAAGGCCTCCGGCTTCATGTCTTCCCGTGAATTGCCGGTGTTATGGGCAATCACAAAAGGCTCCTTTTTAAACAAGTTGATTATCCTGCCACTCGCCTTCTTGCTAAGCGCCTTTCTGCCAGCTGCAGTGACCGTAATTCTGATCATTGGCGGACTATATCTGGCATACGAAGGTGCAGAGAAAATTTATGAATATTTCTTTCCTCATGCTCATGAAACTGATACACCTAAACTCGAAAAACTTTCCGAAGAAGAGATTTTAAGGATCGAAAAAGAAAAAATCAAATCGGCCATTTTAACCGATTTTATACTTTCAGTAGAGATCGTCATTATTGCGTTGGGCAGTGTTACCAACGAAACTCTGGTCACGCAAATTCTTGTGGTTACCGTCATTGCTTTTATAGCTACCGTTGGCGTGTACGGTATTGTGGCCCTCATTGTAAGAATGGATGAATTTGGGGCAAAACTCATAGACCTTAATGATCGAAAAGACAGTATCTCAGACAAAATAGGAGGTTTTTTGGTTAGTGCCCTGCCTAAGGTCATTAAAAGCCTTTCGATAATTGGAACTATAGCTTTACTCCTGGTTTCAGGCGGAATTTTTGTTCATAACATTCATTTTATGCACGACCTTCTTCCCGGCTTACCGGGAATTCTGGTAGAGTTGCTCACAGGCCTGGCCGTTGGGATCTTAATGTTGTTGATCATAAAATCGGCCACCGGCGTCTGGAAGAAATTTGCTCACTAAGCCGTGTTTTGTACCTTGCGGAAAATCCTCTTCAAAAGTGCCATTTTTGGAGTACAAATGAACGAATTATTGATTTTTAGTTTAAATATTTAGGAGTAGCTGAACTGCTTCAGGTTAAGTTAAAATTCAGGAATAAAAAAAGGCTGCCAAAACCGGCAGCCTTTCAATATTAGCAATTATTTTACTATTCAAGAGTGATTGGAGTAACAATGATTCCGTCATCATCAAACAGAGGCAAATCAAGCCCGTTCATGTTGTCAAACTCATAGACTTCTTCAACTCCTGTGTCGTCATGCAGCATTACCCAAACGGTATCTCCTGCAGCAACATTGGCATCTTCTTCAAAAGTCACTACAACATCGGTGTTGTCTCCGGCTTCAAGGTACACAGGTTCAGAAATAATTTCGGGAACCTGAGGTCCGTCTCCGGCTTCATTAGTAGCATGAACTACAACCCATCCATCCATATCAACATTGATGCTTTCAACAGTAATAGTGTTGTCAACAATAGGCTGGTCATTTACTGTAAGCATACCGCTCATTGGTGCTTCAGTCACATCATTAATTGTAATTGGGGTAACCACAATATCTCCATCTTTTGTAAGAGGACTGTCAAGTCCATTCTCACCGTCAAATTCATAAACACCCTCTTCCCCGGTATCTTCATGGAGCATTACCCATAAAACATCTCCGGCTTCAACAGTGGCGTCTTCTTTTAATGGCACTCCTACATTAGCATAGGCACCGGCTTCAAGATAAACAGGTTGAGAAATGATTTCAGGAACCTGAGGGCCGTCTCCGGCGTCATTAGATTCGTGGATCACCACATACCCATCCTCTTCAAGGGTAATAGATTCAACATAAACCACCCCATTCACTAGATCCTGGTCGGCAGCAGTAAGCAAAACATCATCACCTTCTACAACTACAGTAAAGGGTACGGTTACAATATCTCCCTGTAAATCGGTAACAGGCGCATCAACACCGTTAACGGTATCAAATTCGTACACGCCGCTCTCCCCGTTATCTACGTGAAGCATTACCCATAGGGTTTCTCCATTTTGTACCTGCTCACCATCTTTTAATTCAATAGTCACATTAGTGGTAGGCCCATCATCAATTTGTTTGGGAACAGAGATAATTCCAGGCACTACAGGTGCTCCGTTATTATCACGGTGAATTACCACCCATCCGTCTTCACTAATATTTACTGAATTGATAGTTAAGGTACCATCCTGCACAGTTACCTGCTCATCTACAACAATAGCTCCGGTTGGTGGAAGATCGGGATCTACCCCACCATCATCATCATCACTACACGCCACTAATCCGAGACTTAGAATCATTGGCAACATTAAAAGATAAAATTTCTTTAATTTCATAATAGCTCTTTTTTTAAGTTTTTTTCAAAGTACCCAGATAAGATTGCAATCCCCGTTAATGCTATGCTAAATACCCTCATAAAAACCCTAATTAATATTTCTTTAATAGTCTTCGGCTAAGCACCCCTACACTTTGCAATCCTGGCATGAGCATCTTTAAAAGTTCTTCGGAAAAGCTGTTCACTTTATACAAAAAAGACTGAAATATTAAACAAACTACAGTTTTTTACGAAAAAATACTTTTATAAATTTCTTTAATTGAAAATATTGAATATATTCACCAACTGTAAGCCATACATGAGCAATAAACAGTCCACATATAATCTATTTCTTTCCGCGACAGGGACTGTTGCCACGATGACTATTACTACAATGATTATGATTACCCCTTGGGGGTAGTGATCTAATATATTTCCGTCCGCATACCTTCTTGTTTTTAAACAAGACACTAAATCATTTATAGTCTTAAAAATCCAACCTTATGAATATCCTGAAATTCGGGGGCTCGTCTGTTGCCTCTTCGAAAAATATTAAACTCGTTTCCAAGATTGTTCAAGATCATGTTAATACCGATAATACCATCGCTGTGTTTTCAGCTTTTGGCGGCGTCACCAATGAACTGCTGCAAATGGCCGAACTCGCCGCAAATGAAGACGCTTCCTATAAAGACCTGCTCGAAAAAAATGAAAAAAGACATCTTAATGTCGTCAAAGAATTAATTCAGGTAAAAGATCAAAGCCGGATCCTTGCCCGTGTAAAAAATGAATTTAACCGACTGGAAACACTGTATGAAGGGGTTTACCTGCTAAATGAGCTATCTGATCGTACCCGACACGTAATTTCGGGTTTTGGAGAAATTCTATCCTCGCTCATTATTGCTGAATACTTCCAAAGCCTGCAAGAAGACGTGCTGTTTGTTGACAGCCGGGAGCTTATTGTTTGCAGAAATACCCAGGAGAAAATTCAGGTGAACTACGAAAAGACTTATAAAAACATCCAGGATCTCTTTAACCAAAATAGGGCAAAACTCTTTGTCGTGCCCGGCTTTGTAGCCCGCAATGAGCAAGGCGTTCCCAGCACCCTTGGCCGGGGCGGGTCAGATTTTACTGCAGCGATCTTTGCCGGTGCGCTCAATTTGCAAACCCTGAAGGTTTACACCGATGTAGACGGAATGTATACCGCCAACCCCAGTATAGTGCCGCAGGCTTATGCTTTAAAGAACATCTCTTATGAAGAAGCCATGGAGCTTTCACATTTTGGTGCAAAAGTCTTATATCCTCCCACCCTTCAGCCACTTCTAAAGAATGAGATCAAGATCAATATCAAAAATACTTTTAAGCCTGAAGCAGCAGGCACCGTAATTTCTAAAGGATGTAAAGAAAACTTTAGATGGGTTACCGGCATCACTCATATTGACGCTGTAAAATTGATCAATATTGAAGGCAGCGGAATGGTGGGAGTAGCCGGGTTTTCAAAACGCTGCTTCGAGGCATTATTCCACGTGAACATAAGTGTGGTCTTAATCACCCAGGCTTCTTCGGAACACAGCATTTGCCTTGCCCTAAAAGAGGATGAAGCCCAGGCTGCAAAAGATGCGCTCAATGAAGCTTTTGAGGTAGAGATACAGTCGGGAAAAATTAAAAGTGTGGAGATTGAAGATGATATCGCCATTGTTGCGCTGGTGGGCGACCGCATGAAGAGCCATCACGGGCTAAGCGGAAAAATGTTCAGTGCGCTGGGCAATAACAATATCAACATCAGGGCCATCGCACAGGGCTCTTCAGAACGTAATATTTCAGCAGTAATCGCTAAAAAAGATGTTACCAAAGCCCTCAATGTGCTTCACGAACAATTCTTTGAAGTGCCTTCAAAAGAACTCAACCTCTTTATCACAGGGGTGGGCAATGTGGGTAGTAAACTGCTCAACCAGTTAAAGAACCAGGAAGCTTACCTCCTGGACAAACTTCGACTTAAAGTAAGGATCCTCGGCCTCTCCAACTCCAAAAAGATGGTTTTTGACGAGAACGGTCTGAATCTCGAAAACTGGAAACAACTTCTTGATAACGGAGAAAAGGGTGACAAAAATGCCTTTTTTGAGCAGGTAAAATCCCTGAACCTTCGCAACAGCATTTTTGTGGATAACACAGCCAGTCCTGAGATTTCCTCGCTATATGACCATTACCTCTCCCACTCAATTTCGGTGGTGACCTGTAATAAAATTGCCTGTTCCCAGGAATTTAAGAGCTACTCAAGACTGCAGGATCTATCACGGGAATACGGCGCTTCTTTTTTATACGAAACCAACGTAGGTGCAGGCTTACCCATTATAGATACGCTTAAGAACCTCGTGGCTTCGGGAGATAGAATCACTAAAATTCAGGCGGTGCTTTCGGGCAGCCTCAATTTTGTCTTTAATAATTATGACGCCACAGAACCTTTTTACAAGGTGGTAGAAAAAGCGATGAAAGAAGGCTATACCGAACCCGATCCTACTATTGACCTTAGCGGGGTAGACGTGGCCCGAAAAATACTCATCCTTTCCCGCGAAAGCGGACTCCAGATGGAACTTGAAGATATAGAGAATAAGAGTTTTCTTTCTAAAGAGAGTCTCGAAGCCGGTTCTAATGAAGAATTCTTTGAGATTTTAAAGAAAGACGAACCTAAGTTTAAAGAGATCTATGACAATGCCGCCCAGAACAATGCCCAGCTAAAATATGTGGCCCAGCTTGAAAATGGCAAGGCCAGTGTAGGGCTGCAACAAGTTGGCCCCGAGCATCCATTCTATAATTTGAGCGGGAGTGACAACATTGTACTTTTCTTTACAGATCGCTACAGCCAGCAGCCATTGATCGTGAAGGGAGCAGGTGCCGGTGCAGATGTCACTGCCTCCGGGATCTTCGCCGACATCATAAGAATCGGAAAAAAATAGGCCATGGACGAAATCAAAATATTTGCCCCGGCAACTGTTGCAAATCTCTCGTGCGGTTTTGACGTGCTGGGTTGTTGCCTGAAGTCTATAGGTGATGAAATGTTGCTTCGGAAGAATGCTACAGGCGAGATAAGAATAACAAAGATCACCGGACAGGACCTTCCTATGGAAGCAGATAAAAATGTAGCCGGAGTGGCCGTTCGTGCGCTCCTGAAGCATTTGAATTCGCAACAGGGTTTTGATATCGAGATCTATAAGAAGATCAAAGCAGGTAGCGGGATTGGAAGCAGTGCAGCAAGCTCGGCAGGAGCAGTTTTTGCCGTCAATAAACTTCTAAACGAGCCCTTTTCTCCCGAAGAACTTATTCCCTTTGCTATGGAAGGGGAACGCCTTGCCAGCGGAAATGCACATGCCGATAACGTCGCACCGGCACTTTTGGGCGGCTTTAACCTCATAAGAAGTTACGAGCCGCTTGAAGTAATTCACCTGCCCACTCCGCAAGATCTGCGCATGGTGATCCTGCACCCGTTAATTGAAGTAAAGACTATGGATTCCCGTTCTATCATCAGGCAGAGCATCAGCCTTCAAAAAGCTGTAAAACAGTGGGGAAATTTAGGCGCTTTTGTGAGTGCTCTGTACTCCAATGACTACGATCTTTTGGGCAGAAGCCTTAAAGATGAAATCGTAGAACCTGTACGTTCTATTTTAATTCCCTTTTTTGACGAGCTTAAGATTATAGCCCGGGAGAGCGGCGCTTTGGGATTTGGCATTTCCGGCTCGGGGCCCTCGGTCTTTGCGATGTGTAAAGGCGAGGCTTCAGCCAAACAAACGGGAGCAGCTATCCAGAAATACTACCAGGAAAAGGAAATAGACTTTGATCTTCACCTCTCTAACATAGGGAATGAAGGCGTAAAAATCATATCATGAAGTACTTCAGCTTAAACGACAAAAACCACAAAGTAAGTTTTGAAACGGCGGTGCTCAATGGTTTGGGACCCAATAAAGGGCTGTATTTTCCGGAGGAAATAAAAAAACTTCCGAAGCAATTCTTTCAACAAATCTCTTCCCTTACCCCAACCGAAATTGCCACGCAAGCAATCGGCCAGTTTGTGGAAGGAGAAATACCTCCCGCCGAATTAGCTGGCATTATAGAAAATACGCTAAATTTTGACTTCCCAGTAAAACCCGTTGAAGAGCAGGTGGGCGTACTGGAATTGTTCCACGGCCCTACCCTGGCCTTCAAAGATGTAGGTGCCAAGTTTATGGCGGGCACCCTGGGCTATTTCATAAAGAAAGGCAACATTCCGGGAGTTACGGTACTTGTGGCAACCTCGGGTGATACCGGGGGCGCCGTGGCCAGGGGCTTCCTGAAGGTAAAAGGTATTGAGGTGGTCATCCTCTACCCTAAAGGTAAAGTGAGTGAGATACAGGAGAAACAGCTCACCACTTTGGGCGAAAATATTACCGCCCTCGAAGTAGATGGTTCTTTTGATGCCTGTCAAAGCATGGTGAAAATGGCATTTTTGAATTCCGAAATTCAGCAGCATAGAAAACTCACTTCGGCCAATTCAATCAACGTGGCGCGTTGGCTGCCTCAAATGTTCTATTATTTCCTGGCCTATGAACAAGTGAAAAACAGAGATCAAAAACTGGCTTTTTCGGTACCCAGTGGTAACTTCGGAAATATTTGCGCCGGACTCCTCGCAAAAGAAATGGGTCTACCCATTGATCATTTTGTAGCTGCCAACAATGAGAACAACGTGGTCACCCGATTTTTACAAACTCAGAAATATGAACCAACCGCCAGCGTACAGACCATCTCTAACGCCATGGATGTTGGTGATCCCAGCAATTTTATTCGTATCCTGGAACTTTTCAGCAATAATTTTGAGGACCTGAAGTCGCATCTGTCTTCCTTCAGTTATACTGATGATCAAACTAAGGAAATTGTCAAGAAGGTCTATGAAGACACAGGATATTTAATGGATCCACATGGTGCTGTAGGATATTTGGGGCTCAAAGAATTCCTTCGGAAACATAAAGATTACTACGGAATTTTCCTTGAAACGGCCCACCCGGTAAAGTTCCTGGAAACTATTGAAGATGTAATTGGAAAAAAGATCCCGCTCCCGCCTGATATTGAAGCATTGAAACACCGGGAAAAGAAAGCTGTTCAAATTTCGGATTACGAAGACCTGAAGAATTTCCTTCTGAAATAAGAGACATCAAAAACAAACAGGTGTCAAAAATGCCATTTTTGACACCTGTGTTTTAATTTTAACCGAATATGAACTTCAGCTTAATCTTTTTTATCTCGCGTGAGAAACAGCAGCACGCCGGCCAATGCAGCTGCCGTGACTGCCGATTTTAGAACAAATTTTTTGCGGTTGTACTTCCATTCAGATTTTAAGCCGTGTTCGGCAAACAGGTTGGGGATATGCCCTTTTTTAAGGTCATCAACAATGCCCTCAATTTCACCAATCCTATCGGCCATCACTAACGGAAGCCAGCGCCCATAGCTCGATTCACTGTACTTAAAGGCAAAACGTCTTATGGCACCACTCAGGCCCTCTGGGGGTTGTGCTGTTCCAAAAACCGCCGGAATGTTAGGCCGTTCTACCGAATGCAATACTTCAATATTCACCGGTTGTTGCTCGGGCCGTTCCCAGGTATATCCCTCTATTTCTTCATCTGTTCTATGTTTCATGGGGTAAGTGGGATCATTTTTTGGATCCCGGTCTATTCCCCATCCTTTTATATGGCTGTGGTCGCCCCCTCTTTCATTCTTGAAGTCTTCGGGTTTGGTTTGATCTCCGATCATAAATTCTGTTTTTTAATTTAAAATGCTGCTCTTATGCTGATGGCGGAATAAGCACGGTTTTTATACAATTGTCGAGCTTATTGCTGAAAATGTGATAACCTTCGGCCACCTCTTCCAGCGGAATGCGGTGCGTGATCATTTCCTTCGGCTTGATTGTTCCCGATTTTACGTGCTCTATCATTTTTGGCAGCAGCCTTTTTACCGAAGCCTGGCTCGCCCTGATGGCAATACCCTTGTTAACAACATTCCCAATGGGCACTAAAGCATCAATAGGCCCATATACCCCAACTATTGATACGATTCCGCCCTTTTTAACCGAGTTGATAGCCCAGTGCAGCGCGGTTGTTGAGCCTCCCTGCATAAGCAGCTTTCTGCCCAGCATCGTATTCATAGTATCTCCCGCAGCTTCGGCACCCACGGCATCTATACAAACATCGGCCCCAAGCGAATCTGTGATTTTTTTAATGAACACTACCGGGTCTTCAAGTGCCGTAAAATTATACACCTCGCATTGAGCAAAATCCTTTACAAATTCAAGCCGGTAATCGAGCTTATCTATCACAATCACTCTGCCCGCACCAAAGAGCCAGGCCGATTTGGCTGCCATAATCCCTATTGGGCCGGCACCAAATACCACCACGGTATCACCTTCCTGGATGCCTCCCATTTCGGCTGCCTGGTATCCTGTGGGCACCACATCGGTAAGGAGCACGGCGTCGTCAGGATCCATCCAGTCGGGGATCACTGTAGGTCCTACATTGGCATAAGGAACCCGCACGTATTCTGCCTGCCCGCCATGGTAACCTCCTGTAGTATGTGAGTAACCAAAAATTCCCCCGGCAGCGGTAGACTGTGGATTAGCTTCATGACACATGCCGTACATTTCCTGCTTGCAAAATGCACATTTACCACAGGCAATATTAAAGGGCACCATCACCTGGTCGCCAACTTTTACTTTAGTGACCGAAGAGCCCACATCTACCACTTCTCCTATAAATTCATGGCCAAAAGTAGTTCCCACCCGGGTATCGGGCACAAGGCCGTGATACAGGTGAAGGTCTGAGCCGCAAATACAACTTCTGGTAACTTTTACAATAGCATCTTCGGGATGCTCAATTTCTGGGAAAGGACGGTCACGATCTGCACGAATCCTGAAAGGACCGCGATAATTCATTGCTAGCATACTGGTAAGTTTTTCTTTTTTAAAGCATCCATAAATCAGGAGTGAATTACACTGTGCTGATTTAGTGTGTTTTAAAATTAAAGAAAGGGATCTTCCAACAAAACTTTTTAACGATACTTTATAGCCCGCTCTGTCATTTTTGGGATGCTGCTAACAAACCCGGGAAAAAACGACACAAAAAAAAGGCTGTCTTAACAGCCCTGTTCCTGTCAGCCCGAATTTACTTCAGATTGACGTTTTACTAGCTCTTAAAACAGCCTCCTTTAATAGGAATATTTTCAGAATTTAACCCTGTAGCATCTGCTGAATTCTCTGTTGAAGTTGCGTATCAGTCTGGATTCTCATCGCAATTTGCTCATATCTTTCCAGCGTAAGTCCCTGTTGGCTGATGAACTCCTCCAATTGTTGCTGAAGTCCCGCCTGCATAGATTCAAATTGTCCTATGATCTTTTCGTGGGTCGCTTTTTCTTCGGCAGTAGCTTCTACCTCAACTTCAGGATTTACTGAAGCCTGGTGAATCTCGTTGAAACGGGCAAATTCCATCCCCTCATCTTTCACCAGCTGCATCATCTTTTGTTGCGCCTCCATCGCCACTTGTTGTACGCCCTGTAGCGCCTGTACAAATTTTGTCAGTTCGGCATCGGTTACTTCGGCCGATTGCTGTTGTTGCTCCGGCGCCTGTTGCTCCTGTGCAAAAGTCGCTGTACTACCCAGCATTAAAAATACTATAAGCGCTCCTGCCAGTTTGTTTACTTTGGTCATATTAAAAGTTTTATTTGCCGTGGGTTGGTTCAAGTACCATGCCAGCATCTTTCTGATGGCTTACTCTCATGAAAAATGGCAGTAATGCACTTTCTTCAAATTTTACTAACTTCTGGGCTAAAAAGCAGAAATATGAACATATTACAGGTTAGCGCCCCAAAATCTGGCAGCTTTTGGCTTAATACAATTCTGAAGAAAAGTTTGGAACAGGCGGGTGAAGAAATCTCTTATTTTATAAAGACACGGCCCGAATACACTACTCTTAAGCAGGAAAAACTCAGTTTTAAAGACCAGGCAGGCACCGATATGCTCAACATTGACGACAATGGTGTTACCTTTAGGGTAAGTTCTTTGCTGAAAGAGCCCGTTCCTAATATGCAGGATTATTCTCAAGAAGCCACCCTCACCTGGACGCATTCTACCTGGTGCCAAAAAACTGCTGAAGTTTTTGCCTTTTTTGACAGGAAAGTCTGCATTGTGAGAGATCCGCGAGACACGGCACTTTCGGCCGCCAAGTTTGCTTTCACGCCTTACATGCAAAAGCACTACCCTTCCCCTTATAATTCGGTTGAAGAATTTTTTTCTGCGGAATATGAACGCCTCCTGGAGCAATGGGTCTGGTTCTACGGAAATTACCTGCTGCATTCAGGAGAACTGGATTTGCATTTTGTATTCTACGAAAACCTGCTGAAATCTTTTCCGAAGGAATATGAGTCATTGCTGAAGTATCTCAATTTCGATTTGAGCGAAGAGGAAAAGAAGACCATAGCTTCAGAAGTGAGTTTTTCAAGCATGAAAGAAGAGAATCCGCGGCACCTGCACAAGGGCAAAAGCCGTAAATGGGTAGATGGATTGAGCATAGATCAAATAGAAAGAGCAGCCATAAAAGCAGGGCCGCTAATGCACATTTTTGGATATCCGATTAGCCCGGGAGAAGGGGATAAATTGCCAGCTATGCCGCTGGATATTCCCACAAAAGAACTGGAAGAAATCCTGAGCAAAATTGACTGGAAAGGGCTTTATTAGGCCTTAACCTCTAAACTTTTCTTAATTGTGCCCCTGCAAAATTTCAGAAACAAAAGTTTCTAAAGGCAATTTTGTACCTTAAACTTTAAAAGCTTTTACAATGGAAACTAACGATCGCAAGGAGAATAAAAAATCTACACCGGTAGAGAACAAAAAAACTGACAAAAAGTACCATGTCAATCAGTCAACCGAAGAAAAAACAGGAGGTAGCCTGGGCGTAATTGCCATTGGGGTAATTATTGCCATTGTGGTGCTGGGATTATTGTTCTTTTCTGATGTGTTTGCATAAGAGGTTCCAAAAATGCCATTTTTAAGACCTTATTTCACGAAGGTTTAAATGCTCTTTACCTTACACTTCCTATCTTAGAGGCCCAAAAACAAACTTATGTCAAAAACATATTATGATCCCGCCGACCTTAAGAAGTTCGGCAGTATATCGGAATGGGATGAAGAATTAGGAAGCAAATTTTTTGAATACTACAACAGCGTGTTTGAAGAAGGCGCCCTAACAGCCAGGGAGAAATCGCTTATCGCCCTTGCTGTTTCCCATGTAGTGCAATGCCCTTACTGCATCGATGCCTATACCAAAGACGGCCTACAACGCGGAATAGAAAAAGAAGAGATGATGGAAGCCATCCACGTGGGCGCAGCCATAAAAGGCGGAGCCACACTGGTGCACGGCGTCCAGATGATGAACAAGTACAACAAGTTGTCCATGTGACAACTTGTTGTACTTGTTAAGTAAAGCCGTTGCATGCAACGGCTCCGAAGCCAGGTGCGAAGCCAGGCGCTAAGCCAGCTCACACTCAAAGTAAAGCGTTACATGCAACAGCTCCGAGGTAAGATGCCAAGGGGCTCCACAGGACCACCATCCAGAGTAAAGCCGTTGCATGCAACGGCTCAGCAGTCACTATAACCACCAGTAACACATGCACACAAAATCCCTACAAGCCCGAAAAAACCTCCTCTCCAATCCGCAAGAACAGCTAAAATATCTCAGCAACGGGATCTTTGGAGACGGAGAGCTGCCGCTTTTTAAGGAAAAAGTGGCAACCACAGGAACATTTCCGCTTAAGCCCAAAAAGCTGGAGATCCTGCAGCTCAATCTCGGATATATGTGCAACCAGGTGTGTTCGCATTGCCATGTAGATGCGGGTCCCGATCGAAAGGAGATCATGACCCGCGAAACCATGCAGCTCTGCCTGAACGTGATCAGGAAATCGGGAGCACATACCTTAGACCTTACCGGCGGGGCACCCGAGATGAACCCAGACTTCAGGTGGTTTGTAGAAGAAGCTTCAAAAGCAGGGATCAAAGATTTCATTGTGCGCTCCAACCTCACCATCATCGTAGCCAACAAGAAGTACCACGATCTGCCGGAATTCTTCAGAAAACACAATGTACATGTGGTCTCGTCACTTCCGTTCTATAAAAAAGAAAAAACGGACAGGCAGCGTGGCGACGGAGTTTTTGACAAATCCATTCAGGCTCTAAAGATGTTGAATGCCGCAGGATATGGCAAAATGAACAGCGGACTCAAACTTGACCTGGTCTACAATCCTGCAGGGGCATTTTTACCGGCCAACCAGCAGGCCCTGGAACGGGATTTCAAAAAGGCATTAAAAGAGGATTTTGATATTGAATTCAATGAGCTTTTTTGTATCACTAACCTTCCAATAAGCCGATTTTTGGAGTATCTTATAGCTTCAGAAAATTATGAAGATTACATGACTGCGCTCGTTGAGGCGTACAATCCCGCAGCCGTAGAAAATGTGATGTGCAAGAACACACTTTCAGTAAGTTGGGACGGCTGGCTGTACGACTGCGATTTTAACCAGATGCTGGGGTTGAAGGTCAACTCGAAAGTGCAGCATTTAAAAGATTTTGAACCTGAAATGCTTCAGGACAGAGAGATTTGCATTTCCCAACACTGCTATGGCTGCACGGCAGGAGCAGGCAGTAGCTGCCAGGGCAGCGTAACCTGATATTATGAAAGAAAAAACCGATGAATTGCTTCTCATTTTTACCCGAAATCCGGAGAAAGGCAAGGTCAAAAAACGCCTTGCGCAAAGTATTGGAGACGATGCAGCTTTAAAAGTTTACAACTATCTCCTTCAGCATACTGTGACCATTACACAGCCACTTCCGGTAGAAAAGTGGGTATATTATTCTGAAGCCCTTCCGGAGAATGATATTTGGAACAAAGAATTTTTCAGAAAAAAACTTCAGCAGGGTCAGGATCTGGGACAGCGTATGGAGCAGGCTTTTTCCGAAGCATTTAAAGCAGGATTTAAAAAAGTGGTGATCATTGGAAGCGATCTTTTTGATATTGAAAAAGAAGACCTGAAAATGGCATTTTTGACACTTAAAGATCACGAATATGTAGTGGGGCCGGCCCAGGATGGAGGCTATTTCCTGCTCGGCATGAAAAAACCCACTCCGCAACTCTTCAGAAATAAAGACTGGAGCACCAGCCGGGTTCTTGATCAAACCTTTAGCGACCTGGAGCAGGAAAAGCTAAAGCTGTTGCCGGTACGCAACGATATTGATACTTTTGAAGATATGCGCAGCCATCCTGAACTAGTGAAATTGATTGATTAAAAACAATGATATGAAGAAGATGAAGATTTTAAGTTTTTTAATTGCAGCGGTTTTGACCCTTGCCTGCAACGACGGGAAGAAAACCGAAAAAGGCGCCACCCTTATGACCCAGGTCGAGGAAGTGCCTGTACAAACCCAAAATTATGATTCGGTTAAGGCCGATACCATTGAGGTGGGAAATGTCACCCGATCTAAAGCAGAATGGAAACAGCTGCTCTCTCCCGAAGAATACGAAATTTTACGCGAAGCAGGCACAGAACCGGCATTTCGCAACGTCTATTACAACAACAAAAAGCAGGGAATTTACTACTGTGGCGGCTGTAATTTACCGCTGTACAGCTCTAATACAAAATTTGATTCAGGCACAGGCTGGCCCAGCTTTTATGCTCCTATAGATTCAAAACTCGTGAAGCGAAAGATAGATCGCCGCTACGGAATGGAGCGCGTAGAAGTGGTGTGCGCCCAGTGCGATTCTCACCTGGGACACATTTTTCCTTACGAGGGAGTACCAACAGAAGAGCGACATTGCCTGAATTCGCTGGCGCTCGACTTTAAACAAATGGATATTTAAAAAATAATCAATGCTCAAAGATTTAGAACATACTACAGAATTTCTTGAGGCCAGGGGCTTCGATAAACCCGAAATAGGGATCATTCTGGGAACAGGATTGGGGAAATTAATTGATGAACTGGAAATAATTTCAGAAGTCAGTTATAATCACATTCCAGGTTTTCCTACAGCAACAGTGGAATTCCACAAAGGAAAACTCATTTTTGGGAAGCTCGACGATAAAAAAGTGGTGGTAATGCAGGGGCGTTTCCACATTTATGAAGGTTATTCAATGTGGGACGTAACTTTTCCGGTTAGGGTTATGAAACGCCTGGGGATCAAAAAACTGCTCATTTCAAACGCAGCAGGTTCTTTGAATCCTGAGTTCAAGAAGGGAGAGATCATGCTTATCGACGATCATATCAACCTGCAGGGCGGTTCTCCTTTGGCTTTTAGGGGTGTTGAACAACTGGGCACGCGCTTTACAGATATGAGTGCCCCTTACGATCAACAAAGCGGCCGAATCATGCAGGAAATCGCCAAAGAACACGGCTTTCCACTGCACAAAGGAGTTTACGCTGCAGTTGTGGGGCCTCAGCTCGAAACCCGCGCCGAGTATCGCTATTTGCGCACCATTGGAGCCGATGCCGTAGGAATGAGCACAGTGCCCGAAGTTATTGTGGCGAACCATCTTAAAATACCCATTGCCGCAGTCTCTGTATTGACCGATGAAGGAAATCCCGACGATCTGAAACCAGTGAATATTCAGGATATCATTGAGACCGCCGGAAATGCCGAACCTATGATGATCACGCTATTTAGAGAACTTATTAAACGCATAGAACTTAAGCCGGCAGAATAATGTCAACTACAGAACATGTGGTCATAATTGGAAACGGCGTGGCCGGCATCACTGCTGCACGTCACATTCGCCGGATTTCTAATAAAAAGATCACGGTGATCTCTGCGGAAAGTGACTACTTCTTTTCGCGTACCGCCCTGATGTACGTATACATGGGCCACATGAAATGGGAACACCTGAAGCCTTATGAAGACTGGTTTTGGGAGGAGAACCGCATTGAGCTGAAGCAGGCGTATGTCGAGAAAATAGAAGCCTCTTCAAAAATGCTATTTTTGAGAGGTGGTGAAAAAATGTCTTACGATCAGCTAATCCTTGCCACCGGCTCTGTCCCACGATTTCTGGGGTGGGATGAGGAAGAACTCAAAGGCGTACAGGGACTGGTTTCAAAACAAGACCTGGAGCTGCTGGAAGAGAACACCCGGAATTGCAAAAGTGCAGTGATCGTTGGCGGCGGACTCATAGGAGTGGAACTGGCCGAAATGCTCCACACCCGCAAAATTCCTGTGACCATGCTCATTCGGGAAAAAGCTTTTTGGCAAAATGTCCTGCCCATTGAAGATGCCCAGTTGATCTCCCGGCACATAGAAAGCCATGGGATTGTTTTAAAACACGAAACTGAGCTTAAGAAGATTAACGGCTCCAACGGAAAAGTGACTTCTATAGAAACCTCCTCGGAAGAAGAGCTCACGTGCGATCTGCTGGGGATTTCGGTAGGTGTCAAGCCAAATATTAGCTTTTTGAAAGGGTCAGAAATTGAAACCGATCGCGGAATTCTTGTTGATGCTAATCTACAAACAAACCTTCCTAACGTTTATGCGATTGGAGATTGTGCACAACACCGGCAGCCCACAACGGGCAGAAAAGATATTGAAGCCGTATGGTACACCGCCCGAATGATGGGAGAAACCGTGGCGCAGACCATCTGCGGAAAGCCATTTGCTTATAAGCCCGGTCACTGGTTCAACAGTGCGAAATTCTTTGACATCGAGTATCAAACCTACGGAAATGTGAGTGCAAACCCCGGAGAGGCAGAACAACATTTTCACTGGCAGCATAAAGATGGTGAGAAGGCTATAACCATTGCCTTTGACCCCGGAACCAATCAATTCCTCGGAATTAACACTTTTGGAATCAGGATGCGACATGAAGTCTTTGACCGCTGGCTAACAGAGGAACGGGATCTTGAATATGTCCTGTCACACCTTCGCGAAGCCAATTTCGATCCCGAATTTTACGATCACCACGAGAAGGAGATTTTTAGTAGTTTTAAAAAGAATATGATAAACAGCCACACCTAACAGGTTTTAAAAACCTGTTAGGTGTCAAATTCCTACAAATGTCCACAGCCCAAAATAACATGTCTCTTTCCGGAGAACCACCCGCAACACTCTCCACTACTCAAAAAGTAGCCACCGGCTTCGGTTGGACAGGCGTATTTATTTTGGCCCTGGCCCTTTTCAACTTGCAACTGCCTTCAGTTTTTCTTTACTCGGCTATCGGGCTGATTGGATTGGGAGTGATCATTTTTGCAAATGATCTTTACCTGGGGAAATCGGCAGGAGTGAAGAACGACGGCATCTGGTTCAGGTCAATGACCGCTCGCGGCATCCTCGCGTGGGGAACGGGAATAATCCTCACTTTGTTCTACATCGTGTTATACTGGTTTCCGCAGTACCTGGGCTACAATTCCGATGGCGCCAACAGCGGACTCGTAGCTCTATTCGATCCGCTTAGCAGGTTGATCAGCGGTCATGCTGCGAGTCAGTGGTTTGTTTACGGCACTTTATACACCCTTGCCATCCTCGCCTTTGGGTATAAGTTTTTGCTGAAGTACCGCCACAATAAGTATGAAGTGCTCCGTACCTGGTCTGTAATGTTCTTTCAGCTGGGATTCGCGTTCCTTATTCCGGAGATCCTCATGCGGCTCAATCAGCCGTATTTTAATCCGGTAAACATCTGGCCACTGAATTATGACCTTTTTGCGGGGTATAAATTATCAGAATTCTTTTCTGCCGGAAATATTGGCCTGCTCATGCTCTTCTTCGGAATAGCTTCTATTTTTGTTATCACTCCCATCCTCACCTATTTCTACGGAAAAAGATGGTATTGCTCCTGGGTTTGCGGCTGCGGCGGACTCGCAGAAACTGCCGGCGATTCTTACCGGCATTTATCAGATAAAAGCAGGGCAACATGGAAATTTGAACGCTATATCATTCACACCGTTCTGGTGCTCGTGGTGGTAATGACCATTGCAGTAGTTTACTCTTTCCTGAATGAGAATCCAGATCAATTCTGGTTAAACAAAAATGTTTTTCTAATGGGATCAGCAGCATTTCTGGTCCTGCTTTTTGGGCTCATTTGGATATTCAAAAGACACAGGCTGGCAAAAGATGCCAAAAAAGGTGCAATTATCTCCCTCAGCATTGTTCTGGCCATTATCGCTGCATTTTACTTCAGCGGAATGACCTACGGTTACCTGCTAAGGCAATGGTATGGCTTCCTGATTGGCGCGGCTTTTTCGGGAGTAATAGGGGTCGGTTTTTATCCAATTTTCGGAAATCGCGTATGGTGTAGGTTTGGCTGCCCAATGGCTGCGGTACTGGGGATGCAACAGCGCCTGTTCTCTAAATTCAGGATCACTACCAACGGCGGACAATGCATCTCCTGCGGAAATTGCTCCACCTATTGCGAAATGGGAATTGACGTGCGGGCATATGCTCAAAAAGGGGAAAACATCGTACGCTCCAGTTGTGTTGGCTGTGGGATTTGCAGTGCGGTTTGCCCACGGGGTGTTCTGAAATTAGAAAACGGATCCCTCGAAGGCAGGATCAACAGTGAAGCGGTGTTGCTGGGAAATGATGTTGATCTTCTGGATTTCATTCAGCAACAGAAAAAAGCAACACGGAAAAATTAAAGAAGTACCAAATTTTTACCTGCCGAAGCTTTTGCGTAGGCAGGCCAAGCACCAAATACAGAAATTCGATGCCATTCAAAATTTACAGAAATCTTGAATCTTAAATTTTGAACCCGAAATCTTGGAAGAATGATTTTCTTTGCATCATGCCTCAAATAAAAGTTATAATTCCGGCTTACAACGAAGCAGATTCAATCGGTCGTGTAGTCAGCGATATTCCTGAAATTGTTGACGAAGTGATCGTGGTGAGCAATAATTCCACAGATAACACAGAAGAAGTTGCCGAAAAAGCAGGAGCCACTGTGTTGCGTGAACCCCGAAAAGGTTACGGCTACGCCTGCTTAAAAGGAATGGATTACATTGCACAGCTCCCAAAAAAGCCTGAAATAATCATATTTTTAGATGGTGACTACAGCGACTTTCCGCAGGAACTGGAAAAGATCGTGGAGCCAATTATCCATAGAAATATTGATATGGTGATTGGAGCAAGGATCAAACGCTGGCGGGAGAAAGGCGCTATGACCTTTCCGCAGATCTTTGGGAACTGGCTCGCAACAAGCCTTATGAAGTTGTTCTTCAACGCACGGTTCACCGATCTTGGTCCGTTTAGGGCCATTAAATACGAAAAGCTGCTGGCTTTAAAAATGGAGGACAAAACCTACGGCTGGACGGTAGAAATGCAGCTAAAGGCTTTAAAAAAGAAGTACAGCTATGAAGAAGTACCGGTGCATTACCGCAACCGGATAGGGGTTTCAAAAGTTTCGGGTACTGTAAAAGGGGCTTTTATGGCCGGAGTCAAGATCCTTACATGGATCTTTAAATACAGTTTCAAATAATGGGAACGGCAATTTTAATAATTTTCGGGTTGTTAATGCTGGTAGTTTTCTTCTACAGCCTTTCCCTGCTGCACCTGCTCATCAACTTCCGCAGAAGCAAAAAACATAAAGATTCCTCTCAAAAATGGCATTTTTCAGACCCTTTTCAGATTCCTTTTGTCACGGTGCAACTTCCGCTTTACAACGATAAACCGGTGGTAGAACGGCTGCTTCGGAATATTTCAAAGCTGGATTATCCTCATGATAAATTACAAGTGCAGGTGCTGGACGATTCTACAGATGATTCGGCAGCTCTTACTACTGAAATAATTTCTGAATTAAGAGCTGAAGGTTTTCCAATTGAACATATCACCCGAACCCACAGGAAAGGCTTTAAAGCCGGAGCTCTTAAGGCCGGAATGGCCTCTGCAAAAGGGGAATTTATTGCCATTTTCGACTCCGATTTTCTTCCTAAACCCGATTGGCTAAAAAAAACTGTTCCTTATTTTAAAGATGATAGTTTGGGTGTAGTGCAGACCCGCTGGGGGCATCTCAATGAAGATTATTCGTTACTCACTAGATTGCAGGCTTTCCTGCTGGACTACCACTTTATCCTGGAGCAAACCGGGCGCAACTTCGGAAAACATTTTATCAACTTCAACGGGACTGCAGGAATCTGGCGAAAAAGCTGCATTCTTGATGCCGGAAACTGGGAGGGCGATACCCTCACCGAAGACCTGGACCTGAGTTACAGAGCCCAGCTCAAAGGCTGGAATTTTAAATACCTTAAAGAGGTAGTAACTCCGGCCGAATTACCCATTACTATCGAAGCAGCACGTTCCCAACAATTCCGGTGGAACAAAGGGGCAGCAGAGAATTTTCAGAAAAATTACAGGAAAGTATTAAAGGACAAAAACGCCACTTTTGGCACCCGCGTCCACAGTTTTTTTCACCTTTTGAACAGCAGCTTTTTTTTCGTGGTGCTGTTAATGGGAATCATTAGTATCCCGGTGCTCTTTTTACTCGATAATCCCTCCTACTCCGAAATTTTGACCGGGATGACCGTCTTCATTTTAAGCCCTGTCATTTTTTTTGTCACTTATTACGCAGCTTACCGGGAACTGCATAAAGATCAACAGCTCTCGATATTCAGGTTTACCGGCCTGTTCTTTACGTTCTTTTCTATTGCCATGGGGCTTTCCCTGCACAATAGCATCGCCATTCTGGAAGGACATTTTGGAAAAAAGAGTGAATTTATCAGGACTCCCAAGTTCAATCTCGGCAACAAGTCGGGTGCAGCTTTAAAGCAGCCGGTGAAGATCACTTTTCAATTGATCCTGGAGATTCTGTTGATGCTGTTATTTGCCTTCGGAATTTTTTCTTCTTTCAGGATTGGAAATTACAGCCTGCTCCCGTTCCATTTAATGATGTTCTTCGGGTTTTCGTATGTGGTCTTGGCTTCTTTGAATGTAGAACTCTTTCGGGGTAAAAAATCAGACCTCACAGGTTTTCAAAACCTGTGAGGTTTAGTGAGGACACATAATTATAATTTCAGTAAAAAGTAATAACTTTGTACTTACAAATTTGTTTTATGGAAACTCCAATTATTAAAATCGGGAATTCCAAAGGTCTTAGATTAAGTAAGACTATTTTGGATAAATATCAGATCAAAGAAAAAGTAGAATTGATTCTTGAAGAAGGACAGATCATCCTGCGCCCTATGGAGTCTCCGAGGAAAGATTGGGAAGAGAAATTTAGAGAAATGGCAAATCAACAGGACGATGAATTGCTTATCGATGATGTATTTGATGATGAAAATTTCGAAGAATGGAGCTAAACCAATATTCCGTTATTCTGGTAAACCTCGATCCAACACTTGGAAGTGAAATCAAAAAAACCAGGCCTTGTGTTATTCTTTCACCCAATGAAATGAATAAATATTTACGAACTATTGTCATAGCACCGATGACCACTAACATTAAGAAATATCCAACAAGAGTACCAGTTAGAGTGGATAATAAAAAAGGGATGATAGCAATAGACCAGATCAGGACGGTTGACAGACAAAGAATTATTAGAGTGCTTGATTCTCTGAGCAAATCTGAAATACAGAAATGCAAAGAGGTACTTAAAGAGACATTTGTGGATTAATGTTTCGAGTACCCTTAAATATTACACTTGGGAGACCTAACAGGTTTTCAAAACCTGTTAGGTCTGGTAAGGAATGAAGAATTTTATAAACCTCCACAAAATCCCGCTCCTCATTTTCCTCAGTTGCTGTGCCTTTTACCTAGCCTTCGCCTACGACCTGGAAAGAACCGACTTTTTTAAATTTTTGACCCTCTGGGGCGGACTTTTCTTTTTGAGCTGGAAATTCTTCCAGATGCAGCGGTATAACTGGAAGATCCTTTTAACTGCCGCAATTATTTTTCGCCTGCTGTTCCTGATTGCTGCTCCCAATCTATCTCAGGATTTCTTTAGATTTATCTGGGACGGCAGGCTATTGCTGGAAGGAATAAATCCTTATTTAATGACTCCTGCTGAATACTTTTCTTCAGGAGATTTACCATTTTCAGGAGCGCAGGAACTTTATGAAGGCATGGGCAGCCTTAGTGCTGGGAATCCGACTAATTATCCGCCGCTCAACCAGCTTTTCTTTGCACTGGCTTCACTTTTGGGCGGAAATAGCATCCTGGGCTCAATTATCTGGCTTCGGATCTTCATTATCGCTGCTGATATCGGGATCTTTTACTTCGGAAGAAAACTGCTGAGAAACCTCAAGCTTCCTGAAAACAATATTTTTCTCTATCTGCTCAATCCGCTCATCATCATTGAACTCACCGGAAATCTTCATTTTGAAGGTGTCATGCTGTTCTTTCTCCTGGCTGCACTCTATTTACTACAGTGTCAAAAATGGCTTTTTAGCGCCCTCTTCTTTTCCTGCTCCATTGCGGTAAAATTGATCCCGCTTATTTTTCTGCCTCTACTTATCAGGAAGCTTGGGTGGAAAAAAGCTTTAGGTTATTATGCAGCCACAGGTATAATCTTACTTCTCATCTTCCTGCCTTTTCTTTCGGGTGTATTTGCAGAGAATTTCTTCAGCAGCATAAATCTCTGGTTTCAGAAGTTTGAGTTTAATGCGAGTATTTATTACCTCATCAGGTGGATAGGTTATGAGGTTGAAGGTTATAATATTATTGGATATGCCGGACCTGCACTCGCGGGCGTGGTGTTTGTTTCGATCCTACTTATGGCCATTTTAGAACGGAATCACAAAATGCGAGGTTTACTCACCAGTATAATGTTTAGCATGGTGATCTATTTGTTGCTGGCCACCACCGTACATCCATGGTACCTGGCCACTCCGTTGCTACTCTCTGTTTTTACCCGATACAAATTTATGCAGGTATGGAGCCTGATGGTGGTGCTGAGTTATTTTGCTTACTCGCAACCGGATTTTGAAGAGAATTTGTGGTTTATCACAGTTGAATATGTCGTGGTATTCGGGGTGATGTTTTATGAAATTTTCGGGCATAAAAATGTAAAATTTCCCGCTGATCTCGCAGATTGATGCAGATGAAGACGTGATAATTTCACGCAAAGGGCGCAAAGATTTTCCGCAGAGAACGCAAAAAATTAGTGTTTAGTGATCAGTAAATAATTCTCCCGATTCACACTAAGCTCACCAGGAGCAAAAGAAGATCACAGAAAATTTGAGTAACAAAATGTGCCAACATGAAAGAAAATATTCGGGTATTCGTGGCAAAACAAGTTACTCATTTCCCGCTAGAATACTACCTCTCGACTCCGCTCGAGGAGACAGCTAAAGAATTATCTGTGCATCCGTGGCAAAAACATTTCGAAAATGTGAAAAATGTTTCCCGCTGATCTCGCAGATTGATGCAGATGAAGACTTGATAATTTCACGCAAAGGGCGCAAAAAATTAGTGATCAGTGATCAGTAAATAATTCTCCCGATTCACACTAAGCTCACTAGGAGCAAAAAGAAGATCACAGAGAATTTGAGTAACAAAAAGTGCCGACATGAAAAAAATATTCGGGTATTCGTGGCAAAATAATTTACTCATTCCCCACTAGAATACTACCTCTCGACTCCGCTCGAGGAGACAGCTAAAGAATTATCTGTGCATCCGTGGCAAAAACATTTCGAAAATGTGAAAAATGTTTCCCGCTGATCTCGCAGATTGACGCAGATGAAGACTTGATAATTTCACGCAAAGCTCACTAAGATTTGAAAAGAAGAGCACGAAGAAAATGAGTGAAGAAGATTCAGAAGAAAAGTCCCCCTTCGGGAGATTTAGGGGGCTAAAAAAACTCCGAAGGCATTGCTGCTTCCGGAGTTGAATAATTATTCTTAGATCTTGTTGTTACCAGCCTAAAAGGTAGGCAAACACAAGAGGTGCCACAATTGTAGCATCACTTTCGATAATGAACTTAGGTGTGTCTTTATCGAGTTTTCCCCAGGTGATCTTTTCATTGGGTACAGCACCGGAATAACTTCCGTAGCTGGTGGTAGAATCGGAGATCTGGCAAAAATAGCTCCAGAAAGGAATATCATGCATTTCCATATCCTGATATAACATTGGCACAACGCATATCGGGAAATCTCCCGCAATACCTCCACCAATCTGGAAGAAACCAACTCCTTTGTCGGTATTCTTCGTATACCAGTCGGCAATAAAGCCCATATATTCAATTCCAGATTTCATTGTGCTGGCTTTCAACTCGCCTTTCATTACGTAAGAAGCGAAAATGTTCCCCATCGTACTGTCTTCCCAGCCCGGAACCACCATTGGCAGGTTCTTTTCGGCTGCGGCATACATCCATGAATCCTTCAGGTCGATCTCATAGTACTCCTCCATCACTCCGCTGAGCAACAGCTTATACATATATTCATGCGGAAAATATCTTTCTCCGGCAGCTTCAGCATCCTTCCAGATCTTCACTATATGCTTCTGAATTCTTCGGAAAGCTTCCTCTTCAGGAATACAGGTATCGGTAACCCGGTTTAAACCGCGCTCCAACAGGTCCCATTCATCCTGCGCTGTAAGATCGCGATAATGAGGCACGCGCTCGTAATGTGTGTGTGCCACAAGATTCATCACATCCTCTTCCAGGTTAGCACCTGTACAGGAAATGAACTGCACCTTGTCCTGACGGATCATTTCAGCAAAACTTTTTCCAATCTCGGCAGTACTCATCGCACCAGCCAGGGTAACTAGCATTTTGTTCCCCTTATCAAGTTGCGCCTGATATCCTTTTGCGGCATCAACTAGAGCCGCTGAGTTAAAATGTTTAAAATGTTTTTCTATAAATTCCGTAACCGGTCCTTTACTCATCGTCTTCGTCTTCGTTATGATTTAAATATTTGAATTTGTAGCTCAACATTTTATAGTAAAGTTTAGCCGCAAGAAAGTCAGATGATCTTTCGTTTTCGTTCGGGTTAAGCTCTACAATGTCGAATCCTACCACATTCTTCTTTTTGAACATCAACTTTAAGAATTCCAGGGTTTCATACCAGAACATTCCACCCGGCTCGGGAGTTCCTGTGGAAGGCAAAATAGAAGGATCAAAAGCATCAAGATCAATAGTAATGAAAACGTTTGGCGTCATTTGCCCAATGGCATCATCCATCCAGTCCTCATAAAGATCGTGTGCCCAGTACACCTGATTTTCATCCATGTGATCCATTTCAGAAATATCCATAGACCTGATACCAACCTGGATAAGGTTAGTCTTTTTACTGGCTTCGTGTACAGCACAGGCATGGTTACAGGTTGTGCCTTCGTACTCTGGACGCAAATCGGCATGTGCATCGATCTGCACTACGGTAAGGTCTTCAAAGCTTTCGTTAAAAGCACGAATGGTTCCAATAGAAATTGAATGCTCGCCGCCAAAAATAGTAACGAATTTTTCCTGCTTAATGTAATTCTTTACGGTTTTGTGAACCGCTTCTACCATTTTCTCTGGAGACGAATCTTCGGTCACCGGCGGCGCAAGGTACACACCTTTTTTATAGACTTCAGTACGGGTCTCGATATCAAAGAGCTCCATATTCTCTGAAGCTTCCAGAAAAGCATCAGGGCCTTTATCGGCACCCTTACCCCAGGTACTTGTTCCGTCATAGGGAACCGGGATCAAAACTACTTTTGCGTCATCTAAGCGTGCATACTTGTCCGGAATGCCGGCGTAATTCTTTTTACTCATTTTATTAGCGATTGTTGTGTTCTAATTGCTTTAATTATATGTAGTTAAAAATATAAAAATTCCTGACTATTTCTCGTATCCGAGAATTTTTAGAAAATCCTGGGGTTCCTGCTGCTCGCTAAATAACCTGGTCTCCAGATTTCCGTCTTTGTCTCTGTTAATAAGGATCTGTTTTGGCTGCGGAATCAAACAGTGTTGCAAGCCGCCAAAACCGCCAATGGTATCCTGATAAGCACCGGTATTAAAAAAACCGATATACAATGGCTTTTCCCGTTTATACTTTGGGAGATAAATGGCGTTGGTGTTTTGCTCTGAGTTGTAATAATCATCACTATCACAGGTGAGACCTCCAAGTAATACCCGCTCATATTCATCATTCCACCGGTTTACGGCCAGCATGACGAACTTTTTGCTAATTGCCCAGGTATCGGGCAGGGTAGTAATAAAGGAAGAATTGATCATATTCCATTTTTCCCTGTCGTTTTGCTGCTTTTGGTAAAGGATCTCATAAATGGCACCCCCGCTTTCACCCACGGTAAAAGAACCAAACTCTGTAAATATGTGAGGTGGCTCAACTTCAGCTTCATCACAGGCAATCTTGATCTGGTTGACGATCTCTTCCACCATGTACTTGTAGTCATATTCAAAGTGAAGAGAGTTTTTCACCGGAAAACCGCCACCAATGTTCAGGCTATCCAGAGTAGGACAAATTCGCTTAAGGTTGATATAAACCCTGAGACACTTCAGTAATTCGTTCCAGTAATAAGCGGTATCGCGAATCCCGGTATTAATAAAAAAGTGAAGCATTTTAAGCTCTACCTGCTCATTATCTTTGATTTGCTTATTGAAAAAAGGCACAATGTTCTTATAGCCTATACCAAGCCTGGAGGTGTAAAACTCGAATTTTGGCTCTTCTTCCGAAGCAATCCTTATCCCAATTTTGTATTTCCCGTCAATAGCTTCAGAAAGCAGATCGATCTCTTCGTAATTGTCAATAATAGGAACACAATTCTTATGTCCGCCATTAATAAGGTTGGCAATATTTGTAATATACCCGTTCCTCTTAAAACCGTTACAAATCACATATGTATCATTAGTGATCTTCCCGTTCTTTTTAAGATTTTCAACTATATTGATATCTACGGCTGCCGAAGTTTCAATGTGAATATCATTCTTTAAGGCCTCATTGAGCACGTGCTCAAAATGAGAACTTTTGGTGCAGTAGCAATAGTTGTAAGTGCCGGGGTAATCGTGCTTTTTAAGAGCATCAAAAAACCAGTTTTTGGCTTTGTTTATATTTTCCGAAATCTTGGGAAGATAAGTGAATTTTAAGGGTGCACCGTATTCTTTAACGAGCTCCATGAGATCAATACCATGAAAATGCAGTTCACTTCCTTCTACCTTAAATTCTTCCTGGGGGAAATAATAAGTCTGGTCGATTAAATCGCTATACTTCGTATTCAATTTTTACGTAATAAAGTTTAAGGTTAAAAAGTAGAAATTATAAGCCAATGCTGAAAAAATAACGTGATAAAAGTTTGTTAAGGCTACAGAGGCCGGAAAGGTAATTTATTAAAAACCAATGGGATAATCCAAGTGGTGTTTCTTTCATCATTTTAGCTTAGCTAAAGCAAATGTATTAAAAAGCCGGAAAGTTGCAGGATTTTTTTTAATCTCCTTTTACAACTTTCCGGCTGGTCTTTTTTAGCTTTGAACTGGGTGATATCAGAGATTAGAAAGGTTGATCACCTCCTGCTGACTCAATACTCTCCAGTGGCCACGGGTAAGGTCTTTTTTGGTCAATCCGCCGTAGACTACACGGTCAAGTTTTACTATTTCGTACCCAAGACTTTTAAATATACGCTGCACAATATGGGCTTTAGTACTTTTAATTTCAAGGCCTACCTCCCTTTTTGGTTTGTTCTCCACATAACTCACTTCGGTGACTTTTGCAGTACCGTCTTCCAGGTTTACACCTTCTTTTATCTTCTGAAGATCATCATATGCCAAATCTTTATCCAGCTCAAGATGATATATTTGCCTTATCCCATTCTTTGGATTTGCAAGGTTCTTTGCCAGGGTACCATCGTTGGTAAACAGCAACAAACCTGTGGCCTGGGTATCCAGTTTCCCAACAGGAGTAAGCTTTGATTTTGAAGCATTTGCTACAAGATCCATCACCGTTCTGTTCTTTTTCTCAAGACTTCCGGTTACGTAAAAACCTTTAGGCTTGTTTAAAAGGATGTACTCAGGTTTTTCGGGGTTAACGCGGCGGCCGTCAAACTTCACCTCATCAGAGATCTGTACTTTGTGTCCCATTTCGGTCACCACTTTTCCATTTACCGTAACATTTCCGGCAGCAATATAGATATCGGCATCTCTCCTGGAGCAGATGCCAGAATTGGCAATATACTTATTCAGCCTCATCCCATCACTTTTTCCGGCCCCGCCCTGTTTCTTCTTTACGGGGGCATTGCCACGGGACATGTTCTTAGGATCCTTTTCATCTCGGCTTACCGGAGCATTTCCGCGGTAATGGGACTTGGTACGGCCAGCACCGCCCTGTCTTCCGCTACTCGTCTTATTGGAAGAGCGGTCTCCCCTGCTTCCGGATGACCTGTCATTTCTACTCATATAAAATAATTTTGTACAAAGATAGTGGTTTGTTAACAATATACTTGCAAGCCCAAAATTGAAAAGGAGATTTGAAGATTTGAAGATTATGAGAAAGAAATTCCAATATAAAATTTGAAGAGGATAAAATAAATTCCAAAGTGGTTAATTCGAAAATGGTTATCGGGGATTGAAAATTTTATAATCTCTCTGATCTGCAGGAAACTTAGGAATAACCTCTCGACTCCGCTTGAGGTGGCAACAGACAATAATCAAATATCAGCAAAAAGAAATTTGAGCTTTCTTCTCCGAACTCCAAGCTCCGAACTCCCGACTATTCAATATTCAATATACTTTATACAATATACATTTAAAAGACTCTGCTCAACAAGGCGTCCACATCAATTAAGAGTATACTGAATACCCCAGAGACGATTATAAATTTCAACAGGTTATGCAACAGCAAATACTGCCACTTTGCCCGACTAAAATAGAGGATCAAAAGAAAGAGAAGCAGCAAAGCCACAGCTCCATAGAAAAAGTAATACATTTTCCCTATTTCAAATGTGAAAATGAGGAAATATACCGGGATCATGGAGAGAAAGGTTAATACAGTGAGCAGGCCTTTACTCAGGTTTTCCCCATAAACTATAGGTATGGTTCTGTACCCCTGCACCAAATCTCCTTTCATATTCTCAAGATCCTTCACCATTTCCCGCATTAAAATGATGAGGTATAAAAAGGATGCATGCACGAGAATAACAGTATCGAAATTTTTATAGTAAAGAAAAACAGCAAAGAACGGGGTTATGGTTATTACAGATGCGACCAGGTTATTGATAAAAAGAATTTTCTTAAGCCGGTGCGAATAAAACCAGATCGCAAAAATGTAGAGAGAGAAAAAAACCACTGCCCTAAATGAGATATAACTGGCAAAGAATATCCCGAACATATTGAGCAAAAAGTACACTGAAAGCTTCGTCCGCTGACTCACAAACCTGTCCAGCATCGTCTTTTGCGGCCGATTAATGAGATCTTTTTCGCTGTCGTAAAAATTGTTGATGATATAACCCGAAGCCGCCACCGAAGCAGTTGCCAGCACCATAAAAAACAGGTTAGGATCAAAAAGCACGCGCCTTACCGGCAAATCGTGCGCAAGAATAAAAATAGAAGTGAGGTATTGGGCAATGACCAGCACCAGGATATTGTAGCCCCTAATAACCGAAATAAAGCTGAGAATCTTGAGCAGAAGCCGCTTTTTGGAAATAGAAGCCATAAATCGCTTTAGAAGTTGTAGACTACTTCCAGGCGGTAATCTTTTAATGCTTTTCTGGCCTTTTCAATATCTTCTGTAAACCCGAGAATGTAACCACCACCACCCGAGCCGCAAAGCTTGAGGTAGTATTCATTGGTCTCGATCCCATTCTTCCAGAGTTTATGGAATTGAGCCGGGATCATAGGTTTAAAATTGTCGAGTACAACGTGAGACAGCTTTTTCATGTTCCCAAAAAGGGATTTTACGTCACCCTTTAAGAAATCATCAACACAGGCATCTGTGTGTTTTACGAATTGATCTTTCAGCATTTTCCTGAAAGGTTCCTGCTTCATGTTCTCCATGAAAATGTTCACCATGGGAGCAGTCTCTCCAACAGAACCACTATCGAGAAGGAACACCGCACCTTTTCCATTTTGCGTTTGCGACGGAATTCCGGCAGGTTCAATATTGTCTTTAGAATTTATAAGAATTGGAATACTCAAATAAGAGTTCAAAGGATCCAGACCCGACGATTTTCCATGGAAGAAAGACTCCATTTCGCCAAATATCTTTTTCAGCTTTAAAAGCTTTTCCCGGGTAAGATTTTCGAGTACAGTGATCTTTTCTACTGCGTATTCATCGTAGATTGCAGCCACTAAAGCCCCACTACTTCCCACTCCATATCCCTGCGGAATACTGGAATCGAAGTACATTCCTTTTTCTATATCGGCCTTAAGTTCAGTAAAATTAAATTGAACAAGCTCCGGCATTTTCTCCTGCAGCTCCTCCAGGTAATCTGCAAATCGCTTTAAGCTTCTGTTCGACGCCTGTGCTGCTTCCGAAGGATCTTCATCAACTTTTAATGCCCCATTGTAGAAGTTATACGGAATAGACAAACCTTTGGAATCTTTGATGATCCCATATTCTCCGAAGAGTAAGATTTTAGAATAAAATAAAGGTCCTTTCATAGCGACTTGGTATTTTTTTCCTGGTTATGAGTTTAATATTCCGTGGGCAGAAAGATCTTCATCTACCCTCTTCCAATGCACCCCATAACCACCGGGAGAAATTGAAAAATCCAACAGCTCTTCTTGAGAAGCGTGGTATAATCTGGGATACCACTCCAAAGGAGCGCCAATCTCACCATCTTCTAAAGAAAAGAAAACTTTCTCATCCCTGAAGAATACATCCTTAATTTTTATGTTAGTCTTAACTGTTTTCAATTCTTTGAATCGGTAAGTCATAGAACATATTGCTGCAAAGATATACATTTAACTGAAATGTAATTCATTACCCTATATGATCTAAGTCAATTATCAGGCCATTTTCTTCGCGCCGCTGCCTACTCTGTCATTGATATACTGGCCGTTCTGGCAGAATTGTTTTAGTTCCGCTTCAATAAATTCCAGTGTTTCCTTCGCCTCTTTCTCCGGGAAAAGCAAATGAACATTCGCACCTGCATCAAGAGTAAAACACAAATGCAACCCGGTTTCTTCTCTAAACCTGAAAATTTTGTTGATAATCGCGAGTGTGTTGGGCTTCATGAGGAGAAAATACGGCTGACTCGTCATCATCATCGCATGCAGGGTTAAGGCTTCACTTTCCACCACTTTTATAAATTCTGAAAGATCACCACTTCGGAAGATCTTTTTCAGCTTATCAAGGTTGTCGTGCGCCTGCCTGAAGCGGGTTTCGGCATAAGGATGATCATTCATAAGATCATGGCCCAGCGTACTACTCACCTGCTTTTCATCTTTATCTACAAGCAAAATGGTATCGCGATAATTCCTGAAGTTGTCATGCACTTCATCCCGAAAAGGAACTCCGTATAGATCGCTGCTCCTGTAAATGTTATTATGCATGCCCCAAACTACAAGCTCTCCTTCAATGCTGCGACAGGCACTACCCGATCCCAGCCTTGCCAAAAATGAGCTTTTTCGGGTGAAATATTCTTCATCCATTTCGGGATCCAGTTGTCTTTCAAGACTCATAAGACAAAGTGCAAGGGCACTCATACCACTGGCCGAAGATGCAATTCCGCTGCTGTGGGGAAATGAATTCGAAGTTTCTATAGTAAATTCATAGTCTTTCAAAAATGGCAAATATGGCTCCACTCTTTGCATGAACTTCAGGATCTTTGGCCTGAAAGCATCTTTTTCATCCCCTTCAAAAAACAACCTGAAATAAAAATCAGCAGCAGGTTTTTGTTTCTTCTGAAACTTCAGTTTAGTGGTTGTACGGCATGAATTGAGCGTAAAACTAATCGACGGATTCGCCGGAATTTGATGTTCCAGCTTTCCCCAGTATTTTACGAGGGCAATGTTACTCGGGCTTTGCCAGGTTACCTCCCCCTGCTCTACCGTTACCGGGTAGGACTTCGGAATAAAATCTTTTTCGGTCATAGCACAAAGATAGATTTTCCTGCAAAAGCAAAAGCCGTTAAAAAATGCTATTTTAGAGAGGCAATAAAAAAAGAACTATGCCAAAGACGATCCTCATTACCGGTGCCTCCAGCGGAATTGGCCGCGCCACAGCAAAACTTTTTGCCCAAAAAGGCTGGAATGTTGCCGCGACCATGCGTTCTCCCGAAGAAGAAACTGAGTTAGGAGAAACCCCTAACCTTAAACTTTACAGGCTGGACGTGACAAAAAAGGAGCACCTGAAAAATATTATCTCACAGGTGGAAGACGATTTCACCTCTATAGATGTCCTGTTCAACAATGCCGGTTATGGCGCAGTGGGCGCTTTTGAGAAATCTTCAGAAGAGGATGTACTCAACCAGTTTAAGGTGAATATTTTTGGCGTGATGGATCTTACCCGCCAGTTTATCCCTTATTTTAAGCAGAAAGGGGAAGGCATGATCATCAACACTTCCTCTGTGGTGGGCAGGTTTACTATTCCGCTGTACAGTTTATACTGCTCCAGTAAGTGGGCGCTTGAAGGTTTTACTGAAGCTTTACAGTATGAGCTAAAGCAGTTCAACATCAAAGTGAAAATGATAGAACCGGCCGCTATTAAAACAGATTTTCATGGGCGTTCCCTTAAGACCTTTGAAAATGAAGATGTGAAAGGCTATGACAAAATGGAGAAGAACATTCTCAGCGGAATGAAGAAAAGAAATGAAAAAGCACCCGGGCCCGAGGTAGTTGCAGGTACTGTCTTTAAAGCCGCTACAGATGGCAGCCAAAAATTAAGATATCCTGCCGGAAAAGGTGCCAGGGCAGTACTCATCGCCCGAAAGCTCCTACCCACTTCCTGGTTCAATAAAATAGTTTTTAAACAGCAGAATCGGTAGTCAATGCAAAATTTGGTAAATTTAATAGATGAAAAAACAGCGGATTTACATTGATACGTCAGTTTTTGGAGGATTTTTTGATATGGAATTTGAAGAATTCACCAAACCGCTTTTTGAACGAATAAATAATGGGGAATTTATAATCTTGTTTTCTGATGTCACTCAGGAGGAATTAAAATTTGCGCCCGGGAAAGTTAAGACCTTGGTGACCAGAATAAAAGCTGACTTGACCGATTTTCTCGAAACAGACGATGAAGCGGTGGAATTAGCCTTAGAATATCAAAAAGAAAAGGTAGTGGGAAAAACAAGCTATGCAGATTGTCTCCACATCGCCTTAGCGACAGTAAACCGAGCTGATCTTTTAGTAAGCTGGAATTTTAAGCATATAGTAAATATTGAGCGAATACGCGGGTACAATGCTATAAACATGAAAAATGGGTATAAGCAATTGGAAATTCGCTCACCAAGAGATATAATAAGTTATGAAAACGAAAACTAAAAAAGATTTTGATGCTGTCCAATTTATGCGGGAGCAACGAAAAACATTGAGCGAAAAATTATCAACCATGACTAAAAAAGAAATCGTTGAATATTTTAAAAGGAAACGCTTGGATAAAGAAATACGACCAAACGCCTAACAAAGTAAATAATGGTAGCCAGCAGAAAAAGCCTCAGATTATTCTAAAGTCATGGCTTTGGCTGCAAGAAATCCGCCGGTCCAGGCATTTTGGAAATTGAAGCCGCCGGTGATGGCATCAATGTTTAAAACCTCACCTGCCAAAAAGAGGTTTTTACAGACCCTACTTTCAAAAGTTTTAAAGTTCACCTCTTTTAGTTCTACTCCACCCGCAGTCACGAACTCTTCTTTAAAAGTACTCTTGCCATGCACCTGGAAAATGCCACAGCTAAGTTGGCTTGTTAATTCTTCCAGCTGCTGCTTATTGAGATCGGCCCAGCGAACCTCAACCCCAATTCCTGAAGCATTGACCAAACTTTGCCAAAGCCGTTTTGGCAGCTCAAACTGTGCATATTTATGTGGCGACTGTTTCGCATTGTCCTTTTTGAGGCGTTGCAGTTCTTCAGAAATTTCTTCAGGAGAAAGTTCGGGGAGCC
The DNA here is from genome assembly GCF_039602225.1 of Salinimicrobium sp. 3283s. Taxonomy (NCBI): domain Bacteria; kingdom Pseudomonadati; phylum Bacteroidota; class Flavobacteriia; order Flavobacteriales; family Flavobacteriaceae; genus Salinimicrobium; species Salinimicrobium sp. 3283s. Next base: position 2,094,639 of record NZ_CP143631.1, on the reverse strand, counting down.
AGTTGACTTTGATCTCGAAATTCTTTTTATCACTGAGTTCCCTTGCGCCCCAGGCCGAAAGTTTTAGAATAGCAGGCCCGCTCATGCCCCAGTGAGTGATCAAAAGTGGCCCTGATGTCTCCAGCTTTTCACCTCTAAGGCGAACAACAACATTTGTAGCCACTCCGGGGAGATCTTTGATTCGGGCATCGGTGATCTTGAAGGTGAAAAGCGAAGGCACGCCGGGGACAATATTGTGCCCCAGATCTTTGAGCATTTCCCACATTTTTGGATTGCTGCCCGTAGCCACTAAAATTTTTTCAGCAGTAAAAGTCTCTTGAGAGGTCACAATTTCCCAGCGGTCATTGTGCAATTGCACATCCTGCACAGCACGTTTGGTAAGCACCTCGATTTTTAACCTTTTTGACTCCTTTAGAAATAGATCTATGATGGTTTCTGAAGAATTTGATTCCGGAAACATCCTGCCGTCATCTTCGATCTTCAGCGGCACGCCTCTTTTCTCGAACCACTCGATGGTATCGCCGGTCATGAAGCTGTGGAAGGGTCCGCGCAGCTCTTTTTCGCCGCGAGGGTAGTTTTTAGTGAGTTCCTTCGGAAGAAATTCGGCGTGGGTAACGTTACACCTTCCGCCGCCCGAGATCCTCACCTTGGCAAGCACATCCTTTCCTCTTTCCAGGATGCAAATTTTGGCTTCCGGAGCCATTTCCCCAGCATTTATCGCAGTGAAGAATCCGGCGGCGCCACCGCCAATAATTACAATATCAAAAGAAAGAGGTTCCAAAAATGTCATTTTTCAGCCTCAAAGATATTCAAATTAAAGAGACGTTATTCTTTGTTTAAAGCTGCGCTAAATCTTTCTTAAACCTTCAGCAGCCTAAAGTGTGGTTCTCTAACTTTAAAATTCTAAAAGTCAAGCTATGGGCAAACCTAAAGACCTTCCGAAGCAGAAACAGAAAAAACAACCGGGAAACCAGCAAAAGATGCACCCCGAACCCGAGGTGATACGAAAAGATTATAAAGGCAGTGAAAAACTGAAAGGCAAAGTGGCTCTTATCACCGGCGGTGACAGCGGTATTGGTCAAAGTGTGGCGGTGCATTTTGCCAAAGAAGGCGCTAAAGTGGCCATTGTATATCTTTCTGAAGACAAAGATGCCAAAGAAACGGTCAAAATGATTGAAAAAGCAGGATCTGAAGGTTTGGCCCTAAAAGGAGATCTTAAGGATGAAAAGTTTTGCCAGGAAGTGGTGCAAAAAACTGTAGATAAATTCGGCGGACTCAATATTCTGGTCAATAATGCAGCCATGCAGTTCCCAAAAGAAGAACCGGAACAGGTAACGGCAGAACAGGTGAGGAAAACTTTTGAAACTAACATTTATCCGTATTTTTTCGTTGTCAATGAGGCTTTAAAACACCTTAAAGACGGCGATTGCATAATTAATACCACCTCGGTGACGGCCTATCGCGGCAGTGAGCACCTGCTCGATTATTCGAGTACAAAAGGCGCGATCACGGCTTTTACCCGCTCGCTTTCAAAAATGCTGGCTGAAAAGAACATTCGGGTGAACGCAGTGGCTCCCGGCCCTATTTGGACGCCATTAATCCCTGCCAGTTTTGATGCAAAACACGTAGCCGAATTTGGTAAAAAAGTGCCTTTAGGCAGAGCAGGGCAACCCAGTGAAGTAGGCCCGGCCTACGTATTTTTGGCCTGTAAAGATGCCAGTTATATCACCGGGCAGGTAATTCACGTGAACGGCGGCGAAGTGGTAGGCGCCTGATAAACCCCAGATGCTTATCTTGTTTCTCTTAACCAATGAAAAATTACTATGGAAGAATGGTTTAACATAGGCTGGGAAGCTGTAATTGCTATTTCGGTAAATGCGGTAGGAATTTATATCGCGATCATCCTGTTCACCCGACTCGCTGGAAAAAGAAGTTTTTCAAAAATGTCGAGCTTCGATTTCGCCATGACGGTGGCTATAGGTTCTATAATCGCATCTACAGTGCTTTCCAAAAATGTGAGCCTGGCAAGCGGAATTCTCGGCCTCGCTCTCATCTACGGTCTCCAGATTAGTGTTGCTTTTTTCCGAAGATATAAAGGAGTTGGTGAAGTGGTAGATAATTCTCCTTTAATGCTTATGGACGGGCAGAAAATACTTACACATAACCTTCACAGGGCAAAAGTCACCGAAGGAGATCTAAGGTCAAAGCTACGCGAGGCAAATGTGCTTAACCTCTCCCAGGTTAGGGCGGTGATTTTTGAGGCTACAGGAGATATTTCGGTGCTTCACAGCGACAATGTAGATGAAGTGCTCGAAGATTGGTTATTAAAAGATGTAGAACGCTAATGATAGGCTGGACAGAAATATTGGGCCTCACCGCAGGCGTTTTTACCACTGCGGCCGTCACCCCCCAAATTTGGAAAGCCTGGAAGACCAAAGAGGTAGACGACGTTTCTCCCGGTATGTTCTTTGTGCTCATTACCGGCCTGGCACTTTGGGTGACTTACGGGGTGATCACAAAAGACATTCCTATTATAGCTACCAATGGCGTTGCTTTTATGCTCAACAGCTTTATGCTTTTCCTCATTTACCGGTATCGCGAGAAAAGCTAACACATTAGGTAAAAAGCTGTTAATCTTACTTAAAACTCAACTAAGGGATTCTTAAACCTGCTGAAAACAACACTCTCAGCTATTATTTTTACTGAAATACATTTTTATGTCCCAGGTAAAAGAACAGCAAATTTCTGAAATTTCTTCCGCGAAATCTCAGTTTGAAGATTTTATAATAGGCAACAATCATCCATGTGTCATGGCCCAGACCGTGTTTAGCATGGACAAAGTGGACTTTCATGAATATGATAACTTCGGAAGCAGGGAAACCGCGAAAGCTATATTTGCCGATTTAAAGAAATACATCGCCGCATACGATTTTGAATCTAATGATTTTCTTACTTTTTTAGTCGGTTTTAAAGGTAAGCAGGATTATTCCGAAGAAGAATTTGAGAAGACCCTGTGGCAACAGTTACAGCATTTGCATGAGGTAGACGATGCCGAATGGGATGAGGCGGTAAGTCCCGATCCCGATAGTAAAAATTTCAGTTTCAGTCTTGGCGGGAAAGCCTTTTATATAGTGGGTTTACATCCCAACAGCTCCCGCAAGGCAAGGCAGGCACCTTACCCTGCCATTGCTTTTAACCTGCACTGGCAATTTGAGAAATTAAGGGAAATGAACACTTACCACACCGTAAGGGACAAAATTAGGGAGAGAGACATAGAGCTGCAGGGAGAGATCAACCCCATGCTCGAAGATTTTGGTGAACGCAGCGAAGCCCGGCAGTATAGCGGCCGAAAAGTTGGAGAAGAATGGAAATGTCCTTTTCTTCACGGAAAATAATTACGCATGTTTCGGCAAAAGAAATATCTCAAAAAAGATCCGCAGTACGTTTTCGATTTCATAGACCAGCATCCCTTCGCCACCTTTGTGTTGCAGGGGGAAGACCTCCTGGCTACACATATTCCGATTCTAATTGAAGGCACTCCCGAAAAATTCAGGTTGTATGGTCACATTGCCGAGGCCAATGAGCAATACAAGTTCCTGAAAGACGGTCTGGATGCCCTGCTTATCTTTCATGGGGCACAAGGCTACGTTTCCTCCTCCTGGTATAAGGACATTAACATTAGCACCTGGGATTATTCGGCTGTGCACGTTAATGTAAAGCTGAAGTTACAGTCGCGGGAAGAACTCGAAACAAATCTTCAGAATCTGATTCAGAGATTTGAGGATGATCAAAGAGACCCAATTTACTACAACGATCTTCCGCGGAACATGATCGAAGATCACCTTCCACTCATCACCGGATTTTGGTGTGAACCCCTAAAGGTGCAGGCCATTGCAAAACTCCATCAGGGATTTGAAAAGGATGATGTGCATTCTGTTTGCCGGCACCTTGAAGAAAGACAGGATCTTCAATCTTCACAACTAAGCAAAAACATAAAAAAAGAACATGGTACAGGTCATTGAAAAACAAACAGGCGCAGCATTTAAGCTTCAAAAAGGACAAAAATTGAAGGTCATAGATCCGCAGGGCGAACAAGTAAGCGATATGGTGCTTTTTAATGCTGAAGACCCGCGGGAAAAGATCTCTTCAGGAAAAACTTTAGACTTTGAGGAAAGCATTTTGATCACCAAAGGCGATTGGTTGTGGAGTAACCGAAGTAATAAAATGATGAAGATCCTGGAAGACACTAATGGTCGCAATGATTTCTTACTCGCCCCATGTAGTCCCGAGACTTTTAAGATCATGTACAACAATCCCGATTATCACCCCAGCTGCTTTGAAAATTTGTACACAAATCTGAAGCCTTTCAACATTGAACCTGATGATGTGCCGACAGCCTTTAATATCTTTATGAATGTGCAGTTTGACGAAAAAGGAAAGTTGAGTGTAGATCCGCCGCTAAGCAAGGCCGGAGATTATGTGCTCTTCGAAGCCGAAATGGACCTCATTGTCGCCCTCACCGCCTGCTCTGCCGAAGACAGTAACAACGGCAGCTTTAAGCCGATACATTACGAAATTCTGGATTAAGCGCAAACACTTCGGAAGAAAATCATTCCGTATAAATTACGGTTATCCTCAAGTAAAGGAAGGTAAGTAAAAAATTACAGAAAACGCGAGAGTAATCTACCCTGATGTTTTTAGCGCTCACTATTAATTTTAAGAAAAACTTGCTGAGTATCTCAAATGAGGGAAAACAAGTAATTCAAATAAAGTGCTGCAATCACTCCAAAAACGATAATAGACAGCAGGACGGCTTTATTGACTTTAAATTTCATTTAAAACAAATAGGGCTTTAAATGTAATAATTACAATATACCTCAGCTTGGTGTTAACAGAATGTTTGGACACTCTTTCCTTATTTTTCGACTAACCGCAGGTATCGCCGATAAAGTGCATAAGAGATCATATCCAAAGCTTGCTATCAAAGCAATATTTGGATTGCGGCGGTTGGAATTTTTCAGAAGTAAGTGCAAAAAGAAACTCGGGCTATTGTAGAAATTACTGGTACTCCTTCTAAAATAGTGGAATTCTTATTCCGAATTAAATGCCTGTTTATTTACCGTTATCAACTGCTGCAATGACTTCTCTTAGAAATACATTGAGGTCAAACTCCGGATGTTCAACAAGCCCTAATCGAACTACTACTAAATTTTTCGACGGAATAACGAATACATGCTGCCCCTGAAAACCGTTTGCTGAGTATAGATCGCGCGGCACATCTGAATATTCACCCCCGGCATTGAGCCAAAAATGCGCCCCATATTTCCCATCTGAGTCCTCGACAGGTTTTACCGTATAATCTATCCAGTCTTTACTAATGATCTGCTCCCCGTTCCAGTTGCCTTCATTGAGATACAACAAGCCAAACTTTGCCCAGTCGCGGGCGGTAGCCCATGAGTAGGAGGAGCCAACATAGTTACCGGCCAAATCGGTTTCCAAAGTCATTGAATTCATTCCAATTTTATCGATAAGTTGGGCGTACCAAAAATCGAGATATTCCTGGTGCGTATTAAACTGGTCCCTAATATATGCTGAAAGCAAATTGGAAATACCCGATGAGTAGTTCCAAATGATGCCGGGCTGCCCTTCAAGATTCTTGTGTAACTGCACCTCACTCATATCATCAGCCAGAAAAAGCATTTTGGTGACATCTGAAATTTTTGTGTAGTCTTCTTCCCACTTTAATCCGCTGTTCATGTGAAGCAGGTTGTTAAGAGTAATATTTTGTCTTTCATCGGCTTCCCATTCGGAAAAAAGATGATCGTTTTCTACAGAAATTCTTCCCTGCTTCGCCAACACTCCAAGAACTGCGCTGGTAATGCTTTTGGTCATAGACCAGCCTAATAGTTTCGTGTCTTTACTGAATCCGGGTGCATATTTTTCGGCTAACAATCTGTCTTTGTACAACACGACAACGGCTCTCGATTTATACTCTTCAAAAAAGGCATTTTTGAGTGCCAGTTCCAGCTGCCCGTAATCAACTTCAGGAAAGATGGTATCTACAGGTTTATTATTGCCGTAAGGATAAGGAAGAGAAGATGCGGCTTGCAGGCGGTTCGGCTTTGCTTTGGGCAGGTCATTTCGGCCAGTATCTTCGGGAAGAAGCACACACCCAAGACCGGGATTGTACATGGCAGTACGTTCTTTAAGTCCAAAAACGCTAGCAGAGGCAGTTTTGTCTTCCCTGTCGATTTCGTATTCAGCAAGATCTACAGGACTGAAATTATTATCCTGAGCAGCTACGCTCTGCGGCTCTCTTCCGGCTTCGTAAACACAGGAACACATATTTTTAGCGGCAAACCCGGTAATGAGGTTAAGCCGCGGATAGTAAATGTACGCCACAACCCCAAGGGCGAGGAATAACAGGACCAGAATAAATAAAAGGATCTTTCTCATGGAATGTATTGGAATCTTAAATATAAAAGTAAAATCCTTTACCTCCCAAAAATGTCATTTTTGACAACTATTTTTATTGGAATCAACTTCGGAAAACCCTGCTCCTTTTCTGAAATTTCCTACGACAGCTTCAGAAGTAAACTCGTCAAAGTTAGTCAGCAAAAATCTGAATTTAAACCGCTCCCAGAAAAAATATGCTCCCGAAGAAATTGATGTTAGCTTTTATAAGATGAAACTAAGCACCTGGGTGAAGATGATGATCGCCACCAGTGCCAGCGGGTACACAGTAGCGTATGCAACCTGCGGGCCTTCACTACTCGTCATGGAATCTACCGCACTTAGGCCTGGCGTACTGGTCATTCCTCCCGTTAGAGCTCCCAGTACCGACAGGAAGTTCATTTTGAGAATGATCCTGGCCACCAGTACCACAATGATCATAGGGATAAGTGTAATGGCCGCCCCAATGGCGAAGAGGCTTAACCCGTATTCCTGAATGGTGGGCCCTAAATGGCTGCCTGCCGAAAGCCCCACGGGAATGAGAAAAAGCAAAAGACCAAACTGTCGCAGAATGTGATTTCCGGTGCCCGGTAGATTCCATAGAATGGGTCCGGTTTTTCCAATCCTACTCAACACAAGAGCAGCAAGCAGGACGCCGCCGGTAAGCCCGAGCGAAAAAGAGCTGCCACCGGGAAGAGGGATTTCAATTGCCCCAATCATCAAACCTATTATAATACCAAGTGCCACAGGCAAAAAGCTGGTAGTTTCAACCTCTTTCATGCTGTCTCCAAAGAGCAGACTTAGTCCGTTTACGTTTCCTTTAGTAGATGAAATGAACAGGCGGTCGCCAAACCTCAGTTTTACTGATGGTCTTGCCGGCAGGTCTATCCCGGCCCTTCTAATTCGCGTAACCGTTGCTTTATAGTTCTCTCTAAGGCTGAGTTCTCCCAAAGTCTTACTCACCACGTTACGTTTGGAAATCACGTACCATCTCACTTCAAACATTCCGCTTTCGGGAATCTCGATGTCTGTGGGGTGTCCTAAAAGAAGTTCTACCCTTTTAAGTGCTTCAGTGGTACCTACAGCCCTTACCACGTCTCCTTTCCGAAGAACAAGATCGGCTGCGGGTGGAATGGAGGTTTCATTCGCTCTCATGACCCGGGAAATATTCGCCTTGGTCATCATTCTAATATCAAGCTCTCCAATGGTTTTCCCATCGGCATTTTCGTTGGTCACCATAAAGTTCTTATGGCCCACTTCGGGAATTTTAGTTTGTGTTTCTTCAATGTACTTCTGTTCTTCCCTGGCCATATTGGTTGCGAAAATCTTAGGCACCAGCCTAACAAAAAGAATGACCCCCACTACTCCAAAAGGGTAAGCAATACCATATCCAATAGATGCCAAAGAAGAGCCTGTAGCTTCGATAGCAGCTGCCAGACCCGGAGTACTGGTTAGCGCCCCAGAAAATAATCCTACAGCAATCCTGTAATCAATATCTAATACCTGTGCCAAAACAAGCGTTGTAACAGCACCCGCAAAAACAGTCAAAAAAGCCATGCTGATGAGCTTTCTTCCCTGAGATTTATATACCTCAAAAAAGGTGGGACCAGCCTGCATCCCAATGGTAAAGATAAACAGCAACAATCCTATTTGCTGAATAATGCCTGGTAAGGCAAACTCCACACCCTGCGAGAACATTGCGTAGCCGTAAAACATTGCGACAAAGATCACTGCCGAAGAATCCAGCGACAAACCTTTATAGGAAACCTTTCCCAGGATGATCCCTATACCTATAATTATAAAAAGAGCAACATAATCGGTACTTAGAAAGTCCAGTAGTGCAGACATGATTATCTTATTTTGATTTTTGAACTATTGAAAAAGACCATCCAAAAGTAGCCTTTTCAGGAACTAATTTTTAGCTGAAGCCGGATGAAATTTCTTCGGAATTTTTCAGGATCAGTTTACCCGTACTTCCCGGAAGTATTTTCTGAAAATAGAGGCAGCATTTTCAAGAGTCTCAGCGTTTGGAGGGCTTACATCCTTCAGCTTATATTCCATGCCCAGAGCTTCCCATTTGTGTACCCCAAGCTGGTGATAAGGCAGGATTTCTACCCGCTCTATGCTTTTATAATCTTTAAAATGCCTGCCCAGCTCATGCAGGTGTTCTTCCTGGTCACTCCAGCCGGGAACCAGCACATATCTTAGCCACATGGGTTTACCGGTACTTTCGCGGTATTCGGCTATTTTAAAAGTACTCACATTGGAGAGGCCGGTGAGTTTTTTATGCCATTCGTTGTTAAAATGCTTTACATCGAGCATCAGCAAATCGGTCACATCGAGCAGGTCTTTGGCCTGCTGGTCTATTACGCGCCCATTGGAATCAAGCACCGTATTGATATTCTCATCGTGCAGGCGGTCAAATAACTTTTTAAGAATGGCCCGCTGCAACAAAGGTTCCCCTCCCGAAACGGTAACGCCTCCTTTATCGCGAAAGTAAGGCTTCTGTTTTACCGCACGCGCTACAATCTCATCTAGATCCAAAAAATGCCCTCCTTTTACATCCATGGTATCGGGATTGGCACAGTAAAGACAGCGAAACTGGCAACCCTGCACAAATACTACCATTCTAATCCCGGGGCCGTCGTGGGTACCAAAAGACTCTATGGAGTGTACCCTAAGCTGTTCAGAATCTGGTGCGTTTAATTGTGCAACCTCCTGTTTAACCAAAGATCCATCCTTTATCATAGCATTTATTTTTTGAGGAAATTAATAAAAAAGATCAGGAGATTTCGATTGGGGGTCTCTGAAATCTCCTGATGCTCAATTAAAAACTCAATCCTAAACTACATTCTTTCGTGGAAGGTCCTTGCGATCACTTCCAGTTGGTGGGCTTTTGAGAGCCTTATAAAGTTTACCGCATACCCGGAGACCCTAATGGTCAACTGTGGATAATTCTCGGGGTGCTCGTAAGCATCCATGAGGGTTTCGCGGTTAAGCACATTCACATTGAGGTGGTGAGCGTTGAGGCCAAAGTAGGCATCCAGCAATCCGACCAGGTTTTCCATTTGTCCTTCCCTGTCACTTCCCAAAGATTTAGGAACAATAGAGAAAGTATTGGAGATTCCGTCTTGCGCATCCCGGTAATCTAACTTGGCTACCGAGTTCAAAGAGGCTATTGCGCCGTGTTCATCGCGCCCATGCATAGGGTTTGCACCTGGAGCAAAGGCTTCACCTGCTTTTCTACCATCGGGTGTGGCACCGGTTTTCTTACCATACATCACGTTAGAGGTGATGGTGAGCAGAGAAAGGGTAGAGAAAGCGTTCTTATAACATTTATGTTTAGCCAGTTCCTGAGAGAAAAACTTAGTGATCTCACGTGCAATACTGTCTACTCTTTCATCATCGTTTCCAAATTTTGGATACTCTCCTTCTACTTTGAAGTCTACAGTAAGGCCTTCCTCGTTTCTTATGGCTTTTACTTTTCCGTATTTAATGGCCGAAAGTGAATCGGCAATAATAGAGATACCTGCAATTCCATAAGCCATATCAATGCCAGGGTCTGAGTCTACAAATGCCAGCTGTGCTTTCTCGTAGTAATACTTATCGTGCATATAGTGGATGATGTTCATGGTCTTGGAATATACCCGGGCCACTTCAACCATCGACTTTTTGAAATTAGACATTACTTCTTCATAATCGAGGTAATCACTTTCAAGCGAAGGTATTCCCTCTAACAACGGCTGACCTGAATTCTCTTCCCTACCATTGTTAAGTGCCATTAACAGGGTCTTTGGCAGGTTTACACGAGCTCCAAAGAACTGTATCCTTTTTCCTAATTCCTGGTAAGAGACACAACAGGCAATTCCATAATCATCAGAACCTCTAACCAGTCTCATCAAATCGTCATTTTCATACTGAATTGAAGATGTATCTATAGAGACTTGGGCACAGAATTTTTTAAATCCTTCAGGGAGATCCTGTGACCAAAGTACTGTGAGGTTGGGTTCAGGAGAAGCTCCAAGGTTATAAAGAGTTTGTAAGAATCTGAAGGAAGTTTTGGTAACTTTTGTTCTTCCATCCTGGAACTGTCCGCCAATAGCTTCAGTTACCCAGGTAGGATCTCCTCCAAAAATTTCGTCATATGCTTCAGGACGCAGGTGCCTCACCATACGCAGTTTCATCACAAATTGATCAATAAATTCCTGAGCTTCTTCTTCAGTAATTAAACCTTCATTAAGATCCCTTTCAATATATATATCGAGGAAGGAAGAAACGTTACCCAAAGACATGGCGGCTCCATCCTGCTCTTTCACAGCAGCAAGGTAGGCCATATACACCCACTGTACAGCTTCACGTGCATTTTGGGCAGGTCTTGCAAGATCGAGACCGTACATGGCTCCCATCTTTTTTATATCTTTAAGAGCAATGATTTGATCTGTGATCTCTTCGCGAAGACGAATCTTGTGCTCGGTCATTTCACCATCTACAAGTCGCTTATCCTCTTCTTTTAGTTCAATTAAGCGATCTATACCATAAAGGGCAAGGCGGCGATAATCACCAATGATTCGGCCACGGGCGTAGTTATCGGGCAATCCGGTAAGGATACCATTTGATCTATAACTTCTAATCTCATCGTCATATGCAGCAAACACAGCGTTGTTATGATCTTTGGTATAATCAAAGATCTCTTTAACACGCTGTGTTACCTGCTGACCTTTTTCGGCCACAGCACCTTCTACTACACGAAATCCACCAAAAGGCTTCATGGCTCTTTTTAAAAGCTCATTGGTTTGTAAACCTACTATAACCTCAAGATCTTTATTGATGTAACCGGGGCCATGACTGGTAATACCCGAAATAGTCTCGGTATCTATGGCCCTGCAGCCATTTCGTTCCCGCTCCTCTTTCATGGCAGCGAGGCATATTTGCCACAGCTCTTTGGTTCTCTCTGTAGCACCGGCGAGGAATGAATCATCACCATAATAAGGCCTAACATTAAGGGTCACGAAATCCCTTACATCAATTTTCCTGTTCCAGGTTCCTTCGCGGAACTCTAGTACTTCCTGAGATAACTTTAGCATCTTTTCTTCTTTTTGCTGAAGAGGTCGTTTTTTAAATTTTCTACTCTTCAAACTTAATTACACTGCAAATTTCCATCAGAAAGCCCCCTTTTTTTATGATAATAATCATAATTCGACCTGGCGCCGGTAGAGAAAATAGCTTCAATCGTTTTAGTTGATAAATAGATTTTACTACAACGTTACCGTGCAGGAAAATTTTTTGCACTTTGATAAAATCGTGTTACACGAACCCTAAATTTCTTCGGAAAAAGTGTTGGAACCCATAGCAACATAGTGCCATGAGCTGTAGAAAAGCCGTGGTGGAAACACGCTGCCAACTAAACACGGACATAAAACCCGATTTATTGGCAGCCATAGAGAAAACTAAAGAGAAGAGATCAAATTATTGATTCCTGTATAGCTCCAATAGTAAATCACTTTGGGAGACATGCCCTTGAAACACTTCAGAAAAACACGTTCTAAAATTTCAAACCTCTACTCACAAGGTAATCCCAGGGATGTTTTCAACTTAAAATAAAATATAGCTATCCCTTAGAAGTAGAAGGAGCTGCATTTGAAATTGGAGGAGCTATTGTTTCGTCTTCACCCGTCACCGCCAGTTTTTTCACATCCCGGCGAATAATTACTGAAAGCAGAAGGGCAATAACCAGCAAACCCGAAAAGATATACAGGGTAGAGTTATAGCTGGTAGAGATAGAACGCGCCCATGCAGCCAGTAAAGGCCCTGCCATTCCTGCTGCAGCCCAGGCAGTGAGCATATAGCCAAGAATAATCCCCAATTGGCGGGTGCCAAAAAGGTCTTTTATAAAGGCCGGCACAGTAGCAAAACCTCCCCCATAGCAGGAGATGATCACAAATACAAGCAGCTGAAACACCCATGCATTTGTAACCTGTGGCAGCACCAGAAAAGCAATGATTTGCACAATGAAAAATGCGCTAAACACATTAGGCCTTCCAATAGCATCAGAGAAGGAAGCCCAGCCAATACGGCCCAGGCCGTTGAACAAGCCCATCACTCCCACCATAGTGGCTGCAGCAACTGCGGTTAATCCGGCAAACTCCTGCGCCATGGGTGATGCTGCCGAAATAATGGCAATTCCGCAGGAAATATTGATAAAGAACATGAGCCATAGCAACCAGAACCGCCTGCTCTTTATTGCTTCTCCTGCAGTAAGCTCAACCGAAGAAGTCACTACCACCTTTTTCAGCTCTTTTGCAGTCTCTCCGGGAGACCAGCCTTCTGGGGGTAAAGAAAGGTACAGGGAAGACAGAAGGATCACCACAAAATAAATACTTCCCATAAGATAAAAAGTATTTGCAATGCCTATAGCTCCAATAAGGTACACAATTAAGGGGCTGCTTATAAGTGCTGCAAAGCCAAAGCCCATCACTGCCATGCCCGTTGCGAGCCCGGGTTTATCGGGAAACCATTTAATGAGTGCCGAAACAGGGGTAATATATCCCAGCCCAAGCCCAATACCTCCCAACAGCCCGTAAAACAGATATAACAAATAAATAGATTCAAGTTCTATAGCGAGGCCCGACCCGGCAATACCAGCTCCAAAGAGAACTGCAGTAAGAATACCCGACCTTCCGGGGCCGTTCTTTTCAAGGAAATGCCCAAGAAAAGCTGCTGAAATACCCAAAAAGAATATTGCCAGGCTAAATGTGAATTGCGTCTCTTTTAAATCCCAACCCAGTTGTTCGGTAAGGGGCGTAGTGTATACGCTCCACGCATATACCGAACCAATTGAAAGATGCATACCAACTGCAGATGCGGCAATAAGCCAGCGGTTTTTTACTTTTCCCATGAGAAAGAGAATTAAAAGAGAATTTTTGGCAAAATAAGTAAAGTTGCATAGAGTAAAACATGACATGAGTCAGCCGCAGGTAATTGTTTCGGGATTCACGGCTCTTTTATTTAGAAATCTCTAATTTTGCAGCCGCTAAAAAGCCTAAAAATGACAGCAGAAGAAGGGAACTCCCAATCTCACTTACCCCAGCTATATTCCAAAAGCCTTATTTTGGTCTTTGCCTTACTTTTTTCAACCATTTTTGCAGCCGTCATTCTTATGTCAAACCTAAGAACGCTGGGAAAAAAGAAAGAAGCCGGGTGGGTACTCGTCTTTGCCGTTGTTTATCTTTTTGCCACCGCAATAGTCATGCAGGCTTTTAGCCTCTCCCCTTCCATGACGGCAATAGCCAACGTTATTGGCGCCGCTATTCTCAACGAATTCTTCTGGAACAAATTCATTGGCCGTGACCTTGAATACCAAAAGAAAAGCTGGATGAAGCCCATGCTTATTGCCGTAGGTATTGCCCTGGTACTGTTCTTTGTATTAATGGGCAGTATGTAATTTTAAAGTTGCTTTGAAAATTACAAAATCAAGCAGTATATAGAATTTTTTCGGCAAGCTCCTTAATTTCACTACTTTTGGACTAAGCTTTAGTGCCGAATGAAGAAAACTTTATTCTTAATATTTCTGTGTTCAATATTTGTCTCCTGCGAGGAGTTTAAGACGCGCAAAATATCTTCGGAAGAAATTCTGGTAGAAGAGACCCGTGATTTCAACTGGCATGAGGTAGATCAATACCCTGCTTTTTCTGAATGCCGCAGTATTACTGAAGTCGAAGCCGCAAAGTCGTGTTTTGGGAATAAAGTTGCCCGGTATTTTTACTCACGTCTTGAAGCAAAACAACCTGTAGTGACCGAAGCTTTAGACGATACATTATATCTGTATCTCAAAATTTCCGAAAAAGGCAAACCGGCAATAGATTCTATGGAAATAGATTCCCTGGTAATCGGCCAACTGCCCGAAATCAAATCCTGGCTTTCCCAAAGCGTAGATTCTTTACCAAAGATCTATCCCGCCACCAAACGCGGTATCCCGGTAAAAACCACTTTCCGGATGCCGATAGTGATCAAAGCAGAATAGTTAGGAAGTACGAAGGTAGAAGGACGAAGGTAGATGTACGAAGGTGGATGTACGAAGGTGGAAGTACGATTGTTGTATGTAGAAGTGAACTCTGAACTCATAACTCTGAACTACAAACTATACTTATACCCTACCGTAAAGTCGACCGGGAATTTACCATTACTGTCCAGCACAATTGCAAAAAAATCGTTATAACCTAGAGTAATAAAGCTGGTGGGTGTGATCTTGATGTCGCTGCCCAGCCCAAAGCTTAAAGGCGCCGTGAATGTAAATCCGCTTTCATCCTGGACGGAAACGACCTTGCCCGCATCATTTTTCACCGCAGTTGTTTCAGAAGAATAATAAAGCGTAGCCAGTCTTGCATCAACATGTAAATCAAAATTTTTAAAATATAAGGCCTTAAACCTGTAATTCACTGAAAGATGAGTAGCGCTGTACTGGTACTCGTCCTGCTCAAAATTATGCCGCAGCTGCAAAAAAGCCGAATGCCGTGGTGCCAGGTTTGGGTCGTAGAATTCATATTCAAGCCCCAGCACCGGCGCCAGGATATTTTCGGGATTATCAGTATAAATATTGTTAGACAAGCCTGTGAAAATGCTTATGCGTTGTAGAATATTTTTGGTTGATTCATTCTTTACATAATCTTCCTGCACAATCGCATTGTAAGTATTGGTGAAATGCCTAAGGCTATACAGCACAAATTTTACATCACGGGTATTAATTTTTGCATCTGTTGTCAATTCTGAAAGTTGTTCCCTGAATCTTCCATTTCCATCGGGGTTTAAAAGCTCAACCATGCGCTTTTCTTTCTGAACAAAATAGCGATACTCGAGATCATCTTCGGTCCAAAAGAGGCTTAATGGTCCCTTCACCTCTCTTTTGAGTTGCAACGTATCATTGTTGATGATATAGACATTTTGTGCAGCCAGTGGCAGGGTGAGGCAAAAGAACAGGCCTGTGAAAAAAATTCTTGCTTTCTGCATTTTCGTGGTTTCACTTGAAATAAATATAATAAAAAATCAAGGGGAGCTTTACTTTTTAAAATGCCGCCCCTTCCAATCATAACCCGAAAAAAGGGAAAATATCGCCACGCCACTGCTAAAAAAAGGATAAAGTATACTGCTCAAAAAGTACATTTTCATGCCCCTTTCCCTTCCAAAAAGTTTGGCGCTGCTGTAAATAAGGTAAAAATCTACATTAAATTTAACCAGGAAGACCATCAACAGCAAGGTTGGAGTTTCAATTCCCACTAACACGAGCAAACTAAGGGTCACGATCAATAAATTCATAAGAAACACGAGTAAACCCAGGCTTTTTGGGAATAACTTCTGGTAAGCTGAAGTCTTTGCAGCCCATCGCACCCGTTGATAGAACAACTGCTTCCAGGAAGAGGCAGGTACTGTGAATACAACTGCCCCTGCACTCTTCAAAAATGCCGTTTTTAGTCCTTCTTTCTGAAATTTTTCCAGCAAAAAAATATCGTCCCCACTGGCCACCTCAGCATTGCCTTCAAATCCGCCGACCTTCAAAAATGCCTTTTTTGAATAGCAAAAATTTGCACCGTTGCACATAAATGGAATATCAACACCAAAACCTCCAATGGTAGCTGCCTGTAAGCTGAAGAAATCTACTTCCTGAAAACCTTTCAAAAATGTCATTTTTGAGCCTTCAGTTTTTATCGCGACCGGGGCGGCAACAGCTGCTGCGCCACTCTCAAGTATATGGGCGTTGTAAAGGGCCAGCAGGTGGGGCGGCAACTCACAATCGGCATCGGTGGTTAGGATATAATCGTTGGCCGCACCTGCAATTGCCAGGGCAAGTGCATCCTTTTTGGGGCTGCCCGATTTTCGGCGGTTCTGCAACAGCTTCAGGCGGAGTTGAGGATTTTGCTTCTGAAATTGCTCCCAAATCGCTTCCGAAGTATCTTCTGAAGCATCGTTCACGGCAATGATCTCAAACATTTCTGCCGGATACTTCAGCTTCAGTAGAGATTTAAACAAAAGCTGAAGGTTTTCAGCTTCATTCCGGTAAGGAACGACTATGGAAAAACTGATTTTTGGAACCGAATCACTTCCGTAGAAATTTTTGACCTTCGAAAATCCGTAGAGCAGGAAGAGCGTTGCCAGCACATAAAGCAGCGTGATGATCACGGCCGCGATGATCATGCTACGGCGTGTTTGGCTTTTTTATACCTGAGCACGTAGTAACTTCCGGCAAGACCGGGAAGCCCGAAGTTAAGTATCCAAACCGTGAGCACGATAGTGAGTACAATAATTTGGGGCACCTGTAACATTCCGAAGATCCATACCGCAAATCCGCCTTTTATGAAGGCGTCAAAAATGATCATAGTAGGGATAATGGATGCCAGGATATACGTGCTAAAAACGGCCGAGATAAGTAAAGGGTAAGTCACGTCTACTTTGAATTCCAGCAGCAAAAAATAGAATTGATGGGTGAAGATCAAAAACCTTATACTGGCAAAAAGGAGGGTTTTCCACCTTATTTTTTCTGAAACGTTGTGAAAGGATTCTTCCAAACGTTGAATGGAGTAGCCTTTAATTCGAATCCGGAATTTTTTCATCACCACATAGATGATAAACGGCGCAAATAAAAGGCCCGACACCATAATAATATTGAATATGGGCAGGGCAAGGTCCAGCGAAGTGATGAGAAACAACAGGCCTGCAATCCCAAAGAAATAGGTGGCAAATAGTTGGGCGGTATTTCCCAAAAAGTTCAAAAAGATAATCTTTCTCCAGGCTGCCCGGGTATAGTAAAGGCACTTGGCGCCATATTCCCCGATGCGGCTGGGAGTAAATATGGCTGCCGTGAAAGAGGCAAGGCTCTCTCGCATGGCGGCTTTAAAGGAATTCTCGCGCACATGACTGCTTAAGGTCTGCCATTTTAAGATCTCAAAATACCAGTTTAAGACAGTGAGAATAACCAAAATCACGATGTTGGAAAAGGAAAAGATCCTGTAATCATTAAGAATATCAACGAAGCGATCAAAGTCCATTGCTTCATCGTTGGTCACTTTATACCAAATAAATGATACTGCGGCCAATACCACCAGTACTTTGAGAACTAGTGAGAAGAATTGATTAGCTTTGTGCGAGGTTATTCGCATGAATTTATTTAAGAACCGGAAATTTCCGGCATTATATCACCGGCTGGTTTGAACCTACAATATTACGAAGCTTTTGAATACTGAAAAAATCATTTTAGGCATTGATCCCGGCACTACCATAATGGGCTTTGGGCTTATTAAGGTAGTGAACAAGAAAATGTCTTTTCTCCAGCTCAACGAGCTCGAGCTCCAAAAGTACAATGATCCTTATATAAAACTTAAATTAATTTTTGAACGCACTGTAGAACTCATCGATACCTGGAACCCAGATGAGATCGCTATTGAGGCTCCTTTCTTCGGAAAAAATGTGCAATCTATGCTTAAGCTGGGGCGCGCACAGGGAGTAGCAATGGCAGCAGGTCTTAGCCGGGAGGTTCCGGTTACAGAATACTCTCCAAAAAAGATAAAAATGGCCATCACCGGAAACGGAAACGCCAGCAAAGAACAGGTCGCCGGAATGCTTCAAAGCCTGCTTTCCCTCAAATCCCTGCCCAAGAACCTCGATGCCACCGACGGACTCGCAGCTGCAGTTTGCCACTTCTATAACTCGGGGAAGGTGGAAGTTGGGAAAAGCTACACCGGGTGGGAAGCTTTTGTAAAGCAAAATCCAAATAAACTCAATAAACAATGATCAATTAGCAATAATCAAAAAGTTTTGTCATGGAAAGAAAAGAGAATGTTCTGGATGAGAAATCCTTTGATTTTGCGGTTAAGACCGTGAAGCTTTATAAAAAGATCATTAAGGAAGAAAAAGAATATGTACTGCCAAAGCAATTTCTTAGATCCGGCACTTCCATAGGAGCAAATGTTGCCGAAGCTAATGGAGCTATATCAACTGCAGATTTTTCTTCCAAGGTTTCGATAGCATACAAAGAAAGTCTTGAGACTAAATTCTGGCTTAGGTTGTTTGAAGCTACCAATTATATTGAGGCCGAAGAATTCCAGGACATGTTTGAGAAAGCTGATGAACTTTCGAGAATAATGTTTAGCATTTTAAAAAAGACCAGAATGAACAAGTAGTATAGTGATCTCTCCAAGATACCCTGATAACTTGTCATTTTTGATTTCTAATTATCTTCTGATAATTGATTATTGTTAATTGCTAATTGATGTATATACACATACCCTTTTGCAAACAAGCCTGTCACTACTGTGACTTTCATTTCTCGACTTCGGTAAAGAAGAAGCCCGAGATGGTGGAGGCGATTTGCAAGGAATTATTGCTGCGGAAGGAGGAAGTTTCTGGAAACGTGGAGACCATCTACTTTGGTGGCGGCACTCCGTCCCTGTTGTCTGCGGAAGAATTGCAGCAGATATTTGATGTGATTCACAGCAATTATTCTGTAGTAGAGAATGCTGAAATTACCCTTGAAGCAAATCCCGATGATCTTTCTGAAGAAAAGCTGAAGATGCTTGCAGCTTCTACTATAAACCGGCTGAGTATAGGAGTGCAGTCTTTTTTTGAAGAAGACCTGAAGCTTATGAACCGCGCCCATAATGCTGAAGAAGCTTTGGAATCCATAAAACTGGCGAAACAGTATTTCGGGAATATTTCTATTGATCTTATCTACGGGATTCCCGGCATGAGCAATAGGCGGTGGAAAGAGAATCTGCAAATTGCACTGGATCTTGAAGTGCCGCATATTTCCAGTTACGCATTGACTGTCGAGCCCAAAACTGCTTTAAAAAGCATGATCGAAAAAGGAAAGGTAGCGCCCGTAGAGGAAGAACTGGCCAAAGAGCAGTACGAGATCATGATCGAAACTTTGTCGGCTGCCAACTTTGACAACTACGAATTCTCCAATTTCGGGAAACCCGGATTCTTTTCCCGCAATAATACCGCTTACTGGTTTGGAAAGCCTTACCTGGGCATTGGTCCTTCGGCACATTCCTTTGACGGTTTTCACCGCAAGTGGAACATCAGCAATAATACGCTCTACATTAAAAGTCTTCAAAAAGGGGAAATTCCGGCAGAGATTGAGAAGCTGTCAATCTCAGATAGATACAACGAACTGGTAATGACCAGGCTCCGCACCAAATGGGGCATTGCTGTAGATGAGGTAGAAAGGAGCTTCGGAAAAAAATATAAGGATTACCTGCTTCGTGAAGCTACGGGGCTAATTGAAGATAAGCTACTTGAATGGCATAACAACCGGCTCCAGGTTTCCAAAAAAGGCAAATTCTTAAGCGACGGGATAGCTTCTGAATTATTTTGGGTAGAAAATTGATTTGTATTGTGATTGTGCCTCAACACATTTTTCATAAAAAAGGCTCCTGAAGGGGGATCCGATGTTTATGATGTTGCGGTGCGGATTGTACGACCCCATCGGGGTCGAATAATCGCCATCATTTTGTTATAAACATTGAATCCCGAAGGGATTCCTATTCTACCCCAAAAAATTATAAATCCCGAAGGGATTATAATCCATAAAAAAGTACCCTAAGGATCCAATGTTTATGATGTTGCAATGCAATGCGAATTGTACGACCCCATCGGGGTCGAATATTCCACCAACATTTTGTTATGAACATTGAATCCCGAAGGGATTCCTATTGCACCCCAAAAAATCATAAATCCTGAAGGGATTATAATCAACAAAAAAGGACCCCGAAGGGGTCCGATGTTTATGATGTTGCAATGCGGGTTGTACGACCCCATCGGGGTCGAATATTCCACCAACATTTTGTTATGAACATTGAATCCCGAAGGGATTCCTATTGCACCCCAAAAAATCACAAATCCCGAAGTGATTATAATCAACAAAAAAGGACCCCGAAGGGGTCCGATGTTTATAGCCCAAAAAATTCATGAATACACACAAAACATATTCCCCACGTAATACACGACCCCATCGGGGTCGAATATTTGGGTAAAGACATTTTACAGGTATTAAATATTAGGGTGGAAATCTTTCACAAAAACCTGTTAACCCATTCAATTCCATCTTCAAAAACCGCAAATATCCTGCTATCTTTGGTTCCATATTTTCAAGCATGCAGGCGATACTAAGACATAATCAAACCAACTATACCATCGACTTCTCCAAGCCCCTGGATATTTCCCTTAGTTTACGGGGTGATGACAAGAATCCGGTGGCGTGGTATTTAAAAGCCCCCAGGATTCAGCCCGTGCAGGAGGGAAACTGGGTTGGAAAGGTAAGCAAAGGCGGATCGGTAAACTTCAATAACATTTATTTCAATCCGCATGGGCATACCACCCATACTGAGTGTGTAGGTCATATTACTTCGGAATATCATGGGATCAATGAAAGCCTTAAAACCTTCTTTTTTTCAGCTAAATTAATCTCTGTAGAGCCGGTAAAGTCAGATGGAGATGAGATGATTACAAAAGAGCAGCTAAAAGCACATTTTAGAGAGGGAGAGGCGCAGGCGGTTGTGATACGTACGCTGCCAAACAGCATTGCAAAGCGCAGCAAACATTACTCTCACACCAACTGGCCTTACCTGAAGGAAGAAGCCGCGGTTTACCTTCGGGAGTGCGGAGTGCAGCATCTGTTGATCGACCTGCCTTCTGTAGACAGGGAAGAGGACGGCGGAAAATTACTGGCTCATAAAGCCTTCTGGAATTACCCTAAGAACACACGATTTGAAGCTACAATCACCGAGCTGGTTTACGTGCCTTCGCGAATTGAGGATGGTTTTTATTTTCTAAACCTGCAGCCTGCTTCTTTTGAGAACGATGCTGCACCATCAAGGCCCGTGCTTTACAAACCTGAGCAGATATGAAAACAACTTTAAAGCTGGAGGAGCTGGCTATGCTGCTCCTTGGTATCTATGTTTTTAGTTTTCTGCATTACCAGTGGTGGTGGTTTTTAGCCCTCTTTTTGGCGCCCGATCTTGGTATGATTGGCTACGCTTTTGGAAACAGAGCCGGAGCTTTTGTGTACAACCTTTTTCATCACAAAGCTGTGGCCATTGCGATCTATCTTGCCGGATCCTTTTTTCTTCTGCCGGTGTTGCAGCTCATCGGCGTGATCATGTTCTCACATGCCGCTTTTGACCGGATGCTGGGCTACGGTCTCAAATACAAGCAGGGTTTCCGGTACACTCATCTCGGTACTATTGGAAAGGCCCAGAAAGAAGATGATCAGCTTTCCTGATTTCTTATCTTTGAGCTATGGACGTAGATAGCTTCAGAAATTATTGCCTGGCGAAGAAAGGCGTCACCGAGGAGTTGCCTTTTGGCCCCGATGCCCTTGTTTTTAAAGTAATGGGTAAGATGTTTGCGCTTGCCGCTTTAGAAAGTGTTCCATTTAAGGTGAGCCTCAAGTGCGATCCCGAAAAAGCGCTTACTTTAAGAGATGAATACCCAGATTACATTGAAGGCGCTTATCATATGAACAAAAAGCACTGGAACAGCCTTCAGGTAGAAAGTCTTCCGCCGCAACTGGTGCGTGAGTTAATAGATCATTCTTACCTGCTTGTAGTATTGGGCCTCACAAAGAAACTTCAGCAGGAATTACAAAACCTATAAATTAAATGACACAGCAACCCGCAACTTTTTACAAAGCTCAAATAGAAAAATACCGCACACAGCTTCATGCAGCTTCAAGAAAATTGGGTCTTTCAAGCTTGTTGCGCTTCCTGGTATTCCTGGCAATCGCTTTTGCAGTCTATGCTTTTTGGGGAAATGCGACAGCCGTTGTGGCATCCCTGCTGGTGGGGATTGCCATTTTTGTGTTCCTGGTTTCCCGGCATTCCGATTTGCGGTACGAGCGGGATAAATTCAGAGAATTGATAAAGATCAATGAGACCGAACTTGAAGTGCTTAAGCGGAATTTTCACAACCTGCCAACAGGAGATGAATTTGCAGATCCGCTGCATCCATACAGTCAGGATATCGATCTCTTCGGAAGGGCTTCTTTTTTCCAGTACCTTAACCGCTCTACTTTAATTGAAGGCAAGGAGAAACTGGCACAGCTGCTGCTTTCTAATGATATAAATCAGATTGAACTGAAGCAGGAAGCAATAAAGGAACTTGCTGAAAAAGCCGACTGGCGGCAGAATTTCTCTGCTCTTGCTACTTTAGTAAAAACGGAAACCCGTACCGCCACCATCACCGGGTGGCTCAACAACTACAGGAACTTTGTACCCAAATTTATGAAGTGGTTGCCCCTGGTTTTCTCCACTATTTCAGGGGTAGTAATAACAGCCTTTTTTCTCGACTTTATCGGCGGAATCGAACTCGCACTCTGGTTCTTCGCGGGGCTGCTCATTACCGGATTTTTCCTGAAGCGTATCAACCTGCTCTCTACCAGTGTAAGCAAAGTGCAGGATACCTTCCATCAGTATTATCAGCTACTGGCGTTAATTGAGAACACGACATTTCATTCAGAATTACTGAAGAGGAACAAAGAAGAAATAGCTTCCGAAAAGCAAAAGGCTTCCGCCATTCTTAAGAAGTTTTCCAGGTCCATCGATTCCCTTGATCAGCGAAACAACATGATCTTTGGGGTGTTTGGCAACGGTTTCCTGCTGTGGGACCTGCGCTATTCCTGGAAGCTGGAGCAGTGGATAAAGGAACACGGGCAGGTGGTTCAAAAATGGTTTCGGGCTATAGAATTTCTGGATGCCTACAATTCCTTCGGAAACTTCGCCTTTAATCACCCGTCTTACGTTTTTCCTGAACTGCACCACGATTCCCATATTTCTGAAGCCACTCAGCTGGCGCATCCATTATTGGATCCAGAGAAACGAATAGCCAATGATTTTTCTATCGAAAAAGAGCAGTTCTTCATCATTACCGGTGCAAATATGGCCGGGAAAAGCACCTTTTTGAGGACTGTAAGTTTGCAGATCCTTATGGGAAATGTGGGGCTTCCGGTTTGTGCCACTGCCTGCCACTACACACCAATAAAACTCATCACCAGTATGCGCACTACAGATTCACTTACAGATGATGAATCCTATTTCTTTTCGGAATTAAAGCGGCTGAAGTTCGTGGTAGACGAGATAAAGACCGATAAATATTTCATCATTCTCGATGAGATCCTGAAGGGAACAAACAGCACCGATAAAGCCATTGGTTCCCGAAAGTTCATAGAAAAGCTGGTTGGCTCCAACTCTACCGGAATCATTGCCACCCATGATCTTAGCCTTTGTGAAGTTTCTGAAGAATTACCACAGGTGAAAAACTACTATTTTGATGCAGAGATCATCAACGACGAACTTAATTTTGATTACCGCTTCAAAAAGGGCATCTGCCAGAATATGAATGCTTCTTTCCTGCTGAAGAAAATGGAAATTGTCGATTGAAGTTAGACTTTAGAAGTACGAATTTAGAAGTTGGCGCGGATTTGCAATCCGTGCTGGAATTCAAATTTGAAATTTGGAAAAAATGAAATTGTGGATTAGCCCCTAACCCCAAAGGAAAATTACGCTTCAGAAAACAAAGTTCGCAGGATCTCAATCAATATACATTATTCCATATACAATATTCAATATACATTATACCTTTAAAAAGTGGATTCATTAACTCAAATAGTACTCGGTGCCACGGTGGGCGAAGCTGTTTTGGGCAGGAAAGTCGGGAATAAGGCGATGCTTTACGGCGCAATTGCAGGAACCATCCCCGATCTCGATGCGCTTGCGAGCAATTTCACCGACACAATAACCGCAATTGAGGTCCATCGCGGATTAACACATTCCATCTTTTTTGCTGTGTTGGCTTCACCACTTTTTGGGTGGCTCATTTCAAAGATAGAACGAAAGAGTGGCGTTGGCTGGAAAGGCTGGTCATGGCTCATGTTCTGGGGCTTGTTTACACATCCCCTCCTCGACTCTTTTACCACCTGGGGCACGCAGTTGTTCTGGCCGCACGACATTCGGCTGGCGTTTAAGAGTATTTTCGTGATTGACCCCTTATACACCCTGCCTTTCCTGGTTTTTCTTATTCTCGCCATGCGGCGTAAAAAAGAGGATCCAAAAAGGGCAAAATTCAATCGCCTTGGTTTGATTGTGAGTACAACCTACCTCATGCTCACGTTATTCCTGAAGTTTATTGCTCACCAACAGTTTGTAGAAGATTTAGAGCAGCAGGGCATATTTTACTCCCGCATCGATACGCGCCCCACTCCGCTCAATACCGTGCTATGGTCAGCTAATGTGGAGGCCGAAGAAGATTTTCTCATTGGCTATTATTCCTTTTTTGATGACGAGATGATACGCTTTGAATCGGTGCCAAAGAACCATCATTACCTGGGGAGTCTCAAAAATGACAAAAATGTGCAGCGTTTAATAAGCATCACCAATGGCTGGTACAGTATCTCCGAGAAAGATGGGTTCCTTTACTTTAACGATCTGCGCTTCGGAAAACTTAATCCTTCAGCTGAAGATTCAAATTTTGCTTTCAGCTATAAATTAATTCTGGAAGATGGCAGCGTAACAGCCGAAGAAGAGCCCAAGCGCCCGGAAGATGGAAAACAGATCCTTATAGATCTTTGGGAGCGCATCAAAGGCAATTAACTTCAGGAGTGAGATTTCCTGAAAACTTTATATTTATCATTCATCAAAAATGTCATCATGAAATACCTTTTTTGGAACCTAACATTTCTTCTCCTTGTAAGTTTTCAAGTACAAAGTCAGAATTCTTCCGAAGCATTAAAGCAGGTGATAGAAAAGGTTGATGAGCACAAAGCATATGACCGACAGGCCAATCCGCTGGGACTTTTTACAGAAGAATTATATAAAAAAGAGGCCGAATTTGCCCGGGAGCTCCTTTAGGAGCTCGAAGAGATCAATAAAGAGCAGCTTTCTGAAACTGAAGAGATCTCTGCGGAATTGTTGCGATATGATCTTCAGGAAACTGTCGATTTTTATGAATACGAGGCTTATTTGAATCCGTTGCTTTCTGATGCCGGTTTTCATGTGAGCCTGCCGTATCACGTGAGGGATTTTAGCACCTACACACAGGTAAAGGATTACCTGAACAAGCTCAATGCGATTCCCGCTTATGTAGATCAACACCTGGTATTGCTGCGGAAGGGGATCCAAAAAGGCAATTTACAGCCTGCGGTAATTTTTAAGGGATATGAGGCTACATATAATGACCAGATTGTTGATGATCCTAAAAAAAGTTACTACTATTCGCCATTTTTGAAGCTTCCACCTATTCTGAATCAGCAGCAAAAAGATTCAGTTTTAGCTGCGGCTGAAATTGCAGTTTCTAAAAATGTGATCCCGCAATTCAGGCGTGTAAAAGCCTTTTTTGAAACAGAATACCTTCCGGCGGCGAGAGAATCTATTGGAGTTTCAGAAATTCCCGGAGGCAGCAAATATTATCAAAATCGCCTGAATTACTATACCACCCTGGATCTTTCCGCAGAAGAGATCCATCAAAAAGGCCTGGAAGAAGTGGCGCGGATCAATGCCGAGATGAAAAAGATCATTTCAGAAGTAGGTTTTGAAGGCAGTTTTGAAGATTTTATCCACTTCCTTCGGACAGACGAGCAGTTTTATGCTAAAACCGGAGAGGAGCTGCTAAAAGAAGCGAGGGATATTTCAAAACGCATTGATGCCCAGCTACCAAAGTTCTTTAAAACCCTGCCGCGGAAGCCTTATGGAGTAGCTCCAGTACCCGACGCCATTGCGCCAAAATACACTACCGGGCGTTATGTTGGAGGCGGCGATGATACCGAACCGGGGTATTATTGGGTAAATACTTACAATCTTTCAAACCGGCCCCTGTACGTGCTGCCGGCGTTGACTGCCCATGAAGCAGTGCCCGGCCATCACCTGCAGATCTCCTTAAACGGGGAGCTGGGAGATAGTATTCCGAAGTTTAGAAGGAACTTCTATTTATCGGCTTTTGGAGAGGGCTGGGGCCTTTATTCTGAAAGCCTGGCAGAAGAAATGGGCATTTACACAACTCCTTATGAGCGCTTCGGCAAACTCACTTATGAACAATGGCGCGCCGGCCGACTCGTAGTCGATACTGGCATTCATGTGATGGGCTGGACGCGAGAACAGGCAGTGGAATTTCTTCGCGCCAACACTGCACTTTCCATGCACAACATTAATACCGAAGTAGACCGGTATATCTCGTGGCCGGGGCAGGCAGTTTCTTATAAAATTGGTGAGATGAAGATCCGGGAACTCCGCAAAAAAGCTGAAGAAGCGATGGGAACCAATTTCAATATTCGGGATTTCCATGAGGTGATCCTGGAACAGGGAACGGTGACATTACCTATTCTGGAGCAAAGGATGGATGCTTATATTGAAAGGAGTTTGAAGTAATCTTTTAAAGACCTCACAGGTTTCAAAAACCTGTGAGGTCTAGTACTTAAATATGATGGCGGCTCTTTATAAAGCTATAAATCCTGCAGCTAAATCACATTCCAAAAAATCTTTTCCCACTTCGTGGAAATAACCTACTTTTGCACCCGCAAAAATTCTTTCTTAACACAGGATTTTTCTGAATAAAATCCAATCCTTAAAATCATCTGCAGACGTTCTGCAACCTCTATTTATGAACAACTCTTTACTTAAAGGCAGCCTTTTTGTTGCACTTGGGGCGATTAGCTATGGAATGCTAACTACCTTCGTAAAAATGGCCTATGCCGAAGGATACACCTCTCATGAGATCACTTTTGCCCAAATGGCTCTGGGCCTTGTGGGATTACTTATTATCAACCTTTTTATTGGGAAGAAAAAAGCAGCTGCCCCCGTTCAGAATAGATCTAAAAGTATATTGAAACTTGTTGCCGCAGGGACTTCGCTGGGCCTTACCAGTACTTTTTATTATCTGGCAGCTAAGTATATCCCGGTATCTATTGGCATTGTTCTTTTAATGCAAAGTGTTTGGATGGGTGTAGTGCTGGAAGCTATCCTTGAAAAGAAAATTCCTGGAGCCAAAAAGGTATTTGCTGTAGTTGCCATCCTTGCCGGGACGGTACTTGCGACCAACTTAATGACCGATTCTTTTCAGCTGGACTGGAGAGGAATGGGCTGGGGGCTGCTTGCCGCAATGTCTTATACCGTGACTATCTACACCTCAAATACTGTTTCATTACAACTACACCCTTTAAGGAGAAGCCTTTGGATGATGGTTGGAGGAACTCTTATTGTCGGGATCATTTCCTTTCCTTTTTTAATAGAACAATTTAACCTGCAGATATTTCAGAAATGGGGATTGATTCTTGCCATTTTTGGAACTATTCTTCCTCCCATTCTTTACACCCAGGGAATGCCTAAAACAGGAGTGGGCCTTGGCGCCATAGTCTCTTCAATCGAGTTACCGGCAGCGGTTCTTATGGCGTACTTCCTGTTGAGTGAAACAGTAAATCTCTATCAATGGGCGGGTATTGCTCTTATACTTATCGCAGTAATTCAGATGAACCTGCCTAATTTCAGGCGGAACAAGATCTAAATAAAGGCTTCTGAAATAAATATTTTTTCTGAAGCTTTATCAAAGGTTTCAGCAGAAGAGAATAATTTCAGGAAAGCCTGAAGCTGGCATTCTTAAACTACAGAAAATGCTACCTTTGTCTTAAAATTTCCTTAAAATGAGCTTAGAACAAGACCTGTTTCAAAGAAGTTCCTCGCAATGTGAACTTTGTACGTCTACCAATGATCTTGAGGTATATGAAATTCCCGATTCTCCTGAAGGTAGCGAACACCATATACTTGTTTGTGCTACCTGTAAAGAGCAAATAGAAGATCCTGGAAAGGCCGACCCCAACCATTGGAGATGTCTTAATGACAGCATGTGGAGTACAGTACCTGCTGTACAGGTCATGGCATGGCGTATGTTAAACCGTTTAAAGGGCGAAGGCTGGCCGCAAGACCTGCTTGATATGATGTACATGGAAGAGGAGCAGCTGGCATGGGCAAAAGCCGGACAGGCTACAGGAGAAACTTCTGGAGGGGTGGTTCACAAGGATTCTAATGGTGTAACTATAGAAGCCGGGGATACCGTGGTATTGATTAAAGATCTGCCGGTGCGTGGCTCCAGTCTTGTGGCAAAACGGGGTACGGCGGTACGAAGAGTTTCTTTAGTTCACGACAATCCGGAGCAGATTGAAGGTAAGGTAGAAGGTCAACAGATCGTGATCCTTACAAAGTTCGTTAAGAAGACATAAATACAGAAGTCGCAGAAGATCTGCGCTTTTACAACATATACAAAGGCCTCACAAGTTTTCAAAACTGTGAGGCCTTTTTGTATTTAAACCTAACAGGTCTTTGAGACCTGTTAGGTTTTATATATTCCGTTTGGCGCGGATTTGCAGTCCGTGCCGTGTATACTGCTACTTCTCTGCCTGCTTCAGTTTAGTGAAGTGCTTGTAGAAGTACGGAATGGTTTCAATTCCCTTAAGGTAATTCCAGATTCCGAAGTGTTCATTCGGGGAATGGATCGCATCTGTATCCAGCCCAAAGCCCATCAGGATAGTTTTACTTTTCAGTTCTTTCTCAAACAGGGCAACTATAGGAATACTTCCACCGCTGTGCTGCGGGATTGGATCCTTTCCGAAGACTTCGGCGTAAGCATCATTGGCCGCCTGATATTCGAGTGTGTCTATAGGAGTAACATAGGCCTGCCCGCCGTGGTGAGTAGTCACTTTTACCTTTACACTTTTTGGGGCGAGGCTCTCAAAATGTTTGGTAAACAATTGACTTATATTTTTCCAGTCCTGATCACTTACCAGACGCATAGAAATTTTAGCATAGGCTTTTGATGGCAATACTGTTTTTGCACCTTCGCCAGTGTAGCCTCCCCAAATTCCGTTCACATCTAATGTTGGGCGAATAGAAGCCCGTTCCAGGGTGCTGAAACCTTCTTCTCCATGAACATCTTCAATATTGAGTTTCTTCTTGTAAGCTTCAAGATCAAAAGGAGCCTCGGCCATTTTTCCCCTTTCAGCTTCGCTGTACTCCTTTACATTGTCATAAAATCCCGGAACGGTGATCCTGTTGTTCTCATCCTGTAGAGAAGCGATCATTTTTGAAAGCACATTAATGGGGTTTGCTACCGCTCCCCCGTATAGTCCGCTGTGAAGGTCGCGGTTGGGGCCGGTCACTTCCACTTCCATATAACTGAGGCCGCGGAGTCCTGTGGTGATAGATGGCACATCTTTGGCAATCATCCCGGTATCACTAATAAGGATCACATCGTTCTGCAGTTTTTCCCTGTTCTTCTCAATGAACCAGCCAAGGTTTTCACTACCCACTTCTTCTTCCCCTTCAATCATGAACTTCACATTGCAGGGAAGTTTATCATTTTTGGTCATGTATTCCAATGCCTTTACGTGCATGTACATCTGGCCTTTATCGTCACATGCTCCCCTGGCAAAAATGGCACCTTCGGGATGAATTTCTGTGTTTTTTATCACCGGCTCAAACGGCGGACTCTCCCATAGTTCAACAGGATCTGGCGGCTGGACGTCGTAATGACCATACACGAGCACTGTGGGCAGGTTCTTATCAATGATCTTTTCTCCAAAAACAACGGGATGACCGGGAGTTTCATGGATTTCGGCCACATCGCAACCAGCGTCTAGCAGGCTTTGTTTAACAGCTTCGGCAGTTTTTAGTAGATCTTTCTTGTATTTGGAATCGGCACTAATGGAAGGGATTTTTAGCAGCTCCACGAGTTCGTCAATGAACCGCTGTTTATTCGCTTCCACATATTTTTTAATGTCTTGCATGTGTATAATTTTGGTAAAGAGTAAAGGTAAAAAATAGTATTGAGTAATTAGTACTGAGTAGTTAGCGGGAAGACATCTCAATACTCAGTACTAATTACTCAATACTAAATAAAAAAAATTCTCCCTAACGGAGAATTTTTTTATTTTTCCATTTGCAGATTCAAACTTATGCTTATATTTGCATCCGCTTACAACAAGCAATCTTATTGAAATTACCAACGCGGGCGTGGTGGAATTGGTAGACACGCTAGACTTAGGATCTAGTGCCGCAAGGTGTGAAGGTTCGAGTCCTTTCGCCCGCACAGACTGAGAAAAGCCGACTTTAACGAGTCGGCTTTTTTATTGCATTGATATTTCGGTAATTGAAAAATACCCAGCTAAACAAGGTTGATGTCAACCTCTCTTCTGTCAGCAAATTCTTTTCAGCAAAAAAAAGCTCCGGAAAATTCCGAAGCTAAATTCATAAACCGCATTTCAACATTTCACTAAGCAACCTGGGAAAGTGCTTTCGGGGTATGGTTGTAGTAGTTTAATGAGCTCTGATAAAAATTCAGGCTTCTTTTGTCATTTTTGAGGCAGGAAGAAAGGAACCTGTCCAGGTCCTGGCACTCAAAATTTACTGTAGTGTATTGATGCGGAGCCATAGGAATCTCAGCTTTAATAAGTTGTTGCTTATAATCTATCTCTACACGACGGGCCCCAAAATACATTTTAATGATCCCCTTGTGAAGAGAGCTGTATTTATCCATTTCAGTTTCACAAGTAGCACAACTATCGTGTATAAAATTCTTGAATTGTTCTATGATTTGAGAGGGTTGAAATGATGTCATATGGCTGATTATATTTTAGTTAGTTTTCTTCTTACAGGGCCTAAATTAAGACTTGAAGTGTTAAAAATGTTCTAATAAAATGTTGATTAATAAAGAATTAACAGCGAAGTAACATTCCCGAACCAAAGTTGTGAAGAATTAAGAAAATGTAAGTGGAATCTTACAGCAAAATCTTAACAATTGTACCCGCTTTTTAAGATGGTAAAACATAGTCTGTTTTCTCCTGAAGTAGTGTTAACAGGTGTTTGAAGGAAAAATACTATCTTAAACAAAAAAAGCGTGAGCAAGAAAAAAACAATTATCTGGATCGGTGCGGGTGTGGCAGGGATTATTCTTCTGCTGTTTCTGGCAAATCTATACGTAAAGAACAGCATTGAGCAGCAGCTTGATGAGAAACTGCAGGCTTCGGGTTACAACGATCTTTCAGTAAATATCTTTCTTAATAGGTTCAGCGTAGAGAACCTGAAGCTGGATGAACGCAGGTTTGCGGGGAGCATTGATAAAGTTAAAGTAAACAGACTTTCGTACACCGAATATTTATTCAATAACAATATCGAGGTAGATGAATTTGAGATCATCTCCCCCTCGCTTACCTTCTTTCCTAAAGATACTTCTGCAAAGAAATCTTCGGCGCAACAGCAGGTACATGTAAAGAATCTACGGGTCAAAAATGGCAGTTTTAGTAAACAACCTTCCGATACTGCTGCGGCTACTATGTATGCTCATATCCCAACTGCCCGGGTTGAAGATATTAAATCGGGAATGCAGCTCTCGGGTCTCAAAAATTATCAGCTTGAACTCGATACACTTTATCTGAGGATGAATCCAGAGCACTACATTGATGTGGGAAGTGTTTCAGCACAGAATGGGCAGATAGATATTTCCGATTTTAAGATCCGTTCCCTCTTTACCCGCGAAGAATTTGTGCAAAGGATCCCTTACGAAAAAGACTACGTGAGGCTTGATGTAGAAAAGATCACGCTCGACAGTCTTAATTTTGAGATGCGGAATGACTCTTTGTACCTTCGAAATCCAAAAATGACCGTGGCCCGGGCTCAGCTTGATATTTACAGGAACAAACTGGTAGCCGATTATCCAAATGAGAAGCCGCTTTACAGTAAGATGTTGCGGGAGGCACCTATTTTTCTCAATTTTGAGAAGGTAGAGGTGAAAAACAGCGAGATTGTGTATGAAGAGCAGGTAGAGGGCGCAGAGAAGCCCGCTATAGTCCGCTTTGCTGCTGTTAATGGCGAAATAAATGATCTCCACAACCTAAAGGAGCTCGATACTCAACTTAAAATAACTGCCAATGCCGATTTTATGCAAGGCACCCCTGTCAGTATTGACTGGACCTTCCCTGTTTTTAATCCTCAGGACAAATTTCAGATCTCAGGCAACTTTGGCACCCTCGAAGGTGAGGCCCTGGACCCTTTTCTTATTCCTTCCCTCAATGCCCGTGCCCGTGGAACGGTAAATAGCGTCTACTTTAATTTCTACGGAAATGACGATGTGCTGCAAGGCGATTTCAGAATGGAATATGACGAATTTAAAGTGGAACTGGTTAATAAAGAGAAGGAGAAAAAAGGCTTTTTAAGTGCTATTGCCAACCTCTTTGTAGATAACGAACAGGAACCCGATGAAGGCGGCGGCCAGGATGTGCGGGTAGAGCGTACCAAAAACAAGTCTTTCTGGAACTACGCCTGGAAAGGCCTGTGTGAAGGCTTGCTCGATGCCGTGGGACAACTTTAAAAGGTTTAAGGTCTAAGGTTTAATGTTCAAGGTTTAAGCGGAATTTCTTTCAGAAAAAAGCTTTTAGAAATGCCATTTTTGAGAGGTAAGTTGCATTAATCCTTATTCTGAAGTTGTTTGAGTGAATGATCAATGAATAATAAACAGATCTACAATTTGCAGTTCCCCGTCAGTTCGAGTGTTTTTCGCCATGCGGGAGCATGGTGAAAAATGTATCGAGAACCGGGTAAATCTTTGACTGCAATAGCAAGGGTAGATTTGTATCAAGAACAGTGGCTAAGTGGACGGCTTTCTTCCCGATACGATTTCCCGTCGCTCCAGCTCATAAAAATCACCTGCCTGTATCAGGCAGGCTCGAAGTCACGCCCATGAGAAAAACATGGTTAGGCAATTTAAAAAAGGTGGTGGTGGATTTTCATCTCAAACTCAAGCCCTGGTTCCAAATTCTTGCAGCGAAGCGATCCAATTTTTTAATTACGCGGAATAATTCCTATAAATAGGATATTTTCCTATTTTTGCTGAAAGTCTTCAGCATGGATTATGAGAGAATAAAAGAGAAGCTAAGTATCCTGGCCGATGCAGCAAAATACGATGTGTCCTGTTCTTCCAGCGGAAGCAAACGCAAAAACACCACCAATGGCCTGGGAGATTCCTCGGGCATGGGCATTTGCCATTCCTACACCGAAGATGGCCGCTGCGTTTCCCTGCTCAAGATCCTGCTCACCAACCACTGTATTTTTGACTGCGCCTACTGCGTGACCCGCAAGAGTAATGACGTAAAACGTGCTGCTTTTAAGGTGCAGGAAGTGGTTGATCTCACCATTCATTTTTACCGGCGTAATTATATTGAAGGTCTTTTCCTGAGTTCCGGGATCTTTAGAGATGCCGATTATACTATGGAACGCCTTATCCAGGTGGCGAAAAAGCTGCGGCTGGAAGAGAATTTCAATGGCTATATCCACCTGAAGTCGATTCCCGGTGGCAGCGACGAACTCATGCGCGAAGCCGGACTCTATGCCGATCGGCTGAGCGTCAACATCGAGATCCCCACCAAAAGCGGACTCAAGCTCCTGGCACCCGACAAAAAGCATGAAGATTTCATGAAGCCGATGGAAAAGGTGAAAAATGAGATCATCCAGTACAAACAGGAAAGCCGGCTTATAAAAAGCACCCCAAAATATGCCCCGGCGGGACAAAGCACGCAGATGATCATAGGCGCCTCGGGCGAAAGCGATCGCGACATCATGTATTCGGCCAACTTTTTTTATAAGAAGTACAACATGAAGCGGGTTTATTATTCGGGATACGTGCCGGTGGCTGAAGATCCGCGGTTGCCGGCTTTGAATTCTCAGGTGCCGCTGTTGCGGGAGAACCGGCTGTACCAGACCGACTGGCTGCTGCGCTTCTACGGCTTTGATATTCGGGAGCTGCTGAATGAGCAGCACCTCAATCTCGACCTCGAAGTAGATCCAAAACTCAGTTGGGCGCTGCGAAACCGGCATTTGTTTCCGGTGAATATCAATCGGGTAGAAAAGCAATTGCTTTTGCGCATTCCCGGTATCGGATTAAAATCGGTCAACAAGATCCTGCAGGCGAGGAAATTCCGGAAACTCAATTGGGAACACTTGAAGAATATCGGGATCGCCATGAACCGGGCGAAACATTTCATCACCTGCGACTCCCGCGAATTTGAAGTGAAAGAACCTTCCAGCGAGTATCTCAAAAATGTCATTTTAAAAACCTCTTCCGGAAAGTTCAGGAAGGAGATCGGAACCCAGTTAAGCCTTTTTTAGATGGAACAGCAGGCAGTACTTACTTATGACGGCACGCTGGAAGGTTTTCTTTGCTGCGTGTTCACCGCCTACGAAGAAAAGCTGAAAGTTGTGGATGTAAAACCGCCGGGAGCGCAGCCGGGCCAACAACTATTTTCAGAATCAAAGGAGGTGATCACAGAGCCTGAAAAGGCCAAACGCGTATGGAGGTCCATGAAGAAAAAAGCTTCTCCCGCCGGGCTTCGGGACCTAAAATGGGCTTTTCTGAGTGAAATTTCAGGGATGGAAATGCACATGTTCAGTATGATTCGCTATATCCTGGCTGAAAATGTGCCTGTAGACCGGGATTTTTCCCATCCTGCAGTGCTGAAAGTGGCGCAGGCAGCTAAGAAAGTCGGCCGGGAGAAACATCGCATGGAAGCTTTTGTGCGATTCAGGCTGACCAAAGAGCAGGTGTATTTTGCGGCAATAGAACCCGATTTCAACGTGTTGCCGCTAATAAAAAGCCATTTTAAGAACCGGTATGCAGATCAAAAGTGGATCATCTATGATCTAAAACGGAATTTCGGCATCGCGTGGGATCTTTCAGAAATAAATTATATCACCCTGGATCTCGATCCCGCCATAGGAATTTCAGGCGCACCCGAGGCTTTTTTTCACACTTCAGAAATAGCCTTTCAGCAGTTATGGGATCAGTATTTTACCAGCTCAAACATCAAAAGCAGGGCAAACTCTAAGTTGCATGTGCAACACCTCCCAAAGCGGTACTGGAAATACCTCACCGAAAAGAACCTTCAGAAATGACATTTTAGAGAGGTAAGTTTCTTTCTCTGATCATGTTTATCAATCTGAACAGGTCTTTGTGAATTATTTGCAATTAAGAAGTTTCCCTTCGGTCATTAAGATTTCGATTTTATTCATGTTTGTTCATTTTTTTGCTTGTCCAAAAAAACGAACCAAAAAAAGGACACTTTTTTGATAGGTGTTTCCAATTTTGCTCCCGCAAAACTAGAACCGTGCTCCCCCGGCTAAATTTTTTCCAAGGCTTCAAAAATTTTTAACGCCGGGGGAGCACTACACTTACAAAAAAGAATCTCCCCGAGAATAATTGTGGAAAACATGTTACCGGCCTATCGAAAATTGATCATGAAATTTGAAGAGAGATGACGTTTAAATTTTATGCTGTTTGAGCGTTCTTTATTATTCTCGTTCTACAATTTCTCCCGCGAGTTCAGAAAATTTAGACATCGACCGAAAAATTTAGATCAATTTACGTAAGCCTAGCGTTTTTTGGTTCTTTTTTGGGCAATGCAAAAAAGAACAGAACAATATTCAATTGGAAAAATTCTTATCCTTTTTTTTCAAAATAACCCGCTGACAATGGTATTTTAGATATGTAGGTCACGAGGTGATTTCTTGTTTAAAATAGAACCTAAAATAGACGTCATTCTGAATTTATTTCAGAATCACTTAGATCTGGTCTTTGGAAAAAACGTGAACCTGAAACTCCCGAAGCATCGGGACAGGTTGATGCCTGACAAATCCTTCAGAAAAAATCCTTCAGAAAATGCCATTTTAAAGAGGTATGTAATTCAGACATTTATGACCTGATTAAAATCATGTTATAATCAGAGCCAGCCTTATACTTTTGCAACAAAATTAAAAGGTATGAGCACTTCTTTAATTCAGAAATACAACGTTCCCGGCCCCAGGTATACCAGTTATCCCACGGTGCCCTACTGGAACGAAGCTGCATTTACGGTAGCACAATATAAAGAGCGGTTAAAAAAGTCATTTTTGGAGAGCAACAGCGAAGAGGGGATAAGTATCTACATCCACCTGCCTTTTTGCGAGAGCCTGTGTACTTTTTGCGGCTGCAACAAACGCATTACCAAACGTCATGAAGTGGAGTCGCCGTACATCGCTGCAGTGCTTGAGGAGTGGGACATATACGTGAACCTGCTGGAGGAAAACCCGGTGATTAAGGAGATTCACCTGGGTGGAGGAACACCCACCTTCTTTTCTCCGGAAAACCTTAGGATCCTTCTCGACGGACTTTTTGAAAAAGCTGATCGGGCAGAGGAAACCGATTTCAGCTTTGAAGGCCACCCCAACAACACCAAACAGGAACACCTGCAGTTACTTTACGACCTGGGCTTTGACCGGGTGAGCTACGGGGTGCAGGATTATAATTTTGAGGTGCAACGGGCTATTCACAGGTTTCAGCCCTTTGTGAATGTGAAAAATGCTACTGAAGGCGCCCGCGAAATTGGTTACACCTCTGTGGGTCATGACTTGATTTTTGGTCTGCCGTTTCAGACTGTAGACCACGTGAGGGAAACCATAGAGAAAACCAGAGAATTGATGCCCGACAGGATTGCTTTTTACAGCTATGCGCACGTGCCGTGGATAAAAGGGAACGGGCAGCGTGGTTTTAAGGATGAAGATCTGCCAACAGCCGCTGTGAAACGCGAAATGTACGAGGTGGGAAAACAGTTACTTGCCGAAGCCGGATATGTAGAAGTGGGTATGGATCATTTTGCTCTAAAGACCGATACGCTGTACAAGGCGATGGAAAGCAACAAGCTGCACCGCAACTTTATGGGCTACACCTCTTCAAAGACCAAAGTGATGATTGGCCTGGGAGTTTCGGCTATTAGTGACAGCTGGAGCGGTTTCGCCCAGAATGTCAAGACCATTGAAGAATATTACGGGATCCTTGAAAAAGGCGATCTGCCCCTTTACCGCGGACATATACTCACTGCGGAAGATGAAAAAATGCGACAGCACATTCTGAATCTTATGTGCAACCTGGAAACATCATGGAAAGACGATGTTATGAAATTTCCGGAACTTCCTGAAGTCCTCATCAGCCTGAAAGAAATGGAAGCCGACGGCCTCCTGGAATTCGGGGATGAAAAACTCATCATCAAAGAAACAGGACGTCCTTTTGTAAGGAACATCTGCATGGCATTTGACCTGCTGCTGCAAAGAAATAAACCGGAAACGAGGTTGTTTTCTATGACGGTTTAGGAAAGGGGTTTAAGGTTCAAAATTCAAAGTTCCTACGTCTTTCCAAAGAACATTTTTAGCGACTGCGGCAATTTCCTTCTTTTGGAGTTCTGCTCTCGCTTTTTACTTCGGATGAAGATGTTCATTTTTATTGCCCGACTTTTTCGTATTTCCTCCGATCGATAGAGAATTCACTTTGAGTCTTACGCATATCATTCGGAAATAAAATAGGAATTGAAGGATTATTTGAATTCATTATCTTTATTAAAAATGATGAGATGGAAGCTATAGAATTAAGGCGCAGGTTAGTGAATTACATCAATAAAGCTGACGAAACGGTACTAAAAGAAGTTCAGGCCCTGGTGGAGAATTATGAAAATGATTCCATAGTGGCTTATACTGTAAAGGGAAAGCCTTTAAATAGAGAAGAGTTTCAAAAGGAAATTTCTGAGGCTGAGGCTGAATATAAAAAGGGTAATTTTAGTACACAGGATCAACTAGAGGAAGAAGTCAGGAATTGGAGAAAATAATTTGGACTAACCCCGCTAAAACTTCCCTTCGCCATATATGGCAGTTCTATGTAAATCACAAACTTGATGTTGGTGTCGATTGCCTTTCACCTTTTAAATATTCGTTCCGGCTAAGCTCCAGTTCCTGCTCCCAAGGTTTTTTGCTCAATTTGCAGAAGAAGTTGGTGGAGGGGAGTCATTCAGAAAACTGAGATAAAAAAGTACTTAAACTCCTTGGATCGGTAGGCTTCTCATTGGTCCGGGAAAATTTCTGGAACTCGTACCAATCGGAGAAGTAGATATAACCTGTATGTTCCTGAAAAAGGGGAATCCCATTTGGCAAAGGATAAAAGTATGTAGTATCTATGAGTTTCTTACGTAGAGTCTCCTCTGCTTTTTCCGGACTCAAATCTTCATCATTCCCAAAGATTATTTCTCCAAAAGTTTTGTAGTTTCCCTCATCGCGATGTAAATACTGAAATGAAATAGATTTCTTTTGCATCTCTAATTTTTAACTGAAGATACCAGGAAAAAATTAAATTTCTGAGAATCCTATTGATTTCAGATAATTAAAAGTTGAATTATAAAATTCTGGTTTTCTTGTATGGTCTTCATTACTTCCCTCTGGAACTACTATTACCATACCTTGTCGGGCTCGGGTTAACAATACGCGGTAAGCATTAATTAAATATTTTTGTCGCTCTTCCTTATGTATATGCTGCCATTTCTTTCCAACAAAAGAAAAACTTTTCCACCCTTCTTTAGAATATCGTAGATCACCGTCCCAGGTTACACAAGCCCAATCGAGCTCAAGACCTTGCACATGAAATTCTGTTGCTACATCTTCTAAAAAATAGGAAGAACGAACATCGTCTCTATCATTCAAAAACCAATGAACAGGATTCATTGGACTTTTCACATCAATAGCGTAAGGTTTTAATCGCTGGGCTTGTGAGGAAACAATGATTCCATACCGTTCACTTCCTCTTGCTTTTTCTTTAAGCCACTTCTTAGCTTTATGCACATTGCGTGTGAGAACAATTGGATAATTAGTCGATAAATTAGAATAAGTTTTAATTGCCGAACTGTAATCGAGGTCGAGAATATTCTTTACAAGTAGAGATAAATTTTCTGCTCTAAAAGAACGCATAGAAACCTTTAAATGTAAAGAAGGATTCAACTTTACTGAAGTTTTCTCTTTAAGATTAGTTATGGCTTCTTCAGCTTGATATTCAGAATCCACTAAGTTTGGAGAAATATAGACCTCCCAATTTGAAAATCTATTTTTTATTGCCTCTAACCATTCAGAAATTCCAGCTTCACCGGTATTTATTTCTTGTCCTCCACCTACTAAACAGATAATAACAGACCAATCTTTATGACGGTCCAAACATGATATCAAAAATTCAGGTTCTGAAAAATCAAAATCATGCTGACCTTTTTTCTGCTTCATGAATTTGACTGTTTGCTCCTTACTCCACGCCCGTTGTGCTTCATCAAAAATGGCGACGTGATCGTATGGTGGTTTTGGATCGACTAGATATGCATCTCTATAATGGTGAATATTTTGAATAAAGGTTTTGACACTTGCCCTCGCTTTCCCCTTGGTCAGTTTTCTTCCATTCTCTTTTTCATTTTTAATTTTATCTCTTGCTAAAGCTTCTTGAAGAATTGAAACTAAAGGCCCGTTTCCTGAAAGATATACGCTGGTATTTCCGTTTTCTTCATCAAGATGAGAAGTTGCGACTTTTAGACCAACTAAAGTTTTTCCGGCACCAGGCACACCGGTGACAAAGCATATAATTTTTTTCTTTTCTATTTGGGCTTTTTTAATGACTTGCGAAATTAGAGAAGTCGTTTCGGTAAGGTTTTTAGCCTCTGCATCGCTACGTGTAATTTCGTCGACGGTATGAGTCCGGTAAAGATTTAATGCAGCTTCGACAATGGTGGGAGTAGGAGAATAACTTCCAGCAGCATATTCTGCTGATATATCTTGCTCTTTATCAGTGTAAAAACTTAGAGTCGTAGAAATTGCATCCTGAAGATCCTGTTGATTTACTTTAATAGGAAGCAACAATTTATCATTATGGGATGTGGTAGCAATTTCAATAATAGAGTTTTCTGCTTCTGTTGCAACCAAGATTGGAACTAGAAGAGCCTTGTGACTTGGCTTGTGAAAGTTTTTTAAATCTAATGCATAATCCCAAACTTGTTCAATGTTGATGTTATGATATTGACTTTCTCCAACTTTAAACTCTATTACAAAAACAGTGTTTTGAATAATTACCAAAGCATCTACTCTTTTCCCCATTCTCGGAATAGAAAATTCAAAAAATATCGTGCCACTATAAGATTTTAAGACCTTTTGAAGAATGTATATTTGGAGTTCCCAAGATTTGTTTTGTTTTCTATTTGAGTCGAATTGATTAGAAAGGGTTATTTCCCCAATTATTTCCTCTCTACTTTTATTTATAAAAGTTTGAATGTCGTCCTTATAGTAGG
This sequence comes from Salinimicrobium sp. 3283s, assembly GCF_039602225.1. Lineage (NCBI taxonomy): Bacteria > Pseudomonadati > Bacteroidota > Flavobacteriia > Flavobacteriales > Flavobacteriaceae > Salinimicrobium > Salinimicrobium sp. 3283s. The sequence goes on along the minus strand of NZ_CP143631.1, from coordinate 2,054,003 downwards.
AATTTAGCATACCTTTTTGGTTGGGCTATGGAATTACTTTAGTCATGTAGCGTAGGGAAAGATACCTTCAGCCTTAGCTTTAGATAAAATAAATGTAGGAAAATAAACTCAATCCCCTCTCAAAAATGCTATTATCAAAAATGGAAATTATGGGTCGGTCTTCGGTTTTGAGGCTTCAAGCGGACTAAATAATCCACCCTGAACTGCCTTGATTTGAGTGGGGGATCTTAGGAACTTACCAAAAAGACTATCTATCAGCCATGACTAAAGCCGAAGTTTGGGCTTCGGCTTTAGTGGAAAGGATTATAATAATGAGGAATAAAATCTTAAACTTCATCAACTAGTTTTCAGAAGATTTTTTGTCTTCAGAAGTAGCTTCGGGAACCATAAAGCTAATTGGCAGGGAATACAGCACTCCTACTTCTTCTCCTCTTTGCTTACCCGGGGTCATTTTTGGGAGAAGATTCACTACCCGCCTTGCTTCCTCCTCAAGTGCAGGATGTGGTGCCCTTGCACCCAATACTTCCACAACTCCATTTTTGGCAATCTTAAACTGCACATAGATCCTGTTTAGGCCTGTTAATCCTAATTCTTTACCCAGAGAGGTATTGAAGTTAGTGTTTACGAACTGGTTTATTTTTTGGGTGATACATTCGGCCTTTTCCTCTCTGGTTTCAAAACTTTCACAGCCCGGAAAAACAGGCAACTCTTCAACAACGGCAAATGGAATATCAAGCGTTTCCTGCCCTGCTTTGGGTACAGAGGTTGAAGGTTCAGGGGCTGGAGGCGGAGGCGGCGGGGGCGGCACTTGTTGAGTTGAAACTTGTTCATTTCCTGTTTTGGAAGAGCTACAGGCCACATAGGTCAACATGGCGGCCATGAGCGGCAGAATGATCAAAAACCTGAACTTTGAAACTGAATTTGATTTGGTTTTTTGCAACATAACTATTCGTTTTTTGATGATTGAATGATTAAAAAATTGATTGATAAATGAAATGTCTTCAGTGTTAAAAGCCGAATTGAGCAGCTGCTGAAAATAGTCTTGCTTTTTGACATTTTTGACTACCCCGGCATCGGCCAAAAATTCATGCACCGCCGAAATCCTGGACTGATAGATGTAAATAAGCGGATTGAACCAGAAAATGATCCTCAACAGCTCAAAGAACAACAGGTCTAGCGTATGTCTCTGCCTCACATGTACCATTTCGTGCGACAGTATTTGCTCCCGCTCTTTTTCTGAAAGCCCGGCACCAAGAAATATGGTTTTGTAAAAGGTGCAGGCAATATTGGAATCTGGCACCTCCACAACCTTCATTTCTGAAGTGTTCACCACCGGTTTAAAATCAAAGAGCTGCCTAATGATCCTAAGCTTATTAAAGAAAAACCCCAGACTAAAGAGAAGCCCTCCAAAATAAATAAGCTGCCACCAATGATCAAAAAGCACATTTTTGGCAGCTATAGTACTTCCTGCATTACCTAAACCGGCTTTGGGCGCTTCTCCTAAAAAAACTTCGGGAAGCATGACAAAATTTTCAGCAGGAATGGCATTTTGCAGCGCAGAGATCTTCAGCAGAGGAAGTATAAGCGCCAGTATTGGGGTAACAAGCAGATAAATACGGTTATAGCTGAAAAAAGTTTCTCTTTTTAACAACAGCTCGTACACCACAAGGAAGATGAACTGAAAAACGATGGTTTGTAGAATGTAATGCAGCATAATTCTCTATTTTTTGTTGATCTCCTTCAGGATAGCTTCAAGATCGGCAGTATCCATCTTGTTCTTTTTCATGAAAAAAGACACCATACTTTTAAATGATCCATTAAAATACCCGTCTACGAGTTTGTTCATGCTTTGATCTGTATAGGTTTCTTTCTCCAGGGTAGGGAAATAGATATAGCCTTTACCCTGCTTGCGGTGGTTCACAAATTCTTTGCTTTCCAGAATACGCACAATGGTAGAAACCGTATTATATGCAGGTTTGGGTTCGGGCATTTCTTCAATTATTGTAGCCACGTTGGCTTCTTTTAGATCCCAGAGGATCTGCATGATCTCCTCTTCGGCTTTGGTCAATTGCTTCATAACATCTTAATGTTTGAGCTAATATAAACTAAATATTTAGTTTAAACTAATGTTTTAGTTCTTAATTGTTCAGCTTCTTTCTCTATCTTAGCCCTAAAATGTCATTTATGGACCTTATTCTGGTTGCACTGGCGGCTATTCTCATGCTTGTAGGAATCCTTGGAAGTTTTTTACCCATGTTACCCGGAATACCTGTAAGTTGGGCAGGCCTGCTGCTACTGCACCTCACTTCGGCCATTCCCATGAATTACACCTATCTTGGAATTACCTTACTCATCACCATAATCATTTTTGCGCTTCAATATACTATTCCGGCCCTGGGCACAAAGTACCTTGGTGGCAGTAAAAAAGGTATGTTTGGTGCAACTATAGGCCTCTTCGCCGGAATCTTTATCCCTATCCCCTTTGCAATTTTAATAGCTCCCTTTGTTGGGGCTTATTTGGGAGAGATCATCAATAAGGCCGACTCCCGTACTGCACTTAAAGCGGCCACGGGCTCCTTTATTGGGTTACTGGCTTCTACCTTTATGGAGTTTATAGTAACTGCCATTTTTCTTCTGCTCTTTATTTACAAGCTATGGGAGTTTAGAGCTCTCCTTTTTTAAATATCCTTTAGCCACAAAACTTTAATCCCACTTTGACCTCATTAGAGAGATGTAGGGAAATGCCATTTTTGGATATCCTATAGATGCTCTGATTTTGGTGATTCCTTCCTGTTGTTAGTCTAGATTTAACTTCATACTTCAGCAGCAAAGGGTTTTCAATAATGATATCAGCAGAACTGTAACTTCAAAATTAACTTCAGGATTGGGTAATTAAACCCAGAACCGTTTCAAACTGAAGGAAGAAAGCAGTTAAAGCAAGTCTTCTTCACATCCTATTTAATCCTTTATTTTTTAAGAGGTATTTGTATATTATCTAATTTTTTTATTAAATAATTGCTAATTAATTAAGTGCAGGAGCAGCAGTTTACTACTTTGGTGGTCTCAAATGAAAATTAGAAACTATGAGAATCACAAATTTATTTGCCATTCTGGCGCTTGGAAGTTCGTTACTTGTCTCCTGTCGCGAGACTGTTACCGAAAGAGAAGTGGTACGTGAAAAAGAAGTTGAGGTTGAACAAACAGAACCTCTGGAAGATGAAGATAGTGAAGGGATCATAGAACGCACCGGTAAGAAAATAGACCAGGAAGTCAATAAGGAAATTGACGAGGAAATTGACAAAATAGGAGACGACAACTAAATTCCCTCAAAAACTGAGTGGTCAAAAATGTCAAAAAACAGGCATGTTTCCCACTTCAGGAAATAACCAAAAATAAATTAACCACAAAACCAGAAAATATGAAACGTATTGCGCTATTATTTGTACTGCTGTTCACGATGAGTTCAGGATTTATTTCCTGTCGTGATACCGAGAGAGAAGCCGATGATGTTGAAGAAGTAGGTGAAGAAATTGAAGAAGCCGGTGATGAACTGGAAGATGAACTTGATTAATTCTTAACTAAATCAATCATTATGAAAAAGTACGCTTTATTACTGTTCTTTTCTTTTGCTTTGTCTACTTCCCTGGTTTCGTGCAGGGAGACAAAAGATGCTGCCGAAGCAACCGGCGAAGCTGTTGAAGAAGGAGTAAATGAAACCAGAGAGAACACGGGGCTGGGAGGCCAGGATGATCTCTAATAACAAGCACTAACCAACTTTAACCGGGGATTAAAATATCCCGAAAAATGGCCTGAAATAAATCAGGCCGTTTTTTTAATGTTTTAATGTTTTGAATTCACTTTTAAGATCTTCCATCGACTGTTGTAACTGCTTCAGCAAGCTACTTTCGGAAGGGGCATCGAGGTTAAAAGTGAGTTTGGAATTTACCTGCCATAACTCCTGAATATCATTTACCCTTACTTCAATAGGTAAATATTCTTCATTTAAAGAAATGAGCAACAGTTTTGAAGGATCGGGTAATTTCTGAAGCTTTTTTACCAGAACCGAATCGTAAAGTACTACCACATAGATCCTGTTATTGCTGGCTTCCTCTATCGTGGGAACAGCTTTACCCAGAACCCACTCCCCCGGCCTGAAGTTGGGCAGCATACTGTCTCCCTCAACCTGAAAGCCCCTGTGGGTCGCATTACGGTATTCGGGCAGGGGAATATCAAATGCCGGTAATTGTTGGTACCATTCAACATCCTGCACATTATGTGGGTAACCCGCAGCGGCCTTCACATTAACCAGCACAATGTTTTCTTCCTCTGCACTGTTAAGGCTCACCACTTTTGGACTTATATCTCCTTTAGTTACCTGCAAGTATTTTTGGTTGCTTTCTCCAAACAACCACATGGGATTAATAGCGAACTGACGCAGCAACTCAGCCACCACTTTTCCCGATAGTTTGGTACGCCCCCTCTCAATGTCGGCCGTAGAATTCTTGATGCCCAGTAAATTGGCAAATTCGGTTTGTGTAAAGTTATTTTCATCCCTTACCTCTTTAAACCGCTTTATTTCTTGTGATACATCTGTTCCCATACAAACAAATTTAGCTATTTTAGGAAAATATCCAATTTATTTTTAGGACATTTTCCTAAATTTTTCTGTTTTTTCAACGGTAACTAAAGAAGTAACATTCCTTTAGGAAGAAAAAGGGAGAATAAATCCTATTTTTCAACAATGGAAAAACATTACCTGATCCTTGCAGGCCTCGGTTTCGCTACCATCATTATGGCGTGGCTGCCGTCGTTTTCTGAAAAAATGAAGATAAGCTCCCCTATTTTGCTGTTGCTTATCGGCTTTGGCCTGTATGCGGTAGGATTGCCCCTGGGCTGGCCCGATCCTTTATGGGACGATCAAAGCCTCATGTATTTTTCTGAAGCTTTAGTGATCATCTCACTCATGGGTGCCGGCTTAAAGATCGGGGCCAATTACAGCCTAAAAGCATGGCGAAAGCCCCTGCTGCTGGTGCTAATCACCATGCCCATTTGTATGATTTCAGCATTCCTGCTGGGGCAGTATTTCCTGCTACTCAGCTTACCCTCCAGCTTGTTACTGGCTGCCGTCCTCGCTCCTACAGATCCTGTTCTTGCCGCAGAGGTACAACTTGATGACCCTCTGGAAGAAGAAGAACATGCCAATGATATTCGATTTACACTTACTGCCGAAGCAGGCCTTAACGACGGGGTTGCCTACCCTTTCTCCTATCTCGCCGTACTCGTGGCGCAGGCCGGAAGCTGGGCTGCCTTCAGTTTTACAGATTGGCTGTGGGACAAATTACTTCTGAAAGTAGTTATCGGAATTATTTGCGGGCTGTTCATTGGATGGCTCATTGGGCATTTGATGGACCGGATCCATAAATACGCCGGCGTAAAAACCTTTGTTGGCTTCCTTGCCCTCTCCCTTACTTTTATGACCTACGGGGTGACCGAACTGCTTCATGGCTACGGCTTCCTGGCGGTTTTCTTCGCCGGCTTCAGCCTTAGGTATTACGAGAAGGTAGATCAGGATTACAAAAAGAAACTTCACGATTTTGTTCAGGAAATGGAGCACCTTTTTATGGTGATCTATATCCTTCTGTTTGGAGGCTCTATTATGAACGGGATGCTCACGCTAACCGATTGGAAAGGGGTGGTTTTCGCTTTCTTATTTGTGCTCGTCATACGGCCCGTTGCAGGTCTCATAGGCTTATGGGGCGTAAAAAAGGATTTTAAAAGCAAACTTGCCGTAAGTTTCTTCGGAATACGCGGAATTGGCTCCATCTTTTACCTCTCCTGGGCCTTTGTAACTTTCGACTATTTTAGCCATAAGAATGAATTATACGCCATTACTGCCTACATTATTCTCATCTCTATTGTGATTCACGGCTTCACCGCACCTTCAGTCATTGGTCATTTCAAAAAGAGGGGAAGATTTAATAAAACCCACTCACAACCTAAGGATTAACAAATGTTTATGGCAAAGCTTTAAAATTCTGAAGCCTGAATTTCTTATTTTAAAAAGGAAAATTCAGAAAAAACAAGAAAAATGAGCAAAGGCTACCATTCTACCCGAAAAGTGGAAAAACCAACTGAAATCTCCTCGTCTGGCTGGAAATCCATCGGGTTTGCAGTAAAAGATCAAATAGGAGAAGACAACGTTTCCATAGTTTCGGCAGGAGTCGCCTTTTATGCGTTTTTAGCGGTGTTCCCGGCTATAGGGGCACTGGTTTCCATTTATGGCCTTGCTATGGATCCGCAGAGCCTTCAGGGGCAACTGCAAAAAATTTCACAGGTCATGCCACAACAGGCTTTTGAAATTATTCAAACCCAGTTAAAAGATCTGGTCTCCACACCTCAAAGTGCCCTTAGCTGGAGCCTGGCCATTGGGATCCTTCTAAGTTTATGGAGTTCCAATAAAGGCATGAAATCGCTCTTCACAGGCATTGATATCGCTTATGGCACCAACAATGAAAGGGGCTTCATCAAACAAAACGCCCTCACCTTACTTTTTACTTTTGGTGCTATTCTCCTGGTGATCATAAGCCTGGGAGTCATTGTGATTTGGCCCGTGATCATAGACGAAATCCCATTGCCGTCTACAATAACCGCCTTGATAACCTGGCTGCGCTGGCTTATTCTCGCTGCCATGGTGGTATATTTTATAGGATTGATCTATCGCTATGCCCCTGCAAAACCCACTTCTGCTTTTAAATGGGTGCTGCCGGGAGCCCTTATTGCCACCTTACTGTGGTTAATCGCCTCCTGGGGATTTTCATTCTACGTGAAAAACTTCGGAAGTTACGGCGAGGTATATGGTTCTATTTCAGCAGTAGTAGTGATGCTGCTATGGCTCTTTCTTACCAGCATTATTATTCTTATTGGCGCTGAAATCAATTCAGAAATAGAAAAATATTCCCGCACTAAACCCTAGATCCACAACGGCCGGCCTCAAAAAACACCCTTCAAAAATGCCATTTTTGAGAGGCATTCAAAAACATGACCGGTATCATATTTTCCAACCCGCTCATTTTCAACCTTTGTACCCGGTACGAAACGAGCAATTTTTATGGAAGAACTTTCTTGCTATCACTGCGGTGATACGATTAAGTCATGCATCAGCTTTGATGATAAGTCTTTTTGCTGCAATGGCTGTAAAACTGTTTATGAGATCTTCTCAGAGAACGGCCTTACTTCCTATTATGAAATGGAGACGGCTCCCGGCGCCGCACCTGCCAAACTCGAGGGGAAATACGATTTTTTGAGCAATGAGAAGATCGTTGATAAACTCCTGGAGTTCAATGACGGCAACGTGCAGGTTATTTCGCTGTACATCCCACATATTCACTGCAGTTCCTGCATCTGGATCCTTGAAAACCTGAGCAAACTTAAGCCTGGGATCACTGCCTCACAGGTGGATTTTCCTAAAAAGAGCCTGCGCATTACCTATAATTCTGAAAAACTCACTTTAAAAGACCTTGTCCTGTTTCTTAGCAGCATTGGCTATGAACCCTACATAAGCCTTGATGACAGTGAAACCGGAAAGAAAAAGATTAACCGCAGTATAATCTACAAACTCGGGGTTGCCGGTTTTGCTTTTGGGAACGTCATGTTCCTCTCTTTTCCCGAATATTTTGAAGTTAATGAATACTGGCTGGACCAGTATAAAGGCCTTTTTAGGTGGCTCATGTTTGCCTTTTCCCTGCCGGTGGTTTTTTATGCCGCACAAGATTATTTTATATCGGCTTACAAAGGCCTGCGGGCCAACATCCTTAATATAGATGTGCCTCTTGCCCTGGGCGTGCTCGTCTTGTTTGTGCGCAGTACTCTTGAAATCATTTTTGACTGGGGCTCCGGATTCTTTGACAGCCTCACCGGACTCGTCTTTTTTCTTACCCTCGGAAAGTTCTTTCAGCAAAAGACTTACAATTTCCTCTCTTTTGAAAGAGATTACAAATCGTATTTCCCCATTGGTATCACCCGCATAAATCCTGATGGGAAAGAAGAAAGCATTCACGTTCATGACATTGAGAAGGGCGACCGTATTTTGATAAGAAATGAAGAGCTCATTCCCGTAGACGGGATTCTTATCAACGGCAAAGCACGTATAGATTACAGTTTTGTTACGGGAGAATCGGAGGCTGTAGAAAAGGAATCGGGAGACAAGTTATTTGCCGGGGGGCGACAGGTTTCGGGAATGATAGAGATGGAAGCCCTTAAATCGGTTTCTCAAAGTTACCTTACAAAGTTGTGGAGCAATGACGTTTTCCAGGTGAAAAAGGAAGATTCGTTTACCTCTTTCATCAATCACATCAGCAAATATTTCACCTCGGTACTGCTGTTAATCGCCTTTTCGGCCACTTCATTCTGGCTTTTTATAGACGTGGCAACAGCCATTAACGTCTTTACGGCCGTACTCATTATTGCCTGCCCCTGCGCCCTGGCAATGTCTACACCATTCACCCTGGGCAACCTGCTCCGCATTTTTGGGAACAAGAAATTTTACCTCAAAAACGCCGGAGTCATTGAGCAACTTGCCAAAGCCGATACCCTGATCTTTGACAAAACGGGAACTATTACTTCAAACAAGAAAAGCAACATTAGCTATGAAGGCGTCACTTTAACTTCGGAAGAAGAATTTCTTCTGAAGAATACCCTGCGCGCTTCAAACCACCCGTTAAGCCGAAGCCTTTACGATATGCTGGCCGAATATGATATCGTTGCGCCTGAAGAATTCCGTGAAATTACCGGAAAGGGAATTGAGTCTGTTTACCACAAACAGGCCATGAAAGTGGGATCGGCAGATTTTGTTGGAAGCACAACAGCCGGCACCTCCCTCAACACCTCGGTACATATTAGTGCCAATAATGAATATAAGGGCCGGTATGTCTTTTTCAACGAATACCGTGAAGGAGTGCAGGAGCTTTTTACTCAACTGGCACCACAGTACCACCTCTCCATTCTCTCTGGCGACAATGAAGGAGAAAAAACCAGGCTCACAGAACTTTTACCTGCCAGTACCCAGATGCTCTTTAACCAAAAACCGGAAGACAAGCTCGATTATATTGCCTCCCTTCAAAAAGAGGGAAAAAAGACCATTATGGTAGGCGACGGACTCAATGATGCCGGGGCCCTGGCTAAAAGTGAAGTGGGAATTGCCATTTCTGAAAACGTAAACGTCTTCTCTCCCGCCTGCGATGCCATTTTAGACGCCAGCCGCTTTGAAAGTCTGCCAAAATTCATCAGCGCATCTAAAAAGGCCATGAGCGTCATCAAAGTGAGCATGATTTTATCTTTTCTCTACAATGTGGTAGGGTTGTATTTTGCAGTAACAGGGCAGTTATCTCCCATTATAGCTGCTATTTTGATGCCGTTTAGCTCAATAAGCATCATTGCTTTTACCACAATATGCACCAACATTATTGGCCGTAAAATTTAGTCGCTAAAGGCCTTGCGGTGGCAAAATATTCTGAACCTGTGTTTTTTCTAAAAAAAAATTGGGATTTAGAGCCAAAAACTTATACTTTAGAAAGGTGATTATTTGTTTTCCTGCCCCATGGCGGGAAAGCGACGAGAAAGCAAACCCCTACTTGCTTCTTGTTGCTTAAAGCACCCTCCCAAACTCCCTTTTTGACACAGCAGAAAAAACCTTTCCCGGTAATCTTGTTATATTAAGTTTCTGAAGAACTGGTTTCCTCTAAATCAAGATCTCCTGTAATAAGATAAGATCGAAAAATACGAGGAGTCAAAAATGCCATTTTTGCCTGCCTTAAATACTGCATACCTTAAATGATAATTGCCGGCTTCCTGAAGGTAAAGCAGAAAAATCACCCGAAAACATTTTTCAGTATTAGAGCTTTTCAGAAATAGTGATAAGGAGGGTTGGTAGCAATCCAAAAATTGCCGGCTCATTATTTGTACATATATTTGTACTTTATTAATTACAATATTATGCAAGTAACAACTGTTTCTGACTTTAGAAAAAATATTAAAACCTACCTGGACCAGGTGGTAAAGAATTTTGAAACTTTAATCATAAATCGTGGAAAAGATTCTGGAATAGTTGTAATGTCCCTACAAGAATACAACTCTCTAATGGCTACAAATCAGGAGCTGTCTTCCCGAAAGAATGAAAAACGGCTAGATTCGGCAATTGAAAAGCTAAAAAGCGGAACGACCTTCAGCAAAGATTTAATTGAGGATTAAATGAAGTATATATTCGTTGATGAGTCCTGGGAAGATTATTTGTACTGGCAAAAAACGGACAGGAAAAAGTTAAAGAAAATAAATGAACTTCTAAAAGACATTTCCCGGAATCCTTTTGACGTAATTGGAAAACCCGAACCTCTGAAGCATAAATACACCGGATTTTGGTCTCGACGAATTGATAGCGAACATAGACTAATCTACCAATATAATGAAGGGGAAATATTAATTGCGAAATGTAGGTTTCATTATGACTGAATAAAGTGCTGCAGCCACCCCTGAACAAAACTAAATTGGGAATAGGAGATGCGGATTAAAAAAAGGACTGCCTGAGAGAAGAGCGCACCGCCAGTCTGGATTTTATTTCAGAATTTCTGGAGAACCCGAAATAAATTTCAGGTTTACGGTACAGTACTTTTCTCAGGCAGCCCCGACTATCTGATCTGATCTTACTTAATTTGAAACTTCAGTTTTAATAGCTTCTACGGTTTCGGTATTGTCTACCCCAAGGCCTTCCTGCTGGTGAACGAGTACCCCTTCTTCGTCAAAAACACTGATGATGTTGGAGTGTGAAAAATCTATGGGCGAGATCTTTTTATAGCTTACGGCCAGCACGGTTGCAAACTCACGGGTATCTTCGGGCGTACCGCGAAGAAAAATCCAGTGGTCGTCTTCCATTTCATTTTCTTTGGCAAAGGCATTAAGCCGATCGGGCGTATCGGTTTCAGGATCAATACTCACCATGATGAACTTTGTTTTATCCAGATACTCTTCGGGTACCTGCTTTTCGATGTTGCGCATATCGGCGATCAACCGTGGGCAGGCAGCTTTGCAGGAAGTATAGATCATTACCATGACCAGCACATTGCCGCGAAGATCTTCAAGCTGAATGTCCTCATAGTTTTGTGTAGTCCAGGTAGCAGGAAGATTATAGATAGACAATTCGGGCAGCTCCCCTTTTACTTCTGAATTGTTCACTGCGACTTCTTCAACCTTTGCTTCCTTCTTCTGGCCATCGTTACAAGCTGCTAAAAGAACCATAGAAAGCATTATAAAAGCTATTTTTTTCATGATCATAAATTTGTTTTTTCAATATCCCGGACGCATCTAAAGCCGAGGTTCTTTACAGCATATCTTGCTTTTACGCTTCCGCGGAAGGCATAGCGCATAAAGGCTGCATAGTTCATAAGATCTGTGGCGCCAACTGCGGCCGCCCCGCAAAAGAGGTTGTTATCACCTGTGCTGTCTTGCCGGGATTCTCCTCCAATCATCACCGAATTAAAATCGGAAGTCCATTCCCAAACCAGGCCGTGAAGATCATACACCCCCCAATAGTTCTTAAAGGTATTGCCAACCGTATTTTTAAAAGTGGTGGGCGTTTCATACCAGCTTAAGATGTATTGGTTATAAGATTTCTCGGAACGGGCATCGGGGCTGGTTTCGTTTGCCATGGCCACATATTCCCACTCATCTACTGTAGGCAACCTTTTGCCCTGGCACTCGCAATAGTTCTTTGCGGCAAACCAGGAGACATTTGTCACCGGCGAATTGGGCAGGTCTTCACTGCCAAAAGCCAAATCATTTTTCCAGCTGCGCAGGTAGTTCTCATCGGCAAACAGTTGTTTTACCTGAGACTTCCTCCAACGCGGATTTTGCTCTACAAACTCTAAGAATTCGGCATTGGTCACGGGATAGACATCCATCAGGAAATCGCCAACAGGAACTTCGGTTTTTGTTCCGTAGAGAGGAATAAACTCTCCCCCACGGATTTCGACCATTGAACCAGACTGGCTATAGGCCTGGCCCTGGATCATTATCGCGATGCATATTGCCAATCTGGTTAAGGTTTTCATTTCTTTAAATTTTATAGTTAGCTGCTAATTACTTCGCTTTCTTCACCATCTCGGCAGTCACTTCAGTTTTGTTGTTGCCCCAGTTATTATAAACATACGTCAGCACATTTGCAACATCCTCATCTGAAATGTTTTGCTTTGGCATTGCGCTGTTGTACACATTTCCATTCACTTCAATTTCACCGGTAAGACCAAATTTCACTACTTCAATGGCGCGATGAACATCGGCATTAAGATAATCTGAATCTGCAAGGGGAGGGAAAGCATTTGGGATCCCGTTACCGGTAGCCTGGTGGCAGGCAAGGCAGTTTTGGGTGTAGATTTGTTTTCCCCTTTCCATTTTTTCGGCTAAAGAAGTATTGGCTACAGGTGCATCTTCAGTTTCTTCTTCGGTAACTTCGGCAGCAGAAACTCCGGGGTTGTAAACTTTCTCTTCGATTTTACCACCATAGACTTTTTTATTCTCTTCTCCTTCAACTTTAAGGATACCCAGGGCTCCTTTGTTGAAAGCACGAAATATAGAGTGGTCAACCAATACAAGGTTTCCGGGTACCTCAACTTTGAATTCTACAATAGCGGCACCACCGGCAGGGATAAGAGTAGTTTGAATATTCTCGTTGATCAAAGATCCACCTTCAACATAAACTTTGTCGAAGATCTCTCCAATCACGTGGAAGGAAGATACCAGGTTAGGACCACCGTTACCTACAAAGAGACGTACGGTTTCACCAACCTTTGCAGTTAAGGCATTGTCACCTGTAAGGCCACCAACTTTACCATTAAATACTACATAATCTGCATCTTCATCAACTGCTTTTTGCATGCTGAAAGCCTGCAGGCCTCTTTCGCCATTCTCACCTTCAGTATAGAAATCACCCTGCATAACGTAGTATTCTTTATCAACCGGCTCAAGACCACCTTCTGGTTCAACAAGAATAAGACCGTACATACCATTAGCGATGTGCATCCCAACAGGAGCAGTAGCACAGTGGTATACATATAAACCAGGATTCATGGTTTTAAAAGTAAATACAGCTTCGTGGCCTGGAGCTACGAAAGAAGATTCGGCACCACCACCAGGTCCTGTTACTGCGTGTAGATCTATATTGTGTGGCAATTTACTGTCGGGGTGGTTTTTTAAGTGGAATTCAACTTCATCTCCAACGCGGGTACGAATAAAGCTTCCGGGAACTGTACCGTCAAAAGTCCAGTACACATAACTTACTCCGTCGCTCATCTCCATTTCTTTTTCTACTACTTCCATATTAACTATGAGTTTGGTAGCAGCTCTTTTTCCAACAGGTCTTGGCACCATTGGAGGAGCAGTCATTTCGGCTTCGCTCTCTCCATATACTTTCATTAGTTCGGGGTTTTCTTTAGCTGCAACTGCTTTATCGCAGGAAGTGAACACCCCTACTACAAGGGCTGCAAGAAAGAAAACGTATACAAGTTTCTTTTTTGAATGTTTGAAATTTTTCATGATCAGATGTGTTTAATATTAATTTCAGATACAAATGTCCGATTTAAGCTCTCTCTTTTATATGAGCCTAATCATATATGCCTGAATTTTTTACAAAAATATTTCTGATGAAACCTGACCGAAATCATATTTACAAGCTAACAATGCCTGTAGTTTTGCCTGATATATAAATAGGTATGAGCGTCATCTATTTACTCCTTACAATAAGCATTATTGTGGCGGTATTGTTTTTCGTTGTTTTTATAGTGGCTGTGCGTAACGGCCAGTTCGACGATGACTATACCCCATCGGTGCGTATTCTTTTTGAGGATGAGCTTGTAAAAGAGAAATCAACAAAATCGAGTAAAATTAATCAAGACAATTAAAAGAATGGAATTGCAACAGTTCTACTACGACAACAAAATCGTAAAAAAGTTCCTTTATGCCACCCTTTTTTGGGGCGTTATAGGAATGTCAGTCGGGCTTCTTTTGGCCTTTTTATTCCTTTTCCCCAATTTAACCGATGGCATTTCCTGGTTGAGTTTTGGACGCCTGCGCCCACTGCACACCAACGCGGTGATCTTCGCATTTGTGGGGAACGCTATTTTTGCCGGGGTATACTACTCCACCCAGCGGCTGCTCAAAGCCAGGATGTATAGTGACATCTTAAGTAGTATCAACTTTTGGGGCTGGCAATTAATCATTGTTGGAGCTGCCATTACACTGCCCCTGGGCTTTACAAGTTCTAAAGAATACGCCGAACTGGAATGGCCTTTTGACATTGCTATTGCTGTTGTATGGGTTGTTTTTGGATGGAACCTTATCGCTACAATCTTCAAGAGAAGACAAAGACATTTATATGTAGCCATCTGGTTCTACATCGCAACTTTTGTTACCGTTGCTGTACTTCATATCTTCAACAGCCTTGCAATTCCTGTTGGTTTGTTTAAGAGCTACTCAGTATATGCCGGAGTGCAGGATGCACTGGTACAGTGGTGGTACGGGCACAATGCGGTGGCATTTTTCCTTACTACACCATTCCTGGGGCTCATGTACTACTTTGTACCCAAAGCTGCAAACCGCCCGGTGTACTCCTATAAGTTATCTATAATCCACTTCTGGTCCTTAATATTTATTTACATCTGGGCCGGGCCACACCACTTATTATATTCATCACTTCCCGATTGGGCTCAAAACCTGGGTGTTGCTTTTTCTGTAATGTTGTTAATGCCATCATGGGGTGGTATGATCAACGGACTTCTAACCCTGCGTGGAGCCTGGGACAAAGTTAAGACAGATCCTGTTTTAAAATTCATGGTGGTTGCAATCACCGGGTACGGGATGGCCACTTTTGAAGGCCCAATGCTCTCTCTTAAGAACGTAAATGCCATTGCTCACTTTAGTGACTGGGTAATTGCACACGTACACGTGGGGGCTCTTGCATGGAACGGTTTCTTAACCTTTGGTATGGTGTACTGGCTGGTTCCAAGAATGTTCAAGACCAAATTATACTCTATTAAACTTGCCAACGCCCACTTCTGGACAGGTACCTTGGGTATTATCCTTTACGCCCTGCCAATGTATGTTGCAGGTTTTGTACAGGCTTCAATGTGGAAGCAATTTAACCCCGATGGCACCCTTGTCTACGGAAACTTCCTCGAAACCGTGACCGAAATCATGCCTATGTACTGGTTTAGGGCCATTGGAGGTAGTATGTATATCTTCGGAATGTTCATCCTGTTGTACAATGTTTACAAAACCATTAGAAGTGGTAGTGAAGTAACCGATGAGCTGGCTGAAGCAGCACCACTACAAAAGATCAGCAATAGAAGACTTGTGGGAGAAGGCTTCCACACCTGGTTGGAGCGCAAGCCGGTGCAACTTACAGTTTTAGCTACTATTGCGATTCTTATAGGAGGTATTATTCAAATTGTACCCACCCTGCTAGTAAAATCAAATATCCCCACAATTACCAGTGTTAAGCCTTACACGCCACTGGAGCTTGAAGGAAGGGATATTTATATAAGAGAAGGTTGTGTATCATGCCACTCGCAAATGATTCGCCCTTTTAGAAGTGAAGTAGAACGCTACGGCGAATTCTCAAAGGCCGGGGAATATGTATATGACCACCCGTTCTTATGGGGAAGTAAGCGTACAGGCCCGGATCTTATGAGAGTTGGAGGCAAGTATTCAGATAACTGGCACTTTAACCACATGTATGACCCTCAAAGTACCTCATCTGGTTCTATCATGCCCGGGTACAAATGGTTGATCACCAGCAAACATAACCGCTCTGAAACCGAAGCTAAAATGGAAGCAATGGTACAACTTGGAGTTCCTTATACCGAAGCCGAGATAGCAAACGCCCAGGCTCACATGGAAGAGCAGGCTACCAGCATTCAGCAAAACCTTTACAGCGATCCCGATTTTGTTGCCACTTACGAAGCCGATAAAAAATATGCTGAAGAGAACGGACTGGAATTTATTGAGATGAAAGATAGAGAGATCGTTGCCCTTATCGCCTATATACAGCGATTGGGAACAGATATTAAAGTGGTGAATTCAACAACTTCAACAAACTAACTGTCATGCTAAAATTTATAAAAGGACATATGGAGAGCATTGCAGGGATAGAGATCTATCCAATTATTTCCCTGCTTATTTTCTTCATCTTTTTTGTAGCACTTTTTTGGTGGGTCTTCACAGCTAAAAAAGACTACATCCATACTGTAGAACAAATACCATTAGAAACAGATAACGACCAGAACCTATGAGACAATCCATCCCAGCCTGGATAAGAATCCCCGTTTTCTTTCTCCTCATTGTAGGAGTTCTAGAATACTTTATAGACTCAGGTGATAATTATGCTTTTATTGAATTTCCACTGCTATCGGCCGTGCTGGTGGTTATCCTGTTATTCCTTATTGCTGCGGAAGCCATTCTTAATGCAATTGAAAATGTCATGTTTCAGGCGCTTACCCCTGAAGCTAAAGAGCGATACATGAGGGCTCAACAGGAGCGAATCAAAAAGTATGACTTAAAAAGGATCTACCGTAAACTTGCCGGTACACGCCCAATTTCTGAAGAAAAGGAGCTGGAGCTGGACCACAACTACGACGGAATTAAAGAACTGGACAACAAGCTCCCGCCATGGTGGCTCTACTCCTTTTACGCTTCTATAGTTTTTGCTGCAGGTTATCTCGCATATTACCACCTGTGGGATGGAGAAAACCAGGTAGCCGAATTTGAAAAGGAAATGCTGGCTGCAAAAATTCAGGTTGAAGAATACAAAAAGACAGCCCCCGATCTTGTTAATGCCGAAAACGTGGTTCTCCTTACCGAAGCTGCCGATTTAAAAAAGGGCGAGACAATTTACCAAACCAACTGTATGGCCTGCCACGCTCCCGACGGAGGTGGTGGAATAGGACCTAACCTTACCGACGAACACTGGATTCTTGGCGGAGGTATTAAAAACGTCTTCCACACAGTTAGTGAAGGTGGACGTGCAGGTAAAGGAATGATTGCGTGGAAATCTTCACTTAAACCGGCAGAGATCCAACAGGTAGCAAGTTATGTACTTAGCCTCCAGGGAACTTCTCCAGCCAATCCAAAAGACGCTGAAGGAGATATCTGGACAGAATAGAATTGAATTAAGAAAAGGAAGCAGGAAGTGGAAAGAGAAGAAAATAACTTTAGGGACAGAATAGGCACAATGAATGCCGAAGGTAAGCGCTCCTGGGTTTACCCCAAGAAACCTGAAGGGAGATTCTATAAGTACCGTACACACTTAACCTGGTTCCTGCTCCTTTTTCTTATTGCTTCGCCATTTATACATATCAATGGCCACCAGTTCATGATGTTCAATGTGCTGGAAAGGGAATTTTTCATTTTTGGGCAGCCATTCTGGCCCCAGGATTTTTACCTCGGGGTTACTGCAATGATCATTGCAGTATTGTTCATCACGCTTTTTACTTCGGCATTTGGAAGAATCTTTTGCGGCTGGATTTGCCCCCAGACGATATTCATGGAAATGGTATTCCGAAAAATCGAGTACTGGATAGAAGGAGACCGTGGTGCCCAGATGAGGCTGGACAAGCAGGAATGGAATGCAGATAAAATAAGAAAGAAAGGTTTTAAATGGTTCCTGTTCTTCCTCATATCATTCGGTATTGCCAATGTTTTCCTGGCATACCTCGTGGGAAGCGAAAGGCTGCTTAGATATATTACCGAAGGGCCATTCCAGAACCTGAGCACCTTTATAGCTCTTTTGATCTTCACCGGGGTTTTCTACTTTATCTTTTCATGGTTTAGAGAACAGGTGTGCACCATTGCGTGCCCTTATGGAAGATTACAGAGTGTACTGCTAGATAAGAAATCTGTAGTTGTTGCTTACGATCATAAAAGAGGGGAACGTTCTAAAGGTCGGTCAAAATTCAGAAAAAATGAAGATCGGGCCCAGCTGGGAAAGGGTGATTGTATTGACTGTTCCCAATGTGTACATGTTTGCCCTACGGGAATAGATATAAGAAATGGCACACAGCTGGAATGCATCAACTGTACCGCCTGTATTGATGCCTGTGATGCCATGATGGATAAAGTAGACCTTCCAAGAGGATTGATAGGTTTTTATTCTGAAGAGAATATTGAGAAAGAGGAAAAATTCAGGTTTAACCCCAGGATGAAAGGTTATGCTGCCATTCTGTTTGTATTGGTAGGGATTCTCTCGGGCATGTTGTTCTTAAGGACAGATGTTGAAGCCACAGTTTTAAGATTGCCGGGACAATTGTACGAGACTCACGATAATAATATTATCAGTAATGTCTACACCTTTAAACTTATCAATAAAACTACAGGCAGTTTTGAAGATGTACATTTTAAACTGATGTCGCACAAGGGAAGTATTGAATCTGTAACCCATGAAAGGATTATAGTTCCCGAAAACGGGCTTGCACAGGGAACCTTGTTTATCGAGATCCCGAAGGCTCTTTTAAAAGATGAAAAAAACAAGGTGGAAATAGGTGTTTACAGCGGGGAGAAATTGATAGAAACCACCAGCACCAATTTTATGGGGCCAAGGAGCTTCAGGTAAACGAGGAAACAATAAAGCCGGTACTTTTAAAATAAAGTGTCAATAATTGCTTCCGAAGAAAAAGACCTGAAAAAAATACCTGTCAAAAATGCCATTTTTGAAGCGTATATCAAGGCATTATAACGGGCACAGCAATGACAATAAAAAAGCCATTGCCCACGCAACAGAAGAAAAAAGAGTTACCTGATTTGAATAACAATCATTAAACAGGTAAAAAAATAATAGAACCACAGAGAGACGATGTCTCACTGGCAATAACAAAATAAGATCATGAAAATATCCTGGGGCACATCACTGGTACTGGCTATATTTAGTTTTATAGCGTTTATAATGTTTTTTGTGATTACTATGATCACAGATAAAGCTTACAGCCATGATTTGGTTGTAGAAGAATACTACAAAAATGAACTTACATTCCAGGAACAGTTGGATAAGACAAAAAATGCCAGCCTGCTCTCAGAAAATATACAGCTCGAACAAACTTCGGAAGGTCTTGTGATAAACTTTCCCCAGGAACTTGAGTTTGCATCCATAAAAGGAAATGTGTTCCTGTACCGGCCGTCAAACAAGCAGCTGGACTCTGAAATTCCTCTTTCATTGTCCTCACATCAATTGCTCGTACCTGATAGTCGCTTTATAGACGGCCGCTGGAACATCATTATTGACTGGGAATACAAGGGTGAAAAATTCTATTTTAAAGAGGATATTCTATATTAATGCTCTACTCTGCCTTTATACTGGGTATTCTTGGTAGTTTCCATTGTATTGGGATGTGTGGGCCTATTGCTTTTATGCTTCCGCTGTCTCGCGACAATAAGATCCTCAAGCTACTCCAGATTTTTCTTTACCACTTTGGGCGTCTGCTGTCCTATGCTCTTATAGGACTGGTGTTTGGGTTACTGGGCAAGAGTTTTGACCTTTTTGGAATGCAGCAGCAACTGTCTATTGGTATAGGCGTGCTTATGATCCTGGCTATCCTTCTTCCGTCGGGTATATTAAAAAAGGTAAATTTCTCCCAGCCGTTGTTCCGGTTTGTAGGCAGGATCAAATCTTCATTGGGTATCGCTCTTAAAAAAAGAACACCCGATACTTTTTTCACCATTGGGTTTCTTAATGGTCTTCTACCCTGCGGCCTGGTTTACGTGGCTGTCTTTGCTGCACTGGCTGGCGGTGAGATGCTTACAGGAAGCCTTTATATGCTGCTGTTTGGGCTTGGCACCATCCCGCTAATGACAACAGCAGTATACTTTGGTGGACTTTTGGGAGGAGGGATGAGAAAGAAGGTGCAAAAACTCATTCCGGTTTTTGTAGTTCTCATGGGCGTACTATTTATTATTAGAGGTATGGGGCTTGGCATTCCTTATTTATCTCCTGCGCCACAAACAGCTGTGGTCAATGCTGCAGCCAGCTGCCACTAAAATCTGTTAAGAATTTGTTATTTTCTATTCTTTCGTGGCAATCCATTTTTTAATAAATAGGACATATTCATCCCTATTTTGATTTTCAATTTCTAAAATTGTGGTTAAAATTTCTTAATCCCTTGCCAACACATGGCATCTTTTGGAACTTTGGAGACACATTTTATCGGTGAAAGTATGAGCATTATCAGCTTTTAGACGAGTGCCTGACTTAAGCTCAAGATTAACCAGCTCATTAAAAGGTAATTAGGCAAATGTGAAGGAGAACATAAAAATTTAGAATCAGGTATTATGAGAATCTTGCTGAAAGCTGACCCACGTCATACTCTACCGCTCATATCTGTGCCATCTTTGTACCATAATTAAAAACAAAAATCATGAACACAAAAAAGAACCTTTGGTTAGTAATTGGAAGCTTTCTGGTAATGGTCTTTTCTGCCAATACAATGGTAGGACAAACCTTTAATGTAAATAGCGGAGCCTCCAGTTTAAAAGTGGAAGGAACCTCAAACATACATGATTGGGAGTTAAGTGCAAAAGAACTCCAGGGAAGTATAAAGGTTCAAATGGAAGACGGACAATTAGTGAAACTTGATCAATTACAGTTTGCAGTAGTTGCCGAAAGCCTGAAGAGTGGAAAAGGAGGAATGGACAAAAACACCTATAAGGCTCTTGACACCGATAAACACAGAAGAATTACCTACGAATTATCAAGTGTTAAAAACCTTGATTGTACTTCAAAAACCTCATGTAAAGTTATTACCAATGGTGTACTTACCATTGCAGGAACCAAGAAGAACGTAGAATTGATCTTCGATGCCAAAGTTGCTGGTGACAAAATCACTCTAAGCGGTGATAAAAAGATAAAAATGACCGATTTCAAAGTGGATCCCCCTACAGCCATGTTTGGAACTATCACCACTGGAGATGAAGTGAACATTAAATTCCAGACCGTTTTTACTAAATAACCCTAATTCAACAACAAATATTAAAATTCAACTATCAACTTTTTTAATGTATCAAAAATGAAAAATCTAATTAAATATTCCGGTATTGCTCTCTTGATGGCCATGGGCTTTCAAGCACAGGCACAAGATGTAGATGTCTTGGTTGTAGAAGAAGAAAACAATCATTCCATCTGGGATAGAGATCTTCCCAACTTTAGAGCTCCAGACCAACGCGGGATTAATGAATTTGAACCAACAAAAGATACTGATTATGACTTTGATGGTG
Organism: Salinimicrobium sp. 3283s; assembly: GCF_039602225.1. Lineage (NCBI taxonomy): Bacteria > Pseudomonadati > Bacteroidota > Flavobacteriia > Flavobacteriales > Flavobacteriaceae > Salinimicrobium > Salinimicrobium sp. 3283s. The sequence continues at coordinate 2,032,706 of NZ_CP143631.1, read as the reverse complement.
TACAGGTAAGAATAGGTGGAGCTTCCACAATTCAATTACAAGGTCTACGTCAGGAAAATGCTGCTGACGATCTTGCCGAACTGGGAACCAACTTTAACCTTGCTACGGCCAACCTTGATCTTGATGTACTCTTAGCTCCAGGTATGAGAATGCACTTGAGAACTTATCTTTCTTCTTTAAACCACAACGATGCCTATGTTAAGGGTGGATACATCCAAATCGACGGTCTTGAATGGATCAGCGAAGACCTTGCAGGCGTTATGGATAATTGGAGAGTGAAAATTGGTCACATGGAGAACAACTACGGTGACGCTCACTTTAGAAGATCTGACAACGCAATGGCTCTTTACAACCCATTCGTAGGTAACTACTTGATGGATGCCTTTACAACTGAAGTTGGTGCAGAGGTTTACTATATGAACGGTCCATGGTTAGCAATGGTTGGTTTTACTAACAGTACTATTAACCAAAGTTCACTTAAAACTGAAAGAGACCCTTCTTACCTTGCCAAATTTGGTTATGACAATCAATTCTCTGAAGATTTCAGATTTAGATTAACAGGATCTGTATTTCACTCTGGATTCAGACCAGTTGGTTCAAGAGGAGCTACACAATACCTTTACAGTGGTGACCGTGCAGGAACAAGATACTACAATGTAATAGAAGGTGATTTTAGAGCTGGTAGAATTAACCCTGCCCAAGGAGAAGAACTTACTTCTTTCATGATCAACCCATTCGTTAAAGTAGGTGGACTTGAGTTCTTTGGAATCTATGAAAATGCATCAACCGAAGATGATGACTGGAATCAGTTTGCAGGTGAGCTTATCTACCGCTTTGGTAATGACGAAGACTTCTACGTAGGTACTCGTTACAATACTGCAAGTAACGATGACGTTTCCGTTAACCGTTTCAACGTAGGTGGCGGATGGTTTATGACCAAAAATGTTCTTGCAAAACTTGAGTATGTTAACCAGCAGTATAACGATTATCCTGCCGGAACAGTTTATGACGATGCATCGTTCAATGGATTTAACATTGAAGCAGTTATAAGCTTCTAAGAGAATAAAAGATTTGTTTGAACTAGCCAGAAAATGGGGGAATTAAATTCCCCCATTTTTTTTAACTTTAAAAAATGAAAAAAATTGCGTTTGTCTTATTGGTACTTTTCTGTAGTGCGGTAACACGCGCGCAGGATTTTCAGAAAAGAAACATCACAGTGCTCCCCAGCAGTGAGCTCACTATCATTGGGGACTCTAATATTGCTGCATTCCAGTGTGAGTTTGATAATTCATATTTAGAAGATTCTCAAAATATCACCTTCACCCAAAATGGCAGTAAAATAGAATTTACAGGAGCTGTACTCATCCTTAACAACAAAGGCTTTGACTGTGGGAGCAAAGGTATTAACCGCGACTTTCACGACCTCCTGCAAACAGATAAACACCCCAGGATACTTCTCGAGTTAAACGAGGTGAGCATGTCTTCCCCCACAAAAGCAGTAGCAAAAGTTGGCATCACCATAGCAGGCAAAGAAAGATTTTACGAGTTGCCTGTAGCCATAAAAAATGCTGCAATAGCTGAATTTAAAGGAAAGCTGCACCTCAACATAAAAGATTACGGACTTGAAGCTCCAAAAAAGCTATTTGGAATGATCGTCGTTAAAGACGAAATAGACATTCAATTTAATCTACAGGTAAAAAAATAAGCAATATGAAGTTAGTAAGTGCTGCCCAGGCCGTGTCTTATGTAAAATCGGGTAACAGGATATTCATCCAGGGAGCGGCCATGACACCAAATATTCTTATTGAGGCCCTGGTAGAGCGCCATAAAGAGCTAAAGAACGTGGAGATCTTCCACATACATACCGAAGGCCCTGCACGTTATACCCAGCCGCCGTACAGGGAATCATTTTCTCTGAACAGCTGTTTTGCTGCCGGTAATGTTCGCAATGCGATAAATTCGGAATACGGGGCTTATATTCCTATTTTTCTAAGTGAAATCCACCTGCTATTCAGAAAGAACATCTTACCCCTTGATGTAGCTTTTATACAGGTTTCCCCTCCCGATAAGCACGGATTCTGTTCGCTGGGTCTTTCAGTAGATATTACACTTCCGGCTATACAAACCGCTAAAACAGTTATTGCACAAATAAATCCGCAGGTACCAAGAACCCACGGTGACGGGATTATTCACGTAAGCCAAATCACAGCCGCAGTAGAGGCAAGTTTACCTTTACACTCACACCTTCCTGTAGAAGCTTCAGAAATTGAGAAGCAAATAGGAAAAAATGTAGCCGAACTCATTGAAGATGGAGCCACCCTGCAAATGGGAATTGGCGCCATTCCAAATGTGGTGCTCAACAACCTCATGAACCACAAACGCCTTGGAATTCATACTGAAATGTTTTCTGACGGGGTTTTGCCTCTCATAGAAAAAGGCATCATCACCGGGGAAGAAAAAGAGGTAAAAACCGGAAAGATCGTTACCTGCTTTGCCCTTGGCTCCTCAAAATTATACGACTTCATAGATGACAATCCCGTGATCCATTTTAAGGAAGCAGCCTACACCAACGATACGGCGATTATCAGAAGAAACCCGAAGGTGACAGCGATTAACAGTGCTATAGAAATAGACCTTACCGGGCAGGTTTGCGCCGATACCATTGGCACCTACCAGTACTCGGGCGTGGGCGGACAAATGGATTTTATTCGCGGCGCTTCCCTTTCTGAAGGTGGCAAGGCAATTATTGCCATGCCATCAACCACTTTAAAAGGCATCTCCAAGATAGTTCCTAATTTAAAAGAAGGTGCAGGCGTTACCACCACCAGGGCACACGTACACTACATTGCTACCGAGTATGGTGTAGTGAATCTCTACGGAAAAAACCTGAAACAAAGAGCTAAAGCCCTCATCTCTATCACTCACCCCAACCATAGGGCAGCCCTGGAAGAGGAAGCTCATAAAAGGCTCTCCGGAATAAGGTAGACCTGAAAATACTTTCCAAAAATGCCATTTTTGAGTACCTTTAAAGAGCTTAAAAAAGAAAAATATGAAAAGTAAATTCAGTGAGATCATCCAGGATGACAAGCCTGTTCTTGTAGATTTTTTTGCCGACTGGTGCGGCCCCTGCAAAACATTGGCTCCTATTTTGAAAGAAGTCAAAGCCGATCTTGGAGACAAGGTTAAAATTGTGAAGATAGATGTAGACAGAAATCAGGCGCTGGCCGAAAAATTCCAGGTGCGTGGCGTGCCCACACTTATTCTGTTTAAAAAAGGAGAACAATTATGGCGACAGTCGGGCGTGGTACCAAAAGCTAACCTGGTTGAGCTTATAAATTCCCACCAGTAGTTATATATGATAGACGAGAACCTGTTGCTTAACCACGGCGCCAAAAGGGTGCCTTTTTCTAAAGGAGATCAATTGTTTAGGGAAGGAGAATCGGCTCTCAACTTCTACCAGGTAGCTTCAGGAGAGATTAAGATGAACAATTACAACCAAGATGGTAAAGAGTTCATCCAGGGTATTTTTTCTATCGGGCAGAGTTTTGGAGAACCGCCGTTGCTGGCAAACGTGAAATATCCGGCAAATGCCGAAGCTATTTCAGATGCCGAAGTCTTTCAGCTTTCAAAAGAGCAATTTTTAGAACTGCTTTCGTCAAATCCAAAAGTCCACCTCAAGATCACCGAAACCCTTGCAAAAAGGCTTTATTACAAAGCCATCATGGTTTCAGAAATATCGAGCCAGGAACCCGAACACAGAATTCTTCGTATCATAGATTACCTAAAGCATGTAGATAAGGTAGATGGAAAGTTTACTTACCGGCTTAACCTTACCCGGCAACAACTCGCCGATCTTACCGGGCTGCGCGTGGAGACTGTGATACGTGCCACCAAATCTCTTGAAAAGAAAGGCGAACTTCAAATAAAAAAGCGAAAAGTGTACCGGTAAAAGTTCATTACCAGCTTCTTATGATTTAGATCTGAGACATAAATGTCCTGTTTTATGATCCCAATCATATTCTCTCCTTGCCTATCCTCTTAATTTTACAGCATAATTAAAAACGACTATGCTATGAAGCTTTACAACACACTTTACAAAGATTTTGAAGACCTTTATGTAGGATATTCGGCGGTGGCCATCATCCTTTCAACCTGTTTGGGTGCTGCAGCGGCTATGGTGATCTTAATGAACGGGCATGATTTTATTCAAATGTTCCAGTTATTCCTGGTTGTTGCAGTGTGTATGACATATATGGTAACAGTTTTAGCCCAGTTAAAGCCAAAATTTGTTTTTAATACATTAATTTTCAGCCTCCTGCTTAGCGCGCTCCTGCTAATAATCAACGTGGTTATGCGGTATTAGAAAGATTATTTTCTTATGAAAAACGATATACAAAACCGGGAGGATGTCTTTCTCCTGGTTTCTACATTTTATACCAAAGTGCGCGCCAACAAAAAGATTGGCCACTTCTTTAATGACACTATTAATGACTGGCCGGCCCACCTTGAGAAGCTTACCGATTTCTGGGAGACCAACCTGTTTATGGTGAGCAAATTTCGCGGCAACCCAATGCGGGCACACAAAGAAGTAGACCGGGAATTTGATCATTCTATTGAACAGGCACATTTCGGCGAATGGCTCAACATGTGGTATGAAACCCTTGATGAACTTTTTGAAGGCGACAGAGCTAACATTGCGAAGAACAGAGCCAGGAATATGGCCCATAATCTCTTTATGAATATGTACCTGAGTCGGCAGCAATAAATCTTCTTCGGAAAAAGCTATATTCTGATCATAATTTTCTGTGTTTCCTGACTCCTTCTGAAGTATTTCCGAAGCATACATTACAAAACCCCTTCCTTCAGAAATATTAGACAGAGACGTTAAATTCCTGTTATTCAACCCCTGTACCTTCTTCACAAATCTTATCTTTTAAAGAAAAACTGAAAGATGGAATTACAGGACAAGGTGGCCATAGTGACCGGGGCAAGCAGCGGAATTGGAAGAGCAATTGCAAAAGCCCTTTCTGGGGCCGGATGTAAAGTGGCATTGGCCAGCCGAAATATTCAAAAATTAAACGACCTACAGGACGAATTAAAAAATAAGAGCCTGGTGGTGCGAATGGATGTCACAGATTCTGAAAGTGTAGAAGGTGCTTTTAAAGATATCTGGGACGAATTTGGGGAAGTGCACATTCTTGTGAACTGTGCCGGCGTAATGCCGCTTACTTACCTCAAAAATCAACATCTTGAAGAGTGGCTTGAGACCATTGAAGTGAACGTAAAAGGGACTTTGCGTTGCATCAATGCGGTGTTACCGGCCATGAAGAACCAAATGAACGGGCACATTATAAATATTGCTTCTGTAGACGGGATAGAGGTATTTAAAGGCGGTGCGGTTTACGGCGCTTCAAAAGCCGCGGTCATTGCCCTTTCCCGTGCCATGAGAATGGAACTCTCTCCCGAGTTCAACATCCGCGTTACCTCTATTGAACCCGGAACTGTTGCCACTAACCTAAGGGATGATATTACCGACAAGGAATTACTGGAAGAAAAAGACTATTCTGGCGACGAACCCAAACTTGAACCTCAAAACATTGCCGATGCTGTGCTGTACGCCGTATCCCAGCCTAACAGCGTAAATGTTAACGAATTAATGATTAAGCCCACAGGAAAGGCTTAAGGGTTAAAAAAGTGTTATTTGGAAAGCCTTTAACGCAAGATAACCCATTACTTCCCGATCTTGAAAAAGAACCTTAAAAACCAACAAAAATGGATTTGAAGAGAAATGCAAAAGACACAGGTGAAAAAGTAGTAAAACTTTGGGCTGCCAAAAAAGGACTTCAGTGGACAGGAAGTCTCCTTAAATGGGGAGCTGTCGCAGGAGCCGGATATTATGCCTACACCCTTGTGAGAGATAATAAAGACCAGATCAAGGCCAAATTATCTTAAGCAATAAGAACTTTTGACAAAAATACTACAGGAACAGTAAATTAGTACCATTCCTCAAAGTATCCACTTACAGAGGCTGTCTTAAAAACTCTTTTCCCGTCACCCCTGAATTTATTTCAGGAGTTTTGACACGGAATCATTTAAATAATGATGTTCTGGTGTTAAATGACGTGTAAAGCTTTTTTAGGATAGCCTTTTTTTCTTTTTTAGTGTTCCGAAATATTACTTCTGAAGGGTTCGCTGCACCTAAACCTTAGCGATTCCTTTTTATGCCATCTACTGAAGAAGATTTATGGAAATAGACCTTCAAAAATGCCATTTTTGACACTGATGTTTCTTCCTTAACTTCTTCAGACATTAATGACAAAGACTTACGAGATCCCTTTTTCTGAAAATATCCTGAATAATGGAATAAAGCTGAAGATAAACCTCAGCACCAAGTATTATTCACATAATTCCGGAAATGGAGTCCCAAAAATGCCATTTTTGAGAGCTCATATTTTATCTCTCGTGGTCTACCAGGCAAAAGAAAGGCTTCAGCTTTACTTTCGTTCCCCAAGCAGCAGGGTGTTACTTCCGTAGACATTTTCCTTCTTCTGAAAATGGATGCCTAAAGTGTCATTTTTGAGCAGGTAGTCGATCTGCTCCTGGTGCGCCTCATTTATTCCGGCATTGAAAAGCACTTTCCCATCTGCCGGTAATAATGCTGCAACATGCTTCCAGAAAGCATCGGTAAAGAACTGCGCCGGCACCTTGAGATCCAGGAAGAGGTCAATGATTATAAACCCGAACTGCTGTTGCGAAGAGGCAACAAATGCTTCAGCATCGGCACACAGCAACTCGAGGGGTTGATGTGCTTCAATATTAAACTCATTTTTGGCAATTTCTATAACTGCAGCATCAAGTTCTACAGCAGTAATTTTTCCGTAGTAGCCATATTTGTTCCGAAGCAGGGGAATTGCACTACCGCCTCCCAGGCCCAGAAGCAGCACCGGGGCAGCACGATCTGCACGCACTTCTGCAAAGCCGTGGTCAAGCACTTCCTGAAGGGCACCGTAAGAATAATTGGCGTTACTGCTGTCAAGCACCTTGCGCCCGTTGATCCAGGTGACTTCCAGTTTCCCATTGTAATTGGAGTTGTACTTTTTGGTGAGCGGCCACAGGTAGCTGAAGGTCTTTTTCATAGCCCTGTAAAAGTACGATTTTAGAAGTTAGAAGGGCGAAAATAGAAGTGTCCAGTGCTCCGTGGTCAGTGGGCAGAAATATGCGGTGCGGGAGTTAATAGAATCATCCAACTTCTAAAAATGGTCAACTCTAATCAGGACTCCACAAACGCGCAACCCGCAACTGACAACTGGCAACCCGAAACCCGCAAAAATTTATTCCGTAACAGTCTTGACTCTTTCCTCTTGTTTCCTGGCTCTATTCTTCGGTTTCTTCTTTTTCATCTTGTTAAGCCATATCAGCGTACCGGTAATGGGCAATGTGGTCGCGATGAGACAGGCCAGGAAATAGATAATCTTGGAGAAAGTTCCGAAGATCTCTCCTGTATGTATTGGTTTGATGAGGGAAGCCACCTGTACATTAAGGGGTTTTTCACTAAAGATCTCTTTGTTCAAAACTGTACCATCGCGATCTATCACCAATTGATCTGAAGTCACAGGAGACCAGCCGTTGTCGTTGGTCTTTCTTATTTTGTACACCTGCTCCCTTTCGGAAGGGAATGAAATTGTGGTGGTGCCTTCATAGTTGAGTTCTTCCGAAGAAATGTTGTAGATAGAGGCTATTGAGGCTAAATCGGCTTCAGTTATATTTTCATTGGAAGTAAAGGAAGGTCCTCCACCCCTGTTAAAGACTTTTGTACCCAAAACTGCACTCCCTGCTTCGCGGTACCACTCAAAACTCCAGAAGAGTCCGGTGAGGGTCATGATGACCAATACAATACAGGCGTAAAATCCGAGTGTATTGTGAAGGTCGTGATTGATGCGTTTCCAGTTGGCCGAGGTTTTGATTTTAAAGCCGCTCTTCATGTTTTTCCACTTCAGCTTTTTTGGGAACCAAAGTACAACGCCACTCAGGGAAAGAATAAAGAAGATAATTGTGGCTATTCCTACAATGGGACGACCTATAGCCGAATCTAAAAGCAGCCATCTGTGCATCCTGAAATTCCACATAAAAAAATCGTCGAGCGAAGACTTTTTGGTCTGCATGTAATCACCGGTGTAGGGATCTACGTAGAAGGTGGTGCCGCGACGATCTTCGGGAGATGTCTTTACCCGGAATTCGTAAGGTTTCCCGGCTTCAGCAGGAATACTTACCGAAGAGACCTCTCCTTCCTGCTGCAATACTTCAGTGAGTGCTTCAATTTCCATAGCCTGCGTACCCGAGACCTTGAAATCTTCAGCAAAAACATTTTTAATTTCCTTCTCAAAAGTGAGTACAGTTCCGCTGAAACAAACCAGGAAAAGGATGATCCCACTGGCAAGGCCAAGCCATAGATGAACGTCATTGAGGAACTTTCTAATGCCGTATTTTTTCTTTTTATTCTTCATTGAAAGAAATTTAAAGTTCCGGCACAAAAAGCTGTAGCCGGAACTGTGGAGTAAGATATGATAAGCTAATTCAAAATTAAAACACTCCGATGAAATGGTTTCCTGGTTCGTTAAGCAGTTGCGCCCCTTTGGTCACTTCACCTGTTACACTGTTAATAACATAGATATTCCCGTCTTTCCCAACCGGGGAAACAGTAACATAAACATTATCTCCATCTACCACAAAGCCCTGGTACTGGAAAAAGTACATATCTGGCTCATAAGGCAGGTCTACTTTTTGTGCAGTTTTGGCATTAAGATCTACTCTTGCAAGGAAACTCTGCTGGGTGCTGGCGCTAAAGCTGGTAGTCGCTGCATCGTCGTGGGTGTACATTACATAAGCGATACCATTTTTCACATATCTCCAGCTCTGGATGTATGAACCTGTAACGTTAAGGGCTTCATCAAGGCTAAAATCATAGCTGTTATCATATTCATTATCTGTATTGATCTTTAGAATATGAGAACCACCCGGATCTCTTTGAGTAGCCTGGTAAATATTACCGTCTTCGGCTAAAAAGCTGTTAAAGCTACGGTAACCGCTGGTGTCACCAAATCCTACAGTAGAAGTAATGATCTTAGGATTTTCTAATGATGGGTAATCTACAACCACCGCTTTTGATCCCAGTCTTTCATAGGCGTTCGCGTCGCGTTCTCCTGTAGCAGGGTCTGTTTTCCCCATCCAGGTACCAATGATCAATTTATCTCCTGCAGCGTTAAGTACAGGCGTATCTAACCTAAAAATGTGGTGCCCTGCTGCCTCTTCTTCTGCAGGCAGTGGGAGTTCAAAAGAGATGTTATTCGAGATCTCAACGTTCTCCATATCTATGGTAACGATGGTCGCTGTACCTCTTGTGTACTCGTAAGTGTCCCCATCATTTACCATAGGGCTGGTTACACTAACGGCTACCCCGGTTTTATCTCCGTCAAAAAGTTTTACCCATCTTGGAGAAGTCCCTGCATATTGTGAGATATTCACCAGGCCTCCTGTTGGTTCAAAGTTATCACCTCCATTAACGATGTACTTTGAGAATTCACCTCCATTGTCACCCCCGTAAGCAATGTTGAACATAGTAGAACCATCTACCGAAGATTGTAATCTCGCTGTTCTTTGAGATCTCACCTGGAAACCGTTATCAAAAACATTGATCGCATAGTTGGGATCTTCAGCATTTTCTTTTGAAATAGAATAAAGCACGGTTCCGCCGTTACCGTTACCCGGAGTTTCGTCCATCACGGCTCCAGCGATGGTAATCCATCTGCTTTCTGTGGGATTTGGCTCGGGATCTGGTGAATTGATGTCATCATCGCTGCTACATGCCGTAGACAGGCTTAATAGTCCAACTACAGCGGTATAACCAAATAGTCTTGTAAATCTATTTTTCATGTTTAATAATTTAGAATTTATTGATTGAATAATTGAGTTTTAAATAGAAGGCTCTTCCCGGCTTCTGCACGGCAAAATTGTCATAAGCCTGTTTGTTGAATACGTTGTTGGCATCAAAGCTCACAACGAGATTCTTTTTTGGAAAAACATAGCTCAATCCCACATCCTGTATATGTTGTTCGGGGACCATCGAGTTTTCAAGTCCGCTCCTTTTATTCACCACCCATACATTGTAAAAGGAGTCAACAAAAGCATAGTTATAATAGATGTTTAGTAAAGATTCCTTCTGAAACACATTTTTGAAGGAATACCGGGCCGAAGCATTGGCAGTAAAGAACGGTTCACTTGGTATTTGCACGTTGTAGTTAAACAGAACTTTACCATTAGAATCATACTTTGTACTCATCCTGGTATTGAATTTGGACAGGTTGACCAGCAGGTTGAGATTATCTTTAAAAATATAATTTAATTCTGCATCAAAGCCTTTAGACTCTGTTCCTCTCAGGTTTACAAAAGGAGCAGTTTGTTGTGCATCATTCAAGGTCATTTGGGGTTCCCTTACAATCATGCCGCGTGTGTCCCTTAAAAACCCGGAAGCGTAGAGAGAGACGCTGTGTTCAGCAATTTTGTACGGGCCGATCTTGAATCCGAGGTTATAATTATTGCTTTGTTCGGGTTCCAGTCCTGAATTTTCGGCAACATTTTCTCCTACATCCCCAAAGATCTCGTTATCGGTAGGAAGCCTGAGGGCTTTTTCTGCGGAACCTAAGATGGCAATGCCCGAGTTCACCAGGTAAGAAAGGGCCATCCCGTATCCCGTATAAGCGAAATTATTGCTGAAGTATTCTTCTACCCGCACCTCTTGCCCGTCAATGGTTTCTACACCTGGGTCCATTTGCCTGGTTTTTTGCTGGTAGTACTTTCCGAAGATATTGGCCTTTAATTTATCATTGAACCATCTCGACTCATAAGAAAAAGAGGAAATATTCTTTTCAAGCTCACGGGTTTCAATGAAGTTCTTTCTTATCCCGTTCCAAAGCTCATCATTCTGCTCTCTCGAAATATGGTAAAGCACATGGTGCAGGCCAATTTTGTGGTTGTTGTTAAAGGAGTAAGTAAGTCCTCCCCTAAAAGAGTAAATATCCCGGTAAATATTTGCAATGGTAGGCGCTCCCTGCTGTGCTCCCCGCTGCGACGGTATAGGATCTCCTTTTCGGTCGCGGCTAAGTTCACCAGACCAGTTGTAGGTCCAGGTCACGGTATCATTTATAGTTCTTTTGCGCTCGTTATATATACCGTGAAAATTAAGGTCAAGCCCTTTAATAAAAAGGTCAGATTTCTCGTATGTGAGGTTCACAATACCCGCCTGGGCTTCCATGAACCTTCCTTTATATGGGATGGTCATGTATGCACCATGCTGAATTTCGTTGTAAGAATCTGAAGCCGTATATCCCACAGAAAATTTATCGGCCCAATTGACCTTTTTGAAACCTGCTTCTAGAATTCCGCCACGGGAAGAGTATTCATCATTGAACCTCTTCACCCTTACATATTCATATCTCCCATTTGGCTGAATGTTATACACATTCCTTCCCCAAACCTCGTAATCATTATCGGAATGGTTGTAAAATCCTGAAGCTTTCACAAAAAACCCGGAATTCTCTGCCTGGTAAACTGCATTGAAATTGGATTGGAAAGTATTGAATGAGCCGTAAGAGACTGAAGCATTGATCTGGGTTCTAAAATCATCTTTCAAAATGACATTTATGGCACCTCCCAGGGCATCGAAAGCCAGTTCGGCAGGAACCACGCCTTTATAAACATCAATACGCTCTATCATGCTAGGGCTAATGCTGCTAAGGTCGAAGGAAGAACCGTAAGACGAAAGCGGGATTCCGTCAATAAAAATCTGGATTGAGTTACCAGACATCCCGTTGAGGTTATAGTCTACAGAAGAACCCAAACCACCACCCTGTCTTATTTTCACCCCCACACTCCTGTTCAGGAGTTCGTTGGTCTGGATATTTCTTACCGCAGCTTCTTCTGTTTCTATGACATTTACCGCAAAACCTTTTTTTTCAATTTCAGATTTTACAGATTCTACATTCAGAAGCACCTCACTCAGTTCATAATCTCCTTTATTTTTAATCTGAAAGTTCTGCACCACGTCTTCCCCATTAATGATCACTTCGCCATATTCAATGTGGTTATCCTTCCGAAGTTCGATTATATATGACCCTGAAGGCACCCCTGAAATCTCATAATAACCTGAATAATTTGATGTGGCTTTGAATTCTTCCGAAGTATTTGAGAGAATAACTGCAACATTGGCTGAAGAATATCCATTGTGGTCTTTTAAATAACCGGAAACAGTATATGTAGCACTAACTTCCCGCCCGGCCTTTTCCACGGAATTTTTAGCTGTTTGGCCAAACAATACCACCGAAAAAAAGCAGAAGAAAACAGACCAGATATATGTAGATGCAGATTTCAAAAGAATGTGCTTATTTAGATTTAATAAAAATAATTACCTTTGGCAAAAGTAAAGGGAGAGGCTTGCCGTTGGGTAACGCAAAAGGAATTTTTACTTACGTGAAAAGAATAATATGCCCACCCCGGCCCTTTAGTGATGTTATTTAAAAGGAAGTCAGGCGACAAGACAAATGAAATTCAGGTTAGAAAGTTCTTTTTTTGAAGAAAATGCTGTAGTAAAGACTTTCAGCAAAGATTTTTGCGCCGATGCCTTCAGTGAAGAAACTTTTATTATTGACAGGGAGGTTGTTAAAGGCAGCATGCAGGAGTTGCACCTGGACCATTTTTGTTTAATTACCCAGGACCTGGAAGCTTCGGCAGGTTATTCGATAAATATTTCGGGAAATTCGCCTCTTTTTAAACTGCATTTTGAACTGGAGGGAGATTATAATTTTTGCCCAATAGATCCTTCTTTTCCTGCAATTTCTATACCTGCAGGCCATTTCAATATCTTTTACCTGCCCCGGCCCGAAGGCTGTTTGCACTTTAAATCTTCTTCCCGAAAAACCCTGGAAGTGCTGTTTACAGAAAAATTACTTCGGAAGATCATGGGCCCTGATTACAGCGGATTATCTTCATTAAAAGATGGAATTAAAGAGGACCACCCGTTCCTGTTGTGGGAGGAAAGCCGGATCATTCCGGTAGAATTGCAGCAACACATACGGGAAATAATTAGTTGCCGTTACTGCGGACATATTAAAAAGATTTACCTCGAAGCCCGAATTACCGCCATGTTACTGAGCTTTCTGGTAGACGATGGCGCGAAAAATAGTGTTTCACAGGAAGATCACCTTCCAAAAAAGGAGTACACAGGAATTTTACGGGTGGAGGAGCACATTAAAAAGAACTTCAGAAAAAACCTCACCATCAACGAACTTGCTCCCATAGCAGGCCTCAACACCTCTAAACTCAAACAGAGTTTCAAAAAGGTGCATTCCACCACAATTTTTAAGTACATCACCGGGTTGCGCATGGAAAAAGCGAAAGAACTTATCACCCATGAGAAAATGTCGGTTTCTGAAGCCTCTTATGAAGTAGGTTATAAGAATCCGCAGCACTTTACGGTAGCCTTTAAAAAGTATTACGGGTTTTTACCCAGTTCCCTCAATTAGTTTTTGGTTAGTGGTGATTGGTTCATTTCTCACAAAGTCCTGCCTCTTGCCATCTTTTCCAGATTCGGTAATTTGAAACAGGAAGGGGAAAAAGCAGTAGGTCTACTTGCTGTTCCTGTTAATAAAGATCCAGTACAGGGCCACAACGAGAATTGTCACAATTCCTCCTGCTATGTAGATTTTATATTCCATCAAAAAATGCTGGATGACCGGGAAAGACTGAAAGTCGGAAAAACATTGCCCTAAAACCATGATATTTATCAGGTTAGGTCTGTTACAAAAAATACCTGTCAAATATGCCATTTTTGGACATCTGTAAATCTCCGGTTACGACGCGTTCTACTTCAGTTTTACCCCGTCTTATTTCTTTGCAATTCCCCAGCCTTCCGCAGAAAAATCTCATCCATTTTGAATTGCATAATTCTTAATATGATTCCACTATATTCCTAATTTATCATTTTAATCGAATTATATTCTCAAATCACTATTTAATGTATTAAAATAGAAATTTCGTTATTCTATTATTACAGAAATGGCTATTTTGCTGGATATTCAGTAATTTTTTTCCAAGGAGATCTATATGAGAATGAAGCAACAGGGACTCTACTCCCCCGAATTTGAACACGACAATTGTGGCGCAGGTTTTATTTGCAATTTAAAGGGCAAAAGGACCAACGATATTATTCATAAAGCACTTAACATCCTGGTGAGACTGGAGCATCGCGGTGCTGTGAGTGCAGATGGCAGAACCGGAGACGGCGCGGGTATTTTAATAGAAATCCCACACGCTTACTTTAAAAAAGTATGTGATTTTGAGATCCCCAACCCTAAAGAATATGCAGTAGGAATGGTCTTTTTACCACCTGCGGCCAACCAGCGCAAAATTGTAAAGGAGATCTTTGAAAAAGAGATAAACAGGCAGCATTTAAAAATGCTGGGCTGGCGGGAAGTGCCGGTAGACAAATCCTGTCTTGGAAGCGTTGCCGCCCTTAGTGAACCCAATGTGCAGCAAATCTTTATTGGCAAGGATGAGGAGATTTCAGAAAAAGAATTTAATGCCCGACTTTTCACGGCGCGTAAAATAGCTGAACACAAAGTAGAGGAATCTTCGCTTTCCGATTCCTTTCACTTCTATGTAGCCAGCCTTTCTACAACAACTATTATTTACAAAGGGCTGCTTATGCCCGAAGATATTAATATTTACTATACCGATCTTAATGACCACGACCTGGTAACCAAGCTCGCCCTGGTACACCAGCGATTCTCTACCAATACCTTCCCGAGCTGGGATCTCGCACAACCTTTTAGATATATGTGCCACAATGGAGAGATCAACACGCTGCGGGGCAACTTAAGCCGAATGAAAGACCGGGAAGAGCTCTTTAAAAGTGACCTTTTAGGAGAGTATATTAAGGAGATACTTCCTGTTACTGCCGAAGGAAAGTCAGATTCTGCCTCTATGGATACGGTGCTGGAACTTCTTTTACACACCGGCCGCTCCCTGCCCGAAGCCATTATGATGATGGTTCCTGAAGCATGGGAAAAAAATCCTGTGATGAACCCCGCAAAAAAGGCATTTTACGAATACAATTCGTGTATCATGGAACCCTGGGATGGGCCCGCTTCTATTCCCTTTACAGATGGCAACTACATTGGAGCCCTTTTGGACAGGAATGGATTACGCCCTTCGCGCTATACCGTAACCAAAGATGGGTACGTGGTAATGGCTTCGGAAACAGGAGTCATTGAAATAGCCCCCGAAAATGTGGCACGGCATGGACGTCTTGAACCGGGCCGAATGTTCCTTGTAGATATGAATGAAGGAAGGATCATTGAAGATGAAGAAGTTAAGAGCAATATTGTTGCTGAAAGACCATACCAGCAGTGGCTTGATGAAAATTTACTACCGCTTTCTAATGTTCCCTACACCGGAAATAAAACTCCTGTAGAAAAAACCGATTTCAAGACAAGACAAAAACTTTTTGGTTATACCCAGGAAGATATCAATACCATCATTGCGCCCATGGCAAATTTGTCAAAGGAAGCAATAGGTTCTATGGGGTCTGACACTCCGCTTGCAGTACTTTCAGACAAGCCGCAGCTTTTGTTCAATTACTTTAAGCAGCTATTTGCACAGGTGACCAATCCGCCCCTGGACGGAATAAGGGAAGAAATTGTTACAGACATCAGCCTTTCTTTAGGAGAAGACAGGAACCTTTTTGAGATAACGCCTGAACATGCTAAAAAACTCCGTATCCAGAATCCCGTGATCTCTAATGAAGACCTTGACAAAATCAGATATATAGACATCCCCGGATTTAAAGCTGTTTCTATCCCCATCCTATACCAGGCTGATAAAGGGCTTAACGGTATGGAAGAGCGACTGGATGAGATCATCATTGAGATTACCGCAGCGGTTGACAATGGATGTAACATCATCATACTTTCAGACCGTAATACCAATAAAGACCTGGCGCCCATTCCATCGCTGCTGGCTTGTTCATACGTGCATCACACCGTAAAAAAACATCATAAAAGATCTGGCTTTGAGATTGTAATAGAGTCTGCCGAACCGCGTGAACCTCATCATTTTGCGTTGTTGTTTGGTTATGGCGCCAGTGCGATCAATCCGTTCATGGTAAATGAGATCATTTATGACCTGGTAGAAAAGAAAGAGCTGGATGTGACAGACCCCGAAGTTGCCGTTCAAAACTTCAATACTGCAGTGGGAAAAGGAATCATCAAGATCATGAATAAGATTGGGATCTCTACCCTGCACTCCTACCGCGGGGCACAGATCTTTGAGATCCTGGGGCTCAACAAAAAATTTGTAAACAAATATTTCTGCAGTACGCCTACCCGTATAGAAGGAATAGGCCTGTATGAGGTTGAAAAAGAAATTCAGAAGAGGTACCGCAAAGCTTTTAATCCCGCAGAGGATCAAAAGGGTATGGATCTCGAAATAGGTGGAGATTACAGATGGAGGAGAAACGGGGAAAGACATATGTTTAACCCCGCCACTGTTGCAAAGCTCCAGCAGGCAGTGAAACAAAATAACCCAAAAAGCTATGAGGAATATTCGAGGCTGGTGAATGAACAAACCCGCAACCTCATGACCATACGGGGAATGTTTAAGTTCAAAGATCTCAACCCGGTACCTATAGAAGAAGTAGAACCGTGGACGGAGATTGTAAAAAGGTTTAAGACAGGAGCTATGTCTTTTGGTTCCATCAGCAAAGAAGCACACGAGAATTTATCAATCGCAATGAACCGGATGAAAGGTAAAAGTAATTCGGGTGAAGGAGGAGAAGATGAAAGCCGTTTTCACAAAAGCCCCGATGGCGACTGGAGAAATTCGGCCATTAAGCAGGTAGCTTCAGGAAGGTTTGGTGTTTCTATCAATTACCTCACCAATGCACAGGAGATCCAGATCAAGATGGCCCAGGGTGCAAAACCGGGAGAAGGCGGGCATTTACCTGGCCCAAAGGTAAATCAGGAGATTGCAAAGACGAGAAATTCCACCCCTTATGTGGGGCTTATCTCACCGCCGCCACACCATGACATCTATTCTATTGAAGATCTTGCCCAGCTTATTTTTGATCTTAAAAACGCAAACCGGGAAGCGCGAATCAACGTTAAGCTCGTTTCTAAAGTTGGCGTAGGTACGATTGCAGCCGGGGTAGCAAAAGCCAAAGCAGATGTGGTCCTGGTTTCGGGTTATGACGGTGGTACGGGAGCCGCTCCCCTTACATCTTTGCGCCATGCCGGACTCCCATGGGAACTGGGAATAGCCGAGGTACAGCAAACCCTGCTCCTCAATGACCTGCGAAGCCGGATTGTAGTGGAATGTGACGGACAGTTAAAAACAGGAAGAGACGTAGCCATAGCATGCCTGCTGGGAGCCGAAGAATTTGGTTTCTCGACAGCACCACTGGTAGCTTCGGGTTGTATCATGATGCGTGCCTGTCACTTGAACACCTGCCCCGTGGGCATCGCCACCCAGGATCCTGAGCTGCGAAAGAACTTTAAAGGCACCCCCGAGCACGTGATCAACTTCATGTATTTTGTTGCACAGGAGCTACGGCAAATCATGGCCGATCTGGGTTATAGAACCATTAATGAAATGGTAGGGCAAAGCCAGAAACTGGATATGAACAAAGCCATAGAGCACTACAAAGCCCAGGGAATTGATCTTTCTAACATCCTATACAAGCCGGATATTGATGAAAGCATGACTTTATACAATTCAAAGCAGCAGGACCATCGCCTTGATGATGTTTTAGATTTTGAGATCCTGAGACAGGCACATCCGGCCATATACAGGAAAGAAAAGATGAAGCTGGATTTTCCTATTACAAATATCAACAGGACTACAGGCGCTATAATCAGCAACGAGATCTCAAAAATCCACGGGGCAAAAGGTTTACCAAAAAACACCCTTACCCTTAATTTTACGGGAGCTGCAGGCCAGAGTTTTGGTGCATTTGCCACCCGGGGCCTTACACTTAATGTAGAAGGAAATACCAATGATTACTTCGGAAAAGGCTTAAGTGGCGCCACATTATCAGTTAAAAAACCTTCAACCGCAACTTTCAAATCAAATGAGAATGTCATTATTGGAAACGTTGCCCTTTACGGTGCCACAAACGGCGAGGCTTACATCAACGGAATTGGAGGAGAGCGCTTTTGCGTCCGAAACTCGGGTGCCAGGGCAGTTATCGAGGGAATTGGCGACCATGGTTGTGAATATATGACCGGAGGCGTTGCAGTGATACTTGGGAACATCGGAAGGAATTTCGCTGCCGGAATGAGCGGCGGAGTAGCCTATATCTACGATCCTCAAAATAAAGTAGATAGCCATAACTTTAATATGGAAATGATCGATTTGGAGAAACCTTCCGAAGAAAACCTGGAAGAATTAAAAACACTCATCCAGAATCACCACAGTTATACCCAAAGTGATGTAGCCAAAGAAATACTGGAAGCCTGGGAAACTGCTGCTACTGGCTTTATAAAAGTTATGCCTGTGGAATACAAAAAAGCCCTGAAGATTTTGGAAGAAGAAAAGTTGAGAAATGCCCAGACGGAATTAAAAACAGCCTGAAATGAATAAATTAAGAGGATTTTTAGAATACAATAGAAGAGAAGAAGAAACCCTTGCCGTTAAAGACAGGGTTAAGAACTATAAAGAATTCACTCAGGAAATGAACAACGAGGAGCTCCAGGAACAGGGCGCCCGTTGCATGGATTGCGGAATTCCATTTTGTCACAGCGGCTGTCCCGTTGGTAATCTCATCCCCGATTTTAATAATGCAGTGTATAAGAATGACTGGAAACGGGCTTCAGAAATTCTGCACTCCACCAACAACTTTCCCGAATTCACAGGCAGGCTTTGCCCCGCACCCTGTGAATCGGCTTGTGTTTTGGGGATTATAAAATCGCCCGTAGCCATAGAATTGATGGAAAAGTATATTCCTGAACGCGCTTTTAAAGAGGGATGGATCCAACCTGCACCTCCAAAAGTACGCACAGGGAAAAAAGTGGCGGTGGTAGGATCTGGACCGGCAGGTTTGGCAGCAGCGCAGCAGCTCAACAGGGCAGGACATTGGGTGACAGTCTTTGAAAGAGATAAAAAACCAGGAGGATTACTGCGATATGGCATACCCGATTTTAAGATGGAAAAATGGGTGATAGATCGCAGGTTGAATGTTTTGGAAGAGGAAGGCATCACCTTCAAAACAGGAACCAATATTGGAGTAAATTATGATGTGGAAAAGCTGAAGGAATTTGATGCTGTAATTCTATGCGGCGGTGCCACTCAGCGCAGACCTCTACCCATTGAGGGAGCAGATGCACAGGGAGTGGTACAGGCTATGGAGTTCCTTAAAAGAAACAATGAAGTAGTTGACGGGCAGGCCGAACCAGCAGAAGCCCTCAACGCCCGTGATAAACATGTAATTGTAATTGGCGGGGGAGACACAGGATCAGATTGTGTGGGGACTTCTAACAGGCACGGTGCAAAATCTGTAACAAATTTCGAGATCATGCCTATGCCGGCAGAGACCCGTACAGATGCCAGCCCATGGCCCTACTGGCCTTTTACCCTGAAGACTACTTCTTCTCATGAAGAAGGTGTTGAAAGAAACTGGAGTATTGCCACCAGGGAGTTTATAAAGGATAGCAACGGAAAGCTGAAGGCCCTCAAAACTATAGAAGTGGAATGGGTAAATACCGGAACCGGCAGACCTCAGCTAAGGGAAATTCCCGGAAGTGAGAAAGAATGGCCGTGTGACCTGGCTCTCTTGGCCCTGGGATTCACCGGGCCAGAAAAGACCCTGAGTGAGAAACTAGGTTTGGAGGTAGATGAAAGAACCAATATAAAAGCCGAAAATAACTACCAAACCAATATTCCAAATATATTTACGGCAGGAGATATGCGCCGCGGGCAATCTTTAATTGTCTGGGCAATTTCTGAAGGCAGGGAAGCAGCAAGAAGTGTTGATATGTTCCTGATGGGAACCACGCAACTTCCTACCAAAGGGCCGGGAGATTTACCGGCCGCTTAACCGTTATAACAAAACAAAAAAGCAGCCTTGATAGCTGCTTTTTTGTTTCCATTGTTTCTAAGCAAACGACTTATTGTGCAGGTTAAACACCTCCTCAAGATCGAGGTCTTTTACTGAATCTACAATAAAATCGGGTTTAAAGGCATAGTCATTCAGGCTCTCTCTGGTAGAAATTCCCGAAAGCGTAAGTATGGTAGTGTAACCCAACTGCACGCCGCCTAAAATATCTGTATCCATAGTATCACCAATGATCACAGTTTCCTTTGCTTCAAGTCCGAGATATTTGCGGGCAGAACGCATCATTACCGGGCTGGGTTTACCTACCGAAAATGCCTTTTTTCCTGTGGCTTCTTCAATCATAGCCACTACGGCACGAATCCCCAGGTTGGTCCAGCCTGTTTTTTTAGGGGATGGGTCAAGGTTTGTGGCTATAAGCCGCGATCCCGAAAGGATCATATCTACTGCCGAATTCACCATTTCAAGAGTGAAATTGCGGCCCTCTCCCACCACTACAAAATCTGGACGTTGATTCACAAGATTATATCCTTCCCTTGCGAGGCTGGTAATCAACCCGCCTTCGCCCAGGACGTAAGCACTGCCGCTGGGCTTCATAAAGGAGAGGAAAGAAGCTGTTGCCATGGCACTCGTGTATACATTCTGCTCAGTAATATGAATTCCCATTTTTGCAACTTTATTCACCGCATCTAATGGGGTACGCTGGCTGTTATTGGTCATAAACAGGAATGGAATATCCATTTCCTGAAGTTTTTCAATAAACTTATCGGCTCCGGGGATCAAAGTGTCATTTCCATAGATCACTCCATCCATATCTATTAAAAATCCCTTTTTCATAGGCTTTAAATATTGATTGGCTAAAAGGTTCTCACAGCACCAGAATTTGGTGCAGTATTACGTCCTGAAGTTACGCAATCTTTTAAAACCGGTGGTTAGAGCAAAAAAATATTATCATTAAACTCTTTCCCTTTGAAGACCCGTGCGTAGAACTCCAAATCTCCTCGTGTAGTTTGAAAGGAAGCTGTTAATTTATCCTCCAGTTCATCAAGCGGAAATTGATACACCGTGATCTCGGGATAAGATGCAGCTCTTTGCTTCGACTCATTCACCCCAATCTCAATCTTCTCAAGATGCGCGTTGTAGGAGGCGTATTTTGCAAATAGATTGTGCTTGATAAGTTCCACTAAACCTCCAGGCAGGCTCTTATTTACCCTGCAGCTTTCAATCATTTTTCCCAGCGAGATCTTCCAGAGCGACCTCATCTCATTTTGGGTTACGTAAGTTGTGGTCATATTTTCTAAGTTTTATGCCGAAACAATTTCTTCTTTTCTGAAATTTTCTTCAGAATGACCCTTCAAAAATGTCATTTTTGAACAGCCTTTTTGAAGGGAATGGATATTTAAGTAAAATCCGAAAATCACTTTTCAAATAACAACATTGTTACTTCAATTTATTAGCAACAAAATTTAAAATTGAGATTAAATTTATATAAAAAAAGACACAACCCCCTATAAATCACTGGGATAAATTATATTTTTATGATAAAATGAAATCCTACCCCCAAATTTTATGAGGTTAATATTTATAAATGACATTTTTATTAAATTGATTATATGGAAATCCACACAAAGTCATTTGCGGGTAGAAAAATGAGCTTTCCCTTCCAAAAATCATAGTCTATTCTACCCTTTTTGAAGGCTAATCTACTTCCAGAGAAGGGGAAAATTATTTTTTAACCTGTCATCACCTGAAAATTTCAGAAAAAAATTTATTCGATCAGAGAAATCGTAAAAGAGTATTCGTAGCTGTCATTTTCAAGCCTGTAAGGTTCATGAGGGTAGGCGCCCCAGCTGTTATCACCGCCCAAACCGCGCTGTTTATAATCAATATGAAGAAATACCTTGTCCTGCACCTCAAGGTCTACAGGATGTCTTCCTGTTTTCCTTTCTCCTGCATCAAGATCTTCTGTAGAAATATTTAGCGCACTAAACCCTAAAGGTTGACCTCCGGTGATTTTAATTCCGCTGCCAGCATTATCTTTAAGGGAAACCCAGCGAACATCGGTTTTGTACCCGGCTTCCTGCGGCCTTATATATTCCCATGTGAATTGGTTTGCCACCTTATCCTTATAAACACCTAAAAAAGCCGAAGTATTTCTATCGGAATAATTTTCCCAGGGCCCACGGCCATAATATTCCAGATGCTCAAAGTTTCCCTCCAGGATCATGCGCATACCAAATCTTGGAATTTCCGGAAGATCTTTTTCAGAATTAAGAGTTGCGGTAACCTGAATATTTCCGTTGTTTTCAATTAAATAATTGACCAAAAAAGGAACATCTACCCCTGCCAGGTGATAAATAACCGTTATTGGCTGACCTGCTTTTGTCTTTTTACCCACTTCGACCTTAGTAACTTCAGAATTATAAGTTGCTTCTTTCCATGCCTTAAGTCTTTCGGGCATCCTGTTCCCATAGTCATTATCTGTAGGTGCCCTCCAGAAAAATGGTTCGGGAAATTGAGAAATCGGTGCTTTATTAAAACCTTTCAGCTTATAAATTTCAAAATTTCCGGTTCCTGTATTAAACACTCCTTCAACCATAGCTGTTGAAAATGCCATTTTTTTACCATTTTTCCTGATTTGAAGTTGGCCTGAAGTAATATCTTCCGATTCAAAAAAGTCATTTTTACTTAACCCGAATTGTTCGCGTGCAACTTCATGTCCCGCCGGAACCAACGCCCTTGCATTTTTTGAATAAGCATAAACGTTTAAGAAATATTCTTTATCACCGGGTGCTGGGAGTTCGATTTTCACCTCTTTAGAATCATTGGGTGCTACTTCTGCATTAAACTTCCCGGTTTTCACCACTTCTCCATTCGCTAAGAGTTCCCATTGAAAATCAAACTCATTTAGATTAGTGAAATTAAATTTATTCTTTACCTGAATTGCATTTTCCTGCTTTTCAAATTTAATGTTCTGATGCACCTTTTTCACCTCGTGAAGTGCGGGATGCGGGGTACGGTCTGCACTTACCAATCCGTTAGCATTAAAATTCCCATCATTATAAAGGTGCCCGCCGCCAAGGTCACCTCCATAAGCCCAAAATTTGCGGCCATCTTGGGTTTCGGCGTGTAGCCCTTGGTCTACCCAGTCCCAGATAAATCCGCCCTGCATGTGATCGCTGCTCTCGATAATATCCCAGTATTCCTGGAAGTTTCCGCTGCTATTACCCATGGCATGCGAATACTCGCACATGATGAAGGGCCGGGTTTTACTTTCATCTGCAGCATAACTCCTCATATAATCCAGACCCGGGTACATTGGTGCCACAATATCGGTATTGCGCTCCTGCCCGGCCTGTTCAAATTGCACCGGTCTTGTGGTATCTCTTTCTTTGATCCAGTCATACCCATCAAAGAAAACCGGGCCGTTCCCACTTTCATTGCCTAATGACCAGATAATAATTGAAGTATGATTTTTGTTGAATTCCAGCATTCGTTTCATACGATCCATATGTGCAGGTGCCCAATCTTCCAAAAAGGCGGGATGAACCGTTTTATCAAAGCCTCCCTGGTGTTCGGCTCCCATGCCGTGGGTTTCTATGTTTGCCTCGTCTACCACGTACATCCCGTATTCATCTGCCAGATCATAAATGCCGGTATCATGAGGATAATGGCTCATTCTTATTGCATTGATATTGTTTTTCTGCATCAATTCAATGTCTTTTACATTGATTTGACGATCTGGCACATGCCCTTTTACAGGGTGATGCTCATGCAGGTTCACACCTTTTAGGGTTAGTGGCTCTCCATTAATCATCAATTGGGCATTTTTTATCTCAATTTCCCTAAACCCCGTTCTTCCAGCCAGTGCAACCACTTCTTCCCCTTTTTTATCTAAAAAGGTGATAGTGTAAGTATAGAGGTGAGGATATTCTGCGCTCCATTTCTCTACGGAAGGAATTATTTTTTTGAACTGAACTTCCTTCTGATGCTTTGAAACCTGTTTTGTCTCAGAATAAATTTCTCTTCCCCCGGCATCCAGCAAAGTGAATTTTACCTGGGGCTTTACTGTTCCTCCCTTATCAAATTCCTGAAGTTTTACATCTACAACAAGATTTCCATCCTTGTAATTATTGGTAAGACCACTTTTTATGAAATAATCCCATAGCGTGGTTTTAGGCAATGCCTGTAAGTGAACGTCACGTTCAATCCCACTTAAACGCCAAAAATCCTGATCTTCCAGGTAACTGCCATCATGCCATCTAAATACCTGAACAGCCAGAAGATTTTCTCCTTTTCTCAAAGCTGAAGTGATATCAAATTCAGCCGGGGTCTTGGCAGCTTTGGTCATCCCTACTTCGTTACCATTCACGAAAATTCGGGCATAACCTGAAATGGAACCAAAATGAAGAATAACCTCTTTATCGGTCCAGGTCTCAGGCACTGTAAAGGTTTTGCGATAAGAACCTACAGGATTGTAGATCTCTTCCTCCCCTTCTTTAGTATTTAAATTCAGGACTTCTCCATTGGATGCTTTTTTTTCAGAAGGATAGCCTATATGCGGCGGATTCTTCGGAAAAGGATAAACTACATTGGTATAGATAGGAATATCATAACCTTCCAATTCCCAATTGGAAGGAACATTAATTTCATTCCAGGCATCGTCTTCCAGATTTACTTTGTAGAAATCAACAGGCCGTTGACTGGGATGCTTAACAAGATTAAATTTCCATTTACCATTTAAACTCTTGTAAAGACTGGAGGATTCCCTTTTTTGCCCCAATGCTTTAGATGCCGACTCAAACAGTACGAAGTCACTGCGGCCTTCCAGTTTGTTCCTGTCGATTTTTAAAGGGTTTTCCCATTCGTGGCTCTGCTGGGCAAAAGTGTCATTATTCACCAATGTTGTTAGGAGGATGAAGAGTAGGTGCTGGATTTTCATTTAAAAAAAATTACATTTTAGGACAAAGAAGACTCCTGGTCTTTTATTTATTCCTCACCATTGCTGGTTGTAGGAATAATCTGATCTAAAAGTATTAAAATATTACCTCTTAACATTTTGTATGGGAAGAAAAAAGAAGAATTAGTTCCCGTCTTTAGCCTGAAGTAAAGGCTTTAAATGCCTCTGCAGAATCATTCAATGCAAAAATTAAAGCTTTTAGAAGTCAATTTAGAGGGGTGAAAAATGTAGAATTTTTCCTGTACAGATTAACTACATTATTTAGCTAGTCCACAACTTTTGTTCTTGATCCCTTTTGTTCTTGATCCATGATCAGCTATTTGCCATACCTCTAAAAACAAAAAAACCGAATTGTTTTCACAATTCGGTTTAACATTTACTTTGTTGGCCTACTAGGGCTCGAACCTAGACTCTTCTGGACCAAAACCAGACGTGTTGCCAGTTACACCATAGGCCACTGCTGTAATGCGGATGCAAATTTAAAACAAACTTTTACTTCTACAAATATTTTTTTGAAATTCTTTTTGAACCTCCAAATCACGCCCCTTCAAAAATGGCATTTTTGACACCTTTCCTGGAAAATTTTTGGGTTCCATAAGCAATAGCGGGGAAGTTAAAACCATGTGCTGCACCAAAATATCTTCTTTTAAAATGCGTTCTTCCCACAATAGCTTAATTATTCTTAAATTCGCCACTGTTCTCAAACTCACTAAAATGACAGACTTTAACTTTACCCGGTGGAACAAAATTCTTGGCTGGGTGGTTTTTCTCATAGCACTTACTACCTTTTGGTTAACTGTTGAGCCCACGCTTAGTTTCTGGGATGCAGGAGAATACATTGCCACCTCTTCAAACCTCGAGGTGGGTCACCCTCCCGGGGCACCGCTCTATCAAATGATGGGTGCGTTTTTCTCCATTTTTGCCAGTGAACCTTCACAGGTAGCCTACATGGTGAATTTAATGTCGGTTTTTGCCAGCGCATTCACCATTCTGTTCATGTTCTGGTCTATTGTTCTTTTAGTGCTCAAGATAAGCGGACCTGTCTCTGAGATCTCTGCGGCCAAAAAAGCTGCCGTTCTTGGAAGTGCCGCTGTAGGTTCTCTTGCCTTTACTTTTACCGATAGCTTCTGGTTCAACGCCGGGGAAGCCGAAGTTTACGCCATGGCAACCTTCCTCATGTCTATCCTGTTTTATTTGGGATTGCTGTGGGAACGCGATATGTTCGCACCTCGCGGCAACCGCTGGGTTATCCTCATTAGTTTTATCATAGGGCTTTCTTTTGGGGTGCACTTTATGGGGCTACTCACCCTGCCCGCCATAGGTTTTCTTTACTATTTCAAGAACTTTTCAAAGATCACCGTCAAGAATTTTATCGTTGCCAATTTGGTAGTGGTCGCCGTGCTTATGTTCATCTTTAAGCTGCTGCTGCCCTATTCTCTTGACTTATTTTCATCTACAGAGATCTTCTTTGTCAATACCCTGGGGCTTCCGTTCAATTCGGGAACTATTTTTACAGCCCTTGTGCTTATTGCTGCTTTTTACTTCGGAATAAAATACACCAGGCAAAAACAATACTTTCAGCTAAATACCTTACTGCTTTGCATCCTGTTCATCTTTATTGGTTTCTCCTCCTGGCTGATGCTGCCTATTAGGGCGAACGCCAATACGGTGATCAACGAAAATAACCCAAACAACGCCCGCGAACTGCTGGCTTATTACAACCGGGAACAGTACCCCGAAACGCATTTATTCTACGGCCCACAATTCACAGAGATCTACAGCGGGCTGGATGAGAACAACCCTTATATTGACGATAAGCCGAAATACGAAAAAGACGAGGCTGCCGGAAAATACGTGATTGTAAACGACTACAAAAACGCGAAACAGAATACAGATGATGATCACAAAGCCATACTGCCGCGTATGTGGAGTACAGAACATGCTTCAAATTACATGGAATTCACCGGCCCTTTAGAATTCACCATCAAACCCGAATATCAGCAAGAAGAGCAGCTTATTGCCGCTGTGAATGAATTTAAACGGAACTTTAATCAGGGGAACGTAGATTACGAGCAATACAACAGTTTTTTACGCCGCTTCAGGGAATATCTTGATGTTGAAAAACCTTCGTTTGGCTCCAACCTCAATTACCTTTTTGAGTACCAGATGGGTTACATGTACTGGCGCTATTTTATGTGGAATTTTGTAGGCCGACAAAACGACGTTCAGGGAAAATATACCGACCAGAATGGAAACTGGATAAGCGGGATCGACTTTATTGACGAGGCCCGCCTGGGGAATCAGGATCAGCTTCCTTCAGACGCACTGAATAATCCTGCAAGAAATACTTATTACTTCCTCCCGCTGATTTTAGGAGTGCTGGGGCTCGTTTTTCAGTATACAAAAGACAAGAAGAATTTTTGGGTGCTGCTCGTTTTCTTCCTCTTTACGGGTATTGCGCTAAAAATTTATCTCAACGAACGGCCTTTTGAGCCACGGGAAAGAGATTATGCACTGGTAGGATCTTTCTACGTATTTGCTATTTGGATAGGCTTTGGGGTTTATGCCCTTTTTGACATCCTTAAAGATTACCTGAAACCAAAGATCGCAGTACCCATTGTGGTCACGGCTTCCCTGCTCGCAGTACCTGCAGTACTTGCAAGCGAAAACTGGGACGATCATAACAGGGCTAACCGTTATACAGCGCTGGCCATGGCAAAAATGTACCTTGACAGCCTTGACGAGGATGCCATACTCTTCACTATTGGAGACAACGATACTTTTGCCCTATGGTATGCCCAGCAGGTAGAAGGCTACCGTACCGATGTACGTATAGTGAATACCAGCCTGTTTATGACCGATTGGTATATTGACCAAATGAAACGGCAGGCATGGGAAAGCGAGCCCATACCGGGGCAGCTTGTTCACGAGCAGTACACTTATGGAACAAGAGATGCAGTGTGGTTTCAACCTGTAACCCAGGACACCATGAACATTCAAACCTGGATGAACTGGATTGCGAGCGATGACCCCCGCACCAAAGCAGATCTTATGAGCGGCCAAAGTGTGAGCACCTTCCCTACCAAACATGTGAGAATTCCTGTGAACAGGGAAAATGTGCTGGAATACGGTATTGTAAAACCGCAAAATGCTGATGAGATCGTAGATGAGATCGTGATTGAGCTCAACGAAGATATCTTATACAAAAACCGTTTGTTGATGCTTGATATTGTAGCCAACAACGACTGGAAACGCCCAATATACTTTACCGGCGGAAGCTTTGGAGATGATGATTACCTGTGGATGAAAGATTACCTGCAACTGGATGGCGTGGCCTACAAACTGGTTCCTATTAAGACTCCGGTGAATCCGCGGAACCCGTTTGATATGGGACGTTTAGAT
This sequence comes from Salinimicrobium sp. 3283s, assembly GCF_039602225.1. Taxonomy (NCBI): domain Bacteria; kingdom Pseudomonadati; phylum Bacteroidota; class Flavobacteriia; order Flavobacteriales; family Flavobacteriaceae; genus Salinimicrobium; species Salinimicrobium sp. 3283s. The sequence goes on along the minus strand of NZ_CP143631.1, from coordinate 2,004,189 downwards.
GCCGATAAGATGTACGACATCGTGATGAACTGGTACTGGGGTAATTCGGGAGACCCGGGCTTATATTATGATCCTGAAACCCGCAAAAATGCCATTACATACCGCAGCAACCTAGCACGTCTTGCCGAAGCATTGATGAATGAAGGAAAAATGCAAAGGGCAGAAGAGGTTATGGATCTTGCGATGGAAAAAATGCCTGTAGCACATTTTGAATACTACACCCTACTTGAACCTTTTATACAGGGTTATTATGAAGTAGGCCAAAAGGAAAAAGCAAGGGAGTTGTGGCAACAAGTAGCGAAAAAGTACCAGGAGAACCTCACCTATTTTAGTTCCCTTGAACTGGACAGGCAATTCTCACGCGGCAATGAAATAGTTACAGACATTGAGCGGTACAGAAGCCTTGTAGATGTGTTGATTATTAATGATACTGAAGAAATAGCCCGGGAAGAGGCCGATAAATTCAACCAGTACCTAATGCTGTTCCAGCACTTCTACGCAAGGCCTGAAGAGACGCCCGAAGAAATCCCTGCCAGGGAAGCAGAGCTGCTTCAGCAAGAGATCAGGGATTCGCTGTAAAGCCGTTAAAAGAGCAGAATGAGGGAGCGTATACCCCGGGTGATAAAACTTCTGTATCCAAAAAGGATATGGGATGTTGCCACCCGGGAGAAAAGTCTTTACCTCAGCTTTGATGACGGCCCTATTCCTGAAATTACGCCCTGGGTGTTAGACCAGCTTAAAAAATACAATGCCCGCGCGAGTTTTTTCTGTATTGGTGACAATGTTCGCAAACATCCCGATATTTTCAGGATGGTGGTTGAGCAAGGCCATACGGTTGGAAACCACACCCACAATCATTTGAATGGCTGGAGAACTTCTGTCGCAACCTATCTTGAAAATGTGCGGCAGGCACAGGAGGTGATAGAAAAAGAACTTCCGCAGAGAACAGGTCTCAAAAATGCCATTTTTCGCCCCCCGTATGGGAAGATCAGAAATGTGCAGGCCAAAAAGCTTCAGCAGGAAGGTTACAGCGTTGTGATGTGGAGCATTGTGAGTATGGATTATGACCAGCGGCTCTCTTCAGAAAAAGTCCTTCAGAATGTACTTAAAAATGCCGTGCCCGGAAGCATTATCGTCTTCCACGACAGCATAAAGGCCGAAAAAAACCTGAAAGCAGTCTTACCACAGGTGCTGGAACATTTTCAGAAGCAGGGCTACTCCTTTAAAGCGCTGAAATAAAGAATAATACGCTAATATTTTTCAGAATCAGGTTTGTTTTTAGATTATATTTATCTAAAAATGAGCAGCATGAAAAAAGTTACCCTTTTTCCCCTTTTACACCGGAACGAATGGCAGATAGGTATAAAATTCCCTTTTGATCAGGAAATAAAAACCAAATTACAGAAGCTTGACGTTGTGAAATGGACCCGCACGCACAGTTGCTTTTACAGCCTTTACACGCCAGACAATAAACAGCTGCTTTACAACAAACTGCGCGAGGGCAAAATATTTGTTGATTACAGCGAACTTCAAAATTTTAAGCTGCCGGCAAAGGAAGCCAAACAACCACAACCTGTATTGGAATTCAGCCCCGCCCAGAAGAAGATCATGCATGAATACGTGAATTACCTAAGAGGTCAGCGCCTTAGTGAAAGCAGTGTGCGCACCTATTATAGTTTTGTACTGAAGTTTGTACACTACGTTGGAGACAGGCAGGTTTCAGAATTAAGAAAACGGGATATTGAGCTCTTTGTAGAGCAGTACATTGCAGCCGAAAATTATGCCCTTAGCACCCACAGGCAGTGCATAAGTGCCCTAAAACACTTTTTACAGCTTTACGACACTGAACATATTGATGTCAACGAAATCAAGCGACCTTCTAAAAGCAGGTATTTACCGGTGGTGCTCTCCAGCCAGGAGATCATGAAGCTGCTGCAAGCCACCAGGAACCTGAAACACCGCGCCATTTTGGCCATGATCTACTCGGGCGGACTTCGCATTGGAGAGCTGCTCAATCTAAAGCTGGCTCATATAGATATTCACAGGCGGCAAATTTTTGTAAAGAATTCGAAAGGTCGTAAAGACAGGATGGTGGTGCTTGCCGAAAGTATGTTGCCATTGCTGAAGAACTACCTTAGCACCTATGTGCCTCGTGTGTTTTTTGCTGAAGGCCTTTACGGCGGAGCTTACAGCCCACAAAGTATAAGAACATTTCTTGCCGACTCCTGCCGCCGTGCCGGGATCAAAAAAAGGGTTACCCCACATACCCTAAGGCACTCCTATGCAACACATATGCTGGAGAACGGCGTAGACATACGTTACATACAGGAGCTACTGGGGCACTCCAAACCCGAAACTACCATGATCTACACCCATGTCTCCCGAAAAGATATCCTGAAAATTGAGAGCCCCTTAGACGTGATGGTCAAGCAAATCTACAAATCTGACTTAGAAGAAGACCACCTGTTACTGCCACCACAGCATATTGCTGATAAACAGCTATATTAATGGGGATAAACATATTGAGCGTAATTATTCAGAAAAATTCTGCTCCATTCTTAAGATATACGTATATTTTAATTAATTTTGCACGTATAATTATTTTGTTATGGATACAAAGCTGACATTAAAACTTAACCAGGAAATAATCGAACGAGCGAAAAAATATGCTTCAGATAATAAAATGAGCTTATCAAGAATTGTAGAAGCATATTTACAATCGTTGACAACCGACAAGAAAAATTCAGATTTTGAAATTTCTCCTTTCATTAAAAGTCTGGCTACTGGAACAAAAATTCCGATCAATTTAGATTATAAAAAAGAATACACAGATTCATTATGGGAGAAATATAAATAAATGAAAAAGAGATTATTTCTAGATACAAACGTTATCCTTGATTTACTTGGAGAACGGGATCCTTTCTATGACTCAATTGCTAAAGTAGCTTCACTAGCTGACAAAGAAGAACTAACCTTACTTGTTTCCCCAATTTCATTTGCTACACTAAATTATTTTATTTCAAAATTTGAGTCTGCAAAAATTGCTCAGGAGAAACTGAGAAAATTTAAAATCATATGTGAAATCTGCAAACTGGATGCACACATTATCGAAAAAGGACTGAACTCTGATTTTAAAGATTTTGAAGATACTTTACAATATTTCAGTGCTACAGATTCCAATTGTGATATTATAATCACTAGAAATGGAAAAGATTTCAAAAAGTCTTTGTTACCTGTTATGAGTGCAGATGAATATTTGCAGAGTATAAAACCAAAATAACTCCGCCCAACTTAAGTCGGTTATAGCAAATAGCGGGTTTTGCCGAGAAAGTGTAATTTAGAAAACAAAGAAACAAACCGGAAAGCCGTAAAAGTCGAGTCCCTTACTCCACAAACTGGCGATAACCAAGACCGTTGGGTATAATTCTTAAGCAACCTTTTACTATTTTATAGTCATATATATAAATGGAATCCATGAAAAAAGTTATAATTCTTCTATTTTCCTTCATTGCTTTAAGTTGTAGCAAAAATGAGGATGACTATATCGATTCTATAGAAACGGATATTGACTTCATGCCAGTAGAAATTTATAACAATTCAAATGTATCAGAGAATCCCACATTAAAACTTAAACTAATAACAAGAGAAAAATTTCCTTGGCATAATTATAGTTTAATAACAACACAAACTATAGAAGATAATGAACTGATAATACGATTTGAGAAAATCTCAGTTCCAACAATTTGCTTAACTGCCATTGGTCCGGCGATTTCTTACATTGATTTACCAGAAAAAATTAACAAAGTCACTTTTATCAATGGGAATATTACTGACAAGTATTCAATTACAATAGATCAGGAAAAGGTTTCAATAAACAATATTGAAAATAATTTCACGAGCTTATTGTTTAATCAAACTTTTAGATATCCTCAAAATTCATTTGCTTATGTCTCTGGGACAAATACTGATAATACAGAAATTTATGACCGGTTTTTAGAAGTTCTGAGAGAAAATCCCAATTTCACTGAATTTGAATTTGAAGGAGAAGGAAGAATACCTTATCCTACTATTTCAGATGGGCACTGGGTTAACCATGCTTCTAAATATTTTTTATATACAGATTACGATGAATTTGAAAACTTAAAATTAATACTCGAGAATTTTTCAAGAGAAAATATTGAGAAGAATTCAGGGGCCTCTATTTCCATTTACGGCTGGAATAATATAAGTTTTCATAGTTGGCTTAATAACTAAAAAACTATGCTTAATAACTAAGCGTTCGTGTGGCCGGTACGGCCCAACATGAACGCCCTGTTGACTGAACCGGTTCTTTGCTGGTTGTCCTATATGGGTTTTAGTCTATTTTTTAGAGGTGTGATTTGGGAAGGTGGAAGGTTGAGCTATTTAATAACTAAGCGTTCGTGTGGCCGGTACGGCCCAACATGAACGCCCTGTTGACTGAACCGGTTCTTTGCTGGTTGTCCTATATGGGTTTTAGTCTATTTTTTAGAGGTGTGATTTGGGAAGGTGGAAGGTTGAGCTATTTTTCTGTCCCGGTAAATTTTGGAAGTAAATGGAGATTTTACTCTCCACTTATGTTTTCTATTCTGGTTGATTCGATTTTTTCAGTTGTTTTGTTCCCTTTTGACAATAGATCTCCTGTTACACCGTAAAGCAGCGTTGATCGGGAGGGCTATTTCTTCTGTGTTTTAATTTTTTTCAGCCATTGAACCGGAGGTCCGCGTGCAGTAAAAGTGGTAAGCGTAATGAGATTTCCTTTTTTACAGGTCGGGCAAACCCGGTGTTGTAAGGGTTCTTTTTTCTTTAAATGGGCAGGGCCTAAAGTTTCCTGTAATTCCGGAAGGCTGTTCCTTTTGTGATAGGAGCTTAAGATCCCGTAATGGCGGATCCGAACAAAGCCTCTGGGAAGCACGTGCATTGCAAAACGCCTGATGAACTCTGCATCTGGTAGGTACGTGTTAGATTTCCTTCCCCCGTGTCGGTAATCTTTGACAGAAAAGGTGACCTTTTTATTATCGAGGTTCTTGATTCGATGGTTGCTTATGGCGATTTTATGGGTATAGCGACCAAGATATTCCACTACCTGTGGAGGACCTAAAAACGGACGCTTGCAGTAGACTACCCATTTGTGCTTGAACAGGCTTTCATAGAAGCTTGTGGATTGGGGTTCCAGTTCCTTCCGAAGGGCAGCCACAAAGCGAGCCCTGAAGACTTTACTCATAGCCTTCACCGGGAACAGATATTTGCCATTGTTCCTGGCCGGTTTCCATTTGCCTGATTTTGTAATCCCTCCACCGGGTATAATACAATGCAGATGGGGGTGCAGGGAGAGGTTTTGTCCCCAGGTGTGCAGGATTGCGATCATCCCAGGATTGGCTCCAAGGAACTTTGGGTTTGATGCAAAGCCTTTGATTACCTGCCAGGCTGTTTTGAACAACAGGCTATACATCTGTTTTGGCTCATACAGGCATAAGTGGTTAAGCTCACAGGGAAGGGTAAAGACCACGTGGAAGTAAGGCACTTTGAGGAGCTCTTCTTCCCGTGCCCTGATCCATTCTTCCCTTTTGTGCCCCTGGCACTTTGGACAATGCCGGTTGCGGCAACTGTTGTAGCTAAGGTGTAAACGTTGGCAGAAAGGATTGAGACAGCGGTCGATGTGACCACCCAGAGCAGCAGTACGGCATTTTCGCACCGCATGCAGGGTTCTGAGCTGCCAGCTGTTGGCACAATGATCAGCTAAGACCTCCTGGTTACGCTCTAACACCTGAGCTACTTCGTAAGTAGCAGATGCCATTACTATTTGTTGTACAGCCTGTCTAGCGGACTGAACGGCTTTTGCCTACCCAATTGTGCCACGTGAAGATAGGTTAAGGTGGTTTGGATATCTGCATGCCCCAAAAGATCCTTTACGCTCATGATATCCAGTCCCATTTCCAATAGGTGTGTCGCATAGCTATGACGAAGGCTGTGAGTGGTGATCTCTTTTTGGATACCGCTATGTTTGCGTGCCTCCCGTACGATCCATTGAACTCCTCGTGTGGACAAGGCAGTGGGATTATTTTCCCTGTCATAGCCATTGAAGCACCAGGTCGAAGGATTCTCTGCTGTAATGTACTTTTTCAGGCCACGGATCTGCAGCTTTGATAGAGGGACATATCGGTCTTTACGTCCTTTGCCCTGACGGATGTGGAGCATTTTTCGATCAAAATCCAGATCCCTGAGCTGAAGGTTGCGCAGTTCGAAACAACGAAGGCCACAGCCATAAAGCATAGCAAGGACCAGGCGGTGTTTAAGAAGTTTTGGTGCTTTTAGAAGTTGCTTTACCTCACTACGGCTCAGTACCACCGGAAGCTTGTTGGGTCGTTCGATGGACGGAAGAATCACCTGCATCTCTTGCATTCCACACATACGATAAGCATACCTAAGGCCGTAAATGGTATGCTTAAAGAAACTGTCGGATGGTGTTTTATGCTGTGATTTTAAAACGTGCAGGTAATCCAGAATTTGTTCCTCATCAAGATCAAGGGGACTGCACTTAAAATAAAGGGTTAGGTGCGCAAGGCAGCGGGAATAGTTGGTAAGGGTACTTTGACTTTTACCGGCCAGTTCAACAGAACGCTTTAATTTGCGGTACAATTCATTAAACTCAGGTACAGAATTACAGGCCCTATCAATGAGAGTGCTACTTTTTTTTCATAACTTTCAATGTTTATTATTAGATACTTAAAGGTAGTGAATAGTGATCGAAAGGTTTCTTGAAGCTACCTTTAGGTTTAGTTCAATATCGGGTAAGCGCAAATAACGGGCATTCAAGAAAAAATATAATATAGTATCTTAAGAAGAAAATGCTAAAACCGTCAAATCCGTGTCCCCTACTCCACAAACTGGTAATCACCGCAAACCGTTATCAATAACACTTAAACAGAGATTCGAATTGCGAAATAAATATTTTGAATTATCACCGAAACAAAAAAGAAGCTTTTATATAAAGTTGATCTCAATTGTTTTATCTATTCTAATACCAATATTTTTTATTTCGTTTTATTTTAAGGTTTATTTCCTCGCACCAATTATTTTCTGGGTTGTACTTTCAATTATAGCCTCATTTTTCGATATGCCATCGATGATAAAAAATGGAAAATTACAATACGAATCTTCACTTTTAATTTCTGAAAAAGAAAAAGATAGTCAAATAACAATTCATGGAGGCACCTTGTTTGATTATTACTTTGTCTTAAACAAAGACGATATTGGAAAAAATAGAAGGAATGTTATCCTCTCAGAATACTTAAACGGAATTCTGAAATTAGTAGCATCGAACAATGAAAAACCCAATTTAGAAATAACCGGCACTACGTATATACTGAACCCGAGAACGGTAAATAAAATTGGATTTGAAGTCCAAAAAACGAATCCGGCACAACTTATCATCCTGATTTTAAATTATCCAAACTTAGTTTTTACCAGGTCTTTCGCAAGTAAATTTCTCCGGGGCAAGCCCACGGAGCATTATATAGGAGAACACGTTTTCAGACTTTAAACATTTACTAACGAGGCAAGCCTCGGAGTATTTACCCCCTTAGAATAAAAAATTGTCCTTCCCCAACCTTAAGAACATCAAAACATATAAATCAAATATTGAAAAACTGGGAGAGAATAGACAGAGAATTTCTAAAATTAGAGATGCATTACAAAGTACTATTTCCAAAAATGGTCAATAAGCAAATACCAGAAAGCCGTTTAAAAGACATTTTTGACTACCTTTAAAAAGGTAACTTAACCGACAAATCTGCGTTCCCACCCTACTCTCGCCACTTGTCGTTTTACGAACCGGCAGCGTAAATGCTTCCTAAATATCCAGATTGAAAGAATTACATGACTTCAATTGCGCGACTTTACATATTAATTTTTATTCTCACTTTTTTCCTAAGTAATTTTACTTCGGCCCAAGGATTTGATGATCAGGAAGGAAACAGATCTACCAATAAGATTGAAATCAGTTTCAAACCACAATTTACGGCCATTATGGTTCCTTTTGAAGATTATCCATCAAACAGAAACGCTGATTATGAGATAGGCAGTAACTCACGAATCTATGGCCTGGAAATTTCAGCTACCTTAAATTACAAATCTTTTATTGGTATTGGAGCAGGAATTGGTTCAGAAAACCTTTTACTGGAAAATGAGAATATAGATTACCTTCCTGTATTTTTAGAAGTTACTCCTTTCCCCGCAGCCAATCCTAAAAAAGGTTTTGCTTCATTTTCTGGTAGAATTGGGACACACCTGGGTGATCTTGATAAAAAAGGTGTCTATTTAAGAGCAGATTTAGGTTATTACATTCCTTTGATAGATCATATCACTCTATATTTTAAAGTCTTATTTACACATCAAACCCTGTATAAAAGTTTCCCTGATGTTGAGAGGCTCACAAACAAGTATTCATTTAATGGAATAGGTTTCGGTTTTGGTTTGGAATTTTATTTGTGAAAGCGAGGGTTTCCAAATAAACTAACTCAAACGGCAGAATACCTCCCAAAAATGTCATTTTTGACTACCTTTAAAATTAAACCTGTAATTGATGTATTGGAGTTCAAAAACCGAATCTTACTTAACATATAAAACCATGCACAGCCCAGTGTGCAGCAAGTGGAGAATGCCGAAACATCAGTAATTCAGCTTTTATATAGCAGCTTCGAATATTTGTAGATGCAGACAATTCCAAAACTGAATTCTTGAACAAAGAAACCGGGAAACTCTCTGCCAGTAACAGCATATTATAACTAGAAGTGCCACATTTAAAACCATCAAAAGTGAACAAATTAACCAGAACCAGAACGCTACTACTCATTTCTGCAGGAATATTTATCATCGCAATCGCCCAACTGGTGAGCCACTTTATAAATATTTCTGAAAAATACGATTTTGCAATTGGCCTTATTGAAGGCTTAGGCTTGGGGCTCATGGTGATTGCTTTAATAAAAGGAAGTTTCAGGAAAAAACTTTCTCACTGATTTTAAGCCGATACAAAGCATCGAAGTCAGTACATCTACAACGCATAATTTCCCTTCTGAAAAAGCCCAGCATTTTTTTCAAATGAAATGCAGATAGTGAAGACTGTCTTCATCCTGGCCCGGGAACAGGAGTAACAATTCTGCATCATCTCTTTTGTAATAACTCCAATTCGGTCTATCTTGCAGGTCCATTTGAAAGTAAAGACCATGAAAGAGAAAAACGTGCTAAATTACCTTGAAGCAGTTTTAAAAAATATGCCCAATGACTGGGTAACACTCACTACCCACAGGCTGGACATCTACAATGAAGAACAGGCAAAAACTCAGTTCTTAAGACAGTTCGAAAATTTATACCAGAATAATAATTCCAAAAAAGAAGCACTTAGTGCCTTACCTACCGCTTTTGATTATATCCGGCTGGGACATCCACTGTCCAGTATCCTTGAATGGACCATTGCCCGCCTGAATGATCTAAAGCCACAAAATGTGATCAGTTTTTCATCCAGGACAGTTCCCATGCTTGCCGTGCTCAGAAAAAATCTTTTCGCCAAGAAGAACACCCGCATTCTTTATACCGAAGAATTACCCGGCTTTTTTGATGCCGATGTTGTTAAACGGGTTTACGGATATAACTTCGAATTAAAGCAGATCAACAATCTGGAAGAAATCCCTGAATTTGATGGCAGTACAATCCTCATTTCCCAAAAAGCGGATTTTGGTACTGTTGACCTTCCGGCTACGGTCGACTTTTTTATCCAGATCCATCCACAGCTTGGCAGTATCTTACTGGTAAATGGAGATCAAAATGACGATTACGTCTCCGAAATTCAGCATGTGCGAAGAAGGGAAACCATAGCCATGACTCCGGCCGATTCTTTTGCTGCCTTACAGCTTATAACAGGGAAATCATATAAACCCTCAAAAAGTGATCTTGCAGCCAATAAAGCCAGTGTACTAAAGTCGATCAAAGAGATTACCGCTACCGGTTCTCCGGCCTTACTGGCGTCATCTGGGCTTTCTATGCAGTACGCTATTATGATGGGGCTTGTTGACAGTGCGCTTGAAAAACATCCGGGAAAAGACATAAAATTCATTGTGCCACCTAACTGTTATGGCGGCACAAACGACCAGGCAAGAAGGGTCGCCGCCTGCCTTGACCAGGTCGAGATCGTTGACCTGCTTGTTGACGGAGACAACAATATGGTAGATAGCATTGATGCGGTTTTAGAAAAGATCGCACAGCAGGATGCCGTTCCTTATATTATTGCTGAAATTCCTACCAATCCACGAGTAGAAGTGCCCAATCTTGATAACCTAAAGGCAGTTCTCGGGAAAGCACGCGAAACCGCAAATGGCCAGCCTGCTATTGACCCTGTTTTTATTTTAGACCAAACCTTCTGCCCAAATGTGCAGTTCCCGGCTAAAGATGGCATTCTTTCTAATACGCGAGTCATCTCTTATGTGAGTGGTTCAAAATTCCCCAGTGGCGGAAAATGTACTGCGGGCTATTGTGTTGCCAATGAAAAAGCCGAAGGGTTGCTTGATAAAATTGACAGGCATCTAAAACTTTGTGACAATGAGGCTACCCATCTTCAGGTTGAAATACTGGCTGAGCAACTTCCGTCAATGAACCAAAGGATCAAGGATGCTTACAAAAACACACGGGAATTTGTCAATTACATCCACGAAGCCTTACCCGGGGCAAAAATAAATTTTGTTTCCGAAGAACTTGCGAGCCAGGGATTCACCCCGTCGGTATTTTCACTCGATCTTCCTACAAAAGGCGACAGTAAAGAAGAAAGGGAAACTTATAAAAGGGCATTAAATCAAAAGCTTATCGGCATGATGATTAGAGAGATCCCCAATGAGAGCAAGTACTGCGTGAGCTATGGGCAATTAAAAGGCTGTTACTGGACCATTCCTGCAACCTCTACCCAGGGAACTACTAAAGAAGACGATAAAGACTACATTGCGCGGGTTTCTGTATCGCCAAATCTTGATCTTGAACGCCATAAGCAGGTCTTTTCAGATTTTGTAGCGCAGATCTGACTATTGTAGCAGTGGTTTTATAAACTTCCCCCGTTGCTTTGCATTTTTCTGCGGAAATTATCTTCATGAACTGAAGAACTATTTGAAGCAGTTTCCTTCAGAAGTAAAGCCGAACAAAACTAAAACAGGTTCCAAAAATGTCACTCTAAAATGGCATTTTTGGAACCTGTTTTTATACATATTCTTTAATGAGGCCTATCAGCGTGTTGGCATCCTGTTCACCGCTCTGCCTCCACTTCATCTCCCCTTCCTTATAGATCATTAGCGTGGGCAGGCCTTTTATTCGCAAAGCTTCAGCAAGTTCAGAATTCTTATCAACATCAATTTTAATGACCCTGGCCCTGTCGCCCAATGCCGCTGCAACATCTTTTAAAACCGGATTCATAGCTTCGGAAGCTTCATGCCAGTGGGTGTAGAACTCCAGCAGGACCGGCACCTGCAAATCGATTAACTCTCCAAATTTCGACATATACCTGAAATTTATAGTCGGCTGCAAAAACATGAGTTCCTGCAGCCTTTCTCAAATATAGTCAAAAGTTTGTTTTATGCGGGTTTTGGCCCCTTCCGAAGTTCAATTACCGAAACTTCAGGCCAAATACCTACCCGACCCGGGTAAGCCAAAAATCCGAAGCCACGGTTCACGTTAAGAAAACGTCCGGCTTCATTATAGATCCCCGCCCAGTGTTCATACCTGTACTGTGCCGGGCTCCACTTAAACCAGCCGGGAATTTCTATTCCAAACTGCATCCCGTGGGTATGTCCGCTTAACGTAAGATGAAATTTCTTTTGATCTTTCTTCACCTTTTCCTGCCAGTGAGATGGATCGTGCGACAGGAGGATCTTGAATTCCTCTTTAGAAAGTTCCCTGGCTGCTTTACTAAGATCACCCACCTGCTTAAACCCGGCGCCCCAGTTCTCTACTCCCACAATTGCAATAGCATCACTGCCACGGGTAATTTTCTTGTGTTCATCAAGCAAAAGGTTCCAGCCCATCTCCCGATGCACTCCTTTAAGAGCCTCCAAATTTGCCTTTTTTGCAGTGGCAGATTCCCAGTTCACATAATCGCCATAATCGTGATTTCCCAGCACCGAGAAAACCCCATCGGGCGCAGAGATGGTGGAAAAAACTTCCTTCCACGGGTCCATTTCAGATGCTGTATTGTTCACCAGGTCTCCCGTAAACATCACGGCATCGCTCTTTTGCTCATTAATTAAATCTATGCCGTAGCGGATCTTTTCAGGATTGTCAAAACTTCCGGAGTGAATGTCGCTTATCTGGGTGATCCTGTAGCCGTCAAATGCTTCAGGCAGGTCGTCAAAATGTAAAACGTACTTTAAGACTTTATAGTTGTATCGCCCCTGGTACATTCCGTAGAGTAGCGAAGCGAAGGGAATGGCTGCGATTCCCATGGCAATCTGGCTCACAAACTTACGCCGAGACGGCAATGAATAATCTGCATTTGAATGTGCCAGTTTTTGAAAACCACTCACCACCAACCTTACCAGATCTTCGCCAAATAAAAGCACAAAAAGGATAAGTTTAGGCACAAAAAAAGCGAGAAAGAACCCAATCGCATAACTACGCGCCCCGGTAAGCCCCTGTTTTTCGGGCACATTGAACTGGTACAGCAAATATCCCAAAACCCCCAGGGAAAGAGCGAGATAGATAAAGTAGATCCAGGAATGGCGGGTAACGGTTTTAAAAGCCTGATATGCGTATATATCGAGAATGACGTAAATAATTACAAAAATGATCCAGCGCATGTAAAAATTTTTAAGCTGCAAAGGTACTGCGAAAGCCCTGCCAAAAGTTGCGGCCTGCCAAATCTTTCATTTATAGCACAATTAATATTTTGCATAAGTAAGTACTTCAGCATTTTAAAATGTAATGATCTGGCACAAAATTTCTGCGGAAGAGAATTGCATCGGCCTAACTTCAGCAAAAATATATGCTCCGAGCTTGTAAAATGGTCTTAAACAGGCTAATAAATTTTCAGCTTAAAACCTGAGCATTCTCATACTGGCGCAGCTTTACAGGCACACAATTTCTGGATCAGTTTTCATACATTTACGGCAGATTTTTCTTTAACTGTGCTTTAGCTAATTTGAAAACAAATCATTTTACAAAGAACACCTCACGTGGTGCAGCCAAAGCAACTACAGTTTCCCTTTATAATGATTGCGCTAACCTGTCAAAAATGGCATTTTATCAACGTGTTTACGACACCCCCACCGGGGAATATCTTTTTCGGCCCTTGCCGCTACAACGTTTTCTGGCGCTAAGAGAAGTGTGGCAAAAAAAGGCAACCAATAGCAAACTCCCTACTAAACCCTACATTTAAAAATGGAACAAAAAAAATCCTATCGTACCGCATTTATTTTTCTTACTGTCCTCTTCTTTTTATGGGGCTTTATTACCGTGCTGGTTGACTCGCTTATCCCCAGGTTACGAGAAGTCTTTACGCTTTCGTACTTTCAGGCAGGGATGGTTCAATTTGCCTTTTTTGGCGCCTATTTCTTATTGTCAATCCCGGCGGGCTGGCTGCTCTCTAAAATAGGATATAAAAAAGGGATTGTACTGGGGCTTTTCACCATGGCTACAGGGTGCCTCCTGTTTTGGCCTGCGGCATCTTACCGCGTGTTTGGAGTATTTATGCTGGGCTATTTTATACTGGCGGGTGGGATCACCATCCTACAGGTGGCAGCCAACCCATACGTAACTATACTGGGCCCGGCAAAGACTGCATCCAGCCGTCTTAACCTTTCGCAGGCTTTTAATTCCCTGGGAACTGCTATCGCTCCGGCTTTGGGAGCTTTATTGATTTTAAGCGACAAGGTAATGACCAAAGAAGAGATCGCTTACATGACCGAAGCTGAACAGGTAAAATACTATGCTTCGGAAGCTGCAGCCGTACAAACGCCTTTCGTGGGTATTGCAATTTTTATCATCCTTATCGCACTGGTATTCCTTTTTGTAAACCTTCCGAAGGTAACAGATACCGAAGCTTCTAATGATTATGGCATAGTGCTTAAAGACCGAAATCTTATCATGGGTGCCTTTGGTTTGTTCTTCTACGTTGGTGCCGAAGTAGCGATAGGTTCATATATGGTCAACTATTTCCTGACTCTTAACCTGCCTGACGTGATTCGGGAAACGCCATTTATGCGAACCCTCGCCGAATGGATCCTGTCTTCGGGCGTTACCACGTCTACAGATATGGCCGTAGTGGGTGTTTTTGTTACCTTCTATTGGACCGGTGCCATGATTGGCCGCTTTATTGGTTCCTATCTTACCAAAATTCTTAATCCGGCAATGGTATTGAGCACCTTTGCTGTCTGTGCTATTGGGTTGGTATTCATTTCAAATATTACCACGGGGCTGGTAGCCATGTGGACGCTTATCGCGGTAGGGCTGTTCAATTCTATCATGTTTCCCACCATTTTTAGTCTTGCACTTGACGGGCTTGGCGACAACAAACCACAGGGCTCGGGGGTATTGTGTACCATGATTGTGGGTGGTGCCATTATTCCTCCTGCTTTTGGATACCTTACAGATTCCTTCGGATTTAATCTTGCCCTTATCCTGGTCATGTTATGTTATGGGTATATCTTTTTCTACGGATTTAGAAACAGGAACAGAGAATTATCCGTGTAAAAGTCAGGTTACTCCTGAAGTTTATAGATAAAAAAGCGTTGTGCCGGTATGTTTTTCAGAAAAAGCATACCGGCATACTTTTTTGAGGGCGCAGGGTTATTGGCTTTAAACTTACAATTCACTGCTATTGGATTAACACTGAATACATAAACCTCACTCCCGTGCAAGGCACCTTAATACTCATTTAAGTTTCGTAAATTTATCCTCTTAAAATTTAATTCATGCCCGAACAAAAACGCCTATTCCTTCTCGATGCTTACGCCCTGATTTTTAGGGGATATTACGCTTTTATCAACAATCCCATTGTGAACTCCAAGGGTCTTGACACCTCGGCCATTATGGGCTTTATGAATTCGCTGTTTGACGTTATAAGGCGTGAGCAGCCCGATCATTTGGCCGTGTGTTTTGACAAGGAAGGAAGTGTTGCCCGCACCGAATTGTTTGAGGCTTACAAGGCGCACCGCGATGCCACGCCCGAACCTATTTTAAAAGCTATTCCTTACATCCAGGAAATATTGACTGCCATGCACATTCCCGTGGTGGTGCTGCCCGGCTGTGAGGCCGATGATATTATTGGCACCCTGGCAAAACAGGCAGAAAAAGAAGGTTATAAAGTCTTCATGGTAACGCCCGATAAAGATTTTGCGCAGCTGGTCTCCGAAAACATCTTTATGTACCGCCCGGCCCGCATGGGTAACGGAATTGAAATTTGGGGAATCCCCGAAGTACAGAAGAAATTTGCTGTAGAACGCCCCGAGCAGGTGATAGATTTCCTCGGAATGATGGGCGATGCAGTAGATAATATTCCGGGACTGCCGGGAGTGGGTGAAAAAACTGCCAAGAAATTCCTGAAAGAGTTTGGCAGCATGGAAAACCTGCTGGCAAATACCGACAAGCTCAAAGGGAAGATGCGCGAAAAAGTGGAGGCCCATGCCGAACAGGGTATGATGTCTAAACAATTGGCCGCCATTATGACCGACTGTGATGTGAAATTTCACGCTGAAGATTATGAACTTTCTATACCCGATGCCGAAAAGGTACAGGAGATCTTTGAAGAACTGGAATTCAGGCGTCTAAAAGAGCAATTTTTGAAGTTGTTTTCGGGAGAAGAAACAGCCAGGCCTACCCAGGTAACCAGCACAGCTACCGCAAAAGCCCAGGAACGGGAAGCAGGAGCCGGACAATTTTCCCTTTTTGGCACCGAAGCAGCCGAAAGTGTGGAGAAATTTTCAGGAAGAAAGACCATTAAAGATGTACCTCATGTATACCAGAGCGTAAATTCCGGTTTTGCAATGGAGCTTTTCCTTCAGAATTTAATGAAGCAAAAATGCGTTTGTTTTGAGTTCACCACCACCGGAACGAACCCTCTTTCCGCAGAAATTATTGGTGTTGCATTTTCATGGGAAGCCGGAAAAGGATTTTACCTTCCGGTACCCGAAGATCGGGCCGAAGCACAGGAAGTCATGGAAAAACTCCGTCCTTTCTTTGAAGCTGAAGACATTGAAAAAGTAGGGCAAAACTTAAAACACGATATTAAAGTACTGGCCAAATACAACATCAGGTTTAAAGGACCGCTGTTTGATACCATGATCGCGCATTATCTTATCAACCCCGATATGCGCCACAGCCTGGACGTACTTGCAGAAACATACTTAAATTATTCTCCCGTTTTTGTGGAAGAATTGCTGGGAAAAGGAAAGAACCAAAAATCCATGCGCGATATTTCGCTGGAACAGCAAACCGAATTCAGCGCCGAAGATGCCGATGTCATTCTTCAGCTGAAACAGCATTTTACACCTGAATTAAAGGAAGCCAATACTGAAAAACTTTTCAATGAGATTGAGATTCCGTTGGTACGGGTGCTGGCCGATATGGAGCTGGAAGGGATAAAACTGGATAAAGATTTCCTGGCGAGCCTTTCCGAAGCATTAGATAAAGATATAAAGCACCTTGAAAATACCATTTTTGAGACCGCAGGAGAAGAGTTTAATATAGGCTCTCCAAAACAGCTCGGTATCATTCTATTTGAAAAACTGAAACTGGTAGAGAAGCCAAAAAAGACAAAATCGGGACAATATTCTACGGGTGAAGAAATTCTCTCGGCCCTGGCGCCGCAGCATGCAATAGTGCGACAGGTACTCGACTACCGCGGACTCGTAAAACTCAAGAATACCTATATTGATGCCCTGCCCCTGCAGGTAAATGAGAATACGGGCAGAGTACATACAGATTACATGCAAACGGTCGCGGCTACCGGAAGATTGAGCTCAACAAACCCCAACCTTCAGAATATTCCAATCCGTACCGAGAGGGGACGACAGGTGCGACAGGCCTTTGTTCCAAGAGATGAAGACCATATTTTACTGGCGGCAGATTATTCGCAGATAGAACTGAGAATTATCGCAGCCTTGAGTCAGGAAGATAATATGATCTCTGCATTTCAACAGAATCAGGATATTCACGCTTCTACTGCTGCAAAAGTCTTTAATGTACCTATAGAAGAGGTGACCCGGGAGCAACGTAGTAATGCAAAAACAGTGAACTTCGGAATTGTTTACGGAGTTTCAGCTTTTGGATTAAGCAATCAAACCGAACTCTCAAGAGGAGAAGCAAAAGAACTTATAGACACTTATTATAAGACCTATCCAAAGCTTCGGAATTTTATTAGTGAACAGGTAGAATTTGCCCGTGAACATGGGTATGTGCAAACAGTGCTCGGCAGAAGAAGATATTTGCGGGATATCAATTCCCGTAACCAGATGGTGCGGAGTGCAGCCGAAAGAAATGCTGTAAACGCCCCCATACAGGGAAGTGCCGCCGATATCATTAAGCTGGCTATGATTAATATCCACGAAAAGCTACAGGAGGGCAATTACCGAACAAAAATGTTGCTACAGGTTCATGATGAACTTGTTTTTGATGTGTACCGTCCCGAATTACAGGACATTGAAAAAATGGTGAAACATGAAATGGAGAACGCCTTTAAAATGGAAGTACCCCTGGAAGTAGAGCTTGGCCTGGGAGAAAACTGGCTGGAAGCACATTAAGGGATAAGGTCTAAGGATTAAGGAGATAGATGATTCAATTATGTTACTTATGATGTAATCTCATCTACAAAAGTTTCCATATATTGAAACTTTGCATTAGTTTTGTTATTGGAGAACAACAAAGCAATCTGAATGGAGAAAAAGTTTGAAGTCGTTTTTCTAGAGCAGGCAATTGACTTTCTTGAAAACCTGGACGAGAAAACGAGAAAGAAAATTTATTACAATTTAGATAAAGCGAAACTTGTAAACGACCCAAAATTATTCAAGAAACTTACAGATGATATATGGGAATTCAGAACCAAATTCAGAGGACTACAATATAGATTATTTGCCTTCTGGGATAAAACGGGAAAAACTGAAACACTTGTAATTTCCACACACGGCATTATCAAAAAAACCGATAAAGTGCCAAAAGAAGAAATTGAAAAAGCAAAACAGATAAAGAAAGAATATTTTGAGCAATAAAAATCAAAGGTTATGGACACCCCAAAGGAAAAAATGAAAATGATGACGCTCGATCAAATGAAAGACAAACATATTGGTGAAGTTGGAACAAAGGAGCGTGACAAACATGAGTTTGACCTGAAATTGGAAGTTTTAGGAGAAATGATAAAATCTGCCAGAAAAGAAAGACAACTGACTCAAGAACAGCTCGGAGAATTGGTAGGTGTTCAAAAATCGCAAATTTCCAAACTAGAACGAAATGCAAAAAACGTAACTATTGAGACGATTTTGAAAGTATTCCGAGCTTTAAAAGCTAATATCAAATTTAGTGTTGAATTGAAAGATGAGGATTTTAAAGTAGCATAAGCACTGCAGGTATAACAAGGGTTTTAAATACTAACTTTTGTTTGCCAAAACCATATTCCTTAAACATTATTCCTTATACCTTAAAAAAGAAGAGGCTGTCTGAAAAGGCAGTCTTTTTTTGTATAAAAAGGTGGAGCTGCTTATTTTTAAAGTATGAGCAGAAAAGTAGTTTTTAAGACTTATCATCAGAACCAACTAAGTCTTATTCCCCCAAGCTATGATGATCTGGTTCCGAAAAATCACCCTGTCCGGATTGTCAATACCATTGTAGATCATTTAGATATTAGCGCTCTTGCGAAGAGCTATAAAGGAGGAGGCACCTCCAGCTATCATCCACGGATGCTTCTAAAGGTGGTGATCTATTCTTACCTGAGAAACATTTATTCCTCAAGAAAAATTGAACAGGCACTACAGGAGAATGTTCATTTTATGTGGCTTAGCGGACAAAGCAAGCCAGATCATAACACCATCAATGATTTCAGAGGCAAAAGATTAAAGGGTAAGTTTAAAAACATCTTCAATCAGGTAGTTGTATTACTGGCTGAACAGGGAGTGCTATCTCTCAAAGAACTCTACGTAGATGGCACCAAAATAGAGGCCAATGCCAATCGCCATACCTTTGTATGGGGCAAATCCATCAAGACCAGTAAAGAGCGAATTAAGAAACAGCTCAAGGAACTCTGGGCCTATGTTGAGAAGGTTTATGCGGAAGAACAGATGCTTCCTAACCAGCCCGACTTTGAAGAGATCGATCCTGAAAAAGTAGCACAGACCATTGATACTATCAATCAGGCTTTGCAGGATAAAGAGGTAGATAAAAAGGTCAGACAAAAGCTAAACTATGCCAAAAAAAACTGGCCGAAAAACCTGGAGAAGTACACTGAACAGGAAGCTATCCTGGGGAAGAGAAACAGCTACAGTAAAACAGATCCCGATGCCACCTTTATGCGCATGAAGGATGATTATATGCAAAACGGACAGTTAAAGCCGGGATATAATTTACAAGCCTCTACCAACAACCAGTTTATCACCAACTACACCCTTGCTCAAACTACTGCTGATACTACTACTTTAAAAGAGCACCTTAAAGATCATATCGAATCCTACGGTCAAACTCCTGAAACACTTACCGCTGATGCGGGCTATGGTAGCGAAGAAAACTATACAGACTTAGAAGACAAGAACATTACTGCTTTTGTAAAATACAATTACTTCCATAAAGAGCAGCGGGATAAAAAGTACAGGGAAAACCCGTTTCATCCCGACAACTTCTTTTACAATCCAGAAACAGATACTTATTACTGTCCCATGGGGCAGGCGATGAGAAAAACTCATACCTACGAAGGGAAAACCAAAAATGGTTTTATTCAGCAAATCCCCCGCTACCAGGCCCAGAACTGTCAGGGATGTCCTTTGCGGGGTAGCTGTTATAAAGCCAAGGGAAACAGGATCATTGAACGCAACCACAACCTGATCCGCCTGAAAGAGAAAGCAAAAAAACTACTGCTTAGCGACGAAGGAATAGCTCATCGTAAGCGCAGGTGTTGGGATGTAGAGGCCGTCTTCGGAAATATTAAACAAAATATGGGCTTCAAACGGTTTATGCTCCGGGGTATGGAGAAAGTAACCACCGAAATAGGGTTAATAGCGATGGCACACAATTTAAAGAAGTTCAATATAGTCTAGAGGGGGCTATATAACCAACTTTTTCAATGCTCACTACAACGTGAAAAAGGAAAAACCCTCCTTGAAAATCTTATCATGAAAAAAGGCCACCTAAAAATTACTTTTTAGACGACCTCTTCTTTTTTGGGGCAAAAATTACTTTATTCAGCTCTTTGGTATACCATATCAATTTGCTTGATATCGGAAGCTACAGTGTTTCCCGGATCTTTGGCTACATAAACAGCCGAATCGGTCTCTGCTTCAGTCAGTGTTACTTTTAAATATTCTTTCCCATTTTCACTGAAGCGGGAAACGGTTTTAGACTGGGTATACTCCACACCATTCACTGTAAAAGTAACGGTAAGGTCATTCCCACTTATTTGATATGTCGCAGCGTACTGGCCTGTGGTAGCGCAGGTAAATTTTCCAGAAGTACCGTCAAAAAACAGTCTGGCATGTTCGGTCAAAACATCACCATCGGTTTCAAAAACAAAAAACATATTGTCAAAACAATCGGTTTCTTTAAGGAGATCATAAGTAGAATTCCCATCCAGATCAAAATCTACAGTCTTTCCTTCTCCAACAGAGGTCATGGAATACATGTTCCAGGTGCCGGCCAAATCATTCATAGTAAGATTTTGGGTGGGCACAGTAGAGGTTGTGGCATTAAGGGATAGCGCATCATCATTCACACTATCTGCAGAACAGGAAATTAGCATACTTAGTCCTACTCCGCCAATCATCATTCTTTGTAACGTTTTTTTCATTTCTTATCCTTTTCTTTTTCATTGAAACAGGGTGCAAAGATAAATGCAGTTAATCTTTTTTAATAATTTTTTAACACAAAAAAATCCTTTAGTCGGTGATTATGTGCTTTTTAACGACTAAACCCTTTAGGCAAGCGGCCAGAGGAAGGGAAAATTCATTCAAAAAAAGTTTCTGAAAGAAGAAGGCGGGGCAGTGGGTTTCACTAATCCCATTATGAAGAGAAAAAAGGCTCTTATTATATAAAAGTAAATACTCCTGAAAATCAGTTTATTTAAACCTTTTAAATTATTGAAAGTGCCATTTGTAATATAAATTTATAGTTGTACATTTGCACCCCTGTTTTATGCAGGGAATGGAATGTTTAATTATTAAGTAAATTTAATTAGTGTGGACACATTAAGCTACAAAACGGTTTCTGCCAACAAAGCCACTGTAAATAAGGAGTGGGTTGTTGTAGACGCTGAAGGACAGGCCCTGGGCCGCCTTTCTTCTGTAGTAGCAAAGCTACTAAGAGGAAAGTACAAAGCTAATTTTACCCCACACGTTGATTGCGGTGATAACGTAGTTGTTATCAATGCCGAGAAGATCAACTTAACAGGAAAGAAATGGGACTCTAAAGAGTACATTCGCCACACCGGCTATCCTGGGGGTCAAAGAAGTTTAACTGCAACGGAATTATTCACAAAAGGTCCTGAGAGACTTGTGGAAAATGCAGTAAAAGGAATGTTACCAAAGAATAAACTTGGAGCAGATCTTTTCCGTAACCTAAGAGTTTTTGCTGGATCTGAGCATGACGTTCAGGCGCAAAAGCCAAAAACTATTAACTTAAACGATCTTAAGTAATGGAAGTTATTCACAAAATTGGCCGTAGAAAAACGGCTGTTGCACGTGTGTACGTTTCTACAGGAAGCGGGAACATCACTGTAAACAAAAAAGACGTTAAGGATTACTTCTCTACA
The DNA here is from genome assembly GCF_039602225.1 of Salinimicrobium sp. 3283s. Taxonomy (NCBI): domain Bacteria; kingdom Pseudomonadati; phylum Bacteroidota; class Flavobacteriia; order Flavobacteriales; family Flavobacteriaceae; genus Salinimicrobium; species Salinimicrobium sp. 3283s. Next base: position 1,982,201 of record NZ_CP143631.1, on the reverse strand, counting down.
AGCACGCTTCAGTACAAGGTAAGACAGCCTCTTAACATGACCGGAAACAACGAAAGCTTTGACATCAAAGTAAATGTTTACGGTGGTGGGATCACAGGACAGGCCGAAGCTATTCGCCTTGCCCTTTCAAGAGCTATGGTAGAGTTAGACGCCGAGAACAGAAGCACTCTTAAGCCAGAAGGATTACTTACCAGAGACCCAAGAATGGTTGAACGTAAGAAATTCGGTCAGAAGAAAGCTCGTAAGAAATTCCAGTTCTCTAAACGTTAATATTATTTGGTGTTTAAAGACACTAAAAGTTCATTTAAATCATTAGATTTTTGTTGTTACTCCGGAATCACACTAAGCTCGTCGAAGTGCCGGTGGTTAGTTTAGCATCTAAACGGTCAGGGCCTGATATTGTATCGCCACCTGGTTGTTGCTATCTCAACAGAACGTAAACTATTACAAAAATGGCAAACAAAGTAGAAGTAAAAGAATTACTTGATGCAGGTGTACATTTTGGACACCTCACAAGAAGATGGAACCCGAACATGGCGCCTTACATATACATGGAGCGCAATGGGATTCACATCATCAACCTATACAAGAGTGCTGCTAAAATGCAGGAAGCCGGTGAGGCTCTTAGCAAAATTGCAGCCAGTGGTAGAAAAATACTCTTCGTAGCTACCAAGAAACAAGCAAAAGAAATTGTTGCTGAACAAGCCGAAAGAGCTAACATGCCTTACATCACCGAAAGATGGCCTGGTGGTATGTTGACCAACTTCGTTACTATTCGTAAAGCTGTTAAGAAAATGGCTTCTATCGATAGAATGAAGAAAGACGGTACTTTCAACACACTTTCTAAGAAAGAACGCTTACAAGTAGATCGTTTAAGAGCTAAGTTGGATAAAAACTTAGGTTCTATTGCCGATATGAGCCGCCTTCCAGGTGCCCTATTCGTAGTAGACATCACTCGTGAACACATCGCGGTTAAAGAAGCTCAAAAATTAAACATTCCAATTTTTGCAATGGTTGACACCAATTCAGATCCAAGAGATGTGGATTATGTTATCCCTGCAAACGATGATGCTTCCAAATCAATTAGCAAAGTAGTTTCTTACGTGGCCGACTCTATCGTAGAAGGCCTTTCTGAAAGAAAAGCTTCAGGAAAAGAAGGTAAAGAAGAAGATTCTGCAGAAGACAAACCTGCAAAAAAAGCTCCTAAGGCAAGAAAGCCAAGAGTAGAAGCTGAAGTTCCGTCTACAGATCCACAGGATAAAAAAGACATGAAAGAAGCTCAGCAGGATGTAAAGCTGGAGTCTAAAAAAGAGACTTTAGCTAATGCAAGCTCTAACGACGAAGAAGAATAGAAGTTAATAATATTGATCTGTAAGTCGTTTGGTTGCATTCATTTGAATTTAACTAAACGACTTATTTTTTTTTAATAAAATACATTTAAGACTATGGCTAATATAACCGCCGCAGAAGTAAATAAATTGAGAAAAGCAACCGGTGCCGGTATGATGGACTGTAAAAAGGCATTGGTTGAAGCCGAAGGAGATTACGAAAAAGCTATTGAAGTACTTCGTAAGAAAGGCCAAAAAGTTGCTGCCAATCGTGCCGACAGAGAATCTTCTGAAGGAGCCGTAATTGCTACAGTGAATGAAGGCAACACCAGAGGTGTGATCGTTTCCCTTAACTGTGAGACAGATTTCGTTGCTAAGAATGAATCTTTCATTCAACTTGCTCAAGACTTCGCTGATCTTGCTTTGAACGTAAATTCAAAAGAAGAACTACTTGCAAAAGATTACAAAGGCATCACTGTACAGGAGAAATTAACTGAACAAACTGGTGTTATTGGTGAGAAAATCGAGATTGGTGACTTCAGGACTCTTGAAGCTCCTTTCGTAGGTTCTTACATCCACGCAGGTAACAAGATTGCTGTTTTGACAGGACTTTCTGAACAAACAGAAAACGCTGACGAAATTGCCAAGAACGTTTCTATGCAGGCAGCTGCCATGAACCCTGTTGCTCTTAATGAAGAAGGTGTTGACCAGTCTGTGATCGAGAAAGAAATAGAGATCGCTAAAGATCAACTAAGACAGGAAGGTAAGCCAGAAGGTATGCTTGACAATATCGCTAAAGGTAAGATCAAGCGTTTCTTTAAAGACAACACTCTTGTAAACCAGGATTTCATCAAAGACAGTAAAATGTCTGTTGCTGAATATGTAAAGTCTGAGAATGCCAATCTTTCTGTAGTTGCTTTTGAAAGAGTTGCTTTAGGATAAGCATTAAACTTTTTATACAATAAAAAACCCGCTTCCAAAAAGGAGCGGGTTTTTTGCCTTTTTTGAGACCCATTATTGTCGTTCAAAGATCATAAAAGCACCTTCAACCTCAGGATTGGTGGTGTAAAAATTTCCTATCTGGAACCTTGCGGGATCAAGTTTCTTAAAGAAAAATCTACGCATATCTTCCTGTCCGGGTTTACTCAAATGAATTGAATCTCCTTTAATTTCATAAGAGAAATTCTCTTCATTGCCCTCTCCATCTATTTTTACCATTTTATTTTCCGAAGAAAACAAAAGTGTGGTGCGTTCATATACAGGTTGCACTTCAATCCATGTGCCCGGCAGGGTTCCTTCAATAGCATCATTCTTATCACAGGAAAATCCTAAAAAGATACTCAAGACCAGTAAAGCCTTTAAAACAACTGTTTTCTTCATTGTGAAATTTAATTTGAAGTAATTATTTCTTCATGGTTAAAAATAGGAAAATCATCTTCCCTGCCGGCACGTGCCAATAATCTTTTTTATCGCTATATCACATTAATAAATTCCTTAGTTTTGCACAACCCATCAAATCACGTAGATGCATTACAAAAGAATTTTATTAAAACTTTCGGGCGAGGCTCTCATGGGAACCCGCCAATACGGAATCGACCCAATACGTTTAGCCGAATATGCCAAAGAAATAAAAGCAGTGACTAACAGGGGAGTTGAGGTAGCTATAGTCATTGGAGGTGGTAATATCTTTAGAGGGGTGGCAGGTGCGAGCCGTGGAATGGATCGCGTAACCGGAGACCACATGGGAATGCTGGCCACGGTAATCAATGGCCTGGCCCTGCAATCGGCCCTCGAAGATGCCGGTATTCAAACCAGGTTACAATCGGCCATAAAGATCAATGAAGTGGCCGAGCCATTTATCCGAAGAAAAGCTATGCGACACCTTGAGAAAGGCCGGGTAGTCATTTTTGGAGGTGGCACAGGTAATCCCTACTTCACAACAGATTCGGCAGCAGTTTTACGTGCTATCGAAATAGACGCAGACGTTATTCTAAAAGGTACACGCGTTGATGGAATCTATACAGCAGATCCTGAAATTGATAAAAAAGCAAAGAAATTTGACTTTATCAGCTTTGACGATGTACTTACAAAAGGATTAAAGGTGATGGACACTACGGCTTTCACCCTTAGCCAGGAAAATAAATTGCCAATTATCGTGTTTGACATGAACAAACCGGGCAACCTAGAAAAGGTAGTAATCGGAGAAAAAATTGGTACCAAAGTAAATTTTTAGACAAACAAGACTTATATAATTTTTAAAAATTAATTTTTAGAAATGGACGACGAGTTAGATTTTATAATCGATAGCACAAAAGAAGCAATGGATCAAGCCATTCTTCACCTTGAGAAACAATTACTCAACATTAGGGCCGGGAAAGCCACCCCGGCAATGCTTGGAAGCGTGAGAGTAGATTACTACGGAAGCCAGACCCCGCTTAACCAGGTGGCCAACGTAAATACGCCCGATGCGCGCACCCTTACCATTCAGCCATTTGAGAAGAACATGATCACTGCCATTGAAAAAGGTATTATGCAGGCAAACCTCGGATTCAACCCAATGAATAATGGAGACAGCGTGATCATTAACGTTCCCCCTTTAACAGAGGAGCGTCGTCGCGAATTGGCAAAACAGGCCAAAGCCGAAGCTGAAGATGCAAAAATTGGAGTAAGAAACGACCGCAAAAATGCCAATCAGGACATTAAAAAGCTTGATATTTCTGAAGACCTTCAAAAAACGGGAGAAGCCGAAATCCAAAAGCTTACAGATACCTATATCGAGAAGATTGAGAAGGTGCTGGCCGTAAAAGAAAAAGAGATCATGACCGTCTAATAAGACAGTTGAACCATACCTTTCAAAAAGCGGCTTTTTAAGTCGCTTTTTTTGTCCTTTTTCGGGATCGCTACGTTGGAAAAAGTTTACATGCTTTCATACCTTTGCAAAACAAATTTTTCCCATGTCTAAAATCCTCGGCTTTGAGTTCTGGAATACTGTTGCACGCACTATTCTTCGGAACAGGATCCTCATCCTGGTATTAATTACTGCCTGTACCGTTTTTCTCGCTTTACAGTGGAAGAACATGAGGTTTTCCTATACTGAAGCCAACCTCCTGCCCGATGATGATCCCATTAACCTCCAGTACCAGGAATTCCTGAATAAATTTGGGGAAGAAGGGAATGTTATTGTCATGGCTGTTAATGATACAGCACTCTTTACCCCCAGGAATTTTACCGCCTGGAATGAACTGGCCGACAGCTTAATCAATTTTCAGGAAGTTGAGTTCACTGTAGCCTTAGGCAACTTAAAAAAACTTGAAAAATTTGAAGATCCGGGGCGTTTTGAGATGGTTCCGTTTATCAAAGAGGCTAACCCCAATGACCAGCAGGTAAAAGAATACCGGGAAAAATTGTTTCAGGATTTGCCATTTTACGAAGGTCTTGTTTACAGCAGGCATTCCAATACCGTGCAAACTGCGGTGTACCTGGACCAGGAAATAGTGAACACCGGCCAGCGCAAGACTTTTGTAGTAGAAGAGCTTATCCCGTTAGTAGAAAAGTTTAAAGAGGAGTATGGGCTAAATGTTTATGTATCGGGCATGCCGTATATACGCACCCTCAACTCCCAAAATATTATTGATGAAATAGGATTGTTCATTGGCGCAGCCTTACTGGTGACCTCCCTTATCTTCTTCTTTTTCTTTAGAAGTGTGCGCGCTACCGTAATTTCAATGATTACTGTAGTTATAGGTGTAATGTGGGCTTTTGGCGTGCTGGGGCTTTTACATTATGAGATCACCGTGCTTACCGCTATCATTCCGCCATTAATTATTGTAATAGGAATTCCCAACTGCATTTTCTTCATTAATAAATATCAGCAGGAGATCCAGAAACACGGCAACCAGGCAAAGTCACTGCAGCGGGTAATTACCAAAGTGGGGAATGCTACGTTGATGACCAATCTTACCACAGCCTCAGGGTTTGCCACCTTTATACTTACTGAAAGTACCCTGCTCAAGGAATTTGGGATAGTAGCTTCAATAAACATCATTGCGATCTTTATTCTAAGTCTGCTCATTATCCCCATTATCTACAGTTACATGAATGTGCCGCGGGAAAAACACCTCAAGCACCTCAATAAAAGATGGATTGGTGGCTTTGTAAACTGGATGGAAAGAATGGTGAAGCACCACCGCATTGCCATTTTCATTATCTCCCTTATTTTACTCGTATCGAGTATCATTGGAATTTATACCATAAAGGTTTCGGGAAGCCTGCTGGAAGATATGCCCCAGGAGGCAGCATTCTTTAAGGACATCAAGTTCTTTGAGGAAGAATTTGATGGTGTAATGCCATTAGAAATTGTTATTGACACTAAGCGGGAGCAGGGAGTGATGAAGCTGCCAACTTTAAAGAAAATGGAGGAACTCCAGGAACTTATTGCCGAAGAAGATGAACTTTCCCCTCCCCTTTCTATAGTCAACCTGGTGAAGTATGCCAAGCAAGCGTATTACAATGGCAACCCAAAATACTACCAGCTGCCCACTTCACAAGAAAGAACTTTTATCTTGCCCTATGCAAAGGGGCTGGATGCCAGCGGTGACAACCTGCTCACCTCTTTTGTAGACAGCACAGGCCGCTACGCCCGTATGACCAGCTTTATGAAAGATATTGGCACCCAGGAGATGGAAGAGATCGAAGAAGACCTGTGGCCAAAGATCAGGGAGATTTTTCCTGAAGATCGGTTTTCGGTAGAAATGACCGGGAAGGCCTTAATATTTCAGAAAGGGACCAATTATCTTGTAAAGAATCTTGTCATCTCCTTAAGCCTGGCTATTTTTCTGATTGCTGTGATTATGGCCTGGATGTTCCGTTCGTTTAAAATGATCCTGGTTTCTCTAATCCCGAATCTACTGCCGTTGCTGGTAACTGCCGGAATGATGGGCTTTCTTGGTGTACCTATAAAACCCTCGACCATTCTTGTATTTAGTATTGCCTTTGGAATTTCGGTAGATGATACCATACATTTTCTCGCCAAGTACCGGCAGGAGCTTAAGGCGAATAACTGGAAGGTGAAAAGATCGGTTTATGCGGCACTGCGGGAGACGGGTGTAAGCATGTTCTATACCTCAATTGTGCTTTTCTTTGGCTTTTCGGTATTTATGATAAGCAGTTTTGGAGGCACCGTTGCTCTTGGCGGACTTGTTTCGGCAACTCTTTTATTCGCCATGCTTTCTAACCTGCTACTGCTTCCGGCTTTACTTCTTTCACTTCAGAAGGAAATCGCTAACAAAGATGTACTGCGGGAGCCAACGATAAATATTATTCCGCAGGAAGAGGATTCCGAAGAAATTTCAGAAGAAGAGGATCCAAAAATGTGATTTTTGACACCTAATTTTGTCAGAAGCCTTTATTTTATTACTTGTAAGGCAAGTGCGGAAAAATTATCTTTGCTCTTCAAATAGAAAAAGATGATCACAGGAAAAGTTGCAGAACTTTTAGAAAGCACTCAGTATTTGCAGGAAGTTGAAGTAAAAGGTTGGGTACGTTCCTTTAGGAGCAACCGGTTTATAGCTTTAAATGATGGCTCTACCATCAACAACATGCAATGTGTGGTAGACTATGAAAAGCTAAGCGAAAATACCTTAAAGCGCATTACTGTTGGTGCTGCGATAAAGGTGACAGGAACCCTGGTAGAGAGTCAGGGTAGCGGGCAAAAAGTGGAAGTACAGGCAAACGCCGTAGAAATTCTTGGAGATGCAGATCCCGAAGAAGTGAAGTACACCATTCTTTCTCCAAAAAGGCATTCTCTCGAGAAACTTAGGGAGCAGGCGCACCTTAGGGTGAGAACCAACACTTTTGGAGCCGTAATGAGGCTAAGGTCTAAACTGGCATTTGCCATTCACAGCTATTTTCAGCAAAACAATTTTCACTATGTGAACACTCCAATTATTACCGGAAGTGATGCTGAAGGTGCGGGAGAAATGTTTAGAGTGACTTCTTTTGATCTTGATAATGTGCCGCGTAACGAAGATGGTTCTATTAACTATAAAGAGGATTTCTTCGGAAAAGAAACCAATCTTACCGTATCTGGCCAACTCGAAGGGGAGACTTATGCTTTAGGTTTAGGCCAGATCTATACTTTTGGCCCTACTTTTAGAGCTGAAAATTCAAACACATCACGCCACCTTGCCGAGTTTTGGATGGTAGAGCCAGAAATGGCATTTTGTGACCTTGCCGGAAATATGGACATTGCTGAAGACTTCATCAAATATGTGCTGAAGTATGTGCTGGACAACTGCAAGGATGATCTTGCTTTTCTTGAAGAACGCCAGGCAAATGAAGATAAGGCAAAACCGGAAGCCGAACGTAGTGCTATGAGCCTTAGCGATAAGCTGAGATTTGTGGTTGAGAACAACTTCAAAAGAGTAAGCTATACCGAGGCGATCGATATCTTAAAGAGCTCTAAGCCCAATAAGAAGAAAAAATTCAATTACATCATTGAAGAATGGGGAGCCGATCTTCAAAGTGAGCATGAACGATACCTTGTTGAAAAGCACTTTAAATGTCCTGTAATATTATTTGATTACCCTGCCAACATAAAAGCGTTTTACATGCGTTTAAATGAAGACGGAAAGACCGTACGTGCCATGGACATCCTTTTTCCCGGAATTGGAGAGATTGTGGGTGGCTCGCAACGGGAAGAACGCCTTGATGTCTTAAAACAAAAAATGCAGGCGCTTGATATAGATGAAAAAGAACTTTGGTGGTATCTTGATACCCGAAAGTTTGGAACCTGTGTACACAGTGGGTTTGGACTTGGGTTTGAAAGACTGGTGCAGTTTGCTACCGGTATGGGGAACATTAGAGATGTGATCCCTTACCCAAGAACACCCCTAAACGCCGAGTTCTAAAAAGCCTTTCATCCTAAAGTACTCATAAAACAATCTGCGTTCGTTTACGTTTGTAGATTGTTTTTTTTATTTTTATAAAAAGCCAGTAAGATTATGCTAAAACAGCAGTTAAATTTTAAATTATCTCAAAAGCTTTCTCCTCAGCAAATACAGTTGATGAAGCTTATCCAGCTGCCTACACAGGCTTTTGAGCAACGGCTTAAGCAGGAGATGGAAGAAAACCCCGCCCTTGAAGGCGGGAAAGAGGAGAGTGACGAGTACGAAGAAGATTTCAAGACAGACGATTACCAGGATGAAGACCCAGGCAATGAGAGCATTGAAGCCGATATTGATGTTGATGAATACCTGAGTGATGACGAGATACCCAATTATCGTTTGCAGGCAAACAATTACAGTGCAGATGACGAAGACAGACAGGTACCCTATGCTTCCGGAACTTCTTTCACCCAATATTTAATAACGCAGTTAAGTACGCTTAGACTTGACGAATCTGAAGAAGAGATTGCTGAATTTCTTGTAGGAAGTGTTGATGAGAGCGGCTACATAAGAAGATCTGTTCAGGATATTGTTGATGATCTCGCTTTTACACAAAATGTATATACCGACGAGGAAACTGTAGAGAAAGTACTTAAATATGTTCACGAGCTCGACCCTGCAGGGGTAGGCGCCAGAAGTCTTCAGGAGTGCCTGTTAATTCAGTTAAACAGAAGGGACCAGACAAGACCTGTAAGCCTTGCAAAAGACATTATTGAGAAGTCCTTTGACCAGTTTAGTAAAAAGCATTACCAGAAACTTCTTTCAAAGCACGATATTTCTGAAGAAGACCTTCGAAATGCCATAGAGGTCATTGAACATCTCAACCCTAAACCCGGTGGTGCCTATGCCGGCAACACCAGGGCTGTGGAACATGTGATCCCCGACTTTACAATTAAAATAGCAGAAGGCGAACTTGAGTTGAGCCTTAACGGCCGGAATGCCCCCGAAATGCATGTCTCCAAAGATTACAGTGAGATGCTCAAAGGCTATAAGGAATCACGAGAGAAAAGTAAGGCCCAGAAGGATGCGGTCATGTTCATCAAACAAAAGCTGGATGCTGCAAAGTGGTTCATAGAAGCCATAAAACAGCGACAAACCACACTCTTTGTTACGATGAGTGCCATCATGAACTATCAAAAAGAGTATTTCCTCACCGGCGATGAAAGAAATTTAAGACCAATGATCTTAAAGGATATTGCCGATGAGATCGATATGGATGTTTCTACGGTTTCCCGTGTTGCCAACAGTAAATACGTAGATACTCCCTACGGAACAAAGCTGATAAAGGATTTCTTTTCTGAATCTATGAAGAACGATCAGGGAGAGGATGTTTCGACAAAGGAGATCAAGAAAATTCTTGAGATGACCATTGACGATGAAAACAAGAGAAAACCCCTTACAGACGAGAAACTTGCGAAGATGCTGAAAGAAAAGGGATACCCTATTGCGCGGCGTACCGTTGCTAAATACCGGGAGCAACTGGATATTCCCGTTGCCCGCCTTCGAAAAGAAATTTGATGAAGCTACTCGTAAGGTCAGCTTCCTTCCTCTTCCACCCCATTTGGATGCCTTTTGCGGGTACTTTGATCTATTTCCTTATAACACCAAGGTTTTTCCCGATAGAAGTGGTAAAAGCCAAGTTACTGGCCGTAGCCATTATTACCATCTTCATTCCCATTGTCTATGTTTACATGCTAAAAACTTTGGGCAAGGTAACAGATCATCATCTAAGGGATATAAGGGAGAGAAAATGGCCGCTATTACTCTATGCGGGGCTGGATTTTGTGGTGCTCAAATATGTACTCAATACCTTTGACTACCCTGCGTTGTATTACTTCTTTGCCGGCATCATGACCTCTGCGATACTTGGGCTGTTCTTTCTACTTGCAAAGGTAAAGGTAAGCCTGCACATGATGGGCCTGGCAGGGTTACTGGGATTTTTAATCCTGCTAAGTGTACACTTTAATCTCAACCTGGTTTACAGCGTAAGCTTTCTGATAGCCATTACCGGCCTCACAGCCTCGTCCCGACTCCTTTATGCCGCCCACTCGTATAACGAGTTAAGTATAGGGTTTATTCTTGGCTTACTGCCCCAGGTTATAGCTGCTCTGGTTTGGCTATAGCAGGTAAAAAGTGAGCCCAACCTGAAATGTTTTTAGATCGAGATCCTCATTATTTACTGTAACGTCTTTAAAGAAGGAATTGAGACTATAGTAAAAGGAAAAATTAAAGGTATTATATCCAAAAGTAAAGGTCGCCCCTAACCGCAATCTCTCAAATTCAGAAACATTGGTTTCTTTAAAGGTATTTCCATCCTGAACAAATTTTGACTGGAAATAATAGACATATGATGGTCTTATCCCGGTATAGATCCGCCAGAATTTGTAACTCTCGGGTGTGGATGTACGCCATCTAAACTGCACAGGGAGATCAATAGACTGTGTAGTAAAGCGATTGGCATCAAAGTCTACCCTGTCCCTGTTAAGTACCACAAAACGGGTCGCTTCGCCTCCTGGGTCCTCTCCTATAAAAAGATTTTGTCCAAAAGTATCAATAGACCAGCCCAGCCCCACACCAACACCAATATTTCGACGGGCGTTAAGCGGAAAATCTCTTATAAAGCCAGCATGAAAACCTCCTGAAAACTGAGAACTCTTTACTTCTGAAGGTCCACCGGTAACAATATTATACGTAAAGCCAAAATAGATCTGGTCTTCCCGATACAAACTATCTACAACTGAAGGGATCTCATTCCTTTCCTGCGCTTGTAAAAAAAGCGGGAAGAAAATTAAGAGAAGAAAATGCCATTTTTGGATGTTATGCATTGAAGTATTTTAACCAAAGATAATACGAAGCAAAACAGCATTCAAAAAAATCCCCTTTCAAAAGACTTGAAAGGGGATTTTAAAAAAATAATGAATTGATTTTAGTCAAAGTTTTGTGACGCCTTACCAGAACGGGTAGTGTAATTGATTTTAAGAGCTTCAGCTTTTCTAAGCTCCATTTTTATATCAGATACAAGGCCCATATTGGTTTCGTGGTCAACTTTAAGCGCTGTTGTAAGGAAAGGAATAAGTTCCTCTCTCTTAGTTTCTCTTTCGGCGTAAATGAACTGTTGAATATCAGTAACCTCTGCGAAGTTATCATTTAGCTGTATCCTGGCTTCGGTACCAAAATTTTGTTGAAACCTGGAACTCGGTTTACCTGCATAAATGTACATCACAAGATCTTTCTTATCAAGCTTTTCCACCTGGTCGGCATAAGGCAATGTGTTTTGCACTTTCAGGGTGGTCTCCCTCATTGTTGTAGCAACCATGAAGAAGAAAAGAAGCATAAATACGATATCAGGCAGAGCCGAAGTATTGATCGCGGGCAGTTCACTACCTTTTTTCTTATTGAATTTTGCCATAAGTTCTTAGTTTTCGCGATTAATTTTTAGGATCGGCTTCAGAAAGTTTTTGAGGCCACATATCTTTAATTTCCTCAATTTGTTCCTTCAACCTATCTTTATTTCCGCTATAATTGACACTGTTGTAATCAGCTTCCATTTGAGTAAAGGACTTGCCGTACAACCTTTGGGCTGAACGATCACGCAACTCGTTATATGCTCCTACCAGTTCGTTTTGAACTGCAATGTAAGTACCATATTCGGTTTGCCTGTCATTTACAAGCATAATTACTGCTTTGATAGGATTATCTGAAGAAGTAGGATCTCCGGAGCCCTGGCAATAGTCACATGCCTCGGGGCCTACCCCGCCACCATTGTCTAAAAAGGCAACAGCAGCTTCTCTAAGATCCTTAAGCTCCATGAGCTCATCTTCTACTAACAGATCATTATTTCGGTTTACAATTACCTTGAAAATGTTCTTTTCTTTGATAATTGGCGGTTCCACATTTTCATCCTGCATTGGAGGCAACTTTCTGCTGATACCGCTATCTGTCTCAATAGTTGTGGTCACCAGGAAGAAGATCAAAAGCAAGAAGGCGATGTCGGCCAATGAACCGGCATTAACTTCAGGTGTAGATCGTCTGGCCATAGTTTCTTTAGTTTATAAGTTTTCTTACTCCCGAAAGTACCATTAGCAATACTGCAGCTCCGGCAAGGATGTAGAAGGTCACAAGACCTGCTCCTACCCAGTGGTCTGCACTTGCTGAAAGCATTGTTCCATCACTAAGAGTTTTCTCGGTACCATCTGTAAGTACATAGGCAATTGCCACTACGATAATAAAAGATCCGACTGCAATAAGGGTCCTTTTAATATCCCCTGAAAACAAACCTTTTATTACGAAGAACAAAACCAGCAGTACAATTATAGCAAACACAAGATATGCAACATATAAGAATGGAGATACCACGCTTGCCTGTACATCGGCTGAATTTTCTATAGCATCATCACCAGCCATGAGTACTCTCCCCCAAAGGATGAGCCCAACCACTCCGATGACGAGCGCTAGATATTTTAATATTTTATGTAAGGTCATAATTAAATCTTGGTATTATTATACTCTTCTTTTATTCTTGTACTCTACAAGTATATCCATCAAAGTGATAGAAGCATCTTCCATATCGTTTACAATACGGTCAATCTTAGCAATGATGTAGTTGTAGAAGATTTGAAGAATAATAGCTACGATCAAACCAAATACTGTAGTAAGAAGTGCGATTTTAATACCACCTGCAACAAGTGAAGGCTGCATATCTCCCGCTGCTTCAATTCTATCGAAAGCTTCGATCATACCAATTACCGTACCCATGAACCCAAGCATAGGAGCAAGAGCGATAAACAGAGATACCCATGATACGTTTTTCTCAAGAAGTCCCATTTGAACACCACCGTAAGCTACAACCGCTTTTTCAGCAGCTTCTGTACCTTCTTCGGCACGGTCAAGACCTTGATAGTAGATAGAAGCAACAGGACCTTTTGTGTTACGACAAACATCCTTAGCAGCTTCAATACCACCTGTGTTTAGTGCATCCTCAACATCTTGCGCCAATTTTTTTGTATTGGTAGTAGCAAGGTTAAGGTATATAATTCTTTCAATTGCAATTGCCAGACCTAAGATCAAACAAAGAAGTACAATTCCCATAAAGCCAGGTCCACCTTCAATGAAGCGCCTTTTCAGCTCCTGGTGAAATCCTACATCTTCGGTTTCTGCTTCTTCAGCAACAGCCTGATCTTCATCCTGAACAAAGTTCACCATGGTAGCCGGCAGGGCATTCACGTTATTTGTCGCATTCACATCTACGGCTCCGAACACCATAATTGTAGCGATCACCAAAATTGAAAATAATCTTTTCATTACTTTTTGTCTTAATTTAATTAGTTAACGGGTTAAAGATATAAATATTTATTCAAATAAAAATAACTAGCAGAGAGGAAGGGATTCGAACCCTCGATACCCTTGTGGGGTATACACACTTTCCAGGCGTGCGCCTTCGACCACTCGGCCACCTCTCTAGTAAAAATACAATCCAGTGCTTTTTTTAACTTTTTCTGAACAGTTCGCCAAATAACGAAAAAAAAGAGAAGCTGGTCAAGTAACAGCAGCAAAAATTACGACATTTCCCCACGTAAAGATGTTTCAAAAATTGTTCTGAAAACTTTTGGGCTAAGTTCCTTTGCCAGGAGGTACATCATTTTAGTCACAGCAGCCTCAGTAGTAATGTCTTTCCCCGACACTACGCCAATCTTTTTAAGCTGCGTACTGGTTTCATACTGCCCCATGGCCACACTGCCCCCAATACACTGCGTAACATTAACAATGACAACCCCGCAGGAGATCGCATCTTTTAAAAGCTGAACAAACCAGTCTTGAGTAGGCGCATTTCCGCTACCATAAGTTTCCAGTATCACCCCTTTCAAACCTTCTTTGGCCAATATGTGCTCCAGCAGGCTCCTGTTAATACCCGGAAATATCTTTATCAAGGCAATCTCATCGTTAAGCCCCTTGTGGAGTTTCATCTTTCGGCGATTGTGCGGCTGCCATAGATAAGCATCGTTCACAGCCAAATGCACACCTGAATTTACCAGCGGCGGATAATTTGGGGAAGCAAAAGCCTGAAAATGTTCTGCATTGATCTTAGAAGTGCGGTTACCGCGGTACAGCTTGTACTCAAAATAAAGACCTACCTCGGTAATAACAGGTTTACCGTTCTTCTGAAGCCCTGCAATTTGTATGCTGGTAATAAGATTTTCTTTAGCATCTGTCCGCAGGTCTCCAATAGGCAGTTGTGAACCGGTAAAAATCACGGGTTTAGACAAATTTTCAAACATAAAACTCAGGGCCGAGGCGCTGTAAGACATAGTATCACTACCATGCAAAACCACAAACCCGTCATACATCTCAAATTTTTCCTCAATGATTTCGGCCATCTGCAGCCAGGAAGCCGGGTTCATGTTTGAAGAATCTATAGGACGTTCAAAACTTATGGTATCTATATTATGTTCAAGAAGTTTTAATTCGGGAATATTTTGAAGCAGCTCACTAAAATTAAAGGCTTTAAGAGCTCCTGTCTCAAAATCCTTCACCATACCAATAGTTCCACCGGTGTAAATAAGGAGAATATTAGCGCTGGTTTTCATGCTGATTCTTCTGATTTATTACCGGATTGGCATACATAAGGAGGTAACTGTTCACCTCAAGGGCATTTTTAAAGTTGACACGCCGGGTAAGACGCCTTTCAAATTGCCGCTTTTGCTTTGAAGTATAATTTTCCTGAAACATGCTGCTACCGTTCAAAAGGTCAAAGGCAATATAATTGGCAGGCCACAGCTTGTAGTTCTGGTGCACGCGATAATCTATGCTGGCGGTTATCTTCTGAAGCTGCTCGTTCATTGAACCTGCTTTTGCTTCAATTTCACCCAGTGCCGCTGCACTAATAGGTTCCCCGGCCGAGATATGTATTCTTCCCTTATTCCCCAGAGCACCCTTCAGGATAGATTTAAAATCTTCGTTTGCCGATTTAATGTAGATCTGCTCCATTCTTTTTGCTAGAATTTCGGGCAGTTTAAGCACATCTGTAGGATCAAATTCATAAGAGATCGCCACAGGGACTATCTTCAGTTTTGTAAAATATTCGGCAACAGAGTCATCTCCTTTTGCCATGGCCAGCATTTTCAACACTCCCTGCTGGGTATTATCATTTCCGTCTTTGGTTCTTCCCTCCCGCTGTGCCATCCATACCGAGCGTTTATCTTCAAGCAGTAGCTTTCTTATATATTCTGAAAGCTTTTGAGAACTCTTCAGCATTTCCCTCGGACTAATTCCCCTTTTTACAAGAAAATTTCGATTGAGGCGTGAAAGGGCCAGTAAAAATGGCTTTTTTACGAGGTTATCACCAATGGCTGAAGCAGTCATTCGCAAATCACTCTCGTACAACACACAGTTTAAGAGAGAAGTATCTAGAACGATATCGCGGTGGTTGGAAATATAAAGGTAAGATTCGTCTTTATCAAGGGAATCGAAGCCGGAGTAAGTTAGACCTTCAGAACTTTTACTCAACACCTTTTGAACGGTGTGATAAATAATCTCGGTTTGAAAATCCCTGATGGAGTTGCACTGCACAACCTTTTCCTCTATTTTTTCATAAGCAACATTCGGAAAAGTAAAAGTTAATAGCCCTTTTATCATAGGATGCCTAACATAATCTTTTAGAGCATCCTGCACTTCGTCATCATTATAAAACCGAATATCGTCGTAATTTGTCACTGTTTCATCATTAGAGTTAGCAAAAAAACAAAAATATAAGCACAAGTCTCTGCTATATCCCAAAAATCTCCCGGGAGTTACGGGTAGTAACTTCAGCTATTTCTTCGGGACTCGTGTTGTAAACCTCTGCCGCTTTTTTAAGCACTTCAACAATATACAGACTTTCATTCCTTTTTCCCCTATAGGGTACCGGTGCCAGATATGGCGCATCGGTTTCCAGCACAATTTCACTAAGCGGAATTTCACTTAAGAACCTGTCAATTTTGCCATTTTTGAAGGTTAATACCCCGCCTATACCCAGCTTCATATTGTAAGAAAGGGCTTTTTTGGCTTGCTCCAAGGTTCCGGTAAAGCAATGAAAGATACCAAAAAGGCCTTCTCCTTTTTCCTGTTCCAGGACTTCAAAAACTTCATCAAAAGCATCGCGGCAGTGAATAACTATCGGCAACTTATGCTTTTTAGCAAGCTGAATTTGATACCTGAAGGCTTCCTGCTGAATTTTTAGTGTAGATTTATCCCAATAAAGATCAACACCGGTCTCGCCCACGGCATAGAACTTTCTTTCCTCAAGTTGCTTTTCGACTATCGCCAGCTCCTCCCGAAAGTTTTCCTTTACATGCGTAGGATGGAAACCGGCCATGAGAAAAATATGCTCCGGAAATGCCTTTTCCAGGGAGTACATATCTTTAATATACGTAGAATCTATTGCCGGAATAAAGAACCTGGTGATATTGGCAGCTATGGCTCTTTCAATCATTTCCTTGCGGTCGTCATCAAAAGATTCACTGTAGAGGTGTGTATGTGTATCGGTAATTGTCATAACGGCAAAATTAATTTATTTTATACAGCTATCTTTGTCAAAAAAGAAAAGAATGGCATCTCTCAAGAAGTTACTCAAGGAAAAAGGATATAAAAAAATTCCACTTACCTATACCGCCACTCAGCATTTAGAATTAAAGGCTAAAATAAATCAAATAGAAGGAAATTTCATTCTTGACACAGGCGCATCAAGCACCTGCGTAGGCCTGGAAGCAGTCTCTCATTTTGAACTCCTGGCCGAAGACAGCGACATTAAAGCTGCCGGTGCGGGTGCCACCAATATGATGACCCAAATTGCCCAGAAGAATATCATTGAAATTAAAGGCTGGAAAAAAAAGAAGGTCGACCTGGTGCTTTTCGACCTGCGCCATGTAAATGATGCCCTGGTAAAACACAAAGCCGAAAAGGTACAGGGAATCATTGGAGCCGACATTCTAAAAAAAGGAAAAGCTATTATTGATTACAAATCAATGAACCTTTATCTCAAGTAATTTAAAATTGGGGGATTCTCCCCATATGTGAGCGGTAGTGTTTTTTCTAACTTACAGTCACCAAAAAAATCTATCGCTATGAATTTCTTCAACCTAAAGCACCTGCCGGTGTTTCCGGCTTTAATGGCAGCATTGATTATTTTTGTACTATTGCTCAACATCTACACCCTGTTGGCTTATTAGTACAAAAAAAGAAAGGCAATGATCCTGAAATCATTGCCTTTCTTTTTTACTATTTTAGAGACCCTAGAGCTCCAAAGCTCTTTTCACGTCGTTATCCATCAGCAGTTCTTCAGGATTTTCCAGAGCTTCTTTTACTGCCACAAGGAATCCTACAGATTCTTTACCATCAATAATCCTGTGATCATACGAAAGGGCAACGTACATGATAGGACGAATTTCTACGTGACCGTCAATTGCCACCGGACGGTCTACAATATTGTGCATCCCGAGAATTCCACTTTGTGGAGGATTGATAATTGGAGTTGAAAGCATAGACCCAAACACTCCACCGTTGGTAATGGTAAACGTTCCGCCGGTCATTTCATCTACAGTGATCTGCCCATCCCTCACCTTTATTGCAAGGCGTTTGATCTCAGCTTCCACAGCTCTAAAACTCATGTTTTCGACATTTCTCAACACCGGAACCATAAGACCTTTTGGGCCAGATACAGCAATACTGATATCTTTATAGTCGTACTTCACCTGGAAATCTCCATCAATCATTGAATTCACTCCGGGGTAAAGATCAAGTGCGCGAACCACGGCAAGAGTAAAGAAAGACATAAAACCTAGGCTTACCCCATGCCTGTCTTTAAACTCATCTTTGTATTGTTTGCGAAGCGAGAAGATTGCAGACATATCTACTTCATTAAAAGTAGTAAGCATGGCGGTATCATTCTTAACCTCTACTAAACGTTCGGCTACACGGCGGCGCAGCATAGACATTTTCTTACGCTCTTCCCCGCGCTTACCATTCCCGGGAGTACCCATTGAAGGCTTGGCATTGGTCGCATCCTCTTTGGTGATCCTGCCGTCACGACCGGTTCCCTTCACAGACTTCGCGTCCATTCCTTTTTCATCGAGGATCTTTTTAGCAGCCGGCGAAGGACTACCTGTAGCATAAGGATCCTGCTTTTGGGCCGGTGTACTTGGTTTTGAAGACGATTCAGTTTTGGCTTCAGCCTTTTTATTGTCTTTCTTTGAAGATTCAAGTTCTTCTTCTTTAGCCGAAGACGCTTCCTTCTCTTCTTTTACCATTTCTTTAGAATCACTCTCTCCACCTCCGGGTTTTGGAGCATCGGTATCAATAAGGCAAACCACCTGCCCTACAGCTACAGCATCGCCTTCTTCTGCCTTAAGGGTAATGATCCCACTCGCTTCTGCCGGAAGTTCAAGGGTTGCCTTGTCACTATCTACTTCGGCAATTGCCTGATCTTTTTCTACATAATCTCCGTCTGAAACCAGCCACTGTGCGATTTCAACTTCGGTAATTGATTCTCCCGGAGAAGGGACTTTCATTTCTAAAGCCATGATTTCTTCTTTTTTATTTTTATACGCCAACTACTGTTGGCAAATTTTCTAATTACTTAACAGTGACCTCTAAGGTCTTATCAAAAACAGATTCTATTACTTTTTCGTGACGTTTTTTAAACCTCACCGAGCTTCCTGCCGCCGGCGAACCGTAAAACTTCCTGCTACATACTCTAAAGTTCTTTGTCTCCTCTAAATGTAGCAACAAATGGCTATAAGCTCCCATGTTTCTTGGCTCTTCCTGTGCCCATACTACATCATCGGCATTTTTGTACTTGCTAATTACAGCCTTTATTTGTTCTGCCGGTAGTGGGAACAACTGCTCAATTCTAACCAGAGCCACATCATCACGTTCTAATTCCTCTCTACGCTCAAGAAGATCATAGTAGAATTTACCGGTACAAAATACTAAAGATTTTACTTTATCGGCTTTAGCTTCAGCATCATCTATAAGCGGCTGAAAAGTTCCGTTAGCAAACTCTTCTTTTGTAGAGACTACTTTTGGGTGCCTAAGCAAACTTTTTGGAGTAAAGATAATTAATGGTTTTCTATAGTTCACCTTCATCTGCCTTCTCAACAGGTGAAACATATTCGCAGGCGTGGTAACATCGGCTACAAACATATTGTCTTTAGCACATAATTGCAGGTATCGCTCCATTCTTCCTGAAGAATGCTCTGCACCCTGACCTTCATAACCATGAGGCAGGAACATCACCAATCCATTCTGAAGCTTCCATTTATCTTCGGCTGCCGAAATATACTGGTCAATCATAATTTGAGCTCCATTACTGAAGTCCCCAAACTGTGCTTCCCAAATAGTTAAGCAGTTAGGACTTGCCATGGCATAACCATAATCAAACCCTACAACCCCATATTCAGATAAAAGCGAATTATATACTTTAAAGTCACACGAAGAACCTTTTCTGGTATCGCAGATTGTGCCTTTGATCTGGTTCAACAGGATGATCTCTTCTTCACTGTCTTCTACCTTAACTACGGCGTGACGGTGAGAAAAAGTTCCTCTTTCAACATCCTGCCCGCTCATTCTTACATAGTAACCCTCTTTAATAAGAGTACCGTAGGCCAGTAATTCGGCCATACTCCAGTCAAGGCTATTGCTTTCAAAGAACATGGTGCGACGAAGCTCCACCAGTTTCTTAATTTTTCTAAGGAATTTTTTATCTGAAGGAAGCTCTGATACGGCCTGGGCCACTTCGGTAAGCACTTCCATATCAATGGTAGTATCTACCTCTTCCATCATGCGGGATTCATCTACATGCTCAAAACCTTCCCACTCATCCTGCATAAAAGGAGTGATCCTGGTCTTTTCCTCTTTACGGGAATCCTCGAGATTCTCTTCCAGCTTTGCCTTATACTCTTCTTCCAGTTTCTTCACATGAGAATCATCAATAATTCCCTGTTCCTGAAGTTTTTCAGCATAAATATCCCGTGGGTTACTATGGCTGGCTATGGCTTTGTAAAGTTTTGGCTGGGTAAATCTTGGCTCATCACCTTCGTTATGCCCGTATTTTCTATATCCCAGAAGATCTATAAAGACATCTTTCCCAAATTGCATCCTAAAGTCCAGTGCAAAAAGTACGGCATGTACCACAGCTTCCACATCATCGGCATTAACGTGCAATACAGGAGACTTGGTAACCTTAGCCACATCTGTACAATAAGTGGATGAGCGGCCATCAAGATAGTTGGTAGTAAAACCTATCTGGTTATTCACTACAATATGAATGGTACCGCCGGTGGTATAACCTTCCAGCTGTGACATTTGAACAATCTCATAGACTATACCCTGCCCGGCAATTGCTGCGTCACCATGTACAATAATAGGCAGAACAGCATCGGCCTTATTTTTATAGTGTCGGTCTTGTTTACCACGGGTAATTCCCTGCACCACGGCCCCTACTGTCTCCAGGTGGGAAGGGTTGGGGGCGATGTTTATGTTGATCTCTTTCCCGTTATCGGTCTTGCGACAGGAAGTCCATCCCAGGTGATATTTTACATCCCCGTCAAAAACATCTTCTTCATAATCTTTGCCGTCAAATTCAGTAAAAATGTCTTTCGCACTTTTTCCGAAGATATTGGTAAGGGTACTAAGCCGCCCTCTGTGGGCCATTCCCATCACAAAATCTTTCACACCCAGGTCGGCCGCTTTTTCGATGATAGCATCGAGCGCCGGAATCAAACTTTCTCCTCCTTCGAGAGAAAACCTTTTCTGCCCAACATATTTGGTATGAAGAAAATTCTCAAAAGAAACTGCTTCGTTGAGTTTCTTTAGAATATGCTTTTTTTGCGGCGCAGTAAAAGCGGGTTGATTTTCATTTATATTTAGCCTGTCCTGTATCCACTTTACCTGTTCAGGATTTCTAATGAACATATATTCTACGCCAATAGAATCGCAATACACCTTGCGAAGGTGCGCTACAATCTCTCTAAGGGTAGAAGGTCCTAATCCTAAAATATCTCCCGCATTAAAAACAGTATCGAGGTCACTCTCACTGAGGTCAAAATTCTGAATATCTAACGTGGGGCTATATTTTCTTCTTTCCCGTACCGGATTGGTCTTTGTAAAAAGGTGGCCGCGACTGCGATACCCTTCGATCAACTTTACCACCCGGAATTCCTTGAGTACAGAATCGGACATTTCTACTGGCTCACCGCTTTCGGGGTGTTCAACGTATGTCTGTCCATTCCCCGAAGTCTCCAAACCAAAGTCAAAACCCTGGAAAAAAGCTCTCCAGCTGGGTTCTACACTGTCGGGATATTGTAGGTACTGGTCGTAAAGTTCAGCGAAATATGCTGTATGTGCGGCATTTAAAAATGAAAATTTATCCATAATATGAAACTACCTGTTTCTTTTTTGTAAAACGTTACAAAAGTACAATTTTTAAAAAAGAAGCACAGGAGCATTTAATATATTTACCTTATACCTTAAAAACTTTTAACATTATGAACTTCTTTCTCAGTAACAAAAAGAAGCTTTTGCTTTTAATTATAACGCTATATTCCACTCATTCATATTTGGTTGCACAGGAGAGAGAGGTGCCAAAAAGGGCATTTTTGGAAGATGTTCGTTTTGGGGGAAGTTTGGGTCTAAATGTTAATAATGGTTACTTCAGCGGATACATAGCCCCAAAAGCCCTCTATGATTTTAACTCTTATGTTTCTGCAGGAGCTGGGCTTCTGGGTTCTTATAACAAAACTTCCCGCTACTCCTCTTATACAACCGGCGGCAGCCTTATTGGCTTACTTCGGCCTTTAAACCCGTTACAGCTTTCCGCAGAATTTGAAGAACATTATGTCTCCCGAAATTTTGAATTGGACGGAACAAATAAAAAGGATTCCTACTGGTATCCGGGGCTTTTTCTGGGTTTGGGCTATGTTACAGGCCCCGTGAGCATAGGCGTTCGATATGATGTGCTGCACAATGATGAAAAAAGCATTTACGCAAACGCGTTAATGCCATTTGTCACCGTATATTTCTGATATTTTTAAACCTGCCGATCCATCAGGCCCTTTCCGAAATTGTAGAGCGGCTTTTTTCTTTCTTCCGGAATTTGCAATTCTTCGAGTACCTCAAATGCCTTTGTAGTGTACTTCTCAATTTCTTTACGAGTAAGTTCAGCCGCACCACTACTCTCAAAAAGGCCTTTTACAGTCTCCACTTTTGAGTTGGGGTCGGGGGGATTTATTGAATAAAGATGTTCCAGTTGCATAGCTTCACGTGAAGCTGCATGTTGTAGAGAAGACAGGTAAAGGAAGGTCTTTTTGTTCTCAATAATGTCACCCCCAACCTGTTTTCCGAAAGAATCGGGATCTCCAAAAGCGTCGAGATAATCATCCTGTAATTGAAATGCGATGCCCAAAAGACGTCCAAATTCATAGATCCTGTCGCAATTTTCTGCGGAAGCTTCAGCAACAATAGCCCCCATTTTTAAGGAAGCCCCTACAAGTACAGCGGTTTTGTACTCTATCATTTTAAGATAGTCATCGATGCTCACTTTCTCCTGAACTTCAAAATCCATATCATACTGCTGGCCCTCGCAAACTTTTATGGCTGTGCTCGAAAACAGCTCTGCCAGTTGCCTGAAGGTTTCTCCCGGATACTTCTCAAATAACTGGTATGCCTTAATGAGCATGGCATCGCCTGAAAGTATACCGGTATTGATATCCCAGCGTTCGTGCACCGTCTGCTCCCCCCTTCTCAAAGGAGCATCATCCATAATATCGTCGTGTACCAGGGAAAAATTGTGAAAAACCTCTATAGCCAAAGCAGCATCAAGTGCTTTTTTACTGTCACTGCCAAGAATCTCTGCCGCCATTAAAACCAGTACAGGCCTTACCCTTTTTCCTCCCAGCCCCAAAATGTAGACCATAGGATCATACAAATTTGCAGGTTCCTGCTTTACGATGTTTTGGGATAAGTAATCTTCAAATTCCTGACGATAGCGGTCTACTGTGAGCATAAATAGATTTTGTGCTAAAATACCAAAACAAGAAGAAAAATATCAACAGCCGCAAAATTTACTTTTCCTGTTCCGGCAAAGGCCATCTGTAAACTAAGGAAACTTTAACTGTTTTTAAAGTTTCCATTATTATCTTTGCGCCCTTATAATATCTTCTATTGAAAAATAAAATTGTAGAAAAAGCGGCCGACATGTTTATCACTCTGGGAGTGAAAAGCGTGACTATGGACGAGATTGCTGCTGAACTTGGTATCTCCAAGAAGACCATTTACACCCATTTTCCCACCAAAATCAAACTAATTGACGCCACAGCCGATTTTGTATTTCAAAATATTGCTGAAGGGATTGAGCAAATTAAAGCTAAAGACAAAGATCCCATAGCCGAATTATACGCTATTAAAGAATTTGCCTGCGCCCATTTAAAGCACGAGAAAACTTCACCCCAGCACCAATTGCAGAAATATTATCCGAAGGTTTTCTTAAAAGTAAGGGAGAACCAGGGTGAAATGCTAAAGGAAATTACGAGAGACAACCTTAAAAAAGGGATTGAAAAAGGCATTTATCGCAGCGATCTTCCCGTAGAGTTCATTAGCCGAATTTACTTTGTAGGTATTCTTGGAACAAAGGATCACGAATTTTTTCCCGAATCTCAATTTTCTCCACATCAACTTACAAATATGCATTTAGAGTACCACCTAAGGGCCATTGTAAGCCCAAAAGGCCTTAAAAAACTGGAAACCTATATAACCGCAAGCAGCACAACATGAAACACTTGATATACTTATTCAGCAGTCTGCTCTATATTCAAACCTGGGCTCAGGAACCCCCGGCGCAGCCGCTACCCCTTTCGCTGGAAGAAGCTATCGCTATTGGCCTGGAAAACAATTATTCTTCCCTGAAGTCTGAAAAAGAGGTTGAAAAAGCTCTCGCTCAAAAATGGGAAATCATTTCACAGGGTTTACCACAAATATCTGCTAACGCCGATTATCAGAACTTCCTCAAGCAACCGGTCACGCTTATTCCGGGGGAGATTGGCGGCGGTGAACCTGGAACATTTGTTCCGGTACGCTTTGGCACCAAACAAAACCTGAGTGCCACTGCTACCTGGCAGCAGCTTATTTTTGACGGCTCCTATATTGTGGGCGTGCAATCGGCCCGCACCCTGCTTCAAATCTCCAAAAATGCCAAAATCAAGACCGATTTAGAAGTGAGAAAGGCTATTATCAACGCCTACGGGAATGTGCTCATGGCCCGCGAAAGCGTTGAGATCCTTGAGAACAATCTCGAGAATGTGACAAAAAATCTCAATGACACCCAAAAAATCTTTGAAAATGGCCTTACCGAAGAGGAAGATGTGGAACAGCTAAAGATCACCCGCCTTAGCCTTGAAAACAATCTAAACCGTAACAGACGCATGCTGAGTATATCCCACCAATTGCTTAACATGGCCATGGGGCTTCCGGTAGAACGTAAAATAATTCCTACAGATGACCTTAACACTCTTGCACTTCAGTTTTATGATTTACAATTGCTGGAAGAAAGCATTCCGGTAGAAGAGAATATCGATGTACGCATCGCTCAGAATTCCGCAGAAGCCGCAAGGATCTATGTGAGATTAGAAAAGGCCAAAGCGCTGCCAAGCCTCACCGGTTTTATTAACTACGGCACCAACGGCAACAGCGACTCCTTCACCTTTTTCAATGATGATCAGGTATATTACCAGCAATCTATTTTAGGGATAAGCCTTAACGTGCCTGTGTTTAGCAGCGGGATGAGAAACGCCCGCACCAAGCAAAAACAACTGGAATACGACCAGGCCATGCTGGATCTTGAGGAAACCAGGAACCAGATCTCTCTGGAAATAGATGCCGCAAAATCCGATTACCGCTACAGTCTTGAAAATTTTGAAACCCAGCAGGAAAGCCTGACCCTGGCCGAACGAATTGAGAACAAGAACCAGATCAAATTCTTTGAAGGCCTTGCCAGTAGCTTTGAGCTCAGCGAGGCGCAGCGGCAACTATACACTGCACAACAAAACCTGTTACAGGCCATGCTTGAGGTGATTAATGCTAAAGTAGAACTTGAAAACGTGCTGAGCACAAAAAAATATTCTGAAGAAGAATAACCAACAACGAACAGTCAAAAAAATGAAAAAGATAAACCTGATACCCGTAATCTTACTACTCCTAATTTCCTGCGGAAAAAGTGATTCTGTCGAAGGAATTATTGAAAGTGGCGACCTCAGCGAAATAAGGGCCAAAAAAGCCGATTTAAGTGCCAGGCAAAGTGAACTGTCTTCCCAGATCACAAAACTGGATGCCGCCATAGAAAAACTGGCCGGGAATAACGAATTTACCCTGGTAAGCACAAGAAAAGTCTCCGATTCCCTCTTTAAACATTATGTTGAGCTGCCGGGCGATGTAGAAACCCGCCAGAATATCATCATTTACCCCGAATTTTCTGGAATCCTTGAAAACATAACTGTAGAGGAAGGCGACAGGGTTCAAAAAGGGCAAATTTTGGCACGCATTGATGAAGGCGGCCTGTCAAGCCAGCTGGCACAAATGGAAGCCCAGGCATCCCTTGCCAAAACCACTTTTGAGAGACAACAAAGACTGTGGAACCAGAACATAGGTAGTGAAATACAATACCTGGAAGCAAAAACCAACTATGAGGCACTACAAAACTCGGTGCAACAAATGCGCTCGCAACTGGCCAAAACAGTAGTAAGAGCTCCTTTTAGCGGGGTAATAGATGAAATCTTTTCAGAACAGGGAGAAGTAGTTAATCCGGGGCAAAGCAGGCTTTTCAGGCTCATTAATTTGTCTGATATGTACATCACCGCCGCAGTACCTGAATCTTACCTGGGAACCATTAAAAAAGGAACCGAAGTAATGGTAGACATAGCGGCCACCGGCACTTCGTTTACCAGCACGGTGAGGCAGGTAGGAAATTTTGTGAATCCGGACAACAGGACCTTCGAGATCCAGATCGCAGTACCACCCAGCCAGGAGCAGGTAAAACCCAACCTTATTGCCAATGTAAGGATCAACGATTACACTTCTGAAAATGCTATTATTATTCCCGAAAATCTGATTCAGAAGAATTCTGCCGGCGAGAATGTTGCTTTCGTTGTTCAAAAAGAAACCGACAGTACAGGAGTAGCCCAAAAAAGGGTTTTAAAAACAGGAATGGCCTATGACAATGCTGTAGAAGTACTTTCAGGCCTTCAGGTGGGAGATCTACTTATTACCAGTGGCGCTCGCAGCATTCAGGAAGGGGAAGAGGTAGAGATAGCTAACCGCAAAGCATTGAACTAAGATGAAATTAGATAAAGAATTTAAACTTTCTTCCTGGGCTATAGACAACCGCATGACGGTGTATGTCATCGTCGCCATCATTCTTATTGGCGGCCTGATGTCTTACTACAGCATGCCGCGGGAGTCTTTCCCAGAAGTTGTAGAAACCAAGATCTACGTGAGTTCGGTGAACCCCGGGAATTCCGCAGAAGACGTAGAGAAATTCATCACCGAGCCTCTCGAGGAAGAATTCAACAACATTGCCGGTGTGCAGGACATCTCTTCTACTACCCTTCAGGATTACTCCCTGGTGATCGTGGAATTTGACGAGGATATTTCGGTAGATGCAGCAAAGCAAAAGGTGAAAGATAAGGTTGACCAGCAAAAAGCAGCAACCACCTGGCCCACGCTCGATAATGGCGCCAAGGTAGAACCAAACGTCTTCGACCTGAATATTTCCGAAGAAATGCCCATCCTAAACGTAAACCTTACGGGTGATTATCCGGTGCAGCAATTAAAGGAATATGCAGAATACCTGCAGGACAGGATCGAACTTCTTCCGCAGATAAAAGAAGCTTCTGTTAGGGGTGCCGAGGAGAAAGAGGTGGAGATCGCGGTAGACATTTATAAGATGACTGCTTCAAAAGTGAGCTTTCAGGATATTATAAGTGCCGTGAGCACAGAGAACCAAACCATCTCTGGCGGAAATGTGATCACAGGAGGAATTCAAAAGAATATTCGCATACTTGGAGAAATAACCAATCCCGATGAACTTAAGAATGTCATTGTAAAAAGGGAAGACGGAAATGTCTTTTTACGGGATATAGCAGAGATCAGGTTCCAGGAACAGGAACCCACCACTTTTGCACGGGAGCATGGAGAACCCGTGGTGATGCTCGATATCAAGAAGCGCGGGGGTAAGAACATGATCGAGGCCATTGAAAATATTAAGGCCATAGTTAAAGAAGAGCAGGAAACAAGCCTTCCCGACGATCTTCATATCTCCTTTACCAACGACCAGTCTACCACTACAGAAAATATGGTAGACGACCTTGTGAACAACATTATATTTGGGATCATCCTGGTAGTAGTGGTGCTCATGTTCTTTCTTGGTTTCCGAAACGCCCTTTTTGTGGGGTTTGCCATACCACTTTCCATGTTCCTTTCCTTTATCATTCTGTCAAGCATAGGCTTTACACTGAACACCATGGTGCTTTTTGCGCTGGTAATGGGGCTGGGAATGCTGGTAGATAATGGGATTGTGGTGGTTGAAAACGTGTACAGCCTCATGGACCAGGGCGTGCCAAGAATAAAAGCAGCAAAACAAGGGGTGGGTGAAATTGCCTGGCCTATTATTGCTTCAACCGCAACAACTCTTGCAGCCTTTTTCCCACTGGCATTGTGGCCGGGAACCATAGGAAAGTTCATGGTCTACTTCCCCATCACTTTATCTATTGTACTGGGTTCTTCCCTCTTTGTGGCATTAATTATCAATTCGATGCTGACTTCAGAATTTATGAAAACTGAAGAAAAGGAGCTCACAAAAAAGAAGCTTATTCGCATAAGTGCAATTTTGACCGGGGTGGGAATAATACTTCTCATCGCCGGATTTGTGCTTGACATGGGTGGCCTTAGGGCAGCGGGGAATCTCTCTATTCTTGCCGCTATTTTGCTGTGGGCTTATAAATATTTTCTAAGCAGCTGGGTAGATTTTTTCCAGTACAGGGCGTTAAAGAAACTGGAGAAAAAGTATGAAGCTACCCTGCGTTTTTCTCTCCGCGGAAAAAATTCTTACCTGGTTTTCTTCGGAACTTTAGCCATGCTCATCCTGTCCTTTATCTTGGTGAGTATTGTACAGCCGAAGGTGCTCTTTTTCCCTGAAAATGAGCCTAACCAGATCATTACCTATATAGAACTGCCTGAAGGAACCGATATCAAAAAGACCAATGAGATCACCAAGCAAGTTGAGCAGCAGGTTTATGAGGTGATAGAAAAGTATGAAGACGAAGACGGATACAATTTCATGGTAGAATCGGCCATCTCACAAGTGGGCCGGGGTGCCGGAAATCCGCAGACTGACGGGGGCCAGCAGAACGATATGCCTCACAAGGGGAAAGTCACCCTCACCATGCGGGAGTTTAAAGACCGCCGAGGGGTGAAGAGTAGCCATGTACTTTCGGAGGTTCGCGATGCCGTACAGGATTTTCCCGGGGCTTCGATCATTGTTGAAAAAGATGCTGCCGGGCCACCTGTTGGTTATCCTATCAACATCGAATTAAAAGGTGAAGATTATGAGCAAATGCTTATTACTGCCGAAAACCTGAGGAAGCAAATTGGGGAAATGAACATCCCCGGCATTGAAGAGCTGCAAATAGATGTGAACAAATCTAAACCTGAGCTCAACGTGCAGGTAGACCGCGTAAAGGCAGGGCAGCTTGGCGTCTCTACAGGTACAGTGGGACAAACTTTGCGAAGGGCAATTTATGGCGAAGAGATCTCTACCTTTAAAGAAGGTGATGAAGATTACCCAATTAATGTGCGGTTCAATGAAGATCTAAGGTATAACGAAAATGCCCTTTTTAACCAGCCCATCACTTTTAAAAACCAAAGCACCGGAAACATTGTACAGGTACCAATATCTTCGGTGACAAAAACTGAGCTGACTTCTTCCTTTAGTGCCATAAAACGGAAAGATCTAAAGCGTGTGATCACTCTGTATTCCAATGTTCTGGAAGGCTATAACGGAAACGCCATTGTAGAGCAGCTTCAAAAGGAACTCGCTTCTTACGATCTTCCAGAAGGGATTTCTCTTGAATTTACGGGAGAGCAGGAAAAACAGCAGGAAAATATGTCGTTCCTTCTAAAAGCCCTTTTAATTGGGTTAGGCGGAATTCTACTTATCCTGGTTGCCCAGTTCAACTCAATTCCAAAACCATTGATCATTCTCATAGCAGTATTCCTGTCTTTAGCAGGAGTCTTTCTTGGGCTGGTAGTATTCCAGATGGATTTTATCATAATTATGACCATGATGGGGATCATTTCGCTGGCAGGAATTGTAGTGAACAATGCTATTGTACTGGTAGATTATACCCAGATACTTATTGACCGCAAAAAAGACAGTCTTGGAATTGACGATAAAGACCTACTGACAAAAGGCCAGTATTTTGAGACGATTGTTGAAGGAGGCAAGTCAAGATTGCGGCCTGTACTTTTAACTGCCATTACGACAGTGTTAGGTCTCATTCCTCTCGCTATAGGACTCAACATAGATTTTTTCTCACTTTTCACAAATTACGATCCTCAAATATACATTGGTGGTGATAACGTAATCTTCTGGGGTCCACTGGCCTGGACGGTTATCTTCGGGCTTATCTTCGCTACCTTCCTAACACTGGTGGTGGTTCCCGCAATGCTTTATCTGGTGAACAGAGGCCGCGTAAAAGTGAGGAATAAGAGAGAAAAATTAACTGCTTAAAATGCCATTTTTGAACCTGAATATTAGAAACCTCCGGATAAATCTGGAGGTTTTTTTATATATAGGCAGTCTGGCAAAGTGTTTGGACACTTAAGGCAGGAACAATTTAATTATTAATTAAAATTCAACGAATGAACACTCAGTTAACCATTGATGAACGTAACGCAGTTTTGGTCTCAATGGCAAATCTTGTGGAAAAGGAAAAAGACAATATTTTAAAAGCAAATAAGATCGACCTCGACAGCTATTCCGGGGAAGATCTGGCCATGGAAGACCGGTTAAAAGTTGATGATGCCAAAATTGAAGGTATGATAGGCTCCCTAAAACACCTGGCTTCCCAGGAAGACCCGGTAGGAGTGGAAAGATTCAGCTTTAAGCATGAAAACGGCATGCAGGTTTACAACCGCACCGCATCTTTTGGTACCGTAATGATCATTTATGAATCAAGACCCGATGTAACTGTTGAAGCTGCAGGGATCGCCTTTAAATCGGGAAACAAGATCCTTCTTAAAGGAGGAAAAGAATCCCTTAATTCAAACCTGGAAATTGTGAAACTTTGGCACCAGGCTCTTGAAGAAAACAATATTTCTCCAAACTGGGTAGAATACCTTCAGTTTGACAGAAAACAAACTCAGGAATTTCTCGCTAACCCAAATCAGCAGGTAGACCTTGTGGTACCACGTGGTGGGGAACGCCTTATCAAATTCGTTAAAGAAAATTCTTCGGCACAGGTGATTGTGAGCGGACGCGGAAACAACTTCGTCTACATTCACGAAAATGCCGATACAGATATTGCTATTGATGTGATCTTAAACGGAAAAACAGGGAAAATTTCTGCCTGTAACGCCGTAGATAAAGTATTGATCGATTCAAGGCTTCCGAATAAAAAAGAGTTCATAAACGAACTTTTAAACACGCTGAAGGAGCACAATGTAGAGGTAATTGCCGATAAGTCTCTTGAAGATCTAGATGGCACCCGACCTCTTAACAGTGAAGATGAATGGTATGAGGAATTTCTCGACTATAAAGCATTGATAGGAGAAGTAGATTCTGTAACCGAAGCTATTGCCAAGATCAACAAGTATTCTGGCGGGCATTCGGCATCTATTATTTCAAAAGATGACAAGGAAGCACAGAAATTCATGGAAAATGTTGATAATGCAGCGGTTTACCACAATGCTTCAACAAGATTTACTGATGGCGGACAATTAGGACTTGGTGGAGAACTTGCCATTAGTACAGATAAACTACACCAGCGGGGGCCAATAGGGCTTCAACACCTAGTAACCAACAAATGGTATATTCACGGAAATGGACAAACTCGATAAAATTTTAGAACAGAATAATATACAAATGGAAACTCCAAAGAAGAAAAAGAGGATACTTTTAAAATTAGGTTCTAATACGCTAACCAAAGAAACCGACCATATTTCGAGAGGCAAAATTGAAGATATAGGCCGGCAGATTGCCGCCTTAAAAGACGATTACGAGTTCGTGATCATCAGTTCGGGGGCTGTAGCTGTAGCCAAGCAATTTGTGAACCTGGAACGCAGTGGCGAGAATATAGATGTAAAGCAGGCTTTAGCATCTATTGGCCAGCCGCACCTTATGCGTATTTTTCAGGAAAGCTTTAGAGAGCTTGGGTTGTTGATAGGGCAGTGTTTGCTATCGCCAAACGACTTTAGCAATGAAGATTCCCGTCAAAACATCATCAACACTGTAAATGTGCTGGTAAAGAATGATTACATTCCTATTATTAACGAGAATGACACTTCTTCTACCGATGCTATAAAGTTTGGTGACAATGACAATCTTGCTGCGCAAACAGCGGCTTTACTTGACGTAGATTTATTTATCATTGCCACTAACACGCATGGTGTCTACAAAAAAGGTACAATTGAAGCTAAAACTCCGGAAACCATCCGTAAGGTAAGCGATTTGGCAGAGCTCAAGAAAGAAGTAATGAGCGAGACAAAATCAACTCACGGTACCGGCGGAATGGAATCAAAAGTTTCGGCTGCCGAGATCACTCAAAAAGCCAAAATTGAAACCTGGATCGTGAATGGTCTTGATGACAACTTTATCCTTAATGCTATTAATGATAAGGTGCATTTCACAAGAATTCACCACTAGATTATATTGATATTAATAGAAAAGCTGCGCAGTGATGTGCAGCTTTTTTTATGCTGAAATTTTAGCTGAAAAAATCCAATTCACTTCCTGTCCCAAGATTGTACACGGCCCGGATTGCAAAGAAAAAATTCGTGGATTCGTGGCAAATAAAGATTGTGCTCGGCACGGATTACAAATCCGCGCCAACCTCAGGTATAAATAAGAAATACACAAGCACCAAATTCCAATTTATGTCTTGTCACAGGCAGGAAGGAAATAGAAATTTTCAAATAAAATCATCTGTGCATCTGTGGCAGAAATTTCACAAGAGCCCAAAGTTTTCGTTCACAATAAACTTCAGAAGAAAACAGAAAATTCGTGGATTCGTGGCAAAGAAATGTTTGTACACGGCACGGATTACAAATCCGCGCCAACCTCACATAATAAATAAGAAATATACAAGCACCAAATTCCAATTTATGCCTTGTCACAGGCAGGAACGAAATAGAAATTTTTAAATAAAATCATCTGTGCATCTGTGGCAGAAATTTCTCAAGAGTCCAAAGTTTTGTTCACAAAAAACTTCAGAAAAAAAACAGAAAATTCGTGGATTCGTGGCGAAAAAATGTTTGTACACGGCACGGATTACAAATCCGTACCAACCTCACATAATAAAGAGAAATACTCAAGCACCAAATTCAAATTTATGCCTTGTCACAGGCAGGAACGAAATAGAAATTTTTAAAAAAAATCATCTGTGAATGTGTGGTAAAAATTTCACAAGAGCCCAAAATTTTCATTCACAAAAAACTTCAGAAAAAACAGAGAAAATTCATGGATTCGTGGCAAATAAAGATTGTACACGGCACGGATTGCAAATCCGCGCCAACCTCACGTAATAAATAAGAAATAGTCAAGTACCAAATTCCAATTTATGCCTTGTCACAGGCAGGAACGAAATAGAAATTTTTAAATAAAATCATCTGTGCATCTGTGGCAGACATTTCACAAAAGCTCAAAGTTTTGTTCACAAAAAACTTCAGAAAAAATTCGTGCATTCGTGGCAAAGAAATGTTTGTACAAGGCACGGATTGTAAATCCGCGCCAACTTCACGTAATAAATAAGAAATAGTCAAGCACCAAATTCCAATTTATGCCTTGTCACAGGCAGGAATGAAATAGAAATTTTTAAATAAAATCATCTGTGCATCTGTGGCAGACATTTCACAAGGGTCCAAAGTATTCGTTCACAATAAACTTCAGAAAAAAAATTCGTGGATTGGTGGCGAAAAAATGTTTGTACACGGCACGGATTACAAATCCGCGCCAACGTGCTGCTCTAAATGATCTGCGTATATCCGCGAGATCAGCGGGAAAAAATTATAATCATTGGCAATTAATTCCACGTTAAAAGCCAAAAGCCTGAAAGCCAAAATCATTTTCAGGAAGACCTCTCAAAAATGTCATTTTTGGCACCTCTTTAAATTTAGATTTAAATTTTCTCGATTACTTTTTCCAATCTTCTTTCAATCCCGTGAGTTCTTCTTATTTTTGCCCCTCTAAAAGATCAAAACGATTATGTACAGAAGTCATACCTGCGGGGAATTAAGAATAGAAGACCAAGGAAAGCAAGTAACCCTCTCAGGATGGGTACAAAAGACCAGGGATAAAGGATTTATGGTGTGGGTTGATCTACGGGACAGGTATGGCCTTACCCAGCTTATTTTTGACGAGAAACGCACCCCAAAAGAGATCATGGAAAAAGCTTCCCAGCTGGGTCGCGAGTTTGTGATTCAGGTGAAAGGAGAAGTCATTGAGCGGGAATCCAAAAACCCAAACATGCCGACTGGTGATGTGGAGATCCTGGTTTCAGAATTAAATATTCTTAATTCGGCTCAACTTCCGCCGTTTACTATAGAAGATGAGACTGATGGAGGCGAAGACCTCAGGATGAAGTATCGCTATCTCGACATAAGACGTAACCCGGTGAAGAACAAACTTATCTTCCGCAGCAAAGTGGCTATGGAAGTGCGTAAACTTTTATCAGAAAAAGGATTTATTGAGGTTGAAACTCCGGTATTAATTAAATCTACGCCCGAAGGTGCGAGAGATTTTGTGGTGCCCAGCCGCATGAATGAAGGACAGTTTTACGCTTTACCGCAGTCGCCACAAACTTTTAAGCAACTGCTTATGGTAGGCGGAATGGATAAATACTTCCAGATCGTAAAATGTTTTAGAGATGAAGATTTGCGTGCAGACAGGCAGCCGGAGTTCACACAAATTGACTGTGAAATGGCTTTTGTGGAGCAGGAAGATATCTTAAACATGTTTGAAGATTTTACACGTAACCTCATCAAAGCAGTTAAAGGCGTTGAGATTACCGAATTTCCGCGCATGACCTATGAGCAGGCCATGAGGAAATACGGAAATGACAAACCCGACATTCGTTTTGGAATGGAATTCGGCCAACTTAATGACCTAGCCAAGAACAAAGGCTTTAATGTTTTTGATCAACAGGAACTGGTAGTAGGAATTGCGGTTCCGGGTGCTGCTTCCTATACAAGAAAAGAGATCGATAAACTTATTGACTGGGTAAAAAGACCTCAGATTGGTGCTAACGGATTGGTTTGGGTAAAATACAACGAAGACGGATCACTGAAATCTTCGGTTGACAAATTTTATTCGGAAGAAGATCTAAAAGCATGGGCAGAGAGAACAGGAGCAAAAGCAGGAGACCTTATCCTGGTAATGGCAGGTGATGCCGATAAAACCCGAACCCAGTTAAGTGCACTAAGAATGCACCTGGGCAATGAACTGGGATTAAGAAAAGCCGACGAATTTGCACCGCTATGGGTGGTTGATTTTCCCCTTTTAGAGTGGGATGAAGAAACAGGAAGGTATCACGCCATGCACCACCCTTTCACTTCCCCAAAACCCGAAGACATCAAATTACTTGACACCGAACCCGGGAAAGTTAGAGCCAATGCCTATGACCTGGTGCTCAATGGAAACGAGATTGGAGGAGGCTCCATAAGAATTCATGACAAGAATACGCAGGCAATGATGTTTAACCATCTTGGATTTACACCCGAAGAAGCTAAGGCTCAATTTGGCTTCCTCATGGATGCATTTCAATATGGCGCACCACCACATGGCGGTATAGCCTTTGGTTTTGACAGGCTTGTTGCCATACTGGGTGGACAGGAAACTATACGTGATTACATCGCTTTCCCTAAAAACAACTCGGGCCGCGATGTGATGATAGATGCTCCGGCAAGAATAAGTGAAGATCAACTTAAAGAGCTAAACTTAAAGTTACAAGTTAATTCCTAATATAAATGTCCTGCCTGTCAGGACATTTTTTTCTTTATTACTATGAGTACTAAAAGCAGGAATCCGTTATTTACAAGGTTTTTGATTTGGAGAACCAAACACCTTTCTTTGCAGCAGTTTGTAATGATACTGGCGGCCCTCATAGGTTTTACTGCAGGTTTGGCAGCTGTGGTGATCAAGAACCTCACCCACTTTATTCAGCGTTTACTTGAAGGGGAGCTAATTGTAAACTATCATCATGCTTTCTACTTCATCTTTCCTATAGTTGGGCTGGCACTTACACTATTCATAGCAAGGTATGGGATAAGACATCCCATAGGGCACGGTATACCTTCAACTTTGTACGCCATTTCAAAGAAAAAAGGGCTTATGAAGCCCATGCAAATGTATGCCTCCATACTCACAGCACCTATCACGGTAGGGTTTGGAGGATCTGTAGGGCTTGAAGGCCCCACAGTAGCAACAGGAGCGTCCCTGGGTTCAAATATCTCGAGAGCTTTTAACATGAACCAGGCGACCCGCACCTTACTCATTAGTTGTGCGGCAGCCGGTGCCATGTCAAG
This sequence comes from Salinimicrobium sp. 3283s, assembly GCF_039602225.1. NCBI lineage: Bacteria > Pseudomonadati > Bacteroidota > Flavobacteriia > Flavobacteriales > Flavobacteriaceae > Salinimicrobium > Salinimicrobium sp. 3283s. Next base: position 1,946,113 of record NZ_CP143631.1, on the reverse strand, counting down.
TATCTTCAAGGCTCCCATTGCGGCAATTGTATTCGCCATTGAAGTTTTTAGCCTGGACCTCACCCTGGCCTCCCTTCTACCTTTGTTACTGGCTTCAGTTTCTGCTATACTTACTTCATACTTTTTCTTTGGTTCAGATATTATTTTGCCTTTTAGCCTTAAAGACAGCTTTGAAATGAGTGATGTGCCTTATTACATCCTCCTGGGCGTATTGGCAAGCCTCTGCTCCATCTACTTTACAAAAGTTTATTTCTGGATCAATAAATTATTTAAACGGCTGGATTCTCCTTTTCACCGCTTACTTGTGGGAGGAGGAGCACTGGGAGTGCTTCTTTTTCTCATTCCGCCGCTGTATGGAGAAGGTTATAATGTAATAAATAATTTGCTGCAAGAAGATTATCTTGAAGCTTTGGGCAGTAGCTTATTCAATGAATACCTAGACAATTTTTGGGTAATCATTGCGCTCCTTGCCGGGCTGGTGATCTTCAAAATTGTGGCCACTTCGCTTACTTTTAACGCCGGTGGAATTGGAGGGATATTTGCTCCCGTTCTATTTATGGGAAGCACCATGGGGCATTGCTTTGCTTTGTTCATGAACCACATTAATGTATTAAGAAGTCCATTATCGGTAAGTAATTTTACCCTCGTGGGAATGGCCGGGCTAATGGCGGGAGTGCTTCACGCACCTCTTACTGCCATCTTCCTGATTGCTGAGCTCACTCATGGATACGAACTTTTTGTGCCGCTCATGATCACTTCAGCAATATCTTTTATGATCACTACCAGGTTCCTGCCACATTCAGTATACACCAGTGAACTGGCAAAACGCGGAGAGCTGATCACACATAATAAAGATCATGCAGTCCTTACCCTCATGAATATAAAGCAGGTTATAGAAAGGAACTTTGTTACTTTAAAGACAGGCATGACTTTGGGTGAGATTGTGAAGGAAGGTGTGGTAAAATCATCGCGGAATATTTTTCCCGTGGTAGATAGCGACAATAACTTTATGGGTGTGCTATTGCTGGATGACATAAGACCAATAATGTTTGACAAAAAACTTTACGACAGCGTAAAGATTGAAGAACTTATGCAGGCAGCACCCGATATTATTGATGAAGAAAAAGACAGCCCAAAAACCATAATGAAAAAATTTCAGGAAACTGATGCCTGGAACCTTCCGGTAGTGCGAAAGAATAAGTATCTTGGGTTTGTATCAAAATCTAAGCTTCTTACTGCCTACAGGAAGAAGTTAATAGAAGTAACCGTATGAAAGTTTTATCCATTCTTACCCAGATAGTGGCCATTTTAATCGGGATCTCCTTTTTAGCGGGGTTTTATATTATGCAGGATGATCAGGCATTAGGAGACAGGATTGTTGGGCTCTCTGTGCTTGCAACAGTTTTCTTTCTCTTACCCATGTTCCTGGTACTTCGCTGGCGTGGAAAAAAATTAAAAGATTACACGCTTTCCGATGAAAATTTGAAGAAAATGAACGATCGGAAAAAGAAGTAACTGCCACGTTTTAAAATTTTTAGAAATAAATAACAATTTGATTAACCCCTGTTTCAATAATTGGATTATGTTTGTACTTTATTAATTATTATTTTTTTACAATGGAAGGTACAGTTAAATTTTTCAATGAATCAAAAGGTTACGGATTCATCACCAACGACGACACAGGAAGAGACATCTTTGTTCACGTTACAGGACTTAACGGAGAAACTCTTAATGAAGGAGACAAAGTTGAGTATGAGGAAGAAGAAGGAAGAAAAGGATTGACCGCAACTAGAGTGCGCGTAATCAACTAATCATATTAGTTTTTAGCTCAATCAAAAAGTCCTGCACACTGTGCAGGACTTTTTTTGGTTTTATACATGATGTACTTCCTTGATTCCTTCCAACATTTGGGAAGTCATTTTCTCGAGGTCAAATTCATGCCTCCAGCCCCAGTCCTGGCGGGCAGCAGAATCATCAATGCTTGATGGCCACGAATCGGCTATTGCCTGTCTAAAATCGGGATCGTAAGAAATTTCAAAATCAGGAATATGTTTTTGTATTGAAGCAGCAAGTGTCTCTGGAGTGAAGTTAAGAGCAGAAAGATTGTAAGAAGATCTTATTTTCACATTCTCAGCCGGGGCTTCCATTAAAGAAATCGTGGCTCTAATAGCATCATCCATAAACATCATAGGCAGCTCGGTATCCTCTTTTAGGAAAGAGGTATATTTTTCGGTTTTCAGGGCCTCATGGTAAATCTCCACAGCATAATCTGTAGTACCACCGCCGGGCAGTGTCTTATAACTAATCAACCCCGGATAACGGATACTTCTTACATCAACGCCAAATTTCCTGTGATAATATTCACACCAGCGCTCCCCGGCCTGTTTGCTTATTCCATAAACCGTAGTTGGCTCCATGATAGTGGTTTGAGGAGTATTTTGTTTAGGCGTGGTAGGCCCAAATACAGCAATACTTGACGGCCAAAAAACCTTGCTCACTTTTCCATCTTTTGCAAGGTTAAGAACGTGGAACAAAGAATCCATGTTCAATGCCCAGCCTTTCATGGGAAACTTTTCGGCTGTAGCACTCAGCATTGCTGCCATTAAGTATACTTCATCAATATCATATTGAATAACAAGGTCTTCAATTTGATGATAGTTGGTAGCATCGGCGATCTCAAAAGGGCCAGAAGCCATCAGCTCTTTGCTTCCTTCCCTAATGTCACAGGCAATTATATTATCTTTTCCCTGTTTTTCCCGCAGGGCCATAGTAAGTTCGGTTCCTATTTGCCCGCAAGCACCAATTATCAATATCTTTGAAGCCATAAAAGTTTCTTTTTTTAAGTAGCAGCAAAGATATTCAATTCAGGAAAGATGAGAAATTCCCTGGTCCTAAATCCGGGGCCATTTTGGATATAATGACTTAAAAAAACTGTACGAAAAGCATATCTTTAGAAAATGAGAAAAATTGTTCTGTTATTGAGTTTTGTCTCCTTCTTTTCCTGCGGAGAAAAACAGGAAGCACCGGTTTCTCCAATTGATTCTGAAAAATCATTTTTAGATCCTTTGGAGGTAAACACTACCCGCTCGGTAAATCTTTTACCTAAAGCCAGGGAGGTTGCCGGAGAGTGGCTCGCATACGCCACTGCACAGAACGAAATTCAGAATTTAGAAAACAGTACAGGGCAGGAAATACTCAGCTCGGCAAATAATCTCGTACAGATCATGGAAAACCTGCGTACCACCATTCCTGATTCTTTAAAAAGCACAGCGGTTGAAGCCCGTGCCAATGTTCTCTATACCAAAGCACAGATACTCCATCAACTTTCAAATAAAAAACAAAAGAACCCCGACGAAATACTTGATCTTGCTGAAGACATGATCACCGAATTTGATAATTTCAAGTTGCAGCTCAACGAACTTTTCCTGAAGACCCCTGAAAATTTTGAAACGGAACTTGACCGGGAATTTCAAGAGCCCCTGGAACCCGACAGTACCGGAACCATTCCCCTATTTCGCAGAAATGTTGAAAGGCAGTGATTTAAACGGAAACAAGAATCACGAGACTAAAGGCAAGACTTTTTTAAATATTCAAACACCAAATTCACAACAATTTTTCAAAAAACATCTTGGCGAATCTGTGCAATAAGCGGTAAACCTTTTAAAGGAAAAAGGTATATTAAATATTGTATAATCTAAAATAAAACTGCCTCCTGGAACTTTACTAAGCATTGATCACCTGACCGGTAAATAACTATTCTTTCTCCCTCGCTGCAGGATCCTTAGGCGCCAGCGGTAAAAAGGCAGGACCTTCAATCACTTCTCCTGTTGCCTTGAACCTGCTTCCGTGACAGGGGCAATCCCAGCTTTTCTCGGCATCGTTCCAGTCTACTATACAATCCATATGGGTACAAACGGCCGACTGGCAATGTACCTGTCCCTTTTCATCTTTAAAAACAGCCCATTTTTCATTCTCTACTTCCACTACTTTTCCCTGGCCGGCAGCAATTTCATCAAAAGAACCGGCTTCAGCTTTTCCAGGCAGCTCTTTGATGTATTGTTTGGCTACATTGAGGTTTTCCTTGATGAAATTCTTTGCCGACTTAACAGGGGTGAACCTGGATGCTTTATAGAGATCACTCCACTCATTTTCCCTGTTATTAAGCTGGTCATTTAAGATCATAGCCGAAAGCACCCCATACGTAAGTCCATCTGTAGAAAAACCTGTGGCGATATAAATATTGTCATCAGAACTTTCGCCTATATACGGCAACCCATCTGCAGGTTTGTAATGCTGTGCACTCCACTCATAATCTATTGAAGCAACATCAAAATGTTTTCTGGCATTCTGTTCCAACTTTTTGAAGAAACAGCTGTAATCATCCTCCTGTCCAACTTTGTGATGGCCACCTAACACCAGCACATAATTATCTTCTCCCTTGCTGTATGTGCGCATTGAAGTATGAAAGTCGGCCTCTGTGTCCCAGTAAATACCATCGGGAAAATCACCTGAGTTTAATTTAGCTGCAATTGCATATTCCCGGTAAGGATAAAGTGCGGTTTGCAAGCCATAAATTCCCTTGGGAGTATGGGTGGCTAAAATGACCTTTTTGGCAGTTACTTTAGCGCTATCGGTTGAAAGTACAAGATCTTCCTCCTTTTCAATATGGTGGACCTCCGAATTTTCGAAGATCCTGCAATTTGCACTGTCAATTTTTTCTGCAAGCCCCCTCACAAACGCAGCAGGATTGAACTGGGCCTGCCCTTCTATCTTTATCGCCTTACTCACTTTTACAGGTATGGGTAAGTCGTGTACTTCTTCTACCGGCAACCTGTAATGAGCAGCAGCTTTGATCTCCTTCTCTATGGTCTCGTCCTTTTTTTCTGTCTCGCTAAATAGATACCACGGCACGCGCTTAAAACTGCAATTAATCTGGTATTTATTTACCAGTTCCTCTACCAGGTTTACTGCCTGTCCCCGCGATTGCGCCACTCTTGAAGCTGTATCTTCATTCCATTTGCTTTGAATGTGATGCAGGCGCTTATCTACCATAGCGTAGAGGTTCCCTGTAGAATCGCCCGTGGTCCCGCCACTTATAGTACCTGCTTCAAGAAGCACTACCTTTTTACCCGATTTTGCCAAAAGGTATGCGGTTGTAATGCCCGTAATACCTCCCCCAATAATGGCTATTTCGACACTAATATTTTCATTTAAAACGGGAAAATTCGTGTTCGGGGCGGCTGATTTCCAGATAGATCGTGTCATAAAAAAAGGTCTTTTTTCTAAAGATAACAACCCTTGTTCCTGCTGCCAATTGTATTAAGTTAGTTTTTTGTTAATCCTGCCACCGCTAAAATTTTGTAACAATTGCTTCAGAATGACGTCTATAAACAAAACATTCTCAATGAAATCCCTCTTAGTATTCTTTCTATTTCTCCAGGCTACTTTTGTTCAGGCACAGGAAATCAAAGCCAAAGTGCTTGATGCCGGTACTAAACAACCTATACCTTACGCGAATGTTGTTTTTGGTGAAAACCGCGGACTCGTTACCAATGAAGAAGGCTACTTCAGCTATAATGCCGAAGAAGATAAACTTCCCGAAATAGTGAAGATCTCCTCTTTAGGGTACGAACTCCTTGAAATTACCCCCGCTGAAATTTCCGAAGGAATTATTTATCTGAAGCCCGCATCTATTGAACTGGGAGGAGTCTTTCTTTCTAACAAGAACCTTTCAGCAAAAGAAATTTTAGAAAAGGTAAAAGAGGAGGTCAATAACAATTATAATTTTGACAACAGCAAGAAGAGGGTCTTCTTAAGGCAATCTGGCACCAGTTATGTACGCCGGTTTGATATGGAGGTAGATAAAAGTACAATTGAAGGGATAGATCAGGATCTTATGAATGAGATCTCTGCAAAAATCCCTAAAGTTTCCGATTCGTACAAAGAAGTTTTGGCCGACATGTACGGGAACTATGACACCCAGAAGGTCAACATCATTAAAGCGGCAAACCTCTACAATCCGCAGAGCATGAAAAACCTGGAGGAGATCACCGAAAATTTCAACACGCTCTTCATGAACACCTTAAAAGAACGTTCTTACCTGAAGATAAAATCGGGGATCATAGGGTTTAAGGTAGATGAAGACGAATTGAAAGAAGGACTGGTAGTAACCGAAAAAAAGGAAGAAAAAACTCCCGAAGAAAAAGAAAAAGCCAGGGTTAAAAGCAGAAAGTATCTACAGGAGAGTTCAGGTGCTAATGTAAAAAGGCTTATGAACGGTATGTTCTGGAAAGAGGACATTACTTTTAACCTTTTTGACAAGTCGAACAAGTACAAATACAACCTCAACGGCTACGCGTATATTGACAACAATACCGTTTACGTCATAGATTTTGAACCCAAAAGAGGAGCCGATTTTAAAGGCAGAATGTACGTCAATACGTTAGATTATGGGGTACATCGTTTGGAATACGAAAATGTGAAGCCATTAAAGAAATTTCGTCTCTTTGGAATTAGCACTGCCGATGATGTTTACCGCGGCAAGATGATCTTTGTAAAAGACGAAGCCGGAAAATACAACCTGAGTTACCTGGAGCGCGAAACCGGGGAAACCGTGGGAATTAAGCGGCCACTCACCATTATTGAAAAGAACAAACACCTTAAAGGCCGCCGCAAACAAAATGAACTCGACCTTGACCTCGATCTTAGGGTGAGCGAAATCGTGAAGCTACAGCTGGTAGTATATCAAACCGAAGCCATGGCTCCCGAAAGCCTCGATAATATTGCTGCAACCGATGATTTTGAGTATAAAACCTTTAAAACATACAACCCCGATTTCTGGAGCGGGTATAACATCATTGAACCCAACGAGGCCATTAAAAATTTCGTTGCGCTTGATGCCGAAAAGGAAAATTTATAAGAACTTAATTATTATCAATTTTTATCCCGTCTACCCACTAAAGACTACAGACTATAAATTATAAAAACCTATGCAAAAAATATCATTTTTGACACTCCTGTTTTTCTTCGGAAGCTTTGCTTTTGGGCAGTCCAAAAAGAGCAGCATGAACAATCTTCTCGAAGAATGGCATGAAGCTGCTGCCGAAGCCAACTATGAAAATTATTTCAGTTTAATGGCTGAAGAATCTGTCTTTATAGGCACAGATCCTACCGAGAACTGGAACAAACAGGAATTTATGAAATGGGCCAAACCATATTTTGACCGTGGCACGGCCTGGAGCTTTAGCACCCTGGAACGGAATATTTTCTTCGCCGAAGATGCGAAAATAGCCTGGTTTGACGAGCTACTGGATACTCAAATGGGTATTTGCCGCGGGAGCGGTGTAGCGGTAAAAGAAGGTGACACTTGGAAAGTAAAACACTATGTGCTGTCAATCGCTGTACCCAATGAACATGTAGATTCCCTAACCTCTCTAAAAGAGGATTTTGACCGCAGGTTGATCACTAAATTAAGAGCAAACTAAGCGGCAACGCCTAAGTTGAAAATTCATTCCTTTTTACTAAATTTCGCAGCAATAAAAACAAATTTTAACATGAATAGAATAAGTAAAGGTTTTCTCCTTTCTTTTATGGCTACAGCGGCTTTCACCAGCTGTAAGAACGACAAAGAAGTTGAAGCCGAAGAACCTCGCGGCATCAATCTTGCCTATATGGACACCACCGTGACTCCGCAGGAGAATTTCTTTAGGTACGTAAACGGCCGCTGGCTGGACACAAACGACATCCCTGAAGACAAAACCGTATGGGGAAGTTTTAACGAACTCCGCGAAAAAACAGATGCCGATGCACTTGCCCTTTTAGAAGCTGCAGCAAAAAGCGACAGACTTGACGGGAACAGCGACCAGGCTAAAGCAGTTTACCTCTACAAGACCATTATGGATACCGTTGCCCGTAACGAGCAGGGAATTGAGCCTATTCAGCCTTACCTCGATAAGATTGCGGCTATCAAGACCAAAGAAGACGTGCAGACTTATCTTGAGGAAATGCAAATGTATGGCGGCGGCGGATTCTTCAGCTTTGGTGTAGGTGCCGATGCAAAGAATTCTAACATGAATGCAGCTTACTTATCTCCGGGAGGTCTTGGCCTGCCCGACAGAGACTATTATATTGCTGAAGATGCCGATTCTAAAGAAAAGCGTGAGAAGTATGTTGCTCACGTTACCAAAATGCTTCAGTATTTGGGAGATTCTGAAGAAGAGGCTGCAAAAAAGGCAGAAACCATTTTGGAGTTTGAAACCGCCCTTGCGCAACCAATGCTAGACAAGGTAGAGCGTCGTGATGCCCGAAATACATATAACCCAATGACCGTTGCCGAACTTCAGAAGAAAGTTTCCGCAGTGAACTGGAACAAATATTTCGAATCTATAGGCGCTGCCAACATAGATACCATTATTGTAAGCCAGCCGCGCTATATGGAAGCTGTTCAAAAAACCCTGGCCTCTCAAAATGTTGAGGAGTGGAAAGAATACCTTAGATGGGCTCTTTTCAATGATGCAGCAGGAATGCTTACTACCGAGATTGAAGATGCCAACTGGGACTTTTACGAAAAGACCCTTCGCGGAGCACAAAAACAACTGCCACGTAACGAGCGTGCCCTTGCCACAATTAACCAAACGGTGGGAGAAGCACTGGGTAAACTTTACGTAGAAGAGCATTTCCCGGCTGAAGCAAAACAAAAAGCCGAAGAAATGATCGAGAACGTGGTTAAAGCTTTTGAAAACCGAATTGACAACCTTACCTGGATGAGCGACAGCACCAAAGTAAAGGCCAAGCAAAAACTGGGCACCACAAAGATCAAGGTAGGTTATCCTGATACCTGGAAAGACTATAGCAGCATAGACATTAAAGAACCTGCAAATGAAGGATCTTATTTTCAGAACATGCTCAACATTGCAAAATGGAGGGTTGAAGAAGAAATCTCCGAACTTGGAAAACCTGTAGACAAGAGCGAATGGTTCATGGCGCCACAAATTGTGAACGCTTATTATAACCCGCTTTACAACGAGATCGTGTTCCCTGCGGCCATTTTACAACCACCTTTCTACGACTATAAAGCCGATGCTGCTGTGAACTACGGCGGAATTGGAGCGGTAATAGGCCACGAGATCTCTCACGGCTTTGACGACAGCGGTTCGCGATTTGATGCTGATGGAAACCTGAACAACTGGTGGAGCGAGAAAGACCTTGAGCAGTTTGAAACCCTTGGCGGAAGACTGGCTGACCAGTATAGCGCTATTGAAGTGTTGGATTCGGTTTATATCAACGGAAAATTCACTCTTGGTGAAAATATTGGTGACCTTGGAGGTGTGAATGCTGCCTACGACGGACTCCAGATTCACCTGAAGGAACACGGAAATCCGGGAGAAATAGATGGATTCACCCCCGAGCAGCGATTCTTTATGAGTTGGGCTACCGTTTGGAGAACCAAGATGAGAGAAGAAGCACTTCGAAACAGGATCAAGACAGATCCACACTCCCCGGGAGAATACAGAGCTTACGTTCCATTACAAAATATTGATGCTTTCTATGATGCTTTCAATATTCAGGAAGGAGATTCAATGTACGTAGCTCCTGAAAACAGAGTGAAAATCTGGTAATACCTTTCAAAAGAACATTTCAAGCCCCTCCAAAAGAGGGGCTTTTTTTTATTTCCAAAGGAAAAAAAGAAAATATAAATCCCGCAGGGATTAAATAATTCCGCCAGGAATTATTCAAAAAGAAAAGGTACAGACGTTGCATGCAACAACGTCTCCACGTCTCCACTGCCACACCATCCCCCACCAACACCTCTCAAAAATGGCATTTTTAAACACCTTTTTTTAGAAATCTTTATCTTATAAACAATTGATATTTAAAATTTTATATCTTAAAACCTCTTCGGAAGAAGAATGAATTCAACCAAAATTAGCAACACACTCATTAAGCAGGTGCCCAATGGCCGATCTTTTTAAAAACAAATACCGAATAAAATCTGCCCGACTCGAAAGCTGGGATTACAGATGGAATGCCGCATACTTTATCACCATCTGCACCGCCAATAGAAAACACTACTTTGGAGAAATCAAAAACGGAAAGATGGAATTCTCTCCCACAGGCGTAATTGCAGATATCCTGTGGCACGAAATTCCCCACCACGCCTCTGGCGTGGAATTAGGCAATTTCATTGTGATGCCCAACCACATCCACGGCATCCTCATCCTTAATAATCCCGAAATTCCGAAGGAAGAAAATATTTCCAAAGGAAATATTGAGGATCGATTAGATCCCAAAAATGATTCCCCCGGGAATCATCCCCAAGCTCCCGTACAGACGTTGCATGCAACGTCTCCACTGTCTCCTCAGCCCCAGGATTATCCTCAGCCTCCCCCTAAAAATCCCCAAATGGCAAAGATCTCCCCAAAATCCAATTCTATTTCTACAATAATCAGATCATATAAATCGGCCACCACAAAACATGCCCACCGGCTGGGATTTGATTTTGAATGGCAAACCCGCTTTTATGATATCATCATCCGGAATGAAATCTCTTTTCAGAACATTTCCAACTACATCAAGAATAATCCGGCAAAATGGAAAGAGGATAAATTCCATTGATCATAAAATAATTCCCTAAAGAAACCTTTACCTTTCAAAAATGATATTTTACTAATCACATTCACCATCCACATGAATAGAAAAATTGCAATTTTAAGAGGAATAAATGTTGGTGGAAAAAGAAAGATCCTAATGGCCGATCTAAAAGCCTTATGTGAACAATTGGGTTTAGAACAAATAGAAACTTACATTCAAAGTGGCAATCTCCTTTTCAATTCTCAACTAAAAAACTCTAAGCTGGAAGATTTACTTGAAGATGCTATTCAAGAAAAATTTGGGTTTGAAGTACCTGTCATTGTTCGGGATTCAGAAGAACTGCAGACTTTGATTCGTAAGAATCCGTTTTATGATAAAAATACAGACATCAATCAATTACATCTGACCTTTTTAAAGGAAAAACCTTCGAAAGAAAATTTAGAAAAAACACAAACCTTTAACTACGACCCCGATAAATTTAAAATCGCAGAAAAAGAGGTATTCATTTTTTGCGAAGGTAAATACCACCAAACAAAACTGAACAACAATTTTTTTGAGAAGAAATTAAAAGTTGGAGCTACCACCAGGAATTGGAAAACCATCCTAAAACTCCATGAATTAAGCAAAAAACAGATATAATTGCCCCATAGTGAACATCGCAGTAGCAAGAACTTCTAAAACTGTAACCTGAGGCTACTAAAAAAATACTGGCAGCAGCAACCAAACCAATCCATTTTTAATTTAATTTCAGCCTTTTATTTTCAGCAATGTTACAGCGATTATTTAAGGCGTATATAGGATCATTCAGCGACCTGAGGCGGGAGGTATGGCTGCTGGCGTTTATCACCTTCATCAACCGTGCGGGAACCATGGTGATTCCGTTCCTTTCGCTGTACTTGACTAAAAACCGCGGCTTTTCTCTCGAAGAAGTAGGCTGGATCCTCACTTTCTTTGGCCTGGGTTCCGTCGCCGGCTCCTGGCTGGGTGGGAAACTTGTCGACAGGATTGGCCACTACAAAACCATGGCCTTTAGCCTGCTCATTTCGGGCGTGCTATTTATCTTTTTGCAGTTTCCCACCACTTTCTGGGGAATTTGCGCCGGAATCTTTATCGTAATGCTGGTAGCCGACACTTTTAGGCCCGCAGTTTTTGTCGCCATTAACGCCTACAGTAAACCTCAAAACCGAACTCGATCTATCACACTAATAAGGCTCGCTATTAACCTCGGATTTTCCGCAGGTCCCGCCGTTGGCGGATTGATTATTGCAGGTGCCGGTTACGGCGGACTCTTTTGGGTAGATGGGATTACCTGTATCACAGCAGGTTTTCTGCTGCTAAAATTGCTTCATCCTAAGAAAGCTGTTGAAAATCCAAAAGAGATCCTCAGCATTCCGAAGTCCATGATGAAAGACAAACCTTACTTGGTTTTCATTGGTGCCATGATCTTGTTTGGGTTTGTTTTTCTGCAGTATTTCTCCACCATCCCCTTATATTACGCCGAAGTGCATTTTCTAAGCGAGTTCGAGATTGGAGTTTTACTGGGCTTAAACGGTTTCCTCATCTTCCTGTTTGAAATGCCCCTCATCAAATACCTGGAAGCAAAAGTCCGTTCCACGCTTTTCCACGTCATCACGGGCTCTATACTTGTCGCCATCAGTTTTATGCTTATCAATCTTACAGGATGGGTGGGAATCCTGCTTGTAGGAATGATTTTTTTGACCCTTGGCGAAATGATCGCATTTCCGTTTTCTAACAGCTTTGCCCTCAAAAGAGCCGAAGGTGGAAAACAAGGTTCCTACATGGCTTTGTACAGCATAGCCTTTTCTATAGGACATATTTTTGGCCACAATTCCGGAATGCAGATGATCAACAAATTCGGGTACGCCACCACATGGAACGTCATGATCCTGCTTTCTTTAATTGCCTGTGGCCTGCTGGTGTATGTGATGTTCCTGGTGAAAAAGGAAAGTGAATCCCCTGTTCTCGAAGCTTAAAATCTGAATTTTACTGCGGAAGGATATTTCGAAGCCGATTGCTTTTCTTCAGAAGAAAAACACCTCTCAAAAATGACATTTTAGGCACCTTTTTCACCCCCGGAAATATTCTAAAGAAAATAGAGAAAAAAAAGGAAAGAAAAATGAGGAAGAGAAGATAGAAGAGAAGATAGAAGAGAAGATAGAAGAGAAGAGAAAGAAGGGGGAAAGAAATGAATGAAATGGAGGAAATGGAAAAGTACAGACGTTGCATGCAACGTCTCCACAGCAATTCCCACAGCAATTCCCAAAGAAATCCCCCTCCAAAATATTCAATTAATAAGAAAGATCATTCTTCTTCTTCAACCTCTGCAAAAACATCTTCATTTAATGAAAAATCCAGTGTTTCGGCTTCCGGCACATATTTCAAGAATTGATCAATACCTTTTTGAAGCATTAATTCTGTAGAGAATTTTCGGCTGGTAGCAAGCACAAATCCGCCGCGGGTAATCCTGAAAAAATATTTTCCCGAACCCGTTCTGGCCTTCCTGAATGTGAAAGAATCGAGCTCCCCCTGAATTGTCTCTATGATCTTTTCACAGTCGGTTTTTTCCCTGCAGGCAATACTGGTGAAGATGGTTTTTCCCTTCCGGGAGGCAAAAGTGAACTTATAATTCCCATTATCTCTTTTACTTATCACAAATGCGCTCATAGGCTATCCTCGAATTTTTCAAAACCTCAAATCTAAAAAAACGGAGGTATGATGCCACTGCAAAGTTTCAAAAGTTATTAAGATTAAAATATACATTAAGAAGAGCCAAATTCCAATCTTCAAGCACCAAATGTCAAATTCTAATTTCTAAAGAGTACTTAATTGGTTGGCGCGGATTTGCAATCTGTGCCGATACTGCCACCAGCAGCAATCACATGAATAAAAATACCCGACACAAAACTCAAGCAATAAATCCCATCGCGAAAAGACAAAAAACAGCTGGCGCGGATTTGTAATCCGTGCCGATACTTATCAAATTCCAGCGCTGAATTCCACTCCAAGCTGCCGCATCACTTTTGAAGCTGAAATCACTTTTCCTACAGATGGTGCGGACTCATCGAACTGCGGAAGCTCCAACTCCATTTCCCCTGCTTTTTTCTGATAATATTGCTCCTTCGGCGGATTCAGTGGGAAAACGGCATTGTATACCTCTCCAAAAATGTCATTTTTGAGTACCTTTTTTATCACCTGCAGGCAATCTTCCAAATGAATAAGATTTACAGGCCCTAACGGATTTGCGAGTCCGCTCCTGCCGGCAAGGTACTTCACAGGATGGCGCCCCGCACCAATGAGTCCGCCAAAGCGAATTACTGTAGTGTCAAAAATGGCATTTTCAAGAAGAATTTTTTCTGCGGAAATGATCTCTTTCCCAGAAGCTGAAGTGGCATTGGGAAGCGTATCTTCGGTATAGACAGGAAAGCTTTCTGTCTCTTCATAAACGGAAATTGAGGACACAAAAATGACCTTTTTGACACCTGAAGCCTCAATAGCTTCAGCCAGCTTTTTTATTGCTTCGGAATAATTCACTTCCGGGTTCTTTCGAAGTCCCGGGGGAAAATCAACGATCAAAATGCCATTTTTGGAAAGGAAATCTTCAATATTTCCCTCAACACCTTCCGCAGTAACTTTAATTTGAAAAGCATCGATACCTGCCTGTTTTAAAACCGGAAGCTTTTCAGCAGAAGTTGTAGAGCCCTTTACCGAAAGGCCTTCAGCCATTAGCATTTTAGCCAGCGGGAATCCCAGCCAGCCGGTTCCGAGTATGGAGATGTTTTTCAAATTATGAAAAGTTAAATTTTAGAAGTACGAAGTTAGAACAGACGTGTGACGTGAGAAAAAAATATTTTACGATCGATGACATTAATATCTGTAATTTGTTTTGTGTCTATTTTGGAATTTGGTGCTTGAAATTTGGTGCTTTACTTTAAAATAAACGTTTTCTTCACCACAATTGCATCATTCAGCACAAAAGGCCGCGGAATCATAGCCTCATCGCGGGCAGGCACCTGCAACTGCGTATTCTCAAACAGGTCATAGGATGCCTCCAAGAGGGTGATTTTGGGCTGCAGTCCCTCTTCAACAGTCATTTCCAGGCGCAGGGTGTCTTTACTAACGGCGTAATAAGACAACAACTGGTCCCTCCACCTGCTTTTGTGAACGTGAAGCTCACTCTGGCCGGGTTGAAGGTAACCTGCTTCCAGTCCGTTGGCTTTAAAAGATTTAAAATTAACGGCTTTATCGGCAAAAAGGGCCATTCGATTGATCTCCCGGTTTGGAGCAATTTTTACGTGGTACACATCCTCTCCTTCAGCTTCGTTACTGGCTTTTTGAACAGAGATATAGGGTGCAGGCAGCATAATTTGTGGTGCCGGGGCAGTTTTACTAAAACTGCTGCCGTTCTTGCTCCCAAACCAATTCTCTTGTTGTGCAACTTCAGCATCTTCAAAATAAGCTGCAGTAAAGGTATCGAGCCCGGCATCATAAGTGTTCCAGGTGGCTATATTCCTATCCTTATCGGCCACGTAGACCAGGCTGTTGGGCCGTGGACGTGCCTCATTGAATTCCGATTTAAAATGTGCAACAAGGAAGAGCCCTATAAAAATCACAAAACACACGAACCCAAAAAGCTGATTACTCCTTAGCGCTCCAAAAACCGGCCACAACAGCACGAATAAAAGCACCACCAGAACAGCCGACAGAAAGAGCATTTTAAGCCCCAATGCAACCGGGAACGACAGGATGAACGGCATGAGAATAAAGATGGCCGGCAGGCTCAAAAAGGCCAGGAGGATCAATTTCCATTTTAAATCGAGGATCAAAATGAATAGCTGTACAATTCCAAACATAAGCGGAAGCACGAAATATGCCGCCCCTTTTAAGTAGACTGCAGCCAGGGCAATTATAATCCACCACAAAATAAGCGGCGCTACCAGGAGTTCATGTGTATTTTGAGGCTTCCGGAACCTGTGATAAACGTAAAAACAAATGGCGAGGGCCAGGAAGATTATGGCTGCAAGGTACCAGTAACCATTGTAAGTAAAGCCGTGCTCCATTTCCTGGTACTGCGGGTAAAACCAAAGGGCGAATTCCCAAAAGAAATAACCTGCCAACCCAGCCAGGAAAAGCGATAGCAGCAATGGCAAAAAGCCTTTCAGCATTGGTTTCACCTTCAGCTTTTTCTTCAGCATCCCAAAGATAATTACGGCAAGTAGCAAAAGAAGCGAAATGAACAACAGGGGAAAGACCCAGCTGTATGGATACGTTACTAAATTGAGGCCTGGAATATCAAAAAATAGCACATCTTCTTCAGAATTTAGACTGCTGAGTGGTGCCGAAGCCGAATACTTCAGCAAGGGCATTAAATAACTGCCCTGGTGGGCCAGCGTACGTGCATCAAGATTTTCAGGAATATCTGTAGCCGTGTGATAGTCGAAGTGATCATCGATAAAAGCAAAATTGAGTCCGTTGATATTCCCTTGCTCGCGCAGCACAGTAAGATCGGTATCGTTGGGCAGCATTTTATAAACGCTGTAAGCCAGGGAATTTGTGACGGGATAAGGGACTTCGGCTTCAGTAAAAAGATCAATTAAGGCTTTATTTCCTCCGTTGGTCTCAAGCAGCATAAAAGAATTCCCTCCACTACCACGAGATTCAAAATTGAGGGCCAGCCCAACATTTGCAGCCCACGGATGTTCTTTTACAAACAATTCGGCACCGTTGAGGCCCAGCTCTTCGGCATCGGTAAAAAGAAGGATAATGTCATTAGCGGGAACATTCCCCGAAGCACGATACGCCCTGATAGCTTCAAGTATGGTTGCCACGCCGCTGGCTGCATCACTGGCGCCCGGCGAAGAATGCATTGCACTATCATAGTGTGACATAAGAAGCAGCGCCGGCCCCTCACCCTTGCCTGCTATTCGTGCCAGGATATTTTGTGAACGTACTAAAGCACCTGTTTTATTAAGGGTAAACCCTTCCTGCATTTCAATGAGAAGCCCCAGGTTTTCAAGTTGATCTACAATATAATTTCGGGCATGTGAATGCGCCGCACTACCCACATAGTGAGGTTGCTGCGCCAATGCCTGAACGTGTTTAAAAGCCCGGGCCGTAGAGAATTCATTAGCTGGTACTTCTTTATCTAAATCTACATAGGGGCGTGTTCCCTGCACACTCCAGGTGATACCTGCAATAAGAACCAGAAGCGCAATAAGTGCCTGAATATTTTTAGCCATATTCAAATATATTTAAAAGCAGTTCAACAACTAAGCTGGCTGTCCAAAAATCTTAAAGTATTGCCAACTCCCTTTATATTATTGTAGGAAATTCATATTTTAAGAGCTAACAATCAAATACTTGTGCTATGGGAATAAAGAGTTTTCAAGGAAGAAGGGCCGAGCCCGAAAAAGCTGCAAGTACTCCAATGTGCGTGAAAGATTATATGACGACAGACCTGGTGACCTTCAGAAAACATCAAACTGTTATTGAAGTGATGGAGCAACTAATGCATCATAAAATATCGGGTGCCTGTGTGGTGGACGAGGATTATAATTTGCAGGGAGTGATCTCTGAAGGGGATTGTATAAAACATATCTCAGACAGCAGGTATTATAATCTGCCGATGGATGACAACCTTGTGGAAAAACGAATGACCTGCGACGCTATTACTATAGATGCTGAAATGAATGTGCTTGAAGCAGCAAAAAAATTCATTGAACATAGGTTTCGTCGCTTTCCTATAGTAAGCAACGGCAAACTTGTAGGGCAATTAAGCCAGAGTGATGTTCTTAGGGCAGCACTTGCCCTGAAAGGACAAAGCTGGGGCTCTTAGATCCTCTTTACAAGTGCATAAAAATCCCCTTCAAGCGGCAGATATCCCTGGTCATAAACGAAGTAGTAGGTATTCCCGGTCTTTGTAGTATATATGCTGGTGAAATAATCGAAATTAAAGCCTTTGGTAAGCAGTTTTGATTTGGAAAGTTTAATTTTCCCATCGGGATTTAGCTCTTCGAGAATACGGTAGTTTTTGCGCAACTGGTTATTAACGTTGCGCACCAGATTCTTGCTGTCTTTGTTGAGATTGTTGTTATATGCATTGCGACAGTAATCGCTGCAGAACTTTTTATCTGTTCTCCCCACAATTTTTTCTCCACATTCAAGACAGCCTTTTTCCATACTTTTAAAATTAGTGATTTTTCATTAAATTTTGCTGAGAGGTTTTTTGTCGCTGATACAAAGATGATTTTGATTTGCTGGGCTTGCACTCTCAATGAAAAAGGCCACAGATGCACAGATGATTTCTCTCTACTCAGATTTTCCACTCAAATCTGTTTACTCCTATTTATTTTTGATTGATAATTAAAAAAATGGCCACGAATACACGAATAATTTTTCTTGGTCTTCTTACTCGGAAGGATGACTCACTCATGTGTAATTTCTCACTAAGATCACAAAGATTAGGTTAAGCTCACGAAAAAATCTTTGTTTATTAATAATGCTAATTGAAAAAAGGCCACAGATGCACAGATCATTTTTCTCTACTCGGACCTTCTCACTCACTGTTCATTGAAGCTTCGCCACAAACTATTAATGGTTTAACAGGCGAAGCAATTTGCAGAAAAAATATCTGTGCTTGTTAATATTTTTATGGCCATATCAAAAGGTTGAGGGCAGTAACAGACAGGGATAGAAGAGTCAAAAATAAAAGAAAATTTTTTTCAACAGACTTTGGTTAATAAGAAAGCTGCGAAGCCCCCTTTTAACATGAAGCAAAGGTGGTACTTTTACAAAGTTCTGTAACAGAGTTAATCAGTACTGAAAAAACAAAAACCGAAGCTGCAACTCCGGTTCTTGTGATTAACGCTCAAATACCTGGTATGATATGGAAGCGATTTATTTGCTTTTGATCTACATGATCCTCAGAGAGCTTTAGCCCCTGAGAGACAATAAGTGAACAACAGTAACTTTTGTCTAAGACCCACCTGCTGGAACAGGTGGGTTTTTTATTGCTTATCGTAAACGCTTTACAAATATAGAAAAAGGTATTAGTTTACTATTAGTATACTATTAGTTTTGTTCGTAATATACTCCCAAACTATACTCAGAACTTGTTCATAAAGTATCTACTATCCGCGTTATTAAAGGGAATGGGATTTATCAAAATGTGAAAAACTTTCTTCCAATAAAAATGAATTTACCTACTAATCATCACCTGCCCATTCCGAAAGATTAAGTTTTTAAAGACTTCTGCTTTTTACCTCAGCTTTTTCAAATCAGCATTGGTTCTTAACTCTTATTCAATTAATTTTTGAAAAAACAGCCACACTAATAAACCTGCCGTTCTTTAGTTCTGAATCTCTCAAAATTCCTTCCTGCTGAAAATGGCATTTTTGGAGGGTATTTTGGCTACTGATGTTCTCGGTTTCCACAAAGGCTTCAATCCTGTGGAGATGTAACTTTTGAAAAGCATATTCCAGCACCACTTCCAGCGCCTCCTGCACATATCCCTTTCCCCAATACTTCGGAAGCAGCCAAAATCCCAGTTCTGCTTTTTTGTGTTCCCTGCTCAGGTTGTTATACCCAATTGCCCCGCAGAAGCTATTGTCTTCAGCAGAAATTATCGCCCACCATATGCCCGTTCGGGTCCTTTCCAGTTCTGCATACCACTCCAGCTGTTCCCAGGTGTCATCAAGGCTCTTGTAATGAACTCCGTAGTATTTGATCACCCCGGGATGTGAAAGGCCCGAAAATATATTTTCAAGGTCATCTTCTGTGATCTGCCTTAACCGCAGCCGGCCTGTTTCAAAATGCGGAAAATCCATTTTACTCAATGATTTAATAACTATTTTAACTCTTGACTATAGGCCAGAATCTCAATTCTCAATACTAAATACTAAATACTACTCAAGTTTCTCCAGCTCCAGGTTCAGGTCGTACTGCAGGTCTTCGTGCAGCTTCTCCATATTCTTTTTCGCCAGGTCCAGCTGCCGTTCATAAAGGCTTTTCAGGATCTTATTACGGCGGATGGAAGGTTTGAAATCATTCATCTTCTGAAGAAAATAGATCAGCAATTCTACTTCGGTTTCCTTTTTCCCCGAATATCGACTGTATTTTTTGACATTTTTGAGGATCTTTCGGATGCCTTTCTTTGTGTAATAAGCATTGCTGCGGTTGATTTCCTCAAATTCTACATCCATCTCCATTTTCACCTTCTGCTTGTATTCCTCTTCATCCTGTGCATCAAACAGGAGATAGGTAAGCAGTTCTTTATTTTCCTTTTTAAAACGCGACAGGCGAAGCACAATTTGCAAAAGCTCCTCCCGGTCCTGGTGTTTTAATTCGTCTCTTATTTCTTTTGCCGAAGCAGGTTTCATTGATTTCTAACTTTTAAATATTCGTGCGTTGCCAGGTCTTCCTCGTTTTCCACCTTGTGCAATTTCTCTTTTTTCAGAATAAAATTACCAACTGCTATCTCCAGCACATCGCGGTAATAATGATCTGTAACCACAATCCCCTTAGTTGCTTTAAGCGAAAGCAGCAGCTCTTTGATCTTTTCGATATACTGCGGCTCCACCATAGAAAAAGGCTCGTCTAGCAGCAGGAAAGGATGCGGCAGGTGGGCCAGCAACAGCAATTCCAGGTACTTTAATTGTCCGGCAGAGAGCTTGCCAACCTTTTTGTTTTCAAAAGCAGCGACCCCCGGCGAGTAAAATATCCTGTCCTGCCCTTCTCCTTCAGGAAAAATCAGGGGAATCACATCGCGCACCTTCAGCTCTTTGGGGAGAAAACTGTCCTGAGGCAAATAGCCTGTCATTTTCTTCGGAATTACTTCGGAAGTTTTCACCTTCACCCCATCAAGCGTTAAACTTACAGCATCTACACTTATAATTCCCATTACCGCCTTAAGCAAAGTAGATTTACCTGAACCATTCCTGCCAAAAAGGCCAATAATCTCACCCGTTTTACAGCTGAAAGAAATGTCACACAGAAGCTGATTTTTTCCGAAGCTATGACTCAGCTTATTTACTTCGAGCTGTTTCATAGAAAAAGGAAGAGTATGATTAGAAGCGGAGTCACAAAAATGAGATTGCAGATCCACACCTTCTTCAGAAGGAATCTTTTGGAAAATCCGAGGTTGTAGTACAGGTAATATTCATTTTTTCTGAAGGTTTCGTAACCAAGATAGCCAATAAGCATTCCGAAGCTAAGAAAGATTAGCGTACCGCTTAACATTCCAAAATATATTCCCGAGATCACAGAGAAAATGAGGTTGAAAAAATTGAAATCCCGGTAATATTTCCAGAAGGCTCTTTGGTTCATTCTTGGTTGGTCTCAAATGGTTGATAACACAGCAGTTTTGTAATAATACAAAAATTTACGGCACAAAAATTATTCGTTTACAAACACTTACAAACGGATGTAAACGAAAACAAATCAGTATCAACCGAATAACATTTGAGACCGGTAGTAGGTTTGTCTCGTTGAAATGAACAAATGAATTTCAGCTAAAACAAATTTTGACATCATGAACACACTAAGAAACAAAGTACAGCTTATTGGACACGTAGGGAACGCACCAGAGATCGTAAACATGGAATCGGGTAAGAAGCTTGCCAAATTCTCTATCGCCACCAATGAAACCTATAAGAACAACAAAGGCGAAAAAGTAACCGATACGCAGTGGCACAACGTAGTTGCCTGGGGCAAAACTGCCGATCTTATTGAAAACTACGTGCCTAAAGGTAAAGAAATAGGTGTGGAAGGCAAACTTACCAGCCGCAGCTATGAGGATAAAGACGGCATAAAAAGATATGTAACAGAAGTAGTTTGCAATGAGGTACTGCTTCTCGGAAAATAAGGATCTATTAACGATAATTCATACAATTATGAACACGCTAAAAAACAACGTACAGCTGTCGGGCAACGTGGGCAAGGCGCCCGAGATCATCACATTAAGTACCGGTCGAAAACTGGCAAAATTCTCCCTTGCCACACGAGAGACCTACACCAATCATAAAGGAGAAAAAGTGACCGATACCCAATGGCATAATATCGTCGCGTGGGGCAAAATGGCCGAGATGGTGGAGCAGCAGGTTCCTAAAGGCAGGGAAATTGAGCTCGAAGGAAAACTGAACAGCCGAAGCTATGAAGACAAGAACGGCATCAAAAAATATGTAACCGAAGTTGTATGCAGAGAATTGATCCTGCCGGAAAAATAGGTGTCAAAAATGCCATTTTTGAGTAACAAGTGCAGGAACTCCCTGCGCTTGTTATTTTTTAAAAATAGATTTCCTGTGCCTGCCGGAAAGTGTTGGCGTGTGCCTCCACAATATTTTTAATATGGGGAGAATAGCCGCCGCCCATACTCACTTCAACCGGAATTCTCAGGTCATGGCAGGTTTGCAGTACAAATCGGTCTCTTTCCTTACAACCGGCCTGGGTGCAGCCCAGCTTTCCAAGTTTATCTGTAGCCAGGATGTCCACTCCGCTTAAATAGAAGATGAAATCAGGGGTTTGTTCTTCGATAAGTCGGGGCAGGGTTTCTTTCAGGATCTTTAGATATTCTTCATCGCCGGTATTGTTCTCCAGCTCTATATCAAGATCAGATTTTTCCTTTTTAAAGGGATAATTGTTTTTCCCGTGCATAGAAAAAGTAAAGACCGAAGGATCATTCTGGAAGATTTCTGCCGTTCCATTTCCCTGGTGTACATCTAAATCGACGATAAGGATCTTCTTTGCTAGATTTTCCTTTTGCAGCCATTTCGCCGCCACCGCCTGATCGTTAAACATACAAAAGCCTTCCCCCTGATTTGAATAAGCATGATGGGTGCCACCGGCAATGTTCATTGCAATGCCATGTTGCAGAGCATATTCTGCCGCCTTAATAGTGCCCGAGGTAATTAGAAATTCCCGTTCCACCAGTTTTTTAGACAGAGGTAAGCCAATGCTCCTGGCTTCGCGGTAGCTCAGCGTCTGATTCTTTAGCGCCTCTACATAATTCTTATCGTGAACAGCAAGAATATCAGATTCGTTGGGGAATACAGGTTCAAAAAAGTTTTCCTGGGTGCAGGTGCCCTCGTGAAGTAATTGCTGTGGCACCAGTTCATATTTTTCCATCGGGAAACGATGGCCTTTGGGCAAAGGCAGAAAGTAAATGGGATGGAAAGCGATTTTGAGCATTTTTTTGTCAGGTCGAGCGGAATGCAAACCTCCTATCGTTTTTTTTAATTCTTTTTCTCAAGAAACCCCTCGACTCCGCTCGGGGAGACTAAATGGTGTAAAGGAGACAATTCATTTGTCAGGTCGAGCGAAGTCGAGACCTCAATCCTTTCTAAATATTATTCAGGATAAGCTCACTGGCAATCTCCTAATTATTAATATTCCTATTTTTAGAATGACTTTCATTCCGGCACTCAGCCAAAAGCTTCAGAAGTATCTCATCTTCATTAGCCAAAGCTCTTTTCTTCTGAGCGCTCCATTTTTTGATCTTCTTTTCAAACCATATTGCCTGAATTACATTAGTAAACTCCTGGTGAAATATTACTTCTACTGGCCTCCTTTTATAGGTGAAGCTGTTTTTATTTAATCCAGCATTATGTTCTTCCAGTCTTCTGGAAATATCATTTGTTATACCCGTATAAAGGAGTTTATCGGAACATTCAAGGATATAGACATAATACAGTTTCATCTTTTCAAATTGAAGATCGTTCTAGAAAGAAACCCCTCGACTCCGCTCGGGGAGACAACGCATTGTCAGGTCGAGCGGAGTCGAGACCTACGAAATCACCGTACCCTCTTTCACTCCCTCTTCATCGGGATTCACGAAGACCAGCTTACCTTCTTTGTTCTGGGTCATCAAGATCATACCTTCACTCTCCACCCCGCGCAGTTTACGCGGTGCAAGGTTCACAAGCACGGTTACTTTTTTTCCTATAATATCTTCAGGTTTAAAGCTTTCAGCAATACCCGAAACTATGGTGCGTACATCAATTCCGGTATCTACCTTCAACACTAAAAGCTTGTTGGCTTTCGGCATCTTTTCGGCTTCAACTATTGTTCCCACCCGCAGATCCATTTTTGAAAAATCTTCAAAAGTGGCAATTTCCTTCTGGGGTTCGGCTTTTTTGTTTTCGGCTTTGTTTGCTGCCTTTGTTGCTTCCAGTTTATCCAATTGCTTCTGAATTTGTTCGTCTTCTATTTTTGAAAAAAGTAATTCGGCTTTTCCAATAGCATGTCCGGGTTCTAAAAGCTCTTTTCCGGCGCTAATCTTTTCCCATTCGCTTTCCTCCTGCTCTTCTCCAAAAACAACTCCGCTGGTGTTGATCACTGCTTCCGAAGTAGAGCGGCTATAATCTAATATATTTTTCAGCTTTTGTGAACTGAATGGCAGGAAGGGTTCACTAAGACTGGCCAGTGCCGAGGCTATCTGCAACGCCACATACATGATGGTTTTCACCCTTTCTTCGTCGGTCTTGATAAGCTTCCATGGCTCTTCATCGGCCAAATATTTATTTCCGAGGCGGGCTACGTTCATGAGTTCGCCCTGGGCTTCCCTAAACCTGTATCGTTCAATAGAACTTGCAATCACTGCAGGATAGGCTTTTAATTCGGCTAAAGTTTGTTCGTCAACTTCAGAAAATGCTCCGGGTTTAGGAACTATTCCTTCGTAATATTTGTTGGTGAGCACTACCACCCGATTGATAAAGTTTCCAAAAATGGCAACCAGCTCGTTGTTATTTCTTGCCTGAAAATCTTTCCAGGTAAAATCATTGTCTTTGGTCTCCGGCGCGTTAGCAGTTAAGGCATACCTCAACACGTCCTGCTGACCAGGAAATTCTTCAAGATATTCATGCAGCCACACCGCCCAGTTCTTTGAAGTGGAAAGCTTGTTGCCTTCCAGGTTCAAAAATTCGTTTGCAGGTACATTTTCCGGAAGGATAAAACTGCCTTCAGCCTTAAGCATGGCCGGGAAAATAACGCAATGGAATACAATGTTGTCTTTCCCTATAAAATGTACAAGCTTGGTGTCTTCATCTTTCCAGAACGGTTCCCAGTCTCTGCCGGTTTTCTCTGCCCACTCTTTAGTAGACGAAATATAGCCTATAGGGGCATCAAACCATACATACAGCACTTTCCCTTCCCCACCTTCTACGGGTACAGGAATCCCCCAGTCAAGATCGCGGGTCACCGCACGTGGCCGCAGCCCGTCATCGATCCAGGATTTTACCTGTCCGTATACATTAGATTTCCAGTCTTTTTTATGTCCTTCAAGGATCCATTCCTTAAGCCAGCTTTCGTATTGATCTAGCGGCAAAAACCAATGCCTGGTTTCCTTCAAGACCGGAGTGGAGCCAGTGATGGCCGACTTTGGGTTGATAAGATCTGTAGCGTTATGGCTGGTTCCACATTTTTCACACTGGTCGCCATAACTCTCTTCAAAACCACATTTTGGGCAGGTACCCACCACAAACCTGTCGGCCAAAAATTGTTCAGCTTCAGGATCGTAGAGTTGTTGGGTGGTTTCTTCAGTAAATTTACCAGAATCGTACAGCTTTTTAAAGAATTCGGAAGCTGTTTTATGATGAACTTTAGCCGAAGTTCTCGAATAATTATCGAAAGAAATTCCGAAGTCTTCAAAGCTTCTTTTAATTACTTTATGGTATTTATCTACCACATCTTGTGGAGAAATGCCTTCTTTTTTTGCTTTTATGGTAATAGGCACCCCGTGTTCATCACTCCCGCACACAAAGGCCACCTCGCGCCCCTGCATTCTCATGAAGCGTGCGTATATATCGGCAGGTACATAAACGCCTGCCAAATGTCCAATATGTATAGGCCCGTTAGTATACGGCAGGGCAGCCGTAATCGTATATCTTTTTGGTAATTCCATTCTCAAAATTAAAGGCTGTAAAGTTAAGCAAGTGCAGGGGATTACACGTTAAATTTTAGTAAAAGGCAATGCCGATGCGACAAATGTTATGCATTTTAGTAAAAAAGTAGAAATGAAGAAACTGTTCCTCCTTGCGCTCATAATTTCAATTTCAGGTTGTAAAAGCCGAAAACTCACAGCCACTTCTTCGGAAAGATTTCAGCTTGAAAATTTAGCTGAAGTCATTAGCGAAAACCGGTTAGCAAGCATTTATCCTGAAGCAGAAATCTCTGAAGGAATTGACCTTTTTGACGAGGGTACGGTAGAGCGGGCTTACAGTATTCTTTATCCGGGGACCAATGACGAACTCCTTATTATCTGGGAAGATAAAACCCAAAACCTGCCGCATCAAATCTATGTTGAAAAAGATGGCCGCTGGCATACAGGTGAAGGGATTACCGTTGGCACCCGCTATGAAGACCTGGTAAAGATCAACAACGGGCCCATAGATTTCTACGGGTTTGGCTGGGATTACAGCGGGGCTGTAGACTGGAAGGACGGGAAGATGAATGATTCTAATGTAAGGGTCTTCTTAACCCCGGTAGATGCACCTCCAAAAAACTTTTATGGAGATCACATCATAGAAGCCAATCCAGAGGATATTATCAACCTTGACCTGAAGGTGAGGGCCGTAATCTATCAAAAGGAAAGCAGGTCTTAAATTGAAGTAACCTATACCTAAACAGGGTGCCAAAAATGACATTTTTGACACCCTGTTTTACAAAGGATTTAAAAACTGATGGCACAGCACAATGAATTAGGTAAACGGGGAGAAGAACTTGCTGTAGCACATCTTCTGGCAACCGGCTATGAAATTGTGGCCCGAAACTTCATGTACCAAAAGGCGGAAGTTGATATCATTGCCCGTAAAAACAACATCCTGGCTGTTGTTGAAGTAAAAACCCGCAGTACGCCCGATTTTGGGGATCCGCAGGATTTTGTAAAGAAGAAACAGATCAATCAGCTGGTTAAGGCAATAGATCATTTTGTGAATGAGCACAATCTGGATGTAGAAGTGCGGTTTGATATTGTTGCCATAATTAAAAACAAGGCAGGAACCCGGCTGGAGCACATAGAAGATGCTTTCTTACATTTTTAAAGATCATTTTTCTCTACCAGTTCGCTATACGTTGAGTTTTCACCCTCCTCTGATTTCCCAATTACCGAAAGGGTGGCATCAATCTCAAGAATTACCGCGGCAACATCATCCATGCTGCCAAAGCCCTTTTTTCGGGCGGCACTAAGAACCTTGCTCTTATCGAGCCTCTCCTTGTGCAGGTTCTTCTCAAGAAACTCTCCATTGTAATACAAAAGCCTGGGTTTGGTGTTGAATATATTTTTAAAAGTGTCTGACTTATTTTCGAAGTATGCAAAAACGAACTGAAGCACCGCCAGTAAAATAAAGGCTGTAAGGGCTTCAGAAATTGAAAGGTTTTTGGTGGTGAGGGTCCGTCCAAAAACAGCACCTACCGCAACCGCAATTACAAAGTCAAAGGCGCTCATGCTTGCCAGAGTCCTTTTCCCAGATATCCGCAAGATAAGAACTATAGACAGGTAAGCCGTAACACCAACTATTACGATGCGCACCAAAGGCTGGAGTCCGTTCCATAAAAAAGTAGTGTCGTCCATAATTTATTCCAGATTATTAATCTTCAGCTACATTGACTTGAAAGACTTCATAAATATTGTCTTCCTGGTGGCGCAGGTTTTCTTTAAGATGATTGATTATCCTCTTTTTAAGAACACTTTCTGATAAAGTAGTATCACTGGGAAGCACGGTTATATTGTAGCTCACTGTAGGATTTCCATTGATCATGGTATTTGTGAAATTCACATCCTTTCCTATCACCTCAATGTAGTCAAGCTTATTGAGTTCTTTATCAAGTTCTTCAGTAAGCTCTGTATTCATGCTGGCCTTCCGAAGAAAAGGAGGCTGACTGAACTGCCACACCATCATTGCTCCAATTCCCAGTGTTACAATGGCTGTGGTAAGGTAGGTGAGCTTTTTATTCCCTTTAAGAAAACGAACCCCTCCCGGAGTAACTCTTCCGAAGAAATAGAAAACAAGTGTGGCGGCCAAATGAATTCCCAGCAGTTGCAGGATGATCCTGAAAACGCTGCTCCATACAATTTCCCAGTCCATCATGTAAATTCCGGCACCCACGAGTCCTACAGGTGGCGCAAGGGAAGCAGCAACCAGGATGCCCACTGCCGCACCCGAAACCAGACTGTCCCTTTCTGATTGCACTATATTTATTGCCCCCGCAAAACCTGAAATAAGAGGTAGTAAAAGTGCCACTTTTGACACATGACTCACTTCTACTATTAACGGCGTCAAGGTTTCAAGAGGAAATATTACGGTCATTAAAAAACTGGCCAATATTCCTATTCCTATGGCCATACCGTAACGTTTAAGGCTGCTTTTAAGCAAAGGCATCTTTCCTGCTGCAGTGGCCAGTGCCGCATTCATAGCCGGACCTGCAAAAGGAGCAACTAACATTGCCGCCACTAAAAGAAAAATTGTTGTGGTGTAAAGTCCTATCCACACAATAATCCCGGCGGCAAAAGAATAACCAATGAGGCCTTTTACAGAACCTACACTTTGAATGCCGCCCAGGTAAATTTCCAACGAACTTTTAGGCTGTACATCGGCCACCTGCCCGGGAGATTCTGAAGCCGGCGGATACAAAGTGATCACCCCCCGCGGAATGAGACTTATTTCCGGTTCTTCATACTCATCAATACGCTTTAGAAAGTTATTAACTGTTCTGTTTGGCAAATAAATAACAAATACATCCTGCTCGTCCTGAGGTAAATAAATAGTATTCTTACCCTCGAATTCTTCAATAGATTTTAAAACTTCGTCCTTGTGTCCTTTTGCAATTTTAATTATTAGCTGGCGCATGTATTGTCTTTGTTTAAAAGCATAAAGAATGTTTTTTGAGTATCTGCCTACTATACAAGATAATAGAAAGCAGCTAACTGCACCATTGCATTAAGGGAACTTTAAGTGTTCGCCAGCAAATACAGCAGCAAAGACCACCTGGTATTCCAACATTTTAAAAAATTCTTAAGAAAATAGCAGCGGCAACTGCTTACCTTTAAAATAACAGCTAAAAACAGGGCACCAATGGATGCAATGACTATCATATTCTTTATAAGCTTATTGATCATACTTGTAGGTGCATTTTTTAAAAAGATCCAAAATGTTTCAATTACCGAACCCTTACTGGCACTTTCGCTGGGTGTAATATTGGGGCCCGCTGTGCTCAACCTAATACAGATCATTGATTCTCCTACCCAATTTTATATTCTTAAAGTAGCCTGCCAGTTCACCATTGCAATGGCATTAATGGCAACTGCTTTGCGGCTTCCAAGCCACATTTTTAGGAAAAATGCTACTACCCTCTCTATCCTGGTGATCTTCGGAATGCTGCTTATGTGGGTGCTGGCCAGCGGAGTCTTTTATTTACTGATGCCAAATCTCGGCATTTTTGAATGCCTGCTGCTGGGTGCTATCATAACCCCCACCGATCCTGTTGTGGCATCTACCCTTATCACCGGCAAAAAAGCGGAAAAATATCTGCCGGCAAAATTGCGAAATACACTTTCTTTTGAAGCCGGTGTGAATGATGGGCTTGCCTTTCCCATTGTTTTTCTTGCCCTTTACCTGCTAAATGCAGAAGGCGGCGGAGACCTAGGTAACTGGTTTGTCAAGATCCTGTTGTATGAGAGCATTCTCTGTGCAATTTTGGCATATGGCGTGGGCTACGGCTGCGGTTATCTTCTTAAAAAGACCCATAAGGCCGGCTACCTCAACCATAAGACGCTTTTATCTTTTTCAATCGCAGTAGCCCTGTTGCTCCTGTCGGGTTTTGAGTTGCTTCAAATGAACCCTGTTATTGCCGTTTTCGCCGGTGGCTTTGCTTTTGCAAAAGATATTACTGCAAATGAAGATCTCGAACAAGAGAGAATTCAGGAAACTATGGAAAGGATCACCACCGTTCCCGTATTTTTTATTCTGGGGCTCATGCTGCCCTGGCAGGACTGGTATGCCCTGGGCTGGACCCCGGTGTTGATCGTTGTTCTCATCCTCCTCTTAAGACGTCTCCCGGCACTGCTCATTTTAATGCCCTTTATGCCTCAGTTCCGAAAGAAAATTTACAGCGTTCTCATAATGGGCTGGTTTGGGCCTATAGGCGTCGCAGCCCTTTATTATGCAGTACTTGCTAAAGACAAAGTTAATTTTGATGAAGTCTGGATCATTCCCAGCCTGGTTGTGGTAGCTTCTACAGTCGTACACGGATTAACCAGTGTGCCCCTTGAAAAATTGTACCACAACACTTCGGAAGGAACAAACGAAAGGGAAAACCTGGAAAACCGAACCTGAAAGCGGAGGAGAACCATTGAATATTGTTTATTGTTTATTGTTTATTGCCAAAACGGCTTTTTCAGCACATTTTTCTCCATCAACAGCGGCCGAAACTATTCCACCGGCATAGCCTGCACCTTCACCACAGGGATAAAGCCCTTTTATTTGCACATGCTCAAGAGTTGCAGGATCACGTGGAATACGCACGGGCGAGGAAGTTCGGGATTCGGTAGCATGCACTACAGCTTCATTGGTAAAGTAGCCTTTCATGCTTTTGCCAAATTCCACAAATCCCTTCTGAAGGCTTTTATGAACAAAATCTGGCAGC
Source organism: Salinimicrobium sp. 3283s (assembly GCF_039602225.1). Taxonomy (NCBI): domain Bacteria; kingdom Pseudomonadati; phylum Bacteroidota; class Flavobacteriia; order Flavobacteriales; family Flavobacteriaceae; genus Salinimicrobium; species Salinimicrobium sp. 3283s. The sequence goes on along the minus strand of NZ_CP143631.1, from coordinate 1,915,873 downwards.
ACTTCTCCTAAGTCTACTGAAGTAATTCCGGGTTTGTAGGAGGTCTGCGGAAGATTTCCGGAGGTTTTGCCTTTACTAAAATCCACCAGTCTTTGGGCAGGGGCGGTTTGAGTTTTTCCGCCGGCGAGCCAGGTTTTTTTCTCCACTTCCTGCTGAAATTTGAGAGCAACCAATGGTGAATCTCCAAAAATGGCAAAATCTGAAGGTCTTATTTCCACCACAATCCCGGAGTTTGCCGTCGCCTGATCTCTCTTGCTGGGAGACCAGCCATTGGTCACGATCTCTCCCGGCGAGGTGGCACAGGGCGCAATGATCCCGCCGGGGCACATACAAAAGGAATAAACACCCCGGCCTTCAACCTGTTTTACAATGCTGTAGGCAGAAGGAGGCAAGAATTCTCCACGGTTTGCAGTGTGGTACTGGATTTGGTCAATAAGGCTTTGAGGATGCTCTACCCTTACGCCCAGGGCAAAAGGTTTTGCTTCTATATAGATCTTTTTGTTGTACAGTAGCGTAAAAATATCCCTGGCCGAATGTCCCGTCGCTAAAATGACCTTTTTCGCAGCTATTTTTCTTCCGTCAAGCAACTGCACACCAGCGATTTCATCATTTTTCACCTCAAAATCTACTACCCTCGCGTTAAAAAGTACTTCTCCCCCATGTTCAATAATCGTGCGGGTGATATTTTCAATAATAGCAGGCAACTTGTTTGTACCAATGTGAGGGTGCGCCTCCACCATAATTTCGCGAGTGGCACCAAAAGCAACAAAAAGTTCCAGGATCCTGTTAACGTCCCCACGTTTTTTGCTTCGGGTGTAGAGTTTCCCGTCAGAGTAAGTTCCGGCGCCTCCTTCTCCAAAACAGTAGTTGGAATCTTCGTTTACTATATGTTCAATATTCAGCTTTTTGAGGTCACGGCGCCGGGCGCGAACATCTTTTCCTCTTTCAATAACAATGGGTTTTTTACCCAGTTCAATGCAACGAAGGGCGGCAAATAATCCGGCAGGCCCGGCTCCCACAATGATCACGGGTTGGGCAGCCGAAACATCTTTATATTCCGGTTTATTGATCTTTTCTGCTTCAAAGTTTTCCTGCAGGTAAAGCTGCACCCTTAAATTTACTTTGATCTTCTTTTGCCTGGCATCGATGCTCCTTTTTAAGATCTCTACATGTCTTATTTCAGAAAAAGGAATTCCCTTCTCCCTCGAAAGATGATGTTTTAAGGCTTCGGTATTTGCGGCAGTTTCAGGAGAAACCTGAAGATTTATTTCTTGTTGCACCCGTATTTATTTTGACGCAAATATAAGTTTTCTCATCAGGTATTAATCAGCAGTAATAAGAACATCGTCAAGCTCATAGATACCGTTGTAATACGAATGGTCACTCCCGGTATACCTAAAGGCGATATAACCTTTACCTGTTACGCACGAAAGGTCAACCAGGCCCGAGGAAATCCAATCGCCAAAGAAATCGTTATTTGCTGCTATGTTTGCGGCCGAAAGGATTTTCCATTCCGCTTTTAAAAGGTTCTCTTCGGAACCATCCCAGTCGATAGAAATAAGCACTTCCATAAAACTGCCATTTGCCATGCTTGTAGAAGTTTTAAATCTGAGTACTTCTGCCGAATTAGTATCGAAATTGATCTTTGGCGTAATAAGCCAGCTAAGGCTGCGGGCATCACCCGAACCTGCCGGTCTCATCCTGGCCGATCGGCCCAGGGAAGCGTTTGCCCCCGTGGCAGTAAAAGCCTCCCATGGGCGGGAACCCTCCTGGATGATGTTTTTCCAGCCTTTTCCATCAACAGGTTTGTTGTTCTTCTGTAAACTGAAATCATCTTCAAACAGGATTTTGCTTCCGTTTGATTTAGCCAGGCCGCAATCATAAATTGCAGGATCACAGCGTGGGTTATTGCTGAAGCTGATATCTCCCGGAAGGTTGATATAAATGGTATAAATTTCATCATAGAAATCTCTGGTCAAAATTCCCTGCACGCTCCCCGAACCGGTGGGCAGCTTTAGAGCAGCAAAATCGGCATAGGTACTGGTGCTAACGATAAAAGGAAAATCTCCTTCGCAGCTCTCTACCAGCCTTTCCCCGTCAAACTCATCATTTTCTTCTGCTGCATAAGTTGCTGGGTTTTGAAGGTTGACCAGCAATTTATTGAACTGCACATTCTCTATTTGCACGTACAGGTTCTCCAGTAGATCACCAAAATCTGAGGCTTTTATGAGCTTCGGGGTGATTTGAGCTACCTCTGCACTTCTGCTTATATGCAAAGTAACCTGCGATTCAGGAATGTTTACGATCTGGTTTCCGTCGGCCACGCCAAGTGTTGCTATGCCGTTCACCTGCCCAACACTAAGGCCATTAAGGTGAATATACACTTTTCTTCCGAAGTTATAGAACTGATAGTAGGAGGTCATGTTTAGTTTAATATTTAACCCTGCCCTGGGCTGCTCCGGCTTGTCCTGTACCACCATTTCTTTATAAAAATTACCGGCTTCATCGCTGGAAACCACATAAGCCTCAAGCACGAGATCTTTATCAAAGCTCAAAACTCTTTCCTGATCTTGCATAAACATTCCCACCACCGCCTGTAGCTCAATGTTGGTTTCTACAGGAGTAACCGTCACGGCAGGTGCGGTAAAATCATCTTCAGGAGCACAGGAAACAATAATCAACAGGCTCAAAAATGGCAAAATTCTCTTCATTTTTTAGAATCTTAAATAAACGTGAGCGTAATAAGTAGTGCCGGGGCCAAACCAGTATTTAGATCCAAAAAGGGGTTTGTCTCTCTCCATATCGGCTTTAAGCAGCGCATAATTGACGTTGCGCGATTGCTCGTAGCCTCCTGTTTTGTAGGTAGCATCCAGTATGTTGTTGAGGCTGGCAAAAATGCCCAAAAACCTGTTCTTAATCCTCCACGATTTGCCGCCCACAACATTTACCAGCATATAGCTTTCAAATTCTTCCTGCTGCAGCAGTTCTTGTGCGATCGTCTTATCAAAGTTCAAGAGCGGCAAGCCATCAAGGTCGGTTTCAAAATTTTTGGTCCGCGGAAGAGGGGCAACATCTATAAAGGATTTAAAAAAGAAGTTGGCAGAAGCTGAAATCCACCAATACGCAGGATCCCGATATTCAAACCCTACCTGTACTGCTCGCTGCGGACCACCTGGAAGCCTGTATCCCTCCAGGAAAGTCTGCCCCATGTGGCGGACTTCAGTAAAATCATCTGAAGTGAGGTAGATATTGGGATTACTTTGGTACATGTATTCACCAATTGAACCCGCAGAGCGTATTTTTAGGGTAGTAGTAACCGGAATTTCCAGCCCAAATTCAACCCCCACATGCCGCTTATCTATACCGGTCATAATTTCCTGAACAAAGGCGTTGGTTACGTCTCTTCCTGAACCTGCAAGCCCATCGGCATAATAGAAGGAAACTTCGGTAGCGTCTTTAAATAGACCATAAAATCCGGTGATTCTTCCGGTGAGAAAAGGCATTCGGATTTGGTAACCTGCATCGGCAGTCATTATTTTTTCACTCCTGAGCCCAAGAACCACATCATTGTTTTGCCGCGCATTTGAGAAACTATTTCGCAACGCCGGAGGTTTGGTAAACCCAGAAAGATTAGTACTGAAGTAATTCCTGCCATTCAATTTATAGGTGATCCCGCCCTTCACACCGTAATTCCCAAAGTTGATTTTTTCGCTTTCTTCCAGGGAATTGTCGGGGAAATTGCCATTCTGAAAGTGGCCGGTGCGCCGGTAAGTGGTAGCCGAAGTTTCGATAGCCAGGTAAGTCTCTATTTTCTGAAGGTTAAACTCCGCCTGAAGAAATCCGCCGCCTTTCGTGGCATCAAAGCTGTAGTGGTACTTAAAAATGTCATTTTCGGAAACTAATTTATTTGGATTCTTGAGGTCATTCTGCGCCTTTGATCCTGTTGAAAAGGCATCGACATCCAAAAAAGAGGTTGCACCAAAGAGATCAAGTACCGAAGCAAAATTTTCACTTTCAAGCTGCCTGAAATCTACACCTCCCGTGATTGCAAGTTGAGAAGAGACCACATACCTGAAATTTGAGGCTGCAGAAATTTGCCGGTCATCGACCCTGTCTTCATAAAGGGCATAAACCGCGTTACCGCCAGCTACGGTAGCCGATTCATTTGCAAGATAGAGTTCACCCCAGTTAATTTGCCCAAAGCTCCGGAATTCCTGCTCTGCCAGGTAAGCTTCCCTGAAATTTTGTGCATCTGTGAATCTTAGAAAGTAAGATGGCAGCTTTTGATAATAGGCAGGGTCGGGATTGCTGCCCCCGCCCAAAAAGATATCTTCGGTACCCTCACGATATAACCGGCTACCGCCATATTCAATTCTGCTGTTCCCAATCTTCCCAAACTGGTATGCGACACCGGTATTTATTTCAAGAGCTTTATTCACAGTCCAGGAATGGTTGAGCATAAATACAGGTTCCTCGACAACCTGCACCCGTGAATTCCTAATCTCTCCATCCTGCCATCCCCAATACGCATTGTAGCTGTTCCCTTTCAACTCAAAAACTTCCTGAGTGTTGGGCGAATTTCGGCCGCGTTTGTTTGGAGTGTAGAATGCGGTGAAATTCAGGCTATGCGAATCATTGATTTTCTTTTCTACGGAAGCAAAAAATGAGTTGGCGTCATAGATAGTCCCTTCAACAAAACTTTCTTCAGCAAAACGCCTTGCCACAGAAAAAGAATACGCCCAGCCTGAAGCCAATAAACCACTATGGTAGCTGCCCATAGCCCTCCCGGAATACGACCTGTTGGCCACGGCATAAGAAAATTTGCCGCCGTGGGTATATTGAGAAGCCCTCATGATGATATTCGTGGTACCGGCCGGCCCTCCAAATGAGACCGAAGAAGGGGTGGTGCCGTTAGAGAATTCCTGGTTGCGTTGCACATCATTTAATCCGCCCCAATTGCTCCACAACGGCCTTCCGGAAAAAATTTTATTCATTTCTATACCGTTGATGAGTACTTTCCCATATTCACTGTCGTAACCGCGAGGCCGAAAAAAGGTGGGACTAAAGTCGAAAGCAGCTGCATTTAGAAAAACATCTTTAGAAGCCTGCAAGAGCCCCGAAATATTTGATACACTTTGTTCTTCGTCCAGCTCGTGGTCGCCAAGAGATATGATTTCGGTTTGCCGCTGCATTTCGGGCAGGTTGGGAACTAAAGGAATCTGGCCGAGGTTTATATCTTCAGAAGTAATTTTAAGCGGAAAATGTTTGCTGAAAAAGCCATTTTTGGAGAGTGTAAGAATTTGTTCTCCCTGCGGAAGCCCTTCAGAAAAAACAAAAACACCTTCAATATCTGTAGATCTCTCGACGACAGTGTTCGAAATAGTTACGGAAACGCCGCTAAGAGGCTCTCCCGAAACCTGATCGATCACTACACCGCTAACCTGCTGCCCAAAAGCAGCTGCAGACAGAAACAGGAAAGAAAACAGGATCCTCCCAAAAGAAAATATTTTCATAAAACATTAGAGGGGAGGCATTTATGGAGCAATAATACATTTTTTATTTTATCTTTAATCTGATTCCTATCATTTTTAACAAAAGAAAATCTGGTGCTACAAAAATCACTTAATTTATTGATCCTTAGCATCTCCATTCTTGCTTATCAACTGGCAGAAGCACAGGAAAAAAGGGACTATAATGCTTACAGTATCGGTTTTTATAATGTTGAAAACCTATTTGATATTTACGATTCCCCAGACACTTTTGATGAAGATTTCACACCCACAGGGAAGTACAGATGGACAGAAAAACTATACCAAAAGAAGCTGGAGAACCTGGCGCTGGTGATAAGCAGCATGGGAAGAGAGGAGCTGCCATCACCCCCAGCAATTGTGGGGCTATGTGAGATCGAGAACCTTCAGGTGCTGGAAGACCTCGTAAAAATGCCACTTTTGGCACCCTATAATTACCAGATCGTGCACAGCGACTCTCCAGATGAAAGGGGTATTGATGTCGCACTCTTATACCGGGCCAATGCCTTTAAGTTGAAGGACTGGAACAAATATGTGCTAATGATCTACGAGGCAAAAAACACTTCTAAAAGGGATTTTACCCGAGATCAACTGGTAGTGAGCGGATCTATAGACAGCGAGGATATTCACTTTATTGTAAATCACTGGCCTTCGCGCAGTGGCGGGGAAAAACTAAGCAGTTATAAGAGAACAGAGGCTGCGAGGCTTAATAAATACATTATAGACTCACTACAAAGGCAGGATCCTTATGCCATGATAGTAAATATGGGAGATTTTAATGATGATCCAGCCAATGCCAGCCTGAACAAAATCCTGGGAGCCAGGGCAAAGAAGGAGCAGGTAGACTTTGGAGGATTATACAATCCTTTTGCTGCAATTGCTTCGGAAGGCACAGGAACTTCGGCATATCGCGACCAGTGGAATTTGTTTGACCAGATTCTGGTATCAAAATCTTTAATAGAAAAAAGCCCTGAAAAACTGACATTTTTCAGGGCCTATATTTTTAATCCGCCGTTTCTTATTACCTCTAAGGGGACTTATAAGAATTATCCTTTCCGAAGTTTTGGACAGTCAGGATTTACGGGTGGATTTAGTGATCACTTTCCGGTGTACATCATCCTAACCAAAGAAGCCGATTAGAACCAGGCAGACCATGGAATTCGCGAAAGCACAAAAACCAGGGCAAGACCGTAGAATATACCGAGTGTTTTAAATTTTTGGTTAGACAGGCGCTTATTCTTGTGTTTTGAGTATCCAATAGTGATCAATGCCACAGCAATAACCATTATAAGCGGGTGCTCCACAAGGTAAAGTCGCAAGGTGGAATCTTTCATCACCTCTCCCATTCCCAGTTGCCCAAAGGCTTTAAAATAGGGAGAAACAAAGTAGAGAACAATCCCAATAAGAAGCTGGATATGCGACACAATTAGCGAAAATAAAGCCAATCGAAAATCTGTTGCAGCATATTCTTTTTTCGAGGAAATGCCAATGATAAAATTCACAGTTGCAACAAGAAGGACCAGCAAGACCAGATACGCCCACCAGGAGTGGATAAAGAGTACAGTTTCGTGCATAATAGTAGATTTATTGGGGTAAAGATAAGTTATTTAAATAAAAAAACCGCTCCAGGAAAGGAGCGGCTTGTATGATGGATTTCACAATTTAAAAAGTTCCAAGACCTTCGGTATTCTCATCGCTGAAAGTTTCCCACTCATCGGGCACAAAGGTAGTATTGGGTGTGGATCCGGGTTTTCTTCTAAGATTCACATCTTTTGCAAAATCGGCACCTCCTTTTTCACCCAGTATATCAACCAGTACACCGTCAAGGAAAAGTCCTATTGGATCATTCCCGTTGAAGTTTACAACCTGGTGATCGGTTTTGATATCGGCAGCATCAAGTAGCCCCTGCCTGTCGGCATCAACATTCACAATTACGAGAACTTCCCCTGCCTCTAAGGTATACCCGGCAAGGCTAAATTCATTCTCCCAGGTTTCACCTGCGTTGGTGATCTTCATAAGCGAATAAGACTCAAGATCTACAGATTCATCTGAAAAGTTGGCAATTTCAAGAGCTTTATTAAATCCAAAAGAACCTTCAATATATTCAGAAATAATTACTGAAGAAGCTCCTTCAGAATCACCTGTTTCAGCATCTGTTGTACCTTCAACAGCAATACTCTGAGCTGAAGTATTGTTGTAGATATCTACAGCTGCAACAGTAAATGAATAAGTTTGATCGGCATCAAGACCGGCAATAGTATATTCTACAGATTCTACATTCTTATAGAATTCATCATCAATGTAAATATCATAACCCTGAACAGCTGCATTATCTGAGGATGCAGTCCAGGACAATGAGATACTTGAAGAACTGGATCCTGTCACAGCAAGATCTTGTGGCACAGATGGTGCCTCTTCATCGGCAATGGTGGTTACTTCAAGAGCTGTACTTTCATCGGAATCGTTACCAGCCGAATCTCCAGCAGCTACTGTGATGGAGTAAGTTGTTCCAGGTGCCAGGTCGATAATATTAACAGTTGTTGAAGTAACAGTTGTATAGTATTCTCCATTCACTTCAATATAATATTTTGTTACCGCAACATTATCTGTTGAAGCATTCCAGGAGATCTTGATATTTTCGAAACCTTTTTCATCTACAGTAAGACCTTCAGGAACAGTTGGAGCTTCATCATCGGTAGAATCGGCTTCGCCATCCCAGCGGTTTTCAGCCTCGTCTCCACCCCAAATGTTGGTTGCCAGGTGAGGGTTATCTATAAAAGGATTCCTGTTACCCTGGGCATCGGAAATAACTTCGTTTCTCTGGATCTCGAAATTGGAAACAGGGTCTTCAGCATTCCATTCCAGGAACAGGTCAAGGTTACCCACTTCGTCAAATGGTTCATTGTATCTAAGGTTCATGTACATGATCATCCTGGCAACATCTCCACGCCATTCATCACCCGGGTAGAAAGCGTTATTATTAACCAGTTTATATTGACCATCGCCATCAACATAAGGAAAGTTCAACCTTGACTCATTTATTTCAATATCGGCCACCCGCAGAATGTGAAGGTCGGCAATGGCGTCACCCTCAAGAAGAGATTTTGGATAAACGTGCTCTGTGTTGAAGGTTTGAACATCATTAGGATTTCCTGAAGATTGGTACTCATCTTTACTTCTGCTTTCGCCCGAATATAATAAGAGGACATTTGCAGGATTGGATGGATCTTCATCGGCATCATAGAGGTAATCATGACGATCTATATACCCCAGAATATTTTTATGTTTCTCTATGGTAAGAACTGCAAGTTCATCATAAAGCTCTTCAGTAGAAAGTGTAAAATCGACACTGTCATAATACCCAACCAGGGCATCGGGAATCACATAAATGCTTTCTTCCGAAGGAACCTCGGGATCTACAGGCGGATTAGGCACTTTACTATTATCATCGTCTGTACTACAGGCAAATAGGAATAAAAAACTGACTAATAGTGAATAAATAAATTTCTTCATTCTTGTAAATATGGATAAAAAAAAACCGCCACTAAGAGTGACGGTTTGAAGTGTTTTGCTGTTATTCATTGAGGACGAATTCCCCTTCATCATTCACGATGACATTTACGCTATAAGTAGCAGGCGCTCCTGCATAACCTATAAAGTAAACGAGGAACTTCTGGCCAGTTTCAGCTTCTGGGAATCTGGCTTCAAGTATGGTAACAATATTTTCAAATGCAGCATCATAATCATCCTGATCCCAATAGTTGAAGTTACCATATTGTTCATTTCCTGTAAGTGCATAGTCGGCAGGAGTCAATGTATAGATAATTGTATTGTCTGGCTCCCATGCAGTACCATTGTGACCATACTGCAATACCATTTCTACAACACCAGCAGTAGTTGACCATTTTTGACCATCGTAGTTAAAGATCTGAATTACTTCAATGGTATTACCATTACCTATGTGAAGATTATAAAGAATAGTCTCAGTGTCCCCTTTAAGAGCATAAGGATATTTCAATCTTAAAAAGTTAGGAATAATCTCTTCTGCATCTTCACGGTTAGAGAAGTTTTTATAACGACCCTGTCCCATTTCCTCATAATCCTCATCGGTTAAAGTGTAAGGTACCACCCAGGTATTATCAGCTTTTACATAAAGCTTTGTTTCATCACTGGTATTTCCCGAAGAGTAGTACTTGTATGTAAGCTCAACTGCATCACCACCTTCTGCCTGTGGAAATTTATAATTTAGGAACCTTACCATATCATCGGAGCTGTCAAAATTCTTGTATTTGAAATTCAACGCCAGATAATCTTCTTCGGTAACAGTATATGCTACTGCTTCACCAACCTCAATTAAAGGATTTGCAATATTAGCAGTTATAGAAGCCAAAGACTGGTTACCCCAAAGCGGATAGGTTTCATCAAGATATGCAGGGATCTCAATATTTGCACTGTCTATTGATGCAAAATATTCATTATCAAGACCCATAGCCGTATAATCTTCTTCGGTAAGGGTGTACTCGAGAGTACCTACCAAAGGATCGGTCGCGATGATTTCATCGATCTCTGCATGAATGTCATCCATAGGATCGCAACTTGTAAAAGTCGCACCTATGACCATCATTAATAAATAAACTAATTTTTTCATTTTTCCTTTTTTTAGAAATTAAGCTTTGTTCCGATGTTGAAGGTTCTTCCAAAACCATAGAAGAAACCACTGTCTCTCGCAACAGAAATATATTCTGTATCCAATACGTTGTTTACGTTTCCAATCAATGTAGCATCAAATCCGCCAAAGTCGAAATTGTAGGTTAAACCAAAATCTATCAAACCGTAAGCAGGTACTTCATAAGACTGCCCAAGCGTTGGATCATCACGTCTTGCAGGATCAAAATCGGAATACAGACTGTCAAAGTAATTCCAGTTTAAACGAATGTGAGTACCTTCCATTGGCTCGAAATCGGCACCGGCAGCAAAACTGTTTTGAGCAGAACCACCAACTTTTAGACCACCGATGTAAAGGTTTACTTCACGTAAAAATTCTCCGGTTTCATCAATAACGGCAACTCCTGTTACGTCATTCTCCCAGGTCCAGTCTCCAATAGAAGCCATACCATTAAGAGTAAGGTTTTCGAATGGACGATAGTTAACTTCTAACTCGATACCCTGGTGAAGCGCATTAAGACCTAGAATGTTTGCAGAACCAAAAGTTCCATCTTCCTGACGGAAAGTCTCGGTTAATGTCTTGTCATCCCACTTCGTGTAGTAAGCGTTAAGGTCTACTCTAAAGTTACGACTTCTAAAACCGTATCCCAACTCTGCACTAAAGATTTTCTGATTCTCAGCATCTTCATTGATATCATTGGTGTTGTTAAGGAAAACAGCGTTCATAAAAGGCGCTTTTTCAAAATAACCAATGTTTGCAAAAACATTATGAGTATCAGTAAGGTTGTAGTTAGCACCACCTTTTGCACTGTAACCAAAGAAGTCTACCCATTCGGTTTCCTGATTTCCTACTTCATATCTAAAGTAATCGATTCTTTTGTACGAAGTATTTGAAGCGGCAACATTAATAAAAGCAGAAAGCGCATCTTTTGAATACTCTGCCTGTGCAAAAGCACCTAGCCACCCTACAAGACCGTCATTATAGTAATCAATCTTATCTCCAACCTGTGCTGTATTTAAAGGATTGTTTACATTAGAATCATCAAAAACATATTGTCCTCCTAATAGATCAGTAAGTTCAGTATAATGCTCACCTTCGTAATATCTCACATCTATACCTCCGGTTACTTCAAGGTTTTCTACTACTTCGGAAGAAATTGTAGATAGAAGTCCGTACCACTCATGGTTGTTTCTTGAAGCCCTCAAGTAAGTTTCTGAACCTAAAGCTCCAAGCTCCACATTTTCTTCTACAATAAGGTCAAGGTTTACAGGCTGAAGAAAGCCGTCTCTGTATTTGGAATCAAGGCCAAACTTGTTGACACCTCCAAATCCACCACCTCCACCGGAACCGAAGGAAGCATAAGCAACTGTAGACAATTTTGTGTTATCTGATATATCCCAGTAATGGTTTAGAGAGATTTGTGGCTTATGGAAGAAGTTGTCTTCAATACTAACCACCTGTCCATCACGATAACCCCAGTCTCTGTTAAAACGGGTACCGCTTTCACTTTGTCTGTAAGTTATTAACTGCTCAGCATTTTGACGTTGACCATGCTCCTGTTGTGCACCAAAGGCAGTAAAGGAAAGTTCATGATCTTCACCAAGTTCTTTAGCTACATTCACAAAGTATGAAAAACCAGAGAATTGTGTGCCATCAACGTATCCATCTCCCTCAGTTTTGGAACCAGATACAGTTGCTGCCCAGCCATTATCCATTTTTCCGGTTGAAAGTGTTGCGCCCACTTTATTATACCCGTCATTTCCTAAAGAGTAAAGAACGCTTCCACCTTTTTCTGCATCGGTAGTTTTAGTTACAATGTTAATTGTTCCACCAATAGAAGGCACAGCAACTTTTGAAGCTCCAAGTCCACGTTGAACCTGCATAAATCTTGTAACATCTGAAAGACCAGCCCAGTTACTCCAGTATACACGACCATTTTCCATGTCGTTCACCGGAATCCCGTTGATCATCACGGCGATGTTCTCAGAATCGAAACCTCTCAGTCTAATTTCTGCATCACCAAAACCACCACCACCTTTGGTTGCGTAAACTCCCGGAGTGGATTTTAAAATTTCAGGAAATTCCTGATTTCCCAATCTTTGCTCAATTGCTTCAGCTTTAATCGTAGAAACAGCCACCGGAGTTTTACGATCAATCGCAATAGAATAAGAAGTAATGATCACTTCTTCTAATGCATCAGCATCTGGCGAAATTAAAATTCTGCCAAGATCAACAGTTTGTCCATTCTGAACTGTAAATGGCACGCGAATTGCTTCAAATCCTACGTAAGTAATTTCTACAACTCCCGATGTACGATCAGTCTGAATACTGAATTTTCCACCAAAATCGGTCATGCCACCTGCGTTGGTGCCCACTACCAGTACATTTGCCCCCGGTAGCGGCGCATCCATGTCAGAATCGATTACCGTACCGGTAATTGTTCCTTGTGCAAAAATTGTAGCTGACGTTAAAAATAACGCTAACGCTAAAAATTTTCTCATTGTGTAATTTGTTAGTTTGTGTTTATAAAGTTGCTGCAAAAGAACAACTTTCTTTAAAAATATCCTTTAACTAAAGGTTAAGAATTTTTCACAAAAAACAAGAGGTTTTCAACAAAGACAAAACAAAACAACCCCCTGTTTACCAGAGGGTTGTTTAATAAATGAATATTTAGCTAACTAACTGTTATTCTGAAAGATAAAATTTTAACAAATTCGTAGTGGAAGAATCATGCGTTCCCACGTCATTTTTCTCGATTTCATCAAGAATTGCAGTTGCAAGTTGCTTGCCCAGTTCTACCCCCCATTGATCGTAACTATATATGTTCCAGATAATACCCTGAACAAAAATTTGATGTTCGTACAATGCAATTAGCTTTCCAAAGCTTTCAGGAGAAAGTTGATCTACAAGAATAGTGGTGGTAGGATTATTCCCCTTAAAAACCTTAAATGGCAATATTTTTTCAATCTTTTCTTCGGAAGTATTTTTATCCTCCAGTTCTTTTCGAACTTCTTCTGAAGATTTTCCCTGCAGTAAAGCTTCGGTCTGTGCAAAATAGTTTGCCATCAACTTATTATGATGCTCCTGCTCGTTATGGAGAGACTTTCTGAAGCCAATAAAATCGGCAGGAATAAATTTTGTTCCCTGGTGAATAAGCTGGAAGAAAGCATGCTGCGAATTAGTACCGGGTTCACCCCAAACGATGTTTCCGGTTTGGTAGTTCACCTCGTTTCCATTGCGATCTACACCTTTTCCGTTACTTTCCATAATTGCCTGTTGCAGGTAAGCAGGGAAACGGTGAAGGTACTGCGTATAAGGAATGACTGCCTGGGTTTCAGCTTTAAAGAAGTTGTTGTACCAGACTGTCAAAAGTGCCAGTTGAATGGGAATATTTTTTTCGAACGATGTCTCCTTAAAATGTTCATCCATTTTTCGGGCACCTTCGAGTAGCGCAGTAAAATTGTCGTACCCTATAGAAAGACTTATAGAAAGCCCCACAGCGCTCCAGAGAGAAAAACGGCCTCCAACCCAGTCCCACATGGGGAAAATGTTCTGAGTTTCAATCCCAAACTCTTCTACCGCCTTTACATTACTCGAAACAGCTACAAAATGTTTAGCCACAGCATCGGCCGGTGCTTTTTTGGTGAACCACTTTCTAATTGTAGTGGAATTTGCCAAAGTTTCCTGAGTTAAGAAAGATTTTGATACGATAATGAAGAGGGTAGTCTCAGGATTAAGGTCTTTAATTACCTCCTGTACATGGTCTCCATCAACATTAGATACAAAATGTACTTTCAGATGGTTTTTATAATACTCAAGTGCTTCAGTAACCATTACCGGGCCAAGGTCTGAGCCCCCAATCCCAATGTTCACAACATCGGTGAAAGCCTTACCTGTAAAGCCTTTTTTGGCACCTGTAATAACCGAATAAGAAAACTCCCTGATCTTCTCTTTGACCTCATAGACTTCAGGCATTACGTTCTCACCGTCAACTCTCACATCGGCATCAGCTTTGCTTCTCAAGGCTGTATGCAATACGGAACGCCCCTCGGTCCTGTTGATTTCTTCCCCTTCAAAAAGGGCATTTATAGCCTCCTTTAATCCGGCTTCTTCAGCAAGAGCAGTAAGGAGGTCACGTGTTTCTTCAGTAATTAAATTTTTGCTGTAGTCTACATAAAAATCTTCCCACTTAAGAGTAAAGGCATCGGCCCGATTAGGGTCTTTTTGAAAAGCTTCCTTTAGGTTAAGATCTTTTATTTCAGAAAAGTGAGCCTGAAGTTTTTTCCAGGCTTTGGTATGGATTGGATTAGTGTTAGTCATTTTAAATAGGTTCTTTAAATTCAATTTTTCCCAGCTCCGTCTTCAAAGGCTCAATAGCCGCAAAGTAAGACGGGATGTATTTATCTTCAATAGGCTCGGCTGCCGGAAGGTTTTGACGGAATGGATCTACCTGCACGCCATTCTTCCAGAAGCGGTAGCAAACATGCGGCCCGGTGGCCAGTCCTGTACTACCTACATAGCCAATAATATCTCCCTGCTTTACACGCTGCCCCTGCTTTACTGCACGTTTTGACATGTGCAGGTACTGGGTGGTATAGGTGCCGTTGTGTTTTATCTTGACATAATTACCATTTCCGGCAGTATAGGAAGATGCGATAACCACACCATTTGCTGTACTCCAAATTGGCGTACCATGAGGTGCTGCGTAATCTGTACCTTTATGAGCCTTCCATCTTTGCTGCACGGGATGAAATCTTCTAGGGCTGAAACGAGACGAAATACGGGTAAAGTTAAGCGGTGCCTTTAAGAAGAAACTCTGTAGCGGCCGGGCTTTTTCATCGTAATAATCACGCTCTCCCGAAGTAGAATCTACCATGAAATTAAAAGCGTAATAAGGCTTATCTTCATGGTAAAAAACCGAAGCTTCAATATTCTCGATCCCGGCATAAATGCTGTCATTAATGTAACGCTCGTTGTAGACCAGCTTAAACCTGTCTCCTTTCTGCAACCTGAAAAAATCTATACTCCACTGGTAAATATTGCTCATTTCATGTGCAATAAGATAGCTTAGCCCCTCGTCTTGTATAGCCTCGGTCAAACTGGAATTTATCACTCCAGAAACTGATCTTTTTGTAATGGTAACGGGCTTTTTGGCAGTATATACCGAAATGCTGTCGCGTAGATCTACCACGGTATAATTTACAAGGTCGTTCTCATAAATAAATACATTTGGAGTTGCAGCCGAATCCCGGCTCTTTAAAATTGCATAGGGCTTGCCAAGAACTATTTTACGCGGATTAAAGGTATCCCGCACTTTGTTAACGATTTCAAAAATCTTATTCGGGTCTACCCCATGCGTACCGAGGATAAGTCCAAAACTATCACCCGAACGTATGGTGTCGCGCACCACTTCATAATCATTTAATACAAAACCAAACTCTTTTACAATAGCTGGCGCCTTTACTTTAACAGTGTTATCGGCTATTTCGGGTTTTTCATTGTGGTTATTACAGGCAGTCATAACCATCATCAGCATTAGCAGGTAACCAAGTCTTTTCACTTTCAATATTTTATTAATTTATCATTTCTTCTACCCATTGTCTACCCCATTCCTTTTTTTCTTCTTCACTCCAAAGTTCGGGAAAGAAGAAAATCCTTTGAAAACTGGGCGGCAAAAACTCTTTCCAGTTTGTACCTCCCGTAGCTTTTACAGCGTGTTTTTTCACCACAAGGTAACGTTGCGCTGCACCAATATGAACCAGAAGCCAGTTTACATTGACTGCAACATCCAGATTACGCAACGCCGAAATAAGATTTTTATTGTTTTTTTCTTCCTGCGGAAGTTTGTCATACAGCGCAAGAAGGTTTTTACCCTGAAGCTTATGAGCTAGCCGCAAGAACTCGTCATCATATTTTTGTTCAAACTGCCTAAGGGTAAGTGTTTTCTCTCCCGTATCTGAACTAATCCCGCCACGCTTCCAGTAGATGTTTTGATACACCTCCTGAAGGTTAGTATTAGCGCGATATGCTTCCCGATTTGCCTGCAACACCAGGTTTTGTAGTGGAGTTGCATAAATCTCTATCATCCTGAACTGGGCAGACTGGAATCCGCTGGCCGGTAAAAGGGCCATCCTGAATTTAAGGAACTGCTCCCGGTCCATCCCCTTAATCATTACATCAAAAGAATGGGCTAGAATGTGGAAGTATCGTACAATACGATTAAGCCTTTCAGTAAAGAAATCGGCTTTGAGATCCCTGGCTTCAACCAGCTGCTTCATTTCATGGAGCACCAGCTTAAAATAAATTTCTGTAATTTGATGATATCCTATAAATATCTCCTCATCGGGAAAATGAGTTTTGGGTTTCTGCAGGCTCAAAAGGGTATCGAGTTCGATATAATCCCAGTAGGTAAGGTATTTGTCGTATAGTAGACCATCGAGATAAGAGCCAAGGTCCTGGCCAGAATTTCGGAATTTTTCTTCCAGCTGCCGCACCTTTTCGGCTATCTCGGGCTGTATGACGCTCATATTTAATTCATTATTATATTCAACGGATATTTCAAGCCTTTAAAAGCATCAATATCAGCATTTAGAGAACCTACAGCAAGATCGGCTTTGATCTTTAGGGGCATGCGATTTTTATCATCACTAACCCAAATAGTAAGGCTTTCTTTCTTTTCAAAAACCCTTCCTGCTAACACGTAGGGCCGAAATTTTAATGCCGCAATATTACCCATTTTTGTTTTTACGACCTCCCTCCCCAGGAATTTTAACTTAAAATCGTGATTCTCGTCATCTATAAACATTTTAATGCTAAACATCTCTCCCTTTTCAATAGCACTTACATCAAGATTATTACGCAGGTAATAGAAAGAAGAAAGCATATCCTGAACATTCTCGGGAATAGCGTAAGTATCCCTGGTATTATGTTTTCTATTGAAAACATGAGCGGTATTACTGTCATGATCAAAATCTACAAGTAGATCACGGGTATGACCACCTTCATCTATTTGCCTTATAAACCTGAGAGGCGCACCACTCTTTTTATCCATAAAGGTTTCATAGTTGTCATCAACTTTAAAGAACAGGTGTAATAAACCAGTAGATTTTCCCTGCCCCACCACATGATAAACAGGTTTATTTCTTAGTGTGGTCTCCTTCACTTCAAGGGTAGCAAAGCTCGCGTTGAACATGCCGTAGTGAATACGGAACCTAAACCATTCGCCGGCGTCAAAAGCCTGATGAGACTGAGCCGAAACATTGAGAGCTATAAGTGAAATTATAATTGCTGTAATCTTCTTCATTTTATACAAGTAGGTTTTTTTGATATGACAATTACAATTTCTATTCCAAATGTATTAAAAACAAAAAGCCCCGTCAAATGAATGACGGGGCTTTTAATCTTATTAACCAACTAAAACTTAAATTATGAAAAAAAAAGTAATTTTTTTTCCCAATCCTGGTAACCACTCCAAAATTGCGGTGCAAAAGTCTTATATAAGTAGCTATTACACAACTAAAAAAATAACTTTAACGCAACTTTTTGTAAAAACCTATCTTTTTAAGTCTTAATCTACATTATCAATGAGTTGGCATCTAATTTATAGGGTTCCCCGCAAATTCTGTTCTCTTTCTATAGCTTCAAAAAGGGCTTTAAAATTACCTTTTCCAAAAGATTGAGCTCCTTTTCTCTGAATGATCTCAAAGAACATGGTTGGCCTGTCAAGAACCGGCTTGGTAAATATTTGCAACAGGTAACCTTCATCATCACGATCAATCAACACCCCAAGTTCCTTTAGCGGCTCGAGTTCTTCATCTATTTCTCCTACCCGATCTAAAACATCGTCGTAATAAGCCTCGGGAACATAAAGGAATTCTACTCCCCGGTCCCTCAAAGCAGTGACAGTTTCAATGATATTATCGGTGGCCACAGCGATGTGCTGTACGCCGGCACCATTATAAAAATCGATGTATTCTTCTATCTGGGACTTCTTCTTTCCTTCCGCGGGTTCATTGATAGGGAATTTGATCCGCCCGTTACCGTTACTCATCACCTTACTCATCAAGGCGGTGTATTCCGTAGAAATATCCTTATCATCAAAAGAAACCATTTGCGCAAAGCCCATTACTTTAGCGTAGAACTCACACCACTTGTTCATTTCATTCCATCCCACGTTTCCTACCATGTGATCAATGTATTTTAAACCTACATCTTTCACCTGGAAATTGGGTTTATATTCCTTGTAGCCCGGCATAAATGGCCCCGAATAATTTTTTCTTTCAACAAATACGTGCACTGTTTCGCCATAGGTGTGAATTCCCGAAAGCACTACATGCCCATGTTCGTCACTTACCTCTTTAGGCTCAAAATAAGATTTCGCACCTCGCTTTGTAGTCTCTTCATAACTCTTACGGGCATCATCTACCCACAGGGCTACTACTTTAACGCCATCTCCATGCTTGTCTATATGTGCATTTATTTCGCCTCCCGGTTGCAAAGGGCTGGTAAGCACCAATCTAATTTTGCCCTGCTGCAGTACATAGGAGACCCTGTCTTTGCTACCCGATTCAAGCCCCGAATAAGCTACAGGCTGAAAGCCCCAGGCCTGTTGGTAGTAGTAGGCTGCCTGCTTGGCATTCCCCACATAGAGTTCAACATAATCTGTACCCATTATGGGCAGGAAATCTTCTGCCTGTGGCACGGTCTTTTTTATTTCTGTTGTGTTTTCAGTAGACATAAATAAATATATTTTAGGCCGCTGTGCGGCATGTTTCTTTAAAGTGTTATTTAATAAACCCTCAAAAATGCCATTTTTGAAAGGTTTTGTTTTTAATGATCAAGCCATGATTTATGGTAAGAGTCATCTGCAATCTCCATGGCATCTTCGGTCACCATTAAGGGCTTAAAGGTATCTACCATCACTGCCAGCTCTTCGGTCTCAGTCTGGCCTATACTTCGCTCAACAGCTCCCGGGTGTGGCCCGTGAGGAATACCCGCCGGATGCAAAGAAATATGCCCGGCTTCAATATCATTCCGGCTCATAAAATCGCCGTCTACGTAATATAAAACCTCATCGCTGTCTATATTGCTGTGACTGTAAGGCGCCGGTATACTTTCGGGGTGGTAATCGTAAAGACGGGGGCAAAAAGAACACACCACAAAGGCATCAGTCTCAAAAGTTTGGTGTACCGGTGGCGGCTGGTGAATTCGGCCGGTAATAGGTTCAAAATCGTGAATAGAAAAAGCATAGGGATAATTGTAACCATC
This sequence comes from Salinimicrobium sp. 3283s, assembly GCF_039602225.1. Taxonomy (NCBI): domain Bacteria; kingdom Pseudomonadati; phylum Bacteroidota; class Flavobacteriia; order Flavobacteriales; family Flavobacteriaceae; genus Salinimicrobium; species Salinimicrobium sp. 3283s. The sequence continues at coordinate 1,896,412 of NZ_CP143631.1, read as the reverse complement.
GTAACCCACTACATCAAACGGATGCGACGCGTATACCATATCAAATATTTTCCCCTGTTTCTTGATCTTGATCAAAAAATCCCCTTTTTCATCATTCGTTTCCAGCTCATAAGGCCTTCTAATATCCCTTTCACAAAAAGGCGAATGCTCCAGCAACTGCCCAAAATAATTCCGGTAGCGTTTTGGGGTGTAAATTGGCCTTCTCGATTCTACAATGAACAACCTGTTCACCTCATCATCAAAATCAAGTTTATAAATGGTTCCGCGGGGAATTAGCAGGTAATCTCCATATTTAAAATCCAGGTTTCCCAGGTGGGTTCTTAACTTCCCGCTGCCTTTATGAATAAAAAGCAACTCATCTGAATCTGCATTTTTATAGAAATAATCTTCTGTAGATTTTTGTGGCGCAGCCAGGGCGATATCTACATCGCTATTGGTAAGCACCACTCTTCGGCTCTTCAGGTAATCTGGGTCTGGTTTTACCTGGAAACCTTTAAACCTGTATGACTGTATATTCTTTTCAGTAGCCACCTTTGGCTGTACATCATAGCTCCCTTTAATCTCTTTTACCTGCGTAGGCCGCTGCTCGTGATACATATTTGTATACATTCCGTCGAAGCCAATGGTTCCAAAAAGCTGTTCATAGTACAGGCTTCCATCGGGCTTTCTAAAGACGGTGTGTCTTTTATGCGGAATTTTTCCGAGGGTGTGATAAAAAGGCATGTTATTTATTTTAATGAAAACGTTTTCGTAAATTTCCGTAATGAGTCTCAAAACTCCTGAAGGAACAGCTACAAATATGAACAATTTTTAGCTAAATATCCGTTAAAGGACCTCTAAAACCAGAAGCCCAGGCTAAAATACCACTGACTTTCCTTCCTTTCGGGGGAAATAGAATATTTTACCTCAACAGGGCCTAAGAAGGTCTCCAAGCCGTATCCTATAGCATATCCCGAATACTCCGGCCACTTGATCCATTTCCCTCCTTCAAAAAGTTCATTTTCAACATTGGCAAAATTAGCGCTAAGAATAAGGTGGCTGTTTTCCAGAAATTTGTAATCAAGCTCCAGCAAAGCTTTAGTAAAACTATCTCCCGAAAGATTTACAAATTCATACCCGTAAAAAGAGGTAAAATTGTTTATGAAGTCATTGCCGTAACCGCCCAAAAAGAAGTCAAAAATATTATTTGAACGACTACCAATCCTGAACCCCGCTTCCGAAGAAATTCTTACCGCCAACTGCTCTACAGGAGAAAAAGCAGCTCCAAGAGTTCCCTTTGTAACAGAAAACGGTGAAAAATCATCTCTTGATGAGAGGAGGTGCCAGTGAAAATCACTTTCAAAATAAACCCCGCGTGTGGGAAAATATTTAGAATCCCTGCTGTCGTAAAGCAAATATCCGAAAGGAGCATAATAAGAGCTGTCATCAAACTCGCCATTTGACGGTTGTGCAGGACCTGAGGTATTAAGAGTCTCTGAAGTTACACTAAGATGCTTGTGCTCCAGCCCTACCCCAAAAGAAAATACCTGCTGAAAAAGCGTCTCTAAATAAAGCTGATTTGTAAGATCTTCATAATCTATCTCCAACTTATTGATCCCTTCGCTTTCAAACCCCGAATTTTCACTAGCGAGGTCAAACGAAACTCCTTTGCTAAAGCTATTGTACCTTGACCTAAACCCCACGCTCCAATAGTAGCCTTTATCAATATAGTAGTTGAAGTTATACCTGAAGTTATCTCCCAGGACCACATCAAGGGAACTTACATCATTAGCCACAAGTAAGCTTTTATGGGTAATATTAAGGAGCACACCGCTGTGATAGACATTGTCATAATGCACACCCATTCTCAAAAGAGTTTTACTTGAATTTTCCTCGAGTTGCAGCACAAGGGCGTGACCTCCGTTTGAAGGAACCAGCCGGTAATTTATCCGGTTAAAGTTCCTGGTGGCCGAAAGGTTATTGATGCCAAGGTTTAAATCTCTGTAGGTAATAGTATCGGGCGACTGAATTTTCAATTTTCCCATAATATACGCCCTGGGATAAGAGGTGTTCCCTTCTATCTGTACCCCGGTGATGTATAAAGATTCTACAGGTGAGATGTGATTCTGCGGTGCCGGCTTTTCTTTCTGCCTGGCCGCGATCTCCTTCAGGTTAGGTAATATTGCCCGCGCAGCGGCCTCGCCTTCATCAATGATCTCCCGGCCTTTTTCAAAAGAAACTACAGAGAAAGGTTTGATGTCAGGATCTATATAAACATCGGTCTTTTCAATTTTGTCGCGCATATCGGTGATGGTCCTGAAGTTACTTACCTGGGTAAGAATATCAAAAACCGACCTGAGTTCATCCCTCTTCATAAGGGTGTCCTGCACATCGACACCAATAATGATATCTGCCCCCCTGCGCTTCACCTCTTCTACCGGATAATTATTTACAACTCCCCCGTCTACCAGCAATTGGCCGTCAATGATCACGGGACTGAACAGGCTTGGGATGGCTGCACTTGCCGAAATGGCCTGCGGTAGATGCCCCTCATCAAGCAAAACTTCCTTTCCGGTTTCAATGTTGGCAGCAACAGCGAAAAAAGGAATAGGCAAAGCCTCAAAATCCTGATTTTCCTCCAAATGCAGCGTTAGCTTAGACATGAGGTTGTAGACATTTTGCCCCCTTGAAAGCGCAGACGGGAAACTAATATTAAAGCTATCAAAGGGCAGCGTAAGCGCATATTTTTCTGAATCCCTTTTCTCGTAAAAAGTCTTGGCACTGCGGGGTAGTTCGTCCTGGAGCAGGATATTAAAGTTGATGGTTTGAAAAATACTGTCCAGCTGGTGAGCCGAATAGCCTGCAGAATAAAGAGCCCCAACAATAGCCCCCATGCTGGTACCGCCAATAACATCAATGCGCACCCCGGCTTCTTCGAGCACCTTAAGCACCCCAATATGAGCCAGGCCTTTGGCCCCGCCCCCACTAAGCACCAACCCTACCTTTGGATCTTCCTGCTCCTGGGCAATTCCCGGCAGAAGCCCCAAAAAAAGGAAAAATATGCACAGTTTTTTATTCATTTTCTGAATGGTAAAATTGATAGATCAGCGTGGCTTTAGATTTCCCAATCACCGAAGATAAACTTTCTATCGACGCTTCTTTCACTCTTTTTACAGACCTGAAATTCTTGAGCAACTCAACCACGGTTTTTTCTCCAATTCCCGGAATCTCTTCAAGTTCGGTATTAAGGGCAACACTGCTGCGCTTTTGCCTGTGAAAGGTAATACCAAACCGGTGCGCTTCATTCCTTAACTGCTGAATGATCTTAAGGGTCTCCGATTTTTTATCGAGGTATAAAGGAATAGAATCTCCCGGATAAAAAATCTCTTCCAGCCTTTTTGCTATCCCAATAATGGCGATCTTCCCTCTTAGCCCAAGTGTCTCCAAAGCTTTTACTCCCGAAGACAACTGGCCTTTCCCACCGTCTACAATCACCAGCTGCGGCAAAGGTTCACCTTCTTCCAGGAGTCTGCGGTAGCGCCTGAAGACTACCTCTTCCATAGAAGCAAAATCGTTAGGCCCCTCAACAGTTTTAATATTGAATTTGCGGTAATCTTTTTTACTGGCTTTCCCATCTTTAAAGACCACACAGGCTGCCACAGGATTACTCCCCTGGATATTTGAGTTGTCAAAACATTCAATATGCCTTGGCTCCTCGTTTAGCCTGAGGTCCTGTTTCATCTGGGCCATAATACGGTTTACATGCCGGTCTGGATCTACGATCTTCATTTGCTTGAAACGCTCCTGCCTAAAGTATTTTGCATTTCTTGTAGAGAGATCTACAATTTGTTTCTTGTCTCCCAATACGGGCACAGTCACCTTAATTTCTTCACCCACATCAACCTTAAAAGGAACATATATTTCACGGGTGAGAGAATTGAACCTTTGCCTGATCTCGGTGATGCCCAGCTCCAGGAGTTCCTGGTCTGTTTCGCTAAGCTTCTTCTTCATTTCTATGGTATGAGACCTTATAATGGCCCCGTGCGACAATTGTAAAAAATTCACATAGCCATACCCCTCATCGCTCACAATCGAGAACACATCTACATTGTTGATCTTTGGGTTCACCACTGTAGACTTTGCCTGATAGTTCTCTAAAATGTCAATTTTGGTCTTGATTTTTTGCGCCTCCTCAAATTCCATTTTTTCGGCGTGATCTTTCATTTGCTGCCGAAACTGCTGTAAAGAGTCCTTAAAATTTCCTTTGACGATTTGGCGTATGGCGTCAATCTTTTTCTGGTACTCTGCTTCAGCTTCATAGGCTTCACAAGGCCCCATGCAGTTCCCAAGATGGTACTCCAGGCACACTTTATACTTCCCGTTCCTTATTTTATCTTCAGCAAGGTCATAGTTACAGGTGCGAAGAGGATAAACGCCCTTAATCAAGTCCATAAGCGTGTGTATGGTCTTAAAACTGGTAAAAGGGCCGTAGTATTCACTGCCATCCTTAACTAAGCGGCGAGTAGCAAAAACCCTCGGAAATCTCTCATTTTTGATACATATCCACGGGTAAGTCTTATCGTCTTTCAACATTACATTGAAGCGCGGCTGGTGCTTCTTAATGAGGTTATTTTCCAGGAGAAGCGCATCGGTTTCCGAAGAAACCACGATATGCCTTATCTCATGGATTTTTTTCACCATCACGCGAATGCGATGGCTATCATTGTTCTTGGTAAAGTATGAAGTGACCCTTTTTTTGAGGTTTTTAGCTTTTCCCACGTAAAGGATCCTTCCGTTTTTGTCAAAGTACTGGTAGACCCCCGGATTTTCGGGGAGGGTTTTTAATTGTACTTCCAGCTTATTTTCCTCCATGCTTCAAAGGTAAAATATTAGAATTTGCCTTTTTGGGTAGGTTCGGGTGTATAGTGTTAAAAATTTTTTCTGAAGCTTCAGGTGTCAAAAATGTCAAAAAGAAGGATTACTTAGGAAGAAACCGGAATCATAAAAGAGCTTTAAAGAACCTTCCGAAGCATAAAACCAATGGGGAGTTACTTCATTTTCAGCAGAATATATTTTCAGAAATAGTTAAGATTTTAAAAATCTGCTTTTAGTACCTTGCGTTCATGGAAAAAATTACCATTGGCCGTTTTGACAAGGCAGATTTTCCCGATCTACACCTCGAAGACATAGCAGTTAAGGTAGATACAGGAGCTTACACCTCATCCATCCACTGCGATCACATCGTGGAAGAAAAAGGGGTGCTAAAATGCACATTTTTGGATGAAGAGCACCCGCTGTACAATGGCCGCACTTACAGGTTTAAAGACTATGATATTGTTTTTGTGAAAAGCAGTAATGGCATTGTTCAAAAGCGTTATCAAATCCAGACCACGATCACCCTGTTTGGAAAGACCCGGAAAATTTCCCTGTCCCTTTCGGCTCGGCAGGAGATGAGATTTCCCGTACTTTTGGGCCGTAAATTTATAACTAGAAAATATATCGTAGATACCGAGTATTACGATCTCTCTTTTAAGAAGAAACAAGAATGAATATAAAGATCCTTTCCAGGAACAGCAGCCTGTACTCCACGCAACGGCTTGTAGAGGCAGCTAAAAAAAGGCATCACGATGTCGAGATCATTGACCCTCTCAAGTGTGACCTCATTATTGAAAAGAAACACCCGAGTATTTACTACAAAGGCAGGCATATTGAAGACGCCGATGCTGTAATTCCGAGAATTGGGGCTTCGGTTACTTTTTACGGTACTGCAGTGGTACGTCAATTTGAGATGATGGGCGTTTTTTCTACTACCGAGTCACAATCTCTGGTAAGGAGCCGTGATAAACTGAGAAGCCTGCAGGTACTCTCTCGCGCCAGGCTTGGACTTCCTAAAACCGTGTTCACCAATTATTCTAAAGATGTTGGGGAAGTTATAGACCACGTGGGAGGTGCCCCTTTGATCATTAAATTGCTTGAAGGAACCCAGGGCCTTGGAGTTGTTCTTGCTGAGACCAAAAACGCAGCCGAATCGGTCATTGAAGCTTTTAACGGGCTGCAGGCAAGGGTAATTGTACAGGAGTTTATCAAGGAAGCCGGTGGTGCCGATATACGGGCATTTGTTGTGGATGGCCATGTAGTTGGAGCCATGAAGAGACAGGGAAAAGAAGGGGAATTTCGTTCTAATCTTCACCGTGGCGGTACTGCAAGCATCATTCAGCTTACAGACGACGAAGAGAACGCAGCCATTAAAGCAGCCAAAGCAATGGGACTGGGTGTTGCCGGTGTAGACATGCTACAAAGCTCCCGCGGACCGCTTATTCTTGAAGTAAATTCTTCTCCGGGCCTAGAAGGCATAGAAGAAGCCACTGGAAAAGATATAGCTAAAACCATTATTCGTTATATTGAGCGAAATGTTTAGTATATGGCATCTATAGATGAGAACAATGTTCTTGAGATCTTAGGGAAAAGAGTACCTCCCGGCAAAAGTGCAACGATTAACTTTAACATGGCCAAACTCTACACCACTACCCATGTAGAAGTGCCAATTATTATTGAAAGGTCAAAAAAACCCGGCCCGGTGGTACTTATCACCGCGGGGATTCACGGTGATGAGATCAATGGCGTAGAGGTGGTGCGCCAGCTTATAGTAAAAGAAATAAACAAACCTGCCAGGGGCACCGTGATTTGTATTCCTATTCTAAATGTCTTCGGATTTTTAAATATGGCACGCGAATTCCCTGATGGGCGCGACCTTAACAGGGTTTTCCCGGGTTCCAAAAATGGCTCTTTGGCCAGCCGTTTTGCTTACCAGTTTGTACAAAAGATACTGCCGGTAGCCGATTTTTGTATGGACTTTCATACCGGCGGGGCAAGCCGGTTTAACGCTCCTCAAATCAGGATTAAAAAAGGAGAGGAAATGGCCATGCACTATGCCAGGATCTTTAATGCACCTTTTACGATCATCTCCAAGACCATTACCAAATCATACAGGGAAACCTGTGCAAAACAGGGCAAACCGGTGCTGCTCTTTGAAGGAGGAAAATCACAGGACAGCAACAAAACCATTGCAAAACAGGGGGTAGAAGGGGTGATGCGCATTCTTGATCATTTTGAAATGCTCAAGCCAAAATTTGATGTGCCCGATCCTACAGGGGAAACAATTATTATAGAATACAGCAGCTGGATGAGGGCAAAATACAGTGGCCTTCTACATGTAAAGATCCCCTGCGGCAAACACGTGGAAAAAGGTGAATATATTGCTACTATTACCGACCCTTACGGAAAGCTGAGGCACAAAGTAAAAGCTCCAAATACAGGTTACATTATAAATGTGAATGAATCGCCCATTGTTTACCAGGGGGATGCCATTTTCCATATTTCTCTTTCAAAAGAATCCTATGAACAAGAAACAGCTTCGGCTTGAGTACAAAGAACTAAGAGACTCCCTCACCCCGGAACACATTGAAAAAGGCAGCCTGGAGATTGCCAATCGCCTTTTAGATCTTCCTATTTGGAACTTTTCTTATTACCACCTGTTTCTGAGTATTTCAGAAAAAAAAGAAGTTGACACACAGCTCATTTTACACATCCTGCAGGGCAAGGATAAGAATATTGTACTCTCAAAATCCGATTTCAAAAGTGGCTCTCTTACCAATTACCTGCTCACAGACTCCACCGTTATTAAAGTTAACGACTGGGGAATTCCGGAGCCGGTAGATGGCATTGAGATCCCGGCTACAAAAATTGATGTGGTTTTTATTCCGCTACTGGTTTTTGATAAAAAAGGCAACCGAATAGGCTACGGAAAAGGATTCTACGACAGGTTTCTTTCCCTTTGCACAAAAGAAGTAGTAAAAGTAGGATTATCGCTATTTCCAGCTGAAGAAGAGATTAAAGAAATTAACGAACACGACGTTCCATTGGACTACTGCATCACTCCCGGCAAAATATATAATTTCAAAAATTTGTAAACCTACTGGTTTTCAATTACATTTATTACCTCCCTTATTGGAATTTTAATGCTCAACGATCTCCAGTTAAACAGTATTTTAGAAGACTTTGATGTTGCTTATTGGAAAATCAATGTCTTCTCGAAAAAGATTTCCTGGTCTCCTCACTTCAATCATCTGGTAGGAGATCCAGATACAGGAGGTGACCATTTTGAGTACTTTCTCAATAACATTCTACACAAAGATTACCGGTATGACTTCAGGGAGCATTTTGAAGATCTTACCACTCATTCTAAACCCTTTAATGCTGAAGTCCGCATCAAGCTGGAGAACGGAAAATACCGGTGGTTCGAATGCAGAAATTTAAAAGGTAAAGAAGGTGCTTTTGGTGATACAGCCATACTCATGTTTGTGAACATTCACCAGGCAAAGAGAGACGAATACACCATTGAAGAGAATTTCTTCTACTATCACGAAACTGCTGAAATGACCTCTACGGGTGGCTGGTATTACGATGTGACTTCGGGAGCTGTGTACTGGGATAATGTAACGAAAAAGATTTTAGATTGCCCTTTAGATCATGAGCCAAAGCCCGAAGATAAAATGCGTTTCTATGCCGAAGATCACCGGGAAAAAGTGACAGACATGTTCCATAAATGTTCAAAATACGGGATCCCTTTCAAGGTAGAGATAAAAATGCGTACCCTTCACAACAGGGAGTTCTGGGTGAGGGCCACTGGCAAGCCGGTTTACAATAACGACCAGGAAATTATTGGGATTCGGGGTGTCTTCCAGGATATAGATGAGCAGAAGACCAACGAATTGAACCTGCAAAATTCCCTGGATATTATAGCATCCCAAAATTCCAGATTATTCAATTTTGCACATATTGTATCTCACCAGCTACGCTGCCATAGCAGTAATTTAAACCTCATCTCCCAACTTCTTGAAGAGTCAAAATCTGTTGAAGATAAGCTTGACCTGCTTATCAATGTAAATGACATTTCAAAAAATCTCGAAAAAGCCATTGTTGAGCTCAATACAATAGTTACAAAACAGAACAACCTTAAAAAAGAACGCCGGGTGGTGAAATTTAAAGATGCTCTAGATGTAGTTATCGCCTCTGCACATTCTCTTATCAAGAGAGAAAATGCGGAGATCATCGCCGAATTTAATCAGTTGAACGAAATAAATTACATTTCGGAATATCTGGAAAGTATTTTGCTAAATTTGATCACCAATGCCATAAAGTACAGGTTCGAAGGCAGAAAACCAGTGATCTTTATCCAGACCTACAAAGAGAATGGAGAAAACATTCTTGAGATAAGCGACAACGGGATGGGTATTGATCTTGATGAGCACGGGGATAAAATGTTTGGCATGTACAAAACCTTCCACCGGCATCCCGAAGCAAACGGAATAGGCTTATTTATTACCAAAAATCAGGTGGAAACCATGGGAGGAAAAATTTCTGTGACCAGTACAGTGAACATTGGCACCACTTTTAAAATTACTCTCTAATTCTATGGATCATCCAATAGAACTTGCCTGTATCATTGACGATGACAGGATCTATGTTAACCTGGTAAAGAAGATCATCGAGATCAAAAAGCTTTCCCAAAACCTTATCATCTTCAAAAATGGCAAAGAAGCGCTTGATTACTTTAAAGCTATTCTCGGGAACATAAGTGAAAACAGGCTGCCCGATATCATTTTTCTAGATCTCAATATGCCGGTGATGGACGGCTGGGAATTTCTTAGTGAATTTGTAAAGATCAAGAATAACTTCAATAAGAAGATAACGCTGTATGTAGTAAGTTCTTCAATAGATCCCAGGGACCTGCAAAGGGCTAAATCCTTTAACCTGGTTACAGATTACCTGATCAAGCCCATAGAGCTAAAACAATTTGAGAAGATCTTTGATCAGGACGTCGCTTAATTAACGGTTTCTTTCGACTGTTCCTGCTCTTTTTTATCCTGCGGAAAAACTTTCTTGTTAAAGATGATCAATAGGAAAAAACCTACAGTAATGGCAGAGTCGGCGATGTTGAATACAGGCTCAAAAAAGGTAAAATACTCACCTCCCCATATTGGAAGCCACTCGGGCAGGTAACCAGACCATAAAGGGAAATACAGCATATCTACAACATGGCCGTACAACATAGGAGCATAACCTCCCGCTTCGGGCATAAAATCGGCTACCTGATTGTAGCTGTGCTCGAAGATCACTCCATAAAAAACTGAATCTATAATATTACCCACGGCCCCTGCAAAGATCAAAGCTATGGCAGTGATAAGCGTCCTTGATCCATTTTTTCTCACCGAATCCCATAACCAGTAGCCAATAAAGGGCACCGCAATTAACCGGAAGGTGGTAAGCAGTAATTTCCCGTACTCGCCGGGAATCTGGGCGCCCCACGCCATACCTTTATTCTCCACAAAAAGAATCCTGAACCAGTCAAAAACCCTTATTTCATCTCCCAACATAAAGTGGGTTTTAATATAGAATTTTGAAACCTGATCAATTAAGAGGATCACAACTATAAGGGCAGAAGCTTGTTTTAAGGACATTGAAAGTTTTTTAAGCGGAGTAAAAATACTAATATTATTTAGTTTCAGTAAGCTTTATATCCCCGTTAATACTGGTTAATACCATATTGTGAACTCCATCGGGAACTTGTGGTACATTCACAGTGCCATGCCTTGTTTTCGCCTCCACATTCACCTTGCTCACCGTTCCCAGGATGTTACCGTCATAAGTATTGATCACTGCTTCCCCGCTGAAGTCGCTAAGGTAACAGGAGCCATTCTTCAGCTCAATAAATACCGACTTATACCTGCCCGAAAGATAGACACTGGCTGTGTTAGAATTTATCTGCAGCAGCATACCTTCAGGTATTTCAAGGTCAACTTCCATAGAAAAAACTTTATGGGCACTCAATTTGTCATAACCACTCTGCAAAATTTTCATGTAGCGGGAGCTCAAAAGAAGAGTATTGCCTTCAAGTTTGGTGTCGAGACTAATCTGGTTGAAGTATTCTCCTTCTGTTTTAGTCTTAATCTGGATCTCTTCTCTAGTGCTTGCTTTAATATTGATCCTGTAAATCTCGTCACTGGACAAAACGATTTTGTCAAGGTGAGCTGAAGCTAAAACATCCTGCGTCACCTTCTGCGCACTTGCCGAAAGAGATAATATGAAGAGGAAAATAACGAGATATGATTTCATAGCGGGAAAAAAACAAAAAACGCTCCAAACCTAACGGCAGGAGCGTTTTTTATCATGAGATAACATCACAGTTTATCGCTGCATGTTTTTTGCCTCAATACTAAGGGTAGCATGAGGAACCAGTTTTAATCGCTCTTTAGCAATTAACTTCCCGGTAACTCTGCAAATTCCGTAGGTTTTGCTCTCAATGCGCACAAGGGCATTCTTCAGGTCACGAATAAATTTTTCCTGGCGAATAGCCAGCTGCGAGTTAGCCTCTTTACTCATTGTTTCACTGCCTTCTTCAAAAGCCTTGAACGTGGGAGAGGTGTCATCTGTACCATTGTTCCCGTCGTTCATGTAGGCGCTCTTGTAAAGTTCCAGCTGCTCCTTTGCCTTCTCAATTTTGGCAAGGATCAATGTCCTGAATTCCGCCAGCTCTGCATCGCTGTAGCGTTCTTTTACTTCTGTTGACATAGTTCTTAATGTTTTTTAATTAACAACCTTGTGGTCACTTCATCAAAAGAAACTTCCAGTCCGTTGTTCACTTCTTCTGCTAAGTCGAGATTTGCAGTGAGGGTTTCGGTTTTAATATATTGAATATTTTGTTGAACAGCATCCTCGACAGTGCCGTCCTTTTGTAGGGTCACATCTATTTTATCTGTCACTTCAAAGCCAGAATCCTTACGCATGTTTTGAATGCGGTTCACCAGCTCTCTAGCAATCCCCTCTTTCTTGAGTTCATCAGAAATGGTGATATCTAAAGCAACAGTAATATTTCCAGAGTTGGCTACTAACCAGCCCTCAATATCCTGGGAGGTTATTTCTACATCTCCGCTTTCTAATGTAAGCGAATTCCCGTTAATATCAACTTCAATTTTTCCGTCGCGCTCAATTTTTTTGATGTCTTCTGCGGAAAAACTATTGATCTTAGCCGCCACCTGCTTCATGTCTTTTCCAAAACGGGGGCCCAGAACTTTAAAATTAGGCTTGATTTGCTTTACCAAAATGCCCGAAGCATCATCAATAAGCTCAAGCTCCTTCACATTCACTTCAGATTTGATGAGCTCAGCCACTGCCGCAATTTCCTTTCTTTGCTGCTCATCCAGAATAGGGATCATTACTCGCTGCAAAGGCTGGCGCACTTTGATCATCTCTTTTTTCCGAAGCGAAAGTACAAGCGAAGAGATGGTTTGCGCTTTTTGCATTTGACGCTCCAGCTCCTTATTCACATAACTGTGATCTACCTCGGGGAAATTCGCTAAATGTACCGACTCAAAACTCTCCTTCTGAGTGGCTTTTTCAAGATCTTTGTACAACCTGTCCATAAAGAAAGGCGCCACGGGAGCTCCCAGCTTGGCTACGGTCTCAAGGCAGGTGTAAAGCGTTTGGTAAGCTGAGATTTTATCGGTACCATATTCACCTTTCCAGAATCTTCTTCGGCACAATCTCACATACCAGTTACTCAAATTCTCCTGTACAAATTCTGAAATTGCCCTTGTAGCCCGTGTAGGCTCATAATCGGCATAGAATTTATCAACATTCTCAACGAGCGTGTGCAATTCTGAAAGTATCCAGCGGTCTATTTCTGGTCTTTCCTCCAATGGCACATCGGCTTCGGAATAAGTGAAATTATCAATATTTGCGTACAAACTAAAGAAAGAGTACGTATTGTAGAGGGTTCCGAAGAATTTACGCCTTACTTCTGAAATTCCTTCAATATCAAATTTTAAGTTGTCCCATGGGTTGGCATTAGAGATCATGTACCAACGGGTGGCATCGGGCCCAAAGGCAGCAAGGGTTTCAAAAGGATCTACGGCATTACCAAGACGCTTGGACATTTTTTGCCCGTTCTTATCGAGTACAAGTCCGTTAGAAACCACATTTTTATAAGCCACATCATCAAAGGTCATGGTCGCTATAGCGTGCAGCGTATAGAACCAGCCCCTGGTCTGGTCAACACCTTCAGCTATAAAATCGGCTTTACGCCAGGTTTTTTCAACTTTTTCGGCATTTTCAAAAGGATAATGCCACTGCGAATAAGGCATAGAACCTGAATCGAACCACACGTCGATAAGATCGGCTTCGCGCTTCATTGGTTTTCCTGAACCTGATACCAGTACAATCCCATCAACCACATTTTTATGCAGGTCGACTTTGTCATAGTTGTCATCGCTAAAATCTCCAGGCTGGAAGCTTTCAAAAAGATCGGCTTCCATAAACCCGGCCTCTACGGCCCTGCTCATTTCCTGCTTCAGCTCTTCAATAGATCCTATGATCTTTTCTTCTTTCCCGTCTTCAGTCCTCCAGATAGGTAGCGGGATCCCCCAATATCTGGATCTTGAAAGGTTCCAATCATTAGCGTTGGCAAGCCAGTTTCCAAAACGGCCTTCGCCGGTAGATTTTGGCTTCCAGTTTATTTCTTTGTTCAGTTCATGCATCCGGTCTTTGACCTCTGTGATCTTGATGAACCAGGAATCAAGCGGATAATATAAAATAGGCTTATCGGTTCTCCAGCAGTTAGGATAACTGTGAAGATATTTCTCAACTTTAAAAGCCCTGTTCTCTTCTTTTAATTTGATGGCGATCTCTACATCCACCGACTTTTCGGGGGCCTCACCATCATTGTAATATTCGTTCTTGACGTATTTTCCTCCAAACTCCTTTAACTCGGGCCTGAATTTTCCCTGTAGATCTACCAGCGGAACAAGATTGTCATTCTCGTCTTTTACGAGCATTGGCGGCACCTCAGGGTTTGCCTGCTTTGCAACCATAGCATCATCGGCACCAAAAGTTGGGGCAGTGTGAACAATTCCGGTACCGTCTTCGGTGGTAACAAAATCCCCAAGAATAATCCGGAAAGCATTTTCGGGATGTTCATACGGCTGCGCATAAGGCATCAACTGCTCATACCTGCTTTCTGAAATTTCCTTACCGGTGAAAGACTTACCTGTCAAAAATGGGATTTTCTTATCCCCTTCTTTGTAAGCCTGCAAAGCCTCTTCAGAATCCACTTTTTGGAACTTCTTATCGAACTGCTTTTCGGCCAGGTCTTTTGCAACTATAACTGTAATAGGTTCAAAAGTGTACTGGTTATAAGTTTTAACCGTCACATATTCTATCCTGGGGCCAACTGTGAGGGCAGTGTTAGATGGGAGCGTCCAAGGAGTGGTGGTCCAGGCAATAAAAAATACTTCCCCTTCAATTTCTGAAAGAAAATCGGGAAGCGTTTCCTTCTTCGCCTTAAACATAGCAGTAACCGTGGTATCGGTCACATCCTGATAAGTACCGGGTTGGTTGAGCTCGTGTGAACTAAGGCCTGTTCCCGCTTTTGGGGAATAGGGTTGTATGGTATAGCCCTTGTAAATAAGGCCTTTTTTATAGATCTGGGAAAGCAGCCACCAAACGGTCTCCATGTATTTGGACTTGTAGGTAATATATGGATCATCCATATCTACCCAGTACCCCATTTTTTCAGTAAGGTCGTTCCACACATCGGTATAACGCATCACGGCATTTTTACACGCCTCGTTATATTCCTCTACACTTATCTTCTTCCCAATATCTTCTTTGGTGATGCCCAGCTCCTTCTCAACACCAAGTTCTATAGGCAGGCCGTGGGTATCCCAACCGGCTTTTCGCTTTACCTGGTAACCTTTTTGGGTTTTGAACCTGCAAAAAATATCTTTAATGGCACGCGCCATGACATGGTGAATTCCGGGTAGACCGTTTGCTGAAGGTGGCCCTTCAAAAAAGATAAACGGCTCTTCTCCATCTCTTGAAGTTATACTCTTCTCAAAAATGTCATTTTCCTTCCAGAATTGCAGAATTTCTTCGGCCACTTTTGGCAGGTCAAGTCCTTTATATTCAGGGAACTTTGCGCTCATCATCTTGTTCTTTCAAAATAGTTGCGCGAAAATAATGATTTTTAGTAAATCGAGTGGTTTAAAATAGGAAAACCTGAAGACGAGCTGATTTTTGTCAGTTCTAAATTATTTAAAATCTGAAGCTTATACTAGAAGGAGTACTGCAGGGCGAGGATCAGGTTCCTGCCGGCAGCCGCCACTCCCGATGAGTACGTGCGGTAGCGTTGATCGGTAATATTTTCAAGACTGGCAGTGACCAGCCACATTTTCCCTGCCTGGTATTGAGAACTAAAGTTAAGTGTATACCATTCAGGAGAATAAGGATCTCCATTTTCATCTATGGCATAAAGGTAGTCTTTGTCCCTTTCTGAAGGTGCCAGCTCAGAGGCGCTAATCTCTCCATTGTACTCACTAAAAAGGTCAAACCTAAGCCTGTCTTTCTCCCAAACCAGGTGTGCATTTCCAAAAAGAGGTGCTGCATGTCGCAAAGGAGCTGTTGTACCATCGTCCTGCTCTTCCTCTCCTTCAGTAATACTCAATTGCGCCTTTAATTTCAGTTGTTCGCTAAACCTGATTTTTGCCCCGGCCTCGAATCCGTACACATGCGCACGAGCCGCATTTTGAATAGCCTGCACCCTGCTGGGTTCGCCGTGATATTCAATTGTAGTTTCCCCATTGAGGTCAAAATCCCGCCGCACCAAAGCATCTTCTAGTAAGGTGTAGTAACCGGCAAGATCGAGCTTTACCACCTTATCAAAGTTCAATGCAAGCCCCAGCTCGGCATTATAGGCTTTTTCGGGCTCAAGATCGGGATTGGGCACTACCACAAGGCCGGGTGCCGAATCGAAGATCTTCCCAACATCATCTATATTGGGCGATCTAAAGCCGGTAGAAAGGTTGAATTGCCATCCAAAAATGTCATTTTGCTGCCAGTTTAATCCGGCACTTCCCGTTAAAGCGCCGGTTCGCAAATTGGCATCTGAAAACGGAAAGTCATAGGTATCCTCATCAAAAACAGCGTCTAAAAGAATGTAATTATATCTGGCCCCGGTTTGCAGAGTAAGGGAAGGATCAATTTCCCACTGCAAATTACCATAGGCAGCCAAAGATTGCCAGGTGGCATCATCGGGATATCTCGAAGTGCCGGCAGCCCACTCTCCGGTGATGATGTTCTTTTCACTCCCTTTAGACCCTACTTTGTTGTACACATATTCTGCTCCGTAAGAAAGTGTGGTAAGGCGGAAGTTCTTTTCAAAATCAAGGTTAAGAGAATAAGCATCGACTTCTTCCTGCGTATGATAAAAGATGTCATCTCCAAAAGCACGGTCATTACGGCTCTCTTCAAAATATTGGTATGCTGCAGTCAGTTTAGCTTGATTATAAATTTTTCCGTTCCCGACTTTATTAAGCTGAAAATTAGTTTGCAGCCATTCCTGTGGGCCATAATACCATTCGGCAGCTCTTAAAACTCCATTCTTTTTACGGTAAAGCCGGTCGTAACGCGGATAATCGGTAGTAGTGGAATAGATCATTCCGAGGGAAAAATTGTATTCTTCATTGGGTTTGAACCTTATTTTCTGAAGTAGATTGAGCTGTTCATATCCCGTAGGTTTTTGCACCTGCGGATTGTCATTTTCTACCATCACATCCTCCCCGTTTCGTCTCACTACATAGTTGGGGCGCAAATATTCTTCGGGCCCGTGGCTTCCCATGCGCATATCCCCAAAATCTGAATAAGAAGCACTGCTTAAGAATGCCCATTCCTTGAGACCGTAAGACAAATTGAGATGCCCGGTTTTCTCATTATTGGCAGTGGCATACCGGCTGTAAACGCGGCCGGAAAGATTTCCTCCTTTCGCCACCGAAAAAGCAGGAGAAAGGGTGAGAAAATTGATCACGCCACCAATAGCGTCGCTTCCAAAAACTAAAGATCCGGGGCCGGGAACAACTTCGGTCCTTTCAACCGAAAGTGGATCTATAGAGATCACGTTCTGCACATTACCACCCCTAAAAATGGCAGTATTCATACGAACCCCATCTACAGTGATCAACAACCTATTGGTTGCAAACCCCCTAATCATGGGGCTCCCACCTCCCAGCTGACTCTTTTGAACATATACCTGCCCGGTACTCTCCAGTAGATCGGCTGAAGTTTGAGGTGCCGCGGTAAGTATATCTTTCCGGTTAATGGTGATCACCTTTTGGGGGACCATGTTTCGGTTCTGCTCAAATTTTGAGACCGAAAGCACTACTTCTGAAAGTTCATTTTTAGTAGATGACAAATATACTTTTCCTTTCTTCTGAAGGATTTGCCGCTTGGTAGCATGAAAATCTGAATGCGAAACATGCCTGAAGAAGATGACTTCGTTAGAAGAAAAACCTGAAATATTGGCCTCCCCGTTAAAACCGGTAAGAAGGTTTTTCGACTTATCCTTGTTAAAAACTGCAACATTGAAAACAGGCTCTCCTGTTTCTTTATCAAGCACCGTAATTTCCTGAGCTGAACAAACAGAAAAAAGCAGGAAAAACAGGGCTAAACCAGAGTAAAGTCTCATCATGAATTATAGATTTCATTCATTACCGCAAGAGACTTTGGCTTGTGAAAACCCTGAAGGTGAATTTCGTAATATTTCAAAAGCATTAAAAGAAATCCCGAACGGGTGGTTTGGTTAAGTTTAATGGCAGAAAGCGCATCAAAGTCTGTGCCTAACAGGCGCTGTAGAAGTACCACGTTTTCATCATTTATGCAATCTGGATTGGTCTCCACATCCTGAAAAGTACCATCTACAAGATTAAAAACCGGCGCATCCTGTTGATAATCATCGGGGTAGAACCCAAGGTAACGGCTAAGCTTCAGCAGAAAAAGCAAATGAAAATTTACCGTACTGCTATGGGTGTCAAACCATTCAAGACTCGACTCGAAAAAATTGTAAAGGGCCGGGTTAGCTTCCTCCTCCTTAATGGCATTTTTGAGCACTTCAGAAAGGAACATCACCACACTGGCTTTCACCACATTAGTATGCAGGCTTTGATAAACTTTACCCAGTTTAGCTTCCTTCATGTACTCCATCGTACCCTTGTCTTTGTGATTGGCCACAATTTCAAGCTGGGTGAGCGGCTGAAAAAGTGAGGCTTTGAATTTGCCTTTTTTAGACTTTAGCACTCCGCGTAGCAGGTAAGTCTTTAAACCGCTTTGCAGGGTGAAACATTTCACAATAAGATCGGCTTCCCCATACTTTAAGGCGCTAAAAACAATTCCTTTGGTTGTGATCAACATGTATTACTGGTCTTTCAGGAGAAAACGGGTTTCAAAAATGGCATTTTTAAGAGGTAATATTACTTCTGCTTACCTGTCAAAAATGGCATTTTAAGCAGTTATTCTTCAGAAGCAATAAATGTAAGCTAAAAAAAGAAAAAGCCGCAAAAGCGGCCTTTTCAGAATTTATTTCAGCAAAAGTTTATACAACTCCCTGCGCTAGCATGGCGTCGGCTACTTTTACGAATCCGGCGATGTTAGCTCCTTTTACATAGTCAACGTAACCGTCTTCACCTGTACCATATTTCACACACTGGGCATGAATATCGTTCATGATTTGTTTAAGTTTTGAATCTACTTCTTCTGAAGTCCAGTTGAACCTCAGGGAGTTTTGAGACATCTCAAGTCCAGATGTTGCAACCCCACCGGCATTTGAAGCTTTACCTGGCGAGAAAAGGATCTTAGAGTCCTGGAACACTGCAATAGCTTCGGGGGTACAAGGCATGTTGGCACCCTCACCTACAAGGATACAGCCATTGTTCACAAGAGCGCGTGCGTCATCTTCCTGCAGCTCGTTTTGCGTTGCACATGGTAGCGCAATATCACACTTCACATTCCACGGAGTTTCTCCTTCAAAGTATTCGGCATCAGGATACTCGTTGAGATATTCTTTGATCCTGCCCCTTTTCACGTTCTTAAGGTCCATGATGAAAGCAAGTTTTCCGGCGTCAATTCCGGTTTTGTCATAAATATACCCTGAAGAATCGGACATGGTTACTACTTTCCCACCCAGCTGGGTAGCTTTTTCAGCAGCATACTGCGCCACGTTTCCGGAACCTGAAACCACTATAGTCTTACCTTTAATAGAGTCTTCTTTGGTCTTCAGCATATTTTCGGCAAAGTAAACGTTCCCGTAACCTGTAGCTTCGGGACGAATTAAAGATCCGCCGTAAGAAAGGCCTTTTCCGGTAAGCACTCCCGTAAATTCATTGCGAAGTCTTTTGTACTGCCCGTACAAATATCCTACTTCACGCCCCCCTACTCCAATGTCTCCTGCAGGCACATCTGTATTTGCACCAATATGACGTTGCAATTCGGTCATAAAGCTCTGGCAGAACTTCATCACCTCATTATCTGACTTTCCTTTGGGATCAAAGTCTGATCCTCCTTTACCACCGCCCATAGGCAGGGTAGTAAGGCTGTTTTTAAACACCTGCTCAAAGGCGAGGAACTTCAAAATAGAAAGGTTTACGGAAGGGTGAAAACGAAGACCACCTTTGTAAGGTCCAATGGCAGAGTTCATCTGGATCCTGAAACCACGATTCACCTGTACTTCGCCGTTATCATCTATCCAGGGCACACGAAATATGATCACGCGCTCTGGTTCGACCATACGTTCCAGTAATTTTTTATTTTGATACTTTTTATTTTTTTCAATGAATGGGATAACAGTTTCAGCAACTTCATGAACCGCCTGTAAAAACTCGGGTTCATTACTATTCCTTTTTGAAACGCTATCTAGAAATTCTTTTACATTTTGTTCCATGGTTTTGGCTAAAATTATATTAACGAAAACGTTTTATACGATTCGATGCAAATATACATTATCTGCAAAATTTAGCCTTGAAATTTTTGTTATTCCTTTTATAATTAATCATTTTCTGAAAGCCCCATAATTCCAATTTTCCTTAAGATGTTTTTATATATTTGCTCGTATCGCAATTTTCTATATGGCCAACATTCTCAAATCTTTAATGCTGGGTTTGTTCCTTTTTTTCTTCGGAAAAGGAACTGCTACCGCACAGGTGGGAATGGTAGGCCAGGAAATAGGTATAGTGGCGGGACCGGTAGCCTATTTCACCGATTACGGTTTGCGCTGGAATTTTGAAACAAATTCATCTAACGTAGGTTTTGGAGTAGGCCTGGTTTACTATCTCAACTTCGCATATAGGGCCGATTGTAATTGTTATGCCCGCTACAGTTATTTTAACGATCATTTTAGAGTTAGGGCCGAAATTGATTATCACCAGGGGGAGCTTAATCACTATGGGCCTCTTTCTCAAAAAGCAAGTACCGGTGGTGAACAGCTGCGTTCAATGATTGGAGAAGTAAAGGTTTATGAAATGGGCGCCCATCTTGAATACTACCCACTAAGCATAAGAGATTATACAGCTTTTGCCTATCCCATTGCCCCTTATGTAAGCCTTGGTTTCAACTTTGTGGGTTATGATCCTAATACTTATTCAACCCTGGGGCCACTTGATGAAAATATTTTTCCCACCTTTAAAGGTTACGTAAGCCAGGAAGAAGGCTCTACCTGGGGCGTGACCCTGGGCGCAGGATTCCGTTACAAGCTGGCAGTCTCCAGCGATTTGGTGATGAATATGCAGTGGCGGTATTACGACACCGACTGGCTGGATGGACTTGATCACGACAACCCCCAAAACAAGTTTAACGACATGATGTTCTGGTTAAACTTCGGGTATATTTATTACCTGAATTTTTAATTAGGCGGTAGACAGTAGACGGTAGGCGGGAGATTTATTGAGAGTTAGAAGCAATTATTATAGACAGGAGTGTAAATAGTTTGCTGTACTATTTAAGCCCAAATTTCTTAATCGATCAAGAATTTCAAATTCATCTAAATCAGGATTTGTTCTATTCAGAACAAGCTTTTTAAATGCTTCAACTGCTTTTTCTGGATTTAGGTCAATTATATCAGTTAAAAACTCATCACTAGATTTAGCACTTAAACCAAAAGATGCCAGGTAATCTTCAGGAAAATCCTTCAGGTTTTCAGTTACAATTATATTAGCATTAGTCTTTATAGCTGCAGCTAAAACGTGTCTGTCTTTCTCATCGGGTAATTCTAAGCTTGTTATTAGTTGCTCATAATTATCAACCATTGCGTCAGGAAATGCTCTATTAGCTATATTAATTCGTTTGGTTATTTCTTCTTCTGAAATGCCTTTTCTTCCCATTACATTAATCCATTCATCAAAAATATGTTGACTCCATTTTGGAGTAAACAATTCATAATAAGCAAACCAAAACATTAGGTCCCTAATTAGTAGAGGATAAATCACATTGGTGTCTAAAACACAAATAAACCTAACACTATGAATCATATAGACCAGATTCTTCGTCTGATTTCATCATTTGAATAATTAAATCTTCCTGCTCTTTCTTCATTCGATCTTTATAATTAGATACATCTTCAAATTTTACTCTTCGATGTTTGCCAATTTTTGTGAATGGAATTTCCCCTTTCTCTAAAAGTTTTACAAAATGAGGTCTGGAACAATTTAAAAATTCTGCTGCTGCCTGAGTCGTCATTTCAGCAGCGACAGGCACTACAGAAATGGGTTTTCCCTCACCCATGGCTTTTAAAATTTTGGCTAATAGTTTTAAAGCCTTAAGAGGAATTCTTATTTTATCTTTGGTTTCTTCTATCTCAATTTCAGGAGATTTATCTCTGATTTCTTTCAATACAGCTTCCAGCGCATTATAAGATTCAAATGCCGTAGTTTGTTCTTCCTTTGATGGTCTCTTGATATTTTTTAATTCTTCCATTGCTTCAGGAGATTGATTAAACATAAATTTAATCGAAATAAACGAAACAATCGAAATAAACGAAAATGTTTAACAAAAACTGTGACTAATAATGAAAATTAAAATTTCGAAATAGCTTTCAAAAATGACATTTTTGAAAGCTTATTCTAAAGCCTGTTGAAGGTCGTTGATGAGATCTTCTTCATCTTCAATCCCTACACTCAGTCGAATCATGGAATCTACTACCCCGGTCTTTTCCCGCTCTTTCTTCGGAATAGAGGCATGGGTCATGGTGGCAGGGTGACCCGCAAGAGACTCCACGCCGCCAAGGGATTCGGCCAGCGTAAAAACCTTCAGTTTTTCTACAAATTTCACAGCGCTTTCCATAGTTCCTTCAGCAGTGGTAAAAGAAACCATTCCGCCGAAACCGCTCATTTGCCTTTTTGCAATTTCGTGATTAGGATGATCTTGAAATCCCGGCCAGTACACATTTTCAACCTTTGGATGTGCCTTCAGAAACCTTGCTACAGCTTCCCCGTTCTCACAATGCCGCTGCATACGCAGGTGCAGGGTTTTGATGCCGCGCAGCACCAGGAAACTGTCCTGCGGCCCACACACCGCCCCGCTGGCATTCTGGATAAAATATAATTTTTGGGCAAGTTCCTGATCTTTCACTACCAGGCTCCCCATGATCACATCGCTATGCCCGCCCAAATATTTTGTAGCACTGTGCATTACAATATCGGCACCCAAATCCAGCGGCTGCTGCAAATATGGGGTTGCGAAAGTATTGTCTACCGCCAGCAACAGCCCGTACTTTTTGGCAATGCCGGCCATGGCTTCTATGTCAATGATATTCATCATTGGGTTGGTTGGAGTTTCCACCCAAATCATCCTGGTATTCTCATTGATATATTGCTCAATGTCACCAGCATTTTGCATGCTCACAAACCGGAATTTAATGCCCAATTTTTCAAAAATTCGGGTAAAAAGCCGGTAAGAACCTCCATAGAGATCATTGGTAGAAATAATCTCATCACCGGGACCAAACAGCTTTAGCACGGCATCTATTGCGGCTAGACCCGAGCCAAAAGCAAGGCCAAAATTGCCATTTTCAAGACTGGCAAGAGATCTCTCGAGGGCAGCGCGGGTAGGATTGCCGCTCCTGGAATACTCAAAACCTTTGTGGCCTCCCGGAGTATCCTGCCTGTAAGTGCTTGTCTGGTAAATGGGCGGCATTACAGATCCATAAGCAGGGTCTGTGTTCTCCTGGCCTCCATGAATGGTTTTGGTATTGAACTTCATTTTTACATTTTATTTAAGATACAAAGGTAGCATTGACCTTGGGCTTTCCCAAAATAGCCCGTACCTTTCAGATCAGTTTAACATCAAGAATTTATGTTCCGCAATTTATTGGCCCTGGTATGCCTGGCACTGGTCTTTACAGGGTGTAAACAAGACAAAGAAGAAGAAAAACCAGTAAGAAATTTAGCCCCTTTAAGCTTTCAAAAGGAGAGCCTGGTTAGAAAGGCCGGAGAACACTGTGATACGGCCGATTATGATTGTTCTATCATTGCGCTGGACGTGGTGAGGGCCAAGGGGGCTTCGGAAGTTTCAGAAAAAATAAACCGCAGGCTTGATGAACACACCATTGGGCTGGTTGCTACCCAGGAAAATCCTGATATCTCAAATCTCGAGGAACTGGCTGAAAAATTCCTGAAAGATTATCGGGATGCTGCCGAAAATTTTTCGGAAGAACCACCATGGGAAGCATACGTAGATCAAAAGGTTTATATGCAATCAGACAGCCTGATCTCTATTGGTATAACCACCGAGATATTTAGCGGTGGCGCCCACGGCTATAAAACACTTACCTTTCTTAATATTGATCCTGCCACCGGAAAAAAGTTATCCAAAAATGACATTTTTGAAGAGGATTTTTCTCCATTTGTAGAGCAAATATTTCGGCAGGAACAGGGAATTCCTGAAGATGAAAACATCAACAGCACAGGGTTCTGGTTTGAAAATGAAACCTTCAGCCTACCCGAAAATATTGGCTTTTCCGAAGAAAAAGTGATCCTTATATACAACTCTTATGAGATTGCTCCTTATGCAGCCGGGGATATCGTAATGGAAATTCCGCTGCAAGAAGTTCGGCCTTTCATGAAGATTGAATAATTTTACCCCATGAAGAAAATCTATTACCTGTCTACCTGCGATACCTGCAAAAGGATTCTAAAAGAACTTGACCCACCTGCTGATTATGAACTGCAGGACGTTAAAAAAGTACCTCTTACTTTAGACCAGCTTCAGGAATTAAAACACAGAGCGGGCACTTATGAATATCTTCTTAATAAACGGGCAAAAATGTACCAGGAGCGGGATTTAAAGAATAAACAACTCTCGGAAGAAGATTATAAAAATCTCCTTTTGGAGCATTATACTTTTCTAAAGCGACCTGTGATTATAAACAATCAAAAGATCTTTATTGGCAATTCCAAAAAGGAAGTCTCTGCCGCAAAAGCTGCGCTAAGTGAATAGCAGGCTGCTGGCTATTCTCGCAGCCATTGGTGCCGGCACTATCTATGGTATTAACCACACGGTAGCAAAAGGTTTGATGCCTGTTTACATCCAGCCATTTGGTTTTATCCTGCTGCGGGTAACGGGAGCTGCTATTCTTTTCTGGCTCATTAGCCCGTTGGGACCCAAAGAGAAAATCGCCACCAGTGACTGGCCGCGACTGCTTGGTTGTGCCGTGCTGGGAATGTGTATTAACATGCTGTTCTTCTTCAAAGGCCTTAACCTCACTACCCCAATCAACAGCTCGGTGATCACCACCATCACACCAATTATCGTGCTGGTGCTGGCTGCCATTCTTATCAAAGAAAAGATTACCCTGCTAAAAACGGTAGGAATAATAACAGGGCTTGCCGGGGCGCTTGGCCTCATACTTTTTAGCAGTAGCGAAGTAAGGAACGCCAGTAACATTCCGCTGGGAAACTTCCTGGTGCTTATTAATGCCACTTCTTACGGACTTTACCTCATCCTGGTAAAGCCGCTTACCAGCAAGTATCACCCGGTCACCCTAATGAAATGGCTTTTTACAATGGCGATTATTATCAATTTGCCGTTCACCCTGAAGGAATTCACACAGGTGGAATGGAGCAGCCTACCTACCGAAGCTATTTTTGGGATGAGCTTTGTTGTTGTAGGAACCACTTTTCTCACCTACCTGCTCAACGTATATGCACTTAGACAGCTAAGCGCCTCCACCATAAGCGCTTTTGTGTACTTACAGCCCCTTATTGCGATTATTTACGCAGTTTCAACCGGCGCCGATTCTCTGAATATGCTCAAAATAGTGGCGGCACTTCTAGTCTTTGCAGGGGTTTATATGGTAACCCGAAAGCCTAAACCTAAGCCTGCAGCATAGCCGGATCTATATCTTTTGGCTTCTTGCCATACCTCCTGGTGTCTTCACGGGTTAGGATCTTGAAATCTTCGGTGTGGGATAGGTGGTTAATATTGTCAAACAGTTCTTTTGGGAGACCTGTTAATTTGCGCTCTTTTAGATCTATCCAGCCGCCCATCATTTCACAGCTCGCAAAGTTCCTACCCTTGTGATCATAAAAATCATGGATGAATTCAAAATACATTCCGTCTTCAGAAAGGCCTTTTAATTGTAAAGTAACGGTTACCGGCTTACCTGCAAAAACTTCTTTGAAGTATGAGATATGTTCATAAAACACCACCGGCCCCAGGTTGTGCTGCGCCATTTCTTTTTGTCCGAAGCCGTTTTCCATTAGAAAACTCATTCGGGTGTGGCTCATAAAATTTATATAGGCAGTGTTAGCCAAATGCCTGTTTGCATCGATATCACTCCATCTTATTTCAAAACTCTTCTTGTACATTTTTCAAATTTTGAGATAAAATTACAAATTTATACTATGCATGCATAACGAATTTTTCTTTCATTTACAGTTCTAAAACCTTACACCGCTCGATGCCCATAGTAGAAAGTACATATAAACCCCCAATGATCTTCAGGAATTATCACGTCTCAACCGTGTATTCTGCCATGATTAGACGGGCACCTGTAGCGCAGCAGCGCGAGCGGATAAACCTTCAGGATGGGGATTTTCTGGATCTTGACTGGAGCTTTTCCGAAGAAAGATCAGAAAAAGTACTTATTGTAATTCACGGGTTGGAGGGCAGTGCAAAACGCCCTTACGTTACCGGGCTTGCCAAATATTTCACTCAAAAAGGCTGGGATGTTGCTGCCGTGAACCTTAGAGGTTGCAGCGGCGAGATCAACCGCCATTTCAGGTCTTACCATGCCGGGGCCACCAATGACCTTCAGGAAGTGGTGGAGCATATTCTGAAGAAAAACAAGTATGCTACAATGGCCTTTAACGGCTTCAGCCTTGGTGGGAATTTAATGCTGAAGTACCTTGGCGAAGACAGGGAAATTCCGAAGCAACTCAAAGCAGCAGTGATGGTCTCGGTGCCCTGCGACTTACATGGCAGTTTGAAACAACTCGAGAAGAGGGAGAATTTTCTCTACGCAAAACGTTTCCAGATCAAACTTCAAAATCATTTACGCCAGCGCGCACAGCATTTCCCCAACCAGTTAACCACTGAAGAAATCAATGCCTGTGACAGCCTGTTAGACATTGATGACCTGTATACCAGCAGGGCCCATGATTTTGAAAATGCGCTAGATTACTACCACAAAAACAGCTCCCGTCGTTTTCTTGAAAATATTGGGGTGCCCACCCTGCTTATAAATGCTAAGAATGATGGCTTTTTATCTCCTGCCTGCTATCCTTTTAAAATTGCTGAAGAAAGCAAATATCTTTACCTGGAAACGCCTGAGTATGGCGGACATGTAGGTTTCATGCAAAACAAACCGGAGACCTATACCGAAGAGCGCGCATACCAGTTCATACATTCCCACCTCTAGCCACTTTTCTTTGTACCGCCTTGAATTTGTTTATCTTTGTGCATCAATAAAATTACCGTATGATTCAGTCCATGACCGGTTTTGGAAAAAGCGTTTTACAGCTGCCTTCCAAAAAGATCACCGTAGAGATCAAATCCCTCAACAGCAAAAATTTAGATTTAAATGCGCGCATCCCATCCCAGTACAGGGAAAAGGAGTTACAGCTACGCAATAAAATTTCACGGGAACTCACCCGCGGAAAAGTTGATTTTTCGGTTTATGTTGAAGTTACAGGAGAAGAAACCAGCTCGGCAGTCAATGCGGCTGCAGTAAAAAAATACATGAACCAGTTGCGGGAGATCTATTCGGCACCTGATGTTGACCTTCTTCAAATGGCAGTGCGCATGCCCGATGCCTTTAAGACGGAAAGAGAAGAAATTGATGAAGATGAATTCAAAGCTATAGAAGAAGCCGTTGATGAAGCACTTAGAGAGATCAATGATTTTCGCTCGGCTGAAGGGAAGGTACTCGAAGATGAACTGGAGCAAAGAGCCGGAAACATTCAGGAGCTGTTGCAAAAAGTAATCGCCATGGATCCCGAAAGAATTGCCGGTGTGAGAGAACGCCTGCAAAAAGGAGTAGCCGAACTAAAAGAAAACGTTGACCAGAACCGCTTTGAACAGGAGTTGGTCTTCTACATCGAGAAATTCGATATTACCGAAGAAAAGGTGAGACTGGAAAACCACATGGACTATTTTCAGAAGACACTTGGATCATTAGATTCCAACGGGAAAAAACTCGGTTTCATCTCTCAGGAGATGGGTCGTGAGATCAATACCATTGGCAGCAAATCAAACTATGCACCCATGCAGCAACTGGTGGTGCAAATGAAAGACGAACTGGAAAAGATCAAAGAACAACTTCTAAACGTACTCTAATGGCTGATGGCAAATTAATCGTTTTTTCGGCACCATCAGGATCGGGAAAAACAACTATAGTAAAATACCTGCTTGCCCAGGAAGAACTAAATCTTGAATTCTCCATCTCTGCAACCTCGCGCGCACCAAGAGGTACAGAAGTGCACGGCAAAGATTACTACTTTTTGGACCTTAAGGAGTTCAAAAATAAGATCAAGAACAACGAATTTTTGGAATGGGAAGAAGTTTACCGCGATAATTTCTACGGAACGCTTAAGAGTGAAGTAGAGCGCATTTGGTCACATGGCAAAAATGTCATTTTTGACATCGATGTGGTGGGCGGGCTCGACATTAAGAACATCTATCCTGAAAAAACCCTGGCCGTATTCGTAAAACCCCCCAGTATTGAGGAGTTAAAGATACGCCTGAAGAAACGCAAGACAGAATCGGCCGACAAGATTAGCATGAGGGTGGCAAAAGCCTCTATTGAGCTGGCTACTGCCCCACAGTTTGATCACATTATCATCAACAACGACCTCAATACTGCCCTCGAAGAGGCTTACACTTTGGTGACCGATTTTGTGGGCGCTACTAAAGTCTCAAAAAAGTGAAAAAAAGAATAGGTTTATTTTTTGGCACTTTTAACCCTGTACATGTAGGGCATCTTATTTTGGCCAATCACTTGCTACAGTATTCAAATCTCGATGAAGTATGGATGGTGGTAACACCACACAACCCGTTCAAGAAGAAAAGCAGCCTCTTAAATAACCATCACCGATTTGAAATGGTTTGGCAGCTGTGCGAAGAATATCCCGGAATAAAACCGAGTGATATTGAATTCAATCTGCCACAGCCCAATTACACGGTGTATACCCTGGCACACCTGGAAGAAAAGCATCCAGATTATGAATTTGTATTGATCATGGGAGAAGATAACCTGAAGAGCTTCCCGAAGTGGAAAAATTATGAGGTTATTCTCGAAAGGCATGATATCCTGGTGTACCCAAGATATTCTGAAGGAGAAAATCATCCCGAATTGCTGGAGCACCCCAGAATTACCCTTACCGATGCCCCAAGAGTAGAAATTTCATCCACTTTTATAAGAAATGCAATTAAAGAGGGAAAAGATGTGCGGCCTTTATTACCTCCCACAGTTTGGAAGTATATTGATCAAATGAACTTCTACCGCTAAAAAAAATTGCCTCCGAAGCTTAAGCTTCCGGAGGCAATCCTCACTAACTAACCAACCAAAAAAGAAAACTCTTCTTTTAATTATAATCTTTCTTATATCATAACGCAATTGAAGTGCTATTCGTACATCATTAATACCTGCAAAATGTTAAAGTTTTAAAGTTTATAAATAGCTTTTTAAACTATTCTTTGCTACGGCTATTCTTATCAACCCCTTTATTTTGCTTATTTTTGGTGACACAATTACCGTTCTATGGAGAAATCGCCGAAATTTGCCGTTATAGGCGGAGGGAGCTGGGCTACAGCTAATGTAAAAATGCTTTGTGAGAACCTCGACGAGGTTACCTGGTACATGCGCAGCGTTTATGCTATTGAACACATTAAAAAACAGGACCACAACCCCAATTACTTAAGCTCGGTAGAATTTGACAATTCTCAACTCTATCTCACCAGCGACATAAACGAAGCCGTTAGACGGGCAGATGTATTGATCTTTGCAATTCCTTCAGCTTTTCTAAAGCGGGAACTCGACCATCTCACCGAATCTCTCCAGGAGAAGATCATCTTTTCGGCCATTAAAGGAATTGTACCCGAAACCAGCCTTATTGTTGGCGAGCACTTCCACAAGACTTACAACATACCTTACGAAAACATTGGGGTAATTACAGGGCCATGCCACGCAGAAGAAGTGGCACTGGAGCGTCTTTCTTACCTCACCATCGCCTGTTCTGATGAAGAGAAGGCAAAACTGGTTGCCAAACACCTTAGTAGCGATTACATCACCTGCAAAACAAGTGATGATATTGTGGGTACCGAATATGCTGCAATGCTCAAAAATATTTACGCTATTGCTGCAGGTATTGCTCATGGCCTTGGGTATGGAGATAATTTTCAAAGCGTCTTGATGAGCAACGCCATAAGGGAGATGAAGAAGTTCATCAAAAAGGTGCATAAGATGAAACGGAATATCAACGATTCGGCTTACCTGGGCGACCTTTTAGTGACGGGATATTCTACCTTTAGCCGTAACCGGATGTTCGGGAATATGATTGGAAAGGGCTACACGGTAAAGAGTGCACAAATGGAAATGAGCATGGTAGCCGAAGGTTATTACGCTACAGACAGTGCTTACAAAATAGTGCAGGAAACGGGAGCTAAAACTCCTATTATAAACGCCGTTTATGGTATTTTATACCAGGGAAAGGAACCAAAGAAAGTATTCAATAAACTGGCCGAGAAACTGGACTAATACGGAGACCTGCGAGGTTTTAAAAACCTTGTAGGTTTTTCATTCTGATAAGACCTACAAGGTCAAAAAAAAGACCTTGCAGGTCTTCTAAATTTTTATCGCAATCTACTCCTCTCCTTTAGAGAGGCGGGGAAGAGGTTTTACTTCAGCAGCACGCCTTTCTTCGGCATGACCGGAAGGTCTTGCAGGGCTTTTTCATTGATGCTGTTCTTCTGGAATACAAATTTCTTGTGAAACATCTTTCCTTCAGCAAAAAAAGAAACTGAGAATTCGTTGTTCAGTTGCAACACGTCGTCCTGCAAAAATTCCACTTTAGCAAAAGATTGCGGTGGCAGGTTTGTTATACTGTGCCTCATGGTTGAAGTTTCCTTCTTTCCGTCGTAACCTTTAGAAACGATCAGGACTCCTTCAATGGCTTCGGGACGATCATTTATGAGATAGATGTTCCAGTCAAGGCTGCCATATTCTTCGTGTTTTTCACGTACGGCTGCAATGAAAACATTCTTCACCTGCGGGATATCAATATCCTTTTTCACTAACGATCTAATTTGCTTTTAGCCCATTTGTAAACACCCCATAAAATTAATGCGGCAACCACCACTAAAATTGCTCCTATGGTGAATTCAATGATCTCAATAGCTACTAATAGGATGATGATCGCAACTGCAATGATTCCAATAAATACCAGGCCTGCTGTTTTCATATAGACGATTTAAACTGTTCCAGAAATCTCATGTCGTTCTCATAGAACATCCTAATATCCCCTATTTGGTAAAGTAGCATGGCAATTCTTTCTATTCCCATTCCAAAAGCAAAACCTGAATATTCTGAAGGATCTATGTTACAATTGCGAAGTACGTTTGGATCTACCATACCGCAGCCCATGATCTCCAGCCAACCCGTACCTTTTGTGATGCGGTAATCGGTTTCTGTTTCAAGGCCCCAGTAGATATCAACCTCTGCACTTGGCTCTGTAAAAGGGAAGTAAGAAGGGCGTAACCTTATCTTAGATTTCCCGAACAACTGCTTTGTAAAATACAACAAAGTTTGCTTCAAATCTGCAAACGACACATTTTTATCAACATACAGGCCTTCTACCTGGTGAAAGATACAATGTGATCTTGCTGAAATTGCCTCATTTCTGAAAACCCTTCCGGGAGAGATCGTTCTAATTGGCGGCTTGTTATCCTCCATATACCGCACCTGTACCGAAGAAGTATGCGTGCGCAACAGCACATCGGGGTTGGTTTGGATAAAGAAAGTATCCTGCATATCCCTTGCCGGGTGGTATTCCGGAAGGTTTAATGCAGTAAAGTTATGCCAGTCATCTTCCATCTCGGGCCCTTCAGAAACATTGAACCCAATATTGGAAAAGATCTCGATGATCTGGTTCTTTACGATAGAAATTGGATGGCGAGCACCTATCTCAACCGGCTCCCCGGGGCGTGAAAGGTCTCCGTAAACCCCTTTCTCCTCCTCGCGGCTCTCCAGTTCTTCCTTTAATTTCTGAACTTTATTGGTAGCAGCATCCTTCAGCTCATTCACCGCCTGCCCAAATGCTTTTTTCTCTTCATTGGGCACCGCCTTAAATTCAGCAAAATACCCGTTCAAAATGCCCTTTTTGCCAAGGTATTTTATACGAAAATTTTCAACTTCATCTTTAGTATTCGCCGTGAAGGCTTCAATTTCAGAGATATGCTCCTTAATAGTTTCTGTCATGGTCCCTTGTCTTTAGGAAGCTGCAAATTTAGGAAAATAATACGGCACTCCAACTGTGGGTGCCGGTGCAATATTTGGGTAGCTAACCTGCCAAAAATGTCATTTTATATATTCCTTTCCCAAAAAGTACTGCACTATAGCTTCTTTCATGAGTACCGCCTGTTCTCCGGGTTTTAAGGTCGGCAGGTTTTCAACCACCTTATAATGAGGCCAACCTTCATCATCAAAATATTCAAATTCATAGTAACCATAAGGCTCCAGGAGTCGGCAAATGGCGATGTGCATCAAATCGAGCTTGTGATCTTTTTTGAATTTCCTGTGAATTTGCCCCAGTTCCTGCAGGCCAATTATATATATGATAGCATCGAGCTCGAGCTTCTCCCCGTCGGCAAACTGCTTTGAAAGTTTAGTTTCGACCTCGGCCCAACGTTGTTTTAATTGTTCATCTCTAGACATGGCGCAAAGATAATTACTAAGAACCGGAAATTGCTATCTTTGGGAATATGAATATCCTGGATCTGCTGCTTAGCATTTTTCTACTTTTAGGGCTTGTAAGAGGGCTGTTTAAAGGTTTCTTTGCAGAACTTGCAGCCCTGTTATCTCTCATTTTGGGAATATATGCTGCCATTCACTTTTCGGGCAGCACCTATGTTTTTCTCGGTTCCTTTATCAACTGGGATGAAAAATACCTGAGTATCCTGTCTTTTGCCCTTACCTTTTTCGTGGTGGCGCTCATCATTTCTCTGGCGGGGAGCTTTCTCACCAAAATGGTACATATGGTGGCACTGGGTATTATCAACAGACTGGCAGGTGCAGCTCTGGGAGTGTTAAAAATGGCATTTTTGGCAAGTATTTTTATAATGTTCGTAGATGGCTTTGAAGTCTTTGATGCCGAAGAAGCTACGAAAGAAGAATCTGTATTATACGCCCCGGTGAGTGTACTTGCACCGGCAATTCTTCCTACTATTATTAAAGAAATAAAAGAAGGGGATCTTTTTGAGACTTCTTCTGAAGCTGAAACAACTCCAAAATAATCTCCGAAAAATCCCCTTTTTGGAAGGTATATTAGAAGTTTAACTGGTAAACCTCGTCCAGTTCAGAATTGTTGCTGATGTTTACACCCAGATCTTTGATAATTCCTGAGCCAACCCCGTACACAGCGCCGTGCAGGAATAGATCCTGATTGTTGTTCCATGCATTTTGAACAATAGTGGTCTTAGCCAGGTCATAAACCTGCTCTACCACGTTCAACTCAACAAACCTGTCAAATCGCTCTTTTTCATCAGCAATACTATCCAGTGTATTCTTATGCACACGGTACACATCTTTTATATGACGAATCCAGTTGTCTATAAGCCCGATAGACTGGTTCTTCATTGCAGCCTGCACACCCCCGCAGCCGTAGTGGCCCACAACCATCACGTGTCTTACTTTTAAATGATTTACAGCATAATCGAGCACACTTAACATATTCATATCGCTGTGTATAACCATATTGGCTATGTTTCTGTGAACAAAGACTTCCCCGGGTGCCGCCCCAATAATCTGGTTGGCTGGTACACGGCTATCTGCACAACCTATCCAAAGAAGCGGTGGCTGTTGTCCCTTTTCAAGTCTTTTAAAAAATTCAGGGTCTTTATTTAACTCATGTTCTACCCACTCCTTGTTATTCTTTAATATTTGATCAAATAATTGTGCCATTTTATTTATTATTTAGTTTTTTAGATTCACCTGCTATAGCAGGCATATTCTGTTTGAATTTAGTTTGTCTTAAGCTGTCTTAGGTCTCATAAAGAACTGCTGATAGCTGGACGGGTTTTCTACCGTGCCTCTTTGAGAAATAATTTTAATGTTAATTTTTTTCTCTTCTGCCTTGATTCTGAAATCATCAAATATCTCTATAATATCACTATCAAGATAATGAGTTTTGCTCACATCCATGATGAGATATGAATTTTCTTCAAGCCGATTAAGCTCTTTTATAATTGCCCCTTTATTGATAAAGGTAACTTCTTCGGCCAACCTCATTTTCACCGTCTTTTGCCCGTTTTGCACATCCTCTTTATGCAGGAAGTAAGAGTTTTGGTAACTCTTGATAAGGATCACACAAATACCAACCAGTAATCCCATGGTAATCCCTACCAGCAAATCTCCAAAGATAATACCTACTACCGTAACTATAAAGGGTACAAATTGCTTCCATCCGGCGTTGTACATCTGCACAAAAAGCTGCGGTTTTGCAAGTTTATAACCCACAAGAAACAACACGGCCGCAAGTACCGACAACGGAATGAAATTAAGGATTGTAGGAATAATAATTACAGAGATAAGCAACAAAAATCCGTGGATGATGGCAGAGAGTTTGGTTTGCCCTCCAGACTGGATGTTAGCCGAACTTCTTACAATTACCTGTGTGATAGGTAAACCTCCAATAAATCCCGAGACAAGGTTTCCGGTTCCCTGTGCAAATAATTCCCTGTTTGTAGGCGTAGTTCTTCTATGAGGATCAAGCTTATCTGTAGCTTCTACACAAAGAAGGGTTTCAAGGCTGGCAACAAGCGCCATAGTAAAAGCCGTGATCCAAATCTCTGAACTTCCAATCATTTTAAAGGAAGGAAAAGTGAATTGCCCTATAAAAGAGTCAAAACTATCAGGTACGGGCACGTTTACCAGGAACTTCTCATCAATAGCAAACATGGAGGAATCACGGGTTACAATAAAGAAAATAATTCCTACTACCACTGCCACGAGCGGCCCCTGTATCAACCTAAAGATCTTGCTTTTCTTAGTAAGCACCGAGTCCCATAGAATGAGGATCCCCATTCCTATCAGGGCAATTACAGTAGCCCCCACACTTATACTATTAAAAGCATTACCTATTCCTTCAAGAGAATAAATATCCCCAATGTTTCCATCATATCCAAAGAAGTGCGGGATCTGTTTTAGAATAATAATTATCCCAATTCCCGTCAACATTCCTTTAATTACAGACGATGGAAAATAGTACCCGATGATCCCGGCTTTGAGCACACCAAATAAGATTTGGATAACTCCTGCCAAAACCACGGCTAAAAGAAAGTCTTCATAACTTCCCAAACTGGCAATTGCAGCAAGAACTATTGCCGCCAGTCCGGCAGCGGGGCCACTCACCCCTACGTTAGAACCACTTATGGCTCCAACCACAATACCTCCAACAATTCCGGCAATTAATCCTGAAAATAAAGGTGCGCCACTGGCTAAGGCGATTCCTAAACAAAGTGGTAAGGCGACAAAAAATACTACAACACTGGCCGGCAAATCACTTTTGAGTTGCTTGAACATAAAATATATACGTTTACTCACAGGAACTTCTTTTGCTCCTGCAATTGGTTATTAAAACTTGATAAAAAATGAAAGGCCTTGCCAAAAGTGCAAATACAGCACATGGAATATCTGGGCCGCAAAAGTGCAGCCACATAAAAGCAGACCTAAAAAACGGATATAATTATATGCTCTTGGGCGGGGGAGAAATTACCTCCAGGTAAACCGGATAATAATTTTTGGTGTAGGAAAAATTTTCTTTTTGATGCGCTTTTAGATATTCAATACTAACGTGGTTTGAATAATTATCTTCTATTACAGTTTCAAAAGAAGCCAGGTTCTTTGAAGAGTTTTCCTCCTCGTTTGTCGTAAAGGCAAAAGATATATCTACAGAGTCGTCTATTAAAGCAATAGTTGTAGGCCCCACAATAAATGTGAAGAAAACAAAGAACAATATGTAAGCGATCTTTTTCAAAGGTTACAAAAATAACATTTTTGACGAGTGTCACAAATCTTATCACTTTCCCAAGTCTCCTAAAACACAGTAAATGGGGGAATTTTCAATTCTTTTTAGGTATGGTAAATAAGTAAAATTTATACTTGTTTGCAGAAAAGCTGATTTACAACCTTTTGAGATTGTCTTCTTCTAACCATCCCCGGCTTCCGTTGGGCAGCGCTATTTCTACCCAGTCCTGGAAATTTTCAGTGATCTTCACCTTCGCCCCTTCATGAAGTAAAAAGGCATCTTCGGCCCTGGGAGAGGGTTCGTTCTTTATTTGTACTTCTTCAGAAAAAACAATAGCATAATTACTCTCCTTATCAAAGCTCTGTTTTGTCGCAGCCACTACTGCTGAAGATATAGCCATCACCAAAAAGAACATCGCACCTATAAACAGCAGCCTTTTCACCAAAGTTTTGTTACTGAAATAGTAAACAAGGAAAAAGACCACAAACACGAGCATACAAAAAATAGCTACCAATCCCCATCCTGAAGCTGAGAACGCTGCAGTAGAGGTGTCAAAAATGCCTTTAAAGCCTGCCTGTTCTTCCTCTCCTATGGCATCAATCGCCATGTTCCTGGCAAAGCCAAGATTATTACGCACATCTTCATCACCGGGTGCGAGTTGCAATGCTTTTTCGTAATGAAAAATACTTGGTGCAACCCGGTTAAGCTTATAGTAGCTATTTGCGAGGTTGTAATGCAGTGCTGCCGAAGTTTGTCCGTTTTCCAGGATCTGTTCGTATTGCGTTATGGCTTCCTCATAATTTCCTGCGGCGTAAGCTTTATTTGCAACCTCAAAAACCTGAGAATTCTGTGCTGTTGCACTTAAGCTGAAACACAGTGCCAGTAAAAAGATCAGCTTTTTCATACTTGTTTATCCAATTCTGAAATTACACGTACTGCCTTATCATAATCCTGCTGCATGGCAACATTTGAAGCCGGGGTGTAGCGGGCAAATTCACAGCTCTTAAGCAGTTCATTGAATTCTGCTACTGTACCTGCATTGGCACCTCTACTTTCCAACAGCTCCTTTATGCGCTCCTTGCTCATCTCGCTGGTTTGTATGTGCAGTTTTGCCTTTAAATAATTGTGCAGTGCCCTTTCCAAAGATTCATAAAACTTGGTTTGGTCTCCCAGGTTCTTTTTAGCTTCAGACAAATATTTACGCGCCAGTCGGTCAGCTTTTCTAATTCGGTTACCCCGCACATCACCTGCTTTTGCACGCCTCTTTTTTCCGAAGAGAATTACCAGCGGAATGAAAAGCAACGGACTCAAAAACAACGTCCAGAATAAAGCCGACCCCATGAATGGTGCCTCTCCAACAGTTTTTAGAGAAGTATTAAGCTTAATATACCGGAATTGATTTGTCGCAGCAGGCACCTGTTGCGCTACTGCAGACGGGTTATTGCCCGGTGTTGCACGGCTTCCTGCCGGCGGGGCCTCAACTTCGAGCAGGATCTCCTGTGAAGTAAGGGTTTTGTAGGAACGGGAATCAAGATCAAAGTAACTAAAACTCACCGGCGGAATGGGAACCTTGCCTTTGCCCTGTGGCACAAGTGTATATTGATTAGCAATGCTTCCCTGCATCCCGTTGATCGTGGTGTTTACATTTTCAGTATACTCCGGCTCATATTTTTCCATAGAGGCCGGTACTGTTAACGGTGGAAGATCAAATAATTTAAGGTTCCCCTGGCCCCGCACCTCAACTGTAGCCTGTAAAGATTCTGTTGCCCTAAGTTCAGTTTTGTCTGTGGTAACTTTAAGGTTAAGATTTTTACCCACAGCCCCTGTAAAATCGCCAGGGCGGCCTTCCTGTGGCAGCGGTTTTACATCAATCACCCGGTTACCCGCAGCGACTACTTTATCTACTGTTTCGTAGAACCTGTTTCCAAAGATATCCCTTCGGTTGCCCGGAACTTCTACTGAAATATTCAATGTAAGGGGTTCTATATTTAGTTTTCCGGTCTTCTGCGGATAAAGGACTGTTTTCCGAAGTACTACAAAGCGATAAGGCTCTCCTTCATAAGTGCCGTTTTCTACTTCCAGCCTTCTAATGTCAATATTCTGACTCCAGAAATCACTAAACTTGGGGCTATCAAGCTGCCGCCAGTCACTCACGTTAATCCGCGGACTCACATACAGCTTGTACACTACCGTAATGGCTTCATTGAGATAAGGATTGGTGTTGGAGATTTCTGCCACCAAATGAAGATTTTCTGAAGCCACATACTCTGAATTCTCCCCATCGGTAGGCTGATCTACGGCAGCCGTTACCTCCACCTGTACTGGTGTTGTTTTATAAAGCTTACCATCAATTGTGATCTCGGCCTGCCCAATGGTAAATTTACCACGCCCTTTTGGGGCAAGAAAATAGCTGTAGGTTTTAGAATAAGTCCGTTTGCCGTTGATCCAGCTGTTGCTCACCGCCTGGTTGGGACCTCCCACTACGGTAAAATTGGTGAACTCTGGCGGATTAAAATTATCTCCATCCTGGTTCATCTCAAAATCTACCCTAAGGCGCTCATTCACCCCCAGCCTGTCCTTACTTACCTTAGCCTCAAACTGCACCTGCCCAATGGCAAGACCAGAGAGTAGTAACATTACTAAAAGTACCAGTTTATGCTTCATCATTAACTACCAGTCTTTTTCTGTTTGCACAGGAACTCCTTTAGCCTTTTTGGCATTTATCCTTTCCTGAACTTTCTTTTCTTCATTTCCCATAGCTTCCAGTAAATTCTTCACCTGTTGTGGTGAAAGCTGGCCCGGTCGCTGCTGTGGCTGTTTAGGCTGCTCTCCTTCTTTTGGCTGCTCCTGTTTTTTCTGTTCTTTATCATCGGGTTGGCCGGCTTTGTCTTTCTTCTGCTCGCCTTCCTTGTTCTCATCTTCTTTTTTATCGCCACCTTCCTTTTCATCAGGCTTGCCATCTTCGTTCTGCTCCTTCTCGCCTTCGCCGTCCTGCTGCTCTTTTTGATCCTCTTGCTTTTGTTGATCCTGTTGATCTTTCTCTTTGCTGTCGCCGCCGCCACCTTGTTTTTGCTCTTCTTCCAGCATCTTTTTAGCCAAAGCCAAATTGTAGCGGGTCTCGTCGTCTTTAGGATTATTGCGCAGGGACTGCTTATAAGCCTCAACAGCTTCACTATATTTCTTTTGCTTCATATAGGCATTCCCCTGGTTGTGAAAAGCATCGTGTTTTAAAGGCTTTTCTTCGGCTGTTGCTGCAGCACCGCGATGTCGCTCCAGCGCCTGATACGTTATATCTTTGTTGTAGTAAAGATTTCCGAGGTTGTATTTTGCTTCGGCATTTGCCGGGTCTTTTGCTATTGCCTTACGGTAATACGCCTCGGCCGTAGCAGGGTCATTATCTGCCAAAGCAGCTTCGGCCTCCTGCATATACTTTCTTGCAGCTTTAACTGCTGCTTCAGGATTTTCCTGTGCACCTGCAACCAACGGAAAAGAAAAAAGCAAACCCAAAAACAGCATTTTTGGCAGGTGTGGTTTCATCATCCTATTCATCATCAGCTTCTTTTTTCGTTAAACAAATTTAACCTTTTTAACCAGGAAGTTTGTCGCTCAAGCAAAAGTATATCGAGCAACAGGAAGAGCAGACCCAGGGCTAAAAACCACTGAAACTGGCTTTTGTAATCGGCCACCTGCTGGGATTCAAACTCCTTCTTGTCCATATTCTGAAGAATGTCGGTCACTTCTTCCACTACCTGCGCTGTATTACTGCCATCAATATATCTGCCGTTTGCTTCGGAAGCTATCTCCTTCAGGGTTTCCTGGTCAAGCCGGGTGATCACCGTTTCCCCCTGATTATTTTTCTTATAATTCTGAACTACTCCGTTCCTTTTGATGGGAATTGGCCCTCCTTTGGCAGTTCCCACTCCAATAGTTACTATCCTGATGCCTTCTCGGGCGGCTTCAGCAGCAATATCTTCAATATTACCCTCATGATCTTCCCCGTCGCTAATAAGGAATAAAACCCTATTGGTTTGCTCGTCATCATTAAAGTAGGACTTAGACAGCTCAATCGCTTCCCTAATGGCTGTTCCCTGCGATGAAAGCATGTCGGTATTCATGCCCTGCAGAAACATTTTTGCCGCAGCATAATCTGTCGTGATTGGCAACTGCGGAAAAGCACTTCCGGCATAAGCTATGATCCCCACGCGGTCACTCGCCAGGTTATTGATGATTTGGGTTACCAGTTGTTTTGATTTCTCAAGCCGGTTGGGGGCAATATCTTCGGCCAGCATACTTTTCGAGACATCTATTGCAAAAACAACATCAACCCCTTCCCGTTTTACAGTTTCCAATTTTGTGCCAAACTGCGGATTCACCAGGGCAATAACAAAACTGGCAATAGCCAGGCAAAGCAGCACAATTTTAAGCACCTGCTTTCCGGTAGAGCGATTAGGGCTCAACCTGTCCAGCAACTCCTTATCGGCAAACTTCCGCTGCGTTCTTTTTTGCCAAAAGATGACCATGGCATACAGCAGTACAATGACCGGGATACCTATCAATAACCACAAGTAAGTCTTATCTTCTAACAAAAACATCTTATTCTCTTTTTAAACAAAGCTTCTGAAAATAGTAAATCTCAACAGCACTTCCACCAATAACAGGAATCCTGCCAGTAAAATCAAAGGCCGGAATTTCTCTTCATAATTATAGAACCTGAATTCTTCTATTTCAGTTTTTTCCAATTCATCTATCTCATCATAAATCGCCTCGAGGGACTTATTATCGGTCGCCCGGAAGTATTTTCCACCCGTGGTTTCAGAAATATCTTTCAAAAGAGCTTCATCGATCTCTACCGGTACCCTGCCGTACTGGAAACTTCCGTTAGGCAAAATTGCTATGGGAGAAAGTGCGGTTCCATTACTCCCCACGCCAATGGTGTAAACTTTAATTCCAAATTCCACTGCCAGTTCGCTGGCAATCTTTGGATCTATAAAACCTGCATTGTTCATCCCGTCGGTAAGCAGGATCACTACTTTACTTTCGGCTTTACTGTCTTTTAATCTATTTACTGCTGTAGCGAGGCCCATCCCAATTGCTGTTCCATTTTCGAGCACATTGTTGTATTCAATATCTTCAAGCGCACTTAGCACTATACTCTTATCACTTGTAATTGGGGTTTGGGTAAAACTTTCCCCGGCATAGACTACTAGCCCAATTCTATCTGCAGGACGGTTTTTCACAAAATCGGCTGCCACTTCTTTTGTAGCTTCCAGCCGGTTGGGATCTAAATCGCGTGCGAGCATACTGGCCGAAACATCTATAGCCATGACAATGTCGATACCAAAGTTACTACTGGTACGAGACGAGACATCAACGCTGCGGGGCCTGGCAAGGGCAGTAATGACCAGTGCAAGCACCAACAACCTGAGCACCATGAGAATGGGCCGCAGCTTCCCTAACATACCGGGTTTAGCCTCAAAACCTTTGATGCTCGAGATCCTGAGTTCGGCGGTTTGCCGGTGTCGTTTCCAAATGTACCAGCCCAGGGCCAGTGGCAAAAGCAACAATAACCAAAAGAACTGCGGATCTTCAAAAACTAATCTTTCGAACATTAATTGCTGTTGTTTATAAGTTCAACCGATGTGGTGATGCGCTGGGCGATCTCATCGGCATATTTGTCATTTTCATTATAGATCACTACCACCTGCTGGAATCCTTCTCCCATTCCGAAGTTTAGGATAGTGTATTCTTTGGAAACAGGTTGTGATTTTTCATCTTTTTGAAGGCTCATGGTTCCAAATATTTTGAAACCGGGAGCTCCGTTCAAAGTTTCATAACCTTCCTGTTTGGTGATGATGTTCTTTGCACCGTTAGCCTCAAGGAAGGCATAAACATCTTCTACAGCCATCTCCACATCAAAATCTTCACTGGCGGGGCGCGTACTTACACTTACAAACAGGTTGGTATCAAGGCTGCCAAAGTTAAAGGTCTCTTTGCCCTGCGACATTCCTACGCTATCGCGGATATTTCTTACCAACACATCGGGCGTGGCAATAGTAACAGACGGCGTACCATATTCACTGGAGATCCAATCGCTCTCAAGCATCTCTTTACTGCTGTTCCCAATGTAGGTGTCTGTGAAATATTCTATCCCGCGGGTAGAAATGAGGTATGCAGCACCTGCACTTATAAGAAGTACAACTGCAACGATCCCAAAAATGATCTTTTTGACCTTCCTTTTTCTTTCAAGTCGCTCCCTGTATTCACGATCTCTCAACAGTTCTTCTTCTGTTGGCTGCGGGATAGAAGCTTTAGTGTCTTTTATAACATTTTCAACACTGCTGCGGTCTTCTTTTGCCGTAAGCACATCGGGTTTGGAGTTGGCAAATTTTGCAAGATCGGCTCTTTCCAGTATTTCTTTTAAGCGGCTAATGGTGGTGTTTTCCAGTTTCAGTTTACCCTTGTCTCTTTCGGCTTCAAGGTAGGTGATAAGCTCATTGGTGGTACTTTCCAGTGCATGGTCATAGATCTCTCCATCAAGGTATCGCCTTACTGCGGCAGAGAGCTGGGAGTAGTATTCTTTTATTTCCCGTTGCTCCAAAAGATGAGAATCGTCCAGCTGCTTTAGCTCAAAAAGTGCACGCTCATAAGGCGGAAGCTGTTTTGCAGCCTCTTTTCTCTTTTTCCTGCTCCTGTAAAGCAGATATGCTACTATCCCCAAAAGAATAAGCCCCAGCAGCCACCAGAGCCAGGTGGGAACACCAAAGGCCGGCGGTACTTCAACAGCAGGTTTTATGGGAAACATTTTTTGTTTGGTAGTATCAACTACCACATCATTCACTACCACCGAAAACGAATCGGTGCGAAATTCCCTGTCGTTTATTAAAACACGCTGCCGCGGAATGGTATAGCTGCCTGAATCAAACTGAGTAAGCGCATATTCGCGGGTAAGGCGGTAACGGTCGCTTATCTCGCTGGTGTCTATTGCAAAAGTCTCTATCATTTCGAGCGGAGAGAAGCTCTGCCCTTCGGGGAAAACAACCAGGTCTTCACGACTGGTTTCCACAGCCAGTTTATAGGTGATCTGCTCCCCTATCTTTATCGTAGTGGTGTCTACGGAAGCAGAAACTTCCTGTGCCTGCCCCCTAAAATTGTTAAGCAGCAGAAAAAATGTACACAGGCAGAAAAAGAGAACGCTCTTCGCGGGGGTGTCAAAAATGCCATTCTGCCTTACTATTTTTTGCATTGGTATTCTTTTATCTGGCCTTGAAATAGCCCAGTAATTTTTTTACATAACTTTCATCTACACGGGTGCTAAGGCTTCCCGCTCCACTTCTTCGGAAGCTTTCAGTAAAATATTCCACCCTTTCGTGGTAATACTTCGAATAATTGCGGCGCACTGATTTGGAAGAAGTATCTACAAGTATCCTTTTTCCGGTTTCTTCATCCTGCATGGCGACCATTCCCAGGTTAGGAATCTCTTCCTCGCGCTCGTCATAAACCCTAATCCCGGTCACATCATGCCTACCACTGGTGATCTTTAGGGTACGCTGATAATCTTCAGCAATAAAATCGGAAAGCACAAATACAATGGCCTTCTTCTTCATGACGCGTGAAAGGTAGCTCAGGGCATTTTCCAGGTTGGTCTTTTGGCTTTTAGGTTCAAATTCCAGCAGTTCGCGGATAATACGAAGTACATGAGAACGCCCTTTTTTAGGCGGAATATAAAGTTCAATAATATCTGAAAACAGGATAAGCCCTATCTTATCATTGTTTTGGGTAGCCGAAAATGCCAAAGTAGCGGCAATTTCAGTAATAATGTCCTGCTTGAACCCATTGCGGGTACCAAACAATCCGGAGCCGGAAACGTCAACCACCAACATCATGGTAAGCTCGCGCTCCTCTTCGAACACCTTCACAAAAGGTTCAGAATAGCGGGCAGTAACATTCCAGTCAATATTCCTTACATCATCCCCAAACTGATACTGGCGTACCTCGCTAAAGGTCATTCCCCGCCCTTTGAAGGTAGAGTGATATTCCCCGCCAAAAATG
Source organism: Salinimicrobium sp. 3283s (assembly GCF_039602225.1). Classification (NCBI taxonomy): domain Bacteria; kingdom Pseudomonadati; phylum Bacteroidota; class Flavobacteriia; order Flavobacteriales; family Flavobacteriaceae; genus Salinimicrobium; species Salinimicrobium sp. 3283s. The sequence goes on along the minus strand of NZ_CP143631.1, from coordinate 1,852,772 downwards.
TGGTCACTTAACCGGCGGGTCTTAATCTCTATTTTTCGTACTTTCTTGAGTAACTCCTTAGTATCCATTTCTTCAATTGACAATGATCAATAAACAATTATCAGTGACTAATTAACAGCTGACAGACCTTCAAATTCTGTTCATTGCTAATTGCTAATTGTTCATTGTTTAAGGTACTTCGATCTCGTTGACGATCTTGTTGATGATATCTTCAGAAGTTACATTTTCGGCTTCGGCTTCATAGGTAATTCCAATCCTGTGGCGCAGCACATCGTGTACTATGGCGCGAACATCTTCGGGCACCACATAACCCCTGCGCTTAATAAAGGCGTAGCATTTTGCCGCCGTTGCCAGGTTGATACTTCCCCTTGGCGAAGCACCAAAGTTGATTAAAGGCTTAAGACTTTCAAGTCCGTACTTTTCAGGGAAACGAGTTGCAAAAACGATATCCAGGATATATTTTTCGATCTTTTCATCCATATAAACCTCGCGCACCGCTTGCTGGGCTCTGGCAATTTGATCCAGGCTCACCACCGGATTCACCTTCTCAAAACTACCTTTTAAATTGGCACGAATGATCATTTGCTCATCGGCCATTTCAGGATATTTAATGACGGTTTTCAGCATAAAACGGTCAACCTGCGCCTCGGGCAGCGGATAAGTTCCTTCCTGCTCTACCGGGTTCTGGGTTGCCATTACTAAAAACGGCCTGTCCAGCACAAAGGTCTCTTCCCCAATGGTCACCTGCTTTTCCTGCATGGCTTCCAGCAAAGCCGACTGCACTTTGGCCGGCGCCCGGTTAATCTCATCGGCAAGCACGAAATTTGCAAAGATGGGCCCTTTCTTTATGCTGAAATCATTCAGCTTCATATTGTATATAAGGGTACCTACAACATCTGCCGGAAGAAGATCGGGTGTAAATTGTATACGACTGAAGGAACCATGTACGGCTTGCGACAGCGTATTAATAGCAAGGGTTTTTGCCAGTCCCGGCACACCTTCAAGAAGAATATGCCCCTGGCCCAGCAAACCAATTAACAGACGTTCAACCATATGCTTCTGGCCCACAATGACCTTCTTCATTTCTGAACTTAAAATATCAACAAAGGCACTTTCGCGCTCAATTTTTTCATTGATACTGGCTATGTCTACCGAGCTGTTATTTTCCTGCATGGATAAAAAATTTTATTTAGGTGAAGATACTTATCTATTGTCAACGGCGCAACCTCAGCAAATATTCAACCAAAGTATCTTAAATTTTTGTTAAAACAAAAAAAGCAGCGGGGTTACCGCTGCTTTAAAAATGCTTTTTTAAAGACTTATTTACTCTCCGTCAAGGAACATAGGATCAAGAGGCACTGTTTCCCCCTGTTCAACCTCAACGTTATTCACTACTGCAGAATTAAGCCCGGAACCTTCGGCAGGGACAGCGGTAACTTTATAAGTACCTGCAGGCAGCCCGTGTACTTCAAACTTTCCATTGGCATCGGTATAAGCAGAAGCATTCACAGTAGCGTTTTGAACTTTGATCAAAGCCTGCTCTGTAGTTGGATGTACGCTCCCCATAATAGAACCTGATTTCTCTTCAACTGCCATTCTTATTACAGGGTGAAGGTTGTAACCATCGGCTGAAGTATTTTTCACAGATTGGTCTACATCAAAATCAAGAATAAAAGTGTACTCGGCATTTGCTTCCAGTTCCTGCCCCACCATTACTTTCAAGCCAGATTGTTGACCGCTCGGGGTTTTCAAAGCAAATTCCTGCTCTACATCTCCATTCATAACAACAACACTGTTGTCACCACCTAATATAAGTCTTATCTGGTGAAGGTAACCGGCTTCAATTTCGGTGTCTACCAATAATTCGGTCACACCACCTGTAAGGCTTAAAAGATCAATTACTCCTGTGTTCACTCCTTCAAGGCTCGTCCAGCCTTCTTCGTCATTACCTTCGGTGGTTGTTTTTATCATTACATCTTCAACTTCCACGTATACGTGCTTGTAATCACCGGGAGCATCGGTTAGTTCTACTGCCACTCTTGCAGTACCCCTGTCGGAACCACTGGCATCGTCATCTGAACTACAACTAACAAGCCCGCTAAGCAGGGCAGAAAAGAATAAAAATAAATGATACTTTTTCATAAATGATTTGTTTTGGTTTAGGCATGATAACGCTCGATGAAAGGGTTTAATCTATCGATAAACGAAGTTTAACTCTTTTTAACTCTCCTTCGAATTCTTTAACAATCCGCCTCCTTCGTAGAAGAATAGAGTTCATTACTTTTAAAACATGAGGCAAAGAAATTCTTATTCCCGTATTATTCAGGATCCTGAAGCCTGGCAACAACTTTCAAAAGGAAAGAAAATTCAGCTTTTTCAACATTGCGTGGAAAAAGGAATCACCAGTTTTTTAATTGACCTTTCCGGGACCCAAAGCTACACTCATGACCTGGGAGCTGCATTTAGCGAGAGCGGATTAAGCCGTGACCAGGTACAAATAGCAGCCTGTCCCGGTACAAATCTTACAGAAGAACAAGCTATTTTTGACCGGGTAGATGAAATTCTCGAACTTCTGGATACCGACTACCTCGATCTATTGCTTCTCGATTTTGACGTACCATCAGAAGTCCTTCTTTCGGCTATAAAAAAGCTAAGGGCAGTGGGTAAGATTGTGGAAGTTGGAATAGTGGAAAAACGCCTGGGAGAGAAAAAGGCATTTTTGGAAGATTTTCCTGCCAGCGCCACACTTTCTGCCTTCAGTTTTACACCCGCAGCCGTGAAAAGCCTTACCTTAGCTGAAGCTGCTTCCGAAGGGATCACTCAAATGATCATTCCTGAAAGCGGGGACTGGGAAAATGAGCATGAAGAGCTCCAAAAAGCCGCCGGAAAGTACAACCTGCGCCCAAAAGAGCTGCTTTTTGCATGGTTACTGCACCACAAAGCCCAGTTTCATGCTGTGATTAAAGGAAATTCTGAAGCGATAATAGATTCGGCATATAAAGCTTTCCATACCTCTATCATTGAAGAGGATTTTAAAAAGCTGCCGGAAAGACTTTGAAAAAAACACTTTTTTGACACCTATGAACAAAACAGCTTTAGTCACCGGCGCCAGTAGTGGAATTGGCAAAGCAACCGCGAAAGCACTGGCCGGTGCAGGTTATCGCCTGGTTATTTGCGGCAGAAGAAAAGAAGCCCTGGAGACCTTAAAAAATGAACTAAGCGGTAAAACTGAAGTTCACATCCTTCAGTTTGACGTGAGAGATAAAGAAAAGGTGAAGGAGGCCATTCAAAGCCTTCCGCAGGACTTTAAGACCATTGATGTACTGATTAATAATGCAGGAAATGCCCACGGTCTTGACCCAATTCAAACGGGGAACATTGAAGACTGGGACGCAATGATAGATATTAATGTAAAAGGCCTGTTGTATGTAAGCCGGGAGATCATTCCGCAGATGGTGGAAAGGGGCGCCGGAGACATCATCAATATTGGCTCACTGGCGGGAAAAGAAGTTTACCCAAACGGGAACGTATACAGCGCCAGCAAACACGCTGTTGATGCTATAAACCAGGGAATGCGCATAGACCTCAACGGAAAGGGGATAAGAGTGGGCGCCATTAACCCGGGGCTGGTAGAGACCAACTTTAGTGAAGTGAGGTTTAAAGGAGATTCCGAAAGGGCAAAATCTGTATACACTGGCTTTAATGCCCTTAAACCTGAAGACATTGCCGAGATCGTAGCTTTTGTGGTGACCCGCCCGCCACATGTGAACATTGCCGACCTGCTGGTACTGCCTACCGCACAGGCAACTTCTACCATTGTGCACAAGGAATAGGAAGAAATGATTAATAAGCGCCTTCTTATCAAAAACCTGCTTGCGCATAACAGCGAAAATAGTTTTTACGATAAAAAGCGCCAGATCAACCTGGGGGAAAAAGAAGGAAAGGCCAAATTTTTAAAACATATATGCGCCCTTGCCAATTCCAACCCCAACAATAATTCTTATATGGTGATTGGCGTAGAAGACGCCGACAACGAAATACAGGGAGTAGATTTTTTTGACGACAGCAAGATCCAGAACCTCGTGAATGCCTATCTCAAGAACCCTCCGCTGGTAGCCTATGAGAATATTCCATTCCCGCATTTGCCCCACGACATGGTGGTGGGATTGGTGACCATTAAACCCAACAAAGGTACAACCTGTTCGTTGCGAAAAGGCATCTGGAAGTATCCTGCGGGCAGTACATTCTTCAGGGAAGGCAGCATAAGCATAGCTTCAGAATTTTCCCGGGGCATTCAAAGCGATAATTCAGAAGTAGTGGGTGCCATTGAGGCGCATTCTCAGAATAACGTACAACTTACCCTTGACGGGGTATTCGACTTCATGGGAAAACATGAGAACCTGAGCCCCGAGTATAAGGTTTTTAAAGAGTACTTTGTAGTGTGCTGGAGCGGCAAGAAGAAAGAAATCAACCAGGAAGTTTACTACTCGAGAGTAGATATTGAACTTATTAATGAGCAGGTAAAACTTTTTTATTCTGAACTTGATGAGGTGAGCATTAATATTTCTGAAGACCTTTTTACCATTTTGGAGTATGTAAAACTGGGGCTTAATGACAGGTTTAAATACTATCCGCTTGAAGAAGTAAAGATCCTCTTTAAGGATAATGCCACTTACGAGATTAAAACCAACATGCTTTTTGAACCTCCGCAATTCGAGAAAAGAACGCTTTACCACATCTACAATTCCAATATTGCACTGGTACAAAAGCTGAAACAAAACTTGCAGCTGACCCCTTCCGAAGAAAAAGACCTTTATAATGTGCCTGCCACTTATTTATTATGTCATTTCAACGGCTTTAGCGAAGCCCTTGACAGGCTGGAAGATGCTAAAGAAGAACTGAAGAATTTTGATGAAAGAATATATCAGCAGTACAAGGAAAGCCTGCGGATATTGAGGAAAGTAAAATATAATTAAATGAAAAGGACTCTTGTAATAGGAGATATTCATGGAGGTTTAAAAGCGCTTGTTCAATTACTGGAAAGGGCCAAAATAACGCCAGATGATAAGATCATATTCCTGGGAGATTATGTAGATGGCTGGAGCGATTCGGCCAATGTGGTTTCCTATCTAATAGAATTTTCAAAACAAAACACCTGCATTTTTTTACGCGGAAACCATGACGACCTCACCCACCGTTGGTTAAAAACCGGCGAGCTGAATGATAAATGGCTGCAACACGGGGGGCAGTCGAGCATTGATGCCTACCGTAGATTTACCAATAAAGAAAAACAGGAGCACATCAGGTTCTTTGAAGAAATGGTCAATTATTATATTGATGCCGAAAACCGGCTTTTTGTACACGCCGGGTTCACCAATCAAAAAGGCCCCGAAGAGGAATATACCCCCACGCCGTTCTACTGGGACCGCACCCTCTGGGAAATGGCCATGGCTGTTAATCCCGCATTAAAGCCGGGAGAAACGCATTATCCAAAACGCCTGGAGCTATTCAGGGAGATCTATATTGGCCATACGCCGGTTACCAGGATTGGTGAAGACAAACCTGCGAATTTTGCAAATGTTTTTAACATAGACACCGGTGCGGCCTTTATGGGAAAGCTATCTTTACTCGATGTAAATTCAAAAAAAGTGGTTCAAAGTGACCCGGTACATAGCCTTTATCCTGACGAATCGGGTAGAAATTAAGAATTTTTTTAACGCTCTCCTCTATTAACTTTCTATCTTTGTAGATTACCAAAATTATAATGGTTCGGTTCTTGAGAATATAACCATGAAAAACACCCTACCTATATGGCGCTAGAGAATATTAGATTAGAAGTAATGAAGACTGTTGAAAAGTCTATCGATGAATTTGTAGAAAAGTATCTCATTCCGGTGGAAGATATCTGGCAGCCTACAGATCTTTTGCCAAATTCGCAGAAAGAGAATTTCTTTGAAGAAGTGACCCAGATCCGTGAAGAAGCACAGGAACTCGGATACGATTTCTGGGTGGTGCTCGTAGCCGATATGGTCACCGAAGAAGCCCTGCCTACTTACGAATCCTGGCTTATGGACATGGAAGGTGTAGAACAACACGGGGCCTCAAAAGGGAATCAAAACGGATGGGCTAAATGGATTCGCCACTGGACCGGCGAAGAGAACCGTCATGGAGACACCCTCAACAAATACCTTTACCTCTCGGGCAGAGTAAACATGAGAGAAGTGGAAAAAACCACGCAACACCTCATTAATGATGGTTTTGACATTGGTACCGGGCGTGATCCTTACCGCAATTTCGTATATACCAGCTTCCAGGAACTGGCAACCAATATTTCTCACAAACGAGTAGGGCAACTTGCGAGAAAGAAAGGTAATAAAATGCTGGCCAAGATGTGTAACATCATCGCGGGAGACGAAATGCGTCACCACCTTGCCTACAGGGAGTTTGTAAAGACCATTTTTGAGTACGATCCAAGTGAGATGATGCTTGCTTTTGAAGATATGATGAAAAAGAAGATCGTTATGCCTGCCCAGTTTATTAGGGAAAGTGGCCAGGGCATTGGCGAGGCTTTTGAAAACTTCTCAAATGCCGCACAAAGGCTTGGCGTCTACACCACGCAAGATTACATCGAGATCCTTCAAAAACTGAATGACTACTGGGAAATTGACAAAATGACTTCCCTTACAGATAAAGCCGAAAAAGCCCGTGATTACCTCATGAAACTTCCAGACAGGATGACGAGAATTGCTGAGAGGATCAAAGTTCCACAAGATCCGCATCAATTTGCATGGGTAACGCCAAACGGAAAGTTATAAGCATTGGGAGGCTGTTCTTAAAAAGACAGCCTCTTTTTTTTCTCTTTTTCTACGGAAGTTTCCTTCCAAAAATGGCATTTTTGAGCAGCTTTTCCAGGAACTCTTTCAGTAAAAATTATGTCTAAAAAGGAAATCAATTTTCCTGCTGAAGATTTTTCAAAACTATCCACAGGAATCCTGTTTTTTTAAGAAAAAATCGCGATAGCTGAAGCAGCCGTTTTATTGCTAAGTTTGCACAGCAAATTTTTAGCATGGGTACCACCAAAAATCCGTTTTTTATAGTTCTGGCCTTTTTCTCTATCTACGTGATCTGGGGTTCTACTTACCTGCTCAACAAGATCGCGGTGACCGAGTTGCCGCCATTCATGCTGGCTTCCATCAGGTTTGCCACAGCGGGGCTACTCATATTCGGGATAAGCCGTGCCATGGGCAAAAGACTGCGAATTACCCGTGCTCAATTCTTCAATACCGCGATTGCGGGATTCCTTTTCCTGGCATTTGGAAACGGCGTGGTGGTTTGGGCTCTCAGGTATGTAGACAGCGGCTTTGCAGCCCTGGTAATTTCGGCACAACCCTTGGTAGTGCTGGTGTTTATGCGCATTTTTGAAGGTAAAAAGATCCTGCCCATGTCTATGGTAGGGGTCGCATTGGGCTTAACAGGTATTTACCTACTCGTGAGCCAGAAGCAGGTCACTTCAGAAGAAAAATCAGTTTTGGGAATTATCATGATCTTCTGCTGTCTTCTTAGCTGGTCTTACGGAAGCCTTTTTGTGGGAAAAGCAAATTTACCAACCAATCATTTTGTCAATACGGGCTATCAAATGTTTGCAGCAGGCATTATTTTAGCAATAGCAAGCCTTGCCTTCAACGAGCCCTGGAGCTCTCCTTTCAACTGGAGCACCCAGGTACAATACTCGATGCTACTGCTCATTATCTTCGGAAGTATTGTAGCATTTACAGCCTTTAACTACCTGCTGAAGGTGATCTCTCCCGAAAAAGTAGCCACTTCAACCTATGTGAATCCGGTTATTGCCATGATTCTGGGCTGGTTCTTCTTAGATGAACAAATCACAAGCCAGTCGGCCATTGCCGCAGCCGTTCTTCTCACAGGAGTATATTTTATAAACACCAAGAAAAAACTGATGGTGCTTTCGCGATTCACAAGCAAAGCATCTACTTTTCTGAAGAAAAATTAGGGGCGGAAAATGCCATTTTTCACCCCTTAGCAGCATTTCCTTTCTTCGGAAATAACCGTTCCTGTTATTCCTGAATCTCTACTTTACCTCCAGATTCTTGTGGCTCACGTTTACCGCATTCTGCTGAATGTCAAAAACCAGGGTCTTCTTGAAATAATCATCTCCCTCCTGGAGATAACTCCCGGTAACCGATTCTTCTTTTCCGTTATTGCGGGTAAACCTGAAGGTGTACTTACCATCAACAGCATCTCCGGGCACCTGTAGAGTGTGAGCTATTTCCTGCCCGGCCGGCAAAGCATCTACCTCAAAACTTACTTTTTCCCCGGCAGTGAAGACCCGCAGGTTTTTAACTGTTTCAGAAGTATTGTTGACAAGTTCCAGTTCCAGAACATGATCTTCGGGGACGCAGGAGAAAAAAAGGCAGACAAACAACAAAAGTGTAAAGATTCTTTTCATTTGAATAGTTGGTTTAGTTTGTTCTAAGATAAAGAATCTGTCACTTTAAAAGAAGTGGTTTTTCTACGGAAGGGTTTTAACAGGCTTAACTTAACATACTTTAACCCTTTCCTTTGACATACATCAATTCTAACCCGCCAGGCCTTTATTACCTTTACACTGTTGAGGATTAACCTCATAACAAGACAAATAAAATTATAGATATGAACAAAGAACAAACACTATTACAACCGTATAATAAAGGAAGTTTGAACCTGAAAAACCGTGTGGTCATGGCTCCCATGACACGAAGCCGGGCCGCAAATGCTGAAAATAAACCTACCGGAGAACTTCAGGGGGAGTATTATAAACAGCGCGCCAGCGCCGGACTCATCATTACCGAAGGGGCTCAAATCTCTAAACAGGCCGTAGGTTATATCAATACCCCGGGGATCCATTCCGAAGAACAAATTCAAGGCTGGAAAGAAGTCACCGATAAAGTTCATGAAGCCGACGGAAAGATCTATATACAGTTGTGGCATGTGGGGCGCATGTCTCACCCCGATTTTCACAACGGAAATTTACCCGTGGCACCTTCAGCCATAAATCCAAATTCAAAATCCTTCACTTCCGAAGGTTTAAAAGACACGGTCACGCCAAAAGAAATGAGCGTGGAGGAAATCAAATCTACCGTGCAGGATTTTAAACAAGCCGCTGCAAACGCCATGAAAGCCGATTTTGACGGGGTAGAAATTCATTCCTCAAATGGTTATTTGCTGCACCAGTTCTTTAATGGAACCTCAAACCAACGCACCGATGAGTATGGTGGCAGCATTGAAAACCGTGCAAAGATCCTTTTTGAAGTGATTGACGCCATTAAAGAAGTAATGCCCGAAGAGAAAATTGGCCTGCGCCTTAACCCTTCCCTGCACGGGATCTTTGGGATGACCATGGATGAAGAAACCATTCCTACTTTTGATTACATCATTAAGAAGCTGAATGATTACAACCTGGCTTACCTTCACCTTTCTGAACCTTTTAATGATGTTTCCGATCTTCCTTTTGCTGAAACTGAGATCGCGAAACGTTACAGGCCTATGTATAACGGGACTTTAATGATCAATACCAACTTTGACCAGGAAAGTGGAAATACCGTTCTGAAAGCAGGCAATGCCGATCTTGTAGCCTTCGGAAAACCTTACGTTTCAAACCCCGACCTGGTAGAGCGGTTTGAACAGGGCGTTGAACTAACCGAATGGGATGAGAAAACCTTCTACACCCCCGGAAAAGAAGGATATTTAGATTACCCGGTAAAAACTGAAAGAGAACCTGCACTAAAATAAGGTTCCAAAAATGCTAAAATAAAGAGGCTGTCTTTCGGGACAGCCTCTTTATTGTTTCAGCGTGTTTAGCTCTTACAAATCAAACTTGATTCCCTGCGCCAGTGGCAGTTCAGTCGTGTAGTTGATGGTATTTGTTTGTCGGCGCATATAGACCTTCCAGGCATCAGAACCTGATTCTCTACCACCACCGGTTTCTTTCTCACCTCCAAAGGCTCCGCCAATCTCGGCACCCGATGTTCCTATGTTTACATTGGCGATTCCGCAGTCAGATCCTTCTACCGAAAGGAATCTTTCAGCCTCTCTTAGGTTGTTGGTCATAATTGCAGATGATAATCCCTGTACCACTCCATTCTGAAGTTCCAAAGCATTTTCGAGATCTCCCGAATACTTCATAATGTATAAGACCGGAGCAAAGGTTTCGTGTTGTACAATCTCATATTCATTTTTGGCTTCAGCAATTGCCGGTTTTACATAGCATCCACTTTCATAACCTTCACCTTCAAGCACCCCACCTTCTACAAGGATCTTTCCGCCTTCTTCAACTACTTTGTCTAAAGCAGCCTGGTAATTTTTGACGGCATCCTTATCAATAAGTGGTCCCACGTGGTTGTTCTCATCTAACGGATTTCCTATTCGTATTTGCTTATAGGCATCAACAATGGCGTTTTTGACCTTATCGTAAATAGACTCGTGGATAATCAATCTACGGGTTGAAGTACAACGTTGCCCACAAGTTCCCACGGCTCCAAAAACGGCTCCAATCACTGTATTTTTAATATTGGCATCGGGAGTTACAATGATGGCATTGTTTCCGCCAAGTTCCAGAAGCGATTTTCCAAGTCTTGCAGCAACTGCCTGGGCAACTATTTTACCCATTCTTATAGACCCGGTTGCAGATACCAAAGGAACCCTTTTATCATTGGTCATCATTTCACCAACTTTGTAGTCTCCAGTGATCAAACAGGAAATACCTTCAGGAAGTCCGTTTTCTGAGAAAACTTTGGCTGCAATATTCTGGCAGGCCACAGAGGTTAAAGGGGTCTTTTCAGATCCTTTCCACACGCATACATCGCCACATACCCAGGCAAGAGCGGTGTTCCACGACCATACAGCTACAGGGAAATTAAAAGCCGAGATCACTCCCACTATCCCCAGCGGATGGTATTGTTCGTACATGCGGTGTCCGGGCCGTTCTGAGTGCATGGTAAGCCCGTGCAACTGCCGGCTTAATCCCACTGCAAAATCACAGATATCGATCATCTCCTGCACCTCTCCCAGCCCTTCCTGGTAAGATTTTCCCATTTCATAAGAAACCAGTTTCCCAAGAGGCTCTTTTAAGCGGCGCAATTCGTCATTAAAATTCCTTACTATTTCCCCTCTTTGAGGCGAAGGCATTGTTCTCCAGGTTTTAAAAGCTTCCTGTGCAGTTTTGATGGTGCGGTCATAATCTTCGCGGGTAGTAGACTTTACTTTTCCAATTAAAGCTCCGTCAACCGGTGAGTAAGACTCGATGACCTCTCCCGAAGAAAACCATTCCTTCCCGGTAGAGGTACCGTTGTTCACCTTGTCTACATTAAGACCAAGATCTTTTAAAGCCTGATTTATTCCGAATTTTTCAGCAATTGCGCTCATTCTTGTTGTTGTTTTAGTATGTTTTTGTTTGGATAGTTGCGAATATAAAAAAATTAAAGAGGAAAGCCTTGTTTAAACCTTACTTCGGCTTTTCCATCACCGTTCCGCAGTTGTTACAGGTGCGCAGTTCCTCACTGTTGTAGAAATGTTCAAAATGCTTCTGAAAATCATTCTCGATATCATTCAGCGGGAAATAGACTTCATATAATTTATTATTACAGTTTTCACAAAACCACAATAAACCGTCTTTAGCATCAAGCTCTATCCTTCTTCGCTCCACCACAAGCCCTACAGAACCCTCTGTACGCTCGGGCGAATGCGGCACTTTTGCGGGGTTGAGATACATATCGCCGGGCCCCAGCTCAAAAGTCCTTTTTTGACCCTCTTCCTGAACGTGCACTTTTATTTGCCCCTCAAGCTGGTAAAACAGCTCTTCGGTTTCGTTGTAATGGTAATCTTTCCGCGAGTTTGGGCCGCCCACCACCATTACAATATAATCTTCGGCCTCGGGATAGATGCTTTTATTGGCCACAGGCGGTTTTAGAAGATCCCGGTTCTGCGCTATCCACTTATTTAAATTAAAAGGTTTTGAAATTGCCATGTCTCTATATTTGAACCCTAAATTTACGCAATCTTTTCCTGAAGCACCACCCAAAGCATTACTTGCTGTGATACCGCTCTTTTTTTATAACTTTCCTGCTGAAAAACTTCCGGTTATGAAAAAAATACTTCTCGTTTTTGCCATTTTTGGCACCCTGGCCTGTAATAATGCTGAAAAACAAAGTAAGGTAGAGGGGGCAACCCCTGAAGCAGCTTCCGAAGAGAAAGATACAGCACCCAACTTTGGGATTGTGATTCACGGTGGCGCCGGCACCATCTTAAAAGAAAATATGAGCGACAGCCTGGAGCAGCAATACCGGGCAAAGCTTGAAGAAGCCATAAGAACAGGACATGAGATCCTGGCCAATGGCGGTACTGCGGTAGAAGCCGTGCAAAGAACCATTAATGTGATGGAAGATTCGCCATTGTTTAACGCCGGGAAAGGTGCTGTTTTCACTAATGAAGGCACTAATGAGCTCGATGCATCAATTATGGACGGCTCTAACCTCAATGCAGGCGCAGTGGCCGGGGTCACTACCATCAAGAACCCCATCAACCTGGCTTATGAAGTCATGGTAAATTCTGAACACGTGATGCTGGCCGGTAAAGGCGCCGAAAGATTTGCCAAAGAACAGGGCATCGAGATTGTAGACCCGCAATATTTTTATACCGAAAACCGGTACAGGAGTCTGCAGCGTATTAGGGAACAGGAGAAAACACAGCTGGACCACGACGATCAAAAAACGGCATTTTTGGATCCCTATATTAAAGATTCCAAATTTGGAACCGTGGGTTGTGCTGCGCTCGATAAACACGGAAATCTTGCCGCAGGCACCTCTACCGGCGGAATGACCAACAAGAGATACAACCGCATTGGTGACGCTCCTATAATTGGCGCGGGTACCTACGCCAACAACAAAACCGTGGCGGTATCGAGCACCGGCTGGGGCGAATTCTTCATCCGCGGTATGGTGGCCTATGATATTTCGGCACTTATGGAATACGGCGGACTAAGCCTGGAGGATGCCGCAAGGGAAGTAATTCAGGAAAAGGTGCCGGCATTGGGCGGAGACGGTGGCATTATTGCAATAGATCACCATGGAAATGTCGCCATGGAATTTAATACCGCCGGAATGTATCGCGCTAAAATGAACCGGGATGGAGACCTGGAAATAGGCATCTACGGCGAGTAATACTCCTTCCGAATACACCTCTTAAAAAGCTGTCTTAAAAGCTCTTAAAATGTCGTTTCTGAAACTTCAGGATGACAACAATAGCTTTTAGGCGGCTTTTTTCATATTCAGGCAGCAGGCATTAACAAAATTTTATAGTTCCTTTAGTTCGGAAATTCCCGAACTAAGTGGTAGTTTTGCAGCTTCAAATTTGAGAAGTTAAAAACGTGGACTTAGAAATTCAGCGAAAGACGCTAATAGAAGAACTGGGAGTACACCTGGAGGAGGACAATCTTGCCCCCCTTGCAGCGCGTATTCTTGCTACTCTTATTCTTGCTGGAAGAAGAGGGGTGACTTTCGATGAGATGGTGTGTGAATTAAGTGCAGGAAAAAGTACGGTTTCTACTCATCTGGATCATCTTCAAGCAACAAACAGGGTAACATATTTTACCAAACCTGGGGACCGCAAGCGGTACTTTGTCATTGACCCTAATCTTATCCTCAACCTAATGGAGGAAATGATCACAAAATGGGACAAAGAGAAAAGGCTACACCTCAAAATTCGGGCATATAAGGAGCAGTGCAATTGCGAAGCCAGGGAAACCGGCGGCTTTCAATTTGATCTGGAATTTCAGGAAGATTTTCTCACTTATTTAGAGGAAACTTCAAACGCAGTAAAAAAATTCAGGGACAAACTTTTATCTAGAAACAATTAAAACAGACAGAAAGCAGAATATGAGAAAACTACACGCTATAGGAATGATGTTAATTGCCTTTATGGCTTTTTCATGCCAGGACCAGCAGGCAGGCGCAGCCCAACGTGGTGCTGCCACTCCTTTTCCGGTTATTGAAGTTCCACAAAGAACCATCACAGGTTTTACTTCATATCCCGTTAGTATTGAAGGTACTGTAAGCAGTGCCGTGAGAGCAAAAGTCCCAGGATATGTTACGCAGGTATTAGTAGATGAAGGAGAAAAAGTGAGAAAAGGCCAAACGCTTTTCAGGCTTGAAACCGAGTCTTTATCACAGGAAGCCGGTGCAGCTAAAGCCAATGTAAATGCGGCACAGGTAGAGGTAGATAAACTACAGCCCCTTGTAGAAAAAGGGATTATAAGCCCGGTACAACTTGAAACTGCAAAAGCAAGACTTGAGCAGGCAAAAGCCGGTTATAGCAGTATTGCTGCAAATATTGGTTACGCCACTATAAAGAGCCCTGTAGACGGTTATGTAGGTGCCATTAATTTTAGAGAAGGAGCGCTGGTTAGTCCGGGTGATCCAACACCACTCACCACTGTTTCAGACATTGATGAGGTTTATGCCTTTTTCTCTATGAATGAAAGAGATTATTTAGACTTCATTCAAAATGCTGAAGGGGAAAACCTTTCAGAAAAAATAGAGAATTTCCCGCCGGTACAACTTCAACTGGTGAACGACAGGATCTATTCTGAAACAGGAGAGATTCAAACCGTAACAGGGCAAATTGATCCATCAACAGGAACAGTGAGCTTTAGAGCGATGTTCCCTAACCCTAACGGTATTCTTGCCAGCGGTAACAGCGGGAGAATTAGAATTCCGCGTACCTATGAAGACGTTCCGGTAGTACCCGAATCTGCTTCCTTTGAACAACAGGGAATTGTGTATGTGTACGCAGTACAGGGAGACAGCCTTGCTACCAGTGCACCAATCGAGGTGCTTGACCGCGTTCAAAATCTTATTGTAGTGGGAGAAGGACTTAAACCTGGCGACAAAGTCGTAGCGCAGGGAGTTGGAAAATTGAGAAATAACACTCCAATTATTCCTCAGCCTGTATCCTTTGACAGTATTGCCACTTCCATTAAACCAATCTTTAAATAAGAACGACTAATGCTAAAGACTTTTATAGAGAGACCTGTACTATCTACAGTAGTCTCGATAGTTATAGTTATGCTGGGAATTTTGGCCATCACCACTTTACCGGTGACCCAATATCCCGATATTGCTCCCCCCACGGTGCAGGTAAATGCCAATTATGCCGGGGCCAACGCAGCTACCGTACTCGAAAGTGTGATCATTCCCATTGAAGAGCAAATTAACGGGGTTGAGGGAATGGACTACATTACCTCTACTGCCAGTAACAACGGTAGTGCAAGTATCAATGTATTCTTTAAACAGGGAATAGACCCCGATATTGCTTCGGTAAACGTACAGAACAGGGTAGCCCGTGCTACTCCTTTACTGCCACGCGAGGTGACTCAAAGTGGGGTTACCACCCAAAAGCAGCAAACCAGTGCCCTCATGTTCCTTACGGTACTTTCTGAAAATGAAGCTTACGACGCTACTTTTATTCAGAATTACCTTAACATCAACGTGATCCCTGAACTTAAAAGGATCAACGGGGTTGGTGACGTGAGTGTGTTTGGGGCCAAGACCTACGCGATGAGGGTTTGGTTACAACCTGAGAAAATGGCCGCCTACAACCTGATCCCTTCAGATGTTATTGGTGCTATTAACGAGCAAAGCCAGGAAGCTGCAGCCGGATCTTTAGGTCAAAATAATGCTGAAGCTTTTGAATATGTTATTAGGTACAGTGGTAGATATAATACCCCCGAAGACTACAATAATATTGTTATTAAAGCCCTTGATGACGGAAGGTTCTTAAAGCTTCAAGATGTTGCCCAGGTAGAACTTGATGCCCAGGGTTATAACGTGATATCTTTCACCAACGGAAAACCGGGGGTGAGTATGGCAGTTTATCAAACCCCGGGATCAAACGCCCAGGAAATTATCGAGACCGTTCACGATAAACTTGATGAGCTTGAAAAAAATTATCCTACCGGACTTAAAACGGTGATCAACTTCGACTCTAACGAATTCCTGAACGCTTCTATAAGCAAGGTGGTAATGACCATTTTTGAAGCCTTCTTGCTGGTATTCCTGGTAGTGTTTATCTTCCTTCAGGATTTTAAATCTACGCTCATTCCTGCCATTGCAGTGCCGGTGTCTATTATTGGAACTTTCTTCTTCCTCAACCTTTTTGGTTACTCCATCAACCTGCTTACGCTGTTTGCACTCGTGCTGGCTATTGGTATTGTGGTAGATGATGCCATTGTGGTTGTAGAGGCGGTGCACGCCAAACTGGAAGAAGGTGCCAAAAATGCCAAAAAAGCGACCCATTCGGCCATGGAAGAAATTGCAGGTGCAATTATCTCTATTACTTTGGTGATGGGTGCAGTGTTTATTCCGGTTACATTTATTTCAGGCCCTACAGGAGTTTTCTACGAACAGTTTGGGGTAACTTTAATGGTGGCAATCGCTATTTCAGCAGTAAACGCCTTAACTCTAAGTCCTGCCCTTTGTGCGCTCTTCCTGAAGCCTCACGACGAAAAAGAAGGAAAAAGAAAAGGCTTTTTGAAGCGCTTCTTTTCAACCTTTAACGTGGCTTTTGATGTCACCACAAAGAAGTATGTGAATTCGGTTTCTTTCCTATACAAAAACAAATGGATAACCGGGGCGATCATTATAGCTGCCATAGGGGGTATCTTCTGGGCTTCGTCTACGACTCCAACCGGGTTTGTACCCGATGAAGACCGTGGGATGATCTTCGCCAATATCGAATTGCCTGCAGGTGCTTCTCTTGATAGAACTGCCGAGGTTACTGCGGAATTGAGCCGAAGAGCACAACAAATTCCCGGAATTAATATGGCTTCTGTAGTAAACGGTTTCAGCTTCCTTGGAGGTGCCGGTAGTAACTACGGAATTGGCTTTATCAAACTAGACAACTGGGATGAAAGGACCGAAGATGGCATGTCGGCCGAAGATATCATAGCAAAACTCTTTGGTGCCGCTGCAGGAATATCTGATGCCAATATTCTCTTTTTCCAGCCTCCAAGTGTACCAGGATTCGGGACCTCTTCAGGATTTGAATTAAAGGTACTAGACCGTACAGGGGGTAGTTTTGAAGACCTTGATGCCGCAACACGAAATTACCTGGCCGATCTTTCAGCCAGACCCGAAATCCTGTACGCCAACAGTTCTTTCAACACCAATTATCCGCAGTACGAGATCGACTTAAATATTCCGAAGGCAAAAGAAGCAGGAGTAGATATAGGTACTATTTTCTCTACGTTGCAGTCTTATATAGGATCTGTATACGCAGCCGATTTTGCCCGCTTTGGAAAACAATACAGGGTTTATGTACAGGCGCTGCCCGAAGACCGGGCCACTGTAGATGATCTCAACTCGATCTTTGTGCGTAACTCCCAGGGAGAAATGGCTCCTATCACGCAGTTTGTAACCCTAAGCAGGGTTTACGGGCCACAGTCGGTTACCAGGTTTAACCTCTTTAACTCGGCCAGTGTGAACGGTGCACCGGCACCAGGATTTTCTTCGGGAGATGCTATTGCTGCCGTACAGGAAGTGGGAACAGGATCTCTTCCGGAAGGATTTGATATCGGATTTTCTGGGCTTACCAGGGAAGAGGTATCGGCCGGAAACCAAACGACTTTCATCTTCTTTCTAAGTGTGCTATTTGTATTCTTTATTCTTGCAGCACAATATGAAAGTTATTTACTTCCGCTTGCCGTACTGCTATCGCTACCGGTTGGGGTAATGGGAGCTTATGTTACCACAGCCCTTACAGGACTGGAGAACAACATCTATTTCCAGATCGCGCTTATCATGCTACTGGGCTTACTTGCCAAAAATGCCATTTTGATTGTGGAATTTGCCGTGCAAAGGCGAAATGCCGGAAACTCAATTGTTGACTCGGCTCTTGGAGCTGCAAAAGCACGTTTACGTCCTATTCTTATGACCTCGTTTGCCTTTATTGTGGGGCTTCTTCCTCTGGTGTTCGCTACAGGAACAGGAGCTGCAGGAAACAGGTCTATTGGTACAGGTGCCGTTGGTGGATTGTTAATAGGTACCCTACTGGGAATCTTTATCATCCCAATTCTATACATCCTGTTCCAATGGCTCCAGGAAAAAATCTCGGGACAACCTAAAGCCGCAAATGAAAACCTATAGAAAATGAGAAGACTAAATATATACAAGTTCATTTTAATTCCCGCGGTCCTGCTATCTCTTCAGTCATGTTTTGTAGCTAAGGAATATTCCAGGCCCGAAGAAGTAGTTGAAAACGAAGCTTACAGAACCGATAATCTGCCTACAGATACTTTGTCTATGGCCAGGATCTCGTGGAGAGAACTCTTTACAGACCCTGTACTGACAAACCATATAGACCGGGCTCTTGAGAATAACATAGACATTCGCATTGCCCTACAGCAAATAGAAGCGGCAGGCGCCTATCTCAAGCAGGCAAAAGCAGCATATTTGCCAACACTGGGAGTTTCTGCGCAGGTAACCCATCAGGAATTAGCACAAAACAGCCAGTTTGGAAGCTTCTTTGATGGTGGTATTACTCAATATGATGCTACCGCCAACCTGTCCTGGGAAGCCGATATATGGGGAAGGATAAGAAGCAATGAAAGGGCACAAAGAGCGGCCTACCTACAAACAGTAGCTGCACACCAGGCTGTGAAGACCAGGTTGGTTGCCAATGTTGCCAACCTGTATTATCAACTTTTGGCTTTAGATGAACAACTGGAAATTACCCGGGAAACGGTGGCGAACAGGATCAATAGCGTGGAAACTATTAGAGCTCTTAAAGAAGCAGGGAATGTGACCGAGGTGGGCGTAAAGCAAACTGAAGCCCAGCTATATCAGGCACAAGCTGTTGAAATAGAACTTGCTAACCAAATAAGGCTTCTGGAAAATACTTTCTCAATCCTCTTAGGAGAAGCCCCTCATGCCATTGTAAGGAGCGACCTTGGACGGCAGGAGCTCAATACCGAACTAAGAACAGGAGTGCCGGTACAGCTGTTGAGAAACAGGCCCGATGTTATTGCGGCAGAATATAATCTTGTCAATGCTTTCCAGCTAACCAATGCTGCACGAAGCAACTTTTATCCGGCATTGCGGCTTAGTGCGAATGGAGGATTCCAGAGTCTGGACCTGGAAGAACTTATCGACACCAATTCCTTGTTTGCAACCATTGTAGGTAATCTTACTCAGCCTATCTTTAACCGAAGAGAGATAAGGACGCAGTACGAAGTAGCCCAGGCCCGACAGGAAATCGCATTTTTAGAATTTAGAAGAGCTATTCTGGATGCCTCCAGAGAAGTTTCGGATGCCCTTTATAATTATGCTGCAGCCGATAGAAAATTTGATTTCAAACAGGATGAGTTTGAGGCCTACGATTTGGCCACTTCTTACTCAGAAGACTTGCTTAACAGTGGCTTTGCAAACTATCTTGAAGTATTGACAGCAAGAGAAAATGCTCTTAATTCTCAACTGGAACTGGTGAATATAAGGTATGATGAGCTTAGTGCCATAGTAGATCTATACCAGGCGCTGGGAGGCGGCTGGGAGTAACTTTTCATGATTGGATTTTTAGTTGTTGGAGTGGCCCCGTTTTTTCGGGGCTGCTTTTTTTTGCTTCAGTTCCTATTTAAGCGCGCTGCCTTTTGCTGCCCACCATGGATAGACTTCAATGGCTAACCTTC
Source organism: Salinimicrobium sp. 3283s (assembly GCF_039602225.1). NCBI lineage: Bacteria > Pseudomonadati > Bacteroidota > Flavobacteriia > Flavobacteriales > Flavobacteriaceae > Salinimicrobium > Salinimicrobium sp. 3283s. The sequence goes on along the minus strand of NZ_CP143631.1, from coordinate 1,833,040 downwards.
CAGCCACAACCATAGGATCAAGCCTTGCCAGGCTATCGGCCATCTCGAAGTTTGGGGTATTATAAACTGCTATTCCTCTAATGTCACCCTCGTCCCCAAACGGACCTGCCATACTGAGATATCCTTCTGAAGCCATTCGCTCAAGATGCGCCAGATGCTCTTGCTGAAGCTTCGCAGCTGTAAGAGAATCCTGGCCTCTATCTTCTCCTCTTTTCAGAAACACTATAAAGTACTGCTGCATGAGCTGCTGCTGTTCCCCTTCACCATATAAAAAAGTCTGATACCCCTGCTTCTTAAGCTCTGCCGCTTCATGTTCAGGATCCCTAATGGTATCGGGCATTCTTGCCTCCACCTCTTCGGGCCCGGGAATACCCCTGGTGTCGCGGCTCTGGTTGCATGATGTGATCAACAAAAGTGCACTTCCTAAAAAGATAAGTTTTTTCATGGTCTTGATATTTGCCATTCCTTAAAAGGAAATTTACTGAGGTAAGAATTGTAGTAACGCTTTTCTCCTGTCACTTCTTTACCCAGCCAGGCCGGCCTGGAAAATTCCTCATGTTCAGATTGGAGCTCCACTTCAGCCATTAACAGGCCTTCATTAAGGCCGGTAAACTCATCGACTTCAAAAATGTGCTCACCTACTTCAATTTCATACCTGAATTTCTCAATGACACCTGGCTCACAAAGCTTCAGCAGTTCTTCGGCTTCAAAAAGGGGAATTTCTTTCTCCCATTCAAAACGCGAGAGGCCGTCACTGCTACTCCTCCCCTTTATGGTCAAAAAGCCTTTATCTCCCTTGATTCGTACCCTCACCGTTCTGTCGGGTGCCGAGTTGAGATAGCCCTGCACGATTCTGGTCTTGTTTCGGACTTCCTCTTTAAAATCCGGGGCCTCTAAAATGAGAAATTTGCGCTCTATTTCCTGCATGTGTAATGGTTAACGATAACTTTCGGCAATTTCCCTAATTTCCGAAGATTTTATACAGGTAGCTGAATATTTATTGTTGGCCACGTAAATCATGGCATCGGCGATCTTTCCGGCAGGAATGCTCCTGTACTTTTTAAGAGGGCCTACAAGCAGGTGGTTACCCACACTCATGGCCTTTTGCCACGCGGCTTCAAAAGGGCGTTTTTCATCGCGTTTCCCGGCGATAAGGGAAGGTTCAAAAATGTAAGTTTCGTCAATACCCTGCGCCTTTACGTCGCGTTCCATTTCTCCTTTTGTACGGTTGTAGAAAAAGCGGCTTTCCTCATCGGCTCCCAGTGCTGAAATCACCAAAAACCTTGAAATTCGGTTCTTTTGGGCCAGTTTTGCGGCATTTACGGGAATTCCGTAGTCAATTTTGTGATAAGTATCCTCATCGGGCGTTTTCGCCTGGGTGGTGCCAATACAGCAGTAGACTTCATCGGCCACAAAATCATCTGCGTGTTTTTCCAGTTCGAACAGGTCAATTAAATGTTCTTCAATTTTGTCATTTTTGACACCTGCGGTAGAGCGGGAGAAAAGTTTGATCTTGTCATAGCGCTTATCCTCAAGCAGCCTTTCGAGCAACTCTCCCCCTGTAAGGCCTGTGGCTCCCAATATAATAGCAGTTTTCATAGTTTTTTCTTTTTTTATGAAGGTAGCAGATTTCTGTTTCAAATCAAAGGGAGTCAAAAATGGCATTTTGAAACTTATTTTTTCTTCGGAAGTAGCGCCATTTCAAACTTGAAGCTGAAGATTCACTAATTTTACAGCGATGGAGGAGATCATACAGCGGAAGATTATTCACGTAGACATGGATGCGTTCTATGCCTCGGTAGAACAGTTAGACAACCCAGAACTGCGCGGTAAACCTATTGCAGTGGGCGGTAGTTCGCAGCGCGGCGTTGTAGCGGCGGCAAGTTATGAAGCCCGCAAATTTGGGGTGAAAAGTGCCATGAGCAGTGTGCTAGCAAAGCGCAATTGCCCCGATCTCATCTTTGTAAAGCCAAGATTTGAACGCTACAAGGAACTTTCACAGCGCATAAGGAATATTTTCTTTGAGTATACAGATCTTGTAGAACCTTTATCGCTGGACGAGGCTTACCTTGACGTGTCCCAGAATAAAAAAGGCAATCCAAGTGCCACTATGATCGCCAAAGAAATTCGGCAGAGAATAAAAGAGAAAACTGGTTTAAATGCTTCCGCAGGGATATCGATCAATAAATTCATTGCCAAGGTAGCCAGTGACGTCAACAAACCCAACGGACAAAAGACCGTAAACCCCGAAGAGGTGGAGGCTTTCCTGGAAGACCTTGAAATAAGGAAGTTCTACGGTGTAGGCAAGGTCACTGCCGAAAAGATGTACAGGCTGGGCATCTTTACCGGAAAAGACCTCAAAACCAAACCTCTTGATTTTCTCAATGACCACTTCGGAAAGAGCGGGGAATACTATTATCAAGTAGTGCGGGGAATTCACAATAGTGAAGTAAAACCTTCACGAATAAGGAAATCTTTGGGTGCAGAGCGCACTTTTGAAGAGAATATATCTTCAGAAGTATTTATGCTGGAGCGGCTGGAGAATATTTCCGAAGAAATTGAGCGGCGCCTTACCCGGAGTAAGGTTGCTGGAAAAACGATCACCCTAAAGATAAAATACAGCGATTTTACGCTGCAAACCCGCAGTAAAACGCTGTCTTACTACATCTCTTCAAAAGAATTGATCCTGGAAGCCGCAAAAGAGCTGTTGTACCAGGAAAAAATGAGGGAAAGCGTGCGCCTGCTGGGAATTTCCCTGTCTAACCTCAATACCGATAAAGCGGAAGAAAAAGAGGAGAAGAAGGAAATTGCAGTACAGCTAAAGTTTGATTTTTGAAGGAGTGGGAAGTGGAGAGAAGATTCCATAAAGAAAAAAGCCACAGATCTTTGCGATCTATGGCTTTTTAAAATTAATTCTCAGTACTCAATACTAAGTACTCAATACTAAATATTATTCAATTTCTGAAATTCTCAACGTATTCACCATTCCTTTACTGGTAATAGGCATGGCTGCGAGGTTGATGGTGAAATCACCCTTTTCAACAAATTTATTTTCTGAAGCAATCCTGTTGATATCATCAATAGTCTCGTCTGTACTTACCATTTTATCGTAGTAAAACGCACGTACCCCCCATAAAAGGCTTAATTGATTAAGGATCCTTTTATTAGAAGTGAACACAAGAATATTAGATTCTGGTCTCCAGGCCGAGATCTGGAAAGCTGTATAACCACTATTGGTCAAAGTACAAATAGCTTTAGCTTTGATCTCATTGGCCATATGGGCAGCGTGGTAACAGATAGATTTGGTGATGTATCTCTTGGTACGCACGTGAGGTGGCTCATGAGGTACTTTAATAAGCGGTGAATTCTCAACGCTCATAATAATTTGGCTCATTTTTTCAATCACCTGCACCGGGTAATTACCTACTGAAGTTTCTCCACTTAACATCACGGCATCGGCCCCGTCCATTACAGAGTTCGCCACGTCGTTCACCTCGGCCCTTGTAGGGGTAAGGCTGGTGATCATGGTTTCCATCATTTGGGTAGCAATTATAACCGGAATACGGGCTTTTTTAGCCTTTAGCACCAGTTGCTTCTGAATAAGCGGAACTTCCTGTGCAGGAATTTCCACTCCCAGGTCACCGCGCGCTACCATTAGTCCGTCGCAATAAGCCACGATCTTGTCGATATTATCAACACCTTCAGGCTTTTCGATCTTGGCGATGATTGGGATCTTGTGATCTGTATGTTCTTTTATTAAATTCTGAAGTTGAATAAGGTCATCGCTGTTTCTTACAAAAGAAAGTGCAATCCAGTCTACACCCTGCTCAACTGCAAAAATGGCATCCTGAATATCTTTTTCGGTAAGGGCCGGAAGGGAAATCTTTGTATTAGGAAGGTTAACTCCTTTTTTAGATCTCAATGGGCCTCCCTGTATCACTTTTGCAAGAACCTCATCTTTTTGGTTGGTAGACACCACTTCAAAGATAAGTTTACCATCATCAAGAAGAATTCGCTCTCCGGCTTTTACATCCTGAGGGAATTCATCGTAGTTCATGTAAACCCTGGAAGCGGTACCTTCAAATTCTTCACCGGTGGCAAAGGTGATTTCATCTCCTTTGGTTACCACCACTTCTTCCTTCATCTTCCCTACCCTTAATTTGGGTCCCTGCAGGTCACCAAGTATGGCCGCGGTAAAGCCATTTTCTTCATTTAGTTCCCTTATAAGCTTTATGCGTTGTTTTACATCTTCATAATCGGCGTGAGAAAAATTGATCCTAAACACGTTTACACCTGCATGCATCATATCTCTCAAAACGTCTTTCGAACTCGTTGCTGGCCCTAGGGTGGCCACAATTTTAGTCTTTTTCGTATTCGGCATTAGTCAAAAATTATATTTTCTTTAGTTTTTATGTGATGAAAATCAACGGCATACGCCGTAGAAACCTGTGGGATCTCGAGGATCAATGCGTTGAGCATCTTTAAAGATACCGCATCCAGTTCATCCTCGATCTTCAGCAAAAAATCTACCTGCTTAAATTCTGGTAATAGAATTGATTTTTGGACAGCCAGTTCATCCCCAAAAAAAAGAGAGTCCTTATTAGAACCCGTTCTTCCTTCCCGCCTGGCAACGTTACTTACCAGGTGATAAGTACAATATTGCCGTAGATCTTCATAGATAAAATGCGCAAAATAGTTGCTCTCATTTCCTTTATGAAGATCAATATCCTTTGGCGTTCTGGCTAATTTAAGGCCTAAATGTTTGTTCAACAGGTAAGCCAGCTTGTACTCTTCTACCGAAGAATGTACTGCAAGTAGCTTGTAGGGCTGTTCAAAAACGTCATTTAAAACCAGTTTATGCGCCGGCATATGATTTTACATCAAAGGTTAAAGATAATTATTGCATCGCAGAAAAGTAATTTTTTGGGGTATATTTTCAGAATATCTTACGAAAACGTTATAGTTTCTGCTATATTTTTAAGGGTGGTCAATTTTGCTCTGCAGGGCATAATATGCCCTTTTGGATGCTTTTTCTTCGGCTTTCTTCTTTGAAGTCGCCCTGGCTTTAGCCACAACTCTGTTCTCAATCCTTAATTTTACAGCAAAATGTTTTAACTCGTCTTTTCCTGTATCTTCATAGACTTCAAAGCTAAACTCTTTCTTCTCCTTTTGGCACCACTCGATTAAGAGTCCTTTATAACTTATAACCGTGCCTTCCAGTTGCTCGATATCTACATAAGGCTCAATCACCCTTTCATAGATGAATTTTTTGGTATACCTGTAGCCTCTATCAAGGTAAATGGCACCTACAAGGGCTTCAAAAAGGTTTCCATGGATGTTTGTGCCAAACTGCTCTATGGGGATATTAGTCTGAATGTGTTTGATCAACTCGAGATCTTTCCCGAGCTCATTCAGGTGCTTACGGCTTACAATCTTGGAGCGCATTTTTGTGAGGTAGCCTTCGTTACCACTGGGCACTTCATTGAACAGGTGCGAAGCTATAACAGCACTTAACATAGCATCTCCAAGAAACTCCATCCTTTCAAAATTGATGGCGTTGCCCTCTGCATCTTTCTTGTTTAAAGACCGGTGGGTGAATGCTTTTTTGTAGTGTGCAATATTGCGGGGTTTGAACCCCATTATCCTTGTCAATTCCACAAAAAAATTCCCGCCTCTGGAAGAGCGGGAATTTAATATGTTTCTTATTACACTCATGGAAGGATTTACTCGTCCAGTTTTTTGAACAAAACGCAGGCATTGTGACCTCCAAAACCAAAAGTATTGCTCATAGCCACTTTCACATCTCTCTTCTGCGCCTTATTAAGGGTAAGATTTAATTCGGGATCAATATTTTCATCCTGAACTTTGTGATTGATTGTAGGTGGTACAATTCCATGTTTCATTGCGAGAATAGAGGCAATTGCTTCTACAGCTCCCGCAGCACCCAACAGGTGACCTGTCATGGATTTTGTAGAGTTGATATTAATATCTTTGGCATGTTCTCCAAACACCTTCTTAATAGCCTTAAGTTCAGCCACATCACCCAACGGTGTTGATGTTCCGTGTGTGTTGATGTGATCTACATCTTCCGGTTTAAGTTCTGCATTTCTAAGGCAATTCTCCATTACAGCCACTACTCCTATTCCTTCCGGATGTGGGGCAGTCATGTGGTGGGCATCCGAAGATAACCCGCCTCCAAGTACTTCTGCGTAGATCTTCGCTCCTCTCGCTTTTGCATGTTCATATTCTTCAAGAACAAGTGCGCCTGCACCTTCACCTAAGACAAAACCATCTCGTGTTGCATCAAAAGGTCTTGAAGCAGTCTCGGGACTTTCATTTCTTGTTGAAAGCGCATGCATGGCATTGAAACCGCCCATTCCGGCAGGAGCAACTGCCGCCTCGCTTCCCCCTGTTACTATTATATCACTGTGGCCCAACCTAATATAATTCAACGCATCTATAAGCGCATTGGCTGCAGATGCACATGCTGAAACTGTAGTATAGTTGGGACCCATGAAGCCGTGCTTGATGGAAATATTTCCCGGAGCAATATCGGCAATCATTTTAGGGATAAAGAAAGGGTTGAATCTCGGTGTTCCGTCTCCCTTACCAAAAGCCAAAACTTCATCCTGAAAGGTTTCGAGACCTCCAATCCCGGCACCCCAGATAACTCCTACACGAAGCTTATCAATAACATCGAGGTCCAGCCCCGAATCTTTGATAGCCTCATCGGAAGCTACCAGGGCGTACTGGGCGAACTTGTCAAGCTTCCTGGCTTCCTTTCGATCAAAATAATCTTCAACCTTGAAGTTTTTGATCTCGCAAGCGAATTTAGTTTTGAATTTCTCGGTATCAAAATAGGTAATGGGTGCAGACCCGCTTTTACCATTCACCAGGGCTTCCCAGTATTCCTCAATGTTATTTCCAATGGGGGTAAGGGCACCTAATCCAGTTACTACAACTCGCTTCAACTCCATAAGGATATGTTAGTTTTTTATTTTTTTGCGTCTTCAATATAAGAGATTGCCTGACCCACAGTAGCAATGTTCTCTGCCTGGTCGTCTGGAATCTGAATATCAAATTCCTTCTCGAACTCCATGATCAACTCTACAGTGTCTAATGAATCAGCGCCCAAGTCGTTGGTGAAGCTAGCTTCGTTTACTACTTCATTCTCGTCAACTCCTAACTTGTCAACGATAATCGCTTTTACTCTTGATGCAATGTCTGACATAACTTGTGTTTTTAATTTTTAATTTAAGTGGCAAAAATAAAAAACTTTATTTTAAAACCTGTTTTTACTTTAAAAATGTGAATGTAAATTACATAATTTCCGCCTAAAGCCAGTATTTTTACCTGCCAATAATTGTTAACACCCTACGCTTGCAACAAGTAAAAAATTCCAGAAAGAACAAAATTGTGATCTTTGCTTCGGGTAATGGATCAAATGCCGAGAACATTATTAAGTACTTTCAGCAAAAAGACACTGCAGAAGTTGTCGCGGTTTTCTCCAACAACCGCAGGGCAAAAGTACTGGAAAGAGCACATAATCTGGGTGTAAAGGCCCTGCATTTTGACCGCCAGGCGCTTTATCATTCCAATGAGGTACAACGTTTATTGATTGATATGAACCCAGACCTTATTGTACTGGCCGGCTTTCTTTGGATCTTCCCTACCAATATTCTGCAACACTTTCCTAATAAGGTGATCAATATTCATCCAGCTCTTCTTCCAAATTACGGCGGAAAAGGTATGTATGGCATGAATGTTCACAAAGCCATACATGAAAATAAGGAAGTGGAAACAGGTATAAGTATACATTACGTCAATGAAAATTATGACGAGGGAAAAATGATCTTTCAGGCTACCACTGCTATTAAACCTGAAGACTCGGTAGAAGATATTGCCCACAAGATCCATGAACTGGAACAGGAACACTTTCCGAAGGTAATAGAAAACCTCTTACTCCCTGCTAAGAATGATTGATGCTAATGTTCACATATATACCGATGGGGCAGCCAGGGGCAACCCGGGGCCCGGCGGTTATGGAATTGTAATGGAATGGGTAGGAAAACCGTACCGCAAGGAGTTTGCAAAAGGCTATAAACACACCACCAATAACAGGATGGAGCTGCTCGCAGTAATAGATGCCCTTAAAAAACTGAAAAATCCCGATACACGGGTGGTCGTTTTTACCGACTCAAAATATGTTGCCGACGCTGTAGAAAAAGGCTGGGTTTTTAACTGGGAGAAAAAAGGTTTTAAGGAGCGAAAGAATGTGGACCTATGGAAAGAATTCCTGAAAGAATATCGCAAACACAAGGTGAAATTCCAGTGGATAAAAGGCCACAACGCACATCCTCAAAATGAACGCTGCGACAGTTTGGCTGTAGAGGCCTCAAAAGGAAAACGCCTTTTAATAGACACAGGATTTGAAGGAGACTCGAAAAGCCTTTTTTGAGTATCAGGGCTTGAAAAACAAAAACGTATATTTGCACCTCATTTTTAAAGAACGTTATGAATAAATTATTGATAGTGGGCACGGTCGCCTTTGATGCCATCGAAACCCCTTTTGGTAAAACAGATAAAATTCTTGGTGGTGCAGCCACTTATATTGGTCTATCTGCAGCACAATTCGATATTAAAAGCGCTATAGTATCTGTGGTAGGAGAAGATTTTCCGCAGGAATATCTGGATCTGCTAAAAAACAGGAATATCGACCTTAGCGGCACTGAAATAATTAAAGGCGGAAAAACCTTTTTTTGGAGCGGTAAATACCACAACGACCTTAATTCCCGAGACACGCTTGACACGCAATTAAATGTACTTGCCGATTTTCAGCCGGTGGTGCCCGAAGATTTCAAATCTCCCGATGTGGTGATGCTGGGAAACCTTCACCCACTTGTGCAGCTTAGTGTTCTTGAACAAATTGAAAGACCAAAGCTGGTAGTACTTGATACTATGAACTTCTGGATGGACAATACCTGGGATGACCTTATGAAGGTAATTGGCAAAGTAGACGCCCTTACTATTAATGACGAAGAAGCAAGGCAGCTTACAGACGAGTATTCTTTGGTGAAAGCTGCCCGTAAGATCGCCGAGATGGGACCTAAATATGTAGTTATTAAAAAAGGGGAGCACGGGGCTTTACTGTTCCATAACGAACAGATCTTTTTTGCTCCTGCCCTTCCGCTAGAAGAAGTTTTTGATCCTACAGGAGCGGGAGATACTTTTGCTGGGGGGTTCACAGGATACCTGGCGCATACAGGGGATATCTCGTTCAAAAACATGAAAAATGCAGTGATCTACGGCTCTAATCTCGCCTCCTTCTGTGTAGAAAAATTCGGGACCGAAAGAATGCAGAACCTCAAAAAAGAAGAAGTGCATCAACGCCTGGAAGAGTTTAAATCCTTAACACAATTCCAAATCAAACTTACTTAATATTGTGCCCTGTAATTTCAGGGCTTTTTTTATGACTAAACCCGGGCCAAACAACAACAAGATATGAGTGATGCTTTAAAACACGAATGCGGAATTGCCCAATTGCGCCTACTCAAGCCATTAGAGTACTACAAAGAAAAGTATGGAACGGCATTTTATGGGGTAAATAAGATGTACCTCATGATGGAGAAGCAGCACAACCGGGGGCAGGATGGTGCCGGTTTTGCCAGTATTAAACTCAATACCCAACCCGGCGATCGCTATATAAGCCGTGTAAGATCTAATGCAGCACAACCCATACAGGATATTTTTGCTCAAATCAACGCACGCATTAATGACGAAATAAAGGAGCACCCCGAATATGCCGAGGATGTTGCCCTTCAAAAAAAGCATATTCCCTACCTGGGAGAGCTATTTTTGGGACATGTGAGATATGGCACTTTTGGAAAGAACAGCGTGGAAAGCGTTCATCCGTTTTTGCGCCAAAACAACTGGATGCACCGTAACCTTATTGTTGCCGGAAACTTCAATATGACCAATGTGCACCAGCTCTTCAACAACCTGGTAGAGTTGGGTCAGCATCCAAAAGAAAAGGCCGATACGGTTACTGTAATGGAGAAAATTGGGCATTTTCTGGATGATGAAGTTAGAAAACTTTACAAAAAACTTAAAACCGAAGGCTATTCAAAAGTAGAAGCTTCTCCCCTCATTGCCGAGCAGTTAAAAATTGGTAAGATCCTTAAAAAATCGGCAAAGAACTGGGATGGCGGCTATGCAATGGCCGGCCTCTTAGGGCATGGAGATTCCTTTGTATTAAGGGATCCTGCCGGGATAAGGCCCTGTTACTATTACTGTGATGACGAGGTGGTTGTAGTTGCTTCGGAAAGACCGGTGATACAAACAGTATTTAACGTAGATTTTGACAAAGTCAAAGAACTGCCACCGGGCCATGCAATTATTACCAAAAAGAACGGAAATGTGCGGATCAAGCAAATCCTTGAACCGCTGGAAAGAAAAGCCTGTTCTTTTGAACGCATCTATTTTTCCCGCGGAAGTGACTCCGAAATTTACCGCGAGCGGAAAATGCTTGGAAAGCTCCTGATGCCCGAAGTTCTTAAGGCCATAGACCACGATACCGTAAACACCGTTTTCTCATTCATCCCAAACACTGCGGAAACTTCCTTTTACGGCATGGTAGAAGCTGCACAGGATGAACTCAATAAACAAAAGAATGATACCATTCTTGCTGAAAAAGAGTCTTTGACCGATGCACGCCTGCAGGAGATCCTTAATCACCGTTTGAGAACTGAAAAGATTGCCATAAAAGATGCCAAACTGCGCACTTTTATTACTGAAGACAGTAGTCGCGATGACCTCGTGGCACACGTTTACGACGTTACCTACGGGGTGGTAAAACCTGAAGATAACCTGGTGATCATTGATGACAGCATTGTGCGTGGTACTACTTTGAAGAAGAGTATCCTTAAAATGCTTGATCGTACCAAACCTAAAAAGATTGTTGTAGTATCTTCGGCTCCGCAAATACAGTACCCAGACTGCTATGGCATAGACATGGCAAGGCTGGAGAACCTTGTGGCATTCCAGGCTGCTTTAGAGCTCCTTAAGGAAACAGATCAATATCAAATTGTAGATGAGGTCTATGAGAAGTGCAGGCAGCAGGTAGAACTTGATGACAAGGATGTAAAGAATTTTGTAAAAGAGATCTACGCACCTTTTACAAATCAACAAATCTCTGATAAAATTGCCGAATTGCTAAGCAATGATACTATTAAAGCTGAAGTGAAGATCATCTTTCAAACTGTAGAAAACCTTCACAAAGCATGCCCTCAAAACCTGGGAGACTGGTACTTTACCGGGGATTACCCCACCTTTGGAGGTAACAGGGTAGTAAACCGGGCGTTCATCAATTTTTATGAAGGAAGTACAGACAGAGCATATTAAAATAAGCTTTTTCTGCCACTCGTGAAGTCCATTGTGCAGTTTAACTAAAATTTATGTACTTCATCTAAAAAGCTATTGGAAACAAAGATTAATATCTACTTTTACAAAGCCATAACATAAGTAGGTTAAGTTCATGGTAGATTTGGGGCAAAAAAGGTGGATCTTTCCACCTTTTTTATTTTCAGCACTTTTCATCCCTTCCTAAATACTCTTTCCATTAGTCCAATTTAGCAAGGTAGGCCACTGTTAAGGCCGAAAAATAGCTTATTTTTATACTCCATATTTAAGAGTTATTACCATGCCCAAAAAGACCTTTTTTCTTCTCTCGTTTCTTTATACTATTTCACTTTCGGCACAAAACAAAGAGGATCTTTTAGGATCATGGACAGAAATTATTGGCCAGCATCACATTTCTGAAAAATGGAGCATTCCCACGGTGGCACTACTTCAGCATTACGAGATGCTTGATAAATTTCAGTTTATTATGCTGCGCAGCGGGGTCACCCATACCTTTTCAAAGAATTTTTCGGCTTCTGTGGGCTACGATTATGTCTATTCTGAAGCATTTTCCGAAGATAGTTTCACAATACAGCACAGGGTCTGGGAAGAAGCGACCTTAAAAACGCCATTTTTGAGCCCCTATATTGCTCATCGTTTTCGGCTGGAGTCTACCTAGAAAAGGCAGGAACCTCAATATGATCTTAGCCATCGCGTTCGTTACCGACTTAAATTTGACCGGCCTTTGTACAAAAGTTTATACTTTACGGCTTTTAATGAGGTGTTTATAAACCTGAAAGAGCCATATTTTAATCAAAACCGGTTCCATATTGGGCTTGGGTACAGCTTACATCAAGATCTAAAAATAGAAATAGGGTATTTAAAAAACCATTTTAGGCGCGCACATTACGACCGGTTAAGAGTGGGAATGGTTTTTAAGACAAGGTTCTTAGAACAAAAAGAACACTAAGCGGGAGAAAGAAAAGCGGCAGCAAAAGAAAGGGCTCCATGTATCTCGAAGCCCTTTCAATCAACTACCAATAGTTTCTACATTAAGAAACTAATCATAATACCAGCGGCAACAGCCGATCCTATCACACCACTAACATTGGGTGCCATGGCATGCATGAGCAAGTGGTTTGAAGGATCGCTTTTGATCCCTTCCTGTTGAACTACACGGGCACTATCAGGCACCGCCGAAACGCCGGCCGCACCTATGAGAGGATTTATTTTATTCTTTTCACTGAGGAATAAGTTCATGACTTTGGCAAAAAGGAGTCCGCCGGCAGTGGCAATGATAAAAGAAACTGCCCCAAGCGCGAATATTTTGATTGAACTCCCTGTAAGGAACACGCTTGCCTGTGTTGAAGCCCCCACAGTTACCCCCAGAAGAATGGTCACAATATCTATCATTTTTGTCCTGGCTGTATCGGCAAGACGGTCTGTAACCCCACTTTCTTTAAGTAAGTTTCCGAAGAAAAGCATACCAAGAAGCGGAATAGCCGATGGAGAAATGAAGGTGGTGAGCAACATCCCTATAATTGGGAATAAGATCTTCTCAGTTTTAGAGACAGCACGCGGTGGCTTCATTCTTATAAGCCTCTCTTTTTTGGTGATCAACAGCTTCATGATAGGAGGCTGAATTACCGGTACAAGAGCCATATACGAATAGGCCGCAATAGCAATACTACCAATTAATTGAGGCGCCAGTTTAGCCGAAGCAAAAATGGCTGTAGGGCCATCGGCACCACCAATGATAGAAATTGCTCCTGCTTCATGTACTTCAAACCCCAGGGCGATAGCTCCAATAAAGGTTCCAAAAACCCCAATTTGGGCAGCTGCGCCCAGCAACATGAGACGCGGGTTGGAAATGAGAGACGAGAAATCTGTCATGGCTCCAATCCCCAGAAAGATCAATGGAGGATAAATACCCTGGGTGACCCCGAAATAAAGATAATTAAGCACAGAACCAGATTCGTAGATCCCAACACCTGCCCCTGCAGGAAAAGGAATATTACCTAAAAGGATACCTGTACCTATGGGAATGAGCAATAGAGGTTCATAATGAAAGCGAATAGCCAGGAAAATAAATAACAGACCTACAGCTATCATGATGAAATTACCAAAGGTCGCATTCGCGAAACCGGTGTATTCCCAAAAGTGAAGCAGCCCTTCTGTAAGACCTCCTCCTTCTTTTGGTATGTTAGGAACTAAATCCTGAGCCATTAATTCTCCTCCCAAAAGGGTTGGGATGAGGTAAAGAATGCCCAGTACAACTATAACAGTTAATAATTTTTTCACAATCTTGTTTTTAGAATTAGGGAAAGATTTGTTGAAATAGGTCTATCCTATTACCAGGAGTAGATCATTCTGTAGAACAGCATCTCCTTCCTTAACTTTTATTTCCTTAATGACTCCTGCCTGGTCTGCCAACACATCATTCTCCATTTTCATGGCTTCAAGTATAAGCAGGGAATCTCCCTTGGCTACCGTGTCACCTTCCTTCACCTTCATCTTAAAGATACTGCCTGGCAGAGGTGCTTCTACGGGGAAACCTCCAGAGGAAGCTTTCTTCGCAATGTGCCCCTCTCCGGGTTGCCGCACTACGTTTTCCCTTACCAGCTTGGGTGTTTTAACACGCTTCTTTTCCTGGTGGACTTCCACCACGTATTCGGTTCCATTTACATGAATGGTAGCTTGTTCATCTTCAAACTCTTTGATATCAACCGAATATTTATTTCCGTTTATTGTAAAATCGAATTTCTTCATTTTTATATTCTTTACCGTGGGTTATTGTTTACTCCATAGATCTTAGAACTCCATGGAGAATAAGTGCGGGCAACTCTTTTAATAGTGATCACACCGCTTTCTTCATCGTGCTGCTCCTTAAAGTATAAATGTAGCGCCATTGCTATAGCAGCACTAATCTCTCCCGAGAGATAGCGTTCTTCTTCGGCGTTTCCATTTTCTTTATAACGTGATTTCTCTCTAACCTCTTTGATCTTTTTTCCGATCCCGAGATTAAGTATTTGCGGCATTTTCTTAAATACGAACATGAGCAGCAGGAGAGCAAGAAAGACAACGGTATAACCCACCCCTGTAATGATCCATATTTGTGACCAGTCTGTGGCCGATGTTGAAGCATATTCCATAGTTATTTATTTAAAGGGGGATATTACTGTGTTTCTTCGGCGGATTGGTGACTTTCTTTGTCTGTAGCGTCTGGAGGCCTCTAATGATCCTAAAACGGGTATTACGGGGTTCTATGACGTCATCTATATATCCATATGCAGCTGCCTGGTATGGATTCGCAAATTTCTGCTGATATTCCTGTTCTCTTTTAGCCTTGAATTCGGCTCTTTCTTCAGGATCTTTGATCGCACCCATAGCTCTTCCTTCAAGTACCTCAATAGCTCCTGAAGCTCCCATTACGGCAATCTCTGCCGATGGCCAGGCATAGTTAAGGTCTCCTCTAAGTTGTTTACAGCTCATCACATCATGCGCCCCACCATAAGATTTCCTCAAGGTGATAGTGATCTTAGGCACGGTAGCCTCACCATAGGCGAACATGAGTTTTGCACCGTGAATAATGATACCTGCATACTCCTGGCCGCTTCCGGGTAAAAATCCCGGCACATCTACCAGGGTGAGGATAGGAATATTAAAGGAATCGCAGAAGCGTACAAACCGTGCTGCCTTTCTTGAAGCATCACTGTCCAGCACACCGGCTAAGAAATTAGGTTGATTGGCCACTATACCTACAGATTGGCCGTCCATTCTTCCAAATCCCACGATTATATTCTTCGCGTAATTTCTGTGCACCTCTAAAAACTCACCTTCATCCACAACACTGTAGATCACCTCCTGCATATCGTAAGGCTGGTTTGGATTGTCGGGAATAATGGTATTTAAAAAATCGTCCCTTCTATCTATAGGGTCAGTACTATTTTGAATAGGAGCTTCTTCGAGGTTATTCTGCGGAAGGTAGGAAAGCAGCTTTCTTATTAACAGCAATCCATTTTCCTCTGTGGAAACCTTAAAGTGTGATACGCCCGATTTTGAGGCGTGAATATTGGCACCACCAAGATTTTGAACCGAAATATCTTCGCCGGTTACGGTTTTAACCACCTTTGGCCCGGTAACGAACATGTAGCTGTTCTCTTCGGTCATCATTACAAAATCTGTGAGGGCCGGTGAATAAACAGCTCCTCCTGCACAGGGTCCAAAAATGGCAGAAATTTGAGGGATTAATCCGGAGGCAAGGATATTGCGTTCAAAGATCTCGGCATATCCTGCAAGTGAAGTCACCCCTTCCTGTATACGGGCTCCACCACTGTCGTTAATTCCAATTACCGGTGCGCCGGCCTTCATAGCCATATCCATCACCTTACATATCTTCTGGGCAAAAGTTTCAGACAGTGAGCCCCCAAAAACGGTAAAGTCCTGTGAAAAGACGTAGACTACCCTGCCATCAATTGTGCCGTGGCCTGTAACGACTCCATCTCCCAGAATCTTATTTTCTTCCATTCCAAAATTGGTACACCTGTGGGTGACAAACATGTCGAATTCTTCAAAACTACCTTCATCTAAAAGGATTTCCAGACGTTCTCGTGCCGTAAGTTTTCCTTTTTCGTGTTGGGCATCTATACGTTTTTGTCCACCACCCAAACGGGCTATTTCCCGTTTCTGGATCAATTCGTTTACTTTATCCTGACTTGACATTTATATAATTTTTAAATTACTGTTGAGGTTGTTCACAGAGTTCTGTCAATACACCAAAAGTTGATTTTGGATGTAAAAAGGCAATATTGAGCCCCTCTGCGCCTTTTCGGGGAGTTTTATCTATAAGCTTTACTTCTTTTGTTTCCAGTTCATCCAATTGATGCTGAAGATCATTTACTGCAAAAGCCATATGGTGTACCCCCTGACCTTTTTTCTCGATAAACTTTCCAATAGGCCCATCGGGAGCTGTAGACTCAAGCAATTCAATTTTTGTTTGGCCTACTTTAAAAAAAGCCGTTTTGACCTTCTGGTCCTTCACTTCTTCTACAGAGTAACATTTTAACCCAAAGGTTTTTTCGTAAAAGGGGATTGCCTCTTCAAGGCTTTCAACAGCAATACCTATATGTTCTATATGCGTTGGTTTCATGGTTTATATAGTTTTAGTTTCACTTCAGTTTAGAGCAAAAAAAAATCGCACCCCTGCGATTTCTGTTTTTTACCGATAAAAAATATTTAACCCTTCTTCAGGAAGAGATAATTTACAATCTTCATCTTGATTCCATGGCAAAATTGGAGGTAACGCAATTCTTAATTGTTGGTAAGAAAAGCACAACTTAAACCAGTGGAAAATATGACTTAAAATGCGTATCATTTGATACTGTATAAATGTCCTATAAAGGTAACGAAACTTTAACTTTCACAGCCTCGAAAACCCCGGCAATTTTTTATAAATTAACGCAATCGTTGTAGTGATAGCAAGGCTTACCAAAGGGTCCGAATTAAAAATAACTGCGTAAAGATCGACCAATAATTTTTCTTAAAGAATGATTAAAATCATCCTCATTTTGATCCTTTTTCACAAAAGTTATAAGTAAATTTACTGGGAAGATTTGGCTGGTGTCTGGAGATAATAAAATGTTTCCACCAAGACAGAAGTAATGTTTTTATAAAGGGAAAAAATAGAAGCTGTGAGTATTTTTAAAAATCTTCTCTGCTTCTATAATTCCAACTGAATCTAAAAACAGACCGGTTAAAACTTTCACTTAAGATTTAGGTCGTGAACATCTTGTTCCATTTCAGCAGAGATCAATATCGGGCTACTACGAATTTTAGCCGGGACCAACTTTTGAAGTTACTCAACTTTCGAAAGCAAATGCTGGATACCTTAAGAATCAACAATATTTCATTTAAAGTAAATTTTTCAAAAAGATCCCTTAGGGATATCTATAGAACAGATTACGAGACAGTCCCGTAATCTCTCATGCAGCGATGCAATTACTTTCATTAAAACGATAAAAATGAAGGAATCATTATTTCAGGAATTTCCAGATGTTCCAGCTGAACAATGGAAAGATCAAATCAAACAGGACCTAAAAGGTGCCAGTTACGATGAGAAATTAGTTTTTAGATCTCTTGACGGGATCGAGGTACAGCCCTTTTATACTTTAACAGATGTAAAAGACCACATGCAGCTACCACCGCCACTTCCCTGGCGCATCTGTGAAAAGATCAATGTGACATCGGCCGGCGAGAGCAATACACAGGCCGCAAAAGCCCTTCAAAAAGGTGCAGAAAGCCTTTGGCTCCATATTTCTTCGGAAGATGTAGAACCCGATGTGCTTTTTGAAGGATTTAATTTAGAGAACCTGCAGGTTCATCTAAGTTTTTCATTCTTCTCTCCTGATTATGTTGAAAGGCTGAAGTCTTACTTCAAAAACAAAAATACTGAAGTATACCTGCAACTGGATGTTTTGGGCAATCTTGCCGTCACAGGAAAATGGTTTTTTGACCAAAAAAGAGATTTTAAGGTATTAAAATCTGTAACAGAAACAACACCATATTTTACTTCTACAGTAAGTGTGAACGGCGATCTGTATCAAAACGCAGGAGCCAGCATTCCGCAGCAACTTGCTTTTTCTCTTGCTCACATGAATGAGTACCTCAACTTAATGTGTCAAAAAGGGGAAAAACAAGATCAATTTCAGCCACAGTTCATCCTGGCTACAGGTAGCAACTACTTCTTTGAGATTGCAAAAATAAGGGCGCTTCGCCTGCTTTATGCTTCTTTGGCAAAAGAGTACGGGCTTCCCGAAACCTGCTTTATACTCGCGCAACCATCGCAAAGGGATAAAACCTTGTACGACTACAACGTGAACCTGCTTCGTTCCACCACTCAGTGTATGAGTGCTGTGCTGGGAGGTGCCGATGCTGTGAGTAATCAGCCTTATGACCTGCTTTTCCACAAAGACAGCTCATTTGGCAGGCGTATAGCCCGCAACCAGCTTCTTGTGATGAAACACGAGGCTTATTTCGATAAAGTAGCCAACCCGGCCGATGGGGCGTATTATATTGAACATCTAACCCACGAGTTTGCCGGTAAAGCCCTTGAGATCTTCAAGCAAATTGAAGAAGAAGGCGGCTTCCTGGAACTTTTGCTGAAAGGCGAGCTTCAAAAAAGAATAAAAGTGAGCGCCCAAAAGGAACAACAGCTTTTTGACGAAGGTAAGCTGGTTCTTATTGGCACTAACAAATTCGAAAATTCACAGGACCTCATGACGCAGGAACTGGAATTTGATCCTTTTGCAAAAACTTCTTCTGAAGATACTCTTATTGAACCTCTTTTCCCTGTACGCCTAAGCGAAAAGCTTGAACAGGAAAGACTTAAAAAGGAGCAGGGAATATTAACCGAAAGCTAAAACCATGAAAAGAAAATCACTTCAAAATATGACACTTTTGGAACCTGAGACAGCAACTCAAGTCGCTGCGGCTCCAAATGAATCAGGTAATCTGAAAGTTGCGGCCGAAGGTAGAAAAGTTTATGCTGCAAAAGATGTCAAAAACCTGGAGCATCTCAATTTTGCTGCGGGAATTCCGCCTTACCTGCGGGGGCCTTACAGTACCATGTATGTGATGCGACCCTGGACCATTCGCCAGTACGCCGGGTTCTCAACCGCCGAAGAAAGTAACGCCTTTTACCGCCGTAACCTCGCTGCGGGTCAAAAAGGGCTTTCGGTAGCCTTCGATCTTCCTACCCACCGCGGGTACGACAGTGACCACGAAAGAGTGGTGGGAGACGTTGGTAAAGCAGGGGTTGCCATAGACTCGGTAGAAGACATGAAGGTGCTCTTTGACCAGATCCCGCTAGACCAGATGTCGGTTTCCATGACCATGAACGGGGCGGTGCTGCCTATACTCGCGTTCTACATCGTGGCTGCCGAGGAACAGGGCGTAAAACCTGCACTGCTTTCAGGAACCATTCAAAATGACATTTTAAAGGAGTTCATGGTAAGAAATACTTACATCTACCCTCCTACTCCTTCGATGAAGATCATATCTGATATCTTTGAATACACTTCCAAAAACATGCCCCGCTTCAACAGCATCAGTATCTCCGGGTACCACATGCAGGAAGCAGGTGCTACCAGCGAGATCGAACTTGCATATACCCTCGCCGACGGACTCGAATACATCAGGAAAGGTCTTGAAGCCGGAATGGATATAGATAGTTTTGCACCAAGGCTTTCATTCTTCTGGGCTATAGGTTTAGATCATTTTACCGAGATCGCCAAGATGCGCGCAGCCAGGATGCTGTGGGCAAAACTGGTAAAACAGTTTAACCCGAAGAACGAAAAATCCCTTGCGCTTAGAACCCACAGCCAAACCAGCGGCTGGAGTTTAACCGAGCAGGATCCTTTCAACAACGTGGCACGCACCTCTATAGAAGCCGCAGCTGCTGCTTTTGGAGGTACCCAGAGTTTGCACACCAATGCCCTTGATGAGGCTATCGCCCTACCCACAGATTTCTCTGCAAGGATTGCCAGGAACACCCAGCTGCACCTGCAGCAGGAAACCCAGATCACCCGGACTGTAGACCCATGGGCAGGTAGTTATTATGTGGAAGAACTCACAGATAAAATAGCTCATAAAGCCTGGGAACTCATCCAGGAAGTGGAAGAATTGGGCGGTATGACCAAAGCCATCGAAGCGGGAATTCCGAAACTACGTATTGAAGAAGCCGCAGCCATTAAGCAGGCAAGGATTGACAGTAGCCAGGATATTATTGTGGGGGTAAATAAATACCGAAGGGACAAAGAAGATCCTATTGTTACCCTTGAAGTAGACAACCAGTCAGTGAGAAGGCAGCAAATTGAGCGGCTAAACCAACTGAAAGCCGAAAGAAACAATGAAGAAGTAAAACAAGCCCTTCAAAAACTTACCGAAGCAGCAAGATTGGGGCAGGAAAACCTACTGGCGCTGGCCGTAGATGCCTCCCGAAAACGCGCTACCCTTGGGGAGATAAGCGATGCTCTAGAAGAAGTTTACGGCAGGTACAAAGCACAGATAAAATCATTTAGCGGCGTGTATTCAAAAGAGATAAAAGACGATGCTTCCTTTAAAAAGGCAAGAGAAATGGCCGACAGGTTCGCGGAACAGGAAGGCCGCCGCCCAAGGATCATGGTGGCCAAAATGGGACAGGATGGCCATGACCGTGGCGCCAAAGTGGTATCTACAGGTTATGCCGATGTTGGTTTTGATGTAGACATAGGACCACTATTCCAGACCCCGGCAGAAGCTGCAAAGCAAGCCGTGGAAAACGACGTGCACATATTAGGAGTTTCTTCTCTGGCTGCAGGACACAAAACACTCGTGCCACAGGTGATCGAAGAACTCAGGAAATACGGCAGAGAAGATATTATGGTGATTGTAGGAGGGGTGATCCCTTCACAAGACTACCAGTTCCTCTTTGACGCAGGTGCCGTAGCCGTTTTTGGCCCCGGTACAAAGATTAGTGAAGCAGCAATAAAACTTCTGGAAATCCTTATTGAGGAATAAACCTTCAGAATTAATATTTACAAAAATTAAAATTCAGCATTATGAGAGATTCTCTTAACATAGTTTCCCCAGAAGAAGCTGTATCTCACGTAAAATCGGGAGATAGAGTCTTCCTGCACGGTGCCGCAATGACCCCCAATGTACTCATTGATACGCTTACCCAACGCTATCGTGAATTACAGGATGTGGAGTTTATTCATATTCATACTGAAGGGGCTGCACCTTACACGCAGCCTCCTTACAACGAATCCTTCAGGACCAACAGTTGCTTTGTGGCGGGTAATGTAAGGCAGGCAGTCAACTCCAGTATTGGCGCCTACATTCCTATATTCTTAAGTGAGATACATTTGCTCTTCCGCAGAAATATACTTCCGCTTGACGTGGCTTTCGTACAGGTTTCTCCGCCAGATGAACACGGTTATTGTTCATTGGGTGTTTCAGTTGATATCGCATTACCAGCAGTTCAAACTGCAAAAAAGGTGATAGCCCAGGTGAACCCCAGGGTGCCTCGCACTCATGGAGATGGTATTATTCACGTAAGCCAAATTCACGCAGCCATTGAAGTAGACCAGCCTATTCATATTCACGACATCCCGACACCTTCGCCTATCGAGCAAAAAGTGGGGGAATACGTGGCCGGACTGGTAGAAGATGGTGCTACGTTGCAAATGGGGATAGGAGGTATTCCAAATGTGGTGCTTTCTAAATTAATGAATCACAAGCGCCTCGGAATTCACACCGAATTATTCTCAGACGGGGTGTTGCCACTCATTGAAAAAGGAATTATCACCGGTGAAGAGAAAAAGATCAAAACCGGAAAGATCGTGACCTGCTTTGCAGCCGGAAGTCAGAAGTTGTACGACTATATTGATGATAACCCTGTAGTGCATTTTAAAGAAGCTGCTTACACCAATGATTCTGCTATTATAAGGCAGAACCCAAAGGTAACTGCTATTAACTCGGCTATTGAGATAGACCTAACCGGACAAATTTGCGCCGATACTATCGGAAAATATCATTTTTCGGGCGTGGGTGGCCAAATGGATTTTATTCGCGGTGCATCTCTTTCTGAAGGCGGTAAAGCCATTTTTGCCATGCCATCGGTGACCAATAAAGGGATTTCAAAGATTGTGCCTTCCCTCAAAGTAGGTGCAGGGGTTACCACAACCAGGGCTCACGTTCATTATGTAGCTACTGAATATGGGGTAGTCAATCTCTTCGGAAAAAACCTTAAAGAACGCGCCAAAGCCCTTATCTCTATTGCTCATCCCGACCATAGAGAGGAGCTTGAAAAAGCCTTTTTTGAGATGGCATATTGATTTCCTGATTTAAACAAATCAGACACTGAGAAACGGACAAACTGCTTCAGGAGTTTTTCTGAAGCAGTTTGCTCCCTTTCTTTATTCATTTTTTGACCGAAATTTCACTTAATAATGATATTCATAAAAAACTCCGTTACCCGAAAGAACCTTATGGCAATTACAGGATTGTTCTTGTCGTTCTTTTTAATCATTCATCTTTTAGGTAATTTACAGTTACTGTTGCCCGCAGCAGAAGCGCAGCTTCAGTACAACTCCTACAGCCATTTGCTAGGTGGTAACATCGTTATAAAACTTGTTTCGTACGTTTTATACCTATGCATCCTCCTGCATTCAATAGATGCCATCTACCTTTCTTTTAAGAAAAGAAAAGCCAATGGCACTTCATATTCCTATGACCGTCGTGGAAGAGCCAGTTCCTGGTATTCCCGAAATATGATGGCCCTGGGCATTATAATTTTTGTATTCCTGGTAATTCACTTTAAAGACTTTTGGTACCACTACAAGTTTGGTGAATTTCCGGTAGATACTAACGGGAATAAAGACCTCTACACCATTGTGGTTGTTGCTTTTGAACAACTCTGGTATGTTGTGCTATATATTGTGGCCATACTCGCTTTAGGTTATCACCTACTTCACGGCGTTTTTAGTGCTCATAGAACAATGGGAATCTATCACCCCATGTACAACCGAATTATAAACATAGTAGGAAAGTCCTTCGCTGTAATTATTACCATAGGATATATTATTATTCCTCTATTCCTCTACTTTAATCTACAATCATGAGCAAGACCTTAAAAGCACCAATTCCTGAAGGCCCTTTAGCCGAAAAATGGAACAACTATAAAGCAAAAGCCCGTCTTGTAAGCCCAAACAACCGTAAAAAACTAGACGTAATTGTAGTGGGCACAGGACTGGCGGGAGCCTCTGCGGCAGCATCTCTGGCCGAAATGGGGTACAATGTAAAAAGTTTCTGCTTTCAGGACTCCCCAAGGCGGGCACACTCTGTTGCTGCCCAGGGAGGCGTGAATGCAGCCAAAAATTATAAGAATGACGGTGACAGTGTGTACCGTATGTTTTATGACACTTTAAAAGGAGGCGACTTCCGCTCACGCGAGGCCAACACCTACCGCCTTGCCGAATGTTCTGCAAGTCTTATAGATCAGGCTGTAGCTCAGGGAGTACCTTTTGGTCGGGAATACGGCGGGTACCTGAGAAACCGCTCTTTTGGAGGCGTGCAGGTATCACGAACCTTTTATGCCAGGGGCCAAACGGGACAACAACTACTCCTGGGATCTTACCAGGCCCTATTGAGACAGCAGCATACGGGAAAAGTAAAGCTTTATGCGCGTCACGAAATGCTGGATGTGGTGATCATTGAAGGTAGAGCACGCGGAATTATAGCAAGAAACCTCGACACCGGCGAAATTGAACGTCACGGCGCCCATACTGTGGTACTGGCAACAGGAGGTTTTGGTAAGATCTACTACCTCTCTACCCTGGCTATGGGTTGTAATGCTTCAGCTATTTGGCGGGCTCATAAGAAAGGAGCCTACATGGCTAACCCCAGCTGGACCCAAATTCACCCAACAAGTTTGCCTCAAAGTGGGGAACATCAGTCTAAATTAACGCTGATGAGTGAATCTCTACGGAATGATGGCCGCATCTGGGTGCCCAAAGATAAAAATGAAACCCGTGCTCCCGGCGAAATTCCGGAAGAGGACAGAGATTACTACCTCGAAAGAAAATACCCGTCATTTGGAAACCTGGCGCCCCGTGATATCTCATCGAGAGCTGCCAAAGAGCAAATAGACCTGGGCAAAGGAGTGGGACCTCTCAAAAATGCCGTTTACCTCGACTTTTCCAGAGCTATTAATGAATATGGCAAAGACGTAATTGCCGAGCGATATGGCAACCTTTTCACCATGTACAAGAAAATTACGGGTATTGATGCTTATAAGGAGCCTATGAAAATCTCGCCTGCAGCCCACTTTTCAATGGGTGGTTTATGGGTAGATTATGAACTTATGACCACTGTTCCGGGACTTTTTGCCATTGGAGAAGCTAACTTTTCAGACCATGGAGCCAATAGACTGGGAGCAAATTCCCTGTTGCAGGCTTGTGTAGACGGATATTTTATTCTGCCTCATACCCTTCAGAATTACTTAGCCGATCAAATTAAAATTCCGAAGATCGAAATCAATCACCCGGCATTTGAAGAAAGTGAGAAACTGGTTAAAGACCAAATGCAGTCCTTTTTAAGCTGCAAGGGTAAAAAAACAGCCGAAGAATTCCATAAAGAGCTCGGAAAAGAACTCTATGATAAATGCGGACTACTCCGCACCAAAGACGGGCTTGAAAAAGCTATAGAGAACATTCGAAATTTAAGAGAAGAATTCAAAACCAATCTACTGGTACCGGGAAGTGCCGAAGAGGTGAATAGTGAGCTTGAAAAAGCCGGCCGGGTTGCAGATTATATGGAGCTGGCAGAGCTTATGTGCATAGATGCCCTTCACAGGGAAGAATCTTGTGGAGCCCATTTTAGAGCCGAATTTCAAACTGAAGATGGCGAAGCCCGGCGGGATGATGATAATTTCTGCTATTCGGCAGCCTGGGAATGGACAGGCAATGCATCTCAGCCAATTTTAAACCGTGAACCCCTGGTCTTTGATACCGTAAAACCAACGGTGAGAAGTTATAAATAGAAAGTTATGAAGATTACATTAAAAATATGGCGTCAACGTGACTGCCAGAGCAAAGGAGAATTTAAAGAATATCACCTGGATGAAGTAAGCAAAGACATGTCATTCCTGGAAATGCTGGATACCCTGAATATAAAATTAATAAAGCAGGGAGATTTACCGGTGGAATTTGACCATGATTGCCGCGAAGGTATTTGTGGGCAATGTGGGGTAATGATCAATGGAATTGCCCATGGCCCCTTAAAAAACACCACCACCTGCCAACTACACATGAGGTCTTTTAATGATGGAGACACAATTTACGTAGAACCTTTTAAAGCTTCGGCTTTTCCTATCGTGAGAGACCTGAAGGTGAATAGATCGGCGCTGGATCATATCATTACCTCTGGCGGATATGTTTCTGTAGACACAGGCCAGGCTCCCGAAGCCAACTCAATCCCCATCACTTTTGAACAGGCTGAAGCTGCTTTTGATGCTGCGGCTTGTATTGGATGTGGGGCTTGTGTTGCCAGTTGTAAAAATTCAAGTGCTGCCCTCTTTACAAGTGCTAAAATCTCACACCTGGCGCAGTTGCCTCAAGGGGATAAAGAGACCTCAACCAGAGTGGTGAGCATGGTGAACCAAATGGAAGAAGAAGGCTTTGGCCACTGTACCAATACCGAAGCCTGCGAGGTAGAATGTCCCGAAGGTATTTCGGTTCTCAACATCGCCAGGATGAACTACGAGTACAACAGGTCGAGGCTGATGAAAAAATAAATATCATTTAACTGTCAAGAAAAAGAGGGAGCTGTAAAAAGCTTCCTCTTTTTTTGTGCAGGTAAGTCAGGTTACTATAGGTTAAGCCAGCGAAGTAATTCAGTAGAAGACATTTTTGAAGCTTTACATCCCTAACTAACTGGTAAGTATTGAAGTATTAAAATGAAAAGGCCGTCTTAGAAATCTAAGACGGCCTTTTCGTGGTTAGAAAAGCTCTAGTTAAAATTCTGCTTCCATGTGGTGGTGCTCATCAATTAGCGGACCTCCATTAATAATCTGTTCCGATGCCTCAGCAGAGAATTTCTCGAAGTTGAGGTGGAAAGAATGTGCCAGCTGAATTGACTTTTGAATATAGGCTCCTTTTTGCAGCCAGGTATTGATTGGGTTCAGCATTTCGATAGGCACATTAGGACAATATTTAGGCATATAAAGACCAAATATTGGGTGCATTTCAAATTCTACGTTTTCAAGTTCACCTTTTAGGATAGAAGTGATCATGGCACGGGTATATTTCAGTTTGATCCTTGATCCCACTCCAAATGGTCCTCCGCTCCATCCGGTATTCACAAGCCATACGTTAACTCCGGACTCTTTCATCTTTTTGCTCAGCATTTCAGCATACACAGTTGGGTGTAGCGGCATGAATGGAGCTCCAAAACAAGCAGAGAAGGAAGGTACAGGCTCAGTAATTCCGGCTTCTGTTCCGGCAACTTTTGCTGTATATCCAGAAATGAAGTGGTAAGCGGCCTGGCCCGGAGTTAGTTTTGAAACCGGAGGCAGTACTCCAAAGGCATCACAGGTAAGGAAGAAAATATTTTTAGGATTCTTGGCATAAGAAGGCCACTGAATACCTTCTATGTGTTGTAGCGGATAACTTACACGAGTATTTTGAGTGATGGTTGCATCAAAAAAGTCTACTTCTTTAGTGCCTTTTTTGAAGATCACGTTTTCAAGTAAAGCCCCTGGTTTAATTGCGCGATAGATATCTGGTTCAGATTCTTCGGTAAGGCCAATAACCTTGGCATAACAACCACCTTCAAAGTTAAAGATCACATCTTCTGATGTCCATCCGTGCTCATCATCTCCAATAAGCTTACGATCGGGATCGGCAGAAAGCGTAGTTTTTCCTGTTCCTGAAAGTCCGAAGAAAATGGAAGTATCTCCTTCCTGTCCTACGTTGGCAGAACAGTGCATAGGCAGCACATCTTTTTCAACCGGTAGTATAAGGTTAAGAGCAGAGAAAATTCCTTTTTTCATTTCTCCTGTATAGGCAGAACCTCCTACAAGCGCAACCTTTCTGGTAAAGTCAAGAATACTAAAGTTTCCCTGGCGTAAACCGTACTTGGCAGGTTCGGCCTCAACATAACCGGGAGCACATAGTACCAGCCATTCTTCAGAAAAATCTTTAAGTTCTTCTTCCTTAAGCCTTAAAAACATATTCTTTACAAAGAATGCAGACCATGGGTATTCGGCAATGGTACGCACATTCATTCGGTAATCTGGGTGTGAACACACATAACCGTCATGAACGTAAATTTCTTTACCAGATAGGTATTCGGTAACTTTATCGTACAGCAATCCGAAGTTTTCTGAAGATAAAGGTTTATTGATATTTCCCCACCACACTTTGTCTTTGGTGTAATCGTCTTTTACCAAAAAGCGGTCCTGTGGAGATCTACCGGTAAAAGTTCCTGTATTGACACTAAGGGTGCCATTTTCAGTTTCGGTACCCATTCCCTTACGTACAGCGATTTCCTGAAGTTCTTCTCCAGAAAGGTTCCAGTTCACTCTACAGTTTTTCAACCCGTATTTATCGAGGTTTGTGGCTTGAGGTCTTTCTAAAACATTTTTCATGATCTAAATATTGAGTGGTTATAAATGGTGCCATAATCTATGGCGGTAATAAAGTTTATGTTCTCACCAGCAGTGAGAAAGTTGGTGTTCCTGCTTTTGCTTAATCAAGCACCAGTAATGGAACATTTGAGTGCAGTGTGAGCAATCTTGTAAGACGGCCTGGAGAAGCTTCATCACCCGGTAAGTGGGTTTTTGGCATAATGGCCAGCATATCCATATCGTTCTTTTTAATGTAATTCAAAATTCCAGCTTCAATGTCTTCACTTTCATGGAAGGTGTGGTGAGAATAGAACATTTCAAGAAAATAGTTGAGGGTAGTTTCATTGCTCTCATCATCTTCGCTGTAACCCATTGCCATCTCCTGTTGTTGTATGGTTAAAACATGAACCTGCGCCTTGTGTTTTCTTGAAACATCAAGCAATACATATAAAGGAGACCTGTCGGCAATCTTTTCATTACCCAAAGAGAGGATAATACTTTCAAGTCTAAATTTTTTGTATTTCTCCGGAATCACCAAAACCGGAAGATCGGCTTCCTGTACCAGGCGTGAAGTGGTGGTTGCCACATTTTCTTCTTCGAGGTTGGCACCTCTGGTTCCCATCATAATAATATCAACCTTTAACTCTTTTTGAAGCTGAATGATAGAGGAAACCAATTCGCCGGTCTGCACCAGGGTATAGATCTCGGGAGAGAGCGGTTTTTTATATTTTTTGATGATTTTTTTAAAATTCTCACGTATAGCATTAACGTCAGCACCTTCTTCAGTTATATTGAGTAGGAATAAATTAATTAACGGATCCTTATCTGCAAATTTCACAGCATAATCCAAAGCATTTTTAGATACTTCAGAAAAATCGAAGGGGATTAGGATATTTTTCATGGCTTTAAAAATTGCGGAAACTGCCGTACACATTTCCTGATTTATATTACCTAAAGATACCTCTATATAAAGCCTACCAATATGACAAATATCATTTGCATAATGAAAGAAATCAACATTTTAGCATCGAAAACGATTGCAGGTTTTGCAATTTTATTACTGAAGAAAAATGGGTGTCAAAAATGTCATTTTTGGCACCTCAGTAAATTTATATTTCCCCTAAAAATTCTGAAATGTTCACCAGTAATTCTCCTGAAGCCAGAAAAGATTTAGCCCCAATTTTCTTCGGAAGAAATTCCTTCCGAAGATCAAACTAAGCATGTGTAGATAATTATTGTCCTAAAACTGATGTGAAAGAAGTGCGTTACTTCTGAAGGTTTTCGTTTTTCCACTCTTTAAGCTGAAGCTCTTTACCATCAAAAACTCCATAAGTGTAGAAATTGATCCAATCTCCCAGGTTCATATAGGTAGCATCTTCCTGAAGGCTGATATCTAACGGCAGGTGGCGGTGACCAAAAATAAAGTAATCGTAATGTTGTGTTTCCAGCTTTCGGCGGCAGTATTGAATTAGCCATTCCTTTTCTTCTCCCAAAAACTGCACATCCTCTTCTCCCGAAATTGCCTTGTTCTTTACCGAAAAGTACTGCGCCAAAGGCACGCCCAAATCGGGATGCAGCCACCTGTACAGCCATTTTGAAAGCGGGTTGGTAAACACCTTTTTCATGCGCTTATAGCCTTTGTCTCCCGGCCCAAGTCCGTCACCGTGACCAATAAGGAACTTTTTGTCATTGAAAACAAACTCCTTCGGCTTTCTAAATACCGGGATATCGAGTTCCTTTTCAAAATAATCATCCATCCAGAGGTCATGGTTACCTACAAAGAAATATACAGGAATACCCCTGTCTCTCAACTGGGCGAGTTTTCCCAAGGTTCGCACAAATCCTTTTGGAACTACATGTTTGTACTCAAACCAGAAATCAAATAAATCTCCCAGGAGAAAAATAGCTGCAGCATCCTTGCTTACGTGCTCAAGCCAGGCCACGAATTTTGCTTCCCTGGGGCGGCTTTCTTCGGCCGTTGGTGCTCCCAGGTGGTTGTCACTTGCGAAATAGATCTTTTTACCCTCGGGTATCTGCATGCTAAGGATTTGCCGGTAAAGATAGTTTTAAAATTTCCGAAGTTAAAATCTTCAGAAAAAATGCCATCACACAGCGCTGTACTTGGGCATTTTATTAATTAAAAGTATCTTTAAAACAAACAGTAAATAATGAGCCAGCTAATTACCGGAATACATCATGTCACTGCCCTTGCGGGTGAACCACAAAAAAATCTTGATTTCTATACGGGAGTCCTGGGGCTGCGCATGGTCAAGAAAACAGTAAACTTTGATGCCCCCAATGTTTACCACTTTTATTATGGCGATGAACAAGGCCAGCCAGGATCTATCATGACCTTCTTTCCTTATGAAGGGATCAAAAAAGGCCGCCCTGGCAAAGGCATGCTCAACATCACCACATTTTCGGTGCCTGCAAATTCTCTTCTGTTTTGGGAAGAGCGTCTTAAAAAGTTCAATATCGACTTTAAACCTGCGCAAGACAGGTTTGATGGCGAGGCGGTGATTTATTTTGAAGATCCCGACGGGCTGGGGCTGGAGCTGGTTTTTAATGAGCGCGACGACAGGCCGGGATGGACCTATGGGCAAATTCCGATGGAGCATTCCATCCGCGGGTTCTACAGCGTAGAAATATGGCAGGAAGGTTATGAACGCACTGCAGGTTTACTGCAGGAAGTTCTTGATCACAAATTAATTGCCGAAAAAGGAAATCGCTTTCGCTTTGCGGCTACAGATGCACCGGGAAATTACGTAGACATTCTATGCAGACCCGATGCATTGCGGGGCCTTGGCGGCGGCGGCACGGTACATCACCTTGCTTTTTCTACAGCAAATAAAGAAAGTCAGTTAGGGGTTAGGGAGAAGCTGGCCAGTTCGGGTTATAACCCCACGCCGGTATTAGATCGCCAATACTTTGAATCTATTTACTTCAGGGAACCCGGAGGCGTTTTATTTGAAGTAGCCACAGCCGAACCCGGTTTTGCCATTGATGAACCGCAGGATACGCTGGGGCAGGAGCTTAAACTTCCGCCGCAGTATGAATCGCGCAGGGAACTGATAGAAAAAGCCGTAAAACCGGTAAACCTCAACCCTTCAAAATTTTAGACATGTTACACCAAAAAGATTTCAAGTATAACGGAACTCCTCTAAAAGATGCAAAAAAAGCACTTATCATGGTGCATGGCAGGGGCGGCTTTGCCGAAGATATCCTGGCAGTGGCCGATCATCTTAAAATAGAAGATTTTGCCCTGGTTGCGCCACAGGCTTATAACAACAGCTGGTACCCGCTCTCTTTTATGGCCCCGGTACAACAAAATCAGCCGTGGCTGGATTCGGCTGTAGAGATGCTTCAGCTTTTGGAAAAGGAACTCAATGATGAGGGCATAGCTTCAGAAGATATCTATTTCTTCGGATTTTCACAGGGAGCCTGCCTTACGCTCGAGTATGTAACGCGAAATGCCAAAAGGTACGGCGGGGTAATTGGGATTATTGGCGGACTTATAGGCAAAGAAATCAACACCGGAAATTACCTTACAAATTTTGAAGGCACGCCGGTTTACCTAGGCACCAGCGATCCCGATGCGCACGTACCTGCCGAAAGGGTGCAACAAACTGCAGATATTCTAAGGAACAAAAATGCACAGGTGGAGCTACAAATTTTCCCCGATGCCGGGCACGTGATCTTACCTGAGGAACTGGGCCGGGCCAATAATTTTATCTTCGGGTATTCGGGGATGAAAAATGAAAAACCTTAAAGGTTATCTGAAGCATACCATTCGGCATAAGAAGTCTCGGTCTCCTGTAATTTCAGGGAGAAAAGCTTAATATGCTCTGGCAGGCGGCTCATTATTCTTTCAGCAAAATCCTGGATCATATTCTCACTGGTAGGTTGGTATTCAACAAGAATGATGTTGTGGCCTCTCTTTTGTAATTCTTCTGCCAGCTCAACATGAGGCGTGTTCTTGTTAAAAACAGTAGCATGATCAAATTTATCAACGATCTCCTGTTTTACAATTTTTTTGAGGTCACCAAAGTCTATGACCATTCCCAGCTTCACGTTATCCTCATCTTTTATGGGCTCTCCCTGCACTGTTACCCCTAATTTATAACTATGCCCGTGCACGTTCTTACACTTGCCGTCATAGCCAAAAAGGGCGTGGCCTGCCTCAAAAGAAAATTGTTTGGTGATGCGAATAGTTGCCATACTTTAATTTTGGGCAAAGATAGAGCTTGGCTACACGAAATTTAACTATTCAGCCTAAAAAATTATAAATCTTTGCTTTGAAGACCACGTAAAAAATGGGAAATTCAAACGTACATTTGCACGCCTAAAATAATGACATTGGAAATTATAGAGAACCCGGTTTATGAAAAGATCATTACAGATCTTTCTGAGCAGCAATATTCTATTGTTGAAGATTTCTTCAGCCCCGAAGAAGTCCTGGAGCTGCGCAATTCCCTGCTGCACAAATATGAAGAAGACAACTTCAAAAAGGCTGCGATAGGAAACCGAACCAATGAAATTATAGCAAAATCTATTCGTGGGGATTTTATTCTATGGTTAAATGAAGCTGAAGCAGCACAAGCCGAAAAAGCCTTTTTTAGAAGGATCAACGATTTTGTAGATTACCTTAACCGCACCTGCTTTACCGGCATTCTACACAAAGAATTCCATTATGCGCTATATCCCGAAGGCACCTTCTATAAACGACACCTGGACACCTTTCAAAATGACGACAGGCGAAAACTCTCTATGGTGTGTTACCTCAATGAGCAGGACTGGCAGCCAGAGTATGGAGGAGAACTTGTTATTTATAACAATGAAAATGGCGTGGAAGTTCCAAAAAGTATTTACCCTTTCCCCGGAAGAATGGTCATTTTTGAAAGCCAGATCCTGGAGCACGAAGTAAAACCGGTAAAAACCGAAAGACTGAGCATTACAGGCTGGTTGAAGACCCGCTAAAACCTACTTCCTGAATTTTTTATACAATACCACCACGATTAACAAAATTGCGAGGAGCAGCCAAAAGCCATAGCCGCTTAAAAACCTCAGCAGGTCAAAAGTTTCCTCATTTACGGGGAGATCTTCCTGCATTAGCGTTCATTTCTTTTGCGCCAGGCATACCTCGCGTAGAAAAATATGCCTAAAATGATAAGGATGCCCACAAGGTACATCCATTGGTCTTCAAGGAAATTCTCTAAAGAAAATCCATAGCCTTCCCTTTCACTTGCGGGTTGATCTTTTGGTATATGTTCCTGCTGAAAATTCATACTGCCTGCATTTTAGGTGTCAAAAATGACATTTTAGCTGATGCTTTTTTTCTTTCTGAAGAAAGCAAGATAAAGAATAACAGCCAGAATCACCACGGCTGCGGTCACTACTTCCCAAAAATTAGAACCTACAAAATAACCTACTTCATAGCCTACCTGGAAAGCTTTTGTTTTCTCTATCTCCTGAAAGAGCACTACATTCATTAATTCCATATTATTTTCTGAATTTTGATAAAGCGCTTCGTGTAAATTCTGAAAGCACCAATTCTCCCGAAATTGCCGCACGTTCCTGAAGCAAAGAATCCCAGCTCCTGGTTCCTTCCCACAGCACTTTCTTCATTTCCAGAAGGGCAGCAGGATTGTAAGAAGCCAGTTTTTCTGAAAAGAATTCCAGTTCCTTATCCATGTCCCCTGTGTTTTCAAAAACCCGGGCATAAAGACCTTTTTCCTTTGCCCAATAAGCATTTTTCCACTCATGCGCTGCAAGGGTAAGTTCGGCAAGGGCAGCCACCCCCATTTTTCGCTCAATTGCCGGGGCAATGACAAAGGGCCCGATTCCTATACTTAGTTCAGATAATTTTATTGCGGCATGTTCAGTAGCAAAACAATAATCGCAGGCTGCTGCCAGGCCTACCCCGCCGCCCACGGTTTTTCCGTGAATACGGCCAATAATCAGTTTTTTACAGCTGCGCATAGCATTGATCACATTGGCAAATCCCGAAAAAAAAACTTTCCCCTGCTGCATATTCTCTACCGCTAAAAGTTCATCAAATGATGCCCCGGCACAAAATGCCCTGTCTCCTTCAGCTCTTAAAATGATGATCTTTACCTCATCATCATCTGACAGTTTATGCAGTTCCTTTTCAAGTCTTTCTAACAGTACTCCGGGAAAAGAATTACTTGCCGGGTGCCCAAATTCAAGAGAAGCAATCCCGTTAACAATGTTGGTGTATAAACTTCCATTCTCCCTGTTCGTGGTCATTTTTTTATTCTTTCCCGTAAAGTTACATTTTTTATTTTCAGTCCTGTATCTCTAGGTTTCTTTGTACAAATATTTCCTGCGGAATTTTATCACCAGCGCACTGCTTCTAATAAGCATCCATACAAAGAAAGCGATCCAGATGGCGTGGAGTTTTAATCCGAAGTAATCGCCTATGAGCAGCGCCGGGGTAAAACCAAGAAAGGTAGCTGCCAGCAACACATTCCGAAGATATTTTGCTTCCCCCAGCCCTTTAAATATTCCGTCGAACATAAAAGCAATGGCATTCACTGGCTGCATGAACAGTACCATCCAGAAAACAGAAGTGAACAGCAGCAGCACAGGCGCTTCTTTGCTGAAGATCAACCCTATTTCTTCATAAAACAGCGCACAAATCCCGATTAAAAAAACAGCGATGATGACAGAATATTTGCTGATCTTTTTGCTCAACTGCCATAAGCCATTGTAATCCCTTGCTCCCAGGAGTCGGCCGCCCATGGCATTTCCGGCATTGGCATAGCCATCAATAAAGAAACTGAAAAAGAGCCAGATGTTCATGAGGATACTCTGGGCAGCAATATAGTTTTTACCGTAATCTGTCGCATAGGCATTAGCCAGGTAAATGGCGAAATTTAAAGCCGCAGTACGCACAAAAAGGTTGCCGCTCATTAAAAGCAGGGCTTTCATCTGCGGATTGATGGTGCGGCTAAGGCCCAGGTGAAAAGGCGTTTTTTTAAAGAAAAAATACAATGCCATGACCAGCATGACCAGTTGCGCAATAACACTGGCATAAGCGGCGCCTTCAAGATGCATGGCGGGAATCCAGCCCTCTATGCCATAAACCAGCATAAAATCGAGGCCCACATTTAGAACCGCGCCGGTGAGACTGCATTTCATGGCCCACAACGTGTTTTGGAGCCCACGAAAAACACCAAAGAGAGCGAAGGTGACCAGGGTGAGTGGGTAGCCTATCGCACGAATTTGATAATAATCGGCAGCATAATTCAAGACCTTTCCTTCAGCATTATAAGCGCTAAAGATCGCGGCAGCAAAGTAGGCTGTCACGGCATAGATCAACAGACTAAGTAAAAAGTTAAAAAAAATAGCTTGTGGTACCAGTGTTTTAACTGCATGAATGCGGTTTGCACCAAAATGCTGTGACACCAAAGCCGAAATAGCGGTTTTAGTTTGGGCTACGATCCAGATAATAGCCGAAAGAAATGAACCAACAATTCCTGCTGCGGCAAGAGCTTCAACAGGATCCTGGTCTACATTACCAATAATGGCAATATCGGTTAAGGAGATAAGAGGTTCTGCAATGCCTGCGATTATTGCAGGAATTGCAAGCCGATTGATATTTTTGAAGTTCACTACAGCCATTACTTTATCACTTTTTCATAGCAGTAGAAAGGGGCTTCACTTTGCTTCGGAAAATAAATATTCCCCAGCCTTTTGTAGCCCCGGGCTTCGTAAAATTTTTGATTTCGCTGGTTCTGGCTGAAGGTATCCAGTCTTACTGAATCATAGTTGTGCTTACGGGCAAAATCTTCAGCAAAATCCATAAGCCTACGCCCATGCCCGCTGCCCCACTTCTGCGGATTGGTAGCCAGGCGGTGTACGTAAAGATTATTGCCGCTGGGGGTGAGCCATGCTATAGGCAGGTACTCTTCATCTATGGTAGGCGTCAAAACAATAATCCCCTCAATCTCTCCCTCTTCTTCAAGCACATACAATTCCTCCTGTAAAATGTCATTTTTGAGCCGCTCTAAAGAAGGATAAAATTCATTCCACTGCAGGATCCCTTTTTTCTGCATGGCGTGGGCACAGGCTTCGGTGAGGCTTTTAATGGTCGCTAAGTCCTGGTATTTGGCTGTTCTTATCATGTGAGAAAGGCTTCTCAACAAAAATAATTTTATAGAAAGAAATAAAGGCTTTAAACATTGGAATATATTTTATAAATTTGCCCTCATCAATGGGGGATTAGCTCAGCTGGCTAGAGCGTTTGGCTGGCAGCCAAAAGGTCATCGGTTCGACTCCGATATTCTCCACAAAAAACCACCGTTTCGCGGTGGTTTTTTCGTTTTCGGGTGTTCCTAACTGCTTAGCGTATATAAAGACCTCACAGGTTTTCAAAACCTGTGAGGTCTACAGTTATGTCGGGTAAGTTATCTGATAGGTCATGGTACGATCAATTAACCTTGACTAAAACACCTTCCAAAAATGCCATTTTTGACAGGTTACTTTTTAATGAATTCAGTAGCTTTTTTTATGATCTTCTCCATGGCCGGCGGGAGGTCTTCGCGTTCCCACGGATGTGAAGCCTCAAAAACATGATCGCTGCCATCAAGTAGGAACAACTCCGATTGTGATGACCATTCATGCAATTGACGGGCGTTATCTACAGCAACTGTAGGATCATTGGTGCCGTGAACCACGAGATAGGGAATATTGAGCTTTTCCGCCGACCTGGCGATATTCAGTCGCTCTTCATTTTGTTTAAAATCTTCGTAAAAGTCGAACAGGTGCGGCATTTTCTGCTTGGTGCGGGAATTTTCTATATAAGAGATTCCTTTTTGTTTCCAGGCCTCCAGTTCTTCCCCTTTTGGAAAGCGGTCTTCAAAGTCACTAACTGCTGCAAGAGTAATGAGCTTTTGGATACGGGGGTCTTCAGCAGCTTTAACCACCGCAATACCTCCGCCGCGGGAGTGGCCCATCAAAGTGAGACGGGAAAGATCGGCCCGGTTAGCGTAAGGGAAATCTTCACTGCTTATCCAGTCAATTAAAACTTTAAGATCATCGAGCTCTTTGGTGTACGTGTTCTCTCCAAAAGCGTCTAAATCGGGGAAATCTATAGGGTTTTCAAGAGTGCCGCCATTGAAGGCAAAATTAAACTTTACGAACAGGAAGCCATTTTGGGCAAATGCGGTTGCCATCAGGTTCCAGGCGCCCCAGTCTTTGAAGCCTTTATAACCATGACAGAACAATACTACCGGTTTCTGCCCCTCTTCTTCCGAAGAAAATACATCTGTTGGAATTGGCCGCCCGTGCAGGCCCGGAAGGCTTATATTCTTTTGCTTTTTTACTACCATGAATGTTGTTTTATTTCTTTTTCAACAAAAGGAACTTCGGGATCACATATCTCTAAAATAAGGTTTTTAAGCTGAATTTTAAATTCTGCAAGGGTATCTGAAGTTATATTAATGTCTTTTTTGGCACCATATCCTTTTTTGTCTTTTTTACAGAACTGAAGGAATCCTGCTTTCAGATTTTTGAAGGAAATAATCCCTGCTTCAAGATCTTGTGGAAGTGGCGAATCTTCGTTCATCATAAGCGCATAAGTGAGTATCTGAAATGGCTTGCTGTACTTGTCATAATCTAAACTGATCTCTTCCCAGTCTACTACCTCAACTTTGTTTTGTTCAACCTTACCGGTTTTATAATCAATGATGCGCATCTTGCCGTTGAATTCATCAACACGATCTACAGTTCCCTTTAAAAATACAGGAAAATCGAGCTCTTCAATGGGAATCTGCACCTTCAGCCTGTCTTCTATTTTCAGGATCTTTATAGTATTCCCTTCTTTTATGTGAACAATCTCTGATCTTAAAAAGTTGCGCACATAGCGGCGTGCAACTTCAAAAATAAGCAGGTTTTGCCCATTGTTGAGGGGCGCTTTGGTGTAGTGCTCCCTAAACTGTCTTTCAATTTCGGCATTGCTGTTGTCAA
The DNA here is from genome assembly GCF_039602225.1 of Salinimicrobium sp. 3283s. Classification (NCBI taxonomy): domain Bacteria; kingdom Pseudomonadati; phylum Bacteroidota; class Flavobacteriia; order Flavobacteriales; family Flavobacteriaceae; genus Salinimicrobium; species Salinimicrobium sp. 3283s. The sequence continues at coordinate 1,795,488 of NZ_CP143631.1, read as the reverse complement.
GGGCTTCTTCGAGCTTTTCAACAGTGACCTGCTCCTCGAGCATATTTCTGTAAAAAACCTCGAGGGTATCATGCACTACAGTCCCCAGGGTATTATAGGCGACTGTTTCTTCTACCTCTTCGCGCTCCCTTATTCCCAGAACATACTGTTTATAAAAATCTAAAGGATTCCTGATATAGGTGGTGAGCGCCGATGGAGAAAATCCTTCTGCCGCTCTTGCCTTGAGCATTGCAATGACTTCTGCCGACTTGTGTACGGTTTTAAGTTGAGCCGACACGGGTGGAACTACGGGGCTAATATTGAAGTTCTGTATGTTGTGATCTTTCTGGGCTTCCATTTCAAGCTGCAGTAAAAAACGGCTTTTTTCACCCGCATTGAGTCCGTCACTTTCAGTATTGTACAGCAAATGCACCTGTTTTGCCCGCTGTAGTAAATGGTAAAAGTGATAGGTATAAACAGCGTCTTTTTCTTTATAAGTGGGCAACTTATAAGCGCATTTAAGATCAAAAGGGATAAAGGAATTACTGCTTTTTCCTGCCGGAAGCACTCCTTCATTTACCGAGGTAAGGATTACATTTTTAAAATCGAGCACTCGCGACTCGAGCATCCCCATAAGCTGTAGCCCTGAAAAAGGTTTCCCACGGAAGTCGACCGTCTTTGAAGACAGGAAATCTTTGTACACAGAGAACAGGATCTTAATGGAATCTATGTAGGGATATTCTGATACAAGGTTGTTTATCTGGTTAAGCAACAAATGCAGCTGATACAGGAACTCGAGGGTAATTTTATCGCGGTCACTATCCATACGATCTTTAAAGATCATGATCAACCCCTGAAGATTCTGTAAAGCAATTTTCGGATCATTTTTCCAATCTCCAAAGCAGGCAGTGAAAAGCGGTTTAAACTCGGTGGGGACAGCTTTAAACAGGTCCTCTTCTTTTATATAGACCAGGTTCTCCTTGCGGATATTTTCCAGCAACCGGCGCGAAAATCCACCTGTCACCTGTTGTACCAGCGGGTGGCTGAGCACCAGCATAAGATCTTTGTAATAGTGAGTGCCATCGCCCTGCACCGTATGTATTTTAAGCAGGTGTTCAAGAAGGAAAGCAACAGGGGCATTTTGCAGTGCAAAGCCCATGGTAATATTTACCTCCTCTACATTGGGCGGCAGGGAATTCAACACCGGGAGCAGCAGGCTTTCGTCGCCAAGAACCACGGCGGTTTCCTTTAGTTCTTCAGGCGAAAGCTTAGACAATAATTCTCCCACATACTTGGCCTGCCCAATATTTTTGGGAACGCCAATCATCTTTATATCCTTGGGTTCACTATACGAGCGGGAAATAAACTGTGGCTTATGGTTCTTAAAATAGGGCCAGGATTTGAGATAATTCCGTAGAAAAAGTGAAACATCATGCTGCTCATCCTGAAGAAAGACTTCATCTATATCCCAGAATACTTCAGCTTTACCGGCTTCAAGAAGAAACTGAAAAATATTTTGTTCCGCAGTATTTAACGCATTAAAACCTATAAATACAAATGGCCCGGCTACTCTCCCGGCATATTCAGAAATTCTTTCAGAAGCCCTTCTGTAGACCATTCCCTGATAGGCCAGCTCCTTCTCTTCAAGCTGCTTTTGGAGTGCCTCATAATAGTCGGGAAGTTTATTCCAGAAGAGCAGGTAGTTCTCCATGAGTGGAGTTTTCTCTTCCTGAAGGTACCAGTGGTTCATTTCCTGGATATCACCCAGGTAACCAAAAAACGTTTTATAGTCTATAAGATAGCGGTCAATTTCGTTGAAATCGTAGAGCAGCGTTTGCGCCCAGGCAGAGAAAGTTTCAAAACTTTCACATTGATCTTTTGGCGTACAGGCCCGGTAAGCGGAATAAAATTCAAAAAGGGCTGTGATATTATCAATAGATTTAAGCCCTGCTATTTCTTCGGAAAAGTCTTCAATACTCAACACCCTGGGAGCAAACATAGGCTTTGAAGAAAGGCGGGAAAGCCTGTTCACCAGGCTGGCACCTGCTCTTTTACTGGGCAGGATAAATGTGGTTTCAGAAATGTTTGCGTTTCGGGATAGTAACTCCTGAAGCACCTGTTCAATAAATGATATCATGCCTTAAAAATAAAAAACGCCCCGGTCAAACCGGGGCGTTTTTCTAAATAAATTTAGTGAAAGTCAGGTTACATTCCGCCCTGATTATCTCTCATCTCTTTTTCTTTATCTAAAGATATCTCTACCCTTCTGTTTTCCTGTCTTCCTTTAGCAGTGCTGTTAGAAGCGATTGGTTGAGATTCACCATATCCTTCAGAAGTTAATCTGCTAGAAGGAATACCAGTGTTTTCAAGGAAAGTTTCTACAGATTGTGCTCTTTCTCTGGATAGTTTTTCATTGTAAGATTCACTACCAGTGCTATCTGTGTGTCCTCCAATATGGAAAATTGTGTTAGGATATTCTTTCATGATATCGGCGATAGCCTGAAGAGTTTCTTCTGACTCAGATCTAATTGTAGCTTTATCAAGATCGAAAAGAATAGTTCTTGAGTATTCATTCAATTCTTCGATTACCTCTACAGTTGGTTCAGGACATCCGTTGTTTGCAGCAGTTCCTGCTACTTCTGGACATTCATCATCTTTGTCTAGCACTCCATCGTTATCCATATCTTCCCATGGACATCCGTTGTTTTCTTTTGGACCTGCTTCGTTTGGACATTCGTCCTCGCTATCTTTAACTCCGTCACCATCGGCATCTGGACATCCGTTCAATGCAGCAAGACCGGCTACAGTAGGACATTCATCCTGAGGATCGGCAATACCATCACCGTCTGTATCTGGGCAACCGTTAAATTGTGCAAGACCTGCTTCATTAGGACATTCGTCCAACCTGTCCTGTATCCCGTCACCATCAGAGTCAGGACAACCGTTGAATTGTTCTAATCCGGCTACTTCAGGACACTCATCATCCTTATCGTAGATACCATCTCCGTCAGTATCCTGTCCTCCAAAGGCAAACTTAATTCCTGCTGCGTGTTGGAAGTGAGAGTTCATATCATCGTCAAATCCATGCTTGTAGATAGTTTGGACTGAAAGGGCAAGATTATCTGTAAACCAGAAATTGAAACCTACAGTTCCATCAAGAGTTGCGAAGCCTTCTTCGTCAATCCAGGTGTAACCCCCACCAACTCCCACAATAGGATCTAACCAACCTGCGTTGGCGTCATTACGAAAGCTGTAGTTGAAGGTACCGTCAAGACCGTAATACATTAGGTCATCCCATCCTTCATCTCCATATTTACCGATTTGGTTAACCGAACCAGCTGCTTCAAAATAGAACCCTGCGCCAATGTTACGGGCAACAGAGATTCTAGAAATACCTGCAAGTACATTCCAGTGATCTCCGGTGTTGAAGAATTCATCAAAATACCCCCCTAGAGGTGCGTCTTCACCTGTAGGATAAAAATCCACTGCGTTTACTCCTATTCCAATAGCCCATGGATTATTGTCATCCTGCGCCTGCATAGTGCTGAAGCTCAGAATGCATAGTGAAGCCAATAATAATCTGTTTAGATGTTTCATATTGCTGAGTTTAATATTTTAATTAGTTAGCAGAAACAAAAGTAGACCGATATTCAGTATTAACAAAGCCCAATTTAATAAAGTTTTCTTAATAAGACTGGCATTTGGAGCAGTTACAAAGGATTTACAACATAATTATTTTGCGAAAACCTTAAAATATTAACAATTTTTTAGGTTTTGCTGTTGTGTTATTCTGCCCTGTAAAAAGCTTTCCTAAAGTATCTGATATAAAGGATGAAGAAGCCCGAAATGGATGTAAAAAAGGTGTTCCTAGACAGAAACACCTTTTTTATTTTTAACCTTATTTAATGATATCAAGCTCTTTTCCCACTTTTTTAAAGGCGGCAATAGCTTTATCAAGGTGTTCCTGAGTGTGGGCAGCCGAGAGCTGTACCCTTATTCTCGCTTTTCCTTTAGGCACTACAGGGTAGAAGAATCCAATTACATAGATCCCTTCCTCTAAAAGCCTGTCGGCCATTTTTTGTGAAAGTTTTGCATCATAAAGCATTACCGGTACAATGGCAGCTTTCCCGTCAATGATTTCAAATCCGGCATCTTTTATACCTTTTTTGAAGTATTTTGTATTTTCCTTGACCTTGTTCCTAAGAGAGTCGTCTTTAGATAACATATCAAAAACCTTGATAGAAGCTCCCACAATAGCCGGAGCCAGGGAGTTGGAGAATAGATATGGCCGCGATCTTTGACGCAAAATTTCTATAACCTCTTTTTTGGCCACAGTATATCCGCCCATTGCACCTCCCAGTGCTTTCCCGAGGGTTCCGGTAATAATGTCTATGCGCCCAAGCACTCCTTTCTCTTCGAGAGTACCAATCCCGTCCTGACCAATAAATCCTGTTGCGTGGCATTCATCTATCATAACCATGGCATCATACTTTTCGGCAAGATCGCAGATCTTATCAAGGGGTGCCACCAGCCCGTCCATGGAGAATACACCATCGGTAACAATAATTTTAAACCGCGCTCCTTTTTCATTAGCTGTTTTAAGCTGCGCTTCAAGCTCTTCCATATTTCCATTTTCGTAACGGTAGCGAGCTGCCTTACACAACCTTACCCCATCAATAATGGAAGCGTGGTTGAGGGAATCAGAAATTATAGCGTCTTCAGCAGTCAAAAGTGGCTCAAAAACACCCCCGTTCGCATCAAATGCAGCAGCATAAAGTATGGTATCATCCATCCCGTAGAAGTGGGCAATCTTGCGCTCCAGTTCTTTATGGATATCCTGGGTACCGCATATAAACCGTACACTAGACATTCCGAAGCCATGCGTATCCATAGCGTCTTTTGCTGCCTGTATCACTTCTGGGTGTGACGAGAGCCCAAGGTAATTGTTGGCACAAAAATTCAGAACCTTTTTACCACCTTCAAGAGTGATCTCAGCGCCCTGTGGTGAAGTAATGATCCTTTCTTTTTTATAAAGGCCTTCTTCTTTAATATTGTTTATTTCCTTTTCAAGGTATTCCTGCATTTTTCCGTACATAGTGACTGGTTTTTTTACAAAATTACATTCTTTTTACACAAAAGTTACTTCAATCTGGTCGTTTATATAAACCAGGATCTTGTTTTCAATTTCAAAATTCATCTTTTCTAAAATATCGGCATATTGCGATATCTGCGCCTTGTGTTTTGGATCTGCTGCACCTGTCTTGTAGTCAATAATATTCACCTTATTACCAGAAAAAATAAGTCTGTCGGGTCTTAAGAGAGCGCCGTCTTCAGAAATTATTTCCCGCTCATTATAATTCACCACGTCATTTGTAAAATATTCCCTTAACGCGCTATGGCCTGTAACTTCTAAAATTGATCTTTTAAGTTCTTCTTTTTCTTCGGAAGGAAAAAGTCCGTCATTTTTGGCATTTTCAAGTACCCGCTCCACATCTGCTTCCGTATCTATTTTAGCAAAAAGATCGTGGATAAGCTGACCTTTCTCGATGGCCTTTTGCTGTTTCGTATTCCACATGAGACCTGACCGCGTGATGATCGAAATACCATTGCCCTCGGTTGGGGAAGAAAAGAAACTTTGCTGCTCAAAGGTATTAGCCGGTTTTTTTTCTTCGGAAATTACTTCATGCATATTTCCGAAGTGGTACTCATTACTGTCATTCCACTTCCCTATAGACCGCAAATAGGATATAAACAAGCCCGAAATGCGATTGGTATTTTCGTTCCCCTTCTTGTCCAGGTCCATTTTTGAAATGATATACAACTGATGTTCGGGGCGTGTCATAGCCACATACAGCACATTGAGCGCATCAAGCTGACTATTACTACTCAACTCATTATAAATTTGAGGTGCCTCACCTTCCCATTCTTTCATCTTATCGGCTGCACGCAGGTAAGCAATTTCTACGTTGGTATCGAGTTCTTCGGGCAATTCTATCCAAAAATGTTCCCTGGCCGTGTCATTTATCTGGGTATTGGCAAAAGGATAGATTACCACAGGAAATTCCAGTCCTTTAGCTTTATGTATGGTCATTATTTGCACTGCATTTTCACCTTGTGGTACCACAATGCTCAGTTCGTCTTTCTTTCGTTCCCACTGTTCCAAAAAGGTGAAAAATGCGACCCCTTCGGTACTGGAAATTTCATAAACAAAATCGAGATAGAACTGCAGGTAAGCATCAGACACGGCCTCTAGCGAGAAAGCCCTGATTATATATTCAACCGCCTCATAAACCGACATTGCAGTAGCTGCCACGGGCGAAAAATTGATCCCGTTTTTTTCCAGAGCTTCAAAAAATTCCTCTCCTTCAGGCTTTAGATGCTCTTCCAAAAATTGAAAATCGTTGTCTACTTCAATAGTTTCAGTCAAAAGATAATCGAGGATCTCAAATTTGAGAGACCTGTCTCCGGGATCGAGGCAGTACTGCAAAACTGCCGTAATAAACCTGATTTTTGGAGAACGGTTTATGAGTAAGCTTTCCGCAGAGATAACGGGAATAGCATGTTCACTCAGGTAATTGGCTACAGCGATACTCTCCCGGCGTGTTCGGGTAAGGATACAGATATCTGAAAGTGCCCGGCCCTGTTCCTGCAATTCCGTAATAATTTCAAGCACCCTTATGGGGTACGCCTCCATTTCTTCGGAAGCATTTTCAGCCTCTATAAAGGAAATGTTCACATAACCTTCTTTGGAGCTCACAACGCCCTGGCCGCTGTTAAGAAAAAGGTTTTTATGGGTTTCATTCAGAAAAAATCCTGAAGCATATTTAAAGAAATCGTTATTAAACTCCACAACGGTCCTGGCACTCCTGTAATTATTTGGCAGCACCAGCATTTCCAGGTCTTCAACGCTAAACGGATGCCGCTTTTGGCATAGCTCCATAAATTGTTCGGCTTTACCGCCACGCCACCTGTAAATAGACTGTTTTGCATCTCCTACCAGCGTGAGCGAACCAAATTCGCCGGCCGGATGCTCAATAGAAAGTGTATTGTCAACAAGCGGGATCAAATTTTCCCACTGTAACTGGGAGGTATCCTGAAATTCATCAATAAAATAATGACGGTACCGATCTCCCAGCCTCTCATAAATAAAAGGTGCGGGCTGATCTTTAACTGCTTTACCTATCGTGGCGTTGAATTCTGAAATTAAAACCAGCGAATTTTCAGCTTTTATCTCTTCAATCTGTGCCTGTATGGCATTTAAAAGAGACAGCGGCACGAGGTTCTTGTCTACCGCTTCAAGGAACTGTATGCTGGTAATGTAATTTTTTACCTGATTGTACAGTGCGACAATTTGCGGCTGAAGGCTATCGAGAACCTGCTTTTTGGCTGCATCAAGTTTAGATGCATAGAGCGCTTTTTCAGCAAGATCCCTTTGCCAGCCTGCGGAAAAGTTAACGTTAAAATCCCCTTTTTGAAGCTTCAGAAAAAATTTTGGACAATAGCCGCCACTAAAACATCCATTGTCAAGATTGTTTTCATCCAGTAACTGGAAAAAGTCATTTGCCGTGTCAATAACAGCACTTTCCAGATTTTTCTGTTCCTGAATGATCTTCTTTTTGAGATCTTCAAAATCGCCCGGCTTCTTTGTCTTTAGGATCTCCAGAAATTTGCTACTGGTTTCTTGTGTGAGCAATCGGCCAATGGCAAAAAGGTCACGGGCTATGTCCCAGCTCTTATCGTCATCTGTGCGGGAGAGCACAAAATTGACCAGAATCCGGGTAATGGCTTTGTCTTTTCCGGCTTTACTTATAAGCCTGTCTACCGCCTCCCCAAGCACTTCATCGGTTCTAAGTTCCACTTCAAAATTGAGTGGCAGCCCGAGGTCTTTGGCAAAGGTTCTCAAAACCCGGTGGGTGAAGCCATCTATAGTAGAAACTTCAAACGCGGCATAATTGTGAATTATATGCTTTAGGATATCACTGCTTTTCTTCTGAATGATCTCTGGCGGCTTTCCAGTGTCTTTGGAAAGCACCATGAGCAAGTCTTCTTCTTTCCTGGTGCGCCTGGGGTTGGCAAGCCCGTGCAGGCTCTCAATTATGCGCGATTTCATCTCCCCCACAGCCTTATTGGTAAAGGTAATGGCAAGAATATTTTTATAGCTGTCTATTCTTGGCGAAGACAGCAGAAGTAAAAGATACTGTTTTACAAGGGTATAGGTCTTTCCCGAACCAGCCGAAGCGTCGTAAATTCTGAAGATGTTAGCGTCCTTCAAATTTTTTTTACTAAAGTAAGAAATGCATCTTAATTGACCTGCTCATGCCGATCCATTAGCTGGAAAAAATGCATAAAAAAATGAGATTATTCTAAGTAACTGTAAACTAACTTTTTTAAAAAGCTACATCTTTAAGGATTTTATAACATTTTATAATTCTTATTAAAGAGGTTTATCTCTAAATTTGAAGTTGACCTAATTAATAATAAAAACGATTTAACTATGGCTTTCGAGTTACCAAAATTAAAATATGCATTTGACGCATTGGAGCCTCACATTGACGCAAAAACAATGGAGATCCACCACGATAAACATCACGCAGGATACACCAGCAAATTAAATGATGCTGTAAAAGGCACAGATATGGAAGGGAAGAATATTGAGAATATTCTCAATAACCTTGACATGGATGATAAAGCTGTCCGCAACAATGGAGGGGGATATTTTAACCATAACCTTTTCTGGGAGATCATGGGACCTAATGGTGGTGGAAAGCCACAGGGAGACCTGGCCTCTGCAATAGACAAAGACTTTGGATCTTTCGAAGCTTTTAAAGATGAGTTCTCTAAAGCAGGTGCTACACAGTTTGGATCTGGTTGGGCATGGCTTTGCGTGCAGGAAGGTGGCAAGCTTGAAGTATGTTCTTCAGCAAACCAGGATAATCCTTTAATGCCCGGAGTAGGTTGCGGCGGATATCCAATCCTTGGAATGGACGTTTGGGAGCATGCTTATTATTTAAAGTATCAAAACCAACGTCCCGCTTATATTGATGCGTTCTTCAATGTGATCAACTGGGAAGAAGTTTCCAAAAGATATGCACAACATAAATAATTAAGGTCTCACATTAGAGATTTTAAATAAGACAGGAGGCTGTCTTAAAAGCTAACTTTAAAAGTTTTTCTGAATTAGTGGATCTATCTTGAATAGGACCAAACTTCAGGCAGACCAAAAAAGGCTTTTAAGGCAGCCTTTTTTTGCAGAATATCGCGCATAAAAAAAGGTGGAAATCTCCACCTTTTTTTGCCCCAAATCTACCATGAACTTAACCTACTTATGTTATGGCTTTACTAAAGTAGCTAAACATCTCATTATCAGAAACTTTTTTAGATGAAGTACAGGGAAAATTGTTGAAGAGCAAATAGGCGGTATGTGCTGTAAGAATTCAGCAACAATATTAACAGAAGGTCGCGCTAATTTACCTCAACGTCTTTCAATTTTAGCTGTAGCGTGATATTGCCTTGAAATTCATTCTCTTCGATACAATAGGCAGCCTTGACCTTTTTCCCTTCACTTACCAGCTCGCACTTCTTCCCCAAATCAAAACCTATGGCACCATAGCTGCGATCATTTCCTTTCTGATAAAACCTAGCTTTGAGGTGCCTGTCATCTCCACCTACACAGCGGGCGTAACCTGTATCCCGCAAATTTTTTGACATAAAAACAGGAGACATATTGCCGGGTCCAAATGGTGCAAACTGTTTAAGGATCCTATGGAACTTATCTGTAATATCACCGAGTTCTATTTCGGCATCGATCTGAATTTCGGGAGTTAGCAAGCGGGGATCTATTGTAGCCGAAACCACTTCTTCAAATTTTCTCTTGAAATTCTCATACTGGTGAGAGAGCAGTGTTAAGCCCGCCGCATATTTATGACCTCCAAATTGTTCAATGAATTCACTGCAGCCTTCCAAAGCATCATAAACATCAAAACCACTGACAGAACGTGCCGATGCCGCAAGTTTTTCACCGCTGCGGGTAAACACCAGGGTAGGGCGGTAATAAGTTTCGGTAAGCCTCGAGGCTACAATCCCTATCACCCCTTTATGCCAGGTCTCCCGGTAAACTACTGTGGTCTTTCTCTCCTGTTCGCAAAGTTCGTCAATCTGGGCAAGTGCTTCTTCAGTAATTACTTTATCTGTCTCTCTTCGGCTCGTGTTGTATTCTTCAATTTCGGCTGCAAATATTTTTGCCTGCACACTATCTTCTTCAGTAAGCAGGTTAACGGCGTGTAGTCCGTGCTTCATCCTTCCGGCTGCATTGATGCGGGGCGCAACTATAAAAACCACATCTGTAAGGGTGAGTTGTTCCTTCTTCACCTGTTCGAGGATCGCACCAATTCCTGCACGGGGAGCAACATTTATTACCTGCAGGCCATGATAGGCAAGTATCCGGTTTTCGCCGGTTACCGGCACTATATCGGCCCCAATAGCTGTAGCAACCAGGTCCAGGTATGGGATGAGCACTCCAAATGGCTCTCCCCGCTTTTGGTTTAGAGCCTGCAACAGCTTGAAGCCCACACCACATCCGCAGAGTTCCTTATAAGGGTATTCACAATCTTCTCTTTTAGGATCCAGTACAGCTACCGCCTTTGGTATTTCTGCCCCCGGCCTGTGATGATCACAAATTACAAAGTCAATGCCCTTTTCACTGGCATAGGCTACTTTTTCAATAGCTTTAATTCCGCAATCGAGGGCAATGATGAGGCTAATGTCATTATCGGCTGCAAAATCTATCCCTTTATAAGACACACCGTATCCTTCTTCATACCGGTCGGGGATATAGGTCGCAACGTTTGGGTAGATCCTTTTTAGATAAGAAGAAACCAATGCCACACTCGTGGTGCCGTCTACATCATAATCTCCAAAGACCATGATATTTTCCCCTTTTTGAAGGGCAAGCTCAATCCTGCTTACCGCTGCTTCCATATCTTTCATTAGAAAAGGATCGTGGAGGTCTTCAAGACTGGGGCGAAAGAACTTTTTGGCTTCTTCAAATGTTTCTATGCCGCGCTGAACCAGCAATGAAGCTATTGGTTTTTCTACACCTAAAGCTTCCTGCAGATGTTCAACTGTTGAAGGATCGGGTTTAGGTTTAAGTGTCCAGCGCATAGAGTTTTTTTTCAAAAATACTTATTGTTCTTTATTATTTACGTCCTACAAACCGGCCTCATCGAGAACCTGAAGGAAAATCTGACACCGAAATTTCACAGTTATAAAGATTCATTCAGCCAATTAATTATTTCTTTATTAATTTAATTGAAAATTATACTGAATGAAAAAGATCCTCTTATTCGCCATCGCACTGATATTCCTGGCCTGCGAAAATATAACTTCAGTAGAAACAGAAGCACCTGAAAAAACACTTTCCATTTCAAAAGCCGATACTCTTGAGCACCTGCTTTCAAAAGCAATACCCACTGAAGGTGGTTTCAGTATTTCGGAGCAGGCAGCACATGCGGTTCTGAGTGAAATTCAGCACCGCGAGCAAGGCATCTTCTATGTTTACGCTCCAGAAGCCGACTTTAACGGGATCGAAGTTGTAAAGATCAAAAGGGCTGATTCTAACGGAGCCGAAATTTTTTCTGAAACAATCACCACGCTCAAAATCGAGGTCGCAGAGTAGCTATTTATTCCCTGCAACAACAACCACAATCTCTCCTTTAGGAGGTTTGGTCTCATAGTGCGAAAGCACTTCAGCTGCTGTTCCCCTCACGGTTTCCTCATGTAGTTTGGTGATCTCCCGGGATACAGAAACCTGCCTGTCTTCTCCAAAGAATTCTTTTATCTGGCCCAGAGTTTTAAGAAGCTTGTGCGGCGATTCATATAATATTATGGTACGGGTTTCCTGCGCCAGCAATTCCAGCCGGGTTTGCCGTCCTTTTTTTACCGGTAAAAAACCTTCAAAAACGAATTTATCATTGGGCAACCCACTGTTCACGAGGGCTGGAACAAAAGCAGTGGCGCCGGGAAGACAATCTACTTCGAGCCCTGCTTCAACACAGGCCCGGGTGAGTAAAAATCCGGGGTCACTAATGGCGGGCGTCCCGGCATCACTAATTAACGCCACAGTTTTCCCATTCTGAATTTGCCGCACCACATTTTCTACCGTTTTGTGTTCATTGTGCATGTGGTGGCTCTGCATAGGTGTATTTATCTCAAAATGTTTTAGCAGTTTTCCGCTGTTGCGGGTATCTTCAGCTAATATGAGATCTACTTCTTTGAGAACCCTAAGGGCACGAAAAGTAATATCTTCAAGGTTGCCAATAGGCGTGGGCACAAGGTATAGTTTCGCCATAGAAACTTATTCGAAGTTCTTTTCAACTATAGCCAAAAACCTGCTTTCATAGTCTTCTTTTCCCTCCCAGTTATTATAATCGGGCTTGACCATGTTTGCAACAAAATTAAAGGCCTCTTCCTTAGTCCTTATAGTAATAAGTTGAGACAACACCCTGTTATAATCTGATGTACTCCCGTCAAAAAGGTGCTTTACAAAGGCCATTCTGTCGTTAAGTCCAATATTGATACCTTTCTTGAGCCTGTCATTGAGGGATTTTGGTTTTTCCTGGGCAGAACCCTGTCTTTTCACTGGTTCAAACTGCGGCAGGTTATCATAATGCACTCCCCCAATATCGCTCATATCATTCTTCTTGTAATTGCGCGGTTCTACATGTGCAAAGAGATCGTCAACCTGCTGAGTCTCCGGTGGCATCTGGGCCACAATATCCTTGATCTTTTCGGTATTTGGCTCGGTAATCTCTTCAGAATCGTTGTATTCAAGTCCGGTAGGGTTATACTCGTCCGGTTCTGGAGCATCTTCTTCCTGCACCGGCGGCACCGATTCCTTCTTTTCTTCGGAAGCTTTAACCGGAGCCTCTTTTTCTTTTGGAGCTTCTACTTTTTGAGCAGTTTTTACTACTTCCTGCTCTCTTATTTCTGAAGCCGTGTAGAGATTAGATTCGGTAAAATTGTAGACGGTAAGCTTTTCGTATAATCTCCTGGCAAGTTCTTTTAATTCCCCGGTCGCGACCTGGTCCTGATCTTTTAAAAGAGCAACTTTTTCGGCCAAAGCTACTAATTCCCCTTTCAATTGCTTTTTCATAACTTTCATTCTTGCAACCCGAATACGGTTGTATTTTTAATAAATTTGTGTCACCTTTATCAAAAGCGAAGTCTGCTTTTTGGTCTTGAAAAATACAAAATGTTTCTTGAAAATACAGTAAATCATAAAGAGCAATTTGGGTGGATTGAAGTTATATGCGGCTCGATGTTCTCTGGGAAGACCGAAGAGCTGATTCGCAGGCTCAAGCGCGCCAAATTTGCCAAACAAAAGGTCGAAATCTTTAAACCGGCCATAGATACCCGCTACAATGAAGAGATGGTGGTGTCTCACGATTCTAATGAAATAAGGTCCACCCCTGTTCCAGCTGCAGCCAATATCAGGCTGCTGGCCGATGATTGCGATGTGGTGGGCATTGATGAAGCCCAGTTCTTTGACGAAGAAATTGTCTCTGTATGCAATGACCTTGCAAACAGAGGGGTAAGAGTGATCGTTGCCGGACTGGATATGGATTTTAAAGGCAACCCCTTTGGACCAATGCCAAATTTAATGGCCACTGCAGAGTATGTCACCAAAGTACACGCCGTTTGCACCCGTACCGGAAACCTCGCCCAATACAGCTACCGCAAGACTTCAAATGAAGACCTGGTGATGCTGGGAGAGACCGAAGAATATGAGCCTTTGAGCCGCGGAGCTTTTTACAAAGCCCGGTTAAGAGAAAAACTAAAAAATTTCGAGGTTACAGAACCCGAAGAATTAAAAGACACCAAAAGAAGTGAACATGCCGAAAGCCAGGGAGACCGTACTTGAAATAAATCTTGATGCCTTAGCGCACAACTACAATTACATTAGGTCAAAACTCGATGAAGATGTAAAATTTATGGCCGTGGTCAAGGCCTTTGGTTACGGAAGCGACGTAGCCGGCATAGCCCATAAGCTCGTGGAGCTGGGCGCCGACTATTTTGCGGTAGCTTATACTTCTGAAGGTATTGCCTTAAGAGAGGCCGGAATTGAAGCCCCTATCCTGGTTCTTCACCCTCAGTCATTCAATTTTGAAGCTATTATTGAAAATTGCCTGGAACCAAGCCTTTACAGCAAGTTTGTTTTAGAGGAATTTGTCAAAACTGCTGAAGAAAAAAATCAGAAAGAATATCCTGTACATATTAAGTTCAACACCGGACTCAATCGCCTTGGGTTTTCAGAAAAAGAGACCGATGTAGTGAAAGACCTGCTCACAGCTACCACTGCAGTTAAAGCGAAATCATTCTTTTCGCATTTGGCCGCAAGTGAAGACTGGAAAGAGCGGGAGTTCACCCTCATGCAAATCCATACCTTCCGGAAAATAGCTGTCAAATTATATGACGATTTAGGCTACAGCCCCATGCTGCACATTTGCAATACTTCGGGGATCATTAATTATCCCAAAGCCCATTTTGACATGGTGCGATCGGGGATTGGGCTTTACGGGTTTGGAAATGATGAGCCCAATGATGAAAAGTTAAGGCCAATTGGAACGCTTAAAACCATTGTCTCACAAATCCATGTGCTGGAAAAAGGCCAGTCCCTGGGCTACAACCGCGCCTTTATCGCCGAAAAACGCACCAAAACAGCCACGCTCCCCATTGGTCATGCCGACGGGATTAACAGGCAGTACGGCAATGGCCGCGCCGGGGTAACTATTAATGGCAGCTACGCCCCAATTTTAGGAAATGTTTGTATGGACATGGTGATGGTCGATATTACCGGAATTGACTGTAAAGAAGGGGATGAAGTCATTGTTTTTGGAGAAACTCAACATGCAACTGCCTTTGCTGAAAAGGGAAACACGATCTCCTACGAATTGATTACCGGAATCTCCCAAAGAGTGAAGAGAGTGCTTATTACAGATTAATTCATACATTTAGGTTACTAACTTAAAAATCTTATTATGGCATTCTTTAAGGATTTCAAGGCTTTTCTAATGAAAGGCGACATTATTGCCCTTGCTACCGCCGTGGTTGTAGGAGGTGCTTTCAATAAAATAGTTTCTTCTGTGGTAGCCGATATCATCATGCCTCTCATAGGTGTTATTACTGGGGGAGTTGATTTCTCACAAAAATTCATTTCTCTTGACGGTAACGAATATGAAAGCCTGGATGCCGCAAAAGAAGCCGAAGCCGCCGTGCTCACCTATGGCAATGTTATTCAGGCTATTATTTATTTTGTGATTGTGGCCTTCTTTATTTTCCTGGTTTTACGGGCTTATGAAAGAACCAAGACTGCGAAAGAAGCTCCAAAAGTCACTGAACCTAAAGGCCCTTCACAGGAACAGCTGCTTACCGAAATTCGGGATGAATTAAGGAAAAAGAACAGCTAAAGATGCCATTTTTCGCGCCTGTGTATCACTGCATGAGCAAGAAATAAATATTTTTGCGGCAAGAGAACGAACTTTAAAACACGTAGTAACCGCTACGCTACATATCCTAACCTTAAACCCCCGGAACCACCGGGGGTCTTTTTTTACTATAACCCTTCATATTTAACAAACTGTACAAAGTGGTTATAAAAAGTCATTTGAGGCAGAATTTCTTTGTGTCTACTCTTTTTATTATTTGTAGTACAATACATTTGTATAAAATATCAGGACGAGCAGGAAATGGAGCCTTACAGGTTTCCGAAGCCTGTGAGGTCTTTAAATCACTATAGCATGAAAATAGCAGTTGTAGGCGCTACCGGGATGGTGGGCCAGGTAATGTTAAAAGTATTGGCAGAAAGAAACTTTCCGGTTACCGAATTGCTTCCGGTAGCTTCAGAAAGATCTGTAGGCAACAAGATAAGCTTCAATAACAAAGAATATGAAGTGATTGGCCTGGAAGAGGCTGTGGCACAAAAGCCAGATATTGCGCTTTTTTCGGCCGGCGGTGAAACTTCCCTTGAATGGGCACCAAAGTTCGCAGAAGCAGGTACTACCGTCATAGACAATTCCTCGGCCTGGAGAATGCATCCGGAGAAGAAACTTATTGTGCCCGAGATCAATGCTTCAGAATTGACTTCCGAAGATAAAATTATCGCAAACCCCAACTGCTCTACCATTCAAATGGTGATGGCACTTGCCCCTCTTCACAAGGAATACGGTATTACCCGCGTGGTGGTTTCTACTTACCAGTCTATTACAGGCACCGGCGTAAAAGCTGTACAGCAGCTAGAGAACGAATATAAGGGAGAGCAGGGAGAAATGGCATATCCATACCCTATTCACCGTAATGCCATTCCGCAGTGTGACGTTTTTGAAGAAAATGGCTACACCAAAGAAGAGATGAAGCTCACCAACGAGACTAAAAAGATCCTGAAAGACAACGCTGTAGAAGTTACAGCCACCGCTATACGTATTCCGGTAGTGGGCGGGCACAGCGAATCTATAAATGTCACTTTTAGCAGGGATTTTGACGTTAATGACGTTCGAAGACTGTTAAAAGAGTTCCCGGGAGTCACCGTGCAGGATAATACTGACGTAAACACTTATCCCATGCCTATTTATGCCGAAGGTAAAGACGATGTTTTTGTGGGTCGTATAAGAAGAGACCTCTCTCAGGCTAATTCTCTAAACATGTGGATCGTAGCCGATAACCTTCGGAAAGGTGCTGCCACCAATGCGGTGCAAATCGCCGAATACCTGGTAGATAACAAACTTGTTTAAAATATGAGGTGCCAAAAATGGCATTTTTGAAGAGTAATAATTTAAAGGCTGCATATTTCTTGTGCAGCCTTTCTTATATCTTTTAATGAGAAAATTACCTATTTTAGGACCTCTTAAACTACTGATAAATGAATAGAATATTAATTACTGCCCTGGCTGCCGGAACTTTGATCTCCTGCGGAAGTTCACAACAACCTGAACCTGCCCCCGGGACAACCACACAAACCCCATCTACTGCTTTGGAATATCCCACCACTCGAAAAGGTAATACCGTAGACACTTATTTTGGCAACGAGGTGAAAGACCCTTACCGCTGGCTCGAAGATGATCGCAGCGCAGAGACCGAAGCCTGGGTAAAGGCACAAAATGAAGTCACTTTTGAATATCTCAACCAGATTCCCTTCAGGGAAGAACTAAAACAAAGGCTTACCGAACTCTGGAATTACGAGAAATTAAGTGCACCAAGTGAAGAAGGTGGCTGGATCTACTTCAGCAAAAATAACGGACTCCAAAATCAAAGCGTTATTTACCGCAAAAAATCGGAAAATGCCACGCCCGAAGTATTTTTAGATCCGAATAAATTCAGTGAAGACGGCACAACTTCTCTCTCCGGAATGAGTTTTTCTGAAGATGGAAAAACCCTTGCTTACAGTATTTCTGAAGGTGGAAGCGACTGGAGAAAGATTATTGTTATGGATGCCGAAACCCGCGAAATCAAAGAAGATACTTTGATTGATGTAAAATTCAGCGGCCTTTCCTGGAAAGCCAATGAAGGTTTCTACTATTCAAGTTATGACAAACCTGAAGGAAGCGAACTTTCAGCCAAGACAGATCAGCATAAACTTTACTACCACAAACTCGGCACGCCACAAAGTGAAGATAAAGTGATCTTTGGCGCTACTCCCGAGCAAAAGCATCGTTATGTAGGGGGGAGTGTTTCAGAAGATAACCGCTACCTGTTCATCTCGGCAAGGACTTCAACTTCGGGAGGTAAACTATTTATGATGGATCTCGCAGAAGACAATCCTTCTATTGATACAATAGTAGGCCATGAAGACAGCGAAAGTTATGTAATGGACAACCGCGGCAGCAAGCTTTTTATCGTGACCAATCTAGACGCGCCAAACAGAAAGATCGTTACTGTAGATGCCGCAAATCCGCAGCCCGAAAACTGGAAAGACCTTATTCCTGAAACCGAAAATGTACTTAGCCCATCAACCGGAGGCGGATATATTTTTACTGAATATATGCAGGATGCAGTTTCTAATGTAAAACAGTACGACTATGAAGGAAAACTGGTAAGGGAAATTGATCTTCCCGGAATTGGAACTGCCAGTGGCTTTGGCGGGGAAAAAGACGAAAAAGACCTTTATTACAGTTTTACAAATTATGTTACTCCCGGCAGCATCTACAAATACAATGTAGAAACCGGAACATCAGAGTTGTACAACCGCCCCGAGGTGGCCTTTAATCCTGATAACTATACCAGCGAACAGGTTTTCTATACGTCTAAAGACGGCACTAAAGTGCCTATCATCATCACCTACAAAAAAGGGATTGAAATGAATGGGAAGAACCCAACGATCCTTTACGGTTACGGCGGATTCAATATAAGCCTCACCCCTTCCTTTAGTATTGCCAATGCGGTGTGGATGGAACAGGGCGGAATATATGCCGTACCAAACCTACGGGGTGGCGGGGAATATGGAAAGGACTGGCACGATGCCGGAACTAAATTGCAGAAGCAAAATGTTTTTGATGATTTTATTGCCGCTGCCGAATACCTTATTGAAAATAATTACACCTCCAGAGATTACCTGGCCATTCGGGGAGGTTCCAACGGCGGACTTTTAGTAGGAGCTACCATGACCCAAAGACCAGATCTTATGAAAGTTGCCCTGCCGGCAGTGGGAGTTCTTGATATGCTGCGCTACCACACCTTTACAGCAGGTGCGGGCTGGGCTTACGATTACGGTACCGCCGAAGACAGTGAAGAGATGTTCAATTACCTGAAGGGGTACTCTCCTGTTCACAATGTAGAAAGTGGAGAAGAATACCCTGCTACTTTGGTCACTACAGGAGACCATGATGACCGCGTAGTACCGGCACACTCCTTTAAGTTTGCTGCCGAGCTTCAGGATAAACAGGCAGGTGACGACCCTGTATTGATTAGAATTGAGACTAATGCAGGTCACGGTGCCGGTACCCCGGTGAGCAAGACCATTGAACAATATGCCGACATTTTTGGCTTTACACTTTACAACATGGGATTCAACAAACTCCCTAACCCGGTAAAATAATTTTTGTTCAGACCTTTTTAAAGAGGCTGTTTGAAAGTACTTAAGTGTTATTCTGAATTTATTTCAGGGATCCTGTGATCATCATTAGAGTCACATGTGGCCTGGACCAGGTGCAGATCAACACAAATAAGGCTTTGAGACAGCCTCTTTTTATTATTAAAACTCTAATTTTACAGCCTTAACAAAACGAAGATGCTAAAGGTCAAAAACCTTTCTTTTGCTTATGGAGCCAAGCCGGTGTTAAAGAACCTCAGCTTTAACATCCAAAAAGGGGAAAATATATCAATCATTGGCGCCAGTGGATGCGGTAAAAGCACCCTGCTCCAGTCCCTTTATGGACTTCATGATGTAAAAGGAAAGATCTTCTGGAAAGAAAAGCAGTTGCTGGGGCCCAATTTCAACCTCGTTCCCGGCGAAGATTTCATGAAATACCTCACGCAGGATTTCGACCTGATGCCACCATTGACAGTAGCCGAAAATGTGGGCAAACATCTCTCCAACGCCTACCCCCGTAAAAAACAGCAACGGGTAAACGAGCTTCTCGCTTTGGTAGAAATGAAGGAGCTGGCAAAAACAAAGGCAAAGTTCCTGAGTGGAGGCCAACAACAGCGGGTAGCACTGGCAAGAACCCTCGCAAATCCTCCTGAAGTTTTACTCCTGGATGAACCCTTTAGCCATATTGATCATTTCAGAAAGAACAAACTGCGCAGGAACCTCTTTAGCCACCTGAAAGCAACGGGCACTACCGTAATGCTGGCTACTCACGACAGCACAGATGCACTTTCTTTTGCCGACAAGACCATTGTAATGAAAGCCGGAAGGATTATAGCTATGGGATCGCCCACAGAACTTTATAATAACCCGCCAAATGCCTATGTTGCTTCCCTGTTTGGAGACGTAAATGAACTCCCGGCTTCCCTCTTCTTTGACGATCAACCAGTACGCAAGAAGGTAATTCTCTACCCTCACGACATACATTTGACAGCATCGGGCAGGTATCAGGGGGTAGTCAAAAATGTGTTTTTTAAAGGAAGTTTTTTTCTTACTGAAGTTGAAATAGAAGGAACTTCAGTTTTCGTGGAACACCCGGAAGGCCTGGAAAATGGCAAATCTGTTCGCTTACAAATCGAACAGGATCTACTTGAAAAAAGGTTAGGCTAAGTGAGAATTTGTTCCGAAGAAATTATGCAATTCAGAAATGCAGATATTTACCTTTAGAAAATTTCTTCTATTTGTAATTCCCTGCCATTAAACGTCACGCTACTTCCCTTCTTTTTTCCCATAAATATTTGTGCTATTGGAGCACCTACCCCTACAGTATAATATTTCTCATTGTCCACACTAATTTCACCGGCAGGAATGGCAATAAAATAATTGGCCACTGTAGTTTTCACGATACTTCCAAAACCTGCTACATTCCCCGTACTACCTGTGGGGACTTCCTTAAGCGTTCTTTTAAGCCTTTTAAAACCTTCGGCCTGGTTTGCCACTTTCTCAAATTCGAGGTGCAGCATAGCCCTTTCGGTCTCATATTTATCGCCCATAGAGCATTTGGTCTCCAGTTTTAGAGCAGCTTCAAGATCGTCTATGACATGCTGTACGGTTTCGATCTTTTTCTCTACGTAAGCAGCGCAGGCTTCAATCAACTTTTCTTTTATTTCAGACATTTTTTCTTTGCTGTTATTTTAATGTCAAAGCCTCAATCAGGAAGTTTTTTAAAATCTCTTGCCAACTGTAAGGCCAAATCTGGGATAAGCAACGCTTATATTATCTGAACCTAAAAAGTTTCTTCCAGCTCCTCCAAAAACTTCAAACACCCATCCACTTTCAGTCATAAATTTTGATCCTACCGCAAGACCTATCCCTGCACCTATTTCATTTTCAGTTTTAACTTCGTAAGTACTCCCGTTATAGTAGGTGTATTCTTCATCATCTACTACGTAAAAGGCCGCATTCCCCTCCACAAAAAATCCGGCAGCAGGTTTTTTACCAAAATAGATCCTGTAATAGGGAATAGCCATAAAATCAATTTCTATATCATCTATAGAAAAGTTAACAGAAATACCCAAAGCAGACTCATCATTCAAAATTCGCTCGTAGCTAAGCTCGGGGAAACCAATGAGCAAATACATTCCATTTAATTTTAATTCGTTTTTACCGGAATAAGGTACCTGCTCTTTTGGGGTAGCTATTTCTTCAGTCTCCTGGGAATATCCATGAAAACCAAACAACATGGATATTAATAATAGAGGTAGTATTCTGTTCATTGATTGCTGATTTTAAATTGAGTAAATATAATTTTATTTGGTTCTGTTTTTTTTGGAATGTCTTAAATTCTATTAAAGCTCAATTTTTCCGAGGTTCCTCATTTGCCTCACAATCCAGCTCTTCCTGCCCCCAATGTAACTGCTGGCGGGGTTGGCCCTGTATTCCCGAGGATTTGGGAGTATGGCTGCAATGGCAGCGGCTTCATAGGCGGTAAGGTTCTCTGCACTCTTTTTAAACCAGGCTTGAGCAGCAGCTTCGGCGCCATAAACGCTTTTGCCCATTTCTATGCTGTTAAGGTAAACCTCAAGAATGCGCTCTTTACTCCACAAAAGTTCTATCCAAAAGGTAAAATAAACTTCCAGGCCTTTTCTAAACCAGCTGCGCTGTGGCCATAGAAAAACGTTCTTGGCAGTTTGCTGCGAAATAGTGCTGGCGCCCCTTACTCTTTTCCCTTTTTTATTGTCTTCCATGGCCTTTTGAATCGCTTTATAGTCAAACCCATTGTGACTGGGGAAATTTTGATCTTCACTGGCAATCACTGCCAGCTTCAGGTTGTCAGAAATCTCCTCCATGGGCACCCAATCATGTTTTATGTCTTCATCAGGATTTTCAAAGTACCTGATGACCATTAACGGAGTAAAGGGTACCGGCACCCACTTATAGACCACAACCATAAATATGCTGAAGAGAAACAATCCCAGCACCAGTTTCAGTAAAAACCTGAAAAATCTTTTCATTTTTATTCAATTAGATCGGCCAGTTCTTTTCCTACGAGACTGCCAATTGCTATACCCATTCCGCCTAAACGCACTCCGCAATACACGTGCTTCGAAACCTTTTTAATTACCGGTTTCTTCTGTTCCCCCATGCCCATTATTCCGCTCCACCTTCTTTCGATCTTATAAGGAGTATCGGGTAAAATGACATTTTTGAGCAAGCTTTCAAGCCGCTGTTGCACCAGTGCCGTCAATGCCATTTCGGTGGTTTCTTCTCCTTTAAGGTTGAGGTTCCTGCCTCCTCCCAACAGTATCCTATCGTTAATATTTCTGAAGTAATAAAAGCCTTTTTCAAGGTGAAAAGTGCCTTTTAGATGAAGGTTGGGAATAGGAGCTGTGATCAACACCTGTGCCCGGGCCGGCTTAACCTCTGGAATGCCCAGTTGTGAAGCAAAGCCATTGGTGGCAATAAGCAAATTTCCGGTGTAAAAGCTAAAATGTTCTGTTTCTACTTCTACGGAATCATCTACTTCAGCAAAACCATTTACGGTAACCGAATTGAGGATCTTCACGCCGGCTGCCTGCACCTTCTGAAGCAGGGCACTCATCATTTTCCCGGTATCAAGCTGGCCTTCAAATTTATTGTAGATCAGGCTGTTATCTACTTTTGCAAATCCGAATTTATTATTGGTTATGCTGAAGACATCCTCTCCAAAAATGGGGTTTAGAAGGCTGTTTATTTTTGCCATTTTTGACACACAAGCTTCAAAGAGATCTTCTTCGGCTGCAGTAAATAGTTCATATCCGCCATTTACCTGCAAATCAATACCATCACTATTCAAAGTTCTTTTGAGTAGATCAAGCCCCTGTACCCGTTTTCTCACCAGTTCTACCATCTCTTCTTCGGAATGATGCTGCAGGTTGTCCAGAATTTCGCTAAGGCTTCCAAAAGCAGCAAAACCCGCATTTTTTGTACTGGCACCATTGGGTAGAAGTCCTCTTTCGAGGATTACCACCTTTGCTTCGGGATAACGGGTTTTTAATTGCAGGGCGCAGGTAAGTCCGGTAATCCCGCTGCCAACAATGGTAAAATCAATATTAGAAAACCAGGAATCGTGTTCCCAAAAAGAAAAGCTCATAAAAATGCCATTTTGTAGCCAAAGTTATTCTTTTTTTGCCTCTTCTTTTACGTCTTCGGGTTTCCCTCTTGAAAGTTTAAGAGGAACGAGTGCTCCGCCTTGTCTTAATGAGCCGGAAAGTTCCTCTTGCTTTAGTCTTCCTTTAAAATGGAACCCTCCAAGCTTCGGTGCCTTTACCTCCAATACATTATCTTTAAAAGATGTAGACTCAACAGGAATATCAAAAGAATTTTGTGCAGGACTATCTAAGGTAGTGGTATAGCCATCCTTATTTTCAGAAATATGGAAGACAATTCCCATATTACGGTCCTGTACAATCAATTCGCCATACCAGTCGCCGGTAATCTCCTGTGCACTTAAGGAGTTGCTGAGAAATAATAAAAGTAGAACTGAAAATACCTTCTTCATAATTTTAGGTTTAAAGAATTAACTAAAATGTTTAATGCTACACCGGCCACCACGGTAGATAAACATTTCCTTTAAGATAAGAATTTATTGCTAAACCCCTGTAAAGCAAAACCTTTGAAATAAATTTTGAAGTAGCAATGAAATTTTCGGAACACGCTTTTCGCTGAAGGAGATAAAAAATACCGCTGCCTTACAGGAGCAGGAATTCAAGACAATAAATAAAAAAGACCTCACAGGTTTTGAAAACCTGTGAGGTCTAAGGTATAGTAATTAAGGATCGCTGTAGCAATCCCCATATAATATTACTCTCTTGGTTTCATTTTGAAACTCTCCATGAACTTGGTGGTGTAGTTCCCCGCAACATAATCTGGCTCATCCATCAACTGCCTGTGAAACGGAATTGTGGTTTTCACACCTTCAATTACAAACTCGTCAAGAGCCCGTCTCATTTTACTAATCGCTTCTTCGCGGGTTTGGGCGGTAGTAATCAATTTGGCAATCATAGAGTCGTAGTTAGGCGGAATCACATA
Organism: Salinimicrobium sp. 3283s; assembly: GCF_039602225.1. Lineage (NCBI taxonomy): Bacteria > Pseudomonadati > Bacteroidota > Flavobacteriia > Flavobacteriales > Flavobacteriaceae > Salinimicrobium > Salinimicrobium sp. 3283s. Next base: position 1,771,364 of record NZ_CP143631.1, on the reverse strand, counting down.
ACCACTATACACATGAGTATCTATACGCACTCCATGCCCACCCGGTGCATGCAGGTTGGTAATCTTTCCGGGGGAAGGTCTAAAGTCGTGATATGGGTCTTCAGCATTAATCCGGCACTCAATAGAGTGTAACTGTGGCTCGTAGTTCTTACCTGAGATAGGCACTCCTGCTGCCACAAGGATCTGTTCCCGAATGAGGTCGTAATCTATCACCTGTTCGGTAATAGGATGCTCTACCTGAATACGGGTATTCATTTCCATGAAGTAGAAGTTCCTGTGTTTATCTACAAGGAACTCTACGGTACCGGCGCCTTCATACTTGATGTATTCGGCTGCTTTAACTGCAGCATCTCCCATTTGTTTCCGAAGTTTATCGGTCATAAAAGGAGACGGAGTTTCTTCGGTAAGTTTTTGATGGCGTCGCTGTACAGAACAATCCCTTTCTGAGAGGTGACAGGCTTTACCTGAACTGTCTCCCACGATTTGGATCTCAATATGTCGCGGCTCCTCAATGAGTTTCTCCATGTACATGCCATCGTTACCGAAGGCTGCACCTGCTTCCTGCCTGGCCGATTCCCATGCTTTTTGCAGATCTTCCTTTTTCCAAACGGCACGCATTCCTTTACCACCACCACCGGCGGTAGCTTTCAGCATAACGGGATAACCCATATCATTGGCGATCTTCTCGGCTTCTTCATAAGATTCGAGAATGCCTTCTGACCCGGGCACACAAGGCACCCCGGCAGCTCTCATAGTAGCTTTAGCCGTGGCTTTATCTCCCATCTTATCTATCATATCGGGGCTGGCACCAATAAATTTGATATCGTGTTCAGCACAGATCTTCGAAAATTTAGCATTTTCAGAAAGAAAACCATATCCCGGATGAATAGCATCTGCATTGGTAATCTCAGCCGCTGCTATGATATTTGAAATCTTTAAATAGGAAAGGTTGCTGGGAGGAGGGCCAATGCAAACTGCTTCATCGGCGAAACGAACATGAAGACTTTCTGCATCGGCGGTAGAGTATACCGCAACGGTCTTAATGCCCATTTCTTTACAGGTGCGAATAACGCGCAAGGCAATTTCTCCCCTGTTGGCAATTAATATTTTTTTAAACATACTGTTTAGTTTTGGCTTTAGGGTAGCTCCTTACAGCTATTATGACGGATCTACCAGGAATAGAGGTTGATCAAATTCTACTGGTGATGAATCATCAACCAGTACCTTCACGATCTTTCCGGAAATCTCACTTTCAATCTCGTTGAAGAGCTTCATAGCTTCAATCACACAAAGAACATCACCTACTTTTACAGAGTCTCCAACTTCTACAAAAGGACCTTTGTCTGGAGATGGTTTTCTATAGAAGGTTCCAATTATAGGAGACTTAATAGTAACATATCCTTTATCTTCCTGTGCGGCATTGGCTTCGCCCCCGGTTGTAGCACTCTCCTGTTGTTGTGGAGAAGAAAGCTGTTGCTGCACCGGCTGTTGCACTTGTGGTGCAGCCTGCATAGGTACCTGCTGCAGGATTGTGGTTTCCCTTTCGTCAGATCCGGTTTTGATGGTGATCTTTACATCATCCATTTCCAGCTTTACTTCACTGGCTCCAGATTTTGCCACAAACTTGATGAGATTCTGAATTTCTTTTAAATCCATATTATTTAGTGTTGGGTGTTTTTAAGAATTATAAGCCCACTTGAGGTAGATAGAACCCCAGGTGAAGCCACCTCCAAACGAAGCAAAAATAAGATTATCTCCTTTTTTAAACTGTTTTTCGAAGTCGCTTAATAGTAAAGGCAAAGTAGCCGAAGTTGTATTACCATACCTATGAATATTCATAAGCACTTTGGAATCATCGATCCCCATTCGGCTTGAAGTTGCATCTATAATCCGGCGGTTAGCCTGGTGTGGCACCAGCCAGTTGACATCTTCATTTGAAAGATTATTTCGCTCCATGATCTTTGCACTCACATCGGCCATATTGGTAACGGCAAATTTGAATACGGTCTTTCCATCCTGAAAGACATAATGTTGCTTATCGGCCACTGTTTGTGCCGTTGCAGGAATAAGAGAGCCACCGGCAGAAATTTTGAGAAATTCTCTTCCGGCGCCATCGCTTCTAAGAATTTCATCCTGTAGCCCAAGACCTTCTTCATTGGGTTCAAACAAAGCAGCCCCTGCGCCATCTCCAAAGATGATACAGGTAGTTCTATCTGTATAGTCAATAATTGAAGACATTTTATCGGCCCCTATAACAAGAACCTTTTTGTACCTGCCGCTTTCAATATATGCTGCGGCGGTAGACATCCCGTAGAGAAAACTGGAGCAGGCAGCCTGCAGGTCGTAAGCAAAAGCATTTACGGCACCTATTTGTGATGCCACGTAAACACCTGTCGCTGCGACCGGAAGGTCGGGCGTTGCCGTAGCCATAATTAGCAGGTCAATTTCTGCCGGGTCTATTCCAGATTTATCTATAAGGTTTTGGGCGGCTTTAATTGCCAGGTAGGAAGTTCCTTTATCAGCATCCTTAAGGATGCGGCGCTCTTTGATGCCGGTTCTTGAGGTGATCCACTCGTCGTTGGTATCAACCATAGTCTCAAGGATTTTGTTTGAAAGAACAAATTCCGGTACATACGCGCCTACAGCTGTAATCGCTGCTGTTGTTTTACTCATAAACATGCATTTAATGCCTCTGCAAAATGGTTAAATTACTGAGAAACAGTAGACTAATAAAACTCACAATACAGCGGTGCAAATTAAGGTGTTTTTAGCACTTTATCAACTTAAAACAAAAAACTCTCACTATGTGAGAGTTTGGAGTATTTTCAAAGCTCTTGAATATTAAGCTTCTACTTCTTCTGTATTGTCAATTAACACCTGACCACGGTAGTATAATTTACCTTCATGCCAGTGTGCCCTGTGGTACAAATGAGCTTCTCCTGTAGTAGGATCTGTAGCTATTTGTGGTACAGAGGCTTTATAATGCGTTCTTCTTTTATCTCTCCTCGTCTTTGAGGTCTTTCTCTTAGGATGTGCCATGGCTGCGTATTATTTATCGTTTAATAAATTTTTCAATTTTTCCCAGCGGGGATCTATGTCCTCCTCTGTTTTAGTCTCTTTTTCTCGCGGACTTAACTCGTCCAGCTTTTCAAGTACATCTGACTTTAAAGTGCCATCTAGCACTCCAGGATGAACTCTTTTTGACGGAACGGCCAAAACCAGCATTTCATAAATGTACTGTTGGATATTTACCTCGTACTCACCATGCGGCAAGATCAAAATATCCTCATTGTCATCGTTATACTCCTGCCCAAACTTAATTACCAGAAATAGCTCACTGTCTATTGGCTGGTCATAAGGTTCGTTTGTAAGGTCGCAGTAAACGTTTACCATTCCCGATGCTTTAAAAGTGAGCTCCAACATGGTCGATTTCTTCTCAAAAAGAAGATCTATCTTTATGTTGGCACTGTTAAATTCATCGTAATCAAAATGTTCAAAGAACTTATTGTCAACCTCGTACTTGAACTGGTGTTTACCTTGTTTAAGACCCACAAAGGGGATCGTAAACTCCTTTAGTTTCCTCATTTCATCATCAGTTTCAAGTGCCTACCCCTCAGGATAAGGCGGGTGCAAAGATATAAAAATTAATTAACTGCCTATTCTTTATGAACAATTTTTTGTTTATATCTTCTTGCCCTGTTTCTTCAGGACGTTTTGGGTGAGTTCTTCATATTCCTGACGGCTTTTAAAGATATCTATTCCCTTGAACAAGGCTTCTTTAAATGAGTGGTGATCGGCCTCGTTCTTTCCGGCAATCTCGTATGCCGTACCGTGATCGGGCGAAGTGCGCACCTTACTAAGACCGGCTGTGAAATTAACCCCGCTTCCGAAGGAAAGGGTTTTAAAAGGAATTAATCCCTGGTCGTGATAAGCTGCAATAATTGCATCAAAATTTTTATAATTACCACTTCCGAAGAAACTGTCGGCAGAATAGGGGCCAAAAATGAGCTTTCCGGAGTTCCTTATTTTTTCAAGAGTGGGCTTCATGATCTCCTCATCCTCATTTCCAATAACTCCGCCGTCACCACTGTGCGGATTAATTCCCAGCACCGCAATTTTAGGCTGCGAGATCCTGAAATCCTGCTGCAACGTTTTATGAATGATCCTCACTTTCTTTTCGATCAATTGGGGTGTTATAGCTGCAGCTACATCTTTTACCGCCACATGATCTGTCAAAAGCCCAACTTTTAAGGTATCGGTGATCATAAACATGAGGCTTTCCCCTCCCAATTCCTTTGCCAGATAATCTGTATGGCCCGGAAAGCGAAACTCTTCACTCTGAATGTTGTGTTTATTTATAGGCGCGGTAACAAGAATATCAACATCACCCTGCTTTAGAGCATTGGTTGCTGCCTGTAACGAAAGAAAGGCATGCCTGCCGGCCTCTTCTGTCTCCTCACCAAAATTCACCGTCACATTCTCTTTCCAGACATTTACCACATTGAACTTATTATCAATGGCCTGGGCTGCATCATCAACCCCCTGAAAGGCAATATCGATATTGAGTTTTTTCTTGATGAACGTAATGGTTCTGGCCGATGCAAATACAACCGGTGTGCAGAGCTCCATCATTCTAACATCCTCAAAAGTCTTAAGCACGATCTCACTTCCAATTCCGTTGAGATCTCCAATACTAATTCCCACTTTTATTTTGTCGGATGATTTCATAATGTTTTCCTGTATTTACACTAATTTTATACCTGCAAAGGTAATTAATAATAGGAGAATGTTTACAGGCATCATTGAAGAACTGGGAGTAGTCACGGCACTGACTAAAAGTGGAGACAACCTTAATATTAGTATTAAAGCCAACTTTACTTCACAGCTGAAGATAGATCAAAGTGTAGCTCATAACGGCGTATGTTTGACTGTGGTAGATATTGCACAGGGGGAATATACTGTTACTGCTATTGCTGAAACCCTCTCAAAAACCAACCTGGGAGAATTAAAGAAAGGAGATGTGGTAAACCTGGAGCGGGGTATGCAATTGGGCGCCCGGCTAGACGGCCATATTGTGCAGGGCCATGTAGACCAAACCGCTTTATGCACCGCAGTGGCGGAAAAGAATGGCAGCTGGGAGTTTACTTTTGAATATGACCCTGGGCTGCAAAACATCACTATAGAAAAAGGTTCTATTACTGTAAACGGGGTAAGCTTAACCGTTGTGAATTCGGGTAAGAACAACTTTAGCGTGGCTATTATTCCCTACACCTTTGAGCATACCACTTTTAAAATGATCAAAAAGGGAACCAGAGTCAACCTGGAATTTGACGTTATTGGGAAGTATGTAAAGCGACTTACTCAGTTAAATCCTTAAGTTCCTCCTCTTTCTTCCTGAGTCTGAATAACTGGAATGCTCCAAGCGCAACCCCCGAAAGGAACAGGGGCAACAAATAATCGTTTATAGGTAAGCAAAAACCCGGTGGTGGTGGTGGACTGCCGTCTCCTGGATCATCAGTTTCTCCACAACCATTATCTGTCGTGGAGTCCTGGGTGCTTTGCATCATAGGCGGTGGTGGGTTCTTCGAATCCTGCGCATAAGCGCCCTGGAAATAAATTCCAAAGGCAAGACCTGCAAGCAGAACAAGTATGATCTGGTATTTCCCCCGTTTACCCATGGTCACAATATTCTAATAATTAAAAGTAATAAACAAATTACCTGTCAGGGAATATCCAATAATTCACTTTCCTACTAATTATCAAATATATTGACTATCACCCTGCAGAATTTCTCCACCCTATCTAAGGTTTACTTTTCTTACAAAATTACAGGTTATCCTGCATTTTTTGCTCTTCAGCACTCTAAAAAGGTGTTTATCTATAAATTTATAAATTGAGATCCTATTTTAGCCTTATGAATAAATATATCTTTTTTCTTTTCTTTAGTTTAAGCATTGTAACGACTCAGGCACAGGATTCTTTAAATACTGCAGGCGAACTTATTATTGGATTAACCGAGGCTCCTCCTTTTGTGATGAAGGAGGGAAGCGATTTTGCGGGTCTTAGTATTGAATCATGGAAGCTGGTAAACAGGGAATTGAATGCTAATTATAAGTATAAGCAATTCGAAACTCTTGATGCGCTGCTACAGGCGGTAGAACAGGGAAAAGTTGATCTTAGCATCAACCCCATCACTGTTACCGATAAGAGAATGCAAAAAATGGATTTTTCACAGCCCTACTTCATCTCTTACACCGGGATTGCAAGAAAAAGTGGTTCTGCAGTCTGGAGATACCTCTCTAATATTTTTAGCTGGAACTTCTTCTCGGCCATACTTATCCTGGTGGGGGTCATCTTTATTTTTGGAATGCTGGTCTGGATCTTTGAACGAAAAAAGAACAAAGAAGAATTTGGGCCCGGTGCCAAAGGAATACTCCAGGGCTTCTGGTGGAGTGCAGTGACCATGACCACCGTGGGCTACGGGGATAAGTCGCCACGTACTTTTGGTGGGAGAGTTGTAGGTTTTATCTGGATGTTCATAGCTATTATCATGATCTCTACCCTTACAGCGGGAATTGCCTCTTCCCTTACCGTACAAAACATTCAGGATGAGATTGGCACGGTTCAGGATCTGGAAAGATTTGAGATCTATACCGTAAAAAGTTCCAGTGCACAGGAATTACTGGACCAGTACAACATTGATTCCTATAAAGTTCTCAATGCCAACGAGGGCCTGGAAGCGCTCCTGGAGAATGATAAAAACGTGCTGGTATACGATAAACCTATTCTTAGCTATTATATTGAAGAAAAAGAACTGCAGGAGGAACTTACCGTTCTTGAAAACAGCCTCAAAAAAGACTACTACAGTTATAGTTTCCCAAAGCACTCTAAACTTGTAAACCAAATAGACCCTATTCTTATTGGAACGCTGAAAACCATGGAATGGAACAGCCTGATTTCTGAATACAAGTAATCATACAGTCACTTTATCTCCTTCCCCAGCTTTATAAGTGACTACATTAGCTTCTGAAGAACTTTATATTTTTTTCACTTCATTTCATTTAATATTGTAACATTACTGCTGAAAATCAGACACATTACTATTTAGCACTTATTATATTCAGCAAATTTTAACTAAAACCAAAAGAAGTATGAAAAAAGTAAGGTTCCTCGCAATGGCACTTATGCTGCCCTTGTTAACCTCCACCTTTACTTCCTGTGATGACCTGCAGGGAAAAGAAACTGACAGTCTCCAGGACCAGAGCCTGTCTATTGAGTACGAAAAATACGAACTTGACAACGGTCTAAATGTGGTACTGCACCAGGACAAGTCAGATCCTATTGTGTCAGTTGCCATCCAGTACGGGGTGGGTTCTAACCGGGAGAAAAAAGGCCGCACAGGTTTTGCGCATCTCTTTGAACACATGTTATTCCAGGAATCTGAAAATGTACCACAAGATCAATTCTTTAAAAAAATCCAGGATGTGGGTGGAACCCTAAACGGCGGTACCTGGCAGGATGGTACTGTTTATTATGAAGTAGTACCCCAAAATGCACTTGAAATGGTGCTCTGGCTGGAATCTGACCGTATGGGATATTTCATTAATACTGTAACTGAAGCTGCATTTGCCAACCAGCAGGAGGTAGTACAGAATGAGAAACGCCAGCGGGTAGACAACAACCCTTATGGACACACCGGCTGGGTGATCGATAAAAACCTTTTCCCTGATGGCCACCCATACAGCTGGCAGGTGATAGGCGAACTTGAAGACCTTCAAAGTGCCACTATAGCTGATGTTAAGGAATTCTACGACAAATTTTATGGCCCCAACAACGCCACCCTGGTGATTGCCGGAGATTTTGACAGGGACGAGACCAAAGCAATGATCGAGAAGTATTTTGGCGAAATAAAAAAGCGTCAGGAAGTTGCCCCGCTTGAGGTACAAAACGTAAAGCTTTCAGAAACTAAAAGGCTTTACCATGAAGATAACTTTGCTACCGCACCTCAGCTCAATATGGTGTGGCCTACAGTTGAACATTATACTGCCGATGCCTATGCGCTCGATTTCCTGGGAGAGATCCTTTCCGACGGAAAAGAAGCGCCACTGTATGAAGTACTGGTAAAAGAAGAAGAACTGGCCTCTGAACCAATAGCCTTCAACAGCTCTGATCAAATTGCCGGGAAATTTCGAATCCTGGTCACTGCCAACGCAGGGGTAGATTTAGACAGTGTTGAAGCCGGTATTGAAAAAGCCTTTGATAGTTTTGAAAAAGAAGGAGTTACAGAACGGGATATTGAACGCATTAAAGCAGGTCTTGAAACCGATTTTTACAACGGCATAAGCAGCGTACTTGGAAAATCCTTCCAGCTCGCCCAATATGATGTCTTCACCGGAGACCCGGGTTACATTGAAAAAGATATAGAAAATATCAAAAAAGTGACCAAAGAAGATGTGATGAGGGTATATAATACCTACATCAAAGATAAGCCTTTCGTGATGACCAGCTTTGTACCTAAAGGCCAATTAGAGCTTATTGCTGAAAACTCTGAAAAAGCACAGGTCGTAGAGGAAGAGATCACCGAAAACGTAGAGGCCGAAGTTGCTGCTACCGAAGAAAAGACCATTGAAAAAACACCTTCAAAGATCGACAGATCTACACCTCCTCAATTGGGTGAGGCGCCCGGCTTAAATGTTCCTGAGTCATGGAACCTGGTGCTTGAAAATGACCTGGAAGTCTATGGCATTGAGCAAAATGAATTGCCATTGGTAAACTTTAGCCTGGTAATTGAAGGCGGACATTTACTTGACGACCTCAGCAAAAACGGGGTAGCCAACCTAATGACCGATATCCTTATGGAAGGTACGGCCAACAAAACACCTGCAGAACTCGAAGAGGCTATAGATCTTCTTGGAGCTAACCTGTATATGTACACCACAGATGAGTCTATAGTTATTAGAGGGAACAGCCTTGCAAGGAACTTTGAAGCAACCATGGAACTCGTGGAAGAAATCCTTCTTGAGCCACGATGGGATGAGGAAGAGCTGGCACGCATCAAAACCAGCACAATCAATTCCATAAAAAGAAATGAGGCCAATCCTAATGTAATTGCCAACCAGGTGTATAACAAGCTGCTTTATGGAGAGAACCATCCTTTTGCCTATCCCACATCGGGTACGGTAGAGTCTGTAGAAGCCATTAGCATGCAGGATCTTAAAGATTACTACAACAAGTATTTTTCTCCTACAGTAAGCCGTTTCCATGTTGTGGGCGATGTTTCACAGGAACAAGCACTGGATGTACTCGCCGACCTCAAAGACAATTGGGAGCCTAAAGAAGTTACCATCCCTGAATTTGAGGTAGTAACCAATAGAGACAAAGCTTCCTTGTATTTTGTAGATGTACCTGGTGCCAAGCAGTCGGTGATCAATATTGGTTACCTCGCTCTTCCCCGCACCAGCGAAGACTTCTTCCCTGCCGAGGTGATGAACTACAAGTTGGGAGGTTCTTTTTCGGGTAACGTAAACCTGGTACTAAGAGAAGAAAAAGGATATACCTACGGCGCCCGCAGTGGTTTTAGTGGTTCTAAGATCCCCGGCACCTTTACAGCCTCTTCTAGCGTGCGCACCAATGCCACAGGAGAATCTGTAGGTATTTTTAAAGATGAGATTGCCAAATACAGGAATGGCATCACGCCCGAAGATCTCGAATTCACCAAAAATGCCCTTATCAAGTCTAATGCCCGCCGTTTTGAGACACAACCCTCACTGCTGGGCATGCTTCAGGAAAGGAGCGCGTATGACCTTCCGGCCGATTATATTAAGCAGGAAGAGGAAGTTATTCGCAACATGACTCTTGAAGAGCATAGAAAACTGGCCCAAAAATATCTTGACGAGTCCAAAATGGCTTACCTGGTGGTGGGAGATGCCGCTACGCAATTTGAGCAGTTCAAAGATATGGGCTTTGATGAAGTTAAATTGATCAATAAACAAGGGGAAGAAGTAAAACCCGAAGCAGTAAAGCCCTAAACAATTTTTTAAAATTCAATTATAAGCTCCCGTGTTCGCGGGAGCTTTTTTTTATTCTTAAGGGTAGGTTTTAAAACCCAATTACTTTTTTTAATTACACCTTACCTCGTCTTTAATGGCATAATACGGTTAGCTATTTTAAAGCCTGCAAAATTCACTAAAAAAATTAGGAAGAATAATCTACTTTTGCCGCATGGCAACAAGAGGTGGATTTTCAAGCAGGTTAGGCTTTATAGCCGCAGCCGCAGGATCGGCAGTAGGCTTGGGGAATATTTGGCAGTTTCCGTATGTGGCAGGACAAAACGGAGGGGCCGCTTTTTTAATAATCTATGTTTTCTGGATTTTCCTAATAGGTTTTCCAATAATGTTGGGAGAAATCACCCTGGGCCGCAGTGCACAGTCCAACCCTTATGGAGCTTATAAAAAATACGGCGGAAAAGCCTGGGGACTTGTAGGGCTGTTCGGCATTCTTTCAGGAATCATGATCCTCTCTTTCTATAATGTGGTTTCTGGTTGGGCCTTCGGTTATTTTCTTGAAACAGCCTTCGGAAATTTATTGGAAGAAAATGATTTTTCCTCCTTTTTTGGAGAATACGTAGCCGATTATTCAGATAATCTCTGGTTTAGCTTTGGGTTTATGGCCATTACTGCCGTGATAGTACTGCAGGGCGTCAAAAAAGGCATTGAAGGTTCTGCAAAAATATTGATGCCGGCGCTTTTTTTCCTGCTACTGGGAATCATAGTTTACGGGCTCACCTTACCGGGAGCCATAGAGGGCGTGAAGTTTTATTTGCTGCCCAACTTTAGCCTTATTAATGCCGAAACTATTTACTCTGCTCTTGGGCAGGCTTTCTTTTCCCTAAGCCTGGGAATGGGCGGTTTGATTACTTATGGCTCTTATCTTAGTAAACAGGAAAATATCTTAAGCTCTGCCAGCCTGGTGGTAATTGCAGATACCATGGTGGCATTTTTGGCAGGTTTAATGATCTTCCCGCTTGTTTTCTCTCAAGGCCAATCTCCTTCAGAAGGCCCGGGACTGGTATTTGTAGCACTTCCCGGAATCTTTCAGGCCATGGGGCCAGTGTTGGGGAAAATCGTAGGGAGTAGTTTTTTCCTTTTGCTGTGTTTTGCCGCCCTCACCTCTACCATCTCCCTGCTGGAGGTGGCCGTTGCCTATCTCATAGACGAGCGCAAATGGTCCCGCCGCAGGGCAGTTTCTTTGATGGCTCTTGTTATCTTTTTTATTGGAATACCCAGTATGCTGGGTTACGGTGCCATTCAAAGCTTAACCAGCTTCACTTTTTACGAAGGCACATCAAAAAGCTTTATGGACCTTGTACAGGATATATTTTCGGTTATTGCGCTGCCCCTTGGAGGGTTCCTGCTTAGTGTCTTTATCGCCACCCGGTGGACCACTGCCAAATTTTCTGATGAAATAAGCCAGGGTGCAAAAAATTATAAAGGCTCTTTTATGGAAGGCTTTTTAAATATAATGATCAAATTTATTTGTCCGGTAGTTTTGGGGCTCATGTTCATACTTACCCTGCTTCAAAAGTTCTTTAACATACAGCTGTTTTAGCTTTCTTCGGAAGTAAAAAATACAGCTAAAATATCCCGGAACATATTTTGTTTTTTGCGCTGGTGACAAATTTCACCTCACTCAGCCTTCAAATAACCTGCTTTAATTTTTTCTGCGGAATAAATGCACAATGCAGCAAGGATGTAAATAACGATATCGAGCCATTCAAAATGATTCCCTAACACCATCGAAGCAATCCTGTTATCCTGAAGATTTAGAAGAGAAAGAAGCCCGAAATATTGCGAAGCTTCAACAGCAAAGGCGAAAAACAGCACTCCAAAAATGGCATTTTTGACAGGAATATTAAAAAAGCTTTTTAAAAGGAAGTAGAGAAAGATGACCACCAGGAAATCTCCGCCGTAGGGCCTAATGATCGTATCGTTTATAAAAGCAGCAATAAAAACTTCTGTAAAGAAAAGAAGAACAGCCGCCGCAAAATAATTGAAATGAAATTGCACCCCGGCAAGCTAATAAAAACTATAAAACCCTGGTGTCAATAAATGATTTTAGAATATTTTTGATTTGCTGCTGGGTTTCGAGATCCATTCCCTTCACAGATTCGCAGTATTGGCTTACCAGTTCGGGCTTTGAATATTCCGCTTCATCCAGATGTTCAACAATATAATGATCACAAGAGCCTTTTGAGAGGTCTTTTCCCACCACCTGGATAATGTTATTGTGACGGTGGTCTTCTTTTATACGCTGAAACAGCTCCAAAACCTTTGTCTTTTCTCCTTCCAGCACCTGAAAGAAATTGCCTTCAGAAAAAAGGAGCATTCCTTTAATATTTTCCTTGTTGTTCTTCTCCCGCCATTTGGGAAGTAAGGTTTCAATCTCGCCAACTGTAAAATTGTTGCTGGCAGTACTTATAAAACATATTGCATGCTCCATTAAAAGGGGTTTTTCAGACCCAATTTAAAAAAGTATAGTTTTTATAAATCCTAAGAATTTCACAAATCCTTCATTTTAATGTAAAACCCACATTTCTTCGGAAGTGAATTTCTCCACAACTTCTTCGGAAAAAATCACCCCTCAAAAATGCCATTTTTGGAAGGAATTTCCAGTAAAATTTCAGGAATAACCGAAATAGACAAAAAACATTCAGCTTTACTGCAACAAATATGATTTTTTGTTGTCTATTAACTAAACTTCTTGATGAAATCACTTTTTTCAGCCCTTTTTCTCTTGTTAAGTATTTCGGCTTTTACACAGGAAAAAGACAGTATTCCGAGGAAACAGATCTACATCTCCCGCATTAATGACGCTCCAAAGATTGACGGCAGGTTAGACGATGCTGCGTGGAAAAATGCGGCCAGCGCTACCAATTTTGTGGAACGGCTTCCAAACAACGGGCGATCTATCCCCGATAGCCTTGCAACCCATGTAAAAGTAGCTTATGACGATCTGGGGATTTACTTTGGGGCCGAAATGCTGGACCCTAATCCTTCAGAAATAAGAAAAGAACTCACAGAGCGGGATGGAATTGGCAATGACGACTTCTTCTTTATTTTACTAAACGGGTACAATGACCGGCAACAGAGCATGCAGTTTATTGTAACGGCTGCAGGAGTACAATACGATGCAAAAATGACCAACGGCAACGAAGATTCTTCGTGGAACGCCGTTTGGTACAGCAATGTAGATATCAATGACCGCGGGTGGACGGCCGAGATCTTTATCCCTTATTCCGAATTGCGGTTTCCTGAAAAAGCCATTCAGGAATGGGGTTTGCAAATGGAGCGGGAGTTTAAACGCAGCGGCACCCGGTACAGCTGGAGCCCCGTAGATAACACCAAAGGATCTTTTTCTATATATGACGGCGAGATTCACGGTATTGAGCACATTCAAACCCCCACCCGACTATCGGTACAGCCTTACGTCTCTACTTACCTCAACAGTTACGACGGCGAGACCAGCACTAACGTTAACGGCGGAATGGACCTGAAATATGGCATTAATGACGCTTTTACGTTCGACATGATTTTGATCCCCGATTTTGGACAAACTAAATTCGATGAATCTGTGCTCAATCTTTCGGCTTTTGAAGTGCAATATGATGAGCAGCGACCTTTTTTTACTGAAGGAACCGAACTCTTTACCAAAGGGGACCTCTTCTATTCGCGCAGGGTGGGCGGTGCGCCTTTTGGAGATGTGGCACTTCAGGAAGAAGAAGAGATCCTTGATTTTCCTTCTTCCGTAGATCTTATCAATGCTTTGAAGGTCTCGGGAAGGACAGATGGTGGGCTGGGAATCGGATTTTTTAACGCCATTACCGAAAAGACCTGTGTCACTGTGAAGAATACCGAAACCGGTGCCACCCGCCGGGAGCTTATTGAACCTTTCACCAATTACAATATCCTGGTGCTCGATCAACGCTACGGCGACAATTCTTCTGTATCGCTGGTAAATACCAACACCACCCGCGAAGGCCATTTTAGGGATGCCAACGCTACCGGCCTGTATGTTGACCACACAAATAAGACCAATACGTTTAATTATTTTGGAGGGATTGAAGGCAGCTGGGTAATGGAAGAAGACACCAAAACAGGTATGGAGGCCCAGGCCGGAGTATCAAAAATTAGTGGAAAGAACCGGATGGACCTCAACGCCAATTTACGCACCAAAGATTATGATATTAACGACCTTGGCTATTCCAGCGCCACAAATTTTGTACGTTACCAGGGCCTGTACCAGCGCAGGCTTTTGCAGCCAAAAGGCTTTCTAAACAACATGTACCTCAACTGGGTAAGTGTACATGAACGCCGCCTGGAACCCGACCTGCACAGCAAATGGATCCTCAACTTTAATTCCAGCTTTACTACCCGGGAGTTTTTCAACTTTGGCGGTGGCTTTGAAACCACTCCCATTGGCACAAACGATATTTATGAGCCACGGGTAGATGGCAAGTACTTTAGCATTCCTGCTTATTATGATGTGTGGCTTTGGTTCAATACAGATTTCAGGAAGAAGCTGGTAGTAGAAGTATTGGCCGACTGGTACAAGTATGATGAACGTGGCCGGGGAGATCTCATTTTTGATTTTAGCCCGCGATACAGGTTTTCAGACAAATTCAATGTGCGACTGTCCACCAACGTGAGATTGTCTGACAAAGAAGAGGGCTTTGTTGATTTCCTGAAGGCTGATGATATCCTTTTTGGGCAGCGCGATCGCAACACCATTGTGAACTCCCTGGGTGCAAATTACATCTTCAACAACAAAATGGGATTGAACCTGGCCTTTAGGCACTATTATTCTGAAGTGTTTTATTCTGAATTTTACACGCTCCAAAACGATGGAGGTTTAAGCGATTACGGTTCCAAAAATGACGAATACAATACCACTTACAACAGCTGGAACCTGGATTTACGCTTCTCCTGGTGGTTCGCCCCCGGCAGCCAGATGACGCTGCTCTATCGCAACGCCACCGACAGCTACATAGAGCGTTCGCACATCAATATTGGCGACAACTTTAAAAACCTTTTTGATCAACCACAGGTGAACAGCCTTTCTTTAAGGATCTCCTACTACCTGGATTACAACCGCGTTAAAAGCTGGTTTAAATCTAACGACAGACCCACCGTACCTCAGGATGCCGTTGGTTACCGGGAATCAAAAATGAGGTTATAAGAGACATATTTTATTCTGAAGAAGAGGTGCCAAAAATGGCATTTTTGGGAGGTGATTTTGAGAGGTCTTATTAAGCAACTCTGGTCTCTGCCTAAATTTTTTCCAGGTAACGGTATTATTAAAAAGGTTCCCCGAATTCATTTCCGCCATCTCCCAGTCTATTCTGAAAAATTGATAAAGTGTGTTTTTAACAATTATTTTCTACATTTATAGAAAATGATTCATTATGGGTAATAAATCACTATTTAGAAATTGGGCACTTATTCTTTTTTGCACCTTAGGTGCCGGACAATTATTCGCGCAACTCAGCATTAATGAAAAAGAATATTTTGAAACCCGCGGGCTAAACGTCCTTGTTTTTAGCAATGAGTATAATGGATTCTTTTTTGACGAAAAAAATGCCGGTATAGAACTCATCCATCACGGAATGAGAAGTAGTACCGGAGGAGCTGTAAGATTGCAGAATACGCCTGAACAATGGGACCTTGTACCTTCACTTGTAGAACGAAAGGTAGAT
The DNA here is from genome assembly GCF_039602225.1 of Salinimicrobium sp. 3283s. NCBI lineage: Bacteria > Pseudomonadati > Bacteroidota > Flavobacteriia > Flavobacteriales > Flavobacteriaceae > Salinimicrobium > Salinimicrobium sp. 3283s. The sequence continues at coordinate 1,755,613 of NZ_CP143631.1, read as the reverse complement.
CGTGCTTCCAATACCATAGAGGTCACCACCCGTTATAACCAGTTGGATTTAACCTCAAAGATCATTGTCAAAGCTGAGGGAAAAGGGGTGAATATTTCTGTGCATCTCGATAAACCCCTGCCTGAAAACCTGGAAGGAAAAGCCGGGTTTAACCTTGAATTCCTGCCTGCTGCTTATTTTGAAAAGTCTTACCTGGTAAATGGAAAACCCGGTATCTTCCCTCTTTACCCATCGGGTAATACCAAAATTAAACCTATAAGTGAAAAAGTTCCACAGTTTGCCGGTCATTCAACTTTAGACACCCGCGGGGAAGAAGAATTCATTGAACCCCAACCCCTGGCCTCTGGTAAAACTATCATCCTGGCACCCGAAGATTCTTATCACCGTGTAAAAATTACTTCAGAAACCGAGATCTCTTTATTTGACGGGAGAAGCCTGGCCCAAAATGGCTGGTTTGTTACGCGCAGTATACTCCCGGCCAATAAAACAGGTAAAGTTTTGGAATGGCATCTGGAAGCCAACACCGTTGCTAACTGGATACGGGAACCAAATATTGGTTTTTCTCAAATTGGCTATCACCCGGAACAAAAAAAGCTTGCTATCATAGAATTAGATAAAAACGATGATGGGTTGCAAACTGCCTCTTTGTATCAGATAACTCCGGAGGGAAAAACAGTTGAGAAATTAACCGGGAAGGTAACCGAATGGGGGGAACATTTCAGGTACAATTATGTCAATTTTGATTTTTCCGAAGTAACCGAAACGGGGATTTATTTTATAAAATACGGAGATCAAACCACAAATACCTTTCCTATAAGTGAGCAGGTTTACGAAACGGCGTGGCACCCAACGCTGGATATCTTCTTTCCTGTGCAAATGGATCATATGAAGGTAAATGAAGCTTACAGGACCTGGCACGGGAGACCTTTTATGGATGATGCTTTGCAGGCGCCGCTGGAGCAGGAACATTTTGACGGCTACAGCATGGGAACCTCTACAGGTACAAAATTTGAACCCTACGAACACATCCCCGGCCTTGATGTAGGCGGGTGGTTTGACGCAGGAGATTATGACATTCAAACCGGAACCCATTGTCTAACCATTACAGATCTTGTTGCTTCCTGGGAAGAGTTTGGTCTGGAGCGCGATCAAACTCATATCAACCAGGAAAATCGATACGTTGATATCCACCGGCCCGACGGGCAAATAGATATCCTGCAGCAAATAGAACATGGCACCTTAAACCTGGTAGCACAAATAAATAATATAGGACACCCGGTTAGGGGGATCATAGTTCCTAACCTGCACCAGTACCATCATCTTGGAGACGCCTCAACAGAAACCGATAACCTGCCCTACAATCCCAATTTGCAGCCATTCGAAAGTGATGGAGTATCCAGCGGAAATATGGATGACAGGTGGGTGTTTTCTGAACGTTCCCCTTACCTGGACTACAGCACCGCCGGTGCATTGGCTGCCGCAAGCCGGGCTTTAAAAGATTATAATCCTTCCCTCTCTGCAGAATGTCTTGAACTGGCAAAAAAACTTTGGCAGGAAAATGAGAATATGCCTGCGCCTGAGCCTTCTTCAGGATATTTCGCCCGTTTCCTTAAACTCAGCGAAATGAATGCTTCTATGCAGCTCTATGTGACTACTAAAGACACTCAATATGCTGAAGCCTTTGAATCTAAGATATGGAATGCGATGGATGAAACCCTGGACAGGACCATTGATATAGCTTTGCACGCTGCGCCCCATATGGACACAGAATTCAATAATAAATTAAAAACCTATGTTCAAAAATATACTTCAGAAATAGACCAATTGGAAAAGGATAACCCTTATGGAGTACCCATGTTCCGCAGGCCGGGTTGGGGCGGGAACCACGGCATTATAGATTTCGCCATCGCCAATTACAGGGCCCATAAGTTATTCCCGGACCTGGTAGATAGAGAGCATGTATTTAAAGGCTTACACTACATCTTCGGGAGGCACCCTCATTCTAACCTTTCTTTTGTTTCGGGAGTAGGTACAAAGAGCAAAAAAGTGGCTTATGGGAGTAACAGGGCAGACTTCAGTTTTATTGCCGGAGGCGTCGTACCGGGTATATTATTGATGAGTCCCGATTATCCCGAAAACAAAGAAAACTGGCCATTTTTTTGGGGTGAGAATGAATATATTGTTGATATTGGAGCCAGTTATATTTTTCTGGTAAACGCAGCAGATGAACTCCTTAAGGAAAAATAGTTACCACAGGCCTAATCTTTACTTCATGATAATGAGGTTCCAAAAATGACATTTTTGAGGCTTCTCTTCTTCGGAAAGAGTTTTCAAAAATGGCATTTTTGAAGGGTATAAAATCCAAACCCTCCCGATGCTGCTTTTTTTTAAAAAGGGATTCAAATTACATGGGTTTTAAGAAAAAAGATTGCATTTAACTGAAAAAATCTGCCTCCCGGCTTCAACACTTGATTTTTGTCATTGTTTTCTCTATTAAGTCTTTCTTATTTTTAGTTGCTTACTGCTAATTCTATAAATATGAAACGCTTTCTACTCCTGTTGTCGCTTTTTGTGATCATTTCCTGCAAAAATAAAAATGAGAATACCGAAACTGACTTTACCGATGAAGGTTACGAGCTGCTTACCGATGCAAGTGTGTATTTTCAGCCTTTATCTTCGGTAGAAATGGAAGAACCCGACTCTAATGCAGTAAAACTCGGGAAGCATTTATTTTATGACACCCGTTTGTCGGGAGAGGGGAATATCAGCTGTAATTCCTGTCACAACCTGAACACTTATGGGGTAGACAACCGGCAATTCTCTCCCGGAGATGTTGAAGGAACCTTTGGGAACCGGAATTCCCCCACGGTACTTTACGCCGCTTTACACAAAATGCAGTTTTGGGATGGCCGTGCACAAACTGTAGAAGAACAGGCTGCAGGCCCCATTTTAAACCCTATTGAACACAATATTAAACAGGAAGAACAGCTGGTAAACCGCCTGAAAGAAGTTGAGCTATACCAGGATTTGTTTACCAAAGCTTATGGCGACGAAGGAATTACATTTGAAAATGCCCTTAAAGCCATTGGGGCTTTTGAACGCACCCTGATGCCAAAAAGCCGGTTTGACTCCTATCTCGAAGGAGATCATTCTGCCCTTACTGAAAGAGAAAAATCCGGACTTAAAAGCTTTATAAATGCCGGTTGTATCACCTGCCACAGTGGCGTTGCCATGGGCGGACAAATGTTCCAGAAATTTGGTTTGTACGAAGATTACTGGAAATACACTGAATCTGAAACTATTGATCTGGGACTCTATGAAATAAGTCAGGATGAAATGGATAAGTATTTCTTCAAAGTTCCCGGTTTGCGCAATATTGAACATACCTACCCATACTTCCACGACGGCTCTGTAGAAGATCTTAACAAAGCGGTAGAAATTATGGTAGAATTGCAAACTGCCAACGATCTTTCTGAAACAGAGATTGAAGATATTGTGGCCTTCTTAAAGAGCCTGTCTGCCGATGTTCGGGACGAGGCAAAACAAAATCCCTTTGAGTAGGCGACAATTAATCGGGATAGGTTTACAGGCCCTTATACTTCCGCAGAAAATTGAGTAATAGGGAGAAGGAAGTTATTTTAAATTGATCATTGAGGGAGAGTTCACTTTTAAGAGGTTCCAAAAATGCCATTTTTGGGAAGTGTTTTGAAGACAGGAGCATCAAATAAACATCATCACTAAAAAGCAAAATAGAGAACATCAGGAAGCAAAAAAAAACCTTTCAGCGAACTGAAAGGTTATAAAACTAATTCAATAATATGTTTTTAGAATAAACCTAAATACTTCTTCCCCCCAGAAAAAATAAATAGATAGTATTCATTATCGAATTAACCCAGTTTAAACTGCGCTCGCAGAGATTACTTTATTAAAACCAGATATTGCCATTTTAGACATTAGGGTTGAAGGTTCACAAACAGGAATCTGGTTAGGGAACCAGTTAGACATCCCGCTCATCTATTTAACTGCTTTTAACGATGTAGAGACCATCAAAAAAGCAATTGCTACAAAACCCACCAGCTACCTGGTAAAACCCTTTAATAACAAGGACCTTTTTATTGCTGTAGAACTGGCTGTGAGTAAAATACAAACGAAAGCAAAAATTGTTGTAAAGGATAAAGACAAAAAAGTCATCCTGTCAGAAGAACAGATCCTGTTTGCAAAAAAAGAAGATCAATACCTCATGCTTTATTTAGAAAATTCTGAAAAGTTGATCCGTTCGAGTATTAAAGAGTTTTTAGCGCAGGTGAATTCTTCTTCCTTTTTACAAGTGCACCGGTCCTATATCATCAACAAAAAATGTGTCACTGCCTTTAACAACAAAGAGATTACCATTGGCAACAAGAATATTCCCATCTCAAAAAGATACGCGAAAGAAGTTTTAGGGGAAATCTCTCCTTCTTGATGCCTTTTCATTTTTAAATTCAAGTAACTAAGCTGAAGAACTCAATGTGGAATTTAAAGTCTCCTGCTTTGAAGCAAATGAGAATAATTTTTATATTAACGGTAAAATCCACAAAGGGCTTGAGCAAGTTTTAGCTTCAGTTTATGAAATTCATGACTGAAGCTAAAACATATTAAACTTTAATTCTTCTGGTTACAAATAATCACCTGTAAGAGCTTGGTTCGTCAAACACTAAAAGCCTCTGAAGGAAAAAGAAAAAATATCTTTTTATTAATCAAATTTGTGTGAGAGTGGACAATAGCTCTTTTACTAAAAACATGATACTATATTTTTTCAATTCTCATTAAATTATTAATAATTTTTGAATATTTTTAAAGACTCCGCTGCAGAGTCAATATTGTCCCTACCCAAGAAAAACAATTGCAGCTGTTAGAAAACCCATCATAATGAACAAAGGGCTAGGGCATAAAGCACATTCACTATTACCAGAACCGCATTTGGTAACCAAGTTGTTGAGAGCTGTCTCTTCATTTATTTCCCCTCCTTACCTATTATCCTTTGAATCGATTCCGCTTAACCTTTTAGGAGATGAATATTTAATTAATACCAACTGTAAAAACCTATGAACATTCAACTGGAACTCTTAGCCAGAGAGCGAATGAACCTCGCCCTCTTACAGAACCGCATCCCTCTTATTCAAAAGTTACAGATTGGTAACGATACAGAAGAACATTTAGAAAATCTGAAACTAAAGATAAAGTCCGATCCAGAAGGTGTCTTGAATGGGGAAATGGCAATTTCCTCTATTCCTCCTGGTGAAACTTTCATCGTAGAAAATCCCATTATAAGCCACTCCTGGGACTACTTTAAAAACGTAAATGAAAAAATTCGGGGAAGAGTTTTGGTTGATTTACTGGATACAGAGGGTACTATTATATCACAGACCTTTCAGGATTTAGAAATCGAGCCAGAGAGTGTTTGGTTAGGGCAACAGGCGCCACTTGAACTTCTGGTGAGTCACATAATGCCAAACAGCGACATTGTTCAGCGAATCAATCGAAAGGCTGCGGATTTTCTTAAGGAATTGACGGGAAATTCTGCTTTGAGTGGTTATCAAAGTAAAAATCGTGAACGGATATATCAAACAGCTCAGGCAATATATCAGGCTATTCGAGAAGAAAACATCACCTATTCAGAAGCTCCCGCCAGTTTTGAAGATACAGGTCAAAAAATTCGTACGCCAGAGCAGATCCTTAAACATGCAATGGCTAACTGCTTGGATATTTCTCTTCTTTACGCTGCTTGTTTAGAACAGGCGGGGATTCATTCATTAGTATTTATAATACAAGGTCATGCTTATGCAGGCTTTTGGTTGGAAGACAAATTTCTTCCGCGACCTTTGGAGGAAGATGCTCAGTTTTTCAGGAAAAGGATTGAACTGGATGAAATGGCGGCTATAGAAATCACTAGCGCCACAGCTGATTCTCATATTGGTTTTTCTCAATTAGAGAGTTTGGGTAAAGACCACTTTAAAAATGGTGAGAACTTTATTTGTGGTATAGACGTGACTCATTGCCGGCGGCACGCCAGAATTCATCCCCTAAATGATTCAGTATCGTTAGCTAATAAGACAACAGAGAAAAGAGCGCTAAGAAAGGAAGAAACGGAATTGGAGACCCGAAGCTTTAAAGAATTTGAATTACCTGAAAATGTCGAGGCTCGCGAGAAAGAGCTCGATAAGTGGAAAGACAAACTTCTGGACCTTAGCTTCCGTAATCGCCTTTTGAACTTTCGCCCTAATAAAGGAACTGTGGAAATCCTTTGTCATAGCCCGAACGAAATTGAGGATATACTTGCTGATGGTGCAGCTTTCGAAATATTGCCTGAACCACGACAAAGTTCTTTGAACCTCCAACGGACCGATCAAGAAGAGATTCTAACAGACCAGATAACCTTAAACTTTGAAAGAAAGAAACTGTTAACAAAACTATCTGAGACCAAATTTCAGACAGTACTGAACAGTCTTTATCGTTCGGTTGTGAATGCAGAAGAAGAAACCGGGGCTAATACATTGTTTCTTGCTTTAGGTATACTTTCCTGGAAGGAGACTGATCGAAGTCAGACAGAAAGAAGATCTCCACTCCTGTTGCTTCCCGTAAACCTCAAGAAAAAAACAGTTGGAGGTAAATTTTCCCTGTCACTCCGCGACGATGATACCGTGTTAAACCATACTCTTCTTCAAAAACTAAAAAGGGATTTTGATTTAGAGTTCCCTGGTTTGGATCCTCTTCCTGAAGACAAATCTGGAGTAAATGTTCAATTGATATTTGACATTATTAGAAAAATAATTCGTGACAGACGTGGATGGGAAGTTAAAGAAGAAGTATGGCTCAGTGAATTTTCTTTTCAGAAGTACCTCATGTGGAAAGAACTGGATAATCACTATGAGGATATGCTCAAAAGCCCTGTGATTCGCACAATAATGACTTCAGAAGCCCCCGATGAAATACCAGAATTCGTTTCAGAAGATAAGGTGGAAGAGCTACTTCATCCTAAGGATCTGTATTGCCCTCTGTCAGCAGACTCATCCCAAATGGCTGCAGTGCTATCAGCAGCGGAAGGCAACAGTTTTGTACTCCAGGGGCCTCCCGGCACGGGAAAATCTCAGACCATAGCTAACATGATATCTCACTGCATTGGAATTGGAAAACGAGTACTCTTTGTTTCCGAAAAGAAAGTTGCATTAGAAGTGGTCTACAGGCGCTTACAAGAGATTGGCATTGGTCCTTTTTGTCTGGAACTTCATTCTAAAAAATCAGAAAAGAAGGAAGTTGTAAAAAGCTTCTACAATGCTCTGGAATTTAATTCCGAGCCCCTTAATGGCGAATGGAACCAGGTTTCAGAAGAATTAAAAACCTCTAGGGACGGATTAAATAACTACTTCCGGGAACTTCATGAAGTAAGTCCTTCAGGTATTTCAGCATATAAAGCTTTTGGATTGGCTTCAAGAAACCCCAATATGCCGAAGGTAGATCTTAATTTCGAAAGTTTTCTGAAATTCCCTCTAGCTATGTTTAGAGAACTCGTTTCAAAATTAAAAACCTGGGAGGAATTTGCAGGAAGCCTAACAAATGAAGAATATTTAGCTTGGGCCACAGTTCAAAAAAAGGAATGGAATAGCAGAACCGAAGAGGTAGTAATTCAATTGATGAACAAAATCAAGCCCCTGATTGAGGAGCTTGAAAGAATAAGTGGGGATGTCAATAATAAACTCCCAATCAATCCAAAATGGAAAATTGTTGACTGGCTAGCCTTGAGAGATTTTGTTGATAAGCTATTGGATACACCGAAGATAAAACCTGGATTTCTCAACCAAGGAGATTTCTCACAATATAATTCCGAATTTTATGAGAATTTAGAACATTTAAAAAATCAAGCAGAAATCAGGCAAAAGCTGGAGAAGGTGTTCCAGGCAAAAGTGTTTCAGGAGAATTTTTATGAGCTGAAGCAGCAACTACAGGAAACTCGAGAGGGTTTTTTCCTTATCTCATTTTTTAAGAAGCTAAAGTTTAAAAGAAGCCTTAAAGCTCTGTTGAAAGACAAATTAGAACCTCTGGACAATTATGCTCAATATTTTGTAGATGGAATAAGATATCAGGAAGGTTTAATTAAAGAAGAAAGGGCCTGCCGCTTCGTAAAAGAAGCAATAGGAGAAGAATACCAGCTTACAAATGATGAGAAATTTCGAAAAGCGATGGCCTGGGCAGAAGATGTGAATAAAGATCTTTTAGCCCTCTACTCTTCAGATTTTGAAACAGCCGCCTCAGCTAAGGCTTTTATTGCCAACTTGATTGAAAATAGATCCTTAGCCCTGGCGGAATCAAGCGAAATAAAAAAAGAATTTGACCAAAAGCACGAATTTTTAACTGACCTCAGATCAAATCTAAATTTGCTGAAGGACGAACTGGAGATAAAATCTGGATTTGCTGAAGTAAAAGCGACTGAACTAGCACAAAAACTTAAAGCTATTCAAAACTCTTTTTCGCTGTTCAGAGATATTACCACAATGAATGTTTTGAAGTCTGAACTTTCTGTAGCAGGTTTAGATCCGCTTTTTGAAGCTGTGGATAAAACAGAGGTCTCAAAATCAAAAATCTACGAGGTTTTCAATTATAACTTTCATCGTCAATGGCTACAGGAGAAAAATGAAGGCTCTGATATTTTAAATAGCACCACCGGATTACAGCTCAACAAGTTGGATTCTGATTTTAAAACTTTAGATCATAAGTACAGAGGTTATACTGAAAAGGCTCTCTCCGGCAAAATATCTGCTGACAAACCCAGAATGGGGAATCTGATTTTACCCGATTCGCCGGTAGGTCTTATTGTGAAGGAAAATAAGAAGAGTAGGCGGCATCTTCCTATTCGAAAGTTTCTGGATTCGATTGATTCAGTAGCTAAAAGCCTCAAGCCTTGCTACCTCATGAGCCCGATGTCCGTGAGTCAATATCTGCCAATTTCCCCAGATTTTGACATAGTCATCTTTGATGAAGCTTCACAAATACCACCTTGGGATGCCATAGGGGCATTGTCGAGAGGAAAACAGGCAATAATAGTCGGAGACACTAAACAATTGCCACCAACGGCTTTCTTTAGCATGAAATCAGAAGATGATTCAGATGAAAAGATAGACTGTGAAAGCGTTCTGGAAATGTTTGGTAGTATATATCCTGAAATGCTTCTTAAATGGCATTATCGAAGTCGCTCTGAGAGTCTTATCAGTTTTTCAAATCATCACATTTATGATAATAGGCTTCACACCTTTCCCGCCAGTGATACTGAAGATGACAAAGTTTCTTTAAAGGTAGTAAATGGTAAGAATGCTTTTTATGATAAGGGGAAATCCAAGACAAATGGTGGGGAGGCTAACGCTGTAGTTGATGAAATATTTAATCGCCTAAAAGAAGAAAGCACTGGCTCCATTGGGGTGGTAACCTTTAGCTCCGTCCAGGCGAACCTCATCAGCGATTTAATCGATGCGCGTCTGCAAAAGGAGCCACAATTTGAAAGTTTTTTCGACGCCAATAATTCTGAATATATCTTTGTTAAGAACCTCGAAAATGTGCAGGGAGATGAAAGAGATTTGATCTTATTTTCTGTAGGCTATGGTAAAGACAGTCTTGGAAAAATAAGTCGAAATTTTGGTCCATTAAATAATTCAGGAGGTGAACGTCGTCTAAATGTCGCAGTGACTCGAGCCAGAAATGAAGTAAAAATATTTTCAAACTTTCACCCACGGGAGCTTGATGTTAGCACAAGCAGCTCAGAAGGACTACGTCTACTAAAGGAATATTTGCTATATGCACAAGAAGGCCATAAAGCCCTTCTTCGACAACAATCCTTCAACATTGAAGATGAGTTTGGTTCTCTTTTTGAAAAAGAAGTTGCTGTTGCACTCAGAAATAAGGGCTGGAATGTGCGGACACAGATAGGAGTTGGTGGATATCGTGTAGACTTAGGAATAGTACATCCAGAGTATCATGGACGTTTCTTGGCAGGCATAGAATGTGATGGTGCACGTTACCACTCTGCAAAATCAGCCAGGGACAGAGATATTTTAAGGCAGATGGTGTTAGAAGGGCTGGGCTGGACAATTTTAAGGATTTGGTCAACTGATTGGTGGTACGATAGCAGCAAATGTATAGATAAGCTACATCAAGAATTAGAAGCTTTGTTAGTTGCTCCCAGAGAGGCTATTAAAGAAGTCTTTAAAGAAATAGACACTTCCAAATTTATTGCGGAAGATAAAGAATCTGAGCAACAGGAAGAGGAGATTAATGTACTTCAGGAAAATTTACCACCAGTCAAGAACTCTTCATTATTTGACCCTACAGTGGTGGATCTAACTCCTATGGGAGATTTTTTTGAGAATCCTACATTAGTAAGTAGCCAGGTGAAGGATTTTGTTCAATCCTTGACACCTGTTTCCAGAGAAGAATGTTTTTCAACTATATCCCGCTCCTGGGGATTTGCACGAAGAGGAAATAGAATAGACCTATTTTTAGAAACTTGCTCTAAAAATATCCATCGTACTAAATCTAATGGTCAAGTATTCTTCTGGAATTCTCCAGATGATGTTGGAGCGGTTGAAGCTCTTCGATTGCCACCAGATGGTCAGCAGAGACACCCATCCACTATTGCACCTGAAGAACTTTTACATGGTTTTTTGCCTTTACTTCAAAGTAATATTGAGATTCCAAAAGATGTGCTTTACAAAGAGGTGGCAAAAATGCTTGGCTTCAGTAGGATCACAAAAGAGAATACAAAACATATGGAACCCGCCTTAGATATTCTGAAAAAAACCCAGAGAATAAGTATTGAGAAAAATGTTGTAATCTTTCAAAAACAAAATTAATCCTGAAAAGTGAAGAAAGTAAGGCAGATCTTGTACGGTCATGAAACTTTCCCAAAAGGATTGAAGAAGAGTGTGCATAAAATCATGAGCGTTTCGAAACGTCAGGGCAATTTTAGTTGGTATTTTGATGTGTTTATTATAAGTTTAATACTTTTGAATATCCTTGCTTTAGTGCTAGAATCCGTCATACCAATAAAGCAACAGTATCATGAGCAATTCGTTCTTTTTGAAACTTTCTCTGTTCTCATTTTCACCTTGGAATATGTTTTACGAGTATGGTCTGCCAATGTAAAACCGAAGTACTCCCGCTCTGTAATAGGTAATTTTAAATATGCCTGTACTCCACTTGCTGTGATCGATCTTTTAGCTATTCTCCCTTTTTATCTACCGTTCCTGGGGATTGACCTAAGACTTCTAAGGATGTTTAGAATATTTAGAGTGTTCAGATTATTTAAAATTGCCCGCTACCTGACAGCCCTAGAACTAATGGAGCGAGTACTGATAAAGAAAAAAGAGGAACTTATGGTTTCCTTGATCTTTACTGTTTTTCTTCTTTTGTTGGCTTCAACACTTATGTACTACGTAGAAAATGAAGCCCAACCAGAGCATTTTTCCAGTATTCCAGAAACGATGTGGTGGGGCATAGCTACTCTTACCACTGTAGGATATGGCGATATGTATCCCGTGACAGGTTTAGGACAATTTTTAGGTGGCATAATTGCCATTATAGGGATTGGGTTATTTGCTCTACCCACAGGAATATTAGCAGCAGGATTTTCAGAGGAAGTATCTCAGAAAGCAAAAAAAGAAGGTGCTTGTCCCAACTGCGGAAATATTAATAATTAACCCTTTAAGTTCATAGCCAGATACATTTATAAAGTATTCTTCCTGTTCAGATTAACCACGATTTTTGCCTAATCCCCAAGTTTTGATCATGATCCCTACTTTAGAAATAGAAGCACAAATGCTTCAGCAGAATCATTCAATGCAAAAATTAAAGCTTTTAGAAGTCAATTTAGAGGGGTGAAAAATGTAGAATTTTTCCTGTACAGATTAACTACATTATTTAGCTAGTCCACAACTTTTGTTCTTGATCCTCTTGTAGTCTGTATGTTTTTGCCAAAGTAAGAGAAAAGTGATTTCCTATAAAAATAGAAAAATGTTCCACTATAGTTGCACTCGCCCAAAAATAAAAAAGCCTAACATCTCTGTCAGGCTTTAATTTGCTCCCCCTCTTGGGCTCGAACCAAGGACCCTTTGATTAACAGTCAAATGCTCTAACCAACTGAGCTAAGGAGGAATTTCAGTATGTCTTCAGTGTCATTTTAAAAGGTCACTAACACCCTTTTTATTGTTGCTCCTCCTCTTGGGCTCGAACCAAGGACCCTCTGATTAACAGTCAGATGCTCTAACCAACTGAGCTAAGGAGGACTGTCGCAACCATTTTTGCGGTTGCAAATATAATTTAAAAAATCTATTTCCCTAAACAAAGTGCGAAAAAATTAAGTGGCGCATCAGAGTTTTTTCTCCCGTGTTAAATTCAGGAAAGTACTTCGCTTTTTAAATAATTTTGACGCTGCTAAACTTTAAATATGAAATCACTTACTACCATCCTTTTACTGGTCCTCTCCAACGCTTTTATGACTCTTGCCTGGTATGGGCATTTAAAGTTTGGAGAATGGAAAGGCGTAGCCAAATGGGGGCTTTTTGGGCTCATTGTTATTAGCTGGGGCATCGCCTTTTTTGAATACTGCTTCCAGGTACCGGCAAACCGTATTGGCTTCAGTGGTACCGGCGGCCCTTTTTCCCTTGTTCAGTTAAAAGTGCTTCAGGAAGTCATCACCCTTGTGGTATTTGTGGTCTTTTCGGTGATCTTCTTCAAAAATGAAACCTTCAGCAGCAACCATCTTATAGGGTTTATCTTCCTGATCCTGGCTGTTTATTTCATTTTCAAAGGATAGCCAAAAATGCCATTTTTGACACCTCTAGATTCCGCGGTTACAGTCGCCGTAGTTGATTTCAGACTGGTACTGCTTCAGGTAATCGATGAGATATTCCGCAGTAGTCTTTTCATACGTGCTAGTGGGCTGTTGAAAATCTTCCTCGTAAACATTAGACAAATAATCATTCATGGCCACAGTAATTTCCGAAGCATCAGGAAGCAGACTACCATCGGCGGCGACAAGCTCTACCCTTCCATTCCTGTATTCCATCACTATCCCTGAATACGCCAAAGAAGGTGCATAAGATGCATTAAGGAAACCCTCCAGCTGCCCTACCGTCATTTTGAACGAGTCCAGCCCGTTTTGAAAAGGATCAATGGTGTACAAATCAAAAGGGGTGATGCTACCATAATCAAGGCCGGCCCTTATCCCCCCATAATTCTGAAAAACCACATCGGCGCCGGTGATAGCGCGTAAGGCATCGGTGTAGAAGCAGGCGGTTTCATTCCTGTCGTGATCTTGCAGGGAGGTGCCTAATTCTTCAAAGAATTCGGGCCTGTTATTGTATGAGGCGATCAATTCTTCCATCGCAGCATCGGTTTCTGTGACCTTATTGAGATCGATAAGCTCATAAGTATACGAAGTCACCTCGCCATTTTTCACACTAAGGTTCAATTTGGTAAGCAGCTCAAGGTCTGAACCCGATTGTACCATGTACCTCCCCTTCACCTGCTCATTGTATACCGCATGATTGTGCCCCCCAACTACCAGGTCAACAAAATCATGCTGCTCCAAAATCATCCTGTCACCGCCTCTACCGTAGTGGGTGAGCGCCACCACAAGATCGGCAGACATTACTTCGGAATCATTGCGATATGCCTGCATGGCATCTACACCTTCAGTAAACTCCAGTCCCTTCAATTTCTTCGGATGAGATAGCGGTTTATTATCGGCCGAAGAAGTTTCTACCACACTTATAAATGCGATCTCAAAACCATCTTTTTCAAGGATCACTTTTCCCTGCGGAAGCGTAAAACCTGAATCACTGCTTTCAATATTGGCACAAAGAAAAGGGAAACCGGCTTCGAGCATTCTCTTTTGAAGCACTTCCTGCCCGTAATCAAACTCGTGGTTGCCCAGTGCAGTGACGTCCATCCCCGCTTTGCCCATAAGGTCTACAATGGGAGATCCTTTTTCGGGGTGGTAATCTACCACAGGATTTCCTGAGAAAATATCGCCTCCCGAAACAAAGAACACCTGCGACTCTGTTTCTTTTTCTTTATCGATGATGGCTTTTATCCTTCCGAAGTTATGGATCTTGCCGTGGGGGTCATTGATGGTGTAGATCACAATGCTTTCGGCTTCGGGTTCTACTTCAGGCGGTACAGGATTTTCTGAATTAGCAGAATCATCTGAAGAGCAGGAAAGAACCACAAAAATACCTGCCAAAAATGCCATTTTCCGAAGGTATTCCGAAGTAAAAGAAAATAAAGGTGTTTTCATAAAGGATAAAATTGAAGAGGCTGCCTCAAAAATCTGCCGACCGCTTTACGCATTACTGCGTGACGATCATAGAACTTTTGAGACAGCCTCTCATAAAAATTGTTAGCTAAATTTATTCGAATAACCAGCGATAGATGTCATTCCCGTTGGCAAACAAGACCAAGGCAATTAAAATGACAAAACCAACCAGTTGTGCATATTCCATGAATTTTTCATTAGGTTTTCTCCCGGTGATCATTTCATACATCAGGAAAACCACGTGGCCACCATCCAGTGCCGGGATGGGAAGTATGTTCATAAAAGCCAGGATGATAGAAATAAAGGCTGTGGTCATCCAGAAGGCCTGCCAGTTCCATGCATCGGGGAACAGGCCGCCAATGGCGCCAAAACCTCCCACCTGGGTGGCTCCTTTTTTGGTGAACACATACTTGAACTGGGCTACATAATCGTGCAGCGTCCAGTAGGCAAGGTCAAAACCTTTAGATATACTTTCGGTAAATGAGTAATGCTCTCTGCTCACCTCGATTGAAGAACCGGGTGCAACCCCAATTTTCCCTTCTTCATCGGGCGTGATCGCTATACTTTGTTGTTGCCCGTCTATGGTACCCGCAGTCTGGCCGTCTACTTCCATACTTGCATATTCACCATTGCGGCTATAAACTATTCTTAGCTCTTTTCCCTTGCTGGCTTCAATTTGCCGGGTCACTTCATGCCAGTAGCCAACTTCAAAATCATTAATGGCAATAATCCGGTCACCTTTTTTAAGACCGGCCTTATCTGCAGGGCTACCTTCAATTACCGTGTCGAGCACCGGGATGGTCATGGGAACGAATGGCTGCATCACGCCCTGCTCGAACATTTGAGAACCTATGTCTTCGGGAACCGAAATGGTTTCTTCCTGCCCGTTCTGGTGTAAAACGCTAATGCTTTGAACATCCCTCAAAAAGAGGTATTTATTGATATCAATACTATTCTTCAGGTCTTCTCCATTTACCTGCAGCACGCGGTCGCCATCCTGGAAACCGAATTCTTTAAAGGTATCATCTACAGCAAAGCCATTGGGCATATCTTCGGGCGCTATGTAAGGGCTACCCCAGGTGAATACCACCATCATATAGATAAAGAAACCAAGGACCACATTGACAGTAACCCCACCAACCATAACAATTAGCCGCTGCCATGCCGGTTTACTGCGGAATTCCCAGGTCTTTGGCGGTTGGGCCATTTGCTCCTTGTCCATGCTCTCATCTATCATTCCGGCAATTTTCACATAACCTCCCAGCGGAAGCCATCCAATACCGTACACGGTATCGCCGATTTTCTTCTTTAAAATGGCAAATTTGACATCAAAGAACAGGAAGAATTTTTCAACTTTTATCCCAAACATTTTCGCCGGGATAAAGTGTCCAAGCTCATGCAGAACGATAAGCAGCGATAAACTGAGTATTAATTGTAATGCTTTTATAAAAAAAGGGTCCATATTTTCTGGCAAAATTAAAATCGCACAAAAGTAACCTTTTAAAGGTTCTCACAAAAGTTTAAAGTTCAGGTGGTTTAGCAGGAGTTCATTTTATGAAGGTTAGGGTTCAAAAATGCCATTTTAGAATTGTAATTTTGCATTCAAATTTATGCTATGCTTAGCTTTTTTGCGAAATACAAATTCTTTGCAATCTTTCTTTTTGTACTGTCGGCGATAATCATCACCATCATTTACAATATCCTAAAACCCACAGAAAGATTACCCGTGTACCAGCCAAGTATGGTAAACATTGAACTGGTAGATTCTACCATGCAGGAAGTACGAAAATATCACACCATCCAGGATTTTAAGTTGTACAACCAAAACGGGGACACTATTACGCAGGATTTTTACAAAGACAAGATCTATATAGCCGATTTTTTCTTTACCACCTGCCAAACGATTTGCCCTATCATGACAGACCATATGCTGCAGATACAGGAAAGGCTGAAAAATGATGAAGATGTGCTTCTTCTTTCGCACACGGTGATCCCCAATTATGACAGCGTGCCGGTACTTAGAAAGTATGCCGATGAAAAAGGCGTTATAGATGAAAAATGGAATCTCGTGACCGGCGATAAAAAAGAAATTTACGACCTGGCCAGAAAATCTTACCTGGCAGCAAAAAGCACTGGTGACGGTGGCCCTTTTGACATGATTCACACCGAAAATTTTGTGCTGGTAGATAAAGAAAAGAGGATTAGAGGCTTTTATGACGGAACAAACCCCACTGCGATTGAAGACCTTATGCACGATGTGGAGGTGCTGAAAAATGAGTACAAAGAAGCCGAATCTGATTAGGAAAACAGCATTTAAAAATCTTTTGTGGATGCAAGTTTTTCTAATAGTAGATTTTGCCTTATTTTTGTCTTGTTTAAAATCAATCTAAATAAACATTGATCACCACTATTGCCGATCTTAAGCGTGGCCAGCGAGGCATCATCAAGGAAATTTCAGCCGAATTAATTCCGCTAAAACTTCTGGAGATGGGTTGCCTTCCGGGAAATGAAGTTCTTCTGGTACAAACAGCCCCGTTTCGGGATCCGCTTTATCTTAACATAAACGGCAGTCACCTGGCGATACGTAAAGAGACCGCCATGCACATCGAAATAGAAATTCTTCCGTAGTCATGGCCAAACAATTGAATGTTGCATTAATTGGCAATCCTAATACAGGGAAAACATCAGTATTTAATCAGCTTACCGGCCTTAACCAGCAGGTAGGAAATTATCCCGGCATCACCGTAGAGAAGAAGGAAGGCGTAAGCAAGCTATCCCGCAATGTAAAAGCGCATATCCTGGACCTTCCCGGCACCTATAGTCTTAACGCATCTTCGCTCGATGAAAATGTGGTGATTGAACTGCTGCTCAACAAAAATGATAAAGATTATCCCGATGTTGCAGTGGTGGTAAGCGATGTTGAAAATTTAAAAAGGAACCTGCTGCTTTTCACGCAGATCAAGGATCTGGAAATTCCAACCATCCTGGTCATCAACATGGCCGACAGGATGAAGCGCAAAGGAATTTCACTGGACATTCCTTTACTTGAAAAAGAATTAAAGACCAAAATTGTTCTTGTAAGTGCAAGAAAACGCACCGGAATAGATGAGCTGAAAGAGCACATTATCAATTACCGGCATATTTCTACAGAACCCTGTCTCAACGCATCCAGGATGGACCCCGAGTATTTTGACAGGTTACAAAGTACATTCCCTAACCAGTCGCTGTACAAACTTTGGCTGGTAATTACACAGGATGTCAACTTCGGAAATGTAAACAGGAACAGCGCCCCTCTAAGAGAAGATTTCGTTACCAAAGACGCAAGCACGCTTAAGAGGATGCAGCAAAAGGAAACTATACTGCGCTACCAGTTCATCAACAACGTCCTGAAAAAGGGGATGACCGTGGATGTTAATGCTGCCAAAGGATTGCGCGCGCAAATGGACAGGGTCTTAACCCACAAGGTTTGGGGTTATGTGATCTTCTTTGCCATTCTCTTATTGATCTTCCAGGCGATTTACGACTGGTCGAGCTACCCAATGGATTTTATTGATGCGACCTTTGCGAAGCTGAGTGAAGTCACAAGAACGGCAATGCCGCCGGGACCGTTTACCGATCTTATAGCCGAAGGAATTATTCCCGGCCTTGGCGGTATCGTAATATTCATTCCTCAAATCGCATTCCTGTTTTTGTTTATCTCCATTTTGGAAGAAAGCGGATATATGAGCAGGGTAGTCTTTCTAATGGACAGGACCATGCGCCGCTTTGGGCTTAGTGGAAAAAGTGTTGTGCCGCTGGTTTCGGGAACTGCCTGTGCGATTCCTGCAGTAATGGCCTCCCGGAATATTGAAGACTGGAAAGAAAGGCTTATCACCATTCTTGTTGTGCCATTTACAACCTGTTCGGCCAGGTTGCCGGTTTACCTCATTATCATTGCCCTTGTAATTCCCGATGAATCATTTATGGGATTCAACCTTCAGGGGTTAACCCTCATGCTCCTTTATCTCCTCGGATTTGGAATGGCCATAGGATCGGCCTGGATATTGCACAAGCTCCTCAAAATAAAAAGCAAGTCTTATTTCGTCATTGAAATGCCCAACTACAAATTGCCATTGTTAAAGAACGTGGGAATTAATGTAGTGGAAAAAACAAAAGCTTTTGTATTAGGCGCCGGAAAGATCATCCTTGCTATTTCTATTATCTTATGGGTGCTTGCAAGTTATGGCCCGGGAGATAACTTCAGCAATGCAAGAGAGATTGTTGAAACCAAATACAGTGAAACCTACCTGCCCGAAGAAGAGATTGACGAATTAGTCGCCTCATATAAACTTCAGCACTCATACATTGGCAACATTGGAAAAGCTATTGAACCGGCGGTTGCTCCTTTAGGATACGACTGGAAAATTGGTATAGCTATTGTGAGTTCTTTCGCGGCAAGAGAAGTTTTTGTGGGCACCCTCGCCACAATTTACAGCGTGGGCAGTGATGAGGAAGAAACGATTAAGTCCAGAATGGCATCAGAAACCAACCACATCCTGGGAGGCCCGCTCTTCACCTTTGCCAGCGGTGTGAGTTTGCTGTTATTCTATGCCTTTGCCATGCAGTGCATGAGTACACTGGCAATTGTAAAAAGGGAAACCAACACCTGGAAATGGCCTGTGCTACAGCTGGTGTCTATGACTGTGATAGCCTATGTTGCAGCCTTACTGGCCTTTCAGATTTTAAAATAAGACTATGGAATTACTACAGGAAATACTCGTCTTTATCACCTTCACAATAGCTGTTGGATACATGTTCACCAAATTTGTATACAAACCGAAATTCATTTTTGGCGGGAAGAAAAAGGCTGATAAAGCCTGTGGCACCGGCTGCGGAAGCTGTCACTAATCGATTTACAAAAGTGTGGCAGGCAACCTGATACAATAGATCTAAAGGAAAATCTGTAGTAGTTTCAGCTGAAGGACCTGTTTTTCCAAAGCTTTTATTAATGGCACGAGCCTGCTGCCCCATATCATTACATCTTCTTCATGTTATTCACCAGCTCTGTAATTACCCGTAAGGGTTGAACCTCATAGAGTAAGATGCAGGTACCTCTATAATTTTGCCTGTTAATCAAAAAGACGAATGACAGAATCAGAATTTTAGCTCAATCCAACATCCAGGGTCATCATCACCATAAATCCGCCAATAAATCCCAGGGTAGCAATATCGGTGTACCGGTCCTGTTGAGATTCGGGTATTACTTCTTCGACCACCACAAAGATCATTGCTCCGGCTGCAAAACACAGGGCATAAGGCAAAATTGGCTCAAAGGTCATCACTGCCCAGGCTCCCAGTACTGCTGCCACAGGCTCCACAATAGCCGAAAGCTGCCCGTAATTCCAGCTCTTCCAACGGCTCATGCCCTGCCCTCTTAGCGGTGTGGCCACAGCAAAGCCTTCAGGAAAGTTTTGCAGTCCAATACCCACTGCCAAAGCTACCGCACCACCTATGCTGGCTCCTTCAAGCCCCATTGCAGCACCGCCAAACAGCACCCCTATAGCAAGACCTTCAGGAATGTTGTGCAGGGTTATTGCAAGGGTAAGCAACACCGATTTGTGCCACGGGGTTTTCACCCCTTCCTTATCGGCCATTCTAAAATTTACGTGAAGGTGGGGCAACACCTTGTCCATTCCAAAAATGAATAGCGCTCCCAGGCCAAAACCTACCACTGCGGGGACTACTTTTTCAAAGCCTTCGCCTTTACTCATCTCAATGCCTGGTGCCAACAGGCTCCAAAAACTTGCCGCTACCATTACTCCTCCTGTAAAACCCAGCATGCCATCAAAAAGCGCACGATTCATCGTCTTAAAAAAGAACACAAAAGAGGCGCCCAGCGCAGTGAGACCCCAGGTGAATAAAGTGGCTAAAAATGCCGCCATTACAGGATCTAAAGTTTCAAAATATGCAATTATTTCATCCATTACTCCACAGGTTTTACAAATAAATTGTTTGAAATGCTCTTAGACACATGCAGGTCTTCATCATTGATCTTTATGAACAGGGACTCATCATAAGCTTCCCGGTGTACAACTGTGACCGATTTGCCAAGAGCAATATTATTTTTATCAAGGTATTGAAGGAATTCGGTAGAAGAATCTTTTACGCCTACACATATACCCGATTCTCCTTCCTCAAGGTCGGCCAACAGCACCTTATTGGCAATTCTGAAGTTACCTTCAGCATCGGGAATAGGGTCGCCATGTGGATCTCTCTTCGGAAATTCCAGGAATTTATCGAGTTCTTGAGTAAGTTTTTCAGATTTGATGTGTTCAAGCTGTTCAGCAATATCGTGTACCTCATCCCAGCTGAAGTTTAGTTTCTCCACCAGGAAAACCTCCCAGAGCCGGTGTTTCCGAATCACTTCAACGGCTGCCTTGTGACCCTTATCGCTCAGCTGCACACCCTGGTACTTTCGGTATTTCACCAGTTTCTTCTCAGAGAGTTTCTTCAGCATATCGGTGACCGAAGAAGCTTTGGTCTCCATTTCCCCGGCCAATGCGTTAGTGCTCACCCCGGCCGGGTAAATTTTTTCAAGATGAAAAATGGTTTTTAAGTAATTCTCTTCAGAAAGACTAAACATAAAAGCGATGTTTTTTTGTGTATCAAAACTACATTTTTTATTCATCATAAACAATTTTTAGCCTTACCTAAAATTGTTTAAAGATTTGCAAAAAAACATACTGATGAAAACACTCTTCTCCCTACTCCTTTTTCTATCCTGCTTGAGCCTTTACAGTCAAACTGCAGAAATCACCGGCCTGGTAACCTATAAAAATGACCCTGTGCCCCTCGTTAATGTTTATCTTGAAGGCACCACAATTGGCACCACGACCAACAACAAGGGCGAATTTTTTATGAAAGCTCCCTTAGGTCACCATGAAATTATCTTACAGGCCATAGGCTTTAAGACTGTACAAAAACATCTTGATGTACTTAACCATGACCCTCAAAAACTGAATTTTTCCCTGCAGGAAGATGTTACCGGTTTAGACCAGGTTGTGATCTCCGCCAGCCGTAACGGGCAGCTTAGACACACGGCTCCCGTAATAGTCTCTGTAACTTCTGAAAAAGAATTTAATGCCACCCAGTCTATCAGCCTTAGTGACGGACTCAATTTTCAGCCAGGGTTAAGAATGGAAACCAACTGCCAGAACTGCGGTTTTTCACAGGTGCGAATGAATGGTCTTGACGGGGCATATTCGCAGATCCTCATTGACAGCCGCCCCGTCTTTAGCGCCCTTAACGGTGTCTACGGGCTTGATCAAATCCCGGCCAATTCTATTGAAAGAATTGAAGTGGTGCGAGGCGGAGGATCGGCACTTTATGGCTCAAATGCCATTGCCGGCACCATAAATATTATCACTAAAATTCCTACGGAAAATTATTATGAAATAGCCGGAAACCTTGCCGCCATTAACGCCGAAGCCGGCGACAGGGCTATTACCATGAATACTACGGTTCTTTCTGACAACTACAACGCCGGGCTCAATGCCTACGGAATGTTTAGGGATCGCAATCCTTATGACCATAATGAAGACGGATATACCGAACTTACTACCGTTGAGAATAAAACCTTCGGATTTAAATCATTTTACACGCCGAATGACCGCAGCAGGCTAAGTCTTGATTTTCACACCACTCACGAATTCCGTCGCGGCGGCAATAAATTGCATCTTCAGCCTTTTGAAGCAGATATTTCCGAGCAGATTTCAAGTGAAGTGCTTGGAGGAGGGCTTACTTACGCGGCTTCTTCCAGGAGCAGGGACATTAGATATTCTGTTTACGCTACTACCCAACTTTCCAAAAATGACAATTTTTATGGGGGCCAGAGAGAAACTTCCGAAGAAAGCCTGAAGGGCTACGGCAATTCCATGGACAACACTTACCTGCTGGGAACACAATTTTCTTTTGATCAGGAGAATTTCCTTGGCTCACCCGCCACTTTCACTACTGGATTTGAATTCAAGAACAACCTCATGCGAGACCGCAAGCCCGGTTATAACGCGTACATCAATCAAAACCTGAACATTCTTGGCATCTACGCACAACAGGAATGGCAGGCGACCGGCAAATTTAAAATCCTGGGTGGCCTGCGTGCCGATTTTCACAACGCAACCGATGAAAATGTGGTGTTCAACCCACGAATAAATCTATTATTTTCTGAAAGTGAACATTTACAATTCCGGGCCAGCTACGCCAGGGGTTTTAGGGCGCCACAGGTTTTTACTGAAGATATTCACGCCAGGATCGCTGCAGGAGAAGTGAGCCTGGTCACATTTGCCGATGATCTTCAATCAGAAACCTCACATAGTTACCTGGCTTCCGCAGAATGGAACAAAACCACATTAGATGAAAATTACCGGCTCACGCTCGAAGCTTTTTACACCCGGCTACAAGACCCGTTTATTCTGGAGCGCATTTCTGAAACCACTTTCGAGAAAAGCAACGGCGAAGGGGCCAATGTTTACGGAATAAATCTTGATGTGGTTGTGGCTCCAAATGAAAACTGGATCTTGCAAATGGGCGGCACGCTTCAAAGATCCAAATACGATTTTCCTGTCCAATTTAGTAATGATCCTTCTGTACCTCTCAAAAATGCCAAAAATTTCTTTAAATCGCCTAATCTCTACGGAAATTTCATTCTTACGTATGCGCCTGTAAAGCAGTGGCAAAATAATATTTCAGGAGTCTATACAGGCAGCATGTATGTGCCTCACCTCGCAGGTTATATTGAAAATGATCGTCTTGAAAAAACTGAAGGCTTTATGGAGATCAACCTTAAAACCGCATACATCTTCAAGTTTTCCGAT
This sequence comes from Salinimicrobium sp. 3283s, assembly GCF_039602225.1. NCBI lineage: Bacteria > Pseudomonadati > Bacteroidota > Flavobacteriia > Flavobacteriales > Flavobacteriaceae > Salinimicrobium > Salinimicrobium sp. 3283s. Next base: position 1,732,420 of record NZ_CP143631.1, on the reverse strand, counting down.
GAATTTCAGCTTGAACTAAATGCAGGGCTTCAGAATATTTTTAACGAATACCAGCAGGATTTTGACCTGGGCGTTGAGCGGGATGCGAATTATGTTTACGGTCCCACCCGCCCCCGAACGATTTTTGTTGGATTAAAATTTGGTAACAGGCTGCTGCAGTAAATATTTAAAAGCCTCTTTCCTTCTGTATTTGCTCATATGCTTCCTGCACCTTTCGGAATTTTTCTTCGGCGCCCTTGATGTAGGCTTCATCCATATGCTGAATCTTGTCGGGGTGATATTTCTTGGCCATTGTTCTAAAGGCCTTTTTCACCTCGGCATCGGTAGCCGATTTATCAATTTCAAGAATTTTGTAGGCATTATCGGTAGTTTTGAAGAACATGGCATAAAGACTCTCAAAATCTTTCGCCCCAATTCTCAAATGCCCGGCAATCTGTCTTATTTTTCCGACTTCGGCCTGGCTCACATTGCCATCGGCGTTGGCTATACTAAACAAGAAGTGAACTATTTGTAAACGCGCCGCATACTGTGTACGGGCTGCTAAAAATGCAGAAATCCGCCTCTCGTCGAGTTCACGATCTTTTACAACCTCGTTAAAAGTGCGAAAAACGGCATTTGCACGATCTTTTCCGTAAGCCTGGACAAAGTAATTGCGCACATAATCCATCTCTTTCTGGCTCACCTGCCCGTCGGCCTTGATTACAATAGCCGACAGGGTTAAGAGATGAAGTTCAAAATCTCCGGGGGTTACACGCTCCTCTTCATTCGAAATTGTGAATCCGCCTTTGCGGTTGGTAAGAGCATCTATAAGGCTTCCTATAATAAATCCGAGGATGGCTCCACGAATACCATAAAACATAAAACCGACAAAAGCGGCAAACCATTTGATCATTAGGGTACTTTTGGGCTGCAAAGATAACATTTTACAACTTCTTTCTTTTAGCAGAGCAGCTTGCGAGGCTTTAACTTTCGAAAATTTATGCTCTTACTTTTATTTGGTATCTTTGTGTCTTTAGTTTTAACGAAAAAAAATTGATATATGTATCCACCCGAATTAGTTAAGCCAATGCGTGAGGATCTCACCAGTGTTGGGTTTGAAGAATTACATACAGTAGAGCAGGTTGATGAGGCAATTGCCAGAAAAGGTACTACCCTGGTGGTGGTGAATTCTGTTTGCGGTTGCGCCGCGGCAAATGCCCGTCCTGCAGCAAGAATAAGCTTGCAAAACAGCAAGAGACCAGACAATTTGGTCACTGTTTTTGCAGGAGTAGACCGTGAAGCTACAGAAAAGGCCCGCGATTATATGGTACCGTTCCCTCCATCTTCACCTTCTATGGCTTTGTTTAGAGATGGCGAATTGGTGCACATGCTGGAGCGTCATCACATTGAAGGTCGCCCTGCCGAACTTATCGCTGATAATCTTACTGAAGCTTACAACGAATTCTGCTAAGAACTGTTAGCTACTGAAAGTACAGCCTGTCAAAAATGTCATTTTTGACAGGTTTTTTTGTGCCATTACCTGAAGTACAACAAATATCCTGAAATAATCCATGCTGCCTGAATTCTGTTTTGCACGGCAGGAATTAAATGCAGAAATTGCAGCCTTTGCAAGCAAGTGAAAATGAAAACTTTCAAAAAGATCCTTTCCTACCCGCTGTCGGTAGTTTTTTACACCTTCTTTTTTCTCAACCTGCTGGTATTCCACCTCATACAATGGTTATGTTTTAACCTGGGAGGATATCAGCCCCACAAAAAGAGCGTTGACATCTTTAATTTCTTTTTGCTGCGCTGCCTCAATGTTCTTGGCACCCGCTTCAGCATAGAGAATGAATATAACCTGCCTACAGACAGACCGTGTATCTTCGTGGCAAACCACCAGGGTATGTACGATATTCCGCCTATCATCTGGCATTTCAGGAAACATCATCCCAAATTTGTGAGTAAGAAAGAGCTGGGCAGGGGGATTCCGAGTATCTCCTATAACCTTCGTCACGGCGGAAATCTTCTTATAGACCGAAAAAATGGTCGCGAGGCTCTGGTAAAAATGAGCAAATTTGCCGATTACCTCAACCAGAATAATAGATCGGCAGTTATTTTTCCTGAAGGAACCCGCAGCCGCACCGGGGCTCCCAAAAAATTTGCCGTCCAGGGTTTGCAGCTGCTCATCAAAAAAATGCCTGAAGCCGTTATTGTGCCCATTACCATCAACAACAGCTGGAAATTGTTTCGCTACGGAAGCTTTCCCATGGGCATAGGCGTTCACCTCAAGCTTAAGGTTCACGAACCGGTTTCAGCAAAATCAGATACTCCCGATGCCCTTGTGGCCCAGGTTGAACGCAGCATTACCGCCGACATCATCTAAAAATGCCATTTTTAACACCTTATGAATAAAGACCAGATCATTGCCAATACTGTTGATTTCGTTAAGGAAAAATTGAAAAATGCTGAAGGCGGTCACGACTGGTTCCATATTGAACGGGTATTCAAAAATGCCGAAATCATTGCCGCTTCCGAAGAAGTAGATGGGTTTATCGTGGCGCTTGGCGCCCTGCTTCACGACATTGCCGATTCCAAGTTCCATAACGGCGATGAAACTATAGGCCCCAGAATTGCACGACAATTCTTACACGAACAACAGGTGCGCGAAGATGATATTCTTCATGTAGAGAACATCATCAAATGGATTTCCTTTAAAGGAGGAAATGAAGCACAAGAATTTCGCTCTCCCGAACTTGATGTAGTACAGGATGCCGATCGCCTCGACGCTCTTGGCGCCATTGGAATTGCCCGTACCTTTAATTATGGCGGCCACAAGGGCCGGCCCATCTTTGATCCCGATGTAAAACCGAATCTCCACATGAGCAAAGAAGAGTACAAAGCTTCTTCAGCCCCAACAATAAATCATTTCTACGAAAAACTTTTCCTGCTTAAAGATAGGATGAATACCAAGACGGGAAAAAAATTAGCCGAAGAACGTCATGATTTTATGGTCGGGTTTCTTGAGCAATTCTATAAAGAGTGGGGACTACCCTCTCAAAAATGGCATTTTTAGAACAGCTTCATCTGGCCATCTTTATACTGCTCGTGCAAATCGCAATTTAAAACCGGGCGCCCCCTGTCTTTAAGGTAAAGCTTTCGGGCAATAGCAAACTGCTGCGCCACCTGGTCGGCTATGTTTCCATCTCCTTTCATTCGGGTTCCAAAGCGACTGTCGTTGAGATTTCCGCCGTGGCATTCTGCAATTTGATGCAACACTTTATCTGCCTTTCCCGGCATGGCCTTCCTAATCCATTCTGAAAATACCTCTCCAATAGCCCCATTCAGTCGTACCACCGTATATCCCACTCCGTAGGCTCCTCTTTCTGAAATCTCTTTGACCAGGGGCAGGATCTCATGACTGTTTATAGATGGAATTATAGGAGCCATCATCACGCTTACCGGAATACCATGCGATTTCATCACTTCTATGGTTTGAAGTCTTTTCTTAATACTTGCGGTACGGGGCTCCAGGAGTTGCCGCGTACGTTCATCCAAAGAGGTGATGGAAAGATTCACCCGAACAAGGTTGTCCTTTGCAAGTTCTGCCAGAAGCTCCACATCCCGCTGAATTAAAGCATTCTTAGTAATTATGCCGACCGGATGCTTGTACTTGAGGAATACCTGTAACAACTTTCGGGTAATCTCAAGTTTGCGTTCTACAGGTTGGTAGCAGTCTGTGTTTCCCGAAAGCACAATGGGAGCCGCTTTCCAGCTTTTACTGCGCAATTTTTGCTCTAAAAGCTCCACCGCATTCCTCTTGACCAGGATCTTCTTTTCAAAATCAAGGCCCGCCCCATACCCCCAATACACGTGAGAATTTCGCGCATAGCAGTATACACACCCGTGTTCGCAGCCCTGGTATGGGTTTAGGGAATATTCCATCCCCACATCGGGACTGGTCACTTTATTTACTATGGTCTTGGGAAAAGTATCAATAAAAGAGGTTTTTGAAGAAGTTGCCTCTTCTCCTTCTGCCGCACAGTAGTTTAAAAAATCATTGCGAACTTCATAAGAAAGCGCATCAAACCTGTTCTTTACCTGATGTTGCGCCCCTCTTCCCTTGATAAACTCGTTCCCCTGCATAAGGGTCAAAAATAGGATTTTTTCCGAATAAATGGATAAACTCCAAAGTTAATTAAAACAAAAAAGCTCCGGATGAGCCCGAAGCCTTTTCTCAAATCTCATATTTAAAATCTGATATCTAAATTATTTCCCGGGAAAATCAGCCTTTCTTTTGTTTAAAAATGCTGAAGTTCCTTCCTTGAAATCTTCGGTTCCAAAAGAGCTTCCGAAGCCATCAATTTCCACTTCAAATCCATTAACTCCCACTTCATAATTGGCATTTACAGCCCGTATAGCTGCCGAAATTGCCACCATAGAATTGTTCATGATCTTTCCTGCAATTTTTTCAGCAAGCGGAATGAGATCTTCGGGTGCGGTAACGTGGTTTACGAGCTGGTAATCTAACGCCTGTTGCGCATCTATCATCCCTGCTGTCATAATCATTTCCATAGCCCTGCCTTTGCCCACCAGCTGCGGCAATCTTTGCGTACCTCCATAACCTGGAATTACTCCCAAAGAAACTTCAGGTAATCCCATTTTAGCTTTGTTGCTGGCAATCCTAAAATGTGCTGCCATGGCGAGTTCGAGGCCGCCGCCAAGGGCAAATCCGTTTATTGCAGCGATCACCGGCTTTGGAAAATTGGCAACCACATCAAATAATTTCTCCTGACCTTCAGCCGCGAGACGCCGACCTTCTTTTTGAGAAAATTCAGCAAATTCACTAATATCGGCACCGGCAACAAAAGCCTTTTCGCCGCTTCCGGAGAGAATGATCACTTTAATATCGTGGTCTTCCCTGGCCGATTCAAAAGCCTCGTTAAGCTCCTCTATGGTAGCTTTGTTGAGGGCGTTTAACTTTTTTGGGCGGTTAATGGTAATGTAGCCAATGTTGTTGTTCTCTTCGAACAGAATATTTTCAAAATTCATAATTAACTATTTTGGAAAATGCACCTTAAAGATAGTGCCTTTATTTAATTTAGACGAAAACTCAATGCTTCCGCCACAACTTTCAACTATGTTTTTCACCATGGCGAGGCCCAGACCCATTCCGCTGGATTTGGTGGTGAACTTGGGCTCAAAGACCTTCTCTTTATTCTCTTCGGAAATTCCCACCCCATTATCTGACACTATTAGGCAGGCACGGTCTTCTTCCTGGGTCACCGTTACCAGCACCGCCGGATGTTCCTCTTTTTCTACAGCCTGCACCGCATTTTTCACAAGGTTTGTGACTACCCGAATAAGCTGAGTACGATCAAACTTGGCCACTATTTCTTCTTTTTCCGAAGAAAAAAGGATGTAATCTTCATTGAAAATATCGAGTGCCAGTTTTACTATTTTTGGAACATTTAGCGTCTCATTTTGCTGCGCCGGCATCTTGGCAAAATTTGAAAAGGCCGAAGCAATAGAGCTCATCGTATCGATTTGCGTGATCAAGGTATCGCTGAACTCGTCTACCTTTTGCTGCATTTGCGGATCGTTGGGATCAAATTTTCTCTGGAAGCTTTGCACGCTTAAACGCATGGGGGTAAGCGGATTCTTGATCTCGTGCGCCACCTGTTTTGCCATCTCGCGCCAGGCCTGCTCGCGCTCACTGGTAGCCAGTTTGGCTGCACTTTCTTCCAGCTCGTCGATCATTGAATTATATGCCGCCACGAGCGTATAGATCTCTTCACTTACATTGCCAATCTCAATCTTTTGGTTCTTCTTGTCGAGCCGGGTTTGATGTATCCTTTCCGAAACTGTTTTTAAACTGCGGGTAATATATTTGGAAAGGAAGTAAGCCAGTAATATTGCCAGCACCAGCATAAACAAGTACACCTCGGTAAGCTTTACAAGAAAGTTTCTAAGGTCGCGGGTGATGAAGTAATCATCTTCGAGATACGGCAGGTTGAGAATGGCCAGGGGCCTGAATTTATTGTCGGTAATATAGGTGTAAGAAGACTGAAATCTTTTGTCATTTTTGACTGTTTGCCGAATGATCCTCTTTCTCGAGGACGATTCCAGCTGTTCAAGCACACTATTACTCAGCCGAAGATCGGTGGTGTCGGGGAAAAAAGACTGGTTTGATTTTAAGATGAGATCTCCCTCAAGACTGTAAATATTAATAGGCATATTGTGCACCTGGGAAATCTCATGAATCTTGTCCCGTTCCTTTAAAATAAGGTAGAGATTTTCTTCACTAACTTCATAGGTAGTACTCTCTACTACGAACTTGATATGCTCTCTTATTGCCTCTTCTTTGCGCTCAAGCCTTTCTTTATGATAATCCTGGGCTTCCTGCTTGTACTGCAGCACTGTTATTCCTCCAATAAGGATTGACGCCAGCAGCACCAGCACAATCATAGACAGGAATATTCGGGTTCTTAAAGAAAACTTCAAAAAAGATGGTTTTAAAATGCCAAAATACGCAACAATAATTGAACCGTTCTAATGCCCTTCGTTTCTTGTGCGTATGCGTTTATACATTTTCACTCCCAGCATTAACATTGCAGCAAGTAAAAAGATGCCTATTAAGCCAAAGATCCAGTTAAACGCATCTTTAAGAATAACAAGAAATACTACCGCAAACAGGATAAGAGTTGACCCTTCATTCCAGAGCCTCATTTGGTTAGAAGTCCAGGTAGCTTTATCACTTTGCAGTTGCTTAAAGATGTGATGACTTTTGCCATGATAGGCAAAAAGGAGCAACACAAAAGTAAGTTTTACGTGCATCCAGGGCATTTGGAGCCAGTCTGGCATCAGGATAAGCAGCCATACTGCAAACAAAGTAGCGAGTACAGCCGAGGGCCAGGTGATGATATACCACAACCTCCTGGTCATGATCTTTAATTGATCGCTTAAAATGCTCTTTTCAGGTTCGGGCTTATCAAGGGCTTCGATGTGGTAAATAAACAGCCTCGGAATATAAAAAAGTCCGGCGAACCAGGTGATCACAAAAATGAGGTGCAGCGACTTGATGTAATTGTAGTATTCCAATTTATGCTGAAGGTTTTTTATTGGGGTTTAGGTGTGTGTGGAAGATGGCAAAGATAAGCACCAAAGTGCCTGTCAACCTGTAAATCATCACATATGGAAATTTTTTTAAACCAATTTCTCTAAATCCCTTCCTTTTTAGTTGAAAAGCTTCAGGATTTGTCTTCAAATATTCGGTAGTGTTTTCAACTTCAGAAGTAAATTCATCTCCTAAACCTTTCTTTTGATCTTCATACCATGAATATGCTTTGAACAAATCTCGCTGAGCCTCCTCCCGGAATTTCACTTTATAATTCATAAGAATCGTTAAGATTCTTTTTGACTTCTTCCCACGTATATGATTTACCTCTGCTTTGAAGATGATCTTCGTACCTCCTCATCAACTCCTCCTCCTGTTCGGCAGAAATACTTAATTCTTGAGAAAGTTCTGTATATGCATCCAGGCCATACTCTTCACCGGCTTCAGAAACTCCAAAGAGTAATTCTTCTACCTTTTTTAAAATAACCTCATTCTCACAAGCGATTATCTTTTCCAGAAGTTCTAATTTTAACTTATCCTTTTCCATAGTATATCAAAGATAATGAAAAGCCCATTCTAAAGCTAAGGTGTCAAAAATGGCATTATACGGCTGCATTCTGGTGCGCCCACTCATCAATCCAGCGGGAGAGGACTTTCACCCAATCCTCGCGATCGTTTAAACAGGGCACCGTGGTGAATTTCTCGCCCCCGGCTTCTTCAAAGATCTCTTTTCCTTCCATAGCGATCTCCTCCAGCGTCTCCAAACAATCGGAAACAAAGGCAGGACATACAATAGCAAGGTTTTTCACACCCTCAAGCCCTTTTCTCTCAATAGTACGGTCGGTATATGGCTGCAACCAGGGATCAAACCCAAGCCTGGACTGAAATGAGACTGAATATTTGCCCTTTTCGAGCCCCAGGTGTTCGGCTACCAGCTTTGTGGTCTCATAACACTGGTGACGGTAGCAGAATTGATGTGCTGCCGAAGGGGTCTGGCAACAACTGCCATCTATCTTGCAATGCGAGTTAGTGATATCGCTTTTTCTAATATGCCTTTTTGGAACCCCGTGGTAAGAAAACAAAAGATGATCAAAATCTACCCCTTTTAAAGATTCTGAAATACTTGTGCTTAGCACACGAATGTAATCATCGTGATTGTAAAAAGCAGGAACTGAAGTAAACTGCATCTGCGGAAAATGCTTTTTCCGAAGCTCTTCTGCCAGCACCAGGATGGTTTCGGTAGTAGCCATGGCAAACTGCGGATACAATGGAAAGATCAGTACCTCATCTACCCCTTTTTCATGCAGCTCTTCGAGACCCGCTTTTATAGAAGGCTTCCCATAACGCATGGCCAGTGCAATTGGCACAGAAGTAAGTTCATCAACTTTCTCCTGAAGTCTTTCAGAAAGTACAATAAGAGGAGAACCTTCCTCCCACCATATTCTCTTATAAGCTTCAGCCGATTTCTTGGGCCTGGTATTCAGGATAATTCCGCGTACCAGGAGGGTGCGTGCCCAATAAGGAACATCAATTACCCTTTCATCCATAAGGAATTCATCCAGATATTTCTTTACATCTTCCGGATCTGTACTGTCGGGCGAACCCAGGTTCACCAATAATACTCCTTTACTCATCTGTTAAATTTGAAGCAAAAATACGATTATTAAATTCGGCTAAAAAGCTTCAGAAAAGCTCTAAAAAAATAGTTCTATTGAAGAAACTTATAGTTTAAGCTTCCGAAGAAAGCGACATGAGATATTTTTTTGGGGTAGTGCCGAATTTCTTTTTAAAAGCTGCGATAAAGTGGCTTGAGGTGCTATATCCCACTTTTAAACCTACCTCATTCACATTAAATTCACCCGAATCAAGTAGTTTTCTGGCCGATTCCATTTTGTAATCAAATAAAAAACTGAAAACCGAATCGCCGTATATTTGTTTAAAGCCTTCTTTTAATTTTTTAAGGCTTAAGCCAATTTCCCGTGAAAGCTCCTGTAACGAAGGTGGCTCGGCCATGTTGGCAATAATAATTTCTTTTGCCTTTCTAATTTTAAGCACATTCTCTTCGTCACTTAAAAAAGGACATTGTTCCACATTAGGTTCTTCAGACCGGTTGAAATAGAGGCTCAGCAATTCATAAGCTTTCGCCTTAAAATAGAGGTTTTTGATACTGGGCACCACATTGTAATTGGCAATTTGGTTTAAAACAATCACCATACCCGGCGTGAGCGGACTGTCTTTATAATATTGCTTATCGCGATTCTCAAGGCTGAGAAAACTCACGTAACCGGCATCTTCAGAAAAGAGGGCATGAAATTTCTTAAGGGAAATAACAATAGAGATCACCCAGCTCCCAGCCTGTAATTCCAGGTCTATTGGCAGGTCTCTTTTAGGGTTGTACAGCAGCAACGCATTCTCTTCAAGCAGCGGGATCTTGTAGTTCCCATTGTTGAAAAAGAACCTTCCTTCTCCTTTTCCTGAGAAGTGAAACTGTATAAAATTACTGTTGATATTCCGCTGAATCTTTACCCGCTCCTTTGACGGGTTTTGAAACCTGAGCAAGTAAAAACCTTCTTCAAGACGGGTCTTTTCAAAGGTACTTTGAGCGACATTTTCCTGCATGACAAAATCGGTTTTTTAGCAGCTTCTATTTAGAAACGTTCTAAACTAAAAAGCTAAGTTTCCATATTTCACAGGTAAAAATAGCCCAAATAAATGATTTTAATCAGTTTTAGGGACAAAATCACGTGCAGCGACAAAAAATGTACTTTGAGCGTTGTTTTTTACTTTAAGCTTAGCTTAAATTTGCTCGTTAGAATGCTATTCAGGTACATGGAAGATTACAATATTTCTAGAGGAAAACATTTTTATACCATTGGTCTTAGCTACAAGAAAGCCGATGCCGAAGTAAGAGGCCACTTTAGCCTGGACGAAACCGGAAAGAAGAATTTGCTTGAGCAGGCAAAAGCTGAAGGTATCGACGGACTCATTGTTACCTCCACCTGTAACCGGACCGAAATTTACGGTTTTGCACAGCACCCGTTTCAATTGATAAAATTGTTATGTGAGCATACACACGGTACCGTTGAAGAATTTGAAAAAGTGGCTTATGTTTACAAGAACAAAGATGCTATTTCTCACATGTTTAGAGTGGGTACCGGGCTGGACAGCCAAATATTGGGAGACTTTGAAATAATTAGCCAGATAAAATCGGCATTTATAGATTCAAAGGATATCGGAGTCTCAAATCCATTTTTAGAACGGCTGGTCAATGCAGTGATCCAGGCAAGCAAACGCATTAAGAACGAAACAGGAATATCATCGGGCGCTACTTCAGTAAGTTTTGCTTCAGTACAATATATTCTGAAGAATTTCGAAAACCCCGCCGAACTTAACATCCTGCTGTTTGGTACAGGGAAAATTGGCCGCAATACTTGCGAGAACCTTGTAAAACACACAAAGAACCACCAAATCACCCTTATAAACAGGACCAAAAATAAGGCAGAAAAAGTAGCCGGAAAATTTGATCTTACCGTTAAAGATTACGCCGATCTACAAGCCGAAATTAGGCAGGCAGATGTATTGATAGTGGCTACAGGAGCACAAAATCCTACCATTACCAAAGATCTTATCTTTAACAAGAAAGACCTGTTGATTTTAGACCTTTCTATCCCAAAAAATGTCTCTACTGATGTGGAAGAACTTCCGGGGGTTTCACTTATCCACCTTGATCACCTTTCACAGATGACCGATGAAACCCTGGAAAGAAGAAAGGCCGCCATTCCCCAGGCTCATGAGATTATTACTGAAATGGAAGCCGACTTCAATTCATGGCTGGAGACCCGAAAATTTGCCCCTACCATAAAAGCTTTGAAAAAGAAACTGCGGACGATGAAAGATGCCGAAGTAGATTTTCAACGCAAAAAGATTGAGAACTTTAATGAACGGCAGGCCGAAGTACTTGGAGATCGTATTATTCAGAAGATCATGAACCAGTTTGCCAATCACTTAAAAGGCGATTCGAATAGTACCGATGAAAGCCTGGAGTTGATCCAAAAGGTTTTTCAACTTGAAGAAACCACCAAGAGATGAGCAGGGTGATTCGTATAGGTACGCGTGACAGCGAACTTGCGCTGTGGCAGGCAAATGCCGTTAAGAATGCGCTCGAAAAGCTGGGCCATGAAACTAAACTGGTTCCGGTAAAATCTCAGGGAGACCTGGTGCTGGATAAGCCCCTGTACGAATTTGGCATTACCGGTATTTTCACCAAAACCCTTGATGTCGCCATGATCACAGATCAAATAGACATCGCAGTGCATTCAATGAAAGATGTTCCTACCGCACTACCACAGGGCATTGTAGAGGCTGCGGTCTTAAAAAGGGCAAATACACACGACATTTTGGTTCATAAAGGAACCGATTTTCTCAATGACGACGACGGTATTATTGCTACCGGAAGCCTGCGCCGACAGGCACAATGGTTACACAAATATCCCAACCACGAGATCGTAGATTTGCGTGGCAACGTCAATACCCGGCTCCAAAAACTGGAAGACAGTACCTGGAATGGTGCTGTGTTTGCAGCGGCAGGCCTTGAACGTATAAATTTAACCCCCGAAGCTTACTTAGATCTCAAGTGGATGATCCCCGCACCCGCACAGGGAGCCATGCTGGTGGTAGCAAAGGAAGATGATGAGTTTTGCAGAAAAGCTCTTGCTGCTTTAAACCATGAATCTACAGCAGTTTGCGTGCATATTGAACGAGAATTCTTACGAGTGCTGGAAGGTGGTTGTACTGCTCCTATAGGCGCACTGGCTACCATTCAAGACGGGACGTTACATTTTAAAGCTGCACTTTTCAGCCTTGACGGGCAGGAGAGAATTGGGGTAGAAAAAGAAATTCCGGTTTCTCAGCACGAAGGTTTCGGTCGTAAATGTGCCGAAGAAGTATTAAGCGCCGGCGGTGACGTGCTTATGCGCAAGATCAAGGAAGAGGTAAACAACACCAAGGGTTAACTTTTTGGCCACCAATTATAAAGTCTTTTGTTTAGTAAAGAAGAAAGTCACGGGAGTAAGAAATCACTTTCTAAAGAGAGAGCGGACATTAGCGTACTTTCTACAAAAAAACTGACTTCGGGCCAGAGAGAACTGCTTTTAAATAAAGGAATAGGCCTCGTAGAAACTGATTTTATTTCAATAGAACCTTTAGATTTTGAAATAAAAACCCTTCCCGAAAATGTCATTTTTACGAGCAAGAATTCGGTAAGAGCAATACTTCAGCATTCGCGCATAAAGGAAATTCAGCAGAAAAATATCTTTTGTGTAGGTGAAAAAACTGAAGCCTTTCTAACACAGCATGGCTTCAGGGTGTCAAAAATGGCAAATTACGGAGCTCTTTTGGCTTCAGAAATTATTGAGAGCCACAGCAAAGGAAATTTCCTGTTTTTCTGCGGAAAAAAGAGGCACGCCGAGCTTCCGGAGCGATTAAGATCGGCAGGGGTAACACTCACCGAAATAGAAGTATACGACACCCTTTCGGTGCCAAAAAAAATAGATCGTATCTTTGAGGGAGTGCTGTTTTTTAGCCCCAGCGCAGTGCGAAGTTACTGTGCAAGTAATAATTTGAAACACAGCATAGCTTTTTGTATTGGAACAACAACAGCTTCCGAAGCAAACAATTTTACAGAAAATGTGATCATCGCTAGCACCCCGACTATCGAAAATGTCATTGTACAGGTGGTGAAGACTTTTAAATAAAACTGGTGGCATACCTTCAAGGTTTTAAAAACCTTGTAGGTATTTGAACCGTATAAATATGAGACCTACAAGGTAAAAAAGGACCTTGCAGGTCTGGTGAAGTAGAAAAAATGAAACTTGAAACGTTAGAAAAAGATTCGTTTTATCACCTCTATAATAGAGGTATCAATAAGGCGAACATTATTTCTAATGAAGAAAACAAAAGATATTTTCTCAAACAGTACAACAAATATTTAGCGGAAAAGGTTTCAACCTTTGCATATTGCCTGCTTCAAAACCACTTTCACCTAGTTGTGAGAATTGAAAAAGAACCTAAAGATGTTATTCAAAGCTTTTCTAATTTCTTTAATTCTTATGTCAAATCTTATAACAAAGCAGAGAATAGAACCGGTAGCCTGTTTGAAAAACATTTTAAACGAATTAAAGTAGATAGTGAAGATTACTTAAGGCAACTAATAATCTACGTAAACTTAAATCCTCTTATCCATTTTAATAAAGATTTTAAAACCTATGCTTTTTCTTCATATAAAGAAACCTTAGCCGAATCTTCTAAAATTGTGAAAGAGGAAGAAATTATGGATCTGTTTGGAGGAAAACAAAATTTTCAGGAAGTTCACGATATACGCAGACTTTATTTGTCTGCACAACTAACATTCGAATAATAAAAATTATGATAAAAAACGATCTTTTTCTTCGAGCTTTAAAAGGTGAAACTGTAGAGCGACCGCCGGTGTGGATGATGCGCCAGGCAGGAAGATATTTGCCCGATTTTATGAAGCTCAAGGATAAGTACGATTTCTTTACCCGCTGCCGCACCCCCGAACTGGCTACAGAAATTACTGTAATGCCAATTCACCAGGTAGGTACCGATGCCGCTATTTTGTTCAGCGACATTTTGGTGGTGCCACAGGCGATGAACATTGAGGTACAAATGAAACCGGGGCTGGGGCCATGGCTTCCCAACCCAGTGAGGACAACGGCTGATGTTGAAAAAGTGATTGTTCCCGATGTTCATAAAACTTTGGGTTACGTTATGGAGGCCGTCAAAATGACCAAGAAGGAGCTCAATGACGAGGTGCCGTTAATTGGTTTTGCAGGTTCTCCCTGGACGATTTTGTGTTATGCGGTACAGGGACAGGGTTCCAAAAACTTCGACATTGCAAAGAAATTCTGTTTCACCAATCCGCAGGCTGCCCATACCCTGCTTCAAAAAATCACTGATACAACTATAGCTTATCTGAAAGCAAAAGTAGAGGCTGGTGTTGATGCAGTGCAGGTATTTGATTCGTGGGGCGGGATGCTCTCTCCCAAAGATTATCAGGAATTCTCATGGAAATATATTCAGCAGATCATCGATGCGCTAAAAACGGAGATCCCGGTGATCGCCTTTGGAAAAGGTTGTTGGTTTGCTCTTGATAGTATGGCGAAATCGGGCGCTTCTGCACTTGGCGTAGACTGGACCTGTTCCCCGGAAATGGCAAGAAAACTAACGGGAGGCGAAATCACCCTGCAGGGGAATTTTGACCCGAGTAGGCTTTATTCGCCACCTGCTCAAATAAAACAGATGGTACACGACATGATCAACCAATTTGGGAAAGATAGGTATGTTGTGAATCTTGGCCACGGGATTTTACCCGATATTCCTGTTGAAAATGCCATAGCTTTTGTAGAAGCTGTGAAGGAGTATAAAGTTTCGTAAAAGTGGTAGTAGGTAAAAGAATAACAAGCCTTAGGTTTAGCGAACTGGTTATTCTTGTAAAGGTCTTTTTAAAACACCCTGTTTACCTTATTCCCACTTACAGGGCTACTAATAAAACGATAAAGACCTGTAACCAGTTGTATGGAAAGCTACATCATGAAAACAACAGGACCAATGCCTTTCGCCATGCACTCTGGAACTACCTTATATGCGCGTACTGTGTTAACGCAGCCGGATCATTGGAGGAGGCTACCCACTGGAGTAAAATGATCACCGATCTCCATGAACGGCTTTCACCAAATGAAGGTCTTGCCAAAGCAATGGACCTTCACAACAACAGGATTGGCAGGCAGTTATTCAGAAGTAATTTTGAAGAAAAGGAGAAAATTGTACCTGTGTTACAAAAAATGATGACCCAGGCAATAAAGGTTACAAGCCTTAGAGAAGTTGAAGAAGAGAATTATAAACTGGTATTCATAGAAGAAGTTTAACCTGAAAAATGAAGGAGAAATTTTACGCATACATACAGGACCTGCAAGATCGTATCACGGCCAATCTTGAAGCCATTGACGGAAAAGCAGTTTTCAAAGAAGATCTTTGGCACCGGGAGGAAGGCGGTGGTGGCCGCACCCGGGTCATTGAAGATGGAAATGTATTTGAAAAAGGCGGAGTGAACATCTCCAAAGTTTTTGGACCACTCGCCCCTGCCATGCAGCAACATTTTGGCGTGGGCGATGTCAACTTCTTTGCCTGCGGAATAAGCCTCGTGCTACATCCAAAAAGCCCTATGGTACCAACCGTACATGCAAACTGGCGCTATTTTGAAATGTATGACAAAGATGGAAATACGGTTGATAGTTGGTTTGGCGGCGGACAGGACCTTACTCCTTATTATCTTTTTGAAGAGGATGCCAAACATTTTCACAAGGTGTGTAAAACTGCCTGTGACCGGCATGATGCCACTTTTTATTCTGAATTCAAGGAAAAGTGCGACAACTATTTCTGGAACTCCCACCGGGACGAAGCCAGGGGAATTGGCGGATTATTCTTTGATTATTTAAGGCCTTCTGAAGAAAAGAGTAGCGAAGAATGGTATAATTTTGTAACCGATGTTGGGGACAGTTTCCTGGAGGCTTATCTTCCCATTGTTGAAAAAAGAAAAAACCTCTCTTTCACCCCCAATCAGCGTAACTGGCAGGAGGTAAGACGGGGCCGTTACGTGGAATTCAACCTGGTGCATGATAAAGGCACGCTCTTCGGATTAAAAACCAACGGACGAATAGAAAGTATATTGATGAGCCTTCCTCCGCATGTACAGTGGGTGTATGATCATCATCCCGAACCCGGAAGCGAAGAAGAAAAACTTGTAGAGGTGCTTCGTCACCCAAGATCCTGGACCTGATATGTCGCTCCTCTGGAGCTCATAATACGAGATGCTTTTATTACTAAAAATATATCGCCTCTCCGAGGCTTAAATTCTTGAGTAGATTTTAATCTATGGAAGGATCAAAATTACTCTCAAGAAGCAGTAAAAACAGATTTTCACCGCAGAAAATTTCTCCGGAATGTTGATGGTGTTTTTGCTCGTTAGAAAAATTATTTAATCTAAAGCTCTTTGAAGATTTAGATATTTTAAATTCGATAGGGAGAATCTGAGCTCCAGAGGAGCGAAATATTTATAGATTAGATTCATTAAAATCAAAAAAGCTCCAGAGGAGCGGCATAACAATGGCCGATACTTATTCCAAAATATACATTCATGTTATTTTCGCTGTTAAAGGTCGACATAGCCTAATTTCCAAAAATTGGGATGACGAACTCTACTCCTATATTACGGGTATAGTCAAAAATAAGGGTCAAAAGTTGCTACGAATTAATGGAATGCCAGACCATCTTCACCTTTTAATTGGAATCAAACCCGACTTGTCTCTATCAAGTCTTATTCGGGATATTAAATCAAATTCATCCCGTTTCATTAATGAAAAAGGCTGGATAAACGGCAAATTTGAATGGCAACAGGGCTTCGGTGCTTTCAGTCTTGGCCATTCCCAATTGACATCGGCAATTACTTATATTGAAAATCAGAAGGAACATCATAAAAAAAAGTTCCTTCCAGGACGAGTATGAGAATTTCCTGAAGAAATACAATGTAGAATATAAGCCGCAATACCTTTTTAAAGCACCGGAATAATAATACAAATTAAACAGTAATAACCGAATCTCATATCATGTTAATAAGAAACCGCAGACTTAGAACGAATGAAGTAATAAGAGGCCTTGTGAGGGAAACTTCACTTACTCCAAATGATTTTATAGTTCCTCTTTTTGTTGTGGAGGGAAAAAATATAAAGGAAGAAATTGCATCAATGCCTAATTACTTTAGGTACAGCCTTGACCTCCTGGAAAAAGAAGTAAAAGAACTCTGGGATCTTGGCTTAAAATCGGTACTCATCTTTGTAAAAGTGCCCGACAACCTCAAGGACAATAAAGGAACTGAAGCTTTAAATAAGGATGGCCTAATGCAACGGGCAGTGAAGACCATCAAAGATGCCGTACCCGAAATGCTGGTTATGACCGATGTCGCTCTTGACCCCTACTCTTCTTACGGCCATGATGGTATAGTTGAAAACGGGTACATTCTTAACGACCCCACAAAAGAAGTCCTTGCAAAAATGTCACTTTCACATGTGCAGGCAGGTGCCGATTTCGTTGCGCCAAGTGATATGATGGATGGCCGCATAAAAGCCATCAGAGAACTTTTGGAGCAGGAAAAGCATTTCAACGCAGGAATTTTAAGCTACAGTGCCAAATACGCTTCAGCTTTTTATGGTCCTTTTCGCGATGCCCTCGATTCGGCACCGGGATTTGGAGACAAGAAAACTTACCAGATGGATCCTGCTAACAGAGAGGAAGCCATTAAGGAAACGCTGCAGGATATTGAGGAAGGTGCCGACATGGTGATGGTAAAACCCGGCCTGTGCTACCTGGATATTGTGCGGGAGATCAAAAATACCGTAAATGTACCCGTTGCGGTTTATCAGGTGAGCGGAGAGTACTCGATGCTCAAAGCAGCGGCCGAAAAAGGCTGGCTTGATCATGATGCCGTTATGCTCGAACAGCTCACAGCTATTAAAAGAGCCGGTGCACAAATGATTGCAAGTTATTTTGCTAAAGATGCTGTCAAACTTTTATAACGGTCTACTTTTTGAGTAACTTTGGCTTGTGCAGCAGCAGCCTAAAATAGCAATAAAACTACTGGTCCTCTTCCTTGCTTTTTTCAGCATTGGAGGGGGATCAGGTTATGCTTTTAATTTTTCTGAAGTACATGAAGAGCAATCGTCTTCTTCCGAAAAATTAGCTGCTGCCAATCCACTTTCAGTGGCCTACAGGGAGAATTTGTTCCAGGAGCTTCCCGAGCTTCAGCAAAACCCCTGGCCCGCCATTTCTTCTTTAGGATTTACTTCTTTTAGCCTTTGCGAAAATCCATCTGGGGCATCTTATTTCAGCTTTAATAGAGATTTACGAAAGGATTTAAAAATTCAGCTTTTCCCCAAACATTTTTTCTTGTGAACGCCATCCTTTTTTGCAAAATATCAGGATAACATAATAAATCGTTCACAATAAATTATATAAAAATGGATACAGCATCCACCCTAATGGGTTTGGGACTACTAATCTTATTCATAGCTCCCGTTGGTTACCTCGTTTACAACCAGTCACACATAGAGAAAAAACGAGCTAAAAAAATGGCATTTTTGGCAAGTAAGAAAGGCTACAATCTTGATGAAATTGAGAATACTCATGGTTTGTCTATAGGTCTTGATAAAACTGCCGGAAAGTTCCTCCTTTTGAGATCTGCTGAAAAGGCCGATCTACAGGAAATCGATCTTAAAGACCTGATGAAGATTGAGATCATCAAGATTGATGAAGATGAGAAAAACACTCAGGCTCTCGATGAGATAAGAGAGATCTCTCTCCTGCTGAAAAGCAAAAGCAACGAAGACAAAAGGCTTATTTTTTATGCCGAGGAAGAAGATCCTGTTACCGAGAAAAATAATCGTCTGGACAGGGCTATAAAATGGCAAAAAACTCTTCAGAAGTATTGTAAGTCATAAAAAATATTCGAATTTGAATGAAAAGAACAGGAGCCGAAAGAGCTCCTGTTCTTTTTTTTTACAGCTTCTTCAACCGTGACTGCTGTTGCCATTATTAAGAAATATCTGACGTATTTACCCCTTCCCACGGCTGCTGATCCTGGCTTGAAAGTCCAGTGAA
Organism: Salinimicrobium sp. 3283s; assembly: GCF_039602225.1. Taxonomy (NCBI): domain Bacteria; kingdom Pseudomonadati; phylum Bacteroidota; class Flavobacteriia; order Flavobacteriales; family Flavobacteriaceae; genus Salinimicrobium; species Salinimicrobium sp. 3283s. The sequence goes on along the minus strand of NZ_CP143631.1, from coordinate 1,713,600 downwards.
ATATAGGGGTTTAAGAATGTTTTAGGTTTGTTTTAGTAAAATTTCACAGGCTCCTCATGTACCTTTGAAAATATCGGGCGGTGAGGAAACTCAGCCCTTTTTTTTCCGCAGAACATATCTCCCCCTTCTGTACTTCTGCCGGAAAAAATAACTAAAAGGTTTTCTTATATAAACTGAAATAAACTCAACTAAATGAACCAAAAAACTACTTCCAAAATAGCACTTGTTACGGGCGGAAGTAGTGGCATTGGCAAAGCAATAGCCCAAAAGCTGAGTAAAGAAGGGGTAAGAGTGATTATAGCCGACTTTCAAAAAGGGCATTTTAAGGAGGAAAACATTCAGTTTCGCCATTGCGATGTAAGAAAGGCTGAAGATATTGATGAGCTCTATGCCTGGACCACAGAGAATGTAGGTCATCCCGATTATCTCATCATAAACGCAGGGCAGGGTATCAAAGAAAAACTTTCTGAAGGAGACCCCGAAAAATGGAAGGCAGTACTGGAGACAAACCTACTGGGCCCTCTTAGATGCATACGGGCGTTTACCCCCAACATGATCTCTAAGGAAAAGGGGAATGTGGTGTTCATTTCTTCAGTTTCGGCCGGTCAGCCTCACGCTTATGGGGGCATTTACGCAGCTTCAAAATCTGCGCTTGAGGTAATTGCTGAAACCTTAAGGCTGGAGTCCCTTCCGCACATCAACGTTACCGTGGTAAGCCCTGGCATTGTAAATACCTCCTTTTTTGACCATGAAATCTCCGGAAATGCTTCCGTAGAAGATATGGGCATGGGCGCAATCGCTCCTGAAGAAATAGCAGAAGACGTGTGGTATGCACTAAACAAGAAAAAAGGTACCAGCATAAATAAAATCATAACCAGACCATTATTACAAAACTTCTAACCAACCAAAATTAACCAAATGCAGAAGAAAGTATTAATCACCGGAGGAGCAGGATTTATAGGGTCTCATCTTGCAGATGAGCTCTTGAATGAGGGATATACAGTGAGGGCACTAGACAACCTGTCGGAACAGGTGCATGGAGAAAATGCTACCCGACCCGATTACCTCAACCCAAATGTAGAACTGCAAATAGGAGATGTGCGCGATAAAGCGGCTGTTAAAAAGGCTCTTGAAGGCGTAGATGCCGTAGTACACCTTGCAGCGATGGTAGGAGTAGGACAAAGCATGTACCAAATAAAAGACTACACCGATGTTAATAATGTGGGCACGGCAGTACTTATGGAGGCCTTGATGGACAACCCGGTGGAAAAATTAGTTACTGCATCAAGCATGAGCATTTATGGGGAAGGCCTTTATCTCAATGAGGCCGGGGAGAAAAGGATGGACTGTGAACGCAAACTTGCCGACCTTAAAAAAGGACGGTGGGAAATGTATGACAGCAATGGGAAAGAACTCAAACCTGTACCAACTCCCGAGTCTAAAACTCCCAATCTTTCTTCGGTTTACGCCCTCTCAAAATATGACCAGGAACGGCTAAGCCTTATTACCGGCAAAGCTTATAACATACCCACCACAGCGCTGCGGTTTTTTAATGTCTATGGAACCCGCCAGGCGCTGTCTAACCCTTATACCGGTGTACTTGCAATTTTTGCTTCCCGCCTGCTTAATGACAATCCGCCAATGATCTTTGAAGATGGTAAACAGAAGCGTGATTTCATTCATGTAAAAGATGTAGCCCGTGCCATTCGCCTGGCTATGGAAAAACCAGAAGCCGATGGTGAAGTATTTAACATAGGTAGCGGCAACCAGTACAGCATCCTTGAGATTGCAGATAAACTTGCAGGTGTAATGGGCAAAGAAAAGATTAAAGCTGAAGTCACCGGAAAATACCGGGTTGGCGATATAAGACACTGCTTTGCAGACAATACCAAAACAAGAGAGAAACTGGGATTTACTCCCGAAGTGAAATTTGAAGACGGATTATTTGAACTTGCCGAATGGCTCAAAACCCAAATAGCCACAGATAATGTGAGCAAAGCAAGCAGCGAATTGTCTTCCAGAGGTTTAACCGTGTAAAAGAATAGCGATGAAAGTAAAGAAGAATTTAGATAATAATACTCCTTCACTCGGCATTCTGGAATGGTTTAGACCGGGTGAACATGAGGAAGTGAAAGCCGCGATAGAAGATTTTAAAAAACTCGGAATTAAGCATTTACGCACAGGAATTTCGTGGGCCGACTGGTATGTAGAAGGTACAGAGGAATGGTACGACTGGCTATTTGCCGAACTTGCTCCCCATGTTGAGATACTGCCTTGCTTCCTTTATACGCCACCTTCAATTGGTGAGATGCCGAAGACCTCGGCACCGCCTAAAGACCTTAAAGCCTACGCCGATTTTATAGATACTATGATCACCCGCTATGGGGAATATTTTGAATGGGTTGAACTGTGGAACGAGCCAAATAATAAGGTGGAATACGATTTTACCCTTGATTACTCCTGGAACAAGTTCTCTACCATGATAGGTATGGCGGCACATTGGGCTCAAAAAAGAGGAAAAAAGACCCTGCTTGGAGGGATGAGTCCCATTGACCCAAACTGGATGCAGATGATGATTGAGCAGAAAGTGCTTGATCATATAGATGCTGTGGGAATACATGGTTTTCCTCATGTTTTTGACCAACAGTGGAAAGGCTGGGATGTCAATATCAAGTGCATAAAAGAAGTGATGGAGAAATTTGGGTACAGTAAAGAGATCTGGATCTCTGAAGCCGGTTTCTCCACCTGGCAAAATGATGAAGTAAAGCAATACCAGGAATTTAAAAATGTTCTAAATGCCGATGCCGACAGGATCTACTGGTATTCTTTAAAAGATCTCGACCCCGTAAATTCCACCGTTGGTGGTTTCCACCTTGATGAGAGGGAATACCACTTCGGATTAAAAAAGACTGATGGCACCAAAAAGCTGCTGTACAAACTCCTTGAGAAAAATGGTCTTGAACAGGTAAAACATCAGGATTATATTCAGAAACAGTACAGGGTAAAAACCGATGAGAAATATACCCTGATCACCGGAGGTGCCGGTTTTATTGGCACCAATCTCGCTTCAAGATTTCTTTCTGAAGGGAAAAAGGTGATGATCTATGACAGCCTATTTAGAGATGGGGTTGAAGAGAACCTTCAATGGCTTCAGAAGGAATATGGAGATAAGCTCATTATTCAAATCTCAGACATCAATGAAACGCGAATACTTCAGGAATGCGTGAACCATGCTTCCGAAGTTTTCCATCTCTGCGCACAGGTTGCTGTGACATCATCGGTCACCAATCCTATTCACGATTTTAACGTAAACCTCAACGGCACCTTCCATCTTCTGGAAGCCATAAGAAAGAGTGAACATCAGCCGTCATTGATCTTTACTTCTACCAACAAGGTTTATGGAAATCTTCAGGATGTAAAAATGGTTGAAAATGAAACCAGGTTCTATCCTGCCGATTCAAAAATTAAAGAATATGGGATCAACGAAAAGATCCCGCTGGACTTCCATAGCCCTTATGGCTGCTCAAAAGGAGCTGCAGATCAGTATATTCTTGATTATTCGAGAACCTACGGTTTAAAAACGGCTGTATTCAGAATGAGTTGCATCTACGGCCCACACCAGTTTGGTACCGAAGACCAGGGCTGGGTAGCACATTTTTTAATTAGTGCACTTGAAGACAAGCCCATAACCATCTACGGAAACGGAAAACAGGTGCGGGACATTCTCTTTGTAGAAGACCTGATTGATGCCTTTATGCTGGCCCACAAGAACATTGATAAACTGGCGGGGCAGGTATTTAATATCGGCGGCGGACCTCAAAATACAGTTAGTCTCCTGGAGATCCTTAACACCATAAGGGAAAAAGCCGGAAAAGAAATGAACGTGAGTTTTGAAGACTGGCGTACGGGAGATCAATTCTACTATGTGTCCAACACCAGCAAATTCAAAGAAGCCACCGGCTGGCAGCCCAAGTATTCTGTAGATAAAGGGGTTGAACACCTCCTGAAATGGCTTTGTGAAAACCGAAATATTGAGTTACCAGCAAATTTAAATCCTACAAAAGAAATCGCCATATGAGTTCACCGCAGGCTGTACAGGAAAAAGCACCTGTAGAAGAAAATACTGCAACTGCAAAAGCCGCAGTTTTACAAGCCCCTCAAAAAGTTGATGTTGAACAAATAAAAGTAGCCGAACCCGGCCAGGGAGAAGTACGAATAAAGCTGGAAGGCAGCGGCGTATGCGCTTCAAACATTCCGGTGTGGGAAGGCCGCGACTGGTTCAATTATCCTGTAACTTCGGGAGAACCGGGCCACGAAGGCTGGGGGGTGATAGATGCCGTGGGAGAAGGAGTGACAAAATTTAAAAAGGGCGACAGGGTAACTGCCCTCACCTATAATGCCTATGCCACGCACGATATAGCAAAAGAAGAAAGCACAGTAAAACTCCCTGCTTCTTTAGAGGGGAAACCTTTCCCCGGTGAACCCCTTGGCTGCGCCATGAACATCTTTGAACGCAGCGATATCCAAAAAGGCCAAAAAGTTGCTGTTGTTGGGAGCGGATTTTTAGGACTGCTTCTCATTCAACTGGCCAAATCGGCCGGCGCCGAAGTTATTGCTGTTTCCAGAAGAGCATTCTCCCTGGAAGCCGCCCAAAAAGCAGGGACCGATCATTTGATCGAGATGGATGATCACTACAAGATCATTGAAAAAGTAAAGGAATTAACCGAAGAAAACTTTTGTGAGCGGGTGATAGAATGTACAGGAAAGGAATGGCCGCTTAACCTCTCCATAGAACTTACAGGCGAAAGAGGAAAACTTATTGTTGCCGGCTTTCATCAGGATGGGATGCGCAGCATAAACGTGCAAATGCTCAACTGGCGCGGCATAGATATGATAAGTGCCCACGAGAGGGATCCGCAGCAATACATAAAAGGGATCAAAAATGCCATAAAAGCCGTGGAAGACGGTAAAATGGATCCTTTCCCCCTGTTTACCCACAAATTCTCTCTTGAAGAAATGGAAAAAGCCTATGAACATTTAACCCAAAGGCCAGACGGATTTATAAAAGCTTTAATTGTCAACTAAGAATGATCGCAACTCAACCCACCAAAAAAGAATTATCATTAGGTTTCCTTGGCGTAGGCTGGATAGGCCGCAACCGGATGGAAGCTATTCTCAATAACACCGGCGCAAAAGCAGCTGCGATCACCGAACCAGATTCTGAAAATTGCGATGCTGCAAAAAAGAGTGCCAAAAATGCCATTTTAAAGACCTCTTCTGAAGCACTTTTTGCTGAAAAGGATCTCGATGGAATTGTTATTGCCACCCCAAGTGCCATGCATGCTCAACAAAGTATGGAAGCATTAAAAGCCGGAAAGGCTGTCTTTTGCCAAAAGCCGCTGGGCCGTACCGCCGAAGAAGTAGAACAGGTGGTCGCAGCCTCTCGCGAGGCAAATAAGCTGCTTTCTGTAGATCTTTCCTACCGTTACACCAAAGCTTTTAAAGCGGTTTACGATACCATCCAAAAAGGGGAAATAGGAGACATCTTTGCCGTAGACCTCACCTTTCACAATGCCTACGGGCCAGATAAGGAATGGTTCTACGACATTAAAAGATCGGGCGGAGGTTGCGTGATGGATCTTGGTATCCACCTGATAGATCTCGCCCTGTGGAGCCTTGATTTCCCTGAGATCAAAGACGTGCAGAGCCGCTTGTACCACAAAGGACAAAAACTCACTTCTTTTGAAGAACATGTAGAAGATTTTGCAAGTGTTGCAATGACTTCAGAAAAAGATCAGGCAATAAACCTCGAGTGTTCCTGGCATGTTTCTGCCGGAAAGGATGCGATCATAGAAGCCACTTTTTACGGTACAAAAGGAGGTGCTTCCTTCAAAAATATCAACGGCTCTTTCTATGATTTTAAAGCCGAAAAATATCACGGTACCCAAACCGAAACTCTTGTAACACCACCCGATGAGTGGAGTGGCCGCGCCGGAGTGGTATGGGTAGAAAACCTTCTCGAAAATGACACTTTTGACGAGAAAACTGCCACTCAATTTATAAAAACAGCCCAGGTAATAGACCGAATTTATGGAAGATAAGCAAATGAAGATTCTAATGACTACCGATACGGTAGGCGGCGTATGGGTGTATTCCCTGGAGCTATGCCGGGCCCTTGCGCAGTATGATGTGCAGGTACACCTGGTGGCCATGGGCGCCTGGCCATCACCGGCACAACAGGTGGAAGCCGGGGAGATCTCCAACGTCACTTTTTACAAGAGCGACTTTAAGCTCGAATGGATGGAAGATCCCTGGGAAGACGTAGAACGGTCGCGAAAATGGATCAACTGTATTTATCAAACCATACAACCCGATATTGTTCACCTCAACAACTACGCACAGGTAGAAAAAGAATGGACTGCGCCGGTAGTAACGGTTTTCCACTCCTGTGTGCAAACCTGGTGGCAGGCAGTAAAGGGCATTAAAGCACCTCATGAATGGGATCATTACACGCAAACTGTAAAAGAATCGCTTGAAGATTCGAACATGGTAGTTGCTCCTACAAAAGCCATTCTTCAAAAGGCGAAGGAGATCCATCAGTTCAGTTCAAAATCTAAAGTTATAAGTAACGGAAGAGTTGTTCCTTCGGAAGTAAAAGCGCCAAAAGAAAAATTCATTTTGTGCATGGGCAGGATGTGGGATGAAGCTAAAAATCTGCCTTTGCTTTCGAACATTGCCGAAAGATTGCCATGGCCGGTATATGTTGCCGGTGCAGCAATCCACCCTGATACAGGGAAAAAATGCAAGCTCGAAAATGTAAAATTCCTCGGAAAATTAACCCCCGAAGAAGTGCAGCACTGGATGCAGCGCGCCAGCATCTTTGTGAGCCCTACCCGCTATGAACCCTTTGGCCTTGCTATTCTTGAGGCTGCGGGCAATGGATGTGCACTGGTGTTGAGCAACCTCGATACGCTTCAGGAGTTATGGGATGGTAGTGCCTTGTTCTTTGACCCCGAAAACGAAGAAGAAGCCGAAAAAACCATTGTTCGGCTACTTGAAAGTCCTGAGTTTTTAGAGCAACTTTCAGCAAAAGCAAGAGAACGGGCAAAACAGTATTCCGCAGAAAAAATGGGGGCCGCCTATAACGACCTCTATCGCGAAATACTTGAAAAAGAATACAAATTAATAAGTCTATGAAAATAGTGATGTTTTACCATTCCCTCTATTCCGACTGGAATCACGGGAATGCGCATTTTTTACGCGGAATTGTCAAGGAACTACAAAAACGAGGGCACGACGTAGATGTCTATGAGCCCGAAGATGGCTGGAGCCTGCAAAACCTGCTGAAAGATCATGGGGCCGAGCAGCTTGATGAGTTCAGGCAGTATTATCCGTCGCTCAACCCGCAGTTCTACAATCCCGAGAAAAAACTGAACTATCAAAACATAATTAGCAACGCCGACCTCGTGATCGTTCACGAGTGGAATGAGCCCAGCCTTATTGCTGAAATAGGCCGAAAAAAGGAAAAATTCAATTTCAAATTGCTATTTCACGATACCCACCACCGGGCAGTTTCGGCTGAAGAGGAAATGAAGAAATTCGATTTTTCGCACTTTGACGGGGCTCTCGTCTTTGGAGATGTGATTAAGAAGATCTACGAAGAAAAGAATTGGGTAGACAAGGTATGGACCTGGCATGAAGCAGCCGACGCCGATTTCTTTAGCCCCAACTGTGATGAAGAAAAAGAAGGCGACCTGGTGTGGATTGGCAACTGGGGCGACGGTGAACGCACCGAAGAACTCATGGAATTCCTCATAAAACCCATTAAAGAGTTGAAGCTGAAAGCAAAGGTCTACGGCGTTCGCTATCCTGAAAAAGCTCAAAAAGCCCTGGCCGATGCCGGGATTGAATATGGGGGTTACCTGCCAAACTACAAGGTGCCCGAGGTTTTTGCCAAATACAAGGTGACGGTACATGTGCCGCGACGGCCTTATGTTGAAATGTTGCCGGGAATACCTACAATCAGGCCGTTTGAAGCGTTATCCTGCGGAATTCCGCTTATTTGTTCTCCCTGGAATGATGCCGAAGATCTCTTCACTCCCGGCGAAGATTATTTGATAGCAAAAGACGGAAATGATATGGGCTACAAACTTGCCGAGGTACTTAAGAGTCCGCACCTGGCGAAAAGCCTTTCCGACAATGGAAGAAAAACCATACTCGAGAATCATACTTGCGCCCATAGAGTAATTACTTTAGAAGGTATTTTACAGGAAATAGGTATGCCCAAAGACAAGATCTTTCCCATTCACCACAAAACCATGGAAGCATGAAAAGAGACCTGAAAATTGCCTTTTTTGGCTCTAGTATCGTATCGGCTTACTGGAACGGTGCCGCAACTTACTACCGGGGCATTGTTAAGGCGCTACATAAAATGGGGCACGAAGTGACATTTTATGAACCCGATATTTACGAACGCCAGAAGCACCGGGATATAGAAGACCCTGAATGGTGTAAAGTGGTGGTTTATCCTGAAGATAAAGTGAGCCTGCAGGCGTTGCTAAGGGAAGCTTCGGAAGCCGACGTCATCATAAAAGCCAGTGGCATTGGCGCATTTGATGATTTTCTTGAAGATGCCGTAGTACAGCTGAAGAAAGATGACAACCTCATCATTTTTTGGGATGTTGACGCCCCTGCCACGCTAGACAGGATAGAATCTGACCCTTCAGATCCTTTCAATGCCCTTGTTCCCAGGTACGACTTTGTACTTACCTATGGTGGCGGGCAGCCGGTAATAGACGCTTACGAGCGCAACGGTGCCAAAAGATGTATTCCTATCTACAACGCTTTGGATACCGACACCCATTTTCCTGTGGAACCACAAAAAGAATTTGATGGTACTTTGGCCTTTTTGGGCAACCGTCTTCCCGACCGTGAAAAGCGGGTAGAAGAATTCTTTATCAAACCGGCGCAAAATCTTTCCGAAGAAAAATTCCTGCTTGGCGGCAGCGGCTGGGGCGATAAATCCATGCCCAAAAACATAAAATATCTGGGTCATGTTTATACCAAAGATCACAACGCTTTTAACTGCACCCCAAAAGCAGTTTTAAATATAAGCCGTGACAGTATGGCCAAATACGGCTTCTCTCCTGCCACCCGCGTTTTTGAAGCTGCCGGTGCCGGTGCCTGTTTAATAACAGATTACTGGAAAGGGATTGAGACCTTCTTTGAACCCGGGAAAGAGATCCTGGTGGCCAACAGCGGGGAAGAAGTAGAAATGATCCTTGCGGGCCTTACTTCAGAAAAAGCCAAACAAATAGGCGATGCAGCATATAAAAAGGCACTCTCTGCCCACACCTACGAGCATAGGGCCGAATTGCTGGAATCGGTTATTTCTGAAAAATTAAAAGCCGAAACCAAACCCGTTGAATAAAAACACCAGCTAATGAAATTTGTTATTATAGGACTTTCGGTCACTTCATCATGGGGAAACGGGCACGCCACCACCTATCGTGCACTTCTCAAAGAACTAAAGGCGCTGGGGCATGACATACTGTTCCTCGAGAAAGATGTGCCCTGGTATTCGCCCCACCGCGATATGCCTGCACCCGATTTTTGTAAGGTAGGCCTCTATAAAACCAATGAAGAGTTAAAAACCGACTATAAAAAAGAAGTTGCCGAAGCCGATGTGGTCATAGTAGGTTCTTATGTGCAGCAAGGGGTAGAAGTGGGCAGCTGGGCCATAGAAACTGCCAACGGTGTTACAGCCTTTTACGATATTGATACGCCAGTAACCTTGGCCAAACTGGAAAGGAAAGACTACGAATATCTCGACCCCAATATCATCCCAAAATATGATCTTTATTTGTCATTTTCGGGAGGTCCAATATTGAAGCATCTCGAAGATCACTACGGTTCTCCTATCGCGAGAGCGTTATATTGTTCGGTAGACCCCGATCTTTATTATCCCGAAGATCAACCAAAAGACTTTAAGCTGGGATACCTTGGCACTTACAGCGATGACCGGCAGCCTACAGTAGAAGAATTGCTCAACAAACCTGCCGCTAACTTTCCTTCGGAAAAATTTGTGGTTGCAGGGCCGCAATATCCCGAAAATTATGAGTGGTCTAAAAATGTAGAGCGCATTGACCACCTCCCTCCTGCTGAACACCGTAAGTTCTACAACTCGCAGGAATTTACCCTGAATGTCACCCGGGAGGATATGATAAAAGCAGGTTATTCCCCCAGCGTGCGGCTGTTTGAAGCTGCAGCATGTGGCGTGCCTATTATTTCAGATTACTGGGATGGCATCCACAGCATTTTTGAGCAGGGCACCGAGATCCTCATTGCCCGAAGCAGCGGCGAAGTAGAGGAATATTTCAGAAATACTTCGGAATCAAAGAGAAAGGAGATTGGTGAAAACGCCAGGCAAAAAGTCCTGAAATCTCACACTGCACGGGCGAGAGCAAAAGAATTGATAAATTATGTGAAGGAGGTACACCAGCCTTCAGAAAAAGTTTAAATATGTCTACGCAAACTGAAGTAAAAGAACTGGAACCCTGGTTCCATAATATTCATTTACCCGATGGTACTCAAACGGCTCCCAATCATTTTCTGGGAGATTTTCCCGGTTTTAAATGGGAAAAGATCAAAGAGAGTATTCCGCAGGATCTTGAAGGCTGGAAAGTCTTGGACATTGGCTGCAATGCCGGGTTCTACTCGCTGGAACTGGCAAAACGCGGGGCCGATGTGCTGGCCATAGATCTTGATGAACATTACCTGAAGCAAGCAAAATGGGCAGCAAAGAAATTTGGCCTTAACGATAAGATCAGGTTTAAACAAATGCAGGTGTATGACCTGGCCCATACCGAAGAACAATTTGACCTCATCTGGTTTATGGGTGTTTTTTACCATTTGCGCTACCCTATGCTGGCCCTTGATATTTTATCTCAAAAAGTGAAAAAAATGATGGTCTTCCAAACCCTTTCCCTACCCGGGCAGGAAGAAATGGAAGTACCCGAAGATGTGGAATTTCACAAACGGGAGATCATGAAAGAAGATGCCTGGCCAAAAATGGCATTTATAGAGCATAAACTTGCGGGAGATCCTACCAACTGGTGGGCTCCAAATCACCAGGGAATTATTTCAATGCTGCAAAGCTGCGGACTCAAAGTAACCGCCATGCCCGAAGATGAAACCTATGTAGCTAAAAAAGATGCCTCGCTGCACTCCAGCCTTGATACCTGGAATTATTCTGAATATCTCTCGGCAGTTGGTAAAGACTGGAAAGAAGAGGTAGATAAAAAAACCAAGAAGTAGTAAAGCCGCAATAAATTACGGCTCCGAAGCAAAAAGAAACTATGAGTTTTAAAAAAGAAGACCTGTGAGGTTTTAAAAACCTCACAGGTCTCTATATTTTAGCGTTTAGTTTCGATAACAAAATTCTCTGGTGGAGTGGCTCCAAGCAGGTGCTCCACAAAATAATCCCAGCGGCGACGCATCATGTAGTAAGAATCTTCTCCAAACCCATGGCGGGCATTGGGGAAAACAATAAGATCAAAATCCTTATTTGCATCTATAAGCGCGTCAACAACCAGGTAAGTATTGTAAGGCGGCACATTGTCATCTAATCCGCCGTGGGCCAGCAGAAGCTTTCCCTGCAGGTTTTCGGCGTAGTTCTGGTTGGCCTGGGAATCGTAACTGTCTTTGCCTTCGGGGCCCTTGGTCATTAAGCCAATATACCTCTCTCCCCAGTCATCTTCGTAATTGCGGTTATCGTGGTTACCAGACTCAGCAATCCCTACCGAATAAAATTCGGGATGGCGAAACATTGCTGCAGCGGTGGCAAAACCACCTCCCGAATGTCCCCAGATCCCAACATTCTCGGCATCTATGTAAGGATGCTTTTCGGCGAGTTGTCTTATTCCGGCTTTTTGATCTTCTAAGGTGTTTCCTGAAATATCTCCGTAACAGGCATCATGAAAAGCTTTGGAACGGCCCGGATTACACGAACCGTCAATTAAGATCACCACAAACCCAAGTTCGGCCAGCGCCTGATGATCGCTGCGTGCAGCCGAGAAATTTCGGCTTCCCACACTACCGCCCTGCGGCCCCGGGTAAACATAATTCACCACCGGATACTTTTTGTTTTTATCAAGCTGAGTGGGCGTGAACATGAGCCCGTAAAGGTCCCACTGCCCATCTGCCGACTTTACCGTAACGGGTTCGGGCGCTTTCCAACCGATTTCCTTTAATCGGGAAATATCTGACTCCTCTAAAATGGCAATTTTCTTTCCCTTTTTATTCCGAAGCACCGCAACAGGTGGCGTGGTTGGCGTGGAATAACTATCAACAAAATATTCGTGATCTGGAGAAAAATAAATGTTGTGATTGGCATTTTCGGGGGTTAGGAGTTGCAGGTTTTTTCCGCTGAAATCTACCCGGTACAAATGTGAGAAATATGGATCACGCCCTGCTTCCTTACCATTGGCCTCGAAGTAAAGCACACGATTTTTCTCATCTACATGAAGCAGCCGGGTCACCACAAAATCTCCTTTGGTAATTTGCTGCTTCAGTTTACCGGAATTGAGGTCGTACAAATACAGGTGCCCCCAGTTATCCCTTTCAGAATACCAGATGATCTCGTTGCTCTTTGGCAAATACTTCCAGTTGATGCTGCCCTGCCCCGATTCATACTGAGTTTCTACGGTTTCAGTAAAGATTTCTTTTACCTCGCCGGTAGCAGCATCGGCTAATTGCAGTTTGGCTTCTTTATGGTCGCGGGAAGTAGAAACAAACGCAAGTTTTGTAGCATCTTCATTCCAGTAATTATCGTCGAAAGCACCGCTGCAGGAAATATCGTCACATAAGGTTCCGCGGCGCGCATCGGGCTCTGTTTGCAGTTCAATCACCTTGGGGTCATCTACCTCCACGATCACACGATGTATCTTGATCACCTCTTCATCTTCGGGCAGCGGGTATTTCCACTTTTGCAGGTTTGGTGCACCAACCTTTGTCTCCACCAGGTACATATCGCTAATGTGCCTTTGATCCTGCCTGTAGGTGGCAAGCTTTTTAGAATCGGGCGACCAGAGCACAATAGGCCTGTCACTCTTTCTCCACCCGGCGTTATCTGTAGCGTACCCAAAGTTTTCTATCCCGTCTTTGGTGAGTTGTTTTTCTTCCCCGGTTTCGAGATTGCGCAGCCACAGGTTCCAGTCTTTGATGTAGACCACCTTCTTGGCATCGGGCGAGAGGATCTCATTTCGTGAAACGTCGGGCATTGTTTTCTTTTCCTCTTTCTTCGGAAGCAATTCGGTTAAAGAAGAAGCTGTCTTTTTTTGTCCTGAAGAAGGATCTACCAGCACATATTCGGTTCCTTCCGAAGTATTTATCCTATACCAGAAGCGGCCGTCTTCAAGCCAGGTTGGCCTTACATTACTCCGGTAAACCAGATCATTGGTATTAAAACGAAGGAATTTTGTTGCCTGCGCGTAATCTTCGGCAGTAATTTGTTTGACAGGCTGTTGGGAAAAAGTGCTTAAAAACGTCAGCAAAAACAGGCTGCTCAAAAATGGGATTTTCTTCATGATTTTATTTTAGAAAACTTCAGGGACAAGATACACAAAGTAGTTTTTGTAAAAAATACACACGTTTACCTGTCAAAAAGTGCAGAATTAATTCACTTTTGGGAAGTTTCCGTCTCAGCTTTCTTATTTTTGAAGAAATACTATCACAACATGCTTTGTATAAAACACCATTCTACAGACCCTTACTTCAATATAGCTACAGATGAGTATATTTTTAAACACATCAAAGAAGACTGTTTTATGTTGTGGCGCAATGATAACGCGATCATTGTGGGCAAACACCAGAATACCCAGGCAGAGATCAACCACGACTATGTAAAAGAAAGAGGGATAAAGGTGGTGAGGCGGCTTTCGGGCGGCGGTGCAGTGTACCACGACCTGGGCAACCTCAACTTCTCGTTTACCCGCACAGGCGAGAATTATGAAATGATAGATTTTGAACGTTACACGCGGCCAATCATAGCGGTGCTGAAGGAACTGGGGGTGAACGCAAAATTTGAAGGGCGTAATGACCTCACCATTGAGGGAAAGAAATTTTCGGGCAATGCAGAGCACGTTTTCAAGAACAAGGTGCTGCATCACGGTACGCTGCTCTTTTCTTCAGAAATGAAAGATGTGAGCGGGGCGCTTAAGATCAACCCTTTAAAATACAAGGACCGAGGCGTAAAATCGGTTCCCAACCGCGTGACCAATATCAGCGATCACCTTCCCGAAAAAATTAGTCTTGATGAGTTTACCAATAAGATTATGGATTACATTATCCGCAATTTTGAAGATGCGCGTCTTTACGAATTCACCGATGAAGATTTGGCTGCAATCCAGAAGATAAGGGATGAAAAATACAGCACCTGGGAATGGAACTTTGGCTATTCGCCCGACTATAATTTTAAGCAGGGCGCCCGCACTCCCGGCGGTACGGTAGAGATGAACATGAACGTGACCAACGGCATCATTCAAAAAGTTAAAATAACCGGCGATTTTTTCCACATTCGTGATATAGGCCCCATAGAAGAAGCCCTGGAAAATACCCGGCACGAAGAAAAGATGATTCGGGAAAAATTATCTCAGTTTGACCTGGGAGAATATTTCAACAAGATTAGCGAAGATGACCTTGTGGCAATCATGTTTTAAAGATTATTAACCAAAAAAACCTGAATGGAATTACTTATTTTATATGCGGTCCTTGCCATTTTCTTTTCTTTCATGTGCTCTATCCTGGAGGCAGCTTTTTTGAGCTTTACACCCTCATTTCTCAAAATAAAACTGAGAGAGGGCAAAGGTTACGCCCGCACCCTTACCAAACTTAAACAGGACGTTGACAAGCCTTTAATCGCAATTCTCACCATCAATACAATAGCTCACACCGTAGGGGCAATACTTGTGGGGGTGCAGGCAGAGAAAGTATATGGTGACGGCGGTAACGCAGTGGGAATAGTTTCGGCTATAATGACGCTTGCGATTTTAATTGTTTCTGAAATAATCCCGAAAACCATTGGCGCCACCTACTGGAAAAACCTTGGGAATTTTACTGCGAAATCTCTTACCGCCTTTATTATCCCATTAAAGTACAGCGGTGTGCTCTGGCTTATGATGCTCACTACAAAACTCATTGGGAAATCGGCACACGTATCTTCTATGAGCCGGGAAGAATTCATTGCAATTACCGATGTAGCCGAAGAAGAAGGGGTTTTTGAAGAGCAGGAAACCACCGTGATCAAGAACATGCTCCTGTTCAAAAAAGTGAAGGCCAAAGACGTGATGACCCCTTTCTCTGTTGCCGTTACCGAAGATGAAAACAGAAGTATAGAAGATTTTCACAGGGAGCATCGGAATTTGAAGTTTTCGCGTATTCCGTTGTATGACAAAAGGCAGAATAACATTACAGGATTTGTCTTAAAAGATGATATCCTTGAAGAAATGGTAGATCAAAAAGGGCCCGAGCCTCTTAGCACTTTAAAGAGGAACATCCCCATGACTTCTGAAGATACGCCAATTCCGCAGTTATTCAATCGTTTTATACAGGAGAGAACACATCTCGCCATGGTGGTAGATCACTATGGTAACACTATAGGCCTGGTTACCATGGAAGACATTATTGAAACCCTCATGGGACTGGAGATTATGGACGAGAGTGACAACGTACAGGATATGCAGGTACTGGCCCGCGAGAACTGGGAAAAAAGAGCCAGGAAGTTGGGACTTTTAAAGCAGGACCAGTCCGATATCAACGAAAAGAGCAATGAATAAAGCTTCGGTAAAAACGCCGCTCGGAAATGCCATTTTTGAAGGGGATGCCAATGGGATCTCAAAGCTTTATCTCACCGAAGAAATACCCGAAACTACTTCAGTTTCTACGCCATTTCTTCAGGAGGCGAAAGAGCAGCTTCAGCAGTATTTTTCGGGAGAGCTCAAGAAATTTAACCTGAAACTAAATCCTGAAGGCACGGTTTTTCAGAAGAAAGTATGGCAGGCCCTGCAAAACATCCCGTATGGCAAAACTGTTTCTTATATGGAGCTGGCCAAAGAACTGGGCGACCCGTTGGCGATAAGAGCCGTGGCAGCAGCAAATGGAAAGAACCCGCTGTGGATCCTGGTTCCCTGCCATAGAGTAATTGGCAGCGACGGCTCGCTCACAGGTTATGCCGGCGGACTGTGGCGCAAAAAGTGGCTGCTTGATCACGAACAACCGGTTAAACAACAAAGCCTTTTGCTATGAGAGGTGTCAAAAAAGGCATTTTTGGAACCCTTCTTTTCCTGGCGCTTGCCGTGGGCCTTATCTACCTGTTCAATTTTGATTATATCTTCAAAGGCATTCAGTCTACATATTTGCAGGGGCATCTTACCGCCCATATTGATGATCACAAGTTCTTTGACAACCGCAAAATAGAAGCCGGAGCGCCCCAACCCTGGCCACAGCACAAGAATTACAACCAATTTGATCTTTCTGAAGAACTTCAGGAGAAGAATAAAGCCGCCGGAACCATTTCTTTTTTGATCATCAAAAATGACAGCATCCTGTACGAAAGCTATTCTAAAGAATACGGGCCGCTCTCGCACACCAACTCTTTTTCGGTTGCAAAAAGCCTCGTGGCAGCAATGCTTGGAAAAGCCATTTTTGAAGGTCATATCAAAAATCTCGATCAACCGGTAGCCGACTTTTTTCCGCAGTTTGATGAAAGGCTCAAGTTGCGCCATCTTGTGTCGATGTCTTCAGGTTTGAACTGGGATGAAGATTATTACAATCCTTTTTCAATGACCATTAGAGCTTATCTTGATGACAATATCAGGCAAATTGTTATGGATCTGGAAGTGGTAGAAGAACCCGGAAAGGACTTTAAATACCTGAGCGGCAACACGCTGCTACTTGCTATGGTTTTGGAGAAAGCTACGGGAAAAAATGTTTCTGAATACCTGAGTGAAAGCTACTGGAAACCAATGGGCATGGAGACTTACGCACTTTGGCAGCTGGACAGCGAAGAAAGCGGCATGGAAAAAGCTTATTGCTGTATCGCTTCAAATGCACGCGATTTTGCCCGCTTCGGAAAGCTTTACAATAACTTCGGAAAATGGAACGGAAAACAACTGCTTGATTCGGTTTATGTGGCAGAATCAATTAGGCCGCAGCTGAAGGATTATCCGCATTACGGGCTGGGCATCTGGCTGGAGGAATTTAAAGGGCAGGAAGTGTTTTACTTCCGCGGAATTCTGGGGCAGTATGTGATCGTACTTCCGAAGAAAAATATCATCATAGTAAGATTGGGGCACGAAGGCGGAGAAGTTCCTGAAGATAAAGAACATCCCAATGATTTTTATTTTTATCTTGAGGAGGTGTTAAACACCCTTGAAGCTCATGATCAAGAAAATAGCGCTGCGCAACCTGCTGTTCCTGGACATTGAAACAGTTCCCGAAAATGCCACTTTTGCCGAACTTTCTGAAGAAAAACAGAAGTTATGGGAAGCAAAATCTCAATACCAGCGCAAAGAAGAATTTTCTCCCGAAGAGTTTTACGACCGGGCCGGTATCTGGGCCGAATTTGGAAAGATTGTTTGTATCTCGGTAGGATATTTCGCTTTTCAGGGAGAGAAAAGAACTTTTAGGACAACAACCTTCTGTGGAGGGGAAAAAGAGCTGCTAACAGCCTTTAAAGGCCTTATAGAAGGGCATTTTGGCCGACCTCAACACCTGCTCTGCGCCCATAACGGGAAAGAATTCGATTTCCCTTACATCGCCCGGAGAATGCTTATCCACAATATTGAACTGCCCAACAAACTTAACCTCTTTGGAAAAAAGCCGTGGGAAGTACCACATTTAGACACCCTCGAATTATGGAAATTCGGAGATCACAAGCACTACACCTCGCTAAAACTTCTTTGTAATGTACTGGGAATACCTTCTCCCAAAGAAGATATTGACGGCAGCCAGGTGTGTAAAGTGTTTTACGAAGAAGGTGACCTAAACAGGATTGTTTCGTACTGCGAGAGAGATGTGGTGGCCATTGCGCAGGTAATACTTAGGCTAAGGCAGGAGCCGCTTCTTGAAAGTGACGAAATTATGCATGTGGAGATTCCTTAAGGAACTGTTATTTATCCTGCTGCCTGTCAAAGTTTTAGTATATTTAAATAGAGAGTCTCAAAAGTGACATTTTTGAGACCCCTTACGGAATGTTTAATCTAACGAACCTGTTATGTATTTATACGTAGAACAATGGAATGTAACCAAGGACTGGATGGATCTTTCTAAAGAAGACCGTCGCGCCTATATGAATAAAGTTAAAGATGCCATTGATAAAATGAGCGGTGCCGGGGTAGAGAACGTCGGTTGGGCCATGAATGATGAGCATACCCCCTATAGAAGTGACTATCGCTATTTTGCAATTTGGAAAGTAAACGATCCTGACACGATAGAACAATTTGAAAAGGGAATTGAAGAGGCTGACTGGCATAAGTATTTTAGCCAGGTCAACACCCGCGGAAAGCTGATCCCTTTAAATGAAGCTATGGATTTTCTTGTGAATCTTGAAAAACATTCGACTTCTATACTCGATTAATTCAAAACTTTTGATCTGTAAGCTCTTTATTGACCCTGCAGGCCGAAGCAAATATTTAAAAGACCTGCAAGGATTGAAAACCCTGCAGGTCTTTTTCTTTTATAATTTCATCTCCGGAATTTCTCCTTCCACGATTAAAGTTCCTTCTGTAGCTTCTTTAATTTCTTCTACACTCACCCCGGGTGCTCTTTCCAGGAGTTTAAAGCCTTTTTCGGTAACTTCAAGTACTGCAAGATTGGTTACAATTTTGGTAACACAGCCCACACCGGTCAAAGGCAGAGAGCATTTCTTAAGCAGTTTTGATTCCCCTGCACGATTGGTGTGCATCATGGCCACAATGATATTTTCGGCACTGGCAACGAGATCCATGGCACCGCCCATTCCCTTCACCATCTTCCCCGGAATCTTCCAGTTGGCAATGTCGCCGTTTTCGGCCACTTCCATGGCTCCAAGAATGGTGAGATCTACATGCTGACCGCGTATCATTCCGAAACTCATAGCCGAATCAAAATAACTGGCGCCGGGTAAAGCAGTGATGGTTTGTTTACCGGCGTTGATAAGATCGGGGTCTTCTTCACCTTCAAAAGGGAAAGGCCCCATACCCAGAATTCCATTTTCACTTTGAAACTCTACCTCTATATCATCACGCACAAAATTGGCTACCAAAGTAGGAATCCCAATTCCGAGATTGACGTAGTAGCCGTCTTTTACTTCCTGTGCTATTCTTTTTGCAATTCCGTTTTTATCTAACATTTGTATAATTTGAAGATTTGTGGATTTGAAGATTTGAAGATTACTTTTTCTTACTTGTAGAAATGATTTTGGTAATGATCCTAATGATAGATTTTAGTTCTTTAGGCAATTCTGGATTAGGATCTGGATAATGAGGCGAGGCCTTACATAATCTTAGCCAATAGTCTGTCTCATCCGATTCCTTGGCTGCAATTTTAAATTTATGAATAAAATCAGCATTACTCTCGGCATTCTGAGCCTCCCAAACGTTTGCACCAATAGAAGTTCCGCTCCTGAAGAGCTGTGAAGCCATTTCGTACTTATGGAGAGATCGCAATTTTTCTGAATAATCAATAGCTTCTAAAGCAAAATTGAAGGTTTTGTCAACAATCAAATTCTCTTTGTCATCTCTCATAAGTGCTAGTTTTAAAATTTCATTTTCAAATCATCTCATCTTCAAATTTTCAAATCACAGTATTATTTTTTTCTTACAGTTCGCTGTTCAATTCGCTTCTCATAATCTTTTCCCTGGAAGATCCTTTGTACAAATATTCCGGGAATATTGATTTGATTGGGGTCGAGTTCACCGGGTTCTACCAGCTCTTCAACTTCGACCACCGTCACTGCTGCGGCACCACACATCACGGGGTTGAAATTACGGGCTGTACCTTTAAAAATGAGGTTTCCGGCCCTGTCTCCCTTCCATGCTTTTACGAAAGCAAAATCGGCTTTATAGGCTTCTTCAAGCACATACATTTTTCCGTCGAATTCGCGCGTTTCCTTGCCCATGGCAACTTCGGTACCGTAACCTGCAGGAGTGTAGATGGCAGGAAAGCCCTGCTGTGCTGCCTGGCATTTGGCTGCCAGCGTTCCCTGCGGTGTAAGCTCTACTTCAAGCTCTCCACTTAACATTTGTCGCTCAAATTCGGCGTTCTCCCCCACGTAAGAAGAGATCATTTTATCGATCTGTTTCTTCTGAAGCAGCAGGCCAAGACCAAAGTCGTCGACCCCGGCATTATTGGAAATACAGGTGAGCTTCTTAAGGTTGAGACGAACAAGTTCAGAAATGGCATTTTCGGGAATTCCACTTAATCCGAATCCTCCCAACATAAAAGTCATTCCATCGTGAACCCCCTCAAGTGCTTCAGTAACATTCTGTACAGTTTTATTGATCATTGTTGATGGTTTTATTCCGAAAAATACAAAAAAATAAGGGCCCTTCGTAATATGAAGGGCCCTCTACTAAATTTTTCGTAATAAATACGCTATATATTAAAAATCCAGCTCATCGGGGAGTCGATCTTCTTCGTCACTTTCATCAACACCATAAGTGCTGCAATCGGTTCTAATGGTAACTACATCGGGTCGCGGGAAAGGGCCTTTAGCCACATTCAGCTCTTTATCATTATAAACCTTCTTCATGTAAGTTCCCCAGATTGGCAGTGCCATTGCGGCACCCTGCCCGTACCTGATAGATGGAAAATGGACCGACCTGTCTTCAGCTCCCACCCATACACCGGTAGCGAGGTTGGGTACCATCCCAATAAACCAGCCGTCACTTTGATTTTGAGTGGTTCCGGTTTTTCCTGCAATAGGAATTTCTTCCCTGTTGAAGTTGTAGGGATATCCTGTGACCACACTTTTGTAATACGGATCGTTAACTGCCCAGTCACCTCTCAACCTTGTTCCCGAACCATATTGGGTAACGCCTTCAAGCAGGTTCACAGTAACATAAGCGGTTTCTTTGCTAATTACATCACGGGTTTCGGGCACATGCTGATAAAGAATGGTTCCGTTTTTATCTTCAATTCGTGTCACGATCACCGGCTTCACATAAACGCCTTCATTGACAAAGGTACTATAGGCCGAAACCATCTCGAACACACTAAGATCGGCTGTTCCCAGGGCAATGGAAGGAACTTCAGGAATATTTTCAGTATCAATCCCCAGTTTTTCAACCAAATCAATCACCGGCTTGGGTCCTGTACGGTCAATCAATCTTGCCGTTACCGTATTAATTGATTCTGCCAGGCCTTTTTTGAGGCTTACCATACCAATATAATCATCGGCTTTACCACCACTGTTTCTTGGGGTCCAGTCATTTTGATTGCCGTGTTTGCCTGCTTCAATAGTGTGAAGGCTCTTTGGCAGCGTATCACAGGGCGAAAGGTGCAGCTGGTCTATTGCGGTTGCATAAACAAAAGGCTTAAAGGTAGATCCTACCTGTCTCTTTCCCTGTTTTACGTGATCGTACTTGAAATGCTTAAAATTTGTTCCACCCACCCAGGTTTTAACTTCCCCGGTTTGAGGTGTCATAGACATCATCCCTGCCTGGAAGAAAGACTTGTAGTAAAAAATGGAATCGCGCGGGGTCATAGTGGTATCTATATTCCCCTTCCATGAAAATACTTCCATTTGAGTAGGAGTGTCAAAAGATTTGATGATCTCTTCTTTTGACAGGCCCTGGTCTCTTAATATTCTCCAGCGTTCACTACGCCGCATAGCATCAGAAATAACTTTTTCGATCTCTTCTTTAGAGATATCCCTAAAAGGTGCCGTTTTGTTGTTCCTGTTCTGCCTGTCGAATTCTTTTTGCAGATTTGCAATATGCATTTGCACTGCTTCTTCGGCATACTCCTGCATACGGCTGTCAATACTGGTGTAGATCTTCAATCCGTCGCGATATATATTATATTCACCGCCATCGGGTTTTGGGTTCTCTTCAATCCATTCTTTCATGAAACCCTGAAGGTATACTCTAAAATAAGTAGCCACTCCCTCATCATGACCCTGCGGGGAAAACTTAATATTTAACGGAAGTTGTTGTAAAGAATCTTCTTCAGCTTCTGTGATATAATCATTCGCTTCCATTTGGCTGAGTACCACATTGCGACGCTCTAAAGAGTTCTCTTTAAATTGCTCTTTTTGAGGGTTGTACAAAATAGGATTTTTAAGCATTGCTACCAGCACTGCAGATTCTTCTACATTAAGATCTTTAGGCTCCTTATCAAAGTAGATCTTAGCCGCCGATCGCACCCCAACTGCCTGGTAGAGGAAGTCGTATTTATTGAGATACATGGTGATGATCTCTTCTTTAGTGTACTGTCGTTCTAACCGCGTTGCAATGATCCATTCTTTAAACTTCTGAAGTACCCTTGCAGCCGGATTTCTGGAAGCATTTTCGGTAAACAAAAGTTTGGCTAATTGCTGGGTGATAGTACTGGCCCCTCCTCTTTTCCCAAGGAAAACAGCAGCACGCACCGTACCGCGGGCATCTATGCCCGAATGTTCATAAAACCGTTCATCTTCCGTTGCAATAAGGGCTTCTACCAGATGTTGAGGCAGGTCTTCATATTTTATGGGAGTACGGTTCTCGTTGTAGTATTTACCCAATGTTTCCCCGTCTGAAGAAAAGATCTCGGTAGCGAGGTTTGTCTCGGGGTTTTCAAGTTCTTCAAAAGTGGGCATAGATCCAAATACTCCCCAGCTTGCCAGCAGAAAAAGGAGTACTACCAAAGAAATTCCCAATGCGAAAATTGACCAAAACCAGGTTTTATAGCGGCCGTAATTTCTTCTTTTAGCCGCTTCCTGATTTGCTTTCCCAGATGTTTTTGCCATCTATTATTGTTGTTTATTGTCTTCTATTCTAAAACCAACCTCTGTTATTCCTTCAAGGCTTTTAATTCCTTCTATGCTGTCACGCCTGCGCATGGCCTGCTGTACAGTCACCAGGTATTGCCCAGATTCGGTAAACCTGAAGTTCTCTTTGTACCAAAGCTTGCTTTCCTTCACATCACCAAAGCCCGTGCCAAGCCATTCTCCAGAGGGCGCAGCCATCTCATATTGAAGGGTATCGCTTATCACCTTTCCATTTGGGAAGTTTAACTCGGTAATTAAGTAGATATTGTTGAAATTGTATTTTGAATTATTCCTGAGGTTGATAAAAAGATTGTAATCCTTAAGCGTATCGGGGGCTTCAAAGCGAATCTCAACAAGAGAATCTCTTTGCCATTCCCCGTTGGGTAGGGATTTATACCTGTCAAAAACCCGTTTTTTATCACAGGATGTAAAAATTAAAAGTCCCAAAAAGAGCAAAAAAACTGATCTTTTAATCATCCTTCTTCGGTTTTCTCTTTTTGCGTTTGCTCTTGCGCTTTTTCTTCCCCGTTCCTTTAGAATCAAAACGCGTAAGGCTATCCTGCCCCACCACATTGTGATAGTCAGGTTTCTCTTCCTGCTGCAATTCTACAGCATATTCTTCAAGACTACTAACAGATTCCTTTTTAGCATTTGCCGCAATGATCTTATTCGCCTGTTCTACCGTAAGCGTATGCCAGTTGCTCCAGTCACCTTCATAAGCATACCACAAGAATCCTTTAAAAATGTCAATTTTTTGACACACTGCAGTACCTTTTTTGGTGTACAGTTTTATTTCAGACTTCGGAAAATCTTTTAATGCATCAAGATAGGTATCAAGCTCATAATTAAGGCAGCACTTCAGTTTTCCACATTGTCCTGCCAGTTTCTGCGGATTAAGTGAAAGTTGTTGATATCTGGCTGCAGAAGTATTTACACTTCGGAAGTCGGTAAGCCAGGTAGAGCAGCACAATTCCCTTCCGCAGGAACCAATTCCGCCTAAACGTGAGGCTTCCTGCCTGAAGCCTATCTGCCTCATCTCAATCCTGGTGTTGAATTCGCGTGCAAATTCTTTAATAAGTTGTCTAAAATCAACCCTTTCTTCAGCAGTATAATAAAAGGTAGCTTTTGAAGCGTCACCCTGAAACTCGATATCGCTTATCTTCATTTGAAGGTTCAACCGAATGGCGATCTCACGGGCACGGACTTTCATTTTGTCCTCCCGCTCCCTGGCTTCCTGCCAAATATCGATATCCCGCTGTGTAGCTTTTCTATACACCTTTAGCACCTCACTGCTGTCTTGCCGCACCTTTTTCTTCTTCATTTGCACGCGCACAAGCTCGCCCACGAGAGCAACCACGCCCACGTCATGGCCGGGAGCAGCCTCGGTGGCTACAACATCACCAATGCTAAGGCTCAAATTATCTGAGTTCTTAAAAAAGTGTTTCCGTCCGTTCTTAAAACGCACTTCCACTATATTGAAAGGCTCCATTCCCTGGGGAAGGGCCATATTCGATAACCAGTCGAACACCGAGAGCTTATTACAGCTATCGGTCCCGCAGGTACCGTTGTTCTTACATCCTTTAGGCTGACCGTCTTTGCCGGTCGAGCAACTGTTACATCCCATAATCTATATATTGAAATCCTGGAGACAGGAAATTATCCCCTTTCCGGATTGAATTTTATTAAAACTATTGAGGTAAATATACCATTATTTATGGAACGCACTCTTGAGAAACTAATTGTCAATTCTTGTACTTAAGTACTTCAGAACGGCCTTTTTTGAAGATCTTGTTACTGTTCCCCTTTCCTTTTCTCAATGCCTTCTGCTCTTCATAGGGCAATGCCGCAATGTCCTGGCAGTCTGTAGAACAGCAGCTACTCATTTTCTCTGCACATTCTTCACACTGAATAAACAGGAGGTGACAGGCTTCATTGGCACAGTTCACGTGTGTATCACAGGGTTTCCCGCATTGATGGCAGTTAGAAACCACGTCTTCACTAATACGCTCCCCTCTTCTATGGTCAAAAACAAAGTTCTTGCCCAGGAACTTATTCTCCAGTTTCAGGTTTTGTACCTGCCGGGCGTATTCTATAATTCCGCCTTCCAATTGGTACACCTTTTTAAAACCTTTGTGCTTGTAATAGGCACTGGCTTTTTCACAGCGAATACCACCTGTACAGTACATCACAAGGTTTTTATCTTCTTTGTGATCCTTGATATCTTTTTCAATGATATCAAGACTATCCCTAAAAGTATCCACATCGGGCGTCATAGCCCCTTTAAAATGACCAATTTCACTCTCGTAATGGTTACGCATGTCTACAAGAATGGTGTTGGGGTCATCGAGCAGCTCATTAAAAGCTTTGGCGTCTACGTGAACTCCTTTGTTTGTTACATCAAAAGTGGCGTCATTAAGACCGTCGGCAAGGATCTTGTCGCGAACTTTCACCTTCAGCTTCAGGAATGATTTAATTTCGTGTTCTATGGCTATGTTAAGACGAACGTTCTCAAGGAAATAAATTCCGCCGAGAAATTCTTTGAAATTTCCGAAGTTCTTCGCGGGAACAGAGAGTTGGGCATTAATACCCTCATGGGCCACATAGATTCTTCCCAGGACTTCCATTTGATCCCAGGCGATAAAGAGATGGTTCCGGAAAAGCTCCGGATTTCCAATTTTGGCATATTGATAGAAAGAGAGCGTAAGCCGGTCTTCGCCAGCCTCCTCAAGTAGTGCTTCCCTTTCTTTAGCGCTTAATTTATTGTACAGTTGCATGCTATACTAACGATTTAAGGTTAAAGAATTTTGCGCAAAGATAAGGGTTTAAATGAAAAAATGCCCGGATGTGATATCGGGGCATTTTTTTCGAACGGCTAATTCGTTATTAATACTTTTAATTCTTCAACTAAAAATAAGAATAACGTTAGCCACCGTCCACCCGGCAGCTGCAGCTAAGACTAACTACCGCCAGGCTACCGGAAATATTTAAAATAATATTCCGTTTTAAAAATTTCATATGTTAATAGTTGGTTTATTTAATAGATGCACAAAAGCAGAAAAGGTTGCGTATTAAATTTAGCACATATAAAAACTTATAGTATTTTAGCAGCAATATCATATAAAAGAAGCCGAATTAAATGAGCAACGAGAAAGAAAGAGAAGCTAAATTAAAAGCCCTCAAACTCACCCTTGACAAGATGGATAAAACCTATGGTAAGGGTACAGTAATGAAGATGAGTGACCAGAGCGTCGTAGATGTAGATGTGATACGCAGTGGGTCTTTAGGGCTTGACCTTGCCCTTGGAGTTGGAGGATATCCCCGCGGAAGAGTTATAGAAATTTACGGGCCTGAGTCTTCAGGAAAAACAACCCTTACTTTACACGCCATAGCCGAGGCACAAAAGGCAGGAGGTATTGCTGCATTTATTGATGCTGAACATGCTTTTGATCGTTTTTATGCTGAAAAACTGGGAATCGACCTTGATAACCTGATCATTTCGCAGCCCGACAACGGGGAGCAGGCTCTTGAAATTACCGATAACCTGATTCGCTCGGGAGCTATAGACATTATTGTAATTGATTCTGTTGCTGCTTTAACACCTAAGAGCGAGATTGAAGGGGAAATGGGAGATTCAAAAATGGGATTACACGCCCGTCTTATGTCCCAGGCGCTAAGAAAGCTCACTGCTTCTATTAGCAAGACCCATTGTACCGTGATCTTCATCAACCAGCTAAGGGAGAAGATTGGGGTAATGTTTGGAAACCCAGAGACCACTACCGGTGGTAACGCGCTGAAGTTCTACGCCTCAATTCGTCTTGACATTCGCAGATCTACCCAAATCAAGGATAGCAACAGCGAAGTGCAGGGGAACAAAACCAGGGTTAAAGTTGTAAAGAACAAAGTAGCTCCGCCTTTTAAAACTGCCGAGTTTGACATCATGTATGGCGAAGGAGTTTCTAAAATTGGTGAGATTATTGACATAGGTGTAGATTACGAGATCATTAAAAAGAGTGGTTCGTGGTTTAGCTATGAAGACACTAAACTGGGCCAGGGCCGGGATGCAGTGAAAACCCTGCTAAAGGATAATCCAGATCTAATGGAAGAGCTGGAAACCAGAATAAAAGAAGCCATGACAGTGGCAAAAGCATAAAAAACTCTTAAAATCCCGAATTTTTTCGGGATTTTCTCTTTTTAGGCGCAACCATTTGGCAATTTGTGCATCTCTTAAACAGAGACCCCAACCAGCCAATGCCGTTATGAAGAATCATTCCCAGATCTATGACTGCGACACCTACTGTGAAAACGGCATACTAAAGAGGGAAATTTTAAAGGCTAATTCCTCCGGAAGACCGGGAACCTCTCACGATTCCCGATCTTCCTTTTTTACAAAACCATTCCCCCCTGTTTATTTTACAAGACTAAAAAATATTGAGACGGTAATGCACTTTGTTGCAGAACCGGCTGAAATTCCTATATTTAGGTCTCCTGAAGCTCCACAAAGAGCCCCGGAGAACTACCGGTGGGCAACTATGCCGGCGGAATTTTTCAACAGCACTTAATATTGAAATATTGGGCATTAAGCAACTCATACAAAAATGCAAAAAGCAGGACATAAAGGCGCAGGAGCAGCTTTATAAGATGTTTGCGCATAAATTGTTCCCGGTTTGCCTTAAGTACTCATCAACCTATCAACAGGCAGAAGACAACCTGCAGGACGCATTTTTGATGATCTTTAAGAGCATGCCCCAGTATAAAAATAAAGGTTCTTTTGAAGGATGGATGAAGAGGATCGTGATCAACACCGCCCTTCAAAAATATAGAAAACAAACAGTCTTTGAGATCATTAGAGATGATTTTCACAAAGATCCAGAAATTGAAGTAGAAGAGGATGAAGTTTCCGTTGATTACTTACTGGAGATCATACAACAGTTGCCAGACCGTTACCGGCAGGTCTTCAATCTCTATGTACTCGATGGTTTCTCCCATAAAGAAATTGCTGAAATGCTAAATATTTCTACCGGAACCTCAAAATCGAATCTTGCAAGGGCCAGAGTGATCCTGAAAGAGAAAATAGAAAGCAGTCTATATAAAACAGCCGCCCGATCTGTATAATGAAAGAAAAGAAGTACATAGACCGGCTCTATCAGGAGAAGTTTCGCGATTTTGAAGCGGCGCCCAGCGATGCCGTATGGAAAAATATTGAAGCTAAACTTCAGGAAAAGCAAAAACGCCGGCGCGTAATACCGCTTTGGTATCGCTATGCAGGTGTGGCCGCCATAATGGCCTTCTTTTTTATGATTGGAGACTGGATATTGCCTGTAAAAAATTCTACATCGGTAGCGGGTGAAGAGACAGAAGCACCTGCAATGAATAGGGCACTTTCACCAATAATTCCGGTGATACCTATTGCTTCGGAAGAAAGCACGGCTGCTATAGCGAGTCCTTCTGAAGTATTTACCCGCAATTCTAAACCTGTTGCTAACAAGAAAGCTTCAGAAGAAAATATGAGAACCGCTGAAGAAACAGCTTCAGAAATAAGTTCCAAAAATGCCATTTTTGACACCCCTCTGGCTGTTGCCTCTATACCACTTCAGCAGGAAAAAACAGCTTCCGAAGATTCGAAACCTGAAGATTTAAGGCCTTCAATCTTTGATGCCGTGAAAACTCCTGAAGAAACAGCAGTAGCCAACACCCGGGAAAAGAGCCACTTTGAAGTCTCTACCCATGCCAGCCCCATTTATTATGGCAAAATGGGGACCGCGAACCCTCTTGAGGTTGGTTATAACGATAGCAGGCAGGCAGAAATCACTTATTCTTATGGGGTGAGGCTGGCAATGGAGCTTAGCGACAGGGTAAAGGTAAGATCGGGCGTTAGCCGTGTTGATCTTGGTTACAGCGCTAATGGCACCGGATACCAGTCGGCCACCGGGATCTATTCTGTCAGAAATACTTCCCTGGTAAAAGTCAAAGATTCGGATATGAAGATGGTTTCCGGCAGTTTTACGAATAACCGAACCAGCAGCACCAACCGTACCCAGGCCGGGGTATTCACCCAGGGTAATCTAAGTCAGAAAATAGGATATATTGAAGTTCCCATAGAAGTTGAGATCAACCTGTGGCAGAACAAGTTTGAAGTGAATCTTATTGGGGGTGGAAGTACGCTAATCCTGGAAGATAATGAAGTTACCCTTAGCACAGGCAACACTACGGCAACCGGAAAAGCCAATAACTTAAATGAAGTGAGCTTTAGTGCCAATATTGGTCTGGGGCTTGATTACAATCTTTCGGAAAGATTCAAGCTCAACCTGGAACCAATGCTGAAGTATCAGCTAAAAACTTTTGACCAGCCCAATGGAGATGTACAGCCTTATTTCATGGGCGTGTACACAGGTTTTAGCTATAAATTTTAAGAAAGTTTACCAGATTTTAATTCCTGCAGGATCACCTCCCTCGTCTGTTCCCGAACCTCCTTTTTATTTTGCTGCTCAAGACCTTTTGTGGGTATAAATTCTTTGATCTTTACGCGCATTTTACCCGGGCCACCCTTAGTGAAAATGTAAGGAAAACGTTTTTTATTGTCGTAAAATACAATAGGAACTATGGGAATCTGGTGGTCTATAGCCAGGCGGAAAGCCCCATCTTTAAAGTTGTCGAGAAGAACACTGGCATCATCGGGCACACCACCCTCAGGAAAGATACAAATACTTGTGCCGTTATTCAATCGGCGTTGTGCGCTGTCAAAAACCTCCTTTCGGCTTCTTTGATTCTGGCGGTCAACAAGAATACAGGTGCGTTTATAGAAGTATCCAAAAAGGGGGATTTTCACCAGCTCTTTTTTTCCGACGAAAACGAACGGATTCTTAACCGCCACCAGCATGAGCATAATATCGGTCATTGAAGTATGGTTGGCCACCAGCATATAACTTTCTCCTTTCACAAGTTTTCGTTCCCGCTTTATTTTGGGGAAGAAACCCATTCCGTATAAAATAAAGTAAGCCCACCAGCGCGCAATCATAAAGAACTGCGGATAAAATCTCGTCCTGGAGGTAAACAACAGTAAAAACGGAAAAAAAACAATGATGGGAATGGCCATAAGGATATAGAACCATATTCTCCACAAGACAACCAGGAAAGACCTAAGTATATGCATAACGGCCAAAAGTAATGAATTGAATTGAACGTCTTCCCTAAAAAAGATACCTTTGTAGAAAAATAAAGAAAGCCGATGTCTAGAATTCTCACCGGAGTACAGAGTACCGGTACTCCTCACCTGGGGAACATCTTAGGAGCTATTATTCCCGCCGTGGAAATGGCCAACGACCCAAAGAATGATTCATTTTTATTTATAGCAAACCTGCATACTTTAACCCAAATTAAAGATCCAAAGGTGTTAAGGGAAAATACCCTCTCTACCGCAGCTACCTGGCTGGCTTTTGGTCTTGATGTTGATAAAACGGTTTTTTACAGGCAGAGCGATATCCCACAGGTAACAGAACTTACCTGGTACCTCAACTGCTTTTTCCCATACCAACGCCTTACCCTGGCCCACTCTTTTAAAGATAAAGCCGACAGACTGGAGGATGTTAATGCCGGTTTATTCGATTATCCTATTTTAATGGCTGCGGATATTCTTTTGTATGATGCTGAAATTGTTCCGGTAGGGAAAGATCAACTACAACACCTGGAAATGACCAGGGATGTGGCTTCGAGGTTTCATGCAAAAATGGGAGATACTTTTGTAATGCCCGATGCGCGCGTTTCTGAAGAAACCATGTACGTACCCGGTACCGATGGGGAAAAGATGAGCAAATCTAAAGGCAATATCATCAACCTGTTTTTACCCGATAAACAGCTGCGGAAGCAAATCATGGCGATACAAACCGATAGTACTCCCCTTGAAGAACCAAAAGACACCGAATCTGACAATGTTTTCAACATCTACAAACTGGTAGCATCTAAAGAAGAAACTGCCGAGATGAAGAAGAAATATGAAGCAGGAGGTTTTGGATACGGGCATGCTAAACAGGCACTTTACGACCTGTTGATCACCCGGTTTGAAAAGGAACGTGCCCAGTACAATTTCTACATGCAGAACCCCGACAAAGTGGAAGAAGCTCTTGCTGTAGGTGCAGAAAAAGCCCGAAAGGTAGCCGATGATGTATTAATGCGGGTAAGAAAAAAATTGGGTTACTAAACCGCCTCAAAAAGTTTACCGGGCAAAGGCTTTACCACGCCTTTGAGTTCCATATTGAGCAAAAGTGTAGCTGCTCTAAAAGTTGGGATACTGCAGTTGAGCGCGATAAGATCAAGCTGTTCTTTTCCCCTGTCTTTTAAGTAGCCGTAGAGAGCCTGCTCATCTTCTTCCAGCTCTACAAAAAGCTGTTTTTGAACCGCTTTTACCGGGGTTTGAGGGTGCCAGTTAAGCATATAAATGAGATCGGCCGCACTGGTCATGACATGGGCCTGCTGAGATTTGATAAGCATATTACAGCCTTTGCTTTGAAGATCGGTAGGCCTGCCGGGAACTGCAAAAACTTCCCGGCTATAAGAATTTGCAATATCGGCAGTAACCAGAGATCCGCCTTTTTCGGCGCTTTCAATGACCACTGTAGCCTCGCTCATTCCGGCGATAATGCGGTTTCTTTTCAAGAAATTATTCCGGTCAAAGGTATCTGTACTCCAGAAATCGGTTAGAAAACCACCGTTGTTCTCTACCCCGGCCACATACTTTTGATGAACCGCCGGGTACATATGATTTAGCCCGTGGGCAAGACAGCCAACGGTTTGTAGATTGTGTTTAATGGCTGCCCGTTGTGCCGCAATGTCTATCCCGTAAGCAAAACCCGAAACGATCACCGGGTTAAGGGGTGCGAGCTCTTCTATGAACCTTTCACAAAAAGAGATTCCGTGGGTAGTTGCCTTACGCGTGCCAACTATACTAAGAATCTTTCTGTTGTCAAGTTGAATATTTCCTCTTTCAAAAAGTAGGATAGGCCCGTCAAGGCAGTGTTTTAATCTTTCGGGGTAATCGCTGTTCTCGTAGTAAAGTGTTTTAACTTTGTTGCGTAAAATAAATTCCAGCTCTTTTTCGGCAGCTTTGAGATTTTCAGATGAAAAAAGGTAGCTGAGCTTGGTATTTCCTATCCCGTCAATTTTGAGTAAAGCGGACTTTTTTTCCTTAAAAACAGCCTCGGCAGATCCAGTGTGGCGGATGAGTTTTTTAGCTGAAACATCCCCCAGATTTGGAACGTGCTGCAAAGCCAAAACATACTGTAAATCAGAATCTTTCATAGCCAAATTAAAGCCTGAAAAGTAGCAAAAAAATTTGTTAATAAAATATAGAAAGCCTGTTTTTTCAGAAAATAAAAATCTTTACATTTGTTTCAATGGCAATAGCAAATTACATCCACGATCTTCTATACCGATATGAATGTGTAATTCTTCCGGGGTTTGGTGCTTTTATTACGCAACAACATTCCGCAGGCATTCATCCTTCTAATGGGGAATTTTTTCCTCCAAGAAAAACAGTTTCTTTTAATCGCCAGCTCATTAAGAATGATGGCCTGTTGGCTAATTATATTATGGAAGCTGAAAAGGTATCGTACAATAATGCCCTTGAACAGATAGAGCAATTTGTACAGGATTTGGAGCTGGTTCTTGAAAAAAACAAGACGGTGAATTTTCAGAATGTGGGTTCTTTTTCTTTAACTGAAGGAGAGAAACTACAATTTGAACCTGCTGCCCAGATGAACTTCATGAAAGAAGCATTTGGTCTTGATTCCTTTAAGAGGAATGCTGTTTCCCGTGAAGTGTACAAACAACAGGCACAGGAAATTGAAGAAAAAGCACCTGTCGCATTTACACCTGAAAGAAGGGCTAACCGCTGGTTAAAATATGCCGCTGTAGGTCTTGTTGTTATTGGACTTAGTGGAGCTGCCGGCCTTAATATTTACAGTGATCAGGTAAATGAGCACAATATTGCCGAACAACAAAAAGCCGCTTCTCAGCTGGAAAACAAAATTCAGCAGGCCACTTTTGTAATTGACAATCCGCTTCCTGCTGTTACTTTAAAAGTCTCGAAACAAACCGGAAACTATCATATAGTAACCGGAGCCTTTAGAGAAGCCGAAAATGCTGCCAAAGCTGTTGAGGAACTTAAAGCCCAGGGATTCAAAGCCCGCCAAATTGGTGAAAATAGATTTGGCCTGCACCAGGTGATCTCCAGTAGTCATGAAACCCGCAGGGAAGCTACCAATGAGCTTTACCGGGTGAAAAAGAACAATCCGGGGGCTTGGTTACTCGTTGAAGAGCTGTAAGTTCAGTTCGCAGTTCTCAGTTTTTAGTAGGCAGTTAATACTGGTTATGACTGATATCTACTATATCTTGAGTTATAAGCACCAAATTCCAGGCACCAACTTTAATTTCCAGTGATAATGTTTATCGCTGATCGTTCATTTTTACGTGACCAGCTATTCCCTTTTTCCCTTTGAATTTCACAGATTCTCACCTATTTTTTTGCAACCCAGAACCCGCAGAACATAATAGATGTTCAATTAACCCAATATAAGATTTAGACCCAAAAAAATACTGGTGATTGCACGGGTAGTTCAGCCAGACATTGAGGTAGATAACGAAAAACTCAGCCACTAATCATGACACAGCTAAAACTAAGCGAAGGTACTTAAACTGAGCACCGAGCACTGAACACCAGACTGCCTGCTAATCACTGCCTACTGCCACTTTTTTAATACCTCCTTAACGGCATTTAGAATAAAGCATGTTAACTTTGCCGAAAATTTTAAAAATGCAAGCCAGAACTCCAGAAGATTCTAAAACCACTCTTACAGACCTCGTTTTACCAAGCGAAACCAACCCCTTAAATAACCTTTTTGGAGGGGAATTGCTTGCGCGGATGGATCGTGCAGCCAGCATCGCCGCAAGACGCCATAGCCGCAGAATTGTGGTTACTGCCTCTGTGAACCATGTAGCTTTTAATAAGGCCGTTCCTCTGGGAAGTGTGGTAACTGTAGAAGCAAAAGTTTCAAGAGCTTTTAAATCTTCAATGGAGATCTATATGGACGTTTGGGTGGAAGATCGCGAGAGCGGAGAACGCAGTAAAGCGAATGAAGCCATCTACACTTTTGTAGCTGTAGATGAGACCGGAACCCCGGTAGCCATTCCACCTTTAGAGCCTGAAACCGAACTGGAAAAGAAACGCTATGAGGCTGCCTTACGCCGCAAACAATTAAGCCTTGTGCTAGCCGGAAAAATGAAACCATCTGAAGCAACAGAACTTAAAGCATTATTCGTGAATTCTTAGAAGATGGCTCGGATGTAAAATCCGTGCTGAAAACAGGCAACTATTCTATATTCAGGCTTCAGCTCATAAAATATGTCGCTCCGGAGGAGCTCCATTCCATAGAAATAAACAGTCCTGACTCTAGATTCTAGATTATTGATTTCGGTGTCCGAAATCTACATCTGGTAGATCCACTCTTCGGGGTTAAGCTTTTGGTTGTTCTTGTACATTACAAAATATAGCGTAGTTCTGCCGTCGGTCTTGTTAATTGCGATACTTCCAATGTCCTGGCCAAGTGCCACCTGCTGACCCTTGCGTACATCAACAGAATCAAGGTGGTTGTAAATAGTGATATAATCTCCGTGCCTTACCATTACCATGAGGCTGGATCCTTTAACCGCAATAATTTCACTTACCGTGCCGCCAAAAACAGCCCTGGCCTTTGAGTTAGGATCTGTCGCTATTCTCACACCATTACTGTTCATGGTAGCAGTCTTTACTATAGGGTGAGGTTGTGTTCCAAAGCGGAGCACCACAGTACCTGTTCTTACCGGCCATGGAAGTTTCCCTTTGTTCTTTTCAAAATCGGCAGCAAGAGCTTTGGCCTCGGGCGTAAGTTTAAAGACACTTCTCGAAGTAGAACCTTCTGCCTTGTTGTTTGCTGCAATAGCTTCTTCGATAATTCTCTCTATCTCCCGGTCTATAGCATTTATTTCCTGCTGTTTCTTTTTGAGCTGAGAAGCAAACTGACCTTCTTTTTTACGAACTTCAGCAATTAGAGACTGCTGTTCTTTTCTACTTTCTTCCAGCAATGCACGGGTCTTTCGGTTTTCAACAATTAACCTGTCCTTTGTCTTCTTTTGTTCTGCCAGGCTTTGGTTGAGCTTTTGAAGTTCTTCGGTGCGCAGCTGGATCTCCTCTCCCTGCTGATGCCGGTAATTGGCATATTGCTTCATGTACTGAAGTCTTTTGTAGGCTTGCAGGAAGTTTTCCGAAGAAAGCAGAAACATAATTCTGCTTTGTTGCGACTTACTCTTATAAGATTTCCGGATCATTTTACTGTAATCCTGCTTAAGCTGCTCGAGTTCCTTGCGAAGGGTGCCAATCCGGTTTTGGTTGGTATTGATCTCTCGTGTAAGTAAATTCGCCTGTTGATTCGTAACCCGAATCAACTTTTCGGTACTGCGAATTTGCTGATCGAGGTCTTCTACCTCGGTAAGTATAGATTTTTCTTTCTTTAGGTTTGAAGTCCGTAAAGAATTGATCCTTTTGATCTCCTGCTGCAAATCCAGCCTTCGTTGCTCCAGCTCTTCCCGCTTGTTTTCCTGAGAAAAGCCGTGAAGGCTTGACAATAAAAATCCTGCAAAAAAGACATGCCGTAATAGAACCTTTATCTTCATTCTATGCTAATTTCTTCGTAGCCCGAAGGTATTGAAAAAGGAAAAGAAACAGGAACATTGAACTCAATGTTTCTAAAGGTCATATCAATACGGGTATTTTGGGTGCCTTCTGTAGCTATGATCTTGATTTGCAACGGGAAAAGCTGCCGGCCAATCTTCTGATATTCCGGGTAAGTGACTGTTACGCTCCTGTTGCCCTGCTCCTGCCCCAGTTGTTGTGCCAGGGCCTTAAAGTTTCCGGCGTCAAGAAGGAACATTCGCTTCAGGAAATTTTCCTGTTCAGGTTGCAGCTGGTAGCCTCTTGAAGATTCCGTCAATTTATACCTTTCTTCCCTAAGGTCATAAATGGTTTGACCCAATAAAAGATTCTGAACCTTTTCATAATCCAGCGGAGTTCCCAGCAGGTCACTTAATAGGCTGAAATCACCATCAAAATATGTCTTTGTGATTTTCTCATAGAACTGCACCGAATTTGGGGTGATCAAGACCTTAGCCAGCGGAATGCCCAGCAACTGCCCGCTCATCCAGATGGTATCATTCTTTTTCATCCTGAAATTCACTGTAACGCTCTGGCTTCGCTCTTCTGTCTGGTAATCGAGACTAAGCCTGCCCTGTAAGGTATTGAAGTCAACTTCTCTGTTGTAGTGCTGGTCAACAACAGCAGCAACAGCAGCATCTTCGGGGGCTACAGTCCCCATTTTTGCTTTACGGGCGCCGCCGCAGGATGAGAATAGGATTAAGGAAATAAGAACTACGGGAATTAATTGTTTACAGGTCATTCAGTATTAATTTTCTAATTTTTCAGCTTTTTTTAGAGCTTCTGCAGCTTTTTCAGCTTTGTTAAGGCCTTTATATGTTATAGCGAGTTGACGGTGAAATTCCCATTCAGTTTCGGCATCATCAATGAGGTAATCCAGGCCTGTAAGAAGTATTTCTTCTGCTTTTTGATATTCCTTCAAGCCGTTAAGAGCATTTCCCTGCATGAGAAACAACCACGCCTGGGTGGGAAAAATTTCAAGACCTTTTTCAGTGAGTAATTTCACCTCTTCAAAATGCCCTTTTTCAGCCTCCAGTTTTATGACATTTCGATACAAATTAAAATCATCCATGTCATTTTCAAGCGCAGTTTTAAAATAATTTAATGCCAGCTCCTTCTTCCCTTTTTCAATGAAGAAAGTGCCAAGCTGTTTATAGACCTTCAGGTTATTTTCTTTTTCTGAAAAAGTCTCTACCAGTTGTATCAAATCTTCTTCCAAAGAAGGATTTTCGGTTACATAAATTAGAAAATCATTGAGCGCCTGGTACTTTGTGACTTCATCTATCTGGTCACTGTTAAGCAGAATTTCCATTGAGTTGACGGCCTTTTCAGCTTTATTATCGGCAATATAGAATTTGTAAAGGGCCAGGTGCACGAGCTGGGAACCGGGATTTATTTCCAACAGTTCCCTTGCAGTTGCAAAAGCTTCTTCTTCCTGCCCGTTTTCGCTGTAAACAAAGATAAGGTTGAGATAATCCTGTTCGTTTTTAGGGTTCTCTTCAATGTTTTCCTCTAAATCGCTTATCTGTGCCTCCACGTTGTTGGTACGGGCATAAACCTGCCGCCTCAAACTTTCCCGGTAGGTGCTGGAACCTTTTACCTGGTCGAGCGAATCGAGAAGCCCAAGGGCTGCATCGTATTTTTCAGTCTGAATGTACAGGTTCACCAGGTCTTCTGAAAAAGCAGTATTCAACCGGGCCAGATCTCTTACCACCGGCAGTGCCTTTTTGAATTCCCTGCCCTCGAAGTAAGTGGTGTAAAGCTCCTCGAGCATTCCCTCATTCCCGGGCACTGCTTTTCGACCTTTTTCCAGATACACTGCAGCCTGGGAATATTGGCCAAGGGCATTATAGTTTTTACCCAGCTCAAGATACACTACAGGTTCATCGGGCTTTAACGCCAGACTTTGCACCAGCTCATCTATCGCCTTTTCATGGTTTTCTATTGCCTTTTGCTTTAGCGCCTCAAAAAAATGCTCCTGAAAGGCATCTGTTACATTTCCCAGGTCATCCTGGGCCATTTCTACCACCGGTTTCTCCTGTGCATAGGAGATACTACCCAGCTGTAGCAGGGTCAAAAATGGTATTATGTAAAGCCTTTTTTTCATGCATTTTTTAATGCTGCAAAGCGCTACTCCAGCACAGAGTAATCACCGATACTAATTTCGGTAAATTCACCATTGAACCTGGCAAAATTACCTATCATAGCGTTATTGAGATCTGCATTTTCTACTTCAGCAAAGGTTTGGATCAAACTGTTTTTAATGGTCGAGTTGCTTATTTTAGTTCCGTTTCCAATAGAAACATTGGGTCCTATTTTGGCATTTTTGAGCACCACGTTCTCACCAATGAAGCAGGGTTCAATAATTTCTGAATTTTCCATTTCTACGTTAGAAGCCACCAGCTTTTCACCATCTTCCTGAAGGAATTTAAGCATTCTGGTGTTGGTCTCTACAGTCACCTGCTTGTTACCACAATCCATCCATTCATCAACCTTCCCCGGAACGAATCTCGCGCCTTTCTGCTTCATCGCCTCTATCCCGTCATTGATCTGGTACTCCCCGCCGCGAATAATGTTATTATCAAGCACTCCCTGCAGTTCATCCTTAAGAATCGCTACATCCTTGAAGTAATAAATTCCAATTACAGCAAGGTCTGACACATATTCTGAAGGTTTTTCAACAAGATCAGTAATCTCCCGCTTCTCGTTTAACTGCACTACGCCGTATGCTGAAGGATTTTCTACCTGTTTTACCCATATCACCGCATCGGCTTCTTTATCTAACGTAAAATCGGCTTTAAAAAGTGTATCGGCATAAGCAATCACTGCGGGGCCTTCTAAAGAATCTTTGGCACACATAATAGCATGACCGGTGCCAAGAGGTTTATCCTGATAATAAATGGTGCCCTTTGCGCCCAGGGTCTCTGCAATTTTCTTTAGGTCGGTTTCTACTTTTTCACCAAAATCTTCTCCAATGATAAAGGCAATTTCATCGATCTTTTCATCGAGAACTTTTGCGATATCTTCAACCAGCCTGTGAACAATGGGTTTCCCGGCAATGGGAATTAAAGGTTTTGGAACTGTTAAGGTATGTGGACGAAGCCGCGACCCGCGACCCGCCATGGGAACTATGATTTTCATTTTTTTAGTATTGAGTATTTAGTAGTGAGATCTTAGGTTAAGATTCTTACTTACTAATGAATTTGTTCTTGATTTATTGTTTGTTGTTCCTTGCACAGCTTTTAAGATCCTGATCACTGTTAATTATTTACTGATCAAAACTGCCTACTGAACATTGAGCACTACGTACTAGACCCCCGTGCTTCCGAAGCCGCCGCTGCCGCGTGAAGTTTCTTCGAGGGTGTCAACTTCTTTCCAGGTGATGTGTTCGTGACGGGAGATGACCATCTGTGCAATGCGCTCCCCATCATTTATCGTGAATTCTTCATTAGAAAGGTTCACCAGGATCACCCCAATTTCTCCCCGATAATCGGCGTCAATTGTGCCGGGAGAATTTAGTACCGTAATGCCTTTTTTGGCAGCCAACCCGCTGCGTGGGCGCACCTGGGCTTCGTGGCCTACTGGAAGTTCAATGAAAAGCCCTGTTTTGACAATAGCCCGGGCTAGGGGTGCCAGGGTAACAGGTTCAGAAATATTGGCTCGCAGGTCCATCCCTGCAGATGATCCGGTTTCATAGGCCGGTAATTCGTGCTTTGATTTGTTAATTATCTTTACGTTCATGCTTTGTTAGTTTTCTTCGGAAGCAGTTCAAATTATGACTTCTTCAAAAGCTGTTTTAACTGATCCTTTTCAGCGTAATAAATAAGGGCAAAAAAGATAAGGATTAATATACTTCCGAAGTAATAATTATTTCTAAAAAGGTAGAAATAGATCCCCGAAAAAGTGAGGGAAATGAGCAGGTAGCCGCCAATTCGCTTCAGGTCATAAGGAATGGGATAGTATTTTCTTCCGAAGTAAAAAGAGAGCAACATCATGCTGCCATAGGCCACCATAGTTGCAACGGCCGACCCAACATAGCTGTAATAAGGAATAAGCCAGAAGTTAAGGATCAACGTAACTGCGGCTCCAAAAAGGGAGATATAGCCGGCAAATTTTGTGCGGTCGCTCACCTTATACCAAACCGAAAGATTGTGGTAAATACCCAGGAAAAAGTTTGCGGCCAGGATCATTGGTACCACCACCATGGCGTCCCAGTATGAGGAATCTCTAATGAGCAGCAATTTTAAAAGGTCAGAAAATATAGTAACCAGCACCAGGATAAGGGCGCCAAAAATGACAAAATATTTGGTAATTGTGGCGTAGGTTTGAGGCGCATTCTTTTCTTTGGCATGGCTAAAGAAAAATGGTTCAATCCCCAACCTGAAAGCCGTGGCAAACAAGGTCATAAAAAGTGCAAGGCGGTAACAGGCGGCATAGGCACCAACTTCAGACTTTGCAATATCCTGAGGCAACAGCCAGCCGAGCAGGATCTTATCAAAGACTTCATTAATGACAAAACCTATCCCCGCAATTAAAATTGGGGTGCCGTAGTTGAGCATTTTTTTCCAAAGACCGCTGTTAAAAGAATACGGAAGTTTAAAATAAAATGGCAACATGACCAGTAGCGTTAATGCACTCGCAACAAGGTTGGCAATGAAAATATAAGCAATTTCAAAATTGGGAATATACAGGGTCTCAAAAAAGGCATTTTTGGATGCTAATTCTGGCAGATAGACAATGAAAAAGATATTGAGCCCGAGGTTAACAGCAACATTTCCAATCTTGATTGCAGCAAAAACACCTGGCCTTTCGGTGGCCCTAAGCCAGGCAAAAGGTATGGTCGCCAGAGCATCGAGTGCCAAAATCAGGATCACGTAGAGCACGTAATGAGAGGCAATGGCCGTAGCAAAGGAAATTTCTTCCATAAAGAGGAAACCCAGCAGTAGAAATATGCAGGTAGAACCTATTAATGAAAGTGCAGAGGTGGCTGTGACCTCTTTACGGAATTCTTCCTGATGAAAAAACCTGAAAAATGAGGTTTCCATCCCATAAGCGAGCAGCACGTTAAACACTGCCATCCAGGAAAAGACGATTGCTACTTCTCCAAAACCTTGGGTAGGAAGGTAAGCAGAATACAGCGGCAACAACAGGAATGATAGCATCCTGGGTACCACTGTAGCAACACCATAAACGACGGTTTGTTTAAATAGCTTCTGAAAGAGCGCCAATAGTTTTTGCTTGAGAATTCCTCACAAATGTACTATTAATGCTGAATGTTTTTAGGGTTTTTTAGGCGCACTTGTTCGCTGTCTTTTTTCTGAATATTTTTTATCCTGAAGAATTTTTCCTTACCGTTCCTGGTATAGTGCACTACTGCCTCACCTTCGGCAAGTTCGAAAGGTATTTTCTCAATCATTTTTGGAACCTCGTTCCCAAACTCCTTTTTTGGATCTTTATGCATAACAAAATCCTTTGTTGCACCGGGAGTTTCAAATCGCGCCACGTAAAGGTCGGGGTTGGAAGGCTCAATTTCAAGTACACCTTTTCTTCCGCGGAAGTAAACGGTATCCATCTTAATCTCTGAATTTGCCGTCACCGGAATGAACAGATTAAAACCTGAACCTGCGCCCCTCACGCCACCTGTCCAGGTAGTGTAAAAAGCTTCTCCCACAGCTTTGGGCGGCTCCTCCTGCAATTGCTTGCCATTGGCACAATTACTAAAGCTCATAAGGATTAAAAGGGCCGAAAAAGAGAAAAAAAATGGTTTCATCGCTTAAAGGAATTATAGGTTCAGGAGGTAGTACTCCAATTTTGATACCAATTATTTTTTAGACTTAAAATCGCTGCGAACAAAGAGTCGGGAGTCAAGACAGGTTCTTAAAGTTTAAATTAGGGCCTTTTTTTAATTTTCAATAAAACCCTTAAAAAAGAAAACTCCGTATCGGATGATACGGAGTTTCAAAAAGCTGAAATTTTCAGCAATAATTTTATTTATTCAAAGATTCAGGATTGGCTAATTTGACTCCGCTATCGCTACGTCCAATTGTCGCCAGCTGAATCTTTATTTATTTAAAGATTCAGGATTGGCTAATTTGACTTCGCTATCGCTACGTCCAATTGTCGCCAGCTGAATCTTTATTTATTCAAAGCTTCAGCTCCACCAACAATTTCAAGAATTTCGTTGGTGATAGAAGCCTGTCTTGCTTTGTTGTAAGATAACTTCAGGGAATCTCTAAGTTCCTGTGCATTATCTGTTGCCTTGTGCATTGCTGTCATACGAGCCCCGTGTTCTGAAGCAAAAGAGTCACGCAGGGCTTTATAGACCTGCATTTTAAGAGATTTTGGAATAAGCTCCATCACGATCTCCTCTTTTGAAGGTTCAAAAATGTAATCTAAGGTCACATTTTCATCTTTTTCAACAGGAACAATAGGCAAAAACTGCTCTACCTGCACTTCTTGAGTAGCGGCATTCTTAAACTGGTTGTACACCAAAACGATTCGGTCGAACCTGCCTTCTACAAAAAGGGTCATTAATTCTTTGGCAAGAGCTTCAGCATTCTCAAAACTAAGGTCGTCATAAATAGCGGTCTCGGTTTTGTAGATGTTGAAAGTTTTCTTCAGAATATCATTTGCCTTTTTTCCTACGCTGTAGAATTCTACGCTTTTATCGCTGTAATCGCGGTTTGCAACGTATTTTGATGCTTTTACGATATTGGAATTAAAAGCACCTGCCAATCCACGATTCGAGGAAATTGCTACCATAAGCACCTTGTTCACCTCACGTTGCTCGGCGTATTTGCTCGATTGGTCACTGTCTAGTGTCGCGCTGAGAGACTGAAGTAGTTCAGAAAGTTTTTCTGAATAAGGACGCATAGCGGTAATGGCATCCTGCGCCTTGCTCAACTTTGCAGCCGATACCATTTTCATGGCACTGGTGATCTGCATGGTTGAAGACACCGAAGTAATCCTGCTTCTTAATTCTTTTAAATTGGCCATTCTTTTTAGTTATGAGTTAAGAGTTGAGAGTTATGAGTTTTTTATTATTGAAACTATAATTCTTATCAACTCTTCACACTTAGCAATTAAAATTTTGCAATCAATATCCGAAGTTGCCTCTATTAGCTCTAACCAATATTTGGTTTCGTCGGCCTCTTTTAAAGCAATACCGAATTTGTTTTTAAAATCTTTTGTACTTACTCCCCTTTGTGCTTCTCTAACATTGGCTCCAATACTAGTTCCACTTTTTAAAAGCTGGGAAGCCAGCTCAAATTCATTTCGTTTTTTCAAGGACCGGGTAAAGAGAACGATATCACAAGCAAACTGGAAACTTTTAATCCGAACCGGGCTATTTTCCAATTTGCTCATAACTCAAAACTCTTAACTCTGCACTTGCATACTACTTTTTATATTTAGCTGAAATCTCCTTAGCTACGTTTGTAAGCGTGTCGGTGAGTTCATCTGTATACTTACCTGCTTTTAGTTGATCAAGTACATCTCTGTGCTTGGCATCAAGATATTCCAGGTAATCTTTTTCAAATTCTCTTACTTTCTCTACAGGAACGTTTCTCAACAGGTTCTTGGAACCGGCAAAGATAATCGCGATTTGGTTCTCTACAGGATAAGGGTTGTTCTCAGCCTGCTTAAGGATCTCCACGTTACGCTTACCTTTTTCGATCACATTCAATGTTGCAGGATCAAGGTCTGACCCGAACTTGGCAAATGCTTCCAATTCACGGAACTGTGCCTGGTCAAGTTTAAGTGTACCGGCAACTTTCTTCATCGACTTGATCTGCGCGGCACCACCCACACGTGATACAGAGATACCCACGTTAATTGCAGGACGCACCCCAGAGTTAAAAAGATCGGATGTTAAGAAGATCTGCCCATCGGTAATTGAGATCACGTTGGTTGGGATATACGCCGAAACGTCACCCGCCTGTGTCTCAATAAGAGGAAGTGCGGTAAGCGATCCTCCACCTTTTACTTTGTCTTTCAAAACATCAGGAAGATCGTTCATGTTCTTCGCGATACTATCATCAGCAATCACTTTTGCAGCACGCTCAAGCAATCTTGAGTGAAGGAAGAAAACGTCTCCAGGATATGCCTCACGCCCCGGTGGACGTCTTAGAAGCAAAGATACCTCACGGTAAGCAACAGCCTGCTTTGAAAGATCATCATAAACGATCAATGCAGGACGACCTGTATCTCTAAAATACTCACCAATCGCAGCACCTGCAAATGGAGCATAAACCTGCATAGGAGCAGGATCGGATGCGTTTGCAGCTACGATAGTGGTATAGGCAAGAGCTCCTTTATCTTCAAGGGTCTTGGCGATACCTGCCACAG
The DNA here is from genome assembly GCF_039602225.1 of Salinimicrobium sp. 3283s. Classification (NCBI taxonomy): domain Bacteria; kingdom Pseudomonadati; phylum Bacteroidota; class Flavobacteriia; order Flavobacteriales; family Flavobacteriaceae; genus Salinimicrobium; species Salinimicrobium sp. 3283s. The sequence goes on along the minus strand of NZ_CP143631.1, from coordinate 1,669,513 downwards.
TAGAGGCTTTTTGCCCTACAGCAACATATATACAATAAACAGGTTCCCCTGCATCGTAGAATTCTTTTTGATTTAGAATAGTATCGATAACCACTGTTGTCTTACCAGTTTGACGGTCACCAATTACAAGCTCCCGCTGTCCACGACCAATTGGTACCATGGCATCGATAGACTTAATTCCTGTTTGAAGCGGCTCGGTTACCGGCTGACGGTAAATTACCCCCGGTGCCTTACGCTCTAATGGCATTTGGAATGTCTCACCCTGTATTGGTCCTTTTCCATCGATAGGCTGCCCAAGCGTGTCTACAACACGTCCAACAATTCCTTCTCCCACATTGATAGAAGCAATACGCTGAGTTCTCTTAACGGTTGCTCCTTCTTTTACCTGTTTGTATGGACCTAATAGTACTACCCCAACATTGTCTTCTTCAAGGTTAAGTACAATTCCTTCCAATCCGCCTTCAAATTCAACTAACTCCCCGTATTGTGCATTGGAAAGTCCATAGACGTTAGCGATACCATCCCCAATATTGAGAACTGTACCAACTTCGTCAAGGGAAGCCTTAGCCTCAAACCCGGAAAGCTGTTTCTTTAATATTGCTGATACTTCAGCCGGATTAATTTCTGCCATAATTATTTAGAATAAAATGCTACGCCCAGGCGCAGCGGTTTTAATTAAATTTTTGCTACGTATGTATTGTTCTGTAATTCTCTTTTGAGACCTGTAAGCTGCGACTTCACACTTCCGTTATATTGGATGTCACCCACTCTTAAGATAAACCCGCCAATGATGCTCTCATCAACAATGTTCTCAATCTTAGCCTCATTTCCTGTTAGTTCCTTTACTTTTTGCTGAATCTTTGCCTCAAGTGCAGGAGTAAGCGGAATAGCCGTTGTAACCTTCGCTACATGTACTCCGTTCATCTCGTCATAAAGACGCTCATAACTTGATGCAACCAAAGGAAGGATGTTCAAACGATTGTTCTCAATTAGGATCTCAAATAATCCTGAAGTAACGCCATTCACAGATTTAAAGATCTCTAAAAGGGCATTTTTCTTCATGGTATTTTTCACCACAGGGCTCTTCAAAAAAGCCTGGAGCTCTTCACTATCCTGTATAGTCTTACTAATAAGAACCATATCGGCGTTTACCTCTCCAGTAACATTTTTGTCTTGCGCCAGGCTCAAAAGGGCTTTGGCATATCTCGCTGCTGCTCTACTTCCCTGCATCTTCTTAGTTTAAGGTAACATCATCAAGCATGTCTTCTACCAGCTTTTCTTGTTTGCCTTTGGAAGAAAGCTCTTCTCTTACCATTTTCTCGGCAATTTGAACAGATAGGGTAGCCACCTGATTCTTGATATCGGCCAGCGCTGAATTCTTCTCATTCTGAATAGTCGCTTTTGCCTGCTGGATCATTTTCTCACCTTCTTTCTGGGCATCTTCTTTAGCTTCAGAAATCATTTTTTCTTTGATCTCTCTTGCCTCTTTGATCATAGCATCACGCTCCATACGGGCTTCCTGCAATAACTTCTCGTTATCGGCCTGAAGGTTTTGCATTTCCTTACGCGCATTTTCAGCCGAATCTAGGGCATCCTGTATTCCCTGCTCCCTTTCATTCAGAGCATCTAATATAGGTTTCCATGCAAATTTTGCTAATAAGGCAACCAGCACAACCAGGATAATGATCTGCCAGAAAAACAATCCAAAAGAAAAATCGTTGACTAACTTTTCCATATTCTATCTTATTTCTTCTATTGTTTAATTTTTAAATAATTCAAGCCTTGCAGCCAACCGCTGCAAAGCCTGAAGTTCTTTCTGATTGATTATACTGCAAAAAGAGCAGCAAAAGCAACACCTTCCAAAAGTGCAGCGATGATAATCATTGCAGTTTGGATTTTACCGGCAGCTTCTGGCTGACGTGCAATTCCTTCCATTGCAGCGCTACCAATCTTACCAAGACCAAAACCAGCTCCAATAATAATTAAACCAGCTCCAATCAAATCTAAATTTAAGGCTTCCATACTTACTTATTAAAAATTAAACTTACTCTTAAATGTGTTTATATTATACTACAGGAATATCTTCGTTGTCGGCAGGATGATGATCATCATGCTCTTCAACCGCCATCCCTATGTAAAGGGCGCTAAGCAGGGTGAAGATATATGCCTGTAAAAAAGCTACCAGTAATTCAATTATAGAAATGAAAATAGTGAACCCAAAGAAAGCAGGTCCTGCGATCCAATTCTGGAATACCACGATCAATCCAAGAAGGGTCATAATAATCACGTGCCCTGCAGTCATGTTCGCAAAAAGTCGGATCATTAGGGCAAATGGCTTTGTGAACATCCCCAGCACTTCGATTGGTGCAAGGATGATCTTCATAGGCCACGGCACTCCCGGCATCCAGAAAATGTGTTTCCAGTAATCCTTATTTCCGCTGAACTGAACAATGAAAAATGTGATCAACGCCAAAGCCATGGTCACCGCGATATTCCCGGTCACGTTCACACCAAGTGGCGTCATTCCCAAAAGGTTAAGGATCCAGATAAAAAAGAAAACTGTTAATAAAAATCCGGTATATTTTCTATAGTTCTTCCCGATGTTGGGTTTCGCTATCTCATCACGCACATACAACACAAGAGGCTCAAGCACTCTTCCTGACCCTTTTGGAATCTTACGGCTCTTATACTGTCGTGCCAAACCTCCAAATACAAGAAGCATTAGAATACTCACAACCAACATATAAAGTACATTCTTGGTTATAGAGAAATCAAGCGGACGTTCATTTGAAGGAAATCCATTCTCACCATAGGTGATAGTACCCTCGGCATCAGTTTTATAGATCTTAGAATGATAAAGACGGTAATGTTGACCATCAATTACAGCAAGGTCTTCTCCATGATGGAATTTTCCTGAAGAAAAAACCTTCAACCCATCATCCCAAAGGATCACAGGAAGCGAAAAACCATAATGTGCGCCGGTTTCCCCGTCAGAAAAGAAATTTACATAATGAGAATCTGCAAGGTGATGATCAATATAATCCTTAATTTCCTCTTCGGTATTGACCTTTGCATCGCCCCCTTCCTGAGGCTCTTTTGCAGTAAATGCCTGTGAACTAATACTCACAAACATTAAAAGACAGGCTAATAAAAACTTCGCAACGTTTTCCTTTTGCATTTTCGGGTGAATTACAGTCCTTTAATTTGGCTGCAAATGTACATAATTATATAAAAAAACACAGCCTATGTTTCGTAATTGTTTTTTTGCCCTGTACTCGCCCTAATTATCTGTCTTTCGAGAAGTTAGTTCGGTTGAGGATTTTCGCGATATAGATAATTTCCACCACCACAGAAAGCGCATAAGGAACAAAAAAATGTAAAAAGACAGATTTGTCCAGGTCAAATCCTGAAGTCTTGATGAGGAAATAAAAGATTCCCAGCTTCACCATACCACTAATAAGAAATATAAATCCGAGTTGCTCTTTGAGGTGTGAGCTGGCTAAAATAATGGTAGAGGTAAAAAGCAGTGTGATGCCCACACAAAACTTATAAGCGAAATTTACAAGCTCCAGAGTTTGCCGCGAGAAATAGGAAGTGACAACAAAATAATGGATCCCATAGCTCAATCCCGCAACAAGAAAAAGAAGGAGGACAAACCTGAAAAGATCTTTAAAAATAAGAGGATTCAATTGTTGTAACGTTTAAGCTGTTTTAAAACGACGTAAACTGAAGCTACCAGGCCAAAAAGTACAAAGCCTATAGTAAACCAGTTCTTTTCCATGGGGTATCTTTCATCCAGCTTTTTCCCTATCCATGCACACAAAAAAATTGTGGCACCCATTTGAAAGGCAATCCCGGTAAATACCGCCCAGTTTTTAAGCTGACTGTTCTTGTTCTTTTCTTTCTCCTCTTTCATTGTGAATCGCTTTCACGCCGCCACGCATGGTACAGGTGGCATTAAATGTTGCGCCCGGCTCTACGGCCAGCCTCGCAACTACGGCTTCCCCATCTATAACAGCAGTACTTCTTAAGCTTAAGGTGCCCGTAATTTTCAGTTTTCCGTTGAATTTACCTTCAATATCGGCATTTTCGCAACTCAACTCTCCTGTTACAAAACCATCTTTGCCAATAACTACTTTTCCGGGGGTTTTGACCGTTCCTTCCACATGCCCATCAATTCGAAAACAGCCTTTAGCTTCAATGTTTCCGGTAATTTTTGTGCCCTGGGAAATCTTGTTTTGTTCCTTGCTGTTTTCTTTTACCTGCTTTGCTTTTTCCTGCTTAAACATTAGGGTGAGGGGGAATTTAAAGTCTCTAAATAATTTTCTATGTTCTTATGGATCTGCACGATCCGGTAATTTGGGGTCGAAATATAGAAAGATTTTTCGTCAATAGCATACTTATCTTCCTCTTCAAGCCGTTGCGCAAATAAATTAGCTGCTGCTGCCGAAGAGAATCCATGTACTACTATAAAATCCTGATTGGAATTGTAAACGTCCCGTGAAACCTCTCCTGAATATCCAAATTCCTGAAGGGCATTTACAAGAGACTGCTGCAGGCTGTCAACATCCTTTTTTTCTTCCCTATTAACCGGAAATATTAACTTGAAGGAATTGCCGGAATTTTGAGGCACAAATTCAGCTGTCGCCATGGTAGGTAAAGCCCTGTCAATAATGTCCTGTGCTTTTTTACCCTCAACAGTTTGCGGATAATTAAGAGCCACATAGTTGAGACTTTCTTTGTAAGCCTCAAATCCATAAAGCCTGCCTTCGGCCATCGCTTTTAGAAGCTCCAGTTTTGGAACAATTTCGTCTCCTGCAAACTGTTCAATTAAACGGTTACTTTTTACAATGACAGAGTCATATTTTTGATATTCATACCCAGCATACAGTTCTTCATAAATTGCTGTGGGGTTATTTTCATCCTGTAAAAGGCTTTCAGGGTTTGAAAGTATTGCCGCATACCGTGAATCGGGATAAGCCATCAGAATTTCAGTCTTAAGAGATTGTGCTTTTCCGGGCATTCCCAAATCTGAGTAAATTTTGTAGAGATTGTATTTTGCAGGCAACACCAATCTTTCCTCGGGCTGATTTGCCAATACAAATTCCAGTCTATCGGCCGCCAACTCATTTTCACTGAATTTTTCCCTATAGATCAATCCGAGTTGATAACTGGCAAAATTGAGATCCTTTTTAAGACTGTCTAATACCGCCACATCCTGTGGAATCTTACTTATATAAGTCTGCGGATCAAATTTTGGATCATTATCAATAAGATCGTTCACACCTTCAGTCGCAAGGTCTTCTCCCCCTCCGCTTATTCTGCGGGTACGCCAGTTATCGGCAAGTTCCCTGTCACCCCACAACCTGAAAAACTCCTGTTTTCCGAAGGCAACCACAGTAGGATTATAGAAGTAAAAAGAAGATCCCGGATTTGGCACACCGGGCATCGAAGGGCGTTTAGTCTCAAAAAATTCCTGAGCAGCCTGTTGTTGTTCAGGTTGTTCTATCGCATCAACAGCCGCTTCTCGCAATTGTGTGGTGTACCGGGTAAAGTAATCGAGTTGTTGGTCTTTGGTTAGAGAGGCCAAATGTAAAATACTATCGGCGTTCTGAGCCATTTTCTCATAATAGATCACATCGTCAAGATTGTCTCTCTTTCTCTTTATGAGGCGGTATTCCCTGCTATTATCGGGCAGCATTGTGAGCGTACTGTCGTAGTAGGCGCCGGCAACCTCAAATTGGGCGGCATCAAAATTAATATTCCCCAGCGTTTGATAGTCTAAAGACTGCAGGTAGGTATTGCCTGAGGGAGTACGAAGGGAGCGATTGTAATAATCTATAGCCAATGCCACGGAATCCTGCTGATAATGAAATTCGGCCAGCTGGAAATAGATCTTATCAAGATACGGCCTGTTTTCGCAATTTCTTGCCATGGAATTGAGCTCCTCCAGTATCACAGCCTTATCCTGGGCTGTGGCATTGCTGTATTCAATTTGCCTGATCATGGCATTGATCAGGTAAATGCGCGGTATTTTCCTGTTCAGGTCCACTACTCTATCAAAAGCGTAAGAAGCCCTGTCGCTTTTGCCCAGCACATCATATAACTGGCCTGTAATATACCAGTAGCGACCTTCTTTATCTTTAAAATCAGTTATTTCGGCAGCACGTTCAAGATGAGCTACAGCACTGTCGGGAGCATTGATGTTGATATATGCCTGGGCCAGCATTGCCGAAGCTTCGGCACGGTTAGCTTCCTCAAGGTTTTCAGTGTCGAGTATCTTCTTAAGGTTCTTTATGGCAAGTTCATCAAACTCCAGCCGCATATGGGTCTTTTCTCTCCAAATGCGCGCTTCATTGATGGTATTGCTAAGAGGATATTTATGAAGAATGTAATTGAATGCTTCCAGCGCAGGCACAAAGCGCTGATCATAGTACCGGGCTTTTCCCAATAACAGATACGCCTCATCTATCTGCGGATTATTCTCAGATCCTTCAATCAACATGGAGTGCCGTTGAATTGCCTTCACCGCTTTTTCTTCAGCTACGAGAAAGTTAGGGTTTGAGGTTTCTCCGGGAGCCATAACCTCATCACGAATTTCCATTCGTTCTACCGGAAGAATCTGCCAGTAGTTGTCCCTATAGCTCTCATTAAGTGCCTCAATACCAAGATCAAGAGCGAGATTCCCGTTATAAAGCGTATTGTATTCGGCTGTTACGGCATGCCAGTTACGGTTCAGGAAAGTGTTCTTCTTTCTCGAGCAACCTGTTAAGGCAACCAACAGGAAAAAAATGGCAGTAACCTTTATAGATAATTTCAAATCAAGTGATCGTTCTTATTAGCAATAACTTATAACTGCTGTAATTATTATTGTGGCGGGTAAAAATAGCGAAAAAAAACCGGGATGTTATGCCATTAAATCAAAGATACAGACTTCTAAATCTTCGGCATTAAATAAATATCTTTAAAGACAGCGGGCATTTATTTCCTGTTCCTTAAAAGTAAACTTTGCAGGTAATAAATTCCCGAACGGCTTTGATAATAATTTACAATCCCTGCAAAAATAAGAAGCTGCGCAGCCACAGAAAACACAGAACCTTCAAACCCAAATTCGCCGCCATTGAACAAATTAGCTGAAGTGTAATTAATCTCAATTAAGGAGTATACATCCAGGCCACTTACATTGAACCCAAAATGCGTTTGGAAAAGGTTCCATCCAAAGTGCAACCCAATAGGGAACCACAAATTCCTGGTGTACAGGTAAGAAACTCCAAGGATCATCCCTGCAAAAAAAAGGTCAATGAAACTAAAAAGGCTCATATTTGGGTTGGCCCCATGCATCAAAGAAAAAATAACGGAAGAAATAATGATCGCTATATATTTATTGGTTGAAAGCATCAAATTCTTAAGCACATATCCTCTCACTAAAGTTTCTTCTACAACTGCAATGACGAGAAAGAACAATATTGATATCAACAATTCATAAATATCAAAATTCACTCCGGAATAACTTATTTCTCCTATTCCCATCAGTATAAGAAACCCCGAGAACATGGTAATAAATCCCACCAATGTTCCCGTCACAAAATCGGCTAGCCGGCCTTTTGTCTGAAAACCTAACTGCACGAATTTCTCCTTATCAATGTATTTCATAAAAATCCAGAGCACCAGGAAAGTGCCTAAAAGATCAAAAAAGGAGGAAATCAAGTGTTCTTTAGAACTAATACTCGACAGAGGATCATCAATAGAATTTCCGGCTACTGCCAAACCTATAAATTGAAAAACTCCTACTATCAACAGGTAAGGAAACAAGAACAGAAGAATTCTTGCCCAGCCTGCAATTTTAAATTCTCTACTCATGAAATACTGCTAAACCACCAGGAAAAATTATTGGTAGCGCACGTTAAACTTCAGATTTAAAAGAATTTTCCTGCTGCTCCTCATCTACCTGCACCGCTGCCCCGGCAAAATATTGCTCCAGCTCTTTGAGAGTTGCTTCCGAAGTTTTAATATCATTCACAACGTGCCCTTTGTCGAGAACAACAATGCGTTCGCACACCTCGGTCACATGAATAAGGTCATGGCTGGAGATCAAAACCGTCATCTCAGAACCTGCCGTTAATTTCTTGATAAGCGCCTTAAGGCGTATCTGTGTACTTGGATCGAGGTTTGCAAAAGGCTCATCGAGAATAACCACTTCAGGATCACCTATAAGAGCTGCAACTATTCCTACCTTCTTTTGATTTCCCTTTGACAGGTCTCGCAGATATTTCTTTCTCCCCAGGATCTCTCCATTGAAGAATTCGTCAAAATTCTGCAGAAAAGCAGCAACGTCGGCCTTATTGCGATTGCGAAGTTCTCCTACAAAATAGAAATATTCTTCGGGGGTGAGGTAGCCAATAAGAAAGCTCTCATCAATAAAAGAAGAGGTAAAAGGTTTCCAGGCCTCGCTTTGGCTTACCGTAATTTCATTATTAAAAATGCTCCCGGTTGTTGGCTGAATAAGGTCAAGCAAAAGGCTGAAAAATGTGGTTTTTCCGGCTCCGTTATTTCCCACCAGGCCAAAGCTTTGTCCTTTTGGGATCTCCAGATGTTCAACATCAAGTACCTTTGTACCGCCGTAAACTTTTGTAAGATTTGTAGCTGTTATCATCTTATTCTCCTGTTTGTTTAAAGCCATTGATCATGGCGTATTTATTTTTTCTGTAAGCCTCGGTTATTTGTTCCATTATGGCTTTTTTAAATATTATGCCCAGCAATCCTAAAGCTGCCAAAACTATGGTGGCAACTTCAAAGGAAACAAATTTATTCAGCACCCAAAATATGAGTATGGGCATAATAAGTAAGGGCAGGCCTACCAGCCATTGTGCCGCTCCTGTTCCCTGATAGTTCATAAAAGGGCTTTTTTCAAGGTCTATTCTTTTCCTGTTAAAAGATCCGGCAAATAAGAGTACCGGCACATTGATCCCAATATTGTAAATGGCGCATACAATATTGATTACCAGTATTTTATATCCAAAAAACACATAAGGAGTGGTTAAAATAGTCAAAATCACAATGCTGAAGATGATAAGTGCTGCCTTGGCATTGAGGTACTGCTTAAGCGGAATATTTTGGGCCATCATCATAGAATAATACGAAGAATCCCAGGCAGGAATGAACTGCCCGAAGTTGATCATAAAGATGCCGGTCATAAAGATGCCGACAAAAACGAACACCGAAGGCAAATCCTGATAGGTGTCCTGCGGATAAAAGATCATGCCGTAGCCCATGATGAGCAGCGAAATAAATATGAGGGTTTTGGGCCTCTTATTGCGCCAGATTAGCTTAAGGTCAAGCTGAAGGAAAGGTGCTATACCTCCAAAGCGGCGAAGCCATGCAAAATCCTGTGACTTTGCCTCGGTTACTTTAGCCTTGAGCGATTCATCAAGGTAGAACCTGCTTTTAAGAACCTTCTGGTTCCATTTAAAAAGAGCAAAGGCAAGCAGGAGTGGCAGGAGTGCCAAAAATGGCATTTCGAGCACATAGTTTAGTCCGCTCGCAAAAACTTCAGTGATACTAAAAATATCAAATCTCTCAAGGCCATAAAGTGCAAGAGCGATAATAAGATAAGGAAGCAGCGCCTTGAGGTCATCTGCAAACTTCTTTTTCAGAAGAAAATTGAGATAATTTATGCACAAGATAAGCCCAATTACAGCCACCGCCCAGGCCGTTATGGAAAGAACCGAATATTCAGTCTTATATCCTGTAAAGACCGCAAACGGAACAAACAACAATAGCGGCAAAAAGTTGAAAAAAGAAAACAGGGAGCGGAATAACACGTAATTTACCACCTTAGACTTGAGAATGGGTAAGGACAGTAATGGTTTTATGGTCATTACCGGAAGCGTTTGCAGCATAAAGCGCATTAGCAGTTCCAGTGCGAGATAGACCAGTAGAAACCTATTAACTATTTGCAGTGGCTCCTGTTCCGGGAAAGCTTCCTTGAGCAAAGGGTACAGGCCAATCCCCAGCGTGAGGAACACCAGTGAGAAATAAATCGCGATAAAGGCCATGAATATCTTGAGCCCCATACTCCTGCCAAAGCTGGCCGAGCGGTAAAAAGCCTTCCATTGAAGAGAAATAAACCTTTGATACATTGTATTACTTTACCTTACAAGTAATGAAATTTACGATTTTGTTACAGAAATAAATTCTCATACTTTGTATTTTTGTCGGCAAATACCCAAAAAATGAGCAAATTCTTTCCGTTAAAGATTAAAAATATAATCAGGGAAACAGCAGAGGCAGTGAGTCTCGAATTTGAAATACCACAGGAATTAAAAACCGAATTTTCCTTTAAAGCAGGACAATACGTTACACTTAAAACCACTATAGAAGGAAAAGAAGTTCGTAGAGCCTATTCCCTTTGTACTCCGCCTACAGATGATACCTTCAAGGTTACTGTAAAAGAAGTGAAAAGCGGAACTTTCTCGGTACTGGCCAATAACAAATTAAAAGCCGGAGATGTACTGGAAGTGCATCCTCCCGAAGGTAAATTTATCTTTGAACCGGTACAGGATGGCCACCCTCACACCTATGCAGCTTTTGCAGCCGGGAGCGGGATAACTCCTGTATTGTCTATTCTAAAAACAGTACTACAGCAAGAGAAACACAGCCGTTTTGTACTTGTGTACGGTAACCGCACTCCAGACGAAACCATCTTTTTTAAAGAACTACTGCAGCTACAGGCAGCGCACCCCGACAGGCTTTTTATCGAGTTTGTTTACAGCAGGTGTAACGAAGAAAACTGCCACTACGGAAGGATTGATGAAGGCACGGTGAATTACGTGCTGAAAAACAGGTTTAAGGATACCAATTTTACCCGCTTCTATCTTTGTGGGCCTGAAGAAATGATCAATAAAGTTTCTGAAGTCCTCCTGAAGAACAACATCACAAAAGAGCAGGTTCTTTTTGAACTCTTTAATACTGAAGTTGAAGGAGAAATTAAGTCTAATCTTGAGGGGGAAACCCAGCTCACCATAAAAGTTGATGAAGAGGAGGTAACCCTGAGTATGCCCAAGAATAAGACTGTTTTACAAATGGCGCTAGACAATGATATCGATGTGCCCTACTCCTGCCAGGGCGGAATTTGCAGCAGCTGCGTTGCCCGAATTGTAGAAGGAACCGCCGAAATGGAAAAAAATTCCATTTTAGTAGATAGCGAGATCGAAGAAGGCCTTGTGCTAACCTGCCAGGCACATCCCACTTCAAGCACGTTGAAAGTGGATTATGATGATGTCTAGAGAGATTAAAGAGACACTATCCACCTACATTTGCGCCACTATATTGAGATCACAGCACATTAAGTTAAAGATCTGTCCAGGTGAACATACCCGCCATCCACGAATAAAAACTGTCCTGTGGTATGAGCAGATTTCTCAGACAAAATAAAGGCAGCCAGATCGGCAATCTCCTCAACACTAGTCATACGTTTGCCTAAAGGGATTTTTGATGTAATACTTTTCAACTTACTCCCGGGATCATCAAAAGAACTCAGCCAGTTTTTATACAAAGGGGTGAAAGCTTCTGCCGGTAAAATAGCATTCACCCTTATTTTAAAGGGCAAAAGCTCGGCAGCCCACTCTCTTGTAAGCGCTAATTGTGCACCTTTAGCAGCGGCATAACCCGAGGTGTTACCCTGGCCTGTGAGAGCTACCTTTGAACTAATGTTAATAATGTTACCCTTAGATTCTTTTAGATGAGGCAGGCAATAATGTGCCATTTCATAATAGTGATTCAAATTATTGAATACTGATTTAGAAAAGCTCTCTGGATTACCATTTTCAAGACCTACACCATCATTTGCGCCAGCGTTATTCACCAGTGCATCTATTTTTCCATATTTCTCTTTTACAGCTAGTACCAGTTCTTTGCAAGTACCATCAATATTGAGATCTCCCTGCAAGAAGTATGCTTTTTGACCTATATTTATTAATTCAGACTCCAGCAACTTTCCAGATTTCGCATTTCTTCCTATAAATACAGGAATTGCTCCTTCCTGTGCCACACACCTGGAAATTGCTCCTCCAATTCCCTGCATCCCACCGGTTATCAATATAACTTTATTTGTAAGGCCTAAGTCCATATTTATTTCTGGTTTACTGTTATTACACTTAGCTCTCCAATAGAAATAGCACCACTATTATCTGTGCTTCTTACACCTTTAAGTTTAATGTACCTTGCTTCAACAGGCTCAAAACCTACCTTTTGCTCAATAGGGTTGTTACGAATGTTGCCAAATTCACCTGAAGCTGCTTGGTCCCAGTTTTGATTGTCTTTACTCACTTTAAAAATATAATCTGAAATAGTTCCAAATGACCATCTATCCTGCGAAGGGTGATAAGTAAAACCCTTCAGAAGGTAATCCCTGCCCAAATCAATCACCACTTCCTGTGGTAACTCCTCATTTTTTGTTGATGCCCACCAGGTACTCTTATCTTCATCAATAATTTTGAAAACTTCTTTGGTGTCACCAGAAGTCGCGCTTATAACTTTCCAGTTGGTCTTCGGAATATCAAAATTTACAGTTCTTAATTCACTGTACCTTCCGCTTAGAGGATCATAGGCCACTGCTTTTACAGTAACCGGCTCTTCTCCGTCAATACCTCCTTTGTACCTGTAAGAATCCTGGTTTGGTTCAGTCCCGTCTAGAGTATAATAGATATGCACGTTTTCATCGGGAACCTGCAGGGTAATCACTCCGTTTTTTGACCTGGAAACTTCAGGAGCTACCAACAATGCGGGAGCATTATACACTTCAATATTCGATATTAAAGGACTGGCTTTGGAATCCAGAATATTTAGTCTTAGAGCAGATGCTTTGATTAGGTCAAACCTCAAAATTCTTTTATAGCCTATGGTTGTTTGGCGATCTATTTCATGCCATTCCCCATTAACAAGGCCTTCTATAGTGAAAGATTTTACCCTCTGTCCAAGAGGAATATACTCCTGTACCAGGAATCTATTAAAAACAACATCTTTACCAAAATCTAACGTAAGAGAACTTTTAATTTCGTTTTTACCAGGAGACCAATAGGTTTCCTTATTACCGTCTACGGTGTTTTTTGCAGAAAATTTTGAATCATTATTTCTTAATTTACTTGCACTCACTTCTATATTCTGAGCCAGATTATTTTTAAAATCCTCATCCAGTTTTTCTCTCAGCTTCATTAACTGCTTTATATCATTCCCATGAATAAGCCCTCTCCTGTCTACCGGAATGTTTAACAGCAGGGAAGCATTTCTTCCAACAGACTCGTAATAGATATCGAGCAAATGCGGGAGAGATTTTACCAGGTGATCTTCCTGCGGGTGATAATACCAGCCCGGCCTTATTGAAACATCGGCCTCTCCGGGCACCCAGTGAGTTCCATCGGCATGCCCGTACTGCAATTCTTTATGTTTGCCCGATCCTGCATATACTTCGGCTTTACGAATTAGAGACCAATTTGTTTTACCCGCTACACCTTCTTCATTCCCTATCCATCTAATGTCGGGACCATTATCTCCAAAAATTACAGCATCCGGCTGATGCTTTCTAATTATTGAATATACCTTATCCCACTGATAGTAACTTCTGTGATCTATTTTCCGATTCTCATTGGCACCTCCGTAATAACCCGTACCACCGTTAGCACCATCAAACCAAACTTCGAAAAGAGGACCATAATTGGTCATTAGTTCTTCCAATTGTCTATGAAAAACCTTCACATATTCTTCCCTGCCATATTCGGCATGGTTTCTATCCCAGGGGGAAAGATAAACACCAAACCCAAGATCAAATTCTTCACAAGCTTTTGCAAGTTCTTTTACGAGATCTCCCTCACCATTTTTCCATGGAGAATTTTTCACAGAATGTTCTGTCGTTTCTGAAGGCCAGAGACAAAACCCGTCATGATGTTTTGCAGTAATTATTATTCCCTTCATACCAGCCTCCTTTGCCACTTTTACCCACTGCCGCACATCTAATTCTGTGGGATTAAATTGTTCAGGTGATTCCCCTCCTTCTCCCCATTCGCGGTTTGTAAAGGTGTTCATATTGAAATGAATAAAAGCATAATATTCCATTTCCTGCCAGTTTAACTGACGTTGGGAAGGAAGGGGCCCCACAGGGTCGGCGATCTCCTGTGCCTGTAAAAGATTAAAAAACAAAAAGAAATAACCTATAAGACTCATGCGATGTAGTATATTCATGTTTAAATAAGTTTTACAACCTTCTTTTCTTTTGAAGAATGCTATTTTTTTATTTGAAGTTTAGCGTTAAGCCGCACTTTCTTTCCTGCAGGTAAGTCAACTTCAACCTCTCTTTCCGCATATACAATCTTCTGAAGACTGTTTTTATTCGCCTTTAGAATTAACTCCTTTAACTTCCCGTTTTCCCATATAATATCAACCTCAATATTTCCCCTTGCCTTTAATCCTGAAATACTCCCCTCTTTCCAGGCTTCGGGAAGCGCAGGAAGTATCCTCAAAAATCCTTCGTGTGACTGAAGCAGCATTTCGGCAATTCCTGCTGTAAACCCAAAATTCCCGTCTATTTGAAAAGGAGGGTGCAAATCGAATAGATTCTTTGCCAGGGATATCTGCATGAATTTATTTACATTACTTTTTGCTGATTCTCCATCTAGTAAGCGTGCATCAAAGTTAATCATCCACGCCCGACTCCAGCCGGTACCGGCACCACCATGTTTCAATCTAAAATCAATAGAATTTCTTGCTGCAGCAAAAGCTTTTCGAGTTGCGGGGGTAATATCATCGCCTGGGTGAAGTGCATATAGGTGAGAAAGATGTCTATGCCCCTTTTCTGTTTCTTCATAGGCTTCATTCCACTCTAGCAGTCGATTATCTGGCCCCACCACAATTCCGGGAAAAAGTGACTTATTTTTCTCCCGAACCTCTGCGATAAAATCATCTTCAATATTTAATATCTCTGCGGCTGCCAATACATTGTCAAATACCTCACCTATAATTTGATGGCCCATAGCACTACCAAATGAAACTGCCGCTCTTTTCCCTTCTTCATTTATATAAGAGTTTTCGGGTGAGGTTTCTGGAAATGAAACCCACTTCTTAGATTTTTTATCCCATACCAGCCAGTCCAGATAAAATTCTGCAAAAGACTTAATGGCAGGATATGCCCGCTCCTCCAAAAATTCCCTGTCGTGGGTAAAGTTATAATGTTCCCAGTAATGTTGAGCCAACCAGCCCCCGCCATGAATCCAGCTGCCCCAGTAAGGTTGTTCTGCCCGCATGTAAGCCGAAGCCCAAAGATCTGTCGCCTGATGCGCCACAGCCCCTCTCTCTATGCCATACTGTTCCCTGGCGGTAATTCGGCCTCTCTCAATAAGCCTATCGGTAAAATCGAATAATGGCTGATGAAACTCACTTAAATTAGTCACCTCAGCAGGCCAGTAATTCATTTGTAGATTAACATTAAGGTGGTAATCGGCATTCCACGGTGCCGCAAGATGGTCATTCCACAAACCCTGGAGGTTTGCAGGATTGGTACCGGGTCTTGAGGATGAAATAAGAAGATATCTTCCAAATTGAAAAAGATCTGATACCAGATCCAAATCTTCTTCCCCTTTGGCTAAGTTTTGCAGCCGACGATCTGTTGGTAATTTGCTGCTTTTATTCTTACCCAGTTGAAATTGAACCCTGTTGAAATACTTTTGATGATCCTGCACATGTCTTTCGTAAAGTTTCTCATATCCTACTCCCGATAAACGATCTAAAACTTCCCTGTTTCTATTTTGAAAATCTTTAGTATAAAATGAAGTATTTGCCACAAGTTTAATTGTGGCTTTTTTCACCCCCTGTAATATAAGGGTTCCATCTTTTGGTATCACTGTGCCCCCTTCATGATCTGTTTTCAATACAGTTTCAAATTGGACCCCATAATCTAAGGGTGCTGGTTGGGAATGTACCCTCCCACCGTATTGTGTCACCACTCCATTCATTGCAATCTCAGATGAATGAGGATTGCTTATTTGCACTGTGGAATGCCCCTCATCTTCCGGGCGATCTAACCGCAAAGTCAAATTCATCCCCTTTTCTGAATTGGTACCTAATTCAATTACAAGTAAATCATCTGGTGCGCTGGTAAATACCTTTTGATAATATGCTGAGCCCTCTGAAGTGTAACTGATCACCACCTCAGCCGTATTTAGATTTAAAAGACGCTTATAATTTTCTACAGACCCACGCTCGTGAAAATTGATGTACAGATCCCCTAAAGTTTGGTGAGATCGAACTATACCCTTATATGAAAACCGTTCTACAATCTCTTTATCTGCCTTTTCAATCTGGCCCTCTTCAATGAGCTCTCGAATATATTTGAGATCTTCAGGATTGCCTTTAGCATTCCCCCAGTCAGGCCCTCCCGGCCACATAGAATCTTCATTTAACTGAATCCTTTCATTTTTTGGATCTCCAAAGACCATGGCTCCTATTCTACCATTTCCTACAGGTAATGCCTCCAACCACTCGCTTGCGGGGGCATCATACCACAGTATATGCTCGGGAATTGAATCTGTTACGTTCTGAGCGTTTGCTTCTTTTATAGATAACCAGAAGCTTAGAATTGCCAAAACAGAAAAAATAAACTTTTTCGTCATAAATGATAGAATTTTTCTGCATTTATACCCATCAGCTTTTCAAGAAAAATATCTCCCCGCTCCCTGCAATAGTCCTTAATAATTCCCACAGTATCACTATAGCTTCCTGCAGCGAGACATACCGGCTAATCGGATCCATACATCAGTCTGTTCTCACCAAAAGCTTTGCTTACTACTTCAAAAAAAGAGCTGAAATCGTTCTTTGTACACTTAAAATTCCCTGTCTCGGTTAAAAATCCTGAGATTTTACAATAGACATTCTTATGACTACTTAATACTCTGATATTCTCTACCCATTCATTCGAGAGACCTTTAGCTATTTGAGGTTTACCCATATGATCCAATACAAAAAGCTGGCGCAGGAAATTCCTTTACAAGCTGGATAACTTCCGGCAATTGATGTTACAGTACAAGTAGATCGAAAGTACTCCAGGTTTTTCTTTTCCTGCTTCACCAAATCTTATTAGTTTATTTAAAATATTTTAGTAATTATCTATTTTGAATGTCCATGCATCATGGGAGGGTAATTCATTATATTTAATTCCACTGGTGTTAATAAACATTTTACTGTTTTTGTAGCTCCAGTCAAGTTCTCTTTCAAGACCGAGCATTTTCACTGTAGCTCCTGGTTTTGGCTTTGGAATATTTAGTTGTAAAGAATCCTCGGGCCATTCAAAACTAATTGCATACAGGGAGTTGTTCTTTTTAGTGTAAGCAATGTGTGTTTTTAATGAAGTGTATTGTCCCTGTAACCCTGGCTGAATCTTTTCCTGATCTAAGTAGAAAGCATCACCAGGAATAATTTCTTTCTCACCTCCTTTACTGCTCCAGGATAGTGTAACCTTTGCATTCTGCTTCTTTTCTCTGTAATTCAATACCAGTTTATAAGGTTTCCCGGCCTTTAAATCAACTACTGCATTTTCTGAGTAGCTGGTATTTGCATTCATTACTTCAGCCTCTTTATCTGGAGCTGTGTAATTGTTATTTATAATTGTTCTTTCATCAAGCTCCAGAATTGCTTCATCATCTGCATCTAATTCAATGTTATATTTGCCATTTTTGGGAGCAACAAGATAGCCTTCCCACCTCACGGAAAAATCATCTTCTCTAATTCCTTTTAATGGAGAGTTACGTACCCAATTAAAATTGATCACCTCATCTACCCTGGAAATTTGCACCTCTTTCTCTTCTTCAGTAATATCAAATGCTTCTGCTCCATAAATTGCCTCGCCGTTTATTTCGAGCCAGTTTCCTAGTTGTACAAGTCGCTCCTGCTGTATTAATGGAATTTGACCATCGGCTCCAGGACCAACATTCAAGATCATTCCTCCTCCATTAGCTACAGCCTGAACAAATTTCTCAACAAGTTCCTTAGAGGTTCCATATGCCTCCAGGTCTTCATTTCGGTTGAGTCCAAAAGAACGTCCTATACCCCTAACTTCAGCCCATGGCCTGGAGGTTTCTTTGATTCCTGCACTATACTCAGGGGTAAGAAAACCCACATCGAGTCCGCTTCCCCACCGGTTGTTTACAATTGCCTCATCTCCAACAAGATTATAATACCAGTTAATAAGCTCTGCAGAGTGCCATTGTTTGGCAGAATTATACCATTCTCCATCCGCAAAAATTAACGAAGGTTTATACGTGCTTACAAGCTCCTTGAATTGAGGTATCATGTAAGTTTCCACATAAGTGTTTATGCTGTCGTGAGGATCACTGTACCACCTATGCAGTGGGTGATTCCATTCTGGTAAAGAATAATATAACCCCATTTTAAGTCCCGAATCTCTAACTGCTTCTGTAACTTCTCCAACTATGTCTCTTTTGGGACCTGTATCTACACTATTCCAGTTACGGTTATATTTACTTGGCCAGAGGGCGTACCCATCATGATGTTTAGAGACTAAAACAACATATTTAGCTCCCGCTCTTTTAAATAAATCTGCCCATTCTTCAGGATCAAATAGCTCGGCCTTAAATTCATTGGTAAGATCATTATAGGTAAAGTCGCTTCCATAGGTCTTTTTTAAAAAATTAGTACGTAAGCTGTCGTTCATTTGTAAACCACGCAGGTACCATTCAGAATAACTTTCCTTTCCTCCATAAGCCGGAACCGAATACAATCCCCAGTGAATAAAAATGCCTAGTTTGGCATCCTGAAACCAGTTGGGGAAACTTCTCTCTTCAATTGCCCTTTTTGCCTCTTCATGTGTTGTTTGAGCTATAACTGAGCTAAAAAATAATAAGCTTAAAAAAGTAAATATTCTTTTCATTTATCCATTAAATTTAATAAATCCTCCATTTATAGGGAAATTTGTACCGGTGATAAGAGAAGCTTCATCAGAACATAATTAAACTGTTAAGCCGGCCACCCATCGGGATTTCCCATTCTTCCCAGAGGTTAAGTTTTAGAAAGTTTATATTTTGAAAAGCAACAGCTACATTGTCATTAGGAGATATAATTACAGCTTTTTCCAAAAAAGATTATAATAAGTTAAAAATATCATTTCAAAGATAAGCTCCATAAAAACGAAATATGTGAACAATATTTACAATGTGTTGAACAATATTTGCACATCCTTCTTTTTTTAATTTCATTTATATAAAAAATTGGCGAGAGCCGTGATTTTAATCAATGAAACTTCAATTTTTACATAAATATCTTACCCGAAATATTAAATTTTCTGTTCATGAGGCCAGGGAATTCCTCAAACTATGGCATTACCACCCTGAGCTGGAACTGGTGTATATTGTTGAAGGAGAAGGCACATTGTATGCTGGCGATTTTATAGGGGATTACAAAAAAGATGATATTTTTATTCTGGGACAAAATGTACCTCATATGTTCTATAGTAAATATTCAAATGAAAATACTAAAATTTCAAAAGCTTATGTTTTTCATATTAATGAATCCTTTTTAAGCAGAAATAGTAAAGACTTGCCTGAATTTTCTTTTTTAAAACAAATTGTTACAATAAGCAAAAGGGGTGTTCTATTCCGACAGCCGGAAAATATTCACATTCGGCAAATATTGGACAACATTGACAGTGAATCTCATTCCGAGAATGCTCTTAATGTTCTTAACATTTTACTGAAATTATCCAGGTATAAAACCTATACGAGCCTCGGAAGTTTAACCTGGTTGAATTATTATAAAATTTCAGAAAAAAGAGTGAATGATGCAGTTGAATATATCATGCTGCATTTTAAAGAAGATATTACCCTAGGCAAGGTAGCAGAAAGATCTGGTATGAATAAATCTGCTTTTTGTAGATATTTTAAAAAGAGTACCGGCAAACCGTTTATTACCTTCTTGAATGAGTTTCGAATAAATTACTCCTGTAAATTATTACTTGAGACATCTCCCGTAAAAACAATTTCTGAAGTTTCGTACCTGTCAGGATTTAACAGCCTCTCTTATTTTAATAGAACCTTTAAAAAAATCAACAAGGTCTCCCCTAGCCAGTATCAAGCTATGAAGAGCAACGCCTTATATCAGGAATAAATCAGAGAAGAATCATATGATTTTAATAAATACTCAAGAGTAAAAGGAAGTTACTTCTTCTGAAAACTTCTTATCATTTCTCTCACCCTCCCATGAGCAGATCCAAAGACCTAAATCATCTTACGGGCTACATCAATATTCTTTATTATAAGTCCTCTCCTTTCAATCAGTTTCTCTTCACCCTCGAATTAACCAATGAGCTTCTGGAGGAGATCAATAAAGATTAGTTTTCGCTTTCAAGCTTTTCTACTGTCTCTTCGTAGTTCTCTTCCTGTTCTTCTTCTTCCTTCTTGATCTTTTTACCTAAATAAACCAATTGGTATCCGCTGTTAATTTCCACTTCTGAACTGTGGGATGGGATAATCCTTAATTCGCCGGTATCGGTCTTTACAAAAAGCGGAATAATGTCGGGATCGGTTTTAGAAATTTCCAGTAAACCTTCATAATGCGCCCTGCTGTTGAGTACTACCTCATGAATGGTGGGATAGCTTCTGGCCACTTCAGTTAATTTAATATAATCATCGGTGTGAGAAAATAATCCTTCGGAAGGATTTGTCTCCGGATCATTCATTTCATCCGAAGAAATAAGCCTGAAAGAGCCCTTTTCCCCATACTGGTTGGTAAACTTGTTTATCGCAGTTTTATTGATATCACTGTTCCCGGTCATAGCCATGAGGTAACCAACATCATTGAGCTCAACATTGTTGAAAAGATCGTCTTCATAAACACTACCTGCAATAGCATCAAGGCCCAGATCCTTCGCCTTCATTACGTTATCACCATTGTTATCCATCAGCACCACATGCCTATTATTGTCTTGCAGGTATTTACCAATAAGCCTTGAAACAGAAGATGCGCCAATAATGAGAATTCCCTCTGCGTCTTTTACAAAAACACCTACCAGTTTAGCAAAGATGCGCGCCGTGGTGGCATTGAGCAGTACAGAGAGTAATACTACCATAAAGACCAGCGGAGTGATATATTCGGCTCCCGGAACTCCTTCCCTGGCCAGTTTAAGCCCAAAAAGGGAAGCAATACCGGCCGCAACAATACCACGGGGGCCAACCCAGCTGATAAAGGCAATCTCATTGGCTTTAAGATTAGAACCCAGGGAACTAAGAATAACCCCAATAGGCCGTACAATGAACACGACTGCCCCAAACAACATAGCCGCTTTCCAGTTGTAAATAAGTAATAGGTCAGAGATTTCGATATTTGCTGCAAGGAGAATGAATAGGATCGAAATGAGCAGTACGCTCAGAGACTCTTTAAAATAAAGCAGTTCCTTGATGTTTGGCAGGTTTTTGTTACCCATAACCATTCCCATAACCACTACTGCTAAAAGTCCGCTTTCATGGGCAAATGTATCGGCAAGTACAAATACCCCAAGTACCGTGGCCAGGGTGAAAACATTAAGCAGGTAGTGAGGTATTACGTTCCGCTTTATAAGCAGGGCCAGGATATGAGCAAAGGTGAAACCAAAGGTGAAACCAAATAGAATGATCTTCCCGAATTCTGTAAGCGCTGTAATAGTAAAATCCTGCCCACCTTCAACGCGAATAAATTCATACATCAAAACGGCAATCAGTGCGCCAATAGGATCTATCAAAATTCCTTCCCATTTCAGGATGGAGGAAACATGAGTTTTAAGAGGAATATTCCGAAGAATAGGTGCAATAACCGTAGGTCCTGTAACTATGATAAGGGACGAAAACAGGAAAGATATTTGCCACGAGAACCCGTATATAAAATGTGCTGCAAGCCCGGCGCCAAAAAAGGTAACTACAACCCCCACACTTATCAGCTTCACGATAACGGGACCAATATTTCCCACCTCGCCACGCCTTAAGGTAAGTCCTCCTTCAAAAAGAATGACCGCAATAGCCAGAGATACGAAATAAAATAAGCTCTCTCCGGGAAATACGCCTTCTTCCCCATTCCAAATAGGCTCGAGCCACTTTGTTCCGTCATGGGAAATTAGTGTGGAAAAAGGGCCTACAAAAAGGCCTATAAGTATAAGCGGAAGAATTGCCGGTGTCTTTGTTTTCCAGGCAACCCACTGCGCCAGTATTCCCAGGATAACTAAGCCTGCTAGTTCTAACATGTGTTATTTACTTTTGTATAGAAATTAGCCATAAAGTTAACTTTTTATGCGTTAACTGCAGAATCTCTGTGATTCAGTACGTTTTGTTTCTTCGGAAGAAGCTAAGGAAAAATAATAATACGGCTCTTGTCAAAGAAATATTTTTCCAGTTTGGCAGGAATACCGCTTAGTACATTCTGAAAGGATTTTGACCCTTTTCTGGCCGAAACCAGCACCACAATATCCTCTTCCTGCATGTCCCTGCCCAAAATGAGAAAATCGTTCCACTCCTTGAAGATCTTATAGGTCACAGGAGAATCGCTCTTCATTTTTTTAAACTGCTCTGAAATTGCCATTTTTGACACCTCGTTGCAATAGATCACCACCGGGACACTAAGCTCTTTAGAGAGCACTTCTATCTTGCTTACCCATAAAGAGAAACCTTCTTCCTCTTCGGCAAGTGCCGGTACAACTAAAAACAACCGCTTATGGGTGGCAAGTGGCCTGCTAAAGTGAGTAATAAAGGAAGTTTTATTGTTGGCAGCAATAATGCGCTCCATCTTTTTGCCAATAAGTTTATCGATAAGCACTTTTTCTGAAGGCCATCCAAAAATGACAAGATCGGCAATGATTTCCCTTGCCTTTCTGGCAATTCCATGCGCAACATTGTGATCTATGGTAGCATGTATGGTAACTTCAGCTTCGGCGGCAGATGCCTGTGAAACAAAATCTTCAAGTTTATTGGTAGCACGGGCAATATTAATTTCTGCTTCGGCATTATTGGGCACTACCGAAAGTATAGAAATGGGATTGGGAGACGCCTTATCCTTGATCAGGATTGCGAACTCAAGCAACTTGTCAAAATTCAGAATATTGGCAATAGGCAGTAAGATGGTTTCATTTTTAAAAGCTTCGGCGTTTTTTACCTCTTTTGAGAGATCTTTATCAGATTCAGCTTTCAGTTTACCTGCCGCCCTTTGTGTGGCAAGAGTGGCAACTATAGAGGTGGCCAGGATGAGGATAATTGTACCGTTTAAAATATTTTCATCTATGATCCCTGCGTTGAAACCCACAATGATCACGGCAAGGGTCGCCGCAGCATGCCCGCTGCTCAACCCAAAAATGACCTTTCTCTGAGCCGCCGAATATTTGAAGGTGATTTGAGTGAGGAAGGAGGCAAGCCACTTTCCTAAAACAGCTACTACCGTTAGGGTCCCTGCCACCAATAGCGCCATAGGTCCACTAAAGATTACACTAATATCTACCAGCATCCCTACACTTATCAGGAAAAAAGGGATGAACAGGGAATTCCCGATGAATTCTACCCTGTTCATAAGTGCCGAAGAATGGGGGATTAGCCTGTTTAGGGCCAAACCTGCAAGAAAGGCTCCTATAATGGGTTCCACTCCCGCCAGTTCGGCTAGAAACGCCGATATAAACACGACAGTAAGCACAAATATGTAGTGGGAATGCTTTTCATTTTCCATGCTTGTAAAGAACCATTTGGCTATTCGGGGTACAAGAAAGAACATAATGACCGAAAAAATTGCGAGGGAGATCCCCAGCCGTTGCCAAAATGCAGCATTGAGGGTGCCTTCATGGTTTCCCATAATTATTGCAAGTACAATAAGTACCGCAGTATCTGTAAGTATAGTTCCACCTACAGTGATCGCCACAGCTTCGTTCTTTGATACCTTCAGTTTACTCACTATGGGATATGTGAGCAGGGTGTGGGTAGCAAACATACTGGCCGTTAAAAAACTGGCGTTGAAATCGTAATTCAGAAGAAAATAACAAACAGGGAAGCCTATTCCCAGGGGAATGCTAAACGTGAAAAATCCGAAGAGAAAACTTTTATTCCGGTTTGCTTTAAACTGGTTCATGTCGAGTTCAAGACCCGCAATAAACATGATGTAAAGCAAGCCTATGGTAGAAAATAGATCTATAGCAGCACTTTGTTCCAGGATTCCTACACCATAGGGGCCAATAACAATCCCTGAAACAATAAGGATGATGATCCCGGGAATATTCAGGCGCCGTAATACAATGGGAGAAATGAGGATTATAAGCAGGATAAGCGAAAAAACCAGCACCGGATTGGATAGCGGCAATTCAAATTCATGTTTCAGCAACTCGAGGAATTCTTTCATATATTTCCAGTAAAGGATTTAAATGTAGTAGATATTGTCACTCTTAAAATAAAATTCCTGCAAAAAATGCTATTTTTAAGTGATTTTTGACAGAATCGATCAGCTTCATTGTTTTGAAGTTTCCTTTTTATTGAGTTAAACCCACACTAAAATATCGGCTTATGGAAGAATTCAATATTTTCAATCTACTTATAATCCTCGCCGGAGCATGGGTGGGTGGTGCCGCTGCAAAAAAACTGGGCTATCCTGCCATTTTAGGAGAACTGGTGATAGGTATTATTTTAGGTCCGGCAGTTTTAGGAATGCTCGAAACCTCCGAAATGATAAGCATTCTGGCCGAAGTTGGGATTATCCTGCTCATGGTATACATTGGTATGGAGATCAACTTTAGGGATCTCGGGAAAGCTTCCTGGCCGGGGCTCCTGGCAGCTATTGGAGGCTTTGTTGTGCCCTTTGGCCTGGGCTATTACACCATCATCCTCTTTGACGGAACTCAAATGGCTGCCCTTTTCGTAGCCATTGCTGTAGGTGTGACCTCGCTGGCTACAAAAAGTCGTATCCTGGTAGACCTGAAGCTACTCAACACCCGTATTGCATATGTTTTGATGGCTGGAGCCTTGATCTCAGATACGCTCGCCCTCATCATTTTTGCAGGACTAATGAGTTTTGTAGATGTAGGGAATATTGATACTCTTGGCCTCACATGGGTAGCAGGTAAGGCTATTTTGTTCTTCATATTTACTGCTGTGGGAGGAATCTATCTTCTGCCTCTTTTGGGAAAAACCCTTAGCCGTGCTAAGATTAAAGACCGTACCCTGCATTTTACCCTTATTTTAATCATCGTATTTGGTTTTGCCGAACTTGCCGAACTGGCCGGTCTTCACAGCATTCTTGGAGCGTTTATGGCCGGGCTTTTCATAAGGGACGGAGTTTTTAACAGGCAGATTTCCAAAGAGATCAATGACATCTTTCACGATGTATCTATCGGGTTTTTAGCACCTATATTTTTTGTTTCCGCAGGATTTAACGTTACGCTAGACATTTTTCAAACCGATCTTTGGATGCTTATCGCAGTAACTTTAGTAGCCATGATTGGGAAAATTGGAGGAACTGCTTTGTTCTACCTGCCCAGTGGCTACGGCTGGCGCGAAGGTCTTACTGTAGGAACGGGAATGAACGGTAGGGGCGCAGTAGAAATTATTATTGCAGGTATTGGACTTGAAATGGGTATCATTTCTGCTGAAATCTTCTCCATCCTCGTCTTTATGGCTATTTTCACCACCCTTACAGTTCCGGTCTTCCTTACCTGGACCACAAAATGGCTCAAAAATCGGGGGGAACTTATCCATCAGGAATCCAGGAAAGGCTTTCTTATCCTGGGCGCAAATCCGTTGGGAATACATCTGGCTAAGCACCTCGCAAAAGAAAACGACGTTACTCTTGTAGATTCTAACCGCGACATGGTAGAGCTGGCAAAAAATGAAGGTTTAAATGCCATTTTTGGAAACATTCTGAAAGAAGAGACTATGGAACAGGCACATGCCATAGACAAAGGCACTTTTATTGCGCTCACCGCCAACAGTGAGATCAATCTACTGGCAGCACAACTGGCCAATGATTCCTTCTATATTCCAAAGAAGATCGTGCTCATGGATCCAAAAGAATCTGGTGCGGGCGTAGATCTTCTTGACAGGATAGACGCTTCTTCAATGTTTGCCGCAAAGACAAAACTTGATCCGTGGACATATAAATTGAGCAGCAACAGTGCAGCCGAGCATGAAATTCTTATAGAAGAGGAAATGTCTACCCGGCAATGGATTAAAGAACAAAAAAAGCAGCAAAAAGATTTTCTACCTATACTTATCGTAAATCCTGAAGGGCACAAAAGACCTTTCCACTTCCACGACACCATAAGTCCCGGTGAAAAAATAATATATTTACAGTGAATTTATTCAGGAACCCTAAAATCACCTAAAAATTCATGAAAATATATCCTATTGAAGCCGGTAATTTTAAGCTGGATGGAGGTGCCATGTTTGGTGTGGTACCAAAATCTATCTGGAATAAAACCAATCCGGCAGATTCAAATAACATGATCGATATTGCCGCCACCTGTCTGCTCATTGAAGATGGTGACCGGCTTACACTTATCGATACCGGGATGGGAGATAAGCAAAATGAGAAATTCTTTGGCTACTACTATCTCTGGGGAGATGACAGCATTGATAAATCCCTGAAGAAACACGGGTTTACAAGAGATGATGTCACCGATGTTTTTATGACGCACCTGCACTTTGATCATTGCGGCGGAAGCATACAATGGAATAAAGACCGTAGCGGTTATGAACCGGCATTCAAAAATGCCACTTTCTGGACCAATAAAGAACACTGGCAGTGGGCAACCCAGCCTAACGCCCGGGAGAAAGCTTCTTTTCTGAAGGAGAACATACTTCCCATGGAAGAAAGTGGCCAGTTGAAATTCATTGAAAGACAGGGAGGAGCATATCAGGAAAATTCTGAACTCGATTTTGGAATTCTTTTTGTAGATGGTCATACCGATAAGCAGATGATCCCCCATATTAAGTACCAGGGAAAAACGCTGGTATTTACGGCCGATCTTTTGCCTACCGCGGGTCACATTCCATTGCCTTTTGTTATGGGATATGATACCAGACCTTTACTTACGCTTCCTGAAAAGAAGACATTCCTGGAAACGGCTGCCAAAGAAGATTTTTATCTTTTTCTGGAACACGATGCCCATAACAAGGTGATAAAAGTAAAGCAAACCGAAAAAGGAGTACGATTAGACGAAGTATATACATTTAACGAAATATTTAATTAGAAAATTATGAAGATCCCAATTTACAGGCCTTTTTTGGCAGCCGGAATGGCCGCTATTCTGGCAGCATGTGGCAGCTCGGCTCCCGCAATTGTTTCTACGCCTATTGAAAATATTGATGAAACGCCGCTAAAGGTTTCTGAACTTACAGACGTTGAACTAAAAGGCTGGGGTGGAGCCGATCTTGTTTCAGATACCATTCCGGGTATGAGCGTGCAAAAAGCTTACAGCGAGATCATCAAGAACAACAAAGGCAAAAAAGTCATTGTAGCCGTTATTGACAGTGGTGTTGATATAGAACACGAAGATCTTGACGGGGTGATTTGGACCAATGAAGACGAAAAACCCAACAACAATCGCGATGACGATAACAACGGTTATGTTGACGACATTCACGGGTGGAACTTTCTTGGTGATGCAGTAGAAGAAAATCTTGAATATACCAGGATCTACAAAAAGCTGAAATCTAAGTACAGCAGCATACCTGCAGGTGCTGTAAAGCCCGAAAATCAGGAAGAATTTGAGCTTTATCAGCGTGCAAAAGCCGAGTATGACAAAGAATACAACGAGACGCTTGGCATGAAGAACCAGTACGAAGGTATTGTGCAACAGCTAAAGGTATCTCATGAGGCGGTATCTGCTAAAATCGGCAAAGAAGATTACACTTTGGAAGAGTTGAGAAATATGGAAGCAACTTCCGAAGAAATGCAGCAGTACAAAGGCTTCTTGAGCCAGGTAATGAGCAATGTTAAAGGTACTATCCCAGATGCAATTTCACAACTGCAGGAGGCTATAGACTACTTTGACGGCAGGCTTTCTTCTCACTTCAATCTAGACCTTGATGCCCGTGCCGCGGTAGGTGACGATGTTGATGATATCACAGATACCGACTACGGAAATGCAAATGTAATGGGCCCAACACCAGATAAAGAAGATCTTAAACACGGTACCCACGTGGCAGGTATTATTGCTGCTGAAAGAGACAATAAAATTGGTCTTAACGGGGTTGCCAACAATGTAGAGATCATGGTACTTAGAGCAGTGCCTGATGGAGACGAATATGATAAAGATATTGCTCTTGCCATTCGTTATGCTGTAGATAATGGTGCCAGTATCATCAACACCAGCTTCGGAAAATATTTCTCTACCCACCCACAATGGGTAAGAGATGCTATAAAGTACGCCGATGATAACGATGTACTTATTGTGAACGCCGCCGGAAATGAAGGACTAAACCTTGACGAAAATGCGGTTTATCCAAACGATCAGGATCCTGAAAATCCAAGTGAGATTTCAGATAACTTCCTTACTGTAGGAGCTCTTAATTATGAATATGGATCTGGCCTTATTGCAGGTTTCTCTAACTATGGTAAGACCAATGTTGATGTATTTGCACCAGGAACAAAGATCTGGTCTACTACGCCAAATAACGAGTATGAGTACCTACAGGGAACTTCTATGGCAGCACCTGCAGTAGCCGGCGTTGCAGCTGTGATACGTTCTTTTTATCCAAAATTGACCGATGATCAGGTTAAAAGAGTGATCATGGAAAGTGGCCTTACCAGCAATGCCACTGTAATTATTGGCGGAGACCCGTCAAATACAATGAAATTCAATCAATTATCAACTTCAGGAAAAATGGTTAATCTTTATAACGCCCTAATCCTGGCAGATAAATTATCTAAATAAGCACGAATGAAGAAAGGAATATTGACACTGGCATTTTTATCATGCCTGGCAGTAACTGCCCAGAATAGTACCTCTTACTGGCAACAGGAAGCCAACTACAAGATGGATGTTGACATGAATGTTGACAACTTCCAGTACACCGGGGAGCAGGATCTCGAATATACCAACAACTCTCCCGATACGCTAAAAAGGGTATTTTATCACCTGTTTTATAACGCTTTTCAACCGGGAAGTGAAATGGATATCCGTTCGCGAACCATCGCAGATCCAGATCCTCGCGTAGGAGCCAGAATTGCTAATTTAACTCCTGCACAACAGGGTTACCTGCGAGTAAACACCCTTACCATGAATGGGAAATCTCTTCAGTTTGAAGAGGTGGGAACGGTTTTGGAAGTAGAACTTGCCGAACCAATTTTACCCGGAGAAACCGTAAATTTTTCGCTAAAATTTGCAGGACAGGTACCCGAACAAATCCGTCGTGCAGGAAGAAACAGCAGCGAAGGTGTGGCTCTTTCTATGGTGCAGTGGTTCCCTAAAATGGCCGAATACGACTTTGAAGGATGGCATGCCGATCCTTACATTGGCCGTGAGTGGCATGGGGTATGGGGAGACTATGATGTAAAGATCAATATTGATAAAGACTACATTCTTGGTGCTTCAGGAATCCTTCAAAATGCCAATGAAATTGGGTATGGCTACCATGACGAAGGTGTAAAAGTAAAGAGAAAAAAAGCTGACAAACTCACCTGGCATTTCATTGCCGAAGATGTGCTCGATTTTGCCTGGGCTGCCGATCCTGAATATATTCATGACAAAAGAACGGCTGCCGATGGTACCGTGCTGCACTTCCTTTATAAAAACAAGCCTGAAATTAAGGAGAACTGGAAGAACCTGCAGTCAAAAACCGAAGAACTTCTTTTGTACTTTAATGAGCACATAGGGCCTTACCCGTGGCCACAGTATTCTGTGATCCAGGGAGGAGATGGCGGAATGGAATATGCCATGCTCACCCTTATCACCGGGGAAAGGAATTTTGGAAGCCTTGTAGGCGTGACCGCTCACGAACTTGCCCACGCCTGGTTCCAGCACCTGCTGGCTACCAACGAGAGCAAACACGAATGGATGGATGAAGGCTTTACAAGCTACATTTCTGATCTTGCCATGAACGAAGTAATGGACCAGAATCAAGAAAATCCTTTTGAAGGCTCTTACAGAAGCTATACCCGTTTGGCAACTTCGGGCGCAGAGCAGCCACAAACCACCCATGCCGACAGGTATACGTACAACGCGGCTTACGGTGCAACGGCCTATTCAAAAGGCTCCGTTTTTCTTTCGCAGTTAGGTTATGTTATTGGTGAAGAAAACCTTCAGAAGACCTTAAAAAGGTACTACGAGGAGTGGAAATTTAAACATCCAACACCCAATGACTTCATTAGAGTAGCCGAAAAAGTTTCGGGTGCAGAATTAGATTGGTATTTAACCGACTGGACGCGCACTACAAACGTTATTGACTACGCGATACAGGCGGTAGAAGAGGAAGGCGATCAAACCAGGGTTGTACTCATTAGAAATGGCGAAATGCCAATGCCTGTTGAGTTGCAAGTGACCTATAACGACGGTACTTCCGAAGAGATTTATATTCCGTTGCAAATGATGCGCTGGGAAAAACCCGGTTTTGATGAAAATCAGACACAAGAAGACTGGGCGTGGGCTTATCCTACCTATTCTTTTATGCTGAACAAGCCAAAATCGGATGTTGCTTCTATTGAGATCGATGCCAGCCAAATGATGGCCGATGTGAATAGGAACAACAATGTTTACCCTAAACCACAACAATAAGAGGTTCCAAAAATGGCATTTTTGAGAGGTATTTCAGCAGCTGAATAAAATGCTATTCTGAATAAAAGATGAATTAAAATATCTGATTTTCAGAAATAATTAAAACCTGAAATTTTCAGGTTGATCAAAAAGAGGCTTTAAACGGCCTCTTTTTTATTTTATAAGTTTAGACCATGAGATTCTTTGTTAAATACTTAGTTATAAAGTTTATTGTCCGGGGAAAGAGTCAAGATCGCTTCATTGCAAGAACGAGGAGCCAGGCCTTTACCCAACCAACTAATAAATAACGATATTCTATTTCATAAATAAAGTTCCTATATATTCAGAAACTAAAAACCACCCTTCTATACCTTTAAATAAACTGAATTATTGGTGAATTCGTGGCCTTAGCTCCTGTTTGATATATTTAATCGGACAACATTGATTTATAAATGATAATTTTACCTCATGGATGAAAGCTTCGGAAAGAAGGAAAAATTAAAGAGCAAAGTTCTTATTGATAAACTTTTTGCTGAAGGCCAAACGGTCAAAAAATATCCCTTGCTTTTGGTGTACACCCGGCTTCAAAACCCTTCAGAAAAAGTAAATAAGGTAGGGGTTTCAGTTTCTAAGAGAAACTTTAAACGCGCGGTTGACAGAATCAAAATTAAGCGGCTCATGCGAGAGGTTTTTAGAAAAAATAAGTATCTTGTTACCAGTAATTTAGCCCAAAATTATGCTGTAATGTTGATCTATACCGGGCGCGAAATATGGAGTTATGCCGATTTATCGCGCAACGGCGAAGAACTTCTGAAAAGATTTGTGGCGCAGGAAAAAATGAAGGAACATGAAAAAGACCCTCTCTAAAATAGCATTTTTTGCAGCCCTTCCGGTGCTGTTATTTACAACAGTAAGTTATAAATCAGATTTCTTTGAGATCGCCAAACAGCTCGAGATCTTCACCACGCTGTTCAAAGAACTCAACATGAATTATGTTGATGAGACTAATCCTGCAGAATTGATGGATACCGCCATAAATGCAATGCTTGAAGATCTTGATCCTTATACCCATTACTGGAATGAACAGGAAGTGCAGGCGGCCAGGATAGACAACGCTGGCGAATACACCGGCATAGGTGCCACAGTAGGCATAAAAGCCGATAAAATTGTCATTTTAGAGCCCTATAAAGATTATCCTGCCGATAAAGCCGGTTTAAAAGCCGGAGATGAAATAATAAAGATTGGGAATATTTCTGTTGAAAATTTTAGCGAAGATGCGGGAGAATTGCTCAAAGGTGCGCCAAATTCTCAGGTAGAACTCACTTTTATTCGCCAGGGAGAAACCAAAACTACCACCCTTACCCGTGGAGCTGTTGAGATCAAAGCTGTACCCTTTTACGAACTGCTGGAAGATAAGACCGGGTACATTGTGCTTTCTCAGTTTAACCGCAACGCTTCGGCCGAAACTGTGAACGCCTTAAAAGATTTAAAAGAGCAGGGGGCAGAAAAGATCATTCTTGACCTGCGTGGAAATCCCGGCGGATTACTTTCTGAAGCTATTAATGTGACCAACATTTTTGTACCACAGGGAGAGTTGATCACCAGTACAAAATCGGCAGTTGAAAAGTATAATCAGACGTTTTCAACAAACAAAAAAGCTATAGATCCGGAGATTCCCCTGGCGGTATTGATCAACGGTCGCAGTGCTTCTGCCAGTGAGATTGTTGCAGGTGCTTTGCAGGATTTAGACAGGGCGGTGGTCATTGGAGCCCGCAGCTTTGGTAAAGGCCTTGTACAGCGACCTAAAGACCTCACTTACGGCACTCAACTTAAGGTTACAATCTCAAGATATTACACGCCCAGCGGCCGCTGCATACAGGCGCTCGATTACCGTCACCGCGACGAAGAAGGAAATGCAGTGCGTTATTCGGAAAAAGATTACAACGAATTCAAAACACGAAATGGAAGAAAAGTCTATGACGGCGGCGGTATTTCACCAGATATTAAACTGGAAACTTCGGAATTTAGTGATGTAACCAATGCATTACTGTTCGAAAATGCCATTTTTGACTACGCAACAAACTACTATTACACTCATAACTTGAATTCTCCGGAAGACTTCAGCTTTACAGAAAAAGATTTTTCAGATTTTAAAGCGTATCTAAATACCGTGGGATTTGAATACCAGACGGCTACAGAAGAAGAACTGCAGGATGTTATTGATGCTGCCAAAAAAGAAGGTTATCAACAAGATCTTTCAGCAGCGTTGAAAAGTATAGAAGAGGCAATTTCAACTTCAAAGGAACAGGCTCTAAACAACAAAAAAGCTGAGATCATGAGCCTTATTTCAGAAGAGATCATCAAGCGGTATTTCTACAAAGAAGGGCTTTATGAATACTATGTAAAGAAAAATCCTGAAATCCTGAAGGCAAAGGAAATTCTTCAGAATAAAGCTCAATATCAGAACATCCTGAAGGGTTAATTCTTTATCATGCCTATATGAGGGATGCCATCTTCAAGATATCCTTCCCCGGTTTGATGAAACCCATGACTTTCGTAGAATTTGGTCAGGTAAGTTTGAGCAGATAATTTAATTTTTTTGGTGCTGTATTGTGCTTCAATAGCTTTTATAGAAGCTGTAAGGATTTGGTGAGCATAGTTTTTTCCACGGTGTGTTTCTTTGACCAGCACCCGGCCTATTGCAGCCTCTTCAAAGTAAATACCTGGAGCAAAGAGTCGGGTGTAGGCTACGAGAACCTTCCCGTCAAAGCCCAGCACATGCAGGGCTTTTTGATCTTTTCCATCAATATCCTGGTAAACACAATTTTGTTCTACCACAAAAACTTCAGACCTAAGTTGCAGGATTTGATACAACTCATGAATACCAAGGTCTTCAAAAGTGGCAATTTTTATCTCCATTATTTACAGGCAATCTTTTCTACACGACGGTTGTGACGTCCGCCTTCAAATTGGGTATCAATAAAAACCTGTACCATCTCCACAGCCTGTTCTTTTGAAGTATATCGCGCAGGGATACTAAGTATATTCGCGTTGTTGTGTTCTCTTGCCAGGGCAGCGATCTCTTTGATCCAGCAAAGTGCCGAACGAACCGACTGATGCTTGTTTGCAGTCATATTGGCCCCATTACCGCTTCCACAGATGATGATACCAAAATCAACCGTTTTATTCTCCACATCCCGGGCTACCGGGTGAACAAAATCGGGATAATCTACACTTTCTTCAGAATCGGTCCCGTGATTGATCACTTCAATATTTCTTGATTTCAGGTAATCAACAACAGCGGTTTTATATGTAGTACCGGCGTGGTCATTTCCAATAGATATTTTCATAAGAGGCAGGTTTGATGAGCCACAAAGGTAAAAATTTGAGTTATCAACTTCTATTTTAGCGTTTGTTAATTAAATGTTACAAGCTCTTTAAAACTAAGCCTTTATAAAAGTTCATAATTTGTTTATAAATGGAGACGAAAAAATCAAAACGAAATTTGGATTGTTCAGCTAAAAATCGAATATGAAAGAATTACCGAGACATGGAAATTTTAAACTCACTTTTTTCCGGGAAGTTTTCAGCAGTCAAAATTCACTTCTGAACATCAGATTAAGGGAAAGTTATTAAATGATTAAATTCACATTTCATTATGAACAGTTGTTAAGAAAAAGTAAAATTTCAGTAGTAATCAGGGGCTTAGCTGTAGCTGCTGCTGTTCATAACTTGTTACCTCACTACTGCTGACCACAAATCCAAAAAACTTCAGAAAAAGTTATTGTACATATCAACAGACTATAATACTCCATCATTTTAATTTTTTAAAAAAAGAAGAAAATATAAATACTATAATAACTGTTGACAACTAAACGATCTTTAATGGAGCAGGATCCTGATTAAACCTGTCTATGATCTCCCGGGCGCGATCTACGTCTAGTGGGTGGACTTTGAGGTGAATTCCGCCCAGGGCGGTAGAGTATAAAGGGAAGACGTCAAGCATAGTCTCGTTTTGAAAGAAATGTTCAATACCTTCCTGCTGGAGTAGCAACTTGAGAATTGCGTATTCATGGCGATAGGTAAAGATCGCAAGAGTAATGAAATTGGTCATAGCAAAGTCCTTGCTATTAAGATATTACTTTCTAGTGGAAAGTGGAAGAAATTTTTCTAGGAAAAGAACCTGGAACCGGCGTATTTAAT
The DNA here is from genome assembly GCF_039602225.1 of Salinimicrobium sp. 3283s. NCBI lineage: Bacteria > Pseudomonadati > Bacteroidota > Flavobacteriia > Flavobacteriales > Flavobacteriaceae > Salinimicrobium > Salinimicrobium sp. 3283s. The sequence continues at coordinate 1,634,568 of NZ_CP143631.1, read as the reverse complement.
GTGCGGTTTATGGAGGCGACAAAAGTGAGAACACCAATCACAAAAATCAGGATAAAAACTACAGTTATTTTGGTTGATTTATTCATTGAGTGATATGCTGAACATAATTATTCGACATCAACAAAATTAATATAATTTTAAGATATCTGAGTTTTAAATGTTAATTTTTTCTTATCAATAGATTATCTTATTGTGAATGATTCCTTCTTATGAATTGAAATTACTATAAATTCAGGTAGATGTAAATTATAAGGCTTAATTTTATAGCTTAAATTTTGAAATGAGTAAAAAGAAATACAAAAATAATAAGAGTACCAACCTCGAAAGTGCAACCCAAAGAATTCTGGGGATAATGCGAAAGGAATCGGGGAAGGATTTTAACTATAAACAAATAGCAGCAAAACTGGGTGTAGATGATGCTTCCAGCAGGAATAAGATCATTCGATCTTTATCTCAATTGGCTGCCAAGAAAAAAATTGAAGAGGTAGACAGAGGCCGTTATCGCATTAACAGCGATGTTGACCGCTACCGTGGCATACTTGACATGACTGCTAAAGGCAGTGGTTATGTGGTGGTTGAAGAGCTGAATGAAGATGTTTTTATCCCTTCCAATAATATCAATAAAGCTTTTGACGGTGACGAAGTTGAGATCTATGTCTACAAACGTCGCCGCAACAAGAAATCTGAAGGAGAGATCACCGCGATCCTTAACCGGAAGAAAACAAGATTTGTAGGAGTTTTACAGCTGCAGGAGAACTTCGGATTTGTTGCAATACAGGATGGTAAAATGTACACCGATATTTTTGTTCAGAAGAACAAAATTGGTGAAGCAATGAACGGGGATAAGGTAGTGGTTGAAATGGATGAATGGCCCGAAAAAGCCGATTCTCCTTTTGGTCATGTAGTGCAGGTTCTTGGAAAACCGGGAGAGCATCATACCGAAATTCATTCGATACTTGCACAATATGGGCTTCCGCATGAATTTCCGCAAGAAGTGGAAGATTTTGCCCAGGGGATAGATACCAGCATTCAGGAAGACGAGATAAAGAAAAGAAGGGATATGCGTGAAGTTCTTACTTTCACTATTGACCCTAAAGATGCAAAAGATTTTGATGATGCTTTAAGCTTTCAGCAATTAGAGAATGGCAACTACGAGATAGGAATTCACATTGCCGATGTCTCTCACTACGTGCAGCCGGGAACCATACTCGATGAAGAAGCTTTTAACCGGGCAACTTCGGTCTATCTGGTTGACAGGGTAGTACCCATGTTACCCGAAATCCTTTCCAACAATGCCTGTTCCTTGCGACCAAATGAAGAAAAATATACCTTTTCTGCAGTCTTTGAGATGACTGAAAAAGGGGAGGTTAAAGACCAGTGGTTTGGTAGAACGGTAACTTATTCAGATGCGCGATTTGCCTATGAAGAGGCACAGTACATCATAGAAACTACCGGGGGTGATATTCCTGCGGAAATTTCCATTACCGGTGAAAGTTATAGGACCGATGATGCCATAGTTTCGGCCGTTCTTAAAATGAACCAGATTGCTGAAGTGATGCGCAAAAAGAGAATGGGAGATGGCGCAATTTCTTTTGATAAAGTAGAGGTGAAATTTGAACTCGATGACAAAAATGAACCTGTTGGCGTGTTCTTTAAAACTTCTAAAGAAGCCAATAAACTCATTGAGGAATTCATGTTGCTGGCCAATAAAAAAGTGGCTGAATTCATTGGAAAGCAAAAACCTAAAAAGACCTTTGTCTATCGCTGCCACGACGAACCCGATGATGATAAACTTGCTGCCCTACAGTCTCTTGTGAGCAAGTTTGGCCACAAGCTCAACCTTAAAGATCAAAAACAAATATCGCAGTCCCTTAATAATCTGCTGCAAGATGTACAGGGAACCAAAGAGCAAAACCTTGTAGATACCCTTACTATTAGGACCATGAGTAAAGCCTATTACAGTACCGAGAATATTGGGCACTACGGGCTTGCTTTTAGTCATTACTCCCATTTTACTTCGCCAATTAGGAGGTATCCAGATGTTATGGCCCACAGGTTGCTCCAACACTATCTTGACGATGGTAAGTCGGCACCCGAAGAAGAATACGAATCTAAATGCCAACACAGCAGTAACATGGAAGGTCTGGCAACCAGTGCAGAGCGTGATTCCATCAAGTACATGCAAATAAAATTCATGCAAGATCACAATGATGAGGAGTTCCTGGGCGTTATTTCAGGAGTTACCGAGTGGGGGATCTACGTTGAAATCATGTCTAATAAATGTGAGGGCATGGTGAGACTGCGTGATATCAGGGAAGATCATTTTGATTTTGATCAGGAGCAATACGCTATTATTGGCCGAAATACAAAGAAGGTTTACCAGCTGGGTGACGAAGTATATGTTACAGTTAAAAATGCCGATCTTGTAAAAAGGCATTTAGACTTTAATTTAATTGGAACCAAAGATGAAGTTGAAAAGCAAGACTAAAACAGGAATATTACTGCCATTTTTCATGATTTTCTTTAGCATGTCTCTCCTTGCGCAGGATGTAAAGGAGAAGCTGGGGAATTTTGCTGAAGTAAAAACATTCAATGCCGTAGAAGTAGAGATCATTCCTGCTGCCAAAAATGAAATTGTCATTACCGGTCACAGCAAGAATGATGTGAAGTTTGAGATCGTTGAAGACAGGTTGGAAATCCGCCTTTCTTTAGACAATATCTGGTCTAAGAACAATACCAAAATTACGCTTTACACCAAAGATTTAAGCACTGTAGATGCCAATGAAGGTTCCCTGGTAAGGGTTTCGGGAGAAATAAAAGGGCGGGAGCTCACCTTCCGAAGCCAGGAAGCAGCCGATATTCAGGCTGCACAGGTAAACGCTCAAAAAGTCAATGTAAAATCTATTTCCGGAGGAATAGTTACCCTTGATGGCAAGGCAAAAGAACAGGTTGTGGAGGTCAATACCGGGGGGCATTACTACGGAAGGGATCTGCGTACCCAAAACACCGAAGTTAAAGCCGGTACTGCCGGTAGAGCCGAAGTTCATGCATCAGATTATGTGAAGGCTACAGCCAAACTTGGCGGCACTGTAGAGATATTTGGAAACCCTGCTGAAGTAGACAAAAAAACCAGCCTGGGCGGAAAAATTTTATAAGTGAAGTAAAGTTCTATCTTTGTGAAACTAAAAGATTTGAATGTTTCAGGATATATTGGCTGCAATACCTTTAGGCTTTTTTCTTGCTTTTTTACTGGGACCGGTATTTTTCGTACTCCTGGAAACTGCAGCTATTAAAGGCTTTAGAGCGGCAATTTCCTTCGATTTGGGAGTGATTTGTGCCGATATTATCTTTCTGTTAATCGCTTATTTAAGTACCACAAAACTATTGAACCGGATTAAAGATGATCCGGCTCTTTTTATTTTTGGGGGTGGCATTCTAGTCACTTATGGCATAATTCAGTTTGTTCAAAACCGCAGGGTGCTTGAGCACGAAGAAGTCCCCGAAATACAAAAACTCAATAAAAGGGATTACCTGGGACTTGCTGCAAAAGGCTTTCTGCTTAACTTTATTAATATTGGCGTCCTGGGGTTTTGGTTGGGGCTTATCATCATTTTTGGGCCGCAAATGGAAATGGAAACCGATCGAATGGTCGTTTTTTTCAGCTCCATTTTAGGAACCTATTTCATTATTGACATTTTCAAGATACTTGCTGCCAAAAAGCTCAACCGCAAGCTTACGCCCAATCGTATCTACAACGTTAAGAAGGTGATCAGCATTATTCTGGTGATTTTCGGGGTATTTTTAATCGCCCAGGGCCTTGTTCCAGATGAATTAACCCAACTTCAGGATCAAATTGACAGCATCACCCCGGAATCTGGCGCATACATTCAGTACTTCGAGCAGGAGTAGCAATTCCATATCAAAATTTTATTTAAGAGATTAGAAGCCTTCCTAAAATGCCATTTTTGAGAGGTAATATTTCTGAAACTTCAGGCGTTGACAATCAAATTAGAAGGGAATTATAAATATTTCTTCGGAAGTAGATTTATATACATTTTGAATTCCTTCCGAAGTAAAATATGCTATTAACTTTCAGAGGTAGCCGATTTATCTAGTTCTTCCAGCTGAAGATTTTTGGTACTTCCGAAGAAAATTTCAGAAATAGAGAAAATTAGAGGTTCCTTTTTATCGCCGGAGTTTGGTAAGGTGTCAAAAATGGCATTTTTGAAGATGAACTTTTCTCTGGAAAATCACCTGTTCAAAAGATCATTTTTGAGTGGTAATATTTCCGAAACTTCAGGCGTTGGCAATCAAATTTGAAGTGAATTATAAATATTTCTTCGGAAGTAGATTATAAATGCATTTTGAATTCCTTCCGAAGTAAATTATGCCATTTACTTTCAGAAATAGCCTATTTAAATAGTTCTTTCAGCTGAAGATTTTTAATACTTCCGCAGAAAACTTCAGAAATAGAGAAAATTAGAGGTTCCTTTTTATCGCCGGAGTTTGGTAAGGTGTCAAAAATGGCATTTTTGAAGATGAACTTTTCTCTGGAAAATCACCAGTTCAAAAGGTCATTTTTGAGAGGTAATGCCGGGCAAATTGCCACTTTTAGCCTTTAAAGAAGCAGACTAAAGGCAATTTTAATTTTGAGCATAAAAAAAGCCCCTTGAAAGGAGCTTTTTTGGAGGCATCGAGCGGATTCGAACCGCTGTACAAGCTTTTGCAGAGCTCTGCCTAGCCACTCGGCCACGATGCCGTTTTATTTACGGAAGGCAAATGTAATAAAAATTCTTTTTTCAGGCCTATGCTTTTGGCAGGCTTTGAAAATTATTGGCAAATTATCGGCTTTTACTTCTTCTTACCGTTACCATAGCCACATTTCCGCCTATTGGAGGGTTAATTTTTGAAACATCTATCCTCACTTTTTGAACAATGAGCAGCTCGTTGAGCACGCGGTTGATGATCCTTTCGGCTACTGTTTCCAGTAACTTTGAACGAATGGCCATCTCTTCCTTCACGATCTTGTTAAGGTGAACGTAATCTATGGTGTCTTTAAGGGCATCGGTTTTAGCCGAAAGAGAGAGGTCTCCGTTAACTTTAAGATCTACCCTGTAATCACTGCCTATCTGGCCTTCTTCTTCGAGACAGCCGTGATAGGCGAAAACTTTAATATTTCTGAGTTTTATACTTCCCAAAACTGTATTTTTTGCGAAGATAGCAACAATTAAGAAGACAGCGGTACAGCAGCGGAATTGATGTTTATTTTCTGTAATTTTGTTCCCCTTAAAGTTGAACTGTAAACTATGGCTGAAGAAAAAAGATCGCTCAATTTCATTGAGCAAATCATAGAAGAAGATCTAAACAACGATTATAAAAAGGAAGATCTGCAATTCAGGTTTCCGCCCGAACCCAATGGTTATCTTCATATTGGCCACGCTTCGTCTATTTGCCTCAATTTTGGGCTGGGAGAGAAGTACAATGCGCCGGTAAACCTTAGGTTTGATGATACAAACCCCATTAAAGAAGAGCAGGAGTATGTAGACGCCATTAAGCGTGATGTGGAGTGGCTTGGTTTTAAATGGGCAAAAGAATGTTATGCATCCGATTATTTTCAACAGCTTTATGATTGGGCGGTAAGTATGATAAAATCTGGCGATGCCTATGTAGACAGTCAACCTTCTGAAGCTATTGCTGAACAAAAAGGAACCCCTACCCAACCCGGAAAGAACAGCCCCTACCGCGATCGTTCGGTAGAGGAGAACCTGGAGCTTTTTCAGAAGATGAAAGACGGGGAGACCAAAGAGGGCGAGCATGTGCTTAGGGCAAAGATTGATATGGCAGCCAAAAATATGCTGATGCGCGACCCTGTGATGTACCGTACGTTGCACCGCAAACACCACCGCACCGGCAATGACTGGATGATCTACCCAATGTACGACTGGGCTCACGGGCAAAGCGATTTTATAGAATCGGTTTCTCATTCTTTTTGTACACTTGAGTTTTTACCGCACCGTGAACTTTATAACTGGTTCCTTGAAAAGGTGAGTTCTTCAGAAGATTTTAAACCTAAGCAACGCGAATTTGCCCGTCGTAACCTGAGTCATACCATTGTGAGCAAGCGAAAACTGCTGCACCTGGTAGAGAAAGGCATCGTGAAATCATGGGATGACCCAAGAATGCCCACTATTTCAGGTCTTAGAAGAAGAGGTTATACTCCTGGGTCTATCCGCAAGTTTGCAGAGACCATAGGGATTGCAAAAAGGGAGAATATCATTGATGTTTCCCTGCTTGAATTCTGTATAAGGGAAGATCTCAACAAGACTGCCCCTCGTGTTATGGCTGTGCTTGATCCTGTAAAACTGGTTATCACCAACTATCCTGAAGGGGAGGAAGAGTGGCTGGAAGCCGAAAATAATCCTGAAGATGAGACTGCAGGTTCAAGACAAGTTCCATTTTCTAGGGAATTATATATAGAACAGGAAGATTTCAAGGAAGAAGCTAACCGAAAGTTCTTCAGGCTTACACTTGGAAAAGAAGTGAGGCTTAAGAATGCCTATATCATTAAAGGAGAAAGCGTTGTAAAGAATGATGCCGGAGAAATTGTGGAAATTCACTGTACTTACGACCCTCAAAGCCGAAGCGGAAGCGGTACCGAAGAATCTATGCGCAAAGTAAAGGGAACGCTGCACTGGGTATCGGCCAAACATGCGGTTAAAGCTGAAGTGAGGCTTTATGACAGGCTATTTAGCGTGGAATCTCCAGATGCCGATAAAGACAAAGATTTCCTTGATTTTCTCAATCCCGAATCTCTTGAAACCATTACTGCTTATCTTGAACCCAGCTTAAGTGATGTGGAACCCGGAGACAGGTTTCAGTTCCAAAGGTTAGGATATTTTAACGTAGATAAAGAGAGTACCAAAGAGGCACCTGTGTTCAATCGTACGGTAACCTTGAGGGATTCATGGGGTGGCAAAAATGGCAATTAGAAGAGGTATCTCTCCAATTAAGAATATTTTAGCATTGGATTTTGGATATTAACCGGTTATTAACAGCGCTACAGCTCACATTAAAGTATATTTGGTTGTAGTATTAATCTTAATAATCAACAATATCATGGCAAAATCAGGAAGTACATTTTTAGCATTGCTAACCGGGGCAGCAATTGGAGCCGGCCTTGGAATGTTATATGCGCCTGAAAGTGGAGAGGAAACCAGGAGAAAGCTTGGGGAGAATGCAAGAAAAACGCAGGATGATTTAAACAAGCGATATCGTGAGACCTCTTCAAATCTCAGTCAGAAAGCCAAAAAAGCAAAATCAGATTTTGAGCAGAGACTGGATGAAACCCTGTCTTCAGCCAGCTATAAAGCAGATGAGATCCTTAGCAGCCTTGAATCAAAGCTTGATGAACTGAAAAGGCAAAATGCCAAATTTCAGAAAGATCGCAAAGGTGGAGGAGATGATAAAGCTAACATTGAAGAAAGCGTAGCTTCCAAAGGAGATAAGAATACAGGTAATGCTGCAGTCTAGGCTTTATGGCATTTGGAAGAATATCTAACAACCTTCAACAATTAAAAGAGAATGTCAGGGCTCTTGCACACAGCAGTGCAGAGTACTACAAACTTGACCTCTTTAATAAAAGTATGCAGGGAGCTATTGCCGCCATTAAAGGCGCTGCAATAGCTCTTTTTGCGCTCTTTTTTGTCTTATTTCTTTCTATTGCCGTTGCTGTTGCACTTAGTAACTGGATAGATTCTCCCAGCAGTGGGTTCTTTATTGTTGCCGGTATTTACCTTTTACTGATACTTTTCTTTGTTTTCTTCGGAAGTAAAGTGCTTATGAAGGCCATCTTACCGGGAGCTTCAAAAAAGTTCTTCCAGGAGCCTGAAAAGAAGCCTGAGCACAAAGAACATCATGAGTTTACTCCTCAGAAAGACTTCGAAACCGACGAAATCATAATTAAGGACAATGAGAGAGTATAAAAATTTCAAAGAAATAGACCGGGATCTTAAACTTTTGAAGCTCCAAAAGGAGATTGATAAGGAGAAAGTCCTTTTGAGCTATAATCAAACAAAAGAAAGTCTCTCCCCCAAACGTATTTTAAAAGACGCTGCCGATAGTGTGCTAAAGAACCGCTATGTGCTCAAAGGTGCTACCTCGGTGCTGGGCTTTATAGGAGATAAGTTTAAATAACCTACTCCTGAGGCGTATCCTCTTCATCCTGATCTTCAACAGGTGGTTGTGGAGGAAGTTCCCTTTTCTTACGCTCTTCTTTCTCTTTTCGTTTCTTCTCTTTTAGCGCATTTTCTTTTTTCATGGCTTCTCCAATTTGATTGGAAGCAGTGAAGGAGGCAATCATGTTATTAAGCATATCGCTTCCGGCTTGTGGGGAATTTGGCAGGAGGATAAGGTTACTCTGGGTTTCTTCCCCTAAAGACTGGAGCGTGTCGTAATGCTGGGTAACCACAATAAGGGCTGATGCTTCCTGGGAGTTGATACCCACGTTATTTAATACATCTACACTTTCTTCAAGACCGCGGGCAATTTCACGTCGCTGGTCGGCAATTCCCTGTCCCTGTAAGCGCTTACTTTCGGCTTCGGCACGAGCCTTGGCAACAATTTTGATCCTTTCGGCTTCAGCTTCATATTCCGCAGCAACTTTTTCCCTTTCCGAAGCATTGATACGGTTCATAGCGGCTTTTACCTGTATATCGGGATCAATATCTGTTACTAATGTTTTAATGATGTCATAGCCATATTCTTCCATAGCCTCGTTAAGCTCCCGTTTTACAGCAATAGCGATATCGTCCTTGCGCTCAAATACGTCATCTAGCTTCATTTTTGGCACTTCTGCACGCACTACATCAAACACATAAGAGGTGATTTGTTCATGTGAATTTTCAAGTTTGTAAAAGGCATCATAAATTCGGGAAATCATGACCTGGAATTGTACAGAGATCTTAAGCTTTACAAAAACATCATCTTTGGTTTTGGTCTCTACAAGAACATCAAGTTGCTGTACTTTTAGATTGATTCGGCCAGCAATCTGGTCAATTACCGGAACTTTGAAATGGAGTCCGCTGCTGCTTACCCGCTGAAATTTTCCGAAGCGTTCAATGGCAGCAGCAGTCTGTTGTTTAACGGTAAATATTCCCGAAAAAAGAATGATTAATACGAAGACAATAAAGACTGCAGATAAGATGGTGGATATCATGGCTGTAAGATTATTTTAACGAAAGATATAAAAATATTCTCCTACATTAGCCGTTCATTTCTCAAATCATACCTATGGATCTTAAAAAAGTTATTCTTTTAATGGGAATCTTATGTTTTACCCTAAATAGTCAGGCACAGCGAAAGATTTGGGATGGCGAGTACAACAGGTTGGGCCTGCAGGGCGGTGTAAATAATTTTAATATTACGACCGATGAGCTGGGGGTGACTTCAAAGACCAGTTGGACAGCAGGTTTTACAACCCGCGCTTCCTTTTATAACAACTGGCAATTCGTTTATGGAATAAATTTTTATGATTTTAGAGTAGATATTGATGGGCGGGAAAAAATTGAAACAACCTCTCAAGCATCTCCTATAGAATATAATATGATTGGGGTGCAGGGGAATTTCTTTGCAAGTTACAAGTTGATTGACCACTATTTAAGTATTGAAGCCGGGCCGGTAGTGCAGGTAAATGGCAAAATGGAGGCCAGGCAGGACAAGGAACTATATTATGTAGGTGATTATGATATCACTGCCACCGACATTGAAGATGTATCTACTTTCAATTTTAACCTGGCAGTAGGATTAAGTGGGGGATGGGAATCTCTTAAGTTGTGGGCGCAATATCAATACGGTATCAACAACTTCCTGAAAGGTCTTAACGATGAGAACCTGCAGGAGACAGATGCTTCGGTTCCTTCTTTTAAAGGAAGTATGAGCATAATTGCAGGAGGCATCACTTTCTATCTCTAGATAAAAAATATAACTCATTAAAAAAGCCATTTTTGAGACCTCTCAAAAATGGCTTTTTTGTTAGATAATTTTGAAAGCTAGAACTGTTGCCTTGCTTTTTGTAAGCGGGCAACTGTTTCTTCTTTTCCAATGGCAGCTGCGATATCAAAAACATCTGGTCCCTGCATGGCGCCTACCAGAGAGATCCTGAAGGGCTGCATGACCTTTCCAAAACCAATTCCTTCGGAAGTGATCCAGGATTTTACCCGGTCCTGCACATTTTCAGCAGAAAAATCTTCAGTATTTTCCAATATTTCTATGACCTGCTGAAGGATTTGTGGCGTATCTTCTTTCCAGGCCTTTTTTACCGCCTTCTCGTCATAGTTCTCAGGAGCAGTGAAGAAGTAGCTGCCCTGGTTCCAAAAATCGCTTAAAAAGGTGGTTCTTTCCTTTAAAAGTGATACAATGTGCTGTGCATATTTGGGAGTTGTGGAGATATCTTTTGTTTTCAGAAGATCTACAAGATCGGCTGCAATTTGTTCATTTCCGGTTTCCTGCATATAGTGATGTTGAAACCACCTGGTTTTTTCGGGATCAAACTTAGAGCCACCTTTAGAAACATGCTCCAGGCTAAAGGCGTGGGTCAATTCTTCGAGGCTGTAGATCTCTTTTTCTGTTCCGCCACCGGCATTCCAGCCTAAAAGGGCCAGCATATTGACAACAGCTTCCGGATAATACCCTTCTTCGCGGTATCCGCTCGAGATATCACCCGATTTTGGATCTTTCCATTCCAGCGGAAATACCGGAAATCCTAATTTGTCTCCGTCTCGCTTGCTCAATTTCCCTTTACCCTGTGGCTTTAAAATAAGGGGCAGGTGTGCAAATTTAGGAGCCGCCCAGCCAAATGCGCGGTAGAGTAGCTCGTGCAGGGCAAGAGAAGGCAGCCATTCTTCTCCCCTTATTACGTGCGTGATCTTCATTAAATGATCATCAACAATATTGGCGAGGTGATAGGTTGGCATCCCGTCGCTCTTAAAAAGAACCTTATCGTCAAGGATCTTGGTTTCAATAGTCATTTCTCCCCGAATCTCATCCTTTAGCTGTAAGGTTTCATTCTCGGGAGATTTAAAGCGAATCACGTAAGGTTCCCCGGCTTCAATTTTTTGTTTTACTTCAGCTTCAGGCAGGGCTAGAGAATTCTTCAGTTTTTCCCTGTTATGCCAGTTGTAGATAAAAGTTTTTCCCTGGGCTTCGTGATCTTCCCTGTGTTTATCGAGTTCTTCCGCAGTATCAAAAGCGTAATATGCATTTCCCGAAGCTAAAAGCTTTTCAGCATATTCGCGGTAGAGGTGTTTTCGGTCACTTTGGCGGTAGGGTCCGGCATCTTTTTCTTTTCCGGGGCCTTCATCAAAGGGAATGTTGCACCAGTTGAGCGATTCTATAATATAATCTTCGGCGCCTTCAACATACCTGGCCTGGTCTGTATCTTCAATACGAAGAATGAAATCTCCGCCGTGTTTTTTAGCAAACAGGTAGTTGAAAAGTGCAGTTCTTACTCCTCCTATGTGTAGCGGCCCCGTGGGGCTTGGTGCAAAACGCACTCTTACTTTTTCTGTAGACATAAAGCTTATTTTATTGCACAAAGATAAAGGATTCTTTAGGTTCTCGAAATGGCACTGTAAATGTGAGAGTTTGTTTTAATTATTGAATTAATTGTAATTTTAGAAGATTCAAAAAAGGGGAGGAGCATGGACAATTTTGAGATCTTAAGACAAAAGCTGGAGGCCTTTATAAGGAAGTTCTATCTCAACGAACTTTTAAAGGGTTTCATCTTTTTTGTTGCCATTGGCCTGCTCTATTTTTTGGCCACCCTTTTTATAGAACACCTGTTTTGGTTAAATCCAACAGGCCGCAGTGTGTTGTTCTGGAGTTTTATTGGTGTAGAACTCTTTCTCTTCGGAAGGTTTATCGTTTATCCGTTACTAAAGCTCTTCAGAATTTCTCGCGGAATTGGTTATACTGAAGCTTCGCGCATAATTGGGAAGTATTTTCCTGAAGTGAATGACAAGCTGCTCAACCTTCTTCAGCTTAGTAAAAATGACCAGAAGAGTGATCTTCTTATGGCATCAATAGATCAAAAGGCGCGGCAGTTAAAGCCGGTTCCTTTCTCTATGGCGATCAATTTTATGAAGAACCTGCCGTATTTAAAATACACAGCAATTCCGTTTATCATTATTCTTTTGGTTGTGCTTTCGGGGAGAACTGAAGTTTTCTCGGGGAGTTACGAAAGGGTGGTACATTACAAAACTGCCTACCAGCCTCCGGCACCATTTTCTTTTCAGCTTCACAATGAACAATTACAAATTCGGGAGAATGAGCCTCTCACTATTAGGGTGAGTACAAGTGGCAGGATGGTGCCGCAAGATGTTTCTGTGAACTATGAGGGTGAAAACTATTTTATGAAACGCGTTTCTCCCGGCACTTTTGAATACACTTTTGAGCCGGCGCAGGAATCCTTCAGTTTCAACTTGTCGGCAAATGAAGTTAGGTCGGCCAACTATAGAGTCGGAGTTGTAGAGGTGCCAAAAATGCGGAATTTGAAGATGATTCTTAAATATCCTCCACATACAGGGCTGGGGGAGGAGATTGTTGAAGGAACCGGAAATGCCACCGTTCCTGAAGGTACTTTGGTGAATTGGGAGGTGGAGACTTCGGCTACCAGGGTGGTAGAAATGGCATTTAAGGATAGTCTTTACAGGTTTAAAAAGAAGGGACAGGTTTTTCAGTTGCAAAAGCAAATACGAAATTCTGTTGACTATAATATAAGTACTTCGAATGCGCAGGTTCAGAATTTTGAGATACTTGCTTACGAGATTGAAAGTGTAAAGGATGAATATCCGCAACTTCAGCTGGAAAATCAAATTGATTCTCTAAATCCCGATCTGCAATATTTCTTCGGAAAGTTCTCTGATGATTATGGTATTTCCGAAGTGAATATGGTTATTCAGGAAACAGAGGTGCCAAAAATGGCAAAAAAGCTGCGGCTTCCTCACGGTAAGGGAAATGTGGGAGTGTTTGTTAGTGTATTTCCTGATACTCTGGATCTTGAAGAGGGTAAATCTTATCAATTTTACTTCGAAGTACTTGATAATGATGTACTTAATGGCTATAAAAGCACAAAAAGCCGACTTTTTAGCTATCGAAAGAAAACTGACAGTGAAGAAAAGCAGGAAAGACTTCAGGAACAACGAAAGGCTATAGAGGGAATAGATGGTTCGCTTGAGAAGATGAAGCTTTCAGATAAGGAATTAAATGAGTTGTCAAGGCTTGAAAAAGAAAAGCAGGAGCTTAATTACAATGACCGGCAAAAGCTCGAGAATTTCCTGGAAAGGCAAAAACAGCAGAACCGGTTAATGGAAAATTTTACTGAAAAACTTAAAAGAAATCTTCAGGAGGAAGTTGCTCCGCAAAATAAGAACCTTAAAGAGGAACTTGAGGAACGGCTATCAAACAGGAAAGAGGAGCTTGAAAAGAATGAGGAATTGCTGGAGGAACTGGAGAAGTATTCAGAAAAGATTCAGAAGGAAGGTTTACAGGAGAAACTGGAGGAGCTGTCAAAAAATTCCCGGAACCAGGAACGCAGCCTTGAACAGTTGCTTGAACTAACCAAGAAGTATTACGTTCAGGAAAAGTCAGCACGTATCGCCGAAAAATTAAATGAACTGGCCACAGAGCAGGAGGAGTTGTCGCAAAAGGAGAACGGGAATAATATGGCTGCCCAGGATTCGCTTTCTAAAGAAACACAAGAACTGTTCGAGGAAATGTTGCAGTTACAAAAGGAGAACCAGGATTTGAAAAAGCCGCTGGAATTACCCGAGAATAAGGAGGAGCAGGAGGATGTAAAAGAGACCCAGAAAAAGGCGGAAGAGGCACTTGAAAAACAGGATAGGGGAGCGGCAAAAAAGGAACAGAAAAAGGCTGCAGAGCAACTGCGACAAATGAGCCAAAAGATGCAGCAACAAATGCAGCAGGGACAGATGCAGCAAATGCAGGAAGATGTTGCCATGCTAAGGCAGATCCTTGATAATCTTGTCACTTTTTCTTTTGGCCAGGAAGACCTTATGGAAGATTTCAAAAAAGCGGGCATGGACAATGCTTCTTTTCCCCGCAGGATTCGGCGGCAGGATTTGCTTAGAGAGAACTTTAGTCATGTAGATGACAGCTTGTATGCCCTGGCTTTGCGCAATGAAATGATTAGCGAACCCATTACCAAAAAGCTTATTGATGTAGATTACAGTCTTGATCAAACCCTGGACAGGCTGGCCCAAAATGATATAAGAAGGGGATTGAGCAGTCAGCAGTACGTGGTTACCGGAGCTAACGATCTGGCCTATTTATTAAGCGATATTTTGGGAAATATGGAAGATATGCTACAGTCTTCCCCTTCAAATGGAGAAGGACAGGGAGAGCAGCTTCAGGATATTATTCAGAAGCAGAAACAACTCAATGGCGAAATGAAGGAGCAACTTGAGAAGGGGAAAGAGAAGAAAACCGGGAAGCAAGTGGAAGGTGGTGAAGAAGAAAGTGGAGAATTGTTCAGGATCTTTAAGGAGCAGCAAATGCTTAGAAAAGCACTGGAAGAACAGTTGAGAAAAGAAGGAAATAAGGGAGCCGGAAACTCAGTAAAGAAAGATATGGAGCAAATTGAGAAGCAGCTTTTGGAAAAAGGTTTTAGTGAAGATATTTTACAAAGAATGCAGCAATTGGAACATAAATTGCTCGAATTGGAACGTGCAAAACTTCAGCAGAATAAGAAACCCGAAAGGGAATCTACTACTGGTAAGGATGAGCTTATTATTAAGACTAAGGCGCTATGGGAACGGGCCAAAGAATATTTTAATGCGACTGAAATTTTAAACCGACAAAGCTTACCTTTGCGCCCCGTTTATAAACTGAAAGTAAAAGAATATTTTGAACGACGAGATAATTAATTTTTATTCTGAAAACACCTTCGAACTGAAGGAGGCTTCAAACCACGAAAATTGGATTAAAAGAGTGATTGCATCTGAAGGGAAGAAGACTGGAGAGATCAGTTTTATTTTTTGTGATGATGACTACCTGCTTGACATAAACCAGCAGTATCTAGATCACGATACTTTCACCGACATTATTAGTTTTGATACTTCGGTTGGGAACATTCTCAATGGCGATATTTTTATAAGCACTCAAAGGGTAGAGGAGAATGCAGCAGAATATAAGGTTGCTTTCAGCGAGGAGCTTCAAAGAGTAATTATTCACGGTATACTGCACCTGTGCGGGTACAAGGATAAATCTCAAGATGAAGCGCAGATAATGCGACGAAAAGAAGAGGAAAAAATGCAAATGTTCCACGTGGAACAATAGAGAAGAATTTATGTTTCAGGAAAGATATGATGTTATTGTTGTAGGAGCCGGTCATGCCGGAAGTGAGGCCGCGGCGGCCGCAGCCAATATGGGTTGCAGCACACTTTTGGTTACCATGAACCTGCAAAACATCGCACAAATGAGTTGTAATCCTGCAATGGGTGGGATTGCAAAAGGTCAAATTGTTCGGGAAATTGATGCACTTGGTGGCTATAGCGGATTGGTGAGTGATACCAGTGCCATTCAGTTTAAGATGCTCAATAAATCTAAAGGACCTGCCATGTGGAGTCCGAGGGTGCAAAGCGACCGGATGATGTTTACCGAACATTGGCGACTTAGGTTGGAGGCAACAGCTAATCTCGATTTCTATCAGGAAATGGTTTCGGGTCTTATCATTGAAGGTGATAAAGTAGTGGGTGTAAAAACCTCTTTAGGAATAGAGATAAAAGCGAAGAGTGTTATACTTACCAACGGTACTTTTTTAAATGGTCTTATTCATATTGGTGAAAAACAATTTGGAGGAGGAAGAGCAGGGGAAAGAGCTGCTACCGGAATTACTGAAGAATTGGTTCAGCTGGGTTTTGAGGCCGGAAGAATGAAAACCGGAACACCCCCACGTGTTGATGGAAGGTCTTTAGATTATTCAAAAATGACTGAGCAGCCGGGCGATGATGTGCCGGCTAAATTCTCTTACCTTGACGAAACAAAACCTCTCACAAAACAGAGATCCTGTTACATGTCTTACACCTCTCCCGAGGTGCATAATCTTTTAAAGGAAGGCTTTGATCGTTCCCCAATGTTTAACGGCCGAATTAAAAGTATTGGTCCGCGATACTGTCCTTCAATCGAAGATAAGATCAATCGTTTTGCCGATAAAGACAGGCATCAGCTTTTTATAGAACCTGAAGGTTGGAATACGGTAGAAATGTATATCAACGGATTTTCTACATCGCTGCCCGAAGATGTGCAGTTTAAAGCTTTGCGTTCGGTCGCCGGATTTGAAAATGTGAAATTCTTTAGACCGGGTTATGCTATCGAATACGATTATTTCCCGCCCACGCAGTTAAAACATACCCTGGAAACCAAACTGGTTAGCGGACTTTATTTCGCCGGACAAATTAATGGAACTACAGGTTATGAAGAAGCCGGTTCTCAGGGTTTGATGGCAGGAATAAATGCGGCTTTAAAAGTGCAGGAAAAGGAAGAGTTTATCCTGCAACGCAGCGAAGCTTATATAGGAGTTCTTATTGATGATCTTATCACAAAAGGAACAGAAGAGCCTTATAGAATGTTTACTTCAAGAGCCGAATATCGTACGTTGTTGAGGCAGGATAATGCCGATTTCAGGCTTACTGAAAAGTCGTTTGATATTGGTCTTGCTTCTGAAAAAAGACTGCGGAAGATGGAGGAGAAGAAATCCAAATCTTATGCTTTTGTTGAATTTTTGAAGGAGACCAGTGTTGCTCCTGAAGAAGCCAATGTGGTGCTTGAAGAAAATAATTCGGCTCCCATGAAGCAAAGTGATAAGATCTTTAAAGTATTCTCCAGACCAAATATTGACATGCAGAATATCCGAACTTTTAGTGGAGTAGATGAGTACATTCAGGAAAATGACCTGAACGAGGAAGTACTTGAACAAACCGAAATTCAGGTGAAATATTCTGGGTATATTGAGAAGGAGAAGAACAATGCAGATAAGCTTCACAGGCTCGAAGGAATTAAAATCCCAAATGATTTTGATTACTCCAGGATCAAATCTATGTCTTATGAAGCACGTGAAAAGCTGAAAAAGGTGAAACCCACATCGGTGTCACAGGCTTCAAGAATTAGTGGGGTGAGCCCGAATGATATTTCTGTTTTACTGGTTTACATGGGTCGATAAAATTAATCGTTCCACGTGGAACATCTTTTAAATTCATTCAATGTTACCACTCGAATTTTCTGAACAACCTGTACTTGTATGTAAAGATCATACTGTAAGCGGAGAATTTTTTGAGTTGAGGAAGGCAAAAGATCTGGATCTTTTGGCCACCTTTCCTCAGCCAAATCTGGAGCGTTTACCCGATTATTATAAAAGCGAATCTTACATCTCGCATACCGATTCAAAAAAGGGATTTTTTGATAAGATTTACCAGCAGGTAAAAAACCTTATGCTATCCAGGAAATTAAACTGGATAGCCCAGGAGAAAACGGGCCCGATAAAAATTCTTGATGTTGGTGCGGGAACGGGAGATTTTCTTTTGGCTGCAAAAAAACGGCGATGGAAAGTTTTTGGAGCAGAACCTAATTCTGGAGCAAGGGCTCTGGCTTCAAAAAAAGGAGTGGAGCTGGAAGAAGAAACCCGCGAATTTTCTTCAGGTAGTTTTGATGTAATTACCATGTGGCATGTCCTGGAACATGTACCTAATCTTGAAGAGCAGATTGAGGAGTTATACCGGTTATTAAAACCCGACGGACTTCTTGTAATCGCAGTACCGAATTTTAAAAGTGATGATGCGCAAAAATATAAAGAGCACTGGGCGGCTTATGATGTGCCAAGGCATCTTTACCATTTCTCACCTTCAGCAATAGAGAAGATATTTAATTCATCAGGTTTTTTACTTACCTCTCAAAAAGGGCTTTTTTTCGATTCGTTTTATGTAAGTCTACTTTCAGAAAAATATGCTTCAGGTACTTCAAATGTACTCAAGGCGGTTTGGAAGGGAGCAATTTCAAATTTTAAGGCTAAATCTTCTGGAAACTATTCTTCGGTGGCTTACTTCTTCAGAAAAAACAACTAAAACGCATTTTAAAGTGATTTAAGCGACTTTTTCAGCATAGGAGGTGTCGTAGATTGTATTTTTAAAGATGAAGCTTATTTTCACCTCTTTAAAAAGCCATTTTCGATAGCTTTTTTAAATTTCAACTTCAGTTATTATTAAATTTACTTATCGCATCAGAATTTTGGCTTTTTCAGTAAGGAATGGAAATGCTTTCTTACTTTTGCTGCGAAACTAAACAAACTTAAAAATGAAAAAATTATTTTTGGTCCTTTCAATGGGGGCAATATTTACCAGTTGCAATAATCAGAAAACTGCTTATGTTGATACTACTGTTCTAATTCAGGAGTATTCAGAAATGAAAGAGGTGGAAGCCGATTTTAGCCAGAGGTCTGAAAGTTTAAAAAGAGAACTTGATTCGGCTGCACAAGGATTTCAGCAGGAAGTTATGGCGTTTAGAGATAACGCGGCAACCATGTCTGAAGCCGAAAGACAGGCTGCGCAGGATGAGTTGATGAGAAAGCAGCAAATGCTTCAGCAGCAACAGCAAATGAGAAGCGGGCAGCTAAGACAGGAAGGAGATCAGGTTATTGATTCCCTTATTACCAAAGTGAAAGATTTTGTAAAGGTTTATGGTGAAGAAAATGATTACACCTACATCTTTGGATCAAACGAATCGGCTAATATCATGTATGCCGAGGAAGGGCTTGATATCACTCAGGAGATCCTTAAAGAACTTAACGAAAACAGTGGAGTAACAGAGCAAGATGCTGTAGTTACCGAATAAATTTTTTGTAGTAATATTTAAAAGGGTTCCACGTGGAACCCTTTTTTTATGCGGTGATGAGAAAAATTCCGAAGATTATGACCATAAAGTATCCCACAATTGTAAAGGCACCGGCATAATCGTTTGCCACCCGTTGGCCGAATAAGAGCATTAATAGCGTGATTGCGGCAAGGCTGAGGGACCATAAGGCAAGGCTGGGGTCATTATTCACATATAAGGTAAAGATTCCTGCTAAGGCTGCGAAGCCTACAATAATTTCCAGGACCAGGATGATGCCCAGTAGCAGGGAAACCATACCTCCCATAAATGTACCTTTAAAGTGCCCGGTAAGCCATTCATAATTGCCACTCCAGTTGAACAATTTATCAAGACCCGATTGTAAAAAGGTGATGATGGTAAATATAAGTATCAAGTATACCGGGATGTTCGGGATGAAATTGTCCATAATAAACTAGTTTTTATGAATGAGTCGGGTGAGTTTTATAGAAAGGTCGGTGAGGATGATCTTGGCATTTCCGTTCCTTTCTATGTGGTACATGGCGTCCTCGAGTTCTTTTGAGATCCCTGTAATGTTGTTTCCGGTTATGAAGGGGGCAAATTTCTCTAATTTGAATCCGCTGGTTTGAGGCTCCAAAAAAACGAGATCTTTTGCCTTATAGTTATACATGAGCGCCTGCCTGAAGAAATCCATACAAAAGATAAGGAATTTCTTTTGTACTTCCCTTCCTGTTCCTGCTATCATTTCGCTCCAGGCGAGTAGATCGGCGAGGGCAGTTTTGTCTCCTTTGGCTTTAAAAGCGGTTCTTACCCACGAAATGAACCACTCTTCAAACTGTTCGTCACCCGAATGCTGTTTGAGAATGTGAAGGGCGTTATTGTAATTTCCATTAGCCCTGTGAGAAATGGTCAATGCTTTAGCACGATCACACTGTTCCCTTTGCACAAGACCTTCGGCAATCACTGCCTCATTAAGAGGTGGAAAATGAAGGATTTGACACCGGGACCTAATAGTTTGGATGATGCTCTCTTCTTCTTCAGTAATTAGGAGAAAAAGAGTTTTTTGAGGCGGTTCTTCTATGAGCTTCAGCAGCTTATTGGCACAACTGTCATTCATCTTCTCGGCCATCCATATGATCATGACCTTATAGCCACCTTCATATGATTTAAGCGAGAGCGATTTTACGATATCCTGCGCCTCATCTACGCCTATTTTCCCCTGTTTATTCTCAATTCCCAGCTTTTGGTACCAGTCAAAAAGGTTCCCAAACGGTTCCTGTTGTACAAATTGCCGCCATTCTTCTGTAAAATGAGAAGAAACGGCATTTTTCTTTACCTTGTCATTGTTGGCTACGGGGTAGGCAAAATGGAGATCGGGATGTGCCAGCCTGTTCATTTTCAGGTTACAGGATTCATTTCCGGTATTATTCTCGGCACCGGTGTTTTGGCACAATATGTATTGTGCATAGGCAATGGCCATGGGGAGAGTTCCACTCCCCGAAGCACCTACAAATAACTGGGCATGAGGAATCCGGTTGTTATCTACCGTTGTGGTAAGGTGATTCTTTATGTGCGGAAGGCCTAAAACTTCAGAAAATAGCATAAGCAAAGATATAATTTCTTCACACTTTTATATCTTAGAGAATTATTTAATTTAAGCTAAAATCAGCTGTATGAAAACCATTAATGATTATAATTTTAAGGATAAAAAAGCCCTGATAAGGGTAGATTTCAATGTTCCGCTTAACGAGCAACAGGAAGTTGGTGACACCAGTCGTATTGAAGGTGCAAAACCAACCATAGATAAAATTTTGAAAGATGGCGGCAGCGCTATTCTTATGTCTCACCTGGGGCGACCAAAAGGTGTTGATAAAAAGAATTCCCTACAGCATATTGTGAAGAAAGTTTCAGAAATTCTTGGTGTAGAAGTGAAGTTTGTAGATGAATGTGTAGGCGAAAAGGCACAGCAAGCTGCAAAAGACCTTAAACCGGGAGAAGTACTGTTACTGGAGAATCTTAGATTCCATGCTGAAGAAGAAAAGGGAGATGAAGAATTCTCGAGGAAATTATCTACTCTTGGAGACATTTATGTAAATGATGCCTTTGGAACAGCACACCGTGCTCACGCTTCTACTACTATCGTGGCTAATTATTTTGAAGATAAATGTGTGGGCGCCCTGCTAGGTAAAGAGATAGACAGTCTTGAAAAGGTTTTGGGGAGTTCAGAAAAACCTGTAACTGCAGTATTGGGGGGAGCCAAAGTATCTACCAAGATCACAGTTATTGAAAATATTCTTGACAAAATTGACCACCTGATTATTGGCGGCGGAATGACTTATACTTTTACTAAGGCAAAAGGCGGTACTATTGGCGATTCTCTTGTTGAGAATGATAAGCTTGAACTGGCGCTGGAGATCCTTAGAAAAGCTGAAGAAAAGGGAGTGAAAATCCATTTGCCTGTTGATGCGGTAATAGCCGATTCTTTTTCGGAAGAAGCCGATACCAAAATAGTTTCGGTTGATGAAATTCCTGAAGGATGGATGGGACTTGATATAGGCCCTGACACAGTGAAGAAGTACGGACAAATTCTTGAAGAGTCTAAAACCATCTTGTGGAACGGCCCAATGGGAGTTTTTGAAATGCAGGCATTTGCAAAAGGAACTATTGCTGTAGGCGAGCATATTGCCGCAGCTACAAAAAAAGGAGCCTTCTCACTTGTAGGTGGAGGTGACTCTGTTGCCGCAGTTAAACAATTTGGTCTTGAAGACCAGGTAAGCTACGTTTCTACCGGTGGGGGAGCTATGCTCGAAATGCTGGAAGGAAAAAGTTTACCGGGAATTGAAGCGTTAAAAAAATAAAGAGGTACGATAATTGAAGGAAAAAAGTACTGTTTTTTGAAGAAATGACTTTAGGATGAAACAAATTTTGCCATTTTTAATGCTACTCATGTCTGTAGCTGCTTTTGCCCAGGACAAAAAAGAAGGGAAAAAGAATGTGGATGGACAGGAGAACAAAGAAACGGGCGATACCATAAGGCTTCCCGAACAGGACTTCTTCCTTTTACTAGATAGTGATGATGTAGACCTTGCTAATAAGGTACCGGTGCACAAGATCATCAAAGACTCTCTTATATTTGCCCTTTTAGACGACCCAGGAGCAGCCACTATAGACTCTCTATGGCAGCAGGAGTTGTTCGAATCCAGTTTATATATAGATTTGAAAGATTCTCTTCTAAACCAGGAATACAATGAAGTAGTTTTTGATGATCTTCCCATCGATACTTTAAAGTTAAGGCTGCAAAAGCTAAATGCTAAAACCCCTTTTAACGTTGAATACAACCCTTTGCTTGAGAATGTAATCAAATCCTACCTCAAGAGAAACAAGAAGGGAATGGAGCGCTTAATGGCTTTAAGCACCTATTATTTTCCCCTTTTTGAGCAGAAGCTGGATCTGTACAATATCCCGCTGGAAATAAAATATCTTGCTATTGTAGAATCTGCCCTTAATCCTCGTGCGAGATCACGCGTGGGTGCAACAGGGCTTTGGCAGTTCATGTTTGCAACAGGAAAAATGCACGGGCTTGATGTAAGCTCCTATGTAGATGAACGAATGGACCCAATTATGTCTACCGAAGCTGCTGCTGAATATCTTTCTACACTTTACCGGGTTTTTGAAGACTGGGATCTGGTTCTGGCCTCCTACAATTCAGGGCCGGGAAATGTTTCCAAGGCAATAAGGCGTAGTGGAGGTTCTACCAATTACTGGAATCTTCGGCCTTATCTTCCACGTGAAACAGCAGGGTATGTGCCCGCCTTCCTGGCTACTATGTACATTTTTGAATATGCCGAAGAACATGGTTTTCAGCCTCCTCACCCCCGAACTACATATTTTGAGACCGATACTATTCATCCCAGGAAAATGCTCACTTTTGAGCAAATTTCACAGGTGACAGGAGTGGAAAAGGAAATGTTGCAGTTCCTCAATCCAAGTTATAAACTTGACGTCATTCCTTTTGTAGAAGATGAAAAATATAGCCTGCGCCTGCCCAGAAACAGGACCGGACTTTTTGTAAATAATGAGGAAGCAATCTATGGGTATACACAGGCGCTTGAAGAAAAGAAAGAAGAAGCGCTACCACAGCTAATACAACCCGAATCTACAGTGAGATACCGGGTGCGAAGGGGTGATTACCTCGGGAAGATTGCCGAAAGGTATGGAGTAGGGGTAAGCCAGATCAAGCAGTGGAACAACTTGAGGAGCAATAACCTTAGAATAGGACAAAGACTGCTTATTTACCCACGGAAAAATTCGGCTACAGCCGAAAATTCCTCTTCCTCCAGAATATATACTGTAAAACAAGGGGATTCTCTTTGGAGCATTTCGAAGAAATTTCCGGGGGTTACTGTAAAACAAATAAAGAGCCTGAATAATATGAACAGCAACCGGTTGAAACCCGGAATGAAATTAAAACTCTCAGACGGGTAATAGTCCCGCTTAAATTCGATCTATGAAAAATTTTTTCGCTTTTTTTTCCGTTCTTTTTGTTTTAACCGGATGTGGTAATGGTAAAGAAGATCCAGTAGTGATTGCCAGTTCCTCCGGAAAGATCAACAACCTCACAGTGGTCATGGAAAACGACCTGTGGACGGGTGAGGTTGGAGAGGCTGTACGGCGTTACCTTGCTGCCCCGGTAGATGGGTTGCCGCAAGAAGAACCATTATTCTCCCTAAGCCAGATGCCACCTGAAGCTTACCAGGGTTTTGCAAGGAAGAACAGGATATTTTTACATATTCAAAAAGGACAGGAACCTGGAATAAAAATGGCCGATGACGCTTATGCAAGGCCACAAAAAGGCATCCTTATCACAGGGGAGGATAATGAGCAAATCATTTCCCTAATTGATAAAAATGCTGAAAAGATCATTTCAACCTTTAAGAAAACAGAACTTGCCGAGCAGCAGCGCCGCATCAGGAAATCCCTTAAAAGTGATGAAAAGCTTGAAGAGCAGCTGGGTGTTTCTCTAAAGTTCCCCACAGCATACCGATACGCCAAGGAAACCGATGATTTTTTCTGGATCAGAAAAGATATTCCTACCGGCAGTATGGAAATTCTCGTGTATGAAGTGCCAAGGCATGTCATTGAAAAGGATACCAATATAGTGGGCAATATCATTGAGATGCGTGATTCTATAGGGCAAGTCCATATTCCCGGAAGAGTTGATGGCAGCTATATGGTAACAGAATCTGCTTATGCTCCCTATCTTTTTGAATCTCAAATTGACGGAAAGTTTGCCTGGGAGTCTAAAGGGATCTGGGAAGTAAAAGGAGATTTTATGGGAGGCCCATTTATTAATTACGCTGTTCTGGATGAAGAAAATGACAGGTACGTAATTTTAGAAGGATTTGCCTTTTCACCATCGGCCCAAAAGAGGGAAAACATGATGGAGCTTGAAGCCATCCTCAAATCGGCAGAGATAAAATAACCAATAAGGTAGAAAACAAAAAAACCCAACGCAAGTTGGGTTTTTTATTCCTATTGAAAGAAAAATTATAATCTCTTTTTGTCCTCTTCGGGTTTGCTGGTAGGAGTATCATCTTTTGAAGCGTCTTTAAATTCTTTAATTCCGCTACCCAATCCTCTCATCAGTTCAGGGATTTTTCTTCCTCCAAACAACAACAACACAACGATCACAATTAATATGATTTGTGGTGCTCCAATCTGCAATGGTATAAAAACTGCACTCATAATAATCAATTTAATGTTGCAAAGTTAGTAATAAAACTTTAATCCATTTGTTTATGAGGGTATAAAACCTCTGTAAATATCTTTATATATCTTTGCCTAAGGCATTAAATATGACAAAGAACACCGAACATAAAAGAAATTTCAGGCAAAAGCTTCTGCATAAGTACAGGCTTGTTATTCTCAATGAAGACACATTTGAAGAAAAATTGTCTTTTAAACTTACCCGCCTTAACGTGTTTGTGGTAGTAACCCTTTCAGCAATTCTGCTAATTGCGGGCACCACAGTGCTTATTGCATTTACCGGGCTAAGAGAGTATATTCCCGGTTATTCTTCTACCGAACTCCAACAAAGAGCTTTGAACCTTGCCTATAAAACCGATTCCCTCCAGACTGTGGTTGAGTTAAATAACCAATACCTGGCATCTATAAAACGCGTGCTCTCTGGAGATGTTAAACCCGCAGAGTTCAATAGGGATTCACTTATGGAAGCTCACCGGTTAAGCGCAGATGAGGTAGATCTAAAACCTTCAAAAGAAGATAGCCTGCTTCGGGAAACCGTAGTGCAGGAAGATAAATATAACTTTCTCGAGACCGCTACCAGTCGTGCCAACTACGCATTATTTCCGCCTCTAAAAGGCCCTTTTTCGGAAGGATATAATATCAAGGATAAGCACTTTGGGGTAGACATTGTAGCGTCACATAACGCTCCCGTGAAAGCTGTAGCCGATGGTACTGTCATTTTTTCGGGCTGGACTGCAGAGACAGGGAACGTCATTATTATAGAACACAGCTATGGTCTTATCTCTATTTACAAACACAACTCTTCCCTCACCAAAGAGCAGGGAGATAGAGTGTTAAAAGGAGAAGTGGTGGCCACGGCAGGTTCTACGGGTGAGTATTCTACCGGCCCGCACCTGCATTTTGAACTTTGGAGCGAAGGCCGCCCTGTAAACCCCACAGATTTTATAGATTTTGAATAAAAAGTATGTCAGTAAAATCATTTGCAGCTAAAATATTCGCAGCCTACATTCGGCGCCAAATTGATTCCTGGGCCACAAAGCCGGTAGAGACTCAAAAAAGGGTTTTTGAGCAGCTCTTAAAGAAGGCAGCGGACACCGAGTTTGGAAAAGATCACGGATTTAAGAATATCTCCAGCTACCGCGAGTATGCCGCTCGTGTGCCGGTAAGAGATTATGAAGAGCTAAAACCTTATGTAGAAAAGGTGGTTGCGGGCGAGAAAGATATTCTATGGCCAGGGAAACCTATCTACTTTGCCAAGACCTCAGGTACTACAAGTGGAGCGAAATATATTCCGTTGACCAAAGAATCTATGCCTACACATATCGATGCAGCACGAAATGCGATTTTGTGCTACATCAATGACACCGGAAAAGCCGATTTTGTAGATGGAAAAATGATCTTTCTCCAGGGAAGCCCCGAGCTTGATGAGAAAAACGGTGTGAAACTGGGCAGGCTCTCCGGAATTGCGGCTCATTACGTTCCCGGCTACCTGCAACGCAACCGTATGCCTTCCTGGGAGACAAATACTATTGAAGACTGGGAAACAAAGGTTGAAGCTATAGTAGATGAAACTGTAAAGGAGGATATGACCGTTATTAGCGGGATCCCTTCCTGGGTACAAATGTATTTTGAAAGGCTGCAGGCGCGCACAGGCAAAAAGGTGGGAGATATCTTTCCTAATTTCAACCTGTTCATTTACGGCGGAGTCAACTTTGAACCTTACCGTGCAAAATTTGAAAGTTTAATTGGCCGAAGGGTTGATAGTATTGAACTTTTTCCTGCTTCTGAAGGCTTTTTTGCATATCAGGACAGGCAGGATGAAAAGGGGATGTTACTATTGCTGGATTCAGGCATCTTCTACGAGTTTATTAAGGCTGATGAATTCTATTCTGGAAATCCGCGGCGGTACACCATTGGGGAAGTGGAGCTGGGAATTAACTACGTGATGATCATTTCTACCACGGCAGGTCTTTGGGCTTACGACCTGGGAGATACCATTCAGTTTACCTCTCTGGCACCATACAGGGTGATCGTTTCAGGAAGAATAAAGCATTTTATTTCGGCTTTTGGAGAACACGTGATTGCCAAAGAAGTAGAGCAGGCCATGCAGGAAGCCACGGCCGGCACAGGCATCCAGATCAGCGAATTCACAGTAGCACCACAAATCACTCCCGAAGGAGATCAACTGCCGTACCACGAATGGTTTATTGAATTTGAGGAAGAACCCAAAGATTTAGATACTTTTGCAGTAGCATTAGACAAATCTCTTCAGCAGCAAAATTCCTATTATCTCGATTTGATAGAAGGCAAGATCCTTCAGCAATTAAAAATCAGCACTGTTCCCACAAATGGTTTTCAGCAATACATGAAATCCATTGGAAAACTGGGCGGGCAAAACAAACTACCAAGACTTTCCAACGATCGCAAGATTGCCGAAGTTTTGGAAAATATAAAAAACAGCAAATAAAATTATGGGTAATTTAAAATTACAGGGACGTACAAGAGCACAGGAAAGCTCCAACGCTATAGAACGCATGTATATTACAATGCGTCACCTTTTTAACAGGGGATTCTATAAGCCTATGGGCGTTTCGGGGGAAACCTTGCGCGAAGCTCTTTTGATTCTTCGTCCCGAAATATATGGCTCTGTAGCCGAAGAAAAAGTGGAGCTTAACGGACTCTTATATGTCATGGACAGGCTTCCGCTTGGCCTTGAAGAATGTCGCTTCATCAATCTCACCAGCGATGAAGGTTACGGTAACTCTCACTTTAAACCTATCGTTCCGCCAAAAAGGCGCAGAAACTGCTACAGGATCGATGAGGAGCAAATGAATATCGAGATCACCCGTGGGCGGTCAGAAATTTATGATATTCTTACTCACCTCACTTTCCTTTTCATTGAGTCTCACAAGATCATGAGGCGGGTGCTTATTGATGAAGAAGGAGAAGTATCTCGTGACTGGCAAAAACTGGAGGTTGCGGTAACTCAAAAGGAACCTTTAACCCAGGCGCAGCGTGAAGTAGCCCTTACTCACACGGCTAATATTCTTGGCCGTACCTTTAGGGAAGTGACCACCATTTATCCCCTTTTTAGCACCTCAACCAGCCCCGAGAGATTTTTGCACATCATTTATTACTTGGGGAAACTGGCGTTAGATGAAATGCTCAACAACAACAAACGTATCGTGACCTTTAGCCCTGTGCTTAGAGAACGCCTGGGGCATCACATTCACGGGGAAATTTGGGCAAATAAGGTAAAGGAAGTCCTTCTGGAGAAAAACCTGATGAACCGTCCTTTGCACATCATAAGTGCAAACATGCACAGCGTGATGAATACGCTTTATGCTTCGGAAGCTTTAAAACCTGAGCTCAAGAAAAAATCGCTCTTCGGAATCTATGAAGATCTTAGCAACAACGCCAATGGGCAGCTAAGAATGAAAGTGATGAAAAATGCTGTTGCTGAAGGGATGGTTTTTATTGAAGATACCAGTGGTGCCAACATTGATGTCCAGGTGTTTGATACTGCCCGGATGTCGCTCGTAAATCCAAAATTCAAGAGTGGTAGCAAGGTAAAGGATGAGGATAAGCCGGTGATCATGGTGATGGATTACGCATTTGGAGAGCAGGCTTACGAAACCATGGATGAAATGCTGAAGCCTTACCAGTCCGAACACGGTAATATTCACCTGAATGTTGCCTCAATCTCTATCATGGGGAAAGCCGGAATTCTTGTAGGGGGTAAGGGTGACATCATGATCCCAACCGCCCATCTCTTTGAAGGTACCGCCGATAATTATCCGTTTCATAACGAGCTTACCAAAGAAGATCTTGAAGGTAACGGAATACACGTGTGCGATGGTTCAATGATCACGGTTTTAGGAACATCGCTTCAGAACAAGGATATTTTGAAGTTCTTCCACGAATCTACATGGAACGTGGTAGGGCTGGAGATGGAAGGTGCACATTATCAAAAAGCGGTGCAGGCTGCGGCAAGATTACGTAAGAACATCAGTGAAGATGTGAAGGTAAGATATGCCTATTATGCTTCAGATAACCCGCTGGAAACAGGAAGTACACTGGCTTCAGGCGGTCTTGGAACTACCGGCGTAAAACCGACCTATCTTATTACTGAAAAAATACTGGAACAAATTTTCGAAGTTCCGAAGATATCCGAAAAAGAGAAAGAACCTAAAAAAGAGAAAGCATAAATGAACGATAAGAAATACACTCTGGTTACAGGTGGAGCCGGTTTTATAGGTTCTAATTATATCAATCTCTTTATTGAGGATAAAGACACCCATATTGTCAACCTCGATCTACTCACATACGCCGGAAGTCTCGACAACCTGGAGATAGAGGGGCACGAGAACTACACCTTCGTAAAAGGGGATATTAGAGACAAGGAACTGGTAAAAAACCTGTTCGAAAAATACCATTTTTCGAGGGTGATAAATTTTGCAGCCGAATCTCATGTAGATAATTCAATCTTGAATCCTGCGGCCTTCGTTGAAACAAACATCAACGGAACTTTCAACCTGCTGCAAACTGCCTATAATCTTTGGATGGATGGCCCATTTGAACTGAAGGAAGAGTACAACGATGCCAAATTCCTTCACGTTTCAACCGATGAGGTCTATGGCACATTGGGAGCTGAAGGATTGTTTACAGAAGAAACTCCGTATGCGCCAAATAGTCCGTATTCGGCTTCAAAAGCAGCTTCAGATTTTTTGGTGCGCAGTTATTTCCATACCTACGGAATGCCTGTTTTAACAACCAACTGCTCTAATAATTACGGACCTCATCAACACGATGAAAAACTGATTCCTACTATTATTCGAACTGCTCTAAAAGAGGAACCTATTCCAATTTATGGAGACGGCAAGAATGTGAGGGACTGGTTATACGTTTTAGATCATTGCAAAGGCATCAACCTGGTACTCAAAAATGGCAAATTTGGGGAGACTTATAATATTGGTGGCCGCAATGAACGGGAGAATATTTACATTGCCCAGAAGATTTCTGAAATTCTTGATAAACTGGTTCCACGTGAAAACGGCGAAAGTTACACCCAGCTAATCACTTTTGTGAAAGACAGGCCGGGGCACGACCAGCGTTATGCTATAGATGCTACAAAACTTGAATCACAACTGGGTTGGAAAGCCGATGAGAACTTTGAATCGGGTATAGAAAAAACGGTACGTTGGTACCTGGAAAAATACAGTGCATGAAAGGCATAATACTGGCAGGAGGATCGGGCACAAGGCTGCACCCTTTAACGCTTGCAGTGAGCAAGCAATTAATGCCGGTGTATGATAAGCCCATGATCTATTATCCGCTCTCTACTTTGATGATGGCGGGGATTAGAGAGATCCTTATCATTTCCACCCCAAAAGATCTGCCTTTGTTCAGGGAATTGTTGGGGGATGGAAGCCGGTATGGATGCGAATTTCAATACGCAGTGCAGGATGAGCCGAGGGGGCTTGCCGAAGCCTTTATCATTGGAGCCGATTTTATTGGTAATGATAAGGTGGCTCTTATTCTGGGAGATAATATTTTTTATGGTTCGGGGCTCGATAAACTGCTGCAAAGCAATAGTGATCCCAATGGCGGAATGATCTTCGCTTACCATGTGCATGACCCAAAACGCTACGGGGTTGTTGATTTTGACGAGACAGGAAAAGTAATATCTATTGAAGAAAAACCCGCTTCTCCCAGGTCAAATTTTGCGGTTCCGGGAATCTATTTCTACGACAATGAAGTGGTAGAGATCGCCAGGGGCATAAAACCTTCGGGCAGGGCAGAACTTGAGATTACCGATGTGAACAACGATTACCTCCAAAAAGGGAAGTTACAGGTAAGCATTCTTGACAAGGGTACGGCCTGGCTCGACACCGGCACCTTTGATTCCCTCATGAAAGCTTCACAATTTGTGCAGGTCATTGAAGAACGGCAGGGATTGAAGATAGGGGCAATAGAAGAAACCGCCTATAATATGGGCTATATAGATAAACAGCAGCTGCATAAGCTGGCCCAGCCTCTTTTAAAAAGCGGGTATGGCGAATACCTTTTACAATTAGATTAATATGTTAGAAATTGAACAGACTCCTTTAAAAGATTGTTTTTTGCTGAAACCTTCAGTTTTTCGGGATCACCGCGGCACGTTTCTGGAAAGCTTCAGCCAAAGGAGATTTGAAGAGGTAACAGGCCTGGAAATGGAGTTTGTGCAGGATAACCAATCATCTTCCAAAAAAGGTGTTTTGAGAGGCCTTCATTTTCAGAAGGGAAAATATGCGCAGTCAAAATTGGTGCGGACTGTGGTGGGGAAGGTTCTGGATGTTGTAGTAGACCTTCGGCCAGATTCCCCAACCTACAAAAAGTCATTTAAAGTGGTTTTAAGCGACGAAAACCATCATCAGCTCTTCGTGCCTGCCGGATTTGCTCACGGTTTTCTCACACTGTCTGAAATATCGGTATTTGCATATAAATGTGACCAGTACTTTCACAAAGATGCCGATGCCGGTGTTTATTACAATGATCCTACTTTCAATATAGATTGGGAATTTCCTGAAGATGAGCTCATCCTTTCAGAAAAAGATGCTCATCTTCCCACTTTTAAAGAACTGGGGCTATGAAAATTTTGGTCACCGGGGCAGGAGGACAGTTAGGGAAATGCTTTAAAGAGGCTTCTCTAAAGTACCCTGATCTCAATTTTACCTTCACAACTTCAGATGATCTCGATCTTTCACAATTTGCTGTCGTGGGAGCTTATATGCGCAGGGAGAAATTTGATATCTGCATCAATTGTGCTGCCTACACAAATGTAGAACAGGCCGAAAAGGAGCAGGAAATGGCTTACCTTTTAAATGCTGAAAGTGTGAGAAATCTTGCCAGAGATTGTGAGGAAACCGGCTGCACGCTTATTCACATCTCTACAGATTATGTGTTTAATGGAAAGAAAGATTCTCCATATTCCGAAGAAGACGCTACTGATCCGCTGAATGTCTATGGTGCATCGAAGTTGCTGGGGGAGCAGTATATCCAGGAAGCTACAAACCGATATCTCATTTTCAGGACCTCATGGTTATATTCAGAAATCGGGAAGAATTTTTTCAACACCATCAGGTCAAAAGCCAGGGCAGGTGAAACTTTAAATATCACTACTTCCCAAAAGGGAACTCCGACTAATGCTCACGATCTTGCTGCTTTTATTCTGGAGATCATTGCAACAGGCAAGATAAACTTTGGTTTGTACCACTACAGTAATCTGGGAGAGGCCACTTGGTTTGATTTTGCCAAAGAAATCCTTGACATCACTGGTTCTGATGTAGAGTTGATTGAAAACAATGACTACCAGACACTCGCCGTGAGGCCGTCTTACAGTGTACTGAATAAAGAAAAGGTACAACAGGTTTTTAACCTGCCTATTCTTCACTGGAAGGAGAGCGTAAAGAAGCTCTGTCAAAAGTTGTAATCCCTCTCAATGAACCATTTAAAGTGGCGTACATCCTCTTCAACCATATCTTCAAAAACAGGATTTAAAAGACGGGCCGCACTTTCTCCGGGTATTCCACCAGGGGCGTGATAGGAGATCACAATGTGTAGCTCTGTTCCTTCCCCCGCATCGCGAAATTCTACTTTTCCGGCATTCTCAATAGATGAACCCGGTAAAGATTGCCAGCCCAGCAGTTCAAAAGGTCTTTCCTTTACAATTTCACTTTTCCACCTTAGCGTTCCAACATGTCCCGGTAAATGGGCTTCCCAAACAGAAATACTGTCGTTTAGACTTTCCACGCTTTCAAGGTGCTCCATGAACAGCGGAAGGTTTTCAAGGTTCCGCCAAAAGTTATAGACTTCTTCCCGGGGTTTATCCACTACTAAACTCAGCTGAATATTTACATTACGACTGCGATTGTCGGGTTTGGTTTTTCCAATGGCGTTATACAGAAAACAATTTCCCGAGATCCCCCTGTATAGCAGGTAACCGGCAATAACAGCTTCAATGCCGCTTTTCTTTTCCTTTCCCAATGCATCATAAAGAAAATAGGCTCCTGCCAGGAAGGAAGCCCCTCTTTCGGCATCGCTTACATTGGTGTTGAGGTGTCGTAAAAAATTTCTCATAGGTAATAATTTTCTGTTGTTAGCCTAATTTACTCATATTGCGGGCAATGCTTAGTTTCAGTTTTGCTTAAATTGGGTTAAATTATTCTTAAATACAACATTAACTGCTGCTGCTGTACCTTCAGGAACAGCTGTATCCCTTAAATTTTATTACTTTCGAGGGTAAAACCAACCAATGAAGAAAAGAATCCTCATCACCGGGGCTGCAGGATTTCTGGGTTCCCACCTGTGTGATAAATTTATAAATGAAGGTTACCATGTGATTGGAATGGACAATCTTATCACAGGTGACAAAAGAAACATTGAGCATCTTTTTAAGCTGGAGAATTTTGAGTTTTACCATCATGATGTGACCACTTTTGTGCATGTACCGGGAGATCTGGACTATATTTTGCATTTTGCATCTCCTGCCAGTCCCATAGATTACCTTAAGATCCCTATCCAAACCCTAAAAGTGGGCTCTTTGGGAACTCACAACCTTTTAGGGCTCGCCATGGTTAAAAAGGCGAGGATCCTTATTGCTTCTACTTCGGAAGTTTACGGAGACCCGCTGGTACATCCCCAAACCGAAGAATACTACGGCAACGTGAACACTATTGGCCCCCGCGGCGTATATGATGAAGCTAAAAGATTTCAGGAATCTATTACCATGGCCTATCACCGTTTTCACGGACTCGAAACCAGGATAGTGCGAATCTTTAATACCTACGGGCCCAGAATGAGGTTAAACGACGGGCGTGTGATCCCTGCATTTATCGGCCAGGCTTTGAGAGGGGAAGACCTTACCGTTTTTGGAGATGGTTCACAAACCAGGTCTTTTTGCTATGTAGATGACCAGGTAGAGGGAATATACAGGCTGTTGCTAAGTGACTATGCCTATCCCGTGAATATTGGAAACCCGCATGAGATCACAATTAAAGATTTTGCTGAAGAAATCATCAGGTTGACAGGAACAGATCAAAAGATCATATACAAACCCTTGCCCGAAGATGACCCTATGCAGCGGCAGCCCGATATTTCTAAAGCTAAAGAGGTTTTGGGCTGGGAGCCCCAAGTGTCACGTAGCGAAGGGATGAAAAAGACCTACGAATATTTTAAAGATCTTAGTGAGGAAGAACTCTATAGAAGTGAACATAAAGACTTCTCAAAACATATCCGAAAATAGCATTTTTGAGGCCTTATGTTTTGGCTGTTCCGCAGGAATTTTTATAATGGCTAAAACCTGAAAATGATGAAAAAGTCTTTGGTTTCTGTCATTATGCCGGCTTATAACGCTGCCGGTTTTATTGCTGAAAGTATTCGCTCTGTACAGCAGCAAACCCATTCTAACTGGGAATTGCTAATAATTGACGACGCCTCGCATGATGCTACTTCAAAAATTACTGAAGGTTTCATTGCCGAAGATGACCGCATTAAACTGCACGTACTGCCCACAAACCAGGGCGCCGGTTTCGCCCGAAATATTGGTATAAAAGCGGCTACAGGAGATTTCATCTCCTTTCTGGATGCCGATGACCTCTGGAAGCCCCAAAAGCTGGAAAAGCAGCTTAAACTAATGCAGGAGGAGCAAGTAAGGGTTTGCTATGGCAGCTATGAACTCATGGGTGAAGATGGTGAAAGCCTGAATAAACAAATAAAGGCACTCAAAACCCTCACTTTTTCAAAACTTAAGAAAGCAAATTATATTGGCAACCTCACTGGAATCTATGATGCCCGATCGCTGGGGAAGATCTATTGTCCGCTTATCAGGAAAAGGCAGGATTGGGGCCTTTGGCTGTTGGCAGTGAGAAAAGCAGGTGGCGCCAAAGGAATTGAGGAACCGCTCGCCATCTACCGGGAACGCAGAGGCTCAATTTCCCAGAACAAAATGGAGATGCTTGGGTATAACTATAAGGTTTATAGGGAGGTGCTCAAATATTCAGCTGTAAAAAGCCTTTTTTGGATGGTATTGTTCCTGTGGGAGCAACTTTTTGTGAAACAGAAACAGAAAGTCTCCTTACACAAGTGATTCAAACTGCTTCAGCTTTCCTCTTTTGCTTCGGTCAAGCAGCAGTTTATGTTCAAAGCTTAGGTTTAGCCCTTTTTCGAGGTAAGTTTCCATAGCAGCTTCGATCTTTTTCTTTTGAGGCGGCTTTAATTCATCTTCAGAAACATAAATCACTTTAAAAGAGCCGGGAGCAGTCTGCTGCACAATAAATTCTTTGATATTTCCGCTGTTTTCAATCACAGTTTTGGTGACGTAATAGAAAGTTAGGCCGGGTACTACTTTTCCGCTCGGTAAAAAGGCAACATCATTTGTCCTTCCTAAAAGTTTCTTCAAAATGCCCTTTTTGACACTTGAGTTTTCAGCAAGAGCACCGCTGTCGCCAATGTCGTATCGAATAAAAGGATGCGCTTTGTTGTAGAGCGAGGTAATTACGATGCGTCCCTCTTCGCCCGGGGCTACGGCTTTGCCTGTCTCGTCCAGAATTTCCACAAAAAGGGTTTCGCTGTTGAGCACCAATTCCCCTGCGGTATTCTGAAATGCCAGCAGCCCCAGTTCACTCGCGCCGTATTCATTAACAATTGGTATCCCAAAGGTCTTTTCCATAAGTTTCCTGTCTTCCTCAAACAACATTTCGCTGGTGACAATGCAAAGCCTCAGGCTGGGACAAATATTCTTTAGAACCAGGTTCTTTTTCTGAAGGAATTTAGCAAAGAGCAGGATAGAGCTGGTGTAGCCGTTTATGTATTCAAAAGGCCTTTTCTGAAACTTCAGCAGGAATTCTTCCATCTTTTCATCATTAAGATTGAAAATGGGAAACCGGTATCTCCTGCCAAAGTAATCTTTTAGCCGTTCTTTGAAATAGCCATACTGGTCAAAGGGAATTCCGTAGAAGCGGGCCTGTAAAGATTTGTCGAGATCAATATTGTACCAGCGGTAACGGTCGTAGAATTCGGCCCACGAGAGGGCGTGGCAAAATTTGTCTTTGGCAAAAATGAAAGGATGACCGCTGGAGCCGGAAGTCTTTCCAACATAGCTGTTCCCGGCGTTAAAACCTTTGATGAAGCGTTCTTTAAGAGGTCGTTGCAGGTCTTTCTTCTGCATTACCGGCACCTCTTCCCAGGTGTTGAATTCACTGCTTCCGAAGAAATCGCGGTAAAATGGATTGTGCTTTAAATGGTGTTCAACAATTTCTCTTTTTCTTTCCCCGACATAGGTTTTATATTCTTCCTCCGGAATATTCCGGATCTCTTCAAGGACTTTTTTGGCAGTCTTTATAGGAAAACGGTTGAGTTGTAAGGAGAGGCTGAACCAGTTCAAAGTTGAAATTAAAATTGTTTTTTACGCCAATTAGTTAGCGCTTCAATTTACAAACAATTATTTTTGAGCCAAGAAAGAAAACATACACCTATGAATATTCTCATCCTTGGTTCAGGAGGCCGCGAACATACTTTCGCACATCAACTATCTCAAAGCAGTCACTGCGATAAACTCTTTATAGCACCCGGTAACGCCGGCACCTCGGCTATAGCTACAAATGTAGCGGTGAGTGTCAATGATTTTGAAGCTGTAAAAGAGCTGGTGCTAAGGGAAAAAATTGAGATGATGGTGGTGGGGCCAGAAGATCCCCTGGTTAATGGTATCGTTGATTTTTTCAGGCAGGATGAGCAATTGAAGCAGGTAGCGGTAATTGGCCCGTCAAAGAGAGGTGCCTTGCTGGAAGGAAGTAAAGAGAGAGCCAAGGAGTTTATGGCCATGCACAACATTCCTACTGCGGCGTATGAGAGCTTTACTAAAGAAAGTCTTGCCGCCGGAAAGGAATTTCTTACCACCCTCAAGCCACCGTACGTGCTAAAAGCTGATGGTCTTGCTGCCGGAAAAGGTGTCCTGATCCTGAATTCCCTTGAAGAAGCACAGAATGAACTGGAAAATATGCTCACCCAAAATAAATTTGGATCTGCCGGAAATACCGTGGTGATCGAAGAATTCCTGGAGGGGATTGAGCTCAGTGTTTTTGTACTTACCGATGGAAAGAATTATAAGATCCTGCCAACAGCAAAGGATTATAAGCGGATTGGCGAAGGAGACACAGGCCTAAATACCGGCGGAATGGGTGCAATTTCACCTGTTCCTTTTGCCGATGATGTTTTTATGCAGAAGGTTGAAGAGAGGATTGTAAAACCGACTATTGCCGGGCTTGAAGCCGAAGATATTGACTATAAAGGTTTTGTTTTTATTGGTCTTATTAAAGTTGGAGAAGAGCCTTATGTTATTGAATACAACGTAAGAATGGGTGATCCCGAAACAGAGGTTGTATTACCCAGGGTAGAATCTGATCTTGTTGAGGTATTTCAGAAAATTTCTGAAGGGAAACTGAGTGAAATTGAGCTTAAGGTGAAGGAAGAAGCTGCAGCTACTTTAATGCTGGTATCTGGCGGATATCCTGAAGATTACGAAAAGGGAAAAGAAATTACCGGTCTTAATGACATCGACGGATCAATCGTTTTTCACGCAGGAACTGTAGAAAAAGATGGAAAGGTCTTAACCAATGGTGGCCGTGTTATCGCTATCACCTCTTTTGGAAAAGATTTCCGGGAGGCCATAAAAAAATCTTATCAAAATGCAGAAAAACTTCATTTTGATAAGATGTATTTTAGGAAGGATATAGGTTTTGACCTCTAGCCCAGGAAAGAATGGGCGCTGGTTTCGCGCTTTTCCTCGTTACGGTCGTTGAATTTCTTTAGCTGCAACATCCAGTAAATAAAAGCTGCTGCCGCAATTAACATAAAGATCCAGTTTACAGCGTTTGCCAACCACCAGCTATCCAGTTCTAAATTGGCAAGCCCGTTGAACGGTGCGAACAGGTAATCTTCAAAAATGGTCTGTATCCCCTCGAAAAAATCCTTCATAGTAGCTATATTTAACTCCACAAAAATATAAAAAACCCTAATGCTAACAAGCTTTTTTAGCAATTCAAGGCCTATTAACTTCATTGTAGTGGCCGTGTACATCTTTATTTTTTATCTTTTTGCTAACCTGCAGGCACTGTTTTCAGCGCCTTTTTGGGTCATTTGGCAGGAGGTAGGAATGTTCCTGATACTGGTGCTGAGTGTTTTTATTCTCAATTTTATTTCGGGAAGAAATGAGCTTACGGGGCGAAATGCCTATAAAAGTATTTTGTTTGCAGGTTTTCTTTGCATGTTTAGCGCTGCATTGCAAAACAATGATGTTATAATAGCCAATTTATTTCTACTCCTTGCGCTGCGCCGCATCCTGTCTCTTAAATCACAGCGTGAAACAGTGAAAAAAATCTTTGATGCAACTTTCTGGATAGGGGTAGCATCGCTCTTTTATTTTTGGAGCATTCTTTTCTTATTCGTGGTCTACTTTGGCCTTCTGGTACATGTGGGGCACAGGTTTAAAAACTGGCTGGTGCCGGTGGCGGCCCTTCTGGCACTGCTCTCCATTGTTACAAGTGTAGATCTTTTAATTACCGACACCTTCTACACCCTGGCCGACTGGACCCAGGCAATTAACCTCGATTTTGAGCAATACCGCAATCTGTCCCTTCTCATTCCTTCGGCTTTTCTCTTTGCGCTTACCCTGTGGTCATCTTTTTTCTATGTTCTTATCATTCAAAAAGCCAGTGCCAACGCCAAATCTTCCCTGTTCATAATTTTATTTTGTGCCGGGGTGGCTTTAACTGTTGGGGTCCTGGCACCTACCAAAAATGGCAGTGAATTGATGTTTTTCTTCGCGCCATTAGCAATTATGGTAACCAATTACTTTCAAAGTATGAAAGACCAGTGGTTCAAAGAAATGTTGTTTCTCACCATAATCCTGCTGCCCGTGCTGCTTCTGCTGCTGTAACAAAGCTTCAGAAGATTGAAAATCACCCTTCAAAAAATCTAAAAATCCGGTACCTTTGCCAGAATTGTTAATCGGTGGTTTTTCTTCCGAAGAACCTCTAAAATTTCAGCATATGTTTTCAGATAAAGCAAATAAGATCTTTCAGGAAGTAATAGAGAAGTATCATGAGATAAACACGGTAGGGCAGGAGTTTCACAACCCTTTCGATGAGAAGGAACAGCTCCTGGAGCACCTTTTGTACCGCAAGTGCTGGATAGATACCGTGCAATGGCATTATGAAGATATTATTCGCGATCCAAACATTGATCCTGTTGCAGCGCTTAAGCTAAAAAGGCAAATTGATGCCTCAAACCAGGATCGTACCGATATGGTGGAATACCTTGACAGTTACTTTCTTGACAAGTAT
This sequence comes from Salinimicrobium sp. 3283s, assembly GCF_039602225.1. NCBI lineage: Bacteria > Pseudomonadati > Bacteroidota > Flavobacteriia > Flavobacteriales > Flavobacteriaceae > Salinimicrobium > Salinimicrobium sp. 3283s. The sequence goes on along the minus strand of NZ_CP143631.1, from coordinate 1,595,530 downwards.
AAAGAAGTGGAGCCAAAGGAGGATGCGACGATCAATTCTGAAAGCCCCGCCTGGGCTATTGACAGGCTTTCTATCCTGGCGCTCAAGATCTATCACATGAACGAAGAGGCCAATCGCGTTGATGCCGGGCAGGAACACATGATTAAATGCCAGGCAAAGCTCGATGTCTTGCTGGAGCAGCGTGTAGACCTTTCTACAGCAATCAATCAGTTACTCGGCGATATCGCCAGTGGTGATAAATACATGAAGGTGTACAGGCAAATGAAGATGTACAACGATGATGATCTTAACCCTGTTTTAAGAGGGGCTAAAAAATAGCATTTTTGGATGGAAAGACCGCACCACATTTTAGTTATACGCCTCTCGGCCATGGGAGATGTGGCGATGATGGTGCCTGTTCTCAAAGCTTTTACTGAAAAATATCCCGATGTTAAGCTCACCCTGCTTACCCCACGGTTTTTCGCCCCCATGTTCAAAGATCTTTCTAATGTTCAGATTTTTGAAGCTGAAGTAAAAGGAAGACACAAAGGCATCTTCGGACTCAAAAGGCTTTCTTCGGAATTGCTCGACCTTAAAATTGATGCCGTTGCCGACCTTCACAATGTACTGCGGTCTAATATTCTGAAGTTGTTTTTTAAACTGAAGGGAATCCCGGTACGCCAGCTGGACAAAGGCCGGAAGGAGAAAAAAGCCCTCACCCGCAGCAATAACAAGATCTTCGAACAACTGAAGGCAACCCATGAGCGGTATACTGAAGTTTTTGATAAACTTGGCTATCCTGTTGACGTAAGTGCTGTGCAGGTACTGCAAAAGCAGGAATTGACCGAAAATCTTAACGCTATAACAGGGGAAAAGGATAAGAACTGGATAGGAATTGCACCTTTTGCCCAGCATGCTTCCAAGGCTTATCCCGAAGATCTCATGAAAGAGGTTTTACTGAAGCTTCAAAAAGGGCAAAATTTGAGGATATTTTTGTTCGGGGGAGGTAAAGAAGAAACCGGGAAACTGGCCGCGTGGGAGAAAGAATTTCCCAATGCTGTTTCAGTAGCCGGGAAGTTATCTTTTGAAGAAGAGCTTTCTCTTATTTCAAACCTTGATCTTATGCTGGCAATGGACAGCGGTAACGGACACCTCGCAGCCAATTTTGGAGTGCCGGTGATCACTATTTGGGGGCTCACTCATCCCTACACCGGATTCGCCCCATTCCGTCAACCCGAAACAAACTCCCTGCTGCCCGATCTTCAGAAATACCCCGCTATTCCCACCTCCATCTACGGAAAAGACATTCCGCAGGGATATGAAGAGGTGATGAGGAGCATTCCGCCGCAAAAGGTAGTGGAAAAGATTAATGAAATATTGAACTGACATTTGAAGGCTTCAGAACTAAATTCCAAACACCAAATTCTAAATACCAAAAAGGGGTTCCAAAAATGTCATTTTTGGAACCCCTTTTTTAAAGTGAGAAGTCTCATATCAATATCTCAATAAATAGCTGGGTTGAAATGTTTATTAAATTTGCCATTTTTGAGTAGAAAATCCTTATATAGATTATGAACAAAAACGTCCTTTCCTTATTGAGCCTCGGTGTCTTCTTCCTCTTTTCCTGTAATCGTGATATGCACAAGGAACCATCTAATGAGGCGCAGGTAACAACATTTGTTGATCCGTTTATTGGAACTGGTGGGCATGGCCATACCTATCCAGGTGCCACCGTACCCTTTGGAATGATCCAGCTAAGTCCCGATAACGGGAAACAAGGTTGGGACTGGTCTTCGGGTTACCACATTTCTGACACCCTTATAGTGGGCTTCAGTCATTTGCACCTTAGTGGTACCGGAATCGGAGATTTGGCCGATTTGCTTTTTATGCCTGCCAACAAGAAGATCGATTTAACCACTCCGGTTGAAACAAGGGACGATATTCCGTACAAATCTGTTTTTAGCCATTCAAAAGAAGAGGCATCTCCCGGTTACTACAGGGTTTTTCTTGAAGATCCTGAGGTAGAGGTGGAGTTGACAGCTTCTGCGAGAACAGGCTATCAAAAATATAAATATAGCCAGGCAGGAGAACAATCGGTAATAGTTGATCTCGGGTTTGCCATTAACTGGGACACCCCGCTGGCAACCAAAATAACGATTGAAGACGATTACACTATAAGCGGATTTAGACACAGTACCGGGTGGGCAAAGAATCAAAAAGTATTTTTTGTTGCAAAATTTTCCAGTCCTATTGTTTCAAAATCATTAGTTAGTGATGGCCAGGAAGTAAATGAAAATAGCGCGGAAGGGGCTAAAACTGCTACCCAGTTATTTTTTGATTTAGAAAAAGCTAATGAACTGCAGGTAAAATTAGCGTTGTCTTCGGTGAGCATAGAGAATGCGAGACAGAATCTGGATAATGAAAAAAGCGATTTTGACGTTGCCAAAAATGAGGCTGCTGCATTGTGGGAAGATGCTTTAAAAGGTATCAAAGTGGAGACGAAAGAGGATTCTCTTAAAACAATATTCTATACTGCCTTGTATCACACTAAAGTGGCACCAGTTATATTTAGTGATAAGAATGGAGAATTCCGTGCTTCAAATGACAGTATTTTAAAGGCACAGGATTTTACTGCCTACACCACGCTTTCTTTATGGGATACTTTTAGGGCACAGCAACCGCTACTCACTTTGACCGATCCTGATAAAGTTTCAGATATCATAAAATCAATGCTGGCGTATTATAAAATTGAAGGAGCGCTGCCGGTCTGGACGCTTTATGGAAATGAAACCAATACAATGACAGGGTACCACTCTATACCGGTTATTGCCGAGGCCTATTTCAAGGGAATAAGAGATTTTAATGTTGCAGAGGCTTATGAAGCCATGAAAAACACCATGATGCAGGATCAACGCGGATTAAAGTTTTATAAAGAATACGGCTATATACCGTTCCGGGAACTTGATGAATCTGTGACTTACGCCCTTGAATATGCATATAACGACTGGTGTGTTGCTCAAATGGCAAAAGCTTTAAATAAACCCGAAGATTATAAATACTTTTCGAATCGAGCCAAAGCATATCAAAAGTTGTTTGATGCTGAAACTGGTTTTATGAGAGGAAAGAGTGAAGATGGTAAATCCTGGAATACACCGTTTGATCCAAAATTTTCCAGTCACATGGAGAATACAGATTATACCGAAGGTAATGCATGGCAGCATAGTTGGTTTGTTTTACATGAACCCCAGGAGCTAATTGAACTTCACGGCGGAGCAGAGAATTTCAGCAGTAAACTGGAGCAACTTTTTACTGAAGATTCAGAAATTAAGGGAGAAAATGCTTCAGCAGATATATCGGGACTTATTGGCCAGTATGCTCATGGGAATGAGCCAAGCCATCATATTGCATATTTATTCAACAAAGCAGGTAAACCCTGGCGAACGCAATTTTGGGTAAGGGAAATTTTATCAACACAATATTCTACGCAACCTGATGGTTTGAGCGGGAATGAAGATGCCGGGCAAATGTCTGCCTGGTATGTTTTTAGTTCTATGGGCTTGTATCCTTTTAATCCGGCTGCTGCCGAATATGAAATTGGAAGTCCTCTTTTTGAACAATCTGTAATTAAGTTGCCAGAAGGAAATACTTTTACAATAAAGGCCGTAAATGTTTCTGATGAGCATCGATACATCCAATCGGCCACATTAAATGGTAAGGATTTTAATCGAACAACAATATCTCATTCAGAAATTATTGACGGGGGTGAATTGATTTTTCAAATGGGGAGAGAGCCCAACAAAAATTGGGGGCTTAAGTAGTGACAAAAAAGATATTTAGCAAAAGCTCAACAAGGCAAGAAATATTAAAGTACCGGGTTTTAAAAGCTCCGGTATTTTTTGCTCTAACAGGTGCAAATGGCTTTCAATAAAACGCTGCCTGAAATTGCCATTTTTGAAACCCTTGTGAATAGACATTTAGCCTTGCATGGTCTACACTATAAGGCTGAGGTGAAGCTTTTACATTAGTATGTTTTAAGAAGCGTTTCTTTTACATCGTTCAAATAGCTTCGACCAATAGTATATTTATTTCCGTCAATCTGCAAGCAATTGCCTTCTATGGCCTCTACTTTATCAAGGGAAATAGTAAATGATCTGTGAATTCTAATAAACTTATCAGCAGGAAGACTATCAGTGAAATTACTTAAGGTTTGATGAACAATGTATTTGCCACTGGTGGTAATAATTCTAATATAATCTTTTAGGCTCTCTACTATCTTAATATCATCCAGGTAGATCTTCTTCATTAACTTTTTATCCATTTTAATAAAGATGTGATCTTTTTCACTGGTGGTTTCTACGGTCCTGGTGGTTTGATTCCTTTTTAAAGCTTTATTCATGGCTTTTACAAAGCGGGGAAAGGATATGGGTTTAACCAAATAATCGAGCACCTCAAGTTCGTAGCTTTGTACTGCAAATTCGGCATGAGCTGTAGTAATAATCACCATGGGTTTCTTGCTGAGGCTCTTTAGAAGGCTATAGCCGTCTAAAACAGGCATGTTTATATCAAGGAATAGGAGATCTACCTCAGAATTTTCGAGATATTTCAGGCTTTCAACTGCGTTGTTAAAAGTGGCTGAAATACTTACATCTTTGAATTGAGACAGATGGTTCTTTATTACATTTATAGCTAAAGGTTCATCGTCAATAATTATGCACTTTAAGTTCATCGAAGTTTCAGTTTTAATTTTACGATATACCTGTTCTTTTCTTCGTAATTCTGAAGTTCAAATTCGTCTTTACTGTATGCCAGTTCTAGCCTTTTTCTCACATTCGCAATTCCAATCCCTCCGGGCTGATTAAATTGAACCATAGAAGGTTGAGGAGGTAGCGTGTTAATGATTTTAAAAAGTAGAAAATCCTCCTGAACGGTGAAGGTAATAATTATGTCGGTTTTGCCAATCGTTTTATTTGCCCCATGTTTAATTGCGTTTTCTATAAAAGGAATTAAAAGCATGGAAGAAACTTTTTTACCTTCAATATCTCCCGTAATTGACATATTGACCTGTAATAGATCACCATATCTGATCTTTTCAAGATCCAGATAATTTTGAATGCAGATGATCTCTTTTTGAAGATCCTGTTTATTTTCATTGGTCTCGTAAAGAAGATATCGCATTAACTCAGAGAGCTTCAAAATAGTTTCTGAGGCTTTGACAGACTTATCAAGAGATAAAGAGTAGATATTGTTTAAGGTATTAAAGAAAAAGTGGGGCGATATCTGGGAACGTAAAAATTTTAATTCGGTTTCCAGTTGTGTTTTCTCAAGTTTAGCAACTCTTTTGCTCTCCTGCATCCAGTCTATAGTTATTTTAAGTGCTGTAACAAATGAGATTACATAGAACTCCCCTAACATCATGGTAATCACATAGTTAAAACTAAACGTTGTGGTTTCTACAGGTCCTTCTGGCCATACATTACTGCTTACCAGAAGAGAGGTTAGGTCAAATTTAACCCTCACCATTAAAAATATGGAAAGGATTACGGAAACAGCGAAGCTAAAAAAATGTCTTTTTTCAATAAACTTTGGGATAAAGATATAGATGGTGACATAACTTAGCAACATATGTATAGGGAAGCCTATAATATTTCCCTTGAGTGATAACAAGTAATCATCATAGTAGCTACCCCACCTGAGTACATTAAAAACAAAATAACAGAACCAAAATAATACATGGTGTTCTGGTCCAATTTTGTAGTAATCAGAGGTGCCGTTAAAGACCTTGTCGAAATGCTTTTGTAGTATCATAAATGCCAATTTCTGGCTGTTAAGCTTTCCAAAATTGTTGTTGGTCTAAATTACCTTTTTTGGATCTGGAATATATAAATAAATCTTGATATTTGTTAAGGAAATGTTGTAGTTCCCTCAAATTCTGCCTTAATGAATAAGCCTTCCCTCCCGTTATATTTTATACTTTTTTTTGCCATTTATTCCTGTAAAAAGAATGTTAGTATTGCCAACGTTGAACCCGAACCATCGCCCATTTCTTATGTAGATCCATTTGTGGGTACAGGAGGTCATGGTCATACCTACCCTGGAGCCACAACTCCCTTTGGAATGATACAATTGAGTCCTAATAATGGCATTAGTGACTGGGACTGGTGCTCAGGATATCATTATTCAGATGATACCATAGTAGGTTTTACTCATCTAAACCTTAGCGGAACAGGTATTGGAGATCTGGGGGACTTACTTTTTATGCCGGTGAATAAAGAAATCGATTTAGCTGTGCCTGTAAAGTCCAGAAATGATATTCCTTATAGCTCAAAGTTTGATCATGCGAATGAAGAAGCATCCCCGGGATTTTATCGCGTTTTTCTTGATGATCATGAGGTAGAGGTGTTTTTAACAGCTTCTAAAAGAACTGGCTACCAAAAATACCTTTTTAGAGAGGGAGATGAACAAACGGTAGTAGTAGATTTGGGTTTTGCAATTAACTGGGACAGGCCTACAGAATCTTCTATTGAACTTGAAAACCCCACTACTATTAGTGGGTATAGATACAGTACCGGTTGGGCCAATAATCAAAAAGTCTTTTTTGTCGCAGAGTTTTCCAAACCTGTTGTTGATGCTAATTTCCTGTCAGATGGGAAAGTTGTTGATAACCACAATGCTAACGGGGTCAAAACTGCTGCACAGTTTTTCTTTGATGCTGAAACAGGAACCAACCTTCAGGTAAAATTGGCATTATCATCGGTAAGTATTGAAAATGCAAAAGAGAATTTGGATGCGAACGATTTCAATTTTGATAAAAGAAAAGAGGAAGCAACCGCACAGTGGGCTGAAGCTTTGGAAACTATTAAGATACAAACCCCGGTTGATTCTTTAAAAACTATATTTTACAGCGCACTTTACCATACAAAACTGGCGCCGGTAACCTTTGGTGATAAGAATGGTGAGTTCAGGAAGGAGAATGATGAAATCATTAAAGCAGGAGATTACACTGCTTATTCCACTTTCTCTTTGTGGGATACTTTTAGGGCACAACATCCGCTACTCACTCTAACAGACCCTGAAAAGGTGCCGGATATGATCAGGTCCCTTCTCGAATACTATAAAACTGAAAATATTCTTCCTGTGTGGACGCTGTATGGCAATGAAACCAATACAATGACAGGATATCATTCAGTTCCAGTAATAGCTGAAGCTTATTTTAAGGGAATAAGAGATTTTGATGTAGAGTTCGCCTATGAAGCAATGAAGAATACGATGATGCAAGATGAACGCGGATTAGATTTATACAAAGAATATGGCTTTATACCATATAACCTTCTGGATGAGTCAGTCACTATTACTCTTGAATATGCGTACAATGACTGGGCAGTTGCTCAAATGGCCCAGGCCCTTGGGAAAAACGAGGATTACAGGTATTTTTCTCAAAGAGCAAAGGCCTACCAGGAATTATTTGACCCTGAAACGGGCTTTATGCGAGGTAAGACTAAAGATGGGGTATGGAATGAACCTTTTGATCCAAAATTCTCCAATCACAGAGAACACACAGATTATACCGAAGGGAATGCCTGGCAGCATAGCTGGTTTGTACTACATGAGCCTGAGGCCTTTGTAGCTCTTCATGGTCAGGAAAAATTTAGCGAAAGGCTGGAACAACTTTTTACCGAAAGTTCTGAAATAACAGGAGATAATGTTTCAGCTGATATTTCGGGGCTTATAGGTCAATATGCCCACGGTAATGAACCTAGTCATCATATAGCTTATTTATTCAATAAAGTAAATCAACCCTGGCGTACCCAGTATTGGGTGAGGGAGATTCTCAAAACTCAATATAGCACACAACCTGATGGTTTAAGCGGAAACGAAGATGCCGGGCAAATGTCGGCCTGGTTTGTTCTTAGCTCGATGGGAATTTATCCACTTAATCCGGTATCAGCCCAATACGAAATAGGAAGTCCATTATTTGAAGAATCTGTCATTCAGCTTCAGGATGGAAAGAGTTTTAAAATCATAGCAGAAGATGTATCCGATGTTAATATTTATATCCAATCTGCCCAACTAAACGGCACCAATCTGGACCGTACTTTTATAACACATGATGAAATTTTACAAGGTGGGCAGTTACACTTTAAAATGGGACCTGAGCCTAACCTTAACTGGGGTATTAATAATACAACTGCGAAGTAATGGCAACTCTTGATGTAATTATTATTTTACTCTATATAGCAGTAACGCTTGGAGTAGGGATCTATGTTTCTAAAAAAGCTTCAAAAGGCCTCGACTCTTATTTTTTAGGAGGAAAATCAATAAAGTGGTATTACCTGGGTTTAAGTAATGGATCTGGGATGTTTGATGTTTCAGGGACTGCCTGGATGGTGGGGATATTATTTTTGTATGGTGTCAAAAGCTTCATGTTCATGTGGATGTGGCCGGTATGGAACCAGGTGTTTATAATGATGTTCCTCGCGGTGTGGATAAGGCGTTCAAAAGTTATGACAGGATCAGAATGGATTCTCACACGTTTTGGAGATGATAAAGCAGGCAGGGCCTCTCATTTTATTGTGGCGGTATTTGCTGTTGTAGCAGCTATTGGGTTTATCGCATATTTTTTTGAAGGCGTGGGAAAATTCATGACTGTTATTCTTCCCTGGGATATGTCGGTTAATTTCATTGGATATGAAGTTTTGGCTTCGGAACAGTGTTATGCATTAATCATAATTTTCCTCACCACCATTTACACGATTAAAGGCGGTATGTTCTCTGTAGTGGCTACTGAAGTATTGCAGTACCTAATCATGGTAGTAGCAGGGCTTCTGGTTACGGCATACACCTTCATTTATTTAACCGATGCCCAGATCTCGGCTATTATTCCCGGGGAATGGAAAAATATCTTCTTTGGTTGGGAGCTCGAAACATTCTGGAATGGAAAAGAAGAGAAATTTAACCACCTAATAGATACCCAGGGGTATAAAATGTTTGGTGCTTTTATAGGAATGACTCTATTTAAAGGCTTTTTTGCCAGTGTTGCAGGGCCTACTCCCAGTTACGACATGCAGCGTATACTTTCTACACGAACTGTAAAAGATGCAGCATACATGAGTGGTTTCACAAATTTGGTACTTTTTATACCAAGGTATTTGCTTATTAGTGGCATCGTTGTACTTGCACTCGTTTTTATTGCTCCTCAACTCGCAAGCTCTGGAAGTATTAATGGGAATGATCTGGAAATTCTCCTGCCCCAGGTGATTAACAACCACATTCCTGTGGGGATAAAAGGTTTGCTTTTAGCCGGTCTCTTGGCGGCATTTATGTCTACGTTTTCCGCTTTTGTGAATGCCGGACCAGCATATATTGTGAATGATATCTATAAAAAGTATTTCAAACCAAATGCTACAGATAAACATTATATAAAAATATCTCATTTGTCTTCTTTCCTGGTGGTGGTACTGGGTGTGGTAATGGGCTTTTTTGCAGAATCTATTAACTCCATTACACTCTGGATTACCAGTGCTCTGTATGGGGGTTACGTAACGGCTAATTTTTTGAAATGGATTTGGTGGCGATTTAATGGTTGGGGATATTTCTGGGGCATGCTCTCCGGACTAATCATAGCAACTTTACAGTTCTTGCTCGATTTTAATAAAGATAACTTTACACCCGGTTCTGTTTTGTTCGAATTGGCTCATATTCCTGCTATTTACCTGTTCCCTATAATATTTCTGGTTTCTCTGGCAGGATGTATATTTGGTACATTTTTAAGCCGGCCTACAAATTCTGCAACTTTAAAAGAATTCTATACCAACGTAAGACCCTGGGGTTGGTGGAAACCGGTAAGGACAATGATTCGTGAAGAGGGAATAAGTATTGAAAAAAATAAAGATTTTAACCTCGATATGTTTAACTGTATTGTGGGTATAATCTGGCAATCTTCAATGATTCTAATGCCGATATATTTTGTGGTGAGAGATTATCCAAAAGCATTAATAGCCTTATCGATTTTTATAGTAACCACTACCATATTAAAGTTTACATGGTTAGACAAAATTAAAAAATACAAAGAATGAACTTGAAATCTAATCCTATTCCCTGGCAAGACCGCCCAGCAGGTTCTAACAGTGTCATGTGGCGCTACAGCGAAAATCCTATAATTGACAGGTATGCCATACCTAGTTCCAACAGTATCTTTAATAGTGCTGTTGTTCCTTTTGGTGAGGGTTATGCAGGTGTGTTCCGATGTGACAACAAATCGGTTCAAATGAACATTTTTGCGGGATTTAGTAAAGACGGGCTAAACTGGGATATAGAACATGATCCTATCCAATTCAATCCGGGGAATACCGATATGATTGCTTCAGATTATAAATATGACCCAAGGGTGACATTTATTGAAGATAGATACTGGATTACCTGGTGTAATGGCTATCATGGCCCTACTATCGGCATAGGCTATACCTTTGATTTTAAGGAATTCTTTCAGTGTGAAAATGCTTTCCTTCCATTTAATCGTAATGGAGTCCTTTTTCCGAAGAAAATCAACGGGAAATACGCAATGTTGAGTCGCCCCAGCGATAACGGTCATACCCCTTTTGGAGATATTTACATTAGCTACAGCCCAGACATGAAGTACTGGGGGGAACATAGGTGTGTGATGAAAGTATCGCCCTTTGAACAAAGTGCATGGCAGTGTACCAAAATAGGTGCCGGTCCTGTCCCCATTCTTACAGAAGAAGGATGGCTTTTATTTTATCACGGGGTAATAAACACATGTAATGGCTTCAGGTATTCTGTAGGTGCGGCAATTTTGGATGAAGAGCAACCCGAAAAAGTGAAGTTTAGAACCCAGCCATATCTTCTTGCACCTTCAGAAATCTATGAGCTAACAGGCGATGTGCCAAACGTCTTGTTTCCATGCGCAGCTTTACATTCTATAGAAGAAGACAAACTTGCACTTTATTATGGCGCAGCCGATACAGTTACTGCTCTTGCCTATGGGAAAATAAGTGAAATACTAACATTCATTAAAGACAACAGCTTGTAATGAAAAAAATCCCAGTAATAATATTCCTCCTTGTCCTCCAGTGTCAATTTATACTTGCACAAAGCCATCCTGCGCCCCGTTCATATATAGCTTATAAAGCAGAGGGGGCAATAGAAATTGATGGAAAGGCTAACGACGATTCCTGGAAAAAGGCAGAATTTAGCGATGATTTTATAGATATAGAGGGACATAAAAATCCCAAATTTCAAACTCGTATGAAGATGTTGTACGATGAGACATATCTATACTTTTATGCAAAGATGGAGGAACCACATGTATGGGGAACCTTAAAACAAAGAGACACAGTTATTTTTTACAATAATGACTTCGAGATATTTATAGATCCTGACGGTGATACACATAATTACCTTGAATTTGAAGTAAACGCATTAAATACCGTGTGGGATCTTTTTATTGCAAAACCCTACCGTGAACCGGGGCCTATTGTAGACAGTTGGGATATCCAGGGTTTAAAATCGGCTGTATTTATTGATGGAAGTCTGAACAATCCCAAAGATCAGGATGCCTTTTGGAGTGTTGAAGTGGCAATTCCGTGGGAGGTTCTTAAAGAAGCAAATACTCATACAAGAATTCCCAAAAATGAGTTTTGGAGGATTAATTTTTCCAGGGTAAACTGGGATCATGATATACAGGACAATACTTACTCAAGGAAAAAAGATAAAGAGGGAAATTATTTACCCGAATATAACTGGGTATGGTCTCCTCAACACGTCATCAATATGCATGAACCGGAAAAATGGGGTTACGTCTATTTCTCGGAGAAAGCTGTAGGTGATGTGGATGAGTTTGCAATTCCTGAAGAGGAACACATAAAGTGGTGGTTATACGATCTTTATAGAAAACAAAAGAGCTACTTTGCCAAACACGCTAAGTGGGCACCAAACCTCAAAGCTCTTTCTACTCCGCAACCCTCTTTAAATGATCTTCAACTTAAACCCACTTATGAACAACATTTAAGTGGCTGGAATATATCTGTAAAAAGTCCTTATTCAGATGATATCCTTTTAATCAAAGAGGATGGTAAATTTGTAAAACTTTAAACGTAAAAATAATGAAAAAGCTCAGTCTACTTTTCCTTTTGTTAACCGCTTCACTTGTATCGTGTGTGAATAAATCTGAAGCCCACCAGGATACTCAGGCATCTGTTGATACTACAGATCTTAAACAGGAGGATTTCAAATACTGGACCTGGATTACCGCAAATCCCGATAAAACTGATGCAGAGTACACCCAGAAATTTAAAAAATATAAGGAAAATGGCATTGATGCGGTACTCATCAATACAGAGACAGATCCAGAGGTTTTAAGACATTTAGTTCCCCTGGCCAGCAAGGAAGGTCTTGAGGTACATGCATGGATGTTTACTATGAACCGTCCAGGAGATGCCGTTGCCCAACAACACCCTGAATGGTATGTGGTGAGCAGGGAAGGAAAATCTAACTTTGACACACGGCCTTATGTAGATTATTATCAATGGTTGTGCCCTACCAGAAAAGAGTCTAGAGAACATGTTCTAAGTTTGGTAGAGGGTCTTGCAAAAGTTGAGGGCATAGAAAGTATCCATCTTGATTATATTCGCTTCCCGGATATTTTCCTGCCTATTGGACTGCTTCCAAAATATGATTTGGAGCAAAATGAGGAACTGGCCGAATTCGATTTCTGTTACTGTGACGTTTGTGTGGCCGAATTTGAAAAAGAACATCACAAAAACCCAAGAGAGTTCGAAAACCCCGCTATTGATATGGAATGGAAACAATTCCGTCTTAATAAAATTAAAGCCGTTGTAGACGACGCCTATAAGATTGCCAAAGAAAATAACCTTAAGCTTACTGCAGCTGTTTTTCCTTACCCCGAAATGGCCGACCATATGGTACGTCAACGTTGGGATAAATGGAATGTAGATATGGTACTTCCAATGATCTATCAAAACTTCTACAATGAAGAACTTGACTGGATAGGCTTTGCTACAAGGCAGGGTGTTAAAGACCTGGAGGGTCGAAACACACAGCTACATACAGGAATTTATGTGCCTCCATTGAGTGGGGAAGAAGTTTCAGAAGCAATTGAGCTGGCTAAAGCAAATGGAGCAAGGGGAGTTTCCTTTTTTGATGGAGGAGCTTTGACAGATGACCATTTGAAAGCTATAAAAGAATCAAGAGATAATTAGAATGTACAGACTATTGCCTTTAATCCTGGTTTTTCTTTCTCTGAATTTATTTGCTCAGGAGAAGAGGTTAGTAGATCATGTGAACCCTTTTATAGGTACAGATGGCCCAGGGAATACATACCCCGGGGCAACTGTCCCCTTCGGAATGGTCCAGTTAAGTCCGGATATCGGGATTCCGGGATGGGATCGAATCGCAGGATATTTTTATCAGGATTCCATTATAAGTGGATTTTCTCACATGCACCTTTCAGGTACCGGAGCGGGAGATCTTTATGATATTCTTGTAATGCCGGTTAACAGCAGGTTTAATAAAAGGATCAAAGAGAATAATTTTAAGCCTTTTTCCAAATTTGATCATCAACAGGAAGAAGCATCTCCTGGATATTACAGCGTAGAGCTTCTGGATTATGGTATTACTGCCGAGCTTACCGCAACAAGAAGAACAGGAATTCACCGTTACACATTTCCAGAAGATAAGAATACCACCATACATGTAGATTTAGGGTATTCCTTAAACTGGGACAGGCCTACAGAGACATATTTTAACGTTGTGAATGATTCGGTTATTGAAGGTTACAGGAAGTCAACCGGTTGGGCGAAAGATCAACGGGTTTATTTTGTAATGAATTTTTCCAAGCCCTTTAAAGCCTTTGATCTTTTTCAGAATGAGCAAAGAACAGGTAATCCTGTTGAAGGAGCAAATACCCGTGTAGAAGTTCATTACAGTACCCAGAGCAATGAACAGATTGTTATTAAAACAGGATTTTCTACGGCCGGTATAGAAGGGGCATACGAATCTTTAGAAGTGGAAGCACCTCACTTCAATTTTAATTCTTACAAAAAAGCGGCTGCAGAAATTTGGGAGTCAGAACTTCAAAAAATAAAAATTGAAACTCCTGATGAGAATCAGAAGGCGGTGTTCTACACCATGATGTATCACTCTATGCTTGCACCAACATTGCTAAGTGATCCTTCAGGTAATTACAAAGCCCCTAATCATCAAATAGAAAATTCAGAAGGATTTGACAGGTACGATACTTTTTCTCTGTGGGATACTTTTAGGGCTGCCCATCCTTTATATACCATAATTCAGCAGGAAAAGGTGCCTCATTTTATCAATTCTTTGCTTGCCCATTACAAAGAGACGGGGTTATTACCTGTCTGGTCTATGCAGGGAAATGAAACTAATATGATGCTGGGTTATCATGCAGTTCCGGTAGTTGTAGATGCCTATTTTAAGGGTTTTAATTTTGATGCAGATTTGGCTTATGAAGCTTGTAAGGCAAGTGCCATGGCCAATGACAGGAGCATAGATGTTTATCGTGACTATGGTTATGTGCCAGCAGGAGATGAGAACGAAGATTGGTCGGTCTCAAAAACCCTTGAATATGCTTATGATGATTGGTGCATCGCCATGTTTGCAAAAGACCTCGGAAAAACAGAGGATTATAAGTATTTTTTAAAACGTTCAGAAAACTGGAAAAATTTATATGATCAGGAAACCAGTTTTTTTAGACCAAAAGACAGAGAAGGAAAATTTATAACTCCATTTCTTCCGAAGGAATACACCAGGTTCTTTAGTGAAAGTAATGCCTGGCAGTATTTCTGGTTTGTACCCCAGGACATTAAAGGTTTAAAAAAGGCAACAGGTGGCAGGGAATATTTCACTCAAAAATTAGATTCCATGTTTAGTCTGCACCCTACAGCAGATGATGAATTGCCAATTTTTAGTACTGGAATGATTGGCCAGTACGCACATGGCAATGAACCTAGTCACCATGTTGCATATTTATATAATTATACAGACAAACCCTCTGAAGGACAAAAATTAATCAGGCAGATCCTCAATACTCAATACCGTAACGAGCCGAACGGGCATTGTGGGAATGAAGATTGTGGCCAAATGTCGTCGTGGTTTATTTTTAGTTCCATGGGCTTCTACCCCGTGAATCCTGCACAGGGAATTTACGAACTGGGAAGTCCACTTTTTGAAGAGGCTGTTATTAAGCTTCCCCACGGAAAAGAATTCACCATTAGAGCAAAAGATTTTGATAAAGATAAAGTGTTTGTAAAAGCGGTTAAACTAAACGGAAAGAAACTGAACAGAACCTATATTACCCATTCAGAAATAACTACGGGAGGTCTTCTGGAGTTTTTTATGAGTGCAAAACCTGAAGATAAAGATTTCAAAGTATCACAAGTGCCAAAGACCAACAAAATATATCGTTAAATCCAGTGATGCTAAAAACAATAAAATAAATCCCCCAAAACCCTTCAAAAATGCCATTTTCAAGACCCCATATTTTGACGTTTATTTTGATTGGTTGCTTCCTCTTTTTTAATGCCCAGGGCTGGACGCAGAATTCTAAAGAGAATTACGAAAACGAATTCGTCAATGAAGTCAATAGAGCACCCATGCGAAGTTCGTATCATATCTTCGAAAACGAGCAACTGGCAAAAACAAATGATTGGAAAAGTTCTGAAAACTATCAGAATTTAAACGGTGACTGGAAATTTAAATGGGTTGAAAATCCCTCTAAACTTCCCGAAAATTTTTTCGCACAAGGAATAAACACTTCAAATTGGGATACTTTTCAAATTCCGGCAAACTGGGAAGTGCATGAGTATGGCTATCCTATTTATACCAATGAGCTGTATGAGTTTCACAACCTCATTGATATTAATCCTCCTATAGTTCCCAAAGAATATAATCCCACAGGTGTTTATCGTCGCACTATTAGCATTAATGATGCATGGCGAGATAAAGAGGTTTATTTGCACATTGGTGCTGCAAAATCAAACCTGGAAGTGTGGGTGAATGGTAAGCATGTGGGTTACGGTGAAGATTCTAAATTACCACAGGAATTCAACATTTCAGAATATGTAAAACTCGGAGAAAATCTTATTGTATTAAAAGTGATGAGATGGAGTGATGGTTCATATTTGGAGGATCAGGATTACTGGAGAATGAGTGGTATTACAAGAGACAGTTACCTGTATGCCCGAAATCCTGTACACCTTAAAGATTTTACTGTACGTACAGAATTAGATGAAGATTACCATGATGCCAAACTGAAAGTGAATATCCAGCTTTCTGATGTTCCGAAGAAAAATAAAGACTATCTGGAGGTGCAGCTAAGAGACGGATTAAAAATTATAGCTTCTGAAAAACGTAGCGTGCGGGAATGGAAAACTCAAGATAACCTCGAGTTTTTCCTCCAAAATTCTAAAAAATGGACTGCAGAAACACCCAATCTTTATCAGTTATATTTTCTTTTAAAAGACAGGAAAGACAGTATAATTGAAATCATTAAGCAAGACGTGGGTTTTAGAGAAGTAGAGATAAAAGATGGTCACTTATTGGTCAACGGAAAGAAAATTCTTTTAAAAGGGGTAAACCGTCATGATACCGATCCTGTTCATGGTCAAACTATGTCCAGGGAACGTATGGAGCAGGATATAAGAATTCTTAAGGAGTTTAATTTTAATGCTGTACGTACTGCTCATTATCCAAATGATGAGTATATCTACGAACTTTGTAACAAGTATGGTTTGTATGTAGTGGATGAGGCCAACATTGAATCTCATGGGATGGGATATGATCTTACCAGGACATTGGCAAACGCCCCAAGTTGGGGAGAAGCACATCTTCAGCGGTTGCAAAGAATGGTTGAGCGGGACAAGAACCAGCCTTCAGTTATTATATGGAGTATGGGAAATGAAGCAGGAAACGGAGTTAATTTCTACAACGGCTATAACTGGATAAAAATGCGAGACAATTCGCGCCCTATTCAGCACGAACGGGCAATTTTACCTTATATGGACAAAGGGCAGATGCGCGCTGAGTGGAATACAGATATTATTGCTCCTATGTACCCTTCTGTAGAAGAAATGAGGGCTTATAATTCAAAAAATCCTAATCCCGAAAGGCCGTATATTATGTGTGAGTATGCTCACGCCATGGGTAACTCTATTGGAGGCTTAAAAGATTACTGGGATTTTATTCGTACTCACGATCATTTTCAGGGAGGCTTCATTTGGGATATGGTAGACCAGTCAATCTATAAAACTCTTGAAGATGGTTTGAAGATCCTGGCTTATGGAGGTGATTTTGGTCCCGAAGATGTTCCCAGTGCAAATAATTTTTTGAATAACGGGGTATTTTCACCAGAAAGAGATCCCAACCCTCACGCTTATGAGGTAAAAAAGATCTATCAGGATATACATACCAGCCTTTTAGACCCTCAGCAAGGACAAATTTCTATTTATAATGAAAGGTTCTTTAAAAAGCTTGATGATGTGAAGTTAAGTTGGGAAGTGCTGGCAAATGGGAAAGTTATTTCAAAAGGAGAGGTGCTTGAACTAAATGTTCAGCCTCAGGAAAAAAACAGCTTTAGCCTTGATCTTGAGATACCAGATAAAGAAACAGGAGAGCTGTTTTTAAACATCGACTACGTACTACTTCATGATTCCGGTCTTCTTGAAAAAGGTCATGTTGTTGCGCAGGAGCAACTTTATCTTGGCGGTGAATATGAACAGGCAGTGAAAATTACCGGTACCGAAGCATTAAAAACAGAAAAGAACAAGGATCAGGTTAATTTTATATCACCTGGCGCTAAGTATATGTTTGACAGATCTACAGGATTTTTGACCGGTTATGAGTATAAAGGAAATAAGATTTTAAAAGATGGTTTTGAATTGAGACCCAACTTCTGGCGGGCACCAACAGATAATGATATGGGTGCCGGGCTTCAGCAAAAATTAAGACCTTGGAAAGAAGCAATGGAAAATCCGGAACTTATAAACTGGACATACAAACCTTCGGGTAAAAATATTATAGTTACTGCCAAGTACAATTTAAAGGAAGTTTTGTCAGAAATGACTATAAATTATGAGATCAACGGCGAAGGAGAAATCCTGGTTGATTATCACCTCAAAAAAGGAGATTCTGAAGAAATTCCAATGCTGTTCAAAGTAGGAGTGAAGATGGTGCTGCCCGGAGATTTCGAGTCGGTAAGCTATTATGGGTTGGGACCGATAGAAAATTACCAGGACCGCCAAACCTCTGCGCGTTTGGGTGTTTATGAGCAAACGGTAAGTGAACAATATTATCCTTATATACGCCCCCAGGAAACAGGGAATAAGTCTGAAGTGCGATGGCTGGAAATGTCTGGTGAAAATGTCATTTTAAGACTGGAAGGAAAAGTGAACTTCAGTTTTACTGCGTTACATTTTCTTACCGAAGATCTTGATGACGGTTTGCAAAAAGATCAACGCCATGCCGAAGAGATTCAACCCAGAGATTTAACCTTTCTCACAATAGATACTGCCCACATGGGATTGGGGAGTATTAATAGCTGGGGGAGGCTGCCAATGGATCAATACCTTTTAACCGGAAAGGAATATTCGGGTACTTTTAAAATTACACCATCACAGAAAAACATTAAGTAGTAGTATCATGAACTCGACAAGACCCCTCATCTTTTTAGTCTTTTTATTAATCTTGTTTGCATGCAATACATCCAATCAGGAAAGATTATTTACTGAAAAAGAAATTAAAATAGTTCCAACCCCGGCTCAAATGAAGTTAGGAGAGGGATTTTTCAGTTTTAACAAGAACACCACTTTGGTAGTGACCAGCGAGGAGGAGGAGAATTACATAAATCCGCTCAGGAATAAACTTGCACAAGCGGCAGGGCTTGACTTAAAAGTGGAAAAAGTGGCACCTTCAAAAAACTTTGTGCAATTTATCCTTGATGAAAATTTTAAAGGAGAAGCTTACCAACTTGAAGTACTCGAAGATAAAATCTCTATCAAAGCCAGCACTAAAGCTGGATTTACATATGCAGTTGCCAGTTTGCAGCAATTGTTTCCTGTTGAACTTGAAAGTAGTAAGTTATTAGAAAGTGTAGCTTGGCAGGTTCCCGTAATCACAATTGATGATGAGCCGCGATTTGTATGGCGGGGTTTAATGCTGGATGTATCCAGACACTTTTTTGAGAAGGAATATATTTTTGATGTCATTGATAGGATGGCATACCTTAAGCTTAATACATTTCATTTCCATCTGGTAGATGATCAGGGCTGGAGAATTGAAATTAAAGAATATCCAAAACTTACTGAAGTTGGTGCCTGGAGGGTTGATCATGAGGACAAGCACTGGGATGCTAGGCCTACGCCCCAGTTAGGGGAAGAAGCTACTTTGGGTGGTTTCTACACCCAGGAGGAGATCAAAGAAATAGTTGCTTATGCAGGGACTAAGGGAATTAATGTGGTTCCCGAAATTGAAATGCCCGCCCATGTTATGAGTGCTATTGCTGCATACCCCGAACTTTCTTGTCATGGCAACGAGATTATGGTACCTCCGGGAGGGGTATGGCCAATTACCGACATCTATTGCCCCGGTAAAGAATCTACTTTTGAATTTCTTGAAAATGTTCTTTTAGAAGTGATGGAATTGTTCCCTTCGAAATATATACATGTAGGTGGTGATGAAGCAACCAAAACCAACTGGAAAACCTGTAAAAATTGTCAGCGAAGAATGGCAGAAGAAGGTCTTAAGGATGAAAAGGAGTTACAGAGTTACTTTATCAAAAGAATGGAGCGTTTTATAAGCTCTCACGGCCGAACCCTTATAGGTTGGGACGAAATTCTTGAAGGAGGGCTGGCTCCAGGTGCTACTGTTATGAGCTGGCGTGGTACACAGGGAGGTTGGGAAGCTTCAGAGCAGGGACATGATGTGGTAATGACGCCGGGTAGCCATGTTTATTTTAACTTCTACCAGGGAGTTCCTGATACTGAACCTGTAGCTTTTAGCGGTTACACGCCTTTAAGCAAGGTATATAGTTTTGACCCGGTTGTAGATTCTATGTCTGTTGCTCAAAAAGAGCACGTGTTGGGAGGACAGGCCAATTTGTGGGCAGAATTTATTACGACAAATGAGCAATCGGAATACATGATCTTTCCAAGGTTAGTCGCTTTATCTGAAGTGCTTTGGAGCCCAAAAGAAAAACTTGATTGGGCCGGTTTTTCAGATCGTTTGAAAGAAAACATCCTTCCCCGTTACGATTATCAGGGAATAAACTATGCCAGAAGTTCTTTTTCTGTCACGGCAGATACTGAAGTTGACCTGACCAGCAATGTGGTAAAAGTCAAACTTCAGAATGAATTTCCAGATTCAGAAATAAGATATACCCTAAATGGAGATGATCCCGGAGCAGACTCAAAAATATATCAGGAACCTTTTGAGCTTTCTAAGACAGCAACAATAAAGGCGGGGGTTTTTGAGAATGGAAAGCAAAAAGGTCAAACATTCGAGAAAACTTTTCATTTCCATAAAGCAGTTGGGAAGGATGTAAGTTATAACCCGGTTTATCACGATAGTTACCAGGGTGCAAAAGAAGTAGGTATGGTAAACGTAATTCGTGGCAGTTTAAACTTTCATGATAAACAGTGGCAGGCGTGGCTGGTAGATGATATGGAGGTGGTGATTGATATGCAGAGAGAAGTACCGGTGAACAAGATTACTGTAGGTTCTATGGAGAACCAGGGATCTGGAATTTATTTTCCTGTAAAGGTGGAAGCGCTAATTTCAAAAAATGGTAAGGACTATACCAGCGTAGGTAAAATAGAAAGAGAATTTAGTCATAGTGGCATACCTCAATTGAAAGATTTTGTATTGGACTTTAATGAACAGGAGACAAGGTACATTAAAGTTAAGGCTGCAAACCTTGGCAAGACTCCGCGGGGAGGAAACGCATGGCTGTTTGTTGATGAAATTATAGTTGAATAAGATATAGGCATCAATAAAAGTTTTTTATCAACCAGTTTTAGAACTAGAAAAATATCGAAATGAAAAACATAAAAAGTCTTATTCGGGTTGGGATAATTCTTCTAAGCTTCTCTTTATATGGACAGAAGACTAAAATAGTAGAAGTCTTTAAAAACCAGCCTGTAAATTTCACAGGTATTGCCGGAGATACAGTTCATAATATCCGCTTACAGGATGGCCGAATAATTTATAAAAAAATCAAAGCGCCTGACTTTGAAAAAGGAACTGATGTTTTTGTTCATATGACCCTGCGTTCTGCCGGAGATACCTGGGATAAATCGGGTTCACTTTTTGT
The DNA here is from genome assembly GCF_039602225.1 of Salinimicrobium sp. 3283s. Lineage (NCBI taxonomy): Bacteria > Pseudomonadati > Bacteroidota > Flavobacteriia > Flavobacteriales > Flavobacteriaceae > Salinimicrobium > Salinimicrobium sp. 3283s. The sequence goes on along the minus strand of NZ_CP143631.1, from coordinate 1,574,190 downwards.
CATTACAGATCCTGAGAAGATCGATATTATCGATATTGCTGAAGGTAAAGCGAATTTACCGGAGGCTGCGGGAATACCAGGTTATCAGGGGATCAAAAAAGGAGGAGAATATAATCCAGCCCTTGAGATACTTAGGTTTATGACTCCTTTTGGAGTAGGTCATTACAGTGATGAACAAAAAAATCCCAGGATTAAATACAATAGGCCGGTTTATGTGCCCAAATGGGAAGAGGAAGTGAAATGGACAGAAGATATTTCCCACCTATCTACTGCGGTAACCGGTGAGTTTATTGTTGGAGTGTGGATAGATACCTGGACTTCAGAAGGATATCTCGTTGATGTTGAACTGGAGTATTCAGGAAGGGCCGCAAAGAAGAAAAAAGTGCTGCCCTTGGTAAATACTGTTTATTACGCTTCACAAACCCATCCAGACCTCTTTTCCGAAGAAGATCTTACAGTAGATTTTAAACTGCCCAAAAATGTCAAAAATGCAAAGCTTCATTATATCACCACAGGCCATGGTGGCCATAGTGGAGGGGATGAGTTTATAAAGCTGCATAATACCGTGAAGATAAATAACGAAATTTTAATTGATACCATTCCCTGGAGGGACGATTGTGCTTCTTTCAGGCGCTTTAATCCAACATCGGGGGTTTGGGTAAGAAAAGACACAGCTTTTGCTTACAATGAAAATAGAGAGAAAGAGTACATAGAAATAAAAGAACGATTAGCATCTTCAGATCTCTCCAGGTCTAACTGGTGCCCCGGGTCAAAGGTGTCTCCTATGGTAAAAAATATTGGAAACCTTCAAAAAGGGCAAAATCAACTAACAATTTCTATTGATGGTACTCCAATTGACGGGGATAAATTAAATCACTGGCTGGTTTCGGCCTATATCACCTACGAAGAAAATTAAATTTATTTTCAACCTGAAAAATTGAAATAATGAAAAAACTGGGATTATTACTTGCTCTTTTTTCTTTCAAGCTTTGCCTGGGGCAGGAGCCTGTGCAGTATGTAAATACGCTTATGGGAACAGATTCAGCCTTTGAACTTTCCAATGGCAATACATATCCTGCAATTGCTCTTCCGTGGGGAATGAATTTCTGGACGCCCCAAACAGCTAAAATGGGAGATGGATGGACCTATAATTATGATGATTATAAGATTCGGGGCATAAAGCAAACACATCAACCCAGCCCTTGGCTAAATGATTATGCAGCCTTTTCTCTTATGGCAGTGACAGGTGACCTCCAATATAAGGAAGATGAAAGAGCTTCATGGTTTTCCCATAAAGCCGAAATTGCCACACCTCATTACTACAGTGTATATTTAGCTGAGTATGATGTTAAGGTTGAAGTTGCACCTACAGTTAGAGGAGCACATTTTCAGTTCACTTTTCCAAAGGCCGATAGTTCTTACATACTGCTTGATGCTTTTTTAAAAGGATCAATGGTGAAAATTATTCCTGAAGAACGAAAAATAATTGGATATGCCAGGAACAATCACGGTGGCGTACCTGATAATTTTCACAACTATTTTGTGGCAGAATTTGATAAGAACTTTCAAATCACCCACACATGGGGAGATGAATGGACGCTTGATTTAGGTGCTACAGAAAAAGAGGGGCAGCATGTGGGGGCAATTGTTGGGTTTAAAACTGAGAAGGGAGAAAAAGTTAATGTTAAAGTAGCTTCCTCTTTTATAAGTTTCGAGCAGGCCCAACGTAACCTTGATAATGAATTAGCAGGGAAAAGCTTTAAAGATATTAAAGAAGAAGCCGAAGCTATATGGAATAAAGAATTGGGCCGAATAGAGATTGAGGATGATAATATTGATCATAAAAGAACATTTTATTCAAGTTTATATCGGGTTCTTCTATTTCCCAGAAAATTCTATGAAATAGACGGGAATAACGAGGTGGTTCATTACAGCCCGTATAATGGAGAAATTTTGCCGGGTTACATGTTTACAGATAATGGATTCTGGGATACTTTTAGAGCGGTATTCCCCTTCTTCAACTTGATGTACCCCGAGATGAATAAGCAGTTTATGGCAGGGTTAGCTAATACTTATAAAGAATCGGGATGGTTACCGGAATGGGCGAGCCCTGGCCACCGGGATGTAATGATAGGCTCTAATTCAGCTCCTATTATAGCCGATGCTTTTCTCAAGGGAAATGTTTATGATGAAGATGTAGATGTACTGTATGAAGCCATTCTTAAAAATGCAAATATTGAAGAAGGACGCCCTGAGTCTTCTGTGGGAAGAGAGGGACTGAATTTTTATAATAAACTGGGTTATGTCCCTTATGATGTGGGAATTAATGAGAATGCCGCAAGAACTTTAGAATACGCCTATGCCGATTGGACTATCGCGAAATTTGCAGAAAAACGAGGAGATAAAAAAACCTCCCGTAGATTTTATGAGCAGGCAAAAAATTATAAAAACCTGTTTGATTCTGAAACTAACCTAATGCGAGGCAAAAACAAGGACGGTAAATTTCAGAAGCCATTCAATCCGTTAAAATGGGGAGATGCCTTTACAGAAGGTAATAGTCTTCATTATACCTGGTCTGTTTTTCATGATGTCCAGGGGCTCGTTAATTTGATGGGTGGAGAAAAAGAATTTACCACAATGCTAGATACGGTATTTAGTATGCCCCCAGATTTTGACGATTCCTATTATGGATTTACAATTCATGAAATAAGAGAGATGCAAATCGTGAATATGGGGAATTATGCTCATGGGAATCAACCTATTCAGCATATGATATATCTGTATAATTATGCGGGTGAATCCTGGAAAGCTCAGGAAAAGATAAGGGAAGTCCTTACAAGGTTATATTCTCCAAACCCCGATGGATATAGTGGCGATGAGGATAATGGACAAACCTCGGCGTGGTATGTTTTCAGTTCTCTTGGATTTTACCCTGTTACCCCCGGAACAGACCAATATGTTTTTGGTAGCCCGTTATTCCAAAAGGCAAAGCTTCACCTGGAGAACGGGAATGTATTTACAATTTCTGCAGAAGATAATTCAGGTTCTAATTTTTACATCAACTCTGTAAAGCTTAATGGGAAAGAATACCACAAGACTTATCTAAGTTTAAAAGATATCCTCCCAGGTGGAGAAATCAAATTTAAAATGAGTGATTCACCAAACAAAAGTTTTGGGCAGCATGATAATGCTTTACCTTATTCCATGAGTCCGAAAAAATAACCCTACTATGAAAATCCGATTTTTTTTTGTTCTTAGTTTATTTTCATTACAAATTCTCCTTTCTCAGGAGCCGGTGGAATTTGTTAACCCTTTTATAGGAACTTCCAATTATGGAGCTACCAATCCGGGAGCCATTGCGCCACGGGGAATGGCAAGTGTTTCCCCATTTAATGTTGCTGGCGGCACAAACAAACTCGAGAAGGATAGCCAGTGGTTATCGAACCCTTATGTTCATGAAAATGTTTTTTTGACCGGGTTTAGTCATGTGAATCTTAGTGGGGTTGGTTGTCCCGATCTCGGGGTTATACTGGCTATGCCTACCACAGGTGATGTTGAGACAAACCATGAAACCTATGGTACAACTTACAAGAACGAAACCGCTAAAGCGGGATATTATGCTGTAGAACTGGATAAATATCAAATAAAAGCAGAAGTAACAGCATCTACAAGGGTAGGGGTAAGCAGATACACATTTCCAAAAGGGAATGCTAATATTCTTATTAATCTTGGATTAGGGCTGACAAATGAACAGGGGGGGATGTTAAAAATAAATTCCCCAAGTGAGGTAGAAGGGATGAGAACAGTAGGTTCTTTTTGTTATAACAATCCTGAAGCTTCTTATCCGGTATATTTTGTCGCACAACTATCTAAACCTTCAAAGGAATTCGGTGCATGGAAGAACCCTTATAACTATGAGGGGATGGAAGCACAATGGATGACTTATAATGATAAGGTAAGAATTAAAAAAGGGTTTACACGCGAAGTTGTTGGGGACAGTATTGGAGCATATTTTTCATATGATTTCCAGCAGCCAACAGAAGTTGAATTAAAAGTGGCGGTATCATACGTGAGTATTGAAAATGCCAGAGAGAACCTCCAGAAGGAAGTAGGGAATCGAAGCTTTAATGAAATATATGAAGAAACAAGAGATGCGTGGAATGAAAAACTTTCGGTTGCTGAGGTGGAAGGGGGAAGTGCTGAAGACAAAACGGTATTCTATACAGCTTTATATCACACCCAAATTCATCCAAATATTTTCAGTGATGTCAATGGAGAGTATCCTGAAATAGCCACCGGCAAAATAGGAAAAACAGAAGGTAGCCGATATACCGTGTTTTCATTATGGGATACTTACAGGAATTACCATCAATTAATGACCCTGCTTTATCCCGGGGAACAGACGGAAATGATCAATAGCATGTTGGCTATGTATGATGAGAATGGATGGCTGCCAAAATGGGAATTAAATTCCACAGAGACCTTTACAATGGTTGGAGATCCTGCTTCTGTAGTTATTGCTGATTCTTACCTGCGCGGTCTTAGAAATTTTGATGTAGAAAAGGCTTACCAAGCTATGCTCAAAGGGGCTACAGTTACAGAAAACAATCCTCTTCGTCCTGGAAATGCTGAGTATGTAGAAAAAGGATATTTAAGTGTTGAGAGTGGAATAGCAGGACCTGTTTCAACGACCCAGGAATATAATATATCAGATTTTGCTATTGCACAACTAGCCAAAGCCCTTGGGAAAAAAGAGGACTATAAAAAATTTTATAAACGCTCACTGTCTTACAGAAAATTGTATGACAGTAAAACCGGACTCTTAAGACCAAAAAAGGCTAATGGAGATTGGTATGAACCCTTTGACCCCAATGCCGGTGCAAATTTTACTAAAAATGTTGGATATATTGAAGGGAATGCCTGGCAATATGTTTATATGGTGCCGCATGATATCCGTGGAATAATCAAGCTAAAAGGAGGGGGAGAAAATTTCATTCAACAGCTGGATTATATATTTGATGCAGGTCATTACGATATGGCCAACGAACCCGATTTTGGATATCCTTTTCTTTACAACTTTGTAACGGGAGAAAATGATAAAGCTCAAAAAAGGATTAATGATTTACTTGATAGGTACTATTCTAATGCGCCTGCAGGACTACCTGGTAACGATGATACAGGTACCATGAGTGCCTGGGTAATTTATGCCATGATGGGCTTTTATCCAGTAACCCCGGCAGATCCAGTCTATACACTCTTTGCACCTAGGTTTAAAAAAATAACTCTTCATCTGGAAGATAACCATGAAGTTATGATAAAGTCTTTTATTAAGGCTGGGGAACCTCTAAAATATATTTTAATAGATGGGAAAAAACATGAAAACCTTTTCATTTCTCACTCCAAATTGATAGGTACATCATCAATTGAAATGTATTAAAAAACCTTTTAAAATGTGCAAGTCTATATCGTTTTCGAACCCAGGAAGTTGTTGAGCTATCCACCGCTGCTATTCGTCGAAATTCGATTTTTCCCTTAACACTCCTGTAACATTTGCAGTATATTTACTACATCTTGTAGACATTATTTAACCAAATTACAACAAACCATGAAAATCAAATTATTTATCTTGTTTGGTTTTGCGCTCGGGCTTTTTAGTCAGAATATGGTAGCGCAGGATCAGGCAATATCTGGAACTATTACAGACGCTCAGAATGGAATGCCACTTCCGGGTGTAACAGTTGTGGAAAAAGGCACCATGAATGGTGCAGTAACAGATATGGATGGGAATTACATGATTGACGTTCCTTCTGATGCTGTTCTTGTTTTCTCTATGGTAGGATTTACCACTAGAGAAATTACCGTTGGGAACCAAAGTACTATAGATGTTCAATTAACAGCAGATGTTCAGGCCCTGGAAGAGGTAGTGGTAACCGCTCTGGGAATCAAAAGAGAGACTAAGAAACTCGGCTATGCAATGAGCGAGGTCGAAGGGGGTGAAATTAGTAAAACCAACACGGTGAGTCCTGTGAGAGGTCTACAGGGGAAGGTTGCTGGTGTAAGTATTGGATCTTCAGATGGAGGATTGTTTGGAAATTCCAAAATCCAAATTCGGGGGATTTCCTCTCTAAACTCAAACAATAACCAGCCAATCTTCGTAATAGACGGAGTTATTCTTGAAAATTCAGTTGCTGATGAAGCGGCAGACTGGTCTGCAAGTGCGAATGACTACGGAAATATTCTTAAAAACCTAAACCCTGACAACTATGAAAGTGTATCAGTTCTTAAAGGTGCAGCTGCGACAGCTTTGTATGGTTCTCGCGGTATAAACGGGGTGGTAATTATTCAAACTAAAGATGGTTCTGGTGCTCGGGGATTAGGTGTCACCGTAAGCCAAACAGTCGGTATTGAAGACGTATACAGGCAACCCGCCTTACAGAATGAATTTGGTCCAGGAACACTTCCCGGATATGTAGGTTATGGAAGACAGGATTCAAATGGAGATTACTACAGGTTTAGCCCTGAATTCTATTATAATACTGATGGAGATCCTACTTTAATTAATCATGCAGGTGGTGGACTTAGTTACGGGCCAAGGTTTGATAGTAGTGTGATGATCGAAGATTATGACGGAAATCTTATTCCTTATGTGGCTAATGAGGATAACATGAAAGATGCGTACGACACTGGTTGGAACAGCAATACCCACTTTGCTATAAAAGGTGGGAATGAAAAAGCGACGTTCTACTTGTCAGATTCTTACAGCTATAGAACAGGTGTTCTACCCAACAATAGTTTTGATCGAAACACTTTAGCTTTTAGAGCAAGTTATGAAGTAGCCCCGTGGTTAAAAGCTAATGGTTCGGTAACATTTACTCAATCTGAGTCTAAAAATGCCAGAAATGATTTTTCTGAAATTTTTGCCTCGGGAGGTTTTGAAAGAATCTATAATACTAAAAAATATTCTCAGAGGAGATATTGGCAGGCCGAACATGGCGGAATTCCTAATTCTGATTATGGTGACGAATATGCTTATGCACCCAATGCAGGTTTATGGTTCTCCTTTAATACTGCAAATGCTGTGCAGGAAGAGACTGTGGTTCGCCCTGTAGTGAGTTTGTCGGCTTCTCTTACAGACTGGCTTACCCTTGCTGTAGAAGGAAATATGAATTACTATACCACCCGGTTCGAAGATAAAAATTTAGGAAGTGGTTTGGCAAATGAAGGTGGGGGATACGAATTAAACCATACAAGAAACGTGAGCAGAACAGGTAAGATTACTTTAAATGCAAATACCCAGATCAATGAAGATTTCTCTGCCCAGGTTTTACTCGGAGGAGAGATTTGGGATCAGGAAAAATCACAAAGTAATGTGAGAACAGATGGTGGACTAGTTTTTCCTGGTAAATTCTTTATTGATAACTCTAAAAGAGATCCAATAGGGTTTGCAAGTGTATTTGGAACTAAACAAATTAATTCCTTGTACTTCCTTACCAGTTTCGGATATCAGGATCAGGTTTTTCTTGATATAACAGGTAGAAATGACTGGTCTTCGGCCCTCGTATATACAGACGGTACAGGAAATAACTCTTATTTCTATCCTTCTGTTTCTACATCGTGGATATTTGATCAGACCTTTGAAATGCCTGAATGGGTAACCTTCGGAAAGTTGAGAGCTTCTTGGGCACAAGTAGGTAGTGATACAGATCCATACCTGATTAACCCTGGATACCAGATAGGTAGCTTTGAAATGGAGAATGGGAATTTTGTTCCCTGGAATAATATTTCTACTACCTTAGTGGATAGAAGCATTGAGCCAGAAAGAAAAAATTCATTTGAAATAGGTACAGATCTTAGGTTCCTTGAAAATCGTATAGGTCTAGACGTTGCCTATTATGATGAGACTATTAAAAATCAAATTGGTTCTGTTCCAATTCCACGGGAGTCAGGATATAATAATCTGTTTACCAACGTAGGAACACTTAAGAATTATGGATTGGAACTTAGTTTGACTGTTGATCCAATTAGAACAGAAAACTTTAGGTGGAGATCTACTTTTAACTACTGGAATAACACTACAAAAGTTACCGAGTTACATGAAGATTACGGAGAATATAAAGTATTAGGAGGTTATACCAACTATGGGAACTATCGAATAGGTTCTGTTGCATTTGAAGGTGGGGAATACGGAGTATTAATGTCTGATAGTTCTAAAAAGTTATGGCAGTCTACCGATGCAAACGGGAATCCTATAGACGATCCCCGTAATGGAATGCCTATCTTAAAATATAGTGATGCTAACCGTGGAGCTGTTTATACACGTAGTGGTGTTGTTGAAGAGATTGGTAAAATTCAGCCCGACTTTGAAGGCTCATGGAGCAATGAATTTTCTTATAAAGGACTTACATTGTCTGTGCTGTTAGATGCTCGTTTTGGTGGGCATATTGCTTCTTACTCTAGTAAATATGGTACAGCTTATGGATATTTAGAAGAATCGCTTGAGGGACGAGCTCCAGAATACGGTGGAGTAACCTGGACATCTGAGTATGCTGATACTCAAGGACAGGTATTTGAAGATGGTATTATTCCTGAAGGAGTATTTAGTCCTGGTCAATCAATTACTGCACCTGATGGGACAATGGTTAATGTGGGAGGTATGACTTTCCAGGAAGCTTTTGATCAGGGTTATGTTGAACCTACTCATGCCGGTTACTACCATTACTTTAATAATGCTTGGAGTTCTGGTGTTGTTAACGACGATTGGTTTACCGAATTAGAGTATATAGCTTTAAGAAACATTAGTATTGGATATAACTTCCCGTCTAGTATTAGCGATAAAATTAAAGCACAAAACTTGTACATTGGATTAAACGGACACAATCTTGCTTACTTGCATAATTCGTTGCCAAACGATATTCATCCTGAAGGATTTAGAGGTACTACAAGTTCTTCTTCTTTCCTGGAGAGGTCTTTTACTCCGTACACAGCGTCTTATTCTATGACAGTTTCTATTGATTTTTAAAAAATACGGTTTATGAAAAATACAATTAAATTAGCTTTATTTTCTACACTCATCTTTGCCATAGGATGTGATAAAGAAGATTTTGCAGACTTGAATAGTGACCCATCTCAGGTTGCTGAGCCAGAGTTGACGCTTTCAATGACTCAGGCTATTGAGCAGATGTATGAAAACGACTATACTACATGGTTCTATAATGCTTTTGATTACACTTATCCGTGGTCACAAGTGGTGACAGGAGGAGTGAATTCCGGGAATACAGAGCAGGTAGTGGAGATGGGTCCAAAGGGAGACCATAATATTTACTCTTCCCTAATCCCTACAGTGAGAGAAATTCGAGCAAGAATTGATGCTATGGCTCCTGGTGAACAAGAAGAAAGACGAGCCATGAGAGCCATGACTTATCCTATCCAGATTCTTCCTGCAATGACACTTACAGACCATTACGGTGCAATAATTTATAGCGAGGCTGGAATGGCTCCATACACTACTCCTCCTTTATTAACTCCTGTCTATGATTTGCAATCCGAACTGTTTAATATTTGGCTTGATGAGCTCGATACTGCTATTGTTGACCTTATGGCAGAGGATCAATTCGATGTGGGAGATCAGGATCTTATTTATGGAGGTGATTATAAAAAATGGGCTCAATTTGCCAATCTTCTTAAATTGAAGATCGCTGCAAGACTTGTAAATAAAGATAGGGCTAAAGCGATAGAAATAGTAGAAGAAGTTGTCAACTCTCCCGCAGGATATATGGATCAACTTTCAGATGATTTTCTTTACCACAAAGGTGTTGATTACTTTGGTACCGGGGAAGGTGTAGGTGTAGGTATGGGAGCAGAGAATTTTATTGATTTTCTAATTGAGAATAAAGATCCGAGGTTAAGAGTACTTTTTGAAAAGAACTCCTTTAATGGTGAAGTAGTACAGGCATTTTTAGATGCCGGTAAGCCATTACCGCCTTATGTCGCAGAATATGTTGAGACTGATTCAAATGGTGATTTTGCTGGTTGGTCTGGACCGGGTGAACCATGGGTGAGATACCACGGGGTTCCTCTTGCGCCTGATGCAACTATAGATGGTGACAATGATTTTTATTTTAATCAGAGCGTTAATAATAGAATTGGCGTTGATGGTGTAGAAAAAGTGTATGCTTCAACTTCAAATTTCAATGAGAGATTAGTACGTACCGCTATTAACTTCACCTACCCTACTAAGCCTGGAGGACGTATTCTGGAGGTTGTGGACAATTTCCCTTCATTGAAAGTTATTTTAGGATCATCGGCAGAGACTATGTTTTACCTGGCAGAATTTAAATTGCTTGGAGCAAATATTTCCGGTTCAGCTCAGGAATATTTTGATAAAGGTGTGGAACTATCTGTAAGAAGACTGGATCTAATGGCACAAAACAACCGTTATCCTTATTATGATGAAGATCCCGTTTATTTGGATTCTGAGCTTGCATCTGAGGGAAGTACAGCTCTGAGAGATGGTGAAATTCAGGCCTTACTGGATCAACCTGCCTACGATTTAAGCTCTGATGGTCTTGAAAAAATTTATATTCAACAGTACATCAATTTTGCAGCTACTCCTGGTGATCTCTGGACTACTGTGAGAAGGTCAGGTATTCCGGTAAGGAATAGTAACATCTTCCCATGGGATCCTCTTGTTGCAGGTGGAACTGAATTGGTTATCCCACGTAGATTTAGTGTAGAAATACCTACTGAAGACAACAAGAACTTTGAGAATACAGAGGCTGCTTACATTAGTCAGGGCTTCACCCCAGGATCGGTTAATCCACTTATTCTTAATGAGGAAAGAATTTGGTTTGATGAACCAAATCCTGATTATGGTGCAGGTCCTAAACAATAAAACCCAAACAGGATCAATCTAGTTGCAAATATCTACTAGTGTTTGAATTAGCAATATTACCAAGAGAATATTTGAAAACCAGATTATCATTAAAAGGGAATTTCTATTTAGAGGTTCCCTTTTTTTAATTCAAAAATAAACGAAATGAAAATAACACAATTACTTATATTCTTCAGCTTACTTCTTTCGGTGAGTCATTTATCTGCTCAAAAAAGAGAGGGTAATATTGTAGAATATTTTGGAAAGGAAAAAGTTGAAGATATCAATGAAGGAGAGGTAATCCATCTGTTTGAGGAAGGTTTAATCCTTTCAAGGAAGAGACTTCCTGCGGAAGCAAAATCAGTTCTAAGTGATCCACTCTTTGCAAATTTACTTCAGGATAAAACCATGGTTATCTCTGAAGGAGAAGAAGCTTTTGCTGATGTTGACACTAAGGCGGCTAAATGGGAAAAAATTGAGATAAGTGAAAACAGTGAATTCAATGATGATGGCTTTAGAAATGGCTATCTCTACCTGGAGTATGATTCAGGTTCAGAAAAGACAGTGATCTTTGAAGCTTCTGGGCATACAGCAGCCTTAATTAATGGCCTGCCTCACGAAGGAGATCATTATGATTTCGGCTGGAGTCTTATTCCCGTAAAACTTAATAAAGGGAAAAATGAATTTATTTTAACCGGGGGAAGATTTTCCCATATGCGTGCCAGATTACTTGAACCCAACCAACCGGTACAGTTTACCACAAGAGACATGACTCTGCCAGATGTGCAGAGAGAGGACAAAGAAGATTTAATAGGCGGAATCAGGATTATGAACAGCAATGATTCCTGGCTCAAAGGTGCTAGTATAGTAACAATTGTAGGGTCTCATCAAAATGAAACCAATGTACCCTCTGTTTCTCCCTTAAATGTGAGAAAAGTGCCTTTTAGCATTCCTGTTCCCGAAATTCTTCCTGTAGGTGATACGCTTAACGTACTTGTCCAGTTAAAAGACAGGAGAGGAAAAATAATTGATTCTACTAATATCGAGTTGGCAATAAAATCAAAATATGCCCATCATAAAAAAACCTTTATTAGCGATATAGATGGTAGTGTACAATATTATAGTGTTGCGCCATCACTTACAAAAGAAAAAGAACAGCAGGCTTTGTTTCTATCTGTTCATGGTGCCTCAGTAGAAGCTGTAAATCAAGCCAACGCCTATAAACAAAAAAACTGGGGCCATTTGGTGGCTCCTACCAATCGCAGGCCCTTTGGTTTCGCATGGGAAGATTGGGGGCGTTTGGACGCACTGGAAGTACTGGAGCATGCCGAGAATTTGTTAAAAACAGATCAACAGCACACTTATCTTACAGGACACTCAATGGGTGGTCACGGCACATGGTATTTAGGGGCTACTTACCCTGATAGATTTGCGGCCATTGCACCTGCTGCAGGATACCCCGATTTACTGGAGTATAGGCATAGCTTTGTAAGAAGGGCTGCAGAAAGACCTGAAGAATACTTTGAAAGGTTCGGTATGAGTAAATCTGAATTCCTTAAAAGTATATCTGCCGGATATGAAAAGGAATCTGACCGGTTAATGGATTCCATGGTTAGAAGAGCCGGAAACCCAAGTAGAACCCTGAAGCTTGAAAACAATTATCTTCACTTCGGAATATATGTGCTTCATGGGGAAGCAGATTCGGTAGTACCTACTTTTATCGCCCGTGAAATGCGTGAACGTTTAGGGAAATTCCACAATGATTTCGCTTACTATGAATATCCGGACGGTACCCACTGGTATGGAGATCATAGTGTAGACTGGCCTCTTATTTTCGATTTCTTTAGGGCGCGAAAAATAAAATCTCCGGAAGAAATAGATGAAATTGAATTTTCTACCGGTTCTCCGGGCGTTTCTGCAACTTCTCATTTTGTCACTATTTATCAACAGGAAAAGCCTTTTGAGATTAGCTCTTTTAAGTTTGATAAAGAAGACGGGAAGGTGTCTTTAGAGACAGAGAACGTAGAAGTTTTAAAACTTAATTTTAAGGAGATGGGTGTCTCTTCACTTGACACAATGAGTATTGACAATGAAATTCTCCCCATTAAAACATCAACAGAAAATGCCTTTTTTAGAAAGAATGGCGGTGTTTGGGAGGTTGCTTCCACACCTTCAGCTGCAGAAAAAGGACCACACCGGTACGGCGGATTCAAGGATGCTTTCAAAAATAACATGGTTTTCGTTTTTGCGACAAGAGGCTCAAAAGAAGAGAATGAATGGTATTACAACAGGGCAAAATTTGATGCAGAAAAGTTCTACTACAGGGCCAACGGGAATGTCGAATTAGTAAGGGATGTAGATTTTAGGACTGATAAATACAGCGACAGGAACGTGATACTTTATGGAAATAAAAGCAATAATGCTGCCTGGAACAGGCTTTTAAAGGACTCTCCCATTCAGGTTACAAAAAATAAGCTTCAGGTTGGAGATAAAACCTTTTCTGGGGAACAATGGGGTGCTTATTTCATTTTCCCAAGAAGAGATAGTGATATAGCTAGTGTAGGTGTGATAACTGCAACAGGTGAGAGAGGAATGAAAGGTGCATATGCCAATGACTATCTTGAGAACGGTACTTTTTTCCCCGATGTGATGATCTTTGACGATACAATGATGAAAAATGGTATTTCTGGTCTTAAGTATAGTGGGTTTTTTGATAATTCATGGAATATTGAAGGTGGGGACTTCTATTGGAGAGAATAATTGATCACTTTAAAAGGAATTGTAGAAGAATGCCTTCTGCAATTCCTTTCTTTTAGATTATACTTTGTAACCCACCATCGCCTTTCATTTTTATCAGAAAAAAACCTTCTTTGAATTTACTATTTTAGAGACCTCAGGTTTTAAGAGAGTAAAATATTTACGTTTTATAAAATTGAACTCCCAATGAATTTTTCTTTTTCCTACTTAACTATTATAGTTTTTTGCTTATGTATTTTTTCCCCAATGGCTGCCATAAACGCACAGCAGGTAAAAACAAAATCTATATATAAAGATCCTTCAAGGAGTGTTGATGAAAGGGTAAACGATCTTTTAAAGAGAATGACCCTGGAAGAAAAAGTAGGGCAGTTATCCACACTTTTGGGATGGCACATGTACCATAAAGTTAATGACCATACGGTAGAAGTAAGCCAGGAATTTAAAGATGCGGTACAAGATCGAAACATTGGTTCACTCTGGGGAACACTTCGAGCCGACCCCTGGACAAAAAAGACCCTGGATAATGGATTAAACCCTTTGCTTGCAGCCAGGCTTACAAATGAATTGCAGAGGTATGTCATTGAGAACAGTCGCCTTGGGATCCCTGTTTTTCTGGCAGAAGAATGTATGCATGGTCACATGGCTATTGGAACCACCGTATTTCCTTCGGCCATTGGGCAGGGGAGTACCTGGAATCCAGATTTGCTTTATGAAATGGCTTCTGCTATCGCACTTGAAACCCGGGTACAGGGAGCACATATTGGGTACGGACCTATTCTCGATTTGGCCCGTGAACCAAGGTGGTCTCGGGTAGAAGAAACCTTTGGGGAAGATCCTTATTTAAATGCACAACTTGGCATTGCGGTGGTAAAAGGTTTTCAGGGAGAGGATATTTCTAGTGGTGAAAACGTCATTTCTACTTTAAAGCATTTTGCGGCATATGGTGTTTCTGAAGGGGGCCACAATGGCGCTGCAGTAATCATTGGAGAAAGGGATCTTCAGAATTATCTATATCCTTTTGAAAAGGCTGTTAAGGCCGGGGCACTTTCTGTAATGACAGCATATAGCTCGATTGATGGCATACCCAGTACAGCTCACGATAGACTTCTGGATCAAACCTTAAAGGAAAAGTGGGGATTTGATGGATTTGTAGTTTCAGACCTGGGAAGCATAGAAGGATTAAGAGGAAGTCACCAGGTAGCAGGATCTCCTCAAGATGCTGCAGCTATGGCTATTAATGCAGGGGTAGATGCCGATCTGGGAGGTAATGGGTTTGATGCAGCTTTAATTGAGGCAGTAAAGAATAATCAGGTTTCAGTTTCCGTATTAGATGCGGCAGTAAGTCGGGTTCTTGCTTTGAAGTTCAGGATGGGTCTTTTTGAAAATCCTTTTGTGGATACCTTAAATATCAAGGAAAATGTTAGAAGCGAGAGACACAAAGCACTGGCAAGAAAGGTAGCGCAGCAATCCCTTGTTTTACTGAAGAATGAAGGCAATATTCTCCCACTCAACAAAAATGTAAAAAAAGTGGCCGTAATAGGTCCTAATGCGCATAATATATATAACCAGTTAGGAGATTATACCGCGCCGCAACCTGAGGATAATATTGTGACAGTATTCGAGGGTATCAAAAATAAACTTCCCGGGGCGCAGGTAACTTATGTAAAAGGAACGGCAATTCGAGACACCACACAAACTGATATTGAAGCCGCAGTAGAAGCAGCAAAAAAATCTGATGTTGCAATTGTGGTGCTGGGGGGCTCCAGTGCACGTGATTTCAAAACCAAGTACATAGAAACAGGGGCTGCAGTAGTAGAGGATGATAAGGGTATTATTAGTGATATGGAAAGTGGGGAAGGCTATGATAGAGCTACCTTACAGTTAATGGGAAAACAGTTAGAACTTCTCAAGGCTGTAAAATCTACGGGCACCCCTACTGTTTTAGTTACCATAAAAGGCAGGCCTTTGCTTTTAAACTGGCCCGCCGAAAATATCCCTGCTATCCTGGAAGCATGGTACCCCGGGCAGGAGGGTGGTAATGCCATAGCCGATGTACTTTTTGGAGATTACAACCCTTCTGGTAAATTACCAGTATCAGTTCCAAAATCTGTAGGCCAATTACCTGTCTATTACAATCACCTTGTTCCACAGCATCAGGATTATGTTGAAATAGACGCTCAGCCACTTTATCCGTTTGGTCATGGCCTTAGCTATGCTGGCTTTGAATATTCAGCGTTGAGTGTGAATGTTCAGGAAAAAAAGCTCCAAACCGTGGTTGACGTGCAGTTACAGGTGAAAAATACTGGAGCAGTGACCGGGGAAGAGGTGATTCAATTATACCTCAATGATGTGGTGAGTAGTGTGGTTACTCCTTCCCGACAATTAAAGGATTTTAAAAAAATCTCTATTGCTCCGGGAGAAAGCAAAACGGTTAAGCTAAGATTATTGGTTGATGATCTGGCCCTTCTTAATGTTCAAAATGAGCGAATAGTTGAAGCAGGGACTTTTGAAATTATGATTGGTTCTTCTTCTCAAGATATTCGTTTAAAAGAGGAATTCGAGATTACCAAATCAATAGAGTTAGAGAATTAAAATTGTTCAGGACATGAATAAAAGAACTATAAAAGCAATAATTTTAGGGTTGGTGTGTATATCATTATCCTATTCTGGCTACGCACAAAAAGATAATGTGCACCAGCGTTCTTCAGAGTATCAGGCCCCTGTAGATCCTTTAGTAAAGGCTAAACTGGAAGATTGGCGTGATCAAAAGTTTGGAATTTTGATCCACTGGGGAATATACTCTGTCCCAGGTATCATTGAGTCATGGTCAATTTGTTCTGAAGACTGGATAGAAAGGGATAGTACAATCGCTTATAACGACTACAAGAAGTGGTACTGGAATTTGGAAAAAGTCTTTAATCCAGTGAATTTTGATCCAGATCAATGGGCTGAAGCGGCTGAGTCTGCAGGAATGAAATATTTGGTTTTTACTACCAAGCATCATGATGGCTTCAATATGTTTGATACTCAGCAAACAGATTATAAAATAACTGCCGGGCCTTTTAAGAATCATCCCAAAGCGAACGTAACAAAGCACATTTTTGAAGCCTTCAGAAAAAAAGATTTTATGATTGGAGCCTATTTCTCTAAGCCCGACTGGCATTCGCAATATTATTGGTGGGATAAATATGCCACTCCAAACAGAAATAATAATTATGATATTAATAGATATCCCTGGAGATGGAACAAGTTTAAAGAATTCACTTTTAATCAGCTCAATGAGTTAATGACCGATTATGGTTCTATTGATGTTTTGTGGCTTGATGGAGGGTGGGTTAGACCCAAAGAAACGGTTAATGATGAAGTAAGGGCCTGGGGGGCACCAATTCCCGAATGGAGCCAGGATATTGATATGGACAAGATCGCTGCAATGGCAAGGGAGGCACAGCCAGGAATTATTTTTGCTGACAGAACCGTGCACGGGCCATATGAGAATTATCAGACTCCAGAAAGAAAGATTCCCGATGAAAAGCTGGAGGATCCATGGGAGAGCTGTCTTCCTTTAGGAGATAATTGGGGATATGTTCCTAATGACAATTTTAAAACATCAGAAGAGGTTATCCACAACCTGGTTGAAGTTGTCGCTAAAGGTGGTAACATGTTATTGGGAATTGGTCCAAAATCTGATGGAACTTTTCCTCTGGACGCAGTTGCTGTTCTGGAGGAAATTGGGGAGTGGCTGGAAAAGAGCGGGGAGGCTATTTATAGTACCCGAACCCTTGGCTATTACAAAGACGGTACTACTTATTTCACCCAGAAAGAAGGTAAAAAATATGCCATTGTTTTGGTGAAAAAGGAGAAAGAAGCCCCCAAGATGGTTTCATGGAAAGGAAACCTGCCAAAAAAGGGTAGTAAACTTACGTTATTAGAGACCGGAGAAGTACTAAAATGGCAAATAAAGAATAATGAGGTTATCGTGAATTTACCTTCTGATTATGAACAAGTAACACCAGCACTGGCTTTTTCTTTCAATTAAATAACTT
Source organism: Salinimicrobium sp. 3283s (assembly GCF_039602225.1). Lineage (NCBI taxonomy): Bacteria > Pseudomonadati > Bacteroidota > Flavobacteriia > Flavobacteriales > Flavobacteriaceae > Salinimicrobium > Salinimicrobium sp. 3283s. Next base: position 1,556,520 of record NZ_CP143631.1, on the reverse strand, counting down.
AAAGTCTGTTAAAACCGAAGATAAAATGAGTTTTATTAAAGAAGCATGTGTTGAAAATCTTCAGCAGGCGATCATCGCAGAAAAACAGGGAGCAGACAGACTGGAATTATGTACAGATCTTGAAATGGATGGTCTAACACCTTCGAATGATCTTATTTTAAAAATAAAAGAGCACATAAAAATACCGGTCCACGTGATGATTCGGCCTCGTGCCGGAAACTTTGTGTACAGTGTACAGAAAATTGATGAGATGAAAGCTTCAATAGCTTTTTGTAAGCTAGTAGGGGTAGAGGGTGTGGTTTTTGGAATATTAAATAATGATAACACCTTGAATCTGGATAAACTAAGGGAGCTTACGGACTATTCCCAACCGTTGAAGGTAGTTATACATAAAGCTATAGATGATACTCCCAATCCTTTGCAGGCTTGCAAGGAGTTAGCAGATATTAATGGTGTCACAACAATACTATCTTCAGGAGGTGAAATTACGGCTTTAGAAGGTATGGAGGTGCTTAGGGAAATGATTAAGATTTCTTCTGAAATTGAAATCATGCCGGCCGGGAAGATTACTAAATCTAATGTTCATGAATTACATGAACTAATTGGAGCCAGGGCTTACCACGGCCGATTGATCGTAGGAAGCCTTGAAGGGCTAGCCCAATAATTAGAAGGATTCAAATTTATTGTAAATAATGAGTATTAATTTTTTCACCTTTAGGCTGTTTTTTCTGATAATATGCACCGGGATGTGGGCTCAAAATGAAAATAGTACCCTTACGGTTTTAGAAGAAGGATTTATTTTTGAGAAAGCAGAATTTCCTCAATGCCATGCTTCAACTATGGAAGTACTTGAAAATGGCGAAATTATTGCTGCCTGGTTTGGGGGAGAATATGAACGGCATCCTGAAGTGAGTATCTACACCAGTATTAAATCGGGATTGGGATGGTCATCACCCCGTAAAGTGGCAGATGGAATAGTGAATGATTCCCTCAGCTACCCCACCTGGAATCCTGTTCTGTTCAAAACGAAATCCAAAAAATTGTTTCTGTTTTACAAAGTGGGGCCTTCCCCTTCACAGTGGTGGGGCATGTATAAAGTTTCGCATGATAACGGCAATACGTGGTCACAACCGGTGAGGCTCCCCGATAATATTCTGGGGCCTATTAGAAATAAACCTTTACAGATAGGTAACAGGATAATAAGCCCTTCCAGTGTGGAGAGTACAGATGGTAAAATCTGGCAATCACATGTGGAAATTTCCGAAGACGACGGTGAAACCTGGCGAAAAGTACCCATAGATTCAATTTCTGATTTCAAAACAATTCAGCCTGCTATTATTCAATATAATGGCGTATTAAAAGCGTTTTTCCGAAGTGATCAGGATGTTCTAATGGAGAGTTTGAGTAAAGATCTTGGAGAGAGCTGGACAAAACTGGAAAAAACATCTATTGCAAATCCTAATTCAGGAGTTGATGCTGTCACCTTAGCTAATGGTCATCATTTATTGGTATACAACCCCTTAAAGAGCGGTAAAGACTGGCATAACGGGCGTAATAAACTTATTGTGGCCATATCATTGAATGGAGAGGATTGGGAGCCTGTTCTAAAACTTGAAGACAGGAGTGAAGGAGAATATAGCTACCCTGCTATAATACAGGATAATAATGGGGATATTCACATTACATACACCTATGAGCGTGAAAGAATAAAATACGTAAAACTAAGATTAAATTAGTAAGATTGTTACTATAAAATGATCAGTAAATATTTACCTAAGAGAACATTATGAAAAGGAGAAATTTCCTAACAAAAGTTAGTGCAGCCGGTGTTGGTCTGCCATTAATCAACGCAAATGTATTTATGGACCTGCCTCTTTTTGAAAATAAAACAGCATCAGGACCCATTAGTGTTACCACCTGGAATTTTGCCGAGGCTAATCGCACTGCAGGAGAGTTGTTGAGCAAAGGTGCATCTGCCCTTGATGCTGTAGAACAGGGAGTACGCGTTGAGGAGTCAAATATTAAAAATCAAACTGTTGGAAAGGGAGGAGCGCCAGACAGGGATGGAAACGTGACACTTGATGCCTGTATCATGGCCCCTAATGGAAATTTTGGAAGTGTTTGTTTTCTTGAGAATATAGAACACCCTGTCTCTGTAGCACGAAAAGTTATGGAAGAGACTCCACACAATATGCTGGTTGGTGAAGGAGCATATCAATTTGCTATAAAACAGGGTTTCGAACCAGTAAATCTTTTAACACCGGAATCAGAAGCTAATTGGAAAAAATGGCTTGAAGAAAAGGAGTATAGACCAATAATAAATATCGAAAATCACGATACTATTGGGATGCTTTGTCTTGATGAAAAGGGAGATATAGCAGGAGCCTGTACTACTTCTGGCCTGGCTTATAAAATGAGAGGTAGGGTGGGAGATTCGCCCATTATTGGTTCAGGTCTTTTTATTGATAATGAAGTAGGAGGAGCAGTGGCCACAGGCCTTGGAGAAGAGATCCTTAAGAATGTAAGTACCTTTCTCATAGTTGAACTTATGCGTTCAGGGAAAAGTCCTCAGGAAGCTTGTGAGATTGCTATGGATAGAATAATCAAAAAGAATCCTGATTATAAGAATTTCCAGGTAGCATTTATTGCCCTTAATAAAAAAGGGGAAGTTGGTTCTTTCTGTATACATCCCGGATTTACTTATCTCAAATACAAGAATTCAGAAAATACAGAACTTAAAAGCAAAACTTATTTGTAGTTGTTTAAAGTTAAATCATTAGATGAGAACTAAAATTCATACAACCTAAAAATCAGATAAGCTTTTTATAGCTAGAAGAAGCTGTGTATAGTTTTCTTGATAAGTGAAACGTAACGGTTTTTTATGTTGATAAAAGAAAATGCAGGTAAGTCCACTAACCTCTATTGATCTCCTCCAGAAGCTCATCGGTTAATTCGAGGTTGTGGTAAACGTCCTGCACGTCGTCATCTTCTTCAAATTTTTCAGTAAGTTCAATAATTTTAGTAGCTTCCTGGATCGGTAGTTCTACGGTATTTAGGGGTATGCGTTGGAGCCCTGCATTTTTTGGCTCCACGCCTAACTCTTCCAGTTTGGCATTCATGGCGCCAAAATCAGTAAAATCTGTATATACATATACTAGATCCTCTTCTTTTTCTATCGTGGTGGCTCCTCCCTCTATGAGTGACAGTTCGAATTCTTCCATGCTTGAGGTTACAGACTTACGGTCAATGCTGAAGACACCTTTCCTGTCAAAAAGGAACTCCAGGGAACCGTTGGTGCCAAGGCTGCCTCCATTTTTAGAAAAGATCGACCTGACCGAAGCCACAGTGCGATTTGTATTGTCTGTAGTACATTCAATAAAAAATGCGATCCCATGCGGGCCATAGCCTTCAAAGGTTACAAGTTCAAAATTGTCGGCCTCTGCCCCACTTGCCTTCTTTATAGCACGCTCAATAGTGTCTTTAGGCATATTGACTCCCTTGGCATTAGAAATGGCATTACGAAGTGCGGGATTGGCTTCAGGGTCTGGGCCTCCACCCTCTTTAACAGCTACGCTGATTTCCTTGATCGCACGAGTGAATTGTTTTGCTCGTTTTTTATCCTGGGCTCCTTTGCGGTGTTTGATATTCGCCCATTTGCTATGTCCGGCCATTCAATTAGTCTTTAGTCGTTAGACGGTAGTCTGTAGTCTGTAGAAAATTTTTACCGTTTTGGATTAGAGATCTACAAATTTATAAAATTTGTGTCCGGGCTCAAATATTACAGGCTCGTATCAATATTCTGGGTTGTTCTGGTTGAGATATTTCCTAAGCCCAGCAATCATTTTTGAAATCTCTGCCAGCTCTTTTCTGAGGTTATCATAAACTTCTTTATTGATAAATTTCAGCCTAAAGGCAAGAGTAGAGCAAACTACACACTCTTTCAAGGAGTTAAAAGTTGTACGAAGATATTTATTAAAATCTTTATCTGTACTGCCAGAACCTTCAGCAATGTTTAAAGCTATAGAAGTTGAAGCTCTTCTGAATTGGGAGGTTAACCCAAAGAGCTCCTCTGGAGGGAACTGAAGAGTTATTTTATAGACATCGTCAATGAAAACCAGGGATTTCTGGTAAACTTTTAAGTCTTCAAATTTGAATAGCATAAGTTGTTAATTAAAGGCATCTAAGGATCATAGAATTAACAACTTACAACTTTAAAAGACTCATAAAGAAGATTAAAATAATAGGCAGTTGTATTATTAGTAATATTTCTTTACCAATTTTACTACCGTCTACCAACTAGAGTCTACTAACTTAAGTTAAACGATTCTAATCATTCAACTTAAGTACTGCCATAAAAGCTTCCTGAGGAATTTCTACGTTTCCAACCTGGCGCATTCTTTTCTTACCTTTTTTCTGCTTTTCAAGAAGTTTCCTTTTTCGGGAAATATCTCCACCATAACATTTCGCGGTAACGTCTTTTCTAAGTGCTTTTACAGTTTCCCGGGCAATGATCTTGGCACCAATAGCTGCCTGAATAGGAATATCAAACTGTTGTCTTGGAATTAATTCCTTCAGCTTTTCACACATTTTCTTTCCAATATCATAAGCATTATCAACGTGCAGGAGAGCCGAAAGGGCATCAACTACATTGCCGTTGAGTAATACATCAACCTTCACAAGCTTGGAAGCTCTCATACCTATTGGAGAATAGTCAAAAGAAGCATAACCTTTAGAAACTGTTTTTAACCTGTCATAAAAGTCAAATACAATTTCGGCCAGAGGCATATCAAAAGATAGCTCTACACGGTCGGTTGTCAAATAGGTTTGATTGGTAATTTGGCCTCGCTTCTCAATACATAAAGACATTACCGGCCCTACAAAATCGGCTTTTGTAATGATGGTAGCTTTAATAAAAGGTTCTTCAACCCTGTCCAGACTTGAAGGTTCGGGAAGATCGGATGGGTTGTTCACCAGGATCACCTGGTCTCTGTTCTTATGCGTATATGCGTGGTAGGAAACGTTTGGAACTGTGGTAATCACAGTCATATCGAATTCCCGCTCTAAACGCTCCTGAATGATCTCCAGGTGAAGCATTCCGAGGAAACCGCATCGGAAACCAAATCCCAGTGCCGCAGAACTTTCGGGCGTGAAAACCAGGGAAGCATCGTTAAGCTGAAGTTTTTCCATAGAAGCGCGCAGATCTTCATAATCTTCGGTATCTACAGGGTATATTCCGGCAAAAACCATAGGTTTAACGTCTTCAAATCCCGGTACTGCTTCAGTGGTAGGGTTTTTTGCATCGGTGATGGTGTCTCCTACCTTTACTTCTTTAGCTTCTTTTATCCCGGTGATGAGGTAACCTACATCTCCGGTCTTAATCTCCTGTCTTGGAAACTGTTTCAGCCTTAAAGTACCTACTTCATCGGCAAAATAATCTTTATTGGTGGCGACAAACTTGATGTTCTGTCCCTTTTTTATAGAACCGTTAATTATACGGAAATAAGTTTCAACACCGCGGAAAGGGTTATAAACTGAATCAAATATCAAAGCTCTCAATGGGGCATCTACCTTTCCGGAAGGTGGCGGAATACGTTCAATGATCGCGGCAAGAATTTCTGTAATTCCAAGTCCGGTCTTTGCACTGGCAGGAATAATATCAGATGGGTCGCACCCTAAAAGATCTACAATATCATCGGTTACTTCTTCAGGATTTGCACTTGGCAGGTCTACCTTGTTCAACACAGGGATAATCTCCAGGTCATTTTCAAGTGCGAGGTACAGGTTTGAAATTGTTTGTGCCTGTATGCTCTGTGCTGCGTCAACTACCAGTAAAGCTCCTTCACAGGCAGCAATAGAGCGTGAAACTTCATAAGAGAAATCTACGTGGCCGGGAGTGTCAATAAGGTTGAGAATATACTGCTCGCCCTTATAGGTGTAATCCATTTGAATCGCATGGCTCTTAATGGTTATTCCTCTTTCTCTCTCCAAATCCATACTGTCTAGCAGCTGCTCCTGCTTCTCCCTGTCGGTAACAGATCCTGTGGAATCCAATAAGCGATCGGCCAGCGTGCTTTTTCCGTGGTCAATATGGGCTATAATGCAAAAATTCCGAATGTTCTTCATAAATCAATTTCAACAAAGTTTTCCTTCGCAGAGAACCTTTCTGTTTAAAAGATACAAATATAGTTTTTTTAAAAGGCTGTAAAGAAAAATTATCTGCTAACCCTGGGTGTCAAAAATGGCATTTTTGAATTAGATTTTCTGTGCATAACTTTTATAAAAAATTTATAAAAGTATTTGCATATTTTAAAAATAAAAGGCTTCTTTGTAGAGCTTCCCCTCATAATTCAAGGGAATTTCCTTGTTGAATGTTGGTGGGGAGAATTCATTGCGGCTATAGCCGGTAATAATTTCCTATGAATTACAGGACAATAGGTATAGATATAGGAGCGACTAAAACCAGGATTGGAGTCGTTCAAAATGCACAGGTAATTAAGGAAGCCGATTTCCCAACCTCTTCGACGGCTTCAAAACAGCAAATTTTAGATGAACTTTCCGCCGGAATCCTAGAGGTTGCCGGGAATGATTTCTACGGAATAGGTATTGGAGTGCCGGGGCTGGTTGATGAGCAGAACGGCATTCTTTTCGATCTGTTGAATATCCCATCTTTTAAGGAAGTACACCTAAAAGACTTTTTAGAGCGACGTTTCAACAAACCCGTTCGTGTGACCAATGATGCAAACGTTTTCGCCCTGGGTGAAAAGATGTTTGGCGAGGGGAAACCCTTTAAAAATATGGTTGGCGTCACATTGGGGTCAGGATTTGGGTGCGGAATTATCATACACGACCAATTGTATTCCGGAGCATATTCAAGTGCAGGGGAAATAGGTGGTATTTCTTATCTCGACGGTACAGTGGAAGATTATTGTAGCGGGAAATTTTTTAAAGCACATGGCGTTTCCGGAAACGAAGTTTTTAAAAAGGCGCAGGCGGGAGATAAAGATGCCCTGTTGCTTTTTGAAGAATTTGGGATACATCTTGGTAATGCTATAAAGCTCATTTTAAATGTTCTTTCGCCACAAGCTGTATTACTGGGAGGATCTATAAGTAAAGCTTTTCCATTTTTTGAAGCCGGGCTTCAAACCACAATAGACAGTTTCCCTTTTAAGAAGGTGAGGGAACAACTGCTTGTTAAACCTTCAAACACTTTAAATATTGCCCTTTTGGGGGCTGCAGCATTAATTTTGGCTGAAGCACCTGAAACTGTAGACTACTAATTTAATTCCCTATGGCTAAAACTACTCAAAACAAAAACTCGGCAGCTGCTAACGATTCCGGTGCCACCCGTTCAATAATCATTATTGGGGCACTTTTCTTCATTTTTGGATTTGTTACCTGGCTAAATGCCCTTTTGATCCCATATCTCAAGATTGCTTGTGAACTCACCACCTTTCAGGCTTACTTTGTAACCTTTGCTTTTTATATCGCTTATGTGGTCATGGCACCTATCTCTACCAGGACACTTAATCATTTCGGCTTCAAAAAAGGAATGTCGGTGGCTTTGGGGGTAATGGCCCTTGGAGCTGTGTTGTTCATTCCGGCGGCATTGAGCCGCACTTACCTGATCTTTTTGCTGGGCTTGTTCGTTATGGGTGGAGGACTCGCAATTCTTCAAACTGCAGTAAACCCTTATGTAACTATTGTTGGGCCGGCAGAGAGTGCTGCAAAAAGAATTAGTATCATGGGAATCTGTAACAAGCTTGCAGGTGCCATCGCGCCAATTTTGATAGGGGTTTTCCTGCAGTTAGATAAAGCTGAAGTTCTTGTAGGAACTACAGATGAAGCTGCTTTAGATGAAATGGCACTTCGTGTAATTCCTCCTTATATTGGAATTATCATCGTGTTGCTCGCTTTGGCATTTTGGGTTTATAAATCAAGTCTTCCTGAAGTTGAGGCCGAAGATGAAGACGATGCTACCGCTCTTCAGAAAACTTCTAAAAAAATCACCGATTACCCGCACGCTATTCTGGGTGTGATTACGCTTTTTATATATGTAGGTGTTGAAGTTATCGCTGTTGATACTATCATTGACTACGGAATCTTTCAGGGGTTCGATTTTGAAACAGCTAAAGGCTTTACCACCGGTACTATGGCTGCCATGATTATTGGTTATCTTTTAGGGATCGTGGCTATTCCGAAGTATATAAAACAGGAAAATGCATTGAAAGTTTGTGCTATTCTTGGAGTAGTGTTCACTGTGGGCGCAATTTCCACTTCTGGCTTTATATCTGTAGCATTTATCGCTCTTCTAGGTCTGGCAAATTCTTTAATGTGGCCGGCAATTTGGCCTCTTGCACTGGCAGATGTAGGGAAACTTACAAAAGCAGTTTCCTCGCTACTCGTTATGGGAATTGCGGGAGGTGCTGTCATTCCCCTTGCTTATGGTGGTTTGGCTGAAGCTATAGATAAACAATCGGCTTACTGGATAGCTGTACCGCTTTACTTGTTTATTCTTTACTATGCCGTTGCAGGACACAAAATTAGAAAGGCATGAGACCCTACATACTGGCAGAATCTAACTGGAAAACTGTAAAAGAGCAAAAAACTGAAGTAGCTGTGCTCACCTGGGGCGCTACCGAAGCTCACAATTTTCACCTGCCTTATGCTACAGATAATTATCAGATAGAAGCAATTGCTGCCGAGGCTGCTAAAAAAGCATGGGAAGCAGGAGGGAAGGTGCTCGTATTGCCAAATATTCCGTTTGGGGTGAATACCGGGCAGACAGAAGTTGACCTTTGTATGAACTTATACCCCTCCACCCAGCTGGCCATTCTTAATGATCTTGTAGAGGTTCTTGACAGAAGTGGAGTTAAGAAGCTACTATTATTAAACGGTCACGGCGGAAATAATTTTAAAGCCCTTTTGAGAGAGGTAGGCGCAAAGTATCCAAAAATGCTACTTGTGACTACAAGTTTTTTTCAGACGGTAGACCGGAAGGAGTTCTTTGAAGAAGCCGGAGACCACGCCGATGAAATGGAGACCAGCTTAATGTTGCACCTAAGACCCGAACTCGTGCTGCCCTTAGAAGAAGCCGGAAATGGAGAAGAAAAACATTCAAGGTTAACCGCCATCAAAGAGGGCTGGGCCTGGAGTGAAAGAAAGTGGCACATGGTGTCGGCAGATACTGGTATTGGAGATCCCAGGAAAGCTTCCGAAGAAAAAGGGAAGCGGTTTTTTGATGCCGTAACCCGTCAGGTGGCAGATCTCTTGCTCGAAATGGATAAAATTAAGAATGAGGATCGGTACGAGGAATAAAAAACCCGGTCGAAATTTATAACCCTACAAAAATGTCATTATGAAATACCTTTTTAGAGGCCTTGGTTTCTTACTTTTTGCCGCCGTACTTAGTTCTTGTGGAGGAACAGAAACTGTAAATGCACCACAGGCTACTGTAATTCCCGAAATACCTGCCTTAATCCCGTTGCCTGCACAGGTGAGCTGGGAAGATAAAGCCTATGTGATTCCTGAACAAAATACCATTTGCTATTCCGGAGAAGGAAAGGAGGCTTCTCAATGGCTTGAGACTCTGCTTCAAAAAGCAGGCTTATCAGTTTCTACCAGTGCTTCCGATAACTGCGGAAACTGGAAAATTGAACAGGATAGTTCCTTAAATTCTTCTTTAGGAGAAGAAGGTTATCAATTGATGATTTCCGAAGAAGGCGTTCTGCTGAAGGCTGCTTCAAAAGCCGGACTTTTCTACGGAATTCAGACGCTGCGCCAAATGTTTCCCGCAGAGATCGAAAGCCAAAGTTTAGAAGATCAGGTAGTGCTTAGGCATACTTCTATTGAAGATAAGCCAGAATTTGGATGGAGAGGTACCATGGTAGATGTGGCCCGTAGTTTCTTTGATCTGGATTATTTAAAGCGGCACGTTGACAGAATGGCGCTGTATAAGATGAATCGCCTCCACCTGCACCTTACCGATGATCAGGGCTGGAGAATAGAGATTATGGGCTGGCCCAAACTTACCGAGGTAGGTGGGAATAGCTCAGTACGAAGGGGAAGATCAGGGTTTTTGACTCAAGAGGAATACAAAGAACTGCAGGATTATGCTCTTGCAAGAAATATCACTATAATTCCTGAAATAGATATGCCGGGCCATATATATGCTGCTTTACTGGCCTACCCCGAATTAAACTGTGATGAATATTCCAACTTAACTCCAAAAAGGGCAATTCCGCCAGCGATTTTTGAAGATTACAATGTTGGCTGGAGCAAGTTCTGTCTTGAGAACCCAGAGATCTACAAGTTTGTGGCCGATGTGGTTGAAGAAATGGCCGAAATCACCAAGGGGCCATGGCTGCATATTGGGGGAGATGAGATTGAAGACCCTAGATATAAAGAGTTTGTTGTAAAGGCAGATTCTATCGTGCAGTCTTTTGGTAAAACCACTATTGGCTGGGAAGAAGTTACTAAAGCTGAGGTGAGTTCAAATCTTATTAGCCAGAGGTGGCATGGAAAAGTTGAGAGTGTAGTGAAAGATATTAAAGTAATCCACTCCCTATGTACACAGCTTTATCTTGATCATGCAAATGTCACAGGGCAGGAAAATACCAATAACTGGTGTAAAAAAGATGGGGTTAGCCTTGAAGATACTTACAGTTTTATAAAAGACCATGAAAATGTGATTGGAGTTGAGGCAGCTGTTTGGAGTGAGTTTGTGCTCAGCGACGAAATGATGGACAATAGGTTCTGGCCCCGCGCTATTGCAGCGGCAGAAGTAGGCTGGACTAGCGGAGATAAAAGAGAATATCAGGAATTTACTACACGACTTGGAAAGCACGGCGATAGATTAAGAGCCCTCGATATTAATTTTCACAGAACACCTGGCGTAAACTGGGGTGTCGAAAAAGCCATTCCGGGAGTCTTTTCAAATATCAAATAAGTTTCAGAATATATACAGCAATGGAGAATAAACCAACAACCGAGAGGTCATCAAATTATGATCATCTTGAGAAAATGAGTACGCAAGAATTACTCACCAATATTAATAACGAAGACAAATCTGTACCTCTGGCAATTGAAAAACAATTACCTGCTATTGAAAAGTTGGTAGATGTCATTGTGACCCGCATGCAGGAAGGTGGCAGGTTGTTCTATATTGGAGCCGGAACCAGCGGAAGATTGGGGGTGCTGGATGCTTCTGAATGTCCACCAACCTTTGGTGTTTCTGAAGATTGGGTGATAGGATTAATAGCAGGGGGCGACCATGCTCTGAGACATGCTGTTGAAAATGCAGAAGATGATTTGGAACAGGCCTGGAAAGACCTGGAGAAATTTCATATAAGTAAAAAGGATGTGCTTGTAGGTATTGCGGCTTCGGGAACTACACCTTATGTGATTGGCGGTGTAAAAAGAGCCAGGGAAGAAGGAATTGCAACGGGGTGTATTACCTGCAATGATAGCAGTCCTTTAGCTGCAGCAGTAGAATTTCCTGTTGAAGTAGTGGTAGGGCCCGAGTTTGTGACCGGCAGTACCAGGATGAAAGCAGGTACCGCTCAAAAATTAGTGCTCAACATGATTTCTACCAGCAGCCTCATCAAAATGGGGAGAGTAAAAGGGAATAAGATGGTTGACATGCAGTTGTCTAACAAAAAACTTGTTAACCGTGGTGTTAAGATGATCATGGAGGAGCTGAAGGTGGAAGAAGAGGAAGCAAAAAGACTTCTTGAGAAATATAAAAGCGTCCGAAAAGTTTTAAGAAATTTTGACTCAGAAAACTGATTAAGATACACTTATGCTAAACTTATATAAAATTTTTAGTTAAGTATGTTCAGGATGACTTATTTATTTTAACAAAGGTTTTTATTATAGTATATTTTAGCTTATATTGCTGCATCTTTTTTTATAAGATCAACTAATGATTATTTAATTCAAACTAAATTATGAGAAGAAAATTACATCTGCTTCTTGTCTTTTTTATTTTAGGCGTTTTGACGAAATCGTTTTCGCAGGAAATAGAGGTTTCAGGACAAGTACTCGATGAATCTGGGATGCCAATTCCGGGAGCATCGGTTTATCAAAAAGGGACTACAGTGGGTACAACTACCAACTTTGATGGTGAATACTCTCTGAATGTAACCGGGAATAATCCCGTGTTAGTTTTTTCTTATGTAGGATTCCAAACCCAGGAAATTCCGGTAAAAGGAAGAAATATTGTTCAGGTAACAATGACCAGCGATGTGCAGGACCTGCAGGAGGTTGTTGTTGTTGGATACGGTGTTCAAAAAAGAGCAAACCTTACAGGGGCTGTATCTACAGTAGACACCGAAGTCCTTGAAGCAAGGCCTATTACCGATGTGGCCCGTGGTTTACAGGGAACCACTCCTGGTCTCACAATTAGTGCACCAAGTGGGCAAATTGGGGATAATCCAATGATCAAACTCCGTGGTAATGTGGGAACCCTTGGGACTGATGGGGGAGCTGAGCCTCTTATTCTTGTTGATAACGTGGAGGTGCCAAACCTTCAAATGATCAACCCGCAGGATATTGAAAATATTTCTGTGCTAAAAGATGCAGCTTCAACTTCTATATATGGTGCACGTGGTACATGGGGGGTAATTCTTATCACCACCAAGAAAGGACAAAGAAATACTGCTCCTACAGTTTCTTATTCTAATAACTTCAGCTGGCAAACTCCTACTACCATGCCTGAGATCGCACCGGCAGCCGATGGGGCCGAAATGGCTCTTGCAGCTGTGAGAAGAAGAATTCCAGACCTTCCTTCTTTTGGTACTGTTGGTATGTACTTTGACGACCTTGCAGTACAAAAAATGCGAGAGTGGGAACAACAATATGGTGGTCAGGATCTGGGCCCTGAAATGGTGCTTGGACGCGATTTTGAAATTAGGGATGGCCGTTTATTCTTCTACCGTTCCTGGGATGCAATGGATCTTTTTGTAAAGGAATGGACTCCTCAACAAAAGCATGACCTATCTGTTTCAGGTGGTAGTGAGAACACAAACTATTATCTTGGTCTTGGATACCTTGACCAGGTGGGGGTATTAAAAACAAACCCCGATGAATACCAGAGGTATAACGTTAATCTTAGTGTTAACTCTTCTATTACCGATTGGTTCTCTACACGGGCAAACATTCAATATAATAGCTCTTCAACCACACAGCCTTTCTATTTCTCAAGTGCCACATACGATCCGTGGTACTATGTTACCAGGTGGCCGGCTGTATATCCTTATGGTACTTATGAAGGTCATCCGTTCAGAAATCACATTTCTGAAGTAGAGCAGGCAAATATGAATGAGTATACAGATAACATGACAAGGATAACACTGGGAGGAACATTGACTCCTATTGATGATCTTTCTATTGATTTTGATTATACCCATGACCGTAACGAAGGCCATGAACACAGGGTTGGTGGTGTACTTTCAGCTTATAATTTCTGGTCTACAGGCTCAAACCTTGTATATGAACCGTATAGTAGTGCGTCATATAACAGGGTAGAATATGCCTCTGACTGGAGTAACCGAAATACAGCAAAAGCTTTTGCCACATACAATAAGTTACTGGGAGAAGATCATGATATTAAGATAATTGCAGGGGGAGACTACGAAGAGTACGAGTACTGGTACCATTCTTCCCAAAGGAGAAATTTAATTGACCCAGACAAGGGGGAATTAGATTTGGCGACTGGTGATCAATTTGTTAATGGAGACAGGAACAAATGGAAAAATCTTGGTTTCTTCGGAAGAATCAACTATTCTTTCCAGGATAAATTGTTACTGGAAGTGAATGGACGTTATGATGGAGCTTCTCTTTTGTCAGCAGATAAAAAATGGGCATTCTTCCCATCTTTCTCGGCAGGTTACGTACTTTCTGAAGAAGATTATATGGATTTTAGTAAGCAATACCTGTCTTTCCTGAAATTGAGAGGTTCCTGGGGATCTTTGGGAAATCCAAATGCTGATTTAGAAAGTATCTATCGTATAATGGAGCCTGATGATTCAGATTGGATAATTGATGGTTCTAACAAGGTTACTGTAGGAACACCTCCTGCGCAACCTGCCAGCTTAACCTGGGAAACAGTGACCACTCTCGATCTTGGAGTTGATACAAGGTTTTTCCAGAACAGGCTGGGACTAAGTTTTGACTGGTATGAAAGGGTGGTTAGCGACATGCACAGTGAAGGTGTAACTCTTCCAAGTTCCTTTGGTACCGACGCTCCAAAAAGAAACTTTGGAGAATTGACCACTACAGGTTTTGAAATTGCCGCCGATTTTAAACATTCTTTTAATAATGGATTGAATATCAGCGCCACGGCAACTTTGACAGATTACGAGGAAGAGATCACGAAGTTTGCCACTACGACAATGAGAATTTATGATAACTATGAAGGAAAGATGCTTGGAGAGATCTGGGGATATGAAACCGACAGATTGTTACAGGAAAGTGACTTTAATGCCGATGGCACTCCTGTAGCAGGAATCCCTTCACAGGAACTTTACGAGAACAGCTGGTTCCAGTATGGCCCAGGTGATGTAAAATACCGTGACCTTAATGGGGATGGTGTGATTAACTATGGAACGGAAACTGTTGGTGATTCGGGAGACATGAAAGTTATTGGGAACTCTACTCCTCGCTGGCAATATGGTTTTAGAATTGCTGCAGACTGGAAAGGATTTGACCTGAGCGTATTTATGCAGGGGGTTGGAAAAAGGGACATGTGGGCAAACGGGCCTGTTGTAATTCCGGGTTACCGTTACAATGAAGGTTGGTATGCGCACCAATTAGATTACTGGACTCCTGAAAATACCAATGCATTCTATCCACGACCAACAGACCAGTCTCAGTCAAATGAAATAAGGAACTTTATGCCTCAAAGCCGTTACTTACAGGATATGTCTTACCTTAGAATGAAGAACCTTACTGTAGGATATTCGCTTCCGGGCAGTCTTACAGAGAGTTTGGGTATCAACCAGTTTAGGGTCTACTTTAGTGGTGAAAACCTGTTTGAATGGGATAATTTAGATATGCCTTTAGATCCTGAAGTAGATTACACAAGTGCTGGTCTTAACGATCCAAATACTTTTGGACGTGTGTACCCATTCCGTAGAAACCTTTCTTTTGGAATTCAAGCGTCGTTGTAAATAAAAAATTAATAGAAGTATGAAGACTACGAAATTATATTTAATGCTTTTTCTGGCCCTTGGAACTATAAGCTGTGAAAAAGATTTTCTGGATGTGCCGCCCACAAACCAGTTTGAAGATCCGGGTTACTGGACTTCAGAAGAAAATGTAGAGACTTTTGCTTACGGCTTTTACCCAGAATATTTTGTAGGGTATGGCTCAGGCTACACCTGGGGAGAATACTTTTCAGGAGAAATTTTAAACGATGATTTTGCCCCATCGGCACCTGCACAATTCACAAGAGTTGCACCTACGTCAGATGACGATTGGGATTTTGAATTCGTGCTTAAGGCCAACATATTTATCGACAGGCTTCAATTAGCCGATATGGATGAAGAAGCCAACGCTCACTGGACAGGAATAGGTCGTTTCTTTAGAGCACTTGAATATCATGATCTTGTTAATCGTTTTGGTGATGTGCCATGGTATGAAGAAGAGATCGCCGAAAATGATGTTGAAAACCTTTACCGTCCTCGTGACTCTCGTGGTTTTGTTATGGACAAAGTGCTGGAAGATTTTAGATATGCAGCAGAAAACGTGAGAGAAGATGTGAAGAATGAAGGCCAAATGGTCAATAGAAACGTTGTACTTGCTTTTATGTCCAGAATATTCCTTTTTGAAGGAACATGGCAAAAATACAATAACGGTGATACTGAAAGAGCGGCAAAATATTTAGAAGCTGCAAAATGGGCTGCGAATGAGGTGATTAAAAGCGGCAAATTCTCCCTTGGAGATTATCGCTCTGTGTTCAACTCGCTGGATCTTTCCAGTGATCCAGAAGTAATTTTGTACCGTGAATATCAGGAGGGAATACTTACTCACGCCCTTAATAGCTACAACAATAAGGAGCCTCAAACCGGGCCATCAAAAGATGCCCTTGATGCTTACTTGGCCGAAGATGGGCTTCCTGTTGAATTATCTCCGCTTTATGAAGGAGACCACGGGGTAGATGAATTATTCGCCAACAGAGACGGAAGAATGTCTGAAACCTTTGTTCCTTACGAATTAAGGGTGAATCAAACCGATGCCAGGTATTCAACCTCTGGGGTGGCAGTACATAAATTCCTAAATGAAGAAATTGCCGACGAACCTATAGGAAGTTCCAACCTTAACCCAACCGATGCTCCTATTATTCGTTATGGTGAGGTTTTGATTAACTATGCTGAAGCTGCAGCCGAATTAGCCACTCTAGGAGGACCTGCACTTACACAGGAAGATCTTGATAAATCAATTAACGTACTACGTGCCAGACCAGAGGTTGACCTACCTTCTTTACAACTCGCTGGAGATATGCCAGCGGTAAATGGGCAGACTTACGATGATCCCGACAGGGACCCAAGTGTACCGGCAATTATCTGGGAAATTCGCAGAGAGAGAAGGGTAGAGTTAATGATGGAAGGTTTCAGGAATGATGACCTTAGGCGCTGGGGTAAATACCATTATGTAGATACAATAGAGAATTACCCTATCAACATGGGGGCATGGATTGATAAAGAAGTACTTCAGGCACAAAATCCTGATGCAGATCTTTCTGCCATTCATTTAGCCGATGCCCAGGGTAATAGGTTACCTGCGAGTGCCACGCAGGGTTACATTGTACCTGCATCTTCACCAGAGGTTCAAAGAACTTTTGAAGACCCAAGGGTTTACTTAAGGCCTCTACCGCTAGATCAAATTAAGCTTTATGCCGATCAAGGGGTTGACCTGGAACAAAATCCAGGCTGGTAATTAATTAACCCAGCCGGTATTTCAGATAAATTAGCCCCCTTTGGTGAAAACCTGGGGGGCAATTTTTTATATTTTTTTGCGTAGTCTATCTATCCCTTACACTTCTATCATGACACGAATTAAAACCTCTTTTATTCTTTTTTGCAGCATACTTTTATTGTTGCAGGCCTGTAAAACCCAAAAATCTACAGCACCTACTCCCAAAGAACCTTCGGAAGTAGCACAAGTACCCCAACCTGAAGCACCTGCCGAACCACAGGAAACTCCTACACCAGCTTCGGCAAATGACACCGGTGCGGTTGTTGAAGAGATTATTGAAGCACCTGTCAATCATCCACAGGCCGATAGGGAATTCCGTGCTGCCTGGGTGGCCACAGTGGCCAATATTAACTGGCCAAGCAAACCCGGTTTAAGTGTTGCAGAACAGCAAAGGGAAGCGATTGCCTTGCTTGACATGCTTAAAAAGAACAATTTTAATGCGGTGATCTTTCAGGTTCGCCCACAGGCAGATGCTCTTTACGAGAGTGAATTGGAACCCTGGTCTTATTACCTTACAGGAAAGCAGGGACAGGCACCTGAACCTTTTTATGATCCGCTTCATTTTTGGATAGAAGCCGCTCATGATCGCGGGCTGGAATTACACGCATGGCTTAACCCTTATCGTGCACATCATTCTTCCAAAGAGATTAGTGAAGAGTCAGTAGTAAAGACCAATCCTGAGCTTGTTGTAAAGCTCAAGAATGGAATGTGGTGGATGGATCCTGCACAAGAAGGGACCAAACAACGTTCAACAGCCGTTGTAATGGACCTTATTAAAAGATATGATCTCGACGGAATTCATTTTGATGATTATTTCTATCCTTATGATTCCTATAATAACGGAGAAGATTTTCCCGATGACAGGAGTTGGACTGCCTATAAAAATACAGGCGGAGAACTCGCAAGAGCAGATTGGAGGAGATATCATGTCAACGACTTTATAGAGAACCTTTATAAAAAAATAAAAGCTGAAAAACCGGCTGTAAAATTCGGATTAAGCCCCTTCGGCATCTGGAGACCAGGGTATCCAAAATCGGTAACGGGCTATGATCAGTATGATGAGCTTTATGCCGACGCAAAACTATGGCTTAATAAAGGCTGGGTAGATTACTACACGCCTCAGTTGTATTGGAAGATAAATACCGAAGGCCAAAGTTTTCCTGTTCTTTTGGGATGGTGGGGTAGCCAAAACTTTGAAAAACGTCACCTGTGGCCCGGTATCAATGTAGGTCTTGGAGGAGATGAGAAAAACATAGATGAAACCATCAACCAAATCATGATTACCCGTGGTATGACGCCAAATAATCCGGGAGTAGTGCACTGGAGCATTGGTCCTCTTGTAAAACATCCGGAGCTTTTAAAGAGCATTTCTGAAGGGCCATATAAAAAGCCGGCATTGGTTCCTGCCAGTCCGTGGTTAGACAATACAGCACCCAAAAGCCCTGTTGTTGTAACAGTTACTGAAGGCCAGTCAATAAAACTTACATGGGTACCTCCTGTCAATGCTGAAGATGGGTTTAAATATGTTGTTTATTTTAAATATGGAGATAGCTGGAGCTACAAGATCTTTGACCGCAATACCAGTGAAACTAAATTTAGCCAGTATGTTGAGAGAAAGAATGGAGAAAAGGTCTATTTAAGCGCTATTGCTGTAACTACTGTAGATCGCTCAGGCAATGAAAGTACTTTTGAGGAAGTCCTCATAAATAAAAAACTGTAATTTATAATCTTTAATACAAACCTATGACACCCCTCCTGGTCTTTGGTATCATTTTGGGATACTTCCTGTTGTTGATGGCAATTAGTCACTTCACCTCTCAAAAAGCCGATAATTCAACCTTCTTTACCGCCAATAGACAATCCCCATGGTTCCTTGTAGCTTTTGGAATGGTAGGGGCATCTTTATCTGGGGTTACTTTTATTTCAGTTCCCGGGGAAGTTGGAAATTCTGGATGGACCTATTTACAATTTGTAATGGGTAATATGGTGGGTTACGCCGTTATTGCATTCGTGTTGATCCCACTTTTTTACAGGCTTAGGCTGGTGTCAATCTATCAGTACCTGCAGGACAGGTTTGGGCAGAATTCCTATCTCACAGGCTCAGGCTTCTTTTTAATTTCCCAAACAATTGGGGCCTCGTTCAGGTTATTCCTCGCAGCACTGGTGCTTCAAATTGCCTTTTTTGACGCCTTTGGTATTCCTTTTTATGTTACAGTCTTTGTCACAATCACCCTTATATGGCTTTATACTTTTAGAGGAGGAATAAAGACTATTGTATGGACAGATACCCTGCAAACCACTTTTTTACTTCTGGCAGTTCTTATTAGTATTTATATGATCGTGGACCAGATGAACCTTGGTGCAGGTGAGGTGGTCAAGGTGATCTCCAATAGCGAAATGTCTACCATATTTGACTGGAACTGGAAGTCTGATCGTAATTTCTTTAAAACCTTTCTCGCAGGGATATTTATCACCATCGCCATGAATGGATTGGATCAAAATGTGATGCAAAAGAATTTGACTATTGAAAAAACCTCCGATGCTCAAAAGAACATTTTTTGGTTCTCCCTTACCTTTTTCTTTTCTACTGTATTGTTCCTCGCCCTTGGGGTGTTGCTCTACAAATTTGCATTAGATCAGGGACTTGAAATTCCACAGAGTACCGATGATCTCTACCCCATGCTGGCTTTAAACCATTTTGGAGTGTTGGCTGGAATAGTGTTTTTACTGGGTATTGTTGCTGCGGCCTTTTCAAGTGCAGACTCTGCTTTAACAGCCCTTACCACTTCTTTTTGTGTAGATATCCTCAATATTCCAAAGCGAAAGCAGGAGAGTCAGAAGAAAACGCGTCTCCTGGTGCATATTGGCTTTACACTACTCATGTTCTGTGTTATTGTGGCTTTCAATGAGGTGAACGATAGCAGTGTGGTAAATTCAGTGTTTAAAGTAGCAGGCTTTACGTATGGTCCGCTCCTCGGGCTGTTTACCTTCGGTTTGCTCACCAAAGTAAAAGTGAAAGATAAATTTGTACCCCTGGTTTGTATTGCTGCCCCGTTACTTTCGGTCCTGCTCGATGTAAATTCTACGGCCTGGTTTAACGGCTATAAATTTGGTTTTGAAATTTTGCTGGTCAATGCGGCCATAACCTGTTTTGGACTATTCCTGTTAAAGAAGCGTACTTAAACTCATAACATCCTTAAAATGTGAAAAATGAGATCCACAAAATTTTTGACAATTGTTAGCCTTCTGTTATTTATTTCTTCAGTTTCAATTGCTTCGGAAGTAGACGGAGACAGTATATTTATTCGGGTTAACCAGGCAGGTTATCTCAAAGAAGATACAAAAGTGGCTATTGCTTTTTCTGAAGCTTCAGTGAAAGGTAACTTCAGCCTTCATGATGCTGAAACAGGCAAGAGGATTTTCCGCGGAAAAATAGTTCCTTCAGAAGTAAAAGCCTGGGGTACATTTTCTCATTACTACAGCCTTGATTTTTCTGAAGTAAAAACCCCCGGCAGGTATTTTATTAAAGTTAATAATCATCGTTCCAAAAGTTTTGGGATTGGGCGTGATCATTCTTATAAAGATTACCATGAAGACCTCATAGGTTTTATGAGACAACAGCGCTGCGGCTACAATCCATTTCTGGATATGGTTTGTCATCAACGTGATGGCAGGAGCATGTACGGCCCCATGCCCGATTCTACTTTTGTAGATGTTAGCGGCGGCTGGCATGATGCAGGCGATCAGTTAAAATACCTCATTACTTCCAGCAATGCTACCGCCAGGATGCTAAAAGCTTATGAACTGGCTCCCGATAAATTTGGTGATAAAGTAAATGAACTGGGGCAGGAGCAGCCAAACGGAATCCCCGATGTGCTTGATGAAGCAAAATGGGGGCTGGACTGGATCCATAAAATGCATGCCGGCCCCAATATGCTTTTTCACCAGGTCGCCGATGATAGAGACCATTTGGGAATGAAGTGGCCCGATAAAGATTCTTCAGATTATGGCTGGGGCCCCAACAGCTACCGTGTGGCCTATTTTGCAAATGGAAAACCACAAGGTCTAAGAGAACATAAAAGCAAGGCTACAGGAATAGCAAATTTAGCTGGTAGATCGGCTGCTGCCATGGCTATTGCGGCCCGCATCTGGAGAGAAGAACTCAATGATCCTGTTTTTGCTGAAAAATGTGAAAAAGCTGCTTTTGAACTTTACGCAATGGGAAAAGAGCAGGAAGGCTACCAGCAGGGAAATTCTTATGGCTCCCCTTATCGCTACAATGAAGACACCTGGGCCGATGACATGGAATGGGGTGCAGCCGAACTCTTCAAAAACACTGGGGATCAGGAATTTTTAGAAGATGCCAAACGCTATGCGAAGCTGGCAAATACTGTATCGTGGACAGACAAAGAGGATGCTGAACATTATCGTTACTATCCATTTATAAATGTGGGTCATTTTGCCCTTTATGAGCATGCAGATGAGGAAACAAAAAATGAACTGGCAGGATACTACCGTACCGGAATTGAGCATGCGCTGGAAAGAGGTGCCAAAAATGCCTTCCAGATAGGGGTGCCTTTTATATGGTGTTCCAACAATCTGGCGGTAGCACTTACCACACAAATGATCCTGTACGAGAAAATGACTGGAGATACCCAGTACCATGATTTTATGCTGGCACAACGTGACTGGCTTTTAGGAAGAAATCCCTGGGGCACCTCCATGTTCATGAATATTCCTGAAACCGGCGAATATCCCGAAGATGTACATACCAGCGTTTGGTACCTTACCAAAAAGGAAGTTCCGGGAGGATTGGTAGACGGGCCTGTCTATGCTTCGGTTTATAATAGTTTAACCGGGCTCCACCTGGCAGAACCCGATGAATTCAGCCAATTTCAAAATGATTTTGTAGTTTACCATGACGATTTTGGAGATTATTCTACCAATGAACCCACCATGGATGGCACCGCAGGCGCAATATTTATGATGGCATATTTTGGAGAGTCACAAAAGCAGTAAAAAATGCATCTAAGAACGCACACCTATAACCTGGAGTTAAAGAATACCTTCAGGATAAGCCATACCTCGAGAGATTTTCAGCCAACGTTCATCGTAGAGCTAAGCGACGGGAAATACACAGGCTATGGAGAGGCTGCGGCAACCTCCTATTACGGCGTTACTGTAGCAGGCATGGCCGAAAAAATAATGTCTCTCGAAAATGTCATTTTAAAGAACTTACATAAATCGCCTGAAGCACTGTGGGAGATCACCGCGCCCTTTCTTAAAGATAATTCCTTTGCGCAATGTGCGCTCGATATCGCAATGCACGACCTGCACGGGAAAAGGAATAATTTGCCGCTTTATAAGATGTGGGGGCTTTCTCTTGAGAATATCCCACTCTCCAATTACACTATTGGTATCGATACTTCGGAAAAAATGGTGCAAAAGATTCAGGAATTTCCGTGGCCGCTGTATAAGATCAAACTGGGGACCGACCATGATGTGGAGCTGGTAAAAGAGCTTCGGAAGCATACAAATGCCATTTTTAGGGTAGATGCCAATGCCGCATGGACTGCTGCACAAGCCATTGAAAATTCAGTTTTGCTGAAGGATCTTGGGGTGGAGTTTCTGGAACAACCCCTTCCGGCTAAAGATGAAAAAGGTATGGCTGAAGTTTATGAAAAGTCAGTTTTACCTGTTATTGCCGACGAAAGTTGTATCACCGAAGCCGATGTGGATAAATGCGCCCGGTATTTTCACGGGATCAACATCAAGCTCACAAAATGTGGCGGCTTAACGCCAGCACGACGTATGATCTCCAGCGGGAGAGCTTTAGGACTAAAGATCATGGTGGGCTGCATGACAGAATCTACTGTGGGAATTTCGGCAATTGGTCATTTACTACCTTTATTGGACTATGTAGATATGGACGGTGGGATGCTTATCAAAAATGACATTGCCGATGGTGTAAAAGTTTATGACGACAAAACCCATTTTCCCGAAAGGAGTGGTACCGGGGTAGAACTCTACGAGAATTTAAAACTGAGCTTATGAAGCTGCGTCAATTTGGAAAGACAGACCTTTATGTTAGTGAAGTAGGTTTTGGAGCCTGGGCAATAGGGGGTGGCGCCATGGTTGGAGATACCGCCATAGGTTGGGGAGAAGCAGATGACCAGACCTCCAAAAATGCCATTTTTAAAGCCCTTGACAGAGGAATTAATTTCTTTGATACGGCCGATATCTATGGGTTGGGTCATTCCGAAGAATTGATTGGTAAAACTTTGGGTAACCGGGAAGAAGTAATTATTGCTTCAAAAGCCGGAAATGTTGCCCGCAGTGGCCAATTTGGAACAGATTATTCTAAAGATCACATTATAAAAGCTTGTGAAGCCAGTTTAAAAAGGCTTAGGCGGGAGACTATAGATTATTATCAGTTGCATAGTGCGGGACTTTCTAATTTACAGGATGGTGAGTGTATTGAAGCCATGCAAATGTTGCAAAAGCAGGGAAAGATCAGGTATTGGGGGTTATCCCTTAATACTTATGAACCAAACCCAGAGGCAGAATATTTGATGGAGAATAAGCTGGGTAGCGGTTTTCAATTGGTTTGGAATATGATCAACCAAAAAGCCCTGCCGTTAACAAAAAAAGCTTCTGAAGCAGGCTATGGGATCATTGCACGCATGCCTTTGCAGTTTGGCCTGCTTACCGGCAAGTTCGATAAAGGCGCAGAATTCCCCGAAAATGATCACAGGAATAAAAGGCTTACTTTGGAAGTGATCGAGGCTTATAAAAAAGGGATGAAAGATATTTGGCCCCTATGTGAGAAATACGGTCTTACAAAGACTGAGCTGGCCATGAGCTTTATATTAAGCTATTCAGAAATCTCTACAGTAATTCCCGGAATAAGAACAGCAGAGCAGGCAGAAAAGAACACCAGGGGCATTACACAACTTCAGGAAGAGGATTTACAACTGATCAAAAATGCCGACTTAGTTTCATTGATGAAGAAGATCATTCAGCAGGGATAAAGGTGTATCGTGAGAGAAGCATTTATTAGTATAATAGAAATGAATAAATTTAAACCTATGAAATCAATTAGAAATTTCACCTTTTTGGCACTTCTGCTTTCGGTCTCCCTTTATTCCTGCAAAGACAGGGAATCTTCAACTTCCGAAGAAAATGAAGCAGATCAATATATAGCTGAGGTTAAAGAGGAATATGCACCTGATTCCCGTGTAGCGCTTTTCGATATAGAGGCCACGCAGGAGGGAGATGTGTATGTACTAAAAGGAGAATCCAATCTTCCCGAGGCTGTATCTTCCTTAAAGCAAAAACTGGATGCTCAAAAAATAGCTTATAACGACAGTATAGCCCTGTTGCCTTCAGCCGATTTAGAAGGGAAGACAGAAGGGGTGGTGAAGATCTCTGTTGCCAATCTACGCTCAAAGCCTACACATTCTGCGGAATTAGTTACGCAGGCTACTATGGGAATGCCGGTGAAAGTCTACAAAAAAGATGGTGGCTGGTATTATATTCAAACCCCCGAAGGTTACCTTGCCTGGGTAGACTACGGCGGGATCACTCCCATGACGCCACAAGAATTGAGCGAATGGAAAGCTACCGAAAAGCTCATCTATCTGCACACGGCAGGATCTTCGTATGAAAAGCCTAATGAAGACTCACAGGTGATTTCAGATCTTGTTGCAGGAAATGTTCTGGAGCTCGTAGGGGAAAGTAAAGGTTTTTATGAGGTGAAATACCCAAATGAAAAAACAGCTTTTGTAAAAAAGGAGGAAGCCCAGGCTTATGAGCAATGGCTTGCCACTTTAGAACCTACAGGTGAAAACTTAATTGCAACAGCGAGAGATATGATGGGTGTGCCTTACCTGTGGGGGGGAACTTCTCCAAAAGGAGTAGATTGCAGCGGCTACACCAAAACCATTTTCTTCCTTAACGGAATGGTCTTACCCCGTGATGCATCCCAGCAAATTGTAGCAGGGCAGGAGATCGATTCGGTGAAGAACTTTGAGAATCTTAAGGCAGGAGACCTGCTTTACTTCGGAAGAAAAGCTACAGATACTACTTCAGAAAGGATCATCCACGTAGGAATGTGGATTGGAGATAACAAATTCATCCATTCAATGGGCGAAGTGCATATCAGTAATTTTGATACCACCGCTACCGATTTTGATGAATACAACTACAACCGATATCTGCGCACCAAGAGAGTTCTTGGCACCAATGATGAAAAGATCATCTATCTCGCGCAGAGCGATCTTTTTACTGAAGATAATACAGACTTCAAAAAATAACTCTCAAAAAGCGGCTTTTCAGGCCGCTTTTTTTGTCAATTTCAGCCTATAATATTACTTCTAAATACTTCGGAATGAAAAACACCGGCCAGTTATTTGTATTACTATCTTTTCTTTGCGTAAACGCACTTTTTGCCCAGGAAAATACCCGGCAAATGCTGAAGCAGAAAACAGAAAAGCAGCTTGAGGAGATCTTCAACAACTCTCCAGCTATTACGGGTATGGTAGCCATAGACCTCACTTCCGGGGAGAAGATCAGCTGGAATCCTGATATTCAGTTTCCGCAGGCCAGCTCCATAAAAATTCCGATCCTCATGGAAGTCTTTAAACAGGCCTATGAAGGTGAACTTTCCCTTTCCGATCCTTTGCCTGTAAAGTCAGAAAATCTTGTAGGCGGTACCGGGATCCTAAAACATCTTGAAGATCCTGCACCTTTAAGCATTAAAAACCTCGCAGTTTTAATGATCGCCCTAAGTGATAACTCTGCCACCAATGCGCTGATTGATCTGGTAGGTATTTCAGAGGTCAATAGCACGCTAAAAAGCCTTGGGGTAAACAACACCCTTCTACAGCGAAAAATGATGAATTCTGCGGCTTCTGCAAGGGGCGAGGAAAACCTGGCAACACCGGGAGAGGCTGCAAAAATCCTTCAGCTGTTATACAATGGAAAATTTATTAATCCTGAAGTCTCTCAGGAGATCATAGAAATCCTGAAAACGACCGGCAGGGAAGACAGCCGACTCGCTGCCGGAATCCCCGAAAGCACTTCAATAGCCTTCAAACCCGGATTTATTGACGGAGTTTCCACAGAATGGGCGATTGTTCTATTGGAACAGCGGCCATATGCCGTTGCCCTGATGGAAAGTTATAAGCTTCCCGGAGAAGCCGAAGAGGTGATGGAAGAGGTGTCAAAAATTCTGTTCAACTATTATTGGAGGATTGGGAGTGCCAGTGAATATGGTACCTATGTAAGACAATGATCAGCAAACAATGATCAATTAGCAGGGAACAAATAACAGGCTCAGAAATTATTGGGCTAAAGCCCTGAGGGTGGTTGTCTTCTTTACCCATGGCTGAAGCCATGGGCTATTCAAATGATTTTTGAATTCTGGGTCTCTCTATTTCTGCGGCAACAACTCCAGTACTACCAGGTAGGCACAATGATCTGACGCGATTTCATCACAAACTACTTTCTTCTCAAGCACTTTCCATCTGTTTTCAGGAGAAAACATGATATAATCTATCTTTCTTTCAGGTGCGTGGGAAGGGAAAGTAAATTCTGGAGCTGCTTTGTCATAAGTTGACGTCCACCTTTCTTCAAAGATATTGATGGTCTCACTCCCGGGAATGTCATTTAGATCACCGGCTAAAAGGGTTGGGAATTTGTCATTTTTGAGAAGTGAGTTGATCCTTTTTGCCTGTGCTAACCGGTCAGGGCTGTTTTCCACATGATCTAAATGAGTTCCAATAATTTTGATTGTGTCTCTGCTTCCCAACACCATGTTTGCGGCAACAGCGATTCTTGGTTCTTTGCCAGGAGCACCTGGTAGCGCTATTTTGCCGGTTTCGAGGAATGTTCCGCGGTAAAACAGAGACTGTCCGTATTCTCCGCCGTCAAAATCCATTGCTTTGGCAAAAATGGAAGACATTCCTGTCTTTAACGCCAGTTCAGTATTAATATCCCGCTTCTCTACTCTGTTGGTCCTGAAATCTACTTCCTGCAGGGCAATGATGTCTGGCTGTAGTTCATTGATCACTTTAGCAACCACATCAAGGTTATTGTCCCTCTTGGTAGTGGCACCATGAAGAATATTATAGGTAAGAACGCTTATCACCATTTTCCCCTCCCTGGCTTCCTGGCTATTCCCTGCAGTACAAAATAAAAGCAAAAAGAGGAAAATTGAGAGATTACGCATAATTACAAAAACAAACTATTCAATATCAAATCTATAATACCCACCACCTTTATCCCAGCTGCAAAAAATAAGGGTTTTGCCATCGGGAGAAACTCCTATTCCCCGGGGTTCTGCGCCATCTACTTCTGGAAGTTCGATCGTCCACATACGTTGTTCTTTTTCATCTCTAAAATGAAAGGTGGAAGGCGCAATACCACTTGCCCGCACCGCTGCAAAGAGTCGGCCATCTTCCATGATCTCAATGGCACTGGAACCCGAAGCTGTACTAACAATATCTTTTTCTTTTTTGTAACTAATTCCGTCTTCAGAACTGAATTTCTGTATGATGGGGCTGCCCGGATCGGGGAAATAAAGGGTTTTTCCATCATGGCTCATATCAAAAGTACGGGAGAGGATCCTGCTTTCCAATTGGAGCGTTCTTACCAGCTCAAAGGTCGTAGGATCATTTATACTTTGCTTCAGCACATAATTAGGGTCATCTCCAAACAAAGACATTGCATAGATTTCTCCCGAAGCTGAAGCCCTGGGTGCGGTAATTGCCCTTTTCCCTTCGGGAACCTCCCATACTGCAAGTCCTTCTCCGGTTTTGGCGTTGATCTTTATAAGGTGCCGGTTCCTTCCCACCAGGATATTTCCATCGTTATCTACTCCAATGCCATTAACAGGTCGCAGGTTGTACGTTTCCTGGTTGATTTTCACCTCTGTTAAAGGGGAAAAAGGAACATCATCCCCATTGCTGTCTTTGATGATCAATCCGCTGTTGTAATCGGCCAGCCATATCTTTCCCATATGATCCCATTCGGCACCATACCCGGCACCTGAAGGATGGATCTTTCCGGAAAATTTCAGTTTTGTGGCGGGTACTTCAATAAGGTCATCAAGGGGCTGTGTGCTTTTCATTAGCCGCAAAGCTGCGACAGGTCCCGGGCTTATATTTTTACCATCTGTAGCGGTGACCCTGTGGTAAAATCTCACCGGTTCCCCTTCCGAAGCATTTCCGAGGAAATTAAACCAATCCTGCTCGGTCAATTTTATGCTGTTGCTGCGACCGGAATACTGCTGAAAAATGACATTTTTGAAGCCTCTGTCTGTAGCGACTTCATATTTGTAGGAAACAAAATCCCCGTCGGGATCAATTACTTTCTCCCACTGTAGTTCGTAAAGTGCTTCCAGGTTACGCAGCCCGTAAATATTCTTTTCCTGATGGGAAGTAATTTGAGGCGCCGGTGGCAATTGGTTATTTTGTGGGTATAATTGTGCACGAAATGTTCCTGAGGTGCTCTCTACCTGTACGTATAGTGCGCCGACCGATAAATATTCCTGAAGATCACGGCTGGCAGGCATCTCTCCCGATATTCTGGCCCCACTTCGGCGGGATTTCAGCTTAAGGGAAAGCAGTTTTTTACCTTTTTCGGTATGGCGGCCCAAATATAGATCGGCAGCTACAGCTTTTCCAGAGAGATCCTGGAGGGAACCTTCAAAAATGACATTTTTAGAACTAATTTTTGCAAGAACTTTACCAGTGGCTTTTTCTGCTGTTGAAACCGGACTAAATATACCTTCAGCAGAAGAATTTACAGCCACATCCTGCCGCAAAATATGACCGTTCACCCCAAAAACTGAAGCTGGCAACTTCTTTTCATCAAAGATCTTCATCTTACCGGCATCGGGGGTTTTGATCTCGTAGGTGGTGTAAGCAATGGAATCATTTTCTTTAAAAATGTCCATTATAGTAACCGTGTTGACGGGTGCATCTTCGAGAGTGAGCCAGCCTCGCGCGCCCGATCCTGCCGCTCCGGTATTAAGAAATTTCAGGTCTCCTCTTTTTCCGGGGTAGTAGGCGTGCTGGTGCCCGCTAATGTAGGTGTGAACCTTATGTTTTTCAAGGAGGTTTTGCAGTTTTTCGGGCTGCTGGAGTACATTTCCTTTAGAGTCTCTTTCCTGTGTCACGCTGTAGAGCGGCATGTGGCCCAAAACAAACCTGTAACCGGCATTTTTTGCTTCCGGAGTTTCAAATTGCTGCTCCATCCAGGCCAGGTTTTCCGAAGTAATTTCTGAAGATGAGGCATCCCATGAAACAAAAAAGACCCCATCCTTTACGAATGAATAGTAATGAGGAAAGTGGGTCTTATCAATAAAATTTAGGTTGGGCAAATTGTCGTTCCAGTACCTGGCTGTCATCGCTCTTTCCAGCTTATAGGAGCGTGGGCCGTCGTGATTTCCCAGGGTAAAGGCGAAGGGGATTTTGGCATTTTTGAGAGGTTGGGCAATATGGTCATCAAAACCTGCCCACATTTTTTTAAGGAGAAGGCTGTCATTAATCCCCATACCAGCCACCATGTCGCCACCACAAACCACAAGATCTGGCTGCCATAAGCGTGGAATCCTGTTGATGATGCTGTCTACCTGCCACTCATAATTCGCAGCCCCCAGCCCTGAATTCAAATCACTTATTACCGCAATTCTCACATCACCGCGCGCTGGCAACACTGGCGAATTGGTTGTTGCCACTAATCTTATTGCATCGGCAACAAGACTGCCTTCCTTTCCTGCACCAATGATCTCAAGCGAATCTTTAGCGCCCAGCTGGTAAGTTCCTAAAACGTTCCATTTTCCCTGGGTTTTAAGGCTGCTTTGATCTACATAAACCGTATCGCGGTTGTGGGCATGATGTATCACGTAAGCCGCTTTTGAAGTGTTTTCTTCTTCATTGACTGTCCACCAGGCTGCCAACTGGTAATTTTTCTGCGGAAGGCTGTCAAACTTATAAATAGCCTTGTTGTAATTTAGACCTGCTGAAGTTGTTCGGGAAGGGGTATTTCCGTAGTAATTCACGGCGTTACTGTTCTTCCAAAGTCCAAATTCGCGATAATTGTCACCGGAAGTATCATAGTAAAAGATTTCTTTTTCTTTAGCCCGAAGTTTTTGGGAAAGCACAAGCGCACTTGCATTTTTGCGCAAACTGTTACGGTTGCCGCCCGTAATATCGGCCGGAATATTCACCACTTCGTTCTTTGCTACCATAGCCGATGAGCCGCCGCCATCAAGATTAAGGGCTTCTTTGGCTCCTGTCATTTTCATAAGAATGGCAAGTTCGGGTAAAGTGACACCGGCACTGGCTTTTTGCCTGCCGTCTACAACCATCATAATTAAATGCTCCTGCCCGTCATAGCCAATGGCAGTTCTTGGATGCCGTATTGTGTGGCTGCCTCCAAAACCTTCTTCTTTTGTAGTTACATTTATTTTACCATCTTTTAATAATACAGGGCCGCCACCAACTGCCTGGGTGGCCGAAAAGGCTTTTCCTCTCTTTCCCTCTGGGAGTAAAATATTAAACGGGATTTTATCTTCTGAAGCTAAGGTCCAGGTGATTTGTGGCTTGGCGTTTAGCATTCCAAAAGCTCCCCTGGGCGTCTCTCCCGAGGGGCCGGGAGCTATAATTTCACCATCAGATATGAGCGCACTTACCGATGAGGTTGCGGCAAAATATCCGCCGTTAATGGAGAGTATTCCGTTGTTGTTGTCGTGAGTTTGTTTTGTGGTCTCACGATGGGTGTTGCTGCCAATAGCCCTTAATTTCAGGTTTTCATCCTTAAGATCAATCTTGGCATATACTGCTTTCACCGGGGCACCATCGGCTAAACTTCCGAAGCCATCAAAGATTTGAACTGAAGCCGGAAGCAAGATATTGAGGTCTTCCCTGGGTTGCCAGTCCAGCTTGATTTGCTGCGCAAAAAGGGAATTGATCCCAATCCAGAAGAAGAGGAGTAAAGAAATTGATCTTGTGTACATGTAATTTTATTTCCAGGTTAAAATCACCACTTTCCCATCCATGGTAGATGCGATAAGGCTATTGCTGTCTAAAACTCTAATGCTGTTAACCATAGAATGGTCGATCTTATATTTCCAGTTTATTGCTTCGGTTGTGGTATTGAGGCTGTATACAACGCCATTTCTGGTACCAAATATGATTTGCCCATCCTGTTCAAAAAGCATGGAAGGCACGTGATCATAGCCAAATTTGGCATTGATCCTTTTAAGCAATTTTGGTTCCTCTTTTTCAGTAGCAAAGATTACCACATCATCATTCATAGTCTTTCCAAAAAGGCGTTTTCCATCTTTTGAAATTCCCAGGGATTCTCTTACTGTAGCTTCATTGGTTCTCCAAAGCGTTTTTCCTGAATTTGCATCTATAGCAGAAAGATACCTGTCTGGAGCCACAATATACACCACTCCGTCTTGTGCTACTGGAATAACCATGGCAGGGGAAAACATGCGGTTTGGCGAATCATTGTTCCATTTCCAGTTGAGGGTCCCGGTTTCTTTATTAAGCGCGTAAAGATTCCTGTCCCAGGCACCAAAGATCACCTGGTCTTTATAGATAAGAGGCGTGGAAACAACCGGGCCATTGAGGCCTTCAAAAACCCATTTTTCGGCACCTGTTTTAGCATTTAGCGCACGAAATTTTCCATCACTTCCACCTATATAAACAACACCGTCTTCAACAATAGGCGAGCCCAAAACTGAATGTTCTGTTTTTGTTTTCCAATTAAGTTTTCCAGAAGCTGCTTTGAGGGAATAAATATTTCCGTCGCCAGATCCAAAGATCACTGTATTACGGAAGATGGCAGGAGAAGAGAATATTCCGCCTTCAGTTTCAAAGCTCCACACGGTTTTTCCTGTTGCTTCAGAAAGGGCTTCTACTTTCCCGGTGCTGTTACCAAAGATCACCATTCCATCAATATATGCCGGAGTGGAAATCACATTGGCATCGGAATGGTACTCCCATTTCTTTTGAACCTGCGGGAAAGAATCATTCACGGCATAAGAAGGTTTTTCATAGATGTTGTCATTTTGAAAATCTCTATTGCCAAGTGGAATTTCCCGCCATGCATCAGCAGTTTCGCCTCCGGGAGTACGCTCTCTAAAAATGGCATTTTCAGAAGTTATTTCTACAATGTTATATCCGCCCACTTCCTGCCCGGCCCGAAGATTTGACCTTCCCATAGTTCCTGGAATACCTTCAAAATCGAGGGCTTTATTCCTGTGTCCATGGCCACAAATGGCAAATTGTGTATTATAATTCTTCAGCCGGTCTATGGCTTCATACCAGTTGTCAAGGCTGTTGTCTAAAGGGTAATGGTTAACGAAGATGATAGGTTGATCCTTGGGAGTCTCCTCAAGTACTTTGTCCAGCCAAACAATGGCATCTCGGGGGATATGCCCGTCTGACATTCTTACATAGGGACCCGAAGCATTACCTATGAACTTAAAGCCTTTGTGCTCAAACACAAATTTGTCATATCCAAATTCACGGATAAAACTCACTCCGCCAGATTCTGACCAGCCGGTGTCATGATTTCCGGGCAGGATGTACCATGGAATTTCCAGCTTATCTATAATACTTTTAGCAAGTTCAATTTCTTCATCGGTTCCCATTTCGGTAATATCACCGGTGAGCAGAACGAAATCCAGGCCTTCAAGGCTGTTGATGTCTTCCACTGTTCTTTGCAGATCTTCTTCGGCCACGCCATTTGGGGAGCCAATATGGGTATCGGTTACAAAAGCGAATTTAAATTCCTGCGCCTGCAGGCAAAGGTTGAAGAAGAATAGAATTCCGAAGAAGATCTTTTTCATTCCAGTAGTTTAAAGTTAGTACAGTAGGTATTGGGCTCTTTTTTGCCTGAAGCTTTCCAGGCCATTTTTCCATTGCGCAATAATCTCTTCGGGTGAATTTCCTGCGTCGAGCATCTCACGCACTTCAGAAGTTCCTAAAAGTCCGTCGAGACGAGGTTGCCGCCACGCCATTTTTTCAGGATGAAGGGTTTTTAGAGCATGCAGAATATAGACACCGGCTTCGGTCGATTTAAAAATGTCACGGTCTGTTACGAGCATTTCCACACCATTTACCTGCTCTCCCAGAAATTTTGGAGGATAGATCTTAATTCCGTCAACGATACTGTCGGGCATAAACATGACGGGGCGAAAATCAACGCCTTTTAATTTATAACTGTTCAATTGATCGGCTAATTCCCGGCCTTTTACCCATGGTGCCCCAATACGTTCAAATGGATAGATAGTACCACGCGCTTCAGAATATTCTGTGCCTTCAAGGAGGCAGGTAGCGGGATAGACTACTGCTGTTTGCAGCGTGAGCATATTGGGAGAAGGCTTTACCCACGGTAATCCTGTTTCGTCATACCACTGATTCCTTTTATAATTCTGAAGGGGAACCACTGTTAAATTTGCCTTTTTTAAACCTTTTTCTTCCCTTTCACCATTGTACATCATGGCGAGTTCTCCTATCGTCATTCCGTGAGTAACAGGAATAACACCTATACCTTTTTCCGCATCAAGTGCTTTGCCCACCGGCCCATCAACATAAGTGGCGGAAATAGCATTGGGACGGTCAAGAACAATGAAAGATTTGTCATTTTCGGCAGCTGCTTCCTGTACCAGGAGCATAGTTTTAATATAGGTATAATATCTGGCTCCTATATCCTGAATATCAAATACAACCACATCTACCTGCTCTAGCATTTCGGGAGTGGGTTTCCGTGTTTTTCCGTAGAGAGAAATAATAGGGAGTCCTGTTTTGTTGTCTGTGCCATTGGCAACATGAGTATCTTCTTCACCTCTCAATCCATGCTCGGGGCCAAAGAGTATATTTAATTCAACATCTGGATGGTCATTCAACAAGTCGATAAGGTGAGTGCCATCAGGTAATAATCCGGTATGATTTGTAACCAGCCCCACTCTTTTTCCTTTTACCAGGTGAGCAAAGGCCGGAGATAAAAGTTGCTCGGCCCCAATTTTTACCCGGGGATTGTGTAAGTCCTCCACCTTTTTTCTAAGCGCAGGCAACAGCCGGTAGAGGTCTGTGCCCGGGCAGGTAGTCTCTGCCTGATCTTTGTGTCCTGAAATAGCTTCTGCAGGGATTTTATATTTCTCAGCTATAGCCAGTACAAGTTTTTCGAGATTCTTTACTTGTTTGTCGTTGATCTTTTCCTGGTTGAAATTTCCCTCTACCACAACCAATGCATGGCCGTTGAGGTTATAATTGGTATTGGAATCTCCCTGATACTCAAGTTCCCTTCCTTCAGCTACACTGCCATCAACACCAATGTAAAAATGATAGGGTACATCGGGCCACGGCTTTTTAGGTGTTCCGTCCCCCAAAGCTCCTTCACTGTAAGAAAACTTCTGAAGGGCCTGTAACTTTTCTGAAGTACTGCGATCTTTATTCTGGAATGTGCCCGTGTGGTGAATAGTGATCATGCGGGGAATGTGCCGGATAACTTCCATTTTTGGAGGGTTGGCCTGCCATTCCTTTCGGGTTATAATGTCTATACCTTCTACCTCTATTTGCGCTGTGGCAGAGTTACTAAGAAGGAGTTGAACCACTAAGGCAAAAAAGAGAGCTTGAAATCGCATTTTTTAAAGGTATTTTTGATAAAGATTATAAAGGATCTTAAGGTCCTCGTCTGTTAATTCAGAATTGATGTCCTTTTGAATAAAATGGATCTTGAAAGATTGAATAGCTGCATCTAAATCACTAACATCATAACCAATTACCCGCAGGGCGAGTTTTGGATCTATTGTTAGGTGAAGGGAATCTGTTTTTTTACCTTCTTGCGCAATTTCACTTCCATTAAGATCAATCTCCCTGATCTTATTTACCGGTACAAGGCTGTCTCCAATTACTTTTGGTTCCACCTCAATATCATCATACCAGTGGCCAAAACCTTTTTTAGCCAATTTCTCCCAAGGAAAATTAGGGTTTGGATCTACTTTTCTGCCGGGGGCAATATCTGCGTGACCAATAAAATTGGCAGTGGGAATGTTGTGTCTTTCTTTAAGAACACTCAATAACTCTACAAGGCTTTCAATTTGAGCATCGGCAAAGGGTTCAAAGCCATTATTATCTAGTTCTATACCAATAGAGGAGGAGTTAAGATCTGTATCATTACCCCATTTCCCTGCGCCAGCATGCCACCCGCGGTAGAAATCGTTGAGCATTTGGTAAATTTTGCCGTCACGACCAATAACGTAATGAGAACTTACAGAAGTGCGGCGAAGGGTAAAGGTTTTTAAGGTATGATCAACAGAATTTTGTGCGGTGTGATGAATGATCACGTAATTTGGTTTTCGCAGACTAAAATTCGTAGTGCCAACAGGATAGGGGCCATAATCCAGCAGTGTGTCGTCTGAATGTTGCTGCGGAAATGTTTTTAAATTCCGTGCATATTCCCGGGCCTGCTTTTTATGTGCGCGGTTGGTTTTTGAATAAGGGTTGGTACCGCAACCTATTAGTAGGGATAACAGGAGGGTACCAACCCACATTAAATGATTTTTTCTCATCTTAAAACTGCCACTTGACAAAGGCTTCCATGGCTTCGTAATTTGCAAGGCCTAACTTGTGGTAAGCCTTTGCTGTTTCACGATTTCTATCTTCGGCTCTTTGCCAGAATTCTCTTTCATCATCTCCGGGGAATACAGGACGGTCTTTTTGTGACTGGTGCTGAAAGATGGCATCGCGTTTTCTTTGCACTTCCTGAGGTGATAAAGGAACTGCCATTTGAACTTCATGAGTTTCAAATTCATGCCATGCACCACGGTACAACCATAGCCAGGTATCTTTGATCCAGTCTTCAGTTTCTTTTAGTCGCTTTAAGGCTTCTACCACAATATTAAAACATACCAGGTGGGTACCGTGTGGATCGGCAAAATCTCCTGCTGCAAAAACCTGGTGTGGTTTTACTTTCTTCAGCAAGTCCATGGTAATTCTCACATCTTCATCTGTAGGAGGGTTTTTCACCGTTTTTCCGGTTTCATAGAAAGGGAGTGCCATAAAGTGGATATTGTCATCTTGCAATCCTGCATAACGCGCTCCTGCGATAGCTTCTGTCTTTCTTATAAACCCTTTTACATCCCTTATTTCAGGAAGGTCTAATTGGTTTGGCTGCTTGGTCTTAAGGAAATTCCGCATTTCATCGTAGATCTTTTCCAGTTTGCTGCTGTCTTCTCCAATACTTTTGTTGAAGTCAATCGCAAATTCCACATAACGCAAAACGTCGGTGTCCCAAACGGCAGTATTTCCGGAGGTTTGATAAGCCACGTGCACATCATGTCCCTGATCTACCAGTCTAATAAAAGTACCTCCCATAGAGATCACATCATCATCTGGATGAGGGGAGAAAATAAGGGAGCGTTTTTGAGCAGGTTCAGCTCTTTCGGGGCGCTGTGAATCGTCGGCATTGGGTTTTCCACCCGGCCATCCCGTAATAGTGTGCTGCAGCTGATTAAAGACGTTGATATTTATGTTATAGGCTGGTCCTTTTTCTGTAGCCAACTGTGCCATTCCGTGAGTGTTGTAATCTTCATCGGTCAACTTCAGGATGGGTTTATTGACTTCATCCGACAGCCAGATGACTGCTTTGCGAATAAGCTCATCATCCCAGCTACAGTCTTTTACAAGCCACGGAGTGTTAAAACGGGTTAGTTCGGCAGCGGCATCTTGATCGAGGACAAACTCAGTATTTTCTGAAAGCTGCAGGTAAGTGGCAGGGACCTCGCCTGAAATTTCTCCTTCTACAGCTTTTTTAATGATAGAGGCTTTTTTCCTGTTCCAGGCCATAAGGATAATTTCCTTTGCCTTAAAAATGGTTCCAATTCCCATCGTGATGGCTTTTGTTGGAACATTTTCTTTTCCCCCAAAATCCCGTGACGCATCCCGCCTGGTAAGATCATCTAACGTTACAAGCCTTGTTCCGGAGTTAGGGGCCGATCCTGGTTCATTGAAACCTATATGCCCGGTTCTACCTATCCCCAGAATTTGTAAGTCTAACCCTCCCAGTGCTTCTATTTGGTTCTCATATGCAATACAGAAATCTGCAATCTCTTCTTTTTCAAGTGTACCATCGGGAATATGGATGTTCTCCTTTTTGATATCAATATGATCAAAGAGGTTTTCTTTCATAAAAGTCACGTAACTCTGCCGTGACTCGGGATTCATGGGGTAGTACTCGTCAAGGTTAAAGGTGATGACATTTTGGAAACTAAGGCCGTCTTCTTTGTGACGGCGAACCAGTTCTTCATAAACCTGTACCGGAGTAGCTCCAGTTGCCAGGCCTAACACAGCCATTTCTCCCCGATCCTGCTTTCTTTTTATCAGGTTAGCAATGCGATTGGCAACTTTAAGGGAGGCTATATGTGCATTGTCATAGACACTAACGGGGACTTTTTCAAAACGTGTTTCTTCAAGAAGATTTAATCTTGCCATAGTATTTGTAGAGGTATAATGTAGTATGATATTTCAGTTTAATTATTGTTTATAAGGCTT
The DNA here is from genome assembly GCF_039602225.1 of Salinimicrobium sp. 3283s. Lineage (NCBI taxonomy): Bacteria > Pseudomonadati > Bacteroidota > Flavobacteriia > Flavobacteriales > Flavobacteriaceae > Salinimicrobium > Salinimicrobium sp. 3283s. The sequence goes on along the minus strand of NZ_CP143631.1, from coordinate 1,518,973 downwards.
ATTTGTTTGCCAAATATATTTTCCATCACTGTGGCCACCGATCCAAGGAGAACCGAATCTTCACCCAGGCTGGAAAGAGAAATTTTGGTTTTTTCTCTCAATTGCGCCATACAGTAGGTATTGATAGACTGTTGGATAGGTACTGTAATGAATTGGCTGGCCTTAGCAAATTTTCCTTCCAGAATGATAAGTTCTGGGTTGAAGAGCTGAATAAGAATAGCCAGGCCTTTCCCTAAGTTTATTCCAATTTTGGAAAGTATGTTTATTGAGAATTGATCTCCCATATTAGCAGCCTCAATGATCTTTTCGGGCTGTAGATTCCGCAGGTCTTCTTCAGAAAGCAGGTTTAAGCTGGTGCTTTCTCCGGCTCTTATTCCTTCCTGTGCCATTCTCGTTAGAGCCAGGCCCGAAGCTACTGTTTCCAAACAACCTCTTTTACCACAGTGGCACAATTGCCCGTCATCGATTAGGGGTATATGTCCAAATTCACCGGCAAAACCCGACGAACCCTGGTAGACTTTCCCGTCAATAATGACTCCCAGGCCAATTCCCCAATCCATAGAAATTACCAGAACATTCTCCAGGTTAGTAGCCATCCCGAAATTAGATTCTGCCACACAGGCACTTTTTGCATCATTTAGAATGAAGATGGGTTTGTTGAACTTGCGTTTCAGGATGTTTTCAAGAGATTCAGATTCTTCTTCCTGAATAAAATAAGTGAAATTCCTTCCTTCTTTTGAAGATACCAACCCCGGCATGCTTATTCCTATGCCCAGCAGTTTTTCAATGTCTATGCCCGAAGTTTCTATGAGCTTGTTTGCTTCACCATAAATATGATCTACCAATCCAACCTCACTCCCCAGCTCAAAAAAATCTTTAAAGTCTGCAACCTTCTTGTTGTGGTTGTCAAAAATGGCAATTTTGAGCCTGGATCTTTCCAGCTGAATTCCCATTACATAAAAGCTGTTGCCTTCAAGTTTGTAAAGATCGGGCTTACGCCCACCTGCCGATTTTCCTCTACCGCTTTTCTTTACCCAGCCTTCGTCTATAAGTTGATTGAGAAGCCTTATTGATGTTGGTGAGCTAATATTGAATCGCTCACAAATCTCGGTGTTGGTTTTTGGGCCTTCAAAATAGAGATTCTTTAAGATCTTTATTTTCTGAAGGTGTTTTTTTCGCTCTACGTTACTGGTTAGCTCTTCGTTTTTTATAAAAAGTTCGTCGATGTTCATAGAATTTTAGAAGCTGCTTTAAGCAGGCTGATTGAAAATTAAAAGTAGGATAAAATGAGATTACAACCAAAGAACTTAATCAAAATTTTTATAAAAGTTATTTTATTTAATAAAAATTTATATTTTTATGCTGAGATAAAATCCACATTATTTACGAAACTTCTGAAGAAGTAGGTGTAAATAATGGTTAAACCCACTTATGGAAAGCCTTAATATAACAAAGTCTGGGGAAGAAAAAACTATTTTCAAACCCAACCGCGGCCAAAGATTTTTGGCATTAGATGTATTAAGGGGTCTAACTGTTGCACTCATGGTGCTTGTAAACACCCCCGGAAGCTGGAGTACTATTTACGCTCCTTTTAAACATGCTGCCTGGCATGGATTCACGATTACAGATTTGGTTTTTCCCAGCTTTTTGTTCGTGGTGGGAAACGCCATGAGCTTTAGTATGCGCAAATTTGATACACAACCTGATTTTGTATTTCTAAAAAAGGTATTTAGAAGGACCATTAAAATTTTTGTTATAGGTCTTTTTCTAACTGCCTTTCCTTTTGTTTACAGGTCGGGTGGAGAGCTGGTTTTAAAAGATCTTTCCGAAATGCGAATCATGGGAGTCTTACAGCGTATTGCACTTTGTTACCTTTTTGGATCCCTCATTGTAAAATATTTTAAACTGAAAGGTTCAATAATTATAAGTGCTGGTATTCTATTGTTATATTGGTGGATCATGTACTATTTTGGGGATGTCGGGAACCCTTATTCCAAAGAAGGTAATGCAGCATTAAAATTTGACTTATTAATCTTTTCTCCTGAAAATCTATACAGTGGCTTTGGTTTACCATTCGATCCTGAAGGACTTTTAAGCACTTTGCCCGCTATAGTTAATGTTATTGCAGGTTATGTTGCCGGTATTTTCATCCAGAAATCTGGAAATAATTTTACTACAGTGTGGAAACTAGTAGCAGCCGGTATAGCTTTGGTTATTTTGGGAGAGGTATGGGACCTGGTGTTTCCAATCAATAAGCCAATCTGGACCAGCTCTTATGTGGTTCTTACCATTGGCTGGGGTCTTGTGCTTATTGGATTCCTTATTTGGATTATTGAAGTGGTAAAGCTAAAATCCTGGACCTACTTCTTTGAAGTCTTTGGTAAAAATCCTTTATTCATTTTTGTGATGTCGGGGGTCTTTGTGATGCTTATGAGCGTCATCTGGATCAATGGCGCTTCCATGAAAGGCTGGATTTATAGTAACTTTTTCCTTAGCTGGCTGGGGGCATATAATGCATCGCTGCTTTTTGCCGTTTGTTATATGCTGCTCATGTGGCTTATGGGCTACTGGATGGATAAAAAACGTATTTATATCAAGGTGTAGTTTACGCCCCTAAACTTTTTAAGATAGAACTTCAAAAATGTCAAAATTTCCCCCTTTTCTCTTAGTTGTAGCCTTTTTGTTCAACCTTTCTCTAGAGGCTCAAAACACTAAACCTCCATTCCTGAAATATACAAACAGCAAATGGGTAGATTCGGTGATGACAACGCTGTCACCAGATGAGCGCATTGCTCAACTTATCATGGTAGCTGCATATTCCAATCGGGGTGAAGACCATAAGCAGGAAATTCTCAAGCTTATCAACGAACAAAAGGTTGGCGGACTCATATTTTTCCAGGGAGATCCCGAGAGTCAGGTGAAGCTGATGAATGAATATCAGGAAGCGTCAAAAGTGCCACTTTTGGGAGCTATAGATGCCGAATGGGGTCTTGGCATGCGCCTGGACAGTACCATTAGCTATCCTTACCAAATGGCTTTGGGCGCGGTTCAGGAAGAAGACCTAATTTACGAGTTGGGTATAGAAGTGGGCAGGCAAATTAGAAGATCGGGGCTGCACCTCAATTTTGCACCTGTAGTAGATGTCAATAACAACCCTAACAATCCGGTGATCAATTATCGATCTTTTGGGGAAGATAAATACAATGTGGCGCGCAAGGCTACCGCCTATATGCAGGGGATGCAGGATGCAAAACTGCTCACCACAGCCAAGCATTTTCCGGGTCATGGAGATACCGATACCGATTCGCATTATGCCCTTCCACAAATTAACCACCCGGTGGTAAGACTTGATTCTTTAGAGCTGTATCCTTTCAAAGAGGTTATAAAAGCCGGTATTGGCGGGGTCATGGTGGCGCACCTAAATATTCCGGCGCTTGATTCTACGGGAGTTCCTTCCACTTTGTCCAAGCCTATAATTACCGGACTTTTAAAGGAGGAGTTGGGCTTTGAAGGCCTCATCGTCACCGATGCGATGAACATGAAAGGTGTGACCGAAGGTAATGAGCCGGGAATTGTAGACAAAGATGCCATCCTTGCAGGAAATGATCTCCTGGAATTTACTGTTGAAGTTTCAAAAGCTATTTCCGAAATTCGGAAATCCATAAACCAGGGGCTTATATCACAAAAAGAGATCGACTCCCGCGCAAGAAAGATCCTGGCAGTAAAACAGTGGGTGGGGCTCAATAACTACAAGCCAGTAGAATTAAAAAATATTTTAGAAGAGATAAACACACCAAAGGCAGTTTATCTTAAGCGAAAACTGGTAGAAGCTTCGCTAACTGTTCTTAAAAACACTAACAATGTCATCCCGGTACAGGAGCTGGAATCTTTGAGAATAGCTTCTGTTTCTTTTGGTACTATGGAAAGGACAAATTTCCAGGAAACCCTTGACCTTTATGCCGGAATTACACATTTTAATCTGCCGGCAGACGCTTCAGAATTAATGGTGCAAACCCTGAAGGACCAGCTTCAGAATTACGATTTGGTAATTTCAGGAATTCACGACTTCAGCAAATTTCCGAGGAATAACCTGCGACTTAATGAAGATGTGTTGCAACTCATAAAAGAACTGGCTTCTAAAGACAATTCGATTTTTGCCTTTTTTAAGAACCCGTACGTGCTCAATAAAATTGACGGAATTGAAGATGCTGCAGGCCTGGTGGTTGCTTATCAGGATAACGAAGAAACCCAGGAGGTGGCGGCACAGCTCATCTTTGGCGGGATTGGTGCTAACGGAAAGCTTCCGGTGAGTGTGGGAGAGAAATTTAAAGCCGGAGACGGCCTGGAGGTAGAAGGAGGTATTCGGTTTAGCTATACTCTTCCTGAAGCTGCAGGAATGGATTCTGAAATCCTGCGCACCCGTATAGATTCGCTTATGAACCTGGCTATGGAGATGAAAGCAACTCCCGGAGCACAAATTCTTGTGGCAAGAGATCAAAAGGTTATATTTCACAAGGCTTATGGCAGCCATACTTATTCTGATACCGTTACCGTAAAAAAAGATGATGTTTACGATCTCGCTTCTGTGACAAAGATTTCAACTTCAATGGCTGCGCTGATGGAATTGTATGAGCAGGGGAAATTCAAATTGGATGGCACCCTGGCCGATCATCTTCCATCTTTCCGAAGATCTAATAAGGCAGATATTCCGTTTTATGACATCTTAACGCACCAGGCGAGATTTCAACCCTGGATCCCTTTTTGGAAAGATACTTTTAGAAAGAATGGCAGTTACAAGAGAAAGACCTTTAAAAAAACACCTTCTGAAGATTATCCCATAAAAATTAAAGATGGGATGTACCTGCATAAAGATTATCCCCATAAGATTGTAAAGGCGATAAAAAACTCTCCTTTGCGTGAAAAGAAGGAGTATGTGTATTCCGATTTCTTTTTCATCCTGGCGCCACGAGTGGTGGAAAGTCGAACCGATTTGTCTTTTACCGATTTTCTTCAGCAGAACTTTTACAAGCCTTTAGGTGCCACTACGGTAGGATTTAATCCGCAGTTGCCACTTTACAGGATTGTACCTACAGAAAATGACTTTTTGTTCAGGCAACAACCTATCCATGGTACGGTTCACGATGAAGGTGCCATAATGCTGGGAGGAGTTTCGGGCCACGCCGGATTGTTTGCCAATTCCAACGACCTGGCAAAGCTGTTACAGATGTACCTTAATGGCGGGAATTATGGTGGTAAACAATATTTGGAGGAGCAAACGCTTCAGAAATTTACAGAAACCACCTTTCCCAATACAGATAATCACAGGGCCCTGGGTTTTGATAAGCCTCATTACAACGAGAAGGGCGAGAGCAGGAACACTGCGCAGGATGCATCGGCAGCCAGCTTTGGCCATACCGGTTTTACAGGTATAATGGTGTGGATGGATCCTGAAGTAGATTTACTGTATATATTTCTTTCTAACCGTGTTCATCCTACCCGCGATAATCATAAATTATACAGCCTAAATACCCGTACAGAAATCCATCAGGTGCTTTATGATGCCATCAAAAAATAGCTATTTTTGAGACCTGTAATTTCTTTAAATATGTAAGATTGCATCGAGTACTCAACTACCTTAAAGATCTTTTCTCCTGGGCGAGACTTAAAGCATTCTTTTTCATTTTGCTTTTCCTGTTTATAGGTGAGATGATAAGTTACCTTTTTGCCCTGCCTGTGGGGGGGAATATTATAGGGATGGTACTGCTTTTTGTGGCGCTTAAACACAAATGGGTACCGTTGAGGGCAATAAAACCGGCATCCGATAAACTCATAGAATTTCTGGTGGTATTTTTTATTCCTTACGGGGTGGGTTTGATGGTTTATTTTGATTTAATAAAATCATACTGGCTGCCGCTTTCAATTGCTGTAATTGCCAGTACCCTGCTCACTTTATACGTTACAGCTATAATTCTTCAAAAATCGGGAAAATGAACTTCTCTTTTCTGTGGGCTATTTTTGGCATTGGGATAACCCTGGTTTTTTATGCTTTAGCCGGAAAAATAAAGAGATTTAAAATAGCATTTTTGAATCCTGTTCTTCTTGCTATTGTAGGAATAATAGTATTCCTGAAGGTTTTCGATATTCCTTTTGAGGCTTATAATAAGGGAGGAAAAATTCTGACTTATTTTCTGGGTCCGGCAGTAGTTGCTTTAGGTGCTTTTTTTTACGAGAAGTATGAAGAGCTGCGTAAGGATCTTAGGTTGCTTACCATTGCTGTGGTCATTGGAGGAATTTGCGGTGTAGTGAGTATTGTTTTCTTTCTGCTTCTCCTTGAAATGCCGATGTTTTTGATCCAGTCATTGGCCTCCAAATCTGTTACCACGCCCATTGCTGTTGAAATCACCAAAAACGTAGGAGGAATCCCCGATATTACAGCAGGAATCGTAATAGCGGTAGGAGTTTTTGGAAACGTTTTTGGTCTGTACTTTTTAAACAAGATGGGTATTACCAATCAAAGAGCAATAGGTGCGGCCCTTGGCACGGCAGCTCACGGAATAGGCACTGCCCGGGCGATTGAGGAAGGAAAAATTCCAGGTGTATATAGTGGAATTGCCATGTGTCTCAATGGTATAGTGACAGCTGTAGTCACCCCTGTTATCTTACACTTCCTGCTTTAGGTGGCCTTAAATTCTTTAGAGCTTCTAATAGTGATATTTAATATTTCCGGAGGCACAACAAATTGAGTCAAGAGAAGTTAGCACATGCAACAGCAGCAGCAAAAATATTTTGTTCTTAGCGCATATATGCTATATTTGTTTGATTTTGTTACCTTTATCAAGCACTAACCACCAAATTGCATGACCAAATTATACAGCCTCCCACTGTGCCTGTTCTTATTTTTCTGTTCTTTTTCGGCTTTAAGCCAACATTCTGTTGAAGGTCGTACTCTCGATGCTTCAGGGGAGCCTGTTGCTTTTGCTAACGTGATATTGTTGAATGCCCAGGACTCTACAACTGTATACCGGGGTGCCGTCTCTTCAGAAGATGGGCGTTTCTCTCTTAAATCTGTAACCGAAGATAATTACCTGCTTAAAATAAGTTTTGTTGGATTTGAAGACCTGTTACAACGTATTGAGGTCACGGGTAATAAGCAATTGGGCGACATTACCTTGAATGAGAACACCGCTACTCTTAACGAAGTTTCAATAAATTATAAAAACCCTTCAGTAAAAAGGGAAGTTGACCGCCTGGTTTTTAGCGTGGAGAATACTACGCTTTCAACCGGTAGTTCCTGGGATATTCTAAAAAAGACTCCCGGGGTGATCCTCTCGGGCAATTCTCTCATGGTGAGAAATCAGAGCGTGCAGGTTTATATCAACGACCGAAAGGTGCAACTAACGGCTTCTGAATTACAAACCCTGCTCGAAAATTATTCAGCAGAAAATATCAAATCTATTGAGGTGATCACCACACCACCGTCTCGATATGATGCCGAAGGAGGTGCTATTCTTAACATTGTCACCACCAAAAGTATTGCACCGGGTTATAAGGGGAATATTAATGGTGCATGGACGCAGGCGATCTATCCTAAATTCCAGGTGGGGACCAGCCATTATTATAAAACTGATAAACTCAATCTCTTCGGAAATTATACCAATTCTACCCGCAAGGAATATAAAGAGGACGATAGCTACATCAACTTTCGCGATGGAGCCGACAATATCGGAAACCGCTGGGAAACTAATTTTGATCGCACTACACAGTCAAATGCTCATAATGCGAACATACTGCTCGACTATAATTTTGATGATAACAACATTCTTAATTTCTCTTCCAATCTTACGTATTCACCCAATGAAACATTTAATAACAATGTCTTTACTAGGGTCTATGAAATGAATGAGGAAGTGGAAAACCTCATTACCAAAAGTGAACTTGAGGAAGACGTTTCTAACGTAGCGTTTGATCTTGAGTTTAAACATTTATTAGACAAACCCGGTGCCCAGGTTTCAACGAAGGCGCATTATACCCGTTATGATCACGACAGGGAGCAGGGAATAAATACCAGTATTGTAGATCTTGATGCTACTACTTCCAATTATGCTTTTACTACTGAAGCGCAACAGGGAATCGAGATTTTTACCGGTCAGCTGGATTTTATCACGCCCATAGGCAGTACAAGCTTTGAAAGCGGAATTAAAGCTTCCGTGATTACTTCTGAAAGTGGGATAGATTACTTCCGTATGGCTCCCCATTCCAGTACTTATATATTTGACGAAGATCAGTCCGATAATTTTCTCTACGATGAAAATATTTATGCTGCATATTTCTCCCTTGCCACAGACTGGGAGAAATGGAGCATCAAAGGTGGTTTAAGAGGGGAATACACAGATCGTACTGGAGATTCGAGATCAATGGAGCAGATTGACATCCGGGAGTATTTTGAATTGTTCCCCACGTTTTACCTGCAGCACAGCTTTAATGATAATCACAGCCTTACTTTTGACTACAGCCGAAGGATTCAGCGGCCCAGGTACGAAAGCCTGAACCCGTTTAGATACTATCTTACAGAGTTTGATTATAACTCGGGTAATCCAAGCCTGGAGGCCTCAATTAGTAATAACTTTACCCTTAGCTATGCCCTCAAAAATGAGTATTTCTTCGATCTTTATTATAGAGACAGTGGCGAAACTCCACAAACGCTCAGCTTTCAGGACAATGAGCAAATGCTTATTCGCAGGGTGAGTATGAATTTGCTGGAAAGTAAATCTGTAGGAATTGACATTACTCACGGGCGTTCTGTTGCTAATTGGTGGTATGCATACGCTTACGTTTCTCTCTTTAACGAAGAACGTACTTTTGTAGCTATTGAAAGCGGTGATGTGCCTGTGACTTTAGAGATAGATGGTTTCTACGGAAGCCTCTACAACAATATTATTATTTCTAAAGACGGTACGCTTACAGGAGAATTAAGTCTCACTTATGTGTCCGATTGGCTTAGCGGTTCCTACAAAATGGATCCCATGACCACCCTTTCCCTTGGTCTTCGCAAAACCCTGTGGAATAATCGTGCTGAGGTTAGCGTAAATGTAGAAGACCTGCTTGATGAGACCAATACCTGGCTTAAATCACGATATCTTAACCAGGACAACGGCTACTATCCAAGACCCGAAACCCGGTACCTACGTGTAGGATTCAAGTATAACTTCGGAAACTTCAGGCTTAGCGACAACCAGAGAGCTATTGAAGCAGCAGAGCGAGACAGGATTTAAAATTGTATATTGTAGAAGGTATTGTACAATGTGCTGGTGACCCCGATTAATTTTATATCCATTATCAGGAAAGTCTTTTTCTGCTGAAATCTGCGATATCAGCGGGAAACAAGTTGAAGTACGGTTTTAGAAGGACGAAGTTAGAAGTGTTTTGAAAAAGATAAATCCAGGCACCAAACTCCAATCAGATTTATATTTAAAAAGGAAAAGGACTAATGGGTGATTTTCTTACTGATCTCGGTCATGACTCTATGATTTTTGTTTAAAAAATAGAACTTCTACCAACTCCCGACTAAAGACGAACGACTAAATAAATTTCCTTATTTTTGCAGCCTGAAAAACAATTGTTTTGGCGAAAATAGGAAACATAGATGTAGGAGAATTTCCATTGTTGTTAGCACCAATGGAAGATGTGAGCGATCCGCCGTTTCGTGCATTGTGCAAGGAACAGGGCGCCGATGTGGTGTATACCGAATTCATTTCTTCGGAAGGGCTTATTCGTGATGCCGCAAAGAGCGTTATGAAGCTTGATATTTACGAAAAAGAAAGGCCGGTGGGCATCCAGATCTTTGGAGCTAACCTGGAATCCATGTTACAATCGGTAGAAATTGTTGAGAAATCGGGTCCCGATATTATCGATATCAACTTCGGTTGCCCTGTAAAAAAGGTGGTTTCCAAAGGTGCCGGTGCAGGGATCCTAAAAGATATTCCGCTCATGGTTTCCCTTACCGAGGCTATGGTAAAACACACCAACCTGCCCATAACAGTAAAGACCAGGCTCGGCTGGGATGCCGATTCCATTAAGATTGTTGAGGTAGCCGAAAGGCTACAGGATGTGGGAGCAAGTGCGATCTCTATTCACGGCCGCACCCGCGTGCAAATGTACAAGGGAGAGGCTAACTGGGCGCCTATTGCCGAGGTAAAGAACAATCCGCGGATGCATATTCCAATCTTCGGCAACGGCGACGTAGACACGCCTGAAAGAGCTGTAGAGATGCGCGACAAATATGGTCTTGACGGGGCAATGATTGGCCGGGCCAGCATTGGTTATCCATGGTTCTTTAAGGAAGTAAAACATTTCTTCAAAACCGGGGAACACCTTGCGCCTCCCACTATGGAAGAGCGTCTTGACGCTGCCCGTCGCCACCTGCAAATGGCTATTGACTGGAAAGGCGAGAAGCTGGGTGTTTTTGAAACCAGAAGACACTATACCAATTACTTTAAAGGAATTCCGCACTTCAAGGATTACCGCCAAAAGATGGTGACCAGCGACGATGCCGCCGATGTATTTGCTGCCTTCGATGAAGTGGAAAAAGAATTCTCTGGCTACCAGTTCGTGTAACTTCAGCTGTTACTAAGGTGTCAAAAATGGCATTTTCAGAAGGTCTTTCTGGCGGAAGTACAGGTGTCTAATGTCAAACTAAAACTGAGGTAACCTCTTATTTTTTAGTTTCCATCTCTATGCGCCCAGAGCTTTTTTGCTTCGGCTTGCCGCAATATAAGAAGCCATGGTACCTAACGCAGTAATGGTAAGCATCACTACCACTATATTTTGCCACGTGATGGCTACAGGATAAGGCAGGGTGGGAGTGATCATCACCAGGTCGTACTGTAGTTGTAAAAAGACCACCGCAATAGAGAAAAGCAGGCCCAGGCTACCTCCCAAAAGTGTCATAAATACGCCCTGGGTAAAGAAGATATTCTTGATTTGTCCCGGCGTGGCCCCAAGGCTGTGCAAGGTTTTTATATTCTCCCTTTTGTCTAAAATCACCATGATAATAGAACCCACCACGTTAAATAGCGCAATGATCAAAACAAGGGTAAAAATGAGATATACGGCCAGGTTTTCGGTATTCAGCATTTTGTAAAGGGCGTCGTTGAGTTGCGCCCTGTTCTTAATTTCAACATCATCATTAAGAACTGCCTGTACAGCCTTTTTTACAGTTTCGGGATTGGCATTGGGGGTTAGTTTAAGTTCGAGTCCGGTGATCTCGTCAGGTTTCAGGTCAAGCAGCTCTCTCGCCAGGCCAATAGAAGCAAACACATATTTGCCATCCAGTTCTTCGTTGATGCTGTAAATACCCGATACTACAGCTCGTTTGGAATTAAAGGCCGTGGTAGGATCAAGCACCTGACCTTTGCCCGGGCGTGGCACCATGATCTCCAGCAGGCTCATATAATCAAAGGTGCCAAGGTTGAGCTCGTGAGAAATGGTATTTCCAATCACCACCTGGGCTTCTTCAGGATGAAACCAGCCTCCCATACCTACGGCACTGTCCAGTTTGTTCACCTTCAGAAAATTCTCATCTACGCCTTTGATGTAAGCTGTCTTATTCTTCGACTTAAAATCAAGGAATACCCTTTCTTCAATTACTTCTGAAAAAGTGGAAATTCCGCCGATATTTTCCAGCTCCTGTTTTTCTTCCGAAGAAAAATTAAATGTTTTTCCCGTTGCCGCAAGCACCTTGAGATCGGGATCGTATTCGTTAGAAAAGGAAAGGCTGAAGTCTTTGAGCCCCGTAAAGCCCGAAAGTACGATAAAGAGGGCAAAAGCCCCTGCAAAAACCCCTATAGCCGCAATGAGGGTAATGATGTTGATGGCATTGTTGCTGCTTTTTGAGAACAAGTACCTGCGGGCTATGTAAAAGGGGAACTTCAAGCGCTAAGATTTTTTTCGCTTTGAAAGCAAATCGGGCTGTTCAATAGGGTTGTTCTCGCCTTTTATTGATCTTTCGATGTTCTCAATATAATCGAGGGAATCATCAATAAAGAATTCGAGGTTGGGCATACGTCGCAGTTGATTCTTTGTGCGCAGCGCCAGTTCGTGTTTAAGTTTTGGCTTTAGCAGGTTGAGTTCCTTCAAGATATCCTGCGCGTTCTTTGCCGGGAATATGCTCAGGTAAGCCTTTGCCTGCGAAAGATCTGTGGTGACCTTCACCTTCGAAACAGAGATTAAAATTCCTGTTCTTCCCGCATCCCTCAAGTGAGACTGCAGCACATCGGCAAGATCCTGCTGTAATACGCCTCCTATTTTTTTCTGTCTGTTCGTTTCCATGGCACAAAAATAGCATATTTAGTGCTCAAATCTTAAAATCTGCGTTAATAGCTTTAGGTTTTTGCTCCTAACCGCTCCCTACTTTTTATATTTAAAACTCAAAACTTCCGGAGCGACTCATGTAGCTTCGGAAATTTACTTTTAAAAACTATTGAAACTGAAAAATGAAAAAGATTGAACACATAGGAATAGCAGTAAAAGACCTGCAAGCCGCTAATGAACTTTACGCTAAACTGCTGCAGACTGAAAGCTACAAAACCGAAAAAGTGAAAAGTGAAGGCGTAGAAACCTCATTCTTCAAGACCGGGGAGAGCAAAATTGAGTTGCTGGCCGCCACTTCTGAAGACAGTGCCGTGGCAAAATTCATCGCTAAGAGAGGCGAAGGCATTCACCACATCGCTTTTGAGGTAGACGATATTAAAGCCGAAATGAAACGCCTCAAAGCAGAAGGGTTTGAGCTCATTTCCAAACGCCCAAAGAAAGGTGCCGACAATAAGCTGGTGGCTTTTTTGCACCCAAAATCGGCTAACGGAGTGCTGGTTGAATTGTGTGAAGAGATCAAAGATGGAGAAGAGTATATTCCCATTGGCGATGAGGTGTGGGAGGATTTGTAAATTCCTGAAAATATCTTTTTGAAATGCTTGTTAAGTATTGAACAAATATCTAAATTTGCGCCCTCATAACACCAATGAGCCGGTCCTATAGCTCAGCTGGTTAGAGCACCTGACTCATAATCAGGTGGTCCCTGGTTCGAGCCCAGGTGGGACCACTTTTTAAATCAAGCCTTTCACGATGTGAGAGGCTTTTTTTTATTTTGTGGGTCAAGAATAGGTCAAACATTCTAATTAAATTTGAGAATGAAAGTATTCTTCTAAGATCAGGGAAAAACCTAACAGGTTTTTAAAACCTGTTAGGTTTGCGTGGTAGTCAGACGCGACTAATTATAAATAGACTTGATGAATTCCTGGTACTTTTCGATGATCATTTTGCGCTTCAGCTTAAGGGTGGGTGTTAACTCTCCTCCTTCAATAGTCCAGGCATTAGGGATCAACCGGAACTTCTTGATCTGCTCCACCGGATTAAAATGCTTGTTAAAATGAATTACAGAGGCGCCAATCAATTCCTTTGCGTGCCTGTCTTCCAACACCTTTTCATTTCCCGGATAGGGTTTGTCCTGTTCCAGGTACCATTTTTTAAGAGCTTCAAACGCAGGGACCACAAGGGCGCCCACAAACTTCTGTAGCTCTCCCACCACCATGATCTGCTCTATCCATGGGCTTTCTACCATCTTATTTTCAATGGGCTGAGGTGCTACAAATTTTCCGCCGCTGGTTTTAATCAGTTCTTTCTTCCTGTCGGTGATCTTCAGGAATTTACCGTCAATAAAAGTTCCGATATCGCCGGTGCGCAGCCATTCACCCTCCATCACTTCTGCAGTGAGATCGGGACGTTTGTAATAACCCATCATTACATTAGGACCTTTGCAAAGAATTTCACCGTCTTCGGCAATTTTAACCTTTACACCTTTTAAAAGTGGCCCCACAGTGCCAAACATCCTGTTCTTTTCATTGTAGCGATTTCCGCTGATAATGGGAGAGGCTTCGGTTAAACCATAGCCTTCCTGTATCACGATTTTGGCGGCGGTGAAGATCTTTAACAACCGTACCTGGCATGCAGCCGCACCCGTGATGATAGATTTCACTTCTCCTCCCAGGGCATCTCTCCACTTACTAAAGATAAGTTTATCGGCCACGGCAAGTTGAAGTTTATAACTCAGGCTCTTGGGTTTGTTGATCTCAAATTCCTCGGCCAGTTTTAAAGCCCAGAAAAAGAGTTTTCTTTTTATTCCGGTAAGTTCGTTGCCCTTTGCAAGTATGCCTTCATAAACTTTTTCCAGGAGTCTTGGAACTGTGGTGAAAAGCGTGGGTTTTACTTCTTTGAGATTTTCTGAGATCTTCTCCATGCTCTCGGCATAGTACACCGCTGCCCCGCTGTAAAAGAAACAGTAGGTTGCCATTCTTTCAAAGCCGTGGTTGAGGGGGAGAAAACTTAATACTTTCTTGTGTTTAACTCCCACTTCTTGTATAACATGGGCGGCCCCCAGAGAATTGCTTACAATGTTGCCGTGGGAGAGCATAACGCCTTTTGGAGTTCCCGTTGTGCCCGAAGTGTAAAGAACGGTCGCAAGATCTGTCTCTTTAACGGCATCTTTGCTCTGGGCTACCTGCAGTTTAAGTTGGGGTGTTACATCGATCATCAAATCGGTTAGCTGCGGAATTCCGGCAACCGGTTTGAAAGAATAAACATGTTCTAAAGCCGGCAGCTCTTCGCGTATTTCAACGATCTTTTGGTAGAGTGTGGTGTCTCCTACAAAGATCATTTTCACACTGGCATCAGCCAGGATAAATTGCAGTTCGTGGTTGGTAATGTTGGGATAAACCGGTACAGATACTGCTCCGGTTTGTTGAATAGCCATATCGGCCATTATCCACTCGGGGCAGTTCTGGCTAATAATGCCAATTTTATCTCTACCTTCTATGCTTCCGTCACCTCCCGAAAATCCCATTTTTAAGAGTGCAGCACTTATTTGCTCAATTTTTTGTCCTACTTCGGCAGTGCTATATTTTCTCCATGTTCCATTTTCTTTAGCGGCAAGCATATCGGGCAGGGGAAAATGTTCAAGCTGAAAGCTAAGGCAGTCAAACAGGCGTTTTGGAAATTCGGTAGAAGTTGTGTTTTGGTCCATATGTCAATCCTCACTAATCTTTTATTGCAGAAAATAGCCGAAAAGTCATCTGTTGTTGTGACTTATTCGGGAAGTGCAAAAATATTGCTTAATCAAACAATTATGGCGGGAAGCAGTTACTTTTTTTGCCTGGGCCTCATTTCTTTTTCCGCAGATAAATTCAGGAAAAAGGAAAGCCGGTCATGTTACTCACATACCGGCTTCATATACCTGTCAAAAAGGGGAAAATTGGTTAGCTTTTTTCTCCCAGTTCTACTGCCCTGTCAAAAGCGGCGTAGGCGGCTTCTTTGATCAGTTCTTTTACGTTGTTGTCATCCATAGAATCTAGCGCTGCCCTTGTAGTACCACCTTTTGAGGCCACGCGATCCATCCACAGTGTTGGGGAAAGGTCGTTTTGGTTAAAGAGTTCTACCGCTCCTTCAAAAGTCTGGCTTACAAGCACCCTTGAATCGTGCTCCGAAAAGCCCATTTTTAAGGCCGCTTCAAGCATAGAGTTCATAAAGTAGAATACGTACGCAGGTCCACTTCCCGAAATTCCGGTAGAGGCATCAATGAAGTTCTGGTTCTTCACATGAATAGATTCTCCCGTAGTGTCAAGAAGGTTTCTAACCATCAATAATTCTATTCTCGAAACTTCTTTTGATTCGGTGTAGGAGGTGACTCCTTTTCCAACCTGGGCCGGTAGGTTAGGCATTGACCTTACTACTTTTTTAATGCCCAGGCCATTTTGTATAGTCTCAATGGTAACTCCCGCCATTAAGGAAACCGCGATTTGCTCCTTGTTCATCATCGGTTTCATTCTTTCAAAGAGTTCCTCGCTGTGGTATGGTTTTACAGCAATAAAGATTAGATCGGCCTGGGGTAAAGCATCTTCCAGTTGTTCGTGTACATCAAAGATCCCCATGTCCTTCAGCAAAACAATTTTATCTGGCGAGACATCGTAAATCATGAGCTTACGCTGGTTTAAAAATGTTGATGAGGCCATGCCTTCTGCATAAGTGAGGCCCATATTTCCTGCTCCAATAACTAAAACTTTCATTACTTCTAATATTTTGTAGTGTTTGTGCAAAGACTGTACAGGACAAGCCTTAAATAAAATTAATTCTGAAATTCTTTGCCTGTCATGGCGTATCCCGCTGATAACAAGTAGTTTGTTTGTATAGTTTTATTTCTGAAGTGACCGACATATCGTCAAAAACCTGAAAATCCGTCAGTAGTAGGAAGGCTTCCGAAGGGAAAGACGTTAATTTTATTGATATATTTGGCTAAAACTGATCTTAAAAACTTATTACACGCATGAAAAAACTTTCGGGATTATTCACCCTGTGTCTGCTTTTGTCGGCTCACTTCTCATTTGCACAATCAAAAGATGAAGTTATACAGAATATTGTAAAGGAGGCCGAGCAAAATTCGAAACTTGAGGAGTTAGCGCACCAGTTGCTGGACAGTATTGGGCCACGCCTGGTAGGAACACCACAAATGAACAATGCTCATAACTGGGCCGTAAAGAAATTTGAAAGCTGGGGCATCCCTGCCGAAAAGCAGAAGTGGGGAGAATGGCGCGGCTGGGAACGCGGCGTTACCCATATTGATATGGTTGAGCCACGGCTGCAAACCCTTGAAGGGAGACAGCTCGCCTGGAGCCCTTCTACCGGAAAAAAACCTGTAACCGCCGAGGTAATTACTTTGCCCGAAACAGTTTCCGATTCTATGGCTTTTCAAAACTGGCTGCCACAGGTAAAAGGTAAATTTGTCCTCATTTCTATGCAGGAGCCAACCGGAAGACCCGATTATAACTGGGAAGAATATGCTACCGAAGCTTCTTTTGAAAAGATGAAGCGCGAGCGTAGTGAACAATCAGAAGCCTGGAGAGATAAATTCAGTACTATGGGCTATACCTCCCGTACTTTACCTGCTGCACTTGAAAAAGCCGGTGCTGTTGGGGTGATTACTTCCAACTGGTCTGAAGGTTTTGGGGTAAACAAGGTTTTTGGAGCTTACACAAAAGAGGTTCCTACCCTTGATCTCGCCCTTGAAGATTACGGAATGCTTTACAGGCTGGCAGAGAACGGAAGCAAGCCTAAAATTAAAGTTACCGCCCAATCTAAAGAACTGGGAATGGTGCCTACATTCAATACCATTGCTACTATTAAAGGAACCGAATTACCTGAAGAATACGTGGTGCTTTCGGCGCATTTTGATTCTTGGGATGGCGCAACCGGGGCGACAGATAATGGAACCGGAACTATCGTAATGATGGAAGCTGCCCGAATTCTTAAGGAATATTACCCTAACCCAAAAAGAACAATTATTATTGGGCTTTGGGGTAGCGAAGAGCAGGGACTTAACGGTTCACGCGCATTTGTGGAAGATCACCCGGAAATTGTAGATAATATTCAGGCGGTATTTAACCAGGATAACGGAACCGGAAGAGTGGTGCGTATCACCGGGAATGGGTTCCTGCACGCTTATGATTACCTGGAAGACTGGCTTTCAAAAGTGCCCGATACGGTTGCCGATCATGTACAAACTACCTTCCCCGGAAGACCGGGTCGTGGTGGGTCAGATTATGCTTCTTTTCTTGCAGCAGGAGCTCCGGCTTTTAATCTAACTGCTTTAGACTGGGCTTACTGGAACTATACCTGGCATACAAACCGTGACACTTACGACAAGATCGTTTTTGACGACGTGAGAAATAACGTTATTCTTACGGCTGTACTTACTTATATGGCGAGTGAAGACGACGAAAAGGCTTCGAGGGAACAAATCAAACTACCAATCAATACCCGTACGGGAGAACAGGAGACATGGCCTGAGCCACGATCTCCAAATCACCGTGGCGGAGTGGAATAAGAAAAAAGATAATCAGGAAAACAGGTTTTCCTGATTATCTTTTTTAAGCTGCAGAAGGTCCTTTCACCTAAGGTGTCAAAAAGGGGATTTTCTGCAGCTTATTTTATTTAAGGCCTAAAGCCTTTTTTCCTTCAGCCACCTCTTTTCTGGCCCTTTCAAAAAGAATTGGATCCCCGCTAATGAGTACCTGCGTTAGTTTTTCCATTTCCCAAAGGTATTTGCGGCCAAAACCCGGGTCATTTCTCACAATATCGGGAGTGTTGTCAATAACATCGGCTAATTTTATGGTTTTTGCCTCTTTGCTTATGTTGGCCTGGCGTTGCACTTCCCGCTCTTTACGGGTCCTGCGGTTGAGGTGAGGGTAATTTACCTTCAGGTATTCATCGGTTAGTTCTGAAACCAGATTAGCTACTTTTTGACCGAATTTCTCCCTTACTTCTTCGATTTTCACAGGAGTATCTTCCACGACATCATGAAGATATGCCGCGCAAATCATTTCTGCGGAATGCGGTACGCTTTTTACGATGTTTGCCACCCGCTTCGGGTGTTCTATATAAGCTTCTTCTGAATATTTCCGTTGCTGCTCTCCGTGAGCTTTAGTTGCGAATGCCAAAGCCTCCTCTTCCATTTTTTTACTTCTGAAAATAAGAATTTTTCCGAAGTAAAAAGGAAACAATATAACTTCAGTCATATTTCAAGTTCATCAAACAAAAAAATTCAAATTTTCTTTTTTCTGAAAGTGAGGTGACTTAATGCTGAAGCAGATTCAAAAATGCCAATTTTGATAAACTTTTTACGGTTGTCAAAAATGGCATTTTAGGAAACTATTTTTGCAGCGGCGCTCCAACCGGGATAGTACAGTCATGGCCCGGTTCCCCGTGTGGCGGATTTACCTGTGGCGTTTGGTCTACCCTTACCGGCGAAACTGATGTAGAAGGTGCCGGGCTCGAAACAGCAGGGCTGGTAGTGCCTGCGGAATTTGCAGTTAAGGGTGCTCCCACCGGAAGATCGCACCTGTGGCCTGGAAGCCCGTGAGCAGGATTCACCTTTACTTCTTCACTATTAGCTGCCTGGGTACTGGTTTCGGCAGTTTGTTGTGGAGTAGATTCGGTTGCAGTCTTTTCATCTTTACAGGAAGACATTAAAACAAGTCCGAGGACCATCGTAAGATAGCTGAGTTTTAAATTTTTCATTTTCATCTTATTTTATCAGGTTTAGCAGTTGTTGTTGCGGTATGTTAAGAAGGCCGGCCGAGGGTAACCTGCGGGTCATTTCCTTCCAGTTCTCATCTTCTTTAAAAATAGCTTCAAAAATGGGTTTTGCTTCGTCCATTCTTCCGCTGTTGGCAAGGGCTACAGCCGTCCAGTACTGCATTTCGAGGTTGTCTGGGAAAAGCTTCATGGCATTGCCGTATTCTTCAAGTGCTTTGTCAACATTATTTTCTTCCATGGCAAGATCTCCGCGGTTCATAAATTCATAAGCCCGGGCAACTTTGAGCAGGCGTTCCAGCTCTACCAGTGGCTGTTGATGATCGTCTACCCGCAGGTCGATCTTTTTTTCTTCCCATGGATTTTCCACTTCCTCGGGACCAACAACAATGATGGCGGCCGATTGGCTTCCGCGAAGGTCACCGCCGGCAGCTTCGGCAGCCTGTAGTACTTTTAATACCCTTTCGGCCAGTGGTAATTTGGCATTTTCAAGAAAAGCCTTTTGCATGGCAGGTACTATAGTGGCATTGAGCATCATGTTAGCCTGTACCGAATAATTCTCACCGCTAATATGATCTGCAGCTTCTACACAATTTTCGCCGGTGTGGGCGGCAGTATTTCCTGAAGTATCCAAAAAGGCCACCTGCCGGTATTCTTTTCCTTCATCTTGCGCCAGCAAAATCCCCAATGCTTCGGAAGGGTTTTTTCCCTGTTGCATAAGTTCTAACCCCTGTGGGCCATAAGCCGGGTTTACGAATGATTGTGTGGCCACAACACCCACTCCCGATTTTCCCCAGGAAACGATAGAACCCACAGAAAACCAATGACTTTGAACTCCCACGGCCATCTCGCCTGTCTTTGCATCTCTTGCCACAATAGAATAGGTATGTGCAAAGGCGTCTTTCATAATCCCGGGATTACCCGACTGAGAAAAGAGTGTAGTGCAGCAAAAAATGGCAAGAAAAGAAAGGCTCTTCATGATCAAAATATTTTTTTAAAAGTAATAAATATTCCTTTAGGAGGTTTTATGAGCTTTAGCCTCAAAAAATCTGTATTTCGGGCTTAAAACTGAAAGGAAGTTTTTAAATTTGCGCCCGCATGGCCTCGTAGTTCAATGGATAGAATAGAAGTTTCCTAAACTTTAGATCCAAGTTCGATTCTTGGCGAGGCTACTTTATATATTATTAAAAGACAAAAAAACCCTGCTAATCTAAAGATTAGTGGGGTTTTTTTGTCTTTTAATAATCCTTCATATTGGATCAAGAACAAAAGTTGTGGACTAGCTAAATAATGTAGTTAATCTGTACAGGAAAAATTCTACATTTTTCACCCCTCTAAATTGACTTCTAAAAGCTTTAATTTTTGCATTGAATGATTCTGCTGAAGCATTTGTGCTTCTATTTCTAAAGTAGTTTAAGATCGATCTGTAGTTGAGACTTATTGTTGTGGCAACGGTGTTAAATGATTTAAATCCGGATTCTTCTACTTCTTTATACCAATGGGCTAATCTTGTATATCCTGCTTCAATAGATTTTGTCTGGTTAAATACATTTCTAAGGCTATTGACAAGTGCATAGGCTTTATCAATGTCTGTATATTCATGGAACAAGATTTTAGCTCTTTTAGATTGACTTTCTGTCCATTTCGATGGAGCTTTGTATAGCAGATATCTACTCCTGGCCAATAACTGTTTCCTGGTATCTCCATTGGTAAAGGTCTCTGGAGTATAACTTTGGCCTTTTAATTTTCTCTTCTGTATCTGCTCGTTTTCATAATCAATTGCTTCCCATCGATGCTTGATCCGGAGGTTCTGAAGGGCTTCAATAGCCAGCTTCTGGACGTGGAATCGATCTGTGACTTTTATTGCTTTTGGAAAACATTTCTGCACGATAAGCTTCATGGAATGAGCCATATCTAAGCTTATCTCCTTCACTTTATTGCGTTGATAAGAAGGGATCTTTAGTAATTGCTCAATGATAGCTTCAGCTTTAGTACCGGCAATAATAGCTACAAGTGCTCCTTTTTTACCTTTAGCCTTCTTATTGGTGATGATCGTGTAGAGCTCTCCTTTGGATAGAGCAGTCTCATCAATGGAGAGGTAAGGTCCCATATTCTCTGGAAAGATAAGCCACTTTCTGGCGTGCTTCTTTTCTTTCCACTGCTTAAAATCACTCAGAAAGTCTTTGTACTGGCGCTGCAGTTTCTTTCCATTGACACTGTAGAAACTTCCAATAGTATGGCAGTCAGAAGCCTTAGTATCGACTAATTTCTTTTAAAAAAGCAGCGAACTCGTTGGTCATACGTGTTCCCTGTGCTACTAAGTTCCAGTCTCTTTGCACTACCTGTCCGGTATCTTTATCCAACCATCGACGGCGTTTCACATGAAGATAAACGGTGTTTCCCCGGAGCGGAAAGTCTTGAATAGTAATTTCTTTGTGGAAACCTTTAGATACTAAAATCTTTGAAGAATGTTCGTCAGGAGGGATATTGCGTTCTTCAAAATAAAGATGAAGTACTTCTTTTTCTTTTCTACTCTTTTCTAAGTCAAAATTCTCCACCAAGAATTGTGGAAGTACAAGCTTAATCAGGTCCAGGTAATTATTATCCACCTACAGTAATTTTTCTGCAAAGATCGAGATTTACTCCAATTCCTCCACAACATTTAGGAATGATCCTTCATATTTAACTTAATTAAATTTTCTCAGACATTTTTTTATTTAGCTTTGTAACGCCCTAATTTAAAGCCTGAAACGGTTATTATAGATGAACCCCTACTTAGAATCTACTCTGCATACGTGCCTAAAACAATACTCATAATCCAGGAAGATCTGGTTATCCTTAAAATTCTACAGCGGCTAATGATGCTGCATAGTTATGAGTGTAAAGCAATACGCTCCATAGCAGAATTGGATATAGATGATCAAAAGAGGAATTATGATTTTATCATCTCAGATATTTTGTTTGAAGGAATTGCACCTTTAGATTTTGTATTTCAGATAAAGGAAATCTTTCATCATAAAGCTTTGATCATCGTGACCAATATGGGCCAGAAAAAGGTTCGTGAAGAGGTCATGGCTTCTAAAAATGTAAATGGATTCTTTTCTGTACCATTTGATATGGCTCAAATAGAAAATATGATTGCTGGATGATTGTTTCAACACTTTTTACGGTAATTACATTTTTATTATTTTGTCTAATAGGACTGTGGATTATAATAGGGATAAGTCTTATCTACAGGAAAAGGCGAACCCAAAAGTTACTTCAAATAGAAAATGTATTTGCCGAGCTAATTTCCTGTTATTTGTATCCATTACCCGGTGAAAAAATGGAGGTTTTTCAAATACAACGACAATTTCGGGAATTGGGAATTGTTGAAGGAAAACCAAAGAATGTACAGTATCTTCAAGATCTAATGCTTCGTACTCAGGCTGCTTTTATAGGCGACAATTACAACAAAATTGAAATTTTTTATACTCAAATTCCGCCATACCGGGCTTCCTTACAAAAATTGCGCAGCAAAAAATGGTATATTAAAGCCAGGGGAATTCGGGAAATTTATCAAATGGATCAGGAGCAATATATAAAGGAGATCCTAAAAGAACGAAACAACAAGAATATTTTCGTGAGAAGGGAAGCTCAGATTGCTATGGTTGTTTTCCTGGGGTGGGAAAGTTTGAGATTTCTACCCTACCTGAAATGGGAAATGACCCTGTGGCAGCAAATACAAATTGTTGAAAAGCTTTGGGATCTATACCCTCAACCGGATCTTAAGCGGCTTAGAAAATCTTATACGAGTGAAAAAAAATACGCGAATGAGCTAATAATGAGAATTATTAGAAAATTTGGTTTAAGAGAAGAGATAGATTATATCATTAGGTTTCTTGACGATCCAAATTTTGATACAAGAGAATCTGCGGTATATTGTATTTCATCATTTGAACCTGGAGAAGAACAGTTAAGAGCAATTAAATCAAAGCTATTTAATATTCCTAATACTGAACAACAAAGGCAGTTAGTAAAATACATTAGTAGCCTTCCCGTAGATGTTGACCTTACCTTTTATTCCGAATTACTCCACCGTGGAAACGATGTAATTAAATTAAGTGCTGCAGAAGTCCTTTGGAACAAGGGATATGTTAAGGAAGTTCAGGATTTCTATTATAGGCAGTATTCGTATCAACCCACACCAGAATTCTCGCTGTTTAATGATGTCTGATATACTCAATAATTTGTACTGGATAGCAAACGGCTTTTTCTTCACCTACGGAATTGCCCTGATATCTATTTACTTCTTTGGGATGATCTTATCTAACAGGGCTGTGAAGAGAAACAAAAGGCGAGCTACATTTTTAAATGTAAATGATATTGTGAGTGCAACCGATATTCCATCAGTTACCCTGGTTGCACCGGCTTTTAATGAAGGTCTTACAATTGTAGAGAATGTAAAGTCTTTACTCTCTATACAATATCCTTTTTATGAACTTATTATCGTTAATGACGGGAGCACCGATAATTCCATGGAGCTGCTTATCCAGAAATACGATCTTGAGCCACACGATTCCACTTTTATAACTCAACCTATTCCAACGGCAACCGTAAATAGAATCTACAAAAGTAAAAAAGCACAGTATAAGCAGCTTACTGTAATTGATAAGAATAATGGCGGTCGTGCAGATGCTTTAAATGCAGGGATAAATTTTGCAGCTACCGAACTCGTGCTGTGCACAGATGCCGACTGTATCATTGAACAGGATGCCTTGCTCAAAATGGTGAGGCCTTATCTGGAAGAAGGGGAGCAGGAGATCATTGCTTGTGGTGGTGCAATAGGGATTGCCAATGACTCGGTGATACAAAATGGTATTTTAAAACAACTTAGGTTACCAAAAGATTTGGTGCCAACTATTCAGGTTGTAGAATATATTCGGGCGTTTCTTATAGGAAGAATGGGATGGGGAGAGATCAACGGACTGATGTTAGTATCGGGAGCATTTGGAATGTATCCGAGGACAAGAATGATTGAAGTAGGAGGTTTTAATGCCAAAACAGTGGGGGAGGATCTTGAGTTGTGCATAAGGCTTAGGGTGCACATGGAAAACCTAAAAAAGCCATACAAAGTTGTATACGTTCCCGAAACCCTGTGCTGGACAGAAGCTCCACCAGATTATAATATTTTTATCAAGCAGAGAGACCGTTGGGCCCGCGGACTTTGGGAAACGATTAAGCTGCACAAATACCTGTTTTTCAACCCCAAGTATCGAAAAATGGGATTTTTCTTCTTCCCTTATTGGTGCTTTTTTGAATTTGGAGCTCCTATTGTTGAATTCCTCGGGATTATTTGTATTATACTCTTCGGAATTCTGGGGCTTATTAACTGGACCACAGCATTATTATTGTTTTTTGCTGTTTATTTAATGGGATGTATTTTTTCTACTATTTCAATTTTTCTGTACATAAAAAATTTTAGGCATTATAACAGGGCAAAGGAGGTGATAGAATTGCTTCTCGCGGCTTACCTAGAACCTTTTGTTTTTCATCCGGTGCTGGTTTATGGGCAGATGAAGGGATACTATAAGAAGATCTTCAAAATAAAATCTGGTTGGGGAGTAATGACCCGCAAAGGTTTCAATACAACCGAAAACTAAAACCTGTAGCGATAACCCAGGTTTGCCATGAGCTGGTTTCCTTTAATTGTACCTGTAATATCTTCAGTAAGATATCCTGCACTTACTTGAAAAATGTGGTTTAGTCCCAGAGTTTTATTTATACCCAGAGTGAAATAATAAGCTTCCAGATCGGGATATTTTACCTGTGTATAAATTGTACGTTCATCGGGAGAAATTCCGCTTCCCAGCCGTGAAAAAAGATAGTTGTCGGCATTTCCGAAGTAATAGCGTACATTGAACTGGTAGTTTTGAATAACCTGATCAAGACGCTTAGGCCCCACAAAAGTACGGGCGTTGAGGTAAAATTTTTCACGGTAAGCGGTAAGGCCAAAAACTCCAGAGAAGTAGCTTTGGTCGTCAAGGGAAATGAGCCTTCCTCCCAATTCTCCTTCAAAGATTTTTGCGAAATTATAGAAGAAAGAAGCACTTCCACGAAATTCTGGAAACAACTCACCATTATAAAAGCCAAGATTTACAAAAGCATAAGCCCTGTCATTAAAAACGGGATAAGCTTCCACTTCATAAAGGCTTCCCGAATTAACTTCCCTGTCGGTATAATTTACACGGCCAATAACCGCAGTACGATTAAAATTGTGTTGATATTCGGCACTTACGGTGTGCCAGCGGCTGTAATTCTTGTATGCTTCACTAAAGTTGATGTAGCTGTAGGTAACTCCCACTTCATTGGAAACCGTTCTGTTTAATATGATCTGTAGGTCGTATCGATCTTCTCCGGAAAGTTTCCGGTCTTTGATAAGTTCTTGCGCCAGGTCTCTGGCTTCAGCCCTTCTTTTATCTTTTAGTAGAATCTGAGCGCGTTTTACTTCGAGGCCAGTATCTTCAGGATATATTTTTGCAATTTTTTTTAGAAATGATAAGGTATTTTCATTGCTGGAAAACCTGCCCACTCGTTGATGTACCAGAGGAAGAACATCTACATATTGTGGAGCTTCTTCTAATAGAAAATCAAGATCAGTATCGGCAGCGGCAAGACGATCAAGAGCCCAAAGATTTCTGATTTGTAATATCCTTATGTCGTGATATTCCGGCGCCAGTTCCAGGCCCCGGATGGTTAACTGAAGGCTGCGCTCATAATCCTGATCTTTGTACTCCTTTAAAGCTAATTTGTAGATCTCATCTGTATTTGTTTCAGTGATTTCTTGTGCAAGCAGAGGGGCAGGCAAGAACAATGTAAAGGATATAAATAAGCTGAAAAATATTTTTTTCATTGAGGGACAAATTTGTTCAAAAGTAAAACATAAATAAGAAATGTTGCTTTTAAATCTCTCCTGATGTAATTGAAATAGCTACTTTATTTTACAAATAAAAAATTGACTTTTCTAAAGTTTTGATAGCATGAATAACAAAGGTGAGATATTTATAAAAAGAGAAGAAAATTCTTTTTGTTCTTCAACCTCAGATTTTATACCTGTAGAGTACTTAACGTAGGTGCTTGAAGGGCGGCTAATAGTAAGAATAAACTCTCATTGATATGGAATGGGAGATTCTTTTTCTGGATAAAGCGGGTTAGTTTTTTGCACTTTACCTCCTACAATTTTGGCCACTCTGGAATAATGTGTTAAAGTTTTCATAATGGAATTTATAGCCTTATATTTAATGCTCTTTATTTATGGTATGTGTTTATGAATAAGGGGTTGATGACCAGAAAAGTATGTTTGTTTGATAACATATGAGAAAGCTGGTGTGAATTAGATTTGTGACTATTCGTATTAATTCCGACTGCTGTATACTTTGATTATGAGATTTATTGGCTTGATTTTTTTTATTCTCTCTTCAAACCTTTATGCTCAATCGTTTGAGGAAAAGAGTATGCCTCAAGATCAGTACAGGTTTTCTCACCTGGGTATCGCCGATGGTTTATCTACCGGTTCCATTAATTGCTTTTACAGGGATAGTAGGGGATTTCTTTGGATTGGAACTTCTTCAGGCTTAAACAGGTTTGACGGTTACAGCATAGAGATCTTTAATCCCGATCCGGCAGATTCTCTATTGTTCCAATCTAAAGATTACCGCAAAATTTTTGAAGGCCCGTTTGGTAATCTCTGGATTCAAAATGCACTTGGGATGAGTATTTTTGATCCCAGAACCGAGAAATTTTCAGCAAGTCAGTTTGAACTTCTTAAAAAGTTGGGACTTCCGCAGAAAGAAGTAAAAGAAATTAGTCGGGATTCTCATGGAAATTTCTGGATTATCCAGGAGGGGGAAGGTTTAAGCAAATATTCGCCTAAAACCGGGAAAGTGTTAAGATTAACTTCTTCCGGAGAAAAAGGTTCCTTAAGCACAAACCATATATCCTGGTTCTCTGAAGATTCAAGTGGTAATTATTGGATAATTCACACAAATGGCATTTTTGAGAGGTTAGATGGAAAAATAAATAAAATCACCTATACCAATAACGAGTTGTTAAACACCTTTGGTGGGGACATTCATGATTACCGGATTATTGTTGATAATGAAGATGACCTATGGATTCATCTTTATAAAGATTTTGGAATCTTTTATTACAATGCAGAGAAGGATCTTATCAGCAATTTTAGTAAAAATACAACTCCAATCAGCCTTAATAGTAATTTAATCACAGATGTGGTAAAAGACCTGGATGGGAATATTTGGATAGGTACAGATCATGGTGGTATTACCGTAGTAAACAAAGAAGATTTCAGCTTTGATTATATACTTTCAAATCCTGAAGTAGAGAATAGTTTATCCCATAATAGCCTTACTTCTCTTTATGCGGACCCTTCCGGAATTATATGGGCAGGTACTTATAAAAATGGTATTGATTACTACAATAAGAATATTATGAGGTTTGATCATCATCAAAATTTAATTTCAGATGCTGGCAGCCTTCCCTTTAATGATGTTAACGTATTTGCAGAAGATGAACAGGGAAATATCTGGATGGGAACAAATGGTGGTGGTCTTATCTCTTTAGATCTAAAAACCTGGAAATATACGCAGTACCTTCACAATCCCAAAGTAACTTCAAGTATCTCCAGCAATGTTATTGTAAGTCTTCTTGTCGACTCCCGTGGGAATCTTTGGGTAGGTACCTTTCTTGGGGGGCTTAATAAATTTAATGGTAGAGAATTTAAACATTATTATCGAAATGAAGATGAAGCAGGAAGAGTTGGCGGAAATAGTATCTGGGAATTATTCGAAGACTCTAAGGGGAATATATGGGTAGGGACACTCGAAGGTGGTGTTGATGTGTTAAATACTTATACAGAAGAATTTATAAACTCAAGTGAGGAAGGGGGGAAATATCAAATTCGTTGTAATTATATCTCTGCAATTACAGAAGATGCAGAAGGGAATATTTGGTTGGGAGGTGTTAATGGTATTGATGTAATAAACCCATTAACTGGTAAATCGAAGCATTTTCAGAGTAACCCAAAAGATAGTGAGTCCTTGAGTAGCGATCAGATCCTTGCTATATTTAAGGATAGTGAGGATAATATCTGGATAGGAACTCAGGAAGGGCTCGATCTTTTTAATCCTAATGCGGAAACATTTTATCATTACACTACACTGGATGGTCTACCGGGGAAAAAAGTAGTAGCGATAAATGAAGATGATCAAAAAGATCTTTGGTTAGCCACTGCGTATGGGCTGGTACAATTTAGAAAAAATAAGATTGAAGAATCCACCGGAAGAATAATTCCCGACTTTCAGAAATATGATGATGAAGATGGGCTTCAGGGGAAATTGTTCAATGAAAATTCTCTTTTCAAGTCCCGAAATGGGACTCTGTTTGCAGGTGGTCTCAATGGATTTAATACATTTAATCCTAAGACCTTTAACTTTAATGAGAGGCCGCCTCATGTAGTTTTTACTTCTTTTGCGCTCTTTAATAAAAAAATCAGCCCATTACAGACGGTCAATGATAGAGTACTCCTGTCGAAGCCAATTCACCAAACTTCTGAGATCAGGCTTCACCACGATGAAAATTTATTCTCCATAGAATTTGCAGCCCTGGATTTTATGCAACCTTCTAAAAACAGATACAGGTACAGGCTTGCGGACTTTGATCAAGACTGGCAGGAAGTAGGAAGCAGTAATCGTAGGGTCACATATACAAACCTTGATCCGGGAACCTATGAGTTCCAGGTGCAGGCTTCCAATAACGATCATGTTTGGAACTCTGAGGGTGCCACCCTGATGTTGAGTGTTTTACCTCCTTTTTATAAAACTCCTTATGCTTATGTCCTTTACTTATTACTGGTGATCTTTCTTTTATATTTTTCCAGGAAAAATATTATAAAGCGACAGCGTCGAAACTTTCTTTTTGAACAGGAAAAGAGAGAAGCAGCTCATCTTCACGAAATGGATTTAATGAAAATCAGGTTCTTTACAAACATAAGTCATGAGTTCAAAACTCCACTTTCGTTAATTCTCGCTCCTATTGAAAGGCTAAAAGCACGTGAAATTAATCTGGAAGCTAAGGAACAACTGGAAACCATCAACCGCAACGCAAGACGCCTGTATGGTCTTATCAACGAGATCCTCGACCTGCCCAAAATACAGGAAACCCCATTGCTGTCAACCTCAAAAGGAAACATAATTGAATTTGTTGAGCAAACAGTTGATTCTTTTAAAATACTTTCTGAAAACAAGAAGATCAACCTAATCTTCAATACAGAAACAAAAGAGTTTGTTACTTCCTTTGATATTGACAAACTCGATAAGATTTTGTTCAACCTGTTGTCAAATGCCTTTAAATTTACACCTGAAAATGGAACGATAACCGTAAACACTAAAATTGTAGACACTTCTTCTGACACTCATAAAAAGCTCCTGCAAATTAGTATTGCAGATACGGGAATAGGAATTTCCAGTGAAGACCAGGAAAAGATCTTTGATCGGTTTTACAAAGTTATTCAGCCAGAAAATAGTAACAGGTCAGGTAGTGGAATTGGTCTTTCGTTGGTAAAAGAGCTTATTGAACTGCACAAAGGAACTATTGAGGTAGAAAGTGAACCGGGAAAAGGCTCTGTATTCTCTCTTAGTATTCCCCTTCAAAAGATCGAGATTCATGAAATTGCAGAGGTGGATGGAATTTCTTCTGATAATTTTCTCTACAAAACCTCAGGGAAAAAGCTGTTAGGCGGGGAGACTAATGATATTCCTACCTTATTAATTATAGAAGATGATCAAAGCCTTCTAACATATTTAACCAAGAGTTTTAATAGATCATTTAAAGTGTTTACGGCTTCTAATGGACAGGATGGATGGAAGAAAGCCCTTTCAGTTCAGCCAGATGTCATCATTTCTGACTGGTCTATGCCTATAATGGATGGTGCCGAACTATGTGCAAAAATTCGTAATGATGCCAGAACCCGACATATTCCTTTTGTCCTATTAACTGCCCACGGTGATGAAGAAAGTATCCTGAGTGGGCTAAAAACGGGTGTGAGCGACTATATAGTTAAGCCTTTTAATTTTGAAGTGCTGTATTCCCGTATTCAGAACCTCATTTCTCAAAGAAAGTCAATGCAGCAGACGTACCGTAAAAAAATTGAAGTTGAAACAAAAAAAGTAGAAATTGAACCCGAAGATGATGCGTTTATGCGCAAAGCTCTAAAGGTTATTGATAAAAATTTGAGCAACACTAATTACTCAGTAGAAAAATTGGCGGCTGACATGGGGGTGAGCAGGACTTTTCTTTATAATAAGATGGTAACAAGGCTCGAGAAATCGCCCAAAGAATTAATACGAGACATTAGGCTCGACAGGGGAAGAGAACTACTTATTAAAAGTGAATTGACCATTTCAGAGATAGCTTTTGAAGTAGGTTACAACAACCCAAAATACTTTACAAAGAACTACAAGAAAAAGTATAACATGTTACCGTCTGAAGTGAGGGCAAAATTATCATGACTAGCTGGTAATCTTATAATATAAATGATTGTCTCCTTTTGATGCTTGTTTTTTATGAAGCTATGATTTTCCTGGCAAAGTGTTCTAATTCTACCCCTAAATAAGTTGTCTCCTTTCTTGCCCTTACAGCCCTTCTTATTTCAAGATCTATCTCAAAACTTTTAAAGATAGGTTTACAAAATACCTTTTTAGAAAGATCAAATACTTCCATCAGATGCCCCCCGGGGGAAATTTATTTACTTAATCCTTCAGAATTTTTATCTCTCCCGGGTAGAGTATGTTTGCGTTAAGATGAATTTTTCAGTGTTTTCCAGAGAATTAATTCTGTTTCTGAGAATTTATTTAAAGCTGGATTTTCCAGTCTAATAGATTTTACTTTTTCCCTTAACGCTAACTGTAAGTAAAATAAGACACTTTTAAAACTGCAGTGGTGACAGGGGCTCAGGTGATGCCCTGTGAACAAAAAGTCCTATCATATGATGATTTTATACTATTGTTCAACGAGCTTATTGAGGACATTGCAGGTACTTTAATAGATAAAGCGAAATCGTTTACGTTGAATGACAAATCAACCAAACCAACCAAATCTAAAATTTTAAAACTATTAACAGCTTTATTAAATCTTATGCACAATGAAGAAAAATACTTTCACCAAATTGGGACTATTTAGAAGCTGCCTGGCCTTCCTCATAGGGATCCTTTCAGTTTCACCGGTTTGGGCTCAACAGAACACCGTTACTGGTACGGTAGTATCTGGTTCAGACGGTTTGCCAATACCAGGGGTTAACGTCATGGTACAGGGGACTACAACGGGTACTACGACCGATTTTGATGGTAATTACGAAATTGATATTGATCCAAATGCAGCTCTGGTCTTTAGCTATGTGGGATTTATAACTCAGGAAATTCCTGTAAATAATCTTAATCAAATTGATGTGGTACTGGAGATAGCTACTTCAGAGCTTGATGAGATTGTGCTAATTGGTTATGGTACTCAGAGAAAAGCTTTGGTAACAGGTGCCAGTGTACAGGTAGATGGAGATGACCTTCAAAAAAGGAGCACTACCAGTGCCCTACAGGCAATGCAGGGGCAAACTCCCGGAGTCCAGATCACTTCAACTTCAGGCCAGCCCGGGTCTGGTTTGAACGTCAATATTAGAGGATTAGGATCTACAAGTGGTAATAACCCTCTTTATGTAGTAGACGGAGTTTTAACAGGCGATATTTCATATCTAAATAATGCCGATATTGAATCTATTTCTATTCTTAAAGATGCGGCATCGGCTGCCATATATGGTTCACAAGCTTCAAATGGGGTAGTACTGGTTACTACTCGTGGGGGTAGAAAGAATACTTCAAGGATCACTTTTGACTCTTACTACGGGGTTCAGAATGTGTCCAATAAAATAGACATGCTAAACTCGCATGAATATGCAATCATTACCAATGAAGCAGCTTTAAATTCAGGGAGATCTGTTATTTTTAGTCCTGAACAAATCGCTGAACTTGGCGAAGGTGTAGACTGGATTGATGAAATGTTTGTAGATGATGCTGTCACACAAAATTATATCCTTGGTTTTACTGGAGGTAGTGAGACTTCTACTTTCTCTTCTTCTCTTGCCTATACTCAGGAAGAAGGAATTGTTGGAGGTGAAGATTTTTCAAATTATGAGCGGGTAAACTTCAGGTTCAATTCTGAACATGAGTTATACGATGGATTCCTCACTTTTGGTGAGAATTTCACTTTTGCATACATCAACAGTAATGGTGTTGGGGTAGGAAATCAATTCAATAACACCTTACGTGGCGCCTTTGGTACTCCTCCCTTACTTCCTATGTTTGATGAAGCTGGAAATTTTTATGATACTTCCAATGATGATGAGGAATGGTTAACGGGCTACAATAACCCTTACGCCTCTATGGTGTACAATAACCAAAATGAGAACAATACTCAGAAGCTGTTAGGTAATGTTTATGCCGAAATGCAGTTACTTGACAACCTCAAATTCAGAACCAGTTTGGGATTGGATTATTACGCTTCTGAAGGGCATTCTTATTTGCCCATCTATCAACTCTCCAGTTATGCCTTTAGAGACAGAGACAGGGTTTACCAAAACCAAAGTAAGGGATATTCTCTATTGTGGGATAATCTTATCACGTACAATTTTGACATAAACGATGATCACCTTTTTGAAGTAATGGGGGGAACCTCGGCATATAAGTTTAAGGGGACGTACATAAATGCCAGTAATGTAGATTTAAATTTTAACGATCTTGAACATGCCTGGCTGGACAATGCTTTGAACACAGATGGTAGCCAAATAGAACAAAATGGTGGCCCAAATCCTGAGAATATGAGAATGTCTTACTTCGGAAGATTTAATTATAACTATCAGGATAAGTATCTTTTAAATTCCACTTTTAGGGCCGATGGTTCTTCAAATTTTGCTGAAGGAAACAGGTGGGGATATTTCCCTTCAGTTTCTTTAGGATGGGTTGCTTCAGCCGAAGATTTTCTTATTGATTCTAATGTGGTCAACTACCTAAAAATTCGAGCAAGCTGGGGGCAGGTAGGTAACCAAAACTCATCGGCCTTTCAATATCTGGCTCCTATAACCTTTGCCAATACCAATTATAATTTCGGAAATGAAGAAGGAGTACTTACTCCCGGAGCTTACCCGAGTAGATTACCAAACCCAAATCTACAATGGGAAACTTCCGAAGAGATAAACTTGGGTATTGATGCCCGATTATTTCAGAGCACTCTTAGCGTTACTCTGGATATATATGAGAAAACCAGTAAAGACTGGCTTATTGTGGCTCCCAATCGTGCAACTTCGGGTGCGGGTGCGCCTTTTATTAATGGAGGTGACGTAACCAACTCAGGTGTTGAACTCGCCCTTTCCTATAATAATCATATTGGAGACTTCAATTTTAATGTTGGTGTTAATGGAGCCTATAACCAGAATGAAGTTGGGAATATCCCTACAAATGATGGTATAATACACGGCGAAACAAATCAATTATTTGATAATGCTCCCGAATTTTATCGTGCCCAAAGTGGTTATCCTCTTGGATATTTTTGGGGACTTGAGACTGCAGGAATTTTCCAGACAGAGGAAGAAGTAAATAGTTACAAAGCCAATGGTAAACTTATTCAACCTGCTGCAAGTCCTGGAGACGTCATTTTTGTAGATCAGAATGGGGATGGAGTAATTAATGACAGTGATAAGACAAACATTGGAGATCCCAATCCCGATCTTACGTATGGCTTCAATGTAAACTTTGAGTACAAGGGCGTAGACTTTACGCTTCTTGCTAATGGAGTGGCAGGAAATCAAATCGTGCAATCTTACCGTAATCAGGCCAGTCAGTTTGCCAATTACACAACTGCCGTTTTTGAGCGCTGGACGGGTCCGGGTTCAACCAACAGCACCCCAAGGGTTACACTTGACAATAGAAACTATTCAAGATTTTCTGATCTATATGTACAGGATGGAGACTTCTTGAGGATTAGTAATGTAACGCTTGGATATGACCTTACTAATATTACAGATGCATTTAAAGTAGATAAACTACGTGTTTATTTCTCGGCTTTGAACCTGTATACTTTTACCAAATATGACG
The DNA here is from genome assembly GCF_039602225.1 of Salinimicrobium sp. 3283s. Classification (NCBI taxonomy): domain Bacteria; kingdom Pseudomonadati; phylum Bacteroidota; class Flavobacteriia; order Flavobacteriales; family Flavobacteriaceae; genus Salinimicrobium; species Salinimicrobium sp. 3283s. The sequence continues at coordinate 1,484,648 of NZ_CP143631.1, read as the reverse complement.
GAATGGACCCCGAAGTTGGATATGGTATCTCTAATGGCACCTTTAACTTTTCATCGGGAGTTGATCTTGGGTACTACCCGAGACCTCGAACATTATTGGTAGGATTAAACGTAACATTTTAATAAAAAACAGCATGAAAAGATTTAAAATCATTTTCTTATTGATGTTAGGAATGTTGGCGACAACCTCCTGCACAAAAGATTTTCTTGATGCCGAACTCATCACAGAAATAACAGATGAAAACTTTTATAAGACTCCAAAAGATGCCGAAGCTGCATTAGTGGGAGTATATGATGGTATGCAGGCGGTGGTTGGTATAGATGGTTTAAGCCATCCGCTGGCTAGTATGATTCTCTCTGATAATGCCTATGGAGGTACCGGAAATGCCGATAGCTTTACTTACCAGGCTGTAGACGAGTTTGATGTCAATCGTTCTCCAACAGATGCCAATCTTTATGAACCACAATGGATTGCTTACTACAGAGCCATATTTAGAGCAAATACCCTTCTAACCAAGTTAGACCAGATTGACTGGAGTGAAGACATGGCCAGGAGGAATCAAATTGAATCTGAAACCAGATTTATAAGAGGTTATCTCTATTTTCAAATGGTTCAATTATGGGGCAATATTCCGTTATTAACCGCGCCCAGTTCAGAAAACATTCCACCGGCTACTCCAGAAGAAGTATATACTGTAGTTGCAGAAGATTTACTTTTTGCGGCAGAGAATCTTCCTGCAGTTGCTTATAATACTGTACAGGCGGGAAGAGTTACTAAATGGGCTGCCAAATCTATGCTGGCCCGGGTTTATTTGTATTACACAGGGTATTATGGTGAATCAGATCTTGTAGGCCTGGTAAGTCAGTCAGATGCCCTTGCGCATCTCGAAGATGTGATTGCTAATAGTGGCCATGCACTTGTTTCTGATTATGCTAACCTATGGCCGGCAGCCTCCCTTGAAGATTTTGCAGGTGAAAATAACCAGGAGATTGTATTTGGCGTGAAGTTTACATTCACCAGTGACTATGATGGGAATACAGATGGAAACCATTGGATGGTAATGCTTGGAATGCGGGAGTTTACAAGTTATCCTTATGCAAATGGCTGGGGAGTAACGGTAACTGAAGACTTATATGATGCCTATGATGAAACCGATACAAGACAAAACGCATCTGTAATAGCAATTGAGGAAGAAGAAATAGCTTTTGATAATGTTAAAGGTCAACGGGAATACACTGGATATTACAGTAAAAAATATGCACCTATGGCAACAGAAGACGGTGGTAGCCTTGCCGTAGAGCTGGGAGGAACTAACTTCATGATTGGGCAGTTCCAGGATTATTTTGCAATTAGGTATGCCGATGTGTTATTAATGGCGGCCGAATTAGGCAGCCCTAATGCTCAGGCCTATTTTGATGAGGTACGCCAGCGGGCCTATAAGGATGATTTCACTCCTTTAGCGATCACTCCAGAACGTCTTCAGGAAGAGAGAAGGCTTGAATTTGCCCTTGAAGGGTTAAGGTATTGGGATTTACTCAGGCGAGGTGTAAGTGAAGCAGCTCAGCAAATAGCGGTGAGTACTACCCTGCTCAATGGCGGAGTTGAAGCACAAAAAACTATATCAGCTTCTAATATTCAAACTACCGAAGGTCTTCAGCAAATTCCGAATAATCAAATTACACTATCAGATGGTGTACTGGTTCAGAACCCAGGATGGTAAAATTAAAAGGAAAAATCATGAAAAAATATAAAGCAACTCTAAGTTTCCTGTTGGTATCTATGCTGATCTTTACAGCTTGCCAGCCAGAGGATTACAGCCTTGGAAATAAATTAGCTCCCTCACAGATCAATTTTGAAGTTATTCAGAATTATGACATTGATCCGGGTGGAAACACTGTTATACTCAAGTTCGACACACCTGGAGCAAGTCCCGTATGGAACTATGGTACAGGTAGATCCAGTAAGGTAATTGATACTATACGCTATGCCTTCCAGGGAGACTATACAATTGACCTTAAAGTTATAACACAAGGAGGTGTGGTCAATATGGATCCCGTAACCATTAATGTCACCGAAGATAATTTGAATTATGTAAATGATCCATTATGGTCTAAACTAACAGGTGGAAATGGAGAATCCAAAACCTGGTATCTTGACCTTGATGAAAATGGGGAATCGACATTCTTTAACGGCCCTCTTTATTTCTATGGAACAAATAATGGATGGCTCGAAGGAGGTAATGATGGTTGTTATGAAGAGGGCGGCGATTGCTGGAACTGGCAGCCAGATTGGGCCGGTAACCAATGGTTAATGCCGGCAGGAGATTACGGCTCTATGACCTTTAGCCTTAAAGGTGGACCCTACGTGACCGTAGACCATAAAATGTTAGCTGCGCTGGGAGAACAATCCGGAACTTTTTATCTTGATAAAGATGCGCATACCTTATCTCTTAATGATGCGGGAATTCTTCACAATGAAGGGGTGGATGCCTGTGCTATTGACTTTGGGGATATAAGAATTTTCTCCCTCACAGAAGATGCCATGCAACTTGGGGTGTTGAGACCCGATGGTTGTAACAATGAAGGTGCTGCAATGTTAGTGTATAACTTCGTTTCTAAAGAATACAAAGATAACTACGTTCCTGTTATAGAAGAACCTACAATAGATGAAGGATTTGATCCTGAATTCGCACCAGGAGAACTATTACAAATGCTTACTGGCGGACCGTCTTCAGGAAGATACTGGAAGCTTGATGCTAGCGGAAATCCCATAGACTGGATAGCCGGAGGAATTGGCTGGACAGAGAATGCCGATAGCACCAGAGACTGGGGATGGAATGCAGACTGGGATGCAATGGCCAAAAACTCCTGGATCAGGTTTGATCAATGGGGAGGACAAACCTATACCAAATCTCAGAACGGGGTCGAAACTTCAGGAACCTTTACAATTAATGAAGAAACCAATGAGATCATTCTTAAAGAAGGAATGAGCCTTCTTGGTATTGGAAATACATTGAGCCCTACTACCAATACCTTGAAAGTAGTTAAAGCTTACGATGATTTCTCAACAAAGGGAATCTGGTTTGGAACAAGCTATGACGAAGGCAAGGATGAGTGGTTGTCATTTCATTACGTATTAGGTAATAATAATTAAAATGGTAACGGGAAGAAAACCTAACAATTAAACTTGCCGCTACCATTGACGAAATCCTAATGTACTAACAATTACGTTGAACAAGTTTGTTGTTTGAGTTGCTGAAATTAAAAGGGAAGAGGTTTAACTTTGTGAAGCTTATTTCCTTTTTTTTAACTAATTAACCCCTGGCCTGGTATTTAAAAAGGCTTCTTTTAACTGAATTCTCATGTTTCAAAAAAGGTACATTTTTCCTGCACTAATTTTATTTTTCAGCTTTCTTTATTCCTGTGAAAACTCTACTTCTGAAGCCCCCAAGGCAGAAAGAAAAATTTCCTTCAACGAAGACTGGCAGTTCTTTCTTGGTGACTCTTCAAAAATGGCTTCTTCCGAAGCCCAATGGAGAACACTTGATGTGCCGCACGACTGGAGCATAGAAGGAGAGTTTAGTCCGGAACATCCAGCAGGAGTTGGCGGCGGAGCACTTCCCGGCGGCCTTGGCTGGTATAAAAAGAACTTTACCATTGCAGCCGAAGACAGTACCAAACTAACTGCCGTAACTTTTGATGGCATCTATCAGAACAGTGAAGTCTGGATCAACGGGAATTACCTCGGCAACAGGCCCAATGGTTACATTGGCTTTCAATATGATCTTACTCCGTACCTTAATTACGGGGATGAGCAAAATGAAATTCTGGTAAAGGTCAACAATGCAGATCAACCAAATTCCCGCTGGTATTCAGGTTCCGGGATTTATAGAAATGTATGGCTGGAACAAACAGATAAGTTACACGTGCCTCAATGGGGAACATTTGTTACTACTCCTCAAGTATCCAGAGACAGTGCGTTGGTTCAGGTTGAGGTAAGACTTGCCAACAAGTACAGCGGTGTCAAAAATGGCATTTTAGAGACCTCCTTGTTTTACAAAGATCAGGAGGTTACTTCAGCTGCTGCAGAATTTGAGATTCAGCCGCAGGATACTTCAGAAGTTACTCAGCAAATTACGGTTTCACAACCTCAGTTATGGTCCACAGAAGATCCGCAGCTTTATTCCGCAGTAACAAGAATTAAGGTTGACGGAGAGGTCATTGATCAATACACCACACAATTTGGGATCAGGGATTTTAAATTTGATCTTGAAAAAGGCTTTATACTGAATGGCGAACAGGTGAAGATCAAAGGAGTAAACAATCATCATGACCTGGGACCTTTGGGTGCCGCAGTTAATAAGAGAGCCATAGAGCGACAGCTGGAGATCATGAAAGAAATGGGCGTCAACGGAATACGAACTGCTCATAACCCACCGGCTCCCGAACTTCTGGAACTCACAGATAAAATGGGCTTTATTGTGATGGATGAGTCTTTCGACATGTGGGAAAGAGCCAAAACTGAAAATGATTACAGCAATTATTGGGAAGCATGGCATGAGCGGGATATGAGAGATATGATCCTTCGGGACCGCAATCATCCCAGTATTTTTATCTGGAGCATTGGGAATGAGGTGCCCGAGCAATGGAGCGATCGCGGTGCTGAAATTGGCAGGGAACTGGCCCGGATCACCAAAGAAGTGGATCCCACAAGGCCTGTTACAGCCGGAATGAATCCGCCGGTTCATACCAGTAATGACGATGTTACGCTTCAGTTTGATGAACCACAACAGCCTAACGCGCTTGCAGGTTCGGGAGCTTTAGATCTCATCGGGTACAATTATGCCCATCAAACTTACCCAAAACACCAGGTGAACTTTCCCAATACGCCTTTTATAGCCACCGAAACTACTTCGGCGCTGGCTACAAGAGGATATTATGAATTTCCTTCAGATACTACAAAGATCTGGCCGGTGCGCTGGGATCTGCCTTTTGACGGTGGGAATGCAGACAATACTGTTTCAGCTTTTGACCAGGTGAGAACACCATGGGGCTCTACTCATGAAACCACCTGGAAGATCATCAAAAAACACGATTTCCTTTCAGGATTTTACATCTGGACCGGATTTGATTATTTAGGAGAACCCACTCCCTACAGCTGGCCTTCAAGAAGTTCTTACTTCGGAATAGTTGATCTCGCAGGATTTCCGAAGGATTCTTATTATATGTACAAAAGTGAATGGACCAATGAAGATGTACTGCATATCCTGCCGCATTGGAACTGGGAAGAGGGACAAACAGTCGATGTCTGGGCCTACTATAATAACGCCGATGAGGTTGAGCTTTTCCTGAACGGAGAATCTATGGGCACTAAGAAAAAGCAGGGAGATGACCTGCACGTGATGTGGCGCTTTCCTTTCAAAAAGGGCATTTTGAAGGCTGTTTCCAGGAAAGACGGAAAAGTAGTGCTTGAAAAGAAAGTGAAAACCGCAGGTGAGCCTGCAATGTTGACCATGCAGCCCGACAGGCAAACAATTAAAGCAGATGGACAGGACCTGTCATTTATTACCGTAAATATTACAGATGAAGACGGGACTATAGCACCCCCGGCTAATAATGTTGTTCATTTTGAGGTAACAGGCAATGCAGAGATAGCCGGAGTTGCCAGCGGCGACCCCACGAGTCATGAATCTTTTAAGGGTAGCTCCCATTCAGCTTTAAGCGGAAAAGTTCTGGTGATCATCCGCGCCGGAAAAGAAGCCGGGCCGGTAGAAGTGACTGCCACTGCAAATGGTCTTCAAAAAGCTACCACCACCATAAATTTAGAATAGAAAATGAATCTCCTAAACCATAAAACTATAAAAATGAAGAACGGCTGGTTAAATAAGTTGGGACTTTCCTTACTTCTGGCACTTTTTGGAAGTTTTGGTGCCAAGGCACAAATTCAGGAAGTTGACATTCTCAACGCTCCGGTAGACGTAAGTAAAGACTTTGTCGATTATAATAACACCTTTTATTTTGCAGATGAGCTGGTAGATTTTCATCCCAAAACCGGAAAAGGCACAGTAAAATATCTTCGGCACGATTACCAGACCCGGCAGGCTTTTAACAACATGCTCATGCGGCCTGTTCCTGTTGAAGCTAATGAATTCCCCACAACCGAGTATGAAATTTCTCCGGAATTACCTTTTGAAGTTCAATTTGTGTCGGACAGGACTGTGCGCATAAAAATGGCTTCGGGACCACAATTCCACAAGCAAAAAGAGTCCCTCATGCTTATTGATGGTGTTGCGCCAAACCATCCCGAACTTTGGAAATATTCAATGATCGAAGGAGGTCATAGCTATTCCAACCAGAACGGGAGAGTTGAGATTCTCACTAAGCCGTGGCACGTAAAATTGTATGATGAAACCGGGAAATTGCTCACCAGTACCTTACATCTTACAGATGTTGAAAACACTTACACTCCTGTGCTGCCTTTCTCGTATGTGCGTAGAAACAGCGACTATTCAAGAAGTATGGCGGCTGCCTTCAGTCTTGAGCCGGGAGAAAAGATCTTCGGCCTTGGCGAGTCTTTTACCCAGTTTAACAAGCGGGGTCAAAAAGTGGTGCTGTGGGTTGATGATGCCAACGGGGTTCAGAATGAAACTATGTACAAGCCCATTCCGTTCTACATGAGCAGCCGCGGTTATGGTGTTTTCATGCACACTTCATCTCCTATTACTGTTGATTTCGGAAAATATTTCAATGCAGCCAATAACATGATGCTGGGTGATGATGTTGCCGATCTTTTCTTCTTCCTTGGCGAACCAAAAGACATTCTTGATGAATATACCAACCTCACCGGTAAAGCAGAAATGCCACCGCTGTGGTCCTTTGGTTTCTGGATGAGCCGCATCACCTATTTTTCTGAAAAGGAAGGACGGGAAATAGCTTCAAATCTTCGGAAGTATAAGATCCCAAGTGACGTGATCCATTTTGATACCGGATGGTTTGATGTAGACTGGAGAAACAACTATGAGTTTGCTGCCGATCGTTTTGAAGATCCTGTAGACATGATGAAAGACATGAAAGAAGATGGCTTCCATGTTTCACTTTGGCAACTTCCATATTTCACACCTCAAAATACCCTTTTTGACGAGATAGTTGAACAAGGTCTTGCGGTTAAAGATCGCAAAGGGAACATTCCTTATGAAGATGCAGTGCTCGATTTCTCAAATCCTGAAACCGTTGAATGGTACCAGGGTAAACTGAAGCACTTATTTGATCAGGGAGTGGGTGTGTTTAAAGTAGATTTTGGAGAAGCTGCACCCGCAACAGGATTGTATCATTCTGGCCGCACTGGCTTCTACGAACACAACCTGTACCCGTTGCGTTATAACAAAGCCGTCGCCGAACTTACTAAAAAAGAGAAAGGCTATTCCCTTATCTGGGCGCGAAGTACCTGGGCCGGTAGCCAGCGATACCCGCTACATTGGGGTGGTGATGCCGCTACAACCAATACCGCAATGTCAGCCACCCTTCGCGGCGGATTATCTTTAGGTTTGAGCGGATTCAGCTTCTGGAGTCATGATGTCGGCGGATTTGTAACAGCTGCCCCCGAAGATCTTTACAGAAGATGGACTCCCTTTGGGATGCTTTCTTCTCACGTGAGAAGTCACGGGGAACCACCAACAGAGCCATGGCTTTACAATGAAAGCTTCCTGAAAGCCTTCAGAAAAGCTGATAATATGCGGTATGAATTAATGCCTTATATCTATGCCCAGGCAAAAGAGAGTGCAGAACAAGGGCTCCCAATGATGCGTGCACTGTTTGTTGAATTCCCCGATGATCCGGGTTCCTGGTTGATCGATGATCAATACCTGTTTGGATCTGATATGCTGGTGGCGCCGCTATTTGAAGAAACTACAGAGCGGGAAGTTTATCTTCCTTCGGGCAAATGGATAGACTACCAATCTGGAAAAGTTTACGAGAGTGGGTGGCATACAATAAAGGCTGGTGAAATTCCTATTATCGCTCTTGTAAAAGACGGCTCAGTGATCCCTCATATCAAACTGGCACAATCAACCCAGGATATGGACTGGAAAAATATACAGCTGAAGGTTTTCGCGAGCGATAATACTAATGCTGCTTCCGGAAAGGTCTTTTTACCTGAAGCAACTAAAGCTGAAAGCATAAAGGTGTCAAAAAAGGGAAATTCCTTTGAAGTTTTGGAAAATCCGCTGAAGGGTCAGACCACCTTTAAAATTGAATGGAAGAAATAATCAATAATTAAAACCCCACTGATTTTAAGTAAATCTTTATTCAGAAATCGGCGGTAATGAATAAAATATCATGATAAGGAAATTAAGTATAATTCCTGCCCTGCTTTTCACTTTTGTAAGTTGTGCACAACAGGAAACCAATTACGAACTAAGCTCCCCGGGAGGACAAAATAAGATCACTTTTGACCTGGAAAATGAAAGACCTACATATTCGGTTTCTCATGAAGATACAGAGGTAATAAGCGCTTCAGAAATGGGTTTTGTCTTCAGAGATAATGATTCGCTAAGTAAAAATTTCAAAATAACAGATGTAGAGCGTTCCACTTTTGACAACACCTGGGAACAGGTTTGGGGTGAAAAGTCGAACATAAGGAACCACTATAATGAACTGCTCGTGAACCTTCAGGAGAAATCGGGCAAGCAAAGAAAATTGCAGGTGCAGTTTAGAGCTTTTGATGATGGGATAGCCTTTAGATATGTTTTTCCGGAGCAGGGAATTAAGGATAGCATTTTTATAATGGATGAGCTTACCACCTTTAATTTGAAGGACGATGGTAAAGCCTGGTGGATTCCTGCTTACCATGAGCAACGTTATGAAAACCTTTATGAAGCTTCCCCGGTAAGTACTCTTGATACAGTACATACTCCGCTTACTATTGAGAGTGACAGCGGACTTGCCTTAAGTTTCCATGAAGCAAACCTCACCGATTTTGCCAGCATGACCCTTTTCCCAACATCGGGTACAGAACTAAAGGCCGACCTTGTTCCATGGTCAGACGGCGTGAAAGTACGTACCACAGGTTCTTTCACCACACCATGGAGAACTTTGCAAATAGCTAAAGAGCCTAAAGATCTTATAACTTCTTATCTGATTCTAAACTTAAATGAACCTAATAAAATAGAGGATTCAAGCTGGATTGAACCATATAAATATATCGGGATCTGGTGGGGAATGCATATTGGAAAATACACTTTTTGGGAAGGTCCAGACCATGGCGCATCTACTAAAAATGCCAAAGAGCACATTGATTATGCAAGGCAGCTGGGTATTGATAACCTGCTCATAGAAGGTTGGAATAAAGGCTGGACTCCGCAGTGGTATGAAAATCATATGCACCAGTTTAATTTCATAAAATCTACAGATGATTTCGATCTTGAGGAAGTGACAGAATATGGTGCAAAGAACGGAGTACGTCTCGTGGGTTATCATGAGACCGGCTCTAATATCGATAATTACCTAAAGCAGGTAGACAGTGCTTTTGCCCTTTACAACAAAGTGGGAGTGCGCAGCGTAAAGATTGGACATGTAGGTTCTATGCTCAATATGAAAGAATGGCATCATGGGCAGTATGGGGTGAATTATTTCAGGTACATCCTTAAAAAAGCAGCGGAATATAATCTCACAGTTTACTTCCACGAGCCTATTAAAGATACAGGGGAACGCCGTACCTATCCAAACATGATGGCGCGTGAGGGTGGCCGTGGTATCGAGTATAACGCCTGGAGTGAAGGGAATCCGCCAAGTCATACTGCGATTTTGCCATTTACCCGCTTCCTTGCAGGACCAATGGATTTTACTGCCGGAATTCTTGATGTAGAGAATAAACAGGGTTACCCCGGAAGAAGAGTACATTCAACTTCTGCAAAACAACTGGCACTTTTGGTAGTGGTTTTTTCACCTGTGCAAATGTTGGCCGACCTGCCTGAAAATTACGTTGGTAAACCTGAATTTAAGTTTCTAAAGGATGTTCCTGTGAACTGGCAGGATACCAAAGTTCTCAATGGTTCAATAGGTGAATATATCACCATTGTTCGTAAAGATATTGATAGCGACGACTGGTACCTCGGAAGTCTTAGCAATGAAGAAGCACGGGATCTTGAAATAGCACTCGACTTCCTTGATGCTGATGCAACCTACGAAGCAGAGATCTATGCAGATGCTGAAGGAACAGGAATGAAAAATAATCCTGAAAAAGTTGAGATTTCTACTAAGGAAGTGACTTCAAAAGACAAACTTACTCTCAAGTTGGGAGAAAGTGGGGGAGCTGCAATTAGGTTTAAAAAGTTGTAAATTTTCCTTCTGAAGAGCAACACCTTAAAATCTCTCTTTCTATCAATTTAAACCCAAGGTAACAGTATGATTAACAAGGGTGGCCCTTCAGCTAAAAATAATCTAACTAAGCATTATACGTTCAAAACCAAAATAACATGAAAAACAGATTTATACCATTAGTGGGCATTTTCAGCATTTTAAGCTTCACTGCATGTAATGAGAGCAAGGAGGCAGGAGATTTGGCTGTTGCAGAAACTTCTCAGGAAAATGCCATTTTTGAGGGGAAACCCCTAAGCATGGAATACGAAGAGGAGATCACGAATCTCATCTCTCAAATGACATTGGAAGAAAAAGCCGGAATGCTGCACGGTACCAGTATGTTTGCGACTTCGGGCGTACCAAGGCTGGGAATCCCCGAACTAACCATGGCCGATGGGCCGCTGGGTATCCGAGAGGAGATTTCCCGCGATTCATGGGCTCCTGCAGGTTGGGATAACGATTTTGCAACCTACTTACCGGCAGGCGCAGGGCTTTCTGCTACCTGGAATCCACAGCTGGCATATACTTTTGGAGATGTTATTGGCGCAGAGGCACGAGACAGGAATAAGGATGTGCTATTAGCTCCTGCATTTAACATTATCAGGACTCCGCTGGGTGGGCGTACTTATGAATATTTCTCTGAAGATCCATTTTTGAATACCCAAATCACTGTGCCTTACATTGTGGGGGTTCAGGAGAATGATGTGGCAGTAAGTGTCAAACACTATGCAGCCAACAACCAGGAAACCAATCGTGGGACTGTAGATGTGCAAATGGATGAACGTACTCTTAGAGAGATCTATCTTCCCGCATTTGAAGCCGCAATTAAAGATGCCCACGCCTATACTGTAATGGGAGCTTATAATAAATTCCGTGGAGATTATTTAAACGAAAATGAATATATGCTTCAGGATGTCTTACGGGATGAATGGGGCTTTAAGGGAATTGTGATCTCAGACTGGGCCGCTATTCACAGCACAGTAAAAGCTTTAAAAGCCGGAGCCGATGTTGAGATGGGAACTCCCGGTCCTTTTAACGAGTTCTACTTTGCCGATCCGCTTATTGCAGCAGTAAAATCGGGGGAACTTTCAGAAGAAGAAGTAGATAAACACGTGAGAAGGGTTTTACGATTAATGTATAACATCAAAAGCATTGACACAACAGGTCGTGCAAAGGGAAGTAGAAATACCGAGCAGCATTTAAAAGATGCTTATAACATTGCTTCAGAATCTGTAGTACTTCTCAAAAATGACAAAAATATGCTGCCTTTAAATCTTGAAGGCGTAAAAAGCATTGCGGTAATTGGAGACAATGCAACAAAAAAGAATGCTTTGGGAGGTTTTGGAGCCGGTGTAAAAACAAAACTAGAGGTAACTCCGCTGGAAGGGCTTAAGAACAGGCTGCCTGAATCTGTAAAAATCACTCATGCGCCGGGTTACCTGGAGCGCTATTCTAAAACAGATAAAGCAAAATTCGGGGATATTACCTTAGATGGTCCTGTGACCATAAATGAACTTGACCCAAAACTGTTGGAAGAGGCTGTAAATGCTGCTAAAAATTCTGATGTTGCCATCATCTTTGCAGGTTCTAACCGTGATTATGAGACTGAAGCTTCAGACCGTGCAAGCCTTGATCTACCATTTGGACAGGAAGAATTAATAGCGAAGGTAATGGAGGCCAATCCTAATACTATTGTGGTGATGATCGCTGGTGCTCCTTTTGATATTGAAAATATCGAACAACAAACTTCCACGCTCGTGTGGAGCTGGTTTAATGGTTCTGAAGGCGGTAATGCCCTTGCAGATGTGCTTCTTGGAAAGGTAAATCCTTCCGGGAAACTTCCATGGACAATGCCTAAAGATCTAAAGGATTCTCCTGCTCATGCCAATAACAGCTTTCCGGGAGATGAGGTAGCTACTTATGACGAAGGTATACTGGTAGGGTATCGCTGGTTTGATACTAAAAACATTGAACCTCTATATCCTTTTGGCTTCGGACTTTCCTATACAGACTTCGAATTTTCTAACGCAAAAGCTGACAAAAAAGAAGCCTATAAAGCAGATGGAACTATTCAGGTTTCGGTAGATGTGAAAAACACCGGAGAATTTGATGGAAAGGAAGTAGTGCAGCTTTATGTATCTAAATCAGATTCCAAAGTAGAGCGTGCGGCGCAGGAGCTTAAAGGCTTTAAAAAGCAAATGATCGCCAAGGGAGAAACAAAAACAGTAACTATTGCTGTTCCGGTAAAGGAACTGGCTTACTACGATATAAATTCCGGAAAATGGACTGTAGAGCCAGGTAACTATACTCTTAAGTTAGGTAATTCTTCAAGAAACCTGAAGCAGGAAGTAGTCGTTGAAATACAATAAAAGTAACATCAGGATAAGGTCTCAAAAATGGCATTTTTGAGACCTTATTTTTAAAAAGTTTCAACCAGATTTATCTGGAAGAAATATAAACTATGCGATACATTAGAATTACAAATGTAATCTCTCTACTGCTATTAATGGCTTGTGGAAGAAATTCTCAGCAGGAAAATCAGGAGAAGATTCAGGAGGAGCGATACGTTGCCGACTGGGATTCGCTGGCGAAATATGACGAAACCGCTGAGTGGTTCAAGAATGCCAAGTTTGGGATCTATGCGCATTGGGGCGTGCTTTCAGTTCCGGCTTATGCCAACGACTGGTATCCGCGGAACATGCACATAGAAGGTACCAATGAGTATAAACATCACGTGGAAACCTATGGGCCACATTCAGAATTTGGTTATCACGACTATGTGCCCATGTTTAAGGCCGAAGAATTTGATGCAAGTGCCTGGGCGGAGCTTTGGGAGAAAGCAGGTGCTAAATTTGGTGGAATTGTAGCTATTCACCACGATGGCTGGTCTAACTGGGACAGTGAGATCAACCCGTGGAACTCTGTAGACATGGGGCCCAAAAAGGACATTTTAGGATCTCTTGAAAAGGCGCTGAAGGAGCGCGATATGAAATTTGTCACCACATTTCATAAGGCCAGGAGCCTTCAGATCTTTCAGCAGGATTCCACAAAATGGCTGGATGACACTTCTTACTTTCCTTATAATCCTGAACTACCTACTGCTTCCGAAGATTCTTTGCTGTCTATCATGTATGGCAACATTTCGAAGGAACAGTTTTATAAGAACTGGCTGGGGGAACTTAAGGAAGTCATAGACAACTACAGCCCCGACCTCATCTATTTTGACAGTAAACTGGATAAGTTACCAGATTCTCTAAAACGGCAGTTTGTAGCCTACTATTTTAACCATGCTGAAGCTCAAGGCAAGCAGGTGGTGATCACACATAAAGAAGGGGAGCTGCCAAAATCTGTAAGTCTTGAGGATCTTGAAAAAGGACGAATGAAGGACAAGACTGAAGAATTCTGGCTTACCGATGAAACCGTTTCTGTGGGCAGCTGGAGCTATACGAATGATCTTGGTTTGAAAACTTCAGATGAAATTATTGATTTGTTGGCAGATATAGTGAGCAAGAACGGAGCTTTGATGTTGAACGTCTCGCCCAAAACCAATGGAATTATTCCGCAGAATCAACAGGAGATTTTGTTGGAAATAGGACAGTGGCTGGAAATCAATGGCGAAGCCATCTACGGCACCCGCACCTGGGAAGTTTATGGGGAAGGACCTACGAAGCAGGAAAAGTCGGGGATGTTTCTGGATAAACTGATCTACACCGCAGAAGATATACGCTACACTCAAAAAGGCAATAATATCTATGCAATATTTTTGGGCTGGCCCGGGAATAATAAAAGAGTTACCCTACAGTCCTTTTCAGAAGAAGTGTTGGGAGAAAATGTGCCACAAATTGAGGCTGTTTCGGTTTTAGGTGGTGGGGAGGTCGAGTATAACCTTGACGAGAAGGGTTTACACCTTACAACTCCTGCAAATATGATTAATGAAAAAGCATTTGTAGTGAAGATTTCAAAGGGAAATTAAAAACTAAATATTTCAAGCATGTTTAGAACAAAACTTACAACCTGGATATTCCTGCTGTTTATTGTTATGGCAGGTTTTGCTTCCTGTTCACAGGATGATAACAATGATCCTGTTATTGTTGAGCCATCTTTGAAGGTTAGCCCGGCTTTGATGGAATTTGATGCTGAAGGAGAGACAAGAGGTATGCAAATTACCAGCAACATTGACTGGATAGTAACAGGAGTTCCAGATTGGTTGAGTCTGTCTGAAACTGCTTCTGAAGGAAATATGAATATACAGGTTACTGCAGAAGCAAATAAGCAAACTGAAAACAGGGCTGCAACTTTGACCATTACGGCTAATGATTCAGACCTTTTTGATGAGGTGCAGGTAACACAGGAAGCAGCCGAAGCACCTGAAGAAGAGGTGGAAGCTAGTATTCCATCAGATAATTCCGGGATGAGAGATATTAGCAGTGTTCAGCTTTCAGATGAAATGGGGATTGGCTGGAACCTTGGGAACTCGCTTGAAGCCATTGGCGGGGAGACTGCATGGCAAAATCCTGTAGTAACCCAAAAGCTGATTGATTCCGTCAAAGCTGCCGGGTTTAACACCGTTCGAATTCCCGTTGCCTGGAGTAAATTTTCAAATGCTGAAAATTTCACGATAAAAGAAACCTGGATGAATCGCGTAGAAGAAGTGGCCAATTATGTTTTAAGCAATGATATGTATGCCATTATCAACATACACTGGGATGGCGGTTGGATGCAACCCACTTATGAAGAGCAGGATTATGTTAACGATCGTCTGGAAAAGATGTGGCAGCAAATAGCAATAAGGTTTAGAGATTACGATGATAAACTGCTTTTTGCAGGGACTAATGAAGTGATGTTTGGGAACGATTATGGCACTCCTACCAAAGAATATTACACCGTTCAAAACAGCTTTAATCAGACGTTTGTTGATGCGGTTAGGGAAACCGGTGGGCGAAATCATTACCGTCACCTGGTGGTGCAGGGTTTCAATACAAATATTGACCATACAGTAAATTTTGCAGTAATCCCTGAAGACGTTGTAGAACACCGCTTGTTTATGGAAGTACATTACTACGATCCATACAACTTTACGATTAATGAAGAAACTAGCGTTTACCAGTGGGGAGAAGACGCACCCAAATCTGAAGACTGGGGCAATGAATCTTACGTAGATACCCAGTTTCAGAAAGTGAAGGACTATTTTATAGATAAGGGAGTAGGCGTTATAATGGGCGAATTCGGGGCTATGAAAAGAGATAAAGTTGAAGGGCATGAGGCATATCGGGAGTACTACATAGAATATGTTACCCAGGCCGCTCTCGAACATGGGATAGTACCAATTTATTGGGATAACGGAAACGAAGACGACCTCGGATTTGCCATTTTTGACAGGGAAACCGGGGCAGTGCTTTATCCCAATCTTATTGATGCCTTAATTAGCACAGAATAACCAGAAATTTAAACTGTCTTATCTGCTTTTAAAAAGATAATATTGTTAATTTTAACTAAATTACTTCTCTTATATATTTTGTCCAAATGTTATTAAAGACTACACTTCAGGCTAAGATTATGCTGGCGCTACTGTTGGTCGCCAACCTGGTATCAGCTCAAAATCACTCAAACTCCACTCTTGTTCAGCAAACTTCCGAAGAAGAAATAGGAATTAGTGAAGAACGGCTGGGAAAGATTGATAAGATGATCACTGAAGCAATTTCAGAAAAAGAAATTCCGGGGGCTGTTGTTCTGATAGCAAAAGATGGGAATATCGTTTATCATAAAAGCTTCGGAAAAGCCGATGCCGGGGGCAAAATGTTGAAGAAAAATGACATTTTTAGAATTGCATCGCAAACTAAGGCAATAACTTCAACTGCGGTAATGATGTTATGGGAAGAAGGAAAATTTAAACTTGATGACCCCATTTCAAAATATATTCCTGAATTCAAAGACCCTCAGGTTATAGCCACATTTAATGCGGAAGATACTACCTACACAACCAAACCTGCAGGTAAGGAAATTACCATCCGCCAACTGCTTACCCATACCTCAGGACTGGGATATGGAAGAATAGATTCCCATGAAAGAATACAAAAGATATATGCAAAGGCCGGGGTGGTAGATTTATATACAACAAAGGATATAAGCATTGCTCAAAATGTGAAAAAGCTTGCAGGTTTGCCGCTATATGCGGTTCCCGGTGAAGAATGGCATTACGGTGAAAGCCTTGATGTGCTGGGGTATTTTATAGAAAAAGTTTCAGGACAACCTTTCGACGAGTTTTTAGAAGAAAAGATCTTTGATCCGCTAGGGATGCAGGATACCCAGTTTTATATCAATGATGATGATAAGAACGATCGCCTGGTTAGTGTGCAGCACAAAGTAAATGGAGAATGGCAGAATTTTCCTGTAACATTTTACGATCCCGAATATCCTGTAAAGGGTGCAAAAAGCTTCTTTTCGGGCGGGGCAGGGCTCACCAGTACAGCAGAAGATTATGCCCGTTTCCTCCAAATGTATATCAATGGAGGTGAACTTGACGG
Source organism: Salinimicrobium sp. 3283s (assembly GCF_039602225.1). Lineage (NCBI taxonomy): Bacteria > Pseudomonadati > Bacteroidota > Flavobacteriia > Flavobacteriales > Flavobacteriaceae > Salinimicrobium > Salinimicrobium sp. 3283s. The sequence continues at coordinate 1,467,769 of NZ_CP143631.1, read as the reverse complement.
AAACAGGATCTTAAGCAGAACCACTGTAGATCTTATTATGCAAGACCAGGCACAAGAACTCTATAAAGATCAAAATAAGGATTACGGGCTGGCATTTTCTGTTCTCAACAAAGAAGGAGTGCGCACCGGCGGGTTAGGAAGTGAGGGTACTTTTGACTGGGGAGGTTACTTCAATACCCAGTACTTTGCCGATCCCAAAGAAAATCTCATCGGTATCATTATGAAGCAAACCCAGGGTGCCACCCAGGATGAAACCGCCTGGAAGTTAAGGCAAATGGTTATATCCAGTATTGCTGATTAGTAAATGTATTAAATACCTGGTGTTTAAGGGTTTAATTCATGTTTAATGGTGATTTCAACCAGCGTTTTTTCCTTAAGATTTCGTGAAATAACGTGCAGTTAACAGTCTGTGGGAGTATATTTCTGTAATTTAAGATCATAACCATAAAAAATTATATAGTTATGAAAAGAATTTCTTACAAATTGTACAGCGGACTAGTAGTTCTGATGTTACTTCTTGCCTCTGGACAGGTGACTGCCCAGGACCAGGAGAGAATCATGGACATGGAGAAGCGCGAAGTAATAAAATCTGATGCCATGGATGCTAAAATGGCATTTATGAGAGCAAATCCAAGACTTGAGACTATGCTCAATGATGCAGCCGGATATGCCATTTTTCCCAATGTAGGGAAAGGAGCATGGATCCTTGGTGGGGCAGCAGGAAACGGTATTGTGTATGAAAACGGACAGGTTGCCGGATATACAGAGCTTAGACAAATTGACGTAGGATTCCAATTTGGAGGAAAAGCCTTTAGAGAGCTTATAGTTTTTGAAACCCAGGAAGCTCTAAATAAATTTAAAGAAGGAGATTTCGAATTTGGAGGTAGTGCATCTGCAGTGATCTGGGATGAAGGAGCTGGTGGAGCCATTACTTTCGAAAATGGTGCCGGAGTAGCAATTATGCCTAAAGCCGGAGCCATGGCAGGTATCTCTGTAGGTGGTCAGGAATTTGATTACCGCGCCGCCCAATAAAAGTACCTAAAATGATATTTTAAAAACCGGATCTTTTATGATCCGGTTTTTTTATGCTGAATTGTGATTGTTAAAAGAGATGTAGCGTATTTAATTTTATTCTTCTGAAGCAGAAACACAAGATTATATCTATTTAAAAACTGAAGTGCCTGAAGACTGCCTGAAGACTGAACACTGCCTACTAAAATCACGCTCCCTGCCCTACGTTTTGCATGAGTCCGCCGTCCATAACATAAGTAGAGCCGGTAACATAATCTGAGTCTGAAGAGGCCAGGAAGACTGCCAGTTTCGCTATTTCTGAAGGTTTTCCTGCACGTTTCATGGGAACATGCGCTACTTGTTCCTTGCGCGTCTCTTCGTCGTCTATGGCTTCCTGGTTCATTGGAGTAAGGATCATTCCGGGAGCTATGTTGTTAACATTGATGCCTTCTTCGGCCAGTTCCAGTGCCAGCACGCGGCTAAAGTTGCGTACAGCTCCTTTAGAAGCACAGTATTCGGCGGTACCGGGAGCCGGAATTTCCTCATGAACCGAGCTTACATTGATAATTTTTCCTTTTGTTCCCTGCTTCCGAAGTTCTTTGATAAACCTTCGGGTGCAAAAGAAGGTGCCGTAAAGATTGGTTTTAATAGCCTTATCGAAATTTTCGGTAGGCATTTCAGCTACTTTAAAACCCTGCCCGTCAATCGCGGCATTGTTCATAAGAATATGCAGCTTTCCAAATTTTTCTATGGCCCGGTCAAACATTTCTTCCACATTTTTTTCTTCAGAAATATCTACCTGTAGCAGCAACCCTTTTCTCCCTGTTTCCTCAACTTTTTGAAGGGTATCTTTAGCTCCCTTTTCATCAGAATGATAGGTGATCACCACATCTGCTCCCTCTTTTGCAAATTCAATAGCCGTAGCCTTACCAATTCCTGAATCGGAGCCGGTAATGAGTGCAACTCTTCCTTCTAGTTTTCCCATATCTTCGGTTTTAGTTGATTTTTAATAGCTTATCAAGCTAATAAGGAAATTTATAAGCCGCAGTTAACAAAAAGATAATTATGATACCGGCTACTGGGGCTAATATTTAAAGTTGAGCATCACGCTCAAGCGATTGCCGTCGCCACCGTGGTAAAGTCCAATATTTCCAGTCACCGCAAGGCCGGCACTTATCCACACAGAGCCTCCGTAGTTGCTATGCCATTGTTGGGAATCTTCTCCTGTAATCCACACCCTTCCATAATCAAAGCCTGCCGTCACTCCATAAACAAAGGGAATAAATTTATTTTCCCATACGCCCAAAGCAGATCGCACATCGGTACTGTGATAAAAAGCCTCTTTTCCATTAAAACGGTGATTGCGATATCCACGCAGACTATGATTACCACCTATTGTGGCAGCATGATAGATCTCGTAATCTTCCCCGAAATTCACCTGGCCTCCCAGTTTTGTGGCAAATACCATATAACCATTTGCACTTATGGGATAATTAAAGGAAACCGAAGGTTTCACATAACTAAACTCATTTTTCGCCTCATCTATGCTTCTTTTATAGCCAGTAGTAAGACGTAAATCGGATCCCATACTTGGGAAGGCCCTGGTGTTTTTGCTGTAGAACCTGTAATTAGCTTCGGCACCTGCGTAAAATTGCTGGTCAAAAATGCCATTTTTGGGAGCTAATATTTCTCCGAGGTAAGACGAAGCTTCATATTCTACTTTGTAAGATTCGAGTATGGTTCTCACGTCAAATACGCTGCCTGTGTTATTACGCCAAATAAGTGCAGGTGAAAAATGCCATTTTTGGATCTTCAGCCGGTTGTAGTCCCTGTCAACTTCATCTTTATCGTAGAAAGTCTCACTCCCGGAGCCAAAATAATTCATTTCGTAGTTGGGGCTGGTATAACGGGCGGTAAGACCAAAATTCCAGTTGTAAAACAGGTGCGCAAACTCACCATTATAGCTTACGGCAAAGCCATTGCTAGCAAAATAGTAGTTGGCGAGGAGTTCGTGCCGGGCCTGAAAAGGATTATTTACCAGCCCATATTTTGTCCAGATGGTTTTGGCGCCGAGGGTAAATCCTGCATCAGATTCAAAATTCACATAGGGTACAGCTTTAAAAATGCTGTACTTAAATTTTTTATAGTTGAAGTTGTTGATCTTGTAAGAATCGACCAGAAGCTTTCGGGAGCCGGGTTGTAAAATGTCATTTTTGGAACTTTTAAAGTCGTAGAGCTTTATTTTTTTCTTATTCTGAAAGTTGAAAGTGTCTTTGCCCGGGCCACCCAGCACCTTGATGTTTATGAGGTCATCTCCAGTTCCTGAAGTGGTAAAGCTGTCGTCACCCGCCATTCCGTAGATCCAGATGTCTTCAGTTTCGCCTGAAGTATAGGTGTGTCTAAAGATCTCTTCACCTTCGCTCTTCTGGATAATTTCTGTCTCGCCATTGCTTTTCCTTATAATCTCAAAGGCTTCATCTTCGTCTGTACCTGTAATGATCTTAAACTCCTGGATGTGCTCGTAATAGTCGCGGGCAATGCGCATCAGGTTTTCCCTGCGACCCTTCAGGTTATGTTTAATTTCTTCAATAGTTTGGTCTTGTGCTTCCACAGGTAATTCAGCAAAAGCATTTTTAATTTCTTCATCGGTTATAGCATTTTGAATCAGCCTAACCTGCTCTTCCCATTTTTCCCAGTTAGTTTGGTAAAGTATCTGGAGATCTAAGGGGTAGCCAGACCAGTTGAACCATTTAATACTGTCAATATCTTCATCATAGGTCTGCATTTTTCTAAGCCTTGGTTCCGCCAGTTTTATCAGCCTAATGAGTGGCCCGTCGTATTTCGAAAAAGCCTGGTCCCGGTCCCGTGGAATGGGCGTGTAAATTTTTCCGGTTTCATCTTCATATTCGGCCCAGCGCCAGTTGTCCTGGTGGCGGTCCCAATCGCCAATCAACATATCAAAAAGCCTGGCCTTGAGGTACTCGTTTTCATCAACGCTGGCCTGCGGGTCTTCCCGAAGTTCTTCCAGGAGATCAAAGCTGCTTAAAATATCCTGTGGCTTCTCAAATTGCGCAAAAGATTTGTTCTCACTGCCCGCATGTGCCTGTAGCTCGTAAAGCTCATTGCCGTACTCATCATTGTGAATGTCCAGAGCAGGTTGGCGTGGCACGTAATAGATTTGGGGTTTTATGTGCGGCAGGTCAAGAGCTTCAGCAAAATTATCGAGCGCAAATTTTGCGTAAGGTTGCGAAGTGGTAAAATAATCGAGAACCAGGCGATACGGATAGGTATTATCTACCCGGTCGCCAATAAAAGTGGTGGGCGCCAAATCTGCCTGTATATAACGGAACGCACTTTTTCTAAGCGCCCGTAAGGTGTATTCATGATCATTTTCATTGATAAACCTGATAGAGCGTGACTGCTGCCCGCCACCTTCTTTTATTGGGGTGAGTCCGCCGTATACAGTGTCCAGCAGCAAGACCGGAACTTCAATTTTGGTGTTGTAAACATTGCGGTAACGATCTCCCCAAAGGAACCTGTAAAAGCTGCTTTTTTGGGTTTCTTCGGAAGTATAAATGGAAGCCGAATGCGTGTCTCCCAGGTTTTTCCACGCTGCTCCTTCCAATTCTATCTTTGTATTTCTTTCCTGCGGAATTTTTTTACTGAAAAGCAATTCTTCCCCTGAAGGTTTCACGCTGAAAAAATCTATTCTAGAACTGCCATTTTTGAATACTGTGAGTTTGGCGTATCCGGGTTCTTCTGAAGTAAAAAGAGCATCTCCGGTAGTTTTTGCAGGTGCTGTAGTGGCAGCAGTGGCACTAATGATTTGCGGATTCCTGCCGTTGTGCAAATACTGAAGGTTGGCATCGTTTCCCGAAACAAAAATGACATCGTCAAATTGGCTGGCAAGGGTTTCCAGCCTTTTCCTGAATTCACGGTAAAGCGGATTTTGAAAATCCTGCCGGGAAAAAGGGAAAATCCTGTTGAAAGCACCGGGTGTTGAGGCGGTGAGTACGGGATGATGGACTGCGACGATCTTTACCTTTTCAAAATTGTCTTTTAAGGCATCTTTTACCTCTGTGAAGAACCGTTCTTTAGTGCGTATGTCACACTCTACATTGTAATCACTACTGCGGTCCCAGTCTTGCAGGTACCATTGTGAATCTACGGTTATTAAGGCTACTTCATCATTAATTTCTATGTCTTCTACTGGGCAACCATCATTGGGCAGAAACTTCCCGTTGCTATTGTCCTGCAAGAAACTTTCCAGGTCATCAAGGCTTTGTGGTGACCCTGGTGCCCACTCATTTATTCCCGGTGTAAAAATGATATTTCCGTTGAAATTATCGAGCGGTTCCAGGAGGTTCTTCCGAAGAAATTCTTTGGTCTCCTGTCTTTTTTGCTCTGCTTTTGGGAATCCATGTGACGGGGTGATATTTCCGGGAAGAAGAATTGACGCCGAAACATCCTTTTGAGAGGCCTTTACCACATTTTCAAATAGTGGTAGCGTTGCCATTTTTGCACCGGGCCCTGTGTTAGATAATATATAAAAAACCCGGCTTACAGCCGCGGTGTCGGGTTTTTGTTCCTGTGCAAGAACAGAAAATGAACAAAAAACCAAAAGGAAAGTATACATGCAAAGCAATCTCAAAAAGAGATGAGGAGATGCCATTTTATGGATCATGAAAATTATGGGTTTACGAATTCTGTTTTAAAATAAGGGCAGTAGTTCACCTAAAGCTTCAATTTCGAAAAAAATCTGCCCATTCTGTTGATATTTAACCCCTTTATAACAGATGGAGAGGCTTTTACAAAAAGAATTCTTAACCTTCAGGTCTCAAAAATGACAAATTCACCACACATTTTTTAAAACTCACTTTTTCTATAGGAAAAGTTGATGTACAGGAACAGTAAGAACTTAATTAATCTGTGGAAGAGACATAACAACCCCTTCCCGACTAAAACTGTAGAGGGCGATGTAGAGCTTTACAAAATGCTCTCTAAAAATTTCCTTAGACTCAAAATGAGGTTATATTTGTTTGAATGAACCCGCGACTTCTTGTGAAAACTAATTTATATCTCCTTATCCTCCTTTTTTTGAGCCTGATAGTAAAGGGGCAGGAATTACCACCTGTCACCAATTATTCGCCAGGAGAATATGGTGGCGGGAACCAAAACTGGATGATCTCCCAGGGGCAAGATAAAAAGATATATGTAGCCAATAATGCCGGTTTGCTTCAGTTTGACGGAGAGCACTGGAACTTATATAAAGTTCCCGGAGAAACAGCTGTGCGCTCGGTGCTGGCCTCGTCTAGCCACATTTATACCGGGTCTTACATGGAGTTTGGGTACTGGCAACAACAGGAAAATGGAAGGCTTAAGTACTACTCTCTTAAAGACGCTGTTGGCGGGGAATTGATTGATGGTGAACAGTTTTGGGATATAAAAGAAGTTGGGAGTCATGTGATTTTTCAAAGCCATCAACGCCTGTACAGCTTCAACAAGGAAACTGGAAAGGTAATGAGCATAGTTACCGAAGATAATATTTCGAACCTGTTTAAGGTGCAGGATAAAATATATTACCAGGTTGCCGAAAAAGGTCTTTTTGTTGTTGAAGATGGAGTTGGTAGGAATTTGGTAGACAATGAAACCATCAGGAACAAACCCATTATTGCACTGTTTCCATACGCTGGCGACAAAATTCTTGCAGTAACGCGTGATGATGGTCTATTTACTATTTCTGATAATTCCTGGGAAGCATTTCCGGTAGAAGGTTATCCCATTTCCGAAAGTTTCTTTTCAGCGCTCTACCTCCAGGATGGCTCTTTAGCTTTGGGTAGTATTGGCGATGGACTGTACATTCTCAATCTTGAAGGAAAGTTGGAATATCACTTGTCTCAACCTTCTCTTCTTAATAATACCATGCTGGCTGTTATGGAGGATGAAGAAGGCAATGTTTGGGGCGGATTGGATAACGGGATTGCAGTAATTAATAAACAGAGCCCTTTCCGGATTTTCGTGGATACTTTTGGAAAGATCGGCACTGTCTATTGCAGCGTGGAAGGTGATGGTATCATGTACCTGGGAACCAATCAGGGGCTGTACTATAAAAATGCTAACTCTAATGAAGCATATCAGCTAATCCCGGGTACTACAGGGCAGGTATGGAGCTTAAATTATCTGAATAGTCAGCTTTATGCCGGCCATGACCGGGGAACTTTCAGAATTGAAGGAACAAGGGCAATACACATATGGGACGGGCTTGGAACCTGGACCATGGGAGAAATTGGCGCAGGAATTATTCAGGGGCACTACAACGGCTTAAGTTACTTTGAAGATAATGCTCTAAATGAAGAAGCTGATTATTTAGATGACTTTGACCTTTCTGTACAGCACATGATAATAGAGAACGACTCAACCTTGTGGATGAGCCATTTTCACAGAGGTATCTTTCGTGTGAAACTCAATAAGGCTTATTCGGAAGTTGAGGCTATGGTAAATTTTGGGATTTCGGGAAAATCAGGTCTCGGACCTCAAATTTTCAGGTTTGAAAACCAAATTTACTTTTCTACAGAAGATTCGGTTTACAAGTACAAAAACGATTTGAATGAATTTACTGCAGAAAACGATCTTAATAGAATTAGTAGTACAACCAACAGAATAAGTGGAGCTTCCCGGGTACTGGACGACGGTAGCTGGTGGACTTTTGGAGAAGACAACCTGTATTACGTAAACAGGGATCCCTTTGAACAAAAACTTGTTGCCCAAAAAGTTCCCCTGCCATTAGAAAACAGGATTATTACCAAGGGGTTTGAAAATATTTCATTGATAGGTAAAAATCGCTACCTGGTGGGATCTAACGGAGGTTACATAGAATTTTCCCTGCCTGTTAATAATATACCATCGGGAGAGCTCATGCTCAATGCGGTTAGCACGTCTTCCAAAAGAGAGAATTTCACATACCAGCAGTTGGAGGATAATAAACTGGAATTGAAGAGCGAGGTAAATAATATTCGATTTGTCTATAGCATTCCGGCGTACCAGAGCTTATCCAGAGCCGAGTATAGTTATCGCCTTCTCAATTACTCTTCTGCATGGTCGCAGTGGGACCAAACCGGTATGGCCAGTTTTGAAAATCTGCCGGCAGGAAGCTATACCTTTGAAGTAAAAGGCAGAATAAATGACCGGGAGACTCAAACGCTGAGTTATAAATTCACTATTGCAAAACCCTGGTATTACAGCAATTTAGCTGTTGTGGTTTACCTGTTACTATTTATACTTGGGCTGGTAATGATTCATTACACTTATAATCGGCGACATAAAAAGATCATAGAGGAAAGGGAGAGAAACCTTAAGTTGAAGAACCTTGAGGCAGAACAGGAGATCATTAGGCTTCAAAAAGAGCATTTAGAGAAGGACATGCAGGAAAAGAATAGTCAGCTGGCAGCTTCTACTATGTCTATTATAAAGAAGAACGAACTTCTTTCCACTTTAAAAGCCGATCTTAAGGAAGCCGACAATCCACAAGTGAAAAAAGTGATAAGAACAATTGATCGGGAATTGAGGGAAGAAGATAACTGGAAGATGTTCAAGGAAGCTTTTAAAAATGCAGATAAAGATTTTTTTGATAAGATTAAAAGCAAACACCCCGAGCTAACTTCCAATGATCTTCGACTTTGTGCTTATTTGCGATTAAATCTTTCTTCTAAAGAGATTGCACCTCTGGTTAATATTTCAGTAAAGAGTGTAGAAATTAAGCGATATCGTTTGAGGAAGAAGATGAATTTGCCGCGGGAGGCTAATTTAACAGACTATATAATGAATTTGTAGCCTTTACATGACTATGATTCACCTCTACAACACCTCTACATTTTAAATTAAAACTTAATTTTCTGTTCTTTTGTATCCCTTATATTTTTTAGGCTTTACCGGGATAATCTTTGATTATTGGGGGTGTTTACCCATCTATACACAACTCTTTTTACGGTTGTAGGTTTTTTGTAAAGGCGGGGTTTACGCCATCTTCTCTTTTACTTAATAAATTAGTAACACAATTTTAACAGCAATCATCCGGTATTTTGTCTTTTCCTTAATTACCGACCGTAGTGATTTGTATTATAGTAAATCGCAAACGATTTCGGTTATGAATGACACTTTTACAAATTGGATGGTTACTTAAAATTTTTGGACTAATAACTAAATCAAAAAGTCAATGAAAATTAAGAACTATTTAATGATGTTATTTTTATTCGTCATGAGTACAGCTTTAGCTCAAACGAAGCAAATAACTGGTACTGTAGTAGATGGTGATGGTATTCCTTTACCGGGTGCCAATGTCATTATTAAAGGCACAACAACCGGAACACTTACCGATTTTGATGGCAAGTTTGCAATAGAAGCAGTGCCGGGTGACGTTCTTGTATTCTCTTATATAGGATATGAGACTATTGAAACTATAGTAGATGACCAACAAGACCTTGCAATCACTCTTGCACCAGATACTGCGTCTCTGGATGAAGTTGTGGTAGTAGGTTATGGTACTCAAAAGAGGAGTGTAGTCACCGGCGCAATTTCTAGCGTGAACGCTTCAGATCTCGAATCGATGCCTATAAATACCGTAGGTGAGGCTTTGCAGGGTCGTACTTCAGGATTAACAGTAGCTGCGGCCAGTGGGCAACCTGGCTCAGGAGCTACCATTCGTGTGCGGGGAATAACTACCCTTAATAACAACAATCCGCTATGGATAGTTGACGGTGTGGTTGTCGATGATGGTGGAATAGGATATTTAAATCAATCAGATATTGCATCTATAGAGGTTTTAAAAGATGCTGCATCTCAGGCTATTTATGGGGCAAGGGCAGCCAGTGGAGTTATTCTCATCACTACAAAATCTGGTAAGGAGGGTAGAATTCGGGTTAACTATAACACATATTTAGGGGTTTCTGAACCGGCCGAACGTATAGACATGACCAATGCTACCCAATATGCAGCTTTACGGAACGAAGCCAGCGTCAATGATGGAGAAGGTGTTGTTTTTAACGATCTTAGTGCCCTGGGACAGGGAACCGACTGGCAGGATGTTATTTTTAATGATTCGGCTTTTCGCCAAAATCATGAACTCAGCATTAGCGGAGGAAATGAAACATCCACCTTTTATTTTTCCTTTGGTTATTTGGAAGAGGAAGGGATCGTAGCCACCGATATTTCCAGTTATGAGCGTACGAATCTTCGATTAAACTCTACGCATGATATTACTCCCTGGTTAACTTTTGGAGAGAATTTTGGATATTCAAGAAATAAAAGTGTAGGGATAGGAAATACGAACAGTGAATATGGAGGCCCTTTAAGTTCTGCTATAAATTTAGATCCTCTTACACCTGTTGTAGTGACCGACCCCGAAAGGTTATCACAATTTCCTTACAACCAGGATCTGCCTTTTCTTAGAGATGCAAATGGAAATCCTTATGGTATTTCTCAACAGGTAGCTCAGGAGATAATAAATCCACTCGCATATATTCAAACTCGGTTGGGCAACTTTGGTTATAGTGATAACTTTGTAGGAAATGCTTTTTTAGAAGCAGAGCCCATTGAAGGTTTAGTTTTTCGTTCAAATCTAGGAGTCAAACTTTCATACTGGGGCGATGAATCTTTCACCCCAATTAATTATCTAAATGCATCTTTTAGTACCGCAAAAACTTCTTACTCCAGGGGCAGCAATAACAAACTCGATTATAACCTGGAGAACACTGTATCTTATTCAGATGAAATTGAACAACATAATTTCACAATACTATTAGGTCAGGGAGCCTATAAAGAAAATGAGGCTGAAGGTTTAAGTGTAACTAAATTTGGCATTCCGGTAGACAATTTTGACGACGCATCATTAAATTTTGATGTACCTGAGAATGATGTCGTTTCAAACGGTTATGAAAATGTGCCTCATAAAGTTTCTTCTCTTTTTGCAAGACTCAACTACAATTATGCTGAGAAGTACCTTTTCAGTGGGATAGTTCGGAGAGACGGTTCTTCGAGATTTGGAGCAAATAATAAATACGGTATATTCCCATCTGGGTCTATAGGATGGGTTGTTTCCAGAGAAGATTTTTGGGGAGGTGAAAATCCTGTTGGATTTTTTAAATTGAGAGGAAGTTTTGGAATTGTGGGAAATGACAATGTAGGAGATCTTGCTTACCTGTCAACCATTAGTTCAGGTAGAAATTATGCATTTGGCGATCAGCTTGGAAGTTATGATGTAGGGTACAGCCCAGATGCACCGGCCAATCCCGATCTAAAGTGGGAAGAAACTAGTCAGTTAAATATCGGTTTTGAATCCCGTTTCCTTAACGGATTTTCTCTTGAAGTAGATTGGTACAAGAAAGAAACTACAGATATTTTGCTGTACCCAAGGATACCTGCATTCGCAGGGGTAATAGGTAATCCGGCTAGAAACGTGGGAGATATGGAAAACACCGGGGTAGAAATAAATTTCGGCTATTCCATGAATAAAGATGACTTTGGATTTTCAGTAAATGCCAACGGATCTTATCTACATAATGAGGTAACATATTTGGGTGAGGGGCAGGAATACCTTGATGGAGGAGTTGCTTTCCAGTCCAGTACTTTTCCTATCACCAGGACTGCGGTTGGGCAGGCAGTAAATTCATTTTATGGTTTTAAAACTCTTGGGGTTTTTCAAACCCAGGAAGAAATAAACAATTATACCAATGCCAACGGAGATCTTATACAACCCAATGCTGTACCAGGAGATTTTAAGTGGCAGGATAGTGACGGAAGTGGAGCTATAGGGGAAGAAGATCGTGTGTTTATTGGTGATCCAACTCCAGACTGGTCCTATGGAATTACCGTTAGTGGTTACTATAAGGATTTTGATTTTACAATTTTTGGCCAGGGTGTTGCTGGGAACCAGATATTTCAGGGGCTTCGCCGTTTAGATATCGCAAATGCAAATTATCCTGCGAAAGCTATGGAAAGATGGACCGGACCTGGTACTTCCAATTCTCATCCACGCATGACAAATGATGATCCTAACAACAACTACAGTAATCCATCAGATTTTTATCTTGAAGACGGAGATTATTTCAGGATCAAAAATGCCCAAATAGGGTATAATTTACCCGATTCTCTTCTTTCTACTGTAGGGTTTGAAAAAGTTAGGGTGTATGTAATGAGTGAGAACCTGTTAACCTTTACTAAATATACAGGTTTCGACCCAGAGATTGGAGGGGGTGTGTTGAGTATTGACAGAGGTATTTATCCACAGGCAAGATCCTTTATGCTTGGAGCTTCAATTGGGTTTTAATTTGAAATATTTATAAAAAATACTACAATGAAAAAAATAATAAAATATATAGCAGTCGTTGTTTCAACGGTTACTTTGACTGCCTGTAGCGATGATTTCTTAGAAGTAGAGCCACGAGGGCAAAGCTTGGAATCAAATTATTACCGTAATGCAGAGGAAGCTTATAATGGTTTAGTTGCAGCTTATGATCCCATAGGTTGGGTTGGTCAGAATTATGTTGCAAAAGAATTTGCACTCAACGCAGCTTCCGATGACTTTTATGCCGGGGGTGGAAACTCACAGGATGTTCCGGCCATCCAAGCCTGGTCCAATTATACCCTAGATCCTGCTACAGGGCCACAGGAAGAATTATGGAGAAGAAGTTATTCGGGAATATACCGGACGAATGTTCTTCTCTCAAAATTACCAAATACTGAAATGGATGAGCAGTTGAGAAGCCGGTTTGAGGCCGAGATGAAATTTCTTAGAGCTTACTATTACTTTGATTTGATAAGATTGTTTGAACGTATTCCTTTGTTTACTGAGCCTGTAGCGGCCAGTGAGTTAGGTAATGCAATGCAGGTGGATCGTGCAGAGGTCTTTGCTCAAATAGAACAGGATCTAACTGAAGCAATTCCTAACCTACCAACACAAATTGATGCAGCAACCGAAGCCGGTAGGGCTACACAGGGTGCCGGTAAGGCCCTTTTAGGAAAGGTATATCTGCACCTGGAAAAATTTGGAGAAGCTGCCCAGCAGTTAAGTGATGTAAATGGAACTCCCGGAGGGACTAATCAGTACGGGTATAAGTTGCTTGAAAATTTTGGAGATCTTTTTGAAAATGAGAATCAGTTCAATGAGGAGTCAATTTTTGAAGTGATCCATACTTCAGCTTCAAACTGGGGAGATTGGGATTGTATTGGTTGTACAGAAGGTAACCTGCTAAACCAAATGTCGGCACCCCGGGGATATAATATTCTGCAACAAGGTAAGGGTGCGCCCGACTTTATTGCGGGATGGGGGTTTAATATTCCTACAGAAAAGCTTGTGGATGCCTTTATATACAATGATGGCAGCTATGACAATAGATATAAGTACACCATTAGTAATCTCGACAGCCTTGAACAGGCCGGAATTATTTCTTACGAGGAAAGTTATCAGGACACCGGATATTTCCTTAAGAAATTCGCTGGTGAACAGGAAGATCGTTCTACAGGGGGAGGAAACTTTGAACTTAATTGGTCTCAGAATTTTTATGATATAAGATTGGCAGACACTTATTTACTCGAAGCTGAAGCTTTGGTAAGAGGTGGAGGAGATACTAACCGTGCACAGGCTTTACTGGATGCCGTAAGGAATAGAGTTGGGGAAGAATCTGTACCCGCTACTTTCGAGAATATTCTTAGGGAAAGAAGGCTTGAACTAGCAGGAGAAGGACATAGATGGTTTGATCTTCAAAGAGCCGGCCTCGCTGCTCAATATTTGGAATTCAAAGGTTATGTAGAAGGAAAACATGATAAACTTCCTATTCCATTACAGGACTTAACAAATACTCAATTGGAGCAAGATCCTGCTTATCAGTAAGTCATTCAATAACAAATGAATAATATGAAAAATATATTTAGAATCATCTTAGCTGTTTTTGTTAGCGCGGCCGTTATAAGCTGTGACAAAGACGACGATAGTTTGGGAGTTGATCTTGAAGGACTGGCAGCCCCGTCAAATTTGGGAGCAACGTTCAAGATCACACAAGATAACACTGGTATGGTAACCATTATTCCAACCGGTGAAGGCGCAAATTTATTCACAGTTGATTTTGGTGACGGTTCTACACCTTCAGAAGAAATTAGTGTGGGGGAAAGTGTAACCCATACCTATGCTGAAGGGAATTACAACATCATTATCACAGGAACAAATATTGCAGGAGAATCGGCTGAAGGTACTCAGCCATTAACCGTTTCTTTCCGGGCACCCGAGAATCTGGAGGTTAACATAAATAGAGATCCTCAGGATAGTTACACTATTTCTGTTAGTGCCACAGCAGATTATGCTGCAATGTACAACGTGTACTTTGGAGATGTTGTAGATGAAGAGGCCACTCCTCTTATGGTTGGAGAAACTGTAAGCCATACTTATGAAACAGTTGGCACCTATAATGTTCGGGTTGTTGCTTTAAGTGGCGGTGAAGCGACCATTGAGGCTACACAGGAAGTTACAATAACAGATCCTTTGTTCCTTCCAGTAGATTTTGAATCTGAAAAACTGGATTATACCTGGGCAGGATTTGGAGGTGCAAGTGGAGAAGTAATTTCCAATCCCGATATGGACGGCATCAACACCAGTTCTAAAGTAGTGGAGCTTATAAAATCAGCCGGAGCAGAGACCTGGGCAGGAATTTCCTTATCTCTTGATGAACCTCTCAATTTTGCTGAAGGTACTGCAGTTAAAATGAAAGCCTGGTCCCCTAAAGCAGGAGTTCCTGTACTATTTAAAATTGAAGATTCAGGATCTGAGCCCGATGCAAATGGAAATCCTACTGTATTTGTTGAAGTGATCTCCAATACAACCACAACCGGGGAATGGGAAGAGATGACTTTTGATTTGAGTAGCTATGCAGCCTTTGATCCTTCTGTGGATTATGACAGGGTCATCGTGTTCTATGACTTCGGAAATACAGGAGAAGGTACTTCCTTCTACTTTGATGACATCAGGTTAACAAACCTCGAACCATTAAAACTACCTGTTACTTTTGATAGTAGTGCTATAAACTACAGCCCTGCAGTTTTTGGGGGTGCTTCCTTTGAGGTGGTTACAAACCCGGATAAATCTGGAGCCAATACTTCTACTACCATGGTTGGAGCACTTACAAATGCCGGGAATGCCTGGGAAGGTGCTTCCTTTAATCTTGAAGAGCAGGTAGATTTTAGTGGGGATAACAAAACGATCACGATAAAATTGTGGTCAGATGTTGCTCTTCCTGTTCTTTTAAAGTTCGAAGGTGGTGTTAATGGAGAACGGCAGACAGAAGTGGTGGCTAACCATGGAGGTGCCGGTTGGGAGGAACTCAGCTTCAATTTTAGTACAGATGCCGTGAAAAGCTACATCGATGGATCACAAGGAGTAGGGGAAGCCTTTGTTCCTACAGGGGAATATGCTACCATGACTATTTTTATAGACGGTCCCGGAAATTCAGCAGGAACATTCTATCTGGATGACATACAAAAGCTACAAACCGGAGAAACCTCCTATATATCCATTTTCAGTGATGTTGCAGATGATGTTGTGGTCGATACCTGGAGAACAGACTGGTCTAATGCAAATTACGAGGAAGTTACTTTTGAGGGTAAGTTATCTAAACATTATAGGAATTTAAACTTTGTTGGAATTGAAACGGTGACCAATCAATTGGATATTACCAATATGAACCACATGCATGTGGAATTTTATACCGAAAATGCGACCAGTTTTAAAGTTAAGCTGGTAGATTTTGGTTCAAACGGAGTATATGAACAGGGCGGTGATAATACCGAACATGAAGTGGTTATAGAAAACCCCGCACAAAACCAATGGGTGAGCGTGGATATTCC
Organism: Salinimicrobium sp. 3283s; assembly: GCF_039602225.1. Taxonomy (NCBI): domain Bacteria; kingdom Pseudomonadati; phylum Bacteroidota; class Flavobacteriia; order Flavobacteriales; family Flavobacteriaceae; genus Salinimicrobium; species Salinimicrobium sp. 3283s. The sequence continues at coordinate 1,451,872 of NZ_CP143631.1, read as the reverse complement.
ATTGTCAGATTTCACAAATCTCACCACACGCGAACATATTTCACAGCTCATCTTTTCAGCTACACCTACTGGAACAGCTAATGTGTATGTAACCAATTTATACTTTCATAATTAAACAGAAGAAACATGAAAAATAATTTAAAAATAAAGAACATATTCTTCATCCTTCTTCTCTCTGTTCTTGCAGTGGGTTGTGCTGAAGAAGATTTCGAATTCGGAGAGCTCACAAGCCCAAAAAACCTTAGTGTTTCTACAGAGGTTGTGGGACAAAGCACAGATATGCCTTATGGAGATGGTTCTGGGGAAGTAGTGTTTAACGCATCTGCAGATGGAGCCATGACTTACAAGTACATATTTGAAAATGGAAGTTCAGGAACTGCATCAAATGGTACTTACACCCACCAATTTTCCAAAATTGGAACTAATGTTCACACTGTTACTGTTGTAGCTTATGGTCCCAGTGGTACTGCCACTTCAACCCCTGTGGATGTAGAAGTACTCGTAACCTATGAGCCACCGGCCGAATTAATTCAAAAACTAGTGGGAAAAGAATGGCGCATTAAAGCATCGGCACCAAAGCATTTTGGATTAGGGCCTGTAGGAGGTGAAGTTATCGCTGAGCATTACGGTGCAGGACCAAATGATAAAGCCGGAACAGGGATGTATGATGATCGTTATATTTTTAATGAAGATGGGACTTTCACCCACATTGTTGATGCAACAAATGATGATCCAACACCAGATCCAACCGGAACTGTGTTCGGAAGAATAAACCTGGTGGACCAATTAGGAGCTACATGTAGTGAAGAGGATGGTTGTACTGTGGATGGAGCAGATGTAATGAATATTCCATTTACAGATTATACTGAAAACTGGTCTATCTCAGCCCCAGGGGGTGTGGAAACCATTAATCTAACCGGAACCGGATTTATTGGCTACTACATAGGGGGAGATCATACCTATGAAATATTCGATCGCTCTGCGGCCAATGAATTGGTTCTTAGATCTACAGATGGTAATGGTGAATTTGACTGGTGGTTTGTACTTACTTCTGAAGAAGAAGGAGCTCAGGAGCCGGAAGATTTCGAAACTGAATATACCAAACTCGTTTGGGAACAGGATTTTGAGTCGGGATCTTTGGATACCAGCATTTGGAATTTTGAAACAGGAAATGGAGAAAATGGCTGGGGAAATCAGGAAAAACAATATTATACCACTGAGAATGCCGAAGTGGTCGATGGAAACCTGGTTATCACAGCCAAAGCAGAAGCATCCAATGGGTTCAATTACACTTCTTCCAGGATCACCACAAAAGATAATTTCGAATTTAAATATGGCCGTGTAGAAGCCAGAGCTAAATTGCCCGAAGGCGCTGGCACCTGGCCTGCAATATGGATGTTGGGATCGAATTTTAATGAAGTTGGCTGGCCAGACAGTGGAGAGATCGATATCATGGAACATGTGGGGAATGACCAGAATACTATTCATGGAACCCTTCATTACCCCGGTCGTTCTGGTGGAAATGCCGATGGTGGTAGCACAACAGTAGAAGGTGTGAGCAGTGATTTCCATCTTTATTCTGTCGAATGGAGTCCAGAAAGGATTGTGTTTATTGTAGATAACGAGGTCTACCACACCTATGAGAATTCTGCAGATTCTCCCTTTAATCAGGAATTCTTCCTTATCCTGAATGTAGCTATGGGAGGAAATTTTGGAGGGGAAATAGACCCTGATTTTTCAGAATCTTCCATGATCATAGATTACATCAAGGTGTTTCAGGCAGAAGAATAATTTTTAGCCACTTCTTTAATCATATCCAGGGGGAAGGAACTTTCCCCCTGGAATATAATTACCAAAATGAAAAAAATAAATATAGTTTTCTTTAGCCTTTTTTGGGTCTCTATGGCATCTGCCCAAACCTCACAAATCAAAAGCTCTGTTGAAAACGTTGAAACAAAAATCGACTCCCTTCTCTCCATCATGACCCTTGAAGAAAAAGTTGGGCAAATGGTGCAGTATAGCGGGACCTGGGACCTTACCGGCCCTGCAAGTGGAAATCAAAACCAGTACCGGGAAGAACAGCTAAAAAAGGGCCTTGTAGGTTCCATGCTCAACGTACTTTCAGTAGAAGCCACGCGGGAGGCCCAAAAGCTGGTCATGGAGAATTCCAGGATCAAGATCCCTTTGATGTTTGGCTATGATGTCATTCACGGGTACAAAACCATTTTTCCTGTTCCGCTAGGAGAAACTGCAAGTTGGGACCTTGAGGTGATGGAAGAAACCGCGCGCATCTCTGCTCTCGAAGCAGCGGCCGATGGCGTCAATTGGACTTTTGCACCTATGATAGACATTTCTCGTGATGCCCGCTGGGGGCGCATTATGGAAGGTTCCGGAGAAGATCCCTTTCTAACTTCCCGTGTGGCCGAAGCAAAGATTAGGGGCTATCAGGGTGAAGATCTTTCCAATCCTGCAACTATCGCGGCCACTGCCAAGCACTTTGCCGGTTATGGGTTTGCCGAAGCAGGCCGTGATTACAACACGGTTCACGTGGGTGAGAACGAACTCCATAACACCATTTTACCACCTTTTAAAGCCGCTGCCGCTGCCGGGGTTGCTACTTTCATGAACTCTTTTAACGATCTTGATGGTACCCCCGCAACCGGAAGTAAAATGCTTCAAAGAGACATTCTTAAGGAAGATTGGGATTGGGACGGATTCATAGTTTCAGACTGGGGTTCTATTACCGAAATGATAAACCACGGCTTTGCTGAAGATCTTACTCATGCCGCCGAAATCGCTGTAAAAGCCGGAAGTGATATGGACATGGAAGGCGGTGCCTATGAAACCGGACTTGTCCAACTGGTTAACTCCGGAAAAGTTGATGAAGCACTAATTGATGATGCTGTTAAAAGAATTCTTCGGGTGAAATTCAAACTGGGGCTTTTCGAAGATCCTTACCGCTATTCTAACTCTCAAATGGCCGAACAGCTCAACCTGAAAGAGCATAGAGCTGTGGCAAGGGACGTGGCAAAAAAGTCAATTGTACTCCTCAAAAATGACAAAAACCTGTTGCCTATAGCTTCTTCAGTAAAGAATATCGCTGTTATAGGTCCATTGGCAGATGATAAAGACACGCCAATTGGTAACTGGAGAGCTCAGGGAGAAGCAAATTCCGCAGTTTCTATCCTAGAAGGTTTAAAAAGTGCTGTGGGTAATAATGTGAAGATCACCTACGCTAAGGGAGCCGATCTCGGTATGGGAGAACGCACCTTCCTTAAGCCTTTAAAGATCAATACTACCGACAAATCCGGATTTAAAGCTGCTATTGATGCCGCAAAAAAGGCAGATTTGGTGATCCTTGCCCTTGGTGAAGATGCGTTTCAAAGCGGCGAAGGTAGAAGTCAGGTGAATATTGGCCTGGCAGGTCTTCAGCAGGAACTTATGCACGAAATTTACAAGGTGAATAAAAATGTGGTGCTGGTACTTCAAAACGGCAGGCCTTTAGAAATTTCATGGGCTGCAGAGAATATTCCTGCAATTGTAGTTGCATGGCAGCTTGGTACCGAAAGTGGAAATGCTATTGCCGATGTGCTCTTCGGAAGATACAATCCTTCAGCAAAACTTCCGGTGTCCTTCCCGAGAGCTGTGGGCCAGGAGCCGCTTTATTACAACCAGAAGAATACAGGTAGACCCAGTAATCCTTCCGATGTTACTTATTCAGCTTATACCGATGAAGAGAAAACAGCCCTGTATCCTTTTGGTTACGGCCTTAGTTACACCACTTTTGAATATGGCGATTTGACGCTTTCTTCAGAAGAAATGAATCCGCAGGAGTCATTAACGGTCACTGTGCCTGTTACCAACACCGGTAAGAAAGCCGGGAAAGAGGTAGTGCAGCTGTATTTGAGAGATATGGTGGCAAGTACTACAAGACCCATTAAAGAATTAAAAGGATTTGAGCTTGTTGAACTGCAACCGGGAGAAACAAAACAGGTGAGCTTTACTATTTCCAATGAACTTCTGAAGTTTTACAACGCCAATAAAGAATGGGCTTCAGAACCTGGAGAATTCCAGGTGATGATAGGAGGAAATTCCATAGATTTTAAAACCGAAAGCTTCCGATTGAATTAACAAAAAGGGGGCTCTAAAATGACATTTTTGAGACCCCTTTTTTAAATACGTTACAAGATATGTACAGGAAAAATTTTAAAAATATTCTGCTGGGGATAATGATCTCTGCTGGCGGAAACCTTTTTGCACAGCATGTAGAGTTGAAAGCCAAAAAAGACACGTTGTTCTTTGATACTTTTTCTGAAAACACGCTCGATCGCCAAAAATGGAATGTGCAGGGAACCGATTTTTGGGTGAACAATGAGCAGCAGATCTATATTGATTCTTCGGCCACTGTTTTCACCGTAAAAGGTGAAAAGGCAGGGGGAGTTGAAGATGCTCTGGTTCTCAAAGCCCATTACAGTCCCAATTACATCAATTATAAGGGTAATGATTTCGATTTTGTCTCTGGAAGGATCAACACCCAGGATAAGGTGATGTTCACTTACGGGACCGCAGCCGCGAGAATGAAACTACCAGAAGGTTCCGGCTACTGGCCGGCTTTTTGGGCACTTGGCGGAGGTAACTGGCCCGAAACCGGGGAGATTGACATCATGGAATACGTGGGCGAAACAGATTGGATTGGAGTTGCCCTTCATGGTCCCGGTTATTCGGGGGAAACACCCTTGGTGAACAAGTATTTTTTTCCTGAAGGAGAAGATGTCACCGATTGGCATGTTTATTCGGTAGACTGGACGCCTGAAGGTTTTGATTTTAGGGTGGATGGCAGGTTGATCTACAGGGTGACAAAACCCATGGTAGAACATTATGGGAAATGGGCTTTTGACAACCCAAAATACCTTATTCTGAATTTAGCTCTGGGTGGTGCATATCCCTACAAGACCAACGGAGTGGAAAAACCTTACAACGGTCTGCCCGCATCAACCGTAGAATTAATAAAATCTGGCAAAGCCGAAGTGCTGGTCGATTGGGTTTTAATTACGAAGTAAGCAGGTTGAATTAGCCGGAAATCCTCTTCAAAAATGACATTTTTGAAGAGGATTTCTTATTTACGGGCGTAAATAAATAAGCGAACGCCGCATCAGTCATAATGTAAAATCTCAAAATGTGTTTCCCTGAAAATTCTCCGTGATCTTGCCCAGGAGAAACTGAACTTCAGATTCAGGAGAGATAGACCCATTATTTATTAAGGTATATGGACATCCAAAATTCTGAAATACGATTGCAAATGTTTTTGAATTTATTATTTCACTGTATACCGGCCCTACTGTGATGTTGGTACGACCCCGTCGGGGTCGAAAGGTCTATGCTCATCATCAATAAATATGGAATCCCTTCGGGATTCTTTTGATTGAAAAAATGTCAAAAATCCTTCAGGATTTTCTTCAACCCCATGTATGGTTCAAAAAATTGAATTTTAATTATGCTTAGCACTGCTAATTTTGTACGGGCGAGCATAAGCGAGTCTTTCCCAGGAAGCTTCAGCTTCCAAAGGACCCCGACGGGCTCGAATGTAACCAGGGATATTAAATTCCGTAGGGAATATTTCAGAAGTTACATTTACAGGAATTCTATATTAAAAAAATCCAATTCCATATTTCGCAACAGAAGAGAACATGAATTTTTTAATTCAAATTCCTTCTTTCGATAAAAAACCGCTTCAGGAGTTGCGAAGCTTCCTCTTCTAAAATGCCATTTTTGACCTTCGTTTTTGGGTGAAGTTTTCCTCCCATTCTTCTGTAGCCCCTTTCAGGATCTGAGGCAGCAAACACTAAATTGGAGATCTGGCTCCAGTAAAGGGCACCGGCACACATTTGGCACGGCTCCAAAGTCACGTACATGGTACAATCCAGCAGGTATTTTCCGCCAAGGAAGTTCGCAGCCGAGGTGATAGCCTGCATTTCGGCATGGGCTGTGACATCATTCAGCAGTTCGGTGAGATTGTGTCCGCGGGCAATGATCCTCTGTTGAGCCACAATCACAACACCTACCGGGATCTCCCCTTTTTCGTAAGCCTGTTGTGCCTCTTCAAGGGCCTTCCGCATAAAATAAACGTCGTCAAAAATTAATTGCATATTCAAAAATACAATTTCAAAATGTACCTTTGTTTTTTATGGCAAAAACTATTCTCGATACTGTTAATTCTCCTGTAGATCTTCGGAAAATTGCTCCTGAAAAGCTTCCGCAGCTGGCAGCAGAATTGCGGAAATTCATTATTGAGATCGTTGCTTCCAAAGAAGGTCATTTGGGTGCCAGTCTTGGAGTGGTAGAGCTTACTATCGCCTTACATTACATATTTGATACTCCAAAAGACCTGCTGGTATGGGATGTGGGGCACCAGGCATACGGGCATAAGATCATCACCGGCAGAAGAGAGATTTTTCATACAAACCGACAGCTCGACGGAATCAGTGGTTTTCCCAAAAGAAGCGAGAGCGAATATGACACTTTTGGGGTAGGGCATTCTTCTACCTCGATCTCGGCTGCATTGGGCATGGCGCTGGCTTCGGGCTTAAAGGGAGACAGTGAAAAACAACATATTGCCGTAATAGGAGATGCCTCTATCGCCAGCGGGATGGCTTTTGAAGGATTGAATCACGCCGGGGTAACCAATGCCAATCTTTTGATCATTCTCAATGACAACGCCATTGGAATTGATCCCAGTGTAGGTGCTTTAAAGAATTATCTTACAAAAGCGCGGGTGGGTTACAAGCCGAAGCAGGATAATATGGTCGAGGCGCTGAACTTTAAATATTTTGGCCCGGTAGACGGGCATGATCTGGAGAGTCTTTTAGAAACCCTTGAAGTGCTTAAGAAGATAAAAGGCCCCAAGTTTCTTCATGTGATTACCACAAAAGGAAAAGGTCTTAAAAAAGCCGAAGAAGACCAGGTGAAATACCACGCCCCGGGTAAATTTCTTCCCGAAACAGGGGAATTACTTCCCTATGATACCGAGAATTTACCGTTAAAGTTCCAGGATGTTTTTGGGCTGAGCCTGGTTGAACTGGCCGAAAAGAACGAGAAGATCATTGGGATCACACCTGCCATGCCAACAGGCAGTTCGCTTAAGTACATGATGCAGGCTTTCCCCGATCGCGCTTTTGACGTGGGAATTGCCGAGCAACATGCCGTGACTCTTGCCGCCGGGATGGCAACACAGGGCTTTGTGGTTTTTTGTGCTATCTACTCCACTTTCCTTCAGCGGGCTTACGATCAGGTGATTCATGATGTGGCACTTCAGGATTTGCCGGTGATCTTTTGTCTCGACAGGGCCGGACTCGTGGGGGAAGATGGCGCTACTCATCATGGAAGTTTTGATATTGCTTATTTGCGCTGCATTCCTAATATGATCATCTTTGCGCCTCTTGATGAAGTAGACCTTAGAAACATGTTGTACACTGCCCAAACCGGAAAATTAAAACATCCTCTGGCCATACGATATCCCAGAGGCAGAGGTTTTGTTGAAGACTGGCAGTTGCCATTTGAGGAGATTAGCTTTGGAAAAGGTAGAAAACTGAAGGAGGGAAGTGCTATTGCGGTGCTTACTTTTGGCACTATAGGGAAGAATGCCGAAAAGGCGCTGGAAGAACTGGGACAACCTGAAGCAATTGGCCACTTCGATATGCGGTTTATCAAACCTTTGGATGAAGGGCTGCTGCATGAGATCATGACTGGCTATAAAATGCTGGTTACTGTAGAAGACGGGGTAATAAAAGGCGGGGCAGGATCGGCTGTGATGGAGTTTGCCCAGCAGCACAATTATCACCTCCCAATTACCGCCCTGGGATTGCCCGATAAATTTACAGACCACGGAAAAGTGGAAGAATTACAAGAAAAATCAAAAATTGACGTTGAAAGTATTAAGGCGTGTCTTAACTCAATGCTTAGAAAATTAAAATAATGCACAAGTCCCTCATTTGCCTCACGTTTTTATTATTTGCCGTCCTTGGCTACGGTACCGAAAGAGATACCACAGCTGTTGATACAACCACAGTGGTAAATGAAAAGATCAATTACTGGAAAAAGACCAACAAAGTAGGGGTCAACCTGAATGAAGTAGCCTTTATTAACTGGAATTCGGGAGGGAATAATTCTTTTTCTGCCTTACTGCACGGTCTCTTCGGAAGAAAATACCAGAAAGAACTTTTAAACTGGAATTCGACCCTTGCAGTAAAATATGGGTTTAATGCGCAGGAAGGCAGGGAGCTTCGAAAGACAGAAGATAACCTCGAGATCAACTCCAATTTCGGGTACCGGCGCGATTCGGTTTCCAATTGGTATTATTCGGCTAAATTTACGTTTAACACCCAGCTCTCTTTCGGGTATAGATATCCCAACACCGAGACCCCAATTTCCAAATTTATGGCCCCGGGTTATGCCTTTGTGGGGGTAGGAAGTGAATATTCCTCTCCAAAAGAAGACCTCACAGTGTATATCTCCCCGGTGACCCAAAAGTCGACTTTTGTATTGGACCAGCGATTGGCAAATGAAGGTATGTTCGGGGTTTCGCCGGCTGTTAAGGACGAAGAGGGAAATATTATTGACGAAGGGGAAAAGGTGAGAACCCAGCTGGGATTCCTGGTGAGCAGCGCCTTTTCAAAAAAGATTTTTGACAATATTGATCTCAGTAATAGTTTACGGCTGTATTCAGATTACCTCAACCAGTTTGGAAATATTGATGTTGACTGGGAGCTCAATCTCGACCTGCAGGTGAATGATTACGTTAAAGCCAACGTAGGCTCACATCTCAAGTATGATGATGATGTGAAGTTTAAGCAGGATCTTGACGGAGATGGTACGTTGGAAACCGGCGGCCCCAAGGTTCAGTTTAAGCAGCTATTGGGCGTGGGAATAGTGTATTCTTTTTAAGATTGATCCAGGTCTTTTAGTTTTATCACCTTCTGAACTTCGGTTTTTCCGGCACCAGTGATCTTGAATAGGTAAACTCCGGGAGCTTCAGTGACAATATTCACATCAATGGGTTCATTTGCTTCAAGCGGGGTCTTCACAACCTGTATCAGTTTTCCCTGAATGTTGTAAACAAAGACTTGCATGTCTTCTATATCCTCACCCGATACAATCTGATAATTTCCGCCAGAAATAGTTGGATAGACCATAATCACGTTCTCTTCAACTACCATTTCCCCGCGTTCTTCTGCTTCTTCTTTAGCTGTTTTAAATTGACCAGAGAAGATGCCGCGCCCGTAAGAAGCAGCATAGACTACATTATTGCCTTTTTTGAGATCTAAGTCGGTGACCTTTACATCACTCATCCCGTTGTATGATTGCACCCATACAGGCTGGCTGCTGGTGAAATTTTCGGTAGCCCAAACTCCGAGTTCTGTTCCCACAATTACCTCGTCTTTGTTAAGCGGGTTGTGAAGAATAGAAAGTACGGGCAGGTCAGGCAGGTTTCCTTCTTTACTTGTCCAGATAGGATTTGTGGCATTGGCATTTGAAGTGTACCATATACTTTTTACGCCGTAATTATAAAAGGTAACATAGATTTCGTCTGGGGTTTCACCGTATTCCACATCCGAAATACTTCCTAAGAATTCTGGACCGGTGATCTCCTTCCACGTAGCATTTTCAGGAGTGCCATGCGCATTTTCAACTTTAAGGAGTTTGGAATTGGTTAGCCCCAAAAGTACCGTGCTGCTTTGGGTTGAAAAAGGGGAAACGGTGAGGGCACTTATAGAACTGTCTAAAAGGGCATTTTTGAGAGAAACTTTTGGCGCGATGGGTGAATTTTGCTGAATGCCATCATCACCTAAAAGCGGAAGTTGAGTGAGATTATCATACCTGTAGAGTACGCCTTCAGGTCCGTTTGAGAACAGGATATCCAAATTGGAATCAAGGGCCTGCGGGTTTATGAAAAATCCGTCCCTGTTCTCATTATTGGCAATAAGCGCAAAACCATCTTTGTCGTAATTGTAAAGAATAATAAGGTCGTTGTAGACCAGGTTTGCAATGAGGTATTCGGTGTCTACCTGGTCAAAAAAGGAATGAGCGCCATCGCCACCCAATATTCCTATAGAAGTAGGGTTTCCTCTTTCAATCAGCAGGGTTCCGTTATCCTGGGTGCCTCCCAAAAAGTAGTCGCCCGTTGCAAAAGAAGTTGGTGCCACGGCAACAGAATAGAATTGCGTGGTAATATAGTCGGTCTCGGGAGTGATGAATACTTTCGAAGTGCTTGCTGCTGAAAGATCGTTGGCAAACGAAACCCCGCCGTCATGCCCAAAGATCGCCTGATTGGTATTACCGGGCTTAAACCTCATCACATGATGGTCTGCATGGACTTCGGAAACAGGTAATTCATCAAGATTATCATTATCTGACCATTTAGAGATCTGTTCCCATGAATTACCACCGGTAGTTGACCTGAAGAGGTCTATTCCGCCAACATAGATGATTTCATCGTTGGTAGGATCAGATTCTATCATAAGATTATAAAAAGCCTGGCCCCTAGCAAAATCATCAGGAGGAATATCAAGATCGGCATCATTGGGTTCATTCAGCCGTGTAATATTTTGAAAAGCGTTCGTCGTAACCCAAAGCGACGCTTCTTCAAACTGGTCTTCAGCAAGAATATAAAATTTATCAGGGTTTAAGGCTGAAGCTTCTATCTCGGTGCGATAAACATTGGGAATGGTGGTCACCAGAGACCAGCTCGTATTTGCACCTTTTTCACGCCTGAAGATCTTTCCGCCAAAAGAATTCTCCACTCCCGGCGAATAGGTTGTGGAAACCCAGGCATTCCCTGCCGCATCTGTTTCAAAGTCATTAAAAGATTCCTCTTCAAGGACTTTGTTCCAGGAAGCGCCTTCGTCTTTACTTTGGTACAGGCCTCTTTCAAAAAAGCCTAATAAATTCTGCGGATTTTGAGCATTGGCATACAAGTGAGTAGAGACTCCAATAAAGACTTCGGTGCTGCTGCCATTATCCCAGGCTTCTATGTCATTGATGTAATAGACACCCCCAATTGCCCGAATGTTTGTGCTGCTTCCCGATTCTGAAAAATCTTCTACATCCAGAACTTTATTCCAGGTCTGGCCCCCATCGGTGGTTTTGTAAACGCCCGTTCCCACTACGTCCCCGCCGGTATATTGTTCTCCTGTACCTGCATACCAGATATTAGAATTCCGCGGATCGACCGTAAGGCAGGATATATTCAAATTTGCAGGCAAACCTTCTACCTGTTCCCAGGGAGAAGATTCGCGGGTGATATTGTCATTGACCCACAGGCCGCCGCTTATTGCACCGGCAAACACCCGGTTGCCCGAGGTGTCATTAGGGTCAAATAATAATACTCTTGTACGGCCTCCCACATTGTTGGGGCCGCGAGAGAGCCATGGGTGCTGCTCACTATCTCCGGGGGCTTTGATGTAACTCCTGCTTTGCCGCTGTTTTTGAAGTTGCTCGTGCAAATCCCTTACTTTATGGGGTTCAGGATATCCCAAAGCAGGATTCATGGTGAGATACTCCATTTCCTCATAATATTTCTTTGGAGGCAGGCCTTTTTTAATTTTTTCGAGGCGTGAAAACCCCTTGTCCTTGGTGGGCTTGTTCTGCTTCAAAAAATGCTCATGTCTTTGTCTTAATTCTGAAATTTCAGAAGGTGCATTGTTCTCACAACTCAGGTAAAGACCAAAAACGGCAGCAAACAGAACGACCGGAAGTACAAAAAGTAATCGTTTATTCATAAGGGGATATAGGTAAATGTCTTCCGAAGAAAGCTATTCTGCAAAATACAAAAAATTAAATTTTAAGCCCTTTGAATTTTTTGAACAACGACACAATTTTACTGTCTGTAAGCGAAGAAATATAACTGCAAATTTTGATGAGCTTATCATACACCTCAAGATCTTCAAAATGATGTGCTTCGGGGATTAATTTCAGCACCAGTTTGTTATAATTTGTCTGCTTCCCGTTTTCGGGCAATAGAGCAGTGGTGTAAGTGTCCAGCAGGTGAGAAAGCATTTGGTAACCGGCAATTTCCTTGCTTATCACTTCTTCGCTCTGGTAAATTTTATCAATACTTATCTTGATAATATCGCTAATCTGGGCTTCGTATTTACTCCTGTCAAAAAGGGCTTCGTGAAATTCCCCTTTTAGAATGGCATCTTCGTTGGCCATAAAGATTTCGACAGCCTCTGTGAGTAGCGTATTTATAGCCAGGGCCCTGAGATAACTCAGCCTGTCGGCACGGGTTTGCAGGTTGTGGTATTTTTTGGTGATGATCGAATCTTTCACCAGGTTAATAAGATATTCCAGTGCATATTCCTCCTGAATAAGCCCCAGGTTGATGCCGTCTTCAAAATCAATGATCGTGTAGCAAATATCATCGGCAGCTTCAACAAGAAAAGCGAGAGGATGGCGGCAGTAGCTCAGGTTTTTGCCGCTACCGGTGGAAATAAGTCCCAGTTCATTGGCTACCTCTTCAAAAAAGGCTTTTTCAGACTGAAATATTCCGAACTTTTTATCGGCTATTCGTGCGGTGGGTTTATACGGAAGGGATTCCTTCGGATATTTTATAAAAGCTCCTAAAGTAGCATACGAAAGCCTGATGCCTCCAGGTATACCGGGTTTGTCTTCCGTTAAGATCTTAAAGCCATTGGCGTTTCCTTCAAATTTGGTCAAATCTTCAAATTCTTCAGCAGTAAGCAACTCCCGAAAACGCCTGCCGTTGCCATTGCTGAAGTATTCACCAATGGCCTTTTCTCCCGAATGCCCAAACGGCGGATTCCCAATATCGTGTGCCAGGGCGGCAGCGGCAACAATAGCCCCAAAATCGTTCATTTGGTAGCCGTGGGTTTTTTCCAGCTGCGGATGTTTCTCCAGGATCTTTTGCCCCGCCAGGCGGCCCAAAGAACGCCCCACTACCGAAACTTCAAGGCTGTGCGTAAGCCGTGTATGTACAAAATCTGTCTTGGAAAGCGGAATTACCTGCGTTTTATCCTGTAAACTTCTAAAAGCCGAAGAAAATATGATGCGGTCGTAGTCAACTTCAAATCCTAAGCGGGTCGCATTTTGTTCTTTTCTTAATCTTTTATTCGTGTCTCCTGCTTTTCTAAGCGAAAGCAGCTGCTCCCAGTTCATCATTTAATATTTATTTCAGTAAGCTTCAAAAATAAACAATGAGCAATAAACAATGATCAAGAAAGTAACTATCATTTTGAAAAAGAACCAGGATCGCTTCGCTTCTAGAAGCAAGAGCCAAGACTTGATTCGTTTAGATAATCTAAAATTTTTTTAAAGTCTAGACTCTAGATTCTAGTTTCTAGACTCTTTTTTAATCATTTTCTCAAAACTCAACCTAACTCCCGCACATCAAACAGTCGTCACCTTCAGCTTCTTTAGATTGTGCAATCAATGCACGCAGCTCTTCAGGTGACATGGAAGCATCGTCTAAAATGACATTTTTGGATGCTGGTTCGGCATCGGGGGAAACCTGTATTTCAGAAATTTTTTCCGCAGGTATTTCCTGCTTCTTTTCCTCTTTTGCTAAAGTGAATTTAATGGCATCTACAGCACTTTTGGTGCGCAGGTAATACATTCCTGTTTTAAGGCCGCTTTTCCAGGCATAGAAATGCATGGAGGTGAGCTTGGAATAGTTCGCGTTCTCCATGAAGAGGTTGAGCGACTGCGACTGATCAATAAAATAACCGCGGTGACGGGACATATCGATAATATCCTTCATGCTGAGCTCCCAAACTGTCTTATACAGTTCCTTAAGATCTTCAGGAATGACATCTATATTTTGTACAGAACCATTGGATCGTAAAATGGCATTTTTGACATCTTCTGTCCACAGATTCCTTTCCACCAGGTCTTCCAGGAGGTGTTTATTGACAACGATAAATTCCCCCGAAAGCACACGGCGGGTGTAGATATTGGAAGTGTATGGTTCAAAAGCTTCATTGTTTCCAAGGATCTGGGAAGTGGAAGCAGTAGGCATTGGCGCAACTAAAAGTGAGTTGCGAACGCCATTTTTGAGCACCTGTTTTCTAAGCTTTGCCCAATCCCATCTGCCGCTAAGGTCTTCATCATTGATCCCCCAAAGGTTAAACTGGAATTGGCCTTTGCTCATAGGTGAACCTTCATAGGTAGAATAGGTGCCTGCTTCCTTAGCCATTTCCATAGAGGCGGTCACGGCAGCAAAATAAAGGGTTTCAAAGATCTCCTGGTTTAGTTTTTTAGCTTCATCGCTGGTAAAAGGTAGCCTGAGTTTTATAAAAGTATCTGCCAATCCCTGAACTCCCAGCCCCACAGGCCGGTGCCTGAAATTAGAATTTTCGGCTTCCTTTACCGGATAATAATTCCTGTCGATCACTTTATTTAAATTCCTCGTAACTCTCTTAGTGATCCTGAAGAGTTCCTTATGATCAAATTCATTACCCTTAATAAACATTGGCAATGCAATAGAAGCAAGGTTACAAACGGCTACTTCATCTTCGCTGGTGTATTCCAGGATCTCGGTACAAAGATTTGAAGAACGAATCGTTCCCAGGTTTTGCTGATTCGATTTCCGGTTAGCCGAATCTTTGTACAGCATGTACGGAGTTCCGGTTTCGATCTGTGATTCCAAAATCTTTTCCCACAGGTCACGGGCTTTAATGCTTTTTCGGCCTTTGCCTTCGGCTTCGTATTTCAAATAAAGTTCTTCGAACTCTTCGCCGTGAATGTCGTAAAGTCCCGGGCATTCGTGCGGACACATCAGCGTCCAGCTTTCATTTTCTTCTACACGTTTCATGAAAAGATCGGGGACCCACATCGCGTAGAAGAGGTCACGGGCCCGCATTTCCTCTTTTCCGTGGTTCTTTTTCAGGTCGAGGAAGTCAAAAATATCAGCGTGCCAGGGTTCTACATAAATGGCAAAAGACCCCTTTCGTTTTCCGCCACCCTGGTCGACATATCGTGCAGTGTCATTAAAAACCCGCAGCATAGGCACGATCCCGTTGGAAGTACCATTGGTGCCTGAAATATAGGAACCCGTAGCTCTTACGTTGTGGATAGACAAACCAATTCCGCCGGCCGATTGTGAGATCTTCGCAGTCTGCTTCAGCGTGTCGTAGATCCCGTCAATGCTATCGTCTTTCATGGTGAGCAGGAAACAGGAAGACATCTGTGGCTTCGGAGTTCCGGCGTTGAAAAGAGTAGGAGTGGCGTGCGTGAAATATTTCTTCGACATGAGCTCATAGGTCTCGATCGCAGCTTCCATGTCATCGGGATGAATTCCTACGGAAACACGCATAAGCATGTGCTGAGGCCTTTCGGCAATTTTTCCGTTTATCTTCAGAAGATACGAGCGCTCCAGGGTTTTAAATCCGAAGTAATCATACTGAAAATCCCTGTTGTAAATAATCGTGGAATCAAGCAGTTCTTTATTCTTCTGAATGACCTCGTACACATCATCGGCAATAAGTGGCGACTTTTGATTGGTACGCGGATTTACGTACTCGTAAAGATCGGTCATCACTTCCGAAAATGTCTTTTTTGTATTCTTGTGTAGGTTAGAGACTGAAATTCTTGCCGCCAGTTTCGCATAATCGGGATGGGAAGTGGTCATTGTAGCGGCAATTTCGGCTGCGAGATTGTCAAGTTCACTGGTGGTAACTCCGTCATAAAGCCCTTCAATCACCCGCATCGCCACCTTTACAGGGTCAACGAGTTCATTTAAGCCATAGCACAGTTTTCTAATCCTGGCTGTGATCTTGTCAAACATAATAGGTTCTCTGCGGCCGTCTCTTTTTTCTACGAACATAAGTTTAGATTTTAAATGCCTCTCTCAGCCTCACAAGATGGGAGGAGGTGTAGGCGGTTATTTTGAAGTATGCTTCACATTTGTGAAGCAGGAGAATTAGTTCCCCCTTCGGGGGCAAGGGGGCCTAAAAATCAGCGTCGAAACTAATCTTATCGGCGTCTTTGTCTTTGTTCATCACTCCTGCTTTCTGGTATTCGCCAACTCTCTTTTCAAAGAAGTTGGTTTTCCCCTGCAGGTTGATCATATCCATAAAGTCGAATGGATTCGCAGTGCCATATTCCTTTTCACATTCTAGTTCAACCAGCAGTCGGTCGGCAACAAATTCAAGATATTGGGTCATCAGGTTAGAATTCATCCCGATAAGGCTTACCGGAAGGGATTCAGTAATAAACTCTCTTTCAATATTAAGTGCATCAACAATGATCTCTCTAATTCGCTCTTTTGGCACCTTGTTCACAAGGTGGTTGTTGTGCAGATGAACAGCAAAGTCGCAGTGTACTCCTTCATCTCTTGAAATAAGTTCATTAGAGAAAGTGAGGCCGGGCATTAATCCGCGCTTCTTCAGCCAGAAGATAGAGCAAAAAGCGCCCGAAAAGAAAATTCCTTCTACAGCTGCAAAAGCGATGAGCCTTTCAGCAAAAGAATCAGATTCTATCCATTTTAGGGCCCACTGCGCTTTCTTCTGAATAGCAGGAAATACCTCTATGGCTTTAAAAAGTTTGTTCTTTTCCTTTTCATCCTTAACATAGGTGTCGATGAGCAGGGAGTAGGTTTCTGAATGGATGTTCTCCATCATGATCTGGAACCCGTAAAAGAATTTAGCTTCAGAATATTGCACTTCGTTGACGAAGTTTTCGGCTAAATTTTCATTCACAATTCCGTCTGAAGCGGCAAAAAAGGCAAGAATGTGCTTGATGAAATATCTTTCATCTGCATTTAATTTATTGTTCCAGTCACTCAAATCCTGATGCAGGTCAATCTCTTCGGCAGTCCAGAAACTTGCTTCCATTTTCTTGTACCAATCCCAGATATCGTGATGTTTAATGGGGAAAATCACAAATCTGTCCTTGTTCTCCTGTAAAATGGGTTCTAACTGGGTCATAGGATATTGAGTTTTAGTTGGTTGGAAACGGTTCTTTCAAAGATTGTAATTTATGTAAGGTTTTTTCCTACATGGGAAAAAACCTTTTCAACAAAGTTTTCAACAAAACACAATAAAATTGTTTCTGAAGCCTGAAAAAGGTTTAGGTATATGTGTTTGTGAGCTAGTTTGTTATAACTGCAAAATTTCCTGAAGAAGCATTTAATTTTCTTCTGAAGTTTTTCAGAAACAGGTGTCAAAAAAGGCATTTTTAGAAGTCTATATTTTTAGCTTTTGCCCATTTTTTGCAGCAGATTCATAGATCTTTTCGAGTACAATAATATCTTTCAAACCTTCTTCTCCCGGAACCATCATAGGCTTATTGTTGAGAATTGACAGGGCGTCGTCATCCATTTGTACGGCTTGCTGGTTTTTTCCGAAAGGTTCAAGAATTTTACCGTCGCTGGTCCCTCCTTTTACTCCGCTGTAAGTCTGGAAAGGCTGGAGATAATACGAGCCGTCACTGCAGGTCACTTCGAGGTTGTTCATACCTTCGCCAAAGCTGGTGCGGCAGTTGGCGATTACTCCTTCGGGAAACTCCAGCGTAAAATCCATAGTTTCATCTACTTCCCCAAAAACATCTGGCCTGCTGGTTGAAGATTTTGCCGAAACAGCAATGGGTTCGCGGCCTACAGTATATCGGGAAGTGTTAAGCGGGTACACGCCCATATCGTACATGGCACCACCACCCATTTTTTCTACTGCACGCCAGCCGGGATTGTTACTATAAAAACCGGCGGCGGCTTTCACTTCCTGTATTGGCCCGTAAGGGGTTGTTTCGGCCCACTTCATCATGATGCGGTTATTCTTTTCATGCTGAAGACGATATCCTATTGCCAGTTTGACTCTGTTTTTTTCGCAGGCTTCTATCATTTGGCGGCACTCTTCAGCATTCATTGCCATAGGTTTTTCACACCAAACGTGCTTTCCGGCATTGGCTGCTTTTATGGTATATTCAGCGTGCATGGAATTGGGCAGCACAATGTAAATCACATCAATATCATTGTTATTGGCAATTTGGTGGATGTTCTCGTAATTGTACACATTGGCATCTGGAATGCCATATTTTTCCTGCCATTGAGGGATTTTCTCGGGGCTGCCGGTCACTATTCCGCGAAGCTCGCAGTATTCGGTTTCCTGCAGGGCAGGAGCCAGTTGATGGGTGCTGTAGCCGCCAAGACCTACGAGGGCAACTCCCAGTTTATCCTTTTTTGAAAACCCTAAAAAGTTAGGAAATGGTAGAAAGCCTGCTGCCAAAAAAAGCCCCGACTTTTTAATGAAAGTTCGTCTGTGTTCCATGCGGTGTAATTTTCCTGAAGATAAAAAATCTTCAGAAAACTCAACTGCTTCTTCTGTTTAAAAATTGAGCTAAATGTTTGCGTAGCAGCCGGGAAGGCCATTCCGGGATTATTTGTTTCAAAAAAGAACCCTGAGCCAAAATTTTGAAGAAAGCAAAAATTCTGGAGTCAGGGTTGCTCTAAAAGCTGTGAAAATATTATGTCTGCGACCTTATCTTTGACCCATATTCATACTTTGATATTCTGAAGTGTCGACTGAAAATGGCTTTTTTTCGATCCCTTTGCAGGTCATCGTAACATTTTTTTCAGCATTTTTCTTGTCCTTCATCTGCATTTCCATTATTAATCCTGTTCCATCCCTGATCCAATCGGCATTAAGCCCTTCAGGAATATTCTTTTGGTTTTCCTGATAAAGGTTTCTGAAGCTTACGCCTGCCTCATCTGTCACATAAAAGGTAAAGACATTTTCGGCATTTTCGGAGCGGTAGCCCTGGCATTCATAGCCTAAAATGGTCTTTTTTCCAATCTCTTTAAACTTCATTTCTTCATAAGAATTGTCGGTTTCCATATCTTCTTCAGAAATATCGAAACGGGTGGCCATCACCATTTTATTGCCTTCAGAATTCATGTATAGCACCGTCATATTTCTCTTGTTATCGAGGACGGTAAACATATTCTCTGCCTGCGGAATTTTCATTCCTACATATGGTGCGTTCTCTTTAATGTGATAGACCATATCCATTTCGCCTTGAGCAGTGTTCATCTTGAGGGTGTATTCCCAGTCAAAATCATAGCCTGCGGGGATTTCTGAAGGGTCAACCATATCCATTCCCATAGAAAAACTGGAATTCTCAAGCTGTTTTGCCCATAAGTTGTTCAGGGATTTGTCTGTTTCTTTTGCGGCTTTGTCAGATACATTCTTGATTGCTGCATCTTCAACTTTCTTTTCAACTTTTTCTTTGAGCTTTTTAAAAAATTGAGCTTCTGCGGTGCTAGTCCCTGCCATAAAGAAAATGGCAAGAACTAAATAAAAGATCTTTTTCATAGTTCCAGTATTTAGATAATTAAGGCCTCTTTGAAGAGGCATGTCAAATATTTAAAAAGGGGAATCTCCTGCTTAAGGGGAAGAAAAAGTGCAGAATGATCTCTAAAGATAATTAAAATACCCGGACCGTCAAAATACAACCTGTTTATTTTCAGCTAATTAAACCCAATACTCAGATAGGTTGAAAGATTTCACCCGGGAAATAAATGAATGTTCACGACAGTAAAAAGTAAAACTGGCGGGAGACAATGCCCACATAGATCGACTTTACAGCTCTGTTAAAAGGAGTAGGTTTATTTACCCGAAGAACCTTCAGCTTCTTCTTGCTTTAGTTTCTCGGCAATCTTTTCCAGTTCGGCATACCAGTCTTCGCCGTATTTTCTAATAAGGGCTTCTTTTACGAACTTATATACAGGCACCTGAAGTTCTTTTCCCAGCGTACATGCATCGTCGCAAATGTACCAGTGGTGATAATTAACAGCAGAAAACTCGGAGTAATCCTGGGTGCGTACCGGGTAGAGGTGGCAGGAAACTGGTTTTTTCCATTTTATATCTCCCTGGTTATAGGCTTCCTCAATTCCGCAGAGGGCAGTACCCTTACGGTCAAAAGTAACATAAGCACAATCGGCACCATCTATTAACGGGGTCTCATATTCACCGTCTTCACCAATAATTGAGGTGCCCTGTCTTTCGATGGCTTCAATTCCTTCTTTGCGGAGATAAGGCTTTACCAACGGGTAGATATCTTCGAGAATGTGGGTTTCGACCTCTTCAAGGGGTGCGCCGGCATCTCCGGCAATACAACAGGCTCCTTTACAGGCTGAAAGGTTACACACAAAATCCTTTTTAAGGATTTCTTCAGATACTATAGTTTTTCCAAGCTGAAACATGCTGCAAAGATAATTTTTTCAGGCACTTAACTTCAGCTGTAATTCTGTTAAAATTTTCTAAGTATAATTTGTATTCTATCAATTCAAAGTACTTTTGCAAGCTAGTTTTGGGATATGGAATTAAACTTCAGGGAAATAGCCAGCGCCACTATGATCCTCTTTGCTGTTATTGATATTATTGGGAGTATTCCCATAATAATTGATCTTAGGAAGAAAGCGGGGCATATACAAAGTGAAAAAGCTACTATAGTTGCAGCGGTTCTTATGATCGCTTTTCTTTTTCTAGGTAAGGAGATCCTGAACCTCATTGGTATAGATGTGAATTCCTTTGCAGTGGCAGGGGCGTTTATTCTGTTTTTCCTGGCCCTCGAAATGATCCTGGGAATTCAACTGTACAAAGATGATGCGCCCGAAACTTCGGCAGTTGTGCCTCTTGCATTTCCGCTTATTGCCGGTGCCGGTACCATGACCTCTATTTTATCGTTGCGGGCAGAGTACGCTACTGTTAATATTATTGCCGCCATAGTTATAAATACTATTTTTGTATACATAGTGCTGAAGTCTTCCGGGAAAATTGAAAATTTCCTTGGAAAACAAGGTATAAGCGTGATCCGGAAGATCTTTGGGGTCATTCTACTGGCAATAGCCGTAAAACTTTTCGCTACAAATATTAAGAGCCTTTTCCTATGAAAGTCCTCATCTACATTTTAATTGTCGTGGCCATGGGCCTGATTGCATATAACGCTACTTTTTTAGATCTTGAAAATGCCTTTTCTGGAGATAGTAAAACTGCCTTGATTGGCATACTTGCCTCGAGTATTGTGGTGGTTCTTATGATCATTCTTCTCATGTCCCGTGCCATCGCAAAGAAGAGTGGCGAATAATGAATTATGATGCGCTTATTATAGGTGGTGGGGCTGCAGGCCTGTCATGTGCCCTTGTTCTGGGTTCTGGTCTGTCTAAAGACTTTGCCGCCGGTAAAAAAGTAGGTCTTATTGCACATCAACGTGCTTCTCATCTTTCAAGTGCGAAATTAAACAATGTTTTGGGAATCCCTCGGGGCACTTCCGGTAAAGACATTCTCACTTCGGGCCTTGAGCAGCTTGAAACGCTTTATCCCGGTGTGGAGATCATTCAGAAAGAAAAGGTGCTAAAAATAGCATTTTTGGAAGGTAAATTTGAAGTCTCCACGAATAAGAATACCTATATTTCTACTGTTGTGGTTATAGCAACAGGTTATGCCCGGCCTTTTACTATTCAAGGGCTTGAGGAATATATTATACCCCATAAGAAAGCTAAAACTTCAAAAGAGAGAATCCAGCTATATAACGACGATCACCTGGTGCGCCCCGGATTGTATGTAGCGGGAAGCCTGGCAGGTCACAGAAGCCAGTATGCTATTGCCTGTGGCAGTGGTGCGGCAGTGGCCACCGATGTGCTCACACTTTGGAATGGAGGAGAACATACCAAGGTACACGATAAAATTTAAGCGGTTTAATCTTTAAATTTCGGGCTGGTGGAAAGTTCGATGATCTTTCTTACTGCAGGATCTTCTTCATTTAGAATTTGTTCAAATGCCGTGCTGCCAAATAATTGTTGGGCCATGGCTGCTTTGAGATAAAGCTTGAGAGTGGGTAAATAATCCTTAAAGCGCATATCAAAGTTCTCCCGTCTCATAAAGGCCCTGAATTCTTCAACGGTAGTTTTGGTGATCAATTCTTTTTGCATAAAATCTTCAAAACTAAGGGAGTTGTAGTATTTGCGATTCTGCTCAAGAACTTCAAAAATAAAGCTGTCCATATACCCATTTCTAAGCATGAGGTTGAGGCTTTGCTTTTCAAAATTAGTGTCTTTGGGAATGAAAATATCGGGTATAATGCCGCCACCGCCGTAAACAACTTTGCCTTGTGGGGTAACATACCTCAGAGAATCGGCTACATGTATGCTGTCTGCACTTACCAGTTCGCCGTTTTTATAACGGTTGAGGTAATCGGCAAAATACTCCTCACTGCCATGAGAATAGGGGCGTTGTATAGACCTTCCCGTAGGAGTGTAGTATCGCGCTATGGTAAGCCTTACGGCACTGCCGTCTCCTAAAGCCATTTCTCGTTGCACCAAACCTTTACCGTAAGATCTTCGCCCTACGATGATGCCCTTGTCGTTATCCTGAAGGGCGCCGGCAATGATCTCACTGGCCGATGCCGAGTTCTCATTAATGAGTACGTAGAGCTCTCCCGTTTCAAAATTTCCATCTTTTGTGGCAAAGGTCTTTTCTACGGCTCCTTTTTTGTTTTTAGTGATAAGTACAAGTTTATCCTCGGGAAGAAACTCGTCTACAATTTTTGTGGCCTCGGCAAGGTATCCTCCTGGGTTATCGCGCAGGTCAAGCACAATTTGCCTCGCACCTTTTTCCTTCAGTTTAAGAAGTCCGTTTTTAAATTCTTCATAGGTAGATTCAGCAAAACGATTTATTTTGATGTAGCCCAGCTTGTCGGTTAACATATAAGCTGCATCTACACTTTTAAGGGCTACCTTTCCTCGTTCTACATCAAACTCCAGGAGTTCGGGGATTCCTTTCCGGTGCACTTTCAGAAGCACCCGGGTGTTTTCTTCTCCTTTTAATTTACTTGTAATGGAATCTTCGTTGATGTTTGAATTGAAAAGGGCTTCTCCATTGGCATAAAGAATCCTGTCTCCTCCCTTAATACCAGCTTTTTCACTTGGCCCTCCTTCAATAGTCTGAATAACTGCAATAGTGTCGTTAATATTTCTAAAACTCACGCCAATGCCTACAAAGTCGCCCTTCATACTTGCGCTTAGGTCTACATATTCCTCTTGTGGAATGTAAACCGAATGCGGATCTAAATCTGTGAGAATTTCATTTACCGTAACATCTACAATACTGTCAATATTTACATCGTCTACGTATTCGTATTCAATGTAATCTATAAGCCGCGCCAGCTTCTCTTTTTTCTTGTTGGTCTTGAGAAAGGTCCCCGAGTTGTAACTGGTAAAATCCAGAGCGGCACCCAGGAGTACCCCAAGGGCACAGGCAAACCCCAGTAGTAGTGGCAGGTATTTTTTATTGCTGTTTTTCAACCGTCAAGTTCTGTTATTTGTTCTATTTCAACCCCGGCTTTCTTCAAAAAATCAAGGCCCGAATTGTCTTTATAGTCTATGTTGTAAACCAACCGGGTAATGCCCGACTGGTGTATAAGTTTACTGCATTCTTTGCAGGGAGACATAGTGATATACAGCGTGGCCCCTTTGCAGGACTGGGTGCTGGCGGCAACTTTGAGAATCGCGTTAGCTTCGGCGTGCAATACGTACCATTTGGTATATCCTTCTTCATTCTCACACGGATTTTCAAAACCGGTAGGGGTGCCGTTGTATCCGTCAGAAATTATCATTCTGTCTTTCACAATAAGTGCGCCAACCTGCTTACGGTTGCAGTGAGAAAGTTTACCCCATTCCCTGGCGATCCTTAAATAGGCCCTGTCAAACTTAAGCTGCTTTGTTTTTTGCATAGTAGTAAAATACGCCTGCAATATAGAAAGCTTTTTAAGTTGCTGAAACTTTGGGCTTTACTAATTTACTGCATGGCAAAATTAATCTAATAGAGAGAAGTTATATTTTAAAGTGCCAGGTAATTTTCTTTAAGTATAGGTAAAATTATTCCTATCACGATTGCCGATATTACCAAAATCCAGTCGCGTCTGGTTATATTCAAAACATTCTGGAAGAGGAAGCTCAAAAGCAGCACACCTAATACTACAATGATTTGCGCGGCTTCAATGCCCAGTGCAAATTCCAGCAAGGGAAGAAAAACACTGTCTGTACCCGAGGCAATCATTTTAAAATATGAAGAAAATCCAAGGCCGTGAATTATTCCGAAGAAAGCCGTACTAAAGTAAAGCAGACCAACATTGTTCTTGTTCTCTTTCTTTTTTGCATTGATCATATTAAAAATTGCTGTGGCGAGGATAGTTACCGGAATAAGGAATTCTACCCAGGTGGTGTTCACAAGAACAATTTTGTACACCGCCAGGAAGAGAGAAAGCATGTGGCCTACCGTAAAAATGGTGACCAGCCAAAAGACTTTTTTCCAGGTGAGGAATGAGAAGGAGGCGACCAGAACAATGAGAAAAAGGATATGATCATAAGCATTCCAGTCCAGAACATGTTCCAGGCCTAACTGAAAATATAACCAGAATTGAGACATAGGATAAAGATTAGCGCCGAAAATACAATTTCTACCCAAGATGGGCAACGGCAGGGGATTAATAGAAGTGAGATGAAATAAAAAAAGCTCATCGTGAGATGAGCTTTTGTACCTTGGGTGGGAATCGAACCCACACGACCGAAGTCACTGGATTTTGAATCCTGTGTATTTAACGATAAATTAAACTAATCATACTTATAATCAATTGATTAACAGAAATGTAATTTTTATTAATTTCATTAGATATGGTTTAAAATCAAAATTTGTTGTACCTATGTTGTACCAAAAATGATTATCTTTAGAGTTCTAAAATCAAAGATGTGACGTCAAATGCAAAAATAGTACTTAGAAAAAAACCCAATAAAGAAGGGTTGTGTCCACTGGCGATTCGTATCACAAAGAATCGCCGTTCAAACTATCATTATATAGGTCATTATATAAATTTAAAAGATTGGGATGAGAGAAATATCCGAGTCAGGAAATCACATCTGAATGCTGATAGTCTCAATGGCTTACTGACCACTAAACTCTCTGAAGCGAATAAGATGCTGATTGATTTGCAATCGGGGAAAAAGGATATATCCGCTAATCAAATAAAACAGAAACTGTACGCCTCTTCTGAGTCTAATACTTTCTTTGAGGTTGCAAAAGATTTTCTTGATGAACTAGAAGCAAATAAGAAATTGTCAAGACTCTCTACCGATAAGGCTCGCGTTAACCACGTATTGAACTTTTCCAAATCAAAGCAGCTTACCTTTCAGGAAATAGATGAACAATTTTTAAGGAAATTTAAAATCTACTTACGTAAAAAACACAGCCTATCAGAAAGGTCAATAGTAAATAATCTTATAGTGATTAGGACTATCTATAATAGAGCTATTAAATTGGATATAGTAGATAGAAAACTCTATCCCTTCGGTTCAGATAAAATACGAATTAAATTCCCTGAAACCGAAAAAATAGGTCTTACCAGAAATGAGGTCATAAAACTTGAATCCGTTAAAAATCTGAATGATAACGAAACTCACGCTCGAAATGTTTGGCTTTTTAGTTTTTATTTTGCTGGAATTCGAGTAGCTGACGTATTGAAAATTCGCTGGAGCGACATTTATGATGAAAGGCTTCATTATCGTATGAATAAGAATTCAAAATTGTTATCCCTTAAAATCCCCGGTAAAATATTTCCGATTTTGGAATACTATCAGGACAATAAACAAAATGATAATGATTTTATATTTCCTGAAATGAAAAAGGCAAATTTAAAAGATGCCAAAGATGTCTATGCTAAAACAAAAACAGCCAACAAAAAATTCAACAAATATTTGTTATCCGTTGCAGAACAGGCCGAAATATCAAAAAAAGTCACAATGCACATAGCACGACATACCTTTGGAAACATATCAGAGGATAAAATTCCGATCAATATGCTTCAAAAACTATATAGGCATTCATCAATTACTACCACAATAAATTACCAATCTAACTTTATGCATAAAGATACCGATGAGGCATTGCATAGTGTGATTAATTTCTAAATAGATATTCACACCGAAGGCATTTCAAAAACGGGAATAAGTAATATTTGTGATAAAAAAGACATTGCTACTGCTATTGACACTTATGAAGAATTAAAAAGCATTCCACAATGTTGGCAAGTACATTGGCGGGTTTGATCTGGTTTTATGCCAGTCCTCAAATTACCTTTATCGTTAGTGGAACAGGGGTTGCAATTGCTATAGTATATTTTATGTGGATGCCATACAGAAGAACCTGAATTTTAGAAAAAGTCGAAAAATGTTTTTCTGTTTCAGCCGAACCCAAGTCTAAAAATATTTTATCCAAAAGTTTGTCAGGTTGTTTTTTGTATGATTTTTGCAAATCAATTGGCAAAGAGGTCTGCCCTTAACCGTTCTTCCTGGAACTAATGACTTCTACTAAAATGGCTTTAGCCAGTGTGGAATCATTATATAAAACAAAAATTTTAGACGGTTTTACGTCAATTAAACAAATCCCCTCCTTATTTATTTTGTTAAATGATTGTGGATCTGCACCATTTTGGGAATTGTTGTCGGAAGTATTTCTGCCTTTTTTCTTTTAAGCTTGTACTGGGCGACCCATTGGAGGGAAACACATCTTTGGATTATCGCCCTGCTTCCAGTAGGAGGTATTATTATTGGTTTATCGTATCATCTATACCGGAATAGTGTTGTAAAGGGCAATATTTATTATTGGAGGAATTTCATTCGCCAATAAAGATCATTCCTTTTCGAATTGCTTCGTTAGTTCTTTTTGGAACAATTTTGACCCATTTGGTTGGAGGTTCTGCCGGGCAGGAAGGAACAGTATTACAAATAAGGGGAGCCGTAGCTGATAGGTTTACCTTATTGTTTAAATTATCGAAAAGAGATCACAAGGATACGGATGAAACTTTAGAGAACGTAATTAATTTTTGACCTATTCTTTATTTTATTACATCACGTTTGATCGCTAGCTTTACTTTATGTAAGATTTATTTTTCTTTTTGATTCCCTCGATGTTTATGGTCTTCCTCTTCATCAGATCTCTTTTTAGCCCCTCTCAAAAATAATTTTTCTCCAAAAAAGATAATAGTTATAAGTCCAGCTGATACAAGTACTACCGTAAGATTAGTTTGAACCTTTACCCAGATAAAACCTGCCAGAACAACAACATCCATTACAATCGCTGTGACGACGATAGCAGAATTCGCCTTTACCTTTTCCTTCATATGTTTCAGCACCCCCACATGAATAATGATATCCATGATGAGATAAAAAATTGCCCCCATTGCAGCAATGCCCGAAAGGTCAAAAAGAACAGTAAGGGCAATCGAAAGTACCACTATATAGACCAACATGTGTTGCTGAATGTTTCCAGGCATCCCTAAGTGTGAATGCGGAATCAATTTCATGTTCGTAAGCATTGCGGTCATCCGGGAGACAGCAAATATACTGAAGATAACTCCGGTAATGGTTGCAACTATGGCGATCCCCACTGTAAACCAAAGACCGTAGTTCCCGAATAGAGGACGCGCAGCCTCTGCCAACGCATAGTCCTTTGCCTGAACAATCTCAGGGATGCTAAGATTTGCTCCTACCGCCCAGGCGGTCATAAAATACACTACTGCACAAATTATTAATGATAAAACAATTGCACGCCCCACATTTTTGTGAGGATTTTTTACTTCTCCCCCGCTGTTGGTTATTGTGGTAAATCCTTTATATGCTAGTATGGTAAGAGCAAGTGAGGCAATGTAATCTATAACTTTATTTTCAGGGCCACCTGAGGGTAATGCCGAGCCAATACTAAATTCTGCTGCCCATAAGGTTCCCACCGCGAATATTAAAATGCCACCAATCTTTATTGCAGCTGTGGTCATAGCGGTTTTGCCAATAACCTCATTTCCTAAAATATTGACAACAAAAGCGGTAACCAATAATGCCACAGCAAGAACCGGAACCCAGAAACTATTTTCATTCCCATTGAATAGTTGCATAGTGTAGGTGCCGAAGGTTCGGGCAACGAGACTTTCATTCAGAATCATGGAAAAAGCCATTAATAATGCAGCGAATGCTGTTATAGTTCCTTTACCATATGCCTTCTGAAGAAACATAGCAATACCTCCGGCAGAAGGATAGGCATCGGCCATTTTTATATAGGAATAAGCACTGAATCCTGAAATTATACCTCCTACTATAAAAGATAGGGCGAAATATTCTCCTGATAATTCTGCCACCTGTCCAAGAAGTGCGAAAATCCCGGCTCCTATCATTACTCCAGTACCCATTGCCACTGCATTGGCAAGAGATAAACTTCCTTTTTTATAGTCGCTCATAAAACCATTTTTAAATAGAACATCACTTCAATAAAATCTCTTGATTTTGACCTATAGGTATTTTTTAAGCGCTTTTACCTATTCTTATATCCATGAGCCATCTTTTTTATTGTAACTTATTAGCAATAATTAGAAGACCCGCAAGTATTATTTTGTTGGATAGAAGGACACGGTACGCTGCCATAAGAACAGTATACACAGCAGTCTCCCTCTTTGGGTTTTAAAACCTCTTTACATTGCTCACATTCATAAAAGAACTGGCACGCATCTGTAGGCATTTCTTCTTGTTTGAAGTGGCCGCAATTAGGGCAAGTGATTGTTGATTCGGTGATAAATGAATTCATTTTTCTATTATTTTTAGTTAATCATACCATATATACAACATCTGAACCTGATGAAGGATAGGTTAGGATCATGGTTTTTAAATCTTTGGAAGTAAATCCCGCTTTTATAGCCAGGGCAAATAAATTTATGACTTCCTCGGCGTGAGGGCCAATGAGATGTGCTCCCAAAATTTTTCCGGTTTCTTTCTCAACGATTGTTTTATAGGCATAGGTTTTCTCGTTGATCCTTTTCGCGGTAAACCAGTGGGAAACACGATCCTTGTTCACCTTAAAGTTTAGACCTTTTCTAGTGGCTTCTTCTTCAGATAATCCTACCGAAGCCATTGTGGGCAGCGTAAAAACCACGGTGGGAATGGCGGTGTAATCTGGTTTTTTAGTGTTGCCTTTTATTATATTGGATGCTACAATATGTCCTTCCATAACTGCAACAGGTGTAAGGGGAATACCATCTGTATCTGCTGCATCCCCGGCAGCATAGACATTTGAATTGGTGGTACTTTGCAAATATTCATTCACTTCAACTCCTTTTTTACTAAAGGCGATATTTGCTTTTTGCAGGTTCAAATCAAAAATGGCAGGAAGCCTTCCCGCCGAATTAATCACCTGCGCAGCCTCCCATTTCTTTTCCCCGCTTTCACCTTTTCCGGTTACGCGAAAAGCTCCATTAGCCTCTTCAATCGCTGTAACGTTGGTGTTCAGAATTAATTGTATGCCTAACTTTTTGGTAGCTTCCGTTAATTGATCTACTATAAAAGGATCAAAATTCTCCAGTGGCCTTTTCCCTCTGTGAATTATGGTCACTTTACAGCCAAAACGGGCAGCCATATGTGCAAACTCAAAAGCGATGTACCCACCGCCAATAAACAGCAAAGAGGATGGGAGGGATTTGAAATTAAGAAAATCTGTACTGCTAATAACATACTCCTCACCCTGGATATCCAACTTTCTCGGTTTTGCACCCGTGGCTATTATAATCTTTCCGGCTTCTATAGTTTCATTTCCTACCTTCAATTTAGTTTCAGAAATAAATTTAGCTGAGTCATGAAATGTATTAATTTTGTTTTTTTCGTAAGCTTTTTCAATTTTAGGCGGCATAGCATCCACAAAATCCTGTTTGAATTTCATTGCTTCCTGCCAGTAAATAGCTGGTACTTCAGAAATTTGCTTCTCGTATAAATTATCAGCCAGATGTTTTGCTTCAGTAGGGCCGAGCATGATCTTTTTTGGGTCACAGCCACGAAGGGCACAGGTACCACCATAGGGCAATTCATCTGTTATTCCTACCCTAAGTCCTTTAGAAGCACATTTATTGGCCACATTCATTCCTGCCATTCCGGAACCTATTACAAAAACATCATACTTTTTCATGTGTTTATATTTTGGCACAAACCAAGGGAATTCAGCACAGGTTTTTAATCTTTCCCTGAATATTGCCATTTTTGCGTCCAGCATCATGCTGGCTTCATCTTGCCCTTTTTTTAGATTACTTATCTACTACCTTATAACCGGTCCT
Organism: Salinimicrobium sp. 3283s; assembly: GCF_039602225.1. Lineage (NCBI taxonomy): Bacteria > Pseudomonadati > Bacteroidota > Flavobacteriia > Flavobacteriales > Flavobacteriaceae > Salinimicrobium > Salinimicrobium sp. 3283s. Next base: position 1,421,731 of record NZ_CP143631.1, on the reverse strand, counting down.
GCTTATGGCTTTAATAATTGCAGCATTATCTACTTTTGTTTTGTCATATTCAACTACCGTATTGGCATTTTCATAGCTTGCCTTGACTGATAAAATACCCCCAAGTTTGTTGACTTCATTTTCCACAGGTGCTTCACATCCTGCGCAGGTCATTCCTTGTACATCAAAAATTTCCTTGACAATATTTGATTGTGAGACATAGACTATTTCCTTGTTGGGCTGGCTGTAAAACACCTCGGAGTAATTTGGAAAAGCCAGCATAAGCCCTGCAAATAAGGTTACAACCAGTAAAAACTTCTTTGTCTGCAAAAAAGATTGTTTTTCATCTTCTGCACATCCGCAATCGCTTTCAGCTTCTTTTCGGGATCTCAACTTTTGATACCAGGCCAGGCCCAGGATTAAAACCGTGAGAGCAATTAAATAAGGTCGGAAAGGTTCCATCCACGAGAAGGTAGTCGCCATGCCACTTGTACCTGCTACGAGGGCAAGAACCGGGGCAATACAACATAAAGATGCCGCTATAGCTGCTACTAACCCGCCTAAAGCGGCTTTATTGGATTTATTTTGGGATGTATCCATTTTAAGCAGATTTCTTTAATGATTTAATTGAAGTGAAGATATTATTCAAAATTTGGGTTTCAGATTTCACCAGCGAATAATACAAAGTTTGTCCCTCCCTTCTGGAGGCAATCAAGCCGGCATCCTTCATTTTCCGAAGATGTTGTGAAATAGCAGGTACACTCATTTCCAAAATGTCTGCTATATCACAGGGGCATAATTCATTCTCCAAATCTAAAAGGAAGAGAATCTTTAAACGCACATCATTACCCGCAATAGAGAGGAGTTTTGTCATTTGCCGGAAACCATTGTCCAAATTTTCAATTGTTGCCTGACAATTTAAAAGCTGCTTTTGGTTAGCTTCAGCACGTGTACAGGTGATTTCGAGTTTCATAAATTATTTTTAAGGCTGCTAAGTTATATATTTTTTATTATTTAAGCAACTTATTAAATAAAACGAAAAAGGACTCAGTTCATTTACCTCCGGTCCACTGATTTTTTTTCCGGGACAACTGTTTCGGGTAAAACTACTCCTAAGTCTTCCCTATTCTAAATTTTATATAAATTTATCAAAAGAAAACCGCAAAGTCTCTCTCTCCTTTTTGAAGTTCATCTTTTGCAATCCAATTGCAAGTTTTTTTTTATTACTTTTGTGCCCAGATGAAAGTATTAGCAACCACTTTTCTATCCATCATTTTCTTGTTCCAATCTTCGGGACCAGTAATGGATTGGTGTTGTGAACTACTGAAGATACCGAATCTTATTGAACATTATAATGAACAAACAGGAGACACTGGTATTGGCTTTATTGAATTTCTGGATTACCACTACGGAGATCAGAAAAATTTGAATAGACACCAGGACGATGGACATGACGGCGAACTCCCTTTACAGGGTCATCATGTTTGTTCTCATGGATTTTCGTTTGTTAACTCAGATACTTTTGAGCTAGCTGTAATTGAACCTTTAGAGGATCAAAGTATAAGTGTTTTTTACCAGCCTCCGTTTTCTTCTGCCGCCCTAGGCGGAATTTTTCAACCTCCCCGCGTATAATTCAACTTTTGTGATAGGATAATTATATCCTTACGCCATTGACTTCTTTAATGGCCATCTCATCTATTTACGTTGAATTAAATTCTATTATTAATGATTAACAAAATTATAGCATTCTCTATAAACAACAAGTTTATAGTAGGACTGCTAACATTGGCACTTATAGGAGCCGGAATATGGTCGATGATGACCGTGAACCTGGGTTCAGTTCCTGATATTACAAATAACCAGGTACAGGTGATTACCCAATCTCCCAGCTTAGGTACTGAAGATATTGAACAGTTTGTCACTTATCCGGTCGAACTGGCAATGGGTAATCTCCCCGGGGTGACTGAATTACGATCTGTTTCCCGCTTTGGACTATCCGTGGTAACCATCGTCTTTGAAGATGACATGGGAACTTATTTGCCCCGGCAGCTGGTTCAGGAAAAATTGACAGAGCTGCAGGAAACCATTCCCGAAAACTTTGGTAGCCCAACTATGGGGCCTATTTCCACCGGGCTGGGACAGATTTATGAATATACCATCCAGCCACAACCAGATTATGAAGAGGAGTATACTCCTACGGAGCTCCGAAGTATTCAGGACTGGATTATTAAGAGACAGCTGACACTCCTTGAAGGTGTTGTAGAAGTGAATTCCTTTGGAGGATACATCAAACAGTACGAAGTAGCTATTAGTCCTGAGAAATTAAATGCGCTGGATGTAAGCATCTCCCAGGTTTACGAGGCCCTGGCCCGGAACAATGTAAATACCGGGGGAGCCTACATTGAAAGGAACAGAATGTCCAACTTCATTCGGGGAGAAGGCCTGATCCAGTCTTTAGATGACATCAGGAAAATAGTGGTTACCAATGAAAACGGGATTCCTGTTACAGTTGGAAATATTGCCGAAAAAGTGAGTTTCGGAAGTCAGGTGCGTTATGGTGCTTTTACTCAGGATGGAGAGGAAGCTGTGGGCGGTATTATTATGATGCTGAGGGGCTCAAACCCCAATGCGGTAATACAGAGGGTCCAGGAAAGGATGGCGGAGGTAGAAGAATCCTTGCCGGAAGGACTTGAAATAAGGCCCATCATTGACCAAAGCGCCCTTATTGGAAGAACAACCGATACCGTGACTAAAAACCTGTTGGAAGGTGCTTTAATCGTAATCTTTGCATTGGTATTCCTATTGGGGAGTTTGCGTGGGGGCCTCATTACAGCCACTACCATTCCGCTGTCCTTGCTCTTTGCCTTCATCCTGATGAAGCAGTTTGGGGTTTGGGCAAATTTAATGAGCCTGGGGGCCATTGACTTCGGGATAATTATTGATGGGGCGGTTATTATTATAGAAGGTGCCGTTTATGAAATCCATAAAAGGATCAAAGCCGGAAAAGTCAAATTTAATCAGGCGGTCATGGATGAGGTCGCTTACGATTCCGGAAGCACTATGATGGGGTCGGCATTTTTCGGCCAGGTTATCATCCTTATTGTGTTTACACCCATCTTGTTCCTAACAGGAGTGGAAGGCAAAATGTTCAAGCCAATGGCCTATACTTTTGGTTTTGCAATGATAGGTGCCATTATCTTGTGCCTTACCTACGTTCCTATGATGACGGCATTGTTTATGAAGCCGATTGAAAACAAGAAAAACTGGTATGGCAAGTTAGAACGCTGGCTGGAAAGAGTCAGTGATAAAATCATTGGTGGCATTCACCGTGCTTACCTTCCGCTCTTAAAAGCTTCCCTCCGCCTCAAAGCTGCGGTGATCATAGGATCTATTGTTTTATTGGGGGCTGCAGGCTATGTTTTTTCCGCGATGGGGGGAGAATTTATTCCGCAGCTGGATGAAGGGGACATTGCCATGCAAGCTTTAATCCGTCCAGGTAGTTCATTAAATGAATCTATTGAAGTCTCTAAAAAAATTGAGACCTTACTTTTGGACAACTTCCCGGAAATAGAGACAGCAACAGCCCGAATTGGGGTGGCCGATATTCCTACTGATCCCATGCCGATGGATATAGCAGATATGTACATCATACTCGAAAAAGACAGGGACAAATGGGTTTCTGCTGACACAAAAGAGGAACTCATTGAACAAATCCAGGACCTACTCAATAAAAACCTCACAGGTGTCAACCTTGTTTTTACCCAACCTATAGAGCTAAGGTTTAATGAGCTATTGGAAGGGGTAAGAGAAGATATTGCGGTAAAACTCTATGGCGAGGATTTGGAAGTTCTATCCACTAAGGTTCAGGAAATGGCAGAGATTATTCAAACTGTACCCGGAACAGGAGATGTAAATGCAGAGAGAACTTCTGGTCTCCCACAAATGACGGTACGCTACAATCGTGACAAGTTAGCACAGTACGGGCTGGAAATCGAAAAAATAAATGAATATATAAATACCGCTTTTGCAGGTGGAGTGGCAGGAGTGGTTTTTGAAGGAGAAAGACGTTTCGACCTGGTAGTGCGCTTTGATGAAGAGCACCGACAGAGTATTGAAGATATACGGACTTTATACATTGATCTGCCTAATGGTACCCAAGTCCCGATTAATGAAGTAGCTGATATCAGCTTTGTTCCCGGGCCAATGCAAATTTCCAGAGACGACACCTATCGCAGAACATACGTTGGGGTAAATGTGAGGGGCCGTGACGTAGAGTCGGTTGTGAATGATATTCAGGCAAAACTGGGTGCCGAACTGGATTTACCTCCAGGTTACTACATTTCTTATGGCGGTGAGTTTGAGAACCTTCAAAATGCCAAAGACCGCCTGATTATTGTGGTGCCTATCGCTCTCTTGCTGATATTCGTGCTGCTGTATTTTGCCCTGGGCTCATTCTCGCAGTCTATCATGATTTATATGGCCATTCCATTAGCGGCCATTGGGGGTGTTTTCGCCCTGTGGCTCCGGGACATGCCCTTTAGTATCTCTGCAGGTGTAGGCTTTATCGTGCTCTTTGGAGTGGCAGTACTTAACGGTCTGGTCCTGGTGAATCGCTTTAATTCATTAAAAGAAGAAGGCGTAACCAGTATCAAAGACCGGATTTTTATGGGTACGAAAGAACGAATCAGGCCGATCATGCTTACAGCGGTAACAGATATTTTAGGATTTATGCCAATGGCATTTTCTTCTTCGGCCGGTGCAGAGGTGCAGCGCCCTTTAGCAACCGTGGTTATTGGAGGTATGCTTACAGCTACCCTTCTCACCCTTGTGGTGTTGCCAGTCCTTTATACTTTAATAGAAAATATGAAAAACAGAAGAAATAGTAATAACAATAATGGCTTTGCACCAGCCCCTGCAATAGTGGTGGCATTGCTTTCTGTCGGAAGCCTCTTAGGATTTAGCACCCCTGCAGAGGCACAGGAAAACAGTTCTTCACAGAAAAATTCTCCGGCTCAGGCTGAAATAATTGTCCAACAGGATTCTTTGCCAGTCCTCTCGTTAGAAGAGGCCAAGGAACGGGCAATAGAGGCTTTTCCGAGAATAAGAGCTGCTGCCCTGGAGATAGAAAGTCAGCAGGCTTTAAAGAAAACGGCCTGGGACCTTGGTAATACCCAGATATTCACCGGCGCAGAAGAAATTAGCGGTGGTTCGAGTAATGCTGATCTTGGTGTCTATACACAAATTGGGGTTCAGCAACAGAATATCGACATCTTTGGTATTGCGCCACGCCTGAAGTTGCAGAAGGAAAGGGTGGCCCTGGCAGAAGAAGCCCTTGATCTTTCCATTCTTGAAGTAGAACTGGAGGTAAGTCAGGCCTGGGCGTCGGTATATGCTGCTAAAAATGAGTATGAGACCTTATACAGTCTGGATTCAGCCTTTACCGATATTGAGAGAGCTGCACAGATCAGGTTGGAAACAGAGACAATCTCGAGACTTGAATACCTGGCTACGGTAAACCAGGGCAATGAAGTTGAAATACAAAAAGAGCAGGCCTATAGGGATTATCTTGGAGCCTTGCAGCGATTCAACCTGTGGTTTGCCAGTGACACACTTTACACGGTACCTAATGTTCCTGCCGATCAGTTTGATGAGCCCATTAGCGGATTACTGCAACCCCTTGGGAACCATCCCCTGCTCAATGTGTATGAACAAAGGATAGAGGTGGCTGATGCAACCCTAAGGGAGAGGCGATCGCAGTTTCTTCCGAAATTTCAGGCGCAGTACGGCAGGCAGAAAATTGACGGCCAAACCGGCTTTTATCAATATCAGGTAGGGATCAGCATTCCTTTGTTCTTTGGACCTGAATTGGGCAGAACACAATCAGCAAAAATAAACCGCGAAATAGCTGAAGCTAATTTACAGCAGACGCAGTTTGAGCTAAAGACAGCTTATGCTGAGGCACGCGAAGAATACCTGAAGTGGCTTAATTCCTGGACATACTATCAGGAAGAAGCGCTACCCTTGGCCAGAGAACAGCGGGCAGGGGCCATCATCGCTTATCGGGAAGGAGCAATTGACTATGTGACTTTCCTGCAAAACATACGCGATGCCGTACGCATAGAAGTGAATGCCTGGCAGGCATTGGGCAGCTATCTTGATAGCCGCTCCCAACTCGAATATTATATAAATACTTCAGAATAAGATAATTAATTAATAGACAAAGATATAAAAATGAAAAAGCACATTATAAAACTGTTCACATTGCTCATTACGGTAAGCTTTCTTTCAGCCTGCAATGGCGGAGAAGGCAAAGGTACGGAAGAAGCGTCCCCTGAAGCTCAGGAAGAACATTCTGCAGAAGAAGAAGGAGGTCATGAAGAAGGAGAAGAAGGAGGAGGAATGGGTGAAGTGCATCTTTCCAGTCTCAAGTTCAACAGTTTGGAAATAAAAGTGGACACCCTGCCCACAAGGCCCATTTCCGATATAGTAGAAGCTACCGGACAACTGGAAGTCCCACCACAATATGAAGCTACAGTAACTGCTTTTATAGGAGCCAATATAACTTCTATTGAGGTCATTGAGGGGGATCAAGTAAGCAAAGGTAAGGTACTGGCATATCTATCCCATCCTAACCTCACCAGGTTACAAACCGATTATATGACAGCTTACAGCCGTTTGCAGAACCTGGAGCAAGAATTTAATCGTCAACAAAGGCTTTATGAACAAGAAGTAGGTTCAGGCAAACTTTTTCAACAGGCACAGGCCGATTATCGTGTTGTGCAGGCAGAGGTTCAAGGGTTTGAATCACAGCTCAGGCAGTTAAACCTTAATGTTGCTGGCATACGAGAAGGAAATATTGTCGAGAATGTTCCTGTAGTCAGTCCAATAAAAGGGAGCATTGAAGATGTAAGTGTGCAGGTAGGACAATATGTTGATCCCCAAACCGAGCTATTCGAAGTGATCAACGCCGAACATGTGCATGCAGATTTAATGGTCTTTGCCAAAGATGTATATAAAGTCAAGGAGGGACAAAAGGTCCTGTTACAAATGGAATCAGTGCCCGGCCAGACTTATACTGCTGAAATTTATTCTATCGGCAAGAAATTTGAACAGAATCCCAGGGCTGTCCACGTGCATGCAGAGATACAGGAAGATTCAGAAAACCTGGTACCGGGCATGTACATCAACGGCAGGATCGTTACGGGCACAGGAACAGAAGTAACAGCCTTACCGAAAGAAGCAATTATTGAGGAAGAAGACAAATCCTACATCTTTATTGCTGAAGAGCACGAGGAGGACGGGGAAACCGAGTGGTCTTTTAAGCCGGTGGAAGTGGTGACAGGAGAAGAAAATGAAGGATGGGTGGAAATTAAATTATTGCAACCTTTACCTGAAGGTGCAAAGGTGGCGTGGAACAATGCTTATTATTTGATAGCAGAAATGAAGAAGAGCCAGACTTCTCACGGTCATTAAATTAAAAACTTAAATGGATGGGCTCTCTGTATAATGTTTGTCTTAATTAGTTAACCCAGAGGGTTCATCCTTAATACAAACTATAGCGATGAAAGAAATAAAAGCATTTATAAAACCAAAAAGAGTACAAAAAGTAGTTGAAGCCCTTAGTGATAGTGGCTTTAATAGCATGACCCTTTCGCAAGGGGAAGGGACCGGTGCATTCAAAGCCAAAGGTGCCAGCCCCTCCCTTGATTTTCGCATTACAGATAGTCCCGTAGTGAAACTGGAACTGGTGTGCCAAAATGAAGAAGCACGAAAAGCAATAGACATCATAGTCGAAAATGGAAAGACAACGGATCCTGGCGACGGAATTATTTATGTTTCAGATATTGAAGATGCGTTTCAAATAAAGACGGGAAAATCCATAAAGAAATTTGATTGACGGGGAGCAACAACAATAAAATAAGTCCTGTAAAGGAAGTTCTAACTGTTTGTCTTACTAATGGGATTTCCTTTTCAGGCATAATTTACGGCGTTAATGTGAAAAACAAATTTAAAATAAAGGAACTCGAAGAATTACTGACTGCAAAAAAAGTAAGGACAACGGCCATGCGCTTGTTGGTCCTCAAAACCCTTCAAAAGCAAAAAGCCGCGATAGGTTTGCAGGATTTGGAATCGGTCTTCGAAAAGGCCGACAGGATTACCTTGTACCGCACGCTAAAAACTTTTGAGGAAAAAGGTTTGATACACAGTATAGTGGACGGGAACGGAACAACCAAATATGCATTGTGCAAAGAAGGTTGTGAGTGCGCCCCCAAAGATATGCACGTGCATTTTTATTGCCAAAACTGCCGGGAAACCTTTTGCCTGCCCAAATCAAAAGTCCCCGAAGTGCCCTTGCCGGAACACTTTGTGCCGGTGGAGACAACGTTATTGGTAAAAGGGGTTTGCGGCAAATGTTCAGGCTGAAAAATGCAATTTCATTGCAGGTTTTTAAATATATCTTTGGAATAAGCTGTTTTTGAAGATTTAAAAGAAAAATATTATGAGCGATTGTTGCGGTAGCGGTGCATGTTCAAATGGGGGGATATCCTCCAATACAACTAAAAGTGGTTTTTTACAAACCTATGGGGAGTACGGTTTGGCAATTACCGGTTTTCTCCTTTTGGCCGTGGGTATTGTCTTAAAAGAAGTTGTGGCTTCTAACTGGTTTACGGCACCTTTCCAATTTGTCCTTTTTGGACTGGCGTATCTTCCCGTGGGCGGGCCCGTATTGTGGAAAGCCATCAGGCAAATAAGGAAAGGAAATATCTTTAGCGAATTTTTCCTGATGGGCATTGCCACCATAGGCGCTTTTTTGCTGGGCGAGTATGCCGAGGGGGTGGCGGTAATGCTTTTTTATGCCGTGGGCGAATTGTTCCAGGGGGCCGCGGTAAACAAGGCAAAAAAATCCATTGAAAGTTTGTTGAAAATCCAGGCCGAGGAGGTGGCTGTAGTGGAAGCAGACGGAACCATAAAAATCGTGCACCCGTCCACGGTAGCGGTTGGCAGTATTATCCAGGTAAAACCGGGAGAGAAGGTAGCCATTGATGGAATCTTGATTTCTGAAAAGGCCACTTTCAACACTGCGGCACTTACTGGTGAACCCGCACCAGACCGTAAATACAAGGGGGAACAGGTTTTGGCCGGAATGGTGAATTTGGAAGACCTGGGCACCATAAAAGTTACCAGCCGTTTTGAGGACAGCAAGCTCTCAAAAATTTTGGAAATGGTACGGGAAGCGGCTTCCCGAAAGGCAAAAACCCAACGTTTTATCACCCGTTTTGCCAAAGTTTATACCCCCATTGTGGTTTTGCTAGCCACGGCCATTACTTTGCTTCCGTACTTTTTTGTGGAAACCTATATTTTTGGGGAATGGCTTTACCGGGCCCTGGTATTTTTGGTGATATCCTGCCCCTGTGCCCTGATGATTTCCATTCCTTTGGGATATTTTGGCGGTATTGGCGCGGCTTCCCGCAATGGCATTCTCTTTAAAGGTTCCAATTACCTGGACCAGATGCGGAAGGTGGACACCGTGGTGATGGACAAGACCGGCACCCTTACCAAAGGGATATTTGAAGTGCAGCACATCAGGACCTTTGAATTTGACCGGGAGTTGATTTTGAACCTGGTGGCAGGCCTCGAGAGCAGCTCCAACCATCCGGTAGCCAGGGCAGTGACCTCCTATTGGGTCTCTTTGGGCTATAAAACGGCCCAGGTGGAGCATGCAGAAGAGATTTCAGGCATGGGGATGAAAGGACAGGTAGAAGGGTTTAACATATTGGCTGGAAACACTAAGCTGTTAAAGAAATTCAATATTCCCTATGATCCGGAAATAGACGATTTTGTGGAAACAACGATAGTAATGGCCATCAACGAAAAGTATTGTGGTTTTATTACCATTGCCGATGAGATCAAAGAAGATGCGAAATTGGCCGTAGATGAATTGCGCCAGCTAGGGGTGAAAAACATCGTCATGCTCTCCGGCGATAAAGAGAGGGTAGTGCAGAAACTGGCCCGGGAGCTTGGGCTGGATTTGGCCATTGGAGGTTTGCTGCCCGAAGGAAAGATCAAAGAAGTCGAAAGGTTAAAAAAAGGATCGGCTATGTTGGCTTTTATTGGTGACGGGATCAATGACGCGCCTGTTATCACACTTGCCGACATTGGCATGGCCATGGGTGGTTTGGGCTCTGATGCCGCTATCGAAACCGCAGATGTGGTGGTACAAAACGACCAGCCTTCAAAAATCGCTACCGCTATAAAAATAAGCAAAGCAACAAACCGGATTGTTTGGCAAAACATAGGCCTGGCCTTTGGGGTAAAATTTTTGGTGTTGGCCCTGGGGGCTTTTGGAATGGCAAGCATGTGGGAAGCGGTATTTGCCGATGTGGGCGTTACCCTGCTGGCCATATTAAATGCCATGCGAATTCAGAAAATTGATTTCCGTACAAAGGAAACTTCTGAAACAAAAATTTTAGATAAAACTGTAGCGCCTTTCCCTAAAAGGGAAACAAAAACGGAAAAGGAGTTTGCCTAAATTGAAAGCCAAAAGTGTAGGGGGTTAGAAGGTGCGGGTTGTAAAGAACAAATACCGAAGAATAAATTGATAATGCACAATCGTTCAGCAATTGCTTAAGGGGAACAAAAAAAGTACTAAAGGTGAGGTACAAAAATATTGAACGTCCAATACCATTGAATATGATTTAATAAAATAATTGTCTGATGAACAACAAGGGGTTTTTCTTTACTGTTATTGTGGGCTTTGTGATGGGGGTATTTATTGTTCAGCCCCTTGGGATTTCCCTTTTTTTGTATGACAATCAGGGCGACCAGGGCAGTTGGTGGAATATCCTGGAAATTGTTTTTGTACAAATTGCCGGTTTCGGGGATTTTGACCAGATTTTGAAGAACCTCCTTTTTGGTTGTTTGGGCATCAGCCTGGCATTGATGTTTTACACCAGGAAAAAAATCTTTCAGCTTGACAAATTGAAGAATGAAACAGATATTATAGAAGCACTTATAGCTAAGGGCGAAACCAGTGAAGTAGAGTTTAAATCTACACTTCGCTGGGATTTACGGCAGTCAAAAATAAATAAAGCCCTGGAAGTCGTAGTGGCAAAAACCATAGCCGGCTTTATAAATTGTAAAGGTGGCAACCTGTTGATTGGCATTGATGATGAAGGCCATATTTTAGGACTTCAGGAAGATTACCAAACCTTGAAGAAGCCTGGCAGGGACGGATTTGAGCAGTATATTATGCAATTGGTCTCCGTTACATTGGGCACCCGCTTTTGTCCTTTGATAAAAGTAACTTTTCACGAATTTAAAGGAAGGGACATTTACCATTTAAACATACAATCCTCAAAAACACCGGTATTCCTCAATTACGAAGATCGGTCCCATTTTTTTATCCGTACCGGAAATGGCACACGCGAACTGGATATTCCTGAGGCATTGGCCTATATAGGAAAAGGAAAGGCATTGTACAATTAGAGAGCGAAAATTAAAAACCGATAGAAAAAATGAAAAAAACGCAAGTAAAACTGCCAATACTACTGCCGGAAATTCCCGATGAGAACGATCAATGTGTGCAGAGGCTAATGGATCACCTGCAAAACAGGGAAGGTATTGAAAAGGTACATATTGCTTCTGAAAAAGAGGATGATACCCCTCAGCTTTGTTTTCATTACGATCCCGACATTATTTCCATTGCCCATATTAGAAAACTCGCAAAACAGGCAGGGGCATCATTGACCAATGAATTTGGACATAGCCTGCTCGAGGTTGAGGGAATTCGACATGCAAGACATGCAAGGAAAATCGAAAAAGGGTTAAGAGGATTAGAGGAGATAATGGAAGCCTCGGTATCCGAATCGGGAATCGTAAGGCTGGAATTTATAAAGGCTAAAACCGATGAAAAAGATTTTAATCAAATCCTGAGGAACGAAGGCCTGAAAATCAAAACCGCCAAAAAGAATGAAAAAATGCCTCCTGAAACGGCTGAAACCCATAAACATTCCCACGAGGAGGCAGAGCTTAAAGATGAAGGCCACGCCCATGACCACGGGGGTATTTTAGGAAAAAATACTGAGATGTACTTTTCCATTATTTGCGGGGTTTTATTGGGCACCGGTTTTGGCCTTTCCTACCTGGAAACTGTGCCGGAATGGGTAAGTCTGGCCTTGTACATAGGCGCCTATTTCTTTGGGGGCTATTACACGGCAAAAGAAGCCATTGAAACGGTTGCCAAAGGAGGTTTCGAAATTGATTTCCTTATGCTGGTCGCGGCAATTGGGGCAGCCGTTCTGGGAGAATGGGCAGAAGGGGCTTTGCTCCTCTTCCTTTTTAGCCTGGGCCATGCGCTCGAAAATTACGCCATGAACAAGGCTAGAAAATCCATTGCAGCCCTGGCAGACCTTGCCCCTAAAACTGCCCTAATAAAACGAGATGGAAAGACGCAGGAAGTAAAAATTGAAGAGCTTCAGGTAGGTGATATTGTTGTAGTGAGATCCAACACCAAAATTTCTGCCGATGGTGTTGTTGTTAATGGCAATAGTAGTGTGAACCAGGCACCCATCACCGGCGAGAGCGTCCCTGTGGATAAGTCCCCCGTACCCGATCCTGACAAAGATTATTCAAAAGAAAGCGAAATAAAAGATGAACACCGTGTATTTGCGGGAACCATCAACGGCAATAGTACCCTGGAAGTAAAGGTGATAAAAACCTCTCAGGATTCTACACTGTCAAGACTGGTGACATTGGTGAATGAAGCCCAGACACAGAAATCACCTACCCAATTATTGACTGATAAGTTTGAAAAATATTTTGTGCCATCGGTTTTGGCCCTGGTGGTTTTGCTGAATTTCGCCTTCCTTGTCCTCGATGAACCCTTTAGCGAGAGTTTCTATAGGGCAATGGCGGTTTTAGTGGCTGCCAGTCCCTGTGCCCTGGCCATTTCCACACCCAGTGCTGTACTTAGCGGAGTAGCCCGCGCAGCCAGGGGTGGGGTTCTGATAAAGGGGGGGCGGCCCCTGGAAGATCTTGGCGTGCTCACCGCTATTGCTTTTGACAAAACCGGTACCCTTACTGAAGGCAAACCAAAGCTCACCAAAGTTATCACATTAACGGACGTAAGTGAAGAGGAACTGCTAAAAACAGCTGTAGCTGTAGAGGCTTTAAGCGACCACCCCCTTGCAAAAGCAGTGGTACGGGACGGAAAAGAACGCTTGGGAAACATACAATTTCCGGAAGCAAGTAATATGGAAGCTGTTTTAGGAAAAGGCATAAAAGCCAGCCTCGGGGAAGATAAGGTGTATATGGGGAATTTGGAGCTCTTTGAAGCGCTCGATGATCAAAAGCCTTCAGAAGAAACCGTAGAAAAAGTAAGGGAACAGGAAGCCGCAGGGAACACGACAATGTTGATACGCAGGAATGAGGAGTATATTGGAATTATTTCCCTTATGGACACTCCTCGGGAAGAAGCTAAAGCAACCTTGGAGGAGCTTAAAAAAATCGGTATTAAACGTATGATCATGCTCACCGGGGATAACCAAAAAGTGGCTGATGCGGTGGCCAAAGAAATTGATCTTACCGATGCCTGGGGGAGCCTGCTTCCCGAGGAAAAGGTAGATGCTATCAAAAAATTAAAGAAACAGGAGGATAAAGTAGCCATGGTGGGCGATGGAGTGAATGATGCTCCCGCTATGGCACATAGTACCGTGGGTATTGCAATGGGGGCAGCAGGATCTGATGTGGCCCTGGAAACCGCCGATATAGCCCTGATGGCAGATAAACTGGAAACCCTGCCTTTTGCAATAGGTTTGAGCCGGAAAGCCAAAGCTATCATAAAACAAAACCTTTGGGTAAGCCTGGGAATTGTAGCTTTATTAATTCCCGCCACCATATTTGGCTTTGCCAACATCGGGATAGCAGTACTTGTTCACGAAGGATCCACTTTATTAGTGGTTGGAAACGCCTTGAGATTATTGGCTTATAAGAAATAAAAGATGGCTTAGTGAAGAAATTCTTGGGAATTATCCGCCCTTATCGGCGTAGCAAGTGGGAATTGGGAGCATTTGATTTGGTTTCAAAAATGAAAAATAATGCTGAAAAAGGATAAATATTATAAACCTTAGTAGAAATAGTTCTACATATAATTTAAATCTATTTAATTATGAAAAATGAAAATCATGAACAACTCGTTCAAACCTTGCTAAACTGTGCTTTAGCTTGTGAAAACTGTGCTGCTCAAAGCTTAGCAGAAGAAGAAACCGGAATGATGCAAAGATGCATTCCGTTGGACATTGACTGTGCTGACATTTGTATACAAGCAGCTAGGTTGCTACAGAGAAATTCTGCCCTTGCGCATGAATATCTTTTGATCTGTGAAAAAGCTTGCAGGATGTGTGCTGAAGAATGTGCAAAACACGATCATGAGCATTGTAAGAAATGTGCTCAAGCCTGTAATGAATGTGCGGAAGCATGCCATAATCATCACGGTGATGTGCAGTTAAGCTAATGTAATGAAAGGTATGCGGTGTTTATAGCATCGCATATTTTCCTTAAAGTAAAAAAACAAAAAATGAAGTGTTACAAGAGAAATAGAGGGCGAACCAAATTTAAAACTAGAAATATACTATGAGGAAGTTCTCTAAAGAAAATTAAGAACTTTTTGTATTAGTTAACCCGGGTTTCCTTTCCAGGCACAATTATTTAAAATCAATGAATATAACTAATAGAACAAAAGACTATCTAAAGTAGATTTTATAATTTAAAACAAGAGAATAATGTCAGAATTTAAAGTTAAACTAGAATGGAATCCCGATTCCGAGGATTTCTCCTATAAGAATTATACACGTACCCATCAATGGATTTTTGGAGGAGGCTCTGAAATCACTGCATCTGCAGCTCCGGAGTATTTGGGGAAAGCTGAATTTGTCAATCCTGAAGAGGCTTTCGCTGCTTCCCTCTCCAGCTGTCACTTATTGACTTTTCTGGCTATTGCCTCCTTTAAAAAGTATATTATAAAGAGTTACAAAGATGAAACCGTTGCTGTGGTTGAGAAAAACAAGGATGGTAAACAGGCTGTGACCAGGGTTTTTTTACGGCCCAAAGTAGAATTCTCGGGTGAACATATACCTGATGAAGAAGAAATGGAAAAAATGCACCATAAAGCACATGCTGAATGTTTTATCTCCAACTCTGTAATAACAGAGGTTGTAGTGGAACCTGTTTTATAATTTCCTTCAGGTAAATTTAGTGTGTAAGGTTTAATTTAAATACCAAAATAGGCAATAAAACATAACTTCTATGAAAAATTTTATGGTTGCTCCTTCCATTCTTTCGACAGATTTTGCCCACCTGGGCAAAACCCTCGAAATTATTAATAGAAGTGAAGCAGACTGGCTGCACGTGGATGTGATGGATGGTATGTTTGTTCCAAATATCTCCTTTGGGACACCTGTTTTAGAAGCTATTGAGCAGCACTCTATGAAACCTATCGAGCTGCACTTGATGATTGTTGAGCCTGAAAGGTATCTGGAAGTTTTTTCTAAATATGGAATAGACCAAATTACTGTGCACGCTGAGGCCTGCCTTCATTTGCACAGCGTGGTGCAACAAATAAAAAGCCTGGGCTGTAAAGCAGGGGTAGCTTTAAATCCGCATACCTCTTTAGGAAGCCTGGAATACGTCATCAAAGATTTAGATACAGTTTGCCTAATGGCTGTAAATCCGGGTTTTGGCGGACAAGGTTTTATTCCCGAAACACTGGAAAAAATAAAGGAATTAAAGCAATTTATACAAAGAAAAGATGCAAAGGCCTTTATTGAAGTAGATGGCGGGGTTAACAGGAATAACGTGAAGGAAATTTTGAATTCAGGAGCTGATGCTGTTATAGCAGGAAGCAGTATTTTCAATTCCAATGATCCCCTTAGGGCAATTCAGGAGCTTAGAAACCCCTAATAATGTAACTAATGTTATAAAAAGGAATAAATCAAATAATAATTAAAAGAGGAGTTATGCTACAAATATTGGGACAAACAGAAGGGAATTTAATAGCCACAAGGGCAACAGGCAATTTGACCGAAGCCGATTACGATAAGCTATTGCCCCTGCTGAACAACATAGTGGAAAAACATAAAAAAATCCGTTGGTATTTTGAAATGGAGGGCTTTGAAGGATGGGAACCAAAAGCCTTTTGGGAAGATTTGAAATTCGATGTCCAACATGCCAACGACCTTGAAAAAGTGGCCATGGTAGGGGATAAAAAATGGGAAAAATGGATGACAGATTTGATGAAACCTTTTACTTCTGCAGAAGTTAAATATTTTGCATCTACAAAAAAAGTAGAGGCAGTAAATTGGATAAACAGTTAAGAAACAAATTTATGGCAGATCAAGAAAGAAAAAAGTATCTCAAAAAGGCCAGGAAGCTCCAGGTATACAACGTCTTATATGATACTATTGAGGTAGCTGTATCACTAACCGCCGGTTTTATCTCCGGAAGCGCAGCTTTAATTGGTTGGGGACTGGATAGTATCATAGAAGTTATTTCGGCCAGCACCCTTGGGTGGCGGCTACACGGGGAAATTAAAAATATTAGCGAAGAGCGGGTGAAAAAAAGAGAAAAAATCACTCTTTATGTAATTGCCACTTCTTTCTTAATTGTCAGCATTTTTATCACCTATGATTCTGTAAGTAAATTTTTTAATAAAGAAACTCCAGACTGGAGCACCATGGGTATCATAATCCTCCTGATATCTTTAGTGGTCAATCCGATTCTAATTTGGTACAAACGCAAGTATGGAAAGAAACTGGACAGCAAGGAATTAATAGCCGATTCCAAAGACACTTTTGTTTGTCTATATCAGACGATAGCGGTATTGGGTGGACTCCTGGCGGTACAATATCTGGACTTGTGGTGGGCAGATCCTGTGGCGGCTCTTCTAATAGTTCCCTATGCCTTAAAAGAAGGTTGGGAGGCTTTTAAAAACGGAAGAAAAATTTCACCATAAATTAAAATACCGAAAATTCAACTATTGGGTGTTTTATAACTTTTAAAAATTAACTGGTACCTGCAAAATTGAAGAAATGGCTGAACTGAAAAAATCTTTAGGAACATTAAGACTCACTTTTTACGGGGTAGGAACCATCGTAGGCGCGGGAATTTACACCGTTATTGGTGCGGCGGCGGGCCAGGCCGGGAATGACCTCTGGCTCAGTTTCATCCTGGCGGCCATTGCTGCCAGTTTTTCTGCCCTTTCCTATGCAGAACTTTCCTCAACCTTCCCCAATGCCGGAGCAGAGTTTATTTTTGTAAGAAAAGCATTTCCAAAAATAGATATTCCCTCATTCCTGACCGGATGGACAATCGCCTTTCACAGTTCGGCTACCATTGCTGCTGTACTACTGGCATTCTCGGGATATCTAAATGTTTTTTTGGACCTCCCTGCCCTTTTATTTAGTTACAGTGCATTAATACTGCTCACCCTAATAAGCATTACTGGTATAAAAAAATCTTCTACCGCCAATATTATAATGGTAAGCATTCAGCTATTGGGACTATTGCTCCTAATAATATTGGGACTGAACAGTACAGGTGCTCCTGACAAGGAATTTTTTATTATCGATTCTTTTTCCGGTACCATAGCTGCTACCGCGACCTTGTTTTTTGTTTATACAGGCTTTGAACATATGGCAGCTTTGGGCTCTGAAGTAAAAAATCCCGGTAAAACCATCCCACGGGCATTTTTGTTGACGATGCTCATTACCACAATAATTTACCTGTTTATCTCCTTTACGGTTCTCAATATAAGCGACGCTTCAGAACTGGCAAAAGTAAATTCTCCATTATCTCTTGCTGCTTCCAATTTAAATTCCTGGATGCCCATTGTTTTGGCGGTTGCTGCCTTGTTTGCCACCGCTAATGCCGCTTTTAGCGGGATTATATCCATCAGCAGGCTTCTTTTTGGAATGGCTTCGGTTGGTGAATTGCCGGCTTTTATGAAGAAAACCAATGCTCAAAAAGTTCCCTGGGCAGCAACGCTGGTGGTGTTGGCAGCAGTGGCCGGATTTCTTTTATTGGGTAATATTAAATTAGTTGCAGGAATGTCTTCCTTAGGTGCATTACTGGTTTTTATTGCCGTAAATATAGCCCTGATTGTTTTACGTTTTAAGTCGCCGAAAGAGAAAAGACCCTTTAAAGTGCCTTTGTCCATAGGTAAAACGCCTATCCTACCCATTTTAGCTATCTTGATCAGCCTGGCTTTGGTAATTCAATACGAATGGCAAGTATATGCTGCTTTTGGAGGAGCTATTGTGGTAGGGGTGGTCCTGGATTATTTCCTTGATAAAATGCCAAAGAAAGAGGTGGGTTCAGAAGAAGAAAAAGATTTGTTCAATCATTAAAACAGATAATATGGACTGGATGTTTGAAGATTTTAAAACAGATCTTGATTCCCTTACCCCAATTGTTAGGGAGAAGGCCCTTGAAATAGCCAACGAGCTTATGAAAGAAGGAAAGTCTACAGAAAAAGAAGCTATTGACCAAGCTATTAAACAGGCAGGAGAATGGTTTTATGATCTGGAAGGATGAGATCTAAGAAAAATTCCAAAAGCTGTTACCGTAAAGTCTATCAGAAAGTACTGTGAAAAATGTTAAGTCAAAAGCCTCCTTTCATTAAAATAGATCTAATAGGTGATTTGTCGTGAGAAATACTAAATCAAAAACCTCGGGGAAAGCCCACTCGGTATGAATTAGAAGAGACTTTTAAAAATTTGAGGCATCCCGATAGCTATCGGGACGGGGAATTAAACCCTCAATGAGGGATTAAAAACTTATATTTCAAGATATGGAAAAATTTGATGTAACTATTATAGGATCTGGCCCGGGCGGGTATGTAAGTGCCATCCGTTGCGCCCAATTGGGATTAAAAGTGGCCATTGTTGAAAGGTACAGCACGTTGGGCGGTACCTGTCTTAACGTTGGCTGTATCCCGTCAAAAGCCTGGCTGGAAGCCTCTGAGCATTATTACAAACTCAGGCATCAATTCGAAAACTTTGGGATTGATGTAAAAGAGGCCAATGTCGATATCCTGAAAATGAACCAAAGGGTACAGGATGTGGTACAGGAAATCATCAATGGTGTTGGTTACCTGATGAAAAAGAACAAGGTAACCGTTTATGAAGGCCACGGCACCATTAAGGACAAAAGTACGATTGAGATTAAGGCCGAAGATAAAACGGAAACCATAGAAACCGATAAAATCATCATTGCCACAGGGTCTAAACCCGCTTCCCTGCCCAATATTAAAATAGACAAAAACCGTATTATCTCTTCTACCGAAGCCCTGGCCTTACAGGAAATACCCAAACATTTAATGGTCGTTGGCGGCGGTGTTGTCGGGGTTGAAATAGGTTCTGTATTCGCCCGACTGGGTTCAAAGGTATCCATTGTGGAATATTTTGACAGCCTTATCGCCACTATGGACGGCGCACTGGGTAAGCAATTGCACCGTTCCCTAAGAAAGCAAGGAATTGAATTTTATTTGGAACATAAGGTGACAAATGCAACAGCAACTGAAGGCAAAGTGGCATTGAAAGCAGAAAATCTTTCCGATAAAAAAGAAATGAATTTAGAAGGTGACTATTGCCTTATGGCCATTGGCCGGAAACCATACACCGCTAATTTAGGACTTGAAAATATAGGAGTTGAAACCAACGAAAAAGGACAGGTAACAGTGGATGAGAACCTCGAAACCAATGTCAAGGGGGTTTATGCCATAGGGGACGTAATCCGGGGAGCAATGCTTGCCCATAAAGCGAGTGAAGAGGGCGTTTTTGTGGCTGAAAGAATAGTGGGTCAAAAACCACATATCAACTATTCCCTTATTCCTAATATAGTTTATACCCAACCCGAAGTGGCCGGGGTAGGCTTGACCGAAGAAGAACTGAAAGAAGCAGGAAGAAGTATCAAAACAGGCTCTTTCCCTTTTAAGGCCAACGCAAGGGCAAAAATAAGTATGGACACCGACGGTTTTATAAAAGTAATTGCAGATAAGGAAACCGATGAGATATTGGGGGTGCATATGATAGGGCCACGAATTGCGGATAGCTATACAGAGGCGGTAGTGGCAATGGAATTCAGGGCATCTGCCGAAGATATTGCAAGGATGTCCCACGGGCACCCCACCTTCTCCGAGACCTTTAAAGAAGCCTGTCTGGCAGCTACAGATGACAGGGCTTTGCATATTTAATCCAAAATTCCCGATTGATCATCAGCCTTATAACTGTTGGCGTCGTGCTACAGGAGGTTGAAAACCCCAAAGAAACAAGAGATGCCCACAGAGGAGCTAAAGTAACAGTCAAAGATGTGTAGTACTTTCAATAAAGGATCTTCCTTTAAAGTGGCCTCTCTTGTTCGGGTCGTATAACAAATATTAACAATGAATAAAAGCACATTTACCATTCAAAAAATGGATTGCCCTTCGGAAGAGCAGATGATCCGAATGAAGTTGCAGTCTGTTGCACAGGTTCAACATTTGGCTTTTGATATTTCTAATCGAAAATTGGAAGTTTATCATACCGGAGACAGCACGGAAGTACATCAGGAAATCCGTCAGCTGGATTTAAATGATAAATTGGAAGAGACCACAGAAGCTGCGTTGCCTTTACCTTCAGATGATTCCCACCAACGAAAAATCCTTTGGTGGGTACTTGGAATAAACTTTGGTTTCTTTCTCATAGAAATGACCACCGGATGGATATCAGCCTCCATGGGTCTTATTGCTGATTCCCTGGATATGCTTGCCGATGCTATTGTTTATGCCCTTAGCTTGTTTGCCGTTGGGACATCCATTTCAAGAAAAAAGAAGGTTGCGGGAATTAGCGGTTACCTTCAGATGGGGCTTGCTTTACTGGGATTTGTAGAAGTTATAAGACGCTTTTTCTTAAGTAGTGAAACGCCATTATTTCAATGGATGATCATCGTTTCGGTTTTCGCCCTGGCGGGAAATTTGATTTCGCTTTGGCTAATCAATAAGGCTAAAAGCGATGAGGCGCATATGCAGGCCAGTGCCATTTTCACTTCCAACGATATTATAGTGAATGGTGGTGTTATAGTGGCAGGGGTACTGGTCTATTTTCTAAACAGCAAATGGCCGGATTTAGTAATTGGTGGGATTGTGTTCACTTTCGTAATGCGCAGTGCCCTTAGAATATTAAAATTATCCAAGTGACGGGGCAAGTTGTATTTGAGAATACAAGAGGAGAATTAACATACCATTTGAACATGTTAGGCTATCTGCCAAACAATATACAATAAAAATAAAGATAAAAATCTATGCTAGAATAGGTACTATAGAAAAGAATTTCCAAAGAACGCACATTGTAAAGAAACCATGAATTGGAACTAAAGCAATTCTCTATTTTCCGAAGAATATTTCAAAAGAGCCAGTTTTAAGAAAAAGAAAGCCAAATGACTGTAGATCCAAAAGCCAGAAGGAAAACAAAAAAAATAAAGTATAAAAAATCCCCGAAAAGTAAAATTACCAGAAAGGACAGAATAAATGGAATTTTAATGCTTATAGGCGTATTTGTATTAGCATTTTTATTTTTTTGGTTTGTTTTGAAAAACTTACATGGCTAATTTTTCTTGGAATTTGTTTTTAAGGTTTGGAAGAAGAAAAATAAAAAAGGTTCTAACAGAAGTTTAGGAGAAAGTTCCTTTATCTTTTTTTAAATTGAGATAATTCTCTATTCGGTTTTAATTAAGACTAAGTTAAGTCTGAGAAACTATTTCGCAAGAAAGGATGTTCATCAGCTAGAAAAACGAAATTTATTTTGAGAACTTAAAAAAATCTTTAGAAGCAGATATGAGTACATGGATCTGGGCATTGGTGTTGCTTGCTGCCGTATGGCTGGCACATTGGGGCGCGGAACATTTAGCAACACCTTTAAAAAAACTAAGGAAGCAGTGGGGTTTTTCTGTGGCTGCCGGAGGAGCCCTCGTAGGGATAGCTGCGGCAAGCCCTGAAATTTTGTCGTTGTTTGCTACAGGCAATTAGTATTTACTACAGTGTAAGTATCTTATCTTTAGTACGTAAAATCCCAAATCTTACAACTTTGATTAGAGATTTTCTGGAATAGGCAAATTTATCATTTTCATTTAGCATAGAAAAAGCCCGGACAACGACAATTTTATCTACGAAACGTTTTTTTGTGTAAGGAGATTATTTTTTCTTATTAAAGGAAAGAAAGAATCTTAAACTTATATTCATGTAAAGTTCAAGGTTTTAAAAATATCCGGAAGAATACAACTGCTTTTGTAAAAATTATCATTGGCAACATACATTTACCTAAATTATCCTATAAAAGAAAAATTCAAGTAAATGATCCTAACCACTTATCATGTTTAAATAAAAAAGCCCACGCCGTTGTATATGCTGTTTGCATTTAGTGAGTGTGATAATCACCTCACCTTACGGGTGTACAAGCACCCTCGAGACTAATTCAATCTATAATAATTTCGATCCCTGCTTTCTCTGCCTTGTACTTTATCTTGGTCATTAACTTGTAATAACTCCAGTTTCTTAGTACAAATTCCTCTTCTTTGGCTATCCCTATCTTATCCTGTTGATTCAATAAAATCAGCGTTCCCGCCTGGTGTTTAATGCAAAAGTCGATCAACTTCCGGCTGTAGAGATGTAACCTGCTGTCCACAAAATTGCCTTCCTTATTTTCAAACTTATCAAGCGCTTTGGTTTTTCGTTTTCGGCCTTTGCCCGATCTGGCATAGGTTACCCCTGCCAGCGCCCGTTTCCTGGCTGCCTGTATTGCAAGCCTTCTGTACAAAAACTCTTCCCGGGTGCCAATGGTGAGCCTGGTTTTACCAACTTTGACTATAACGGGGTATTCAAGTGACAGCGAAGCCTCTGCAATCACTTCCGGTTTCAGGACGTGCTTGTCTTTTTCAATTTCAAAAACTGCAAGCAAAAAGGTTTTGCCGTCTTTCAACTGAATATGTGAGGAACAAAGCTTGGTTTCTCCAGTTACTACACGCTCCAACAGCCTGTGTTTATCAGTATCTTTACCTAAGTACGTCTTAAGAGGAATTGAAAATAATCGAAAACAAAAGGCTTTCTTCTCTTCAATATAACATAATCCCTTAACACCATCCATATCAAACGGAATAGGGATGTCTCTCCTGAAATTCATGAGCGAGCGTTCACCACTCCCGTATTCCTTCCTGTTTTTGAGGAAGGTTCTAATTAATGTTTGATTCAGGTTACCCAGGATATTGGTAGGGATCTCTCCTTTGAAATGATTTGATACAACTCGGTAGGTCGTATTCATTCGGGAGCGTTGCAGCATACCGCTTTCATCCTTCTTTTCATCGGCCAGTTTATACTTTATCCCTTCAGAAAAATAGAAGAAGTCCTTGATCATTTCCTGTACATAGAGATGGGAGACGATCATATTAGCTGCCCTAAAGCACCTGTTCTGCCACTGGTAAAGCTTCCCAATAGCCTCCTTTCTTTCCTCCGGGGTAGGCAGATCAACCAATAGCTGGATCTTTCGGGTTAGTTTTAGCGTAGACTTTTCCATCTTAAGCTATTTGCTGTTGCTGCTCGTGTTTCTCCTGCATGATCTTATAAGCGATCATAAATTCTTTATGAACTTCCTTTTGGGAAAGCTTAAGCTCAGCAGCTATACTTGCAAAAGAAAATTTCTTTTCATTGCGGAGGCGGAATACTTCTTCCTGCTCCGGGGTCATGTTAGCCTGCACCTTAATTACCATGGCTGGTTTTTGTTTAGTTTGAGCTACGGAATCCGGATTAATGATATTTTTAAGATCTGAAATAGCCAGTTGCACCTCGTTAAAAGTTTCCGGAATGCTCGTGCCCATAACTTTGGAAATTTCTTTGTAACGGAAGCCATATTTAAGACAGAGATCAATAAGGTGCCTTCTCTCGGCCGTTAGTAAGGGTAAGACATTTATAATTTTTTCAAAGGCTTTTTGTTCCCGTTCCTGGTCTCTAAAATTTTCTAAATCACTTATTGGATCATAGCCCCCTAATTACTCCTGGAAGTTTTCATAACTGTCCAGGGAATTGACTTTGCTGAAAAATTTGGTTCTGGGCAATGTGTAATAGGAATAACATTCCCTTTGCATGACCATTCGCAGGAAAAAGTAAATATGTTTAGGGGTTTCTATACGATCCCGGTGAACCCATAATTTTAGAAAGCTATCCTGAACCAGGGATGATACAACAAAATCATCATCAAGAATTCCCCTGCCTACCCAGAATATACTCCGGTGGTATCTGGCATGTATATGCTCCAAAGCCGTCGGATCGCCATTTTTTAATAAATTGAAATTATGCTGTGACATAATACCCTACTATTACTCTTGATTTAAAGGAAAAAATTCCCTTTCAGGTCTACCGGTACTCCAATTTTAATTTTCGGAAATAATACATTCATATATCTGAATTTAATGCCCTTTCTACCTGATCCAGTTTTTTGTAATACTCTGCAATTAATTCATCTGCGTATATTGGTGTTCTATCACCATTCAGACAATATCGTATGTAACGAGGAGTCACCTTATATTTACATGCCAAGGCTTTTACCACCTCAGTGTTATAAGTTTTCTGCATAAATTACGTAAGTTTGCCTGTTCATTGATTTGTTCCTTTAATCGGAACAAAATCAAATATATAAACATTTTGTTTACAAAACAACTGTTTTTTTACTTTTTATAAACATTTCGTTTACATAATATGAATAAATCTAAAATGCTTGATGAGATAAAGATTCATTATGGATTTAAAAGGGATGCAGAATTAGCGGATTTTTTAGAAATTACCAGACAGACTTTATCGAATTGGAAATCAAGAAATTCTTTTGATGCTGAATTACTATATTCAAAATGCCCAGAACTAAGTCCCGCATGGTTACTAACGGGTAAAGGTCCAATGCTCCAAAAAGATTCAACAGACTCAATAATTAATGAAACTGATCCAGAAGTTCTGCGCGAAAAATTACTTCATCTTCAAAGGCAACTAGATGCGTTAGAAAAAGCCAATAACGCTTTAGAAGATGCCAATGACTCATTAAAGGAAACAAAAATGTTACTTAGGAAACGAATTACAGAGCTTGAAGGCAAATAAATAGTTAAAGGCTTGATGGCCACTCTCCAAAATAATTTGATTTTAATTTTCTCAGTAGAAACTAGAAAAATGCCTAATACCATATTTTAATTACTAATCTCTGTCTATGCGATTTCCAGTAATCTCCTTTTCTTTCATTTTTTTATATTAAGCAGCAGTAGTTTTAGCTTGATTATTTCTTATTAAAAAAATAATCGTCTGGAAATAAAGAATTAGTGGTTGAAAATTAGCTAGAAAACCGCCTTAAATTTCAGCCACCAACCCTGGGTTTACCTCTATTATGCTTCTTTCATGGATCCTTCTTTTTCAGATTTAAAGAGAAACAGCGGAAAATTCTTCTTTTCGTAGTTACGAGTTTCTACGAAATCTGGGTTACTACCTGCCTCAATGCCAAATAACAGTTTATAATTCCTTGCCACATCTTCAAATAGCAGCAAAATAATCCTAATTCTATCACTTGTTAAATTCTTTCGTAGTACGAAGAATATAGGGAAAAATATTTGGTAAAGTATATCAAATTAGTAGAACGAAAGTCAAACCTTGATAGGGGCTATCAATTAAAAAGATTTAATCGATTGGTAGCCCCTTTCTTTAAAAACCGTTCTATTATGCCAACAAGTATTATTACCACCGACGATCTTCGGGAGTTCAAATTAGAACTACTTGAGGAAATTAAAAGTTTAATCACCAAACAATCATTAGGAACTTTAAAGAAATATTTAAAATCTTCTGATGTTATGGATCTGCTCCAGGTAAGTCCGGGAACTCTTCAAAACTTAAGAATTAACGGCACCCTACCTTACACCAAAGTTGGAGGAATTATTTACTATGATGCCGAGGAAATCCAAAACTTGATGACCGCCAATCGGGTAAATCACAAATTTGAATAACTACTATGAACTACATTAAGCAACTGAACGCGGCTTTTGAAAAGTTCTTTTTTGATGACCGCTTGAACCCAACCCACATCAGCCTTTATATGGCTTTATTCCAGGAATGGAACAGCAGCCGCTTTGCAGATGAATTTTTTGTAAACCGTCGCGAACTGATGCGTGTGGCCAAAATTGGTTCAAAATCGACGTACCATCGGTGCGTGACCGACCTTAATGCTTGGAAATACCTATCCTATTTTCCATCCAACAATCCATACAAAGGCAGCAAAATTAAGATGGCCATTATCGAGACAAGTGATGAACCTTATACGGGACAGTACAATCCCGAATTGGAACAACTTGCGGAACGGTACCATCCCATACGTGAACCGGTAGTGTACCAGCACCATCCCACCAATGGACAAGCTGTGTACCATCACCGCCCCGTGAGTGGACAAGCATTGGTATCTAATATAAACAATACTAAACAAGTAAACATTAATAAACAGCCAAAGGACAGGCAGGCTATTATTACTTTTTTTGAAGAAAAAGGTTTTGATGCTGATGAAGCAAAAAAATTCTTTGAGCATTATCAAACCCGAAATTGGCAAACAAGCGATGAAAAAGCTATCAGAGATTGGCGTTCGGTTGCTACCAATTGGATGGACAGAACCGAATTATTTAACCAGGAAAAAAAACCAAACAAAAAACAAGCATCCCAAATCAAAGATAACTTGCGAACCACTAAAAACAAAGACTATGGACAACCCCTCTAAAATTATCGAAGGTGGCGTGGAATATTCGCTCGGAAAATTTGATGGGAAAAGTGTACTCTACGATTTTCCAAAAATTTTGATTTACCTGAAAGCCAAAGGCAAACTCTTGTTCGGCGAAAAGTTTAAGATTTATGATGAGGATAAAGATATTTTGCTGAAACTCTGTTCCTACTTCGTAAAAGATAAAGACAACTGTGAATCTTATGGAATTGACATCAACAAAGGCATCTTGCTATCTGGCCCCATAGGCTGCGGAAAAACCAGTTTAATGAAATTACTACGCCATTTAGTTCCCTTGCAACGTCCCTATGAAATGATTCCTTGCCGGAATGTAACCTTCAGTTTTAACCATTTAGGTTTTAAAACTGTGGAAGAATATGGGAATACCAAATTTTATTGCTTTGATGATTTAGGCGTGGAACCATCTGGAAGATTTTACGGAAAGGATTTGAACGTGATGGGTGAAGTGCTCTTATCGCGCCATGAACTTTTTCTTCAGACAAATCAAAAGGTTAAAACCCACGCCACAACAAACCTGAATGCCGAGGAACTGGAAGAACGTTACGGAAACAGAGTCCGAAGCCGAATGCGGGAATTATTCAATCTTGTTGCTTTTGAAGAGGGGGCTGGGGATAAAAGAAAGTAGTTCAAAGCCTCCAACAATTATAAATTATTACCACTTCTGAAATAAATTGTTTAATAATTTCCTTAACGCTCTTAGTTATTTCAATAAATACTTCTTTCATAATTCATCTATTAAATAATTATTTACTTCTATTAAAACAGCTGATCCAATGGATTGTTTATTTAAAGGTTTTGAAATGTATTTCAGGTCGTCCTTATTCGAAAGAAATCCCAACTCAACTAAAATGGCGGGAAAGAAATTACAGGTTTCTCTAATTACCTTAAAATTCGCAAACTTCACACCCCTGTTTTCAAACCCCAATTTCTTATTGAACCCAGCTTGCAATTGAAAGGCGAACCAAATCGAATTATCAGAATGGTTTGATTCATCATTAGATACATATATCTCAATTCCTCTCGCCGTTGGATTATCCGAATGATTACAATGCAAGGAAATAAACAAATCAGCTTTTAGAGCTTTAGCTAGCTTAGTTCTATCGAATAAGGAAATTAAGGTGTCATTGTACCTGGTTAAGTAAATATCCAAAGGTTTATCCAATTCCTTGTTCAGCCTTAAAACCTCATTTGCAATGGACAAAACCACATCCTTTTCTTGGATTCCATTTATGCCAATTGCACCAGAATCTTTTCCACCGTGTCCAACGTCAATTACGATTCGTTTTTGAGCAGTCGTTTCTTGCCCAAAAATGATGCACATTTTTAGAATCAAAATCATAAAACTGACGTTTTTGAGCACTTTTTCCATTTTCATTTTTCAGGTTATTAACAAGCTGCATTTAAAATTCCATAGAATTTGATAACAAATAATAACAATAAAAATCAATCGATATTAAATAATATTTTATTCACAAATATTTGAATTTCAATGTTTTATAAACAAATATAGGTAAATTTCCAATAACGAAAACAACACAAAATTTAAACTGTTCCGTTATGAAAAAATCAATCTATTTCGCAACATTTCTTTCTCTATTCTCAACCTCGCTTTTTGCACAGATTGGAGGTATCGAAGATTCCGTCAATGATGTTTCCGATACCATCAGGACGATTTTCCCAATCATATTAGGTGTAATCTTCCTTGTTGGTTTCCTGTTCAATGCGGGACATTTCTTTGGGGAAAACGCCGACCTCAAAAAAGGGATTACCCGGGTGCTTGTCTTTGTATTAATAGCAGGGGCGGTAGTGGGCATATTTACCTACCTGATTTCAATTGTGGTCTGAGTTCTAATACTCTTAAATTATGAAGAAATTCAAAGTCTATAAAAACATCAGAAAAAAGGCGGTCATTTTCGGGCTGCCCATTTCCCTGTTTGCCTTGATGATGGTCGTGATACTGGCATCCCTCTTAATCATCATTTTTTCTTTCAGTTTTGGGATTATCATAGGTGTTTTGGTGCTTAATGCAGTCCTGTATCTCGTTTTGACACGAATAACCATCAATCCACAGCTATTTCAAATGGCAAAGGCTTTTCCAAAGATCATCAGTAACAAAAGAAACTCTGGATTCGATTATGAACAAGATTAACCTTTCGGCATATCAACCCATTGCAGATATTCAGGACAATATCGTATTTGCCAATAATGGCAATGTGGTCCTATGCTTTAAAAGGAATCTGCCGGAAATATATTCCTTATCCGAAAAGGACTTAGAGGATATGCACGGTGCTTGGTTTCAAGCGTTAAAATCTTTGCCAGTTGGTACCGTAGTTCACAAACAGGATATCTACCTCAAAAAATCATATACTTCAGAGAAACTTCCAAATACAACTTTTCTGGAAAAGGCAACCCACGAACATTTTAAAGGTCGTGGGTATATTGAGCACCGTTGTTATTTGTTCTTCATCTTGACCAAAAATAAGGCACTCATCAATCCTAAGTACGTGAATCCATTCCGTAAGGTTTCTAAAGGGATTGTTCAGAAAATGGATGATAACATAAAGAGTTTCGCCAACTCGGTAAGTGATTCGGTTTCCTTCATCAATAATAGCAGAAAGATGGATTTTGTTTCGCTTAAAGCGGGCGACATCCAGCAACTTACTAATGCCTACTTCAATGGCTTTAATGAAGGCTACGATACCGATATTTTACTGAACAAGAAAAGCGTCAATATTGGCGAAACCCATTTTGATGCCCTGGCCATCAATAGCGAACTGTGCTTTGGCGAAAGTGTACAGAGTAGCAAGACTAATGAGAAATTCACTTCTGACGATTTTGTGTTTCATCAAGGGTTTATTGATGGCTTAGGGCTTACGCTTAACGAGAACCATATCGTTAATCAAATTCTGTATCTGGATGACAAACAGAAATGGCGCAAGCTGCTGGATAAGAAAATCGAGGAACTGAACAAAAGTTCCAACTTCGGTTCGCAGAATAAAGTGGTTCTGGGGAAAATCCAGCACATCCTTGATCAAATTAATGCTGATGACAATGCGCGTATTATTCGTGGTCATCTTAACATTGTGTATTGGTCAAAAGATGCAAAAGAACTCGATAAAATAACCTCAAAAATCAAGACTGAATTTAAGGAATTGGATATCATCCCTTATTACCCAAGAGGCGAAGAACGTAAGAATTATATACTAAACAGTTACTGCTGTTTCTCGTCCAATTTCTCAAATAATGATTTATACGTAACCGATTTAAAACATGCGCTCTGCCTGTTCATCAATAACACCAATTACAAAAGCGACGCTACCGGAATTATCTTCAATGACCGTGAACATAACATTCCAGTCCTGAAAGATGTTTGGGATGAAAAAAAGAAACGAATTAAAGCCAGAAACTTTGCCATTTTCGCGCCAACAGGTGAAGGAAAGTCCTTTCTTGCCAATAATATTCTACGACAATATTTTGAAAGTGGCGTTCGCTTGGTCATCATTGACCTCGGTGGATCCTATGCCAAATTTGCCAAACTCTATCCTGAACAATATACCGTGCTTAGGTACGAAAGCGGAAAGAACCTTGGTATCAATCCATTTTATATAAGCAATACAAATGACCTCACACCAGAACGGTTAGAAGACTTATCTGTGTTCCTATTTGAATTGTTTGCTTCAGATTTGAAAGTGACCAAAGCACAATCAGTTTCGGTTAAAAAAATACTGCGCCATTATTACGATAGCACTTCAAAAAATCATTCTCTGGATGGTTTTTACAGCTTTATAGAAAGGAACCAAAAAGAACTACTGAACACCCTAAAAATCCATCCCGACTACTTCAATGTTACAAACTTCTTGCACGTAATGTCTGAATATGTCGGCGATGGTCTATATAGTTTCCTGTTTGAAGTGAGCGAAGACCAAACCTATAAAATTGAAGACAAACGTCTGATCGTTTTTGAGTTGGATGAAGTAAAAGACAATAAGGAAATCCTGTCCGTAATGTTGAAGCTTATTAAGTCAGCCATCCAAAGAACCATTTGGAAAAACCGAGCTGAAAAAGGCATCATCCTCTTCGATGAGTTCGCTAAGCAACTAAAGTTTGAAAACGTGCTGGAAAGCGTCGAGTTCTATTACCAAGCCATCCGTAAGCAAAACGGTGCTATTGGTATTATTCTTCAATCCATTAATCAGCTGCCGAACAATTCCACCTCGGCAAGTATCCTGGAAAACACCCAGGTCATTTACAGCCTGCATAATGAAAAAGGTTATGAAGAACTAGTCAAAAGGCTCAATCTATCAAGCCACGATCTTAACCAGTTAAAATCCATCAGGAACAATCTTTCCGGAGCGCGCAAATACACCGAAATGTTTATCAAAATTGGGAAGGAAAGCAATGTCTTTCGTCTGGAAGTGCCAAGGGAGGTTTATGGAGCTTATTTAACCGATGGATTCGAAAATGAAGAAATTATGAGGCTTTATGAAAATCATCAGGACATGGAGAAAGCAATTACAGAGTATTCATCCAAAAAAATAAAAATATGAGACCAAAAATTTTAATTCTTGGAATGGCTATCTTTTTTAGTCTAAACACCCGGGCCCAGGGAATGCCGGTTTACGATAATACGAACTTTATCAGTCTTGTAAAATCACTGGTGGAATCTGCCAAGCAAACTTCCCAACTTTTAAAAACTGCCGAATTCCTGAAACAGCAGAAAGAAAATCTTGAAAAAGTAAACAATGTAGTCAAGCAGTTAAAAGCCGTACAGGAAATAGGCCGGAATAATCAACGTCTTATCAGCGTAATGCAGAATGACTTACAGGACATTCTTAACTCACCCTATATCAAACCAGAGGAAATCCAACGGGTGACTGAATCTTTTAGCTCCATTGTAGAAAACTCATTGGAAACAATGGACTTTATCGATGAAATACTGTCCAGCGATTACCTCAAAATGAGCGATGCCGACCGTGCGTACATCCTAGAAGAAAAAGAAGAAGAATCCAAAATTATGGTTTCAGAAATCATATTGAAAACGAAGCGATACCGTGATATTATTTCTTTCCGAAAGATGCAGGATAAAATCAATAATCGTGAAACAGAATATTAATTATGGCTGCTAATATCATCTTAGGAATAGGTCTGGAATATGTTGATACCATTTTCCAGACCATACAAAATAGTAGTTTCTCGCAATATACCATTGCTGGAATGAAAACGCTTGCCGTCCTTTTCTTTTTAGTCAATATCCTCAAAAAATATAGTGAGGGCGTTGCGGATAAGGATGGCTATACCTGGGGGTTAAGTCCTGGAGAACTGGCCAAAAACTTTGCTGTCGTGCTACTGGTAATTTTCTCGACACAAATTCTCGGCTTTTTTGATGGTATTTTAGTGGCCATTGAAGGCCAATATCGCGGCACGGCCCCGGCTTTACTTCCTTTACAGATGCAGGATATTCCTATTGAAGATGAAGTAAACATTATAAAAGCAGCTCAGGCTGCAATGGCATTGCTCTATGAAGCTTTGGTAACACCCCTTTTTGGTTTCAAAATATTCGCTTTTATAGGAAGCACTATTCTATGGATTCTAGATCTGTTCATTTATCCGTTGTTTTTGGCAGAACGCTTTTTCCTACTGGGGATTATGCAAGCGTTTTTCCCATTGGTCATCAGTCTGGCCGTTTTTGAAAAATTCCGTTCGTTGGCTTATAATTTTTTCAAATTGTATACAGCGGTCTATATGCTGGTACCGGCCTTCTTCTTGGTCAATGTCTTTGTCAATGCCATTTATACTGAGATAAACACCAACTTTTGGACAAACTTGTTCGGGACGGATGTAGGCAGCGGCTTTTTTGCCCCAGTTGTTCAGCTTGGTTCGGTAGGGTTTATAGTTTTCCTAAAGTTCAAATTGTATCGCCGCGCTACTTCATTTACCCTGAAATTATTTACTGCCTAAAACTAATACAATGAAAACACCTTATAAAAATATTTACGCCGTCCTTAGAATAAATAGGTTTATCGTCTTGGCCGTCATCATCTGTTCCTCATTATCCAGCTTCTTTGCCGTTTGGATGGCATATAACATTAATAAAAAGGCCTTGAACAATGCTTTTGCCATCAATACCGATGGAAGTATCATTCCATTAAAACTTGTTACTCAAAAGGAAAACTATAAAGTTGAAGCCTTGGCTCATTTACAGCTTTTTCACAATTATTTCTACAACATCGATGCAAGCAATTATGAAAAGAACTTGGAAAAGGCACTATGGCTCGGCAATAGCTCTGTGGACAACCTCTATCGACAAAAAAAGGCGGATGGTGTTTATAATCGCTTGTTGCAATATTCGCTAGTTCAAAAGGTGCTTAGCATCGATTCCCAAATCGAAGAAAAACAAGGGGCTTACAGCTTTAGAACTGTTACCATTTTTGAAATCAACCGGGGATCGATTATCGATACGTACGAGTTGGTTTCCACCGGTAACCTTATTGCCGTTGATCGGAATTTCCCAAACAATCCACACGGATTATTGATCACCAACTATTTCGAGAAATCCCTTAAAAAACTGAACAATGAAAATCCATTACCTGCCCAACGGTCAGGCGGGTATTTAAAAAACCAATGATTATGAAGATAGAAAAGAATAAAATAGTCTTTGCGGCAGTTTTGGCCGTGATATTCCTATTTCTTATTTCCTATTCCGTGATGGTAATGGGTGATGACGAAAGCCAAAACGAGAATCTTAAAGAGACATCTGTTCCCGCACTGGAAGAAAGTCAAAAAGAATACAATTCTAAACTGGATGCAATCAACGATTTGAAGGAAGTGCGGGAAACCAACGCACCAAGCATCTACGATGAAAAGTTGATTGATTCCCTGGGCTTTTATGATGCGGATTTGCCTGAAAAAGAAAAGGAGCGCATTGTGGATAGTATTTACTCAGCAGGGAAAATTAAGTATTCCGAAAAAAATTATCAGAATATTGGCGTTGCGAAAGCTGTTACCAAAGTCGCAAATGTAGTTGACTCCGCAGAAATAAAGGTGGAAAAAAAAATTGCTACCAAGGAAATGGGGCTGGAACATCAGTTGTTCTTTGCATCTGATCCAAAAGGAAATGATATTTCCATTTACGGAACAACGGATGCCGTAATCTATGCGGCCGTGGATGGTGATCAAGTGGTCAAGGTTAATTCGCGTTTACGGATGCGCCTGACCAAAACCGCGACCATTAATAACAAAAGCATTCCAAAGAACACGTACGTTTTTGGCTTTATCAGTTTTCAACCCCATCGGGTATTAATTGAAATCGAAAATATCCAACACCATCCCACAAAACTTAAAGCCTTCGATCTTCAGGATGGTAGCGAGGGAATATACGTGGAAAATAATTTTCGCGCAGAGGCCACTAATGAAGTTTTAGATGATATTCTAGGGAATATCAACATCCCTAGCGTACCGCAAGTGAGTGGAATAACCAAATTAATCAAGCGCAACAACCAGAACGTAAAGGTTACCGTGCTCAACAATTACAGACTAATTTTAAAACTTAAATTATGAAAGCTTATATTTTAATTATTGCCTTAGTTTTGGCCGTCGAGAAAACTTCTGCACAACAACCAATAACCCTTGATACGATTTATGCAAATGACCAAAAGAACGTGGCTTTATTCTTCCCAGAACCCATCCGCCAAGGAATTACGGGATCTGAAAATTTTGTGTTTACCTATAATCGCGAGAAAGAACAGTATTTCGGGTTGCTCCAGGCAAAGCCGGGAATGGAAAGTAATCTTCTGGTGGTCAATAGAAATGGTTTAGTTTTTTCGTATATTGTAAAGTATAAAAAACAGCTTGATAAACTAAATTATTTTATACCAAAGTCTAAAAGCATCGGTAATGAAAAGCCCATTGTTGCTGATTCGGCAAAAGTAAATGAGTCTAAGAAAGAGTTAGGAAATGAGATTTATTACTACCAAAAATTCAGTTCCTATCTACTTGATCGAAAACAACGGATTAACCGGCTACAAAAACGTAATGAGGGCATCGTTTTGAGCATTGAAAATATTGTTTTTGACAAGGATGAGCTTTACTTTGTTATCCAAATTGAAAATAAATCTACCTTGGATTACGATCTGAATTTCTTAAAACTCTCGGTTGAAACGAGACAAAAAGGTAAAAGGAAATCATTGCAACGCCTTTATCAAGAGCCAATTTTCAAGTATAATTCGCCCTCCAAAGTAGCAGAAAACGAAACTGTAAGATTGGTTTATGCGCTGCCTAAGTTTTCAATAAGCAATGACCGCAGAGCGGTTTTAGAGCTAAATGAAAAGAACGGAGAAAGAAGCTTAAAATTAAAAGTATCGCATAGATTTATCAACAACCCTAATTAGCAATGCAATGAAAAACGTCGTCATTTACTCAATAGCCTTCTTATTCCTTGCCTGTACCGGAAAACAAGACCTTTCACCAAGCGAAACTTCAAAAATTGTAGTTGAAAGTTTCTACAATAAGGATAATGAGACCTTGAAAAAATATACTACCCCAGAAGGCTACGAAGGCCTTAAATCGATACAAGATTTAATGGGGGCAGGCAAATCCGGGAATTCCAGTTTTAAAGTGCTGGAAGAAACCGCCGATAATGAAATAGCTTGGGTTAGATTCACCACATCTTATGAAGAAAACCCTGAGCTATTTAAGCTTTTAAAAATTAATGGAAACTGGAAGGTTACGCAGCAAGGAGCGCGGGAGAAAGGACCTTTTTGAAAAATAATTTTGGTATTTATAGAGTAGGTCTAATTCGTGTTTGAACTCGTTGCCTAATTTCTTCATAAATTTTTATGTCATTATTTTCCTTGACTTCTAAGGTAACAGACAATCCATATTTAATAGGCAATTTTCCGAGCTCAGATGCATCTTCTCTGCAATTCACTTTTATTTCTAAAAAATCACCATCAACAAAGACGTCAGCCTTGTCCCCAATAAGAATGTCGTGTTGTACAGTTCCTAATTGTGTGGTTCGGAAATCATAATATGATCTATCTAATTCGAGATGATTATTATGCTTAAGATTATCAAAAAATAATTGTGCTTTACGATATTGTCTTGTTTTAAAATTTAGTGGACTATTGTAGGCTAAAGTTATTGTTAGTTTTTTATCAATCCTTCCCTTAGTAAGTGATGGCGGCAATGGAAATCTATATAAATGGGCTTGACCATCGTAAAGCTTTCCGTATCCGATAATTGTTACTCGTTTCTCAGTGCAATATAAAATGCGTTCTGGATCTATACCCCCATACCCTAGATAAGGCAATACGTTTTTTTTTGAAGTATTTGCAGCTGAGCCTGGTAAATCCTTAATTAGTTGCAATAAAAAATCTGAACTTTTACTCCAACTAGCACTATGTACCAATAAACTTTTAATAATTACAGTAAGAAAATCTGTTGGTATAGATTTATCTCCAGAATTATTTATAGAAATTAAAACATCATAAAGTTGCGCAGCAAGACGAGATGTCAAAGCTGCTGCATTTGAAGTACCACACAAATACCCAGACTTATTTATTTGTCCTGGACTACCTGGAAATGCAGATCTGTTTCCGGGAGGATTTACATTAAATGGGCTTGATTCTAATTTAAGAAGCGTTTTCCCTGGTAAATTTTGAATTGGAGATTTTCGAAATAACTTCCGCCCACCTGACGTTATAATTTCTGGCTTTATGCTCTTTCGGAAACCAAAACCAATCCGGCTTATTGGAGATAATAAGGAAGATGACTTAATCAGATTTTTCCTTTGGTATAAATTATTAGGCTTTGAGAAATCAAAATGTGCCGCACCAACTGTAATAGAATTTATTGATTCAGCTGGTGCCAAAATCTTTCTATTAAAATTTGTCCTAACTATTTCCTCTAAAGCTAATTTTTGTACTTCATCATCAGAGAGATTATCAAATTCATCATCTGGGATTTCCAAAGCGATATCGTCACTAAAATTTCCTGCACTAATTACAAATAAGATATCGTATTGATAAGAAAGCCAATCCAGTAATTTTGCCCAAGAGCTCATATTGTTCAAGAAAGGTCTAAAAGCGTCTCCAATAGAAAAATTAATGATCTTTACCTCAGGGGCTACTGGAGGATTGTCCGCATCTCCCACTTTCATTCTTAGAACAGCCCTATGCACTAAATCTATTGGTAAAACGTCATCTGGAAGACATTCTCCTTGATAAAGTTGTGTACCCAATTTCATTATAGGGCGGACATACAAGGGTCTTTTTAATATCGATTTTTTCTCATTATCTAAATCCCCGTGAATAATAAGAGAAGCCATTGCGGTACCGTGAAATCTTTGATTACCCGTATAATTACTGGAGAAACCATCAGGATCATCAATTTGTAATCTATTTTCTAATAGAGAATGATTTGCTAAAGGAAGACCATCAAAAAGTGCAATGACTGGATGGCCATTTGTGGGTAGTTCATCATTTTCTTCAACATTGGGCAACTTTTTTAATTGCTCAATATCTTCAGGAGTTTCAAAAACCATCTGTCCTACAGGGCGAAAAAACAAAACTTGTTGCGATTTTAAAAAGGAAATATTCGTATTCTCCGTAAGATCATCAAATATTTGAATTGGAGCTCTTGCAATAAAAGCGTGATATGATATCTCGGAAATTATAGTCCTTGAACCTTTTACTTCTTCTCCATTATGTAAATTCAGTAAACGGGTTACTTCTTCATAGGCTTTTCGATTGGCTTGGTCACTTCCTTTAAATGCCAATTCTATTTCAAATCTTACGAAATCAAAATCGTATAATTTTCTTTCCTGAATATATTTTTCAATACCTGTATCACGTACCCTATCACTAACATTATAGGGCCTAATATCCTTTAATTGTTCAAAAAGCGATCTGAATTTTGCAGTCCCTCGCTTAAAATTTTGTTTTTCTTTATCTTTCTTATATTCTCGCCAATATTTCTGAAGTTCTTTAAGTGCCCTTTGGTTGGTCATTGTGAGATAAAACCGGGCATCAACATTTTCTTCAGATCTATTACCGTTTTTATCAATGTTATAGAAATCATCTTCTGCCTCGAACTCAGTCTCATATTCAGCTAAAAACTCCATTCCTGGAGTCTTTTTCACAGCTTTAAAAAAATCTTTTATTTCTCCGGCAGTTTCTAACACCAAGATCATTTCAGGGATAATATTCCCTGCTTCCTTTTGTAATGAGGCTGACCTATTAGAAAGTACACGATCTAATTCCGTAATCTTTAATTCATTTCTCTGAATTTGTTGAGTTTTGGTTGGGATGAACATTTTACCAGGAAAACCTTGTTTTTTAGATTTTTCCGCACTTATAGGGAATGGGAACAAAAGAAGTGGTTTTTTAACCATTCCCTAAAGAATATTTATGCTCCAATTGAATAAGGCATTTATCCACTAACCTTTTTACGTTTACGTCAGGGAGCGACAATATATATTTACGTTCAACATCGAGGATGAATTCTTCAATCTCAGCAAAATTAAGACCTTCGAGCTTATTTGCTATTTTATCAATAGGATATTGCAAATCGTATTTAACACGCTGTTCAAAGTTTTTCAGCCAAATCTTTATCATTGACTTATCCGGAGCTTTTAATTCCAATCTTACTTGAAATCTTCTCCATACAGCCCTATCCAGAAGTTCGGCGTGATTAGTTGCTGCGACAACTACGACATAGCTCGGCAAACGATCAATCTGAAGAAGTAAAGAACTTACAACTCTTTTAATCTCACCCGTTTCGTGAATGTCCCCACGTTCTTTTCCTATAGTGTCAAATTCATCAAAAAATAAAACACATTCTTGCGTTCTAATAAAATCAAAAGTTGTTTTAAGCCGAGTAGCGGTTTCTCCTAGGTAACTACCAATAATACCATCATATCTCACAACGTAAAATGGAATCATTAAAGATTGAGCTATGACTTCTGCGAGAGAAGTCTTTCCATTTCCAGGAGGACCTGCCAATAGAATACGATTTCTAGGTTCTAAATTATAGGATCTCAATAAGTCACTGCGATGGTGTTCCTGGATAAGGTCTTGAATGACGGCTTGATTTTCGTAATTTAAAATCACATCATCCAAAGTCTTTTGAGGGTAAATGCGATATAAAAAACTGTCTAATCCATCTTCCAGTAAACGATTATGTATAGGTTGGTTGGATTGAGGCTTAGAGGCTTTGGAAAGTGCATCTAATAGTTGTTGAGCTACAATATGATGTTGTTTACTCTTTTCTTCGGCAATAATAGATTCAACAACCTTTCTAAAAAGGGTATTGTCTCCGTTAGTTCCGGCTTTAACTAATTTTAATAATAAATCTGCTCTTGCCATTTGTACAAATATAATATTCTGATTTGTTAAACTATAATTTAATTAAAAATTGATCTCACTTCCTGATAAACTCTTTCAAAATTAGCTTCTAAGTCAGCCTTGGAAAATTGCTTTTCCTCCTGAGGAACCTGTCTTTGAATTTTCTGCAATTTGAACTGCACCTTTTTGTCCTCCCCATCAGCATAAGTAATAAACTCTCCCTGTTTCAAGCGGAAAAATACATCTGCTCGTATTTTTGGAATTTCCCGTTCCCCGGTAGTAATACGTGTATCAAAATCAAGGCTGTAGCCACGATTGATGCTGGTAGTTTCCTTTTTTACGATTTCAAAGAAGCGTTCATAATATTTGGCGGTGTCGGGATCATTGACTTTCCCAAAAAATTGATAGGAAAGGTTGCTCAAAATGGCTTTACTGGCTTTATCTCCATACATCATATCATTCTGGATCTTATCCTGCATTACGTAAACTGTAGCAATGTCATAACTTCTTAAAGTAGCCGGAATGCGGTGCATATTTAATAACCGAATCGTTGGTGCTTCTTCCATTAACAAGAAAGATGGCTTAGAGTTGCGCACACTCATTTGCTTTGTAATTGTATGTATTATGGTGGCAATTACGGGCGAATAAGAGGTCTCAAATTTAGGATTGTTCACTATGGCAACCACGGCAGGATTTTCCGAGCTATTAATATTTAATGGTACTTCATCTGCGGAAAGTGCCATAAAAATATTTTGTGTACTTATGCGTTTCAAAGCATTGGCCAGGGTACTCTTTACCCCTGCTGTCTGCCTTTCGGAATCTTTGCCGCTGATAAAGGCATCTGCCATTGCCCTGGAAGTCGTATTGGTCTCTAAGAATTTTATTAGACTATCAGTGTCCAAATGTTGATAAATGGCGATTAGATGGGGTAAGGTGCAAAAATTAGGATAGGATGTTTTCAGTTTCCAGATCAATCCACCAATCAATCCCTCAGCTGCATCGTTAAAAAATTTAGAGGTTCCTGTAGTTCCCGATTCCCGCTGTTCCAGAAGATTTTCAATAAGTACCCGGGAAATCTCATTCACACTTTCTTCATTTTCGAGATATCGGGGTGCAATAGGGTTTACCCTATGTATGATTTTATCAAAAGAGATAATACGAAAAGGAATATCCGGATTTTTAAAAAGCGGGTATGCCATTTCGGTAAGTTCAAAATCCTTATAGTCGTGAATAACCCCACAGAAATTATGTTCCTGGAAATGTTTTAAAAATCCGTAAACCACGCTTTCAGTTTTTCCACTTCCGGCAGACCCAATAATGGATACACCGCGCTTGATGTTTTCAATTTTAAAATTTTTCTTATCTGTTTTAAAAGTTACCTGATATTTTTCAGAGGTATTTTGCTTTAAATCCGTTTTATGCAAAAAAACATAAAGTACCGTATTGACCAACAATAAAGGACAACCTAAATAAAGTAGTGCTTTTATCATATTATGCGGATAATACAGATAGGCTATCAATCCTAAAAGCAGCACAGTATTTAAGAAAAAGGCATATTTTGAAATCCGATAGAGTCCATAAAATACTGAAGCTGTCAAAACGATAATTAGGAGTATATGTAGTGGATTGGCTAATTGCATAT
The DNA here is from genome assembly GCF_039602225.1 of Salinimicrobium sp. 3283s. Taxonomy (NCBI): domain Bacteria; kingdom Pseudomonadati; phylum Bacteroidota; class Flavobacteriia; order Flavobacteriales; family Flavobacteriaceae; genus Salinimicrobium; species Salinimicrobium sp. 3283s. The sequence goes on along the minus strand of NZ_CP143631.1, from coordinate 1,380,935 downwards.
TTGTTTTTCCTTTAGATACCTATTGAACTTGATTTTATAGCGATATCCACACCACGGCGCAGGCGATTGAATACTTTCATTGCCAGTTGTGCTTGTGTAACTGGGATACTTGGTAGCATTGGAATATCACTTTCCTTCATCATTTTAAAGGCGATTGCCCTTTCATTGATGGGCAATTTCATCATCGATGCAAAATAGATTTTAGGGTTTTTGATAAAATCCTTCCGGGCCTTGTAGGTCTCGGCAAAGTTTCTTTGATAGACAAAAGTCCTGTCAAAGGTCTTTTCTGCACGGTCAAAAAACTGATCACGGTCAAAGCCTCGTTTTACATTCTTACCGTGCATCTCGACTTCCGAGGCCTTATGCTTGCTCCCTGGTGAAAGGCTGAAGGTATTTGATGCATCCTTTCTGCTTACGATGATATGGATATGGCTTTGGTTTCCTGCCTTAGGCATATCCTGGACAATTCGCTTCCCGTCTTGTTGGTGCGGAGCCTCCTTTTCCAATCGATCAATTTTTTTCTGCAATAATTTGATATTGCCTTCAGCTCGCCCCTCTTTAATGTTTCTGATTTCTGTTTTGAGCTGAAGGATTTTCGTTGCATAAGGCTGGTTTTCTTTTATCTGCCAATCCGTTCCCTTAAAAGTTCGTTGCTGTTCTATTTTTGCGTAATATTTTATATCATTGATGCTAATCGGTCTGCCGTTGATTTCACGATTGAAGGATGCCACATAGTCCTTCATCAATTCACGGGTGTATCTTTTTAGATCCTCGCTATTGTTCTGTAACCGGTTCAGTTCGTATTTGGAAGGGCTGACCGTAATCGAATAGAATTTCGGCTCGGTCTTTTTGAGTTTGGCACCGTTTCCATCAATTTCCTTTACAACTTCATCCGCTGATATTTCATCATCATATTGATTGAAAAAATGTTCCATAGCTCCCTGTTCCAAACCCTGGTTTTCTTTCTCCAGATAGCCCACAAAATCCGCTGAGCTTTGTGAGTAATTATTCCCTAATTTTTGGGGTGTGATGGTAATGTACATAGCTCAAAAAATTACAGTTCGCTGTTCCCATTTAACTTTTCACGAAAACGTACTTCATTCTTTTCTTCAATGATTTTCTTTTCCAAAATCAACGGTTTCTTTTTGGGCTCTTCGGTTTGAAAAAGGGATTCCAACATTGCCACGGTGGGTTTGGTCTGGCTCTTTTCCATATCCCTCATAATGGCAATAACCGCATTGATACGTTTCTTTAGGCAAGCTTCGATTGTCCTTCCGGTAGGTCCTAGTTTTTCCTTTGGGGAAATCTCGTTGTATAAGAAAAAATCGAGCATTGCTGCCATTGCTTCGGTGTGCGATTTGAAGTGTGTCCTTGAAAATTCCTGAAAACGTTTTGCCGTTTTCTTTTTGAACCTGATGCCGATAAATGAGTCCATAATTCGCCGATTTGTCGCAAATCCTTCCCTAAAAATGGGCGTTCACAGGGCATTTGTCGCAAATGGTAGAAGGTCGGGAATTTTATATTTTTTCAAATTACTGATTATCAGCATTTTGAAAACGAAAAGGAGTGCTTAACATCGCATCGCGTGTTATCCTCTTGCTACTCCTTTTCGTCCCGCCCAGCGGGACAAAAATTCCGTACAATTTGGTCAAAAGCCAATTGCCAGTTCCAGGGAAATAATTTCCTGTTATGTGATTTTTCGATGGGTACAGTTATCGGCGAAAGTCAGAAAATGGGATAACCATACGTAAAATTGAATGCTGAATTTCAGCGAAATGAAGATACAATTTTTTTTATTCAGAAGTCGATTTAGAATTTAATTTGCCCAAAATATTTTGGATAATTATAAAATTTTTTAACTTTAATGCATAGATTCTTTTTATATGATCTGTAGTGAAGGGAAGGTTCAGGTAACAGCGAATTTTCCCTTTTTTATAGCTAATAATTTGATACAAAGTATAAACACCCCCGAAATTTCGGAAGTGCTTATCAACTTAATTTGAGCAAGTTTAGATATTAAATACATAGTTATACCTGTACAAATTCCTTAGTGCTTCCTTTTCAATCATAACATCAAAATTGGTGCAATGTTCTTTGGCATACTTTCGAATATCATCACCAAATTTTTGCTCAACGTCTTTTTTGGAACTTTCCAAAAGGCGTTCCTGGGCTCCCCCGTTCAAGTCTGGAAAATTGAGATAGATCATAACAGGTAATTTAAAGGATTCCCTCATCTGCAAAGCTGTAATAATCACCATCAGGAATAAGTATGAGATGATCTAAAATTTTAATATCCAATAACTCTCCTGCCCTTTTTATCTTCTGGGTCAGTCGTTTATCGGCTTCACTGGGTTGTAAGGTTCCGCTCGGATGGTTGTGAAGTAAAATTACCGCTGTTGTTAAGCTCTTTAACAATACGGCAAATAAGATGCGGACATCCACTAAAGTCCCTGTTATACCTCCGTTGGACACCTCATAAATCCCTTTTACTTTATTGGCATTGTTGAGTAGGATTATTTTAAAGGTTTCGTGCAGTTCAATATTGCTTTTATTCCATTGGCTGTAGGCTATATCTGCCGCGCTTTGGGAGCAGGTTATTTTGGGAAGCGAATATGCTTTTAAACTTCCGCTGTAACTTATCGTTATTTCATTAACTTTGGTTTTCATATTAACTTAATTTAAAGGGTTAATAATTAGAAGAGGGCGCATCTTTCGACGGTTACGCCCTCTTTAATTAAATTAATCGGCTGAATTATTGCCGTTGTTCGTTCCCAACAAAAGGATTTCATTGGCTTCCACTTCAGTAACATAGCGTTTCACACCCTCGTTGTCCTCATAGTTTCGGGATTTCAATTTCCCTGTTACCCCGATTTCCTTGCCCTTTCCGGCATATTTTTCGATGATTTCTGCGGTTTTTCCCCAGGCTACAATCGTGTGCCATTCGGTATTTTCGACTTTTTCGCCTTTACTGTTCTTGTAATACTCATTTGTGGCGAGTGAAAAACGGGCTACTTTTTTACCGCTTTCAAGGTTCGTGATTTGTGGCTCTCCGCCAATGTTTCCGATTAGCTGTACGTGATTTTTGATAGTACTCATAATAAAAGAATTAAAGATTAATTAAAATGCTATCCGAACCCTTCGGATAGTTTGGGTTTATATTTTTTTGAAATGATTTACTTATTATATCCAGAGCGTTTTCCTTTTTTTGTTTTTTTAGTCCCGCTTCCTTTTTGATGTTTTTGTAAGATTTCACAATATTCGATTTAGATTTACTTCCCATAGAGCCGTCCGCTGTTACCTTTTTTTGTTGCTGATACATTTTCAATATTTTGGAATTAATAAGAACTTATAAAAGGGAGGCACGACCGGTTATGCAGTCCGTTTAACTTCCAAATGTTGGTATTTTGCTTACAAAAAAACGGTTGGGACAGCGGCGGTTCGGGAGTAGGTCTAAATGCCTTTTGTGAAGTTCAAAAACATAGGAAGCGGGACTAAATGATAAAATGGAATTCCTATCAGGCGGACTTAGCTTTAAAGATGTAGATTGGGAATGAAGTGTTCCTGCCGTTTTTCAGGCAGGGTTAACGTAATGGAAATCGGAATCTTTAGAGTTGTGTCCAAGACCTTTGCAGGAAAGCTCTTTGTCCGGAATGCAGCTTTTCGCGAAATGGAGCGGCAATGTGCTGACCGGATTATAAAAACGGGTTATCCTCTTGAAGTAGGATTTAAGGCGGACTTGACTTCAAAGCTGTAGATGGGAATGGAGGGTTCCTGCATATTTCAGCAGGATTAGCGCAATGGAGATCGGAAGCTTTGGAGTTGTGTCCAAGACTTTTGTAATGAAGCGCTTTTCCCCAAATGGAGCTTTTTCTGCGTAATGCAGGGGAATGGGCTGAGTGGCTTTGAAAAATGAATTTATCAGGCTAAAAATATGTTAATCGTCCAATGATTCAAGATAATCCTCAATTATTACACGATCTTTCTCATCCAGTAGCAGAGGAGAATCATCATCAACCCGCATTCTCTTTATGGTGAAATCTGGTTCAATGTGCAAAGTTAAAGTACCACTCTCTTTGTAATTTCTTGACACTAACTTCCAATTTAGTTTCAGAGTAATATTTGCTGATATGGGTTTTAGAAATAGTGGGTCAGAAGTAAAACTATCATAACCGACCAGTATTTTTTTTCTAGGTTCTATCTCAACAAAATGTTTTTTCATATCGATATACGAGTCATATTGAATGTTATTAGGCATTGGAATTATAGAATATCCTTTTTTTCGATAATTTTTGCGGTTGACTTCTATAATTTGCTCTGGCAAACTCAGAATAAGTTTCCAATGTTCCAAAGGTTCGGAGCCATTATTGGTCACGAGAATAGTGCCATCGATTAAACTCCTATTGAATTCGGTCTGTTTTACAGGAGTAGAAATATTTGTGTCAAAAATTTCGGGAGTTATCCAATGCTTATTTACCATTTTATCAATCCAATCTGGAATCAAATCTTTGGCTTGCTTTTCTAATTCATCATACTTCGATTGAGCAATCCTTATTTTCTTTATAAATTTTGGTTGAACTCTCATTTCAGTTTTACCACTCTCAAAAGTTACTTCTACCGACTGATTTTTTTTAAAAGTATGGCTGTTTAAATAATAATCATAGGTTGACCTATTCTCAAAGATGAGATCAACAATATCCTCCCAAGAATAAAGATGTGTTTCAAAAAGACCTTGATCAATATGTTCAATATTCTTTTTACGGATTACGGCTTCAATTTCGGCATTCTTAACGGCCGTTGTAGCGAAATACATTTTTTTTAAATTTGGCTCAAAATATTTAGCTCTTTCGATTTCATCAAGAACTTCCTTTTCCCCAAGTTGCTTGTTGGTATATTCGTCCTTGCCCTTACATTGAATTCCATAATATGAATTTTCGTTTTGAGGTATTCCGTAAATGTCGATTCCGTGTTGTTTCTGTCCAGAACGCCCATTCTTTTTAATTTCTGGACAGTTCCATATTTCACCCCAAAGCTTTTTACAAAGACTTTCAAAATCCTGCCAATTTTCAGGTCGTGGTAATGATTGAGCTGCTTTCATAACGAAATATAAATAAATCACTAAAAATAATAATCTGAAATGAAAATGTCTTCTGAAAATTTATCCTTGGGATTTTAACAAACCATCTGTCTTAACATTTCTCCATTTGTCAGGAAAATAAGGTGTATGAAAATAGAAATGTGCCAAATCTTTCAGAAAAGCATATCCTGCTTTATCAGTACGATATTCATAGATAAATTCATCTTTTCTTTTCTTTATCTTTTCCTTAAACTCTTCAAAAGGCAATTCGTCTATTAAATTTTTTGTAAGTCGTGTATCCACTTGATATCCATCTCGCAGAGGTTTCGAAAATAACTGTTCTTCGAGGTCGTTTTCTTTATCCTCAATGAGGTTTTCCGACACTGAATTTTTGCTGTGATGAGGAATAAAAAGTCCCAAAGTGATATCGTGTTTTTTGACGAAAATTCCCAATTGGTTATATTCTTCCTCCAAACCAAAAAGAGCAATATACTCTAATAAAACTGCCAACAAAGGCGAGGTGGAATCCGAATAATAAACTGGCTTAGTTCCTGTAACCGTATATTTAATAACATTTTGAATACTATTGTTGGCATCCGGTAGCATTCCAGATTTTTCCTTTCTATATTGTATTGTAGCAAGTATACTTTTAAGATATGCTTTCGCTGCATCAAAATCATCTGTCTCTATAAAGAGTTCTATGGTATTGACGATGACCAATGAGTGAATATCCAACAAAGGTCGCTTAGAAACCGAGTTGTGCTGAACGACATAGTAAACTCCAGTTCTCGCATCTAGTAAATCGTAGTCTGGGAAACAAGCTTTCTCCATATTTATTAGAATCAACATATAAGCCAAGTAGTCGAAAGTTCTTTGGGTATAAACAATTTGTTCATACATACCACCATTTTCTGTGTAAAGTCCATCTTTTGTTTGTACTACGGAAAGAGTCCTATCAAAATACTGTTGCAATACTTCATAGAAAAACAGCATTACCTGATTAAAGTGCTTGAGCACATTTTTATCATTGTCCAAGTTATTTTTCAATACCCAGTACCAATATCGTATTACCAAATGAGTAAGGTAGCGTTTGGCAATGTCAAGGTTGTTATATTCCTTAGACTCTGTGTAAATTATGAATGAAATCAGTTTTAAGGATTCAAAAAGCAATTGCCATTTTCTAGGAATTTTGTTTTTATAGCCTTTCCATTCCATCTTTTCAAATAATGAATCGATGAGTTTTATAAAGTCTCGTGAAACCCCATCGGATGTATCCAAATTAATTAAAACTCTATTGAAAAGTTTTGTGGTGGAAGAATCAGTAAGCAGGTATGCCCCGAAAAGATTTTCAGAGAACATAGCGGTCAAACGTGCAATATCCCAACGTTCAAAAACCGTGCTATCTACAGATTTACTTATTTGGACCAAAAAGTTTTCGAAGGTTTTTTGCAGGCCGCCTTCAATAACCCCGTTGTGCACAATTACAACTTTTAAGGGTAGGTCTTCGAATTTTGGGTACGCCGATACAAATGGCGTATAAGTTGCTTCGGTAATTGATTCCTGTATTCCATCTTTACCGTAAAAGTTTCTCGTAGTGATATTTCTGTCCGCTCCACCCTTTAGTTCAAAATAGAATCGCTTTTTAACTTTATCTTCGTCAATCCCAACAGCCACAATGTCTTTGCCATATTCTTGCAAACCCAAATATTCAGTCGGTTTAGACAAAATCTCAAATCCCATACTTTCCAATAAAAGAGGGAAAATACGATTTAGCTCGTCTTTCTCTGTTAAAGATTCCAGATAGTCCTTAACCACTAGTTGCTTAATATTCATCTCTTATCGTAGGTATTTAAAATATACTCTTGCAGGTCGGGATTTTTGAACAATCTGGCGTCAAGTATAAAACTGGATTCTACTTTCCCTAATGGCATCACTTTATCTTCAAGTTCTTGCTTCCAACTGTTGCCCCTAACTATTATTGTACTCCTCCCCACAGCCGCAAGAATACCATTGGGATTCTCATTAATATCTTGCATCATTTTGGCTCTATTCTCGTGTTCTAGACTATAATACAAATCCATTAAATCCCGTTCATTTTCATAGGGGTTTAGGTCATTTATAGATTTCTTTTTTGATACAATAGATTCATAATTTTTATAGGCTTCCCTTAACGGTCGTACAAATGCTTTATCTTCTTTAGATTCATCTAATAGGTTTTCTATGTCGTCCAGTAAAGACCTATGGTAGGCATCATATATCAGTTCAGAGAGTTTTATCTGAAGAAACTTTACAACTTCCGGATAAGGCGAACGTCTTAATGGAAGAACTATTGGAAGTAATTTGTCAAAAGTATGTGGAAACAAGGTAATAGCTTCAATCGCCTTTGCCTGCTCCTGTTTTGTGTCCAATTTCAGCAAATCTATTGGAAGTGCCCCAAAACTTCCAGTCATTATAATTTCTACCGGAAGCAAACCAAACTTGTCCTCAGGCTTAAAAAGTTCAAGGATATGTTTTTCTGTTTCTTGTATATTATTACTCCAAAAATGGAAAATGGAACTTTCAAATCGGTTGATGGAACCTCTTTGCCATCCAGCTAGGTAAAACATTTTCATTAGGTGAAATAAATGCTCGGGATGCTCATAGTTATAGAAAAAGCTTTCTATAACGGAAATATCCTGCGTATTTTCAAAATAAATGTGGAGCAATTTGTATTTCTCAGCCTCAAAAGACTTAAGATTATAGATTATTCTGTGAAAGGCAATTTTAACAAGTTCCTTATTTTCTTTTTGAAGATAGGTGGTAATTAAATTAAAACAACCCTTCCGCAGTTCTTCACTTACTTTTGGATTGTCGATTAAACCGCAAATAACTTGAGTTTTACTACCAATAGATTCTGGTAAATAATCATTATGGACTAATTCGAATATCGAATTATTTTGCTCGTCTGAAAGGTTTTGTAACGAATTTAAAACGTGATAGCCCTGTTGCGGATGCTTGTTTTGTAGCTCAAATGCCTTTTCAAATACCCCTTCAAATCCATTATTGTGAAGTCCTATTAAAAGGCTAGCTATGAAAAATGTATCATTGGGTTGTTCTGACCTGATGGCAATAGAATAAATATTTTTTGCTAAATCAAAATTGTTGAACGGTAGCTTACGGGCAAATTCATCCACGTAATATCGGTCGTCAAAAGCAAGTGTTCGCTGACATATCTCCCAAATATCTTTTGCTGAATATTTTGAATATGGAAGGAATCTATAAAGGTGCTGTTCAAATAAGAAGAGTTCCTTCTCTCTTTCTCCTTTAGGCTTCAATTTGTCTAAAAAATATCCTTTGACATCAAATCCATCTGAATGCAGTCTATGTAAAATATAACCTTGTAATCCCTTAATCAAACTGCCGTAACCATTGATTACATTTTTGGCAATTCCATTTTCCTCTTTTAATTTTTCCTGAAAATCTTCTACAAAACCAAAAGCTCCCACAATATTCTTAGGCATTTCTCTTTCAAGTTTAACTTCAGCTTCTTTAAGTAGGGCTTCGTTAAATTCAATAGAATTTGGGTTGAGCTTAATAAATTCAGGATTTGATTCCATTTGTAGGACGATTTCTTTTTTCAACAGTAGGCCACAATTAGCTGTTTCCACTTTAGGAAATTCTATTTTTTTTGTGTTTATACACTTTTGGATTAAAGTGTTAATCTGTCTATCAATCTTGACCATCGGATTAAATGTTTACTTAAAAAAGTTCAATCATCTCAAACTCTGAATATAAGCCCGTAAAAGTTGATTTTCATTTTAGCTTAATGATACCAAATGAAATCATTTTTAATGAGTTCATTAAATATACTTAAATGTTGTACCTATGTTGTACCTGAGCATAAAAAAAGCCGAGATTTTCATCTCAGCTCTTTTTCGTACCGAAGGCGGGAATCGAACCCGCACGCCTTATCAGCAATGGATTTTGAATCCATCGTGTCTACCAATTCCACCACTTCGGCCTAACATTTTACGCTCTTTTAAGTTTGGATTTTGAATCCAGCGCGTCTACCAATTCCGCCACCAAGGCAAACGGGAGGCAAAAGTAATAATTTTTGGTTTAAGCAAATAGATTTCTGGTGAAAAAGTTGCAGGCAAAAAAACTATATCGTTCAAAATTGAACAGTCAGGTACTCTAAAATGCCATTTTGGGAGCAGGTTTTTTGGTTTTTCAGAAAGAATGCGAGGGAACAACCGCGAAAACATGCTCTTAAAATTGTGACCAGGATTTTTTTTTGAAAATAATACGCAACCTTTTAGAAAATGAAGGTCATAAGGGTAAATAACAATTAAAAACACAAAACATGAAAAAATTTCTTTTCTTATTCATTGCAGCTTTATCGTTAACCGCTTGTGAAATTGATGACGACGGTCCCGGAACTGTACAGGTTATTGCTGAAGTAGTTGACACCACGCTTCCCGAGTCTTTTGAAGAAGGCAAACTCTATGATTTCAAGATAACCTATCTACTTCCGGATGCCTGCCATACAGGAATTGGTGTTCAGGCAATGAGAGAAGGGAGCGGAGAAGTTGAAAGAAGAAAAATTTACGTGGCAGGTGTGGCCTCGCGCCCTGCAAATCAAACTACCTGTAACCTCGAAGATGATGATCTTGAAGTAGAAGGTTCCTTTTCTATGAGAATCGAAGGTGATGAACCTTATACTTTTTATCTTTGGACAGGGGTTGATGTAGACGGTAAAAGCGTATATAATGAGGTAGTTGTGCCTGTTGGCGAAGAAGAGCCTACCACTCCCGAGGAATAAATTTGAGCATTAAAGAACCAACATAAATCTCCTGTGGGTCTAAAGGAACTAGTTCGGCTTTGTAAACAACAGGATAGAAAGGCGCAGGAGGAGCTTTACCGTACATACTCGGAACAGCTCTTCGTGCTTTGCCTTAAATATTCCGGGAATTACGAGCAGGCAAAAGACCTGCTGCAGGATTGCTTTGTGAAAATTTTTCAGAAAATTGAACAGTTTAGCGGAAGAGGCAGTTTTGAAGGCTGGATGACGCGGCTGGTCATTAACACCGCCATCAAAAAGAGCAAAAAGAACGGGTTTCACCTTAGTATTACAGGCGAAATTTTTGAAGAAGTTGAAGAAGATCTTGATGACCAAAACCTGTCATTGGATTTCCTGATCAAAATAATCCAGGAACTGCCCGAAGCATACCGGCTCGTCTTTAACCTTTATGTCATGGAAGAACATTCTCACAAGGAGATCGCTAAAATGTTGGGGATTTCTGAAGGGACTTCAAAATCCAACCTCGCGCGTGCCCGCTACAAATTGAGAGAGCGTATTAAGCGCCACAACCGGATGAATTTCCTTAAATCAATATGAAAATGGAAAAGGACATCGACAAAATTTACCGGCGTCGCTTTGAGGGGGCAAAAATGCCTCCGCCCCAAGATTCCTGGGAAAATATTCTATCACAGCTCCCGCCAAAAAAGGCAAAAAGAAGGCTGCTTCCTATTTGGGTGCGGCTTGGCGGAGTGGCAGCCGCGGTAGCACTCCTTCTTACGCTTTATTCGAAAAGTTCCTTTTTTACTGAAAAAGCAAAAGGCGTGCAGGTTGTTTTTGAGTCCGGGGAATTCAATTTTAAGCCTGAAAATGCTTCAGTAAAATTTCAGGAGGTGATGAAGGAATCTCAAATCCTTTTACAGGCCTTGATCTTACAGCATGAGCTTCAGCAGAAACAACAAATTGCTGTTGAAGTAAAACCTGAAGTTAAAGCTGAATCGCACAAAAATACTTCAGGGAACCACGCAATTGTCAGTAGAGGGTTGCAGGTTACAGAAGAGGCCGGTGTAGCTGAAGTTTTAGAAAATAAAGAAGTTCTTGAGGAGAAAACTTCCGAAGAAATCCCGGGTTCGGGCGCTACAAAAGAACTTGCTGCGGCGTTGAGCCTGTCTAAAGAGGAAGAGCCTGAAATACCTTCCCAAAATGGCAATTTTCAGCAGAAATTTAAACTGAGTACAAGGGTGGCGCCTGTGTATTTTAATAACTTCGGAAACGGGAACGTTGTGAACAAAGGCTTTTCAGAAAAAGAAGCTGCGGGGGAAGTGACCTTTTCTTACGGGGTAAGTGTGGCTTATGCGGTTTCTGAAAATATCAACATTAGGGGCGGCATTAACAAGGTGAGCCTTGAATACAATACCCGGCAGGTTTCTTTCAATGAGGTCGCCAAAATTTCATCTTATGGCTTGAAAATGATGAATGCAACTACGCTTGCTTCACCTTCATACGGTACGCTGCATCAAAAAATGGGCTTTTTGGAGGTTCCTCTTGAGCTTGAGTATTTAGTGCTTGATGACCAGTTTTCACTGGGAATTATAGGCGGCGCAAGTGTGCTTTTTCTTGAAGAAAATGACCTTTTACTGGCACTTCCGGGCGAAGAGGCCGATCTTGGAGGGGCAAACCGAATGAATAAACTTAGCTATACCACAAATTTAGGCCTGGGATTGGGGTATAACCTGTCTAAGCAGCTGCAACTTAGCGTAGAGCCTGTAGTTAAATTTCAAATGAACACATTTAAAGATAGTGGCGGGCAAAAACCTTACTTTTTAGGATTGTATTCCGGTTTCAATTATAGATTCTAATCGGTTTAATAGGTGTCTGCTCAAAAACTTCCCTTCAAAAATGCCATTTTTGAAGGGAAGTTTTTTCAACCTTTCCCTGGCTAAAGCCTTCTTCAATATTTCTCAAAAAGTAAATTTGCTGGTTCTCACCCACGAATTAATTTCTAAATTTGCAAGGCAACAACAAACAACACAACATGCCTGAAGTTTCTACCGCAGTAAAAATCTTTTCCTGTAATCAAAGCCGTGATTTGGCTGAAAAAATAGCCGAATCCTATGGCTCTAAATTGGGAAATGTTATCACTTCAACTTACAGTGATGGCGAATTTCAACCTTCTTTTGAAGAATCTGTAAGAGGATCGAGAGTTTTTATTATCGGGTCTACCCACCCGGGGTCTGATCACCTTATGGAGCTGTTACTTATGCTAGATGCTGCCAAAAGAGCATCTGCAAGGCATATTACAGCAGTTATCCCTTATTACGGCTGGGCCAGGCAGGATAGAAAAGACAAGCCGCGGGTGCCTATTGCGGCAAAACTTATTGCCAAAATGCTCGAAACTGCCGGAGCTACCAGAATTATTACCATGGATCTTCATGCCGATCAAATTCAGGGATTCTTTGAAAAACCTGTAGATCATCTGTTTGCATCTACCGTGTTTTTGCCTTACCTGCGTAGCCTTAACCTTGACAACCTTACCATTGCCTCACCAGATATGGGAGGCTCCAAGAGGGCTTATGCCTATTCCAAGACCATGGAGAGCGATGTAGTGATTTGTTACAAACAAAGGGTAAAGGCCAATGTTATTTCCCACATGGAATTGATTGGGAATGTTGAAGGCCGTAATGTGGTACTCGTAGATGATATGGTAGATACCGCAGGCACATTGAGCAAAGCGGCCGATTTAATGATGGAAAGAGGGGCGCTGAGTGTAAGAGCTATTTGTACACATCCTGTACTTTCTGGAGAAGCCTATGAACGCATTGAGAATTCGAAACTGATGGAACTCATTGTTACTGACTCAATCCCGCTAAAGAAAAAAAGCGATAAGATAAGGGTAGTTACCTGTGCCGATTTGTTTGCAGATGTAATGAATCGTGTACACAACAATAGGTCTATTAGTTCAAAATTCATTATGTAAACGGGAGTTAGATTTTAGAAGGTAGAAGTACGAACGCGTTTTCTGAGGTTCAAAAGTCTTGACTCTTAGCTCCCGACTCCCGACTCCTGTCTATTGACATCCAGCTTTTGCTGCCAGGAATCTTTCGCTATAAATAATTAGGGCCTAAGCTTTTATTAGCTGAAAAAAAAGATTTACTTTTGCAGCCTAAAATTTTTAACAATGAAATCAATTACGATCAACGGATCTAAAAGAGAAAGCGTAGGCAAGAAAGCTACAAAAGCCTTACGTAATGCTGGACAGGTTCCTTGCGTATTATACGGGGGAGACGAGCCATTACATTTTTCAGCAGAAGAGATTGCCTTTAAAGACCTGGTTTATACCCCAGATGTTCACACTGTAGAGATTAAGCTACAGGGAGGTGAGGTATTTAATGCTGTATTGCAGGATATCCAGTTTCACCCTGTAACCGATGCAATTTTGCATATCGATTTCTATCAGATCTTTGAAGACAAAGAAATTACTATGGAAATTCCTGTACATACTACAGGTGTTGCCCGTGGTGTGAAAAATGGTGGGGTATTGAGATTTAACCTTCGCCGCATGAGAGTAAAAGGTCTTCCAGGAAATCTTCCAGATTTTATCGAAGCCGATATTACTTCCCTTAAAATTGGTAACAAATTGTATGTTACTGCTTTACAAAGTGATGAGTTCAAAATCATGCACCCAGATAACACAGTGGTTTGCCAGGTTAGAACTTCTCGTAATGTCATCGCAGATACCGATGATGAAGAAGAAGAAACTGCAGCAGATGAAGTGCCTGCAACCGAAGTTAACGAAACTGAATAAGCTTCAGGTTTTCTTATCAAAATATAAAGCATCCCAGTTCGGGATGCTTTTTTTATTTTTACCAAAAAGTCACGCATGCTATCTTTTTTTGGAAGATTGTTAGCTAAAACACCTAAAGAAGAAATTTCTCCTATGAAAAAATTTCTCATTGTGGGTCTGGGAAATATTGGCCCCAAGTACCACAATACCCGCCATAACATTGGGTTTAAAATACTCGATTTTTTGGCCGAAAAAGAAGGACTTACTTTTGAATCCCAGAAACTGGGGGATGTGGCTACCTATAAATTTAAGGGCCGCACCTTTATACTGCTTAAGCCTTCAACCTTTATGAACCTTAGCGGGAAAGCTGTAAATTACTGGTTACAGAAAGAAAAGGTGCCCTTAGAGCACTTAATGGTAATTACAGATGATCTCAACCTTGCTTTTGGCACTATAAGGGTAAAGACCAAGGGCAGCGATGGCGGCCACAATGGTTTGAAAGATATCCAGGCCCAATTGGGAACAACAAATTACAATCGCTTTCGCTTCGGAATAAGCGATGCATTTTCTCATGGCAGGCAGGTAGATTACGTGCTGGGGGAATGGGATGAAGAAGAGAATAAAAAGTTGCCCGAGAGACTTGAAAAATCGGCTGAAGTGATAAGATCCTTCGGTACGGCGGGCATAAATAATACAATGAATACCTTTAACGGGAAATAGCAGTAGTCTTGAAAGAACACAAAGGAGCACATGCTTTCAACAGCAACCATCATACGGTAGTCACTATAGGTACTTTTGACGGGGTGCATATTGGGCATCAAAAAATTATTCAAAGGCTGGTAAATACAGCAAAGGCCGGCAATCTTGAATCGGCTATCCTCACTTTTTTTCCGCATCCCAGGATGGTACTTCAAAAAGATGCCGATATAAAGCTTATCAATACTATTGAAGAGCGTAAGAATATCCTGGAGCAAAGCGGGATCGACCATCTTATTGTCCATCCGTTCACGCAGCAGTTTTCCAGACTTTCGGCCCGGGAATTTGTGAGAGACGTGCTCGTAAATAAACTCAAAGCCAAAAAGGTGATTATTGGGTATGACCACAGGTTTGGACGCAACAGGACAGCAGATATTAATGACCTGAGAGCCTTTGGGGAAGAATATGACTTTGAGGTAGAAGAAATATCAAAGCAGGATGTTGAAGATGTAGCTGTAAGTTCTACTAAAATAAGGAATGCATTACGGGAAGGTAGGGTAGAGAAGGCCAATCGTTACCTAAGTTATCCATTTTCCCTGGCAGGAACTGTGGTGAGAGGGAAAGGCCTTGGAAAAGAATTTTCTTTTCCTACTGCCAATCTTGAAGTTAAAGAAGACTACAAGCTTATCCCTAAAAATGGGGTTTATGTAGTAAGATCTGTGATTGATGGAGAAATGGTGTACGGGATGATGAGCATTGGCACCAATCCTACTGTAGGCGGTACCGAAAAAACCATTGAAACTAACTTTTTCAACTTTGATAAAGACCTGTATGGGCAACAGCTTTCTATAGAAATGCTTATGCGCATTAGGGATGAAAAGAAATTTGAGTCGGTAGAGGCATTAAAACTGGCCATGAAACAGGACGAAGCTATAAGCTATCAATTTATACGTGATAATTATGCTCAGTAAATGGCTTTTTACCCGCATAGATAATTCTGCACTTATTGTTTTTAGGATACTCTTTGGGGTATTGCTTACTATAGAGGCTTTTGGTGCAATCTTTACTGGTTGGGTAAAAAGGGTGTTTATTGAACCCGCTTTCACTTTTAATTTTATAGGTTTCGAATTTCTGCAGCCTTTGCCGGGTAATGGCATGCTCTGGTACTACGCTGTTATGGGCTTGTTTGGCATCTTCGTGATGCTGGGTTTTAAATATCGGTTTAGCATTTTTATGTACACGATAATGTGGGCCGCTGTTTACCTGATGCAGAAATCTTCCTATAACAATCACTACTACCTTTTAATGTTGCTGTGCTTTCTCATGATCCTTCTCCCGGCGCACAGGTACGCCTCGGTTGATGCCTGGAAGAACCCGGGGTTAAAGAAGCTGAGTATGCCACGCTGGGTCTGGGTCTTGCTTGTGGTGCAAATGTTTATCGTTTATACCTATGCCGCCGTGGCCAAAATATACCCCGACTGGTTTGATGCCACGCTTCCGGGAATATTAATGGATGCCCGAAAAGACTACTGGTTGGTAGGAGATTTTCTTCAGCAGCCCTGGGTACACCATACCATCGCCTGGTTCGGATTCTTTTTTGACCTGTTGATCATTCCTTTACTGCTCTGGAAACGCACCCGGATTTTCGCATTTTTGGCTGCCGTATTTTTCCATCTCTTCAACAGCTTTATTTTCCACATTGGGATTTTTCCTTATCTGGCTCTTGCTTTCACGATCTTCTTTTTTTCTACGGAAAATATCAACAGGTATTTTTTGTGGAAAAAGCCACATTATTCCGCAGCTGAAGTAGAAGTTCCCAAAAACCGGAATTTGATCGTAGGTTTTATGGCGATTTGGCTGCTGGTGCAGGCAGTGTTGCCAGTAAGGCACTGGTTCTTCAAAGATGATGTGCTATGGACCGAAGAAGGCCATCGTCTTAGCTGGCGTATGATGTTGAGGTCAAAATCTGGTCAGATCCGTTATAAGGTGGTAGATAAATCAAAGCCTCAGGATACCATCTATATTAAAACTGAAGATTATCTTTCAGCAAAACAACAGCGTGCATTAGGCTCAAAACCCGATATGATTTGGCAATTTGCCCAACGCCTCGAAAAAGAATATGAACTAGAAGGAAAAGAGGTGGAGGTGTATGTAGACAGCAGGGTAAGTGTAAACAGGAGGCGTTACAAGCCCTTTATAGATCCTAAAGTTGATCTCGCAGCCGAAGAATGGAAGCACTTTGAGCATCATGTTTGGATATTGCCATTTGTTGATGATAAAGAATAAGGTGCTTTTCTGCGGTGTTGATCAAAACAAAATTTGATCTGCCATTAAAATAACCGGAGCTCACAAAGCGAATGTAGTGGCCCCGGTAATATTTCAGCTTTAATTCTTTTTGTATTAAGCAGATACAGCCTCTCTGATCAAGGCAGCTAGTTCTTTCTGAATTTCCAGGCCTTTGTTCGAGTTGTACCATTGCTGAATTTCCTCCTTTATTTTATCTGCTTCGGCGTTCTCAGCTTTTAATCTTTCAAACAATTTTACGCATTCCAGGGGCCGTGGGCCCCAAACGTTAAGATCTTCGTCATGCTCATCTTTAATGATAAGCTTTGGGATAGAGAGCGTGCCGTTGGTGCGGTAATTTTCAATCCTGTGAGGCGCGCTGTCCCTTAATTCGTACGAGACGCTTACAAGAGGATTTTCACGGCCCGCAAGTTCAAGAAACGGGGTGATGTGTGCCGCGTCTCCACACCAGGGTTCCGTGATAACAATCCACTGCTGGGGCTCATAGATTTGCTGAAGTGCATTTCTCAACTCTTCTGTTATTTCTCCCGTTTTTAACCACCGGTTCATACGAGACCAGTTCAGTTTAGTGTAATTGAGATAATCGGGATTATCGTAAGGCGCGTTCTGCTGCTCTAAAGGAGTATTTTTTATAGTTTCAAAATAACTCTGGTATTGCTTAAAGTCCATATTTTCAGGCGTATATTAAGATGATTTTAATTTGATCTACAGGGCGATTCCCGTGACTAAAAGATACTAAAATTAATAGGTTGGGCTGTAAAAGAACAGGGGATGATTTAAACAGAATTGCAATTTTTTTCAGTCCTGGCAAGGGGTTCATTAACTTCTGTGGAGACAGCGAACATTTTTGTCATCTCTCTGGCTGGAAGATCAATTGTTTACAGGGCTTTTGTTACTTTTGCTTTTCTGGCGGAAGAAATACGCTTGCGCAAATCCAAATATTAGATCTATGTTACAGGTAGCCAATATCAGGGCCAACAAGGAGGCATATGTAAAAGCCTTGAAAAAGAGAAATTTTGATGCTGAAGAAGTTTTTGCTGAAGTGCTTGAACTGGACGAGACCCGCCGTTCAACCCAGGCAGAGCTGGATGAGAAATTAGCCGAATCGAACAGGCTTTCAAAGGAAATAGGAATGCTTTTCAAGACCGGTGAACATCTGAAGGCAAACCAGCTGAAGCAACAAACTTCAGACTTGAAGGAGACTACTAAAGAGCTTTCTGAAAAGCTGGCGGCTACAACCATGGCCCTCAACAAACAGCTGTATAATATTCCCAATATCCCGAATGAACTCGTGCCGGCTGGTGCTTCCGAAGAAGATAATGTTGAGGTCTTTAAAGAAGGAGAAGTGCCGCAGCTTGGTGCAGATGCTTTGCCACACTGGGAACTGGCAAAAAAATATGACATTATAGATTTTGAACTGGGTAACAAAATTACCGGGGCCGGATTCCCTGTCTATAAAGGAAAAGGTGCGCGCCTGCAACGGGCATTGATCGCATACTTTTTAGACAAAAACGTGGCGGCAGGATATACCGAGTACCAAATGCCGCTTATGGTAAATGAAGCTTCGGGATATGGCACGGGGCAGCTGCCCGATAAAGAAGGGCAAATGTACCATGTCACCGAAGATAATCTATACCTTATTCCAACAGCCGAAGTTCCTATTACGAATATGTTTAGGGATAACATGCTTTCAGAAAACGATCTTCCCATTGCCTGTACCGGTTATACGCCGTGCTTTAGAAGGGAAGCAGGATCTTACGGGGCACACGTGCGCGGTCTTAACCGCCTGCACCAGTTCGATAAAGTGGAGATTGTAAGGATCGAAAAACCTGAGAATTCTTTTGCTGCATTAGATCAAATGGTAGAGCAGATCAAGGATATCCTCAGGGATCTAAAGTTGCCTTACCGCATTCTCAGGTTGTGTGGTGGCGATCTTGGATTTACATCGGTGCTGACTTACGACTTTGAAGTATTTTCAACCGCACAGGATCGCTGGCTGGAGATAAGCTCCTGTTCAAATTTTGAGACTTTCCAGGCCAACCGGTTAAAGTTGAGGTATAAATCGGCCGATGGTTCCAAGCAACTGGCGCACACCCTTAACGGTAGTGCCCTTGCCTTACCTCGTGTACTGGCGGGAATTCTTGAAAACTATCAGACCCCTGCCGGAATAAAAGTGCCCGATGTATTGGTGCCTTATACCGGTTTTGATATGATTGATTAAAAGGAGTGTTCATAATATTTTGAGACCTCACAGGTTTTTGAAACCTGTGAGGTCTTTGCTTTTAATAGAATAAATCCCTCACTTTCAGGTGCTAAAAAAGGCATTTTCTTATCTTTACTCAAAACAGTTGCGGATGCGTTTCTTTTATTTTCTTCTCATCCTTCTTTGCTCCCATTTTTCAGGTTTTGCACAATCTGAGCAGTTGGCGCGCAATTATTTTGACAGGGGCGAATTTGAAAAAGCAGAGAATATCTATGAGAAACTCCTCGATTTGGAGCCGCAAAATGCCTCCTTTTTCTACGGACTCATTGCCACATATCAGCAACTTGAAAAATATTCAGAAGCAGAAAGACTGCTGAAAGAAAAGGTCAACAACACGGCTAATGCGCCTCATTACCTTGTGGAGCTGGGCCACAATCTTGAATTGCAGGGAAAATCATCTCAAGCCCTTAAATTCTATGAAGAAGCTTTAAGAGCTATTGAGTCGAGACCTAACTTTGCTTTTCCTATTGCCCGGGCTTTTGAAAAGTACAGCAAACTCGATAAGGCTGTCACAGCTTATGAGCTGGGCATGAAAATGAATCCCAATGCCGAATACAACATCCAGCTCGCACGGCTTTACGGCGAACAGGGTGAGATTGAGAAGATGTTTAGCAACTATATTGATGTACTGGGCAACAACCCCGATTTGCTGCCGGGAGTGAGCCGTATTTACGGGGAGTTCATTACCGATGATCCCGCTAATGTAGCCAACATCACCTTCAGGAAATTACTGCTGAAAAAACTTCAGGAAGACCAGAATATCCTTTTCAACAACATGTTGAGCTGGTTGTTCATTCAGCAAAAAGAATATCAGAAGGCTTTTCAGCAGGAGAAAGCCATCTATCGCAGGTCAAATGAAGGTTTGGGGGCAATCTTAAGGCTTACGGTGATGGCGAGGGAAGAAGGGCAACTCGAAACAGCTCTTGAAGTACTCGATTTTATTATTGCTGAAGCCCCAAACCAGGACTTGAAACTTCAGGCGTACCAACTGCGGTTAAACATTCTTCAGGAAACACTTCCGAAGAAAAATTACTCCGAAATAGATGAGGCTTATAATGCCCTTTTTGACACCTATGGGAGTGGACCGGCAATGTTATCGCTGTTCATAGATTACGCTAATTTTCTTGCATTTAAACAGGCTGAGGTCGCAAAAGCAGAAAAGGTACTCCGGGATTTTCTAGATAGTGACCTGAAGAAGTTTGAAGAAGCCGCCTTAAAAATGGCCCTGGCCGATATTCTCGTGCTCGATGAGAAGTTCAATCAGGCTTTGATCTATTACTCGCAGGTGCAAAACATGGTAGAAAATGATGTCATTGCACAAATGGCAAGGTTTAAAGTGGCAAAAACCAGCTACTATAAAGGAGATTTTGAATGGGCTACCATTCAGCTGGATGTTCTAAAATCGGCTACCTCGCAATTGATTGCTAATGACGCTATGGAACTTAGCCTTTTAATTAGTGAAAACTCCCTGGAAGATTCCACACAGGCTGCACTCAAAAAATATGCCCGGGCCGATTTACTGGCTTTTCAGCAACGGGAAGAAAAGGCCATACAATTGTTAGACACTGTTTTAACCGGCCATAAAGGCGAGGATATAGAAGATGATGCCCTTTTAAAGCAGGCAAAGCTGTATGAACAAACGGCGCAGTACCAAAAAGCCGAAGAAAATTATCTTAAACTTATATCGCATTACCAGAATGGGGTTTTGGGAGATAACGCCCATTACTACCTGGCCGAACTTTACGCCCAAAAGCTGGACCAGCCCGAAAAGGCGCAGGAGTTTTATGAAAAAATTATCTTTAATTACGCCGATAGTATTTACTTTGTAGATGCCCGAAAAAAATTCAGGCAACTTCGGGGAGATGAGATTGAATAAGCCTTTTATTAAGGCTGCAATCCTCCCTTTTTTCTAAAGAAGCTACAGTATATGTATATCTACAATGTCACAATAAATGTTCAGGAAGATGTTCACCAGCAGTGGGTAAAATGGATGAAAGAGGAACACATCCCCGAAATGCTCAACACCGGTAAATTCACAAAAGCGCTTATGACCAGGGTGTTGGTGAACGAAGAAATGGGAGGCATCACTTATTCAGTTCAGTTTACCGCTCAAACCCGAAAAATGCTACAGCGTTATTATGAAGAAGATGCCGAAAGGTTGAGAAGAAAATCTGCAATTTTTGAAGGGAAATTTGTCGTCTTCAGGACCGAGCTCGAGGTAATAAGCGAGCAGTAGAAACCACAGTATCCATGAAAAAGAATTACAGTAAGAAAGGTGGAAACCGCCACAATACCTCTTTGCCCGGCCATCAGGAAGGCGATGTAAAGGCTAAAAAGCACCTGGGGCAGCATTTTTTGACCGATGAAAGTGTGGCCGAAAGAATTGCAGATACCCTTAGTTATAAAGGTTATCCTCATGTGCTGGAGATAGGCCCGGGGATGGGAGTGCTCACAAAATATCTCCTGAAAAAAGACACAGACCTTCACGTAATAGAGATAGACACCGAGAGTGTTGCGTATTTAAATGAACACTATCCTGCTCTTGAAGGTAAGGTGCATGAAAAGGACTTTTTGAGGTACGATATTGGTGAGATCTTTAAGCAGGAGCAGTTTGCCATAATAGGTAATTTCCCGTACAACATCTCTACCCAAATCGTTTTTAAGATGCTCGAACTACGGGATTTTATTCCCGAATTTTCGGGGATGTTCCAAAAAGAAGTAGCACAGCGTATTTGCGAAAAGGAAGGTAACAAGACCTACGGAATACTGTCTGTGCTGGTCCAGGCTTTTTATGAAGCCGAGTACCTCTTTACCGTGCCACCATCAGTGTTTAATCCGCCGCCAAAAGTAGACAGCGGCGTGCTGAAGTTTATCCGGAAAGAAGATTTTTCCCTGCCCGTAGACGAGAAATTGTTTTTTAGAGTGGTAAAGACAGCTTTTCAGCAGCGAAGAAAGACGCTAAGAAACAGTCTTAAGATCTTTGACCTGCCCGAAAATATTAAAGAAGATGCTATCTTTGGGCTACGTCCCGAACAGCTAAGTACAGCCAGGTTTATAGAACTTACACAAAAGATCCAGCCTTATGCAATTTGAGGTAACCGAAGAATATATTGAGCAAATTCAGCTTCTCATTGAAGAGCATCGGGACACCGAGCTCCTGCAGCTGCTTGAAGAGGTTCACCCTGCCGATATTGCCGAGATTATCCACGAACTGGAACTCGATGAGGCTACCTATATCATAAAGCTGCTTGACAGTACCAAAACTTCCGAAGCTCTTATGGAGCTTGAAGAAGACCTGAGGGAACGCATTCTCGATAATCTTTCGGCCAAAGAAATCGCCGAGGAGCTCGAGAATATGGACACCGATGATGCTGCCGACATTATGTCTGAACTTTCGGAAGAACGAAAGCAGGAAGTAATCCAGGAGATCTCCGATGAAGAACACGCCGAGCATATTGTAGAGCTGTTGCGTTATGACGAGAATTCTGCCGGGGGTCTTATGGCTAAGGAGCTTGTTAAGGTAAATGAGAACTGGAGTGTAACCGGCTCTCTCGCCGAAATGAAGGCCCAGGGCGAGAACGTGACCCGTGTGCATTCCATTTATGTAGTGGATGATAAGGGGAAACTAAAGGGGAGATTGTCTCTAAAAGATCTTCTTACGGCTTCCAGCAGGGCAAATATCAGCGACGTTTATATAGATAAAGTAGATTACGTTACAGTTCATACCAAAGGTGAGGAAGTAGCCCGAATCATGCAGAAGTATGACCTCGAGGCCATACCCGTTGTTGATGAGATGGGCCGGCTCGTGGGGCGGGTAACTATTGATGATATTGTAGATTTTATAAGAGACGAAGCCGAAAGGGATTACCAGCTGGCAGCCGGTATTTCTGAAGATGTTGAGGCCGATGATTCCATCCTGCGCCTCACCCGGGCGAGATTGCCCTGGCTCATCCTCGCACTTTTTGGCGGCTTTGTTTCTGTAACCGTTTTGGGCACTTTCGATGCCGCAATGCAAGAGCATGCTGCCCTGTTCTTTTTTGTGCCGCTAATAGCGGCAATGGCAGGTAATGTGGGCGTACAGTCGTCGGCCATTGTGTTACAGGGTTTGGCAAATCAAAGCCTTAGTGGCTCGCTGTTAAACCGCCTTATCAAAGAAATTCTTTTAAGCCTTTTAAACGGTACCGCCCTTGCACTTCTACTTATCGTTGGGGGCATCTTTCTACTGGGTTTCGATTTCTTGTTTGGGCTTACCGTGGGCATTTCTTTGATCTCGGTAATCGTAATTGCTTCCCTCATAGGGACTTTTGTGCCCATTATTCTGGACAAATTCGGTATAGATCCCGCAATGGCCACAGGGCCTTTCATCACTACCAGTAATGACATTTTTGGGATACTTATCTATTTTACCATCGCAAAACTTATCCTGGGCTTTTAAAGTCAGCTCCAATAGTTCCAGGGTTGAAATTTAAAAATTGATTTTTGGAATTGTTTTTGGTGCTTGGGATTTGAATTTTGGTACTTGTAATTTTAATTATGGGTGCTGCTGCGCACCGGGCCTGCCTGCCGGTAGGCAGGCTTTCCGCTGTATTTTTTTACCCTCCAAAAAGGGTAAAAAAGATGCCGCTTCAATCCCTGCCCCTGCTTAATTTATTAATTTAGATGCTTCAGAAAAAAAGTTGTTCAAATGGCAATTATAAAAGCAATTGATCCCCGGGAAAAGTTGACCCGCTTCAGTAATCACTGGCATCCGCGGCAAATAGGTGTTGTAAATGACATGCAGGTGCTGGTGGCAAAGGTCAAAGACGAGTTTGTGTGGCACCAGCATGATGATGAAGATGAACTCTTCCAGATTATAAAAGGTACTTTATATCTTCAGTTTGAAGATCACACCGAAACCGTAAAAGAAGGGGAGATCATTATAGTTCCCAAAGGAGTGAAACACTGCCCCATGACAAAAAACGGGGAGGAAGTTCATATCATGCTGTTCGAAAAGCTAACTACAAAACACACCGGAAATGTAGAAGACAGCCTCACCCATTCTGACTATCCTAAAATCTGATCTTTAATGACCATTCTTCACGCCGACTCCAATCACCCTGTTCTTTTACAACAACTTGAAGCAGCCGGGCATCACAATATTGAAGCCTATAACCAAAGTGAGCAGGAAATTCTTGAGAATCAACATCGCTATGATGGCATCGTGATTAGAAGCCGATTCAAAATTGACAAAGCCTTTCTCGATGCGGCTCCCAATTTAAAATTCATCGCCCGCGTGGGCGCGGGGCTGGAAAGTATAGATGTAGCATATGCAGAAAAGAAAGGCGTGAAGCTTTTTTCTGCCCCCGAAGGAAATAGAAATGCCGTGGGAGAACATGCACTTGGAATGCTGCTGTCGCTGTTCAATAAATTTAACCAGGCCGACAGGCAGGTACGGGAAGGCTTGTGGTATCGAGAAGCAAACCGCGGAGTAGAATTGGAAGGAAAAACTGTTGGGATCATTGGCTACGGAAATATGGGTAAGTCTTTTGCGAAAAAACTTCAGGGTTTTGATGTAAAGGTGCTCTGTTTTGACATTTTAGAGGGGGTAGGTGATGAATATGCACAGCAGGTTTCTATAGAGAAATTCCGCCGGGAATGTGACGTGGTGAGTCTGCACACACCTTGGACTCCCGAAACTAACAGAATGATCGATACTGCCTTTATTGAAGCTTTTGCAAAGCCATTCTGGCTGCTCAACACCGCCCGCGGAAAAAGTGTCGTGACCGAAGATCTCGTTGCAGCTCTCCATAACAAAAAGATCCTGGGTGCAGGTCTCGATGTACTGGAGTATGAAAAAGGCTCTTTTGAAAGCCTTTTCTCTGAAGCTACAGAAATGCCAAAAGCCCTGCAGGAATTACTGGTGATGCCAAATGTGCTGCTTAGTCCGCATGTTGCCGGATGGACGGTAGAATCTCATAAAAAGCTGGCAGATACTATAGCACATAAGATCATAGATCATTTTAAAGATCAATTGCCAGGATAAGGCCCTACCTTTGCAGGCTCAAAAAAGGCATTTTGAAAGACTATTTTTATTTTCTTAAAGGTAATTTTAGAACCGTAGGTTTCGGCTGGGTGCTCACGCTGTTGTCAGGGTTTGGGCAAACCTTCCTGATTTCCCTCTACGTGCCCGAGATCATCAGGTCTTTCCAGATTTCTGAAGGTGCTTTTGGAGCTATCTATGCAGGCTGCACCATCGCAGCCTCTTTCATCATGCTATCTGTAGGGCATACTGTAGACCATAAACCGGTAAAGAAGGTCACGGCTTATACCGTTGCTGGTCTCGCTCTTTCAAGTATCCTGCTGGGGCTTTCCCAGAATATTCTTTTGCTTATCCTGGCAATAACAGGGCTGCGGCTGGCGGGGCAGGGACTGCTTACCCATATTAGCATGACCATTATGTCAAAACAATTTGTAGCCGATCGTGGTAAAGCCCTTAGCTTTTCATCCCTCGGTTTTTCAGTGGGGGAGGCTTTGTTTCCGTTACTCATAGCCTTTTTAATAAGTTGGTTTGACTGGAGGGTGGCGGCCATTGCAAGTGGTGGCGTACTGCTGCTTTATCTCATTCGACTTAAGTTTACCCGGCTTGGGTACTTTGATGAAAAACTGTCCACCAAGGGTAGTCCGTCGCCATTTTCTTTGCTAAAGGATTATAAAACGGTCGTTTTTGACCGGAAATTCGGGGTAATGATGCCCGCCAGCTTTATTCTGAGTTTTGGCGCTACCGCGATCTTCTTCTATCAATACGTATTTGTGGAGAACAAAGGCTGGTCTGTGCAGCTTTACGCAACCTTTTTCACGGTATATGCTATTACCCGCTTTCTCTTCTCTTTATTTGGAGGGGTTTGGGTAGATAAATTTACAGCCCGAAAGCTCTTTCGGTATTACCTCATTCCGGTTAATATTGGCCTGCTTCCTTTTGCTTTTATGGATGGTATCCTGGGCGCACTAATATTCCTGATCACCGCCGGAATCACCATGGGTGTCTCGGGGACGGTAAAGACCGCCCTAATAGCTGAGCTCTATGGCACCGAAAAAATGGGGGTGATAAGAAGTGTGTTTACAATGTTTTCTGTAATTAGTACCGCCCTGGGGCCACTGGTCGTCGGACTTTTAATGGATGCTGGAGTAAGTTTTGAGTATTTGATGGGTGGGATCTTTGTGCTCATGACGGTAATCATTATCAATTCCCAGCGCATAAGGTCTTACCAGGATTAATTTTGGTTTAGTTCCTATTGCTAAAAAACACTTACCCTACGGACATTTAAAATCCTTTTTCTTCCTCATTTGTTCTTTTTTTGCTGTGCATTCCTCTCCCTACAGTCGTCGGATGCAATAAAAACGAACCAAAAAAAGGAGACTTTTTTGATAGGTGGTTCTAATTTTGCGGGAGCAAAATGAGAACCGTGCTCCCCCGGCTAAATTTTCTCCAAGGCTTCAAAAATTTTTAACGCCGGGCCAGCACTACACTTACAAAAAAGCGTCATTACGAGAAGAATTCTACAGTAGTTGAACGAGATTAATTAAAATGAACCAGCGGCCTATCTAAACTTTTGCGTAAAAATTGAAATGACCCCGATAGCTATCGGGGGTAAAATTTAAGGCTGTTTGAGCCTTAACGGATCATGAAACTCTCCTAAAGAGCTCGTGGCGAGTTCCTAAAATTTAGGCTCCGAATGAAAATATTAGCAACATTTTCGATAGGCCGTTCAATTCTGATTGAAAACGGGATTCTGATAATTGCTAATTGATCATTGTTCATTGAGAAATTCACGCAAGAGTATCCTCGATCTTCTGCACTCTACCCACTTCGCCGGTTTCGAGCCTCACCTTTATGCCATGTGGATGCATGGGGGATTTGGTGAGAATGTCCTGCACTACACCTTCAGTTAGCCTTCCGGTTCTCTGGTCTTGTTTCTGAACAATGCTCACCCTCGTGCCGGGAGAAATATCTTTTCTTGTAGGTTTCATAATGTTTTATTGAAGTCGCCAGGAATCTATTTAATAAAGTTGCCTTTCAACCCTACTTCTACTTGAACTTCCCTGATTAAGTGTTGACCGGTTTTAGATATTAATTTTCATTATCAAAAATAGTAATTATTGGGCGGTCTTTGGTTTTAAGGGTTAACCAATAATTAATGAACTCTTCTGGATTTCTTTTCCCCAGATGATCGTGTGATCTTTTGTTGTTATAGTTGTTCACTGCTTTATTTATCTGGCTCTTGAGCTGATAAAAGGTTTTTGGCTTCCAATGATCCAGATACTCTTCTTTAATTGTTCTGTTAATCCTTTCGGCATAGGCATTGTCCTGGGCGCTTAAAGCCATACTTATAGTTGTTTTATTTGATTTTAAAAGATCTGTGTAAGACTTATAAGTGTACTGGCTTCCACGATCTGAGTGATGGATTTTTGGAGCTTTATTATCTTTTAAAGCCATCTTTAAAGCCTTTAGGTTTGCTGTCCCTCTCATGTGATCGGAGACTTCATAACCCACTATTTTCTTAGTGTAAACATCTATAATAAAGACTGCATAATAAAATCTATCTCCTACCCTGTAGTAAGTAATATCGCTTTGCCATACTACCGAAGGTGCATTGATCTCTATGCCTTTTATTTTATTGGGATAGTAGATGCTACCTGCAATGGTAGTACGCCTGTAGTTCTTTTTCCTTTTGAGACGATAACCTAATTGCATAAAAGTCTCAACAAAGCGATCTCTTCCAATAAAATTAGGCTTTAAGGTATAATACATTTTCTCCACCCCACAACCAGGATGGTCTCTACGAATATCATCGGCTTCAGACATTAACTCCATCAAGCGACGATCAAATAAAGTCTGTCTTCGCGCATATTGATGTACAGCCTGTTTACTGATTCCAACACTTTCATAAAGTTGATTCATAGAAAAACTTATTTGTTTTTTGTTTTCCTTGAACCATGTGATTGTGGGGTGCTGTAGTTTTTTTAATGTCGATATCCAGCTCTGTTTTAGCTAATTCGATCATTTTTTCAAAATACTCTACCTGGATCTGTTTACGTCCTAAAGCAGCTTCAAGTTCCTTGATCCGGGATGCCATTTCCTGCATCTTTTTTTCGCTACTGTCTTTCATTTCTACAACTCTAAAACCTTTCTCGTTAAAGGTAGAAAATTTATAAATCCAGCTATAAATTGAGTTATTACTTACACCGTGTAGCTTCTCAAGCTGAGGAACACTATAGTCTCCACTTTCAAAGTCTGCTACAATTTTGTTTTTTAAACTCTAAGGAATAATGTCTGTGCTTCTTTACCGAGCGAATGTTTGCTTTCATATAAGTTGATTTTAGTAGTCAACCTATATCAGGGACATACAACTTTCCTACTTCTACCTTCGTACTTCTACTTTCGTACTTCTACTTTCGTACTTCTAACGTCGTACTTTCTAATTTCCCTGACTCAATTCTATCATCGCCGACTTGATTGGCTCTTCCCCTTCTATGGCTTCGAAGGTCATGTTCTTCACCAAGGGATCTGCAAGCGACATAATGAGAAGGAAAGCTACATCGTCCCGTGGAATTTCTCCGGTGCTATCAAGTTTCTCTGCTAATTTCACTTTACCTGTTCCCATATCATCTGTAAGTGCTCCCGGTCTAATGATGGTGTAGTCCAGGCCGCTGTCGCGCAGATGTTGGTCGGCTGCTGCCTTTGCTTCCAGGTAGTGCTGCAGTTTTTTGTGTTCGGAAGGTTCATCGGCACCCATGGAACTTAGCATGATGAACTTTTTGACCTTGGCTTTTTTTGCTGCATCAATGATCTTGATCGCTCCCTTTTCATCAACTTCAGTAGTTTTTTCAGGTCCCGTATCGCCGCCAGATCCTGCGCAGAAGATCACTTTTTTTATTCCTTTTAAAGCAGGGCTCAGATCCTTCTGTTCGAGGTCGGCATGTACCCATTTCACCTCCATATCGTCAAAGATCTGCTTCTGCTCTTCCTTTCTTATCATGGCTACCGGGTCAAAACTCTGGCTGTTATTGAGGATCTCAATGATCCTTTTTCCTGTACTTCCGGTAGCTCCAACTATTAAAATCTTTTCCATTTTTGGTTTTTTATTTCTCAAACAGCAAGATAAGCATCAAAAAAGCCAATTCCAACCTTGCTGGTGTTTGGCAGAATTATTCCCTGGAAATATCCTGCTCATTCTTTCGCATTTCGGTGACCTTGCGTTCCAGTTCCTGCTGAAACTCCTCCATCACCGGCCGCACGGTACTTTCCGGCAGGTCGGCTATGCGAATATACATGAGTCCGTCAACTGCGTCATTAAACAGCGGGTCTACATTAAACGCCACAACTTTTGCATTTTGCTTGATGTACTTTTTAATAAGTACCGGAAGTCTAAGGCTTCCCGGTTCTACTTCGTCAATGATCTTGTCAAACTTGTTGAGGTCGGCCTGGGTTTCGTCAAAGACAAAATCTTTGTCCGCATCTTTTAATTTCACCCTAAATTCCTTCTTCGGCCTAATATACTGCGCTACATAAGGATCATAATAATGCGACCTCATGAATTCGATCACCAGCGATTTTGAGAAATTCGAGAACTTATTGCTTATGCTTACGCCGCCAATCAGGTACTTATGCTTCGGAAATCGCAGAGTGCAGTGTACAATACCTTTCCATAAAAGGAATAACGGCATGGGCCGCTGTTGATATTCCGCAGTAATGAACGCCCGACCCATTTCAATAGATTCGCTCATCATTTTATGCAGTTCGGGTTCAAACCTAAAAAGGTCCTGCAGGTAAAACCCCGAAATTCCGTGTTCTTCATAGATCTCGGCCCCCATTCCCATGCGGTAGGCACCCGCAATCTTGTTGGCCTCGTGATCCCATAAGAACATGTGGTAGTAGTAATCGTCAAACTTGTCAAGATCTGTAGACATGTTTGTGCCTTCCCCAATAGCTCTAAAGGTGATTTCCCGCAACCGGCCTATTTCCTTCAGGATATTTGGGATGATCTCCTTTTTTGCCAGAAAAACCTCATAATTCTTGCTTTCCAGCAAACGCTTGTCGAGTTTCCGGCAGGTCTCCACTTCAGCCATCATCAAATCCAGTTGGGTCTCTTCCACAATTTTTTTTGGAGGCTTCTGAATTTTAAAATTCTTCGGAATTCCTTTCAAAAATGGCTTTTTTTCGAAGGCATTCGCCAGCATATAAGTCTTTCGGCGTAAAAAGGCAGTTAGGGATTCAACGCTGGAGATCTCCTGTATATCCTGCGGCTGAATGGCATTACCAATCCTCACCTTAATTTTGCGCTTCTTTTGTGATAGCATCTCGCTAGGCAGCTTGGCGGTTCTAAGAATATCACTAATTGATGCAAGCCTGTAAAAGAAAGTGCTGTTCTTCGCATGAAAGTAAATGGGGATCACCGGGACTTTGGCTTTTTGTATAAGCTTCATGGCAGCAGGATCCCACGGCCGGTCTACAATCATCCTGTGGTCTCGATAGGTAGAAACCTCGCCCGCAGGGAAGATTCCCAGTGGCTTCCCGTCCCGCAGGTGCAAAATAGCTTCTTTAATGCCTTTGGTGCTGCTCTGTGCCTCCTTGTGTTCTTCAAAAGGATTTACGGGCATGATGTAAGGCTGTAAAGGATCAATGCGCTGCAACAGGAAATTAGCGATCACTTTAAAATCCTCCCGCTTTGAAAGCAATAGCTTCAGAAGTATCATTCCGTCTATACCTCCCAGGGGATGATTGGAAATGGTAATAAAAGGGCCTGACTTTGGAATACGCTTCAGGTCTTCTTCGGGAATCTCAAAGTTAATCTCGAATGCCTTCAGAAGGGAATCAATGAATTGCGGTGCGGTCATATCTTTCCGCTTGTCGTATTCTTTATTGATCACCGAGAGCTTGGTGGTTTTAAGAACTATCCATCCCATAGAAGTACCCAAAAATCCGAATTTATCTAAATTCATGACTTTGGCAACTTCTTTTGCACTTACAATTCCCATTTAATTTTTATTAAAAGTTAAAAAACTAGGGTATGGCTACAAGCTGAACCGTTTCCCGGGTAATTTGCTTAAGAAGCACTTTTTTGTCTTTCTCCAGCCCGGCCACTGCTTTCTCATCAAAATGCCGGATGGTATAAAGCGAGACACCCGTGTTATAATTCACCCTAAAAGTGGCCTTTAAATGGCTTAACAACTTTTCTAAGTTATTAAATTTATTGTCAATACAAACCGAAAAGCTGATGGCAGAATTCTGAATAAGATCAACTTTGATTTGATATTTATGGAAAAGGCTGAAGATCTCGCTGATATTTTTTTCCAGGATAAATGAGAAATCGAGAGAAGATAAAGAGATAAGCACCTGATTCTTTTTGACGATAAAACAGGGTATCTTCGGAAGAATTGGCTGTCCTTTCTTTACTGCGGTTCCGGCGTTTAAGGGATTCAGAAATGACTTCACGTAGAGCGGAATTTCCTTGCGCTGCAATGGCTGAAGTGTTTTTGGATGGATCACCGAAGCCCCGTAAAATGCCAGTTCAATAGCTTCTTCATAAGAGATGTGTTCCAGCAGCTGCGCATTCTCAAACACCCGCGGATCGGCATTGAGCACGCCCGGCACATCTTTCCAGATGGTCACACTTTCGGCATTAAGGCAGTAGGCGAAAATTCCGGCTGTGTAATCACTGCCTTCGCGCCCCAGTGTTGTTGAGAAATTATTGGGATCGGCCCCAATAAAACCCTGGGTGATCGAAAGGTTTTCCCGGCGCACCAGCGAAGTGATTTGTGCCTGGGTTTCTTCCCACTGCACCTGTGCATCGCGGTAAGTATTGTCTGTACGTATACAGTTCCTGGCATCGAGCAGGTCGTTCTTTATTCCGCAGGAAGATAGATATGAGCTCACAATGGTGGTAGAAAGCAACTCCCCGTAGATCACCACCTGGTCATACACAAAATCGTAGTTGGTAGAGCGGTTGTGACGGAGAAAGTTCTCGAGCGCCTCAAATAATTGTCGAACTGCAACAAAAGCAGGATGTTCCCTGTTCTCAAACAGTCCCAGCATAATTTCCCGGTGGAATTCCTTTACAGGCTGAAGCGCATCATTAAAATCCCCTTTTTGAAGGTAATCATTTACAACCACTTCAAGCGCATTGGTCATCTTTCCCATGGCCGAAATTACCACGAGTTTTTCCGCGGTTCCTTCGGTTTCTAATACCTGCAGCACATTTTTTACTCCGCCGGCATCCTTTACAGATGCACCCCCAAATTTGAAAACTTTCATGCGTTAGTCTCTATGTATTTTGTGATTCCGTTTTCATCCATCTGCACGGTATACCAGTCCTTAAATATATTGGCGCCGCTGCGGGCATAAAAATCTATCGCATGCTGGTTCCAGTCCAACACCACCCATTCAACCCGCTTTAGGCCCTGGGCTTTTGCATACTCGATCACCTTTTTGTACAAGGCATTTCCCAGGCCTGTACCGCGTTTTTCTTCACGAACAACAAGGTCTTCGAGATGCAGGGTACGGCCTTTCCAGGTAGAGAAACGGTAGTACACCAAAGCCATTCCTTCAATTGTGCCATCTACTTCGGCTACAAAAACATGAAAGAGCGGATGCTCTCCAAAACCTTCGTTTTCAAGAGTTTCTACTGTGGTGATTACCGCATCGGGTTCTTTTTCAAAGGCTGCAAGTTCCTTGATCAACTCCAGCACTGCCGGCATATCTTCTTTTCTTGCGTCTCGAATAATGGTGTTCATAGTTGCAGTTTGATTGCAAAAGTAGAGATTTGATTTTAAGATTAAATTACGAAAACGTTGTAGTGACTTAAAATTATTTACTTTAGTTTTGTTTGATAAAGCACATTTTCTACTTCAATGGTCAAGAAAAATCAGACGTTAGGCGAATTCATAATTGAAAATCAGGCGGAATTTCCCTTTTCTTCGGGAGAACTTTCAAGATTGATTAACTCCATCAGGCTTGCCGCAAAAGTGGTGAATCACGAGGTGAATAAAGCCGGACTGGTAGATATTACCGGGGCAGCAGGAGAGACCAACGTGCAGGGGGAAGATCAGCAGAAACTGGATGTTTACGCCAATGAGAAATTCATCCAAACCCTTACTAACCGGGAAATTGTCTGCGGAATTGCTTCCGAAGAATCTGAAGATTTCATCACCATTTCAGGCCAGAACAACGATCATAAGAACAAATATGTAGTGTTGATGGATCCATTAGATGGCAGTTCGAATATTGATGTGAATGTTTCCGTAGGAACAATATTTTCCATTTACCGGCGCATTAGCTCAATTGGGACGCCCGTGCAGATGGAAGATTTCTTACAGCCGGGCAATAAACAGGTGGCTGCGGGTTATATCGTTTATGGAACTTCTACCATGCTCGTGTATACCACAGGCCACGGAGTGAATGGCTTTACCCTCAACCCGGCCCTTGGCTCGTGGTATCTTTCTCATCCCGATATGAAATTTCCCGAAAAAGCCAGTATCTATTCGGTGAATGAGGGGAATTACGTACATTTTCCAAAAGGGGTGAAGAACTACATCAAATATTGCCAGGAAGAAAAGGAGGACAGGCCTTACACGTCTAGGTATATAGGTTCGCTGGTGTCCGATTTTCATCGCAATATGATCAAAGGCGGAATTTACTTTTATCCCACTACTTCCCAGGCGCCTCAGGGAAAACTGAGGTTGCTTTATGAGTGCAACCCTATGGCTTTTATCGCTGAACAGGCCGGTGGTAAAGCCAGCAACGGCTTTAGCCGGGTTATGGATGTGGAACCTACAGAGTTACACCAAAGGGTTCCTTTCTTCTGCGGAAACAAAGAAATGGTTGAAAAAGTGGAAGAATTCATGGCCAAAAATCCCGAATAACAGCAGCCTCAAAAATGCCATTTTTAAGAGGGCTTTTCCAGAACCAAAAGTCTTGCCTTTAAATTATTTCTCCCTGTTAAGCAGGTAGCGGTAGTCGTCAAAGCTCATCCCGCTAAAGATCTCCATAGAGCGTTTAATGATGTCTTGAGCCGCTTTTTGCGAGAAACCAATACCTATGGCATATTTTTTCAGAAGGCCCACTTCCTGCTCTTCAATATCATGGTCAGAATATATGATTTTAAACAGGTCATAAAGTCGCTCCAGCCGCTCTTCAACCGAGTTGTTGGGGTGAATGGGAAAAGCGTTTGGGTTTTGCAGCACCTTCATGTATTCCTCTTCCGCAATATCCAGTTTGGTCGCAAAACGCTT
Organism: Salinimicrobium sp. 3283s; assembly: GCF_039602225.1. Taxonomy (NCBI): domain Bacteria; kingdom Pseudomonadati; phylum Bacteroidota; class Flavobacteriia; order Flavobacteriales; family Flavobacteriaceae; genus Salinimicrobium; species Salinimicrobium sp. 3283s. The sequence goes on along the minus strand of NZ_CP143631.1, from coordinate 1,346,770 downwards.
TAACTGCGCCTCTTCTTTGGCATTAATTGGCCCGTCGGCGGCAGCAAGGTTGACAATAGCGGCAAAATGCCCAAGATTCCTGAGGTGTTCCCCGGTTCCAAAAAGATCTGAAAATGACATAGCACAATATTTTACTCAAATATAGCAATTTACTCTTATTCTTATCATTAGGGGTTTCCCCGCCTAAAAGGGCGGGGGCCACGCCTGCCTGCCGGCAGGCTTTCCGCTCATAGTCCCTCGCCTTTGCAGGCTTCGGGAGCTATCCGCCGCAATTGCTAACCCTTCAAAAATGGCATTTTCAGTTCTAATTTTTTCCTAATGCCACAGCTGCCCTGCACAAAAAATCCTAACTTGAATTCATGCCGCTTAAAAATCAGAAAAAACCGCTGCTTTGTTTTGATAAAAAAGGGATCTACTGCGAACCTGCAGGGGTATATATCGATCCGTGGAAGCCGGTAGACAAGGCGATCATCACCCACGGCCATGCCGATCATTCCCGGTGGGGGCATAAGCAGTATATCACTCACCACACCAATGTTCCCATTATAAAACACCGGCTTGGAGAAATAGAGGTTTCCGGAAAGGAATACGGGGAGACATTCGTCATTAACAACGTGAAATTTTCACTTTTCCCGGCCGGTCATATCATTGGCTCGTCGCAAGTGAGGGTAGAGCACAAGGGGGAAGTGTGGGTGTTTAGTGGCGATTACAAAACCGAAGACGATGGTCTCGCAGTTCCATATGAGCCGGTGAAGTGCGATGCTTTTATCACCGAATGTACCTTTGGTTTACCAGCTTTTAAGTGGTTGCCGCAGGAGCAGGTGATGAATGATATTAATACCTGGTGGCAACAAAATCAAAGTGAAGGCAAAACTTCGGTGCTGTTCGGTTATTCCCTCGGAAAAGCACAGCGATTGCTGAAGTTTTTGGATCCTTCCATCGGCAAGATATTTACCCACGGCGCCATTGAAAATATGACCGACGTAGTGCGACCCTTCGCTGATCTTCCTGAAACCATCAGGATCACCAGGGAAACAAAGAAAGAAGAAATTAAAGGCGGAATGGTACTGGCGCCGCCCAGCGCCCACGGTAGTACCTGGATAAGAAAGATGGTGCCCTTTGAAACCGGAATGGCCAGTGGCTGGATGGCCTTTAGAGGTGCACGCCGTCGCCGGGCCGTCGACCGCGGGTTCGTACTTTCTGACCATTGTGATTGGCAGGGATTATTGGCTTCAATTAAAGCTACAGGTTGCGAGCGGGTGATCTGCACCCACGGCTATTCCGAGATCTTTAGCCGATTTTTAAATGAACAGGGCTACGACGCCCGCACCGCCGAAACCCAGTATGAAGGAGAATTGGCAGAGATGAATTCAAAATCAGAAGAAAATGATGAAAATTAAGCCGGACCTCACAGGTTTCCAAAAACTGTGAGGTCTCTCAATAGAAAGTGATCAGGAATCGGTGGTCAGTAATCAGAAATTAGATGAAATAAAAATAACTTAAGAACACTAAAATTCCCTCCCCTGTTAAGGGAGGGCCAGGGAGGGGTCATGGAAGAATTCGCAGCACTAATAAGGGAACTTGACAGCACCAACAAAACCACGGTGAAGGTGGCGGCCTTAACGCGCTATTTTCAGCGGGTGCCGAATAAAGATAAGGTGTGGGCAATCGCTATTCTCTCGCACCGCCGTCCGCCACGACCAGTCAATACTACTTTGCTGCGAACATTTGCTGCCGAGCTGGCTAATATTCCGCTGTGGCTCTTTGAAGAATCCTACCACATCGTGGGAGATTTAGCTGAAACTATAGCGCTTGTAATTCCGCCGGCAGAAGAATCCAGCGAAAAAAGCCTGACACAATACCTTCAGGAAATAATTGACCTTAAAGCAGCCACTGAATCAGATAAGAAAGCATACCTGCACGAGAACTGGGCGGCATTGAATTATTACGAGCGTTTCGTTTTCACAAAGCTCATTACCGGAAGTTTCCGGATTGGCGTGAGTCAGAAGCTCATGACTCGTGCCCTCTCAAAAGCTACAGAAATAGATGAAGATGTGCTGGCATATAAGCTGATGGGCGATTGGGATCCTCAAAAAATTACTTTTCAAAAGCTCATTTTAGAGGAGAATGAAGAAGATTTTCTTTCCAAGCCATATCCCTTTTATCTCGCTTACGCTATTGAAGGAGCTCCCGAAGATCTTGGTGTTCCCGCCGATTGGTCGGCTGAACATAAATGGGACGGAATAAGATCGCAGGTGGTGATTCGCAATAGAGAGATCTTTGTGTGGAGCAGGGGAGAGGAACTGGTAACCGATAAATACCCTGAGTTTTCTGCATTTTTGGAAGTCATCCCTGACGGAACAGTAATAGACGGGGAGATTCTTCCGTTTCCCGATGGGGATATTGGCACTTTTAATGACCTGCAAACCCGCATTGGCCGAAAAACTGTTTCCAAAGCGCTGCTGAAAAAGACCCCGGTAATCCTGAAGGCGTACGACCTGCTGGAGTGGGAGGGAAAAGACATCCGGGATTTGCCATTTTTGGAACGCAGGAAGATCCTCGAGAAACTTTATTCCACTGTGCAAACTGAAGCACTGCCTTTTCATCTTTCCGAAACCATTTCCTTTAAGAAATGGGAAGAAGCAACTTCCGAACGGGAGCGGGCGCGGGAGGTAAAAAGCGAAGGCTTAATGCTGAAGCGGTGGGATTCTCCTTATCTCGTAGGGCGCAAAAAAGGCGACTGGTGGAAGTGGAAAGTAGCACCTTTAACCGTTGATGCCGTGCTCACCTACGCCATGCGCGGTCACGGCCGCCGTTCTAATCTCTTTACCGATTACACTTTCGCCTTGTGGCAGGGTGATGAGCTGGTGACCTTCGCCAAAGCTTACTCCGGACTCACAGATGCCGAATTCCGGCAGGTGGATGCCTGGATAAAGAGAAACACGCTCGAACGGTTTGGTCCCGTTCGCTCGGTTACACCTCAGCTCGTTTTTGAAATAGCTTTCGAGGGAATCGCAGAATCCAGCCGTCATAAAAGCGGTGTAGCAACAAGATTCCCCCGAATTTTAAGATGGAGACAGGACAAAAAAATAGAAGAAGCAAATACAATAGAAGAACTGAAGCAGTTGATCCCGAAGTGACCACCCCGTCCTGCGGACGCCCCTCCTTAAAAAGGAGGGGAGCTTTGAGGAAACAGCTTTGCTGTTTCCTGGAGGTACAAATGGGTTTAGAAGATTAATAATTGAATAAGAATTTAAAATAGTAGCACAATCAAAAGCACCTTCCCTTATCAAGGGAAGGTGGATCCGGCGGGAGCCGGAGACGGAAGGGTCCCACGGCTGCTTCTCGCTTAAACCAGTCAAAAATGAAAAAGAGAATCCACAACAAAAAATCCATGGAGCCCTACCGCAAGAAGCTCCGCTACCACGGAACTACCGCCGAGGCATATCTGTGGACACATTTGCAACAAAAGAAGCTGGAGGGAAGAAAATTCCGAAGGCAACACAGTATCTTAAACTTTATAGTAGATTTCTACTGCGCCGAAGAAAGACTGGTAATTGAACTCGACGGACTATATCACATGAATCCAACAGCCGAGGAGAAAGATGCGATAAGAACAAAAAAACTCGAGGAGGTGGGCATGAGCGTGATCAGATTTGAGAACAGGAGCGTATTTGATAATTTGGAGTGGGTGCTGGAGGAGATAAAGAGAAATTTCAGGAGCGACGGACCACCCCGTCTCCGCTCCCGCGGATCCACCCCTCCTTGAAAAAAGGAGGGGAGCTTTGGCTGCAGCTTGCTGCAGCAGTGTATAACTTGGGTACAAAAAATACAATTTGAATAAGAATTACAAATAGTAGCACAATCAAAAACTCCTTCCCTTGCCAAGGGAAGGTGGATCCGGCGGGAGCCGGAGACGGAAGGGTCCAACCAGAGCACAAAACATGAACAAAACACAACTCATAAAACTCGCTAATGACTGGTTCAAATCCCAATCCTGGAAATCTTTTGCTTTTCAAAAGGATTCCTGGAAGGCTTTTTTGGATGGCAAGCACGGACTTCTCAACGCTCCCACAGGAAGTGGGAAAACCTATGCGCTGTGGATTCCCATAGTGCTAGATTATATCAGACAAAATCCCGATTATAAAACGAAACACAAACCCGGACTCAAAGCAATCTGGATCACGCCGTTGCGGGCACTGTCGGTAGAGATCGAGCAGGCGGCTAATCGATTTGCGAAGGATATTGGCAGCGGACTTACCGTAGGTATCCGCACCGGGGATACTTCCCAGAAACTACGTGCTGCCCAGAAGAAGCAAATGCCCGACCTTCTTATCACTACACCTGAGAGTCTGCAGCTGCTACTTTCATCCAAGGGCTATGAAAAGACATCCAAAGATCTTAATGCCATTGTCATTGATGAATGGCATGAACTGCTGGGAACTAAACGCGGGGTGCAGATCGAGCTGGCCCTTTCCAGACTCAAAACTGTCTCTCCAAAAATGAAGATTTGGGGGATCTCTGCTACTATTGGAAACCTTCAGGAGGCAAGGGAAGTGCTGCTGGGGCCAAAATCGGAAGCTTTTGAAAATTCCGTGTTGATCAGGGCAGATATTCAGAAGAAGATCAGTGTAAAATCAATCATTCCGGAGAAGATGGAAACTTTTCCCTGGCGGGGGCATTTAGGGCTACACCTGATTGATGAGGTGGTGCCAATTATCCGAAAATCCCGAACAACTTTACTGTTTACAAACACCCGTTCCCAGTGTGAGATTTGGTTTCAGCGGATCCTCCAAAAGTATCCGGAGTTTGCAGGAGAACTCGCAATGCACCACGGAAGTATCAACAAAGAAACCCGCCTTTGGGTAGAGCAGGCGATTCGGGATGAGCAACTAAAGGCCGTGGTGGCGACTTCCAGCCTGGATCTGGGGGTAGATTTCGCGCCGGTGGAGACCATTATCCAGATTGGCGGACCCAAAGGAGTAGCAAGATTTCTGCAACGGGCGGGGCGAAGCGGCCACCAGCCGGGAAAGGAAAGTGTGATCTATTTTTTGCCCACTCACGCCATGGAGCTTATTGAAGCTTCAGCATTGCAAAAAGCTGTGAAAAATACGGTGGTGGAAGATCGGATTCCCTACCTCAATTCTTTTGATGTTTTAGTTCAGTATTTGACCACTTTGGCTGTGTCTGACGGATTCTTTCCGAAGAAAATCTGGCCGGAAGTTAAATCCACTTTTTGCTACCAGGCGCTTTCCGAAGAACAATGGGAGTGGCTGCTGAATTTCATCACGCAGGGGAGTCAGACGTTGCAGGCTTATGACGAGTACAAAAAGGTGGAGATCGAGGAGGACGGATTATTTAAAGTAAATAATCGGGCTATTGCCATGCGACACCGACTGCAAATAGGAACTATTGTAAGTGATGCTGTGCTGGCGGTGAAATATTTGGGCGGAGGCTACATTGGGACTATTGAAGAGTGGTTCATTTCCAAACTAAATCCCGGAGATGTCTTCACTTTCGCCGGAAAGAACCTGGAGCTGTACCAGATCAAGAATATGCAGGTGATCGTAAAGAAATCGAAAGTCAAGAATTCCCGTTTCCCCAGCTGGGCAGGAGGGAGGATGAGCTTTTCAGCCCAGATGAGTGAACTCCTGCGGGAGGAGATGTTCGTAGCTTCAGAACTCGATGTCACCCCGAGCACCTCGACTGCGCTCGGCACAGGCTCCGTCGAGGGGTCTCTTGACGAACGTAATAGTGGTTCTTTAGAACTTAACGCCCTCAGCAACATTTTTCAGAGGCAAAAGAGGGAATCTATTATCCCCAAAAAAGATGAATTCCTTATTGAAACCTTTAAAACAAGGGAAGGATACCACGCTATTTTTTACCCTTTTGAAGGCCGCTTTGTGCACGAAGCTATGGCCAGTCTGCTCGCTTACAGGATTAGCCTGCTGTCGCCCATCACTTTTTCGCTGGCCTTTAATGACTACGGATTTGAGCTGCTTTCCGATCAGGAGATCGATATGCAACAGGTTTTCGACAATGATCTTTTTTCTCCGGAACATCTTATGGATGACCTGCAAACAAGCCTGAATGCTACAGAGATGGCCCGCAGGAAATTCAGAGATATTGCGGTGATCGCCGGAATGGTGTTTACAGGCTTTCCGAATAAAATGATCAAGACAAAGCATCTGCAGTCAAATTCGCAGCTGCTTTTCAGTGTTTTCAGAGATTACGAGCCGGACAATTTATTGTTTCAGCAGGCGTTTAGGGAGACATTCGAGCATCAGTTGGAAGAGGGCAGGTTGAGAATGGCTATGGAGCGCATTTCTGAACAGAAATTGGTTTGGAAACAATGCGAAAAACCCACACCTTTCGCCTTCCCGATCATCACCGACAGGATGCGGGAAAAATTATCTTCAGAAAAACTGGAGGATAGAATTAAAAAAATGATGGCGCAATGGGGCGACCTGTAGCTTCAAAAATGACAAAAACGCTTAGTCTTTATAATCAGAATTTTACTTTACACCCGTCCGGAGCCATGTTCTGGGAGGGGGAAGACCTGCTGGTGATAAGTGATGTGCACCTGGGAAAGGTATCGCATTTCAGGAAGTTTGGGAGTGCAGTACCGCAAAATGCAATTGCAGGGAACTTTCAAAAAATGAATGAGGTCATTGCCTTTTTTGAACCCTCAAAAATAGCATTTTTGGGAGATCTTTTCCACAGCTCCCTGAATAAAGAATGGCTGTTTTTTGAGCATTGGCTCGAAAATATTTCTGCTGAAGTTATTCTGGTGGAAGGAAACCACGATATCATTTCACCGCTTAAGTATGAGGCACTGGGAGTTTTTGTCACCCCTGAAATGGTGCTGAAAAATTTCCTCTTCACCCATCATCCCGAAGAAAGACACGGGTTCTTCAATTTTTCAGGACACATTCACCCCGGAGTTAAAATTAATGGTCGCGGCAGGCAGCAGCTTAAACTGCCCTGCTTCTTTAAATCGAAAGATCAATTGATCCTGCCCGCCTTCGGCGAATTCACCGGAAAACACATCCTCATTCCGCAGGGAGATGATGAGGTGTATGTGGTGACAAAGGAGGAAGTGATTTGTTTGAATGATTAAGGTTTAAGGAATAAGGATTAGTAGAATACAGAATCAAAAGCCGGTTTCTTTTCCCCACCCTAAAGGGAGGAAACCGGCTTTGCAATTAACTAATTGTGGTAGGCTGAGAAGATGCTTTTTTGCCACCCTTTAGTCCCGATAGCTTCGGGAGGGGTAAAGCAAAAAAGAGAAAAGCCAATTTTTTCCCCAACCCTAAAGGGAGAAATTGGCTTTTCAATCCAATTAAAATTTCAAAGGCTTCTTTGGCGCCCAGCCTGATAGCTTCAGGAGAAATAAAGCAAAAAAGAGAATGCAACAGGATATTTCTTATCTTGTAATAAATTACCTGAAAATGCTGAACAAGGAAAAAGTAAAAGCGCAGATTGAGAATCTTCCTAATGAATTTTCTATAGATGATCTTGTGGAGAGGTTGATCTTCATGGAAAAAGTTGAAAAGGGAATTCTCCAGTCGGAGCAGGGTGAGGTGATTCCAGATACCGAGTTGGAAAAGGAGATGGGAACCTGGTGAAAAGCCAATTTTTTACCCCAACTCTAAAGGGAGAAATTGGCTTTTTATTCCGATTAAAATTTCAAAGGCTTTTTTGCCACCCTTTAGTCCCGATAGCTACTTGGAGGGGTAAAGTAAAAAAGATCACAAGAGATTTGCTATCATCAGCGAAATCTGCGGGAAATGAAAAGAGTCATTATTAGTTTCTCTTTTAGTCTAAGCTCTGGAATCTAACAGCACAGCGGTCTTACTTCTATTTTTTAACTTCTGTTTAAACTTCACCTTCTTTAGCCTTTGCGCATTAAGCTTTATCTTTGCAAAAAATAAATTTTTTGAGTAAAAATTCTATTGCCCAAAGCTTTGCACAGTCGGCTCAACAGCTTGAACTGGGGAAAGCGCTTGCCCTGCCGCGAACTCAGGTGCAGTTAAAAGGCCTTGTGGGCTCTGCACTTTCTTTTGTTATTGCCAATGCTTTTGAAGAAGCTGAAAAGCCTTTTTTGCTCATTTTCAATGACAAGGAAGAAGCTGCCTATTACCTGAATGACCTCGAGCAGCTGCTGGGTGACAAAAATGTGCTTTTTTACCCCGGAAGTTACCGCAGGCCTTACCAGCTGGAAGAAACCGATAATGCCAACGTGCTGCTTCGGGCAGAGGTGCTTAACAGGATCAATTCCCGGAAAAAACCTGCGCTGATAATCACCTATCCAGATGCCCTTCTTGAGAAGGTAGTCACCCGAAAGGAGCTGGAAAAGAACACACTCAAGATCAAGGTCGGCGACGAACTTTCCATAGATTTTGTGAACGAGGTAATGTTCGAGTACAAGTTCAAAAGAGTGGATTTTGTTACAGAACCTGGTGAGTTTTCGGTGCGTGGAGGAATCCTCGACGTGTTTTCTTTCAGTAATGACGAGCCTTACAGGATAGAATTCTTTGGCGATGAGGTAGAGAGCATCAGGACCTTTGATGTAGAGACGCAGTTGTCTACAGATCAGGTGAAGAAGATCACGGTGATCCCGAATGTGGAGCACAAAAGGCTTCAGGAGGTGCGGGAGAGTTTTTTGAAGTACATTTCAGATCAAACGGTAATCTTCAGCCAGGAACCGGAATTGTTGTTTTCCCAGATAGATAAGCTCTTCAGCAAAGCCGAAGAAGCTTTTAAAAATCTTTCCGAAGAAATTAAACATAATGAGCCGGAAGAATTGTTCTGTAATTCGGCACTTTTGAAGGAGCAGATGCAGGAGTATTCGCTGGTAGTGACCAATTCCCATCAACCAGAGGATATTGCTAAAACAATTACCTTCAACACCAAACCCCAGCCATCGTTCAACAAGAATTTTGAACTGCTTATTCAGAATTTTAGGGAGAACAGCGAAGACGGTTTTACCAATTATATTTTTTGCGTAAGTGAACAGCAGGCGAAGCGGTTTCATGATATTTTTGATGATGTTGACCAGGAGGTGAAATATAAAACTGTGGTACTTTCAATGTACCAGGGTTTTGTTGCTGAAGATCAAAAAATGGTGTGCTACACAGATCACCAGATCTTTGAGCGCTATCACAAGTTCCACCTGAAAAATGGATACGCCAAGAAACAGGCGATCACTTTAAAGGAGCTTACCAATCTTGAAGTCGGCGATTATGTGACGCATATTGATCACGGAATTGGGAAATTCGGCGGACTCCAAAAAATCGACGTGGAAGGTAAGAAACAGGAGGCGATCAAGCTGATCTACGGCGAACGCGACGTGCTGTACCTAAGTATTCACTCGCTGCACAAGATCTCAAAATACAACGGCAAGGACGGCAAACCTCCGAAGATATATAAACTGGGCAGCAACGCCTGGAAAAATTTGAAGCAAAAGACCAAAGCCCGGGTCAAGAATATTGCTTTTAACTTAATTGAGCTGTATGCCAAGCGCAGGCTGCAAAAAGGCTTCGCCTATGGTCCTGATTCTTATTTGCAGCATGAGTTGGAGGCGTCATTCCTTTACGAAGACACCCCCGATCAAAGTACAGCCACTGCCGATGTCAAAGCCGATATGGAGAACGAACGGCCTATGGATCGCCTGGTGTGCGGGGATGTTGGCTTCGGAAAAACTGAAGTTGCGATAAGAGCCGCATTCAAGGCAGTTGATAACGGGAAACAGGTGGCAGTGCTGGTGCCTACTACCATTCTGGCTTTTCAGCATTACAAAACTTTTACAGAACGCCTGAAGGATTTTCCTGTCACCGTAGATTACCTTAACCGCTTTAGAACAGCCAAAGAGAGAAGAACTACGCTTGAAGAACTGGAGAACGGGAAAGTTGATATCGTAATTGGGACCCATCAACTGGTGAATAAAGCAGTGAAGTTTAAAGATCTCGGGCTGCTTATTGTAGATGAAGAACAGAAGTTTGGGGTGGCGGTAAAAGATAAACTGAAAACCATCAAGGAAAACGTGGATACGCTTACCTTAACTGCGACACCTATTCCGCGTACGTTACAGTTTAGTTTAATGGCTGCGAGAGATCTTTCTACAATTACCACTCCGCCGCCAAACCGGTATCCTATTGAGTCGCATGTGATAAGATTTTCTGAAGAGAATATTCGCGATGCGGTTTCTTATGAAATTCAGCGGGGCGGGCAGGTGTTTTTTATTCATAATCGTTTAGAGAACATCAAGGAAGTCGCCGGAATGATCCAAAGGCTGGTGCCCGATGCGAAGATAGGGATAGGACATGGACAAATGGAAGGGAAGAAGCTGGAGCAGCTTATGCTGAAGTTCATGAATGGCGAATTTGATGTGCTCGTTTCCACGACCATTGTAGAAAGCGGGCTGGATGTACCCAACGCCAACACCATCTTTATCAACAACGCCAATAACTTCGGACTCTCCGATCTGCACCAGATGCGCGGAAGAGTAGGCCGAAGCAACAAAAAAGCATTCTGCTATTTCATCACGCCACCATACTCGGCAATGACCGATGACGCCCGGAAGCGGATCACTGCTTTGGAGCAATTCAGCGAGCTGGGTAGCGGATTCAATATTGCGATGAAGGATCTGGAAATTCGTGGTGCAGGTGACCTTTTAGGAGGGGAACAAAGCGGATTTATCAACGAAATTGGATTTGATACTTATCAGAAGATCCTCAACGAAGCCATAGAGGAGCTGAAGGAAAATGAGTTCAGGGATCTTTACCAGGAGCAGGAGAAAGAGGATAAGGAATACGTGAAAGACACGCAGATCGATACCGATTTTGAATTGCTGTTCCCCGATGATTATATCAACAACATTTCTGAAAGGCTTAATCTTTACACCCAGCTCAACAACCTCAAGACGGAAGAAGAGCTTCAGAAATTTGAAGCCGAGCTGGTAGACCGGTTTGGGGAACTGCCAACTCAGGCCGAAGATCTCCTGAACAGCGTCCGCATCAAATGGATCGCTTCAAAAATAGGAGTCGAGAAAATAATAATGAAGCAGGGCAGGCTGATAGGCTATTTCATTGCCGACCAGCAGTCTCGTTTCTATCAAAGTAAAGCTTTTACAAGAGTGCTGCAATACGTGCAAACCCATCCGCAGAGCTGCACGATGAAAGAAAAGAAAACCCGCAGCGGGTTAAGGTTATTACTGACGTTTGAGAAAGTGACTTCGGTGGATCGAGCTTTAAAGGTACTGCAGCCGCTGGACGTGAAGGCTACCGCGGAAGCCTCCTAATCCCCCAGGAAAAGTAAGGAGAAAAAAGTACCTCTCAAAAATGTCATTTTTGAGAGGTATTTTCTGCTTTGGATCAGATTTATTCTATCTCGGTCAATGGATAAACTCTGATATAAATTGGAGTTTCACCATTATAATCCACCAGATATATTATGAATTTTTGAAGATGAGAAGCAAGTCTGTAATCTTGTAACTTATTTACTTCCTTTTCCTCCTTAAAAAATTCGGAACTTGTAATATACTTGTGAAGCCTTCCAATTTTTTCCGGGGCTGCAATGTCACTTCTTCTTTCCATTATTTTAAACAGAAATGTTTCTGAAGATCCTTCATCATTTAAAGCATCTTTAATATAAAGCAAGTTCTCATCGTATTTTCCTTTTTGAAAGTTACTTTCATTTAAATTAAAAAATAAAGTATCCTTTACTTTTTCAGAGGATTTTAAATTCTGAAGAGAAGGCTCATTTTGGTGTTCCTTACTATATATATCAGTGGTTTCAGATTTTGAAACAATTCTTTCGGATTTCGATTCCCGGCCCAAAGTGGACTTAAAAAATGCCCTTTTTGGCAGGTAATAAATACTACCGGGAGCCTCCCGAATTTCGAAAAGCAGTGTCTTTTTCTTAGGATCGAAAAGTAGCTTTACTTTCTCTTTTTTACCACTATAGCCACTTCTAATTGTTCCTCCAAACTTATTTTCAGCAGTCCTTTTAATTTTAATAGATACAGTATCGTTTTGGTCAACGCAATCAATCTTGTCGCTATTTTCAAATACTGCACAATGATGACCGGTGAATCCAGATCCTTCTGCTTTTAAAATGATTTCCATCCGGGGTCCGTAATTTTCAGTTTGCCAGTACCAGCTTCCCGAAATATCCTGAGCTATTCCGCTAAAAGGGATTAAGAGAATAAGAAGGAGTAGGTATTTCATTGGGAAAAGATAACAGAAAAAATATTACCTCTCAAAAATGCCATTTTTGAGAGGTAATATGGGAGCAGACCTCACAGGTTTTCAAAACCTGTGAGGTCTTATAAATTATAAAAAACTACTCTTTATAAGCTTCGGCATAAGGAGACCAGATCTCATAGATAGGGTCGCCTTTAGAGCTTTTACCGCTGTGATGCCATTCCCCGTCTTTCACTTTGTAATCAAAATCAAGCCTGGCGCCAACACGGCTGTCATCTCTCGAGAAAAATTCAATATTCTCTGTGTACTTACCGTCTTCAGCTGTGTACGTACCGCCTCCTGTGCCGGAGAAATCTCCCGTTTCGGAATTAAATGCCACCCATTGAAAGCGGTCGCCGCCAAGGATCTTTATGGTTCTCCTGGCGCCGGGCGTACTGCGGTTAAGTTCTCCGTCGCGTTGCCGGCCTGTGATCACCCAGTTTCCGGAGAGATCGTTGGTGTCGTCTGATATTTTTCTCCAGGTGTAGGTAGTGCCATCTTCGGCCGTAAGGTTGAGCAGGTTCTTCTGAATTTCAACCGGTTCATACTGTCGGGTTTCTCCTAAAGTCGTGAGATCTTCGGTATTGAAATCGTAGGTTTCGGTGTAGAGTTCGTCTAAGGTATATTCCCCTCCCGCGGCGCTAATGAATTTATCTGTACCGGCTTCTTTGGTGCCCTGTGCAAAATAATTGTCCATATAGATCCTTACCGTCTCCAGGTCATTAACAGGCTGATGATCTACTTCTACAAGAAGCCATGAACCCTCCAGGTTTTGGGCAGTTGCCATACTGAGAAACATCAGCATGGGCAGGAATAGTAAATTTTTCATGTTCAGAGAATTAGCTTCTCTAAAATACTGAATTTTTCAGAAATTATTCCTCTTCGTCTGTATAGGTATCGTATTCAGGATAAAGGAAATTGTTATAAGGAAAACGGGTGATGTGAATCTCTCTAACTGCCTCATAAACCTTTTTCCTGAACTCTTCCATGTTCTCCTTGTTGAGGGCCGAAATGAACAGCACATTATCACCAAGACGGTTCATCCAGGTGTTTTCCCATTCTGCCAAAGTGTAGTGGGAGCTTGTTTTTTCGGTCATTAGGTCATCTTCCTCGATCTTTTCGGCTTCATAAGCATCAATCTTATTAAAGACCATCAAAGTCGGTTTTTCACCACTTTTGATCTCGGCCATAATCTGGTTAACCGAAGCAATATGATCCTCGAACTGCGGATGGGAAATATCTACTACATGCAGCAAAAGATCTGCTTCACGCACCTCATCAAGCGTAGATTTGAACGATTCGACCAACTGTGTCGGTAATTTTCTAATGAACCCAACAGTATCTGTCAGTAAAAAAGGCAGATTACGGATTACTACTTTTCGAACCGTAGTATCGAGGGTGGCAAAAAGCTTGTTTTCAGCAAAGACTTTACTCTTGCTAATCACATTCATTAATGTAGATTTTCCAACGTTGGTGTAACCTACCAAAGCCACTCTCACCAGTTGGCCGCGGTTTCCACGCTGCACTTCCATTTGTTTGTCAATGGTCTCCAGCTTTTTCTTGAGGAGGGCAATCTTGTCACGTACAATTCGGCGGTCAGTTTCAATCTCGGTTTCCCCGGGCCCTCTCATTCCAATACCCCCACGCTGGCGTTCCAGGTGAGTCCACATCCCGGCAAGTCTTGGAAGAAGATATTGGTACTGCGCAAGCTCTACCTGTGTGCGGGCGTAGCTTGTTGTGGCTCTCTGTGCAAAAATGTCAAGAATAAGGTTCGTTCTGTCCAGCACCTTGCAGTTAAGTATCTTTTCGATATTCTTTTGCTGCGCAGGAGAGAGTTCGTCGTCAAAAATGGCAGTTCCTATCTCGTTTTCAGAAACAAAGAGACGCACTTCTTCCATCTTCCCCGTACCTATAAAGGTTTTTGGGTTGGGCATGTCCATTTTCTGCGTAAAACGCTTTTTGACCTCACCTCCCGCAGTGTAAGTGAGGAATGCAAGTTCGTCAAGGTATTCTTCGAGTTTTTCTTCGTTCTGCTCGCGGGTGACGATCCCAATGAGCACAACTTTTTCGTATTCTAAATCGTTTTTTTCTAACATACAAGCTGAGCTATGGAAACAAAGTTACATAAATGATTTTTACAAGCCGAAGCCGCGAACTGCAAGAGCTCTTAAACATTAGCTAAATTTAAGGCTGAAAAGTTTCTTCTGAAAATGCCTTTTTTAGAAGGTATAGGTGAATCCTGCTCCAAAGACTTCCCTTACCTGAAATGCGCCTACAATATTATCATCGTAAATGGCCTGAAAGATCAAATTAGCCGAAAGATATTTGTTGATCCCCATGTCGAGGTTGAGCAGGTAATCTATATCAATATTTTCGGGCTGGTCGAGATAATTGGAGTACAGGCTAAGGTTATGTTCCATGGTAACATTGGTCATCACCTCATATTTGAAGTAGGAACTTACCGAAGCCCCCAGTTCAAAGCGGCTGCTTTTGTTGGTATCCACCCCGTAATAGGAACCGTCAACATATCCAGGCGCCGATGTGAAATCTGGGTCTACAAAGATGAACCTCGCTGTGGCAGGTGCCAGGTTAAACCAGAAATCTTCACTCTTTTTCCACATCATACCCGGCCCAAACTGTAGGTAGGCGGGAGAAATAAAATGCGTGGTTTCACGACGAACGGGCTGCCCGGTTTCCTGATCCTGGGAATACACATAACCTTTGCTAAACTGCGTTCTAAAATTGGTGAAAAAGGAGTAATACCAGTTGAAGTTTTCCATTTGTTTCCCCAAAATACTGTTGATCTCGAGGCGGTCGCTGGTTTTACGGGTAAACTCGTCATCCTTCAGTTTTGTGAGACCGTAATTGGCAAGGAATTTATTGTCCCATGTCAAATTCCCTTTTCTATAATTCAGGCTGTAATCAAGCACCAGGTTTCCGGCCATACTTGAAGTTCCGCCGCCGGTCCATTCCGCATTAAAAGCCGACTGGTTAAAGAGCAGCTGGAATTTTCCTTCGGAAGACCAACCATCAGGCGGAGTGTCATTTTCGTCGCTATTTTCGTCCTGGGCGTTTGCCGCAAATCCGAATAAAATAAAAGTATAAAGTAAAAATTTCTTCATGTACTACTTTTTAAACAGCGGTACAGATGAACAGGCTTCGCCATACATGATGCTCTTTGCTACCGGCTGAAGTTTATTAATAAGTTGCAGATATGCATTTTGAGGGACAGGGCGGCGCGAGCAGCCTTTTATAATTACCGGCAGCCCCTCATATTTAGAAAAATCAAGGTTTTGCAGGATCTCTGTATAAAGTACTGTTTCGAGCATTGACAGGTCTCCCGTAACCACTTTTTTGGCATAGGGGGCAAGGTAGGTGCTGAGCAGCATATAAGCCCAGCCCGGAATAATGGCATCACTGGAGCAGGTAAGGGCCACGTACTTATTGCTGTACTGCGACCAGTTGTGTGCTATTGCAGTAGCTCTAAAATCTTTTTCCCTAAGCACAAAGCCTTCCAGAAGCCAGTCTTTTATGTCGAAGATTACCCGCTCGCCTTCAGGATAAAGCTCCTCCAGGTCAACAGTTACAAGTTTGCTGTTTGCTACGCGGTTTATAATTTCTTCAGCCATAAAAATTTAAATAGTTCTGTTTATTAAAGCATTCCCAGTTCAAGCTTTGCTTCCTCGCTCATGAGATCCTGGTTCCATGGCGGGTCAAAAGTGATCTCTACTTCACAGTCTTTTACCTCGTCCATAGATTTCACTTTTTCTTCTACTTCCATAGGAAGAGATTCGGCTACAGGGCAGTTGGGAGTGGTAAGGGTCATAAGGATCTTGATCTCGTTGTCTTCATTGACCATTACGTCATAGATCAACCCCAGTTCATATATATCTACCGGAATTTCGGGATCGTAAATGGTTTTCAAAACCCTTACGATCTTTTCTCCTAAAACTTCGGAATTTTGTGCGTGTTCCATCTTAATTTAATTGGGTTTGATATGCTACTGCATACATTTTTAACTGCTTTATCATGCTTACAAGACCATTGGCCCGGGTAGGGGACAAATGTTCTTTTAAGCCAATCTCATCGATAAAAGCAGTATCAGCTTCTATAATATCTTTGGGATGCTGATTAGAATAGGCGCGAATAAGAATGGCAATAATGCCTTTGGTAATAATAGCATCACTATCGGCTGTAAAAACAAGCCTATCTCCTTCCAGTTCGGCATGAACCCATACTTTACTCTGGCAGCCCTTAATAAGGTTGTCTTCTGTCTTGTACTTTTCTTCGATGAGCGGCAGAGACTTTCCAAGCTCTATCATGTGTTCGTAGCGTTGCATCCAGTCATCAAACATCTCGAATTCATCTACAATCTCGTCCTGTATTTCTTTTATGTTGCTCACTACTGTTCTATTTTAATTAAAGTCATTAAAGGTACATCATTGTTGGAATAAATAACAAATTCATTGCCAGTATGATCCAGTTTTGAGACCTTCTCGAAGGAAGACAAAATTTGTCTTTCTACCTCCATTTTCCCCTTGCAGTACTTCCTTGTATTCATAGGGGTGGAAAATTCCAGATTGCTTCCCTGCTGATTGTAATGCGCTGAAAAATCATTACAACCCGTATTTCCCGAAAGTTTACTTGCCATAGGATTAAAATTGAAAACAATATCGCGGGGCAGAGATTCGTGTCCCTGAATTGAGATCACCCGGTAATTGCCATCCAGAATTTCTTCTGTAACAGTGTCTATGGTATTAGCACATGAAAGGGAAATTACAGAAAGTATTAAAAGCAGTATTTTCCTCATTTACCTTAATTTAAGACAGCATTTGTTTTGCTTTTTTTACTGCTTCAACAAATGTATCTATTTCTTCTTTAGTGTTATAAAAAGAGAATGAAGCTCTTACTGTACCGGGTATTTTGAAGAAATCCATCACCGGTTGAGCGCAATGATGCCCTGTTCTTACGGCAATTCCCAATTTGTCTATAATGGTGCCAATGTCGTAAGGGTGAATTTCTCCAATGTTAAAAGAGATGACCGCTGTTTTGTCTGAAGAAGTTCCGTAAATCTTCAAATCATCTATTTCCAGCAGCTTTTGGGTGGCATATTCCAGTAGTTCATGTTCATAGGCAGCAATCTTTTCAAAACCTATATTGTTCATATAGTCAAGAGCCGCTCCAAAGGCTATACCGCCGCAAATATCGGGCGTTCCGGCTTCAAATTTGTGTGGCAAATCGGCATAGGTGGTTTTTTCAAAGGTCACCGTAGCAATCATTTCGCCTCCTCCCTGGTAAGGTGGAAGTTTTTTAAGCCATTCCTCTTTTCCGTAGAGCATACCTACTCCCGTGGGGCCGCACATTTTATGAGCAGAAACTGCGTAAAAATCCACATCCAGCTTTTGTACATCTGCTTTGATGTGAGGTGCCGCCTGTGCGCCATCTAAAAGAACTGCTGCACCTACAGCATGAGCCTTCTGGATGATCTCTTCAACCGGGTTCACAGTTCCCAAAGCATTAGAAACATGATTGACAAATACCAGCTTCGTTTTTTCAGAAAGCAGTTTTTCGTATTCCTCCATTTTAAGCATCCCTTCATTATTCATAGGGATTACCTTCAGCTTTGCACCGGTTTTCTCACATAACATTTGCCAGGGTACAATATTGCTGTGATGTTCTAAAGCTGAAACGATGACCTCATCGTTCTTCTTCAGAAGGGAAGCAAAACCACTTGCCACAAGGTTTATGGCGTGGGTAGTACCCGATGTAAGAATTATTTCGTGGGCCTTAGCTGCATTAAAATGCTCCTGAATTTTTATCCGTGCCTGCTCATAAGCATCAGTGGCTTCCTGAGACAGGGTGTGAACTCCGCGGTGAATGTTCGCATTGTATCGCGTGTAATAGTCAACAATAGCATCAATTACCTGCTGCGGGGTTTGGGAAGTTGCCGCATTGTCAAAATAAACCAGCGGTTTTCCATTCACCTCCCGGGAGAGGATGGGAAAATCTTTTCTTATGGTTTCCACATCAAAGTGGGTTTTGGTAGAGGCAACTTTCATGAGTAAGTTTTTTGTTTTGGGTTACAGGCTGTAGCCCACATTCACCCCAAGTTTAAGGGCAATGATATTGGTGATCCTGGCTTTAAGCTCCGGAATTTTTACACTTTCAAGTACATTATTGGCAAAGGCGTACATTAAAAGTGCTCTTGCTTCTTTTAGCGGAATTCCGCGTGAGCGCAGGTAAAATAAAGCTTCATCGTCTAACTGACCAATAGTACAGCCGTGGCTACATTTTACGTCATCGGCAAATATCTCCAGCTGTGGCTTTGAATTAATTGTCGCTTTATCGTCCAGTAATATGTTATTATTCGACTGAAAAGCATTCGTTTTCTGAGCCTCTTTGTTAACCACGATCTTTCCGTTGAAGACTCCTGTAGAAGACCCTGCAAATACGCCTTTGTAATCCTGGTGGCTCTCACAGTTTGGTTCTGTGTGATGTACTAAGGTGTTATGGTCTACGTGTTGCTTGCCGCCAATTACCGTAATCCCTTTTAAAGTAGAGTCTATGCGCTCTCCTTTTTGGTAGTAATTAAGGTTGTTTCGGGTAAGGTTTCCGCCAAAAGAAAAAGTATGTACAGAACATTGGCTTTCCCTGTGCTGTTCAATAAAAGTATTGTCAATTAAAGAAGCATTGTGATTGTCGTTCTGAATTTTGTAATAGTCAACAATCGCTCTTTTATCGGCAAAGATCTCGGTAACCGAGTTGGTTAATACAGGTTGATCTGTAAGGCTTTGATGCCTTTCAATAATTTGCACATGCGAATTCTCCCCAACAACAATAAGGTTTCTTGGCTGCACCAGCAATGCCGATTCATTTCCGGTAGAGAAATTTAGCACCTGTATGGGCTTATCGGCCATGGTATTCTTCGGAATATTGATGAAAGCACCTTCTCTCGAAAAAGCAGTGTTTAAAGAGGTAAGGCTTTCTTTTGGGGCCACCGTATTGAAGTAGTTATCAATAATTGGCTTGTATTTGGAATTGTTCAATGCCGAAGACATCAAACAGGCATCGATCTTTTCGTGTGTTGTAGCCGAAAGGTGTGAAGAATAGATCCCATCGATGAACACGATCTTATAAGTGTCAATGTCATCTATGAAATACTGCTCAACATCGCGGTAATCAATGGTGTCATGTTTTTTTGGAAATACGGTGTAATCGTGCTTCAAAACCTTGTTCAGGGAAGTGTATTTCCAGGCTTCCTGTTTTTTTGTGGGGAAGCCCATCTCTTCAAAATCCTTAATGGCCCGGCTTCTTATGTCGTGAATATCACTATTCATGTTCACGTTCTCTTCAAAAGCCAGAAATGAGGATAATAATTTATCTTTTAGCTCCATTGTTCTTTTTTCTTACTCCCCAAAAAGGGGAAAATTAAAGGGCCTTCTGGCGCCTTACGCTCCTACTTCTTCCTTGATCCAGTCGTATCCTTTTTCTTCCAGCTCGTAAGCGAGTTCTTTTCCTCCAGATTTTACAATCTTTCCGTCGAGCATCACGTGTACATAATCAGGGATGATATAATCGAGCAACCTCTGGTAGTGAGTGATCACAAGTGTAGCATTATCTGGTCTTCTCAGCTTGTTAACACCGTTAGCCACGATACGCAGGGCATCAATATCCAATCCTGAATCTGTTTCATCGAGAATAGCCAGTTTTGGTTCGAGCATAGCCATCTGGAAAATTTCGTTCCGCTTCTTTTCTCCTCCCGAAAAGCCTTCGTTAAGGGAACGGGAAAGGAATTTACGGTCTATTTCTAGCAGCTCAGACTTATCGCGGATCATCTTCAGCATTTCATTAGCTGGCATGTCTTTAAGACCTTTCGCCTGCCTGTTTGCATTGATCACTGTTCGCATAAAATTGGTCACGGTAACCCCGGGAATTTCTACCGGATACTGGAAAGATAGAAATACGCCTTTATGCGCCCTTTCTTCAGCATCAAACTCTGTGAGCTCTTCTCCTTCAAAATTGATCTCTCCGCGGGTTACTTCATACTCTTCTTTTCCGGCAATCACCGAAGAAAGCGTACTTTTTCCTGAACCGTTGGGCCCCATAATAGCATGGATCTCTCCTGCATTTATAGTGAGGTCTATGCCTTTTAATATTTTAAGGCCTTCTACTTTGGCGTGTAAATTCTTTATTTTAAGCATAATTTCAATATTTCCTGAATCCTCAGGGTTTTTCGATGTCTTTTTTAATTCTTGGCGCAGCTGAAGTATCGGTCTCTTTACTCGAGATTTCAAGGATCTCTTTTATCTCTACCAGTTCTTCCCAACCTTCGCGTCGTGGATTTTTAATGATGCGGGCTTTAACTGTAACCGGCACCATGTCAAAATCATCTTGTTTGAAGTTCGCAACACTGTCGGCCAGTTCGCGACTCAATGAATCTATTTGTACTCCATAAATGAAATCTTTACCCTTAAGCACTGCAGCATCTGCAAGAAAGATAAATTCTCCTTTTATGGTGGGTATGCTGTCTTTTGCTACTACAACCTGTGGCTCAACCTCTGTGGGTTCAGAATCTTCCCCGCAGCTATTGAGCATGAACAGCCCTGCCAGTAATGCAAAATATATTTTTTTCATAGTTATTATCCTACAGATCCTTCCAGGGAGATCTCCAGTAATTTTTGAGCTTCAACCGCAAATTCCATTGGAAGTTTGTTTAGTACTTCTTTGCTAAATCCGTTTACAATAAGGGCTATCGCTTTTTCGGTATCAATTCCTCTCTGGTTACAGTAGAAAATCTGGTCTTCCCCTATTTTACTTGTTGTAGCCTCGTGTTCAACTTTTGCTGTCTTGTTCTTCGCTTCAATATATGGAAAGGTGTGGGCTCCACATTTATTCCCCATTAGCAAAGAGTCACACTGAGAGAAGTTTCGGGCATTTTCAGCCTTACTGTTTATCTGCACGAGTCCGCGGTAGCTGTTCTGGCTTCTTCCGGCCGAGATCCCTTTAGAAATAATTGTACTCCTGGTATTCTTTCCAATATGGATCATTTTAGTTCCTGTATCGGCCTGCTGAAAATCATTGGTAACCGCGATAGAGTAGAATTCTCCTACCGAATTATCTCCCTTCAGTATACAACTTGGGTATTTCCATGTCACAGCCGATCCGGTTTCTACTTGCGTCCAGCTTATCTTGGCGTTCTTTTCACAAATTCCGCGTTTGGTCACGAAGTTATAAACTCCACCTTTTCCTTCTTTATCCCCTGGATACCAGTTCTGCACGGTTGAGTACTTGATTTCGGCATCATCTAAAGCGATAAGCTCCACAACTGCAGCGTGCAATTGATTCTCATCCCTTGATGGCGCAGTACAACCTTCCAGGTAACTCACATAACTACCTTCATCGGCAACCACAAGAGTTCTTTCAAACTGCCCTGTTCCGGCCTGGTTTATTCTGAAGTAGGTAGACAATTCCATAGGGCACCGCACTCCTTTTGGAATATAACAGAAAGAACCATCACTAAATACTGCGGAATTCAATGCAGCATAGAAATTGTCTTTTTGAGGCACTACAGTACCAAGGTATTTTTTCACTAATTCGGGATGCTCCTGAATGGCTTCACTTATAGAACAAAATATGATCCCTTTTTCGGCCAGTGTTTTTTTGAAGGTCGTGGTTACAGAAACAGAATCCATTACCACATCTACTGCTACCCCTGCAAGTTTTTTCTGCTCATCAAGAGAGATTCCAAGCCTTTTAAAGGTATCCAGCAATTCGGGGTCAACTTCATCAAGACTGTCATATTTTGGCTTTTTTGAAGGCGCAGAATAATAAGAAATGTCCTGAAAGTTGGGTTTTTTATAATGCACATTAGCCCATTCTGGCTCGATCATTTCCTGCCAGGCCCTAAAAGCTTCAAGGCGCCAGTTGGTCATCCATTCCGGCTCATTTTTTTTGAGGGAGATTGCCCGCACAATGTCTTCATTGAGTCCCACAGGAAAAGTTTCAGATTCAATGTCGGTGTAGAATCCGTACTTATACTCTTTATTGTCGAGCTCCTTTTTTAAATCATCTTCTGTATATGCCATCTTTCTGAGTTCCTGGTTTAAGGTTTGAAGTTCAAGGTTCTACCCTTTGAACTTTGTTCCTTTTAATTCGCTTTTTTGCAGATAGTTAATAAAAGAGCTTATCTGCTTGCTCAATAAAATCAATTTAGTGTAGAGGAGGTCGAATTCCTCTTTGGGAAGGTAATTTCTGTCAAGAGCACGATGTAATTGAGATCGTGTTTCTCCACAAGAAGCTTTCGCTATGGCCAGAAATTGAATAAATTCTCTATTACCATTCCTTTCAAATCCTTCAGCAATGTTATCCATAACAGATCCTGAAGGGCCGTTCACTTGGTCGTAAAGTTTATAATCAGATTTCAGGTCGGAATTTTGTCTAATCTTAAAGATGTCATTGCATATACCGCGTGCACTTTTCCAAATCTCCAGATCTTCAAAATTCTTTACTGTGCCCATCAACCTTAAACTTTAAACCTTGAACTATGAACCTACAGCGAGAATGATTCTCCACATCCGCAAGTGCGCTGGGCATTGGGATTGTTGAATACGAATCCTTTACCGTTGAGGCCGCCCGAATATTCAAGGATAGTTCCCGCCAGGTACAACACGCTCTTTTTATCGACAACAATTTTAATATCGTTGTCTTCAAAAAGCTTGTCACCTTCTGCCTTTGAATGATCGAATTTAAGATCATAGGACAGGCCCGAACATCCACCGCTCTTCACGCCCACCCGAACAAAATCCTGCATGGCATCAAAACCTTCTTCCTGCATAAGGGCGGTTATTCTCTTTTTGGCGTTTTCACTTACCTTTATCATCGCTATAAAGATTAATTCTAAATTAAATGCAAATATAATACAAACAATAGGTTTTACCATGGCAAATGCTATCAGAAAAAAGAATTCGGGCATTGGCATCGGCTATTTGCCAAACTTCTCTAATTTCTTCGGGTTATTTGTGTAACTTTTTCATTTTCAGAATTGAAGAAAAAAATTTTTAATTCTTCACCTGCCAAAAATGGCTTTTTGAAGACATCTTTCTTTAAATGAACATTTAAGCCTTAATTTTGCCAAAACTCATTTAACAGGATTATGTTTGAAAACAGTAACGAAAGCAGAACAAGCCTTTCAGAATATGGTGAATTTGGACTTATTGATCACCTAACCCGAAACTTTGGGGTCACCCCCGAAAACACTATTAAAGGCATTGGGGATGATGCGGCAGTGCTCGATTTTAAAGATGAGAAAGTAGTGGTTACTACCGATTTTCTTGTGGAAGGTGTGCATTTTGACCTGGCTTACATGCCGCTGAAGCATTTAGGCTACAAGGCGGTAATGGTCAATTTGTCCGACTTGTATGCGATGAACGCAAAGGCCCGTCAAATAACCATTTCTATTGCTGTTTCTAATCGTTTTCCTGTAGAAGCTCTTGAAGAACTTTATTCGGGCATTGAGCTCGCGGCAAAACTCTACAAAGTAGACGTGGTGGGAGGGGATACTACTTCTTCAAATTCGGGGATGGTGATTAGCGTTACCGCGCTGGGTGCTGCAAAGGAAGAAGAGGTGGTGTACAGGAGTGGAGCCAAAGAAAATGATCTTTTGGTGGTTACAGGAGATCTTGGTGCCGCATATATGGGCTTGCAGGTACTCGAAAGGGAAAAGCAGGTCTTTAAAGTGAACCCTAATTCACAGCCCGATCTTGATCCTTATACTTACCTCATTGAACGCCAGCTTAAACCTGAAGCCCGTCAGGACATCCCGCCTTTGTTTAAAGCGCTTGACCTTCAGCCGACTTCAATGATAGATATTAGCGATGGTCTTTCTTCTGAAACCATTCATTTGTGTAAAAACTC
The DNA here is from genome assembly GCF_039602225.1 of Salinimicrobium sp. 3283s. Lineage (NCBI taxonomy): Bacteria > Pseudomonadati > Bacteroidota > Flavobacteriia > Flavobacteriales > Flavobacteriaceae > Salinimicrobium > Salinimicrobium sp. 3283s. The sequence continues at coordinate 1,322,612 of NZ_CP143631.1, read as the reverse complement.
CGGAACAGGAGTTAATTTATTTGAAGAGAAAATTCCGTTAGATCCGGCGGTGATTTCTGTATGTGAAGAATTTCAGCTAGACAGTACCACTATTGCTTTAAGTGGTGGCGAAGATTATGAGCTGCTGTTTACTATAGATCAAAAAGACTACGACAAGATTAAGGGGAATCCTAATTTTACGGTGATTGGGCATATGACTCAACAAAGTGAAGGTATGCATCTGGTTACCCGTGCCAACCAAAAGATAGCGTTGATTGCCCGGGGCTGGAATGCCATGAATAAAGAGGACTAAGAAGCCCTGGAAAGGTTTTTTTCAGTAAAAATTTTTCTCGAACGTCTGCGTTTGTGGATCTTTGCAATATAAGCGTTGGTTTCCCGGAATTTAGGAGTGAGTTTAGCAATAAAGCCGTGGGCGGTATCGGTCATTTCCAGTCCGCAACGGGTGCATTTGTACTCTTTGATATGATCGGTTATCCTTTGTGAAACCGTAAAGTTATGGCTAAAAACTGCGCATATCCAGGCATTGGGAGAAAACAAACGAGGGATTTTATTTTCCATTTATAGGGTTTTTCAGCGTAATTTCAAAGTAGGAATGTAATAAAACTTTCCTAAAAATCAGTTAAATACCTCAATTTTTCGATGAAATGCACAATTTCCTGAATTGTTCTCTATTCTCGATGTAAGAAAGATGGCCTCCCGAAAACTGGAAAAATTTGCAGCCACAGCCTTCGGCAAGATTTCTTAATTCAGAAATGTTAACCAGGGGATCTTCGCTGCCGGCTACGATTATTTTTTGTCCGCTGTAATTTTTAAGAACTTCAATTTTTTCTGAACGTATTTTCATGCCTTTTAGAGCTGCAGTGATCCCTTCTGTTGGAAAACCCATAGCTTTATCTTTGAGTTCGTCAATCTCTTCGGAAAATGATGCTGTATTGCGGGGTGATAACAGGTTGTTGATAGCCATTGTGATGTATGCCTTTTTATTTCGCTGTACCAGTTCAACAGAGCGGTCCCTGATCTCTTTTTTCTCTTCGCTATCGGCCTGCGGGGTTGAATTGAGTAGCATAAGATCCTGAACCATTTCAGGATGTTGCTCCAGGAATGCCAGGGCCACATAACCGCCCATAGAATGACCTATAATATTGCCCTTTTTGACACCTGTGGCTTGCAGTACGGCATAGACAGCTTCAGCCATCAATTCCATGCTGTGAACTTCAGAAATAACGCCCGATTTTCCATGCCCCGGCAGGTCAATGCAAATAATTCTGCCGTATTTCGAGAACCCGGGCAGGAAGTCTTCCCAGATTTCCGAAGATTCTAAAAATCCGTGCAGCAGTACAGTTGTTTCACCTTCTCCCACTATTGAATAATGGATCTCCGTTTCCTGAAATTTTATCTTCATCTTATTGAAGTTTATAGCTATTGGCGTTTAATTTATATATTTAAAAAGCCACGAATTCACTGGTTATCTGTGCATTCGTGGCTTTGAATCATAATTTGCAACGTGGGATTTTAAGAGTTCATGATCTCTTCAATCTCATCGGCTTCTATCGGGATGTTGCGCATAAGGTTGAAAGGTTCTCCTTTTTCCTGGATCACCACATCGTCTTCAAGACGAATTCCGAAGCCTTCATCTGGGATATAAATTCCGGGTTCTACGGTAAAGACCATGTTTGCCTGCATGGGCTCGTAAAGTAATCCGTAGTCATGCGTGTCAAGTCCGATATTATGAGAAGTACCGTGCATGAAGTATTTCTTGTATGCCGGCCATTCAGGATCTTCATTTTGAACATCGGCTTTGTCGAGTAACCCGAGGCCCAGTAATTCTGATGTCATGAGCTTGCCAACTTCCTTGTGGTATTCGGCCCAATCGGTGCCGGGAACAAGCATTTTAGTGGCATCGTTCTTCACGCGGTTTACGGCGTTGTAAACTTCTTTCTGGCGTTTGGTGTACCTTCCGGAAACCGGGATAGTCCTGGTAAGGTCGCTGGCATAATTGGCATATTCGGCACCTGTGTCCAGAAGAATCAGTTCCCCTTCTTTACACTGCTGGTTGTTTTCGATGTAGTGGAGCACATTAGCGTTATTTCCGCTGGCAATAATTGGGGTGTAGGCGAAACCTTTAGAGCGGTTGCGAATCATCTCGTGCCAGTATTCGGCTTCAATCTCATATTCCCAAACCCCCGGTTTTACGAAATTAAGCACCCTGCGGAAGGCTTTTTCAGTAATATCACAGGCCGTTTGCATCAGTTCAAGCTCAATAGGATCTTTAACCGAACGCAGCCGTTGCAGGATTGGGTTACTTTTTGCCACCTGGTGAGCAGGAAATTGCTGTTTACACCATTTTATAAACCTGGCTTCGCGGGTTTCTGTCTCCACATTTGCCCGGTAATGTTCGTTGGTATTGAAATACACAGTGTCACATTGGGTCATTACTTCAAAGAATACTTTTTCAAAATCTTTGAGCCAAAAGACATTTTTGATACCTGATACTTCAAAAGCCTTTTCTTTGGTAAGCTTCTCACCTTCCCACACTGCAATGTGATCATTGGTTTCGGTGAGGAAGAGCATTTCCCGGTGCTTTTCTGAAGGCGCATCGGGAAAAATCACAAGTATGCTTTTGTCCTGGTCTACCCCGCTAAGGTAGAAAAGGTCTCTGGCCTGCTGGAAGGGCATGGTGCTGTCTGCCCCAATTGGGTAAATGTCGTTGGAGTTGAAAACAGCAAGGCTTTTAGGTTGCATCTTTTCAGCAAAATTCTTCCTGTTTTTTATGAATAGTTTGCGGTCTATTTGGTGATATTTCATGGGTATTATTTAGTGTGTGCAACAAATTTAAAAAATTTAAACCGAGAAGCGGTCGAAAACACGGCCGACTCGTTGATTTGATCAATTCATTTTAGGTCCAAATTGCTTATAGTGTTAAAAAAACGTTTGAGTTCCTGTCGCTGTAGTAGGGTTTTGGGTGGTCATTCCTTTAAAGAACAATCTTTTGCAGCTTCTTTATATTTGTTCTAAATAAAGCGTAATTGGAGGTGAATGTTTGCTAATGAAGTGAAAGAGCGTATTTTTGCTTTTACTTTATTAAAAATAATCACATATTTTATGGCAAAATCTGCGCTATTAAAGTCATCGCTTGCTAAAAAGTACTGGATGGCTTTCACAGGCCTGTTTCTATGTTTATTCCTGGTGGGCCACCTTGCGGGAAACCTGCAGCTGTTGGCTACGGGAGAGGGTGCGAGAGATCAATTCAATGAATACGCGCTTTTTATGACCACCAATCCTATTGTTAGGGTGCTGTCTATAGTAACTTTTGCGAGTATACTTTTTCACGTCATTGATGGGATCGTTCTTACAGTAAATAACCGCAAAGCACGCCCTCAGGGTTACGCGAGCTTTAAACCGGCTACAAACTCAAAATGGTCTTCAAGAAACATGGGAGTTCTTGGAACAGTGATCCTTGCGTTCATCGTGATCCACTTAATCAACTTTTGGGGAGAAATGAAATTTGGAGGTTTGGATGACACTGTTTATCAAACTGCCAATGGGGAGACTGTGAAAGACCTTTACACGCTTACGATCAGGACCTTTCAGGATGCTGAAATGGGTCTTATCTGGGCTATCATTTACCTTATTTCCATGATTGCCATCGGTTTCCACCTTTATCACGGGTTTGGCAGCGGATTCCAGTCTTTGGGAGTAAATCACCCCAAGTACAACAATTTTGTGCGGAAGACCGGAGTGGCCTTTTCTATTATAGTGCCACTGTTGTTCGCTATCATTCCGTTTTACATCTATTTTGTACTCGAAAAAATATAAGCTATGGGAGTATTAGATTCTAAAGTACCACAGGGGCCGTTGGCCGATAAGTGGGTCAATCATAAAAATAAAATCAATCTTGTCAATCCCGCCAACAAACGGAATATTGACATCATTGTAGTTGGTACAGGTCTTGCCGGGGGTAGCGCAGCCGCTACTTTAGCAGAGCTGGGATATAACGTAAAGACATTTTGCTATCAGGATTCTCCACGCCGTGCGCACTCTATTGCCGCACAGGGAGGAATTAACGCAGCAAAGAACTATCAGGGAGATGGGGATTCAGATTACCGTCTTTTCTACGATACTGTTAAAGGAGGAGATTACCGTGCCCGGGAATCGAACGTTTATCGTTTGGCTGAAGTTTCCGGTAACATTATCGACCAGTGTGTAGCTCAGGGGGTTCCCTTTGCACGTGAATACGGTGGATTGCTCGATAACCGCTCTTTTGGTGGGGTACTGGTTTCCCGTACCTTTTACGCAAAAGGTCAAACTGGGCAGCAGTTACTTTTAGGGTGCTATTCGGCCATGAACCGTCAAATTAACCGCGGAAAAATTAAATCTTACACCCGTCATGAAATGCTTGATGTGGTGCTTGTAGATGGAAAAGCCCGTGGTATCATTGCCCGTGACCTGGTGACCGGCGAAATTGAAAGACACAGTGCACATGCTGTGGTAATTGCTTCAGGAGGATATGGTAACGTGTTTTATCTCTCTACCAATGCGATGGGAAGTAACGTTACTGCCGCCTGGAAAGTGCACAAAAAAGGAGCTTTCTTTGCCAACCCTTGTTTCACGCAAATCCACCCAACCTGTATTCCGGTTTCCGGAGATCATCAGTCTAAATTAACCCTAATGTCTGAATCCCTTCGGAATGATGGTAGGATATGGGTTCCGAAGAAACTGGAAGATGCAAAGGCCATTAGGGAAGGAAGGCTGAAGCCCACCCAACTGGCCGAAGAAGATCGCGATTACTACCTGGAAAGACGTTACCCTGCGTTTGGTAACCTGGTACCTCGTGATGTGGCTTCCAGAGCTGCAAAAGAGCGTTGTGATGCCGGGTTTGGAGTAAATAAAACAGGAGAAGCTGTTTACCTTGACTTTAGTGCTGCTTTTATGCGCTACGGAAGAGAGGCGGTTTCTACACAAAAAATAGAGAATGCTTCCGAAGAGCAGATACGGGAGCTTGGAAAAGCTGTGGTTGAAGCTAAATATGGAAACCTTTTCCAAATGTACGAGAAGATCGTAGACGAGAATCCGTACGAAACCCCAATGAAGATCTATCCTGCCGTTCACTATACCATGGGTGGTCTTTGGGTAGATTATAACTTACAAACTACAGTTCCCGGACTTTATGCTGCTGGGGAAGCCAACTTCTCCGATCACGGTGCTAACCGTCTTGGAGCTTCGGCTTTGATGCAGGGACTTGCCGATGGGTATTTTGTGCTTCCATACACCATGGGGGATTATCTCGCCAACGACATTAGAACCGGAAGAATCCCAACCGATTCTCCCGAGTTTGATGAAGCCGAGAGAAAGATCCGTGAGCAACTTGAGCGTTTCGTGAATACGAAAGGAACAAAGTCTGTTGACTATTTCCACAAGCGTCTTGGAAAGATCATGTGGGATAAAGTTGGTATGTCTAGAAATGCAACAGGATTGAAAGAGGCTATTTCAGAAATTAAAGCTTTGAGAGAAGAATTCTGGAAAGATGTACGTGTTCCGGGAATCGTTGACGGCATGAACCCCGAGCTTGAAAAAGCCGGAAGGGTAGCCGATTTCCTTGAGCTGGGAGAGCTTTTTGCCAAAGATGCACTTCACAGGGAAGAATCTTGCGGAGGTCACTTTAGGGAAGAATTCCAAACCGAAGAGGGGGAAGCCCTTCGTGATGATGAGAACTTTATGTATGTAGCCGCCTGGGAATACACGGGAGAACCTGCAGATGCAGTTTTACATAAAGAAGACCTGGTCTACGAAAATATTGAAGTTAAAACGAGAAGCTATAAATAATTTGAAAATTTGAAAATGAGGGAATTTGAAAATTAACTCATCATCAAATCTTCAAATCTTCAAATTAAAAATATGAATCTTACACTAAAAATATGGCGTCAAAAAGATGCCACTTCAAAAGGGGCAATCCAAACCTACCAATTGGGAGGCGTGGAACCCGATATGTCTTTTCTGGAGATGCTCGATGTTCTAAACCAGGAGTTGATTGACAAAGGAGAAGAGCCGGTGGTCTTTGATCACGATTGCCGTGAAGGGATCTGCGGAACCTGTAGCTTGCAAATCAATGGAGAACCTCATGGGCCAGACAGGGGTGTTACTACCTGCCAGTTGCACATGAGAATGTTCAAAGATGGAGATACCATCACTATTGAACCATTCCGTGCAAAGGCCTTTCCTGTGATCAAAGATTTGGTTGTAGACCGTTCTTCTTTTGAAAGAATTCAGCAGGCAGGAGGATATGTCTCTGTAAATACTTCAGGAAATACCCAGGATGCCAATTCTATTCCTGTTCCAAAAGACCAGGCAGATGCTGCATTCTATGCGGCAACCTGTATTGGGTGCGGGGCCTGTGTGGCAGCATGTAAAAATGCGAGTGCCATGTTATTCACTTCGGCCAAGGTAAGCCAGATGGCTTTATTGCCCCAGGGAGAAGTAGAGGCCGATCGTCGTGTACTGGCCATGGTAGAGCAAATGGACAAAGAAGGTTTTGGTAACTGTACCAATACCGGTGCCTGTGAAATAGAATGCCCAAAAGGGATCTCTCTTGAGAACATTGCCCGTATGAACAGGGAGTACTTGAGAGCCAGCGTAAAATAGCATTTTTGACACCTTATATTTCTGAAGATCCCGGGCTTTGCAGTTCGGGATTTTTTTTGGAACTTATTGAAAAAACTAATGGCAGGAGTCAGCAATATATCTTCCAAACTTCCGAAGCACGAAACCAGTATTTTTTCTGTGATGTCAAAAATGGCATTTGAACATGATGCTGTCAACCTCTCGCAGGGTTATCCCAATTTTGAAACCGACAGGCAGCTCAAAGAGCTTGTTTATAAAGCCATGCTCGATGGGTATAACCAATATGCGCCGCTTGCAGGAATTACGCCTCTCCGGGAACAGATTGCCGATAAGATCGAGAGCCTGCACGGCAAAAAGTATGATAAAAATACAGAGATTTCAGTAACCGATGGGGCCACCCAGGCTTTATTCCTTGCAATTACAGCCTTTGTAAACCCCGGAGATGAAGTTATAGTGCTTAAACCGGCTTATGATTCTTACGAACCTGCTATTAAGCTGAATGGTGGCATTCCCGTGCTGGTGCAGCTCGAAGGAAAAGAATATAAGCTCAATATTGGTAAGATCAAACAGAAGATCACTCCTAAGACCCGTATGCTCATTATCAATACGCCCCACAATCCCAGCGGAAATGTTTTCAGTAACGAAGAAATGCAACAGCTGGAAGCTCTTTTAGAGGGTACAGATATTATTCTTTTGAGTGATGAGGTCTATGAACATATTATTTTTGATGAAGCTAAACATTACAGTGCCTCAGCTTTTACTAACCTCTCAAAAAGGGCAATTATCTGTGCCTCTTTTGGAAAGACTTTTCACAACACCGGCTGGAAGATGGGATATTGCGTAGCACCCGAAGAACTTATGGCCGAAATATGGAAGGTGATGGAAGTTAATGTCTTCTGCGTACATCATCCTACCCAGAGAGCTTTCGCCGAGTACCTCAAAACTCCTCAACATTACCTCGGACTCAGAGATTTTTATCAGGAGAAAAGAGACAAATTTCTGCGCCTCATTAAAGACACGGCTTTTAAAGCTGTTCCTTCAAAAGGGACTTACTTTCAGCTTCTGGATTATTCAGAAATAACAAATGAGCCCGACGTGGATTTCTCCCGCAGGCTCATTAAGGAATTTGGTATTGCAAGTATTCCGGTTTCAGTGTTTAACAAAGGGAAACAAGATCACCGGCAGTTGAGGTTCTGCTTTGCCAAGACCGAAGGCACACTGGTAGAGGCAGCAGAAATCCTCAAAAAGGTCAAATAGTGCTTACTCTTCCTGGTGTTTTCTAAGGCTGTCGTTTATATAAGACCGCACAATTTCTGTAGTGACCCCAAAAACAACATGGGCAATTAGCTCATGTGCCTGTGTCTTAAAGGGCACTTTTTCGGGGCTCTCGTCAAGGCCCATAAGCGGCAGGCTTGTTTCATGGGTTGACGCCCATGTAGTGGCACCTAAAATTGCACCGTCAAGCATGTTCATCTCGTCTTTGTCTCTTTTTCCGTAGCCATAAATTGCACCCACGGTGGCTCCCAGGGGCAGGTTGACCAGTTGTTCCACAATGCCTTCATTTTCGAGCTTTATAGGAGAGCCTATAAGTTTTGTTGAGAACTTATCCATCACCTTGATCTGAGCCGATCGCTGGTCGATCTTTCGTACCTCGAGGAAGCGTTCTACGCCTGCTTTTACAGCAGTTCCTACAAGTCCGGCCACAAAACCCGCAAGGATTCCGCGTGAGGTGTTCGATGGGAATGAATCTTTTTCAAAAAATGATTGTAAACTCATAGCTTTAATTTTTTTCAATTTAAAACTATTCAACTTCGCCCGTCAATGCAACCATTTAACATGTATTTAGCAGGGAAAAAAGCATTTTTTATACCTTTACATATGGCAGAAATTTTAAACACCGCACTCCTTCAGGCGAACCTGGAATGGGAGAAAATCGAAGACAATAAAGCCCTTTTTGAGAGGAAAATAAAAGAACTTCCGCAGGAAACCGATCTTATAATCCTGCCCGAAATGTTCTCTACCGGCTTCTCTATGAATGCCGAAAATCTTGCTGAACCCGACAAAGGCCCCACCTTTAAGTGGATGCAAAAAATGGCTTCAGAAAAAGATGCAGCTGTTACCGGTAGCCTTATCATTTCTGACGGAGGCAATTTCTACAACCGCCTGTATTTTGTTTATCCTAATGGTGCTTCTCAAAAATATGATAAGCGGCATACCTTCACTCTGGCCAAAGAGGACGAAACTTATGCGTCTGGAAGTGAAAGGTTTATTGTTGAGTACAAAGGCTGGAAGATTTGTCCGCTGGTGTGTTACGACCTTCGTTTTCCCGTGTGGTCCCGCAATACCGAAGATTATGACTTACTTATTTATGTGGCCAACTGGCCTGCAGCCCGGGTTGTAGCCTGGGATGCTCTTTTAAAAGCCCGGGCCATTGAAAATATGAGCTACTGTATTGGTCTTAACCGGGTAGGCCGGGATGGGAGCGAACTTAATTACGTGGGGCACTCTGCTGTTTACAACTGCCTTGGAGAAAAGGTCTCTTCAAGCCTGCAGGAAACTGAATTTACAGAGCTTGTAAAGCTCAATAAGCAGGATTTAAAAGACATCCGTTCCCAGCTGAAGTTCTTACAGGACAGAGACCGTTTTACTATTACAGATCTGGAGGAGGAATAATTGCTACAGGACTGGCATCAAAGGTATAGTTGTCATCCCAGTTTGCCCTTACGTTTATAGGCTCGGGGTAATACACTACAGTTTCGGGCTGCTTCCTTTTTAAGAAGCTTCCTGTATCCCAAATGTTATTTTCATTGCGGTCGTAGATGAGCCTTAGCAGGTAATTTCCCGGTTTAAGGTTGTTGAAGTTGATCACATTAGTGCCGGTAGAATATTCTTCGGCGATGACTTCCCCTTTTTCTGTCGTGACCTGCACGATAACAGGAAAAGCTTCAACTCCTGTGAGGTTGATAATAAGATTTCCGCGATCGGCCAGGGCAGGTGTTCCTGTCTGGGCCGTGATGGTGTCGCTCTGCCTTCCGAAGAAATCTGTAAAAGCACCCGGCAGTGCCGTGAGTTGGTATTTTTGTTTTTCAGATTTTTCAAAAGAAAGTCTGTACACATTATTCCATCTGTCATAAGTTCCTGTGAAGGGCACCGCGATACTGTCGCTCCTGGTAAGGTTAATCAGGGAGTCTTTCACCTCTTCGAGGGGCACCGTGGGTATTATTTTTATATCTTCCTGAAAACCTAGCGTCGACTGGGGTTCTACACTAAAAAGCAAGGTGTCCCGTTTTGCCTTTCGCAGCCGGGCAATAACTGTGTCGCTCACCCGTGGGGTTTCCACAAGGAATTTTAACGTGTCGCGTTCTGCAAAAGGTTTGTACCAGTAATGCAGCGTATCGGTCACAGGATCTTTAGTGATCCTGTCTTCAAAATTGGTAGGTACATCAAATGGTGTAATTGAAATACTGTCGGCCACTACTAATCCTGTATATCCAAAAATAAGGTGCTGTTGAGCCTTTACCTGGGGCCTTTCAAATTTTCCTTCAAGTATTTCGGAAAACAGCGTAAGGTCGAATTCTTCATCTGTGGGAATCGTGATGTATTCATCTGCAAATGCCACCTTGTCTGTACGTGGTTCAAAAGTGTAATTGTTGTTCACATCGCGCATAGCCACCAGTTGATAAGTGCCCTGTTTAAGATTGTTTAGCTGAAAAGTGGTTGCACTGTCAAGGGTGTTGGTAACATATCGGGGCACCCGGGTGTAGATCACAGAATCTGAATAAGTAGAATCTACTTCATAAAGCATCACCGAGATAAATGGGTCGGGCGCCCGAAGAATTGCATCCTTCACGCTGCCTCGCAGGGAAAGGGAATCAATATAAGGCCCCGTAGAAAAGGCGTAGGTGAAAAAACTAAGCGGGTTAGACTCATTGTTGTCTGTAATGCTTCTTCCGAAGTTAATAGTATAGGTAGTGCGGGGTTCTAAAGTGTCATTAATTTTTATGCGGATAGATTTGCTGGCCGTTCCCAAAGGAGTGATCTCGGGCCGCGGATCCATTGGCGGCGAAATAATTATTTGTTGCTGCGGGTTTGACAGCTTAATGTATTCATTAAAATGTATCCTTATTTCATCGGAATTAAAACTGGTGGTAAAATTCTCCGGCTTTGCCCTCACATATCTGGGAGGCTCCATATCACGCGGGCCGCCATCGGGCGTACCTCTTTTTGCACAGGCCGCAAAGGCGATAATAATGGTAAGGATGAGCAGGAAGTTTACACCGGCACGTTTCATAAAACGAAATTTGTTACAAAGAAACAATTTATTCTTTTAATCCTGAAGCCGCTAATGCGTAACGGCCATGGTGGCTATGCTAATTCTCACATTGGGAACCTGGAGCAGTTTATGAGCACAGGCCTCAAGAGTGGCACCGGTGGTAACCAGGTCATCTACCAGCAGCACGTGGGCATTTTGAAGGGAAGAAGGGTTTTGTACAACCAGGGTTTCATCTATTGTGCCCCAGCGGGCAATCCTCTTTTTTATGGTTTGTGTTTCTGTGGAGGAGATCTTGAGTAGCAGGTCATCACGATAAGGGATTTCAAGTGATCTGGCAATTTCCCGGCCAAAACCCTCTACCTGGTTAAAGCCTCTTATTTTAAGTTTTTTGCGGTGGAGTGGTACAGGAATGACCATGGTAGTTTGCTGCCATTGCGGTAATTCCTTGAGTTCATTCCCCAGCCATGCACCCAAATAGGGGCCAATTTCTTCATGGCCGCGATACTTCAGGTTGTGAATAAGCTTTTGCACCACACCTTTCTTTTCAAATAACAGGAGGGAAGTGGCATTTTCAACAGGTATCCTTCCGTAGAAAATCTTTTCAACCACATTGTCTTTTTCCAGGTGATGATTGGTCACCGGTAAGCTGTGAAGGCAGGACGTACAGAGGATATACTCATTAGCCCGCAGGCCAGATTCACATCCATAACAGAGTTTGGGATAAAGAAGGTTAAGGAAATCGTGAAACATTTGTTAACAAATTGGTCTTAGCCTGATTAAAACTCCTAAATTTACAAAACTAAACCGTTAAAAATCATTTGTTATGTCAGACCAGAAGAGTAATAATGCCTTAAAGATCCTTACCGGGGTTTTGGCAGTCGCTTTGGTTGCACTGGGTATTTATACCATTAAATTTTATAATGACGAGAAAGAGAACCGGGAATTGTTACAGCAGGAAAAAGCTGTGATAGAAGGAGAGCTTAACGATTTAATTGTGAAATACGATGAGGCAATCGCTGAAAATGAAGGTCTTGATTCTGAGTTAAATGCAGCGAGAAACAGGATATTAGCCCTGCGCGATTCTGTACAGGTTATGGAAGCCAACCTGGCACTTATCTCACGCTACCGTCGTGAAGTGAGCAATCTTAAAGCCGAAAAGGAACAATTGTTTAGAGTGGTAGACAGTTTGAGCAATCAAAACCAGCGGCTTATTACTGAAATTGACAGTACCAATAACATGCTGCTGGAGAGAACAAGAATTTCTGATTCGCTTCAGGTTCAAACTCAGACTATGGCCTCAAAGATAGATAAGGCTGCTCAACTGAAGTTAAGTAACTTGAGAGGGGAAGGTGTTATTGAAAGAAACAGCGGCAGGCTGGTAGAGAATGACCGTACCCGAAGAGTAGATAAGATTAGGACCTGTTTCACCATTACGCCAAACACTCTGGCTGCGGCAGGAGATAAAAATATCTATGTGCAGGTGTACAATCCCAATAACGAACTGGTAGGAGATCAAATTGCCGTGCAGCATGACGGCGGGGTGATGGTTTATAGTGCTGCCACTAAAGTCTACTATGAAAATGAAGAACTTGATGTGTGCCTTTTAGCCAATACAAATCCAGATCGCCTAATTGAAGGTGCTTATAAAGTACTGGTTTATGAAGGTGCTAATTTGATAGGCGCTACAGGATTTAGTCTCAGGTAAAACAAAAAATTAATTAATCCTACCGCCCTGGCTTGAATCGGGGCGGTTTTTTTATTTTTGCTTTATGGCAAAACAAGAAGACCTTTTTAAAAATGTAATATCCCATGCCAAAGAGTATGGGTATATTTTTGCATCATCCGAAATTTACGACGGCCTTAGCGCAGTCTATGACTACGGTCAAAACGGAGCAGAACTAAAAAAGAATATCAGGGAATACTGGTGGAAAAGCATGGTGCAGCTGCACCAGGAAATAGTAGGCATTGATGCCGCTATTCTGATGCATCCTACCACCTGGAAGGCATCAGGCCACGTTGATGCTTTTAATGACCCTCTTATTGACAATAAAGATTCTAAGAAGCGATACCGGGCCGATGTTCTGGTTGAAGATCATGCTGAAAAAATTCTTCAGAAGGCACAAAAGGAGATCGAAAAAGCTCGCAAACGCTTTGGGGAAGCTTTTGATGAAGAGCAATTTGTCAATACAAACGACCGGGTACAGCGGTATTTATCTGAAAGAAAAGAAATCCTGGAACGTCTTGGCCGCTCCCTTACCAATGAAGATCTAAAGGATGTAAAAGCATTAATTGAAGAGCTGGACATTGCCGATCCTGAAACCGGATCCAGGAACTGGACCGATGTTAGGCAATTCAACCTTATGTTTGGCACCAAACTGGGAGCTTCTTCTGAAACGGCATCAAACCTCTACCTGAGACCTGAAACCGCTCAGGGAATTTTCGTAAACTTTTCTAATGTTCAGAAAACCGGAAGGATGAAAATTCCATTTGGAATTGCACAAACAGGAAAAGCCTTTAGAAATGAAATAGTCGCAAGGCAGTTCATTTTCAGGATGAGGGAATTCGAGCAAATGGAGATGCAGTATTTTGTAAGGCCGGGAGAAGAGCTTAAATGGTACGAGCACTGGAAAGAGGTGCGTCAAAAATGGCATTTTTCACTGGGTCTTGGGGAAGAGAACTATCGCTTCCACGATCATGATAAACTTGCCCATTACGCCAACGCCGCAACAGATATTGAATTTAATTTTCCATTTGGTTTCAAGGAACTTGAAGGTATACATTCCCGTACAGATTTTGACCTGAAAGCACATGAAGAATTCTCGGGGCGCAAGCTTCGTTTTTACGATCCTGAACTTAAGGAAAATTATGTGCCTTATGTGATAGAAACTTCAATAGGGCTTGACAGGATGTTCCTGGCTGTACTTTCGGCCTCCCTAAAAGAAGAAGAGCTAAAAGATGGCAGTTCACGTACTGTTCTTAAACTACCTGCAATACTTGCCCCCGTCAAGGCAGCTGTGTTGCCACTGGTGAAAAAAGACGGCTTGCCCGAGCTGGCACAGGAGATCATTGAAGACCTGAAGTGGGATTTCAATGTACAATATGATGAAAAAGATGCTATTGGGCGCAGGTACAGGCGGCAGGATGCTTCGGGTACACCGCTGTGTATTACCGTAGATCACGATTCTCTTGAAGATCGCACGGTGACAGTGAGGTACAGAGATAGCATGGAGCAAAAAAGGATTCCTATTGCTGAGATCTCCAAATTGATCTCAGAAGAGACCGACTTTAAACACTGGATGAAAAAGTAGCTTTTTTCCTATCTAAATATGAGTTAAAAAAAAGAGCAATTCTCTCCGAATTGTTCTTTTTTTTGTTTCTGCTCATCCTAAATCATTACATTTATTGGTCAAAGTTTGCTTTATGCTGAAAAATTATTTTTTTCTTTTTCTCGTTCTGTTCCTGGGGTTCCATGTTTCTGCCCAGGAGAAGGAACTATTAGGCCCAATCTCACAGGGAGTGGCAAAACCATCTTTTTCTGCGCCTCTTTCTGCCAAAGAACTAATCCCGGCCATAAGTGAAAGGAAGGAAGTAAACCCGAAGAACCGCACTGCTAACAGGGTGGTGCCGGGAAAAGGATATCCTAAAGGAGCAGACGCCGCTTTGCAGGAAAAGAAGGGAACTATCCCAGTGAAACAGGCAATCCTTTCTTTTGATGCCGCCAATCTTTTTCATACCCCTACAGATCCTACCGGAGCCGCCGGGCCAAACCACTACGTTAATGCTTACAATTCAGGTTTTTCAGTTTTTGACAAGCAGGGGAATGTACTTTTGCCGCCTACCGATATAGCTTCCCTGGGAGGGGAATTTTCAGGAGAAAGGCTGGGAGATCCCATTGTGCTTTATGATCAATTTGCCGATAGGTTCATTATCACGCAATTTGCCGGCTGCCCTTATAATCCTACCCAGGGTTGCCCGAATAAAGTTGATCCCACCAATGCACTGCTCGTGGCTATTTCGAGAGGCCCGGATCCTGTTAATGACGGATGGTACACTTACAGGTTTGCTACAGGTACTTTTCCCGATTATCCAAAATTCTTTGTTTGGAGTGATGGTTATTATGTCACTACAAATCAGGATTTGGATGACCCGGCAATTAGTGAAGTAGTATTTGTGCTGGAAAGGGAGAAAATGATAAGAGGAGAGGCAGCCAGACATGTGGGCTTTCCACTTCCGGGCGTGAGGAACAACGGCTTTTACAGTCCGGCAGCTTTTAATGCAACCGGTAGTGAACCGCCGCCACCGGGAAATATGCCGGTAATTTATTTTCAGGATGATTCCTGGATGGGAATTAATGTAGATCATCTTAAAATCTGGCTGGTCAATGTAGACTGGAATAACATAGGAAATTCAACCATAAGGGAAGCACAGGAAATAACACCTTCGGAAGGCCTCACTCCTTTTAAAAGCACTTTTGACGGGGGAGGCTTTTCCAATTTATCTCAACCTTTTAATAAACCCGAACTTGATGCCTTACAGGGCGCCCTGATGTATCCAACTTCATTCCGAAGGTTTGCCACTCATAATTCTGTAGTCTTTAACTTTGTGGTAGATGTAGATCCCGGCATTGCAGAACATGCAGGGATAAGGTGGTACGAACTTAGGCAGTATGGGGAAAACCAGGCGTGGGAAATATATCAGGAGGGAACTTATGCGCCCGATGATAGCGACCGCTGGTGTGGAAGCATGAATATTGATAAACATGGAAATATTGGAATGGGATTTACTTTAGTGAACGACAGTCCCGAATCGCCCATACTACCCACTTTAAAATTTACAGGAAGATATTTTAACGATCCGCTCAACAAAATGACGCTACAGGAGGTGACCCTTGTGGAAAGTACTTCAGCTAGTGAAAGTAATAGATATGGAGATTATGCCCATACCAGTATTGACCCTGTTGATAATGAAACATTTTGGTACAATGCAGAATATTTTCAGCCAGGCTCGCGTCTAAACAGGGTGGGCGTGTTTAAACTGGCGCCTCAATTTGCAAAAGATGTTGGGATAACTGCAATCACGTCTCCTGTTTCTTCAAGCCTTACCGCTAGCGAAGACCTCACTGTTACCATAAGGAACTTTGGAACTGAAGCCCAATCGAATTTCCCTGTGATTTTCCAGGTGAACGATGACGAGGTGGTAACGGAAACCTTCAGTGGTACCATTCCTTCAACAGAGCAGGCGGAATTTACTTTTTCAGAAAAAATAGACTTTTCCACTTCCGGAGAAACATACGATCTTTTTGTAAGTACAGCGCTGGAAGGGGATATGAACCCCGAAAATGATTCTTTAAAAGTTGAAATTACTAACCTGCCGCCCAATGATATTGGGGTCACACAAATTGTACATCCCGAAACCGGCTCCAACCTTGCCACTGAAAATATTACTGTAGTAATTGAGAATTTTGGAGGAGAAGCACAAACCGGTTTTGAAGTTGGTTATACGGTAAACGGCGGAACTCCAGTGACCGAAATCGTAAGCGAAACGCTGGAAGTAGATTCTCAGCTCACATATTCTTTCAATAATCCGTATGATTTTTCAGCAAACGGAAGGTACACTATAGTAGCGTCTACTTTTCTCGAAAACGACAGTGATACTGCCAACGATGCGACTGTGGAGACCATTGCTCAACTTGATTGTATTCCCCAGGGTTCTTCCTGTGCCTTTGGAGATGGTATTAACAGCTTTTATTTGGAAGAGATCGTCAATGAAAATATCTATTGTGACGACGGTTACAACAACTTTTTGGGTATTTCTACCAGACTGGACATCACCCGGGAAGTGCACCAGGTAGGAGTGGTGTCTAATAGCAGTAATGAATTTTCTATGTGGATAGATTTTAATGACAACGCCGTTTTTGAGCCTGAAGAGCAACTGGTGAGATCTGGTGACATAACTTCCTCTTCGGCTCCTACAGTATTTGAATTCTCACTTCCCGAAAATGCCACTTTGGGAGAGCATATTCTAAGGGCAAGAGCAGGAGACGTTAGCCCTGGTTACGATGGAAATCTTAATGACCCCTGTAATGTGATGCAATATGGTACTACCGAAGATTATACGGTGGTGCTGGTAGATGGGATCAAAGAATCTGAAATACAGCAGGGAGATTTTGTGATCACTTCTTCCGAAGAAGATATGTTCAGCCTCAATTTTACCACGCCATACCAACGCCCGCTGTGGGTAACCGTGCACGATATGTTGGGGCAAAAACTGGTGGAGGCCATGGTGAAAAAAGGTGCCACAGCCTACAGCTATTCTCTTGATATGTCTTACGCTGCATCGGGAGTTTATCTTGTGCGTATGGGAACGCGAGACGAGGGTAAAGTGAAACGCATTATTGTACAGTAGTTAAAAAAGTCTGACTTCATTCTTTCTAAAGGCCCTTTAAAAATGCTATTTTTGACAGCATAAAATGTAAAGAATGAAAATAATTTCCTACAACGTAAACGGAATTAGAGCTGCCATTAAAAAAGGGTTTATTGACTGGCTGGAATCAACTAACGCCGATGTGGTTTGCCTGCAGGAAATAAAGGCTACCCCAGAGCAGTTTGACCATGAACCTTTTGAGAATTTGGGGTACAAGTACAATTCCTGGTATCCGGCTGTAAAAAAAGGCTATAGCGGTGTTGCTATCTTGAGCAAGGAAGAGCCTAAAAATGTGGTTTTTGGCACCGGGATAGATTACATGGATTTTGAAGGTCGCAATGTGAGGGTAGATTTTGATGATGTTTCGGTAATGAGCCTGTATTTGCCATCGGGAACTAATATTGCTCGCCTCGACCATAAACTGCAGTATATGGCCGATTTTCAGAAGTATATTAATGAATTAAAGCAGGAAATTCCGAATCTCGTGATTTGTGGAGATTACAATATTTGTCATGAAGAAATAGATATTCACGATCCTGTACGGCTTAAAAATACCTCCGGATTTTTACCGGTAGAAAGGGAATGGATAGGCAATTTTATAAAGAGTGGGTTTGTAGATTCCTTCAGGCACTTTAATTCTGAACCCGGGCATTACTCGTGGTGGAGCTACCGTGCCGGTGCCCGTGGAAACAACAAAGGATGGAGAATTGACTATAACATGGTGAGCGAACCGCTAAAAGACAGGTTGAAGCGAGCCGTTATTTTACCCGATGCACAACATAGCGACCACTGTCCCGTTCTTCTTGAATTAGATTAAACCAAACCCCTATTTTATGAAAAAAAATCTCTTATTCGCTCTTTTGAGCAGCTCGGTTTTACTTTCTTCCTGTGTTTCTTCAAAAGTGTACAAAGACCTTGAAGACAGGCATGCGCAATTACAGGAAGATAACAGTGAACTTTCCAGGGAATTTGATGATCTGGAAGCCCGGTTCCGCCAAAACGAAAATGATCTTGCAGCTTTACAGGCACAATATGAACAAACTAAAGCTGAAAGAGACAGGTTACAGGAGGAGTACAATAGTACCAAAACAAGCTATGAGAAACTTAAAGCCTCTTATGATGCTCTTGAAGCAAACAGCTCTTCGGCCCTCGCAGAAAACTCCCGAAGAAATCGTGAGCTTTTAGCCGAGCTTGATGCTAAAGAAGAAGCTTTGCTTCAGGAAAAGAACAGGTTAGAAAAACTGCAGAAAGATCTTGCGGCCCGCTCTAAGCGTGTGGATGAACTGGAGAGTATGATCGCTGCAAAAGACGCCAAAATGAATGCTCTCAAAAATGCCATTTCCAAGGCGCTTGTGAATTTTGAAGGGAAAGGCCTTACCGTAGAGCAGAGAGATGGGAAAGTATATGTTTCTATGGAAAATAAACTCCTGTTCAACTCCGGTAGCTGGGCCGTGGGAGCAGAGGGAAGAAAGGCGGTACAACAACTGGCTTCTGTACTGGCTGAAAATCCCGATATCGCTGTTCTTATCGAAGGGCACACAGATAATGTTCCTTACAAAGGGAGTGGCCAGCTTACCAATAACTGGGACCTTTCTACAAAACGTGCTACGGCTATAGTTGAGCTTTTACTGGAGAATTCAGGGATCAATGCTGAAAACCTTACCGCTGCCGGAAGGGGAGAATACGCGCCTGTAGCTTCAAATGACACTGCCGAAGGCCGTGCAAAGAACCGCAGGATTGAGGTGATCCTCACTCCGAAGCTTGATGAAATTAACAGGCTGCTCCAGGAGCCGGAATTCGAATAATTAAACTTTTTACAATGGTGACGCCAGGCTTTTATGGATGAAGAAATTTTCATCTTTAAGCCTGGTGTGATACCAGTCGGTCGTTTCCCCAAGAAACTGTAGTGTGTCATTTGTGTTGGCGCGGCTGCCAATTTCAGCTTTAGTTGAAGGCCCTTTTCTCAGGTTAGCCGTACCGGTTGCCCGCAGGAATGTCTTATTAAACTTCGGAATAAATTCGTTGGGAGGCGAGGGTTTAAAAACGTAGGGTAATGGATCCTGTGCGCCTCTATAGCCTTTATAAATGCCGAAATGCAGGTGCGGCGGAGTGGTGCGTGCATTGCCCGTATTACCTACTAGACCCAGGGTGTCACCCACTTTTACCCGCATTCCGGGACGGGCAATAATGCTGTCCAAATGTGCATAATACAGGGAATTTCCCCGCTTGGTATCGCGCAGCCAGACTTGTTTTCCGCCCAGGCCTTTGTTCCCGGTTGAAGATACTCTGCCCGAAGTGGCTGCAACCACAGGCGTACCCCTGGGGGCAAAAATGTCAATTCCTTCATGGCTTCTTCGGCCTCCGTCTCTCGTGGCGCCCCACATACTCTGTACTGCGGTGTTGCCTCTATTGGCTACCGGAAAGGAATAAACAGGCTCTGTAAATATCTTTATTGAAAATGCTGAAGTGGAATTGATTTCAGGCTGAAGCAGGATCTTATATATTCCGGGTTGTTCTGTTTCAAACTGAATTTCAGTGTCTCCAAAATCGGCCGATTTCACGTGCTCGTAACTCGCTACCGAATCTGTTTTCTGCCGGTATAGATCTATAAAGACAAGTGGGTTCAGGGAATCTGTTTGTACCTGTGTGCGCAGCTGCTCTCCTGGATTCAGGGAAATATTGTAGGTGTAGATTTGATTTTTCGGGGCTGTAAACTTGCCTGCTTCAAAATAAGGGGGCGTAACAGTTATACTGTCAAAAAGGGCATTTTCGAAAGTCTTTTTCCACTGGCCATAGGCCGCCGGGTCACTGTCAAAATCCCGCTCATACTGTTCTCTTGCTGTTGGTGTGGTAAATAAATCCCTGGCTTTGTTCATTTTTGAACAGGAGATTACCAGGGAAAATAAAGCCAGTAGCGCTGTAAAATGTGTTACAAAGTTCCTCACGCCCTTAAAATGCAGAAACTGTGCCATGCAAAAGTCTAAAGAGCCGGGGTGAAAATGCCATTTTTGACACCTTAGGTTTTCAGAAGAAAAGCTTCATGATCTTATTTGTCTGCCGGTCGTTCCCCACCATGTAGGGATGACTTCCGGTAACTTCAAACTTATTTTTCAGGTAGAAATTGAGGCCACGATGGTTATGCTCCCAAACTCCCAGCCATAAATACCTCATTTTTCGCTGAATGGCCATTTCTATCACGTTATCCAGGATCTTCTGTCCTATTTTTTGATTCTGAAACTCCTTCCTGATATAAATCCGCTCCAGTTCCATAGCGTCTTCGTCTTTAAATTCGGTTTGAGCGTCACCTAAATTGATCTTGAAGTAACCCGCGGTTTCGCCCTCCAGTTATACAAAGTAAAACTCTGAAAGCGGGTTGTGTAGTTCGGTTTTGAGCTGCTCTTCGTTAAAAGCACTATCGAGATAGGCCTGGAGATCTTCAGCATTGTTCTGGTCTCCAAAGGCATCGGTAAAGGTGCTTCGGCTTAACGCTTTTAGCTCCTGAAGATGTGCTGAAGAAAGCTTCTCAAAAATGACATTTTTGGGTGGCATAGTTAAGTTTTTCAGCAAAAGATAAGACTTTTTTATCCGAAGAGAAAGCTCACAACATCTTCCACTTTTGAAGCTTTTTGAATTTTTATTCCGAAGTTACTCTTCGGAAATTTATTTTGGGAAGAAACCACGATACTGCTGAAGCCCAGTTTTTCGGCTTCAAGAATGCGTTGCTCGACCCTGGTTACCGGCCTAACTTCGCCTGCCAGACCAATTTCGGCTGCAAAGCTGATGTCTTTGGGCACGGCAATATCTTCGTTTGAAGAGAGAATTGCGGCAACTACAGCTAGATCGAGTGCAGGGTCATCAACTGAAATTCCGCCGGTAATATTCAGGAAGACGTCTTTAGCACCCAGCCTGAAACCTGCCCTTTTCTCGAGAACCGCCAGCAACATATTGAGCCGCTTGGCATTGTAGCCTGTCGCTGAACGTTGCGGAGTGCCATAAACCGCCGAACTCACCAGCGCCTGCACTTCTATCATCAAAGGCCGCATGCCTTCAAGAGTGGCAGCAATAGCGGTGCCGCTCAGGTCTTCTTCATTTTTGGAAATAAGGATTTCAGAAGGATTACTCACTTCCCTAAGACCATTCCCCTGCATTTCATAAATTCCCAGTTCATTGGTGGAGCCAAAACGGTTTTTATGCGCTCTTAAAATCCTGTAAACGTGATTGCGATCGCCTTCAAACTGTAGCACCGTGTCAACCATGTGCTCAAGGACTTTTGGCCCCGCAATGCTTCCTTCTTTGGTGATATGGCCAATAAGAATAACCGGTGTAGCCGTTTCTTTCGCAAATTTTATAAGCTCGGCAGTGCATTCGCGAATTTGGGAAATGCTACCGGGGCCGCTTTCAATGTAATCGGTTTGAAGGGTTTGAATGGAATCAATGATGACGATTTCGGGCTGCAGCTTTTCTATTTGCTGAAAAATGTTTTGGGTCTTTGTTTCTGTAAGAATGAAGCAGTTGTCGGAATCTGGGTTAATACGTTGCGCCCGAAGCTTAATTTGCTGCTGACTCTCTTCGCCAGAAACGTACAGGGTTTTGTATGATAAATTAAGGGAGATTTGAAGCAGCAGCGTACTTTTTCCTATTCCGGGTTCCCCGCCCAAAAGGGTAAGAGATCCGGGAACTATGCCGCCGCCCAGCACCCTGTCCAGTTCCTGATTATTGGTTTTGAGCCGCTCTTCTTTAGATACCTCAATTTCAGAAATCCGCAGCGGTTTTGCTATTTTTCGAACCCCTGGCGCAGCTTCACTACTCCAGGATTTTTTTTCGGTTTTTTGTACTACTTCTTCAACCAGAGTATTCCACTCGCGACAGGAATTGCACTGGCCCTGCCACTTGCTGTGTTGTGCACCACAGTTTTGGCAGTAATACAGGGTCTTCGATTTAGCCATTGATGAGTTGCTTCAAATGAGCTGCTAATAACCGAAATCTTGTTTAATTAGGTCGGCTTTTTTCAGCATAAAATCCACCGTAATAAAGGCCACTTCTTCTTTCCCATAAGCACTTTGGTAAGTTTTCATAGCTTTTTTAGGTCGGCCATTGGCTTCATAAGATCGGGCGAGGTAATAATTGGCCAGCGCCATGTTGGGATATTGTTTTTGGGCGAGTTCACCGAGTTTTTCCAGTTCATCCCACTGCTCACGGTACTCTAAAGCCTTACCAATAGCGAGATAATCATTTATCCTTACGGGCTTTTGAATACCAAAATTTCCTTCAATAAGGTTGTATTTTTCAAGAAGATATTCGAAAGCTGAACCTTCAAGGGCGATCACCTTATCGTAGTCTTCGAGGCTTATAGGCTTATATGTTTGAAAAATGTGCTCCAGGGCCCGTGGTAGTGCATTTGCAATTAATGTGTAATGATTGGCAGCTTCAAAACTCTCAAAATCGTAATGCAGATTCTTATTTTCTATCACAGCCAGTTGTTGATCAAAGGCGGTCACCTGTTTTTTGAGATCGGGGACGTCATTGGAGCCTGTTGCGAGGTAGTACCAGCAAGGCGCTTCGGCTTTTGAAAGAGATTGTGCGATCCTGTTGCTCATTTCGGGAGCCAAATCAGGGCTTAAATTGATGTAAGCCTTGAAGATTGGATTAGGTTTGAAGAGGTAGTAGTTGATGAAATTTGAAGTAATGTCATGCCCTGCAATTGCCGTAAACCTCGAAGTGCGGTAGTTGTTGTCAATAAAAGGGAGCAGTTCCATGCCTAAAAATTCAAAGAACTGGGCGCCTTTTTTCTCGGGAAGAAAATTCCTGGGGTCGTAAGAGCAGTCATGATGCCTGCTTCGCACCTGGTTAACGCCTACTACGATGGTTTCAGGTATTTCATCCCAGTAAGAATAGTAATCGACGTTCCCTGCCATAGGTTCGAAAAGATAGTCTCCGTCAAGAACTATGATCACCGGGTAAATTTTATCGGTATTCTGGTCGTAATTGCGGGGTAACTGAATTTTAAGTTCCCTTTGTTCTCCAAGTTTTGAAGAATTAATGGTCTTGTAAATGGTTTGTGAAAAACTTAACTGGACTATTAAAAACAGGCAGGCTAAAATGTATAATTTCTTCATATGCAGTAGGTTTGTTTCCTAAGGCAATATAAAATTTTATTTCTTTTGGTTGTAAATTGGAAGAAATAAGAAGGAAAGTCCGCCGAGAATAACTACCATAAGGGTTTGTGATCCCCACATGATCCATCCAAAGGCTTCCCCGGCCTGTTGATTGATCCCAAAAAGAAGCAGGACAGCACCCATTGCTATGGGGTAAACCCCTATCCCTCCATTAGTTGTGGTAATAGCAAAGGAGCCGGCAATAAAGGCAGCCATGAAGCCGGCCAGAGACAGCGAATTGGTTTCGGGAATAGCGTATTTGATGACGTAGAACATCAACAGGTACATGATCCAGATAAAGAGGGTGTGAAATAGGAATTTTTTTTTCTTTTTCATCCTAACAATACTGCGCATTCCTTCAAGTAATCCCCGTGCAAAATCTCTTATTTTGATCATTAAAGGGTGATTAGAGCGCCGCACCAGGTTGAGAAAAAAGACACCAATAATGATAAGCACAAGCAGTATCCCCATAGAGAGGAAAGGGTTGATGTTGTTGTTTTCGAAATAATTGATAAGGTTTTCGGTTTGAATGAGGAAGCCGAAGGTGGTGATGAGCAGCACCATTGCCAAATCGGCTATTCTTTCTGAAACTATGGTTCCAAAAGCTTTATCAAAAGGAACATTTTCATAGGTAGAAATAGTTGCCCCACGCAATACTTCACCAGATCTTGGTACACCCAGATTTGCGAGATAACCTCCCATTACAGCCATAAAACTGTTGGCCAGCCGGGGCTTGTATCCTAAAGGTTCCAGAAGATACTTCCAGCGGTAGGCACGGGAAAGGTGAGATAGTATTCCGCAGAAAACACTTAAAAAAACCCATTTTAGGTCGGCAAGGAGAATGTTGTTCCATAGTTCCTGCCGCTCCAGGGGAGTTGCGCTGCTAAGGGAATACCATATCAAAAAGATACCCAGTAACAGGGGAAGAAAAGTTTTCGATAACCTGAAAATTTTTTTCTTCAAGAGTTAATTGAGGAGATTGGTTTCTTCGTTAGGGAATACGAGAGAGGGCTTAAAACTTTTAGCTTCTTCAATATCCATAATAGCATAGGTGATAAGAATAAGGATATCTCCTTTTGCTACTTTGCGGGCCGCAGCACCGTTAAGGGTGATCTCGCCACTGTTACGGGGCCCCGGAATTGCATAGGTTTCAAGTCTTTCACCGTTGTTATTGTTAACGATTTGCACTTTTTCACCTTCAATGATATTGGCTGCGTCCATAAGATCTTCATCAATAGTAATACTGCCAATGTAGTTAAGATCTGCACCGGTTACTTTTACGCGATGAATTTTTGATTTTACAACGTGGATTTGCATACTGCTAATTTAAAGCTATATTATCAATTAACCTGATGTCGCCAGAATAGGCGGCAATAAAGGCGCGATACTTCTTTGTCATATCTTCTTCCTGTACACTCAACAGGTTGTCTGCATTGGCTATTTCAAAATATTCCAGAAGCAGGCCGGGTTGAGATTCGAACTGGTTAGACACCCAGGTGGTAATCTCTTTAGCACTTTTTGTGCCAAAATCCTCCTTCACTTTTTGCAGAATCTCGTAAATGAATGCAGCCTTTTGTCGTTCGCCGGCGCTTAACCTTTCATTGCGGGAACTTCGGGCCAATCCGTTCTTTTCCCGGTAGATAGGGCAGCCTATCACTTCAACATTCAATCCCTGTTTTTCTACCAGTTTCTTTATAATTTGTAATTGCTGGTAGTCTTTTTCTCCAAAAAAGGCTTTATCGGGCTCTACCATTTCAAATAACCTTTTAACGATGGTTCCTACCCCGTTAAAATGGCCACTCCTGTACTTTCCTTCCATTTGATATTCCAGCCCGTCAAAGGAAAATTCTTCCGAAGAAATGCTGTCGCCATACATTTCGGATGCTGTGGGGGAAAAGACAATTACATCATCGCTCAACTGTTTTATGAGCTCCACATCCTTCTCGAGTGTGCGCGGATATTTTTGAAGATCCTCGGGGTTATTAAATTGCGTGGGATTGACAAAAATACTTACAACTACCTTATCACAAGTAGAAAGGGCCTGTTCAATTAGAGAGAGGTGACCCTCGTGTAATGCTCCCATGGTGGGAACAAAACCTATACTGTGCCGGTCATTTTTTAAGGCTCTAACCAGCTTCCTGAGAGCTTCCTTCTCCTTTAAAATCTGCATCTTATTCCAAAATTAAGGGCCTGCAAACTTAATATAATACTGGCAATCTGCATAAAATTTTGTATTTTTGCGTGTTTTTATTTTACAACAGCATTAAAGTGATCCTATGAAAGATAAGAGGATATTGTACGTATCATCTGAAGTTATTCCCTACTTGCCCGAAACCGAAATTTCATCTATGTCTTTTGAAGCCCCCCGAATGGTTAACAACCAGGGAGGTCAAATTCGCATATTTATGCCCCGGTTTGGGAACATCAATGAGAGAAGGCATCAGCTTCATGAGGTCATTAGACTTTCTGGAATGAACCTGGTTATCAACGACCTTGATATGCCACTAATTATTAAAGTAGCATCTATTCCCAAAGAGAGAATGCAGGTGTACTTTATAGACAACGAAGATTATTTTAAAAGAAAGGCTACACTTACAGATGAAGAGGGGAACCTTTTTCCCGATAATGATGAAAGAGCCATTTTCTTCGCGAAAGGAGTGATTGAAACTGTTAAAAAACTCAACTGGTCACCAGATGTTATACATGTGAATGGATGGTTGTCTTCCTTGCTGCCACTATATCTTCGCAACTATTATGGCAACGAGCCTTTGTTCAATGAAGCAAAAATTGTGACCTCTGTATACAATCAGGACTTTGATGGAACGTTAGATAATCAAATGTATAAGAAAGTATTATTTGATGGTCTTGAAAACGAACAGGTGAAACACCTTAAGAAACCCTCTTACGTGAATATAATGAAAACAGCCGTAGATAATTCTGATGCTGTTGTTATCGCCGGAGATAATATTCCCGATGAGTTAAAGAAATATTTGAGTAAACTTAACAAGCCGGTATTAGGTTATAAGAACCGCGAAGAATTTGCCCAGGCTTATCAGGAATTTTATACCACAAAGGTGCTATCATAATTAGAAAAAAAATCAATGAATTTAAAGAATATAATGTTGAAAACAACAACAGTTTTGGCTGTTGTTTTTTTGTTTGGAGCTTGTGAAGATGATTTTCAAACTCTTGGGAGTGATGTAATTGGAGAACCCGGTTTTGATGCCAGTGTCTATGACGAAACATTGATCTCTGCACATTCTTACGATCTTCCTCCTGTACAAACCAACAGTTTGCCTCTTAACCTTCTTGGGGTTTATACCGATAATGTTTTTGGAACACAGGAAGCAAGCGTGCTGTCTAACCTCGAACTTAGCTCATTGGATCCTTCTTTTGGGACCGATCCTGTGGTTGACAGTGTGGTGCTTACTATTCCTTATCTTTCTCATGAAGTACTTAAGAATGACAAGGTGGAATATGTTCTCGATTCTGTTTACGGAAGCACCCCCATCAGGCTCTCAGTTTACGAATCTGGTTACTTTCTGAATAATTACGATCCCGACACAAATTTTGAGCAAACCCAGAAGTATTATTCCAATCTGGAGCCAAAGATCATGAACAACATCAATCCGGAGCCAATTTACGAGAGGGATAATTTTATTCCTTCTTCCAAAGGCTATTTGGAGTATAGTGTTGATGCTATGGGGGTTGCAGATACTGTGGTTATGGCTCCGGCTTTAAGGTTGAAGCTGAAAAACGATTTCTTCCAGAAGAAGATTCTTGACAAGGCAGGTAGTTCAGTTTTGCTTAATCAGGATAACTTCAGGAACTACTTTAGGGGGCTTTATTTAAAAGCTGATAAAGTAGGCGCCGGTGGTACGATGATGCTACTTAATCTACTTGATTCAGATGCCGGAATTACTATTTACTACAAGACAAAAATAGTTGATGGGAATGATTCCGACGATGATGGAGACAGGGAGGAACTTATTGAAGGAAGAAGAGCTTTTAGTTTAGACTTTGGCGGAGTGCGCGTAAATACTTTTCAGCAGGAAGCGTCACAGTATGACGACCAGAATCTCTACCTTAAAGGTGGGGAAGGTTCTATGGCGGTCATAGACCTTTTCTCTGGCCCCGATGCTAATAACGATGGGGTTTCAGATGAACTTGAAGCGCTAAGGGAGAATAACTGGCTCATAAATGAAGCACATCTCGAATTCTTTGTGAATAGAGATTACATTAGCGATGTAGATGAGGCCGAGAGGGTCTATCTTTATGATTTAAAGAATAATACTATATTGGCCGATTATATTTTGGATGCAAACGGGCAGCCAAACGGCATGGCTTCAGTTTCAAACCGTCGCCATCTCGAACCATTAGAAAGAGATGAAGATGGGAAAGGAATAAGTTACAAGATCAGGATTACCCGATATGTAGATCAGCTTTTAAATCAGGATTCTACAAATGTTAAGCTGGGGCTGGTAGTAACACAAAATGTAAATTTAATTTCGACATACAAAGTATTGCCTTCGGCTAATCCTGAAGTGGATAGAGTTCCGGGGGGTGCTTTAATAACACCAGAGGCTACTGTTCTTTATGGCCCGGATGCACAGAATGAGGATAAGCGCCTCAAGCTGAAGATTTATTATACAGAACCAAAGAATTAGAATATGTGTGGGATAGTAGGATATATTGGTCACAGAGAAGCATATCCAATTGTATTAAAAGGACTTCAAAGACTGGAGTACAGGGGGTATGATAGTGCGGGGATAGCACTGTATGATGATAAAAATTTAAAAGTAAGTAAAACCAAGGGAAAGGTGGCCGATCTTAAGGCGAAGATGGAGAGTGAACTCGATAGTACTTCGGGTACACTTGGCATTGGTCACACCAGGTGGGCAACTCACGGTGTACCTAATGATGTCAATTCCCATCCTCATCTTTCAAATTCCGGAGATCTTGTGATCATCCATAACGGGATTATTGAAAATTATGAGAGTCTTAAAAAAGAATTGACCAAGCGCGGATACAAATTTGAGTCTGATACCGATACCGAAGTTTTGGTGAATCTTATTGAAGATGTTATTGCCAAAGAAGGCGTCAAGCTTGGTAAAGCTGTGCAAATTGCACTTAACCAAACTGTGGGGGCTTATGCCATAGCTGTTTTTGACAAGAAGAAGCCCAATGAAATTGTGGTGGCTCGTTTAGGAAGTCCGCTTGCGATTGGCGTTGGGAAAGATGAGTATTTCATAGCTTCAGATGCCTCTCCGTTTATTGAATTTACCAATAATGCAATTTACCTTGAAGACGGTGAAATGGCTGTGGTAAGACGCGACAAAGGAGTAAAGGTGAGAAAGATCCATGATGATTCCCTGGTCGATCCTTATATTCAGGAGTTGCAGCTCAACCTGGAGCAGATCGAAAAGAACAATTTCGATCACTTTATGCTCAAGGAGATCTATGAGCAACCCAATGCAATAAAAGATACCTACCGCGGAAGGTTGCATGCAGAAGAAGGTATTATTCGCATGGCCGGGATAGATGATAATCTTGAACGTTTTCTCAATGCACGCCGAATTATTATTGTGGCTTGTGGTACCTCGTGGCATGCAGGGCTGGTAGCCGAGTACATTTTTGAAGACCTCGCGCGCATTCCTGTTGAAGTAGAATATGCTTCAGAATTTAGATACCGTAATCCCATTATCAATTCAGATGATGTTGTGATCGCTATTTCCCAAAGTGGGGAAACAGCCGATACTATGGCGGCTATTAAGCTTGCCAAAGAGAAAGGAGCTTTTGTGTTTGGGGTTTGTAACGTGGTTGGATCTTCCATTTCAAGAGAGACCAACGCGGGTGCTTATACTCACGCAGGTCCCGAAATTGGTGTGGCTTCAACAAAGGCTTTTACTACACAAATCACCGTACTTACCTTGATCGCTTTAAAGCTTGCTAAGGCAAAAGGAAGTATGTCGAATACCGATTTCCATATACATCTGCAGGAGCTCGAAACTATTCCTCAAAAAATAGAGATCGCGCTACAGGGGAATGATCATATAAAAGAAGTTGCTTTCAAGTACAAAGATGCGCGCAACTGCCTGTATCTTGGACGTGGGTTTAACTTCCCCGTTGCTTTGGAAGGAGCTTTAAAACTTAAGGAGATCTCCTATATTCATGCTGAAGGTTATCCTGCTGCCGAAATGAAACACGGCCCTATTGCCCTTATTGATGAAGAGATGCCTGTAGTGGTGATCGCTACCCGAAAAGGACATTATGAAAAGGTGGTAAGCAATATTCAGGAAATAAAATCCAGACAGGGTAAAATAATCGGGATAGTTACTGAAGGAGATACCAGTGTACGTGATCTTGCCGATTACGTGATCGAAGTACCCGATACTATCGAATCACTTACACCACTTATTACCACAATCCCGTTGCAGTTACTTTCTTATCACATCGCAGTAATGCTGGGTAAGAACGTAGACCAGCCAAGAAACCTTGCAAAATCGGTTACAGTAGAATAAAATTTTATTGCTGAAGTTTTTTCTGAAAGTCCGCAACTCTTGCGGACTTTCTTTCTTTAACACCTTCCAAAAATGACATTTTTGGAAGATGTTTTTACTTCGGAAAGATCCAGATAGCGCTTTAGTGAAAAAGTTATTATTTCTCTTAGAGACTTTTATACAAAAAAACTATCTTTGCAGCCTGAAAAAGACAACGGCTTTTTATGAAGATTTAAAAGTTGTTACTGGTTCTTTTTTAGGTATTTATAAAAACTCAATATTAAAGGAATAGATAATGTCTAAAGTTACAGGTAAAGTTGCACAGGTTATCGGCCCTGTTGTTGACGTTAAGTTTGACACAGAGAATGCTGAATTGCCAAGGATCTATGATTCACTTGAAATTACCAGGAAAGATGGATCTGTATTGGTTCTTGAGGTTCAATCTCACATTGGAGAAGATACAGTAAGAACAGTTTCTATGGATTCTACCGATGGTTTGAGCCGGGGGGTTGAGGTGCTTGCAACTGGAGCGCCTATCCAAATGCCAATTGGCAAGGAAGTTTTTGGCCGTTTGTTCAACGTGATTGGTGATGCTATTGACGGACTTGGTAATATACCTAAAGCCGCAGAGAAAGGGTTGCCAATTCACAGAGAGGCTCCAAAATTTGAAGATCTATCTGTTTCTACTGAAGTTTTATTTACCGGGATCAAGGTTATTGACCTTATTGAGCCTTACGCAAAAGGAGGTAAAATTGGCCTTTTTGGAGGTGCAGGGGTTGGTAAGACAGTACTTATCCAGGAGTTGATCAACAACATTGCAAAAGGTCACGGTGGTCTTTCGGTATTCGCCGGGGTGGGTGAAAGAACCAGAGAAGGAAATGACCTTTTGAGAGAGATGCTTGAATCTGGAATTATTAGATATGGAGAAGACTTTATGCATTCTATGGAAGAAGGCGGATGGGATCTTCAAAAAGTAGATAAAAATGCACTTTTAGATTCTAAAGCTACTTTCGTGTTCGGGCAAATGAACGAACCTCCAGGGGCACGTGCTCGTGTGGCTCTTTCTGGTCTTACCATTGCTGAATACTTCCGTGATGGAGCAGGAGAAGGACAGGGGAAAGACGTACTTTTCTTCGTAGATAACATCTTCCGATTCACCCAGGCTGGTTCTGAGGTGTCTGCACTTCTTGGACGTATGCCATCTGCGGTAGGGTACCAGCCTACACTTGCAACCGAGATGGGTGCGATGCAGGAGCGTATTACTTCTACCAAAAATGGATCTATTACCTCTGTACAGGCGGTTTACGTGCCTGCAGATGACTTGACAGACCCGGCACCGGCTACGACCTTTGCCCACCTTGATGCAACAACTGTACTTTCACGTAAGATTGCCGAGCTTGGTATCTACCCTGCGGTAGATCCTCTTGACTCTACTTCACGTATCCTTACAGCTGATATTCTTGGTGCCGATCATTATAATTGTGCTCAGAGAGTAAAAGAGTTACTACAGCGATATAAAGAACTTCAGGATATCATTGCCATTCTTGGTATGGAAGAACTTTCTGAAGAAGATAAACTGGCCGTGTCACGCGCAAGAAGGGTGCAGCGTTTCCTTTCTCAGCCGTTCCACGTAGCCGAGCAGTTTACAGGTCTTAAAGGAGTACTTGTAGACATTAAAGACACCATCAAAGGATTCAACATGATCATGGATGGAGAGCTTGATCACCTGCCCGAAGCTGCCTTTAACCTTAAAGGTACTATCGAAGAGGCTATCGAAGCCGGTGAGAAAATGTTAGCTGAAGCATAAGCGGAGAAATCCCAATACACAAATTCCAAATTCCAAAAGAACAAGCTCTTGGAATTTGGGATTTGAAATTTGTAATTTAGATAATTATGTATTTAGAAATAGTTACTCCTGAAGCCGTTTTGCTTAGTGCAGAAGTTGATTCTGTGAGTGTACCGGGGGTTGAGGGGCAGTTCCAAATGTTGAACAATCACGCTCCCATAGTTTCGGTGCTTTCCAAAGGAGAGATCAAAGTTTTTACACATTCTCATCCGGTAAATTCTGAAGATCTTGCCAAAAGCTTCAAAAGAGATGCAACTGACAGTAAGATTCTGATCCTTTCAGTGGAAGGTGGAGTGGTTGAGATGAAAGACAATAAAGTTATTGTCCTGGCTGATTAAGCTGAAATAAAATATTTAAAAAACCCGTTGTGAAAGCAACGGGTTTTTTGTTTGTAAAAAAATAAAAACTCTGCTAAAGTATGCCGCTCCTCTGGAGCTCAATTTCCCAAAAGCTCTTGATTTGCTATAAATATGTCGCTCCTCCGGAGCTTTGAAGCATCCTTTGGCTAAAGCCGGAATGAAAATTTTTCATATGCTGCAGATGGTGTGCCGCTCCTCCGGAGCTTAGGAGAATGGTATGCCGTTCCTCTGAAGTTCCTTTTTTAAAGGATGTTCTTCTAGGAATATTTCGCTCCTCCGGAGCTTTTTCTGAGCCTTGGAGAGGCGGCATATTTATAGGAGAAGAGCAATGCGCTAAAAAATGAGCTCCAGAGGAGCGAAATATTGTCTTGAAAGACAATGATTACGTGAATTCCCACGGGCTTAAGCCCATGGAAAAGAAAGTTCTTAAAAATGGGCTTTAGCCCAAGCATCTTTCAGCAGCGCCAAAGCCAAAGGTTAATAGCTAAAAGCCCACGGCTTTTCCTATTTCCCCGACAACCACGCCTTTCTGGCTTTTACAGCTTTTGAAGAAGCATTCTTATCTATTGAGATCTCAAAGCCAGGATCAGCTTCTAAAGTGACAGTTTTATGCATCTTTTTTCCGAAGCGTTCAATTTCCAATTTTAGCTGGTCTCCCGGTTTATACTGCCCGAATTCATCTTCCCAGGAGCTATCTGCTTTGGGAGTGGTGCCATTTACAGATAAAATCCGGTCGCCAATATCGAGTCCGGCCTTGTAGGCTGGAGCATTCTTCTTCGGATTGCTGTTTATGTAAAATCCTTCATCATCCTTTTGAACTGAAGCTCCAAAAAAGGCATTTTTGGAATCTCTTTTTAGAAGGAGTCCAACTTCAGTAAGTAGTTGTTCATAATTTGGCATTTCGCTTTTGTAGATGTACTTTCCGAAGTAATCTTCAGCAAAATCACTTCCTGCGTATGCGGCAAGAACATCCTGTAGATCTTCCAGCTCATACGGAATTTCAGGTTCGCCGTATTTTTCCCAAACCAGTTGCATAAAAGCATCAAGATTTTGCCCTTTTTGACGCAGCTGTAAATCTAGTGCCAGGCCGAGCATGCTTCCGTAGGAATAGTAGGAGATAAAAGTATTTTCACGATTTACAGGATCAATGGAAGCAGCTGCATCTACAAACGGCGCCTGATAGCTCATCTCTACCGGGTTAAAATATGCTCGTGCAGGAGAATTCCAAACGTAATTGAAGGTGCCGTTGAGGCCTTTGGCATAAGCTTCAGGAGTAATTATTCCTGCGCGGGTAAGGGTGAGCCCGGTGTAGTAGCTGGTGAATCCTTCGGCAAACCATAGGAGGCCGCTCATGTTAGCTTCAGTAAAATCGAAAGGTTCAAGAGATTCGGGCCGTATCCTTTCCACATTCCATGCGTGAAAGAACTCGTGTGCTACGGTGCCAATATTGCCATCCATACCGCCTTCGGCCAGGCTTGATGTACTGGTTAAAACTGTGCTGTTCCTGTGTTCCATACCGTCGCCAGAAACCTGTGGCATATAACAGGCCAGGAAAGTATATTTTTTGAAGTCAAATTCTGGTAACTCTCCAAAAATGGCTTTTTGCTGTCTTACTATTTCTTTGGTCTTTTCCCAGTATTCATCAAATTCCTGAGAAGTACCGGGGTGGTGCAGTGTAAATCTTACCACCTGCCCGTCAATTTCAAATTCCCTGCTGTCAAAATTGCTGATTTCAGTAGGGCTGTCCATGAAGTAATAAAGATCTGGGGCGTAATATGTATTGCCGTCAATTTGCTTCAGCTGGGTTGCGATCTTCCAATCAGGAAATTGTTGGGTGTCAAAAATGACTTCTACAGGCCTTTGCTTCAGGGATTCTGAATACATAAAAGTGGCGGGAATATTAAGGTGCGCGTGGGTTTGGTCAATTTGGGTATAAGTTCCATCGGCGCGGTTTCCGAAGAGAATATATTCAAGATTTACAAGTCCGTCGTGACCTGTAACAATCCAGGAGTAGGGATCGGGTCTTAAAATCTCCAGTTGTTCCCCTTTCGAGTTTGTTGCCTTTACCTCGTATACATTTTTTGCGAACTCGTGCAGGGCGTAGCGGCCGGGAGAGGTGCGGCTCATTTGCACGGTCAGACTATCCTGCTCAAGATCGGGAAATGAAATTTTAATGTTGGCCTCGTGGTGTTCTGCATTTTCAAAGGAAATACGGTAGGTGTTTTTCTGGGCAAAACATACGGAAGTTACAAGGAGAAAAAGGATAAGGATACGCATAGAAAAAATTTTGCCTGAAAATAGAAAAATTTGGGGAGACTGCTGCTCCTGAAGGAATTATCTATAGCTTGAGCAGCAGCAGATCTTTTGTAGTTTGAAAGTGTCTGAGTTTCAGAAAGAAAATTTCTGCTGCAGAAGCTGTTGTAGTTCCCCCAAATTAAATAAAAGACAACTTCGTCCACATTTTTTGTATATAAATCTCACAATTTTTTGAAATTCGGTAGTCGTAAAAAGCGTCAATGGGTTTAAATCCTCAGTTTTTCCTGCTATATTTGTCTTTCCAGTTATTTGAACGTTCCCTATGCTTTCAGCTATACTTTTAGGTTTTATCTTTTCCATTTTCCTGGTCTTTGCCGGAAAATTTTTCAAAGGTAAACTTGCTGTACTTTCATCACTCGTTCCGCTGGTGTTGTTCCTGTACTTTCTTTCGTTTATTCCACAGGTAGCCAATGGCGAGGTGATAAGGGCCAATTACGAGTGGGTGCCAAGTTTGGGGCTCAATCTCGACTTTGCTCTCGATGGGCTTTCCCTGCTGTTTTCCCTTTTAATTACAGGAATTGGTTTCCTGGTTTTTGCCTATACCGCGGCCTACTTAAAGGGACATGATTACCTGGACAGGTTTTACGGGTATCTAGGTATGTTTATGGGTGCCATGCTGGGCCTTGTTCTGAGCGACAACCTGCTCTCTATGTTTATCTTTTGGGAGTTGACAAGTATAAGTTCCTTTTTTCTTATTGGGTTTAATAATACAAGTGAAGCCTCACGAAAATCGGCTGTGCTTGCTCTGGCCATAACAGGATCTGGAGGGTTTCTTTTGCTGGCCGGGGCGCTATTGCTGGGAGGCGTGGCAGGAACTTACAGTATAAGTGAGATGGTGGGACTTAGCGACAGCATTGTTCAAAGCGAATCTTACCTCTGGATTGTCCTTCTCATTTTTGGGGCAGCTTTTACAAAATCGGCACAGTTTCCATTCCATTTTTGGCTTCCGGGAGCTATGAAAGCGCCAACTCCGGTATCTACTTACCTGCATTCGGCTACCATGGTCAAGGCAGGGATTTATCTTTTGTTGAGATTTACACCAGTATTGGGAGGAGAGGATATTTGGAATACCACGCTTATTACCGTGGGAGGAATTACCATGTTCTATGCTGCCGTGCACACCCTTTTCAGGACCGATCTTAAAGGAGTTTTGGCTTATTCTACCATTGCGGTTCTGGGGCTCCTGGTCTTTCTTATTGGGTTGGGAACAGAATATGCTTTGACGGCTGCGGCTGTTTATATCATTGTTCATGCGCTCTATAAAGCCACTTTATTCCTGGTAACAGGTATTATTGATCACGAAACAGGAACCCGGGATGTCACTCGTCTTGCCGGATTGCGAAAAGTGATGTTCCCTGTTGCAATTGCAGGTTTTCTGGCTGCACTGTCCAGTGCGGGAATGCCGCCTTTTGTTGGGTTTATAGGAAAAGACCTGGTTTATGAATCTACACTTCATATGGGTTCATGGGGCATAGTGCTTACTGTTTTAGCTATAGCGACAAATATCCTTGTGCTTTATGCAGGTTTTGTTGCCGGAATAAAACCTTTTACGGGTAAACTTCCTGAAAGTTTTTCAAAAGTGCACCTGCCAAGTTTTCTCATGTGGCTTCCCCCGGTGATACTTGCTGTGCTTGGACTGGTTGTGGGTATTTTTCCCGGCCTCATAGACGGGCCAATGGTTCAGCCTGTAGTAAATGCAGTGGGAATAGATGATTCTGAGCTGCATCTCAAGTTGTGGCACGGTTTCAACACCGTATTAGGATTAAGTGCTCTTACCCTGGGAGTGGGGTTTCTCCTGTACTTTCTTGTAAAACCATCTAAATCCAAAGAAAAAGGTGTAGCGCAATTTGACTTTATTGCACCTCTTACTCTGGTAAACAACTTCGGAAATAGTTTCAGGACTTTTTCAAACTGGTGGACGCGCATCTTCCAAAATGGTTTTCTGCGGAATTACGTTTCCACAATCATACTGTTCCTGGTGGTACTGGTAGGATACTCTCTTTTTTCTGACCATGACGGGATACCTATAGATTTCTCTTCCTTTTCAAGAATGACCTATTATGAGATGATCATCATGGGAATCATGTTCCTGGCAATACTTTTTGTGGTAGGGGCGAGATCAAGATTAACAGCCGTGGTAGCTATGGGGGTTGTGGGTTATGCTATATGCCTTATGTTTGTGATATACAGCGCACCCGACCTTGCCATGACGCAATTCTCTATTGATACGCTTACGGTAATATTATTTGTTTTGGTACTTTCGAGTCTGCCGAAGTATCTTTCAATTTCAGATTATAAGATGAAAGCCATAGACGGGGTACTCTCAGTTTCTTTTGGTATTCTTATTACACTCATCGCTCTTGAAGTCCTGGGGGAACCGGTGAACAAAGAAGTGAGTAATTTCTATGCAGATAATGCCTATGTCATGGCAAAAGGGAAGAATGTGGTCAACGTTATCCTGGTAGACTTTAGAGGGGTTGATACGTTAATGGAAATATCGGTGCTTACCATAGCAGCCATAGGAGTATTCAGTCTGCTTAAGCTCAGGTTAAGAAGAGATGACAGGGAACTAAAAGATTAAAACATGAAGACAATTATACTACGTACCGCTTCCAATTATATGTTGCCGTTGCTTCTTGTGTTCTCGGTATTCATACTGCTTAGAGGTCATTACCTGCCGGGTGGAGGCTTTGTGGGCGGTTTGATTGCTTCTATTGCCTTTGTACTGCATGCTTTTGCAAACGGACTTGGAGATACACGGCAGTTGATAAGATTTCATCCGGGTTTTTTAATGCCTACAGGGTTGACCGTATCTTTTTTAAGTGGTGTTTCTCCCATCATCTTTGCAGGAAAACCCCTTATGACCGGTTTATGGTATCCTCATCATTTACCCATAGTGGGAAATTTAGGATCGGCCCTGTTTTTTGATATTGGCGTTTACCTGGTAGTACTGGGAGTGACCTTAACCATTATATTCACTATATCTGAATCTGTATAACCTATGGAAGTACTTTTAGCGATCATGGTGGGTACGCTGTATGCTTCGGGCATCTATATGATTCTTAGGCGCAGTTTAGTGAAGCTTATTATTGGCATTATCCTTTTAGGAAATGGAGCAAACCTGCTTATTTTCCTTCTTGGGCGCATAGCCAAAGGTTCACCGCCTATCATCCCCGGAGATTCAAAAGTTTTTCTTGAAGCCTATTCCGATCCGCTTCCGCAGGCACTTATACTTACAGCTATTGTCATCAGTTTTGGTTTGCAGTCATTTGCTATTGTGCTTGTAAAAAGAGCCCATAAAGTGGTGAAGACCGATGATCTTGATGAAATGAACGCAACAGACGAATACTCATGATCGAACAGTTAGTTATTTATCCCCTTATAACACAAATGCTCCTGGCAATTGTGCTCATGTTCTTTTGGAGCCGAATTAGGTGGCAAAGAGTGGTAAGCATATTGGGAAGCCTAATAAACCTGGGAGTGGCCATATGGTTGTTTGTTACAGTGTGGCAGGGAGGAACACTTTCTATACAGGCAGGAAACTGGGAGGCGCCATTCGGTATAACTTTTGTGGCCGATACTTTTGCAGCAACCCTTGTCTTGCTTACTGCTATTGCAGGTGTTGCAGTGTCCAGCTTCTCGGCCGGCTCTGTCATCCCGGCCCGTTTAAAATTCGGGTTTTTCCCTATTTTTCATTTTCTGTTGCTGGGGTTAAACGGTGCTTTTCTTACGGGTGATATCTTTAACCTCTATGTGTGGTTTGAGATTATCATTATCACCTCCTTTGTCTTGCTGACAATTGGTGGCGAGAAGGCACAGCTTGAAGGGGCTGTAAAATATTTTACACTTAACATCCTGGCTTCAATTGTATTTCTTACTGCCATAGCAGTTCTGTACGGACTCACAGGAAGCCTTAACATGGCCGATCTTGCATCAAAAGTTGCAGCAGTAGAGAATCGTACTCTTGTGCAGGTAAATGCATTATTGTTCTTAGTTGGCTTCGGAATTAAATCGGCACTGTTTCCGCTTTACTTCTGGCTGCCGGCCTCTTATCACACCCCGCCATCGGCTGTTTCTGCCATTTTTGGGGGCTTACTAACCAAAGTAGGGGTATACGCTTTAATAAGGGTGTTTACGCTCATTTTTGAAGTAGACCCATTCCTGCAGAATGTTCTGCTCGCTGTAGCCGTTCTTACGCTCTTTAGTGGTGCTGTAGGTGCAATTGTTCAGAATAACATCCGGAAGATATTTTCATACCTGGTGATTTGCCATATAGGGTACATGATAGCCGGTCTGGGAATGATGACCGAAATGGCCATAGCAGGAGCTATTTTTTACCTTATTCACGATATCATGGTG
The DNA here is from genome assembly GCF_039602225.1 of Salinimicrobium sp. 3283s. NCBI lineage: Bacteria > Pseudomonadati > Bacteroidota > Flavobacteriia > Flavobacteriales > Flavobacteriaceae > Salinimicrobium > Salinimicrobium sp. 3283s. The sequence goes on along the minus strand of NZ_CP143631.1, from coordinate 1,283,763 downwards.
AAAACAAACCTGTTTATGATGAGTGGGGTGATCTACAAGATCAAGGCAAACCACAACATCAGGAAACTGGGAGATTTTTACGCCGATCATCCAAAGTTAAGCCTGCTATTTGCAATACCGCTGTTTTCACTGGTGGGGATTCCGCCTTTATCAGGTTTCTGGCCCAAACTTTCTTTGATTTCTGAAGGATGGTTCACAGAGAATTTTATAGTGATAGGAGCTATAATTTTTGCCAGCTTTATAACCCTGGTTGTAATTATTAAGCTGTGGGGAGAAGTGTTTTGGAAGACAGGAGAGAAATTGCCTGAAGTGCGGAATTTTCCGTACTTTAATAAGTTAACGAATATTAAGAAGACTCAAATGCTGGCGCCAATTATTCTCCTTTCTATTGTAAGTCTTTATCTTGGATTTGGGGCAGGGAATATTCAAAATCTGGCTGAAAGGATTGCATTTGAACTTATGGACAATCAGGAATATATTAATACGGTACTAAGTAAATAAAAGAAGATGAAAAACCGGTTTTTAGCAAATTTACTCCTCACATTTATCTGGGTGGCGCTTACCGGAAGCTTTACTATTGCCAATATTTTATTCGGATTTATCCTCAGTTATTTTGTGCTTTTTATCATCACCCGGGGCAGCGGCCGTGCCAGGTATTTTAAGCTGGTACCAAAACTTATAGGCTTTTTCTTTTACTTTCTTTACCAGCTGGTAAAAGCAAATGTACAGGTGGCATGGGAAGTAGGCACACCAAAGCTGCATATGACGCCCGGTATTGTGGGAGTGCCTCTTGACGTACAGTCTGATGCGCAAATCACCCTATTGGCCAATATGATCACGCTTACTCCGGGAACGCTTAGCCTTGATGTTTCTGAAGATAAAAAGGTGCTGTACGTTTATTCCATGTATATCACAAACAGGGAAGAATTCATCAGGGAAATCAAGAACGGATTTGAAAAACGCATTTTAGAGATCTCTTCATGACATTAGACGATTATTTATACTATATAATCCTGCCGGCATTATCTATTGCGATCTTGCTGGTTTTCTTCAGGTTCTTTAAAGGGCCCACAATCTCCGACAGGGTAGTGGCAGTAGACCTGTTGGTAACCATGGGAATTGGTGTTATAGCCGTGTACAGCATCCTATCTCATCAACCCACTTTTTTAGATATCGCATTAATCTTGGCCCTTATTGGATTTTTGGCTACGGTGGCGTACTCTTTTTATATTCAAAAACGTAAAGACAGGGACAAATGATAGTAGATACAAGTATAGGAATTATAGCAACCCTGGGAACTCTTTTTGTACTGCTGGCCGGTGTTGGAATTTTGCGAATGCCCGATACCTATCTTAGAATGGCAGTGACCACCAAAGCAGCAACTTTAGGTATAGGGTTGATCTTACTGGCTGCAGCCGTCTACTTTAATGACCTCTCAACAACCACCCGCGTTTTGGCAGTTATAATTTTTATTCTGTTAACTGCTCCTGTTGGGGCACATCTTATAGGCAAGGCTTCTTACATTAAAGGGAATAAACTCTGGGAAAAGACCATTATGGATGATCTGGAAGGCAAATACAGGAAAACTGGTAAAAACATTAGCCTGCCCCGAAACATGGATCATGACAAAGAAAAACATTAGTCATCTATCTTCTCTTCCTCTTCATGGCCAAAGACCTTTGATATAAAACGGTCTACCGGGTTAAAGACTACATTGACAAATACAATTACTGCAACCAGTAGAAAAAGTTCTTTAAACTTTCCAATAGCAGCAAGGCATCCGGCCCCGGCGCTACACCAAACGGTTGCAGCTGTGGTGAGGCCCCTTACAATTGTGCCTTTGTGCAAAATTACCCCGGCTCCAATAAAGCCAATACCTGTCACCACCTGCCCAATTACCCTTGTGGTATCAACATAATCATCCCCGGCAAAACTAAGGGAAGTAAGAACAAAAACTGCAGCTCCCAGGGAAACCAAAGCATTGGTTTTTAAACCTGCGTTCTTGTTGTGAATTTCCCGCTCAATACCAATAAACAATCCTGCGAGCAGGGCCGCCCCAATTCTTAATCCGAAGTCCAGTAGCTCCATTTTATATTGTTAACTTAGCTTCTAATGCCTAAGTTAACATTAAAAATACACAGTTTCAATTCAAAGGGGATAATTCAGGCTTAACAGAAGTTCTAAAAATGGTATTATGAGAGAAGAATTTTCAAACGTTGCTGTTTTTCAATATTCGGCGGAAGCCCAGATCCTTAAAGGTCGGTTAGAGGCTGAAGGGATCCAGACTTTCATGATAGATAACCACACCATAGACACAGATCCGCTGGTGAGCAACGCCATTGGCGGGGTGAAGCTAAGGGTTCGCAAAGAAGACCGGGAAGAGGCTCTTCGGGTGCTTTCCGCTGTTAGTAAATACTCTGTTGATGATGAGGGCAGGCAAATTAGCTGCCCGTATTGTAACAGCTCAAAAGTTGAAATCTTTACCAGTGTAAAAAGTGTTAAATCCTTCTTCTTTTTTTGCCTCTCATTTCTGGTAATTGCCCTGCCTCTCTACATGAAAAGAAATTACCACTGCACAAATTGTAAACATGAATTTAAGCTGAAGTGACCTGGATAGTTAATTGAATTACTTATAATTTCTTTTTTTTCAGCTTTAAACAAAACAAGCTATTATTTGCTGATTTAAAATTTCTTTCCACCATTTTTTCTTCGGAAGTATTGTTGAAACCTTCCGCAGAAAGCTACAGAACATGAGGTTTTTAAAATATTCCTGAAGCTGAAAATTTTTTACGTTGCCAATCCAATTTTTGTACTTTAGAAAGAAAATCAGTTGCTTATGATGCATCCAGATACAGAAGTGCGTTTTATTAATGAGGTCATTGGCTATGGGGTAGTGGCCAAAAAATTTATTCCAAAAGGAACCATTACCTGGGTGCAGGATCCGCTAGATCGGGTGTTTACTGGCGGCGAGGTAGAACGTATGCACCCACGCATACAGGAGCAGGTGGATAAATATTCCTTCCGGAATAATAAAGGGGAATATGTGCTTTGCTGGGATCTAGCCAAGTACGTGAACCATAGCTTCAACGCCAATTGCCTTTCTTCGGCTTACGATTTTGAGGTTGCCGTTCGGGATATTCAGCCAGGAGAACAACTGACCGATGATTACGGATATCTGAACATTTCTGAACCCTTTAAAGCGGTAGATGAAGGTACTGGTCGTGATACTGTTTATCCCGATGATCTTTTGAAGTATCACGAGGAATGGGACCGGCAGCTCCAGGATGCTTTTGAGAATTTTGAACAGGTTGAGCAGCCACTGAAACAATTAATTTCTTCTAATGTGCTTGAAAAGCTCAAGACGAAGCTTTCACAAAATGAACCTCTCGATTCTATTTTGAACTTGTATTACAGGGAAAAATAGGTGGCTGAGGTTCCGGTAATTTAGGTTTGGCCAGGAACGTTGATCTCAAATATTACAAGGACAGCTTTTATTAGAAATGAGAGAAAGTTCCCAATTTTGACCTTTTAAACAGGGGCTTTTGATTATTTTTGATCAGGTAACTATTTTATGGCAACTAAATTTAACCGGAGCGGTGAGAAGAGCCTTGAAATGGATAATTATTGCTGCCCGGCAGAAGACGAATAATGTAGGCCCTTCATTAAACAGGAAATAGGGAAAGATGAAAGAGAGACTTGAATTAGCTGAAATCCCAAGAGAAAAAAAGATCTCCAAAAAAGACTTTTTAGAGAGGTATGTAAAACCGCAAAAGCCGGTGGTTATAGAGCAGCTAATAGAAAACTGGCCAGCTTATACCAAATGGAATCTCGAATACATCAGGGAGGTGGCAGGAGATAAAACCGTGCCTCTTTTTGATGGTAAAAAGACTATTTCTTCAAAATATAAGTTTAATGAGCCTCATCTTCATATGAAGATGAGCGAGTACATTGATCTTATCAAAAAAGGTCCCACCAGCTATCGGATTTTTCTTTATCATTTGCTGCGCGAAGTTCCTGGGCTTCAAAAGGATTTTAGTTTTCCTAAAATAGGGCTACGCATCCTAAAGCAGATCCCTATGCTGTTCTTTGGAGGGGAGAATTCCAAAGTCTTTATGCATTACGACATAGACTATGCTAATATTCTGCATTTCCATTTTCATGGAAGGAAACGCTGTATTCTCTTTCCCCCTTCAGAAACAAAATATCTTTATAAAGTGCCTCATGCCCTTATTACACGCGAAGATATCGACTTCATGAACCCCGATTTTGATCAATTCCCTGCGCTTCGGAAAGCAAAAGGAATGGTAACCGAGCTTAGGCATGGAGAAACACTTTACATGCCCGAAGGCTATTGGCATCAAATGACTTATCTCACCCCGGGTTTTTCTATGAGCCTGCGTGCAGCACCAAGAAATATTGAAAACCTGAGTAAAGCACTATATAACCTGTTTTTTATGCGACATTTTGATAATGCGATGCGCAGGTGGAAAGGCCAGAAATGGATAGATTACAAGAACGAACAGGCTGTTAAAAGAACGAACAAACGGGCAGAAACCTTTTAAAAAGGGCAAATCCGGCTCTCATTTTTGAAACTTATGCCTGTATAAGGTCTTCTGTAACTTCATAGACCAGGGAGCTTTCGTAACCTTTCCGGATGAGGTAATCACCCAGCTTTTTCTTTAGTTTGAACTTATCTTCTTCAGAAAGAAGATTGAGTTTTTTCTTTGCAAGCTCATAGAGTGTGGTTTTGTAAACACTTTCCTCAATCTCGGTCATGGCCAGTTTTATAATGGGAGAAGAGATGTCCCTGGCTTTTAGCTCCTGCTGAATCTTATATCGCCCCCATTTTTTTATCCGGAATTTACCCCGTACAAAACTGCGGGCAAAACGCTCTTCATTGAGAAAATCTTCCTGCATCAGTTTTATGATGATCTCTTCACGGGCTGCAGGGATCATGCGCATTTCAAGAAGCTTATCTTCAACCTCTTTCTGTGACCTGTCGCGATAAGCGCAGTATTGCATCAGCTTAAGAGTGGCTTCTTTTACGGTGTATGATTTTCCAGAGGAGTCTGCTTTCATTCAAACAAAGGTAAAATTTAATATCTCAATACTATGAACAAAAAAAACGCCTCCCAAATAAATGAAAGGCGTTTCTTTTTGTTATTGAATCACTTCCCCGGCATTGTCGTGAAAGTGGTATTCAAGATACGTGTAAGCATCTCTTGGTACTATTTTAACCCACTTTTTATGGTCGAAGAACCATTTGGAGCGGGGTGATGGAAAACCTTTGGTTAAAAAGGCTGCTATAAAAGGATGTGCACTTAGAGTGATCTTTTTATAGTCTTTCTTTAGAAGCTTTTGCAAATCCTGGTTGATCCTGTTGACCAAAACGATGGGAGCTTCAATTTCTTCCCCGTTTTTATTGGGGTTTTCCTCCCTGGTTTTGATGTTCATTTCGGGTCTAACCCGTTGTCTTGTAATTTGTACAAGTCCAAACTTACTGGGGGGCAAAATCTTATGTTTTGCGCGGTCGTCACTCATCTCCTCTTTAAGATGATCGTACAAAGCTTTCCTGTTCTCAGCTTTGTTCATGTCTATGAAGTCAACTACAATGATCCCTCCCATGTCGCGAAGGCGCAGTTGTCGGGCTATTTCGGTAGCACTAATAAGGTTAACCTCAAGTGCGGTGTCTTCCTGGTTTTTTGATTTGTTGGAGCGGTTTCCGCTATTCACGTCAATAACGTGCATGGCTTCGGTGTGCTCAATGACCAGGTATGCCCCTTTGTTCATAGAAACGGTGCGGCCAAAAGTAGTTTTGATTTGTCTTTCGATCCCAAATTTTTCGAAGATGGGAATATTTGAGTCGTACAATTTTACAATGGATTCTTTCTTTGGAGCAATTTCGCTCACATAATCTTTAATTTGGGTGTACAAGGTTTCATCGTCTACACAAATAGAGGTAAATGAATCATTAAAGACATCTCTAAGAATAGAAGATGCCCTGTTCAATTCTCCCAATACTTTTGAGGGATGAGGTGCTTTGTACAGCTTTTTACACATTCCTGTCCAACGACTCATTAAATTCTGAAGGTCGTTGTCCAGTTCTGCTACTTTTCTGCCTTCTGCTACGGTACGTACAATAATTCCAAAGCCTTTAGGTCTAATACTTTTTACAAGTCGTTTTAGGCGGTCCTTTTCTTCTTTGCTTTCTATTTTTTGAGAAACAGAAACGCGATTGGAAAAAGGAACCAGTACGATGTAACGGCCCGGAAGGGAAAGTTCAGAACTTATTCTTGGGCCTTTGGTTGATATTGGCTCTTTTACTACCTGTACCAGTAGCGATTGATTTGATTTTAAGACATCTGCAATGCTTCCGTCCTTATCAATATCTTTTTCTAAAGGAAAATCCTTAAGGGAATAATCCTTTAATTTACCTGTGCTTACACGTTTTATGAACTTCAGCAAAGAAAGTACCTGCGGGCCAAGGTCATGATAATGCAAGAATGCATCTTTTGTATAGCCTACATTTACGAAGCCGGCGTTTAAGCCGGGGACAGTTTTTCGCACTTTTGCGAGAAAAATATCTCCCACCGCAAAATTACTGTCGTCTTCTTCCTTGTTGAGTTCTATTAGTTTTCCATCTTTTAATAAGGCAAAATCTACAGCAGAGGAACCGGTTCTAATAATTAACTCTTTGTTCACTCTAAATTGATTTTATTCCGCATGTGGCGGATGGATTAAACAATAAAATTCACAGGGTTTTTAAAAATCCTGAGGAAATTCAAGCTCAGAGAACCTAAATTTGAATTTCGATTTCAAAGAACGTTTTAAACAAAAAAAGTAGTATGAAAACTACTTCTTTTTCTTGTGGCGGTTAGCTCTTGCTCTTTTTTTACGCTTGTGCGTAGCTACCTTATGTCTTTTTCTCTTTTTACCACTTGGCATAGTGTGACTTTTTAATTAATTAAATTTATTTTGTTTCTGCCTACGGGCAGGGAATTACTTTACCTCAACGTTAGATTTCACGCCTTCAACAAATACTTTGGCAGGTTTAAAAGCCGGAATATTATGTGCAGGAATCTTTATAGTGGTATTCTTGGAAATATTTCTTCCGGTTTTTTCGGCTCTTGTTTTGATGATAAAGCTTCCAAATCCTCTTAGGTAAACGTTGTCACCAGCCTCTAGTGAAGTTTTCACCTCCTCCATAAAGGTTTCCACAGTAGCCTGAACATCTCCTTTCTCCATTCCTAGTTTCTCGGAGATTTTTGCCACGATATCTGCTTTCGTCATTTTCGTATAATTTATTAATAGGGTTTGTAAATTTTCGAGGGGCAAATATATGAATTAAATCCGCAACTTTTTAATCCTAACCCATTAAATAGTAAGAGAATAAAGAATTATTATTGCACTTAAGAAATTTGATTGATGTCTTTCGATAAGGAGCTGATAAACTGGTATTTAGATAATAAAAGGGATCTGCCATGGCGCAGAACTAAAGACCCTTATCAAATCTGGCTTAGTGAAATAATTCTTCAGCAAACCCGGGTTGAACAGGGAAAACCTTACTATTTTAAGTTCTTAAAAGCTTATCCCAACGTTTTGGCTTTAGCTAATGCTTCGGAAGAAGAAGTGCTAAAACTTTGGCAGGGGCTTGGCTATTACTCCCGGGCCAGGAATTTACATTTTACTGCAAAATATATAGCTTTTGATCTCGGCGGAAGCTTTCCTGCTTCCTATAAAGAACTGGTAAAGTTAAAAGGAGTGGGTGATTATACCGCGGCTGCAATAGCTTCAATTTGTTATGAAGAACCACAGGCAGCAGTAGACGGTAATGTTTACAGGGTTTTGGCCCGTATTTTTGGTATTGATACTCCTACAAATTCTAGCCAGGGGATCAAAGAATTCCGGCAGCTGGCTCAAAAGCTTATTAATAAGGACGAGCCTGCAAATTTCAATCAGGCGTTGATAGAATTTGGATCAGAACAGTGTAAGCCGCGCAGGCCGCTTTGTGGTTCCTGCCCTTTTGTTACAACATGTGTGGCTTTCAATCAGGATCGTATAGGCGAACTGCCCGTAAAGCTAAAGAAGCAAAAGATTAAAAAAAGGCATTTTAATTATCTCGTCTATATTTCAGAAGAAGGGAAGACTATTATGAACCAACGTCGCGGAAAAGGTATTTGGGAAGGACTTTACGAATTTCCGCTGGTAGAAACTGCTTCCGAAGCACAACTTGAAAACCTCGTGGCCGATGTTCCTGCGGAATATTCAGTAATAAATAAGGAGCCGGTGCTCTACAACGACCTGCCGGTGGTGCACAAACTCTCTCATCAACATATTTACACCAAATTCTGGATAGTAAAGTGTGATGAGCTGCCCAAAGAAGCGCTCTCTCTGGCCGAAGTAAATAAATTACCCGTCCCGGTTTTAATAGAAAATTTTATTGATACCTTTGATTTTTAAGCTCTTTAAAAAAGAACTTCTCAAAAATGACATTTTTGGAAGGTGATTGAAGAGTAATTTGCTATTTTTAAAATTGTAACTTAAACAACAAACCATGACCGGAACCTTAAATAAAGTAATGCTTATTGGCCACACGGGAGACGATGTGAAAATGCACTATTTTGAAGGAGGTGGATCTATTGGGCGTTTTCCTTTGGCGACCAATGAGGTCTATACCAATAAAACTACAGGTCAAAAGGTTGAAAATACCGAATGGCACAATGTTGTGGTGCGAAATAAAGCTGCCGAGATCTGTGAGAAATACCTTAAAAAAGGCGATAAGGTCTATATTGAGGGAAGAATCAAGACCAGAAAATGGCAGGACGATAAAGGGATTGAAAGATATTCTACCGAAATACAGTGTACAGATTTCACCTTTTTAACACCCAAAGATGCTGCAGCGCCTGGCAGTGGAGGTAATCAAAGTGACGGTTATGGGCAGTCTCAGCAACAGCAGGGGCAACAGTACAACCAGCCGCGACAGGATACACCTTCAACCAGTCAGTCACAGAGTTTTACACAGGAGGACGAGGATGATCTTCCGTTCTAAGTCTAATTAAAAGTTACACATTTGGATCCCGATCCTGACAGTTTTATACCTCTTTTTGTTGATAACCTTCCGCAGCTATTAGGTGTTGTTACGGCAATGCTTTTGCTGGTTTGCTCTGCCCTAATTTCGGGTGCCGAGGTAGCAATGTTCTCGCTAACGCCAGCCGATTTTGAGGTGGAAGAGTCTAAGAGGAGCGTAAAAGAACAGATTGTTATAAGCCTGCTCGATAAACCGAAAAAATTGCTGGCCACCATCCTGGTTGCTAACAACATGATTAATATTGCTATTATCCTGTTGTTTGATAACCTTACCGATGCAGCCTTTGAAAATATTGACACGGTCTTTATGGGAGTAGATCTTCAGTTTCTCCTGGAAGTTGTGGTAGTAACTTTCCTCATCCTGCTTTTTGGAGAAATTTTGCCCAAAGTTTACGCCAGCCGCAATAAAGTAGCTTTTTCGCACTTTATGGCTTACCCTCTTAACGTGCTCGATAAATTATTCTCCCCCTTAAGTATTCCTATGAGGGCGGTTACTATCGGCATACATCAAAGACTGGGAAATAAGAGCCATGGGCTTAGCGTTGATCAGTTATCACAGGCCCTGGAGCTAACCAGTCAGCATGATACCACCAAGGAGGAGCAAAAGATCTTACGTGGAATTGTCTCTTTCGGGAACACCGATACCAAACAGGTAATGCGGCCGCGAATGGATATTTTTGCACTTAACGAAACTCAGGATTATAGTGAGATTATTCCGGAGATCATAGAAAATGGATATTCCCGTATTCCTGTATATAAGGAGAACATAGATAATGTTACAGGTATTTTATATGTAAAAGACCTTCTGCCTTTTCTCGAAGAGGAGCATTACGAATGGACTTCCTTGCTAAGAGAGCCTTATTTTGTGCCCGAAAATAAAAAGCTGGACGACCTTTTAAATGATTTCAAAATTAAAAAGAATCACCTGGCCATTGTGGTAGATGAATATGGCGGTACCAGCGGACTTATTTCTCTTGAAGATATTATTGAAGAAATTGTAGGGGATATAAGTGATGAATTTGATGATGAAGATCTTATCTTTTCAAAATTAGATGAAAATAACTACGTTTTTGAAGGAAAGACTCCGCTGAAGGATTTTTATAGGGTCATAAAACTAGATAATCCGGAATTATTTGAAGAGAATAAAGGGGAGGCCGAAACACTTGCCGGCTTTCTGCTTGAAATTTCAGGAAGTTTCCCCCGAAAGAACGATGTAATACTGTTTGACGGTTATAGTTTTACGGTTGAAGCTGTAGACAAGAAGCGGATAAAACAAATTAAAGTGAGTATCACCGGAGAATGAAAAGGATAATTTTTTTGACATTTTTGGCAGGTTTGGTCTCATGTGGCAATGAAGTGCAGCCAAAACCTAATGCCTACCTGGCCTTAGAATATCCCGCGGCTAAGTATGTTTTCTATTCAAATGACGGGTGTCCTTACGGTTTTGAGAAAAATTCTATAGCTGTAGTGCAGCCTTCACGGGTAGGGAAGGAGTGTTGGTTAAACCTGGAATATCCGCATTTAAAAGGTACTATCTTCATCACATATCAGTCGGTAGAGAACAATCTCGATTACCTGCTTACTGATGCCCAAAAATTGCCTTTGCGGCACACTATCAAAGCCGATGCTATCGAGGGGTCAGTATATAGTAACAATTATCACAACACCTACGGTATGTTCTATCAGGTTTTGGGAGATGCAGCGTCGCAGGCCCAGTTCTACCTCACCGATAGTACCAGTCATTTCCTTACAGGCTCAGTGTATTTTGAGGCTCAGCCAAACTTTGATTCTATCTTACCCGCCGCAGCTTACCTGAAGAAGGATATAAGGCACCTTATGGAAACTGTGAAATGGCAATCAAATAGCAGTGACTAATTTCTTGCTGTAGTTTCTTACTTTTGGCAGCTTAAAATTTAATATGCCCAGGAGTAGCCTTAAATGGATTTATCTTTGCCTGCTTGCTCTGGTTTGGGGCAGCTCTTTTATTCTTATCAAAAAGGGGCTGGTGGGTCTTACTGCCTTACAGGTTGGTTCCCTACGCACCGTCTTTGCTGCACTGTTTCTTACCCTTATTGGGCTTGGATCACTAAAACACATAAAGGGAAAGCAATGGATGTGGATTGGCATTTCGGGCTTTTGTGGAACATTTTTTCCGGCTTATCTGTTTTCTTTTGCTGAAACCGAGATAGACAGTGCTATTGTTTCCATTCTCAATTCCACAACTCCGTTGCTCTCCATGCTGATTGGGATCGTTCTCTTTGAAGCAGCTTTTGTGAAAAAGAAGTTTCTGGGAGTAATGGTTGGGCTGGCGGGAACCACAGCTTTGATTTGGAGTGGTGCTACGGTTAATCCCGATCAAAATTACTGGTATTCCCTGTTGGTGATTCTGGCGTCATTGTTCTACGGGTTTAATGCTAATATCATTAAGAAACACCTTCAAAATCTACCTGCCCTTGCCATTACTACGGGTAATTTTATGGTTATTGCCATACCCGCTCTCATTGTTCTCGCCAGTACAGGATTCTTTTCGGCAGAAACCCTTTCTGCGCCAAATGTGCCTATGAGTTTAGTGTATATAGGTATACTCGGGGTAGTGGGTACAGGTGCTGCTTTAATAGTATTTAACAAGCTTATTCAAATCTCAGATCCGGTTTTCTCAACCTCGGTAACCTATCTCGTACCTATAGTGGCTGTGGGTTGGGGCGTACTTGACGGGGAGGAATTTAGCTTTGTTCAGATCTTCTCGGGGGTGATTATTATAGCAGGAGTTCTTATCGTAAATAGCAGGAAAAAAATAAGTTAGGATGTATTTGGATGTATTTTAACTATTTCTTAACTTTACGTTGCTATTGAATTTCTAATCCCTATATGAAATGAAAAAGAGAATGTTTTTTGGTTTTGCATGCTTTGTTGGGTTTTCTCTTTTGATTGCCTGGCAGTTTGCAGTCGCCGAACTTGCTGATCTTCAGAAAAAAGATGATACGATCAAAAAAGAGAAGACAGAATTGGTTTCGTCTCAACCTGAGACAGTATTATTCGTCTAGTTAACCTCTCCATCTTTTTTATTCTGAAAAAGGATTGTTAAAAATGCCTTTTTTGGAGCAGGTTTATCTTTATGGATTGTTAAAAATAAAGCCGGTACTAATAGTACCGGCTTTTAGGTTTGAATTTATCTTGTTTTTTATTCAAAGTCTGCGTCAGTCACGTCTTCATTAACTTTAACATCACTTACCTGGAAGGTAAGAGTCATTGCTCCCATGGTTTGAGATAGATGAAAAGGAAATTTAACCCCTTCTACTTCCCTGTAATCACTATAGGTGATAGGAATAGTCATGGTTTGTGGCCCCTGCTTCATGGTTTTCACTTGCTTGACCTTTAGCCCGCTGTCTTTACTGTAGTAGTTAGTGGTGGTTTCATCCATTTTAACTGCATAGGCTTCTTGTCCATCTACGTCTTCTATCCCCTCTAAAGTGGCATTTTCGGCAATCATTTCAGGGAAGGGGTGGGCTTCAGCTTTTGCGGCAACTACCTGCTCTTCGGTGTAGGGTATCTTTTGTCCCTGCGCAGCAACAAAACCTGTAGCTCCATTAAATATCTGTTTTTGTACAACATTTCCTCCCATAGAGATCACAGTAGATGATTTTCCGGAAGAAGTAACTTTTGTCTCAAGATCCATTTTTTGACCCTGAATCTCTGCTTGTGCAATCATGTAAACAGATTCAATATCATTAACGGCATCTTTTCCACCAACGGCTTGAATGTATTTATCAAATACTTTTGCAGCTGTCATTGACGGATCTACCTTTTTGTTGTAGTCTGGTTTTTCGATGGCGTTGGCATATTTGTCAAAATACTTTACAGGAATATCCTTTCCATTGTAAGTGAGGTTTTCGAGAGGTTCGGCTACTTCGCTTCCTTTCCCAACAACTACGATCCTTGCATTGTCTGCCAGGTAGTATTTTTTAGCTACTCTCTGGATATCTTCAGCGGTTACAGCGTTTATCTTTTTTAGATACCTCTGGTAGAAATCCTGCGGAAGGTTATCTGTTTCGATGTTTAAGGCGTACTGGGCTATTGTAGATGGTCTCTCAAGAGCAAGAACAAAGTCTCCGGTGTATTTTGCCTTAGCGTTTTCCAATTCTTCAGCAGAAACTTTTTCGTTCCTTATTCTGTGTAATTCATCAAGGAAAGCAACAACGGCAGAATCGGTTACTGCATTACGCACACTTGCGCTTGCAACAAAACGGGCCACATATTTGTCATCTCCCGTGCTGGAGTATGCTCCATAAGTGTAGCCTTTGTCTTCTCTAAGGTTAAGGAAAAGCCTGGCTTCTCCACCGCCACCAAGAATCTTATTGGCGATAAGGACAGGGAAATAGTCCGGATCTCCTTTTTGTAGCTGGATAGTGTTAGTTACCTGTACTTCACTTTGAACCGCATTTGGAAAATCGACAAAGTTCACCTGAGTTTCAGGAACGTTTTTCACATCCTGCAGGGTGTTTTTTGGAAGTTCGCTTTTCTTCCAGCTGGCAAAGTTCTTTTCAACAAGCTTCTTAACTTCAGGAGTCTTTACATCTCCAATTACCACCAGGTAAGCATTCTGTGGTACGTAATAGTTCTTGTAGTAGTCCTGGATATCTGCAAGAGTCAAGGCTTCAATAGATTCTTTGGTAGAGAACTCTCCGTAAGGGTGGTTCTTTCCGTAGCTAAGGGCAGAACTAATTCTGCGGGCATTTGAAGCCACATCTTTTTCTGAAGCTTTTATGTTTTCAAGAGCTCTTTCTTTTTCAGTTTCAAATTGCTCCTGTGTAAAGTTCGGGTTCAGGGCTCCTTTGCTCATCAACTCCAATACTCTGGGGAAGTATTTTGAAAGCGTATTAGCTGAAGCACCACGTGAAAAGAAATTCACGCTTGCTCCCAGGTAGTCTATCTCCTCATTGAATTTATCTTTTGGGATATCTTTTGTTCCTTCTCCCAGTACAGAGCCCATGAGTTCAGAAACTCCTGCCTTGTCTCCTTCAGCATGTGGAGGGTTATCCATAGTGAGGGTCATAGAGACACGGGGCAATTTATGGTTTTCAACAACCAGTACTTTTAATCCATTCTTGAGGGTAAAAGTTTCAGGTGTGCCCAGGTTGATCTCTGGTGCAGGTCCTGCTTTTGGTTGTTGACTTCTGTCAATTTGTTGAGCCTGAATCGCTGTTGTAGCAAGAAATAATACTGCTAAGGCTAATATTTTGTTCTTCATCTTGTGATTAAATTTTATTGTTCAGATTCCTTCGGAAGGTATTCCAATTTCAATCTTTGATTCTCGTTGAGGTACTTTTTGGCTACGTCTCTAATTTCTTCACGGGTAATAGATCTATAGATGTCTATCTCCTCATTAATAAGGTCGGTATTTCCATAAAGTTGCTGGTAAGTGGCCAGGGAGCTGGCAATACCAGCTACACTGCTGTTTGAGTTCACATATCTGTTCTCAAATTTATTCTGAAGTTTCTCGTACTCTCTCTGGCTGATCAATTCTGTCTGAAGTTTTTCAATTTCTTCATCAACTTCAGCAACAAGGGTGTCAAGTTTAGTTTCTCCAAGAGGAAGACCAAAAACAACATACTGCCCGTAATCTTCCTGGGCAATGTTAAAGGCTCCAATTTGGAGAGCTTGTTTTTGATCGTCTACCAGTTTTTTGTAAAGGCGGGAAGATTTTCCGTCAGAAAGTACAGAAGAGATCATATCGAGTACATAAGCATCGCGCTCTTTCATAGAAGGCGTTCTCCAGGCAAGTACAATAGCCGGGATCTGGATGTTTGGATCGTGATATTTGGCTTCGATTTCTTGGGTAATGGGCTCTTCAACAAAGCTTTCTTTTACTACAGGCGCTCCTTTTTCAATAGGACCAAAATAGTCTTTGATAATTTCTTTGGTCTTTTCGATCTCTATATCTCCTGCAACTACAAGAGTAGCATTGTTAGGCACATAGAATTTTTCATTGAATGCGCGAAACTCTTCAAGAGTAGCAGCATCAAGATGATCCATAGAACCTATTGTAGCCCAGCGGTAAGGGTGTTTTTCATAAAGGTTTTCCTTTACTGCAGCCAGAATGTTTCCGTAAGGTGCATTGTCTACCCTAAGTCTTTTTTCTTCTTTCACTACTTCGTTTTGAGTATCTACTCCCTGTTGGTTAATTACCGGGTGCATCATTCTCTCAGATTCCATCCAAAGCCCCAGCTCCAGCTGGTTAGAAGGGAATATTTCATAATAGTAAGTGCGGTCATCGGAGGTATTTGCATTGTTTGACCCTCCATTTGAGCTAACAATTTTGAACCATTCCCCTTTTGGGATGTTTTTGGTGCCTTCAAAAAGAAGGTGTTCAAAAAAGTGTGCAAAGCCGGTTCTTTCAGGATTTTCATCTTTGGCGCCTACGTGGTACATTACTGAGGTAGTGACTACCGGTGCCGAGTTGTCTTTGTGCAATATCACATCAAGACCGTTATCGAGAGTGTACTCGATGAATTCAACTTCCTGAGCCGTTCCCGTTACTCCAAGGAAAAGGCCAAGGGCAGCTAACTTAAGTTTGTTGATCATTATAGTATGGTTTTTATTAAATACAGTTTATAAGTAATATGAAGTGGGAATTTGTTACACAAATTCTTCATGCTTAGGGTTGAAATGTACAGAAAATTCTAAATTAACAAGCTCTTAAGGCATATTTCTTCTTATTTTTTGGAAATTTATAAAAATCACAAAACCCAACTCATGAGAAGATCATCTGTTCCATTAATATATGGAATTTATATCGCTATTGCATTAATAGGCTACTTCTTGTTGTTATCTCTTTTTGATTTACACCAGAACCCCGCTTACAGTGTTTTTAACATGGTCATTACAGGAGGGGGAATCTTTCTAGCCATAAAAAAGTACCGGGATAAAAAGCTGGGAAAATTTAAATATCAAAAAGGCTTTATGGCAGGTCTTACGGCCGGCTTTGTGGCAACCGTTATTTTTACCGCTTTTTTTGCTGTGTACACCAGTGAGCTTAACCCCAGTTTTTCTGAAGAACTTATCACCATGTGGGAAACCGATTGGTTTGTAAATATAGGAATGCTGGTGTTCACCGTTGCGCTTATGGGCTTTGCTACTTCTCTGGTGGTAACCCTTGCCATTATCCAGCTGTATAAACCTTCATGGAATACCTCTGAGGGTAAGAAACATACATATTAAATAAAGCCTTTGCAAATTAATTAATTAGGAGTATATTTGCACCCGCCTTGAAAAATCTCAGGGCGAGAACGTAAACCCTTAATTAAAGACGCTATGTACGCAATTGTAGAGATAGCAGGGCAGCAATTTAAAGTTGCAAAAGACCAGAAGGTATTTGTTCACAGGCTTGCAGGAGAAGAAGGAGACAGTGTTTCTTTCGATAAAGTTCTTCTTACAGGTGACGGTGACAACATCACTTTAGGCGCCCCAGCTATAGAAGGAGCTTTGGTTGATGCTAAAATCACCAGGCACCTAAAAGGAGACAAGGTAATTGTCTTCAAAAAGAAAAGAAGAAAAGGTTACCGTGTAAAGAATGGACACCGCCAGGCTCTTACCGAAATTTCTATTGAAGGAATTTCTGTAAACGGTAAAAAAGCAACTTCAGCTAAGAAAGAAGAAGCAAAATCAACTAAAGAAGATAAAGCTTCCAATAACGACCTTAGCAATAACACAGTTGCCGAACTTCGTGAAATGGCTAAAGAAAAAGGAGTTGAAGGATATTCTTCAATGAAAAAAGCCGAATTGATAGCTGCTTTAAGCTAAACGTTTAACAGTAAAAAGTAAAAAGAAATGGCTCACAAAAAAGGAGTTGGTAGTTCCAAGAACGGTAGGGAATCTGAATCGAAACGCTTAGGTGTGAAGATCTTTGGAGGACAGGCTGCCATTGCTGGGAACATCATCGTTAGACAAAGAGGTACTGCGCACAATCCAGGTGAGAATGTGTATGCCGGAAAAGACCATACTTTACATGCCAGAGTTGATGGTATTGTAAAATTTACTAAAAAGAAAGACAACAAGTCTTACGTTTCTATAGAACCGTTCCAGGCTTAAGATCTTAATTTTTAAGATAAAAAAACCCTTCTGAATTTATTCAGAAGGGTTTTTTTATCTTTATAGGAAACCGTAAAATTCAGGAGCATGAAGTACTTCACAATTTACTCTACAAAAGACGAAAATGAAGTTGCAGTCCTGAAAAGGGTGTATAGCGAAGAAGGGATTGATTACCGGGTCACCGAAGCAGATGAAAAAGGAGAAGTAAAAAGAGTGCAGGTTACCGAGGATGACAAGGGTAAAGCAAGAGAACTTCTCGATCAAACCGGCTTTCTTACCGCCAGTCAGGCACATGCTCCGGTTAGGAGAAGGACGGCGGGCAGGAGATGGATCTTCATCTTTCTCGCCGCATTCATCATTATCATAGTAGCAGTGGCTATTCTCATGTTTATGAATGTGGAATAAAAACTTATACCAACCAGGAAATTATGAGCTATTCTACCATTTTTGAGACTTCAGCACAAAACCAGATCATCCTGCTTAAGAATATTTTTGAGCAAAATAATGTGAGGTACAGGATTTTTGATGAGGCTGCAAACACCAATTTCGCATTGGGAGTAAGAATAGAAGTTCATGACAATGATAAGAAAAGGGCTGAAGCCCTTCTCAGGGAAAACGGATTTTTAGATGGTTCTGCTTCAAAAGAAAGTGCGGTGTCTATGTCAAAATTCTGGTTGTGGCTGGTCATAGCCCTCATTTGTGTCATTTTCGCAGCCTTCTTCATCAACATGTTCATGAGGGGTTAAAAAAAAATCCCCTCCAAAAATGACATTTTTGAAGAGGATTTTTTAAAGGTATAATGAGTAATGAATAAGGGATAATCCTGGGGATTCAAGATTTTCCGTCTAATATCTCATATCTCAATACTAATATCTATAATACTCCGGTTTAAACGGACCTTCAACAGTTACTCCAATATATTTGGCTTGTTCTTCAGAAAGTTCTGTGAGTTCCACACCAATCTTTTCAAGGTGAAGGGCAGCTACTTTCTCATCTAAATGCTTCGGAAGCATATAAACTTTGTTCTCGTACTGGTCTGTATTCTTCCAAAGTTCGATCTGGGCCAGGGTCTGGTTTGTAAAAGAGTTACTCATTACAAAACTTGGGTGTCCTGTGGCACATCCAAGGTTTACAAGACGACCTTCAGCAAGAAGGATGATATCTTTCCCGTCAATAGTGTATTTGTCAACCTGTGGCTTGATCTCAGATTTTGTGCTTCCGTAGTTTTCATTCAGCCAGGCTACCTGTATCTCATTGTCAAAGTGTCCAATGTTAGCAACAATGGTCTTATCTTTCATTGCCTTAAAATGCTTGGCACGAACGATGTCTTTATTCCCGGTGGTGGTAATAACGATATCAGCTTTTGGCAGTACGGTTTCAAGTTTCTTTACTTCAAATCCGTCCATTGCAGCCTGCAGAGCACAAATTGGATCAATCTCTGTAACGGTAACTATTGATCCTGCACCTCTAAAAGAAGCAGCAGTACCTTTACCAACGTCGCCATATCCACAAACCACAACTCTTTTACCTGCAAGCATCACATCTGTAGCACGACGAATTGCATCTACCGCACTTTCTCTACATCCGTACTTGTTGTCGAATTTTGACTTGGTTACAGAGTCGTTCACATTGATGGCGGGCATAGGAAGCGTTCCGTTCTTCATGCGCTCGTAAAGCCTGTGAACTCCGGTAGTGGTTTCTTCAGAAAGGCCTTTAATCCCTTCAGCAAGTTCGGGGTATTTGTCCAGTACCATGTTGGTAAGGTCACCTCCGTCATCAAGGATCATGTTTAGTGGCTTGCGATCTTCTCCAAAGAAAAGCGTTTGCTCGATACACCAGTCAAATTCTTCAGCATTCATCCCTTTCCAGGCATAAACGGGAATTCCGGCAGCGGCAATTGCAGCGGCAGCCTGGTCTTGTGTAGAAAATATATTACATGAACTCCAGGTTACTTCGGCACCAAGGGCTACAAGAGTCTCTATAAGCACAGCAGTCTGGATAGTCATGTGAAGGCAACCGGCAATGCGCGCACCCTTCAAAGGCTGCTCTTTTCCATACTCCTCACGCAGGGACATAAGACCCGGCATTTCGGCTTCGGCAAGTTCTATCTCTTTTCTTCCCCATTCTGCCAGGGAAATATCTTTCACTTTATACTGGGTATAAGGCTCTGTTTTAGTTGACATATTATTATATTTGATTTAGCATATTCAGAAATGCAAAAATACAGAATATCTAAGAGTTATATATGCCCCTTTACAAAAGAATAACAATAAATAAAGCTACTAATGTGCTCATTTGGAAGATCGAAGAGTCTTTTGAAGAGTTAAGTAAAGGCATAACCCTCACCCCCTTATGCAGCGAAAGGGTGCAGGGGATGAAAAGTGATATTCACCGACGCGGATTTATGAGTGTACGGCATTTACTTGCCGAAGCAGGTTATGAAGACAGCGACCTCTTTTATGATGAAGCGGGAAAACCCCACCTGCGCGATGGCAAATATATTTCTATCACTCATTCCTTTAATTTCTCCGGAATTATTGTGAGTGACAGGGAAGTTGGGATCGATATTGAGAAACAGCGGGAAAAAATCCTCTTAATTGCACCAAAATTCACTCCTATAGAAGAGTACAGGACCCTCGCAAACACCGATGCACTTATTAGAAAGCTCACTATTGTTTGGGGCGCCAAAGAAGCTGTGTACAAACTCTACGCCCAGCCAAAAGTGAGTTTTTTGCAGCACATTAATATTACCGATTTCGATTTTGATGAGCAGAAGACCACCGGGAAGATTACTTTTAACGGCCAAACCAGCTGGTATGAATTCGAATTTACCGAATTTGAAGGTTTCACCTGTGTCTATACCCTTCGAAAAGTCTCTTAATGCCAAAGGTACTGGAGGGAATCATTACTGCGGAAAAAGCCGGCACAAAAATGCTGGCGGTATTAATAGATCCTGAAAAATTCGACTGCAGCACTGCTCAAAAATTCCTTCGGAAAATGCCATTTTTGACTACCCATATTTTTATTGGAGGCAGTACCTGTACGCCTGAAGCGGTAGAAGAATGTACAAAAGCTATTAAAGCCGAAACCCATCTACCCGTAGTGCTTTTCCCGGGTGACCACCAGCAAATTTCAGGTAAAGCCGATGCGCTCCTTTTTTTAAGCCTGCTCTCCGGAAGAAACCCCGACTACCTGATTGGGCAGCAGGTGAGATCTGTGCCTCTTATTTCAAAAACCAGGCTCGAAATCATTCCCACGGCCTATCTGCTCATAGATGGCGGAAAGGAAACTGCCGTACAAAGGGCCAGCAAAACCCAGCCGCTTCCGCAGAAGGATGTACAACAAATTGTAGACACTGCCATGGCCGGAAAATATATGGGGAAACGTCTTATTTACCTGGAAGCCGGTAGCGGCGCAAATATTCCTGTTGCAGCAGGAATAATTTCCGCAGTAAAAGAAGCAGTGCAATTGCCCGTTATTGTTGGCGGGGGCATAAGAACTAAAGAACAGCTTGAAGCTGCTTACCGTGCCGGGGCCAATATGGTGGTGATAGGTACAGCCTTTGAAAAAGGGCATTTTTTTCTCTGAATTTTTTTCAGTCGTAGCAAAAGTTTTCAAAAAGGCCTGTTTTACGTCTTAATCTTCCTAATTTTGAGAAGACAAAAACTATCAACATGCAAATTTCAGTAGAACTTGCTCTTACTCCGCTTCAGGATGATTTTGAAGCGCCAATTAAAGCCTTTATTAAGAAACTTCGCAGTTCGGGGTTAACTGTAATGGAAAATCCTTTGAGCACCCAAATTTACGGGGAATACGACAAGGTGATGGAATTTCTTACTGAAGAGGTGAGGGAAACTTTTCAGGCTTCAGATCATGTATTGCTTACCATGAAACTTGTAAAGGGAAACAGAAGCGATTATGCAGCCGATTTTTGATTTCTTTTTTCAGCAGTATTCAGATTATCCTACGCTTTACATAATTTTAGAACTCATTGCGGTGGTGTTCGGGTTTCTTTCGGTATGGTATTCCAAGCAGGAGAATATTTTGGTTTACCCCACCGGAATTATTAGTACCGTCATCTTTGTTTACCTGCTGTGGCAGTGGGAGCTGCTGGGAGATATGATGATCAACGTATATTATTCTACCATGAGTATTTACGGCTGGTATGTATGGACGCGCAAGGTAGATGCCCGGCATTACATTCCCATCACCACCACCACTCAAAAAGAGCATTTTTGGAGCCTCATCATTTTTGTTGCTACCATGGCTTTTACTTTTGGGATCTACGAGTATTTTGACAAGTGGAATAGCTGGACCGCTTATGTAGACACCGTGACCACGGCCATATTTTTTGTGGGTATGTGGCTCATGGCACGAAAAAAACTCGAAAACTGGATCTACTGGATCGTGGGTGATATTATTTCTGTGCCATTATATTTTTACAAGGGGCTCACTTTTACCAGTTTGCAGTACCTTTTGTTCACAATAATCGCAGTTTATGGATATAAAACATGGAAGAAGAGCTTGAGCAGCGGCGGTCACGTGATGTCATAAAAATCGTCCTGTTTGGACCCGAGTCTACAGGAAAAACCACTCTGGCCCAAATGCTGGCCAAACACTACAATACGCAGTGGGTGCCCGAATATATGAGGGAATACCTGCAAAAGAAGTGGGATGAACAGCAGGAGACCTGCGAACCCCACGATCTCCTGCCTATAGCCCGTGGCCAGATGGCCATTGAAAACCTGAAGGAAGCTAAAGCCAGTAAATATCTTTTTTGCGATACCAACCTGCTTGAACTGGTAGTCTACAGCCGTGCCTATTACAACGAATTTGTTGATCAAGTCCTTCTTAAACATGCGTTAAAGGCACAGTACGATCTGTATTTTTTAACGTATATTGATGTTCCCTGGGTTGAAGATGATCTTCGCGACCGCCCTGAAGACAGGGATGAAATGTTCGCCAGATTTAAAAAAGCCCTTGATGACAACCATTTACCCTACCGCATCCTGGAAGGTGACTTGCAGCAGCGGCTGGAAATGGCGGTAAAAATTATTGATCAACTAAAAAAATAGACCATTGGACTTTAGTGAAAAGTACATCTCCCATTTTAGGGAGAAAGGGATCTCTCCCGAAAAAGTAGAAGAGCAAATTGAGATCTTTAAAAGAGGAAATATCGTAGTTAACATCAGGGAGGCAGCTACAGTAAAAAACGGAATCCTCTCATTTTCCGAAGAAAAGAAAAACGAACTTACAGCACTTTACGAATCCCGAAAGGATGACCTCAATCTCCTCAAATTCGTGCCGGCATCGGGCGCAGCCACCCGAATGTTTAAAGCTTTTTACAATCTGCTGAAGGAATTTGATCCCGAAAATGAAAACCTCGATGAATATATAGATCAAAAGAATGAGCAGAGCCTCGAAGTATTTTTTAACCGTATAAAGGATCTTCCTTTTTACAATGAGGTAAAGAAAAGGGCTGTCCAGGCTACCCCGGGTTACGAAGAAATGCCAGAAGACCGTCAGCAGTATTTGTTCGTAAAATACATGCTGCAGGAGGATGGATTAGATCTTGGAGATCAACCTAAAGGTCTCGTGCCATTCCATAAATATGATGACCATCTTGCCACAGCTTTTGAGGAACATTTAGTAGAAGCTATAGATTACGCGGCTTCCGGTAAGAAAGTACGTATCCATTTTACTGTTGCCAAAGAGCACAGGGAAAAATTTGAAGAGGAAGCCAGGGAAGTAGTGCCCCGTCTGGAACGGGAAACAGGCTACAGGTTTGAGATTTCTTATTCTTACCAGGATCCAAAAACCGATACTGTTGCGGTTACCAAAGAAAATGAACCATTTAGGGATGAAAACGGGGAGATCTTCTTTAGGCCCGGTGGTCACGGTGCCCTCATCCAGAACCTGAATGACCAGGAGGCCGACCTTATCTTTATAAAGAACATTGACAATGTAGTGATCCCAAAGAACAGGGAACTTCTTGCTTCTTGTAAAAAAATGTTGGGAGGAAAGTTGCTGCAGCTGCAGGAGAAGGTATTCAAATATCTTGAACAGCTGGAGCAAGGTGCCTCAGTAGATAAACTTCAGGAGATAGCAGATTTCCTTCAGAAGGAATTAAATGCAGGGCTCAGTGTCAATTTCGAAGATCTTACTGAAGAGGAAAAACCTTCAGTAATAAAGAACCTTCTCAACAGGCCAATTCGCGTTTGTGGTATGGTTAAAAATGAAGGGGAACCGGGAGGAGGCCCTTTCTGGGTAACTCATAAGGATGGTAAGATCTCTTTGCAAATTGTAGAAAGTGCACAGATAGATCACGAAAATTATCAGCAGAGCAAGATAGCTAATGAAGCTACCCACTTTAACCCTGTAGATATAGTATGTTCTACCAAAGATTACCGCGGAGGCAAATTTGATCTTGACGAGTACGTTGATGAGGATACCAGCTTCATTGCAAATAAAACAAAAGACGGGAAAGAACTTAAGGCCTTAGAGCTGCCAGGCTTGTGGAACGGTGGTATGGCCTACTGGAATACCATCTTTGTGGAGGTGCCGGTAGAGACCTTTAATCCGGTGAAAACTGTAGCCGATCTTTTAAAATCTTCACACCAGGTACAGTAAGTTGGATGAACAACAACTCATACAGGAAGCTGACTATAAGGCCGTAAGAAGTTCGGGTGCAGGGGGCCAGAATGTGAACAAGGTCTCCTCAAAAGTCGAGCTGCATTTTAGGCTGGAGGAGACCGCAGGACTTTCAGAAGAAGAAAAGCAGCGCGCATTGAAGAAATTGTCATCCCGGCTTACAAATTCGGGAGAGTTGATCTTGCAGTGCGATGAATCACGAAGTCAGCATAAAAATAAGGAGATCGTTACCCAAAGGTTTCTGGAACTAATTAAACAGGCTATTGTAAAACCGAAGGTCCGAAAGAAGACCAAAACACCAAAAGCAGCAAAACTGAAGCGGCTAAGAGAGAAAAAGAAACTTTCAGAAAAGAAGGCTACCCGCAAAGACCCTTTAAAAGATTGAAATGAGGAATATTTCTACAAGTGGGTGGGGAAAAATCTAAATTACCGCACAAACTTTACTTCACTAAAAATAGCCAAAACCCCTGTGTCACAGGGGGTTTGTTGTTCATGTGCCAGAATGGCCCGGTTTTCCCTTTAGACTTATCAGACTAAAACTAAAACATTAAACCCAAAAAAACTTAAACTATGAAAAAGGTATGTCTTACAGTATTCGCTGCATCTGCAATGTTATTTTCAGCTCAAAATCTTACAGCCCAAAAAGTAGCTCAAACGCAGGTTGAGGTAGAAGAAACAGTGGTTCAAAGAGCCCAGGATGATTTTACACAAATTGAAGTTCAGGAACTGCCTGCTGCTGTAAAGCAAGCTGTAGAACGTGATTATGCGGGGGGCACTATTGCTGAAGCCTATGTGAAAGAACACGAAGGCGCACAAAAATTTAAGCTGAAATTGACCACTGCCGATGGTGAGGAGCAAGAGCTTTATGCCGATGCCGAAGGTAATTGGATAGAGAAGGACAAAAAGTAATCAAGGAACTGTTCAGAGCAGTAATCTGATCGCTACCACTAAACTAAAGGAGAAACCGACTCCTGGTGGCAGATCTCCCGCGGAAGATGTATTACCTGAGTAATTGCTACCCCGGAACCGCCAACCTTCTGGTGTGGTATAAAGCCAACAGAGGAGATTTGAAAAATGGAGAATGTTCAAAAAAGAGGGCTATGATTGTAGCTCTCTTTTTTATGTTTATTTTTGGTCTTGAGGGGTGGGAAAACTGTAATTTTGTTACTATTTAAAAATACCAATGACTAAAATTCTCTTAGTTGAAGATGATGTAGCATTCTGTACTATGCTCAAGACTTTCCTGGTAAAAAAGGAATGTGAAGTTGATGCCGTGTACACTGCAACTGAAGCCCTTAACCTGGTTGCTAAAAATAAATACGACCTGGTGATTTCAGATGTGCGTCTCCCCGATAAGGAGGGGCTCGAGATCCTGCAGGCTGTAAATCAAAAAGGAGAAAATACGGGGGTCATTATGATGACGAGCTATGCCGAAATTAGTATGGCTGTAAATGCAATTAAAGAAGGAGCATTAGACTACATAGCCAAGCCATTTCATCCCGAGGTGATCATGAATGCGATTGAGGCAGCTGTAAAGAATCCCACTGTTCCTAAAGTGGCCTCTCCCAAAAAACCTGAAACCTCTGCACCTCAGGATACCTACATTAAAGGTGGGAGCGAGGCTTCTTCCAAGCTTAATAATTATATAGATCTTGTTGCGCCTACCAATATGTCTGTGCTCATAATGGGTGAAAGTGGTACGGGAAAGGAACAGATCGCGAAAAGTATCCACCAGAAAAGCAAGCGAAATGCAGCGCCATTTGTTGCGGTAGATTGTGGAGCCATTCCGCGCGAACTGGCTTCCAGTGAATTTTTCGGGCATGTAAAAGGCTCTTTTACGGGAGCGGTAAATAATAAGACCGGGCATTTTGAAGCTGCCAACGGCGGGACGCTTTTCCTGGATGAAATTGGGAATCTCAGTTACGAATTACAGGTGCAGTTGTTGCGCGCTTTGCAGGAACGCAAGGTAAAACCCGTGGGCAGTAATGAAGAGATCCATGTGAACATCAGGGTGATTGCGGCTACCAATGAAGATCTTTCAGAAGCTGTCAAAAAAGGCGATTTTAGAGAAGACCTTTACCACCGTCTCAATGAATTTTCTATTAAAGTCCCTTCTTTGAAAGACAGGAAAGAAGACCTTATGGTGTTTGCCAATTATTTTCTTGACAGTGCCAACGAAGAACTGGAAAAAGATATTTCAGGTTTTTCTGAAAAGAGCATTGCTGCATTTAAAAGGTATAATTGGCCAGGCAATCTCAGGGAGCTCAAAAATGTTGTAAAACGAGCTGTTTTACTTTCAACAGGAGAGTATATTTCTTCCAGTTGTTTACCTTCCGAAGTACTTGCGGCCAAAGAGGAGCCTGAAGAACAGGATTACAGCCTCTTCAAAAACAAGAATGAACAGGAAATGATCCTGGATGCGCTTGAAAAAACCCGGGGGAATAAAAGTAAGGCTGCAAAATTGCTGTCAATTGACAGGAAAACCCTGTACAACAAACTGAAGCAATACGGTATTAACCTGTAATCTCTTCCTGAAGGTTTTCCAGAAGCTTATTCACCTCTTGTGCCAGAGAAGGCACATCGATGCTTTCTGTTTCTGTACCACTGGCATTTTCTAAAATCACAAGTTTCTGTATCAAATGTGGCACCTGCAGCTGCCTGAACATAGGCAACATCTTATGCGCTACGGCAGAGACCTTCTCTTTTTGCCCTTTTTGATGGGCCATTTGCAGTAAGACCAGGTTAGACCTGGTGCTTTCAATAAATGCGTTTAAAATGGCATCCATAGCTTCAGGATCTTCTCCTGCAAAGTTCCTGATCTCGGTTAAGGTATAGTTCTTTTGTGGCTGGGTTGAAGTGGTTGTAGCCGGAGGCAGGGTTTTTAATTGTAGGTCCAGCAGGTCGCCAATAAGATCCAGTAATTCACCCGGAGAATAAGGCTTAAAAAGACTGCCGCTAAATCCCCTTTTTAGATAGTCTGCTGCACTAACGTCTGGCCTGCCTGAGAGGGCAATCACCGGGAGGTCTTGCAATTTAGGTTCTTTCCTGATTTTTCGGAGCAGTTCAAAACCGTCCATTTTTGGCATTTGAATATCTGTAAGTACCAGGTGTGGCGGGAAGGCCTTTACTTCTTTTAAAGCCTCTTTCCCGTTGTGTGCAGTGCGATAAGACATACCTGCATTGCGTATCAATTCTTTTAGCAATCCCAGTTGCGCCGGTTCATCATCTACAATGAGCACAGAGATCTTTTCGGGATCTACTATCGGCAGGTTCCGGGGGGCTGCAGGCTGTTCATTAGTGGCAGCATATTCTACCGGGATCCTGATTAAAAAGGTGCTGCCTTTTCCGGGTTCACTTTCCAGGCTTATTTTTCCGCCTAAAAGATCGGTGAGTTTCTTGCTTATAGACAAGCCGAGTCCGGTGCCGCCGTAGCGCTTTTCTATGCTGCTATCTTCCTGTGAAAATTCTTCAAAAACCTTCTCTTTCTGTTCTTTTGAAATCCCTATTCCTGTGTCTTTCACTTCAATGAACAATATGGGATGATTTTTCTCCTGCTCCAGTCCGGCTTTTACCTGCACGCTGCCCTGCGGTGTAAACTTGCAGGCGTTGTTTACCAGGTTTGTAAGTATTTGTTTAATTCTGAATGGGTCTGTAATTACCGGCCTGTCCAGTTCGGGTGCTATTTCTACCAGAACTTCCACATCCCGTGGCTTTTCAGGGGGAACAGCGTTTTCTACGGATTCTTCAATCAGGTTTTTCGGATTAAAAGCCAGGGTATCAATAGACATTTTTCCCGCTTCAAGCCGCGACAGGTCCAGCAGGTCGTTCACAAGTCGCAGCAGGTAATCTGATGATCGTTTAAGCTGTCGCAGGTACCTGTTCTGGGATTTGTTGAGCTCACTTTTTTCGAGTAAACCTGTATATCCAATGATGGTGTTCAGGGGCGACCTTAAGTCGTGTGTAACCGTGTTCATAAATTGTTCGCGGCTGGAGAGTAGCGATTCCGCATAAGTCTTTGCAGCCTCCAGCTCCTGCCTGTACTGCTGACTCTTAGAAACGTCTTTCACTACCAGGAACACGAAGGTTAAAATTACCAGCAGACTTGCAATTGCCAGGAAGAGGATGATCCTGGAAGTGTCTTCTACGGTATTTTGCCAGGCCTCTACCTGGTCCATAGACGCCATTCTTTCTTCAGTCTCTAAAGTACTTAACAAGGTGCGTAACCTGTTGTTGAGCTGTATCTCATTGGCCAGTAACTGGTCTTCTTTATTTTCCAGTTCCTGCCGGTAGCGCCGCTCCTGTGTTTCCAGCTGGCCCAGTACGCTTTTTACTGAATTGACCAGGGAATCTATGGTGATCCCTGGAGGTTTTGGGCTCTGCTCATTTGAGTACTGCAGCAGCTTTATAAGTAATTGCCGCTGGTGCGGCTGCAGGTCTTTAAAACGCTGGTCGTAATTTCGGCTTTCAAAATTCTCATCTACCCGCTGTAATTCTGAAAGTACCCTGGCGTAATAGCTGTCGGTTTCTCCGCGGGCTCTAAGCTCCAGCAGTTCTTCGAGGTTTTCGCTCTTTTGGCTAAGTAGTGTATTTATGCTGTCAATTTCCCTGTCCAGAGAACTGTCAGTTCTAAAATTCTGCAGCGAGGCGAGGGTGAATTTAATAGAATCAATTTTGGCATTGTAGGTATCAAGGCCTTCCAGGTTAGCACTTTGAATGAGCTTCCTGCTAAGACTTTCGGCCTCATACAGCTTGGTAGCGGCCTCTCCCACCAAAAGCAGCTTTTGGTTTCCGGCATTACTCCTTTCAGTTAAACTGGTATAACCGGTCACCTGGTTATAAATAAACCACACCGCCAGTCCCATGAGAGAGGCCAGAATGATATAACCGGCAAAGACGGTGAAAGTTATAGATGCCTTTTTTTTTGCCATGATTTCTTTGAAAGTGTAAAATTAAAAGCTTTCTGTGCTAAACCTTCAAAAATTAGGTTAAATCGAAAAAAAGCATTTACCTTTGCCGCGTCTCAAAGGGGTGCTAAGTCCTGCGGAAGCAGGAGGAAGCTGAGATTATACCCAAGGAACCTGGGCAGGTAATGCTGCCAAGGGATAGGTGCAAAGTGCACCGCGCAAGTATTATACTCCTGTCAACCAATAGTGGTTTTCAGGATTTTTTATTTTATAACAACAAGAATAACAGCCCCTTTTATTCGTAACCAATTTTTTACGAATGAAACATGTTTTCTTAATCTTCAGTTTTTTTCTTGTCGCAGTAAGCGGCTTTTCACAAGAATTTCAGGTGTCGGGTACAGTGACAAGTGGTGATAAACCGCTTGAAGGTGCCATTGTGAGAGTAGAAGGCTCATCGCAATTCACCCAGACTTCAGCAGGAGGGAAGTATTCTTTTACTCTTGAAGAAGGTGTGCACTATCTCATTTTTTCCTTCGGAAATAAAAAACGGGTGCGCATAGATCTTTCCGAAGATATAGTGCTGAATGTAGATATGAGTGATGCCGAAGAGCTCCTCGATGAGGTGTTTTTATCGGCAGTGCGGGTGAGTGCCGCGTCACCCATCACTTACAGCAATTTATCTAATGAGGAGATAGAAGATCGTAACCTGGGCCAGGATATTCCCAGCCTTATGCAGTACATGCCGGGAGTGGTCACTACCAGTGATGCCGGTGCCGGTATTGGCTACAGCAGCATTCGTGTGAGGGGTACCGAGGCCCGCGGAATCAATGTTACTATAAATGGTATTCCCTATAATGATGCCGAAAGCCAGGGGACCTTTTGGGTAAACCTGGGAGATTTTGCCTCTTCTGTAGAAGACCTGCAGCTGCAGCGCGGGGTGGGAACCTCTACAAACGGGGCCGGGGCTTTTGGTGCCAGTTTGAACATACTTACCGACAGGTATAACTATGAACCTTCGGCCGAGATCGCCAATAGTTTTGGTGCATACAATACCCGAAAACACACAGTGAAATTTAGCACAGGCATCTTTGACGATCACTGGGAATTCAATGGAAGGGCTTCAGTAATAAAGAGCGACGGCTATATAGACCGGGCTTCAACCGATCTTAAATCTTACTTTTTTCAGGGTTCTTATATTGGGGAAACCACGCTTGTAAAAGCCCTTACCTTTGGAGGGAGTGAAGTTACTTACCAGGCCTGGGATGGGATTGACGCAGATCAATTAAAAGAAGACAGGCGTTTTAACCCCGCAGGGGCCTATGAAGATGATCAAGGTAATCTTCGTTTTTACGACAATCACATAGATGATTATAAGCAGGATCACTTCCAGCTGCTCTGGAATGAGCGCTACGGCAATGGCTGGTCTTCAAACATTGCGCTCCACTACACTTACGGGAGAGGTTTCTACGAATCATATCGCGCAGAAGAAGACCTGGAGGCCTATAATCTGGAACCATTCACCGCAAATGGGGAAGAGATTACTCAAAGTGATCTGGTTACCAAAAAATGGCTGGTCAATGATTTTTATGGCACAACATTTAATGTGCAGTACGAGAATGAAAACCTTGAAGTTATTGCCGGTGGCGCCTGGAACAACTATGAAGGAGACCATTTTGGAGAGGTGATCTTCACCCGCTTTGCGCCCAGCCTGCCTTTGCACAGGTACTATGAGAATGATGCTGAAAAAAGTGACTTTAATCTCTTCGGAAAAGTAACTTATGCCCTTAGGGATAATCTTGCACTTTACGGAGACCTGCAACTAAGAAAGATCAATTATGAGGTCAATGGCTTTGAAGAAGAAAACACACCTTTTATAGTTGATGACAGCCATACCTTTATTAATCCAAAAGCCGGATTTACCTACGAATTTTCGGAAGCCAGCCGACTTTACTTTTCGTTTGCCAGGGCACATAGAGAGCCTAACCGATCCGATTATGAAGCGGGTAACCCCGAACCTGAAGAGTTAAATGATTATGAGCTGGGATGGAGATTTGCGACAAGTAACTTTCAGCTGAATTCCAATCTTTACTATATGGATTACCGCAACCAGCTGGTACTTACAGGAGAACTAAATGATGTGGGTGCACCAATTAGAAGAAATAGTGGGAACAGCTACAGGCTGGGTCTGGAATTGGATGCCGTGGTGAGGTTGCATCCCAAGTTCAGTTGGCGACCAAATGTGGCCATTAGCCGGAATAAAAATGATGAATGGTTCGCTTCATGGGACGGGGAACTGCGCAGCTTCGGAAAAACAGACATCTCTTATTCTCCCGGGATCATTGCCGGAAACATTCTGGAATACCGACCTGTAGAAGGACTTGAGATTAAATTCCTTTCAAAATACGTGGGAGAGCAGTATATGAGCAACCTCGAAAATGAAGCATCTTTGCTCGAAAGTTATTTTGTAAATGACATTAACCTGCAGTACACCTGGAGCAATGCTCCTCTCTTTAAAGAGATAGTCTTTACCGGTTTGATCAACAACATCTTTAGTGAAGAATACGTGTCAAACGGATACTATTATACTTATGATTGGGATGGGCTTACCTACGATGGCGTAGGATATTACCCACAGGCTACCCGCAATTTCCTGGCGGGGGTGACTTTGAGATTCTAAAATATAACCCTTCAAAAAAGGCTTTTTTGAGACCTCTCAAGAGAGCCTTTTTTAATGCATTTTAATTAGAGATCTGTATCACATTCCCCCTCTTTTCTACCCGGTAGGGCTGCAGCATATATTCTCCCGTACCTGCAGTTTGCTCTCCCGTAATGATGTTGTAAACATTTCCATCTCCACAGGTACATGAAGCTGCTGTTCCGTTTACGGTTAAGGCAGAACAGGCTTGAGGTATATGGTTGGGGTCCGAAAGTTCATAAGCAAAATACTGATCGTTGTTGAGGTTGTAAATCACAATTCCGTTAATGCCGTAGTTGCGGGTTATAAATTTATTTCCCGAAAAATTCAGCTGATTATACTCAGGAAGGTTAAGGTCAAACTGCACTGAAAAATTCAGGTGGGGCAGGTAAGGATTTTTACGTATCTCATCATCAGAAGAACATCCTAAAATGGTGATAGATAAGGATAAAAGCATTAAAATTCGCTTCATATTTGGTTTTTTAAAAGCTGCCGGATTATAATTGTACTGGATATTTTAATTTACTATATTTGTTTAAAATCCCGTCGGCGAATGGGATTTTTTCTATTTATATAAACGACGAAGTTATGAGTAAAGTATCATATTATAGTGCAGATGGCCTTAAAAAACTTAGAGATGAACTCAATCAATTAAAGGATGTTGAGCGGCCAAAAGCTTCACAGGCAATTGCCGAAGCGCGTGATAAAGGTGATCTTAGTGAGAATGCCGAGTATGATGCTGCAAAGGAGGCCCAGGGTTTACTTGAATTGAAAATTGCAAAACTGGAAGAAATATATGCCAACGCAAGGTTAATTGATGAGTCGCAACTCGACACGTCTAAAGCCCTGGTACATTCAACCGTGAAAATCAAAAACGTGACTAACGGTGCCGAAGTAAAATACAAACTGGTAGCCCAAAGTGAAGCCGATCTTAAAGCAGGTAAGATCTCTGTAGATAGTCCTATCGGGAAAGGTCTTCTGGGGAAAAAAGTAGGAGAGATTGCTGAAGTACAGGTGCCTTCGGGGACAATGAAATTCGAAATTCTTGAGATCACCCGTGACTAAGGTGTCAAAAATGTCATTTTTAAGGATCCTTTCTTCGGAAAGGATTTTTTTATGCCCCGGTTTATGCCGAAAATCTTAACTTGTTACCTCTAAAATTTAAACACTATGCCCAGCATTTTTACAAAGATCGTCAACGGAGAAATACCGGCTTACAAAGTTGCAGAAACCGATAAATTCCTGGCCTTTCTCGATGTGCGGCCCAATGTAAAGGGACACACTTTGTGTATTCCAAAAGAAGAGGTCAATAAACTTTTTGACCTTGATGAAGAAACTTACATGCAGCTTATGGCCTTTTCGCGCAAGGTCGCAAAGGGCGTTGAGAAAGCCATACCGTGTAAAAGGGTAGGAGTGGCAGTGGTAGGCCTTGAAGTGCCCCACGTGCATGTGCACCTTATTCCCTTAAACAACATGAGCGATATGAATTTTGCCCAGAGCGTTTCCCTGAGCGAAGAAGAATTTCAGCAAATCGCCGATGATATCAAAGCCAGTATTTAGTGGAGTTTTCGGAATATAAACTATCGCTGGACCTTCGGATTGATTTTAGTGATCTCGATATGTACCGTCACGTGAATAATCTCACGTTTATCAGGTTCCTTCAGTCGGGTAGGGTGAATTTTTGGGAGGCTGCCGGCCTGTCGAAACTCTTTTCAGAATCCAATAAAGGAGCCATCCTGGTTTCTACGCATTGCGATTTTAAAAAATCGCTGTTTTACCCGGGAACGGCTACGGTAAAGACGAAACTGGCCTACATCAGGAACAGCAGTTTTGCGCTCGATCAATTGATCCTGAATGACAAAGGTGAAGTTTGTGCCGAAGGTAGGGACATCGCCGTTTTCTTCGACTTTTCTGAAGATAAATCCCTGCCCATTCCTCCCGATCTCAGACAGGTGATGCAGCAGTTTTAGCCCTGTGAAGCTGGATCTCGATGGTTGTTCCTTTGTTGATCTCGCTTCGCAGCACTTTTATCCTGCCGCCGTGATATTTTTCTATGATCCTTTTGGAGAGTGACAAACCAAGGCCCCAGCCCCTTTTTTTGGTGGTGAATCCGGGTTCAAAGATACGTTTGAACTTGCTTTTTGGTATTCCTTTTCCGGTATCGGTAACCAGGATATATACCTTTTTTGAATCCTGCTTCAGCTTTATTTCCAGGTCCCCTTTTCCCTTCATGGCATCTATGGCGTTTCTCACCAGGTTTTCAATAGTCCAGCTGTAGAGCTGGGCATTCAGGTTGACCAAAATCTTTTCCGAAGGAAGCTGAAGTTGAAACTTGATGAGTTTTGAACTCCGCGCTTCAAGGTAATCAAAAGAATCCCGGGTTTTTTCAACAATGTTTGCCGGTTCCAGAGTGGGTGCCGATCCAATTTTGGAAAAACGTTCGGTGATGGTTTTGAGGCGGTCTACATCTTTTTCAATTTCAGTAATAAAATCGGGGTTCACCTTTTCTTCTTTAAGGATCTCTGTCCAGCCTATGAGCGAAGAAAGCGGGGTGCCAATCTGGTGCGCCGTCTCTTTGGCCATACCGGCCCATAACTTGTTTTGTTCGCTGCTTTTTGTAGTTCTGTAGAAAAAATAGATCACCGCAATAAACAGGATGATGATAAGAATAAGGGCGAGTGGGTAGTATTTCAGCTTGTTGAGCATTGGGGAATTTCCGTAGTAAACCCTGTTCACCCTGCCTTCGCCAAGATCCATTTCTATAGGTTCATTGGTGCTTTTAAGCGATGCGAGGAATTGCTGAAGTTCTTCTTCACTGGCCATGATCTCGCCAGGTATGTTCATGGCGTCTACTATCTGGCCATTGTCATCTAACAGTATTGTGGGAATGCTCGAGTTGCTGTTGATGATCTCCAGGTAAAGATCAAGGCCGGTATCTGTATCTACCTGGTCAAGATAAACCTGTGCCGAAGCCCAGATGTTCATTTTTACCCGTTCTTCTTCCTTGATGCGCTGAAAAAAGGCAACTGCATTCCATACAATAAGGCTAACAATGATGAGCGAAGTAACGATAATGAACCAGCGGCGAAAGTTTCGTTTGTCTGAAAACCTCATGAAGGCAGGGCTTAAATTGCGTTTAAATATAATCGTTTTAGGTAACTTATTATTGTGTAGCCGATTTTTCATCTCTTCTGGGTTTCGTTACCTTTGCCAAAATCACGAGCATGCTTAGCATAGATCCTAAAGAAGTTACCGTACCTCAATTGCACCAGTACCTGCTGGGAGCAGTAGGGCCAAGGCCCATAGCTTTTGCCAGCACCCTCGATAAAGAAGGGAGGCCAAATTTATCGCCCTTCAGTTTCTTTAATGTATTTGGGTCAAATCCTCCTATACTTATTTTTTCTCCGGCACGCCGCGGAAGAGATAATACTGTAAAGCACACTTATAATAATTCTAAAGCCACGGGAGAAGTAGTGATCAATGTGGTGAATTACGATTTGGTACAGCAGGTTTCGCTGTCGAGTACCGAATATGCTGAAGGTGTCAACGAATTTGAAAAGGCAGGGCTTACTATGCTGAAATCGGACATTGTAAAGCCTTTCAGGGTGAAGGAATCACCGGTACAATTTGAATGCAGGATCAATGAGATCGTAGAGACCGGAAGTGAAGGAGGAGCCGGGAATCTTGTGATTTGTGAAGTGCTAAAAATGCATATTCGGGAAGATATTTTAGATGAAAAAGGCTATATTGACCAGCACAAAATTGACCTGGTAGCCCGCATGGGAGGTAACTGGTACACCCGCGCCGCGCCCGGAATGTTTGAAGTTCCAAAGCCTTTGCAGACTTTAGGAATAGGGATTGATGCCATTGCCGAAGAGGTTCGAAACAGCAAATATCTCTCGGGTAATGATCTTGGGAAATTGGGCAATGTAGAGCGGCTTCCCACCGCTGAAGAAGTCAGGGAGTTTTTGAGAGGGAATTCTCAACTTTCAGAATTGGTGAAAAGCGCCGGTGAAGAAAAGCTGCATTTAACAGCAAAAGAATATTTAGAAAAAGACGATACGGCAACAGCCTGGAAAATATTATTAGCAAAAAACGTTTGATATGGAAGTACAAGGAAAAATTAAGATGATTGGACAAACCCAAACCTTCGGGAGCAACGGGTTTAGAAAGAGAGAAGTGGTAGTTACAACAGAAGAGCAGTACCCACAACATATTCTTGTAGAATTTGTGCAGGATAAATGTGATCTTCTAAATAATTATGGTGTTGGGCAGCCTGTAAAAATTGGGGTGAATTTGCGCGGGCGCGAATGGGTGAACCCGCAGGGAGAGACCAAATACTTCAACTCTATACAGGGATGGAGAATTGAAAACCTCGCAGCTCAGAGTCAGCAGGGTGGCGCTCCTGTACCACCGGCCGATCAATTTGAACCGGCCAATAATTTAAATGACGAAGATTATGACGATTTGCCATTCTAGGTGAATCTTAAATTAAATAGTGAAAACCCCTTTTCTGAAGAATTGGGGTTTTTTCTTTTCTGAAGAGACCGGAAAAAAAGAGTTGTCAATTTGTTTTATTTTTACTTCTGAAAAAAGACCCCTTGTTTTTGACATTTTTGAGACCACAAGACGATTTTCCTTCAGTTGAGAAGGCTACAGCAGAAGGCTTGCTGGCTTATGGCGGTGACTTATCACCACAAAGGCTTCTGGCAGCTTATTCCCGCGGAATCTTTCCGTGGTTTGATGAAGATCAGCCTATCTTGTGGTGGAGTCCCGATCCCCGAATGGTGCTGTTTCCCGAGAACCTGAAGGTCTCCAAAAGCATGAAGCAACTGCTTAAAAAGAATGCTTTCAAAGTGAGCTTTAATACGGCTTTTTCAGAAGTTATTGAGCAATGTGCAAAAATAAACAGGCCGGGACAGCCCGGCACCTGGATAACGCCCGAAATGCAGCAGGCTTACCTTTCCCTGCATCAGGAAGGTATTGCAGTTTCAGTTGAAGTTTGGCAGGAAACGGAACTCGTGGGTGGCCTGTACGGAGTCTACTTAAGGGAAAAAAAGATCTTTTGCGGGGAAAGCATGTTTTCAAAAGTCAGTAACGCCTCAAAATACGGATTTATTCACCTGGTGCAGCAACTTGAAAAGGAAGGCGTAAGATTAATTGACTGCCAGATGTACACGGACCATCTCGCAAGTTTGGGTGCCGCCGAAATTCCCCGCAGCGTATTTCTTGAATACCTAAGCTGAAACCAGAAAGAGGTTCCAAAAATGGCATTTTGGGAACCTCTTTTTCCTGTGCTTTATTGAGGTGCTTTCACTTCGCTGTGCCTAAAGCATTGCGTTATGTGATCATTCACCATACCTGTGGCCTGCATGTGAGCATAGACCACCGTGGGCCCTACAAATTTAAAGCCCCGCTTCTTGAGATCCTTACTTAGAGCTTCACTAAGAGGCGTGGTGGCAGGAACCGCGGTTAAAGTTTGCCGGTCGGGTTGTAAAGGGATGTCATCAACAAAGCCCCAAATATATTTTGAAAAACTTCCAAATTCCTCCTGCACCTTCATAAAAACCTGTGCGTTGGTAATTGCGGCACGAATTTTTGCGCCATGCCGGATTATGCCGCTGTTCTCCAGTAACTCGGCTTGTTTAGCTTCAGAATAAGTGGCTATTTTTTTATAATCGAAATTGTCAAAAGCCTTTCTGAAATTTTCCCTTTTCCGAAGAATAGTGATCCAGCTTAAGCCCGCCTGGAAGGTTTCCAACATGAGGAATTCAAAAATGCCGGCATCATCTTTTAAGGGAACGCCCCATTCGCGGTCGTGGTATGCTTCATAGAGTGGATCGCCCACGCACCAGCCGCAACGTATCTTTTCTTCCATTAATTCTGAAAATTATAGGTTATAGTGCCGGGTTGTGCATTTCTCCCGGCAAGTTGGGTAAATTTTGCATCTGCCGCATATCTCATAGCCATATTGGTAAGGCATTCGTTACTTGTGGAAGAAGCATTCTTGTTTATTGAGGTCTTTACCACGTCTCCCGCAGCATTTACGGTGATGTTCACCACAATTCTGCCGGGAGTATCGCAGGTGTAAATTGGATTGGGAATATCTATAGCTGTTCGACCTACCAGGGAAAAAGAAATAGAGCTATTTCTCATGCTACCGGGCTTTACCGATGTTTCTTTACTGCTGTTATCTCCTTCTGAAGCCTTCTTTTTCTTCTCTTTTTTATTGTTGTTCAGCCCAAATTCTCCTTGTGCCGACTTGGCAGACTCTGCTTCCGAAGTTTCCTGTTGTGCGGCATTCTTCTGAAATATTTCATCCAATCTCGACTCCAGGTTATTCTGACTTTCCTCCTGATCCTGGTTGAATGCCTGGTGTGTTTGTACGGTAGGGCTCGGGCGTTGAGGTTCTTCAGGTTTGGGCGCTTCGGGCTCGGGTTGTTTTTCTTCGGGAGGTGGGATGGGCCTTAATTCATTTAGCTCAATAAGCGTCTCCCGAATCTTTTTAGATTCGTTGGAGATATTGATGTTGTACATAGACAAGATCAAAATCGAAAAGATAAGGCTGGTAATGATCAGCGCCTTATGTCTATCGAAAAAATCCATTTTTTAAGTTTCTTCCTCCATCGAAAGATACTCATTTACAAAAGAATCTACTGTTAAGGCATTTTCAACTTTATAGTCTCCAATACGGGTGCGACGCAGGGCAGAGAGGTATGCCCCGGTGTTTAATTGGGATCCAAAATCAAAGGCAAGGCTGCGAATGTAAGTACCTTTACTGCACACCACTCTAAAATGTACTTTTGGAAGCTCAATTTTAGTGATCTCAAATTCTGAAATATTTACCGTACGGGTAGGTATCTCCACTTCTTCCCCGCTTCGGGCGTATTCGTAAAGCCTTTTTCCATCTTTCTTTAAAGCTGAAAATACCGGTGGCCTTTGCTGAATATCTCCCAAAAATGCTTTTGTTGCTTCATGAATTCCTTCCGAAGTGAGATGGTCTATGGGGAAGGTTTCATCAACTTCAGTCTCCATATCAAAGGAAGGCGTAGTGGCGCCCAGGGTGAAGGTGCCGGTGTATTCTTTTTCCTGTCCCTGAAGATTTTCAATAAGTTTGGTAGATTTCCCGGTGCAAAGGATGAGCAAGCCCGTAGCTAATGGATCTAGAGTACCTGCGTGGCCTACCTTAATTTTTTTGATCCTGAAGTTCTTCCGGATGAGCCATCTCACTTTGTTTACCAACTGGAAAGATGTCCATTCCAGGGGTTTATCAAATAAGAGGATTTGTCCGGTTTTGAATTCTTCTTCAGTCATTATTTATCAGGCATAGAAATATTGGTAACCAATTGCTATTGTGCCCACTATAAAACAGTAGATGGCAAAATAGGTGAGTTTGCTTTTACGCACCAGGGCAATCATCCAGGTACAGGCGGCAAAACCGGCAATGAAAGCAGCGATGAATCCGGCCAGTAGTGGTACAGGTTCGATGGAG
Source organism: Salinimicrobium sp. 3283s (assembly GCF_039602225.1). Lineage (NCBI taxonomy): Bacteria > Pseudomonadati > Bacteroidota > Flavobacteriia > Flavobacteriales > Flavobacteriaceae > Salinimicrobium > Salinimicrobium sp. 3283s. The sequence continues at coordinate 1,244,846 of NZ_CP143631.1, read as the reverse complement.
GTGTTGGTTAGGTCCCCACTCAAAAGATCCTTTGCAATTTTTCCTAGAATTAAGGGAACTACCATGAGGAACGAAAAGCGCGCAGCTCGGGTTTTGTCATTTCCGAGGAGCACAGAAGTAGAAATGGTGGCCCCACTTCTTGAAATTCCCGGTAAAATTGCGATAGCCTGTGCTACTCCTATAATGATACTGTCTTTATAGGTTACAGGCTTTCCGGTATTTTTAGCCCGGTCGGCCAGCCACAACAACACCGAAGTTATTAAGAGCATGAACCCTACAAAAGTGAGATTGCCGCCAAATAGAGATTCCAGTTCCTCCTCAAACATTAACCCGACAAAAACTGCGGGGATCATAGAGAGGACGATCTTTAAAGAAAATTTAGTTTCGTCATTCCAGCGGAAGGAGAACAGGCCGCGGAAAATTTCGGCTACGTCTTTCCTGAAAACTACAATGGTACTTAGAGCGGTTGCAAAGTGGAGTACCACGGTGATCATTAAAGATTCTTCGGGAATGCTTTGGCTTCCAAGAAGGGCTTTTCCTATTTCGAGGTGCCCGCTTGAAGAAACAGGCAAAAATTCGGTAAGTCCCTGGATAATTCCAAGGAACACAGCATCAATAATTTCCATTATTATTTTCGGGGGTTGAGAAGGATCGCGTAGACTTCAATGGCGAAACCAAGAAGTACCAGGGCTGGGGCCAGCCTTATTCTTCTAAAACTATAGATTTCCGGATTAAAAATATTGGGGTCGTCACTACCGCCGCCGGCCATAAGAATGAATCCAAGGGCGATTACTGCCAGGCCTATTCCCATCACAATGTAGTTCTTCTTTTCGAATACAAAATTAAGATCCTGCCTGTGTAAAGGCTTTTTGTTCTTGTTCATTGGTTCTTTGTTTTTTGGCTGCAACCCCTTAAAATGTAAGGTGTCAAAAATAGCAATTTTTGAGGCTAACTAATAATATAACTTTCCTCTTAAAACGATTATTATAGATGCACGTGATCTTCTATAAATCATCTAGAACTCACTAATAATACAATTCATCAGTTTTTAAATTCAGGAAGCGCTGGGTGGCAAAAAAGGTACTAAGCCAGGTTATTACTGCTCCCATTAGAAAGATTCCGAAGAAAAGAGCAGCCAGAATGCTTGTATCGCTTAGCAGTTCAAGTTCTGGAAAGCTCTTGTTCATATAGTAAAGTACTATGGCCATACCTATTAGTGCAATAAGCGCGCCTATCATGCCCAGTTTTACGCTCTTCAGAATAAATGGTTTTCTAATAAACCTTTTTGTAGCACCTACCATTTGCATGGTCTTGATAATAAACCTTTTTGAATAGACCGAAAGCCTTATGGAGCTGTTGATTAAAAGCACGGCGATAAAGGTGAAAATCGCGCTAATGGCAAGTACCCAAAAACTGATTTTTGTAACATTCTCGTTGAGGAGGGAGATAAGAGGTTTATCATAAACCACTTCATCTACAAAGTTCTTTGCAGTTAATTCTTCGGCAATCTGGTCTATTTCGCCCGAGGTAATATAATCGGCTTTGAAGTATACGTCAATAGAATTTTGTAGTGGGTTATAACCCAAAAACTCCATAAAATCTTCTCCTATTTCTTTGCTGTGAGCTTCGGCTGCTTCCTCTTTGGTCACATAAGTGGTAGACTTTGTGTATTCGGCCAGGGCAATGGTCTTGTTAAGCTGGGTGATCTCCACTTCCTTCGCGGTGTCTTTAAGGTAAATGGTCAAAGCGATCTGCTCCTTGAAATGATCGGCTATTTTTTTGGTGTTGAGTACTAAAAGCCCCAGTAACCCAAGTAAAAACAGGACCAGCGCGATACTGATCACGACCGAAAAATAAGAGGAAATAAGACGTCTTTTTTGATATTTTTCAAAAGATGAACTCATAGGGCGGCTGCGTAAATTTGTGTAAAAATAAGAAAGTAAATCAATCCCTTTCTTTAAAACGCCCAAACTTTTCACTTTCGTACATTAACCGTATTTTTGCCCTTCCCTGAAGGTTTCCGGGAATGTAATAACGTGACGCTGAATCTGTAAAATGAGGTACAACTTCAACCAAATTGAAAAAAAATGGCAGGAGTACTGGGCAAAGAACCAGACTTTCAAGGCTGAGAATAATTCTGAAAAACCTAAATATTACGTGCTCGATATGTTTCCGTATCCTTCGGGAGCAGGGCTGCACGTTGGGCACCCGCTGGGTTATATTGCCAGTGATATCTATGCCCGCTATAAGAGGCATAAGGGGTTTAATGTGCTGCACCCACAGGGATACGACAGTTTTGGTTTGCCTGCAGAGCAGTATGCCATACAAACAGGACAACACCCTGCCCTTACTACAGAGGCTAATATAAATCGCTATCGCGAACAGCTTGACCAGATAGGTTTCTCCTTTGACTGGATCCGGGAGGTACGCACCAGCGAGCCAGATTATTACAAATGGACACAGTGGATCTTTATCCAGTTATTTGATTCCTGGTATGATTTTGAATCTGAAAAAGCCCGCCCTATAAGTGAACTGGAAGAGATCTTTGCTGCGGAAGGGAATAGCGGAGTGAATGCGGCTTGTGATGATGATGTAGAGCAGTTTACTGTAACACAATGGAATAATTTCTCTTCGGAAGAAAAACAAAAGCAATTGCTGAAGTACAGGCTGACGTATCTTGCTGAAACCGAAGTGAACTGGTGCCCGCAATTGGGAACTGTGCTCGCAAATGACGAGATCGTGAATGGTGTTTCCGAAAGGGGAGGCTACCCGGTAATCAGGAAAAAAATGACCCAGTGGAGCATGCGTATTTCAGCTTTTGCCGAGCGACTGCTGCAGGGGCTAAACGAGCTAGACTGGACAGAAAGTTTAAAGGAGAGTCAGCGGAATTGGATTGGGAAGTCGGTAGGGGCTCTTGTGGAATTCAAAGTTCAAGGTTCAGAGTTCAAGGTTCCGGTATTTACCACAAGACCCGATACAATATTTGGAGTCACATTCATGACCCTTGCTCCCGAGCACGAACTGGTGGAGAAGATCACTACTCCCGAGCATAAATCCGAAGTTGAAGCTTATGTACAGGCAACGGCTAAGCGCAGTGAGCGGGAAAGAATGGCCGATGTAAAGACCATTAGCGGTGTTTTTACAGGGGCCTATGCCGAGCATCCTTTTACAAAGGAGCCGGTGCCAATCTGGATTGGAGATTATGTGTTGGCCGGTTATGGAACAGGAGCCGTTATGGCGGTGCCATGTGGCGATCAACGAGATTACGAGTTTGCCAAACATTTTGATCTGCCAATCAGGAATATTTTTGAGAATGTGGATATTTCTGAAGAAGCTTATTCCGGGAAGGAAGGCACTGTGATCGCAAATTCAGATTTCCTTGACGGGCTCGAATACAAAGCAGCCCTTCAAAAAGCCATTTTAGAGCTGGAAAAGATTGGGCAGGGAAAAGGAAAAACTAATTACCGACTCAGAGATGCGGTGTTTAGCCGACAAAGATACTGGGGTGAGCCATTTCCGGTTTATTATGTGGAAGGGCTTCCGCAAATGATCGAAAAAGAGCATTTGCCGCTGCGTCTTCCCGAAGTAGAGAAATATCTACCGACGGAAACCGGGGAGCCGCCTTTAGGAAACGCTACAGACTGGGCGTGGGACACAGAAAAGAATGAAGTGGTAGAGAATTCAAAGATCGATCACAAAACTGTTTTTCCTCTTGAATTGAACACCATGCCCGGCTGGGCAGGTAGTTCCTGGTATTTATTCAGGTATATGGATCCTCAAAATGAAGAGCGCTTTGCTTCAGAAGAAGCTCTAGAATACTGGGAAAATGTCGACCTGTACATTGGAGGAAGTGAACACGCCACAGGGCACTTGTTATACTCGAGGTTCTGGACAAAATTTTTGAAAGACAGAGGCTTTTTGCCGGTAGAAGAACCTTTTAAGAAATTGATCAACCAGGGGATGATCCTTGGAACCAGTGCTTTTGTTTACAGGTTGGAAGGAGAGAATAAGTTTGTCTCTAAAAAGCTTTCTGAAGCACATAATGTACAGCCAATTCATGCCGATGTTTCGCTGGTCAATGCTTCAGATGAACTCGATATTGAAGGTTTTAAAAAGTGGCGACCGGAATTCGCAGATGCCGAATTCGTCACTGAAGACGGGAAATATATTGTAGGCCGCGAAGTCGAAAAAATGTCGAAATCCAAGTACAATGTGGTCAATCCAGATGATATTTGTGAGAATTACGGCGCCGATACTTTGAGGATGTACGAGATGTTCCTTGGTCCGTTGGAACAGGCAAAACCGTGGAATACCGCGGGCATTACAGGGGTGCACAACTTTTTGAAGAAGCTTTGGAAGCTTTATCACGATGAAGACAATAAGATTATTGTAAGTGACGGGAAAGCTTCAGCCGATTCTCTAAAGACGCTTCATAAGACGATCAAAAAGGTGACAGAAGATATTGAGAGCTTCAGCTTTAATACTTCGGTGAGTACATTTATGATATGCGTCAATGAACTGTCGGCTCAAAAATGCCATTTTAGAGAGGTATTGGAGCCGCTGGCTATTCTTATTGCGCCTTATGCGCCGCATATTTCCGAAGAACTATGGGAAAAACTGGGGCATGACACATCGGTCACTACGGCAGCTTATCCTGTTTACGAAGAGAAATTCCTGGTAGAAAGCACAAAAGAATATCCAATTTCTTTCAACGGGAAGATGCGCTTCACCCTTGAACTGCCCCTCGATATGAGTAAAGACGAAATTGAGAAGACCGTGCTGGCTCACGAAAAAACACAACAACAGCTGGATGGCAGGGTGCCAAAAAAGGTAATTGTAGTGCCCGGTAAAATTGTGAATATAGTAGGTTAGATTCTTTTTTAAGCCGCAGCAGCAGCGGGATGCGACAAAAGTTCACATTTTGCTTCCAAAAATAAATTGGCCGGCTTTTTGTTATAAAGCTTCAACAAAATAACCTTTAAAACTATGATGGGATATTATATCATCGCCGGACTCATCTTTGTAGTGAGTCTTTATGTGAGTAACAAGTTAAAAAGCAAATTTAAGCATTACTCCAAGGTACATCTTCAAAACGGCATGAGTGGCCGGGAGATTGCCGAAAAAATGCTTCGCGATAATGGAATAACCGATGTAAGAGTAATTTCTACACCGGGACAATTGACAGATCATTACAATCCGTCAAAAAAGACAGTTAACCTTAGTGAAGCGGTTTATACGCAGCGTAACGCAGCGGCGGCTGCAGTAGCGGCACATGAGTGCGGCCATGCAATACAGCACGCAAAATCTTATAGCTGGCTGCAAATGAGAAGTAAACTTGTACCTGTGGTACAGGTTGCCTCACAGTTCTCGCAGTGGGCCATCTTTGGTGGATTGATCTTAATGACCATGGTATCTGTCGGGATAGGCCAAACGGTGCTATTGGTGGGGATTATTCTCTATGCAATGGGAACGCTGTTCAGTTTTATCACGCTGCCGGTAGAATATGATGCAAGTAAGAGAGCGTTAGTGTGGCTGGAAACAGGAAACATGCTGAATTCACAGGAGCACAAAGCTGCTGAAGATTCTCTTAAATGGGCCGCACGTACTTATGTAGTAGCAGCAATTGGTTCTTTGGCAACCTTGCTGTACTTTGTGAGCATTTATTTGGGAAGAGATTAATCAGGAGAAATAATAAAACAAAAAAGAGGTCGTCTAAAAAGTAATTTTTAGGTGGCCTTTTTTCATGATAAGATTTTCAAGGAGGGTTTTTCCTTTTTCACGTTGTAGTGAGCATTGAAAAAGTTGGTTATATAGCCCCCTCTAGACTATATTGAACTTCTTTAAATTGTGTGCCATCGCTATTAACCCTATTTCGGTGGTTACTTTCTCCATACCCCGGAGCATAAACCGTTTGAAGCCCATATTTTGTTTAATATTTCCGAAGACGGCCTCTACATCCCAACACCTGCGCTTACGATGAGCTATTCCTTCGTCGCTAAGCAGTAGTTTTTTTGCTTTCTCTTTCAGGCGGATCAGGTTGTGGTTGCGTTCAATGATCCTGTTTCCCTTGGCTTTATAACAGCTACCCCGCAAAGGACATCCCTGACAGTTCTGGGCCTGGTAGCGGGGGATTTGCTGAATAAAACCATTTTTGGTTTTCCCTTCGTAGGTATGAGTTTTTCTCATCGCCTGCCCCATGGGACAGTAATAAGTATCTGTTTCTGGATTGTAAAAGAAGTTGTCGGGATGAAACGGGTTTTCCCTGTACTTTTTATCCCGCTGCTCTTTATGGAAGTAATTGTATTTTACAAAAGCAGTAATGTTCTTGTCTTCTAAGTCTGTATAGTTTTCTTCGCTACCATAGCCCGCATCAGCGGTAAGTGTTTCAGGAGTTTGACCGTAGGATTCGATATGATCTTTAAGGTGCTCTTTTAAAGTAGTAGTATCAGCAGTAGTTTGAGCAAGGGTGTAGTTGGTGATAAACTGGTTGTTGGTAGAGGCTTGTAAATTATATCCCGGCTTTAACTGTCCGTTTTGCATATAATCATCCTTCATGCGCATAAAGGTGGCATCGGGATCTGTTTTACTGTAGCTGTTTCTCTTCCCCAGGATAGCTTCCTGTTCAGTGTACTTCTCCAGGTTTTTCGGCCAGTTTTTTTTGGCATAGTTTAGCTTTTGTCTGACCTTTTTATCTACCTCTTTATCCTGCAAAGCCTGATTGATAGTATCAATGGTCTGTGCTACTTTTTCAGGATCGATCTCTTCAAAGTCGGGCTGGTTAGGAAGCATCTGTTCTTCCGCATAAACCTTCTCAACATAGGCCCAGAGTTCCTTGAGCTGTTTCTTAATTCGCTCTTTACTGGTCTTGATGGATTTGCCCCATACAAAGGTATGGCGATTGGCATTGGCCTCTATTTTGGTGCCATCTACGTAGAGTTCTTTGAGAGATAGCACTCCCTGTTCAGCCAGTAATACAACTACCTGATTGAAGATGTTTTTAAACTTACCCTTTAATCTTTTGCCTCTGAAATCATTGATGGTGTTATGATCTGGCTTGCTTTGTCCGCTAAGCCACATAAAATGAACATTCTCCTGTAGTGCCTGTTCAATTTTTCTTGAGGAATAAATGTTTCTCAGGTAAGAATAGATCACCACCTTTAGAAGCATCCGTGGATGATAGCTGGAGGTGCCTCCTCCTTTATAGCTCTTCGCAAGAGCGCTAATATCTAAATGATCTACAATGGTATTGACAATCCGGACAGGGTGATTTTTCGGAACCAGATCATCATAGCTTGGGGGAATAAGACTTAGTTGGTTCTGATGATAAGTCTTAAAAACTACTTTTCTGCTCATACTTTAAAAATAAGCAGCTCCACCTTTTTATACAAAAAAAGACTGCCTTTTCAGACAGCCTCTTTTTTTGTTTTGAGAAATGCTGGTATTACTTAATCGTGCTTAATTCGTTCATCGATAAACTTAAGTGCAATACCATCTGTGCCCATAAGATCGAACATTTCTAAAATTCTGCGGAACTGGTTTTCTTCTTCCATTTGTTCCTGAACAAACCATTGCAGGAAGTTCTCTGATCCATAATCCTGCACCTTGCGGCATTTGCTGACTATGTTGTGTATAGATTTTGAAATTTCGATTTCCTGATCCAGTGCGGTTTCAAAAATCTCCTGGAGGGAGCTATATTCGTGATTGATGTTGCTTACTTCGGGAGAATAAGCCGTCCCACCGTTATCATTGATGAATTTGAAGATTTTGAGCATGTGCTCCCGTTCTTCGGCCGATTGTTTGTAAAAGAATTCGGCACTATTCGTTAGTCCGTTGTGATCACACCAGGAGGCCATGGCAAGATAAATTGCCGCTGAATGTGCCTCTTTGGAGATCTGCTCATTCAGCAGGTCCATCACATCTACATTAATTCCTATTTTTTGCCTTACTATATCTTTCATATCTATTCTTTTTTTTAAAAATACGAAAAGAAAAGGGCTTTTTGAGACAGAAGCCAAATTTATACTTGATCTAAATTCAAAGACAGCCTAGTGGCTCACCAGGGAATTTAATTCCAAAATGCCAAAAGTAGATCTTAGAAGCTCTTTTAGATCAATGACCTGTAAGGTGTCAAACACAAACAAATGTTCGCGGTTACACAGGGTAATAACTTCAATCCCATTGTAATTTAGATCCTTATCGAAGTGAGAAGAAATATCGATGCGCTGTACCTTTTGCCTCATCGCCAGGAGTTGGCAAAAACTAAACTTTACCTGTTTGTGGCCGAAGTCGATGTAAAAGCAACGACTGCGATCGCATTGGTAAGAGGTAAAGTAATATGATTTGTACAGCAGGTTCATTCGGTAGCAAATGTATATCTTATTCAGAATTGTTCCAAATAAACATAGCTAAAACTCCAGAAACCTGATAAAGATCAATTACAAAGCATTTATCTTCAATTTCCTACCTCGCCAAAAGGATTATATCCCAGGTATGAATGTTCTTCTTCCCTAAAGGTAATTCCGTTTTCGGCCAGTTCTTTTAAAATAGGGTCATATACTTCTTTGGTGATAGGTAGTTGCACGCCTGGAGTTGATATTGTTCCGTTGAGGATTTTTAAAGCGGCAATGGCTACAGGTAAACCAACGGTTCGTGCCATGGCAGTTCGGGTTTGATCTTGCCCAATATTTACCATGGTGGCATCAATTTGCCTTTGTTCACCATTTATCTCGTACCCAAATTTGTGGTACATAACGATCATGTCCTTATCCTCTGGTGAAAGAGACCATTTTTCGGTTAATATCTTCTGAAGGATCTCTGCCGGGGTAGCATTTTTTAGACCAACTTTTTTGTCAGGGTTGAAGATATCTAGTTCCAGAAGCTTGTCCCACATAATATCGTCCTGATCAATCTTCAGGTTATGCCTGAATTTTAATTCGACAGAATCTGTTGGTGAGTAGGGGAGAAAAGAATTTACAAAATCGCGGTAGCTCATTTCTTCGGAATTCTCCATAGTGTAACTGTCGTCTGTCATGCCCAGTTGTACAAACATATTCCAGGCCCGGCTGAAACCAACGCGGCGAATGGTTCCGCGGTAAAGCGTAAGGATATCATCCAGTCCATAGATGCTTTTGTATTTTAAGGAATTGCGGTTGGCATAGACTTCAAATTTTCCGTAGTCTTTTACCTCGAGAAATTCGGTTCTTCTAAAAAGGCGGTTATAAGGGATGTACTTGAACTTTCCCTCCTGCAGGAACTTTGCCACTCCGCCCTGTCCTGCCACTACAACATTGCGCGGGTTCCAGGTGAACTTGTAGTTCCAGAGGTTCGTATCACTTTCGGGCGCTACGAGTCCGCCGGTAAAAGATTCAAAGAGCAGCATTTTCCCTCCCTGTTCTCTTATGCGGTCTATAACCTGCATAGCACTCATATGGTCAATACCGGGGTCTACGCCAATTTCATTCATAAAGACGAGCCCCTTGTCTTTAACAGCATCATCCAGCTGCTGCATCTCTTCACTTATGTAAGAAGCAGTAACCATGTTCTTGCCATAAACAAGGCAGTCTTTAGCCACTTCAATATGAAAACGGGCCGGGAGCATGGAGATCACGATATCGGCATTTTGAACAGCTTTTTCTCTTTCTTCTCTCTTGAAAATGTCGAGTTGGGTGGCTTTTGCCCTGGGATGGTCTCCGGCTAACTTTTGAGCATTTTCAACTTCGAGGTCTCCTATGATAATCTGAAGATCTTCGGGTTCCGATTTTTTTAGTAAATATTCAATGAGGACAGAGGTAGATTTTCCTGCACCTATGATAAGAATCTTGCGCATAAGGCTAAACTTTGAGTATGTTTGTTAATTGTTTGGATAACGAATGTAATTAATTGAGAGCGTCTTTTAAAATTATACTATGAACAGGAGATTATTGATCACGGGAGCATTGTTTGGAGTTATAGCTATTATACTTGGGGCTTTTGCAGCTCATGGGTTAAAATCCCTTCTTTCTCTGGAGAGTATTCAGACCTTTGAAACCGGAGTTAAATATCAGATGTACAGCGCTTTATTTCTTCTTATCCTGGGAGGGTTACCAATAGCGCCAGAAAAAGTTAAAAGAATTTGCTTCTACTTAACACTTTTTGGGGTTTGCTTTTTTTCAGGTTCTATTTATCTTTTGGCTACTAACAGCCTCACTTCTTTTGATTTCAGGACTATTGCCCTCATAACTCCCATTGGTGGTTCTTTGATGATCATCGCATGGATGGTGTTGCTAATCAGCTTCTTTAAGTTAAAAAAGAAATAAAAGAATTTAGCCTCAGCTGATTCTTTACAAGTTTTTCTACTTTTGTTGACCTAAACAAACCACTCAACTAAACTTTTTATGTTGGCTAAAAAACGACTTACGAAAACGATTGCGCTAGAACAGTATGGTATTAATGATGTAGAAGTTCACTATCAACTTTCTCCAAAAGACCTACATGACATTACTATTGAAAAAGGTCAGGGAGTAGAAGCTTCGTCTGGAGCTTTGGCAGTAAACACTGGGGAATTTACAGGAAGATCGCCCAAAGACAGGTTTATTGTTGAAGATGACATTACCAAAGACAGGGTTTGGTGGGGAAATATAAATATTCCCTTTGATCCCGATAAATTTGATGCCCTTTACAATAAGGTAGCCGATTATCTTTCTGGAAAAGAAGTCTTTGTGAGAGACTCATACGCCTGTGCTGATGAAGATTACAGGCTGAATATTAGAGTAGTAAATGAATATCCGTGGTCAAACCTCTTTGCCTATAACATGTTCTTACGTCCTGAAGAAAGTGAACTGGATGATTTTAAGGAAGACTGGCTGGTATTAAATGCTCCCGGTTTTATGGCCGATCCTGAAGTGGATGGAACCCGGCAGCACAATTTTGCCATTTTAAACTTTACAAAAAAGATTGCACTCATTGGAGGAACAGGGTATACGGGTGAAATTAAAAAGGGGATTTTTTCGGCCCTCAATTTCATACTGCCAATTGATAAAAACACTTTACCCATGCACTGTTCTGCAAATGTGGGAGAAGAAGGAGATACGGCAATTTTCTTCGGCCTTTCGGGGACCGGGAAAACCACGCTTTCTGCCGATCCTGAAAGAAGGCTTATTGGAGATGACGAGCATGGTTGGACCAAAGAGAACCGGGTCTTTAATTTTGAAGGTGGCTGCTATGCAAAAGTCATCAATCTTACCGAAGAGAATGAACCGGACATATTCAGGGCTATTAAAAAAGGGGCAATTCTCGAAAATGTCATTTTGGATGAAAGTGGAGAGGTAGACTTTGAAAATACCGAAATTACCCAGAACACCAGGGTGAGTTACCCAATTGATCATATTGACAATATTCAGGAGCCTTCTATTGGTGAAAATCCAAAAAATATCTTCTTTCTCACAGCCGATGCTTTTGGGGTCTTGCCTCCAATAAGCAAGCTTACTCCGGGGCAGGCAGCCTATCACTTTATAAGCGGGTACACTGCAAAGGTAGCAGGTACCGAAGCAGGTGTAGATGAGCCTATTCCAAGCTTCTCTGCTTGTTTTGGCGCACCTTTTATGCCGTTACACCCCACGCGTTATGCTGAAATGCTGAGTGCAAAGATGAAAGAGAACAATACAAATGTGTGGCTGGTAAATACCGGTTGGACTGGCGGGCCTTACGGAGTAGGTTCAAGAATGAAGTTGCGCTATACCAGGGAAATGATCTCTTCGGCACTTGAAGGGAAGCTTGAGAACGTAGAATATATTGAGCATCCGGTTTTTGGTTTGCAGATGCCGGTGGAATGTGAGAACGTACCTTCTGAAGTACTCAATCCGCGAAATACCTGGAAAGATAAAGAAGCTTATGACCGAAAGGCCAATCAACTTGCCGAATCTTTTCAAAAGAATTTTGAAAAATTCCAGGCGCAGGCTAATGAAGAAATCCTTTCAGGTGCTCCTAAAGTATCATAAGAATTACAGAGAAAGACATAAAAAAACCGGCAACTGCCGGTTTTTTTATGTCCAATTTTTCAGGATCTAATGAGCCTTTTTATTTTGTTCCTTGATGTATTTTTCAAGAGCCATGGTCATGGAAGGTGTTTCAGGCGTTGGCGCCTGAATATTCACAACCAGTCCGTGGTCTTTTGCAGCCTTTACCGTAGTGTTTCCAAAAACAGCAATTTTGGTGTCATTTTGTTTAAAATCGGGAAAATTCTCAAATAGGGATTTGATTCCGCTGGGGCTAAAGAACACCAGGATATCATAAAATACTTCCCTAAGGTGAGAAAGATCACTCACAACGGTTTTGTAGAAAACAGCTTTTTTCCAATCCACCCCAAGCTTATTCAGGGTTTTTGGCACATCTGGCTTCAGCATATCTGAAGATGGCAGGAGGAATTTTTCGTTTTTGTACTTCTTAATAAGGGGAGAAAGTTCAGCAAAAGTCCTTTTTCCGACGTAAATTTTCCGCTTGCGGTAAACTACGTATTTCTGCAGGTAATAAGCAACGGCCTCGCTCTGGCAAAAGTATTTTAAAGTATCGGGAACTTTAAATCGCATCTCTTCAGCAATTCTAAAGAAATGGTCAACAGAATTACGACTGGTAAGGATAATTGCTGTATAATTTGAAAGGTCTACCTTTTGCTGTCTTACATCCTTGGAAGAAACGCCCTCAACGTGGATAAACGGGATAAAATCTATTTTTACTTTTTGTTTTTCTTCAAGATCAAAATAAGGAGAATTTTCAACCTTCGGCTCTGGTTGAGATACCAGAATTGTTTTCACTTTCATATACATATTTTTTATTCACCCTGGAACTTGGTAACCAGCTTATATAAAATATAATAGGGTCCAATTTCAAGAGCGCAAAGATACAAAATAAAATAAAACCAATGGGTCGCAATGTACTGTCGGTTTTTGATAAAAATGCTGAGCAGGGTAATCAAATTCATAAGTAAAATAAGTCCCAGCAAAATGTAGAGCACCAGCCTTGTTGGTTCCCATGTATATATAAAAAATATAGAAACAGGGAGTAATATCAAGGCCATGAAATTGCGGTAACTAAGTTTGTAGAACAGGTAGTAGTTCATTTTATCATTGACTGAAACTACATCTGCCAGAATCTTTTCCAGGGAAAACTTGAGCAGCACAAAAGTCGTATATGCAGTAATTATCCTTAAGAAGGTTACCATTGGCCTCTCAGGGTAAGCATCGGTAAAAGTGAGGTAGTAAATAAAGATAAACAGGCCTGCCGAGACCACATTCACAACAAAAAGAAGTACGTTAAATGGATGAAAAAGATTGGGGTCTTTTCCCTTTAAAAGAAGGTACTTATCTGTAGCGAAAAGCATGCTAAAGTGGGCAAACCTTTGAGTGAACGCATACCTGGCCACCACCAGCAGTACCAATACCAGTAAGAGTAGGAGGGTGATCCAGTCTTGAGAAACCGCATGTCTTTCTATTACTTCCAAGCAGGAGAATTTTCTACAAAGGTAGGATTAATACGATTAAAAGAAGTTTTAAAAAACCATCCTAAACTTTAAAAATAGTTACATTTGTCCAAAAGAATTTTATGCCAGATGGGATTGTTATAATACCCACCTACAACGAAAAAGAAAATATTGAAAAGATCATTAAAAATGTCTTTTCTCTTCAGCGCGATTTTCACGTTTTGGTGGTGGATGATAATTCTCCCGATCAAACCTCCAGAATAGTCAGGTCTCTGCAATCGGTCTATGAGAATAGGTTATTCCTGATTGAAAGGGAAGGGAAATCTGGTTTGGGTACGGCGTATATCAAAGGTTTTGAATGGGTTTTGGAACGGGATTATAAGTACATCTTTCAAATGGATGCCGATTTTTCCCACAATCCCAACGATTTGATACGCCTCTATAATGCCTGTAAGCGGGGTGGAGCCCAGGTAGCGATTGGCTCCCGGTATAAAACCGGGGTTAATGTGGTAAACTGGCCCATGAGCAGGGTGCTTTTATCCTGGCTGGCCTCAAAATATGTACGCTTCATAACAGCAATGCCTGTAGAAGATACCACGGCAGGTTTTGTTTGCTATGATAGAGAAGTGCTTGAGAGGATTCACCTTGATAAAATTAAATTTGTTGGTTATGCTTTTCAAATTGAAATGAAATTCAAAGCTTACCTGGCAAAGTTCAACATCGTGGAAGTGCCGGTAGTTTTTACCGACAGAACCCGCGGAACATCAAAAATGAGTGGTTCAATTATATGGGAAGCTGTTTTTGGAGTGATAAAAATGAAAATAAACAGTCTGTTTAATAAGATGACAATATAATGAAGAAGGTATTAATTAAGAATGCAAAAATTGTCAATGAAGGTGCTATCGTTGAAGGAGATGTTTTTATTGAAGATGGAATTATTAAAGAGATCGCTTCAAGTATAAGTGCCAAATCTCCTAACCTTACTATCGTCGATGCCGAAGGCAATTACCTTATACCTGGGGTTATTGATGATCAGGTGCATTTCAGGGAGCCGGGGCTTACCCACAAAGAAACAATTGAAACAGGCTCAAAAGCAGCTGTGGCAGGTGGTATTACTTCTTTCATAGAAATGCCCAATACCCAGCCGCAAACCACCACTATAGAACTTCTTGAAGAAAAATATAAACTGGCAGAGGCTACCTCTTACGCCAATTATGCCTTTATGTTTGGAGGTACTAATGATAATCTTGAGGAGATCAAGAAAATAGACCCCAAAACAGTGCCGGCCCTCAAACTTTTTCTGGGCTCCTCTACGGGGAATATGTTGGTAGACGATGAAAAAGTGCTGGAGAAAATCTTCAAAGAATCTCCTGTGCTCATTGCAGCGCATTGTGAAGATGAAAAAACCATTCAGGAGAATCTACAGAAATATACAGCGGAGTATGGAGATGATATTCCGGTAGAGCTGCATCCTAAAATTCGCAGTGAAGAAGCCTGTTATATTTCTTCATCAAAAGCTGTTGCATTAGCTAAAAAAACCGGGGCGAGATTACACGTTTTCCATCTTTCTACGGCAAAAGAACTCAAGTTGTTCGACAGTAAAAAGCCGCTTAAAGATAAAATGATCACTGCCGAAGTTTGTGTGCACCACCTTTGGTTCAATGATGAAGATTACGGGAAAAAGGGAACTTTCATAAAATGGAACCCTGCTGTAAAGACACAAAAAGATCAGGAAGCTCTCTTAAAAGGGCTAATTGAAGACAAGATAGATGTTATCGCGACAGACCATGCGCCGCATACCCGTGAGGAAAAGAAAAACGTGTACACCAAGGCTCCAAGCGGCGGCCCGTTAGTGCAACACGCTCTCCCTGCAATGCTGCAGATGTATCACCAGGGCAAAATTTCACTGGAGAAAATTGTAGAGAAAATGTGCCATAACCCCGCTATTCTTTTTGATATTGAAAAAAGAGGGTTTATAAGAGAGGGCTACAAGGCCGATCTTGTACTTGTTGATCTCAATGCTCCATGGGCTGTACAGCCTGGAAATACGCTGTATAAATGTGGCTGGTCTCCCTTTGAAGGCACTACTTTCAAATCGCGGGTAACTCACACCTTTGTAAATGGAAATTTAGTTTACAAGAATTTCAATTTCACTCCTTTTGTACAAGCCGAAAGATTAAAATTTGACAGGTAGCATGAGAAAGGTCTTCACCATTTTAGGGGTCTTTTTAATGCTGGTTTCCTGCCAGGAAATCAACCGTACTCCAAAACCAGATAATCTAATTGCTGAAGATAAGATGGTTGAGGTGCTCACAGAACTTTCCCTGCTTCATGGTGCCAGGAGCTACAACAAAACTCTTATGGAAGAAAAAGGGGTGAATGCATACCCTTATCTTACCAAAAAATACGGCATAGACAGTACCCAGCTGGCGCAAAGCAATGAGTACTACGCGCAGAACTACAAGCAGTACGAAAAAATATATGAGAGGGTAAAGGAGAGGCTGGAGGCACTGATGGCCGAGTATGATTCCATTAGGGAAGTGGAGGAAAAAAGAAAAGATTCTCTTAGAGAAAATTCCGGAAATGGTACCCGGGATACTTTGATACGGCGCGAGTTTAGAAGGGATACTTCAGGATTGCTTGAGCCCGATCCCAGGCTTCCCATGCCTGTTTCAAAAAGCCGGGTTCAACGTTAAATTATTTCTGAAGGTCTTTTTTGTAGTAAGAAGCTGTTTTTTCTATTACTTCTGAAATAGGTTCAAATTCAAAATCTATTTGTTGCTTCAGTTTAGCTGAAGAATAAAACGTGTGTTCAAAAAGGCTTTTTTGAGACCTCTTTTCCAGTTGCTTTTCCCGGTTTGAAAATAAACCTCTTAGTTCCTGCCACAACCATCCGGTAAGTACCATCCATCTTTTTAGTGCTTTTGATGGTGCTGGTCTTCCAAGGGAACTAGCCGTCATAGAAAAAACTGTCTTGAACGAAAGGTTTTCAGAAACCACTATGAATTCGTCATTTTTGACAGGGGAAACCATCAGTTCCCGGGCAATTCTTACCACATCCCAAACGCCGACAAAGCCGGTGGTTTTTGGAACAAAGTAATCGAGGCCGCTGTGTATCTTTTCGAAGATTTTACCGCTGCCACTGCTCCAAAATCCGGGGCCAATAATGATCCCGGGCTTCACAATAACCACAGGAACACCTTCCTGGCTTGCACGCCACACTTCCATCTCTGCGCCATATTTGGTAATGGCATACATGCTGTGGCTAAGTTCTTTGTTCCAGAAAGAAACTTCAGTGATCTCCTTTTCGCCGGGTTTCTGGTCTAAAGTGGCAATAGAACTTACATAACAAAGTTTCTCCACTTCATTTGCGATACAAAGGTTTACAACATTAGCTGTGCCTTCAATGTTCACCTTCCGCAGTAAAGCATCTTTAGAAGTGTCAAAAGAGACCAGTGCCGCACAATGATAAACCTGATGAATATCTTTAAAGGCGTTATTTAAAGAGGGGATGTCTGTGATATCGGCTTGAACCCATTCAATCGAAGAAAAGAGGGTGTTTGCTTCAGGTTGGGAATTCGTGTAGGAAAAAACTTTTTTTACGGCTTCTAAGCTTGCTTCTGTACGATAGATCGCACGAACAGATTTTCCTGCTTTAACAAGATCAAGCAGCAAATGTGAACCTACCAAGCCTGTGCCTCCGGTGACTAGAATCATGAGGTAAATATAGCTAAAACCGCTTAGGAAAAATGAAGCTTTATGGTATCTTTACGGCTGTTTTTACTTCAAAATAATGATCATGAGCAAGAATTTTGTAGAAGAATTGACCTGGAGAGGGATGATTCACGATGTGATGCCCGGCACCGAAGAGCATCTTTTGGAAGGCCTTAGGTCTGCCTATGTTGGGATTGACCCCACAGCCGATTCTTTACATATAGGTCACCTGGTGGGTGTTATGATGCTGAAGCACTTCCAGGAAGCAGGACATCGTCCTGTGGCACTGGTAGGAGGAGCTACAGGAATGATAGGTGACCCTTCAGGAAAATCAAACGAGCGCAATCTTCTTACTGAAGCTACTTTGCTTCAGAATCAAAATGCCCTTAAAAACCAACTGTCTAAATTTCTCGACTTTGAAAGTGAAGCAGAGAATGCGGCAGTAATGGTGAATAACTATGACTGGATGAAAGACTTCAGTTTTTTGAGCTTTATAAGAGATGTAGGAAAACACATTACTGTGAACTACATGATGTCTAAAGACAGCGTGAAAAAGCGGTTGTCTTCAGATTCTTCCGAAGGAATGTCTTTTACCGAATTCACTTACCAGCTTGTGCAGGGATATGATTTTCTGCATTTGTACAGGGAGCTGGATTGTACGCTGCAAATGGGTGGTAGTGACCAGTGGGGGAATATCACAACCGGAACCGAGCTCATTAGAAGAATTTGTGAAGGGAAAGGTTATGCCCTTACCTGCCCGTTAATTACCAAGGCCGACGGTACTAAATTCGGAAAAACCGAGTCGGGGAACATCTGGCTTGATCCGGCACGTACATCTCCTTACAGGTTCTATCAATACTGGCTCAACACCAGCGATGAAGATGCCGAAAAATTTATAAAAATATTTACTTTCCTTTCAAAAGAAGAGATAGAAGGTCTTATAGCTCAGCATAAAGAGGCGCCTCATTTGAGAGAATTGCAGCGAAAACTGGCCGAAGAAATTACTGTAATGGTACACTCGGCAGAGGAGTATGATAATGCTGTAAAGGCTTCGGAAGTACTTTTTGGAAAGAGTACCGCCGAGGATCTAAAAAAGCTGAATGAAGCTACTTTTTTAGATGTTTTTGAAGGGGTGCCACAGGCAAAAATTGACCGTGCCGATGTAGAGGCAGGTTTGGATATGATTGCAGCTCTTTCTGCCAAAACCGACTTTTTAAACTCTAACGGAGAAGCCAGGAGAGCTTTAAAAGAAAATTCTATTTCGGTAAATAAAGAAAAGGTCACCGAAGATTATACCATCACCACAAATGACCTTTTAAATGATAAATACGTCATTATCAATAAAGGAAAAAGGAACACCTATATTTTAAGGGTTGAGTAAATAAGATAGCCCCCTTGCCTTAGAGGGCGAAGGGGGCTTCTACTAACCAACCAATTATGAAAACATAATCTAACCGTACAGTAAGTCGGTAAAAACTACAATCCTTACAGTACAGGTAATTATTTTTTGTTAAAAAACCATCAGGTTACACCCTCTTATATCACTGTGGTCAAAACGGCCCAGTATTTCAGTCTTTCCCCCGCCTAAATTTTTACCAAGGTCCTGTGTGGCAATGAAAGAGCAGGAATTAATATTGGCGAGGTCTATCACGTTGATTCCGCCAGATTTCCCTTCGGGGAGTAAGCTTAAGGCGTCTTCGGGTTCTCTTATAAGGATCTTCATCCAGGGTGGGCATTCAAAAATGCCATTTTTGAGGGCGTATGCCTGTGACAGTAGCTCGGTCATTCCATATTCGCTATGAATAGCTTCTACCCCCAATCCGTTTTTTAGCACTTCGTGAAGTTCGGTGCGTATCATTTCCTTGCGGCGGCCTTTCATTCCGCCGGTCTCCATCACAATAGTATGCTTTAGGTTTAAACGGTATTGCTCTGCCAGATCCAGTAATGCAAAAGAAACACCTATAAGCAGTGTCTTTTGCCCTTTCTCTTCCAGCTCTTGTAGTTTTTGAACGAGCGCATCGAGGTCGTGAAGATAAAAACCACTTGCCGGATTATTACTTTTCTCAATAAGATCCTGCACCATGTAGATCAATGAAGATCCTTTTCTTTCAAGATATGAGGGAAGAAGTGCGAGCACTGCATAATCTTCTACATTATTGTAGAAATGTGTGAAACCCCTGCGGAAACTTTCCTCATAAACCTTCAGGTCTGTAACGTAATGTTTGCTGGTTTGAGTACCTGTGGTGCCGCTGCTGCTAAAAATAACTTCAGCAGAAGCTTCCGAAGAAAGTATTTTATGAGATTTAAAGAGGGAGATTGGCAAAAAAGGGATTTCTTCAACACAGGTTACCTGTGCCGGACTGCGGTGCAACAGCTGGGCAAATTTTTGGTATACAGGGTTGTTTTTGTATTGATAATCAAATACCTGCAGCGCTTTTTTATTGAACTCCTCGAGAGTGGAAATGGAAAATATGTCCTTCAAATTGTCATAAAAAATTGAGGGCACAAAGGTACTGAATAAAATAAAGGATATGGGCTATCTTACCACAAGCTTTCGGGTAGCAGAACTTCGACCTTCCTGGATCCTCATAATATATACCCCTGGTTCAAGATTGGAGATATTGAGCTCATTCCCTGTTAATTGTGCAGAAAGGATGCTCTTGCCCAAAACATTATAGATCTCTACTCTTTTAGCTTTTCCCGCTTTAGTGTTAATGTACACTTTTTGACCTGAAGCAGGATTGGGGAAAATAGAAAGCCCTTCAATAGGAACTTCTTTTACAGGAGGTTCCGGGGCTGATACCTGTGCAAAAGCCGGGCTCGATAAGAGCAAAAGGCCAATGATCATAAGAGGGTACAAGTAGAGTTGTTTCATTTTCAATACGGTATCAATTCAAAATTACAATAAAAAATTCAAAAACCGCACCAAATTTTAGTTGCAGAAAAGTTAAAGCTTAATTTCTACACAATAATTTTCAAAAAAAGGGGTTGCGACATCGCAACCCCTTAAAAACAAATCTATTAATAAACGGCTAATTCATTAAAATTTTTGAGCCGCAGCCAGGTTGCTCCAGCTTTCAAAGACGCTTAGATCTGCACCTGTTGCATTCTCATCAAGCTCTAGTAAGTTGCCCGCTACCTCGGTGTCGTTAACGTTGTTCACCACAAGATCTTTACTGTACTCAAAATGAGCATTGGTAAATTGTAGTTGGTCATTTTCTACTTCCTGTAGCTGGTCATTGAGAAATATGATGGTTTCGTAATTACTCCCCACAATATTTTCGAAAGTTCCGGCGGTTCCCTGTTTTAAATCGAATGCAGCTTTGCCGCTGCGGTTATGGCCCCAAATACTCACATATTTAACTGTACCCATTGAACGTGGTTCTGCATTGTTCTCACCTTTTCTGTTAGCCAGTTCAAAAGCGAAATCTCCCACGCCGTCGTATTGAACAATAGCAACATTATTAAGAGTTCCGCGGTAACCTTCATCCCAGTCTATTGAATCATCTTCCATTCCTATAGCTACAAGGTTCCTGGCGTTTACAGTACCTCCATAGAATTCAAACCCGTCATCAGCGCCTTCAAAAGCCTCGAGGTTTTCAAGAGTGGTGCCGCTGCCTACCGCGAAGAAGGAGAAAGCATTGAATTCAAATTGGCCATCTGAAGATGCCTGCCCTGCATATTCGACTCTTACATACTTCAGGCTCCCCGAACTATCCTGATCATTGGTGCCTCCATACGGTAACTGCCCTGCTTCAGAGATTGAGGTTCCGCCGGGGGCGTTCATTTTGGCGCGGCCATGTATACCGATACCGCCCCAGTCACCGTCTCCACCTTCCGAATTTTTATTTTCAGAAGTAAAGACTATAGGTTTTGCTGCAGTACCCTCGGCTATTAATTTGCCGCCCTGTTCTACAAATAACAGGTTTACTCCTGCCGCCTGGTCTGCGGCGCTTATCGTGAAAGTTGTTCCTGGTTCTATGGTTAGTGTGGCTCCATCTTTTACTGAAACTGCGCCTTTCAGGTTATAATTACCTTCTTTCACAAGGAGGTCTTCTGTAATATCCCCTTCAAGAACAGTGCCCTCAAGTATTCCTGAGTCGCCTCCTGTGCCGGGATCGGGGTTTGGAACATCATCATCACTGCTGCATGAAAACAAGCTGAGTGAAAGCGCGATTGTAAATGCGGTTTTTAAGAATTGGTTTTTCATTTTTTCTAATTTTTAGTTGAATATTTAAGTTTAAAATTTAAAGGTGATGGAGGCTCCATAGGTGGTGCCGGTATCAAATGATTCTATAGTGTTGCTGAACTTATCAGGGAACCTTATTTCGCGGGTGGGATCCTGGAAGAACATGGTCTTTTCGTTGAGAAGATTTCTCGCGGTTAATTTGAGTCCCCAGCTTTTGTTGAATTGGGTGGTCCACACCAGGTCAAGTTGATCAACAGGCTTTTCGTAGATTTCATCGGCTCCTTCTACACCTACGGCATATATTCTTTTTCCAAAAGTGTTGTAAATGAGGTTTAGGGAAGACTCTGTATTGCCGCGCTTAAAAATTTGGTAAAGTAGATCGGCATTGATCCCCCAGTTTGATGCTCCCTGCAGTTTTCGGTCTTTATTGGTTACTGCTGCAAATCGGGGGTTGTTCTCTTCGGCAGTTGCACGAGAATCCATCAGAATTCCGTTAAAGCCTACAGATAACCTGTCAAAAATGGCATTTTTGAAGAGGCTTCCGGCATTGAACCTGGCTTCGGCTTCTATTCCGTAGAGAACAGCTTCCTCAAAATTATCGAAATAAGTTCTGTAGCCTACAGAGGTGGCACGGGCCAAACGCTCTATGGGGTCCTGGAGATATTTAGCAAAGGCGGTTACCGCCAGTAATTCGCTGTTAGTTGGAAAGAACTCATATTTCAGGTCTAAATTGTAGTTGCGGGAATTTAAAAGATCGGGGTTCCCTATTACCTGGTTGCCATCCCCATCCTGGTAAATTGTAGGCAAGATCTCTCTCATCCTGGGGCGGGTAGTGGTGATAGATGTCGCCAGCCTCAGGTTAGAGGTTTCGGTAAGTTGGTACCTGATGTTGAGGGCAGGGCTAATATCGAAGGGTTCATAGGTGATCTTACTGAACTTAGTATCGAGAGCTTTTTTATAAGTGATTTCTCTAGGTGCATATTCAGCGCGTACGCCCACATCAAGTAGTATATTGTCCCATTCCTTTAAAAAGATGAAATACCCGGCGTGTATGTATTGCTCCACCTGAATGTCGGGTGGTGTAGGGGCAAAATTGCCTGCATATTCCAGAAATCCTTCAGATAAACCTTGTTGGAAGAAAGCTTCAGGATCATTGGTATTCAGGTTTGGCAAGTTAGCCGAACTGACCTGTGCTGTGATTGTGCGGGTGAAGAAATCGTAATTTATTCCGTCGAAATTATGCCCTATCTTAATTTTTGTGGAGAAGGTGTTGTCTTCTTTTTTCTGAATTCCCAACTCGTACTCAAGGCGGGAACTAAAGCTAACGTTCTCCAGCTCCTGATAGAACCTGAAGGGATTAATGCCATTTGTGGTAATGTATTCTGCATCTTCCCCTGTGCCGGCAGCGCGCAGCACCCTGCGATCGGGCACATTATTGTTGCCTATTCCTGTAGAGCCGCCAAAATGCAGTTGATGTTTTTTGTTGTTCCATTCCAGGTCACCCAACAGCTGAAAGGTGAGCATGTCATTTTCTGTATACCGAATGTCACGGATAAAGAAATCTCTGTTGTTAAGCTGGGTAAATCCGTCATTCCTCCCATATGCTTCCCTTATAAAATTGGATGTATTCTGAAGGTAAATGGTATTGAAGTTCAGCTTCAGCATATCAAACCTGTCGTAATCAAGTGCCAGTAAAGCTGATTTTCGTGTGGAGAAATCATAGTTTGTGGTAGAGAAATCCTGCCCTGCGGTGCCTTCAGAATTTAATGTGCGTTCTACCCCGTTTTTCTTCTCGTAAGAATTGCGATAGTTCATACCAAAATATATACCCAGAGATTGTTTGTCTCCGTTTACCAGGCGTTGCCCATGAGTTATTCCAAGAGTAGTAGCCAGTGGGGCAGTAATTTTTTCAGGAGTCCAGGAAGTTGAAAATGGACTGGGAGATTGAGCGGGTGCGGCAGGTAGTTCCCTACTGTTTCCCGTATATCCCAGGTATTCCAAATCACTGCTGTTATCGATATTGTAATCTTCAAAAGTAGAATTGGTGTTGTAATTGACTCCAGCAGTTACAGTGGTAGCGGGCTTTGAAGCTGCGGTGATGGTGTTGACATTAAAAGTTGCGCCCGCAAAATCCTGATACAGCGAAGGGCTGAAGGTTTTATAAACATCTACGTAGCTCACAATGTTGGTGGCGATGTAACTAAGCGGAATAATTTTAAAATCGGGGTCTGAAGATGCTACGGGAAGTCCGTTCATCGTTAGAAAATTATAACGGTCATCCAATCCCCTTACAAAAATACCCCTGTCTCCCACCATGCTAATGCCAGAGACCTTGGAGAGGCCCTGCTCTACGTTATTGATCCCTTTTCTTGACAGTTCTTCAGCGCCAATAGCCTGTTTTATTGTAATGGCATTTTTCTGCTCTAATAGCAGTGCCACTTCAGAATCGGCCCTTGATACCGTAGAAATAACAACTTCATCCAGGGAAGAAGCAGTGGTTCCAAGTTGAGTGTTTATTTCTGTTACTTTACCCGGTTCTACCCGCACATTGGGGATTTCGAGCTGTTCGTATCCTACAAAGCTAAAGGCAACAGTGTAGCTTCCGGGTTCAAGATTTTCTATTTCAAAAAGTCCGTTTACGTTAGTAGTTCCACCTGTACCTGTGCCTTTCACGAGTACATTTGCAAAGGGGAGGGGTTCGCCCTGCATTTCCTTGTCAGTTAATTTCCCGGCAATGCTACCGGTGTGTTGTGTCTCCTGTGCCAACAGGTTTGAAAAGGAAAGGAGTACTGCGGCACCAATCAAAAGAAGTCTCATTTTTGTCAATTTTCTATGCCGCAAAGAAAACTGTGCAATGTAACTATGGCGTTAGCTGAAAATTACCAATAGATCAACTAAAGGTTATGACTAATTAAATTTAAGGTTAACAGAAGGTTATCAATGAATGGGAGTGGGAGGCGGCATAATTATTATCTTTACTTTTACAGGGTAAATTAACCACACCCATGAAAACAAATGACATTTGCATCCTTTTGGTCGATGATGAGCCCGATATCATTGAGATTATAAGGTATAATTTAGCTGCTGAAGGTTACCGGGTAGTAACTGCAGAAAATGGTAAACAGGCTTTAAAAGTTGCCAAAGAAAACCATCCTCATCTTATTATTTTAGATGTAATGATGCCTGAAATGGATGGTATAGAAACCTGCATTCAAATGCGAAAAGAACCGGAGCTTACCAACAGCATGATTACTTTTCTTACCGCCAGGGGAGAAGATTACTCTCAAATGGCCGGATTTGACGCTGGTGCCGATGATTATATCACTAAACCCATAAAACCGAAAGTGCTTATAAGTAAAGTGAAGGCCTTGCTGCGCCGGTTTAACGGAGGGGAAGCCGGAGGGAAAGCAGAGATTATTACTGCCGGAAACCTCGAGATCAACAGGGAAGAATACAAAGTTGTAAAAGGCGGGGAAGAGGTGATGTTGCCCCGGAAGGAATTTGAGCTATTATTCTTATTGGCATCACAACCCGGACGGGTTTTTCAGAGAGATGAGATCCTTGAACGGGTTTGGGGCAATGAGGTGGTTGTAGGCGGTCGTACTATTGATGTGCATATTAGAAAACTCAGGGAAAAACTTGGAGGTGAGAGCATCCAGACCATTAAAGGTGTGGGGTATAAGTTTGTAGAGTAATGGCTAAAGGTTTTAGGCGCTCATATAGGTTTGCAATAAAGACATCAATTTATGTGTCACTCTTCCTTACTGGGATTTCGGCTGTTTTTCTCATTATTCACGATGCATATTCAGAGTGGGCACTTCTGCTCTATGGTTTTTCGTGTTTTATTTTTTCATTTCTCATCATTCAGTACCGGGTTGAGGCCTTTATTTATAAAAAGATAAAGAAGATATACGAGAATGTGAGTATGCTTAGTGCTACCCCACTTAACCCTGAGCAGGTGACTACAGATATGACCAGCCTATCGCAGGAAGTGCAGAAATTTGCTGAAGGGAAAAAACTCGAAATCGAAGCTTTAAAAGTGCGTGATTCCTACCGGAAAGAATTTATGGGCAATATCTCTCACGAACTCAAAACCCCTTTATTCACAGTTCAGGGATATATTGAGACCTTGCTTGATGGAGCTATGAAAGATAAAAATGTGCGAAAGCAGTATCTTTCAAGAGCAGCCAAAGGGGTGGAGCGACTGGTTTACATTGTTCAGGATCTGGATATGATCACTAAACTGGAAACCGGAGAGCTCAGTCTTAAACCTGAAGTATTTAACATTGTTGAGGTAGTTCAGAATGTCTTTGACCTCCTGGAGATGAAAGCCGCAAAGAAGAATATCACCCTCACATTTGAAACTCCTTATGCTCCTGTGTGGGTTAAAGCCGATAAAGAAAGAATTCAGCAGGTGATGACCAACCTCATCGTGAATTCTATCAAATACGGTAAGAACGACGGGACTACAGAAGTATCTATTGAAGATCACTCCAAGAAGAAGATCATAATAAGAGTAAGCGACAATGGAGAGGGGATCCAAAAAGAGCATATTCCGAGGTTATTTGAGCGCTTTTACCGGGTAGACAAAAGCGGATCGCGTAAAGAAGGAGGCTCGGGGCTTGGCCTGGCCATTGTAAAGCACCTGCTTGAGGCACATAAGGAGAGAATCTTTGTAGAAAGTACTTACGGTATGGGAAGTGAATTTTCATTCACCCTTAAAAAGGCCAAAAAGCTTTGAGAAATCACAAACAAAGCCAGGATCCTTTAACCCCGAATAATCTTTTACTGTAACCAGCATTTCCAGATTAAATTCTTCCTGCCTGCACGATGGTGCAAAACCTAATTTGCGCATTCTATCAGCCAGGTATTCCTGTTCAAACTGGCCGGGTGTAGGTATGAAAAAGGCCTTTTTTTCGAGCCGGGCAAGATCCATAAGGGTGGTATATCCCGATCTTGCCACTACCACTTCGCTACTGTTAAGTGCCTGTTCCAGTTCCCTGCCAAAGAGATAGTTTCTTACAGTGAGATTTGGTGTATTGAAATCAGCAGTGCTTTCATCTACAACCCCTCTTATAAAGAGGATACTTCCGGAAGATTTGCTGAACTCCTTTAGAAGAATTTCTTCGAGAATGCTTCTCTGGGGTTCGGGGCCTGACAATAATACCATGTAATCATACTTCCGAGGTATTTTTTCTTTTTTAAACCTGCTCATCACCCCTAGATAATTTACTTCTGAAAATGCCCTTTTTGGATGTCCAAGAATTCCGCTTAGGTTTGGCCTGCCGGGAGTGTCGGGAATCCAGCATTGATCATATTGTTTTATATACTTCTGGTGAAGCCAACTGCTGAAGAAAGTGGTTGTCCCCGAGAGTACATTCAACTGGTGGGTGATAAAAACGCCTGGTACATGCGGGTGCCGCACCCCAAACCGGCTGTCCGAAATTATTCCGTGAAGTTTTAATTTTTGCACCAGGATCTCAGTGGCCTGTTTTTCCTTTTTGATGTTTTTCAGGATATGTGGGCTGTCTAAAAGCAGCTTCCATTTTAAAAAGCTTCCCTTTCTGGTGTAGGTGATATTGTAAGAAGGTAATTCAAATGCCTGCAAATGCGGAAACTCCTTTTTAAGAAGGTCAAGTGCTGCTCCATCTGAAGCTATGATGGGAGTAAATCCCTGTTCTTCAAGTTTTTCAATAATAGGGATGCATCGTGTGGCATGACCTAACCCCCAGTTAATTGGCGCAACCAAAATTCGTCTACTTCGCATAAATCAGATATAATTGAAAGGCCTGTGGGGGATTTTCTTTAATTTTACCAAAATATTAAATTTTCAGGTGGGAAGTAAGAATAAATTAAAGCGGTTTAGAGAAAACGAATCCTTTTCTAATGTGGTACAGCCCACACGGGAAGAGGTGGTAGATGGAGAATTTATCCTGAAAGGGAAGTGGAGCAGCGACTTCTTTAAAAACGATAAGCCTATAGTACTTGAACTGGGCTGCGGAAAAGGGGAATATAGCGTGGCTCTTGCTGAAGCCTATCCGGAGAAGAACTTTATTGGGATTGATATAAAAGGAGCCCGTTTTTGGCGGGGTGCGAAAACAGCCCTGGAAGAAGGACTTCAAAATGTGGCCTTTTTGAGAAGCCAGATAGAGCTGGTTGATTTGCTGTTTGCGGAAAATGAAGTAGATGAAATCTGGATTACTTTCCCCGATCCACAAATAAAATACAAGCGTACCAAGCATAGAATGACCAATTCCGAATTTCTTCAGAGATATAAGAAGATCCTGAAACCACAAGGCCTGGTCAACCTTAAAACAGATAGTGAATTTATGCACGGCTATACACTTGGTCTACTCCATGGCGAAGGTCATGAGGTGGTACAGGCCAACCACAACGTGTATAAAAACGAGTATTCTCCAAAAGAAGTTACCGGGATACAGACTTTTTATGAAAAACAGTATCTTGAGCAGGGAAAACCCATAACTTACGTACAGTTTAGGATAAAATAACCAGCATTGGAGGAAACTAAAATTTTCCTTATTACCTATTTTGCAGCGCTGCTGGGGGTAGTTCCCCCGGGACTTGTGAATATGAGTGTTGCCAAAACCTGTGTCAAAAGAGGTAAAAAGAACGGCATCTACATGGCTATTGGTGCATCTGTGATCGTTATGCTACAGGCGTTGATCGCGGTCATGCTGGCGCGCTATATCTTTGACAATGCCTATATTAACAATGTGCTCTTGCGGGCCGGGCTCGTGATCTTTTTGATCATGATGTTCTATTTTCTCGTAATGGCACAACGAAAAAAGAAAGAGGTAGAGGTTCATCCAACCTCCGGGCTAAGAAGTGTGCTAAAGGGAATGATGATAGGCGTACTAAATATTTTTCCCATTCCATTTTTTGTGGCACTTGCTGCTGCACTTAATGTAAATGGCGCTGTAGAATATCACCCGCTTAACAATACCGCATTTGTACTGGGAGCTTCTCTGGGTACGTTTACAACCCTTTACTTTTATGCGTTGTTTTTCACCAAGATAGAAGCTGAGGGGACTTTTTTTGTAAAATATTCCAACTACTTCATGGCAGCTCTTATGCTGGTCTTGCTGATCATTACCTTCATTAGGATCTATTTGCAGTAATGACAGAAACTTCCTTTTTTGAACGGGTGTATGAGGTGGTAAAACTTATTCCTGAAGGGCGGGTAACCAGCTATGGCGCTATCGCCGCTTTTTTAGGAGCAAAAGGCAGTGCGAGAATGGTGGGCTGGGCTATGAATAATGCTTCTAAAATGGAAGATATTCCGGCACATCGGGTGGTGAACAGAAATGGCCTGCTTACAGGGAAACATCATTTTCCCGGAACCCGGGTAATGCAGCAAATGCTCGAGGCTGAAGGAGTGCAGGTTATAAACGATAAAATCGTAAGATTTCAGGATTATTTCTGGGATCCTTCGGTAGAACTTCAGTAAAAATTTAAGCTATTTTTGTATTGATTTTATTGATCCTTAAAAATGGGTAATAACTTCGTTATCTTAGCTTTTCAGCTTATATTTGCATTTAGAATGAATCTACATAAGGTTCAGAAATTACAAGAAATACAGCATGAAACTTAATCGTAAGGATATATTAAATGCTCTTGAAACTATTTCTGTTTCAGGGGAAGGTAAAAATATGGTAGAGAGTGGTGCGGTTCAGAACATTATGACCTTTGGAGATGAGGTGGTGGTAGACCTGCTGCTTACTACTCCGGCGCTTCATATCAAAAAACGCGCAGAGGTTGATGTAATGAAAGCCATTCATGAACACGTTCATCAAAAAGCCAAGGTGAAGGTGAATATTAAGGTTCAGGCGCCCGAGAAGACAGAGATTAAAGGGAAGTCTATTCCCGGTATCAAAAATATTGTTGCGGTAGCTTCAGGGAAAGGTGGAGTAGGGAAGTCTACTGTCACTGCAAACCTTGCGGTGAGCCTGGCAAAAATGGGCTTTAAAGTAGGTCTTTTAGATGCCGATATTTATGGGCCGTCTATGCCTATGATGTTTGATGTGCAGACAGAAAAACCCCTTTCTGTGAATGTAGATGGGAAGTCAAAAATGAAACCTATTGAAAACCACGGGGTGAAAATGCTGTCTATTGGGTTCTTTACACAGCCAAATCAGGCGGTAATATGGAGAGGCCCTATGGCAGCGAAGGCGTTGAACCAGATGATCTTTGATGCAGCCTGGGGCGAACTCGACTTCCTGCTGGTAGATTTGCCTCCGGGAACAGGGGATATTCATCTTTCTATCATGCAATCACTTCCTTTAACCGGTGCCGTTGTGGTGAGTACGCCACAAAACGTAGCACTTGCCGATGCAAGGAAAGGAGTGGCGATGTTTCAGCAGGAGACCATCAATGTTCCTGTGTTGGGGATCATTGAGAATATGGCCTATTTTACTCCTGAAGAATTACCCGATAATAAATATTACATTTTTGGAAAGGAAGGAGCCAAACTTTTAGCCGAAGATTTGCAGGTGCCATTTTTGGGGCAGTTGCCTTTGGTGCAAAGCATAAGGGAAGCAGGAGATATTGGGCATCCGGCAGCATTGCAGGAGAATACCCCTTTATCTAAAGCTTTAGAGCTCCTTACACAAAATGTAGTGCAGGAAACGGTGAACCGCAATAGCAGTTTACCTCCTACCGAAGCAATAAAAATCACCACTATGGCGGGCTGTAGTGCAGTTAAAAAATAGTCATGACAAGCGAAGAAGTTAGATTGAACGTAGAGAGAGCCCTTGAAGAAATAAGGCCTTTCCTTAGGAATGACGGCGGAGATATCTCCCTTATCAGTATAGAAGATGACGACCGGCTGGTAAAGGTTCAGTTGCAGGGAGCCTGTGTGGGCTGTAGCGTAAACACGATGACTTTGAAATCGGGTGTTGAAATGACCATTAAGCGGTATGTACCTCAAATTGAAAAGGTGCTGAATATTGAAAAATAACATTTCCCCAATTCACAAAATAAGAAGTAATGATTAAAACTGATATGTTGATCATCGGTGCTGGGCCTACTGGTCTTTTCGCCGTATTTGAAGCAGGATTACTAAAATTAAAATGTCACCTCATAGACGCCCTGCCGCAACCGGGAGGACAATGTTCAGAGATCTACCCAAAAAAGCCTATTTATGATATTCCGGCCTTTCCCGAAGTACT
Organism: Salinimicrobium sp. 3283s; assembly: GCF_039602225.1. Classification (NCBI taxonomy): domain Bacteria; kingdom Pseudomonadati; phylum Bacteroidota; class Flavobacteriia; order Flavobacteriales; family Flavobacteriaceae; genus Salinimicrobium; species Salinimicrobium sp. 3283s. Next base: position 1,214,302 of record NZ_CP143631.1, on the reverse strand, counting down.
GGCGGGAGATCTTGTAGATAATCTTATGGAGCAGATTCGCCCGTTTGAACCAGGTTTTACCCTGGGGGAAAGGGCAGAAACAATAGAGAAGCTGGATGACGGTTCTTTTATCGTTACCACCAGTGAAGGTACGCAACATCAGGCCCCTGTAGTAGTTATTGCTGGTGGTCTGGGAAGTTTCGAGCCACGAAAGCCTCCAATTCCTAATATTGCAAAGTATGAGAACAACGGGGTTGCCTATATGATCAAGGAACCCGAAGATTACCGCGACAAGCGTGTGGTAATTGCAGGAGGGGGAGACTCAGCTTTAGACTGGGCTATTTATCTTTCTGAAGTTGCTTCGGAAGTTTCTTTGGTTCACAGAAGAAATGAATTCCGCGGAGCTTTAGATTCAGTAGAGAAAGTTTCTGAACTCTCAAAAATAGGAAAAATCAACCTCATTACTGAAGCTGAAGTAGTTGGCTTGAAAGGGGAAGAAGCATTAGATTCAGTGGTAATCCGCCACAAAGGAGATGCTTCCGAAGAAGAGATCAAAGAAACTGATTATTTCATTCCGTTATTCGGACTTTCACCAAAACTTGGGCCCATTGCCAATTGGGGGCTCGAAATTGAAAAGAATGCAATCAAGGTTGATAACAGCTACGATTATCAAACCAATATTCCGGGGATTTATGCCATTGGAGACGTAAACACCTATCCCGGAAAACTAAAACTCATTTTGTGTGGCTTCCATGAAGCGGCCATTATGTGCCAGAGTGCTTATCAAAAAATATTTCCCGATAAGAAATACGTGATGAAATACACCACGGTGAGTGGGGTGAATGGATTTGACGGCAGTAAGAAAGAGGCCAAACGGGAAGTTGTAAAGAGTATAAATTAATTTTAACCGAAATTTAAAACCAAACCTCATAGGTTTTGGAAACCTGTGAGGTTTTATAATTGACAAATGTCAGATATTAAAATTACAATCATTGATCGCGAAGGAGAAGCGCACGTTGTCGATGCGCCTATAGATATGAACATGAACCTCATGGAGGTGATTCGTTCATACGAGCTCGCACCCGAAGGTACTGTAGGTATTTGTGGGGGAATGGCCATGTGTGCCTCCTGCCAGTGCTATATGCTGAACAAAGATCACCTGCTTCCCGAAAAGTCTTATGAAGAAGAGGAGATGCTGGACCAGGCTTTTTTTGTGCAGGAAAACAGCCGCTTAAGCTGTCAAATTCCCATGGAGAAAGAGCTCGATGGGCTGGAAGTAAAGATCGCGCCTTTTAACGCCGACTAGTTTGAAAAAAGGGTTCGGTTTTTGCCCTTTTTGAGAAGTAATACAATCGCAGGTACCATGATTTTAAATGTCATTGTTTTCTATTCACAAAAATCTAAAGATTATCTAAAGCTGGATGGGGTGATTGCGAAAAAGCCTGTGGAGTTGAAGAGCGAATGCTGTGAAAAATACAAAAAGGGCAAGCGTTGTAAACGCTGCCCCTGTTTTGATTTAGATATTTAAATTTGGAGTAGACCTCACAGGTTTTTAAAACCTGTGAGGTCTTTTTTTTACTGAAAAGCAGGAATTCCTGTAATATCTGCCCCTGTTATTAAGAGGTGAATGTCGTGTGTGCCTTCGTAGGTAATCACACTTTCCAGGTTCATGGAGTGACGCATAATGCTGTACTCCCCGGTAATTCCCATTCCTCCTAAAATCTGCCTGGCTTCCCTTGCGATATTGATAGCCATTTCTACGTTATTCCTTTTAGCCATAGAAATTTGTGCTGAGGTAGCTGTGCCTTCGTTCCTCATCACACCGAGTCTCCACGCAAGTAGTTGGGCTTTTGTGATCTCTGTGATCATCTCGGCCAGTTTCTTCTGTTGTAGCTGGAAACTCGCAATAGGCTTTCCAAACTGTTCGCGTTCCTTTGCGTATCGTAAAGCTGTATCATAACAATCCATCGCAGCCCCAATTGCACCCCAGGCAATCCCATAACGTGCAGAGTCAAGGCAGCCAAGAGGAGCACCCAGTCCGCTTTTTTCGGGCATCAGGTTTTCTTTAGGCACTTTTACATTGTTAAAGACCAGTTCCCCTGTGGCACTGGCGCGAAGCGACCACTTGTTATGAGTTTCGGGCGTTGTGAAACCTTCCATTCCGCGTTCTACAATGAGTCCGTAGATGCGGCCTTCCTCATTTTTTGCCCATACAACAGCGATATCAGCAAAAGGAGCGTTAGAGATCCACATTTTCGCACCATTAAGCAGGTAGTGATCTCCATTGTCTTTAAAGGTGGTGGTCATGCCGCTGGGGTTAGAACCGTGGTCGGGTTCGGTAAGCCCAAAACATCCCATCATTTCTCCCGAAGCTAGCTTTGGAAGATATTTCTTCTTTTGTTCTTCGGTCCCGTATTTAAAGATAGGATACATCACCAAAGAAGACTGTACAGAAGCTGTCGATCTTACGCCACTATCGCCTCTTTCTATCTCCTGCATGATTAATCCGTAGGAGATCTGGTCGAGACCTGCGCCGCCGTATTCTTCAGGAATATAAGGGCCAAAGGCTCCAATTTCGGCAAGGCCGTTAATTATCTGCTTCGGAAATTCGGCTTTTTGGGCGGCTTCTTCTATAATGGGAGAAACTTCGCGCTTTACCCATTCCCGGGCTGCATCACGTACCATTTTATGTTCATCACTAAGAAGGTCATCAAGATTATAATAATCGGGCGCCTGGAATTGGTCTGCTTTCATTGTTGGTAGTTTAAGTTTTTGTCTGGAATAGTAAATTTACATAGAAAGACCATAAAGACCTAACAGGTTTCAAAAACCTGTTAGGTCTAAAGCTTTAGATTCATGGAAAAAGATTGATTTCTATTTCCTTGACCCAAAAGGCTCATACCTTTACAGCTATAGTTCACGCGACCGTTCGACCCCTACGGGGTCGCATATGTCATGTTTGTATTTTTTCTATAAAGATTTGATTCCTTCGGAATCGAAACCTGGGTTATCAAAGGATTTAAAGAAACTACATCTTCAAATAAAAATCTTTTACCAGATCTATATATTCGGGAGTGTATTGGTGCCGGGCGGTTTCGATCACTAGCTCATCGACTTCTGGCTTACCTTCCAAAAATGACATTTCCAGCAGACTCCTTTTTACGGGAGAATCGGGAGTTCCTTTTACATGGGTTATTCGCTGCGGAAAAAGTCCGTGGTCAGCTGCCAGGTAGCGGAATTTTTCTTCTTCAGCATAAGGAATAATGACGCTGAAAATTCCCCTTTTTGAGAGGAGTAGGGAAACTCCTTCCAGCAGTTCGTCAAACGGAAGTGCTTCTGCAAATCTTGCCTGGTCGCGCTTTGCATCTCCTGAAGAATAATCGGCCGAATAAAATGGCGGATTTGAAATTATGAGTTCATACTTTTCCTCTTCTTCCATACCTTCTTCCTGCATCTCTTCCACAAACTCATCAAAAGCGGCGTGATAGCAAAAGAGCCTGTCGCCCCAGTCGCTGTTCTCAAAATTGTCAACTGCCTGCTCGTAGGCATCTTCATCAATTTCGAGGGCATCAATGAGTTCAGCATTACTGCGCTGTGCCAACATCAAAGCTATGACGCCGGTGCCGGTGCCAATATCCAGAATAGAAAACGGATTATGCTGTAAAGAAGCCCAGGCTCCCAGCAGCACCCCATCGGTACCGATTTTCATAGCGCACTTATCTTGTTCTACATTAAATTGTTTAAAAAGGAAGCTTTCCATTGCTGATTATTAATTGGTGACGCAAGATAAGCACCAAATTCCAAGCGCCAAATTCCAATTGGTAAATGAAGCGCTAAACATTAAATTCCAAAGAGAGGTATGTGGTAAATTTCAAACACCAAATTCTAAAAAGAAAAAAGTCGCGTTAAAGAACCGAATTTCCAAGGGAGAGGAATAAATTTAATTATGATTTCTTAATAATGGCAGATAATATTTTTCGCAGTTCCTCTGCTTCCCTGAAAATTTCCTCTATCTCTGAATCAATGGACGGGTTTGAGGCTTTTAAAAGTTTTAACCAATAAGCAGATTCTTTAGCTTCTTTTCTAGCAATTTTAAGTCGAAAAGAAAAATCTTTGTCCCCCAGTTTCTCATTAGCCTCGATGTAATTCGCACCTACAGATCCCGACGATCTTATAAGTTGCTTTCCGTCTTCAATATTTGAAATTGTTTTTGGAAGCTTTGAAACCAATAATCTGCATTGTCTTGCAAATTCAAAAGTTCTTTCTTCCAGGTTATAAGGTTTCATACTTAAAGTGAGCAAAAAATGCTTTTTTAGAACCTTATGTTTTGCTTCGGATTGAATTTAAATTTTATTTTCTTTTGGATTTGATGCCTGGTATTCGAAATTTGAAAATTTTCAAAAGTTGAAATTTGGTGCTTCAAATTTCCCAAAAATTGGAATTTGGAATTTGGTGCTTGGGTATTGATTATAGATATAAATCAATAAGTCCCTCGGGCGTCTTAACGTAGATGGTTTTGTTTTTCTTATCCATCTTAACCAGGAATTGGTCGTTCATGGGGATGAGGATCTGTTTGCCGTCTTTTTCTATTTCAAAAAGGGCCTGGGTGGTGGTGTCATTGACTCCGGTGAGGGTGCCAACTGTGCCGTAAATCTCATCTTCTACGGTAAAACCGATTATTTCATGAAAATAGAATTGATCATCATCTAATTCGGGCAGAAGGTTTAGTGGCAGATAGAGGTCGCATTTCATAAGATCTTCTGCGTCCTCTTCAGAATCTACTTCTTCAAATTTTACACGTAAGAGGTTGCTTTTTTGCAGCGAACTTCTTTCAATAAAAAATGGAACCAGATTGTTGTCATATTCGACAAAAACTGATTCCATTTCTAAATAACTTTCGGGTTCATCGGTATCGAGTTTGATCAATACCTCTCCCTTAAAACTGAATTTACTAACGATCCTGCCAAGATAGAAACACTCTTCTTTTGTCATAACTCGTTAGAGAAAAAATTAAGAACCTGCCTGGTCCTGTTTTTCTTCAGCATTCGCTTCAGCAGCAGTAGCATCGTCTACTTCATTTGCAGCAGCAGCTTCCTGGTCTTCGGTGTTCTCCTCAACTTCAGGTTGTGCAGCGGCAGCAGCTTCGGCTTCGCGCTTGGCGTTAACTTCTTTTTCAGCCTCAAGAGCTTTAGCTTTAGCAGCTTCCTGCTCTTTGCTCAGGTTCTCTTTTTTAGCTTCAACTTTTCCTTCTTTTTCCGATACCCATGCGTTGAATTTCTCCTCTGCTTGTTCTTCGGTCAAAGCACCTTTTCTTACACCACCGGCAAGGTGATTCTTAAGAAGGATTCCTTTGTAAGAAAGGATAGCCCTTGCAGTATCTGTTGGCTGTGCACCATTCTGTAACCATTTTACAGAACTGTCAACATCAATGTCAATAGTTGCAGGGTTAGTAGTTGGATTGTAGATTCCCAATTTTTCAAGGAATTTACCATCTCTTTTTGCGCGTGAATCCGCAGCAACGATCCAGAAAAAAGGTTTTCCTTTTTTACCGTGTCTTTGTAATCTAATCTTTACAGGCATAAAAATTAATTTGTGGGGTTCCCGACCCCGGTTATTAATGAGGGGGCAAAGATACTATTATTTTTTATTGTATATGAGGTGGTTAGGAAAAAATATATTTCATGTTCTATGCCCTGTAAAAAAAGGTATTTTTCTACAAAGTTAACGAGTGCTAAACCCTGTTAAACATTAGGTTGCGTTAATTTTTGTGTCTTATCTTAGGAGAGAAAGAAAAGTTGCTAACCCAAAAAATGAAGATGAAAATGAACACGACAAAAGACCTGGCGTCAAAACTCAATGAGCTGCTGGAAAAGAATTATGATTCTGAAAAAGGATTTCAAAAAGCGGCAGAAGACGTAAAGAACCAACGGCTGAAAGATTTTTTTGAAGCCAAAGCAAAAGAGCGATATGATTTTGGGCATGAGTTAAAAACCGAAATCAAGAACCTGGGAGAGTCTCCCGATAAAGGAACCAGTGTTAGCGGTAAAGCCCACCACGCCTGGATGGATTTAAAAGCAGCCTTTTCTTCAGACAATGAAGAGGCGATACTTGAAGAAACCGTGCGGGGAGAAAAAGTGGCTGTAGAAGATTACAATAAGATCATTAAAGAAGACGGTTTTGCACCTTCTACGGCAAACCTGCTTATTAAACAGCGCAATGCTATAGAGCGCACTTTCAAACAGGTGAAAGACCTGGAGGAAACTTTTGATTAGTAAATTTTAGAATGTGAATATAAAGCCCGGGCCAGTCCCGGGCTTTTTTTATGTGTCAAAAATGCCTTTTTTGGCACACCTCTTTCGTTAATAAATCCTGAAAACTTATCCTGAGAATACGTTCTTTTATATTTACTTTTACCAATTCGAAATTTGCTTCAAACGCTTTGGTTGGTGCTAATAATCAGTCTAAAAGCCTCTAAAATATTATTTTATGTACCTTATTTTTGATACTGAAACCACGGGTCTTCCCAAGCGTTGGGATGCTCCTCTTACCGATAGTGATAACTGGCCGCGCTGTATACAAATCGCCTGGCAGTTACACGATGATATGGGGCGGGTAGTTGAGCATCAGGATTATTTGGTGCAGCCCGAAGGATTTAATATTCCCTATGATGCCGAAAAGGTGCACGGGATTTCTACCGAGTTAGCTTTAGAACAGGGGGTGAGCCTGCAGGAAGTGCTAGAGAAGTTCAATATTGCACTTTCCCGCTCAAAATTTGTAGTGGGGCAAAATGTAGGTTTTGATGTGAATATTATGGGAGCCGAATTTCACCGGCTTCAAATGGAAAACACCTTGCAGCACCTGCCGGTGCTGGATACCTGTACCGAAATAACTGCACAGTTGTGTTGTATTCCCGGTGGTAGGGGAGGGAAGTTTAAGCTCCCTACGTTGACTGAGCTGCATGAATTCCTTTTTCATGAGCCCTTTGCTGAAGCCCATAATGCGACTGCCGATGTGGAAGCAACTACGCGTTGTTTTCTTGAACTTATCAGGAAGAGGATCTTTACTTCGGAAGAACTGGATGTAAAACCCGATTATTTCGAGAATTTTTCAGAAGTAAATCCGCAGCCCATTGAGCTAATCGGTTTAAAACACATCAACCTAAAGAAGGCTTCCGAAGAGATCAGGAAAAGGCTTCAGAATAAAGAAGGGACTGAAATTTCTTCCGCAGAAATAGAGGAAAACCTTGAAAAGCTTGATGAAGTTGCGTTTTCTCACCTTCATAACCACAGCCAGTTCTCCATTTTGCAGTCTACCATTAGCATTAAAGATCTTGTGAACGCCGCGGCAAAGCAAAATATGCCGGCCGTAGCGCTGACAGATCACGCTAATATGATGGGGGCTTTTCACTTTGTAAAAGAAGTTGGTATTTATAACAAGGGCGTAAAGGCTAAAAATGCAGCCGCCGCCGAAAATAATGAGCCTGCCACAGCCCGGGAGCTTAAAGCGATTGTGGGTTGTGAATTCTTTGTGTGTGAAAATCGCAAAGACAAGAGCCGAAAAGATAATGGTTACCAGGTAGTACTACTGGCAAAAAATAAAAAAGGGTATCACAACCTCGCGAAGATGTCTTCTATGGCTTATACCGAAGGTTTTTACTACGTGCCGCGGATTGACAGGGAGGTGATACAGCAGTATAAGGAGGATATCATTGTTCTTACCGGAAACCTCTACGGGGAAGTTCCCGGGAAAATCCTGAATGTTGGTGAAAATCAGGCAGAAGAAGCGCTGCTTTGGTGGAAAGAACAATTTGGAGATGACCTGTATGTAGAGTTAATGCGCCATAATCAGGAAGATGAGAACAGGGTGAATCCTGTTTTAGTGGAGCTGGCTAAGAAACATGAGGTGAAGCTGGTGGCAACCAATAACACTTATTACTGTGAACAGGAGGATGCCAATGCGCATGATATTTTATTGTGTGTAAAGGATGGTGAAAAACAGGCTACGCCAATTGGCCGTGGCCGCGGTTATCGCTATGGGCTTCCCAATAATGAATACTACTTTAAGAGCGGCGATGAAATGAAGTCGCTGTTCAAAGACCTGCCGGAAGCAATTTCAAATGTTCAGGAAGTTGTAGATAAGATTGAACCTTATGAGCTGGCACGGGATGTTTTATTGCCTGCCTTTACTATTCCTGAAGAATTTGTAGTGGCTGAAGATGCCGTTGATGGAGGGAAGAGAGGTGAAAACGCTTATTTAAAGCACATTACTTTTGTTGGGGCAGAGAAGCGATATGGTGAAATTACCCCGGCAATTAAGGAGCGGCTCGATTTTGAGCTTTCGGTAATTGAAAATACCGGTTACCCGGGCTACTTCCTTATCGTGGAAGACTTTATTAGGGAAGCACGCAACATGGATGTTTCGGTGGGACCGGGACGGGGATCGGCGGCAGGTAGTGCGGTGGCCTACTGCCTTGGAATTACCAATATCGACCCTATCAAGTACGATCTGCTTTTCGAGAGATTCTTAAATCCCGATCGTGTGAGTATGCCCGATATTGATATTGATTTTGATGATGAGGGTCGAAGCAGGGTTATGGATTACGTGATCAAGAAATACGGCGCCAACCAGGTGGCGCAGATCATTACTTATGGTACCATGGCTGCGAAATCTTCTATTCGGGATACCGCGCGGGTACTTGACCTGCCTTTAAATGAAGCCGACAGGATTGCCAAGCTGATTCCCAACACCAAGCTCGCCAAGATCTTCGGAATGGACGAAAAGACCATTAGGAGTAGCTTTAGGAGTGAAGAGGTAGATAAGGTGAATGAGCTTCTTAATATTGCTGAAGGAGATGACCTTGAGGCTCAAACAGTTAACCAGGCGAGGATTCTGGAAGGATCTGTTAGAAATACCGGGATCCATGCCTGCGGGGTGATCATTACACCAAGTGATATTACCAACTTTGTGCCGGTTGCGGTTGCTAAAGATTCAGATCTTTATGTTACCCAATTTGATAACTCGGTTGTGGAAAGTGCCGGACTCCTAAAAATGGATTTCCTGGGGCTTAAAACCTTGACGCTTATTAAGGACACTGTGAAGATCGTAAAGGGCAGACATGATATTGACCTTGACCCCGATAGTTTTCCGCTGGACGATGAGAAGACTTATGAGTTATTCCAACGTGGGGAAACGGTAGGGATTTTCCAGTATGAATCTCCCGGGATGCAAAAGCACATGAAAGACCTTAAGCCAACGGTCTTTGATGACCTTATCGCGATGAACGCTCTTTACCGGCCGGGGCCAATGGAATATATTCCAAGTTTCATTGCACGTAAACACGGGGATGAGGAAATCGTTTATGATTTGCCGGCGATGGAGGAATATCTCAAAGAAACCTACGGAATTACGGTATACCAGGAGCAGGTGATGTTGCTGTCGCAAAAGCTCGCCAGCTTTACCAAAGGTGAAGCCGATGTTTTGCGGAAGGCGATGGGTAAAAAGATATTTTCGCTGCTGGAAGAATTGAAGCCAAAATTCCTTGATGGGGGAGAAAAGAACGGGCATCCGCGGGAAGTGCTTGAGAAAGTCTGGAAAGACTGGGAGGCTTTTGCGTCTTATGCCTTCAATAAATCCCACTCTACCTGTTATGCCTGGATTGCCTATCAAACCGCTTATCTAAAAGCTCATTATCCTGCGGAATACATGGCGGCGGTACTTTCCAATAATATGAATGACATTAAGCAGGTGACGTTCTTTATGGAAGAATGTAAGCGAATGAAGTTAAACGTACTTGGGCCTGATGTTAATGAATCCTACTATAAGTTCTCGGTTAACAGGGAAAACGCTGTTCGCTTTGGAATGGGAGCTATTAAAGGAGTGGGAGCAGGAGCTGTGGCTACCATAGTTGAAAACAGGAAAGATAAAGGTCCTTACAGGTCCATTTTTGATATGGCGAAAAGGATCGACCTTAGAGCTGCAAATAAGAAGGCTTTTGAAAATCTCGCTTTAGCCGGTGGTTTTGACAGCTTTGGCGATACGCACAGGGCCCAGTACTTCCATGATGAGGGCGACGGCATTACTTTTTTGGAAAAGGTAGTGAAGTATGCAGCCAAATATCAGGAGAATGAAAATTCGGCACAGGTGAGCCTTTTTGGTGATACCAGTGAAGTGCAAATCCCGGAGCCGGTGGTGCCTCCCTGCGAAGAATGGGGTACTATGGGAAAACTGAAGCGGGAGCGAGAAGTGGTGGGGATCTATATATCCGGGCATCCGCTAGATGATTTTAAGACCGAATTAAAGTACTTCTGTAACGCCGTTTTAGCCGATTTTCAAAACCTGGAAGAAGCCGTTAATAAAGAACTCACTTTTGGAGGGGTAATTAGTGATGTACAGCATAGAGTGAATAAACAGGGGCAGGGCTGGGCCAGTTTTATCGTAGAAGATTATTCAGATTCGTACGAGTTTAGAATGTTCAAGGAAGAGTACCTCAAGTACCGCCATTTCCTGGTGCCCAACTATTTTATTCACGCGAAGATCTTTATTAGAGAGGGTTATCCTAACAGGGAAACAGGTAGAAAAGGAGAGCCAAGGTTGCAGTTCAACAACATTCAGTTGCTGCACGATGTAATGGAGAATTACGCTAAGAAACTCACTATTCAACTGAATATAGATGAACTTCAGGAGGATAAGATTGATGCTCTTTTTGATATTTTCAGAAATCACAGCGGGGAGAACCGGCTTAATTTTGTGGTGTATGAAATGAAGGAAAGAATTAAGTTGCACATGCCAAGCCGTAAGCAGAAAGTTAGGATTTCCCAGGAACTATTAAACGCACTGGAAGAACAACAGGTATTGTATAAGCTGAATTAAAAAACTCTCCAAAAATGCCATTTTTGGAGAGTTTTTTAAATATTTCATTCCCGACAAATTTTCTTCATCGGGTAAAACTTCAGTCGTGCTTCAGGCTATTTCTGTAGTTCCAGATATACCAGGTAAAGTGCAAAAACAGCTGTAACAAGAATGAAAGTGAGTATAGTTCCGATGATAATTTTCTGAACAAATGAAAAACCTTCAGTTTGTTCTTTCCAGAGGTGAGAGAGTGCAGACATGGCAATGTTTTTTAGGGTAAAGTTATACGAATAAACGCTGATTTTTAATTACTTAGATATTAAAGATAACGAAATCTTAAATGCTAATTATTGATATTTCAGATAAAACGTTTAATATCTAAATTACCAGATGAAGGGTTAAACTGGTGAAAATAACGAAAGGTTTTTCTTACATTTTTGAGGAGTGAAAAGGCCTTTTATAGGAGGTGACAATGAGCAGATAGGTAAATCTGATTTTCTTAAGGTATTGAGTCCTTATAATTTTACCTATTTTTGTCTGTAGTAGAACAATGAACTAAAACGAGAAATATGGCTTTAGAAATAACTGACGCTACTTTTGAAGAGAAAGTACTAAAAAGCGACAAACCTGTAATGGTAGATTTTTGGGCAGCATGGTGCGGCCCTTGTAGAATGGTAGGTCCTATCATTGATGATATTAGTAAAGAATATGAAGGGAAAGCAGTAGTTGGAAAGCTTGACGTAGATGCAAACCAGGAATTTGCTGCAAAATACGGTGTGAGAAACATTCCTACTGTATTGATCTTTAAAGATGGTGAAGTAGTGGGAAGACAGGTAGGAGTTGCTCCTAAGAATACTTATGCCGAAGCGCTGGATCAACTGCTATAGTAGATCACAAGTTTAGATATAAAGAGATCCGGGGGGTTCCCCGGATTTTTTTATGCCTTATAATTTGTACCTTGGATAGAAATTTTCAGAAATGCAGTTAGAGCAGGAGATTCACCATTCCGGAAAATTTGTTAACCTGGAGTTACTGGCCAGGCAGGTTGTGGAAGGATTTATTTCGGGGCTTCACAAAAGTCCTTTTCACGGGTATTCTTCAGAATTTGCAGAGCATAAGGTTTATAACCCCGGCGAGAGTACCAGGCATATAGACTGGAAGCTTTTTGCAAAGACCGATAAGCTCTTTACCAGGCGATATGAGGAAGAAACCAATCTACGGTGCCATTTGATACTGGATAACTCTGCTTCCATGCATTTTCCGGAGAAAAGGGATCAAAGCCTTTCTAACCTCAATAAAATAGGTTTTTCTGTTTTAGCATCGGCATGTCTAATGCAAATACTCAAAAAGCAGCGGGACTCTGTAGGCCTTAGTATATACAGCGATGCATATGAATATTACGCACCCGAAAAAGGAGGCGACAGGCATCGCCGTATGCTGCTACATGTGCTTGAAGAGACCCTAAGCCGCCCCGTGGGCAATAAGAGTACAGCTACGTACACCTATTTGCATCAAATAGCCGAAAAAATGAAGAGGCGGTCGCTCATCTTCTTCTTTTCTGATATGTTCCAGGAAGAAGTGGAGGAGGAGAAGCTTTTTGAAGCGCTAAGGCATTTAAAATACAACAAGCATGAACTGGTTTTGTTTCATGTTCTGGACAGGGAAAAGGAGTTCAGTTTTAATTTTGGAGAAGAGCCTCATCGCTTCACAGATGTTGAATCGGGCGAGAAAATAGACCTTTATGCTGATAATGTGAGAGATAGCTATTTGCAGGAGGTGAACACCTATTTTAGCAGACTTAAGCTGAAGTGTGCGCAGTATGGAATTAAATACGTACAGGCCGATACTAATGAAAATTTTGAAAAAATTTTACTTACGTATTTAGTTGAACGTCAGAAGTTTGTTTAGGGGAGTAAAAAATACTTTCAAAATATTTTAAAAAACGTTTGTAGAACTGAAAATGTGCTGTATATTTGCACTCGCAATAAAGCAACGGTCTGGTAGTTCAGTTGGTTAGAATACCTGCCTGTCACGCAGGGGGTCGCGAGTTCGAGTCTCGTCCAGACCGCAAATTGCAAAGAAGCTCCTCAATTTGGGGAGCTTTTTTTGGCAATAAAGAGTAGTTGTGTTGTTTGTGGTAAGTCTTTGACTTACCTGGGTTTAGAAGTAAACCAATGAGAAGCTTTTCCCTTTGAGGGAAGGGCTTTTTTGTTTTATGGCACTTTGCGAATTTTGTAGTGGATGCTCAATCCATGTTAAAGGAATTATAAGGTTGGTTTTTTAGCTTTTAATATTGTTCCTAAGACTTATCTTTAAATTCTATTACAGAATTTTCTTAAAAAGAGAGGTTTAACTCAAAACGCCTTTTTTGGGCGCCTTATAAACACGACAAAAGATGCAAAGCAATGATGAGCCCGAAATAGGTGGTTCGGGAGGAATGGGCGTGGAGTTCAGGCAGCTGCTTGATGACTCCCCCGTTGCTAATTATTTATGTGATGCACAAGGTAAGCTCACCTATTTCAATAAAGCAGCCGTAAAGTTGTGGGGAAGAACTCCCACCCTGGGCAAAGAGTACTGGTGTGGTTCCTGGAAAATGTTTTATCCCGATGGTAAACCTATGCCTTTGGAAGAAATACCGATTGCAAAGGTTCTAAAAAAAGGATGCCGGGAGGAGAGTAGTGAGATTAGAATTGAATGTCCCGATGGTTCTTCAAAATTCTTACTGGTTTTTCCCAGGCCTATCTTCGGAAAAGAAGGCGGGTTGCAGGGGGTGCACAGTACACTGGTAGATATTACCGATCAAAAGCGGGATCATATCAAAAAAGAGACCCTTTCGGCCATAGTGCAATCTTCAGATGATGCTATAGTGAGTAAAAATTTACAGGGCATCATAGCAAGCTGGAACAGGGGGGCACAGGAAATATTTGGATATACCGAAGAAGAAGTTGTGGGCCGGTCTATTACCCTTTTAATTCCGGAGGATCGGCTTAATGAAGAAGATGTCATTCTGGACAAGATCAAGAGAGGGATAAAAATTGACCATTTTGAAACTATCCGGAAACACAAATCCGGGAGAGAGATTCCCGTCTCTATTACCGTTTCCCCTGTAAAAGATTCCGGAGGAAATATAGTTGGGGCCTCAAAAGTTGCCCGTGATATTACTGCCCGCATTGAATCACAGGCGGCCATGAAAAAATATATACGGAATCTGGAGACTCTAAATACAGTCGGGAAAAGTATTTCAGAAAATCTTAATGTTGAAGGAATCCTTCAGCGGGTAACCGATGCCACAACCAGTCTCACCGGGGCTGCATTTGGTGCCTTTTTCTATAATAACAGTGACGATAAAGGAAACACCTTCCAATTATTTACCCTTTCGAGTGCGCCAAGGGAGATCTTTGACCATATGGCTATGCCGCGTCATACAGATTTGTTCCTGCCTACCTTTAGAGACCGGAAAGTGGTGCGGATAGATGATGTAACCAAACACGGCGATTTTGGCAAGAATGCGCCTTATAATGGAATGCCAAAAGGGCATTTTTCAGTGGTGAGTTACCTGGCTATCCCGGTAATTTCAAAAAACGGAAATGTAATTGGCGGATTGTTATACGGGCATCCGGAGGCCGGGAAGTTCACCGCCGAGCATGAATTGCTTGTGATCAATATCGCTGCCCAGGCAGCCGTCTCTCTTGATAACTCCAAGCTCTTTGAGCAGGTGAAATCATTAAGTGAGAAAAAAGATGAATTTATAGCCCTGGCGAGTCATGAGTTAAAGACTCCGCTTACCACCATAAAAGGGTATTTACAGGTGCTGTCAAAAAAGAAAGCCGATAAAGTTTCTCAGCTATTTCTTGATAAATCCCTGTGCCAGGTTGATAAACTAAATACGCTTGTAGAAGACCTACTAAATATGTCAAGAATAGAATCGGGGCAGCTCAATTTTAATCTCGAGGTTTTTGATGTTAGGGAAATGCTGAAGGAAATTGTGGAGACCTTCTCTTATTCTTCGCAGTCTCACCGGGTCACCGGAACATTGTGGAATGATTCAGTCATTATTGAAGGGGACAAACAAAGAATAGAACAGGCAATCCTTAACCTGATGACCAATGCCATTAAATACTCCCCGAAAGCTGACGAGATCTTTGTAGATCTCGAGGTAGTTGGAGAAAATATGGTGGTGAAGGTGAGAGATATGGGCATAGGCTTAACCGAGGAGCAGCGAAGGCAGTTGTTTACCAGGTTTTATCGGGCCGAAGACACTCAAGGTATAAGTGGGCTGGGGCTTGGCTTGTACCTTACCAAACAGATCATAGACAGGCATGGAGGTAGTATTGAAGTGGCTAGTGAATATGGGATGGGATCTGAATTCTCTCTAATTCTGCCACTGGCAGTTCAAAAGTTGAAAAAAGTAAAAGCTATATAAGGAGTTTTAATTATTCCTGATTAAAAAAATGTTGTGATGAAAGAGATATTTATTGTAGAAGATGACGACGGAATTAGGGAATTATTAGAATTTCTTCTGGAAAGTCAGCAGTATGTAGTGAAGACATTTCCTACTGCCCGGGCTTTTCATAAAACCGTTCCCGAAAAAGTACCCGATCTATTCCTCCTTGATATTATGTTGCCCGATGGCAACGGTGTAGATCTTTGCCGGGAGTTGAAAAAAGGTGATGAGACTAAAAGAATTCCTGTAGTTCTCATGTCTGCCCATGCAGATATTAGCAGGACCGAAGGTGCAGATGATTTTATTGCCAAACCTTTTGATGTGGATGAACTACTCCAAAGGATCGAGAAACAATTTGCATAGCAGTAAATTCAGTGGCTTGTGGTCCTTTTTCTTGGTCTTAAAAGGGGATGGGGATAAGTAGGCAATTTGCTCCACTTGTTTATTAAGCGATTCCTGCTGTTTTTTCTGAAACATTAAGGATTGTAAATATTCCAATTATATCTGGTAGAAGAAATGAAGTTTTCTAAAATGTCTTATAAATAAAAAGGCTGCCTTATTCAGGCAGCCTTTTTATGTTTCTATACTGATATTCTATTTGTTATTTCAACTTTTTCTTCACAGCTACTTCCTGGAAGGATTCTACTACATCACCTTCGTGAATGTCGTTGTAATTCTTGATCTGTAGACCACAGTCGTAACCTTTAGAAACTTCCTTCACATCATCTTTAAAGCGCTTAAGAGAGGCAAGTTCTCCGGTGTAAACAACTACCCCGTCTCGTATAAGTCTAATTCGTGAGTTTCTGTAGATTTTTCCGTCTGTCACCATACAACCAGCGATGGTACCAATCTTAGATACTTTGAATATTTCTCTTATCTCTGCATTACCTGTAATCTCTTCTTTCATCACAGGAGAAAGCATTCCTTCCATAGCATCCTTCAGGTCGTTGATAGCGTCATAGATGATCGAATATGTTCTGATATCTATTTCTTCTTTTTCAGCGACTGTGCGGGCATTTCCGGCAGGCCTTACGTTAAATCCGATGATGATCGCATCTGATGCCGAAGCAAGCAATACATCACTTTCGGTAATTGCACCTACTCCTTTATGGATGATGTTCACCTGAATCTCTTCAGTAGAAAGTTTCTGGAATGAATCGGTAAGTGCTTCTACCGAACCATCCACGTCACCTTTAAGGATGATGTTAAGTTCTTTAAAGTCACCAAGGGCAATTCGACGTCCAATCTCATCAAGTGTAATGTGACGCTGAGTCCTTACAGACTGTTCACGTTGCAGCTGAGTACGCTTGGCAGCAATATCTTTAGCCTCGCGCTCATCGGCCATTACCTTAAACTTGTCTCCTGCCTGTGGGGCACCGTCAAGACCAAGAATAGATACGGGTGTAGAAGGGCCTGCTTCTTTCACGTCTTTTCCACGCTCATCCTGCATTGCCTTAACTTTACCACTGTGTCTTCCGGCAAGTACATAATCTCCAATTTTAAGCGTACCAGATTGTACGAGAATTGTTGATACGTATCCTCTACCTTTATCGAGGTAGGCTTCTACTACTGTACCGTTAGCAAGCTTATCTGGGTTGGCTTCCAATTCAAGGATTTCGGCTTCAAGGAGTACTTTTTCCAGTAACTCTTTCACTCCAAGTCCTGTTTTGGCAGATATGTCATGTGACTGTATCTTACCACCCCAATCTTCAACCAACAGGTTCATACCCGCTAGTTTTTCTTTTATCTTTTCTGGATTTGCTGTTGGTAAATCCACCTTGTTAATTGCAAACACTATAGGAACTCCTGCAGCCTGGGCGTGAGAGATCGCTTCTTTTGTTTGAGGCATCACATCATCATCGGCCGCTACAACAATAATAGCAAGGTCGGTTACCTGTGCACCCCTGGCACGCATAGCTGTAAAGGCTTCGTGACCCGGAGTATCCAAAAATGTGATTTTTTGACCATTTTCCAGTTTTACTCCGTAGGCACCAATATGCTGCGTAATCCCTCCACTTTCCCCGGCAATTACATTCTCTTTACGAATGTAATCCAGCAGGGAAGTCTTACCGTGGTCAACGTGTCCCATTACGGTCACAATTGGAGCTCGTGGAATAAGATCTTCAGGATTTTCAGGAACCTCTTCTTTAGGCTCATCAATATCGGCTGTAACAAATTCTACTTCATGATCAAATTCCTCGGCTACTATAGAAAGGGTTTCGGCATCGAGACGCTGGTTCATGGTCACCATCATTCCCAGTGACATACACGCTGAGATAATTTGAGTTACCGGTACATCCATCATCGTGGCGACTTCGCTTACGGTAACAAACTCGGTAACCTTTAATACCTTGTTCTCTTCTTCTAGCTGGGCATCTTCAGTCCTTTGACGGTGAGTATCCCTTTTATTTCTACGGTATTTGGCACCACGACCTTTTCCGGATTTACCCTGAAGTTTCTCAAGAGTTTCCCGTACTTGTTTTTGTACTTCTTCCTCGCTAGGCTCTTCTTTGGTTACCGGGCGGGTACGTTTACCAGCACCTGGTTTTGATTTCGCTCCGGCTCCACCTTGTCCAGGTGCACCTTTTACGTCTTTGCTAATACGACGGCGACGCTTTTTGCGTTTATCCTTGTCGTCTTCAGCTTTTTTATCTTTTTCTTCTTTCTTTTTTACAGGCTTCTTAAACTGAGAAAGGTCAATTTTCTCACCTGTAAAATTAGGGCCACTAAGCTTTTGATATTTTGTGGCAAGAGTTGAAGATTCTTCTGTTTTTTCTTCTGAAGCTTCTGGTTTAGTCTCCTTTTTAGGAGCCTCATCCTCTTTTTGCTTTCCGGCCTCTTCCTGCTGTTTTGGAGCTGCTGCTTCTTTCTCTGCAGGTTTTGAAGGTTCGGGTTGAGCTTCAGGTTTTGGAGTTTCTGCTTTAGGAGTTTCTGCTTTTGGAGCTTCAGGCTTTGGAGCTTCCGGTTCCTTGGCTTCGGGAGCTTTGGCCTGTGGCTGTTCAGGCGCTTTTGGCTCTTCTGCCTTAGGCTCGGTTTTTTCCGAAGCAGTTGTTTTTGGTTTATCGAGATCGATCTTGCCTACCTGTTTTGGGCCTTCCAGGGTTGACTTGGCTCGTATAACCTCCTGCTTCTCTTCCTGTCTGCGCTTTTCTTCCTGTTCCTTCTCTCTTTCAAGACGAAGGCTTTCTTTTTCCTTGCGCTTTTCTTCTCCAACTTCTTTCGCCTCTACCTTCTTACTCTTATCGGTCTGGAACTCATCAGAAAGCACCTGATAAATCTCTCCCGAAATCTTTGTAGTGGGACGCGCCTCTATTTCGTGGCCCTGGGAATTGAGAAATTCCACGGCACGATCCAACGAAATATTGAACTCGCGTAACACCTTATTTAATCGCATTGTCTTCGCTTCAGCCATAAATTGCCCTCTAAATTATCCTCTTTTATTCTTAACTTTTATTCTCTTCTTCAAATTCTTCTCTTAGAACCTTCATCACCTCACGAATAGTCTCTTCTTCAAGGTCGGTTCTTTTGACAAGATCATCTACATCCTGTTCTAATATACTTTTTGCTGTATCAAATCCAATTTTAGCAAATTCTTCGATGACCCATGCATCGATCTCATCTGCAAATTCTCTTAATTCAACATCTTCTTCAACACCTTCTCTAAACACGTCTATTTCATAACCTGTCAATTGTCCTGCCAATCTTATGTTATGCCCGCCACGTCCAATCGCTTTTGAAACTTCTTCGGGTTTTAACATTACTTCGGCCCGCTTGTTCTCTTCGTCTATCTTAAGAGAAGTGATTTTCGCCGGACTCAAAGCACGGGTGATTAACAATTGATTGTTTGTAGTGAAATTGATCACGTCAATATTTTCATTGCCCAATTCGCGAACAATACTGTGTATTCTTGACCCTTTCATCCCCACACAGGCTCCAACAGGATCAATACGGTCATCATAGGAGTCTACAGCTACTTTTGCCTTTTCTCCTGGAATCCTAACCACCTTCTTAACATTAATCAGGCCATCGAATACTTCAGGAATTTCCTGCTCAAAAAGTTTCTCCAAAAATAGGGGAGAAGTTCTTGACATAATAATGGCAGGCTTATTTCCTTTTAATTCCACGCTTTCAATAATTCCTCTCACATTTTCCCCTTTTCTGAAAAAGTCTGAAGGTATCTGGCGATCTTTAGGAAGTATGATCTCGTTACCTTCATCGTCCAGTAAAATTATCGCGCGGTGGCGAATGTGGTGAACTTCAGCAGTATAGATCTCTCCTTCAAGCTCTTTAAAGTGCTTGTAAATATTGGTGTTATCGTGTTCGTGAACCTTTGAAATTAGATTTTGACGCAAAGACAGAATGGAACGGCGCCCAAGGTCTATCAACTTCACTTCTTCAGAAACATCTTCCCCAACTTCAAAATCGGGTTCAATTTTACGGGCTTCAGTAAGGGAAATTTCCTGGTTAGGGTCTTCTACTTCTCCATCGGCCACAACAACCCGGTTTCTCCAAATCTCAAGATCCCCTTTATCGGGGTTTACAATAATATCAAAGTTATCGTCTTCTCCGTACTTCTTTTTAAGCGCACTACGCAATACCTCTTCAAGTATTGCCATTAATGTTGGCTTATCTATAGACTTATCATCCTTAAATTCTGAAAACGAATCTATCAACGCGATATTTTCCATATCCTATGTCTGTTAAAATGTTATTACCACCTTTGCCTCTTTTACATCCTCTAAAGGCAAGACGGCTTCTTTATTTACGGTCACTTTTCCTTTACCAACAGGTTTAGGCTCTCTGGCCTTCCACCTGAGGGTAATCTTTTCATCCTCAAAAGAGGTCAATGTGCCCTCGATCTTATCTCCTTCAGTTGTGGTTACCGCAAGAATTCTTCCAATATTTTTCTGGTACTGCCGTGGCATTTCCAGGGGGCTGGAAGCGCCAGCCGACGATACGTCCAGTGAAAAATCCTGTTCTTCGCGATCAAGGTTATGTTCAATCTTACGGCTTACCGCAATACAATCATTTACAGACACTCCTTTATCACCATCAATTATGACTGTAATATGGTTTGAGTCGTTAACGTTGAGCTCAATTAAAAATAATGAATTATTTTCTTCGAAAGCTTCTTGCAGTAATTTTTCTACTTTCTCTCGTAACATTCGCGGGTTTGGCTATAAAAAGAGGGGACTTTTTGTCCCCTCGTTGTTCTTTTTTCCCTTCAACGGTGCAAATATAGTAATATTTTTGTAGAACGAAAACAAGAATTAGAATGAAAAAATATTTGTAGTTTTATAACTAAATCAACCTTACCTATTTACAATTTGCTATGAAAAATATCCTAGTGCCTACCGACTTTTCGGAACAGGCTGAAAATGCCTTAAAAGTTGCCGCTCAACTCGCTCAAAAATTCAATGCCAAAATTTATCTTTTGCATTTAATCGAGTTGCCTGTAGATATGGTAAACCCAGTAGGAGAGACCCGTTCCAACGATTTGCCCGAAGCTATATATTTTATGAAACTGGCCAAAAAGAGGTTTGATGAACTTCTTTCCCGCCCTTATCTTAAAAATATAAAAGTGCATGATATAGTGGAAGTAAATAAAGCATTTGACGGCATTTTGGAAGCCAGCGAGAAGCACAATTGCGACTTTGTTGTCATGGGTTCACAGGGTGCATCTGGTTTAAAAGAAATGTTTATTGGTTCAAATACCGAGAAAGTGGTGCGAACTTCTAAGGTTCCTGTACTGGTAGTCAAGAATGATCATGCTGCATTTGAGGTCAATGATTTTGTTTTTGCAACCAACCTCGAAACTACTGGGAGGGAAGTGCTTAAAAAAGTGATTGAGCTGGCAGATCTATTTAAAGCTCGCCTTCATTTTGTGTATGTAAACACTGCAAACGAATTTGTGACTTCCAATGAATGTGATACAAAACTGAAGCAATATATGGAAGGTGTAGATTTCGATAATTACGAATTCCATGTCTTTAATGATGATTCTGTAGAACAGGGAATCTTAAATTTTGCTAAAAAAATTAATGCTAACCTTATGGGAATTGCTACTCATGGGCGCAAAGGCCTGTCGCATTTTTTTAATGGAAGCATCAGTGAAGATCTCGTAAATCATGCAAACAGCCCGGTGATCACATTTAGGCTCGAAAAATAGCATTTCAAAATGCCTTTTTTGAGAGGTGGGTTTCTATGTCTTTGCTTTTGATCTTCAGGATTTCTGCGGAAGATTTTTTCTTCTGAATCACTTTTTTGGCAGCTTTTTAGCTAATGCTGAAGTGTATAAATTAACAGGAAAACCTGAAGTCGAAACAGCAGTACGGGTTATGGCTTCAGTAGGGTTTAATTTTATTGCTTAAGCCAACTCACTCGTTTGAGTTAAGCAATTGAAAGCCATACGTTAAATTTGCGTCAAACCTTGAAAACAGGCCTAAAAAAATTTGCTACAAACGTATCTTTACCCCATATTCTTTTTATATGATATTAAAGGCAAGTTTACAATTAGCTTTTTTGGCTATAGAGATTATTCTCACTTTTTACAGCAGTGTGCTGGAGGATAATCTTATGGTGAAATTCCTGCTTTTTGTAATCACCGCCGTGCTTATAGCTATGGGTGTTACCAAACTTGCAAGCCGCCTTTTGCCGGCAGATAAAGACTATGTCTCTCCCGAAGAGGAGCACGCAGCATAGTTGTGGTTTTACAGGTGCCCGATTGAATGTATGATGTTGTTGATAGTAGAACTGCAACAAAGGATCCGGTGAGGAATATTTTTCTCCCCGGATCCTTTATTAATAGACCCTTCAAAAATGGCATTTTTGGTTTCTGTTTGCCTTTAAGGCCTGAGTTATTCTAAATTGTTTAAATTTGACCTTCATCTAAAAAAAATCTGGTATTGAGCACTGCCGCAGATAATCACCTGGAAACATTTGAAACAGACCAGACCGTATTTAATGTACTTTTTGAAGCTGCTTCAGAAGGTATTATAGTTGTTAACACCCATCAGGTAATAGTGAGCAGTAACCTGGCTGCAGACAATATGTTTGGGTACAATAAAGGAGAACTAAAAGGGAAACCTTTAAACCTCCTGATACCGCCAAAATACCGTTCTGCTCATCCCACTCATTTTAAAGGTTTTTTAAAAGACAGTGAAAAAAGGCAAATGGGCCATGGGCGAGATTTGTATGGTGTTAAAAAGAACGGCGATGAATTCCCTGTAGAAGCCGGCCTTAATCCGTTTCAAATTGGAGAGGAGAGGTACGTGATGTCTCTTATAATAGATATCTCTGTTAGGAAGGAGGCGCAAAGGCAAATTACGGAACTCAATAATGAGTTGGAAGGGAAAATCAAAGTAAGGACAAAAGAATTGGAAGAGAGTATTCAAAAGCTCCAAAATGCCAATAAAAGTCTTGAACTGGAAATTAAACGCCGTAAAGAGGCTGAGAACCGCATTAAAACTGCCCTTCAAAAGGAAAAGGAACTCAGTGATCTAAAAACTAAATTTCTTTCCCTGGTGTCTCATGAATTTAAGACGCCCCTTAGCGGGATCTTAACTTCGGTGGTTCTTGCCGGAAAGTATAAGCTCGAAGAACAACAGGAAAAACGCGAGAAGCATCTCAATACCATAAAAAGCAAGGTGCACTACCTCGACAATATTCTAAATGACTTTTTGTCTATTGAAAGGTTAGAGAGTGGTAAGGTGAACTATAAATTTACCAGTTTTAGCCTTAGTAAGGTGGTGAATGAGGTTGTTTACAATGCCAACGTCACCTTAAAGAGCGGTCAAAATATTGAATATACACGAGACATTGATAATATAGTGTTGCACCAGGATGAAAAAATACTGGAGCTCGTGTTGTCAAATTTATTGAGCAACGCCATAAAATATTCTCCCGAGGATACTCTTATTAAGTTTGAAATAGAAGTTGAAGCAAAGAAGATAAGGTTTTTAGTGACCGATGAGGGAATGGGGATTCCTGCTAAAGATCAAAAACATATCTTTGAAAGATATTTTAGGGCCGAAAATGCCCTATTAAATCAGGGTACGGGAATTGGTCTTAACATTGCCAAAGTACATCTTGAGAATTTGGGAGGAACCATTTCTTTTAGTAGTGAAGAAAACCGCGGAACACAATTTATTGTAGAATTACCTATAGTGAAAGAATGAAAAAAGTATTGTTTATAGAAGATGATACCGTAGTACGGGAAAATACAGCTGAACTTTTGGAGCTGGCAGAATATGATGTGATCACAGCAGCAAACGGGCGCTCTGGTCTTGAAGTGGCAAGGCAGGAACTGCCCGATATCATTGTTTGTGACATTATGATGCCCGAAATGGATGGGTATGGTGTTCTTGAGGCTCTTTCTCAGGATCCGCAAACCCGGCATATTCCGTTTATCTTTCTTTCAGCAAAAACCGAGCATAAGGATATTCGCCGCGGAATGGATCTTGGGGCAGATGACTACCTCACGAAGCCTTTTGAAGAAGAAGAGCTTATGAGTGCTATAGAAAGCCGGTTGGCAAAAGTGGCAATTTTGAGCAAGCTTCAGGAGAACGGCCAGCCTGATGCTTCAGAAGAAACCCAGCAAAAAATTAATTCTCTCCAGGAGCTTAGGGAAGAAGTTAAAAAGTACGAGCAGCAAACTTTCAAGGCGGGTGCAACCATCTATGAAGAAGGGAAGCTGGGTAACCACTTTTTCTTTGTTGATAAAGGCGTGGTAAAAAGCCACCGTATGGACGAGTACGGGAAGGAGCTTATTACCTCTATATATAAAGAAGGAGATTTTTTTGGAAATACTTCCTTTAAAAAGAGTGATGCCTATAGTGAATATGCCACCGCTATGGAAGAAACCCGGGTCTATGCGGTTTCAAAAGAGGAGTTGAAGCAAATACTCATGAAAAACAGCAATATTACGCTGGAACTTATCGATGTAATGGGTGATAATATTGCAGGTATTAAAGAGCAACTGCTTGAAATGGCTTATGGATCTGTAAGAAAAAAAGCAGCACGAACCATCCTCTTGTTCTCCCAAAAAATAAGAAGGCATCCAACCCAGAGCATCAGGATCTCCAGGAGTGATCTTGCCAGTGTGGCAGGTATGGCTTCAGAAACCCTTATCCGTACACTTTCTGATTTTAAAAAAGAAGGATTACTCGAGATTGAAGGCCGTAATATAAAGTTGCTCAACGTAGAGGCCCTCAAGAAAATCAGTTGATTCTGCTTATTCTTTAGAATACTTCAATAACTGATGTTTATCATTTTTTCAGCCTGTCTTCCTGCATATTTTTGCTGGGTAAATAGATGTGACTGATGATGAATATCCTTTTGCCTACCGATTTTTCTGAAAATAGCAGGAATGCTGCAGCATATGCGCTGCAGTTCTTTAAGGATACTCCCTGCAATTTTCATTTGCTGAATGTATTCCCGGTTCCGGTAGATAAAATGACGACTGGCTATATGTCTATGTCTTCTGAAGTCAAAGACAATTTTGACAAGCTCATCAATTGGTTGGAAAGTATCCGTACCAACCCAGAACACACCTACAATGTATGTTTTAAAGCCGATTATCTTATCAATGCTGTAAGAGCCAAAGTGCAGGAGAAACAGATAGATCTCATTCTTATGGGAACTAAAGGAAAAACAAACAAGGAAGGTGTGGTTATCGGAAAAAATACTTCCGATGTGATGATGAAGGTGAAATGTCCCGTGCTGGCCATTTCTGAACATGCCTCCTTTAAGGAGCACAAGAAAATCCTTTTTCCTACAGATTATAAAATACACTACGGCAGTAAGGTGTTGCGTACCCTTTTAAATCTTGCTTCACTTTCAAAAGCCAATGTGAAGATCCTTGAGATCTTTAGTAGTGAAACAGAACCCTCGGTAGAGCAAATAGAGAACAGGGAATTTCTTCAGGATTCATTTTCCCCAAGGATTCCCGTGTTGCAAACCTATTACACCTCGAGAGATCAAAACCCTAAAAAAATCCTTATTGCCAATCGCGATGTAGACATGATCGTGTTAGCGGCAAAAAATCTCAACCTCTGCCAAAAGTTTCTGCGCAATGAGGAAAATGAGAATATTCCTTTTATAAACCAGTTGCCATTACTGGTTTTACATGGTTAATAGTTTGTTTTAGATTAGTATTATTTAGTTTGTTTTTTGATTGGCATCTTCAACTATAGGAGGTGCCAATTTTTTTTAACACAAATTAATAGGACATAATTGTCCTATATGACTCACCTCATAAACAAGCCTCTTTGCTTGCGCCATCTTTGTAACTCAAATTTAAACTCCTGTTAATCTAAAATAATACGATCATGGAAAATTTACAGAGTAAAACAGTTGCAGAAATGGTGACCGAGAACATTAAAACTGCACACATTTTTAAAAAGCACGGAATTGATTTTTGCTGTGGTGGCGGAATAAGCCTCCACAAAGCCTGTGAAAAATATAATGTTGATTACAACCTGCTAACCCAGGAACTTCTCAATGTAGATCAAACAAATTCAAGGGCTACAAATTATAACAGATGGGAGCTTGATTTTCTTACAGATCATATTATAAACGTTCACCACTCTTATGTAGAAGAGAATATTCCACTATTGCTTCAGTATTCTGCAAGAGTGGCGCAGGTTCATGGATCACACTATACCGAACTTTTGGAAATAAAAGAACTGGTGAAAGAAGTTGCAGGAGAGCTTAGTGCTCATTTGAAAAAGGAAGAATTGATCCTTTTCCCGTTCATTAAACAAATGGTAAGAGCTAAAAAAGAGAATACCCAACTACCTGTTGCTCATTTTGGAAGTGTAGACAATCCTATTAAAATGATGGAGACCGAACATGAAGATGCCGGGGAACTGCTTAGAAGGATTGCCAAATTGAGCAATAATTACACACCTCCACAAGGTGCCTGTAACACTTATAAGGCTTATTATGCCAAACTTGAAGAATTTGAACAAGACCTTCACCAGCACGTGCATCTTGAAAATAACATCCTTTTTCCAAAATCTCTTTTACTTGAAAAAGAGTTGCGTTCTAATCAATAGTGAATTAAATAGGATAAATCCCTAATTCCGCCGAAACTGAAAACCTGCTTATTCGGGTTTCCTTTTCGGCTTTTAATGACTTAAATATGAGTAAAGAAAAAAAATTATGGATCGCTTTCTTGCTGGTCATAACGGTGTCCTTTGCTGTTCTGGGTTACTACGGCTTTGAAATTTATCAAAAAGCACCACCAATGCCCGAGAAGATAGTTACTACCGAGGGTGAAATTATCTTTGAAGGTCAGGATATCAAAGATGGGCAAAATGTGTGGCAAAGTATGGGTGGCCAGGAAGTTGGCTCCATTTGGGGTCATGGGGCTTATCAGGCTCCCGACTGGACTGCAGACTGGCTTCACCGCGAAGCGCTGTTTATTCTTAATGAGTGGTCTCAGGATGATTACAACCTGCCCTATGATGAACTTGAAAGTGAAAAGCAGGCGCTTCTGGAAAGAAGGTTGCAGCTGGAGTTAAGAGAGAATACTTATAACGAAGCTGAAAATGTTATCACAATTTCTCCTATGCGAGCCAGGGCGGTAGTACATCTCAGCGATTATTATAAGGGGCTTTTTATGAACAACCCTGAGCTTGATGAACTGAGGAACTTTTATGCTATCCCTGAAAATTCTATTAAGGATGAGGACAGGATGCATCAAATGGCAGGGTTTTTCTTCTGGGCCACCTGGGCAACAGTTACCGAAAGACCCGGAAGTGAAGTTTCTTATACTCATAACTGGCCTCCAGATGACCTTGTTGGCAATAAAGCTACGGGTGATCTATTAATATGGACAGGGTTCAGTATTATCCTTCTTCTTGTAGGAATAGGAATAATGGTGTTCTATCACGCCAGGATGAAAGAGGAAGAAGAGCTGGAAAGACCGGTAAGAGATCCGCTAATGGATCAAACCCTTACTCCTTCTATGCTCGCCGTGAAAAAGTATATGTGGATAGTTTGTGTGCTTATCCTCATACAAGTGACCTTTGGTGTGGTGACTGCGCATTATGGTGTGGAGGGTGACGGTTTTTATGGTCTCAACCTCGCCGATATTCTTCCTTACTCCATTTCCAGAACCTGGCACGTGCAGCTTGGTATTTTATGGATTGCCACTGCATGGTTAGGAACAGGGCTTTACATTGCGCCTGCCGTTTCGGGAAAAGATCCGAGGTTTCAAAAATTTGGAGTGAACTTCCTCTTTGTTTGCCTGCTGGTTATT
Organism: Salinimicrobium sp. 3283s; assembly: GCF_039602225.1. Lineage (NCBI taxonomy): Bacteria > Pseudomonadati > Bacteroidota > Flavobacteriia > Flavobacteriales > Flavobacteriaceae > Salinimicrobium > Salinimicrobium sp. 3283s. Next base: position 1,186,766 of record NZ_CP143631.1, on the reverse strand, counting down.
GTATTTGGTTCTATGGCCGGGCAATGGATGGGAATTATGCAAAAACTTGGATTAGCCGAGAACTTCTGGTTCGGGCACCAGGGTTATGAATATGTTGATTTAGGTAGGTTCTGGCAAATATTTCTCTTTGTGGGATTGTTCGTGTGGCTGGCACTTATGGTAAGACCGCTCATTCCTGTGATTAGACAAAGAACTTCAGAAAGGAACCTGCTTATTATGTTCCTGGTTTCTTCTGCTGCAATTGCCTTATTCTATGGCGCTGGTCTTATGTGGGGGCGTCAAACCAATCTTGCAATCGCCGAATACTGGCGTTGGTGGGTGGTTCACCTTTGGGTAGAAGGCTTCTTTGAGGTGTTTGCTACCGTGGTATCTGCTTTCCTTTTCGTGAGGTTAGGTTTGTTGAGAACAAAAACCGCTACGCTAAGTGTGCTTTTGGCTACCATTATCTTCCTTTCAGGAGGTATTTTAGGAACTTTTCACCACCTGTACTTTAGTGGTACTCCAACTGCGGTTATGGCTTTGGGGGCTACCTTTAGTGCCCTTGAAGTTGTACCTCTTGTTTTGATTGGGTACGAAGTTTATGAGAATTACAAACTTTCCAGGGCAACCGCATGGCTTAAAGATTATAAGTGGCCTATCTATTGCCTTATAGCTGTAGCCTTCTGGAACTTCCTGGGAGCAGGGATCTTCGGTTTTATCATAAATCCTCCAATTGCGCTTTATTACATGCAGGGCCTTAACACCACAGCCGTTCACGCACACACTGCACTTTTCGGGGTGTATGGGTTCCTTGGAATCGGTCTCATGTTATTTGTGTTAAGAAGCCTTTTTAGAGTGCAGGTTTGGAATGACAAGCTGCTTAGTTTCTCTTTCTGGTCTATTAATATCGGGCTTATTCTTATGGTGCTGTTAAGTATACTTCCTATAGGTTTACTTCAAACGGTTGCCAGTGTGAATGAAGGAATGTGGTATGCGCGTTCAGCCGATTTCATGCAACAACCCGGAATGGATACCCTGCGCTGGTTGAGGGCTATTGGGGATACTATATTTGCTATCGGCCTCTTTGCTTTCGTATGGTTCGTCTTTAGTCTTGACAGCCGTAAAAAGCTACCGGCCGATAAGAAGAAAGTACTCGAAAAAGAACATCAGGAAGCTTAAAATAAAGGAGGAGGCAAAGAGCTGGCATTGCTCCCGTAAAGGGGGTGTCAAAAATGCAGTTTTTTGCCTCCTCTCTTTTTCCTACTTTTAAAAAATGATCAGTTTAAAGAAGCACACCAATATTGCTCTGGGATATTTTTTTCTCGTGGGGCTGCTGGGAACATTCCTGCGATTCTTTTTTGTAATCCCTATTCCTGCAAATTTTCGGTACGTAGTTCATTCGCATTCTCATATTGCCCTTTTGGGCTGGGTTTATATTGCCCTCACCACAATGATCTATAAAATGTATTTTGCTGAAGCTGGCTTCGGAAAAATCTATAAAAGAATATTCTGGTTTGCGCAGGTCACATTAATAGGAATGATGCTCACCTTTCCGTTTACCGGGTACGCTCTTTTTTCAATCACTTTTTCTACACTTTTTCTCTTTGCCTCCTATTTTATGGCCTGGTTCATCCTGAAGAAGACTCCTTCACAGTATAAAACCACCTATTCCTTTAAGCTTATAAGAGCTGCACTTTGGTACATGGTTTTCTCCAGCATTGGCCCCTGGGCCCTGGGCGGAATTATGGCCACTATGGGTAGTGCGAGCATCTGGTATAAAATGGCGATCTATTACTACCTGCATTTTCAATACAATGCCTGGTTCATCCTCGCTTTGCTGGGAATTTTCTTTTATTTCATGGAGCAACAAGACCTGAGGCCTCAAAAAGGGCATTTTAGAAGATTCTTTTGGCAGATTAATGTAGCGGTAATCTTGAGTTTTTTCCTGTCTGTGCTTTGGGTAGAACCACACTGGATCTTTTATCTGCTGGGTGGTGCCGGAGCGATATTTCAGATTATGGCGTTCGTTAATTTCTGGAAGATCATTTCGCCCTTCTGGAAGCAACTTCATTTTTCCGCATTTTTGAAACTTTTACTGAAGATAGCAGGCGCTGCACTTGCCTTTAAGCTTATTTTGCAGCTGTTTTCAGCTTTGCCGTGGTTCGCAAATCTCGCCTTCAGTTTCCCCGACTTTGTCATAGGTTACCTGCATTGGGTGTTTCTGGGCGTAGTTACTGTTTCTCTTTTTGTTTTTCTCACACATTACCGGTTGCTAAGCCTTCCGAAGTGGGTATTTTGGCTGTACTTTTCGGCTTTTTTGGCTACCGAAACGCTTATCTTCTACAAAGGCTTTATTACCTGGCAGGAAATGGCACTTTTTGAGAGCTATTTTCGCTGGCTTGCCTACTGCAGCCTGTTTTTGCCATTAACGGCAGGTATTCTTCTTATTAAGAACATCTTAACCAAACGTCAAACTTCTGCTAAAAATCCCTGATTTAGTAATCTCTTAACTGCGTGTCCTTTGGCTCTTCACTAAATTGAAGATATGAAGTTGTCAGCACATTTTTACGTAGTTATAGCTACTATTTTTCTGGTTTTGGTGGCCGCGCTTGTATTTTACAATGCTCCCTATAACATTGTATTTTATGCCGTTTTGGTGGGGCAGGCCTGGTGGCTTTTAACCGTTTATAAGGTGCTTGTAGATGATTATTCTACAAAAAAGACTTTTAATGACTGGTATGAAGACCATCCTAAGATCGAAGAATAAGGTCATTTATTAATACCCGAGAAAAAAACTTCCTTTTGATTCAATAAATGCTTTTCAAATTTCCGGCAGTTTTTGAAATGCCCGCTCCGGTCCTGCATTATTCCAGGTAAAGACGCTCCAAAAATGCCATTTTTGGCACCTTATTTTTGAATAATTCAATTTTTACGATGGAAAATTAAGTATATAAAGTAGCTTCGGATGGTGAATAGCTACTCTCAATGGCTTCTGAAATTCTTCCGAAGAAATTTTTTTTACTGAAGTTTATTATCTCTTTTCCGGTCTAAACCTAAAGGCTGCCGGAAAAGATTTTTTTATTTGCAGCAAGGCCCTGTCGGCTTCCAGGCTATTCCTGAAGTTTCCTATCCATACTTTGTAGTTTGGGGTCTCAAACACTATGGTAGATGACCACTCGGGAAAGAGGGTGCGATATTCTTTGATCACTTTGCTGGCCTGGTTATTATCTCCCGAAAATAGTTGTATTCTGTAACGTTCTCCAATAATCCCATCCTGAACCATTTCGGTTTTTTTCTCTAAAAGTGCGGGTATGGTTTCATTCTGGTTAATGCGTACCTGTCCTTCCTGAGCCGTTGTGGCTGCTACTGCTCCGATAATTAGTGCGGTAGTGAGTATTATTTTATTTTTTCTGAACATTTCTTACTACTTTTCTGAAATACAAAAGTATAACTTTACAGATCAATTCTGCTGTTAACACTTATTTAGAATAGTTATAAATTATTTGGCTATCCTTTCAAATCGAACTTAAGTATTACTTTTGTCGGTAAATTTTTAGTGGCTAAAACATGACAATAATCACGTTTTAATTATACTAAAAATCATACCAAATAAGACGTTAATTCAACTTATAATATGAAAAAGGTGAAATACCGCCATTCAGCAGCTCGAATAGTATTTTTTAGTGTATCCCTGTTTTTCTCTTTTAATACTCTCCTTTTAGCGCAGGAAGCACCTCAGGATTCACCGCTCTCTACAGATGAAGCCGATAGGCAGGAAACTGTTCAGGGGCCTCAGGAATCTAATGTGGAGGCGCCAACCTCGGGTGGGGATGAAGCTGCAGGGAAAGAGCTTTTTAACACGCTCTGTGCTGCCTGTCACAAACTTGATGGTAACTCTATTGGTCCGGCACTTAGAGGTGTGGGGGATAGAAGGGATACCGAGTGGCTGCATAGCTGGATTAAAAATTCTCAGGCTTTGATTGCATCTGGAGATGAGCAGGCTGTTGAGATCTTTAATGAGTTCAACCAGGTAGCGATGCCTCCTTTTCCACAATTAAGTGATAGTGATATTGATAATATCCTGGCTTATGTAAATGCGCCAAAGGCAGTGCCGCAGGAGCAACAGGCGGGAACAGCTGCTTCTGGTGATGCCGCACAAGGAGGTGGAGGGGTTTCTACAGATATTCTTCTTGGAATCCTTGCTTTCGTTCTCTTAATGTTGCTGGTGATCCTTTACCTCGTGAATAAGACGTTGAGGAGGTTTGCTGTTGCCAGTGGGGTTGAATTGCCCGTAAAGGAAAAAAGAGCAAAACCAATCTGGAAATCTTTTGTTGAAAACCAGTTCCTGGTTATAGTGACTGCTGTTATACTTGTTCTTGTTGGGTCTTACTTCGCGTATGGCTGGATGATGCAGGTTGGTGTTGACAAAGGTTATCAGCCAATTCAGCCAATTCACTTTTCACACAGAATTCATGCCGGTGATAACCAGATTGAGTGTAAGTTCTGTCACAGTTCGGCCAGGGTGTCTAAAACATCAGGAATACCTTCATTGAATGTTTGTATGAACTGTCATAAATCTATTAGCGAAGTGGCTGAGGCTACCGCTACTGAAGAGTACTCTAAAGAATTCTATGATGGTGAAATTGCCAAGCTATACGATGCCGTAGGCTGGGATGTTTCGCAGCAGGCTTATACGGGAGAAACCGAGCCGGTAAAATGGATAAGGATTCACAACCTTCCCGATTTTGCATACTTTAATCACTCACAGCACGTGGAAGTTGGCGGGATAGCTTGTCAAATCTGTCACGGTCCTGTTGAGGAAATGGAGATTATGTACCAAAACGCACCTCTTACTATGGGATGGTGTGTGAATTGTCACCGTGAGACAAACGTGCGTACTGCGGGGAATGAATATTACGAGAAAGTTCATGAAGAGCTTTCTAAAAAATATGGGGTAGAGGAATTAACTGTTGCCCAAATGGGTGGAATTGAATGTGCCAAGTGCCATTATTAATTTAAAAAGTAGAAAGTAAGCATATGTCATCAAACAAGAAATACTGGAAAAGTGTTGAAGAGCTGAAGGAATCCAGCTCAATTGTTGAGACGCACAGCCAAAAAGAATTTGTAGAAGAAATACCTACAGATGAATTTTTGGGTAACAAAGAGACTCTCGAAAGTTCAACTACTTCCAGGAGAGACTTTTTGAAGTACGTTGGTTTTAGTACTGCAGCGGCTTCTCTTGCTGCCTGTGAAGGGCCGGTAATGAAGTCTATTCCTTATGTAGTGCAGCCAGAAAGGATTGTGCCGGGGGTAGCAAATTACTATGCTACTACTATGGCTGATGGATTTGATTTTTCAAGTGTTCTTGTAAAGACACGTGAAGGTCGTCCTATAAAAATTGAGCAGAATACTATGGGAACAACGGGTGCCAATGCGAGGGTGCATGCATCTGTTCTTTCTTTATATGATAATAAAAGGCTTCAAAGGCCATTGGCCAATGGAGAAGTTGTTTCCTGGGAGCAATTTGACCGGGAAGTAAAAGAGAAGCTGAACAACGTAAATGGGGAGATAGTTTTATTGACCCAAACTTTCGCCAGCCCTTCTACTTCTAAGCTCATCAGTGAGTTTTCACAGAAGTATGGGAATGTACGTCACGTTGTTTATGATACAGTTTCTGAAGATGCTGCACTTGAAGCTTTCCAGGCACGTTATGGTCGTAGAGCTCTTCCGAGCTATGATTTCGCTAAAGCTGAAGTCATTGTTTCTATTGGGGCTGACTTCCTGGGTGACTGGGCAGGTGGTGGCTATGATGCTGCTTATGCAAAAGGACGTATTCCGAAGAATGGAAAAATGTCCAGACACGTTCAGTTTGAATCAAATTTCACGCTTAGTGGTGCCAATGCCGACAGGAGGGTAACCTTAACGCTTTCTCAGCAAAAGGCTGCACTCGCTGCTCTTCACGGGTATGTGACAGGTGGTGCTTCTACCAGTAATTTGCCTGCGCATATTGATGATGCACTTGTTAAAGCTGCAAGACAGCTGCGTAAAGCAGGAAGCGGTGCCGTAGTGGTTACAGGAATTCCTGATGTAGATGCACAGGCACTTGCGCTTTCAATAAACGAAGCTCTTGGTAGTGGAGTGATGAATACCGCAAGCCCGAGAATGCTGCGCCAGGGTAATGCTGCTGCTGTTAAGCAATTAGTAGCCGATATGCAGGCCGGACAGGTGGGAGCTATTCTTATTGCCGGAGTTAATCCTGCTTACAGCTTACCGTTTGCAGATGAATTTGCTAAAGGAATGGCTAATGTTGACCTTAAGGTTAGCTTCTCAATGAAAAATGATGAGACGGCGCTCCTTTCAGATTATGTTGCTGCCACACCTCACTATCTTGAAAGTTGGGGGGATGTAGAATTTACAACTCAAAAATTTGGGTTGATGCAGCCAACTATCAGACCTCTTTTTGACACAAGTCAGTTCCAGGATGTGCTCCTAAGATGGACTGATAATAATATTTCATACGCAGATTATTTAAAACAGACCTGGGAAGGGGCTATGGGCGCCGGTTCCTGGATTGATGCGCTTCACGACGGAGTTTTTGAAGGGACTTCTCCTTTTACTACTGAAGTGGGAGCCGATCAAACTGCAACTTCCGTTTCTTTTGACGAGAATGCAGCTGTTAGAAATCTTTCTGCCGCGCAGGGTGAAGGTCTTGAACTTGAACTTTACACATCTGTGGCTTTAGGATCTGGAAACCAGGCTAACAACCCATGGTTGCAGGAATTGCCAGATCCAATTACAAGAGCTTCCTGGGATAACTATCTTAAAATTTCGAAAGCCGATGCCGAAGAGCTTGGTCTTGAAAATGAACATGTATCTAATGGGGCGCTTAATGGAAGTTACGTAAACCTTAAGGTTGGAGATGCTGTGCTTGAGAGAGTGCCTGTTTTCATTCAGCCGGGTCAGGCTAAGGGAGTTGTTTCTTTAGCGTTGGGTTATGGTAAAAAAGAAGGTGTCCAGAAGGAAATGCAGGTTGGGGTGAATGCTTATCCTCTTTACCAGGATTTTAACGCTCACCAAAAAGTTGTTATAGAAAAAGCTGCAGGAGTGCATGAATTTGCGTGTTTGCAGTTGCATACTACTCTTATGGGTAGGAATGATATTATAAAGGAAACTACGCTCGAGATCTTTAATACTAAAGATTCTCACGTGTGGAATAATATGCCCGAAGTTTCTCTTAACCACGTAGAGACACCTGTTACATCACCAGATGTTGACCTTTGGGATGGTTTTGACCGCTCTGTAGGTCACCACTTTAAAATGTCTATAGATCTTAATGCCTGTACAGGTTGTGGGGCATGTGTGATTGCATGTCACGCCGAGAACAACGTTCCTGTAGTTGGTAAAGAAGAGGTGAGAAAGTACCGTGATATGCACTGGTTGCGTATTGACCGTTACTATTCTTCAGAAGAGACTTTTGAGCAGGATATTGAGAAGAAGGAGAATATGAGCGGTTTGGGTGATTCCCTGTCTCAGTTTGGAGAAATGGAAATTGCTTCAGATAATCCACAGGTTGTTTTCCAGCCAATGTTATGTCAGCATTGTAACCATGCTCCCTGTGAAACTGTTTGTCCTGTTGCTGCTACTATGCACGGGCGCCAGGGGCAAAACCAAATGATCTACAATAGATGTGTGGGTACACGTTACTGTGCAAACAACTGTCCGTATAAAGTGAGAAGGTTCAACTGGTTCCTTTACAACAAGAATGACGAGTTTGATTACAACATGAACAACGACCTTGGTCGTATGGTGTTGAACCCAGACGTTACAGTACGTTCCAGAGGTGTTATGGAGAAATGTTCTTTCTGTATTCAGCGTACTCAAAAAACTATTCTTGATGCCAAGCGTGAAGGTAGGGCGATAGAGGATGGAGAATTCCAGACAGCCTGTTCTTCAGCATGTGATAAAGGAGCTATTGTTTTTGGAGATGTTAATGACGAATCCAGCAAGATAGCAGCATTGAGTGAAGATGACCGTATGTATCACGCGCTGGAATATGTAGGGACCAAACCTAATGTAATGTACCAGACAAAGGTTCGCAATACATCTGAAGCATAAATAAACAGTTAAAGAATTAATTATAAAAAGCATATGTCTCATTACGAAGCACCTATTCGAAAGCCTTTAGTACTTGGCGATAAGACCTATCATGATGTAACGGTCGATGTTGCTGCGCCTGTTGAAGGACGAGCTAACAAATCATGGTGGATAGTTTTCTCTATTGCACTTGTCGCTTTTCTATGGGGATTAGGTTGTATTATCTATACCGTTTCAACAGGAATTGGAACCTGGGGATTAAACAGGACCGTTGGTTGGGCCTGGGATATCACTAACTTTGTATGGTGGGTAGGTATTGGTCACGCCGGTACACTTATTTCGGCGGTTCTATTACTTTTCCGTCAAAAATGGAGAATGGCAATTAACCGTTCTGCCGAAGCTATGACCATCTTCTCGGTAGTACAGGCAGGGTTGTTCCCTATCATTCACATGGGGCGCCCATGGCTTGCATATTGGGTACTTCCTATTCCAAACCAGTTTGGTTCTCTATGGGTAAACTTTAACTCACCGCTACTTTGGGACGTTTTTGCAATCTCTACCTATCTTTCTGTATCGCTTGTTTTCTGGTGGACAGGATTGCTTCCAGATTTTGCAATGATTAGAGACAGGGCTGTAAAACCATTTCAGAAACATATCTACGGAATTTTAAGTTTTGGATGGAGTGGGCGTGCTAAAGACTGGCAGCGTTTTGAAGAAGTGTCGCTTGTTTTGGCAGGTTTGGCTACCCCTCTTGTACTTTCGGTGCATACCATCGTATCTTTTGACTTTGCTACATCGGTAATTCCGGGATGGCATACTACTATTTTCCCGCCTTACTTTGTTGCGGGTGCGATCTTCTCAGGTTTTGCAATGGTGAACACCTTGCTTATTATCATGAGAAAGGTTTCAAATCTTGAAGACTATATTACCATTCAGCACATAGAGCTTATGAACATCGTGATCATGATCACAGGTTCTATTGTTGGTGTTGCTTATATCACGGAATTATTTATGGCCTGGTACTCGGGTGTGGAATACGAACAGTATGCTTTCCTTAACAGGGCTACAGGACCTTACTGGTGGGCTTACTGGTCTATGATGACCTGTAATGTGTTCTCGCCACAGTTCATGTGGTTCAAAAAATTACGTACCAGCATCATGTTCTCTTTCTTTATCTCTATTGTTGTAAACATCGGGATGTGGTTTGAACGTTTCGTAATTATTGTGACTTCACTGCACAGAGATTACCTGCCTTCTTCCTGGACCATGTTCTCCCCAACTTTTGTAGATATTGGGATCTTTATTGGAACTATTGGATTCTTCTTCGTGTTGTTCCTGCTTTATGCCAGAACATTCCCTGTAATTGCACAGGCAGAGGTGAAGACAATTCTTAAAGCTTCGGGTGACCGTTATAAGAAATTAAGAGCCGAACATGGAGATCATGTTGATCACGTAAACCCAAACCCTGTAGGAAAAGAGCCTGCTGTTAATAAAGCTGAAGGTTGGATAAAGAGGGGGGAATTTGAGGCAAAGCGGGAGCATGAACCAACTACCCATACTGAAGGACTAACAAATTCTGAAATCGATCGGGATAAAATTGATGAAATGTTACACAGAATTGGCATTTTTGACCCCGGAACAGAATCTGCCGATGACCTTCAAAAGCTTAACGGTGTAGGCCCGGTTATGGAACAGCGCTTACATCAGGTAGGGATATATACTTATGCACAGGTTAGTAATCTTTCCTTTGAAGATTATACCTTACTTGACAGGGTAATAGAGAACTTCCCTACTGCCGATAACAGAGGGGACTGGAACCAACAGGCAAACGAACTAAAAAGTAAATAAGAATGGCATCTAAAGTTATACACGCTCTTTATACAGATGACGACTTGCTTTTACAGGCTGTAAGGCAAGTAAGGGAGGCTCGCTACAGCATTGGGCAAATCTATACGCCTTTTCCGGTTCACGGGCTAGATAAAGCGATGGGGTTGGCGCCAACCAGACTGGCAATTACTGCCTTTCTTTATGGGATCATTGGATTGTCTGTAGCAGCAGCTATGATGAATTTCATCATGATTGAAGACTGGCCAATGGATATTGGAGGAAAGCCGAGTTTCAGCTTTATTCAAAATATGCCTTCTTTTGTTCCTATTATGTTTGAATTAACAGTGTTTTTTGCTGCCCACCTTATGGTGTTTACCTTCTTTATGAGAAGTAAACTGTGGCCATTCAAGAAAGCAGAGAACCCTGATAGTAGAACCACCGATGATCATTTCCTTATGGAAGTTGTAGTTGGGAGCCATGATGCAGAGGAGCTAACCGGATTTTTGTTCAACACCGGTGCTTCTGAAATTAAACTAATAGATAAGAAATAAACCCAATGAAAAGTTTATTTAAAAGATCCATATTTTTCATTTTAGCGGTAACGGTGGTTTCCTGTGTAGAGAACTCTAAACCCAATTACCAGTATATGCCAAATATGTACGAGACTGTAAGCTATGAACCATATGGAGCTTACGAAGTTTTTGTTAATGAACAGGAGGCGAAACTTCCCGTAGAGGGAACGGTATCAAGAGGGTGGAAACCTTACGAATATGAGAATTCTCCCGAAGGTTATGCTACTGCCAAAACCGAATTGGAAAATCCGCTGCCATACACCGAAGATAATCTTGCTGCAGGAAAAGCCCTATATACTATTTATTGTGCAGTTTGTCATGGTGATAAGGGAGATGGAAAAGGTATACTTGTACAGCGTGAGAAATTCCTTGGTATCCCTAATTATTCCGATGTGGGGAGAGCCATTACAGAAGGTAGTGTATACCACGTGCAATATTACGGGCTTAACGCCATGGGGTCGTATGCCTCACAAACTTCTATTGAAGAGCGCTGGTTGATCACTCATTATGTTATGAAGCTTAAGAATGATCTTGAAGGAGGGCCTGAAAGAGCGTTTGAAGCTGCACCCGGAACTGAGCCTGAGGAGAATCTTATGCCGCCTGTAAATGCCGAGCAGACTATGGATGTTAAGCAGAACGAAGCCGAAGGAGAACCAATTGACGAAAACTAAGAATAACAGCATTAGATATTATACAATATGTACACGCTATCCAGTAAATTAAAATTATTTTCCATTATCCTCATGGTTGTTGGTCTCTTAGGCCTTGTCTACGGATTCTTCGCCGTTCCTTCTACTATTGAAGATGTGAGGGAGCTTGTAGCACATGATGGTCATGGAGAAATGGTTGAAATGCCTTTAACCGGGCAAACTGAAGATGAGTTGGAAGATGATGCCAGAGGGTTTGACTATGTGCCTTCTGAACATAAAGTAGAAACCGATCGTACAGATGAAGAGGTACACAAAATGGCCGAAGATGCCGAGTTAGTGCACCTGGAGCATATTCTACATCAGCTTCAGAACAAGCCCTGGGCAGCGTTATACGTGGCTGCTTTCTTCTTCTTTATGATAGCACTTGGGGTACTCGCGTTTTACGCAGTACAATTTGCAGCCCAGGCAGGATGGTCTCCTGTACTTTTCAGAGTAATGGAAGGGATCACTGCATATTTGCTACCTGGTGGGGTTATTATGTTCATTTTACTGGCGCTTTCATCTTTTCATTTTAACCATTTGTTTATATGGATGGATCCGGAAGTTGTTGCACACGATGAGATTATTCAGAATAAACAATCCTATCTTAATGTTCCGTTTTTCCTGATAAGAGCTTTAATTTATATTGGAGGGTGGGTATTGTTTAGACATCTTCTAACCAGAAATTCAAGAAAACAGGACGAGGCTACAGGTATTACCTGGTATAAAAAGAACTTTAAATTGGCTGCCGGATTCCTTGTATTCTTTATTGTTACAGAATCAATGATGTCATGGGACTGGATTATGAGTTTAGATCCACACTGGTTTAGTACCCTTTTTGGATGGTATGTTTTCTCCAGTATGTTTGTTTCGGGAATTACCGTGATCGCTTTGGTTACTATTTACCTTAAATCACGCAACTATTTGCCATTCGTTAATGACAGCCACATTCATGACCTGGCCAAATTCATGTTCGGGATCAGTATTTTCTGGACTTACCTTTGGTTCTCACAGTTCTTGCTTATCTGGTATTCTAACATTCCGGAAGAGGTTACCTATTACGTGGCGCGTATAGAAGATTACGGATTGGTGTTTTTTGGTATGGTAGTATTAAACTTCCTGTTTCCTTTGCTCTTGCTTATGAACAGCGATTTCAAAAGAGTGAACTGGTTTGTGGTAATGACAGGAATAATTATCTTACTGGGTCATTACCTGGATATCTTTGTGATGGTAATGCCTGCAACCGTGGGAGAATCATGGTTCATTGGTATTCCTGAGCTTAGTGCCCTGGCATTTTTTGGAGGATTATTTATTTTTGTGGTATTTAGCGCTCTAACAAAAGCACCACTGCTTGCAAAGGGCAATCCTTTCATCAAGGAGAGTGAGCATTATCATTATTAAAAGATTGTTAAAAGAGAAACTATAAAATGACAGTATTTTTAATCATAATAGTAGTAGCATTATTTGCGATAACTATCTGGCAACTTTCCAGGATCTTCCAATTGTCGAGGAATACTAATTCTATCGATTCATCAGAGATCGCAAGTGATAAGGATAACAGAACACAGGGTAACCTTATGCTTGCCTTTGGTATCGCATTTTATCTTTTTATGCTTTATAACTTCTGGAACTTTAGCGACAGGGCTTTACCTGCAGCTTCTTCAGAACATGGAGCAGATTATGATAACCTGTTGTTGATCACCATGGCTGTGATCATGTTCGTACAGGTTATCACCCAGGGTCTTCTTCACTATTTTGCCTTTAAATACAAAGGTAAGAAAGGACAGAAGGCACTTTTCTTTGCCGATAACGATAAACTGGAATTTGTATGGACTATTATCCCGGTAATCGTATTGGCCGGTTTGATTATCTACGGATTATTTACCTGGAGTGATATTATGGATGTGGATGAAGAAGATGATCCTATCGTAATTGAACTTTACGCCAAGCAGTTTAGCTGGCAGGCACGTTACGCCGGGCAGGATAATGTACTTGGTAAAGCAAATGTTCGCTTTATTGAAGGGGCTAACACTATGGGGGTTGACGAAAGTGATCCATATGCTATGGATGATGTTATCACTGCAGAGATCCACCTTCCGGTAAACAGGCCTGTGCTTTTTAAAATGAGATCTCAGGATGTATTGCACTCTGCTTACTTCCCTCACTTTAGAGCCCAAATGAACGTAGTGCCGGGTATGATCACTCAGTTTTCGTTTACACCAACTGTAACGACCGATGAGATCAATGAAACCGAATATATGAGAGACAAGGTCGCTTATATTAACGAGATCAGGAGGGAGAAAAGCGCCGAGCTGGCTGCATTGGGTGAAGAGCCTTTAAGCGATTATGATCAATTTGAATATTACCTCTTGTGTAATAAGATTTGTGGTGTGGCACACTACAACATGCAAATGAAAGTAGTTGTAGAAACTGAAGAAGAATTCAATACCTGGATGGCAGAACAAAAGAAATATTCTGAAACCATGGAAGCTGCAACTGCAGGCAGGCAGGTTGAAAAGAATAGTGGGAGCGAACTTGCACAGGTAGAAAATTAATTAAGTTAAGAATAAAGAAATATGTCAGCAGTAGGACAAGTACCGGTTAATGAACACGCTCATGATGATCATCACCATGAGGGTAATTTCTTTACGAAATATATATTCAGCATGGATCATAAGGTTATTGCAAAGCAATACCTTTTCACTGCGCTTTTTATGGGGATTATTGGAATTGCAATGTCCATCTTCTTCCGTATGCAGCTTGCATGGCCGGCTGAATCATTTAAAATATTTGAGATCTTTCTGGGCAAATGGGCTCCAGATGGTGTTATGAGTCAGGAGATCTATCTTGCACTTGTAACTATCCACGGTACCATCATGGTATTCTTTGTACTTACACAGGGGCTTAGTGGAACTTTTAGTAACCTGTTGATCCCGCTTCAAATTGGAGCCCGTGATATGGCTTCAGGATTTATGAACATGCTGTCTTACTGGCTGTTCTTTCTTTCCTGTATTATCATGCTTAGCTCTTTGTTTATTGAATCGGGCCCTGCTTCAGCCGGGTGGACAATTTATCCGCCCCTAAGTGCATTGCCGCAAGCTATTGGTGGTTCTGGTCTTGGTATGACGCTGTGGTTAATATCTATGGCAATTTTCATCGCTTCATCTCTTTTAGGTTCACTAAATTATATTGTTACAGTCATTAACCTTAGAACTAAGGGAATGTCTATGACACGTTTGCCTTTAACTATTTGGGCGCTTTTTGTTACTGCTATTATTGGAGTAGTTTCTTTCCCGGTGCTGTTATCGGCAGCTTTGATGCTTATTATGGATAGGAGCTTCGGAACTTCTTTCTTCCTTAGTGATATTTACATTGGAGGAGAAGTGCTGCACTACCAGGGTGGTTCGCCTATTCTTTTTGAACACCTTTTCTGGTTCCTTGGGCACCCTGAAGTATATATTGTTATTCTTCCTGCCATGGGTATCGCTTCAGAGATCCTGGCAACCAACTCCAGAAAACCCATTTTTGGATACCGTGCAATGATCGCGTCTATTTTGGGTATTGCCTTTCTTTCAACAATCGTTTGGGGGCACCACATGTTCGTATCGGGTATGAACCCGTTCCTTGGTTCGGTGTTTACCTTTACAACTTTATTGATCGCAATTCCTTCCGCAGTAAAAGCCTTTAACTGGATCACCACGATCTGGAAAGGGAACCTGCAAATGAACCCTTCAATGCTGTTCTCTATTGGTTTCGTTTCTACCTTCATTACAGGAGGTCTAACCGGGATCGTTCTTGGAGATAGTACTCTTGATATTAACGTGCACGATACTTACTTCGTTGTGGCTCACTTCCACCTGGTGATGGGTATTTCTGCCCTCTACGGAATGTTCGCAGGTATCTACCACTGGTTCCCAAAAATGTTTGGGCGTATGATGAACAAGAACCTCGGGTACATCCATTTCTGGATCACTATTATAGGGGCTTATGGGGTATTCTTCCCAATGCACTTTGTAGGTATGGCAGGTCTACCACGTAGATATTATGACAACACTGCTTTCCCATACTTTGATGACCTTTTAGAGGTGAATGTATTGATCACTGTGTTCGCTATAGTAACTGCACTGGTACAGTTGGTATTCCTTTACAACTTTATCCATTCTATAGTTGCCGGGAAAAAAGCTACTGCCAACCCATGGAATTCCAATTCACTTGAGTGGACTACTCCTGTTGAACCTATCCACGGAAACTGGCCTGGTGAGATTCCACACGTTTACCGTTGGGCTTACGATTACAGTAAAACAAATGAAAATGGTGAGTATGTGATTGCAGGGCAGGACTTCGCCCCACAAAACGTACCGCTTCAAAAAGGGGAAGAAGAGCTTAATCATTAAGCTTTCCCTTCTTTAATACTACAAAGCCTTTTCATCTAATGAAAAGGCTTTTTCTTTTATCTTTGTTCCAAACGTGATGAGCATGAACGAAAACCTTGATCCCACCGGTGAAAATTTTTCTTCGGAAGAACTTGACATCGAAAGAGCTTTACGGCCTCTCGAATTTGATGATTTTGCAGGCCAGGATCAGGTATTGGATAATCTGAAGGTTTTTGTTGAAGCTGCCAATCAACGTGGGGAAGCTCTTGATCACACCTTGTTTCATGGTCCTCCGGGGCTTGGTAAAACTACTTTAGCACACATTCTGGCCAATGAGCTTGGCGTGGGTATAAAAGTAACTTCAGGCCCTGTGCTCGATAAGCCCGGTGATCTTGCAGGTTTGCTTACCAATCTCGATGAAAGGGATGTATTATTCATAGATGAGATCCATCGCCTTAGTGCCGTAGTGGAAGAATACCTCTATTCGGCTATGGAAGACTACCGTATCGATATCATGATCGAAACAGGTCCAAACGCCCGTTCTGTACAAATCAATTTAAATCCCTTTACGCTAATAGGTGCAACCACACGTAGCGGATTACTCACCGCGCCAATGCGGGCACGTTTTGGGATCTCCAGTCGACTCGAATACTACACCACCGAATTGCTTTCTGATATTGTTCAACGAAGTGCGCATATTCTAAAAGTTCCAATTTCTATGGAAGCTGCTATCGAAATTGCCGGCCGTAGCCGTGGGACACCGCGTATCGCAAATGCCCTTTTACGAAGGGTACGCGATTTTGCGCAAATAAAAGGCAATGGGAAAATAGATATTGAAATTGCTAAGTACAGCCTTAAAGCCCTAAATGTAGATGCTCACGGGCTGGACGAAATGGATAATAAGATCCTCACCACTATTATCGACAAGTTTAAAGGTGGCCCCGTGGGCATCACCACCCTTG
Organism: Salinimicrobium sp. 3283s; assembly: GCF_039602225.1. Classification (NCBI taxonomy): domain Bacteria; kingdom Pseudomonadati; phylum Bacteroidota; class Flavobacteriia; order Flavobacteriales; family Flavobacteriaceae; genus Salinimicrobium; species Salinimicrobium sp. 3283s. The sequence goes on along the minus strand of NZ_CP143631.1, from coordinate 1,170,270 downwards.
CAACCGCAGTGAGCGAAAGCGCAGAGACTATTGAAGAAGTTTACGAGCCTTTCCTTATTCAACAGGGGTTCATTCAACGGACACCCCGGGGGAGGGAAGTCACAGAAGCAGCCTATAAACACCTCGGAAGAGTAAGAGGCGGTATCCAGGGCGGATTATTTTAAGATTGGCATTTTAGACCTCACAGGCTTCTAAAACCTGTGAGGTCTGCCAGAGATCCAAAAACATGAAAGACACCAGGGGTATACCAACAGTTTCCAGACTTGAATTCTATAAAAGTGCAGCCGGCATATTGAAAAATCCGTTGCCCTTTCATAACCAGAATTTTCAGAAATATGGAGATACCTTCAGGTTGAACATTGGTTTTGGTCGCAAGATCATTTTTTCCCGCGACTCAGGTTTTGCCGAATACGTGCTTCAGAAGAATCAACGGAATTACAAGAAGTCCGAGATCCAGACTCAGGATATGGCAAAATATCTCGGTCAGGGTCTGCTTACTGCCGAAGGAGAGCTTTGGAAAAAACAGCGTAAGCTCATTCAGCCTGCTTTTCACAAAAAGCAATTAGCGGGGCTGTTAGATAAAGTTCAGGCTGCAATCACTGTGGAGCTAAACAAGATAAGAACGAATGCCCCTATGGATATTTTTCCGGTGTTCAACGATCTGGCTTTTCAAACTGTGGTAAAATCCCTTTTTAGCAGTGCCGTGGGGCAGCAGGAGATCAACAGGTTGCAGTACATTACAGAGGCGGCTCAAAAAATGCTTGTTCGGGAGTTGAGGCAGCCGTACCTGAGCTGGTACTTTAAATGGTTTGGAAAGATTAAGCAGCACCTGGACCTTACCAACGAAGCAAGGCAGATCCTCACCCGCCTTATTGAAGAGCGAAAGCAAAGTGAAAAACGGGAAGACGACCTGCTCGATATGCTGCTCGATGCCCGCTACGAAGACGGAAATGCCATGAGCCACAAGCAGCTGGTTGACGAGATCCTCATCCTGTTCACTGCCGGCCATGAAACCACTTCAAACGCGCTCACTTTTATTACGCAGCTGCTGGCCAGAAATCCTGAAATTCAGGAGAAGATCTTTGCTGAAGTAAAAGCCGCTAAAGAAAATTCAGGAGAGCTTATGGAATTCCTGAGAAACTGTCGTTACACCCAGGCAGTCGTAGAGGAGGGGATGAGGCTGTATCCGCCAGTATATTTTATTGACCGGGTAAATCTTGAAGACGATGAATACGAAGGGAAATCTTTTCCTGCAGGTACGAGCCTCCTGTTTTCGATCTATGAGATCCATCGGCATCCAGACCTATGGGAAGAGCCAGAGAAGTTTTTACCTGAAAGATTTCTTGAAGGAAAATACGCCAACTATTTTCCGTTTGGTGCAGGCCCGCGAAAATGCATCGGGAATAATTTTGCTATGTATGAAATGGTAATGACAGTAGCCGAACTGGTTTCCAGGTACAAAATTGAGGCCGGCACGGGAGAAATCGAAATTCAGCCGCTCATCACCCTTAAACCAAAAAACGCAGTACTTCAGTTTAAGCTTCGGAAATAATCCCTTCCAAAAATGCTATTTTTGGCACCTCATAATTTTTTATGTTGGGCACAGAAGTTGCAAAGTTTCAGAAAGTGAATAATTCAGCAAGATCAAAGAACAGCGCTTTAATTAAAGCCGAAGCTCAGCGCCTTGGCTTTTTGTCCTGCGGAATTTCCAAAGCTGAATTCCTTGAAGAAGAGGCACCACGCCTGGAAGAATATCTGCAAAAAGAAAGACACGGAAAAATGTCATTTTTGGAGAACTACTTCGACAAGCGCCTCGATCCCACAAAACTTGTTGAAGGTTCCAAAAGTGTGATTTCCCTCCTGCTCAATTATTATCCCGAAGAAAAACAGCGGGAAGATTCCTACAAGATCAGTAAATATGCTTACGGCACCGATTATCACTTTGTCATAAAAGATAAACTGAAAAGTTTGCTGCAGTTCATTCAGCAGGAAATAGGCGAGGTTGAAGGCCGTGCTTTTGTAGATTCGGCGCCGGTAATGGATAAAGCCTGGGCCGCCAAAGCAGGGTTGGGCTGGGTTGGGAAGCATACGCTACTGCTGTCGAAGCAAAAAGGCTCGTTCTTTTTTGTGGCCGAGCTTATTGTAGACCTGGAACTGGAGTATGACGCGCCGGTAACCGATCACTGCGGAAGCTGTACCGCCTGTATCGACGCCTGCCCCACAAATGCCATTGTAGAGCCTTATAAAGTTGACGGCAGCAAGTGCATTTCTTATTTCACTATTGAACTGAAGGATCGGCTTCCACAGGAAATGAAGGGGAAATTTGATGACTGGGCCTTTGGATGTGATACTTGCCAGGATGTGTGCCCGTGGAATAGATTTTCAAAGCCTCACAATGAACCACTCTTCAACCCGCATCCCGAGTTGCTTAGCATGAGCAAAAAGGACTGGGAAGAGATCACAGAAGAGACTTTCCGGAAGGTGTTTAAAAAGTCGGCTGTGAAACGCACCAAGTATAGCGGACTCACAAGGAATATCAGGTTTTTAAAAGATTAGACTCCCGGCAAATTCAGTTTTGACAGGATTTCCCTGCTCATCTTTGGCGGGGCTTTCAAATTTCAAATTTTCAAGGGCATCTTTAACTATTTGGGTCATCCGTTTTCCGGAAGCAATTGCGATTACATTCAGAGTTTTTCCTTGTTTGTTTACTTCAAAGAAATATTTTATTTCTGTGCCCGATTTTATCTTTGGTATTTCTTTTTGAAGATGTGCTCTCAATTTTTCGTTTGTCATTTTCCGAAAGCATTCTTTGTTATCGGGCATAGAGACACATTCCTGATATTCCGGAGGAAATTTTAGTTCTTCAAACTTAATAACTCCCAGCCGTTCTGTTTCCTGCCTGCCCAGGCTCTTTTCGATGTTTTTTTGGAAATCTTCAGAACTCAGATATTCTTCCATGCTGTTATGATTTACGGTTCTAAAAGTGATTGGCAAAGAATGCAGCACAGCCACCTTTTCACCATTTAGGGTTGCAGGTTCTTTGATCTTAAGCATCTTAATTACCCTTTTTGCCTCTTTCCTATGCTTACTATCCTCTGCGCGCACCTTTACATCCTGCACCTGCCCATCTGCCGAGACTTTGAATTGAACATAAGCCTTCCCTGTAGCATGTAAGGTTTTCCTAATGTCTAGATTGGCTTGAATGTGATCGTTTAGCTTAGCATTAAAGCAATCTTTAGTATCTTTAGAATCGTCGCACGTCCCAATAACCGGTGCGGTATCAACAGCAGGCAAAAGGTAAGCATCCTGTGAAAATGAATTATTACTGAAAAAGAATAGAAATAGGAATAAGTAAAGATATTTCATGAAGTTATTTTTTTTAAAAATAAAAATTTTTAAGCAGTTTCTCCTGATCCTGTGTTTCTTCGGAATTTCCCATCAGCTTTTTGCGCAGACTGAAACCTTTAAACTTAAGGTTGATTCGGCCTTCGAGAGGCTGATTGCTGTGGCCGATACCGATGGCGACAAAAAGATTACTGTAGAAGATGATCCAAAAATGCCATTTTTGATACCTCATTCCCAGGGAGATTCGGTAGCAATCAGGGAAATCTATTATTTATCAAATTTACTTCAGGAGCTGGCAGTAGCTAGGGCTCAAAATAAAGATTCAGTAGAAATTTCGATTGACAGGATCAAGGAGCCGCCTACGCAGCGCATTTCCAGGAGGATTGAAACGCAGTTTTGGGATGATCTCACCCGCACGATTGACCGTAAGGGGATTCAAAAGATCCTTAGAGACACAAAAGCTTCAGATGACGTACAGCGCTTGTATGTGCCGGCTACCGATACTTCAGGGATTAGGTATTACAAAGATCTTCAGCAGGAGCTAAGCGGGTTTGAGGTGGTGGTGCTTCCGGAGAAAATAACTCCGCAGTATGTCAAATCCATTAACGATAAACCCGGCCTGCTTGCCCTGAAAATAGAAAATGACCGCGGGGTTCCTTTTGTGGTGCCTGGCGGCAGGTTCAACGAAATGTATGGGTGGGACAGCTATTTTGAAGGCGTAGGATTGCTAATTGACGGGAGAATTGATCTCGCAAAGGCGATGGTCGACAATTTTGTTTACCAGATCAACCACTACGGAAAGATCCTGAATGCCAACCGCTCCTATTACCTCACAAGGACTCAGCCGCCGTTCATGTCTTCATTTGTGCGCGAGGTTTATGAAGCTATGGAAGTTAAGGATGAAGCCTGGCTGCGCGAGGCGCTGAATGCTGCCATAAAAGAGTATGAGCAGGTTTGGATGGAGGAAGGAGAGCGACTAACCGGGAACGGACTTAACCGATACTATGCGCAGGGAATAGGCATCCCGCCAGAGACCGAAAAAGGGCATTTTAACGAGGTGCTTCAGGAATTTGCGGAGAAATATGGTTTGGAAGTTTCAGAATTTGTAGAGAAATACCAGTCGGGAGCAATAGATGCCCCTGAAGTAGATGAGTATTTCCTGCACGATCGCAGTTTGCGTGAGAGCGGGCACGACACTTCCTGGCGACTCGAAAACCGGGCGGCGCATCTAAATACCGTCGATCTCAATTCGTTACTTTACAAATATGAAAAAGATTTTGAATTTCTCATTGATGAATATTTTGATGAGCACTTTACCACTTCAGCAGGAAAAAAATATACCGATGATTACTGGGAAGAAAAAGCCGAAACTCGCAAAGCCCTAGTCAATGAATATTTGTGGAATGAACAAGACGGAAGTTTTTACGATTATAACTTTAAAACAGGAGAACAGACAAAATACATTTCGGCCACCAACTTTTATCCCTTGTGGAGCGGGTTAGCTTCCGAAGCACAGGCAGAAAGAATGGTTCCGCAGTTAATGCAGGATCTTAAGGCGCAGGGCGGCATACTTTCAAGCGCAAAATCTTCCGTAGAAAAAACCGCCACAAACGATGTGCAAAGGCAGTGGGATTATCCTTATGGTTGGGCGCCGCATCAAATGTTGCTTTGGCAGGGGTTGCTTGATTATGGCTATGAGGAGGAAGCCTATGAACTCATTTATCGCTGGCTCTGGATGATCACGAAAAACGCGGTTGATTACAACGGAACCATTCCCGAGAAATACGACGTGGTTGATGCCACGCATAAGGTTTATGCCGAATACGGAAATGTGGGGACAGAGTTTGATTATATCACCACTTCAGGATTTGGCTGGATGAACGCATCTTATCAGCTGGGTCTGGAATTACTTCCGAAGCAATACCGCGAAAGGCTGAACGTGCTGGTACCCCCCGAAAATGCCGGGTTTTAATTACTGAAAATGGCTGCATCGATACTTCCGATTGATTCATTGTGGTGGCAGTTAACATCAAAAAATAGGCTATAGCACCAAGCTATAAATGCGAAACTATTACCTTTGTGCTTGCCCCATAAACCGGGAAATTATGAAGAACGAACGCAAAAGACGTGAAGCTCTGGTATATCACGCAAAGCCCACACCGGGAAAGATTCAGGTTGTGCCCACCAAAAAGTACTCTACTCAAAGAGATTTGTCACTGGCATATTCCCCGGGAGTAGCAGAGCCCTGCCTTGAAATTCATAAAAATAAGGAGAACGTATATAAATATACCACTAAAGGGAACCTCGTGGCCGTTATTTCTAATGGTACCGCAGTTCTTGGGCTTGGGGATATAGGTCCTGAAGCCTCAAAACCGGTGATGGAAGGGAAAGGTCTGCTTTTTAAGATCTTTGCCGATATTGATGTTTTTGACATTGAAGTAGATACCAAAGATGTTGATGCTTTTGTAGAAACCGTCAAAAATATCGCGCCTACTTTTGGAGGTATTAACCTCGAAGATATTGCAGCGCCTGAAGCTTTTGAGATTGAAAAAAGGCTTAAAGCAGAACTGGATATTCCCGTGATGCACGATGACCAGCACGGTACTGCCATAATTTCGGCAGCAGCTTTGCTCAACGCGCTTGAGCTTGCCGGGAAAAAGATAGACGAAGTAAGAATTGTTATAAGTGGAGCAGGAGCTGCCGCAGTTTCCTGTACTAAATTATATAAGGCATTCGGTGCAAAGGCTGAGAACATCGTGATGCTTGACAGTAAAGGAGTCATTAGAAAAGACAGGGAAGGTCTTTCTGAAGAAAAATCAGAATTTGCTACAGCCCGAAAAATCGATACGCTCGATGAGGCCATGGTAGATGCCGATGTATTTGTGGGCCTTTCTATTGCCGATATTGTTTCGCCCGATATGCTTAATCAAATGGCTAAAAACCCTATCGTTTTTGCCATGGCGAACCCTAACCCCGAAATTGATTACGATCTTGCCTGCGCTACCCGTAAAGATATAATTATGGCTACGGGGCGTAGCGACCATCCTAACCAGGTGAATAATGTGCTTGGTTTTCCATTCATTTTTCGTGGCGCGCTTGATGTTCGTGCTACCAAGATCAATGAAGAAATGAAGATGGCAGCTGTAAAAGCCCTGGCCCGTCTTACCAAAGAGCCTGTGCCCGAGCAGGTGAATATTGCCTATGGAGAAACCCGGCTAAATTTTGGCAGGGAATATATTATCCCCAAACCATTTGATCCGCGTCTTATTTCAGAAGTGCCGCCGGCTGTGGCGAAAGCTGCAATGGAGTCGGGAGTTGCGCGTAGCCCAATTCAGGATTGGGATCGCTATGAAGATGAGCTGCTCGAAAGAATGGGTAACGATAGCAAGATCACCAGGCTATTGATGAACAGGGCGAAAATGGATCCGAAGCGGGTAATTTTTGCTGAAGCAGATCACCTCGATGTGCTTAAAGCTGCGCAGATTGCTTACGATGAAGGTATCGCCAAACCCATCTTGCTTGGTAGAAAGGATGTGATCACTGAACTGATGGCTGAAATTGATTTTAATGCCGAAGACGTAGAGATCATCGATTCAAAATCTGACGAGGAGGAAGCCAGGCGTAACCGCTATGCTGAAGTTTACTGGAAGTCCCGCCAGAGGAAAGGAGTTACCAAATATGATGCGGAGCTGTTAATGCGTGCCCGCAACTATTTTGCCGCAATGATGGTAAATGCCGGAGACGCCGATGCTTTGCTGTCGGGTTACTCAAGATCGTACCCTACCGTATTGAAACCTATGCTCGAACTTATTGGAAAGGCAAAAGGAGTTTCGAAGGTGGCAGCCACTAACCTGATGAATTCGGCCCGCGGCCCTATTTTCATCAGCGATACTTCAGTAAATATTGATCCTACTGCAAAAGAACTGGCCAAAATTGCACAAATGACGGCAAGAACTGTGCGCCTTTTTGGAATGGATCCTGTAATTGCCATGATCTCTTATTCTAACTTTGGATCTTCAACTAACGAGAAGGCCGAAAAAGTAAAAGAAGCAGTAGATTATCTGCACAGGTTCTACCCAGATCTTGTGGTAGATGGTGAAATGCAATCAGACTTTGCGCTAAACAAAGAGATGCTTCGCAAGAAATTCCCATTCTCAAAACTTGCCGGAAAAAAAGTTAATACGCTCATCTTTCCAAATCTTGATTCGGGTAACAGTACCTATAAACTCATCAAGGAGCTTAACAAAACAGAATCTGTAGGGCCAATCCTGATGGGTATGAACAAGCCGGTGCACGTATTGCAATTGGGGGCAAGTGTTGAAGAGATTGTGAATATGACAGCAGTAGCCGTGGTTGACGCCCAGGAAAAAGAGAAAAGAGCCAAACGGCAACAATAACATAATAACCGTGCAGGTGCTAAAAAGGCTACGTTTGTCTTGGAGTATTTTGGAAAATAAGTGAGACAGGAAAATGCCTTTTTTGAGGGGTTTTCCTGTTTTGCTATCCTGCAAATTTCATTACATTTGACGCCATAACCGTCTACTTTTCATGATCTATAGTATTAAAGGCCGCCTGGTTGAAAAAAATCCGACGAATGTAGTGATCGATTGCAACGGGGTTGGGTATTTTATTCATATTTCCCTTAACACCTATTCCCAAATTCCTTCAGGAGAATCCCTGCAGTTGTACACCCACCTTCAGGTAAAAGAAGATTCGCATACCCTGTATGGGTTCTGGGGAAAAACCGAAAGGGAGATTTTCAGGCTTTTGATCTCAGTTTCAGGAGTGGGCGCAAGTACTGCCCGTAGCATGTTATCTTCCCTTGAACCAGGGCAAATTATGGAAGCAATAGCTGCAGGTGATGTGGCAACCATCCAGGGAATTAAAGGCATTGGGGCTAAAACGGCGCAGCGGGTGATCATTGATCTTAAAGACAAAATTGTAAAAGTATTTGGTATTGATGAAGTTTCAGCAACTCAAAGCAATACAAACCGTGAAGAAGCGTTATCAGCTTTAGAGACCCTTGGGTATACACGAAAGCAATCAGAAAAAGTAGTGGAGAAAATTGTGAAGGCAGAACCCGATGCTTCAGTGGAATCTCTTATTAAGCAGGCACTTAAAAAACTATGACTCCTTTGGAGCAAAATTATAATTCCAGGTTTTGGCTTTCAATTTCCCTTGCATTCCTTGGTGTGCTGGTATTTTCTTCGCCTGCCCTGGCACAGGATACACTCGTTCAACAGGACAGCACAAAAACAGGATATTCTCTGGGGAAACTCAGGTTGCCTAATCCTAACAGCATAGTTGCTTCCTATACTTATGATCCTGTGCTTGACCGGTATGTTTATACCGAAACCCTGGGAAGGCTCAATATCACCGCCCCACTCATTCTCACTCCGCAAGAATATCAGGAGCTGGTGATCCAGGAAGGAATGCAGCAGTATTTTAAGGAAAAATCTGATGCACTTTCAGGAAGAAAAGAAGGTACAGAGGAAGGGCAGAGAGATTTGCTTCCCGGTTTTTATGTGAATTCAGATTTCTTTCAGAATATTTTTGGCGGCGGCGAAATAGAATTTATTCCGCAGGGATCGGTCGCACTTGATCTGGGAGTGCTGTATTCCAAAAGAGATAATCCTGCGTTCTCACCGCGAAACAGAAGTTCGTTCACTTTTGACTTTGATCAGCGCATTCAGTTAAGCCTTTTGGGAAATGTTGGAGAACGTCTTAAGGTAACTGCCAACTACGATACCGAATCTACTTTCGATTTTCAAAACCAGTTAAAGCTGGAATATACGCCTACCGAAGATGATATCATTCAGAAGATCGAGGTGGGGAATATTACTATGCCGCTCAACTCGGCTTTGATACAGGGCGCGCAGAGTTTATTTGGGATCAAGACCCAGCTTCAGTTTGGTAAAACCACAATAACCGGAGTTTTTTCTGAACAAAAGAGCGAACGGCGCACCGTGAATGTAGAAGGTGGTGCAACCGTGCAGGAGTTCGATAAATTCGCTATTGAATATGACGAGAATAAGCACTTTTTCCTCGCTCATTACTTTCGCGATCAATATGATGAAGCTCTTGAAAACTACCCTTTTATAAACTCTAATGTTCAAATTACCAGGGTGCAGGTTTGGGTTACCAACAGGACAAATAATGTTCAAAATCTTACCAATACCAGGAATATTGTCGCTATACAGGATCTGGGGGAAGCCCCGGTACCTGGAAATATTGGTTTGGAAAATGCGCCGGCTGGTTTCTTTAACCGCCCCGAAGGTTCCTTTGCCGATAACCGAAATAACGACCTTAACCCATTTGGAATAACAGGCCCTCAGGAATCTGTGCTTACCCCGGCAATAAGAGATGTGGCCAGGGTAGAATCTGGTTTCGGCGGTTTGCAGGTTTCGGAAGGAAGAGATTACGTGAAACTGGAAAATGCCAGGCAGTTAAAACCTACAGAATACAGGCTGGATACCAGGCTCGGGTATATCTCCCTTAATCAAAGGCTGGCGAGCGATGAGATTCTTGCAGTGGCTTTTCAATACACCGTGGGGGGAGAAGTTTACCAGGTGGGAGAATTTGCCAGTGATGGGATTGACGCCTCTGGAGGCACGGGGATAGAATCTTCTGTCTCTCAAAACCTGGTGGTGAAAATGCTGAAGAGCTCTGTTACCAATGTAGATGAGCCGGTGTGGGATCTTATGATGAAAAACATCTACAACCTTGCAGCATTCAATTTGGAGCGGGAAGATTTTAGGATGAACATTGTCTATACCGATCCTCAACCCCTCAATTACATCACAGGAGTTGACGGTGTTCCTCTGCCTGAAGATGTAGAGCAAACCACACTTTTAAGGGTATTTAACCTTGATAATCTAAATGTTGCGGGAGACCCAATTTCGGGTGGCGACGGTTTTTTCGACTTTGTGCCGGGAATCACTATTAACGCTGAAACGGGAAATATTATTTTCACTTCGGTAGAACCCTTCGGAAGTTATCTCTTTAAAAAACTTGATCTCAACCCAAACACGGGTTCTGAGAGGTACGAACTTCCCGAAACCTGGAATGCCAATCAGCAGAAGTATGTTTTTAGGGCGCTCTACGAAACTACCAAGACCCAGGCAGAACAGGAGCAGGCCGAAAAGAATAAATTTCAGCTTCGCGGGCGTTACAAATCTTCAAATGTTGAAGGAATTTCGATAGGAGCCTTTAATGTTCCGCAGGGATCGGTTACTGTAACAGCGGGAGGTCGTGTGCTGCAGGAAGGGGTAGATTATGTGGTGAACTACCAGTTTGGAAGGGTTCAGATCCTGGATGAAGCTTTACTGGCCTCAAATATTCCTATTCAAATATCAACAGAGAATAATGCCCTTTTTGGGCAGCAAACAAAACGTTTTACCGGGATTAACGTGGAGCATCTCTTCAATGAGAACTTCCTGATGGGGGCCACTTATTTAAACCTGAATGAACGCCCGTTAACTCAAAAATCCAACTACAGTTATGAGCCCATCAATAACACCATCCTGGGGCTCAACCTGAATTACTCTACCGAATTGCCCTTTTTGACACGCTGGGTGAATAAACTTCCCAATATTGACACCGATGTGGCATCTAATTTATCGCTGCGCGGGGAAGTTGCATATTTAATTCCGGGAGCGCCAAAAGGAAGTGAATTTGATGGTCGTGCTACCACTTACGTTGATGATTTTGAAGCCGCACAAACCTCTATAGCTATAGACAATCCTTTGGGTTGGGAACTTTCAAGTGTGCCGCTTGGTTTTGGAGGCGAACTGGCTAACGGAAACCTGGCAACCAATTACAAAAGAGCCAAACTGGCCTGGTACAGTATAGATCCTGTTTTCTACGGAAGCAACAGGCCCTCGGGTGTTTCAGATTCAGATCTTTCCAGCTATGCTACCCGCAGGGTGTTTCTAAACGAGATCTTTCCTAATGTAGATGTGGTGCAGGGGCAGTCTCAGGTACTTTATACCCTGGATCTTGCCTATTATCCAAATATTAGGGGGCCATACAATTATAATCCGCAGGCTGCCGGCGGAAATACCCTGCCAAATCCTGCAGAGAATTTTGGAGGCATCAGCCGGGCTATCAATTCAACCAACTTTGAGCAAAGCAATGTTGAATACATCGAATTCTGGATGATGGATCCCTTCCTGTATTCAGAAAATGCTGGAAATAACGGCGGAAAACTTGTCTTTAACCTCGGAAATATTTCCGAAGATGTTTTAAAAGATGGCAGGAAACAATACGAAAATGGTCTCCCTGTAAATGGAGGTGTAGAAAATACTACTTCTACCGAATTTGGTAAGGTGCCATCAAACCAGTCGCTTATTTATGCTTTTAATACTGAAGGGCAGGAAAGGCTGAATCAGGATGTAGGCTACGATGGACTTTCAGATGTCGAAGAAGCTGTGCAATATCCCGGGTTTGGAAACCTTCCCGATCCTGCAGCCGATAATTACGATTATTTTCTGAATGCTTCCGGAGGAATTTTAGAGCGCTACTACGATTACAACGGCATTGATGGTAACTCCCCGCCAGATGTTACCAACACAAATCGCGGTAACAGCACGCTTCCTACGGTTGAAGATCTTAACCGCGACAATACCATGAACACGGTTGACAGCTACTACGAATATGAGGTGCCTGTTTTCCCGAACATGAATATTGATAACAGCCGGTATGTGACCGATGTGAAGAACTTCAGCATAAGTTTGCCTAACGGGCAGGAAATGCCGGTGAGGTGGCTGCAATTCAAAATCCCGATTTATGAGCCTACTGCGGCCAAAGGCGGGATTGGTGACTTCAGGTCAATCAGGTTTATGCGAATGTTTGTGACCGACTTTGAACAGCCTACCGTGCTTAGGTTTGGAACTATGGATTTGGTGCGTGGAGATTATCGCAGGTATACCCAAACCCTAGATCCAGATAAATCTGACCCGGTTAATGAGAATACTACCTTCACGGTTTCTTCGGTAAGTATTGAAGAGAACGAGAACAGGCAGCCAATTCCGTATGTGCTGCCTCCGGGAGTAGATCGCGAAGAATTGATGAATAATAATACCCAGGTGAGACAGAATGAACAGTCGCTTGCTGTTAATGTTTGTGATCTTGAACCGCAGGATTCCCGTGGCGTTTATAAGAATTTCCAGTTAGACATGCGGCAGTATAAAAACCTGGAAATGTTCATTCACGCTGAACCCGTAGTGAACCGCCTAAAATGGCAGGAAGGGGAATTTGTTGCCTTTGTGAGGATTGGTACAGATTTTACCGATAACTTCTACCAGATTGAAATTCCGCTGAAACCAACAGAATTTGGAGCAGTTTCAGCTTCTGAAATCTGGCCTGTAGAAAACCGGATGAATTTGCCGCTTGAGCTGCTGCAGGAAGTGAAAGCTACTGTTATTGGAAACCCTGAATTAGTCTCTACCGAGCTTAATTTCTTTAGTGAGGCAGGAGACAGGGTCACAGCCGATACACCTTACGAGGTTGGCCAATTGAGAATTGGGATCAAAGGGAATCCAAGTTTTGGTAATGTTAGGATGCTCATGCTGGGTGTCAAAAATGGCCTTTCTGAAGCCTCTTCCAGGAATTTGTGTGGGGAAGTCTGGTTCAATGAACTTCGGCTTTCTGAGCTTAACAACCAGGGAGGGTGGGCAGCAATCGTGAATATGGATGCCAATGTAGCCGATTTCGCAAACCTTTCGGCTACCGGAAGAAAAAGCACGGTAGGTTTTGGTTCTCTCGAACAGGGGCCTAACCAAAGAAGCAGGGAGGACTTTTTGCAATATGATGTGGTGAGTAACCTAAATATGGGGCAGCTGCTGCCTAGAAACTGGGGATTGAGAATTCCGGTGAGTTACAGCTACGGTGAAGAATTGATCACTCCAAAATATGATCCCGAATTTCTTGACCTGGAACTGGAGACAGTACTTGATAATGCGGCGACAGATGAGATAAGGGATGATCTACAGGAAAGAGCAGAAGATTATACCCGTCGTCAAAGCATCAATGTGATTGGGCTGCGCAAAGAACGTGTAGATGAGGATAAGCCAATGCCGTATGATATTGAAAACTTAAGTGTTTCGGGAAGTTACAATCAGGTAGATCACAGGGATTTTGAGATAGAAGATGCTTTTGATCAAACTGTGCGGGTGGGGGCAACCTATGACTACACATTTGCACCAGTTAATATTGAACCTTTGCGGAATGTAAAAGCCCTTGACAGCAGTGCATATTTTGCACTTTTAAGGGATTTCAACTTCAATGTTTTCCCGTCGAACATTACGGCGACTTCCACGATTTTCAGGCAGTACAATGAGCAGAAGTTCAGGGAGATCAACCTGCCTCCGGGTTTTCTTAATGGTATTCCCACCCTTTATCAAAGGAATTTCCTGTTTGACTGGCAGTACACCATCAATTACAACTTTACAAAAAGCCTGAGGCTTAATTTTGATTCTTCAACCAACAGAGTGGTGAGGAATTATTTTGATGATGAAAATAATCCCGATACCACTACCAGAGTCTGGGACGGATTCTTTAATACGGGTATTCCAAATCAACATTTCCAGTCGCTGCAAATCAATTACGATCTTCCGTTGTCAAAGATCCCTGCACTTGGTTTCCTTAAAACTACTTATTCCTATACCGGTAACTTCCAGTGGGAACGTGGTTCTGAGATCTTTGAGACACTTGAAAATGTTCCCGATCTTGGTAACAGTATACAAAACTCAAATGTGCATCAGGTTAATGCAAACCTGGAGATGCAGACACTTTACGATTATTTAGGGCTCAAGAAAAGAACCCGACCCGGTGGAGGGCCCGATACTATCGAAGAACGCAGTAAGGCGGTGCCAACATTGGGTAATAAACCCACAGCGCCATCGAAGGCAGATGTTGCCAGGCTTGGTGCAGGTGATAGAACGTACAATACCCTGGTTGGCCTTTTCACTTCAATAAGGAGAATTCAGGTGAACTACCAGGAGAACAACGGGATCTTCCTGCCGGGATATACCAATGATATTGGCTTTTTAGGCACCTGGAATCCTACTCTCGGCTTTACTTTAGGTAGCCAGGAAGACGTTAGGTATATGGCTGCACGCAAGGGCTGGCTTACTTTGTATGAAGATTTTAACCAGCAGTACACCGAGGTAGAAAATGAGCAGCTGGGCATTAATGCTGAAGTTTCTCTCCTACCCGATCTTACCATCCAGTTAACGGCCAACAGGTTGTATTCTGAGACCTTTCAGGAGAATTTCAGGGTAACGGGAGAACAGTATAATCCGCTTACACCGCTTACTTTTGGTAACTTCAGTATTTCCACGATTCTGCTTAAGACCGCTTTTAATCAAACTTCGGCTGAATCTTCGGCTACTTTTCAGGAGTTCAGGGAGAACAGGCTGGCTGTGGCGAGAAGGCTGGCTGTAGCCAATGGATTTGACCCCAATGACACCGATGCAGAAGGTTATCCGGTAGGTTTTGGCAGGAACAGCCAGAACGTGCTACTACCGGCGTTTTTGGCGGCTTATTCGGGAGCCGATCCCGATGATGTTAGTCTTGGAGCTTTTAAAGATTTTCCTCTTCCCAACTGGAACCTTAAGTACACTGGCTTTATGCGCCTGCCCTGGTTCAGAAAGAATTTCAAGAGATTCTCAGTGAATCATGGTTATACTGCCGGGTACACGGTTAACCAGTTCCAAAGCAACTTAGATTATAAGCCTGCCAATCCCCGGGAGGTTGATCAGGCCGGGAATTACAAGAGCGAGCTGTTGTTTTCAAACATTAATCTTACCGAACAGTTTAGTCCGCTTGTGCGGGTGGATCTGGAAATGGCAAATTCGATTAAGATTTTAGCCGATATTCAGAAAGACAGGGCATTGTCATTAAGCTTTGACAACAACCTGCTTACCGAAATCAACGGGAACCAATATACCCTTGGGCTGGGATATCGCATAAAAGATTTAAAAATAGACACGAAGTTTGGAGGGCGTCAAAGGATATTGAGCAGCGACCTTAACTTTAAAGCAGATGTTTCTTACCGGCACAATGAGACGGTAATAAGATATCTCGATATTGATAACAGCCAGGTGACGGCGGGGCAGGATATATGGGCTATTTATTTTAAGGCAGATTATGCCCTTTCCAAGAACCTCACCGCCGAAATATATTACGATCACAGTTTCTCTGAATATGCCATTTCTACCGCATATCCGCAAACTACCATACGTTCGGGCGTAACTTTGAGATATAACTTCGGAAATTAAAAGGGGACGCTTGACTAAAAGGATTAAAAAATTACCTTTGTTATAATAAATTTCTAACCATGAAAATTCCAAAAGATTTAAAGTACACCAATGATCACGAATGGGTGAGAATTGAAGGAGATGTTGCAATAGTAGGTATTACCGATTTTGCCCAGGGTGAGCTGGGAGATATTGTTTATGTTGAAGTAGAGACTGTAGATGAAACTCTGGATAGAGAAGAGGTTTTTGGTACTGTTGAAGCTGTAAAAACAGTATCTGATCTATTTGCACCACTTTCTGGAGAGATCATCGAATTCAATGAGAGCCTTGAAGACGAGCCGGAAAAAGTAAATTCTGATCCTTACGGCGAAGGCTGGATGGTGAAGATCCGTTTTAGCGACCCATCTCAATTAGACGATCTTTTGAGTGCCGAAGAATATACAGAAATTGTTGAGGGTTAAACTCCTTTTCTTTTTTCCGGCCTTAATTTACACGGGGCTTATACTTTACCTGTCTCTCATTAACCTGGCCGATACTCCGGTAAAAGACCTGGGGATGAGCGATAAAACCATGCACTGTGGTGCCTATTTTGGTCTTGGCCTGCTGTGGATGCTATTTGGGCTTTTTACTTTTGAAGAAAAAGGCCTTTTTAAGAGGATAATGTTTATTTCCCTGGCTTCAGTTGCTTTTGGCATTTTTATTGAGGTTCTTCAGGGTGTAATAACCAGTTATCGTCAACCGGATCTTTTTGATATTCTTGCTAATACTATCGGAGTGGTAGTGGCCGCAATTGTCGTTTGGATCCTCAGGAAAAATCTAACGAGGTTAAAAGCTAAGATAAATTTAGTTTTAATGAAAAATTAATTATTTTAGCCAACCTATAATTAAAACGGAATTATGAAACCCAAAAAGAACCCAAAAGCTGATTTGTCCAGGAGAAGCGTTCTGTTCTTCCAGATTGGAATGATCGTGATGCTTTTTGTCACCTGGCAGGCGATTGAGTGGAAAACCTACGACAAGGAAGCTATTGATACCGGAATGGTTGATATGGATGCCTTTGAGGAGGAAGATGTGCCAATCACCGAATTGAATACGCCACCACCACCACCACCGCCACCACCGCCACCAGCACCCGAGGTTATCGAGATTGTAGAAGATGAAGAAGAAGTTGAAGAGACCGTAATCGAATCTACTGAGACTAACCAGGAAGAAATCGTGGAAGTTGAAGAAGTAGAGGTTGTTGAAGAAGAGGAAGAAATTGGGGACGTTCCGTTTGCAGTTATTGAAGATGTACCGGTTTTTCCTGGATGTGAGAATGAAAAGAACAACGAGGCTCGTAAAAACTGTATGAGTGAAAAGATCAATGATTTCGTAAACCGTAGATTTGATACAGGTTTGGGAAGTGATCTTGGTCTTTCAGGAATTAACAGGATTTACGTTCAGTTCAGGATTGAGAAGAACGGTGCTGTAACTGTGTTAGGGGCACGTGCTCCACACCCACGCCTACAGCAGGAAGCTGAAAGAGTAGTGAATATGCTACCTAAGATGCAACCTGGTAAACAACGTGGTCAACCGGTTGGGGTACTATACTCTCTGCCTATTACCTTTAGAGTACAGGACTAATTTAGTCTCACAATATTTAAAAATCCCGCAGCTACTGCGGGATTTTTTTTGCTTAAGACTTTTGTTGTATGGATGAAAGAAGCCTGATTTTCAACAGGCTGCTGCTCTTCGGTCTAATTATTGAGGTAGCGTTATAGATGTAGTTAAAAAAATGTTTTTAATGACTGCTTTTGATCTAAGAATTCACTAATCTATAAATATATCATTATGAAAAACAAGAAAAGTGCAAAAGCAGATCTTTCAAAAAGAAGCATCTTATTTTTTCAGCTCGGGCTGGTTCTGGCCCTGTTCCTGGCGTGGCAACTCATAGAATGGCAGGTTTCTTCGGCACCGGTATCGCAGCAAGATCTCGTTGTGGCCTATGCGTTTGAAGAAGAGCCTGTGCCGGTGACGCAGGTAGAAGACGTAAAACCACCCGAACTTCCGAAGGAAATAACCGAAGAGGTGGAGATCATCAAAGATGATGTTGAAAAGGAGGAAACCCTGATAGCACCTACAGAAACTCCCGAAAAGATCCTGAAAGTGGCCGAAGTGGAGTATGTTGATGAAGAAGAAAAAATAGAAGAATATAATATTCACGCAGTAGAGGAGGTGCCTGTATTCCCCGGATGTGAAAACCTCAAAAATAACGATGCCCGCAAACAATGCTTTGGTGAGCAGGTGAACCGGCTGGTGGGTCGCACCTTTGATAAGGCTTTGGGGGAGAAACTGGGGCTTAGTGGGCTGCACCGCATCTATGTGAGCTTTAAAGTGCAAAAAGACGGCACGGTGAAAGCTATTGGGGCACGAGGGCCTCACCCAAAACTCGAAGAAGAAGCTATACGGGTCATTAATGCTTTTCCTGAGTTAATTCCGGGGAAGCAGGGTGGTCAACCGGTGGGTGTAATTTATTCATTGCCCATTGTGTTTAGGATTCAGGAATAAAAGAGTGTCAAAAATGGCATTTTTGATCCCGCAGTTAGCTGCGGGATTTTTTTTGCGTGCAGGAAAAACCATCAGATACTTAAAAAAATGTATCTTTCCCCTGTAATCCATTCAGCTTTGTGCAGGATATGACTAGATTTTACCCGCTCCTCATCTTTTTCCTTCCGCTTTTTGTTTTTCCCCAGACCTTTAAAGGGGATCCGGAGAGATTTCCGCAGTTTTCGGAATGCAGGGAGGTAGCTTTTGATAAACAGGAACTGTGTTTTAATACTGCCCTAAAAAGGAAGATTAAAGAGGAATTTTTATTGCCCGCTGTTGTTGCTGAAGACAACTATCAGGGTGAAATGGTGGTACTTTTTGAAGTTACCAGTGACGGAAATTTTCAGGTTAACTACATCAATGCCGCCTACCCCGAACTAAAGGCGGAGTTAAACCGCATTTTTGAGACCCTTCCGAAGATCTCTCCTGCCACATATAACAGCCGGCCCATTGATATGCAGTTTCGCATGCCAATAAATATTCCTTTAGAAGCCGGAGCACCTTCCGCAGTTATTGGGGAAGAGAATGTGAGCGTTGTAAAAGCAGAGGTGCCGGAACCGCAGGAAGAAATTGATATTACCACAGAGTACGAGCAGATAAAGCCACTGGATTTTACTCATCCAAGATTAGATAGTGATATTAATATCCCACTCTCGCACGAGTTTTACAGTCGGTTTGAAGATGAGGTGAACATGGTGGGAACTAATTTCCATTCGGCTTCCAAACCTTTTTTGTTTTCCGAAGTAAAAGATTACTACGATTTTGAAGAAGAACTGCTGGGGCTTCAAAAACCTGTCACCTCCTGGGTGGGAAGAAAGGTGTGGAATGAGCATCTATTTAAATTTCAGGGAGAAGGGTATTGGTTTACGGTAGATTTTGGGCTTGATGTGCAGGTGGGGAAAGACCTTGATAGTGAGTTTGACGTAACCTACAACAACACACGGGCAGCCATCTTCCAGGGTGGTTTGGGTAAGAATTTAAATTTTTACTCAGTGGTTTACGAGAACCAGGGAAGGTTTGCCGATTATTTTAACCGTTACGCCGAATCAATAAGACCCGGGAACGAAGGTGCTGCTATTATTCCCGGCCGTGGTATTGCCAAACCTTTTATGGGGCAGGGATATGACTATCCTGTCGCCGAAGGCTATCTTTCTTTTAGCCCCGGGAAATTTTTCAATTTACAATTTGGTCATGGGAAGAATTTTATTGGTGACGGGTACAGATCTTTGCTGTTGAGCGATAATGCTTCTCCATATCCATTTTTTAAGTTGAATACCACTTTCTGGAAAATAAAATACACCAACACCTGGATGTCTTTGCGAGATGTTCGCCCAGAAGTGACGGGTGAAGATTCCTACCGTACCAAGTTTATGGCTAACCACTATTTGAGCTACAATGTCACAAAACGGCTTAATATTGGCTTTTTTGAATCGGTAATGTGGGAGAATGACAATAACCGCGGTTTTGATCTTAATTATCTCAATCCTATAATTTTTTACAGGGCGATCGAATTTTCTACCGGGGCGCAGGCGGGTAATGCTATAATTGGCCTAACCGGAAAATATAAGTGGAACAACAATTTTCTTACTTATGGGCAGTGGCTTATTGATGAATTTTCTTCTACTGATGTTTTTGGAGGCGAGGGCAGTTGGAAAAATAAACACGGCTTCCAGGTAGGAGCAAAATATTTTAATGCATTCAATATTCAGGATCTTCACTTGCAGCTTGAATACAATCAGGTGCGGCCTTATACCTATTCGCACAATACCATCACGCTTAATTATGGCCATGCAAATCAATCTATGGCGCATTTGTGGGGGGCGAATTTCAGGGAATTGGTTGCTATAGCCCGCTACAAAACCGGCAGGTACTATGGTCATGTAAAAGCCATCTATGGAGAACGCGGTTTTGATTTTCTTGAGAATGGTGCTTATTACGGCGGAAATATCTATCGAACCGAAGAAGACCGGCCTTTTGAAACAGGTGTGGAAATTGGGCAGGGCAATACCACCCAGTCATTTTTTTCGCAAGCTGAAGTAGGATATATTGTTAATCCGGTGACTAACCTGAAGTTCTTCGGAAGTTTTATTTACCGGAATTTTGATCCTGAAATAAACACCGTAAATCATTTTAAGAATACCACCTACTGGTTCAATATTGGGTTGCGCACCGATATTTTCAACTGGTATTACGATATGTAGCCCCTATAAGATATTGATTATCAATCTTTGATTTTTTCTTCAGTTTTAAATTTAACGCTGTCGTGTTCTTGGTAAAAACCAATTAAGAAGTATCTTTGCGCCAAAATTGCCATTTTTGGAAAACACCCAAGTACATAGTCCGTCTGTCTCCCTGGTAAGCGATCTTAAGGAAATTACCAAAATGAGGCTGGCTATAAGCGTAGTATTTTCTTCGGTTGCCGGATATTTCTTAGGAGCAGAATCTATTGATTTTCTTACAGTGATCATGCTTGCAATTGGGGGATATTGCCTGGTTGGAGCGTCAAACGCTTATAACCAGATCCTTGAAAAAGATCTTGATCTTTTAATGAAGAGAACGCGCAACAGGCCTGTACCTTCGGGGAGGATGTCAATAAACACTGCGTTTGTTATTGCCAGTACTCTTACGGTGCTGGGGCTCATCATACTTTACCTCATTAATCCGCGTACGGCCATGTTTGGGGCAATAAGTATACTTCTGTATGTTAGTGTTTATACGCCTTTAAAAACCAAGACCCCACTTTCTGTCTTTATAGGAGCTTTTCCTGGTGCTATCCCTTTTATGTTGGGATGGGTGGCAGCTACGGGAGATTTTGGTATTGAGCCGGGAACCTTGTTCATGATTCAGTTCTTCTGGCAATTTCCGCATTTTTGGGCCCTGGGCTGGTGGTTGTATGACGATTATGCAAAAGGCGGGTTCTTTATGTTGCCTACCGGAAAAAGAGATAAAGGAACTGCAGTGCAAATTGTGCTTTATACGCTGTGGACTTTGATCGTTTCCCTGATTCCGGCCACAGGAATGACAGGGGCCCTCTATATCACGCCGCTTTCTGCTGCTCTTGTGTTTCTTCTTGGTTTGGGGATGTTATATTATGCAGTGCAGCTCTACAGGAAAAGAGATGAAAAATCGGCAAAGAAACTTATGCTTGCAAGTGTGTCTTACATTACCTTGCTGCAAATAATATATGTATTAGATAAATTAATTCGAGTATGGATTTAACACAGGGAACCAGTCAGCACAAGCAGGGCAGGGCAAAAAAGATGATGCTTTGGTTCGGGATTATAAGTATGGCCATGATGTTTGCAGGCCTT
The DNA here is from genome assembly GCF_039602225.1 of Salinimicrobium sp. 3283s. Lineage (NCBI taxonomy): Bacteria > Pseudomonadati > Bacteroidota > Flavobacteriia > Flavobacteriales > Flavobacteriaceae > Salinimicrobium > Salinimicrobium sp. 3283s. The sequence goes on along the minus strand of NZ_CP143631.1, from coordinate 1,148,768 downwards.
ACCAGTGCCTATGTTGTAAGTAAAAACCGGCCCGACTGGCTTGCTGATCTTCAGTTGCCGGCTACTTTTATCTGGAGCACGCTGGTTATATTTTTGAGCAGCGTCACTTTTCACATTGCTGAAAAAGCGGTAAAACAGAACAAACACAGTCTTGCAACCATGGGGCTTCTTGGTACACTGGTACTTAGCTTAATTTTTATCGGCCTTCAATTCCAGAGCTTTAACGAGTTGCTGGAATCTGGATATTTCTTTACAGGAAGTGCCAGTAGTGTTACCACTTCTTTCCTTTATTTGATCGTTGGGTCTCATTTAGTGCACCTTTTTGGAGGAATAATTGTACTTTTAGTAATAATTTATAACCATTTTAAACAGAAGTACCATGCAGGGCAAACACTTGGCTTAGAACTTGGTGCTACCTTTTGGCACTTTGTTGATGCCCTTTGGATTTACCTGTTTTTATTTTTATATTTCTTTAGATAAATAAAAAACCTATTTTTGCCCATACTTTAAAAATCAAACTCTTTCTATGGAAGCGACTGTTACCAGAACAGGTACCGAAGGAAAAACATGGGGCGGTGGGAATCAACCTTTGAAAGTGAGCTATGGTAAAATGATGATGTGGTTCTTCATCTTATCAGATGCGCTTACTTTTTCCGGTTTTCTTGCCTCTTACGGTTTTGCGAGATACAAATTTTCTAACAGCTGGCCGATTGCCGATGAGGTTTTTAACCACTTTCCGTTTTTGCATGGCGTAGATGCGCCCATGTATTACGTGGCCTTAATGACCTTTATCCTTATTTTTTCTTCTGTAACTATGGTTTTGGCGGTAGATGCCGGCCATAACATGAAAAGAGGTAAGGTGACTATATACATGTTGTTGACCATTATTGGAGGTATCATCTTCCTTGGGTCACAGGCATGGGAGTGGAAGAACTTTATTCAGGGTACCTATGGTGCTATTGAAACCAGGGGTGGTAATGTGCTGCAGGTTATAAATAATGCTGGGCATCGCGTTGCACTGGATGAGTTTGTGGTTGCTGCACCAAAAGAAAGGATTCAGCATGAGCGAACAAATGGCCTTTGGTTTACAGATGAGCCAACTTTGGCACGTTTCACAATGGATGATGTGCTTGCAGGATTTGAAGCTAATCCAAACCTTCTTATAAGAACACAGGAGTTGACCGAGACAGGAGAGAAAGTGATCTTGACAAGACAGGCATCACTGGCAAAACTTGAGAGCGAAGGGATAGGAGTTATTGAGGGGGCAAACCTTCAAAAAAATGAATATGGAAATCCCCTTTTTGGAGACTTCTTCTTTTTCATCACCGGGTTCCACGGGTTTCACGTATTGACCGGGGTTTTGATTAATATCATCATCTTCTTCAATGTGCTTATTGGTACTTATGAGCGAAGAGGACATTATGAAATGGTAGAAAAAGTCGGACTGTACTGGCACTTTGTAGACCTTGTATGGGTATTTGTATTTACTTTCTTCTATTTGGTATAATCTGGAATAAGAATTAAAATGGCACACGATACTACACACGCACACGAATCGAACTCTAAAAGGATCTGGACGGTATTTATAATCCTTTCGATCATTACTCTTGTAGAAGTTATTTTGGGGATCATCAAACCAGATTTTCTGATGCATACCTATTTTGTTAGCTTAAAGCTAATCAACTGGATATTCATTGTTCTTACAATATGGAAGGCTTATTATATTACCTGGGCCTTTATGCATATGGAAGGCGAGACCAAAGGCCTAAGACGTTCTGTGGTATGGACTGCAGGTTTTCTTATTGTTTACCTTGTTTTTATTCTTCTTACTGAAGGAGATTATGTTCACGAGGTACTGCAGCGGGGGCAGGTGGCCTGGGATTTCTAAAAGTTAAAACATAAAGGAAAGGCGGTTTTAAAACCGCCTTTTTTTATTTTTGTGCACATCTTCCGGAAAGATAATATGAAAAAATTCTTTGTCATTTTTGTGCTTTTTGCACTTCCCCTTGGGGCTTACCTGTTCTTCGCTTCAGGAGTCAATAACTTTGCCCGTTTGCCCGTCCTTACCCAGGAAATTTATCAGCTCGAATCCTTTAGAAGCCTTGAAGGTGATGAAGAGGAAGTGAGCTTTGATAACAAGATCACTATTCTTGGTTTTCCCGGGGTTGAGCCCATAGATTATATGAACAACGCCTATCACCTGGCCGAAAAGATCTATGATCCTTATGCCGAATTTAATGACTTTCAGTTTGTTTCGGTAGTTCCTGAAGGAAGTGAGGCGCAGGTAGAAGAGCTCAAACAAAAAATCTCAAAAGTTATAGATCTCAAAAAGTGGAAATTTGTGACTGCTTCTTCCGAAGAGATCAACGCCCTGTTTGATAGTTTAAATACCAACCTTGAACTAAATGGCGACCTCTCTACACCAAATGTCTTTATTATTGATAAAGAAGGAAAATTACGTGGCAGGGATAAAGATGATGATGGTAGTGAGCTTTTTGGCTACGATACCGGCTCCATCTATGTTCTCAACAATAAAATGACCGACGATGTAAAGGTTATTTTGGCTGAATATCGCCTAGAGCTTAAAAAGTACAATAAAGAGAATACTGAAGATTAATGAAAAATTACTCATACATAGGGCTATTCCTGGTAATCGTTATTTTTGGGATCATTGTGGTTCCCGAAATAATTGACAGGGTGAACGAAGAGGAAACAGTTTCTTCAAACAGGTCTGACGGTCGGGAAGAACGGGCTGCTGCCAACGTTGATCTTGATTATATTATGGTGAATGAAGAAAGGAAGAGAGTCCCACCTTTCGAATTCATAGATCAACATGGAGATACCATTACCAATAAAGATTATGAAGGTAAGGTTTATATCGCTGAATTTTTCTTTTCTACCTGCCCCACTATTTGTCCTATTATGAAAGACAATCTGGTAGAGGTACAGGATGTGTTTGCTTCTAATGAAGATTTTGGGATTGCTTCTTTTAGTATAGACACCCGCCATGATACGCCCCAGGTTCTCAAAGAATATGCGGCAAATAACAATATCACCCATCCAAACTGGCATTTAATGACAGGAGAGCAGGAAGATATTTATGGTCTTGCTAATTCCGGATTTAATATTTATGCCGGTGAAGATGAAAATGCAGCAGGTGGTTTTGCGCATTCAGGTTATTTTGCCCTGGTAGATCGTGAGGGTTATATAAGGTCCCGAAAAGACTCTTTTGGAAACCCAATTATTTATTACAGGGGTTCTGTGCCCCGCAATGCAGTTGTGGAGCCGGGAGAAGAAGAGCCTCAAATTGATATACTTATTGCCGACGCTAAAAGACTTATTGATGATAAATAGAAGTACAGATAAAGTAATGGTGCCTACCATAGTGGTGGTTTCCATCTTAGTGCCGGTTGCGGTACTCATCTTGATGTATTTGCCAGAGCGGTATGATGTTTTGGGCGGAAGCTTTAAGAACTTCCCACTCTTTCACGCCGTGCTTAATTTCTTCACTGCTTTGTTTCTTATAACAGGTTATTACGCCATGAAAAAGAAGGAACTGATATGGCACAGAAATCTTATGATCTCTGCCTTTTTTCTTTCGGCTGTGTTTTTAGTGAGTTACGTGATTTCGAAAATAAGTAATGAACCCGTGCCTTATGGAGGGGAAGGAATACTTAAATATATTTATTTCTTTATTCTTATCACGCACATCCTGCTTTCGGCAATTATTGTCCCTCTTGTTCTGTTCACAATGTACCGCGGCCTTACAGGAGAGGTAGAAAAACATCGTAAGATTGCCCGTTACACCTATCCAATATGGCTTTATGTTGCGGTGACAGGGGTACTGGTGTATTTATTCATGGCTCCTTATTACTAAAGTTATGAAAGTTAGAATTTTTATTACTGCTGTTTTTATTCTTTTCCTTTCGGTTGACGTTGAGGCGCAGTGTGCTATGTGCCGTGCAGTACTTGAAACCGAACAGGGCCAATCTACTGCTGAAGGGATTAACGACGGGATTGTATATCTCATGATCTTTCCTTATTTGTTAATGGCTGGAGTGGCCTACTTCATTTGGAAGTCCAGGAGAAAAAAGCATGTAGAAGAATAATTTCTTCCCTCTTAAAAATGGCATTTTCTTAAATCTTTTTTCAGAAAATGTAACATTTACTGTTTTTACCAGTCTAATGGGTGCGCCTTCATAGTAATTTGAATTACACCCGGTATGATTGAAATCAAAGATTTGCACAAATCCTATAAAACAGGAAGCAATTCCCTGCACGTACTTAAGGGGATAAATTTTAATGTTGCTGAAGGAGAGCTGGTGTCTATTATGGGCTCTTCTGGCTCGGGCAAATCTACCCTGCTCAACATTCTTGGAATGCTTGATGAGGCCGATAGCGGTACTTACAAGCTTGATGGGGTTCCAATTAAAAATCTTAATGAAAAAATTGCAGCCCGGTACCGTAATAAATTTCTCGGCTTTATTTTTCAGTCTTTTAACCTTATCAATTATAAAACTGCATTAGATAATGTGGCCCTGCCTCTATATTACCAGGGCATGAAACGCAAAGAGCGAATAGAGAAGGCAATGGCTTATCTCGATAAAGTAGGGCTTACCCCCTGGGCACAACATCTTCCGAATGAATTATCGGGAGGACAAAAACAACGAGTCGCAATAGCCAGGGCACTGGCAAGTGATCCAAAAGTGTTACTGGCCGATGAGCCTACCGGTGCGCTTGATACCAAAACCTCTTATGAGGTGATGGATCTTATTCAGAAGATCAATGAAGAGGGGCGTACTATTCTCATTGTTACCCACGAACATGATATCGCCGAAATGACAAAACGAATCGTCAACCTTAAAGACGGTTTGATCATAGATGATAAAAAAATAGATCAGGTAAAAGCACTGCAGCATGTTTGATCTTGAACGTTGGGAAGAAATATTTGATACAATTCGCAAGAACAAACTGCGAACTTTTCTCACAGGCCTCTCGGTAGCCTCGGGTATTTTTATCCTCGTTATATTATTAGGTTTGGGAGAGGGAATGAAAAATGGTATTTCTTCTGAATTTGAACGGGATGCCTCCAATATCCTGTATATATGGACGGGTACTACTTCTGTGGAGTATAAAGGGCTTAATCCCGGGCGCAATATTCGGCTGAAGAATACAGATTTTCAAACCACGGCCCAGAAGTATGAGAATGAACTGGAATTCAAATCTTCTGTGTACAGGATTTGGAATGGGGTGGTGACCTACAAGAAAGAATCGGGTTCTTATAGAGTTGAAGGAGTGCTGCCCGACTACCAGTTTCTTGAGAAGAGCAGTATGACCAAAGGGCGTTACATCAATTATTCAGATCACGACAATTATGAAAAGGTGGTGGTGATTGGAAACAGGGTGAGTAATGACCTTTTTAAAGAGGTAGATCCTATTGGCAGATACCTCGAGATTTCAGGCATAAATTTTAAAGTAATAGGAGTGTTCACAGATCCAGGGGGAGAGCGTGAAGAGAGTCGGGTATATGTGCCTTTGTCTACGGGCCAACGTGTCTTCAACGGGCAAAATTACATTAACAACATGGCCTTTACCCTCGAACAAGAGGATAATTTTGAAGCAGCTCTTGCTGCCTCCAACAAATTTACTTCAGAATTAGAACAATTTCTTAAAGAGCAGCACAGTATAGCTCCCGAAGATAACCGGGCCGTGATTATTAATAATTCACTTGAAAACATGAAACGGTTCTATGACCTTATTAACATGATCAAGTTTTTCTTCTGGGGTGTGGGTATTTGTACCATTATCGCAGGTATTGTGGGGGTAAGTAATATCATGCTCATTATTGTAAAAGAACGCACCCGTGAAATAGGTGTAAGAAAGGCTTTGGGAGCAGAACCACTTTCTATAGTCGGAATGATCTTGCATGAATCTATTTTTGTAACTGCCATTGCAGGGCTGGTAGGGCTTATTGGAAGTTTAGCATTGCTCGAACTGGTTGGGCCGCTTATAGAGACAAACTTTATATCGAACCCGTCGGTAGATTTTGGAATTGCACTTACTACAGTGGTTATTCTTATAGTTGCCGGAGCATTGGCCGGCTTTTTCCCTGCTTACAGGGCAGCGAAAATTAAACCTATTGTAGCATTAAGAGATGAGTAAGCATGTTTAGTAGAGATAATTGGGATGAGATACTGGAAGCTTTAAGTGCTAACTGGTTTAGAACCGTACTTACCGCTTTTGGGGTATTGTGGGGAATTTTTATTCTCGTTATACTGCTTGCTGCCGGTAAAGGTTTGGAGAATGGCGTGAAGCAGGGGTTTGGAGGGATGGCAACCAATTCTATGTTCATGTGGACTCAGGTAACTTCAAAGCCTTATAAAGGCCTGCCTAAAGGAAGAAGATATAACTTCAAGATAGATGATGTAGCTGCCATTAAACGGGAAGTGCCAAATATGAGATTTGTTTCTCCCCGTAACCAGCTCGGTGGCTTTGGTGGGGGAAACAACGTGACCAGGGGATTAAACACCGGAGCATTTAATGTTTACGGAGATTATCCTGAAATTATTCAGCAGGAACCTATGGATATTACTTCAGGCAGGTTCATTAATTATTCCGATATCAATGATAAGCGGAAAGTGGCGGTGATAGGAGAGGGAGTGCGCACTACCCTGTATGAACCGGGAGAAGAGGTACTCGGATCATACATCAAGGTTAGTGGGGTGAACTTTATGGTGATTGGCACCTATAAGAAGAAAGGCAATAATGGTAATGCCGAAGAGAATCAAAAACAGATCTACGTTCCTTTTACTGCTTTTTCTCAGGCCTTCAACATGGGGAACAATGTAGGTTGGATGGCCATTACCGCGCAAGACGGGTCATCTATTACCAATCTTAAAGGTGATGTGATAGAGGTGATCAAGACCAGGCACTCTATACATCCCGAAGATGACAGGGCAGTAGGGAATTTTGACCTTTTTGAAGAGTTTAATAAGATCAACGGATTGTTTGTCGCTTTAAAAGGGGTTGCGTATTTCGTCGGAATCCTGGTGCTGCTTTCGGGGATTATCGGGATAAGTAATATCATGCTTATTGTAGTTAAAGAACGAACAAACGAAATTGGTGTAAGGCGGGCACTGGGTGCAACCCCCTGGGCAATAAGAGGGCAAATTCTCATGGAATCCATTTTTCTAACCATTATCTCAGGTATGGCAGGAATTGTATTGGCAACAGGGGTAATAGCACTGGTAAACAAAGCTTTAAGTGGTGTGGATACTTCAGAAATGATGTTCCTCAATCCCAGTGTAAACCTTGGCGTAGTGATAACAGCTCTCGCTATATTAATAATTTCAGGTCTACTGGCCGGTTTGATCCCTGCGCAAAACGCTATCAAGATCAAACCCGTAGATGCTTTAAGAACAGAATAGATTAAAAATAAATAGAAACAGAATGAAAAGAATTGTAACGATCCTGGTCCTGGTGGTAATCGCAGTAGCATTTACCGGAGCGCTATATTACCTGTATGCCAAAAATCAGGAAGACCCAACTGTTTATGAGACCGAACAGGCTTCAGAAAAAACTATTGTGAAAAAGACAGTGGCTACAGGGAATATTGTACCAAAAGAAGAGGTTTTGATTAAACCCAATATTTCAGGGATTATTGAAGAAATCTTTATTGAAGCCGGTGATCGTATCCAGGCCGGTGATCAAATTGCGAAAATACGTGTGATCCCTAATGTTTCATCTCTGCAGAATGCTAAAGATGCAGTGCAAACGGCAAAGATCAACTTTGATAATGAAAAAAGGAATTTTGAACGTCAGGAATCACTTTTTGAAAAGGGAGTAATTTCGGCTAATGAATTTGATGATGCCCAGGTAGCGTTTAGAAGGGCAGAGCAGAATTATAAATCTGCACAACAAAACTATGAGATTGTGCGTACGGGAACAACAAGCGGTTTGGGAACTGCTGCAAATACTTTGATTCGTTCTACAGTAGAAGGAATGGTGTTAGACGTTCCTGTGAAAGTGGGGAACCAGGTGATTGAAAGTAATAATTTCAATGACGGTACTACTATAGCTGTACTTGCCGATGTGAATAAAATGATCTTTGAAGGAAAGGTTGATGAGAGTGAAGTTGGGAAAATAAAAGAAGATCTGCCGCTTGAAGTAACTGTTGGTGCTATTGAAGATAAAACCTTCAAAGCAGTTCTCGACTATATTGCACCAAAAGGAGTGGAAGAAAACGGGGCTATCCAGTTTGATATCGAAGGAACCCTTGATAAAGCCGATACTACTTTTATTAGAGCTGGCTTAAGTGCAAATGCTTCCATTATCCTGGCGAAAGCCGAAAACGTGCTGGCTTTAAGGGAGGCGTTGATACAATTTGATCCTAAAACACAAGAGCCCTTTGTTGAAGTAGCTACCGGAGACCAGCAATTTGAACGCAGGGATGTGGAGTTGGGAGTGAGTGACGGCATCTTTGTAGAAATTAAAGACGGCATTACCGCAAAGGACAAAATTAAAGTTTGGAACCAGCTAAAACCGGTTAATCCTACTGCACAAGTGCAATAGATTGTTTGCTGCTGTAACAAAAACGGTTCTTACAAGACTTACATTTTACAACTACAATTATGAAAAGATTTTTATTGACTGCAGTTTTCCTTTCTTCTTCCTTTTTTGGTTTTTCACAACAAAAGGAATGGACACTTCAGGAATGTATAGAGTACGCACTTGAGAATAATATAAGCGTTAAACAGTCTCAGCTTGATGTCGATCTGGCCGATATTCAGATTTCTGATGCCTTCGGAAATTTTCTGCCTTCAGTTAATGGGTCGGCTTCCAATTCCTGGAATACAGGTCTTACCCAAAACGTAACAACCGGAATTCTTCAGACGCAAACTACCCGAAACTTTTCCGCAGGAGTAACAGCGGGATTGACCTTGTTTGACGGTCTTAGGAATTTTAAGCAGTACCAGTACGCTAAAATGGCAAAACTGGCCAGTGAATATTCCCTGGAGCAAATGAAAGATGATATTGCTTTGTTTGTGGCCAATGCTTACTTACAGGTGCTTTTCAACAAAGAAAATCTAAAAGTGATCCAGTCTCAGCACCAAATTACCCTTGAGCAGCTTGAGAGAGCTGAAGCACTGGTAGAGGCAGGTTCTTTACCACGGGGGGACTTACTTGAGATTAAAGCAACTTCTGCCAGTGAGGTACAGCGAATGATTGTTGCAGAAAACCAAATAGAAATCTCCTTGATCGCTCTCGCCCAAACCCTGCTTATAAAAGATTACGAGAACTTTGATATCGCCGAAAGGGATTATGATGTCTTTGGAAATGAGATACTGGATGTTCCGGTGTCTGAAGTCATTGAAGCTGCCGAAGAAGAGCGTTATGAAGTAAAAGTGGCCGAGATGAACACCGAACTCGCAAAAAAAGAGGTTGAAATAGCTCGTGGGGCCTACTGGCCTACGCTAAATGCTTTTTTTAACTATAATACCCGTGAGTCGGGTGCCGGGAGGTTTGTTTCTGCAGGTCTCGATCCCGATGAGCCCTATCGTCAAATAGGTTTTGTAGAGAGTACTGAAGAAATTGTTGTGGCGCCAAACATGGTGAGTGAATTAGGAAACCCGCTCCCATTTTTTGAACAGCTACAGTTGAATGATGGAATCTCTTATGGGGTACAGCTCAATGTGCCGTTATTTAACGGGTTTTCTACCCGTAACCAGGTCAAAAGAAGTGAAGTGAACGTGCTGAGGGCTGAATACCAGATGGAGCAGACTAAACTCGACCTGGAAGCAAACGTTTACCAGGCCTATACCGATGCCCGTGGTGCTTTAAAAGCTTACGAAGCTGCACTGGTGGCCCGGGAGGCACAGCAGCTGGCTTACGAGTATGCTACAGAACGCTACAATGTTGGGATGACCAACGCTTTTGACTTTAGTCAGGCAAAATTCAATCTTGAAAATGCCGAAAGCGAAGTAGTAAGGACCAAATACGATTATATTTTTAAATTAAAAGTGCTGGAACTATATTTTGGAGTGCCCATCACAGACCTTAAATTCTAAATAATGAAGAAGAAGACTATTTATATTATTGTTGGAATTGCCGTAGTTGTAATTGTTCTGCTCGTAGTAGGTAAAAAAGCAGGTTGGTTTGGCAAGTCGGGAAATTTCAAAGAAGTTGAGGTTACCGAGGTGCAGAGGTTTGATGTTATTGAAAAAGTTTCGGCCACAGGTAAGATCCAGCCCGAGGTTGAGGTCAAACTTTCTTCGGAAGTTTCAGGAGAGATCATTGAACTTCCGGTAGTAGAAGGGCAGCAGGTAGAAAAAGGAGATTTGCTGGTGCGGGTAAATCCTGAAATATACCAGTCTAACCTTGAACGAGTGCGCGCCGGACTTCAAAATGTAAGATCAAGCCTGTCACAGGCAGAAGCTTCTTTAAAAGAAGCGGAATCTAATTACCAGCGAAATCAAAGTCTGTTTGAGAAAGGAATAATCTCCAAAGCAGAATGGGACAGGATTGTTTCGGCTTATGAAGGTGCGCAGGCCAACAGGCAGGCTGCTTTTTACAGTGTGCGTAGTGCTGAAGCCAGCGTGAACGAGGCTGTTGAAAACCTGGGGCGAACCAATATTTATGCCCCTATGAGCGGAACTATTTCTTCTCTTGATGCTGAGTTGGGGGAAAGAGTTGTAGGTACTCAGCAAATGGCTGGGACCGAAATATTGAGAGTGGCCGATCTTAGCGACATGGAAGTGGAAGTAGATGTGAATGAGAACGACATTGTAAAAGTCTCTATTGGTGACTCTACTATAGTTGAGGTAGATGCATATCTCAAACAGGAATTTAAAGGCGTGGTGACTGAAATTTCAAATTCGGCCAATGCTACAGCAACTGCCGACCAGGTAACGAACTTTAAGGTAAAGGTGCGGATTGTAAAAGAATCCTATGACCACCTGCTTGAAGGAAAACCCGGGAATTTCTCCCCTTTTAGACCCGGAATGACCGCCACGGTAGATATTATAACCAATAGACGTGATGATGTTATTGCAGTGCCAATAAGTGCAGTAGTTGTAAAAGCCGATACCAGTGCAGGCAGCCGCAACAACAGTGAAGAAAAGGCTTTAGAAGAGCTTTTTGAAACAGTGTATGTTAAAGAAGGTGATGAGGCAAAGGTGCGTGTTGTAGAAACAGGGATACAGGATGATTCCAGGATCGAGATCAAAGAAGGTCTTGAAACCGGGGAAATGGTTATTACAGGACCTTATAACACCGTGACCAAAATTCTTAAACCTGGAGATAAGGTAGAAGTGAAGGGAGAAAAAGAATAATTTCTTACCTTTCGGCCGTGATTCTGTGTATTGAAACAGCTACCACAAATTGTTCGGTAGCGCTGGAAAATAAAGGGAAGTTGCTGGCTTTGAAAGAAGATTACAGCAATAATTATTCGCATGCCGAAAGGTTACACCTTTTTATCGAAGAGATTCTTCGGGAAAATGAGGTAGACGCGCGCGATCTGGATGCCATTGCCGTAAGTAAAGGTCCGGGTTCCTATACGGGCCTTAGAATTGGAGTTTCGGCCGCTAAAGGGCTCTGCTTTGCCCTGGAGCTGCCGTTGATCTCTATTCCTACCCTAAGGTCCTTGGCTTTGCAGGTAAAACAGGAAAAAGACGGCTTCATTATTCCCCTTTTAGACGCCCGAAGAATGGAAGTCTATACCGCCGGGTTTACCGCCGATTACCGAAAAGTTTTTGACACCCGCGCACAGATCCTTGCTCCCGATTCTTTTTCGAAGTACCTGGAGAATGCTGCTGTTACTTTTATAGGAAGTGGAGTCGAAAAATTCAGCAAGATTTGTGAACATCCCAATGCTACTTTTATTAAAGGTAAATTACCATCAGCTTCAAAGATGGTATCACTTGCTTCAGAAAAATTTCAGAAACAAAAGTTTGAAGATGTAGCTTACTTTGAGCCGTACTATCTCAAAGACTTCATGGCAGGATAGGTTCAAAATTTACTGTTGAAGGTTTATGGTTTGTAGTTTAAAGAAAAAAAATTCTAAACTACAAACCATAAACTTAAGGACCGCAAGTCTCTCCTATAAACTACTCTGCTCTTCCTTACTGTGGTTGAAAAAATGCACATCGCGCTGTGGGAATGGTATGGAGATTCCTGCCGCTTCAAGTCGTGTTTTTGCCTCTTCAATAGTATACCAGTGACGGTCCCAAAAAACGTCATTTTTGGCCCAGAACCTCACCGAAAGATTTACAGCACTGTCGGCTAGCTCGGTCACTACTACTGCCGGGGCAGGATCTTCAAGAATGTCTTCCTGTTCTTTAAGTAAGTCCATGAGAACATCTTTGGCCAGTTTTATGTTGCTGTCGTAGGAGATGCCTATAGTAATAGCGTCCCTTCTTTTATCTTCGGCCGAATAATTGATAATGTTCTCATTGGAAAGTTCCCCATTGGGAATAATAGCCAGTTGATTGCCAAAGGTGTTGAGCTTTGTGTAGAACATGGAAATATCCTTCACACTTCCAGAAATGCCGTTGACTTCAATCCAGTCGCCCAATCTGAAGGGTTTTAACAACAGTATCAAAACTCCGCCTGCGAAATTGGAAAGTGATCCCTGCAGTGCAAGACCTATAGCCAAACCTGCGGCCCCTAAAATGGCAATAAATGAGGTGGTTTCTATGCCCAGCATACCTACCACACTTATTAATAAAAGAACCAGCAGTATACCATTGGCAAGGTTGAGCAGGAATTTTACAAGTGCAGGATCGTGATTGCTTTTCTGAAAAATTCTTTTTAGGTAGCGAATAACTATTTTTATAAGCCACCATCCAATAACGAGCCAGAGTAAGGCACCGAGTAAATCGGGTAAAAAAGCAATAAATTTTTCAAGGTATTCTTTTGATATGCTCTTAAGATTGGTAATTTCTTCCATTTAAAAAACTATTTGCTGCAAAGGTGAAAGAATCAGCCATTTTATTGCGTATAGGGAATGTTAAAATACTGCAAAGAAAATCGCTCCAGGTCATCTTAAACAAAGAAGCTGCCTTAAAAGCCTTTTTTGTCTACCTATTCATTTAGGTTCTATGACTTCTGAAAAAAATCAGAGGTATAAGATTCTGAAATAACTTCAGAATGACATTTTTAGCTTTTAAGACAGCTTCAGTTAACTAATTAAACCAGACCTTTCTTAGGCCTCTACTTCAAAAGTGATCTTCACGATCACCCGGTAGTCTGTAATACTATCACCTTTAACATTGGCGTTTTGTTCTTTTACGTAAACAGATTTTATATTCTTTACAGATTTTGATGCAGTTTTAACTGCATTTTTTACAGCTTCTTCCCAACTCTTTTCAGAGTTTGCCATAATTTCAATTACTTTCATTACCGCCATAATTTTTTCTTTTTTGGTTAATAATTTATTTTAAACTGCTGATTATTAATATACAAAAACTTCATGGAGCTTTTAGTAAGGAATTGTTAAACCTTGTGACGTTTGGTATTAAGCAGAAGCGAATAAGGCCTTTATTTAAATTATCCCTATTTTGCAGTAGCTAAACCTGCTTTTTTTAGAATGGAAGATATTTATATCGTAATGCTGGTCGCCTTATTTGCCCTTGCAGTGACCGATCTGGTTGTTGGAGTGAGTAACGATGCAATTAACTTCTTAAGTTCGGCTATTGGGTCACGGGCATTTCCCATGAAAACCATTCTTATCGTGGCAAGTGTGGGCGTTGGAGTGGGGGCTATTTTTTCAAGCGGAATAATGGAGGTAGCGCGTAAGGGTATCTTCATGCCCGGGCAGTTCTACTTCGAAGAGATCATGATCATTTTTATGGCAGTAATGATCACCGATGTGCTACTGCTCGATTTTTTCAATTCCCTTGGGTTACCTACCTCCACTACTGTATCTATAGTATTTGAACTTTTGGGTGCTGCAGTAAGTGTGGCAGTGATCAAGATCTATAACAGTTCCGGAAATTACGGCGAGATTTTCAGCTACATAAATACCTCTAAAGCGACCGAGATTATCATGGGCATACTTATGGCGGTGGTCATTGCTTTTCTCATAGGGGCTATAGTGCAATATTTTTCGCGCTTAATTTTTTCTTTTCAATTCGAAAGAAAAATCAAGTACGCAGGTGCCATTTTTGGAGGGGTATCGCTTACTGCTATCCTCTACTTCATTTTACTGAAGGGTTTAAAATCTGTGACGTTTATTTCACAGGATTTACTGAACTATCTTGACAATAACACGCTGGTTATTCTGGGAGCAGGGCTGGTGATCTTCACTTTGATATCACAGCTTTTAATGAGTTTGTTCAAAACTCATATTTTAAAGTTTATCATCCTTATTGGAACCTTTTCTCTTGCCCTGGCTTTTGCCGGGAATGATCTGGTGAATTTTATAGGTGTGCCCATTGCAGCCTGGCAGTCTTTTGAATTGTGGCAGGCCGCGTATGCTGCCTCAGGCACTTTGCCGTCGCAGTTTTTAATGAGTGATTTACAGGGGGAGGTCTCAACCCCTGCTTTTCTCTTGCTCGGGGCAGGAGGTGTGATGGTTATTACTCTATGGTTTTCCCGCAAAGCCCGTAATGTTGTTGAAACAGGAGTTAACCTCTCCCGGCAGGGCGAAGTGACCGAAAGATTTGATCCTAATTTTCTTTCCCGCGCAATTGTTCGGTATTCAGTATTACTCGGCAATGCGATTGGAGCTATAACCCCAAAAGCCGTAAGTCAAAAAATTGATGAAAAATTTCAGAAACCCGGTGCCTTTACACGTGATTCTGAAGAAACACCGGCATTTGACCTGGTACGTGCCTCGGTAAATCTTGTGGTTGCGAGTATTTTGATCTCCATAGGAACGAGTCTTAAACTGCCACTTTCCACTACCTATGTGACCTTCATGGTAGCTATGGGGACTTCGCTGGCCGACCGGGCCTGGGATAGGGAAAGTGCTGTATATCGCGTAGCCGGCGTAGTGAATGTTGTTGGTGGCTGGTTTGTAACCGCATTAGTGGCTTTCTCGGCTGCCGCTATTTTTGCCGC
The DNA here is from genome assembly GCF_039602225.1 of Salinimicrobium sp. 3283s. NCBI lineage: Bacteria > Pseudomonadati > Bacteroidota > Flavobacteriia > Flavobacteriales > Flavobacteriaceae > Salinimicrobium > Salinimicrobium sp. 3283s. The sequence goes on along the minus strand of NZ_CP143631.1, from coordinate 1,133,708 downwards.
TATTATTTACTTTGGAGGGATTATAGCCATTACCATTCTTATTATTCTGGCCATCTTCAGTATTGCCCGCAGCTTTGTGCTTCACTCCCGAAAGGAGAAGGAGAAAAAGCGGAAAAAACCTTTCAGAAGAAATGATATCAGCACCATTAATGATATTGTGGTAGAGAGCTCTAAAAACATTTCCAGTATTGTGTGTGGTGTAAATCAAATGTTCTCAAAGACGGTCAAGAACCTTGGTTACTACGATAAGAGCAAGCTTAAAAAGAATAAAAAGTCTATTAAGAAACTGGAATCCGAAATTGACGAACTCAAACGGAATGTTTTCTATTTTATCAAAAGTATTGAGGAAACTTCTCTTGATTCAAACCGCTTTTATATCCTTATTCTAGATTATCTGCAGGATATCGTGCAGTCTATTGGCTACATCACCAGGAACAGTTACAACCATGTAAATAATAACCACAAGAATCTCAAGTTTAATCAAATTCGCGATCTCAAAAGGGTAGACGACAAGATGCAGGCTTTATTTGACGAGATTGAAGACATTTTTGCACATCGTGATTTTGCGCGTATTGATGTGGTGCTGGCAGGTAAACAGGCTTTGCTTAGCGATGTTGGAGAACTTATCGAGAAACAGATCAAAAGGATAAGGACTACCGAAAGCAGCCCGAGAAATTCTGAACTTTACTTCGGATTATTGCTTGAAACACGTGACCTCATTACTTCAACAATGAACTTGCTGGAGCTTTACCGCGAATTCAATATTGCTGTGGAAGCGACCATGTTCTCCACCGGTCTGCCACAAAAAGAACAGGACTAAAAAACACCATTTTTGAGTGTCCTTTAGTCCTGTTGATATATAATGTAGGAAGTTGTGCTTCCTGATATTTTCTAATTATCCATTAATGGCTTCCACACGATCTACCCTGCCCTGTAGCATGTCTTTGAGCATTGTCTCAATACCGTTCTTAAGTGTCATTGTAGAAGAGGGGCAACCGCTACAGGCTCCCTGAAGGATCACTTTTACAAGTTTCTGCTGTTCGTCGTAACTATCAAATAAAATATTGCCGCCGTCACTGGCTACCGCCGGCTTGATGTACTCATCCAGAATAGCAACAATTTCTTTTGAAGTATCATCGAGTTCAACCTTTCTTATAGGGGCTTTTCCTTCAGATTTAACTGCAGAAGGTTGTTCGCTGTCTTCGATCAATACTTCCTTGCCCTGTTCCAGGTACTCTCTCATGTATTCCCTGAGTTCCTGTGTGATCTCTTCCCATTCAGCAATATCATATTTCATGATGGAGAGGTAGTTCTCATCAATAAAAACTTCTTTAACGAAAGGAAAGTGGAATAAAGCCTTTGCTAAAGGAGCATTTTTGGCCTCGTCTATGTTTTTGAACTCCACACTCTGAAGCACCAGTTTCTTATTTGAAACAAACTTCATAACCGTAGGGTTAGGAGTGCTTTCGGCGTATATAGTGACGGGTACTTTTTTAATTTCCTCTTGTGGAGGGGTTACTGCAGTCCCGCCATTGTTGAGGTAGGTTTCAATTTGTTCAGAGATTTCCTGTTGCACATCTTTCCAGTGTACAATGTTGTACTTTTCAATAGCTACAAAATTTTGAGCTATGTATACCTTTTTTACGAAAGGAAGATGGAATAGCTGCTGGGCTAAAGGAGAGCGCCCGGCCTCTTCAATATTATTGAATTCAAAGCTCTCATGTTTGGTCAAAAATACATTTGCCTCAAACTTGACTATTGTTGGCCTGGTGGTAGGCTGAATATCTATGGTGATGTTTTTCATGTCGAAATTTTTGCAAAATTACAATTTTCTGCCCGTTTTACATCGCTTATTTAGAACGATTCAATGTGCTTTTAAAAATCAAGGTAATTGACTTTGAAAGAATTTAAAGGCGCGGGAATAATTTCAGCTAGAATTTTAGGGTCTCCATTGGTGAAAAATTCCGGAATTTGCTGTTGTTCGCTAGTGAGCAGATCAAGGCTTTGAAGAACAACCCGGGTTTGTTTGGCAACGGCCATCCCCGAATCTATGATCTGCACGTGCGGAGGGAGTATTTTTTTGAGGGTGGGAATTAAATAAGGGTAATGGCTACAGCCCAGCACCAAATAATCTATGCCGGCTTGTATCATGGGTTCGAGGAGCTCTGTAAGCATATCATGAACCACACGGGCATCTTTTTGTCCCTGTTCTATTTTTTCTACCAGGCCTTTTCCCACCACTTCAACAATCTTGTTGTCTTTTGAATAAAGATCTGATGCCCTGGCAAAAAGGTTGCTGGAGAGGGTGCCTTTTGTGGCGAGGATACCAATGCACTTGGCGCGGGTTTGCAAGGCAGCTGGCTTTATTGCGGGTTCAATCCCAATGAACGGAATGTTATATGATGTTCTTAAATGGGTGATGGCATTTGTGGTAGCCGTGTTACAGGCCACTACAATTATTTTCGCTCCCATTTCGAGCAGCTTTTCGGTATTCTTAATGCTTAGCCTTACAATTTCTTCAGAAGATTTTTCTCCGTAAGGAGCATTAAAACTGTCGGCTAAATAAATGGTGTGTTCCAGGGGGAGCAGGTGATGGATCTCTTTCCAGATGGAGGTGCCGCCCACACCCGAATCAAATATACCTATTGGTTTGTCTTTGCTCATTCCTGTAAAAATAAAAACTGCGCATCAATGATGCGCAGTTTTTAGAAAATATTTTGGCGGAAATTAAATCCCAAGTTCTTTCTTAACATCAGGCATTAGATCATAACCATCAGCCATAAGAAGACCTGTTCCGGTAGTAGAGTCTAATACATAATCATATCCTTTAGCGCGGGCTACTTTTTGAATTGTAGTACGTGCTTTTTCAAATACAGGCTTAAGAAGCTCTACTTCTTTTTGACGAAGATCCTGCTCGGCAGTTTGACGGTACTCACCAATAGATCTTTGTGTTTGTTGAAGTTCTAAAGCTCTTTTTTGGTTTTCTTCATCTGTCTTTGTTTGAGCTTCAGATTCATATCTTTTCATTGTGCCTTGGGCTTCAGTAACCATCTCTTTAATTTGAGTATCGTAAGTTTTCTGAAGTTTTTCCAATTGGTTCATTGCAGCTTTATAACCTGGCATCTGTTCAATCAATTCTTGTGAAGCGATATGCGCCACTTTTGATTGTGCGTTTGCAAAAGAAGTTGCTCCAAAGATTAAAGCTACAGCTATTAGAAGGGTCTTGAATTGTTTCATGTTTAAAATTGATTATTTAATTGTTGAATTATTTGTTGTACTATTATTGGCTTACTAGTTGTTCCTGATTTCTTCTCTCGCTTTTGCTATAGAATCTTTTTTCCTTTGACGTTCTTTGAGAATGGTCTCCCTGCGTCTTTCGGCTTCTTCCTTTTTGGCATTGCGAATAGAATCTCTTTCTTGTCGTCTCTTTTCAAGAAGGGCTTCTCTTTCCTGCTTTCTCTCCTGTTGCAATTGCTCTCTTTCTGAAAGTACTGCGTCTTCTTCAACAGTCTTTGCCTCCTGTCTTATCAGTTCTCTTTTCTCCTGTCGTGTTTCCAGTTCTTTCCTGTTAGAGGCCCTGGTAATACTTCTTAATACCTGGTCACTCACATCAAGCCGGTCTGCAGCAAAAAGAGTAACTACATCTGCCGATTTATCAAAGATAAGATCATAATTCCGGTTCTTGGCAATTTCCTGTACTGCTACAAAAACCTGGTCCTGTACCGGCTTTACCAGTTGGAGTTTTTGAGTAATAAAATCTCCATTGGGGCCAAATCTCTTTTGTTGATAATCCAGAATTTTTTTCTCTTCAAACTTTATCTCGTCTTCACGGTCTTTGATCAACTCATTGGTCAAAAGTGGCCTTTCATTAGCGAGATCCTGTTTCATCTTGTCAACCCTTTGCAACTCGGTCTCGATCTCGGTCTTCCACTGCTGTACTTTCTTTTCAAGTTGGGCAGAGGCTTCCTGGTATTCGGGAACGTTTTGAAGGATGTATTCCATATCTACATAACCAATTCTCACTGTTTGCTGTGCCTGCACAACAAAACCCGAAACGAGTAAAAAAGTTAGTGTTATAAGAATGGATTTTTTCATAATCAAGGGGTATATAGAAAATACCGTGCCAAATTAAAACTGCTGTCCAATTATAAAGTGGGTCTCCCAACCGTTAGCCTGGGTCTCTCCCGGAAGTGGGTCAAAGCCATATCCAAAGTCTATTCCTAACAATCCGAAGGCCGGCATGAATATCCTGATCCCTGCACCTGCCGAACGATTGATCTGGAAAGGGTTGTAATCTTTGAAATCATCAAAAGATGCTCCGGCTTCCAGGAAGGTAAGCCCATAAATGGACGCTGTTGGTTTTAATGTAATTGGGTATCTTAATTCAAGGGAATATTTGTTGTAAATAGTTGCCCCGTCATTATCTGTAGCGCTGCTCATTACGCCGCGGTCAACCGGGATGAGAGACTGGTTAGGATATCCTCTAAGTGCAATGGCTTCACGGCCATCCATACTATAGGTGCCCATTCCATCTCCACCAAGGTAGAACCTTTCAAAAGGTGGAATACCACGGTCATTATTGTAAGCTCCAAGGAAACCGTATTCGGCGTGGGTTCTTAAAACTAATTTTTCATAGATGTTGGTATACCATGTACCGTTGAATTTGATCTTGTAAAATTCTAACCATTTATATTTCTCCTGGTCAATTTTTCCCTGATCTGGTACAGGATCTTCCCCGTCTCTTAGTGGTCTTCCCTGTCTGTTTATAAGGACTCCGTTTTCATTTTGAAGCTGATATTCTTTTTGATCTCCAAGATTTGCATAATCAATGTCGTTAAACAAAGAATAAGGAGGAGTAAGCTTGGCTATAATTTCAAATTTTGAGCCTCCCATAGGGAAAATAGGGTTGCTGAAGGTGTTGTCTCTTGTAAGGCCAAGGGTGAGGGAGAAGTTATTGGAATAACCATCTCCAAAAGTAAAGAGCCCTGTGTTGTAGTTGCTCAGGTTGTAGTGTTGAAAAGCAACTGCAGTAGAAAGAACAAAAAAGTCATCGGGTACAGTTAGCCTTCTTGCAAGACCTAAAGTGATCCCTGAAATAGAGAACTTTCTGTCTTTATCGGCTTCACGGTTTCTGTAGTCGTAAAAATACTGTTCAGTGTGCTGCAGGGAAGTAGAAAGCCTTACGGGTTTCTTTCCGCCCCACCATGGTTCAGAGAAAGAAAGGCTGTAGGTTTGATAATATGTACTGGCCTGTGCACGTAGAGAAAGTGTTTGTCCATCTCCCATAGGTAATGGTTTGTAGGCATCTTTATCAAAAAGTCCGCTTAGGGAAAAGTTGTTGAAAGAGAGCCCAAGGGTTCCTACAAAGCCTCCGCCACCATATCCTCCCTGTAGTTCTATCTGGCTGGCTCCTGCTTCCACAACAGAATACTCAAGGTCTACAGTTCCGCTGTTCTGGTCTACCTCTTTAAAATCGGGGGTAAGATTTTCAGCATCAAAGAATCCTAGCTGTCCAAGTTCCCGCACTGTTCTTACAACAGCTTCTTTGCTGTACTTGTAGCCGGGTTTGGTTCGCATCTCTCTATAGATTACGTGATCTTTTGTCTTATCATTTCCAATTACGGTAATTTCATCAAAGTAGGCGACTTTACTTTCTCTAATTCTTATCTCAAAATCTATAGTGTCGTTGTAAACTCTAACTTCTACCGGGTTAATATTTGAGAACAGGTACCCGTTATTTTGATACAGGTTGGTAAGGTCGTTTGCGTCAGGTTTTGTGTTATCGGCAATCTGCTTTTCAAGAAGAACACCGTTGTATACATCTCCCTTGCTTATTCCAAGCCTTCTTCGCAATTCCTGATCACTGTAAACTGAATTCCCAACAAATTCAATATCACCAAAGTAGTAACGGTTTCCTTCTTCAAGGTTAATGTTTAGTGTAACGTCGTTCTCATCTACGTGAATTAAACTATCAGAAACAATTCGCGCATCGCGGTAACCTCTTTCTTTATAGATGCTCAATATTTTCTGCTTGTCGGCTTCATATTCTTCCGGAATAAATTTTGAGCGTTTCCAGAACCTAAGGAATTTTTGCTCCTTGGTTTTCTTCATAGCGCGTTTAAGGCGGGCATCAGAAAAAGCTTCATTTCCGGAAATTTCTATGTCTTCAATTTTTACTCTTTCTCCCTTGTCAACATTAACAACCAGGTTTACGGTATTGCGGTTAAGTGTGTCTTCTACGGGAACTGTGTTCATAACTACTTTTGTATTGAGGAATCCTTCCTCTTTAAAAGTGTTTTGAATGTAGTTCTTGGTGGTGGTCAAAAGGTTTTCTGTAACCTTGGTGCCTTTATTAAGCTTATTTTCTTTTATAAACTCTTCCTGTTTCTTTTTCTTAATACCCTGAATCCTCACATTGGCAAGGGCAGGTACTTCCTGGATTTCCAGTTCAAGGTCGGCAACGTTGCCGTCAATATTGGTCACATAGATATTAACATCGCTGAAGGATCCAACATCCCATAATTTTTTAAGGACTTTACTAATACGGTCTCCGGGAATAAATATCTTTTCACCTTTTTTGAGTCCGGTATATGCAATAATGGTCTGTTCGTTAAAGGATACATTCCCTGTAACTTCTATCTCACCTATTGTGTACTCCTGGCCGTTTGCAAGTGGCAGATCCTGTGCTGCTGAAGTAAAATTAAATAAGAGGCCAAGGGCCAAAAGTGCTAATGTAGATTTTGTTTTTAAGGCACTAACTAAGTTGCTCACTTGTTTTTCCAAATCTTCGTTCTCTATTTTGATAATTATAAATGGCTTCAAACAGGTCATCTCTCCTGTAATCTGGCCAAAGTATTTCTGAAAAATATAATTCGGCATAAGCGATTTGCCACAAAAGGAAATTGCTTATGCGTTGTTCTCCGCTTGTTCTTATTACCAGATCAACATCTGGAAGGTTGCGGGTGTAAAGATGCTTATTTATAACCGATTCATCAATATCTTTAGAGAAAATCTCGCCTGCAGATACTTTTTCGGAAATTTCTTTCACCATAGAGGTAAGCTCTTCCCGCGAACCATAACTAAGGGCCAGCGTGAGGATCATTTTCTTGTTACCTGATGTTTTTTCAATGACCTCCTGTAGCTCTCTATGGGCTTTAGTGGGTAAATTGTCAAGGCAGCCTATGGCGTTGAGGGAGATGTCGTTGTCCTGAAGTGTCTTAATCTCTTTCTTAAGAGAGGAGACCAGCAGCTTCATAAGCGTATCTACTTCAATTTTTGGCCTGTTCCAGTTTTCAGTAGAAAAAGCATACAGGGTGAGGTTTTTTACGCCAATTTCGGCACAGCCTTCCACTACTTCCCTAACGGCCTTGGTACCTTTTTCATGACCCTTAACACGCATTAACCCCTGCTTTTTTGCCCACCTGCCGTTGCCATCCATAATAATGGCAATGTGTTGGGGTAATTTTGAAGGATCAATATTTTCTTTAAAGTTCATATTAATATTTGTTGAAGCAACCCGACCCTCTTCCGAAATTAAATGTGAAGTAGATGCCCGTAAACACATACCAGTCGGTGGTGTTTCGGTTTCCAAAATCGTACAGCCGATAATCGCTTTCTACTTCAGATGGTTGGCTGCCGTCCAGGTTATCGGTGAATGTGTAGCGGGCGCCTATTTCTATTCCCGCAGAAAGAAAATTGGTAAGCGTTTGTTTGTACCCCATCACAATAGGCAGGGAGAACTCCCAGTTATTTCCTGCTTCCTGCAGCTCATTTAGTGCCGGGTTTGTATATGCTTCGTTCTTTAGCATAAAATGTTTGGCAAAATAGTAGCTAATGCCGGTGTAAAGATAAGGAGTTGATTGGTATGTATTAGAATGCAGGTCCCAATTCCAGAAAGTAAATTCAATTCCCAACGAGGCTTCGGCAATATTATTGAAAAAAGAATAGCCTCTGTCATTTCGGCGGCCTTCATTAGACAGGGCGTCATCGGCTTCGAGCTGGGCATAAAGTAAAGAAAACCTAAAAGAGTGCCGGTCGCTGCGGTTCCATTTTACAAGCCCTCCAAAAACCGGGGCATTAGGATTGATATAGGTAGTATTACCCACGTCCCCAATATAATTTGCGCCTCCTATAAAAGGGCCCACTTCAAAATTTTGGGAATATGTTTGGATGCCGAAAAGCCCAATCAAAACCATTACAATAAGATACCTCATAGGTCTTCAAAAGTCTGCAAATATAACAATATTGTTTGCCCCACAAATAACAGGTATGGGTTTGTGCCTTAGCAATAACAGTTTAAAGTAGGTTTTATTGTTTTTAATTACGCTTATCTTCTCCCCAAAGTAGTTTTTTTCGAAGGGTTTTTAAGAAGGTGTCACTGGTAAATTCGACTATCTTGATCTTAAAGGGGGCTTTTTTTATGGTAACTGTAGTGTTGTTTTTTAAGGTGGCTAATCTTGAATCCATTGAGACCAGGTAATCATCGGCCCGTCCCGAAACTCTCAGGGTTATCCTGGTATTGTCTTTTATCACCAGGGGGCGGGCATTTAGGTTATGTGGGGCAATAGGGGTGATCACCAGCGCTTTTGTGGCTGGGGTAATCACCGGGCCGCCACAACTCAGGGAGTAGCCGGTAGAGCCGGTAGGAGTAGAAACTATCAATCCGTCGGCCCAGTAGGCAGTAAGGGGTTCATCATCAAGCCAGGTATCTATCGTGATCATAGATGTACTGTTCTTCCGGCTAACGGCTATTTCGTTGAGCGCAAAATTATTCCCCCGCAGTTCTTCCACTTCAGGATCGGTGATGATGCAAAGCAGGGAGCGTTGCGAAATTTTATATTCCTCTTTAATTAGTCTGGAGATGGTTGTACGAATTTCTTCTTTGTGAACAGTAGCCAGGAATCCAAGCCTTCCGGTGTTAATGCCCATAATGGGAATATCAAGATCCCGTACAAAATTGATAGATTGAAGTATCGTGCCGTCTCCACCCACACTTATAAAAATATCGTACGAATTATCCAGCGCTTTAAAGGTTTTAAAATGCTGAAAATTCTTCTTTATCTCATTGTTTTCATCAATAAGCCTCAGGAAGTTTTCTTCTATTGCAACTTCAATATTTTCAGAATCAAGTACATTGAGAAGTTCTTCAATGTAAATGCCCGAATTAGCGTGATAAAATTGTCCATATATTGCAGCCTTCATCTCTAGATATTTAGATATTTATCCAGATAACGCGAACGGTCCTGCAGGTTAGAAGAAAAAGAATCTTCGGGATGTTGAGAAATTACCTCATAGCCATATCTTCTAAAGGTTTGAAAAATGGCATTTAAAGGAACGCTTCCGGTTTTAAGCGTAATTTGAGTACGGTCATTTTCTGTGCCCGAAACAAATGCTCCTAACACATGGGTACCATTTGATTCTACAATTTGACATATTTCACTAAAGGAGTAGTCTTTAATACCTTTTTCAACCACTATAATGCTGCCGGGATTGTTCAGAAAAGGAGATTCTGTGAATAAATTCATGATGTCCTGAAGTTCGAGATATCCTAAAAACTGGTTGTTCTCATCTAAAACAGGCATTAAGTTGGCGTCATTTTTTGAAAAATTGTGCAACACATCTATCCAGTTGTCTGTATCTCTAACAAAAAATCCTTCCAGGGCATATTGAACTTCTTCAACTGGTTGCTGTGGTTCAAAGATCCTGGCGTCGGCTACGGGAATGCTGCCCATATAGATATCTCCCTGCAATACGGGTAAATGAGAGTAGGCGGATACATCAAAAATTTTCAGCACCTCAGATATTGGGGTGTGAAACTGCGGAATTTTAATTTCATTAAGAATATATGGCTGAATGTTCATTACCCGGGGCTTTTTCTGCAAATTAATCAAAATAAAGTATTTCTTTGCTTATTCAACTTTGTATTTTTGTTGAAAACAGGTGCCAAAAATGACAAAATTAAGCGTTAATATAAATAAGATTGCAACTCTTCGAAACAGTCGGGGAGGAGATGTTCCTAACCTTGTACAGGTGGCAAAAGATGTCCAGCGGTTTGGAGGACAGGGAATCACCGTACATCCACGGCCCGATGAGCGCCATATAAGATACCAGGACGTGTTTGATCTTAAGCCGGTGGTTTCTACGGAATTTAATATCGAAGGAAATCCCGTTCAGAAGTTTATGGATCTTGTGCTAAAAGTGAAGCCCGAGCAGGTTACCCTTGTTCCAGATGCCGAAGAAGCCATAACTTCAAATGCCGGCTGGGATACCATAAAACATCGCGAATATTTAAAGGAGATCATTTCAGAACTTAAAAGTAACGGCATTCGCACGTCCATTTTTGTAGACCCCGACCCAGAGATGGTGAAAGGCGCTGTAGAAACCGGTACCGATCGCATTGAACTTTACACTGAAGAATATGCAAGGCAGTTCGCTAAAGGCAATAAAGACGGGGTAAAGCCTTATAAATTGTGTGCCGAAACGGCCATAGATCTCGGCCTGGGGATAAATGCAGGGCATGATCTTTCTCTGAGTAATGTTGAATACTTTCAGAAGAATGTTCCGGGGCTGCTGGAGGTGTCTATAGGTCACGCTTTGATAGCCGAATCTCTGTACCAGGGAATGGAGTATGTTATTAATCAATATTTAAGTTTGTTAAGAAGCTAATGAAACTACATTCTACAATTCTGGGAGAGGGGCAACCCATATTGATCCTTCACGGATTTTTGGGCATGAGCGATAACTGGAAGACCCTTGGGAATGAATTTTCGGAGGCAGGTTTCCAGGTTCATCTCATTGATCAAAGAAACCACGGTCGTAGCCCCCACAGTGAGGTTTTTAATTATACCGAACTGGCTAAAGACGTCAAAGAATACATTGAAAACTACAGCCTCAAAAATGTCATTTTAATAGGACATTCTATGGGGGGGAAATCGGCCATGACAGCTGCGGCGCTTTTTCCGCACCTCATTGATAAGTTGGTGGTGGTAGACATAGCGCCAAAATATTATGCGCCTCACCATCAGCAAATCCTGGAGGGGTTAAAAGCTGTAGACGATGCCACACTCAACTCACGGGGAGATGCAGATGAGGTGCTTGCCAAACACGTGCCTGAAAAGGCCGTAAGAATGTTTTTGCTGAAAAACCTGTACTGGAAGCAAAAAGAAAGACTTGGCTTAAGGCTTAATCTGGAGGTGCTTACAAAAGAAATTGAAGAGCTGGGGCAAAGCCTGCCCAACGATTATACTTTTACAAAACCCACCCTGTTTATTAAAGGGGAGAGATCAAATTATATTACTTCAGAAGACGAGGGGCTCATAAAAAAGCATTTTCCCAATGCTACGCTCTCGGTAATTTCACGCGCAGGACACTGGGTGCACGCTGAGAATAAGAAAGAATTTTATGAGCAGGTCATGAAATTTCTCTCAATTTAGAAGCTAATTTATTATGCACGCGTAATAAATTGAGGTTTTTCTTGCCTTATATGCAATTTATGCTATTTTTGAGCATTGATCCTTTATTAATCTACACACATTATTATGAGAAAAGTATTATTGTCAATGGTATTTGCGCTTGCAGGTGCTATAACTTATGCCGGAGGTTACCGTGTTGGGGTGCAGGGGCAGCGAGCGCTGGCCATGGGACACACGGGAGTTGCCGTTGTTAACAGTGCCGAGTTGGGATTCTTTAACCCTGCGGGACTGGTTTATCTTGAAAACCGACTAACTGTTTCTGCAGGGGTGAGTGCGGTTTTTTCTGAAGTTGCATGGCAAAACGAAGACACAGGAGAGAGTGCGCGTACCGATAACCCTGCCGGAACACCGTTTTACTTCAATGCTTCTTATAAACTGAATGAAAATCTTGCGGTGGGCCTAAGTGTATACACTCCTTATGGAAGTACCGTGAAATGGGAAGATGACTGGGCAGGTTCTCACCTGGTGAACAATATTGAGCTGCAGGCAATTTACATCCAGCCGCTTATTTCTTATAAAGTTGCCGATTTCTTAAGTGTTGGGGGAGGTCCAATCTTTGTTACCGGTTCAGTGAACTTTAACCGAAACCTGAGTAGAACTCTTACCGATATTGATGGTAACAGGTCAAATGTAACCATTGATGCTTCAGGAGTTAACGAATGGGGATGGTCTGCCAGTGCTCTTTTCACAGCAACCGAAGATTTCAGAATAGGAATCAATTACCGTTCAGAAATCATTATGAATGCTGAAGACGGGGATGCCGATTTTGAAAATATTCCCAATACTCCTTTAGCACCTTTTAGCGATACTACTTTTGATGCGCAGTTGCCATTGCCAGCAGAGCTTACAGTAGGGCTGTCTTATCAACTTAACGAAAAATGGTTACTTGCTTTCGATTATAACAGGACTTTCTGGAGTGTTTATGAAGCTCTGGATATCGAATTTGCAAATCCTGCCCTTGGGGTATCAGAGAATCCACGTGCTTATGAAGATTCAAACACATGGAGATTTGGAGCGCAGTACGAAGCTACAGATAAGTTGACCCTGCGTGCAGGTTATTACTTTGATGAATCTCCAGTTCAGGAAGGTTATTTTGCTCCCGAAACTCCCCGTAATGATTCCATGGGTTTTACAGCAGGTCTTTCACTTGATGTTACTTCAAGACTGGCTATAGATGCATCTTTCGCTTATATAAGATTTGATGAAGTTGATGCGGTCTATAATCCAAACCCACAAGATTTCCCCGATTATGAGGGTGTCCCATTTGGAGGTACTTATAAATCTGTAGCCTTTATTCCAGGGATTGGAGTAACTTATAAAATGTAATAAAAGAATTAGAATATGAGAAATTATATAAAATACATCGGAATCCTGGCGCTGGGAATGGTTGCATGTGAACCTGAATTTGATAATCCCGTAGACGAGCAGGATGCGTATAGTAATGGAGAAGCCGATTTCTCCAACTACGTGGCTTTAGGAAACTCGCTAACTGCCGGATATGCAGATAACGCACTCTATATCACCGGGCAGCAGAATTCTTATCCAAACATCCTGGCACAGCAGTTCGCTAAAGTGCAGGAAACCCAGGAATTCAGAATTCCTTACATGGCCGATAATGCAGGTGGTTTACTGGCAGGAGACCAGCAAATTACCAGTAACAGGCTTGTGCTTGAGACTCTTTTTAATGAAGAGGGGGAGCCTGTACAAACCCCTAAAGTTTATACCGGAATGGCGCCTACCACGAATGTTTTAAACAAATTAACAGGGCCTTTCAATAATATGGGAGTTCCCGGAGCCAGAAGTTACCATTTATTGGCACCTGGGTATGGGAATCCTGCCGGGCTAATGGCCGATCCTGCAACTGCAAATCCATACTTTGTGCGTTTTGCTTCTTCTCCTGAAGCTTCTGTTCTTGAAGATGCTGTGGCTCAACAGCCTACTTTCTTCAGCTTATGGATTGGGAATAATGATGTGTTAGGATACGCAACCACAGGGGGTTTAAATGAAGCGAGTATAACAGACCCGGCGATGTTCACCGGGGCATATACGCAACTTGTAAATGGATTAGTTCAATCTGGAGCAGAAGAAGGGGTTTTAATCAATATCCCCGATGTAACCGATGTGCCGTTTTTTACCACTATTCCTAATAATGCTTTAGTGCTTAGTGCTGAACAGGCTGCCAATCTTACCGGGTTTTTCCAGGCTGTGGCCGGGATTTTCACCCAGGTTCTAATGCAACAGCAAGTGCCGCAGGAGCAGGCAGCGCAAATCGCTTCTCAATATGCACTTACTTTTAGTGAGGGGCCAAATAGATTCGTTATTGATGTTCCCGAAACTCAGACTAATCCTCTTGGGTTTAGACAAATGACTGAAGAAGAATTGTTGCTTTTCACTATAGATCGTACTGCCATTCCAACTCAGGGATATGGTTCTGCAGCGGTAGGTCCAGAAGTGATGCAGGTTTTAGGTATACTTCAGCAGGGAGGTCAGCCAACACCAGAGCAGGCTCAGTTGGTTTTGGAGGCTGTAAATGGTATTGATGATAAAGATGCTCTTGATATTCAGGAAATCCAGAACATTAGAAATGCCACAGCTAAGTATAACGAAACTATTCTAGCTCTTGCCCAGGCAAATGGGTTGGCTCATGTAGATGCTGCCGCTTTGCTTAACAAGGTAGCAACTACGGGAATTTCTTTTGATGAAGGCACTGTGACATCAACCTTTGGTAGTGGTGGTGCTTTCTCTCTTGATGGGATCCACCTTACGCCCCGTGGATACGCTTTAGTAGCCAACAAAATTATTGAAGAGATCAACAAAACCTATAATTCTGAAGTTCCCACCGTGAATATTGGAAACTACGGAACCGTAACTCCGAGTAATGATGTGGGTAATTAATTCCCACCTTCTTTAAAAATGTATTAAAACGTCGGGCTGGTCCCGGCGTTTTTCGTTCAAAGTAGTATCTTAGTGTTAAATTCAAAACCTATGACCTTTCTTTTAAGAATCCTCCTCACCGCTGTAGTAGTGGTGTTTCTTGCAAATTTTCTTCCGGGTGTAACAGTTACAGGATACGTGACGGCTATAGTTGTGGCCCTGGTCCTGGCGCTGCTTAATTTTATAGTGAAACCCGTCCTGGTGCTTCTCACACTTCCTGTTACCCTGCTTACCTTTGGCCTTTTTCTTATAGTGATCAATGCCATTATCATCCTTTTGGTAGATGCTTTTGTAAGCGGATTCCAGGTGAGCGGATTTTGGATTGCAGTGCTCTTTAGTATCTTGCTGTCAATTATTCAATCAATCTTTTTCTCAATTGCCGAAAGGAAATAAAGCCTTCTGAATTTCAGCTTTTTGAAACTTTGCTTGCTCTTAAAAAAGTTGTACTTTTGCAAACCAATTTTTATAAGCGCTTATAATGAATATAACGAGAGAGAACATTGACGAACTTAATGCAGTCCTCAAGGTTGATATAGCCAAAGAAGACTATAGCGGCAAAGTTGAAAAAGTCCTGAAAGACTACCGTAAAAATGCAAATATTCCTGGCTTCCGTAAAGGGCATGTGCCTATGGGGATGGTGAAGAAGCAATACGGGAAGGCAGTTTTGGTAGATGAGGTAAACAAGCTGCTTCAGGATGCCCTTAACAAATATCTTACTGAAGAAAAACTGGATGTTCTTGGAAATCCGCTTCCAAAGGAGCAGGAAAACTTTGACTGGGATAGCGACAATTATACCTTCGAGTTTGAACTGGGCCTTTCTCCACAGTTTGAGGTGAGCCTTGACAACGAGAAGCCAATTACTCATTATAACATTGTTGCCGGTGATGAGATGATCGACAACCAGGTGAAAACCCTTCAGAAGCAATATGGAAAACTTGTTTCTAAAGAATCTGCCGAAGAAGGAGATCAGCTTTCCGGTACCTTTAAAAATGAGGCTGAAGGAATAGAGAACAAAACTACTTTACCTCTTGAAAAGGTCAAAAATAAGGAGCCTTTCCTTGGTGCAAAAGCAGGTGATACTGTAAAAGTGAGCACTAAAGGCCTTTTTGAAGATGACCATCAATTGATGGATTTCCTTGAGGTTGAGCATGACAAAGCGCATGGGCTTGATGTTGAGGTAGAATTCCACGTAGAGGAAGTAAACACTCAGGAGCTTGCAGATTTAGATCAGGAGTTGTTTGATAAGCTCTTTGGTGAAGGGGAAGTAACTTCGGTAACCGGGCTTAAAGAAAAGATCAAAGAAGATGCAGCCAAGCAATTTGAGCAGCAGGGCGATCAACAATTGCTGAATGATGTTACTGAAATGCTGATTGAAAACACTCAGTTTGAACTTCCAAAGGAATTTCTTCAGAAGTGGATCCAGACTGCAGGAGAAAAAGAACTTTCAGCTGAAGAGGCTCGTGAAGAGTACGAAAAAAGCGAAAAAGGATTAAGATTCCAGTTGATTGAAGGTAAATTGATCCAGGATAATAATCTTGAAGTGAAGTTTGAAGACCTTAAAGCTTTCGCTAAAGAAAGGATCAAAGAACAAATGGCGCAGTTTGGCCAGATGAACCCTGAAGAAAAGGAACTTGACGATATCGCCGCCCGTATCCTTTCCCGTCAGGATGAAGTAAAACGTCTTTCTGAGCAGTTAATGAACCAAAAACTACTTGCCCTTTACAAGGAAAAAGTGAACCTTGAGGAGAAAGAAGTGACATACGAAGAATTTGTTAAAGAAGTTTACGAATAGAACTTTTCTTAATTAATACTTATATCTTTAAGGGCGTTAGACCAAGTGCGGGATAACGCCTTTTTTGGCAACTAAGAGAGAGGTGTTAACCTCTTTATTTAACCCCAACAAAACGACATAAATTCAATGGATTACGCAAAAGAATTTGAGAAATACGCCACCCAGCATCACGGGATTAACAGTAACTATTACAACAAAATAATAAGCAGCATGTACCCGCAGGGTATGACGCCAAACATTATTGAAGAGAGGCAAATGAACATTGCTATTTTTGATGTTTTCTCCCGTTTAATGATGGATCGTATTATTTTTCTTGGTACGGGTATTAGCGACCAGGTAGCCAATATTATTCAGGCGCAATTGCTGTTTTTGGAGAGTACAGACTCTTCAAAAGACATTCAGATCTACATCAATTCCCCGGGAGGTAGTGTTTATGCCGGCCTTGGTATTTATGATACCATGCAGTTCATAAAGCCCGATGTAGCTACAATTTGTACAGGTATGGCTGCCTCTATGGGAGCGGTGCTTTTATGTGCAGGTGAAAAAGGAAAAAGAAGTGGTTTACCGCATTCTCGCGTTATGATTCACCAGCCTCTTGGTGGAGCGCAGGGGCAGGCCAGTGATATCGAGATCACGGCACGTGAGATTTTAATCCTTAAAAAGGAGCTTTATGATATCATTGCCAAGCATTCCGGTCAAACCTATGAGAAGATCCATGAAGACAGTGATCGCGATTACTGGATGAAAGCAGATAAGGCTTTAGAATATGGAATGATTGATGAGATTCTAACAAGGGATAAATAATCTCTTTAAAGAATACTGAAGACCTTTAATGGTTAGAAGAAAAAATTTATGGCAAAAGAAGAACTAGAATGTTCCTTCTGCGGAAGGAAAAAACCTGAAACCAACCTGCTTATCGCCGGACTTGACGCTCATATTTGCGACCGGTGTATTGAGCAGGCCCATGGGATCGTTATAGAAGAATCAAAGCAAGACAGCTCGGGTGAGCTTTCATCTGAACTTAAACTAAGAAAACCCAAGGCGATTAAAGGCTTTTTGGATCAATATGTAATTGGGCAGGAGCACACTAAAAAAGTGCTTTCTGTAGCTGTTTACAACCACTACAAAAGGTTGTTGCAGCCAGCTAATAATGACGATATCGAAATCCAGAAGAGTAATATCATCATGGTAGGGGAAACCGGTACCGGTAAGACCCTAATGGCAAAGACCATCGCCAAGATGCTTAACGTGCCACTGGCCATTGTAGATGCAACCGTATTGACCGAGGCCGGTTACGTGGGCGAGGATGTTGAAAGTATTCTTACCCGCTTATTGCAGGCAGCCGATTATAATCTTGAAAAAGCACAGCACGGTATTGTGTTCATTGATGAGATAGACAAGATTGCCCGTAAAAGCGACAATCCTTCAATTACCCGCGATGTTTCGGGAGAAGGGGTGCAGCAGGCTTTGCTGAAGTTGCTTGAAGGAACTACCGTGAACGTACCGCCAAAAGGAGGCCGTAAACACCCCGATCAAAAGTTTATCGAGGTAGATACCGAAAATATCCTCTTTGTTACCGGAGGGGCTTTTGATGGTATTGAGAAGAACATCAGTAAGCGCCTTAATATGCAGGCGGTTGGGTTTAGCGCATCTAAGAATGATGAGGCTATAGAGCGTGAGAACCTGTTGAAGTACATTATCCCTAAAGACCTTAAAGATTTTGGGTTGATTCCCGAGATCATTGGGCGTCTTCCGGTACTTACACACATGAACCCGCTAGACCGCAAAACGCTTAGATCTATACTTACGCAGCCTAAAAATGCCATTATCAAGCAGTATCAAAAACTGTTTGAGATGGATGATATCGAATTTAGTATTACCGATGAAGCCCTCGATTTTATTGTGGAAAAAGCCATCGAATACAAACTTGGTGCCCGTGGGTTAAGGTCGCTTTGTGAAGCCATTCTTACCGATGCCATGTTTGAAATGCCCGAAGGTACCTCAAACCAGCTGGTGGTAGATAAAGAATATGCCGAAGAGAAACTCGACAAATCGGGTATAAAAAGGCTTAAGGCGGTTTCATAGCATAAAAAAAAATAGAACATAAAGTTAGAAGCCACGCGTACTGCGTGGCTTTTTTTGTTTAGATGATTTCTTGGTGCTCCTAATTTTGGAAAATTTTAATATAACAATTGAAATATTCCAGTAAATTAGTTAAGATGTAATGTTTTGTAAATCAGTTTAAAATGGAAACATTAAACCCCTACTTAACTTTTCCGGGTAATTGCGAAGAGGCCTTCAACTTCTATAAATCAGTGTTTGGAGGTGAATTCTCTTACATAGGAAGGTTTCGCGACATCCCTTCAGAAGAAGGTTTGTCTATCCCCGAAGATAGAATGAACAAGATTATGCACATCGTCCTGCCCCTGGGCGAAAAATGCCTGCTTATGGGCAGCGACTGCGATGATGGCTGGTGCCCCGATGTAGTGGTGGGCAACAACGTCTCGCTCTCTATTAATACCGAAACCAAAGAACAGGCCGATCAGCTTTTTGAAAGCCTTTGCAGTGAAGGTAAAATTACCATGCAAATTGGCGATGTTTTCTGGGGAAGCTACTACGGAATGTGTACAGATAAATTCGGTGTAACCTGGATCATTAATTATTCCAAGCCCGAAGGCAATACGTAAAATGGAAGCTCTCGAAATAAAGGCGAACATACAAATCGCGAGATCACAACGCTGGTTTTTTGATGCGATCACAGAACCCGAAAAAATAGGTATCCCAGAATGCCATTTTTGACACCTCTCTTTCAGAAGTTATGGTCTCAAAAATGTATATTATCAGGAAAAATTCTTCTTCAGAAGAGTTTGCTTCAGCAGAAATGAATGGAGATGTTCGTTGGAGGTTATTTCAGAAAAAACTTCAAAAAGATGTTCTGAAAATGCCATTTTTGACACCTGGTCTTCAGAAGTTTTGTGCTCAAAGAAGAGTTAACGGCGTTTATTCTTCTTCAGAAGAAAACTATTTCCGAAGTAAGTAACCTTTCCGAAGTAAAAAGAAGAAGCCTTAAAAATGCCATTTTTGAAAGTCTATGTCACCTAAGGGTGAAAATAAAAAACCCGCTTCAGCAATGAAGCGGGGTTTTCTGTAAAATCAAAATTAAAATTTCAGAAGAAGATCTAACTTCTCACTTCTAAAATCTAATATCTATCTTACATCATTCCTGGCATACCGCCGCCCATTCCTTGTGGCATTCCGCCTCCGGCGTTGTCTTCTTTGATATCAACCAAAGAACACTCGGTAGTAAGGATCATTCCGGCAACCGAAGCAGCGTTTTCAAGAGCTACTCTTGTTACTTTCTTAGGATCGATAATTCCGGCTTTCATCATGTCTACATAAGAGTCAGATTTTGCATCGTAACCGTAGTTGTCTTTTCCTTCAAGCACCTTGTTGATCACTACAGAGCCTTCGCCACCTGCGTTTTCAACTATTGTTCTAAGAGGAGCTTCGATAGCACGACTTACAATTTGGATTCCTGTAGCTTCATCGGCGTTGTATGACTCAAGGTTTGCAAGCACAGCTTTGGCGCGTACAAGGGCAACACCACCACCGGCAACAATACCTTCTTCTACAGCCGCACGGGTTGCGTGAAGGGCATCGTCTACACGATCTTTCTTCTCTTTCATTTCAACTTCTGAAGCTGCACCTACGTAAAGTACGGCAACACCTCCGGCTAGTTTAGCCAAACGCTCCTGAAGTTTTTCTTTGTCATAATCGGAAGTAGTGGTTTCCATCTGAGCCTTGATCTGGTTCACACGGTCTTTGATCACCTGGTTGTCACCGGCACCGTTCACTACAGTTGTGTTGTCTTTATCGATAGCTACTTTTTCAGCAGTACCAAGCATATCAAGTGTTGCGTTCTCAAGAGTGAATCCTCTTTCTTCAGAGATCACAGTACCACCTGTAAGGATGGCGATATCTTCAAGCATTGCTTTTCTTCTGTCTCCAAATCCCGGAGCTTTAACAGCAGCAATTTTCAAAGAACCTCTTAGTTTGTTCACTACTAGAGTGGCAAGGGCTTCGCCGTCTACGTCTTCAGCAATGATCAAAAGGGGCTTTCCAGACTGAGCAACTGGCTCAAGTACAGGAAGCAGGTCTTTCATTGAAGAGATCTTCTTGTCATAGATAAGGATGTATGGATCTTCAAGATCGGCAGTCATTTTCTCGCTGTTGGTAACGAAGTAAGGAGAAAGGTATCCGCGGTCAAACTGCATTCCTTCAACAACGTCAACGTAAGTTTCGGTTCCTTTAGCTTCTTCAACAGTGATCACTCCTTCTTTTCCAACTTTTCCGAAAGCCTGGGCGATAAGTTCACCAATCTGGTCATCGTTGTTGGCAGAGATTGAAGCTACCTGCTTGATCTTTTCTGAAGAATCACCTACCTGCTGGGTTTGCTCTTTAAGGTTGGCAGTCAAAGCTTCAACAGCCTTGTCAATTCCGCGTTTAAGATCCATTGGGTTTGCACCGGCAGCAACGTTCTTAAGACCTTCTTTTACGATAGCCTGGGCAAGTACAGTTGCAGTGGTAGTACCGTCACCAGCGATATCATTGGTTTTGGAAGCTACTTCCTTAACCATTTGAGCTCCCATGTTCTCAAGAGCATCTTCAAGTTCAATTTCTTTTGCCACGGTCACCCCGTCTTTTGTCACTACAGGAGCTCCAAAAGATTTGTTGATGATCACGTTACGGCCTTTAGGTCCTAAAGTTACTTTTACAGCATTTGCCAATGCATCCACTCCGCGTTTAATACCGTCGCGGGCTTCAATATCAAATTTTATTTCTTTTGCCATTTTATTTAATTTTTTTCTTCCCCAGAGCGGGAATTAGTTAGTTGATTCTAAAAATTAGTTGAGGTGAAGAACCGCCAGAAAATAATGCGGTTATTACTTCAGGGTTTTATACTATAGCAAGAATATCATCCTCTCTCATGATAAGGTAATCTTTACCTTCCAGTTTGAGCTCGGTACCTGCGTATTTTCCATAAAGTACACTGTCACCAACCTTAACGGTCATGTCGTGGTCTTTTTTACCGCCACCTACGGCTACTACGGTACCTTTTTGTGGTTTCTCCTTTGCGGTTTCGGGAATGTAAATACCTGATGCAGTCTGAGTTTCGGCTGCGGCAGGCTCAACAAGTACTCTGTCTGAAAGAGGTTTAATGTTTAGTGCCATTTTTCAAATGTATTTTAGTTAATGAATTCTTTGTTTGAATAGCCTAAGAGACGAAAATTGTGCCACTTGAAAAATGCTGACAAAATCCAAAAAAAAATGCCAGCTTGTCATAAGCTGGCATTTGTATATATGTCTTAAGTTTTCTAGTTCTGCTCTGCAGGGGTAGTCACAGGAGCTTCAACAGGTGCAGGAACGTTAGTTTCTACTTCAGGTTCTCCCCCCATGATCTTAGATTCTCCTACTCCGTTGCCATCCATGATAGTTACATTAGAAAGGAGGATAAGCACAAGAAGAAGGGTTGCAAGCGTCCAGGTACTTTTATCCAAAAAATCTGATGTTTTTTGAACTCCACCAATCTGGTTTGCGCCACCGCCAAAAGCCGAAGATAACCCGCCGCCTTTAGGGTTTTGAACCATGATTACTACTACCAGTAGGAACGCTACTATAATGATTAGCGTTAAAAAGATTGTAAATGTGCTCATTATGCTTAACTATTATTTTCCTGTAATTTTTCGATTGCCCGAATTTGGTCTGCAAAGAAACCACTTTTTTCCGGATTTTTCAAAATTAAAATTTTATATGCCTGGATGGCTTTTTTGTAGTTTTTCTGTTCGAGGTAAACCCGTGCTAAAGTCTCTGTCATAAGGGCTTCGGGCGCTGCAAGATTGTCTTCGGCAAGGTTGACTTTTTTTGCCGTTTTTGAAGGGGTAATCCTCGGGTTTTTAGAAATGAATTCCTCAATAAGTTCAAACTTCCGGCTCTTTTCTTCCTGTACTTCCGAAGATAATTCTTCCCGTTCTACATGTTTTGCTGAAGCCAGTTTTAACCATTCTGAAAATGAGTGATTTTCATTGCGGTTAAAGGAAAGGGGTTTGCCGGTTTCCAGAATATCTTCTTCTTCTGAAGGCTGAGTTGTTTCTTCTCTTTTCTGGAACAAACCCGGATCAAATACGCGGGCAGATTCCTGAGATTTCATTTTCAGTGCCTTGTCAAGAGTCAGGTTTTCATCCTCTTTTTCAACTTTTGTCGCGGCCTTATCTTCAAGTTGCTTTTGTTGCTGCTCCTGCTTCTTGATAGATTCGGCAATTTCATTTTGATTAAATTCCCTTGAAGTAATGAAGTCAAACAGCACCCCTCTGTCTGTAGTGTGAGCGGCTGTCACCTTAAGTTCCTTGTTGTAGTGTAGGCTGTTCGTGTTTTTTAATCCTTTAAGGCGCACGGCACGGGCCGCCTGGAAGTAAGGATATTTTCTCAAAATCTCGTGCAGCGCTTTTGTCTGCTCAAAGGAAATGGCAGCAGGGTCTTTAAGAATCGATATTACTTCATCCTGTTTCATTACCAGTTTGCCAAAGTAGCATTAAAAATATCCTGAGTGATGCGGGTAAAGATCTCTTCAAGGGCTGTTGCCAGCACCGGCCCAATAAGTTGTGCACTGGCAGGATAATCATAGTAGAACGAGAAACGCCTGTCTAAAATGTCCTTTTCGGGATCTAGGGTGTTGTAAAACCTTAGATTGACCACAATGGTGAGGCGGTTTTGTGCGGCAGTACTTTGGGCTGTGGCACTCATGGGGGCAACATAGTAATCTATGATCTCCCCTTCATAAACCAGGTCTCCATTTTCATTGGTAAGGCTCAAATTCGTCTGACTCTGAATAAGATCCTGAAGCTGAAGCGTGAATGTACGGTCAATACCCGGCTCCACAATTGGTGCGGCGTTCTGAAAATAATTAACCTGAAAGGTTTGCGCATTCCCCACATCGGCTCCCGAAAAGGAATAAATGCCACAGGATGACAGGCTGAAGGAAAGCATTAAAAGAAGCAACAACTGTATTTTTTTCATAAAATATGGGGTGTCAAAAGTGGCATTTTTTAAAGGTCGTATTGTTTGATCTTTCTGTACAGGGTGCGTTCACTTATTCCCAGTTCTTCGGCGGCTGCCTTTCGTTTTCCGTTGTGGCGCTCCAGGGATTTCTTGATGAGTTCCAGCTCTTTATCCTGAAGGGACAGCGTCTCTTCTTCCTCAATTTCTTCGGCAAAGTAATATTTATCCTGTTTATCTGAAGGATTTTGCTGCGGAATTTGAAGTACTTCGAGTTCCTCGTCGGTTATTTCTTCGGGAATAACATCTTCTTCGTCATTATTTCCGTAGATCTTATTGATCAGGCTTTCGTTTTCCTCTTTCACATTCTTATGACCGTCATTTTCCATAAGCTCTAACGTGAGCTTTTTGAGGTCATTAAGATCGCTTTTCATGTCAAAAAGCACTTTGTAGAGAATTTCCCGCTCATTACTAAAGTCGCTTTCTTTCTTCTTTTCCTCGATCACGGCCGGTAGGTTGCTGCCGTAACCGGGAAGATATTCTTTTAATTTTTGGGCGTCTATACTTCTTTCCTGTTCTAAAACTGAAATTTGCTCGGCGAGGTTTCTTAGCTGCCTCACGTTTCCATTCCACGAATACTTTTGCAACAGGCTGATGGCATCGTCTTCAAGCCGAATAGTGGGCATTTTGTACTTCAAAGCAAAATCGGCTGCAAATTTCCTGAAGAGCAGGTGGATGTCTTCCTTGCGTTCGCGCAATGGTGGTAGGTAGATCTCTACGGTACTTAACCTGTAGTAAAGGTCTTCCCTGAATTTTTCCTTTTTGATGGCATCGGCCATATTGAGGTTGGTGGCAGCGACAATACGTACATTGGTCTTTTGCACCTTTGAGGATCCTACCTTGATGAATTCGCCATTTTCGAGCACACGCAGAAGCCGTACCTGCGTGGTTAGTGGCAATTCGCCAACTTCATCCAGAAAAATAGTTCCGCCGTCGGCCACTTCAAAATATCCACTTCGCGTTTGAGTGGCACCTGTAAAAGCACCTTTTTCATGCCCAAAGAGTTCACTGTCAATAGTACCTTCAGGGATGGCACCGCAGTTTACAGCAATATATTTACCGTGTTTGCGGTGGGAGAGTGCATGGATGATCTTGGGAATACTTTCTTTTCCCACTCCGCTTTCCCCGGTGACCAGTACAGAAATATCTGTTGGCGCCACCTGTATGGCTTTTTCTACTGCCCTGTTTAATTTCTGGTCGTTTCCTAAAATGCCGAAACGCTGTTTTATTGCCTGAATACTTTCCATGCCCCCTAGCCCCCAATGGGGGTATTTATTTGTTTAATTGAACCTGATTCTGGTATGCTCTTCATTTCAATTAGTTTAAAAAAAGAAATCTTTAAGACCTCTCCTACACCCCCTTCGGGGGCAGGGGGCTTAATTATTCTCGCTATACCCAACCGCTTCTCCTATTAAGGTGGCGCTGGTACAGTCGTTTATCTTCACGTTTACAAAATCCCCAATCTTATACTGCTCTTTTGGGAAAACTGCCACAGTGTTTTGGGTAGTTCTGCCACTCCAGTGAGCATCAGATTTCTTGGATTCTTTTTCGATCAACACCTCTACCGTCTTGCCAACAAACTGTCGGGTTCTAAAGTGGCTGTGTTGTTGTTGCAGGTTTACAATTTCTGTAAGTCTTCTTTTCTTAACTTCTTCAGGAACATCGTCTTCTAACTTTCGGGCGGCCATTGTTCCGGGTCTTTCAGAATAGGCGAACATGAATCCGAAGTCATATTTCACATATTCCATAAGGGATAGTGTATCCTGGTGATCTTCTTCAGTTTCTGTTGGGAAGCCGGTGATCATATCCTGGGAGATAGCACAATCGGGCATTAGTTTCCTAATGTTGTCAATTAACTCAAAGTATTCTTCGCGGGTGTGCAGACGGTTCATGGCTTTAAGGATCCTGTCGCTACCGCTTTGAACCGGCAGGTGAATATATTTACAAATATTCGGGTATTTCGCCATGGCTTCAATCACATCAAGCGTCATGTCCTGCGGATTTGAAGTAGAGAACCTTACTCTCATTTTTGGATGTGCTTCGGCTACCATTCTCAAAAGGGCAGCGAAATTGGTAGCGGTAGCCTTTTGCATTTCCGAAGCATTTTTAAAGTCCTTTTTGAGTCCGCCGCCATACCATAAATAGCTGTCAACGTTCTGTCCCAAAAGTGTGATTTCTTTAAAGCCTTTTTGTGCCAGTTCATTCACCTCTTCCATTATACTTTGTGGGTCACGGCTACGCTCTCTTCCGCGGGTAAACGGTACTACACAAAACGTACACATATTGTCGCAGCCCCGTGTGATAGAAACAAAGGCCGAAACGCCGTTGCTTTGCAAACGCACGGGAGAAATATCTCCATAAGTTTCATCTTTGGAGAGGATCACATTTACGGCATTGCGACCTTCTTCCACTTCGTTAATGAGGTTTGGCAGGTCTTTGTAGGCATCGGGCCCCACCACAAGGTCAACAATCTTTTCTTCTTCCAGGAACTGGGCTTTTAAGCGTTCGGCCATACAGCCAAGCACGCCCACCTTCATCCCCGGGTTGATTTTTTTTACAGCATTATATTTTTCCAGTCGCTTTCGTACTGTTTGTTCTGCTTTATCTCTAATTGAGCAGGTGTTGATAAGAACCAGGTCTGCCTCTTCCAGGTTTTGAGTAGTATCAAAACCTTCTTTAGATAGGATGGATGCTACAATCTCACTGTCGCTAAAGTTCATTTGGCAACCATAGCTCTCTATCATCAGCTTTTTTCCATTGCCTGTCTTAGGCTCCATCACCAATGCGTTTCCCTGCTGTTTTTCGTCTATTATCTTCTCCATATTTCAAAAAAGTACCTTTGGGTAATTGAACGGGCAAAGATACTGTTTTAGTTGAAATATGACAAAGTGACAGGAGGAAATATAGAGCAGTTTGAAATGTAGTAAAACTGCATTTTTGAAAATAAAAAAGCCATATTTAAAAATTCCTATACTTTTGCAAAACAAAAAATGATACTATGGCAAAGAATTTAGTGATCGTAGAGTCCCCTGCAAAAGCGAAGACCATTGAGAAATTCCTGGGCAAGGATTATACTGTTGCCTCGAGCTTTGGTCACATCGCCGATCTTCCTACCAAAGAGCTGGGTGTGGATACCGAGGGTGATTTTACTCCTAAATATATAGTGTCAAAAGATAAGAAGGAGGTCGTCAAAAAACTTAAGGCATTAGCAAAGAGTGCCGATATGGTTTGGCTGGCGAGTGATGAAGACCGGGAGGGAGAAGCGATTGCATGGCACCTGGCCGAAGAGCTGGATCTCGATAAAGATAAAACTAAAAGAATTGTTTTTCACGAGATTACAAAGTCTGCTATCCTTAGAGCTATTGAAAATCCTCGTGGAATAAATTATAACCTGGTAAACGCACAACAGGCCCGCAGGGTGCTGGATCGTTTGGTAGGTTATGAACTTTCACCGGTTCTTTGGAGGAAAGTGAAAGGTGGACTTTCCGCCGGGAGGGTGCAATCTGTGTCAGTTAGGCTTATTGTGGAGCGGGAACGGGAAATTCAGGGGTTTAAACCTGAAGCTTCCTTTAGAATAGATGCTGAATTTACCACGGAAGAAGGAAAATCCTTCAAAGCAAAACTTCCGAAGAATTTTGACACCAAAGCCGAAGCGGAGCAATTCCTTTCAGAAAATTTAGGGGCTAATTTTAAGGTGGCCGATCTTACGACCAAACCTGCTAAAAAATCACCTGCACCACCATTTACAACGTCAACACTTCAGCAGGAAGCTGCCCGTAAATTATATTTTTCAGTAAGTAAGACCATGACCATGGCGCAGCGTCTCTATGAGGCGGGGCATATTACTTATATGAGAACCGATAGCGTAAATCTTTCTGATGATGCAAGAAAAGGTGCTAAAAAAGAGATTTTAGACGCCTATGGTGAAAAGTACAGTAAGACACGCCAGTTTAAAGGAAAGACCAAAGGGGCGCAGGAAGCTCACGAGGCAATACGACCAACAAATTTTGCAGCACACAGCGTACAGGCCGATCGCGATGAACAGCGCCTGTATGAATTGATCTGGAAACGTGCCATAGCTTCCCAAATGAGTGAAGCCGAACTGGAGAGAACTAATGTAAAGATTGAAGCCGATAAACACGATAAGCAGTTCACTGCCAATGGAGAAGTTCTAAAATTTGACGGGTTCCTGAAAGTTTATCTGGAAGGTCGCGACGAAGAGGATGAAGAATTGCAAGAACAGGAAGGAATGCTACCTGCATTAAGGGTAAACGAAAATCTGAAAAATAACTATATCACGGCCACCGAAAGGTTTACGCGGCCACCTTACCGCTATACTGAAGCTTCATTGGTAAAGAAACTGGAAGAGCTGGGAATTGGACGCCCGTCTACCTACGCACCTACAATTTCTACCATTCAAAACCGGAATTATATCGAGAAAGGATCGGTTGACGGAGTAGAGCGTGATTATGTGCAGTTTACTCTAAAGGCTGAAAAAATAAACGAAAAGAAGCTTACAGAAACTGTAGGTAGTGATAAAGGAAAACTGGTGCCAACCGATGTTGGGATGGTAGTGAACGATTTTCTTGTCACTCATTTTTCAAGCATTCTGGATTACAATTTCACCGCCAAGGTAGAGCAGGATTTTGATGATATAGCTGAAGGGAATGAGGAGTGGACCAAGATGATGAAAGACTTCTACAGCGATTTTCATCCTAATGTGCTTGACGTTGCCCAAAATGCCGAAAGGGAAGTGGGCGAAAGAATTTTGGGGGAAGATCCTGTTACAGGAAAGCCGGTAAGCGTTCGACTCGGTAAATTTGGACCTATGGTGCAAATGGGTTCTGTTGAAGATGAGGAGAAACCGAAATTTGCCAGTCTTTCACCAGATCAAACCCTTGATTCTGTCACTTTTGAAGAGGCGATGGAATTGTTTAAGCTTCCGAAGGAACTTGGGGAATATGAAGGAGAAAAAGTGGAGGTAAATAACGGTCGCTTTGGACCTTATGTGCGATATGGGAAAAAATTCGTCTCTCTTGAGAAAGGGGAAGATCCTATTGAGGTAACCATGGAGCGGGCGCTGGAATTGATCAAAGAAAAAGAAAAGGCCGATGCGCCTATCTATGAATATAAAGACCTGCCCGTGCAAAAAGGAGTGGGGCGTTTTGGACCTTTCCTTAAGTGGAACGATATGTTCATCAACGTGAATAAAAAATACGATTTTGATAATCTTTCCGCAGAAGATATAGAGGAACTTATTGAAGATAAGATCAGGAAAGAGCGGGAGAAGGTGATTCACAATTGGGAAGATGAAGGAATAAAGGTAGAAAAGGCAAGATGGGGGCGTTCTAATATTGTGAAAGGAAAGACTAAAATTGAGCTGCCCAAGACTGTAGATGCAACAAAATTAACGCTTGAAGAGGTAAAGGGTATACTGGAGAAAAAAGCTCCTAAAAAGAAAACTGCTAAAAAGTCTACCGGCACTAAAAAGACTGCAGCTAAGAAAACCACCAGTAAAAAAACTGTCTCCAAAAAGAAGTAATTTATGGAATTCGATTTTCTTACGCCGGTGAAGGAGGAGCTCGTAACTGCGGGTAACAGTTTGGGGGCATCCATTCGGATTCATCTTGAAAATAAAGCTTTTCCTGACCTTGAGGGCATTAAAATTGCCTTTTTTGGAGTCCTGGAAGATCGTTTGGATGAAGACCCTACCGGTGAGCCGTTTGATTTTGATAATGTTAGAAGAGAGTTTTACAATTTATACGCGGGTAACTGGAATCTGCCAGTGGCCGATTTAGGGGATATCCAAAAAGGGGATTCTGAAGAAGATACTTTTTTTGCAGTTCAATCTGTGGTGAACTACTGTCTTAAAAATGGCATTATTCCGGTGCTTCTTGGAGGAAGCCAAGATCTGCTTTATGCGCAGTACCGGGCTTATGACGGGGTGGAGCAGATGGTGAACCTGGTGAACATCGATTCCAGGTTTGACCTTGGAGATGCCGATAAACCAATAAGTAACCATTCTTATGTAGGGAAGATGGTAGTGACTAAACCCTACAATCTCTTCAATTATTCTAACCTGGGTTATCAAACTTACTTCAATTCGCAGGATGAGATTGAGTTGATGGAGAGGTTATTCTTTGATGCAATAAGACTGGGGGAAGTGTCGGCTGATATTACTGCAATTGAGCCGGTGATGCGAGACGCCAACCTGGTGGGGCTTGATTTGGGTGCGATTAGTGCAGGTGCGCTTGGTAACTACAGGCTTCGATCTTCTAACGGTTTTGATGGGAAAGAAATTTGTGCTTTGGCGCGGTATGCAGGCATTAGTGATAAAGTGTCTTCATTTGGTATATTTGAATATACTTCCCAGCTTAATTTTCCTGCTTCAAACATGTTGGTGGCTCAAATACTGTGGTATTTTATTGAGGGGGTGAATTTTAGGAAAAATGAAAATACTATTTCCTCTAAAAAGGAGTTTATAAGATACCAGGTTCCAATTGACGATGAAATCCTGGTTTTTTATAAGAGTCCGGTAAGCGGTCGCTGGTGGATAGAAATTCCATTTCTTTCACCTGCAAATAATAAACTTAAGAGGCATACGTTATTACCTTGCACGCAAGGAGATTACCTCGACGCCTGTAATCAAATCATCCCCGAGAGGTGGTATAAAACAAAAAGGAAAAACGAAATTTAAATGATATAAACATTTGTAGCTTCTGCATTTTAACTAAATAAATTGTTTATTAGAAAATAAATAAATAGGTTTACTGCCTTGGAGCTATTATGTCCTAACTTTGAGAGATATTATGAGGAAATTTTTTTCGCTTATTGCTGTAATTTCTGTTTTGGCCTCGTGTGGTCGCAGTGATCAAGGGCAATTGGTTGGTGCGCAGGGAAAGAAATGGCATCCCGAAAAACCGTTGGGGATGACGTTAATTCCTGGTGGTGCATTCATCATGGGTAAAAGTGATGATGATATTGCCGGATTGAACAATGCTCCGCCAAAAACTGTTACTGTTCGTTCTTTTTATATGGATGAAACCGAAATTACCAATGCGGAATACCGCCAGTTTGTGAATTGGGTAAAAGATTCGGTTACCAGAATGAAACTTGCCATTTTTGCCGAAGAGATTGGTGAAACCCCCGGTACAGGAGG
Organism: Salinimicrobium sp. 3283s; assembly: GCF_039602225.1. Taxonomy (NCBI): domain Bacteria; kingdom Pseudomonadati; phylum Bacteroidota; class Flavobacteriia; order Flavobacteriales; family Flavobacteriaceae; genus Salinimicrobium; species Salinimicrobium sp. 3283s. Next base: position 1,103,239 of record NZ_CP143631.1, on the reverse strand, counting down.
GATTGGTGAATTTGCTTTTGCCGATAGCGAGGAGGCCGATATGACTCCCTATGAACAGTACATGTATAATAACTACTACAGTCTTGGAGATTATGAAGGCAGAAAGATCAATAAGGATGTAGATCTTATTTGGGATACCAGAGACTACCCCGATGAATATTATGCTGAGGTGATGGACACCCTGTATATTCCTATCGAAGAAGCATACAATGGCCAGCGTTCTTTTGATGTGAATCATCTTAAATTTCGCTACACCTGGATGGACGTAAGTTCGGCAGCAAGAGCAGAACCGGGTAAGCGTGCCGATTTTATTGAAACTGAAGAAATTCAAATCTATCCAGATACTACTGTTTGGATCAAAGATTTTAACTATTCCTATAATGAGCCCATGCACAACGATTATTTTTGGCATGATGCTTATAGCGATTATCCTGTGGTGGGGGTTTCCTGGAAACAGGCACGTGCTTTTGCACAATGGAGAACCCTGTATCACAACTCTTACAGGAAATCAAAAGGAGAGCACAATGTGAACTCTTATCGTTTACCTACAGAGGCCGAATGGGAATATGCAGCCCGGGGTGGCCTTGAGTCTGCTACTTATCCGTGGGGTGGGCCTTATACCAAGAACGACCGCGGTTGTTTTATGGCTAACTTTAAACCATTAAGAGGAGATTATGCAGCCGATCAGGCTTTGTACACCGTTGAGGCTAAATCTTATGAGCCTAATGATTACGGATTGTATAATATGGCTGGTAATGTTGCCGAGTGGGTTTTCTCATCGTATGATCCTGCATCTTATGAGTATTCTTCATCTATGAACCCGTCGGTTAATGATGAGTCTAACATGAAGAAAGTAGTTCGTGGAGGATCATGGAAAGATGTAGCTTATTTTCTTCAGGTGAGTTCCCGTGACTATGAATACGCAGATTCTGCCCGTAGTTACATCGGCTTTAGAACGGTACAGGATTATTTGGGTACAGATCTTACCCTGAATCAAACAAGATAAAAATCCCTATTTCACAAATAACCTATTAAAAAAGAACTAAATTTTTATTTATCATGGCACAATCAAAGTCGAGTAAGAAATTAATGAATATGGTGTATGGTCTGGGTGCTTCTGTAGTTATTCTCGGGGCACTATTTAAAATCATGCACTGGCCTTTAGGTAATGAAATGTTAATTATTGGTCTAATCGTAGAAGCACTTGTTTTTGCTGTTTCTGCATTTGAACCGGTAGATGACGAATTAGACTGGTCTCTGGTTTATCCCGAACTGGCTGGTGGTACACCGGCAACCCGAAATAACCAGGCATTGGTGAGCAACGAAGAGACTGAAGGTATGTTATCTAAAAAACTTGACAATATTTTACGTGAGGCTAAGATCGATGCCAATTTGATGAGCAGCCTTGGGGATAGTATTAGAAACTTTGAAGGTGCCGCAAAAAATATTACTCCTACAGTAGATGCCATGGCTTCTCAAAAGAAGTACAGCGAAGAAATGAGCCTGGCTGCAAATCAACTGGAGTCATTGAACAATATTTATAAAGTACAGGTAGAGTCTGCTTCACGCCAGGCAGAAGTGAATGATGCAGTAGCCGAAAACGCTGACAGGTTAAATAAGCAAATGGAGTCTTTGGCTACCAACCTTTCTTCTCTAAACAATGTTTACGGAGGAATGCTTTCTGCTATGCACGTCAAGGCTTAACAGGAAGCTTTTTGCCCTAAAAAAAATTAAAAGAACAAACTAAAATTAGAGAATGGCGTCTGGAAAACAAACCCCAAGACAGAAGATGATTAACCTGATGTATCTGGTTTTCATCGCAATGATGGCTCTAAATATGTCCAAAGAAGTACTTACTGCCTTTGGAATGATTAACGAAAGTTTAGCCGAATCAAATGCCTCTGTTACTGAAAGAAATGCCGCTGCAATTGCAGGATTGGCAACAAAAGCTCAAGAACAACCGGCCAAGTATGTTCCGTTGCAGGAAAAGGCGGAACAAATTCATACCTTAACTGGTAACTTTACCACATACATTGATAACCTCAAGGAAAAAGCGCTTGAAGATATTGAAGGAGATGAGCGTGAAGACTATGAGGCAATGGATCAGTCTGCAAAACTTGATGAATATCTTTTCTCAAGCGGGCAGCCAAGTGAAGCAGGAAAGGAATTTCTTGCCGAAATAGAGAAATACCGTGAAGGTGTTGCAAATGTATTAGGAGAAGATTTTTCTCAAATAGCTGCTGAAGTTAGAAGAGAATTTAGCACAGAGCCTGTTGTAGATGGTGAAGGTGTGAAACGCCCATGGTTATCTTATAACTTTGAAGGATTTCCGCTAATTGCATCTATTACAAAGCTTACTCAAATGCAAGGCGATGCAAAGTCGGCAGAGAATGATGCGCTTTCAGCTATGCTTTCGGGCCAGCTTCAAAGCGATGTTTCTTTGACCAACTATGAAGCTATTGTTATTCCCGACAAAACTGCATTCTTTAGTGGAGAGCAATTCTCCGGAAAAGTAGTTTTAGGAAGAGTAGATCCCTCTTTGCGTTTTGAGAATGTTGTGATCAACGGTAACAAAGTGGCTTCTACACAGGCTGGTCAGGTGCAACTTAAATTCCCGGCCGGGAATGTGGGTGAGCAAAAAATTACCGGACAACTTCAGTTTAAAGAAGGAGATTCTATTGTAGAAATTCCCGTGACCAGCTCATATAGCGTTATTCCAAAACCTAATTCCGCAGTAATTTCTGCCGATAAGATGAACGTGGTTTACCGTGGTGTCGCAAACCCAATGACTATCTCTATACCAGGAGTGGGTAACGTATCGGCAAATGCACCGGGACTAAGATCTGCAGGTGGAGCCGGAAATTATATTATGGATGTTACTACGCTCCAGGCTCGTGAAGTGACCATCAATGTAAGTGGTGAACTTCCGGGAGGAGAAAAAGTAAGCGACAGCAAAACATTTAGAGTACGCGATATACCAAGACCTGTTGGAACTGTAAGAGGGGAAGACGGAACGGTAAGAATGCAGCGTCAAAACCTTGAAATTTCAACCATTGGAGCAGCTCTGCCCGATTTTGAATTTGATGTTGATCTAAGAGTAACCGGATTCAAATTCCGTGTACCGGGTCAGCCAACTATTCAGGTGAGAGGACAAAAGCTTGACCAGAGTGCTATTGGAGCGCTAAGAAGAGCAGGCAGAGGCGAGACTATCCAGATCTTTGATGTGGAAGCTCAACTTGCCGGAAGCTCAGGGTATAAGCTAAAACAAGTATCTCCGGTACTGGTTGAATTAACAAATTAAATCATTAGAACATGAACTGGAACCAATTATTGTTAGGATTATGTGGATTGCTCGTTTCGGTGACCTCTTTTGGCCAAAGTAATCTTCTTAATGCCAAAAGTCCCGATGAAATAGGAGGCCCTACCAAGGCAGAGCTTACCTATGGAAAGAACGATCCTTTGGAGTATGGATATGTTGATGACAGGGATGTACTTTGGGCAAAGACCACCTGGGAGATCATAGATCTCGATGAAAGAGTGAATTTTCCTTTGTACTATCCTATAGACACTAACCAGATTGGGGGTTCAAGACGCTCTCTTTACGATGTGTTGGTAGCCGGTATTAAAAGCGGAAAGATTAAAAATATCTATGCCGACTCTTACTTTAATGATAAGCGTACCCTGAATGACATACAGGCGGCGTTGTCTAAAGTTGATACGACCGATCTTGGTATCGAGCAATACAATGCCGGGGAAGAGATTGATCCACAATTTATAAGCCGAAGAGATATTTCTTCAGCCGACATTGCTGAATATCACATTCGCGGGTACTGGTATTTTGACAAGCGCCAGGCAGAGCTTAAGTACAGGCTTTTGGCCATTGCACCGGTTGCACCCGATGTAAACTTTATTGATGAGGGTGGTGCATCTGCATTAGTAGAGCTTTTTTGGGTATGGTTTCCCGGGGCAAGAGAAGTGTTGAACGATGCTTATGCTTATAACCCAGATAATACCTCAAATCCGGTATCCTTTGATCATTTGCTCAACGCTCGAAGGTTCAATGCGGTGATTTATGCTGAAGATAATGTACAGGGCAACCGCCAGGTAGATGATTATATAAGTAACAATGCCTTTATGCAGCTACTGGAGTCTGAAAGGATCAAGGAGCAAATAAGGAATTTTGAACAGGATATGTGGAATTACTAAACTGTTCGCATGAATGAATTTATAACGCCTTTTCTTCCCCGAAAAGGCGTTTTTTTATATCTAATTTTGTAACATGAAAGACTATATTATTGTTGGGGCGGGCCTTAGTGGAACCTGCCTTGCATACAGGCTCGAAAAAGCCGGAAAATCCTTTGTTGTTTTTGATGATGACAGCCAGGAAGCTTCAAAAGTTGCCGGCGGATTCATGAATCCTGTTATCCTGAAGCGCTTCACCCTGGCCTGGAAGGCCGATGAGCAACTGGAAAAAGCATACGCCTTCTATAAGGATATGGAAGCGCACCTCGAAAAGACCTTTTTAGGCCCTCTGGAGGTGTACAGAAGGTTTTCGTCAATAGAAGAGCAGAACAATTGGTTTGCAGCCGCCGATAAGCCTAAAATCGCCCCTTTTCTCGATACAAAGCTTGTTGCTTCGGTCAATAAACATATTCCGGGGAAGTTTTCCTTCGGAAAAGTATTGAAAACATCCCGAATTGATCCGCGTTACCTTTTGGAGTCCTATTCTGAACACCTTCAGGAGAAGGGCTGGCTTGTAAAGGAAACTTTTGATCATGATGCACTACAATTAACCGATTCGGGGGTTCACTACAAAAACATAGGTGCCAAAAATGTCATTTTTTGCGAAGGTTTTGGGATTCAGAAGAATTCCTATTTCAGCTATCTTCCGTTAAGAGGAAATAAAGGGGAGTATATCATCATTAAAGCACAGGGACTCGACCTGGAAGTAGGCGTAAAATCTTCGATCTTTATTTTTCCGGCAGGTGGAGATCATTATGCCGTAGGGGCAACCTACAGCAATACCGATAAAACTCCCGAACCCACCCAGGCAGCCAGGGAAGAGCTGGTTGAAAAACTGAAGGATCTTATTAAAACCGATTTTGAAGTGGTAGATCAGGTTGCGGGCTTGCGACCTTCTACGATAGACCGTAGACCAATGGTGGGGCAGCACCCGTACCACAAAAATCTCTATACATGCAATGGTTTTGGAAGCCGCGGAATCTTAATAGCTCCATCAATTTCTGAAGAACTTTTAGATTTTATTGATGAAGGTAAAGAACTGGATCCAGAGATTGACATCTCCAGGTTTACCCGAAAGTGGTATAAAAGAGCCTAGCTTTTTGCCTTTTTTGGATCGTAACTAAAAAAGAAATTGACCCATATATTTCTACTCCATCGCACTATGACCGGCAAGAACACAACCAAGGTTGCTACTATGATGATAAAGGTTGGTAATAAAGTCAGGTTTAACAGGAAGTGAGAAATTACAAATGCAGCGGTGGCGAAGGCAATTCCCACCGCATAGCTCACGTACATGGCTCCAAAGAAAAAAGAAGGTTCCATTTTATACTTGGTGCCACAGTTTGAACAGCGATCGTGCATGGCAAATAGCTTCGAGATCTTGTAAGGGTTATCTTCCTTATACATACTCTCTTCCTGGCAAACGGGGCAGGTACCTGTGAAAATGCTGTACAGTTTATTTCCTTTTAATGAGTTCATAAGCTTCGGTAAGAGTTACAAATTTACGGATCTTTCAGCTAAAGAATAAGCCTTCTGAAAGGTTTTCCGCAGAATGAAAATAGAGTGCTTGAAAGCCTTCTTCCGAAGTAATAATGGCAACACTTTTGAGTCTAACTGGTTTTTAATTAGCTATATCAATCTGCAGCCTATTTTTTTACCCTGAAAAAATGAGCATCTTTGCAGAAATTTTGAAGAGGAATGTTGAATATACATAATTTATCGGTCTCCTTTGGCGGAGAATATTTGTTTGAAGAGATCACCTTTAGGCTTGGTGGCGGTGACAGAGTGGGGCTAATAGGTAAAAACGGGGCCGGAAAATCTACCATGCTCAAGATCCTCTCGGGCGAAATGGAACCCGATACGGGCCAGATTGCATCTGACAAGGATTTGAAAATCGGTTTTCTTAAGCAGGATATAGACTTTGTAGAAGGGCGTACGGTTCTTGAAGAGTCTTATGAAGCTTTTGAAGAGATCAAGAAGCAGGAGAAACAGCTCGAAGAAATCAACACCCAGCTTGCTGAGCGTACCGATTATGAAAGTGAGGAGTACCATCAACTAATGGTAGACCTCAATGATGTGCAGCATCAATATGAGATTCACGGGGGTTACAACTACCAGGGAGAGACAGAACGTATTCTCCAGGGGCTCGGTTTTAAACGTGATGATTTTAACAAGCTTACCGATACCTTCTCGGGAGGATGGAGAATGCGGATTGAGCTGGCAAAACTGCTGCTTCAGCAAAACGATATTCTTCTATTGGATGAGCCTACCAACCACCTGGATATTGAATCTATTATCTGGCTGGAAGGGTTTCTTAACAACTATCCCGGAGCTGTGGTGATCGTGTCTCACGATAAGATGTTTCTCGACAATGTGACCAACAGGACCATTGAGATCTCCCTTGGAAGGATTTACGACTTTAATAAACCATATTCAAAATATCTTGTTCTTCGGAAGGAATTGAGGGAGCAGCAGCTGGCTTCTCAAAAGAACCAGGAGAAACAAATTCAGCAGACCGAAAAGCTGATTGAGAAATTCAGGGCCAAAGCTTCAAAAGCAAGTATGGCACAATCTCTCATTAAAAAGCTGGACAAAGTAGACCGTATTGAAGTAGATGAGGACGATAATTCGGTGATGAATTTGAAGTTTCCGGTTTCTGTGGTGCCGGGTAAGGTGGTTATTGAAGCTGATCATATCACTAAGAGTTACGGGCATAAAAATGTGCTGAAGGATATTGACCTCTTGATTGAACGTGATTCAAAAACTGCATTTGTAGGACAAAACGGGCAGGGTAAATCTACGCTGGCAAAGATCATTGTGGGCGAGCTGGACTATAAAGGCGAGCTTAAACTGGGGCATAACGTACAAATAGGATATTTTGCTCAAAATCAGGCAGAATATTTAGACGGTTCAAAGACTGTTCTGGATACTATGATAGATGCGGCCAACGAGAAGAACAGGTCAAAGGTGCGAGATATACTTGGATCTTTTCTTTTTCGGGGCGATGAAGTCGATAAATATGTAAGAGTGCTTTCGGGAGGCGAGAGAAACCGTTTGGCCCTGGCGAAAATGTTGCTACAGCCTTTTAATGTGCTGGTAATGGATGAGCCTACCAACCACCTTGATATTAAGTCCAAAAACGTTTTAAAAGACGCTCTAAAAAGCTTTGAAGGTACATTGATCCTGGTATCTCACGACAGGGATTTTCTTCAGGGGCTCACCAATAAAGTTTATGAATTTAAAGATCATAAAATAAAACAGTACCTGGGAGATATAGATTACTACCTGGAGCAGCGAAAGTTGGTAGATATGCGTGAGGTGGAGAAACGCGATGTACAAAAACAGGCACCAAAAGAAAGCAGCAATAAAGACTCTTACCAGAATCAAAAAAAGCTAAAATCCCTTAATAACAAACTGAGCAATATAGAAGCTAAGATCACCAAACTTGAAAGGGAAATAAAGGAGAAGGACCTTGAACTGGCTAACAACTATGAGAAGGCTATGGCGCGTCCTGACTTTTTCAAGAATTACCAGTTTAAAAAGAAGGAGCTTGAAAAAGCCATGAAGGAGTGGGAGCAGGTACAGGAAGAGCTTGAAAAGGTAAGTTAGCCATGTATGAACATTTCTTTCAATGTCCCTACTGTTGGGAAGAGATCTCTATGTTGCTGGATACTTCTGTAAAGAGGCAGCGGTATATTGAAGATTGTGAGATTTGTTGCAATCCTATAGAGATATCTGTGAGATTCCAGTCAGGCGAGCTGCAGGAATTTGAAGTCAGTAGTATAGAGCAATAGATAATCAGGTTGTTATATATGATTTCCCTTTTTTCTTAGGAGATTTTCACTAAATTAGAGAATAAAATCCTTTTGAATTGTATGGTATCAACTTTTGAATTAGCTGAAAATGTAGTGGGAATAATAATAGATACAGATCTGGATGAGGAGCTTATTGAAAATGTGCAGGCTAAAATTCTGGATAAAATAGAAGTTCATGAGGAGATTAGTATCTTTTTTGAGATCAAGAGAGGTAGCAAATTAGGTTTTAAAGCTTTTTTAGAACAAATGACTTTTAACCTGAACCACACGAGAAGTTTCAGGAAGATTGCAGTGGTTTCAGATCTTTATTGGCTGAGGAACAGCATGTTTATCAAAGACCTTATTATGCCTACTGATATCAAAAGTTTTACAAATGAGGAGCGGTTGACAGCCCTTGCCTGGATCTCTGAATAATTTTTTATTTTTTTCTTTGGTAAAGTAGAAATCGGTTGTATATTTGCAGTCCAATATCGCGGGATAGAGCAGTAGGTAGCTCGTCGGGCTCATAACCCGAAGGTCACAGGTTCGAGTCCTGTTCCCGCTACTAGCAAAGACAAGGCTTCACAGAAATGTGAAGCCTTTTTTTATTTCATCTAGTACAGAATAAGTACAGAATTTGGCTTTTTTAAAAACTTTATATCTTTTACTATCAACTGAATTCATTTGATGCTATATTCTATTGATTTGCTAGAGGACCAAACAATTGCCCTACATGTTTTCTTCTGAAATATAATCGTTAGGATGGTATTCCGTTCTCATTTCTCAATTCTTCTGAGTCAAATCTGACATAAATCTTACTACAAGAGGATAATTCATTTTCATAAACCACTCAGCCCATTCCCCTAAATTCCGCAGAAAAAGCTCCATTACGGGAAATACGGGATCATTCAAGAAATCTTGGACACAACTTCAAAGCTTCCGATTTCCATTTCGCTACCCCTGCCGAAAAGGCAGGAACGCTACATTCCCAATCTCCATCTTTAAAATTAAGTCCGCTTTAAACCCTGCTAAGAATAGAATTTCGGTTTTTCATAGCCCGTTCAGCACATTCCCACTTCATTCCGCAGAAAAAGCTCCATTGCGAGGAAAGAGCTTCACTATAAAAGTCTTGGACACCATCCCCAATTTCTCCTTTCCATTTCGTTAGCGCTTCCCGCTATGCTGGGAAGCGCACTTCATTCCAATTCCAAATCGGGAATGGAGTCCGCTTAATCGGATTTCCATCCTTGCTTTTGGCCCCGCTTCCAATGTTTTTGTACTTCACATAAAGACTTTAGACGCACTTCCGCGCCGTCACTGTCCCTTCCCTTTTTTTGTAAGCAAAATACCAACATTTGGAAGTTGAACAGACTGCATAACCGGTCGTGCCTCCCTTTTATAAGTCTTTATCAATTCCAAATATTGAAAATGTATAAGCAACAAAAAAAGGTAACAGCGACGGCACTACGGGAAGTAAATCTAAAATGAACATTATGAAATCGTACAAGAACATCAGAAAGGAAGCGGGGCCAAAAAAACAAAAAAAGGAAAACGCTCAGGATACAATAAGTAAATCGCTTCAAAAAAATATAAACGGAAACTGCCTGAAAGGTTCAGGTAGTCTATTAAGTAATCTTTAATTCTTTTATTATGAGTACTATCAAAAATCACGTACAGCTAATTGGAAACGTTGGTCAGGAACCAACCATTACCAACCTCGAAAACGGTAAAAAAGTAGCCCGTTTTTCACTTGCCACCAATGAGTATTACAAAAACGACAAGGGCGAAAAAGTGCAAAATACGGAATGGCATACCGTAGTCGCCTGGGGAAAAACTGCAGAAATCATTGAGAAGTATGCAGGAAAGGGTAAGGAAATTGGAGTTAGCGGAAAATTGAAATCCCGTAGTTACGAGGATAACGATGGCATTAAGCGCTATGTTACCGAAGTGGAAGCCAACGAAATCCTTTTGTTAGGCGTAAAGAACGGCAATAATTCAATTGAGTAAATTAAAAACAAAGAGGGCGGTACGGTCGAAAGTCTCGCCCTCTTTCATTATTCACCTTTTAAATCAGATCATAATGGAAACCAAAGTTAATGAAATCGCGATAAGTTATAGTGGAAGTTTAAAAGCAAATTTGCTTCCCAAGATAACCTGTTCCCAAAGTGCTGCAGATTTAGCCTACAGCCAATGGAACAAAGATACTATTGAACTGCACGAGACTTTTAAAATAATGCTGCTCAACAATGCCAATAAGGTAAAAGGAATATATGAAACCTCTAACGGAGGAATAACAGGAACTTTAGTGGATGTCCGCATCTTATTTGCCGTACTGTTAAAGAGCTTGACAACGGCAGTTATTTTGGTCCACAATCACCCGAGCGGAACCTTGACACCGAGTGAACCCGATAAACGGCTGACCCAAAAAATTAAAAAGGCAGGGGAATTATTTGATATTAAGGTATTGGACCATTTGATCCTGATACCTGATGGAAATTATTTCAGTTTTGCAGATGAAGGAATCCTTTAAATGGAAAGCTTATGATTTATCTTAATTTTTCAGACCTGACCGAAGAAGCCCAAAACCGACTTTTGGAGAATTCCAAAAAGGATGTGGAACGAAAATTTGGGAATGATATCCGCACGTACGTAAGAGAAAATTATACCTGCTTTGAGACGATGGTAGAGGAAGAAGCATTGCGAAATTTATATTCCTATACTTTCATATTCAACATCTGATTATCTAAACTTTATAGTCCAGCACCTCCAAATTTTTGGAGGTGTTTTTCTGTTCAATTGTCTTCAGTTCAATAAAAATCATTATCTTTATTATGCTGAATTCCAGCATTTAATTTTACGTAGGGTTATCCATTTTTTGACTTTCGCTGATAACCGTACCCATCAAAAAAATACATAACAGGAAATTATTTCCCTGAAACTGGCAATTGGCTTTTGACCAAATTGTACGGAATTTTTGTTCGCCTGTGGCGAACGAAAAGGAGTAGCAAGAGGGTAACACGCGATGCGATGTTAAGCACTCCTTTTCATTTTCAAAATGCTTATATTCAGCAACTTGAAAAAATAAAAAATTCCCGACCTTTCACAATTTGCGACAAATGCCCTGTGAACGCCCATTTTTAGGGGAGGATTTGCGACAAATCGGCCAATTATGGACTCATTTATCGGCATCAGGTTCAAAAAGGAAACGGCAAAACGTTTTCAGGAATTTTCAAGGACACACTTCAAATCGCACACCGAGGCAATGGCAACAATGCTCGATTTTTTCTTCTACAACGAAATTTCCCCAAAGGAAAAATTGGGGCCTACGGGAAGGACAATCGAAGCTTCTTTAAAGAAACGTATAAATGCGGTGATTGCCATTATGAGGGATATGGAAAAGAGCCAGACCAAACCCACCGTCGCAATGTTGGAATCCCTTTTTCAAACCGAAGAACCTAAAAAGAAACCGTTGATTTTGGAAAAGAAAATTATTGAAGAGAAGAAGGAGGTACGTTTTCAGGAAAAGCAAAATAAGAAGAATGAACTGTAAATTTTTGAGCTATGTACATTACCATCACACCTCAAAAATTAGGGAACAATTACTCGCAAAGTTCAGCGGATTTTGTGGGCTACCTGGAGAAGGAAAACCAGGATCTGGAACAGGGAGCCCTGCCTGCCGGCAAGGCAGGTATGGAACATTTTTTCAATCAATATGATGTTGAAATATCAGCGGATGAAGTTGTAAAGGAAATTGATGGAAATGGTGCCAAACTCAAAAAGACAGAACCGAAATTCTATTCGATTACGGTCAGCCCTTCCAAATACGAACTGAACCGGTTACAGAACAACAGCGAGGATCTAAAAAGATACACCCGAGAACTGATGAAGGACTACGTGGCTTCCTTCAATCGGGAAATCAACGGAAGACCGATTAGCATCGATGATATTAAATATTATTTCGAGAGGATCCCAGAATAAAGGAACCGGTGAGAACTATCATTTTATTTATTTTACGGTCTGCAGTTTCTTTCATAGTGAAAGTACCGTGGAATATAAAAATTTTTGAAGCTTTTGAGGTTTGGATTTTTTCTACCAAATACTTCGGTCTTCAAATGTGATAGATCTGCTGTCTTTATTTTAAAAGTGTCTTCGATGATATAGGTAAAAAGACGCATTTACTGATTCTAGGGCACTCTTTAATAAAAGCTGTTGCTTCTTTTTTTTAATTCGTTATCCAGGCCTTCTATCTTTTCCACCTGATTATCTAATCTTGAAATTAAGCATTATCAAGTCAGTTACCTTCTATTATTATGGAAAATATCTTAACTATTATTTAGTAGTAGTTATTCGGAGTAATGAATTGACAAGATAAGCCTTGGATTTTCACTAAAAGCTAAACCTTTACTATAGCAGACTGAAAGCAATATATCTGGATTTCAGCTTTGGATTTTGAATGACAGCAAGTAATTCAATAATGGTGTCAATCAATAAATAAAAAATGGTCGTCCCCAATGGATTGAAGTGCCAAACATCATTGTGTTTCATCTTTAGACTCAAACTTATTTGTCTTTAAATTTTTAGCAACATTGCTCCAATGAAAAATTCTGCCGTTCATAGCCACATAGACATCTGGTTTTAAAAACTGTAAGGCACATATTGCATAGCCTAAATTGAATGGAGCATCTGTATTTCGAGAGGACCCCAGGATAAAGGAACCGGTGAGAACTATCGTTTTATTTATTTTTCGATCTGCTATATGTTTTGCAGTTTCTTCCATAGTGAAAGTGCCGTGAGATATCAAAATTTTTGAAGATTCTGAGGTTTGGACTTTTTCTGCCAAATACTCCCGGTCATCAAATGTAATAAATCTGCTATCTTTCTGGAAAACTTCTTCTATGGAAAAAGAAAAAGAAACATTCGCCGCTTCCAGAAAATTACTTAGTGAAGTTTTCCCGGCGCTTTGTTTTTGGTCACAATCCAGCCCTTCGATGGTGCCACCTGTTGTAAGTATATGTATCAAAATTGTAAGATTTGAGATTATACGTACTAAAGATAAGATACTTGCTCTTTAGTAAATACTGAATATGGAATTTTTTGACTAGGAGAACGATAATTGCCTGTAGCAAACAACTAAAAGCTAAGATAGATTGTTGCTACTGTTCCTTATTCTCAGTAACACTTGAGATGGAAGGGCCAATATGGGCAGTTGCAATATCCGCTCTATAACCAGTGCCAGAGAAATCAAAGAATCCTCAGAAAAGGCGGTCAAGGCAATGCAAGCGAGCATATCTCTAGTAAACAAGAAGTCAATAGGAACAATTGATTCAAAGGTTTTAATACTAACAGCAAGTAATATTAAGACCCATAACCAACAACTCATAACTTCATTTTAAAAAATATCAAGCCTCTAAATAAACTAATAACAACCTATTCATGTGTCCGAACTAATATTTCTTCCATTTTTAAACGCCCCCCAACCTTCTTTTAAGGCATATGGTACAATAAGAAGAGCCGCCACAGGGTCAGCCCACCACCAACCTAAATATCGAACAGCTAATAAACCACCTAATACTGCCACTGTTTGGTAAAGGCATATGAAGGTGTCTTTTGAATCGGCAAGCAATTCTTTGCTGTCCAATTTTTTACCGTACTTTCGTTTGTAGTATATTAAAATAGGATTAACCACTAAAGAGACCAACAAAATAATTATTCCAAGGGTGCTCCAGTTGGGGGTATTTTCATTTATCAACTTGGTGATTGAATCGTAAGTAATATAACCACTTACAAGGAGAAAAGATCCTGCGATTACAAACAAAGTGATTTTTTCCCTTTTCCTGACTTTATTGTCCTCAATTCCCTCTATTTCACCATTTAGACGCCACCATAAAGTACTGGCAGAAACAACTTCAATTACACTATCCAGACCCCAACCAATAAGGGCTGCACTTCCAGAGGTAAATCCTGCAATTAAAGAAACTACGACTTCTATAATATCATAAATAATATTATAAACCTGAATTTTCCTGGCTATTTTTAAATCCTTTTTCCGGTGCTGATTTTTCATTTCGCTGGTTTTAGAATTTTATCCTTTGTAGTCTCACAGCATTCAAAATGGCTAAGAATGCCACTCCCACGTCAGCAAAAACTGCTTCCCATAAAGATGCTACCCCAAATGCGCCAAAAATTAGCACCAGTGCCTTTACTCCAAAGGCAAGGCCAATATTCTGCCATACAATCTGTCGCGTTTTTTTGCCGATCTTAATGGCCGTGCCGATTTTGCCCGGCTGATCTGTTTGTATCACCACATCTGCGGTCTCTATTGCTGCGTCAGAGCCTAAGGCTCCCATGGCCATTCCTACATCGGCTAAGGTGATCACCGGGGCATCATTTATACCGTCTCCTACGAATGCCACCTTTTTCCCCTGTTTCTTTAGTTCCTCGACCTTAGCCACCTTGTCCTGAGGCAGTAGTCCACCGTATGCTTTGTCGATCTTTAACTGTCGCGCTACTTTTTGAACAATAGAATCTTTATCGCCAGAGAGCATTACAATATTATCAATACCATACTCCCGAAGTTGCTTTATGGCTAACGCCGCATCTTCTTTAATTTGATCGGCAATAGTTATGTAACCTTCATATTTACCATCCATTGCTACCACAACAATCGTTTCCACTATTTCCTCTATCTCCGGGGCATAGGAGATGTTGAACTTTCGCAACAATTTCGCGTTCCCGACCAAAAGTTCTTTCCCGTCTACCGTTCCTTTTAATCCGTGTCCGGCAATTTCTTCTACGTTCTGCACTTTCAGCTGTTTGAAAGCGTTCCCGGAGTGTTCTACAACTGCCGAAGCAATAGGATGGGTGGACTTGCTCTCCAATGCCGCTGTCAGAGCCAAAAACCGGTCCTTTTCCAGACTTTGGACTTTTACCTCCTGTACTTTAAACACTCCTTCAGTGAGTGTTCCGGTTTTGTCCATTACCACGGTATCTACCTTTGTAATGAGGTCGAGAAAATTGGAGCCTTTAAAAAGAAGACCGTTGCGGGAAGCGGCGCCTATACCTCCAAAATATCCCAGGGGAATGGAGATTACCAGGGCACAGGGACAGGAGATCACCAAAAATACCAGGGCCCGGTATAGCCAATCCTCAAAAATATAAGCGTCGACAAAGAAATAGGGCAGCAACGCCAGACCTATGGCGAAGAAAACCACGATCGGAGTATAAATTTTTGCAAAGCGGGTGATGAATTTTTGGGTTTTTGCTTTCCTCCCACCTGCTTCTTCAACGAGTTTGAGAATTTTTGATAAAGCACTGTCTTCATAACCGGAAGTTACTTTTAGCTCAACCAGCTTATCTAGGTTTATCATCCCTGCAAGCACTGTCTCTCCTTTTTTCTTGGTATCAGGTTTTGATTCTCCTGTAAGGGCGGCAGTATTAAAGGAGGAGCTTTCACTAAGCATTTCTCCGTCAAGCGCTACTTTCTCCCCGGGTTTGATCTGGATGATTTCCCCAATGTTCACATTCTTCGGATTAACAATTGAAACTTGTCCATTCTTGATCAATGTAACCTCCTCGGGACGAT
Organism: Salinimicrobium sp. 3283s; assembly: GCF_039602225.1. NCBI lineage: Bacteria > Pseudomonadati > Bacteroidota > Flavobacteriia > Flavobacteriales > Flavobacteriaceae > Salinimicrobium > Salinimicrobium sp. 3283s. The sequence goes on along the minus strand of NZ_CP143631.1, from coordinate 1,087,621 downwards.
TATCAATAAGAGCTTTTATTGAGCGACGGGATCGTGCAACCGCTGCTTCCTGAAAATGTTCTCCAATCACGTAAAACAACATTACGGCAACTCCTTCTGCATATTCTCCAATATAAAATGCCCCGAGAGTGGCAATGGTCATAAGAAAAAATTCATTGAAGATATTTCCTTTTGCGATGTTGGTCACAGCATGTTGTACAACTTTCCCGCCAACGAGAACATAAGCAACACCAAAAACAATTAAGCGCAGATATCCTTGAAACCATTCCACATCAAAAAAGTCCAGCCCAATACCAAACAGTAAAAGTATCAAGCTTACTATAGTCGGAATAAAGGAAGATCTTTCTTCCTCATTTTTACCTGCTCCATTATGCTGAGGTGGACAACAGCTATCTTCACCTTTTTCAGGTTTTGGTCCGGGTTCTTCAGCCGTTCTGGGAGAAGTAATTGTTGGATCTTGTAATTCTGCGTCTTTATAGTCCTTGTCTTTCGCCATAACTTCTTATTAAAGGTCTTTCAATAGAAAAAGCCAATCCATTAAAACTGGCATTTTCCTATCTAATAATTAATTACAGGAACGAAATTAATCTATATAGTCCTGCAACGGAAGTGCATTTTTTCCTGATGGATGTGCTTTAGAATCGCAAAGTTTAAAAATGCTTATTCCTTATTGCATTTGTCACAGGTTCCTTTGACTACCAAACTGGCGTCAGTTGCTGTAAAACCCGGCGGAAGGTTAATATGCGGAATCTTAGTTTCAGTTAAACATTGGGTTTCTTTACAAATTTCACAGTGAAAGTGAAGATGAAGATCGCTGTCGAGCTCACAATTACAGCCCGCCTCACAAAGTGCATACTTAGATACTCCACTTCCATCTTCTATGACGTGAACAATTCCGCTATTTTCAAAAGTTTTAATGGTACGGTAAATAGTTGTTCTTTCACTTTTTTCAAAAGCTATCTCTATATCAGCTAATGTTACAGCCACTTGTTTCTGTGCCAAAAACTTGAATATAAGCATTCGCATAGCAGTGGGTCTCACATGCTTCTCTTCTAAAAATTTTTCTATAGCTTTCATAGTTTAATCGTCATGACCTGTTTCCCCTTTCTTCATTTCTGCAATAAGGTAATAAGCATTGTTCCACGCCACCTTTGCATCTTCAGGTAAAGGCTGCAGTAACTTAATTTCTACCCAGCCTTCATTTTCTTCTCCTGTGATCACTTCCACCGGTTTAAACGACCATTCGGTTTCCCCGTTCTCCTCGTGCTTTTCAGCGGTGAAGATGTAGAATTTTCCTTCTTCCTCAATAATGGCCTCCTCCGGCAAAGCCGTCACCTCCGTACCGGTGCCTGTAATAATCCTGCCGTTGATATACATACCGGGAACAAGGTTTTCTGTTTCCTCCTGTATCTCTGCATGGACGTGAATAGCTTTGGGATTTTGCTCGAACTTTTTACCGACGGAATATATCTCAGCAGTATAAGATCTTCCTGGTATGGATTCCATTTGAAGTAAAACTTTTTGCCCTTCTTTAATCTTGTATACATCTTTTGCAAATACCATTAAATCGGCATGTACATGTTCGGTATTAATCACTTCGAATAGCTCGGTTTGAGGATCAACATATTGTCCTATCTTCACACTAACATCTTCAATGTTCCCCTGGATTGGACTTACCACAGGTATATTCTCATTAATATTTCCTTCTCGTATCGACGTAACATTTAGGTTTAACCGTCTTAGCTGTGACTCCAACCCCTTGACCTCTGCCTGTACCACCTGATAATCGGCCTGTGCCTGTTGAAATAATTTACCCGAACCAACTTCCTGTTCGTACAGCCTTTGCTGGCGATTAAATTCTTGTTCCAGGTTCTGCATACGACTGTAAGTTGTCATATAATCAGTCTGTAAACTTGTGAGGTTAGGGTGGGAAAGATACGCCAGGGTTTGGCCTTTTCTAACTTCATCGCCCTCAATAACTTCAATAGAAGTAACGTTGGCACCTAAAATTGCAGTTACTGTCGCCTCATATTGTGGCGGTACTTTCAGTTGCCCGGTCGCTTCCACTATCTCGGAAAGCGGACGGGTGGGCAGAGTGTCCACTTTTATGCCCAGACTATTAAACTTGAGTTCGGAGAGATGCACTTCTCCCATACCGCCTTCTTCTAGAGCCTGCTCTTCCTGAGCTGCAGTTTCCCCTTCTTCGCCTCCTCCATTATTACAAGCAACAAAAAAGCTTGTTGCAATAAATAGGGTGAACAATTTTATAAAATGTTTTTTCATTTTTTTATTCTTTAGCTATTAGTACCGATTTATTCTGAAGTGTTCATAAAATACTCAAGTTGGGAGCGGCTGTTGAGATAATTTGCTAATGCCTCCCAGGCATCAATCTCTATTCGTACAGCATCCCTTATATTTTGTAGAAAAGTGACATAATCAATTGCTCCTTCCCTATAGGCAATGATTGCTCCTTCCCGCTGTTCGACGGCTAATGGAAGCGCCTCCTCCTGATAATATCTCCAGGAGTTAAGCCATTTAAGGTATTCCTCGCGCGCTCTGGTGTAAGCTGTTTTAAGCTCCAGTTGGGTTTGTTGTAAATTTGCATCAGCTATCTCACGATTTAATCTGGCAGATTGTGTTCTCCCTAGCTCAGGTCCAAAGAACAAGGGAATACTGATGCCCACCTGATATTGATAAAAGCCCGTTTGGCCGTCAATTTTCTGCCTACCGTACTGCGCCTGAAATTTTGGAAGAAACTGCGCCCGCCTTTCCTTAAAAGTTGCATCAGCCACTTCTACTCGTTGCTCAAATACATCCAGGAGGGGATGATTGCCGAGAGGTTGTAATAATTCGGAAATGGGCTCATCAATCTCTTCGGCAGGAACGTTAGGTACCGTATAAAGAGTGTCACTGGCAAACCACAGGTTGAATCGCTGTAAGGCTTTAAGATAATCCCTGTATGCCTGCTCTTTTTGAATTTCAACCTCATTGCCCTGGTTTACGGTGGCCAAATATTCCAACCTTGAGATTGTTTCTGTTTCCAGCCTTATTTGTGCAGCCCTTTCGATATCGGTAAATGAGGAATCCAGGCTCCGCAGTGTTTCATATGCATTTTTAGCAGCATATACCGAAGCCCAGGCCCGACTTACCTCCAGTTCTACTTCAAGAATGGAAAGATCAAGGGCTTCTTCTGCCAGGGCCACTCTTTCTTTCTGCAACTTCAGGCGCGGGGCAATTCCGAAGATGTCAATATTCTGTTGCTGAACTCCAATTTGTGTATAAACCCCGAGGTCAGCATTATCCGAACCACTACTAATTTCTTCCGCACCGGTAAATAACTGGGTATTACCAAAGTCCCATGCCGTTTTCTTTAAGCCCTGCTGACTTTCTATCTCCAGGGCAGCGGCTCTTATTCTCGGAAAAACTTCAATTGCCCGCTTCTGGGCCTCTTCTAAGGTTAAGGTTTGTAGTGAATCCTGCTGCTGAACTGTCTCAGACTGCACCGGAATATTTTTCTGTAAAAAATTATTTTCCTGTGCCCCTGCACGGGTGCTAAAACCTAAAAGGCTTCCGACAGAAAGCAATGCCACCAATATTGCCGGAGCTGGTGCAAAGCCATTACTATTATTACTACTTCTTCTTCTGTTTTTCATATTTTCTATTAAAGTATAAAGCACAGGTAACACCACCAGGGTAAGGAGGGTAGCTGTGAGCATACCACCTATAACCACCGTTGCTAATGGCTGCTGCACCTCTGCTCCTGCTGATGTGGAAAATGCCATAGGCATGAACCCTAAAATATCGGTTGTAGCCGTGAGCATGATCGGCCTGATTCGTTCTTTGGTACCTATTAATATCCGATCCTTAATACTTGTTACTCCTTCTTCTTTTAATGAATTGAAGCGATTCACCAGCACAAGTCCGTTTAATACTGCAACTCCAAAGAGCACGATAAATCCTACACCTGCCGAAATACTAAAAGGCATGTCCCGAAGCCAGAGGGCAAAAATACCCCCAATGGCAGCTAATGGGATGGCCATATAGATCATGATAGATTGCGAAAAAGATTTAAGTGCAAAATAAAGTAGTACAAAAATCAGGAAGAGGGCGATAGGAACAACAATGGAGAGTCGGCTTTTTGCACTTTGAAGATTTTCAAATTCTCCACCATATTCAATGTAGTATCCCGGAGGTAAATCCAGTTCGGCATCCAGTTTTGCCTGAATGTCATTGACAACAGACTCGACATCGCGCCCCCGGGTGTTCACCCCAACATAAGTTCTTCGATAGGTGTCGTCACGTGATATCTGCATCGGTCCGGGCACATAACGTATATCGGCTATTTCATTGATAGGAATTTGAGTACCATCGTCAAGATCAATGTATAAAGTTCTTAAATCTTCAATACTTTGTCGGTGTGCTTCATCAAAGCGAACCACCAGGTCGAAACGCCTTTCTCCTTCAAAAACAACCCCGGCTACTCCGCCTGCAAATGCAGTGCTTATGTACTCATTGATTTTTTGAATATCCAGATCGTATTGAGCGAGTTTATCCCGGTTATAACGCACCGTCATTTGTGGGAGACCAGACGTTCTTTCCGCATTCACATCTCCGGCTCCGGGAACGGTTTGAATAATCTCTGCCATTTCCTGGACCTTTGTAGAAAGTACCTCTAAATCCTCCCCATAGAGCTTTACTGCAATATCTTCTCTTACCCCTTCCAGAAGTTCATTAAACCTCAGCTCTACCGGCTGAGTGAAAACAAAGTTGACACCGGTAAGGTTTTTATTGAGTAGTTCTTCGATTTGTTCAATGAGTTCCTCTTTGGTTTCAGCAGATACCCATTTGTCCCTGTCCTTATCGAGAATTAGATACATGTCTGCTATATCCATCGGCATGGGATCTGTAGGAATATCGGCCACCCCGATACGGGCTGTTACCGTTTCAATTTCAGGGAAGTTTTCCAGTAGCAAAGTTTCTATTTTTTTGGAGACTTCTATGGATTCAGTCAGCGAACTACCGGGTCTGATCAAAGCCTGCATGGCAATGTCCCCTTCATCTAACTGAGGAATAAATTCTCCCCCCATCGTGGAAAAAACATAACCTGCAGCCCCTAATAAAACAATAGATCCTATGATTACCGCTGCTCTAAGGCGAAGGGAAACTTTTAAAATCGGAAGGTAGGCACGATGGATACCACCAATGATTTTATCACTAACTTTTTCCAGCCAGCGCTCCAACTTGCCATACCAGTTTTTCTTGTTTTGAATCGGCTTCATAAATAATGCAGTCATCATAGGAACGTAGGTAAGGCACAAGATGATGGCACCTATCATTGCAAAACCAAAAGTGTAAGCCATTGGTTTGAACATTTTGCCTTCCACCCCGGTAAGGAATAAAATAGGTGCAAACACAATCAGGATAATAATTTGACCAAAAAATGCCGACCTCATCATAGTGCTTCCGGAGTCGTAAGCTACCTCGTCCATTACAATCTGATTAAACTTGGCTTTTCCGGCTTTAATCCTTTTATGGATTTCATAAACGGCACCTTCTATGATAATAACCGCACCATCAATGATTATCCCGAAGTCGATGGCACCCAGGCTCATCAGGTTTGCCCAAACGCCAAACTGCTTCATAAGAATAAAAGCAAAAAGCAGAGAAAGAGGAATGGTGGTAGCAGTAATTAAACCTCCGCGCAAGCTACCAAGAAGAAAAACCAAAGCAAAAATTACAATTAAGGCTCCTTCCAACAGGTTTTTAGTCATAGTATCGGTTGTTCTGCCAATTAGCATACTTCTGTCAATGATGGGCCTGATTTCAAGTCCTTCCGGCAAGGATTCTTCCACCTCTGCCATCCTGTCTTTTACATTCTGTATCACTGCATTAGGATTGGAACCTTTCAGCATCATAATAATACCCCCCACAGCTTCCTCTCCATCCTGGGTAAAAGCACCATAACGCACCTGACTTCCAAAATTCACTTCTTCGGCTATATCTCCAATCGTAACAGGAGTATTATTTTCATGGGTAACCACTATTTTCCTGATGTCATCTAAGGACTGGATCAGGCCTTCTCCCCGAATGAAGTTGGACATTCTGTTCCTCTCAATGTAGGCTCCACCGGTATTTACATTATTCCGGGCCAGGGCCTCATACACCTGAGAGATACTTACATCCAGCGCGTTTAATTTTTCAGGGTTGATGGCTACTTCGTACTGCTTGATTGATCCACCAAACGAATTGACTTCCACAACCCCTTCCAGCAGGGTTAACTGCCTTTTTACAATCCAGTCCTGAATACTGCGAAGCTCAACAGGAGTATATTGCGTCTCAAAACCGGGTTGCGGCTGAATGGTATATTCATAAATCTGTCCTAGCCCGGTAGAAATTGGACCCATCGATGGGCTACCAAAGTTTTCCGGAATGGTTTCCTGCAGTTCGGTCAATTTTTCCTGAACCAGCTGTCGGGGTAAATAAGTGCCCATGTCATCTTCAAAAACGATAGTTACCACCGAGAGTCCGAAGCGGGAAATAGACCGTAATTCAGTCACCCCAGGAAGATTACCCATTGCCAGTTCGACCGGATAAGTGACAAACTGTTCAATATCTTCAGTACCTAAGCTGGGAGATTGGGTAATAACCTGCACCTGATTATTTGTAATATCAGGAACCGAACCCAGGTTTACGGTCATCATAGACCATACTCCGGCTCCAATAAGTGCCAATGTTAGCAAACCTATTATAAACTTATTGTTTATAGAGAATGCTATAATTTTGTTAATCATTAATAATAGAATTTAATTCAACATAAATAGATGAGATGGCCATTAATGAAGTCAATGGCGTAAGGATATAATTATCCTATCACAAAAGTTGAATTAAACGCGGGGTGGTTGAAAGTGAGAAAAGGCAATTTCTTTGCCGACACGCTCTCCAAACAAAGGTGTCAAAAAAGGTATTTTTGGTTCAAAAATTTCGAAGGCACTGGGAGTGCTTCTCACCAAATGGATATGACAGCAGTGACACTGGCAAAAAGGAGGACAGTCATCAGAAGTCCCCTGCTGGTCTCCCGGCTGATCCTGGTATATTTCCATACTAACGGAGACAGTATCCTGATTTTCAGACACGGCTGTATCATCACAGGGTATAAAGTTTAGCCCCAGGAAATAAACGGATAATATGACTGCGAAAAATTTCACATTGCAAAGGTATTAAAATATGAATGCACAGGAAGTGCAATTAATAGATAGATGAGCTAATGAAAGGTTACTTAACCTAAGTTTAGAAACGGTGGCAGGCTTGTACATATTAATGTTGTGTTTAAAATGGCAATTACGGGAGGGAGAAGCCTAATTTTGAAATTCCTTCAGTAATAAAGATTGCCCCATCTAAGTTTTCCATCTAACCACTTTAGCGATGGTTTTACGGAAATTTCATTATTGAGTACTTTCTTTTACATCACAGTAACGGCATTGAGAATGGAAAACAAAGGGATTTATATACCAGCCATCCAGAAAGATATTTTCTATCTCAATGGGAATTTATTCTACATCCTATCCTACTTTTTTATCCTTAATTATCAGCGACAAAAATGATTCAGCGATTTTCTTTATTTTTTCCTCCAGATAACTGATTAGTTGAATTAAAATGATGCCATTTGTAAAATAAAAAATAGTCCTACACCCTCGGATGTCAAAAATAATTAGCCGAACAAAATATTTCATGTATTTAAGTACTTGCTTAAATAATTTTTTACCTTTGTTTTATGGAAGAAAATAGTTGCATACGGAAAGAGGCCGATTTGAACCAAATCAAACGGTGTAAAGAACAAATATCAGAAGTTGAAGAGGCAGTAGGTGCCTTAACCAATAAGCTCTCTTTAGTAAGTAATAGCGTAAGATTAAAGATTCTTTATGTCCTTCAGGCAGAGGAAAGGTTATGTGTTTGTGATTTAAGTGATATTCTGAACATGACCATACCAGCAGTTTCGCAACACTTGCGAAAGTTGAAGGACAGGGATTTTGTAAAATCGGAAAAGGAAGGTCAAACAATCTTTTACTCGCTACGGGATGACCATCGGGAACTTCTTGCTCCTTTTTTTAATTTGTTGAATCGGCAACCTGAAGCCATATGAATGCTAAAAACAGTTTACTTGGAGTGGGAATTTTAACTGGTATCTCCAGTTCCCTTTGTTGCATAACTCCCTTACTTACTATAGTAGCAGGAACGGGAACCATGGCAGGTGCATTTGAATGGTTGGAGCCTTTTAGATGGCCTCTTGTCGTGATTTCCCTTTTTGCTTTGGCTGTTGCCTGGTATCTTAAGATTAAACCTGTCAAGGTTGAGGATTGCGGTTGCGACACAGAATCTCGAACATCATTCTTCCAATCCAGAACATTTTTGGGTGGAGTGACTGTTTTTGTTGCCTTGAGTTTAGCATTTCCTTACTACGCAGAAGCTTTTTATCCTTCCAATGAAAGAGAAGTTGTGTTCGTGCAGGAGAAAAACATTCAAACCATGGAATTCTTAGTGAGCGGTATGACCTGCGCAGGATGTGAGGGTCATGTAAAATCCGAAGTTAACAAGCTGAATGGTATTGTTTCCTGCAAAGTATCTTACGAAGATGGTAACACGGTTGTCGAATTCGATAATACACGTACTAATGTTCAAGAGGTAAAAACGGCTATTGCACGAACAGGATATAAAGTAACAGAAATTAGAAAACAATGAAACAATATGATGTTATAGTAATAGGTTCAGGTATGTCGGGTATGACCGTTGCGAACAAGTGTGCTTCCAAAGGATTAAAAGTAGCTGTGACAGATGAGCTACCCTATGGTGGAACTTGTGCTCTTCGTGGTTGTGACCCAAAAAAGATAATTATTGGTGCTACCGAAGTGAGAGACTTCGCTCAACGTCTGGTAGGAAAGGGTATTAATACGGTTCCTCAAGTAGAATGGAAGGACATTATGGCCTTTAAACAGGAATTTGTAGATGCAATGCCTGAAAAAATTGAAAAAGGATACAAACACAACGGTATCGACACCTATCATGGTGCCGCTCGCTTCATCGGTAATGATTCAGTCCAAATTGAATCGGAAGTTTTAAAGGGAAGCAAGATTGTTATTGCAACTGGAGCGCGGCCACGCCAGCTAAAGTTTGAAGGTGGTGCCCATGCATTGACAAGTACGGATTTTTTAAACCTGAAGGAATTTCCAAAATCTATAATTTTTATAGGTGGTGGATACATTGCCTTTGAGTTTGCACATATAGCTAAGCGATGTGGAGCAGAAGTTACCAACATACATCGGGGACCTCGGCCATTGGAGAATTTTGATAAGGATATAGTTCACCATTTGTCGGAGGCCACCAGAAAACTTGGAGTAAAATTGGTGCTCGAAACGAACGTCACGAGAATCAAAAAGGACACAATAGGTTATACGGTAATTGGTGAAACAAATGGTTCCGAAACAGAGTTTACAGCTGAAGCTGTTTTCAACAGTGCGGGAAGAGTACCACATATTGATGGCTTGAACTTAAAGGCGGCATCTGTTAATTATAACAAGAAGGGAGTTGAGGTTAACGAGTACTTACAAAGTACCTCAAACCCATCTATTTATGCTGCTGGTGACGCTGCCGATACCGCTGGGCTTCCATTAACCCCAGTAGCTGTTTATGAAGGTCATGTCATTGCTTCTAACATATTAAAGGGTAATAATAAAAAACCAGAATATCCACCGATGCCGTCAGTTGTCTTTACCTTACCATCTATGGCTTCGGTAGGTCTGACTGAAGTGGAAGCGGAAAAAGCTGGGTTAAATATCAAAGTGAACACCAAGGCAGTTCCAGAGTGGTTCAATGCTAAACGTCTTAACGTTCAGGAATATGCTTATAAAACCATAATAGACACTGATAAAGGGACTTTAGTGGGAGCTCATCTCATTGGTCCAGGGGTAGAAGAAACAATTAACTTCTTCTCACTTGCCATGTACAAAGCGATATCAGTACGAGACTTAAAGAAAATGATTTATGCATATCCGACAATGGGTTCGGATATCACATCAATGTTATAAAACCAGATATGGAGCCTATTCTAAAATCTATCCTTACATGTCCTAATTGCAAGAATGCCAGGGAAGAAATAATGCCCACAGATGCTTGTCAATTCTTTTATAAATGCTCCAGCTGTGATGCTGTTATAAAACCATTAGAGGGCGACTGCTGTGTATTTTGCAGTTACGGCTCTGTTGCTTGTCCGTCAATTCAGGAGAAAATAAACTGTTGTTAAATTCTCTTTTAAAATTTGGTTGCCACCCCGGGACATATCTTAAATTGAAAAAAATAAAACAAAATGATACCACGAGATTTAAGTAAAGACATCAAAACCCGGCTACAGAGCATCAATGGACAAATTAATGGTCTCATAAAAATGCTTGATGAAGATACCAACCCCGAGAAGATCCTCCTTCAGTTTAAAGCAGCACAAAAGGGCCTGGATAAGGCCCACTTTTTATTGTTGGATGAAACCTACCGGAAAGCTTTGGCCATAAAAATTTCTGAAACAGTGGAGGCCTGCCCGGGAAATTGTGGAAATGAAGATCGGATTGAATTAATACGAAAACAGTTCCCCGACTTGGAATTGGATACCCTTACTTCCAAAATGAGTGAAATAACCGACTTACGGAAGCGAATAGACGGGAATAATCAAAAGAATGAGTAAGGAAAATTAGTTTTCTTTTACCTGTCCTGGCAGAAAAACTGCCTTAATATTGGAGCCATGGGAATAGAGAGAAGCGATGCCTATAATACCCTACTTAAAAATAGGATTATCTCTTTTTTTAGGCATTAGCTTGTTGCCCCTTATTTCATTTTACCTTACCAAAAAAAATATTCTGTTTTTTTAGAATTTCAGTTGGAGACCACCCCGGGGTCGCTCCTACCTTTGAATTGTTCTATTAAAAGAACATAAAAATTGTTTAATAATTAAAATTTAATAAAGATGAAACGTCAAGTAGAAATATTTACGGCCAACTGCCCGGTATGTGATCCGGTTGTTGAAATGGTTAAGGACCTCGCTTGTAATAGTTGCGAGCTCACCACTTATGATCTGGTGAAACAGTGCAATGATAAGTCCTGTATTTCCAAAATAAGCGAATATGGGATCAAGAAATTACCGGCAGTTGTGGTAGATGGAATATTATTGGATTGCTGCAAAGGCAATGCCATCACAAAAGAAAAATTGATGGAAGTCGGGATAGGAAAAGCTTAATTAATAGAAGGCACGGCTTTTTTTTAAATCAACTTCCCCGCTTTCGTGTAAGGGGGGAAATCATTTAAAACCAACATAATTATGAAACCATTAAATTCAGAATTACAGAAATGTATTGATGATTGTAACAAGTGTATTACAGCATGTCGGATTTGCCTAGACCAGCACGTTGGAGAGCAGGAAATGAAACGTTGCCTTCAGCTTTGTCTCGATTGTATTGCTTTGTGTGCGGCCTGTGTACAACTAATGGCCAGCCAGTCTGACTATTCAAGCCGAGTTTGTGGCATTTGTGCAGATCTTTGCAATGCTTGTGCCGATGAATGCGAAAAGTTTGACAGCGAATACTGCAAACAATGTGCAGAAGCCTGCAGGACTTGTGCGGAAAGCTGTGAAAAAATGGCAGCTTAAATATTCATTTGAAATGAGACAATTTAAAATTTAGGGCAATATCACAAAAGATATTGCCCTTGTTTTTATTTACATTAATCCAATCTGCTATGGAATCAACCTTTTTAGGATCGCCGTCAATTAAATGGAAATGTAGAATGAGTGATTACTGGTAGAATAAAAAAATAAAATTAATCTTGGAGACCACCCCGTAGCCTCAGTTAACTTCACCCAAAATTAATTTTCAACAACAAAAATGATGTAACAATTAAATACAACAGTATTCGCTGTGATGTTGACAGGTGCTGCAATTTTATTTTCCTACAGCACAGGGCATTCACAATAGTGACACAGCAAATTCAAACTAAATTAGAAAATAAGGAAATGTTGATTAATGTAGTACATCTAAAAATAGAAGGCATGCATTGCCAGTCTGGCTGCGCCAATGGAATAGATTCCATGTTAAAGGAACAGCAAGGAATCATTAAAAGTGAAACGAGTTTTGACAGAAGTTCGGCTGTAATTGAATATGATCCCTTTCTGATTTCTGAGGAAGAAATTATTAACTTGATCACCAACCGGGGATTTAAGGTAGAAGTTTTAACCGAAAAGGGAGATATCCCACAGCATTAGTTTCACTTTCATTTTAAACAGTATGCAAATCCTCACGAAAATAAAAGAAGACTTTGTAAGTATAGGATCCCTTTTTACCTCGGTTTCCACCTTACTGTGTTGCGCCATGCCTTCGCTCCTGGTAGCTCTGGGAATGGGAACGGTAGTAGCAGGCTTAGCTTCTGACCTGCCGTGGCTGATTACCATGAGCAAATATAAAGAATGGACCTTCCTGATTGCCGGGATGATGATAGGATTTAATTTTTGGTTGTTCTACGGAAGAAAAAGAAACCAATCCTGCGAAATCGATGAAAACGGAAATGAAACTGCCTGCGATACAGCAGCAAGATGGAGCAAAGGCATTCTTTGGTTTTCCTTTGGCCTATATCTCCTTGGATTGTTTTCCGCTTATTTACTATTACCCATTCAAAGATTTTTAGGAATTTAAATTCACAAAACATGAAAAATTATTTTTTGATCTTATTTATAGGGTTATCGACACTGTATAAAGTAGAAGCACAGGGGCATGGCCCAATTTATGGATTACAAACCCCAACCCTGGCAAAAGGTGGTATAAACATGAACGCTGCCGGAATGAGCATAGCGACCGAAGACGAGGCCTCTTATATGCTTCGGTATACATTTTTCTATGGCATTACGGAAGATTTACAGGTTACCCTTACCACTCCTACTGTGATTGAGCGTCTGGAAAATGCTCCACGAACCCGTGGAAATATTATGATGCCTGCCAATGGAGATATCGAGGCTGCTTTGTGGTATCGTTTTTTTTCAAATGCTTTTGGGGTAGGAAAGAGGTTTGAATCCACAGCAATTTTAGGTGTTTCGGCGCCTACTGAGGATGTTCGTGGACAGGTGAATTTAGGGAATTCCGTCCATGGAGCAATTTCCACCGGCTATGCCTCTAGGATTTGGTATGCGTGGATAGGTGGCGGTTACCAATATTATTTTGGAAAAGACAACGAGCAATTAGGCGATTTGCCCTATACAAGCTTGGTTATAGGTTACCGTCCTAAAATTTTTATGGGAGATTATCCTAAACCGGACTGGAGGATATTTGTAGAATCACTGGCAGAATTTCCGGGAGATAGTAAAGTTAACGGACAATTTTTTTCTACGGATGAAAGGAGTAAAAAAGTATTGGTTGGTCCTTCCATTTTAGGACTTAGCGGTCCCTAGGGAATTTCCTTCGGAGCATTGTTTCCGATAATTCAGGATTTAATACCGAACAAGCCCCGTGAAAAATACAGGGTCGCACTGAACATCAGTTATTGGTTATAACAGATATCAAAGAAAAATTCAAATAAAAAAAATAGTAAAAATGAAAATAATAGCACTAATTATTGTAATAGCAGTATTCGGGACTTTAAGTTCAAATGCCCAAATCACAAAGGTAAATCAGGAAGTTTTTGGAATGGATTGCGCACCTTGTGCCTACGGCTTGGAACGCGGACTAAAAAAAATGGATGGTATAGAAAAGGTACGGGTAAGCCTGAATGATGGCAAAGCTTATTTAGACCTGACTGCAAATAATAATTTAAGCCTAAAACAAATTCAGGAAGAAGTGAAAGTGAATGGATTTTCCGCCAAAAATGCCGAAATTGTTCTCGAAGGACAACTCGTAAAAGAAAATAATACCTTAAAAATTAGAGTGAACAATGAGGAGTATTATCTCACTTCAAATACAGAGCAGAGTCTTATAAATTCACTTCAGCCCGCAAAGGTGAAAGTGCGGGGAATTGTTCAGGATGAGGGAGATGGGAAATTAAACGGTAAATGGAAAATAAAGATTATGGAAGTACTTTAAAAACTTATTTATGAAGTACCATAAAAAGCATCAATAGAAAGCTTACAAGAATGAAATATTATGGTAGTTTTTTATGCATGTAGAGGTTCGCCGGGATGCCGCTCAAAAAATTCTAGTGTAATGGAATCAAAAATACTCCTTTTGGTTATCCAAAAAGTACAACATTTTTCCATAATAGTACAACTCTAACTGCTATTTTATAGTTAATTTCGCTTTTTAAGCGAAAAAATCAGGAGATCATTTCTATGACGGAATGTTTTCTCCATTGACGATGAAAAGTACATTAGGTAATATTGTCTCTGTATTAATGGCACTTGTGGTGTTGTTGTCTACTTTATCTTTTACTGTAGACAAACATTTCTGTGGAGGTCTTTTAATGGATCTGGCTGTCTTTTCTGAAGCTAAAAGTTGCGTAATGGGAACTCATGATCATTCTGAAATGGGCAGTTCCGTAGAGAAGGATCATTGTTGTAGTAACGAAAAAGTTCTGGTTGAAGGTCAGGACGAGTTGAAAAATTCTATTTTATTCCTGGATCTTGAACAACAGGTGTTTATAGGTACTTTTGCGTTTTCCTATGTATCTTTATTTAATTACATGCCTCGGCAGGTGCCGGCTTATACATTCTATTCTCCCCCTTTGCTGATCCACAGTATTTATCTTCGGGATCAGGTTTTTCTTATTTGATTTAATCTTTTTTGTTAGTACCAGTTATTTATTGCTGGTAAGGTGTATCTGTTACAGGAGTGAATAAAAATATTCATTCAGGTCATACCTTATAGTGAACCAGTCGCTAGAACTGCGTTCACCTTCAACTGGTAATTAATTAATTAATTAGTTAAATTAAAAAGAAATGAAAAAATATCTTTTTCCGCTATTACTGATAGTTGTAACTGTAAATCTCGCGTATGCCCAACAATCTCCCTCATTAGAGGGGAATGTGGATAATTTACCTGTACGGGAGTACCATTTAACCATAGACGAAGAAATGGTTCATATTGCAGGAGAGGAAAGCATGGGCATGACAGTTAACGGCAGCATCCCGGGTCCTATCCTACGGTTTAATGAGGGGGAATATGCCATTATATACGTTAAGAATGAAATGGAAGAGGAAACTTCAATTCATTGGCACGGCCTCCTGCTACCCAATTTTTACGACGGAGTGCCTTACCTCACTACACCACCCATAGAGCCCGGTAAGATACAGAAGTATGAATTTCCCCTCATTCAGGCTGGGACTTACTGGTATCACTCTCACACCATGCTGCAGGAACAAAGTGGCGTATACGGTTCAATTGTCATAGAACCACAAATACCATCGGCCGCTTATAATTATGATCACGACGAAGTACTGGTTCTATCGGATTGGACTTTTGAGAAACCGCGGAATGTCCTGCGGAACCTAAAGCGCGGCAACGAATGGTACAGCATTAAAAAAGGAACTGCGACTCCCTTGAACCGTGTAATTGCCAGGGGCGCTTTGGGTGCCCAGCTGGATTTCTGGCGTCAGCGTATGGAAGGTGCAGATATCGCGGACATATATTATCCTGCTTTCTTGACTAACGGCGATACAGTACAACATTTCTCCAAATATGAAGCCGGGGATAAGGTAAGGCTACGTATTATAAATGCAGCCGCATCGACACAATTTTGGCTCACCTTCGGAGGCACGCCGCCTCTTTTGGTTTCGGCCGATGGCCTGGATGTGGTCCCGGTGAACAAAGAAAAACTTTTTATTTCCATCGCAGAAACCTATGACCTAATCATTACCATTCCTGAAAACGGACAGATTGAAATGCGGGCCGTAGCCCAGGATGGTTCAGGGGCTACACATGCCTATTTCGGAAGTGGAGACATACTACCGGCAGAGGTGCTGCCAAGGCCGGATAAAATAGGTATGATGATGCAGATGGCAGAAATGGACATGCGTATGGGAGCTCCCGCCATGAAATTCAATCCGGGCAAAGTCGAGCCCTACGAGTTTATGAAAGAATGGGGAATGGACATGGAACATGGTGAAAAAATGGAGGGGGATATGGGTATGGACCACGATAAAAAAATGGGGAATATGGACAGGCAGAGAATGCCCGAGATGGATCATGACGCACATGAACCGATGACTGACAGCCTTCGGGCAGAGCGTTCCTCTTCAGAGAAGACCCAAACTTCAGAAAAAGGACAGCAGAGGGGGGGATCCAATATGTCAAAAATGGGAATGTTTGCAGATTATAATTATGATTTTCTACAGGCTCCTGTCCCTACTACTATTGATGAGACGAAATCCGAAAGAGAGATTTTGCTGAACCTTACCGGCAATATGTGGCGCTACATCTGGAGTATGAATGGAGTACCCCTGGCCGAAGCCGATATGATTAAAATTGAAAAAGGTGAAAAAGTGCGAATAATATTCAACAACCTCACCATGATGCACCACCCCATGCATTTTCACGGCCATTTCTTTCGTGTTCTTAATAAGCATGGAGCCTATTCTCCGCTCAAGCACACAGTGAATGTAGCACCTATGCAAAAGACCATCATTGAATTTGAGGCCAATGAGGACAGTGATTGGTTTTTACACTGCCATGTGCTGTATCACATGGTTGGGGGCATGGCCAGGGCAGTAACCTACCAGACCGAGCGCAATCCACTAATGAAAGAACATCCCAGAGAAATTCTCTTTCAGGAAGGGAATCACTTTTTTACCTGGGGCTTAGCAGATGTAGCCTCTCACATGACCGAAGTGAATGTGGTTTCCAGCAATATCAGGAACCAGTTCAATTTAATTGCAGAATACGGCTGGAACGAAAATTTAGAAGCTGAGTTTTCTTACGAATATTACCTGAACGACTGGTTTCGGGTATTTGGTGGGGTGAACGTGGAAAATGAAATGAAAGATAACCTGGATGAACTAAGTACTACTGCCGTTGCCGGGGTACGCTATTTTACGCCATATATGTTCAACCTGGATGTACGGTTGGACCATAAGCTAAGACCGCAAATAAGTTTAAGCCGGGAAATTATGTTATTTCCAAGATTCGTCATATTCGGGGAATATGAGTTCCAGGCCGATTTTGGCTGGGTAAATGAACTGCCCGAAGGCACTGACTTTGAAAAAGAACAGGTGTACACTGTGGGTGCCGAATACTTCCTTTCCAGGAATTTTTCTTTAATGGGAAGTTATGACAACCGGTTTGGTGCGGGGGGCGGGCTTAGCATAAGATTTTAGTGATGTATCAATATCAATTAATATCAGTTTAAAACAATTCAAAAATGAAAAATCTAAAAGTTAACTTAGGAATTGCAATGCTAGTAATTGCGAGCTTAACAGCAGTATCCTGTAAAAACAACAATGAAGAAGGAAACGTTGACCATTCAGGAATGGACCATGAAAATATGAGCGAAGGTTCAGAAATGATGGAAGATGGGGAACAAACTTCCGAAGATATGCCTGGCAGTGAAAACCAGGATTCACAAACCGGAATTATTATTAATGATTATCTTGAATTAAAAGATGCCCTGGTAGCCGATAATTCGGAGGGGGCTGCGCAAGCCGGTGAAAGCCTCGTAACAGCTTTTGAAAATTTTGATAGGAGCGGTTATGAAGCTGCCGAACAGCAGGAGCTAACCGAAATTATTGAAAGCGCCAAGGAACACGCCGATCATATTTCCTATAGCGATATGGCACACCAAAGGGAGCATTTTGAACTAATGAGCATTGACATGGTCGATATGCTGGCCATTACCGGTTCCCCCGAAACGCTCTATCAGCAGTTTTGCCCTATGTACAACGACAATAAAGGTGGGATTTGGTTAAGCACCAGTGAGGAAATAAGGAATCCTTATTTTGGGCAAAGTATGCTTAGCTGTGGAGAGGTCCAGAAGGAAATTTAACGAATGAAGTTCCTAAAGATCATCGGTCTGGTTTTATTGGTTGCCTTTGTGGGGATACAGTTTATCCCCACAAACCGCAATCAGGCTGATTATATTTCTAAATCAGATTTTACGGAGGTTTATGAGGTGCCGGAAAACATCAATACCATCCTGCAAACCTCTTGTTATGACTGCCATAGCAATAATACCAATTATCCATGGTATAATAAGATCCAGCCGTTTACCTGGTATTTGAACGACCATATTGAAAAAGGCAAGGCAGATTTGAATTTTAGTGAATTTGGGGAATATTCCTCCCGGCGGCAAAGAAGTAAGTTGCGCTCTATAAGCAGCCAGGTGAAAGATGGGGAAATGCCTTTGCAATCATATACCCTGGTGCATTGGGATGCGAAACTTTCTGACAAGGAGAAGGAAAAATTCACAGTTTGGATGGATTCTTTGGCCATGGAAGTAAGGTAAAAGAAAATAATCCCCCGGCCCTGTGCCTGGAAATTGTCTGTTTAATTAGTTAACACTTCAGGTGCAGGGTCTTTATAAAAAGTTTTCAGCAACAAATAAAAATTATAATTATTGGTCAAAAGAAAAACAGGGGTAAAATTGAGGAAAGCCCATCGTTATCTGGGACTTTTCATAGGGATCGAATTTAAGTACTTTAAAATGGGAGAAATCAAAATGAACACCTTTCACAAAAATACAGTTCTAACTGCTATACTGGTTTCAGTATTATCGCTGTCTTGTGGCACTTCCGAAAAAAAATCAGAAGGTGAGAAAATTATAGAGAAAAGTATTGAGGCCTCCGGTGGAGAAAACTATGTAAATGCTGAAATCGATTTCACTTTTAGGAACAGGAGATATAAGAGTAAACGCAATGGGGACATCTTCCGGTTGGAGCGTATTGTAAAGGATTCCGCCGGTAACACCACACATGATGTTCTAAGCAATGAGGGTCTGAAACGTTTTGTAAACAGCAAAGCTGCTACTGTTCCAGATTCGATGGTCACCCGGATAAGTGATGGGGTAAATTCTGTTCATTATTTTGTCCAGGTGCCTTTTGTGCTCAATTCGCCTGCGGCCAACAAAGAACTGTTGGGGGAAGGTGAGGTGGAAGGGGAGACCTATTACGAAGTTAAAGTTACCTTTCGTGAGGAAGGTGGAGGGACAGATTTTGAGGATGAGTTCTTATACTGGATCCACAAGGAAAATTTCACGGTAGATTATTTAGCTTATAGGTTTTTTACCAATGACGGGGGAATAAGGTTCAGGAAAGCGTTGAATCCCAGGGTGGTAGAAGGAATCAGGTTCGTAGATTACCAAAACTATAAAGCCAAAGAGTTTTCCACACCGTTACGTGATTTGGACTCCCTATATGAAGCAGGAAAACTGGAATTTTTCTCTGATATCCAAACTGAAAATATTAGCGTAAGCATTAATAAAAACAATTAATTAAACACAACATTTTCCATGAAAACCACAAAATATATTATTTACGTGCTGCTTGTATTATTTTCCACAAGTGGGATGCAGGCGCAACATGAAAACCACCAGGCCGAAAAGGTGACAACACAAAACAAAGAGGTGTTAAGTCCGCATACCAGTACCATGGCCATAATTGATGGGGCTCATATTCATATAGATTATTCTTCACCACGCGTGCGTGACAGGATAATTTTTGGCGGACTGGTAGGCTACAACACAGTTTGGCAGGCCGGAGCTCATAAAGCGACCTGGATAGAAACCAATAAGGATTTGGTAATTGGTGATGAAATATTGCCTGCCGGGAAGTATGCTTTTTTTACAGTTCCCGGTAAAGAAAATTGGAAAGTCATGTTCAATTCCCGTTGGGATCAGCATGGAAAGGATGAATATGATGAAAAAGAAAATGTAGTTGTTTTGGAAGTTCATTCTGAGACGCTGGAGAATGTCCAGGAGGCACTGACTTATGAAGTTCAAAAAATAGAAAATGATGAAGGAGTAATTTCTCTCACTTGGGAAAGAAAGAAAATTAGTATTCCTTTTCAAGTCAGTGCAGATGAACAAAGGATGAATGACTAAGTATAAAACCTAAAGAACTAACCAACCATCAACCATGAAAAAGGAAATTTTAATTGACAGGAATTCTATGAATATTGAAAATCATAGAGTTATTCAGATTAAAAATGTAGTTTGCCAGCGATGCAAAAGGAGCGTAAGAGAAATACTGACTACATTAAAAATTCCTTTCAAAAGAGTGTCTTTGGGAGAGGCAGAGTTGGAAAGGAGTCTCTCAGATTTTGAGTTCACATTGTTTCAGGAAGAGTTACGTAAAGTGGGATTTGAGCTCATTTTCGAAAAAAATGAACGCCTGGTGAACCAGATAAAATCAATAATCATTGCGCGGGTTTACAAGGAGGAAGATTTTGGGAAACAGAAGATTTCAGATCTATTGACCAGCCGTCTACACTACGACTATAGCCATCTTACCCATATTTTCACAAAACTTGAAGGGAAAAATATTCAGAAGTTTTATAGTGAAATAAAGATAGAAAGAATAAAGGAGTTATTGGAGTATAACGAGCTAACTGTTTTAGAGATTGCTCATGAAATGGGGTATAGCAGTGCTACCTACCTATCAACCCACTTTAAAAAAGCTACTGGTGTAACTCCTTCGGATTATAAAAATAAAGAAGAAAAACGTAAAACAGATCTCAATAGGTTCTGAGATAGTAAGGAATTGATCTTTTGTGAAAAGAAACATTACAATAAGTTTTTTGTTGAAAGCCATGGGAAAATAGAAGGTTTGGCCGCCTATATTGTCTCAATTTTTAGATACTGGTAATTTAGGTAAAGTAAATATTCTCTTTTCTAAACGTCATATGATTCTTCTATATTTTATAATCTTTTCATGACCATTTTTCGTAGTCTTTACTGTTAAATAATTACAAACCCTTAATAGTGAATGTTTTTTCTGTTATATTAAAAGTGCTTTTTGAACCTTTTGAGCTATCTTTATTCTGGATAAGGAAAATGCGTCCTATGTTTAGAATTCTGAGAGAAAAGGGAAAATATGACTTTGATCATATTTGAAAAAAGAGCAATTAATTATTTTTGTTATTGAATTATTAAAATGCTCCAAATATAATTTCAACCTTATTTCAGTGGTAATTAGCTAATGAATAGAGGAAATTAGAAGAGTGTTATGAAAGCCTTCCTATTAAAAATATCATCTTTGGTCCTGGCATTTTTAATGTTCCTATCGACAATGTCCTTTACTGTGAATAAACACTTTTGCGGTGATTTTCTTGTGGACCAATCAGTCTTTTTTGAAGCTGATACCTGCGGAATGGAACATGATTCCGGAGTAGCTGATGAGAAAGGTTGTTCTGACGATTCTATAGCTATTGATGGTCAGAAAGATTTGAAGATATCCTTTTATGATCTCAACTTTGATCAGCAAGTATTTCTTGTAAGTTTTGCTTATTCATTTAACGGGCTTTTTGAAGAACTGCCTGCGAAAGATATTCCTTTTGTCAAGTATATACCTCCCTTAATCGTTCAGGAAATCCACATATTGAACGAGACCTTCTTAATTTGATTCTGAATTAATATTTAGGCTCTGGTGCTTTACCGCCGGAGCAGAGTTTTTTTGATGTTGCAAACGTGCAGCTTCAAAAGAGTATTAATTCAGAATTAAAACCAAATGCTTAATAAAACTATAAAGTTCTTTTTAGAGAACAAATTGGTGACCGCTTTACTTACGGTTGCCTTAATGGCCTGGGGAGTAGCTACAGCACCGTTTAACTGGGACTTAGACTGGATGCCAAGGGATCCGGTGCCAGTGGATGCCATACCAGACATTGGTGAAAACCAACAAATCGTCTATACCGAATGGATGGGGAAATCTCCTCAGGACATCGAGGACCAAATAACCTATCCCCTTACTACTTCACTCTTGGGAGTGCCAGGCGTAAAAACTATTCGAAGTAGTTCCCTTTTTGGTCTTTCAAGCATCTATATAATTTTTGAAGAGGATGTGGAATTTTACTGGAGCCGCTCGAGAATTCTTGAGAAGTTAAATTCTCTGCCCGCCGGAACACTCCCAGCAGACGTCCAGCCCGCCCTGGGTCCTGATGCTACAGCATTGGGACAGGTGTTTTGGTACACTCTGGAGGGAAGAGACCCAAAAACCGGTGAGCCAACCGGGGGGTGGGATCCTCAGGAGCTTCGTACTATTCAGGATTTTTATGTCAAGTACTCTTTATCTGCTGCCGAAGGTGTATCTGAAGTAGCTTCAATAGGAGGATTTGTCAAGGAGTATCAGGTGGAAATTGATCCTACCGCGATGAAAAGCTACGGCGTAAATGTCAAACAAATAATGGAGGCTGTGCGTGAAAGTAACCTGGATGTAGGAGCACGCACCATTGAGTTTAACCGGGCAGAATATCTGGTTCGTGGATTGGGCTATATAGAAAGCCTGGAGGATCTCGAAGAAGCTGTTGTTGCTGTCAATGAGAATACTCCTATTCGCCTCAAAGATGTGGCCAGGATACAGATGGGGCCAGCTACCAGGCGCGGCGGGCTGGACAAAGGGGGCGCGGAGGCAACAGGAGCGGTGGTTGTCGCAAGATATGGCTCGAACCCTCTCGCAGTTATTGATAATGTAAAAAAGGAAATAGAGAATATTGCTCCCGGATTGCCAAGTAAGACGCTGGCAGACGGAACTGTCTCCAAAGTTACAATCGTGCCTTTTTACGATCGCTCCGGATTAATTTATGAGACTTTAGGAACTCTGGAGGAAGCACTTATCCTGGAGATCTTGATTAGCATTATAGTGGTCATAGTACTCGTTCTAAATTTAAGGGCAGCTATTATGATTTCAGGTCTACTTCCTATTGGGGTACTCATGACATTTATAGTCATGCAGTATGCAGGAGTAGATGCCAATATCGTGGCCCTTTCCGGGATTGCCATTGCTATTGGAGTCATGCTTGACGTTGGAGTGATCTTCACAGAGAACATACTGCGACATCTTGAATTACCTGATAATAAAGGTCGTCCTATATTGCCCGTCATCTACGAAGGAACGGTTGAAATTGCCTCAGCCGTGTTAACTGCACTGGCAACAACGGTCATTAGTTTTATTCCCGTTTTTGCTATGACAGGACAGGAAGGAAAGTTATTTGGACCACTTGCCTTCACAAAAACCTTTGCCCTTATTGCTGCGATGTTTGTGGGACTCGTTGTGATCCCCGCCTTGGCGCATGGACTCTTTTCCATGAACTTTGGGAAAAAGAGAACCCGGAGAATTTGGAATTTTGCCCTTATTGCTTTAGGAGTTTTACTGTTGTTTAAGGTAGCCTGGGTAGGAATCATGTTTATAGCTCTGGGACTGAACAATCTTCTCGAGCCGCGATGGCCCGAGAAAAAGCGAAAATACCCAACCTATATCAACATTGGAATTGTACTAGTTGGGGTCCTGTATTTCTTAAACAGAGAGTGGTTGCCACTTGGTGCAGATCAATCTGAATTTACAAATTTAATTTTTGTAGGAGGGATTATATCGATAGTGCTGGGATTATTAATGGCGATGGTAAAATATTACCAACCCATCCTAAGATGGGCTTTGGAAAATAAATGGAAATTTCTATCGCTGCCAATTATGATAATTCTCTTTGGGCTTTTTTCCTGGCAGGGTTTTGATAAGATATTCAGTCCTGTTGCTACAGGTTTCGATAAACTTGGATATAACGTAAGGCAAACTGAGGTTTGGCTGGGAATAAGTGAGACCTTCCCGGGTGCGGGGGAAGAATTTATGCCCCCATTAGAAGAAGGATCTTTCTTATTGATGCCCACAACTATGCCTCACTCCGGTGTAGAGGAAAATGTTGAAACCATTCGGATTCTTGACAGGAGAGTAACTGCAATTCCCGAGGTCGATATGACGGTGGGAAAATGGGGTCGGGCTTCGACAGCATTGGATCCTGCGCCAATTTCAATGTTCGAGAATGTTATAAATTATAAATCTGAATATGTACTGGATCAGAATGGACGTCGTAAACGATTTGAAGTGAACGATGAGGATCAATACGTTTTAAAGAACGGGGAAGTTTTTGATCCTGAAACCATGGAAAGAGAGGATTTGGATGTTTCTCAATTGATAGGTGATCCCGGGGGTGAATACTTCCGACAATGGCGTGACCATATTAAATCACCTGACGATATTTGGGATGAGATAGTAGGAACCAC
Organism: Salinimicrobium sp. 3283s; assembly: GCF_039602225.1. Lineage (NCBI taxonomy): Bacteria > Pseudomonadati > Bacteroidota > Flavobacteriia > Flavobacteriales > Flavobacteriaceae > Salinimicrobium > Salinimicrobium sp. 3283s. Next base: position 1,063,411 of record NZ_CP143631.1, on the reverse strand, counting down.
CAGCTTGCCGGGAGTGACTTCTGCACCTAAACTGCAACCAATTGCAACTCGGTTAATCATGCTATCTACCGGAATGAGGGCCCCCATGGGGATGAAAATTTTTGGACCAGATCTCGAGACTATTGAAGAAGTTGGGTTACAAATGGAGAATATTCTTCGGGAGGTACCTGGAGTAAAAGCCCCATCTGTTTTTGCCGACAGAGTTGTGGGAAAACCATACATGGAGCTGGAAATCGACAGGCGCGCCATTGCACGATACGGACTTTCAATAGGTGATGTTCAGCGAATCATTAGTGCTGCTGTGGGTGGAATGTCTATGACTACTACAGTAGAAGGTCGGGAAAGGTATGGGGTCAGGCTAAGATATGCCCGGGAATTCAGGGATAACCCTGAAGATGTTAAGAGCATCCTGGTACCAACCCCAACCGGAGTTCAAATCCCCTTAGGAGATTTAGTAGAAGTACAATATGTACAGGGCCCTCAGGTCATAAAGAGTGAGGATACCTTCCTGCTCTCTTATGTGATTTTTGATAAAGAGGCTGATGTTGCAGAGGTAGATGTAGTAGAAAATGCACAAGCTCTGATCAATGAGAAAATTGAATCAGGAGAATTTGTAGTACCTCCCGGAGTGAGCTACAAGTTTGCAGGGAACTACGAAAATCAATTAAGGGCTGCAAAAACTTTGTCTATTGTTATTCCTATTAGCTTGTTAGCTATTTTTCTGCTGCTTTACTTCCAGTTTGGCAACTTTCAGACCACATTAATGGCCTTTTCAGGTGTCTTCGTGGCATTGTCGGGAGGGTTTATCCTGCTCTGGTTGTATAACCAGACGTGGTTCCTAAATTTCAATCTTCTTGGAGAAAATATGCGGGAGGTCTTTCAAATAGGGCCTATAAACTTAAGTGTTGCTGTCTGGGTAGGTTTTATTGCCCTTTTTGGGGTGGCAACAGACGACGGCGTACTTATGGGAACCTATCTAAAGCAGGTTTTTGCTGAAGAAAAGACGACGGACAAAAATTCCATTCGAAGAGCTGTTGTAATGGCAGGGAGCAAAAGGGTAAGACCTGCTGTAATGACCACTGCAACTACTCTCATTGCTTTAATGCCAATTTTAACATCCACAGGGAAGGGGTCTGATATTATGATCCCTATGGCCATCCCGACATTTGGAGGAATGTTGTTCCAGACAATAACTATGTTCGTAGTTCCCGTCCTATACAGTATGTGGCAAGAGAAGAAATGGTCAAATCCTAAATTACAGGAGCAACAAATAAATGAATTAGACAAGTAATGAAAAAAAATATCATAAATATAGGCGCTTTAATCATGTTTTTTCTCGCTTTGTGGACGAATAACTCCCACGCCCAGGAAGAAGAAATAGGAATCGGGTATTTAGATAAATATCTGGTACTGGCTGCTGAAAACAATCCGCAGATAAGATCCCTCTACAAGGAATATCTCGCTGCGCTGGAAAAAGTAGTTCAGGAAGGAACATTACCAGATCCACAGATAAGTTTTGGCTATTTCATCCAACCAGTAGAAACCCGTGTTGGAGCTCAACAGGCTACAGCTTCCTTTAGCCAAATGTTCCCCTGGTTTGGGACCCTTGATGCCCAGGAGCGGGTCGCGGCTGAAAGAGCGCAGGCACGGCTACAGCTTTTTGAAGATGCGAAACTGGAACTTTTTAGGGATGTGAAAATTACCTATACAGAGTTGTATTACCTTGAAATGGCGATACAAGTAACAGAAGAGAACCTGGCGCTGCTTAGTTCCTTTAAGAGCATCGCTGAGGTGCAGTTCGAAAGCGGGAAAACGGGTTTTTCTTCTGTTCTACAAGTTGAACTGGAAGAGGAAGAGTTGGAAAGCAGACTAGCATATTTAAAGGACAGCAGGATTCCCCTGCTTACAGAGTTCGAGGAGTTACTAAATGAAGAACTACAAGAGCCTCTTGGGTTCCCTGACAGTCTTTGGGAGGAACAGCTTCTAAATGAAAAGAGTATACTTCTGGAAATGATCTTAGCTGAGAACCCTCGCCTGGAACAACTCGAACATCAGGCGAGGAGTTTCGAAGAGCAGCTCACTGTAGCCAAAAAAATGGGTTTACCATCTTTTACTCTTGGGGGGACCTATACCAATATTGCTTCAAGAACAGATTTAGACCCGGCTATGGCACTGCCAGACAATGGTCAGGACGCATTTATTTTTCCACAAGTAGGAATACGGGTGCCGCTTTACAGAAATAAGTATAAAGCCATGCGCCAGGAAGCTATTCTGCAGCAAGAGGCAGTGCAGTTGAAAAAGGAAAACCTGGAGAATGAATTGGAGACAAAGCTTGAGCAGTTGTATCGCGATTACGTGGACGCAGTACGAAACGTTGAACTCTACAATCGGTTGACAACAATTGCCAAACAATCACTGGAGCTTTACCAGACAGAACTATCTACAGGTAGAAACAATGTTTTGGAAATAATTCGAATGGAACGCCAACTTTTAAACTACGGTTTGGAACTGGCAAGGGCCAAAACAGAACGAAATAACAATGTGTATAGAATAAACTACTTAATAGGAGAAGGTTATGAATAAAATAAATAAAAAAATGATATACGTTGGGCTGGGCTTTTTAGCAGCAGGCCTACTCTTGGGGTGGCTTTTTTTTGGTGGAACATCAGAAAGTTCAGCCACCACCGAAAATCAGCTGGAGGAAGCACATGCTCATGAGGAAGGAGAATCAGAAATCTGGACTTGTTCAATGCATCCACAGATTAGACAGGAGGAACCGGGAAATTGTCCTATATGCGGTATGGAATTAATACCCGTGAAAGCGTCTGCAGCTGTCAATGACTCTGAGATACAAATGAGTGAAGCCGCAGCCAGAATTGCCGATATTCAAACCGTGACTGTAAAGGCAGGCTCACCTACTAAAGAGGTATATCTTACGGGGAGGGTGACCGCAGATGAGCGCAATGTTTCGGCTGTGACTGCACGTTTTCCGGGACGTATTGAGAAGTTATTTGTGAACTTCACGGGACAAGAAGTAAGAAGAGGAGAAAGGTTAGCCTCTATCTATTCCCCGGAGTTAGTACAGGCACAAAAGGAACTCCTGGAGGCTTTACGGTTTAAAGAGACTAATCCTTCTTTTTTAGAAGCTGCGGTAAGGAAATTAAAACAGTGGGATTTAACAGATACGCAAATCCAGAATATTAAGGAGAATGGAAAGGTGCAATATAATTTTGATATTTATTCTACACAGTCTGGAACCGTTACCAGTAGAAATGTAAGTGAAGGAGATTATGTGGGCGAAGGTCAGCCGCTTTTTGATATCGCTAATTTAAATAAAGTATGGGTCCTTTATGATGCCTATGAAAGCGATCTTGCATGGATCAAAGAAGGAGATAAAGTTACTTTTTCTGTACCCTCGATGCCTGGACAATCCTTTTCCAGTACTGTTACTTTTATTGATCCTGTTATTAACCCCCAAACGAGGGTAGCTTTGGTGCGAACTGAAGTAGATAATCCTAAAGGAAAACTCAAACCGGATATGTTTGCTCAGGGAGTAATTAACAGTGAGTTGGATAATTTAGAAAACGCTCTCGTTATACCAAAATCTTCCATCCTGTGGACCGGTAAAAGAGCCATTGTCTACTTAAGGAGGCCCGAGTTTGAAGAGCCCACCTTCGAGTTTAGGGAAGTAGTTCTAGGACCCGAGGCAGGGGACTTGTATGTGGTCACTAAAGGCTTGGAAGCAGGTGATGAAGTTGTGGCCAATGGCGTATTTAAGGTAGATGCTGCCGCGCAACTGCAAGGGAAACGGAGCATGATGAGCCCGGAAGGTGGTCCTGCCATGACAGGACACAATCATGGTGGAATGGAAATGGAAGAGGGTAACGACATGCCGGAGCAAACAAAAACTTCAAAATTTGTTCAGGAAGATGTGATGGACATGAGCAAAGATGTCCCCAAAGCTTTCAAAAACCAACTTAATGAAGTAATCGAAGCCTATCTGGAACTTAAAGAAGGGCTGGTAAGGGCTAATATAGATGAGACACAGGAATCGAGTACTGAGCTATTGGCTGCTCTTGATAAACTTGATGGCAATTCCCTTTCTGGTCATGCCAAGAATTTCTGGGAAGAAAAAAAGGCTTTCTTATTCAAACACACGAGGTTGTGTAAGGAGGCTACTACAATAGAAGGGAAACGTGAAAACTTTATTTTCCTTTCACAGCCACTAATAAAGATTGTCGAGGCTTTTGGAGCTAACCAGAAGTTGTATGTGAACTTTTGCCCTATGGCCAATAACAACAAAGGTGCCTACTGGCTAAGTAACAGCGAAGAAATTAGGAACCCGTTTTTTGGAGAAGCTATGCTTACCTGCGGTGAAGTGAAATCCGTAATAAACTAAGAATTAAGTAATAAATGAAAATCAAATATGAATATCTAAAATTAAAAACTATGAAAACTTTAAAAGTAAAAACTGCAGTAGTACTGCTATTAGCCGTTAGTCTGGGTTATAGCCAGGAGAAGAAAATGATGCACCACGATCACGAAAATATGGAGTCGGGTGAGATGAAAATGATGGACAGTAAAATCCCAAAATTTAATAACGAAAAAATAACTACAGCTTATGAAGACTATTTAACCCTTAAAGCCGCAATACTCAAGTCTGATCAAGAACTGGCAAAGAAGGAAGCAGAGCAACTTCTCAACTCTATTGCAAAGTTAGAAGGGACCGATGGATTACAGAAAGTCGCAACAAAGTTGGCTGCTAATCGTAATCTGGAATCGCAAAAGGCTGCATTTTCGGATTTTTCCAGTGAATTTGCTGATTTTCTAAAGGGCAAAGTTGCGGAAAACCAATTGTATTTTGCGCGCTGTCCAATGGCTAATAATAACTCAGGAGGTTTTTGGCTAAGCCACGAAGAGGCAATTCAAAATCCATTTTTTGGAGGAAAAATGCTGAAGTGTGGTAGTATACAAGAAACAATAAAATAAAAAAGACCTGCGTAAGTGGACTGGTGGTTGTGCCCTACTCCCCCCTCATGACTTATCCGGTCCATAAAGCAGGCACAACAAATATGAAAGCTAAAATAAAATTTTTCGCAATTGCGGTAATAGGTATAGGGTTTCTTTCCGGTTGTAATACGGGAGAGAAAGAAAAAGTGCAAACAACGCAAACAGAGGTTAATTCAGTAGCAGAAAGTGCTGTGAAAGCAGAGCATAATTATAGAATTGGAGATCAGGTACCCAATGACCTGGTATGTATGGTCAACGATGCTTACATGGCCAAAGCTCAAATTCCAATAGGTGTAAATGGTAAGATCTACTATGGCTGTTGTAATATGTGCGTTGAAACCCTTAACGAAAAAAAAACCGCCCGTATGGCTGTTGATCCTATAACCGGCGAGGCAGTTGACAAATCTGAAGCTTTTATCGTCTTGCTAAACAAAAATGGCACAGTAGCCTATTACAAATCGGAAGCTACGTACAAAAGAGCTTTGGAAGCAGGAAAAGTTAAAAGTTAGATAAGAGATTAAGCCCTGCATATATGGGCCGGTAAATTAACCGTACCCCTCCCCCACATTATTTACCGGCCCATTGGCAGGCACGATGCGTGAATTACCGGAGTTTTATTATAGTTCAATTCCGGTGGAATATTTAAAACTAGAAACTGTCTAGAATCATAAGTACCGTAAAAATCTTTCATGAGATCTTACAGGGAACAAAGGAGAAAATCAAGTAAGAAAACGAAAAAGAAAGAGCGGCATCGTTCCAAGGCCAAAAAGAGTGATAAATTTCTGGCAATATGTGCTTTTGTAATACTCTTTCTTCTAGCTCTATCCATGGCATTTTTGAGAGACTGGTACTTGTAGTGGTTGAATAAAAAAATTAAAAAAAATCAAAAAAATGAAATCGATTTTTGCGAGCACCCTCAGAAAAAGAAATTTTCTAATCATACTCTTGATTTGGATTACCGCCCTGCTCACCTTCACCTCTTGTAGCAGCAGCCGTATAGATTTAGCTCAAGGTCAACACGTGGATCCTGTATGTGGGATAGTCGTTAGCGAGCAAAGTGCTATAAACTACAATTATATGGAAAACACGTATTATTTTGATTCCGAACAATGCCTGACAGTATTCAGAAAAAATCCGGAAAAGTTCCAGAACACTCAACAGAAAAGAAGGTCTACAAACGGTATGCACATGGGCTGGGCACCCATAAGCGGGATTGTAATGGTGCTGGGAATGACTGCAGCTATGATTGTCGGAATAAGTCATTAACATACAAAGGTTACACAGTAAATATTTTAAAGACATAATTGGAATTTCAACTTTAGAAAGAATATAAACATGACCTAAAATGGTAGTAGTAACCAGATGGTCATTTTGTAAAATAGAAGTTGACAGCTAAGAAAAAATAAAAAGATGTGTCCTACATTTTCATGAAGATCATCAAAAAAATAGTAGCCATGCAAAACTCGAAACTGGAATATCACGGTTTAAGAAAAGAAGAAGAGGGACTCCGGGAAGCCCTTTGTACCCTTGGCAATGGCTATTTCGCCACCAGGGGAGCAGCAGAAGAATCAGAAGCTGATGGCACTCATTACCCGGGCACCTACCTGGCAGGTGGTTACAACAGGCTTAAATCACAAATAGCAGGAAAGACCATTGAAAATGAAGATCTGGTTAATTGGCCTAACTGGCTGCACTTAAGCTTCAGGCTGGAAGGAGATAAGGACTGGTTCCAGTTAGAAAAAAACAGGTCTTGAATTATGTTCAGGAACTTGATATCTCTGCAGGAATCCTGAGGAGGGAGATGCATTTCATCGATGAACAATAGCCTCTGGATGAAGTTGAATCCGACATCAAGATTCAATTTAAGAAACAATCTATTACAGTTTCCGATAAATCAACTAAAGTAATTGAGTATCAGTAAAACTAAAGGTAAACAGATGAAAACACAAAAACTTCACAGGTAGAAAAAAATATTGAATTTTCAACATGAGTGAGCATTATCATATTTAAAAAATAACCTTTAAGTTAACTTATTGATATACTATCTAAAAAAATTGTTTAATCATTAAAATAAATTAAAATGAAAAATCACTGGTTATGGATGATCATCGGATGTGTTTTACCTCTTTTGCTCATCTTTTTGGCCCCATCAATTGGATTGGGTGGTGATGTCTGGCTTTTCACATTTATCATCATAATGTTTGCCATACATCTAATGATGCCTATGCGGCATGGAGATCATACTCACGGGTTAACCGATGAGAATTTAAAGAAAAAAAGCAAAGATCAAGTAACAAACCAACATCAAAAAAAATAAAGACATGCACAATTATGATGGATTTTTTGGAATGCACCTCATCTGGTGGTTCATCTGGATAGTTTTTCTTATCTGGGTTTTCATGATACCAACACAATGGGGAAAAAAAACAAGAAGAGAAGAACCACTGGACATCCTAAGAAAGCGATTTGCACGTGGCGAAATTTCGAAGGAACAGTTCGAAGAACAAAAGAAGCTATTAGAATCGGATAAATAATTTTAAAATCTGAAAATATGTATCGATTAAACATAAAAAAATTTGGTTTGGCACTCGGTCTTACCGGAGCTCTCCTTTATGTGGGGTGTGTACTGGTGATGGCCACAGTGGGGCGGGAAGGAACAGTAAAGTTCTTTAACAGTCTTTTACACGGACTGGACACAAGTAGTATAATAAGAATGGATGTGCCTGTACTGGAGGTGTTCTTTGGAATTATCCAGGTTTTCATCTTAAGCTGGCTAATCGGTGCTTGTGTAGCGGTATTTTATAATGCTCAAGTAAAAGGTTAAAGGATACTGCTGCATTTAATGCTTTTGTAATTAAGGATCTACTTGAAATACACTTTTAATCGAGATAAGCCACTCGCCTGGTACATCCAAAGCATAATCAGGTTACTTTAAACACGAAAGTAATGTGAAACAAAGGAACAAGATCAAATTAAAAAATTGGAAGTCATGAAAAAAATAGCAGTAGTAGGTTATGGAGTCATCGGCAAAAGAGTTGCCGATGCCATTGACAAACAACATGATATGGAGTTAACCGGCATTTGTGATATCATAAGTGACTGGCGCATAGAAAATGCGGTAAGAAAAAACTACAATATTTACAGCGCGACACAAGAAGCAGAAAAGGAAATGAAAAACGCCGGATTCTCCGTTAAAGGCGGAATGACAGAGCTTTTAGATCAGGTGGACCTGGTTGTGGATTGCACCCCTAAAAAAGTTGCCGCAAAAAACGTAGAACGATACAAAAGTCAAGGTAAAAAATTTATTGTACAAGGAGGTGAAAAGCATGAAACTGCGGGCCATTCCTTCAGTGCCGAAAACAATTACCAAACCGCTCTAAACATAGATGCTACGCGGGTGGTTTCGTGCAACACCACCTCCATTTTAAGAACTCTTACGGCTCTAAAAAGGGCAAATCTGTTACAAAGTGCCCGCGGTACTCTTTTACGAAGAGCAACAGATCCCTGGGAAAGCCATATGGGGGGAATCATGAATACAATGGTTCCTGAAAAAGATATTCCCAGTCATCAGGGTCCCGATGCTCAAAGTGTAGATCCCGAACTGGATGTTATTACTGCTGCAGTAAAAGTACCTGAAACCCTGAGCCATATGCACTACTGGAATGTGCGACTGACAAAAAAGGCCTCAAAAGATGAAGTTTTAAATGCTTTTAAAACGTCGACAAGAATTAAGATGATTCGGTACGAGCAGGGTTTGGTTTCAAACAATACTATAAAAGAAATGTTCCTGGATATGGGAAGACCCTGGGGGGACATGTACGAAGTTGCACTTTGGGAGGATATGTTGAAAGTACAGGGAGACGAACTCTTCTATGCCTATGTGGTAGACAACCAGGCTATTGTAATCCCCGAAACTATTGATGCGATAAGAGCACTCACAGGTATCATAGAAGATGGGCACGTATCCATACTTAAAACCAACCGCACGTTAGGAATATGATTTATCAATAACAATAAATAAGAGGTTATGAAAGAAATAAAAGCATTCATACGGCCAAATAAAATTAAGGAGGTGATTTCTTCCTTGAGGAGAGAGGGCCATTGCTGTTTAACAGTCTTTGAGGGAGAAGGAACCGGCGATTACACAGATCCTGGAGAAGATTGGCCTTCCCTCAAACTACCATTCCTCCACAGCAAGATCTATAAACTGGAAATCGTCTGTGAGGACAGTAAAGTGGCGGCTATTTGTGACATCGTTCGTCAAAATGGCAAAACAGGAAAAAGTGGTGATGGTCTCATATATGTTTCTGATGTCCAGGATATATTTAAGATAAAAAATACCAAAAACGATAATGTGAAATAACTAATAATTTTAAATTATGAACAATATACTTGTACCTACCAATTTTTCTGAAAATTGTCAAAAAGCAGAGGAGCTGGGGCTCAAAATGGCTAAATTTTACAATTCGGAAATCCATTTCTTCCATTACGTAAAAACCCCGGTTGACTGGGTTCGACTGGACAAACAGAAGGAAGATCTATACCCCGAAACAAAATTAAAGATTGGCAGCGCGAAGGCAGATTTGAGAGAATTAGAAAAAAAAGCAGAGGGCCTTGGACTTAAATGCAGAACCTTTTTGGAATATAATGGTGAAATAAGCAACATCCTAAGCCACTGCGGTCATTTTGAACATGATTTTATAGTTACCGGTAGTAGTGGCACAAAAGGAGGAATTCGTGAATTACTGGGAAGCAATGTAGAAGAAATAGTGAGAAAAGCCGAGGTGCCTGTCATCGTAGTTAAAGATAAGGATGTTTCTTTTCCTTTTAAAGACATTTTGTTTGTCTCAGATTTTAAAGAAGATGTGACAGAAGAATTTCAACACGTAAAATCACTTGCTGAAAAATGTGATGCACGTATCCATTTATTAAAGGTGAATACTACAACAGATTATAATAGTATTGAAAAGAGTCTGCAACCTATAAAAGATTTCCTTGAAAATTTCCCAGGGCTCACAACTTACTCAATGAATGTCTATAACGAATCGGGTGTAGAGGAAGGAATAAATGATTTTTTGATCTACAAAAATGTGGATCTTATTGCCATGTGTACGCACGGGCGCACGGGATTTTTAAGTCTCTTCTCCAGTAGCACCGTTGAAAAGGTAACCAACCATTCTGAATTGCCCGTTATGACAATTAAAATGTGACTATGAAAAGATCAGTCCTGGTTAAAAAGTCTTCGGGTGAGTATGAGGATTTCCAAATTGAAAAACTCATCAATTCCCTTAGGCGGGCGGGAGCAAATGAGGTTATTGTTAAGGATATAGCTCATAAGGTGTATGAACAGCTTGAAGAAGGGATGACCACTAAAAGGATCTATGAGGCAGCGTTTAAAATGCTTAAGGCAAAATCGAGAGTAAGTGCCTTTAAATACAAGCTTAAAAAGGCATTGATGGAATTAGGCCCTTCTGGCTTCCCATTTGAAAAGTTGGTAGGCAAATTATTGGCACACGAAGGATTTGAAACAAAGGTTGGTGTGATTGTACAAGGCAATTGCGTTCAGCATGAAGTGGATGTGATAGCGCAAAAAGGTGAAAAACATTATATGATTGAATGTAAATACCATAGTGATCAAGGCAGGTTTTGCAATGTAAAAATTCCTTTGTACATCCATTCCCGTTTTTTAGATGTGGAAAAACAGTGGAGACGTAAAAAGGGTCACCAGAACAAAATCCACAAAGGAGGTTTATATACCAATACACGTTTTACATCTGATGCCATAAACTATGGCAATTGTGTTGGCCTGCTAATGACCAGTTGGGATTATCCAAAGGAGAGTGGACTCAAAGATAGAATTGACCAGGCGGGATTGCACCCCTTAACAGCCTTAACAAGTTTAACGAAAGCTGAGAAAACAAAATTATTGGATGAAGGCATTGTTCTCTGTAAAGAACTCCACGAAAGTCCGAACTTGTTGGATAAAGTAGGGATTCCCAACTCCCGACACAAAAGAATTCTGGAAGATTCACTTGAACTATGCAAAATCTAATCCTAGAACAACCGATGAAAACTAATCAAATAAACATTCACTTTTTGGGGGCAGCAGGTACAGTAACCGGCTCAAAATATTTAGTGGATACAGGAGATAAAAAGATACTCATAGACTGCGGACTTTTTCAAGGGCTAAAGGAATTACGCCTTAAAAACTGGGAGTACCCACCTGTTAATGTTGCAAATATTGATGCTGTTTTGCTCACCCACGGCCATATGGACCATACAGGTTATCTGCCGAGGTTGGTGAAACAAGGCTTCAATGGTTCCATCTATGGTACGAATCCTACTTTGGACATTGCAAAAATCATATTGAACGATAGTGCAAAAATTCAGGAACAGGAAGCAGAACGTGCCAATAAAGAAGGCTATTCCAAACACAGTCTCGCAGAACCGCTTTACGATTTAAAGGATGTAGAAAAAACCATTCCGCATTTTAAGGGCATTCCACAAGCACAATGGATTCCGTTATTTGATGGTATCAGGGCTCGGTTCCAGTACAGCGGGCATATTCTGGGTGCAACTTATATTGAGTTGGATATTTATGGAAAACGCTTTGTCTTCTCTGGAGACATTGGTAGAACCAATGATTTATTGCTCTATCCACCCCTTAAACCAAAAAAAGCGGATATACTTTTCGTTGAATCCACTTACGGAGGAAGGTTTCATCCTGATGAAGTAGAAGCGCTTCCAAAAATCGAAAAATTAATCAACGATACCATCAATAGAGGTGGCAGCTTATTTATTCCCAGTTTTTCGGTAGAGCGTGCCCAACTAATGATGCTTATCTTTTGGAAATTACTCAAGGAGAACAAAATCCCTAAAGTTCAAATGATTATGGATAGCCCAATGGGTGCCAACGTATTGGAACTGTTTCATAGAACTCGGGATTGGCACAGATTGGAAGACAACGAATGTGACGAAATGTGTTCACATTTTACACTTGTTAGCAGTTATCGCGAAACAATGGAATTAAGAACTGATAACAGACCAAAAATTGTAATTGCAGGGAGTGGAATGCTCACAGGCGGAAGAATGCTCAACTATCTTGAAACACAGGCACAAAATCCAAATAACACCTTGCTTTTTGTAGGCTATCAAGCTGAAGGCACACGTGGTAGAAAGCTGTTGGAAGGTGAGAAAGAACTAAAAGTCTATGGAATATGGGTGCCTTTCAATATGCAGGTCGCTGAAATTGAAGGTCTCTCGGCACACGCAGACCACGCAGAACTTATAGAATGGATGGGCGACATTAAAAATAAGCCCGAACGTATATTCATTGTCCACGGTGAAAAAGAAAGTGCAGAAGCATTACAAAAAGGTATCAAGGAAACCTATGGATGGAATACAGAAATTCCGCAATTATACACCATCGAAGAAATAGAATAAATCCCAGCAATCAATAAAATAATGGACCCACACTCAAACATACTAAAATATAAACATCTCGGGATTTACACCCAAAACGAATATGTAGTGTATATGCGTGAGGATTGCCACGTCTGTAGTTCTGAAGGGTTTGTAGCACTAACAAGGGTCAGGATATCAAATGCAACCACCTCAATCGTCGCAAGCTTGAACGTTTTGAGTTCCGGCCTTCTTTTACCAAATGAAATAGGCCTTTCGGATGCTGCAGCAAAAAAACTGAATGTTTCCCAAAATGAAATGCTGTATGTTTCCCATTTGGAGCCTATTGAATCGTTAAGCCACGTAAGAGCTAAAATCTATAATCAAAAACTGGATTTTAAAGCCTATAACAACATCATCAACGATATCGTAGAAGGCAATTATTCTAACATTCACCTATCGGCATTTATTACAGCCTGTGCGGGCGACCGAATGGATATTGATGAGATATGCGACCTTACTAAAGCAATGATAGCTTCAGGAAGACAGTTGGACTGGAGTAAAGATATTGTGGTCGATAAACATTGTATTGGTGGTTTACCAGGCAATAGAACAACCCCATTGGTAGTAGCTATTGTTGCCGCTTATGGACTTACAATGCCTAAAACTTCGTCACGTGCCATCACTTCACCAGCTGGTACAGCAGATACGATGGAAGTATTGACCAATGTAACGCTCTCTTCCGAAGAAATAAAAGCTGTAGTCGAAAAAGAAGGAGGATGTTTTGTCTGGGGAGGTACAGCGCAATTAAGTCCTGCCGACGATGTGCTCATTAAAGTTGAAAAAGCTTTGGATATCGATAGTGAAGGTCAGCTCATCGCTTCTGTACTTTCTAAAAAAGCGGCGGCAGGTTCTACTCACGTTGTCATTGATATTCCAATTGGTGAAACCGCCAAGGTTCGCAGTACTGAAATGGCTCTAAAATTAAAAAATCATATGGAAACCGTTGGCACTGCTGTTGGGTTGAAGGCAAAAGCTGTGGTTACTGATGGAACGCAGCCTGTTGGAAGGGGTATCGGTCCCACTTTAGAAGCTATTGATATATTAAAAGTTTTGAAAAATGAAGCTGATGCACCTAAAGACCTAACAGAAAGAGCATTGCTTTTAGCCGCTGAACTATTTGAGCTTTCTGGAAAAGAAGAAAAAGGAAAGGGACTGGAAACAGCACGTCAAATTCTCAAATCTGGAAAAGCTTATGAAAAATTTGTGGCCATTTGCAAAGCACAAGGACGCTTTTCAAAACCTGTTTTAGCACCTCATAAGATGGAAATTACAGCCGAAAGATCCGGAATTTTAAAAAGAATTGATAACCGAAAAATAGCGAAGCTCGCAAAGCTTTCAGGAGCACCTCAATCTATTTCGGCAGGAATTCTATTAAATATCCATTTGGGAGAACAAATAGAAAAGAATCAATTGCTATATACTTTATATGCTGAATCCAAAGGCGAACTTAACTATGCATTGGAATATAAAAATAACCATAACGACATCATAACCATAATTTAAACGTGCTATGAAAACAATATTATTTAGCCTTCCCGGAAATGAAAAACTTACAGAGCTTTTAGCAAAAAAAATGGATGCTGAAATAGGGAAAGCCAACGTGCGTAAATTCCCTGACGGGGAGTCATACACGCGTATATTATCTGATGTTAAAGATAAATGTGTGGTACTAGTATGCACCTTGCACGAACCGGACGAGAAACTGCTGCCTCTATATTTTTTAAGCCACACAGCCAAATCCTTGGGAGCAATGTGCACCTGCTTGGTAGCACCCTATTTGGCGTATATGCGTCAGGACAAAGTATTTAATGAAGGTGAAGGAGTGAATTCCGGTTTTTTTGGAAAATTGATTTCAGGTTTTGCCGATAGCATTATCACAGTTGACCCTCATTTGCATAGAATTAGTTCTTTGGGAGAAGTGTATCAAATTCCAAATAAAGTAATTCACGCTGCTGATGCCATTTCAGAATGGATCAAGAAATACATCAAAAACCCGGTACTTATCGGGCCCGATTTGGAAAGTGAACAATGGGTTTCCGAAGTCGCTAAAAATGCTGGCGCACCTTTTACGGTATTACAGAAAGTACGTCACGGCGACCGTGACGTGGAAGTCTCTGTTCCTGATATGGATAAGTACAAGAATGCCACACCCATTTTGGTAGATGATATTATTTCCACCGCGCGAACAATGATTGAAACCGTACAACATCTGAAAAAAGCAGGAATGAAACCCCCTATCTGCGTAGGCATTCACGCCGTTTTTTCAGGAAATGCCTATCAAGATTTATTGGATTCCGGAGTAGAAAAGATAGTTACCTGCAATACCATTCCGCATCCATCCAATGGCATAGATTTAAGCAATATTATTGCAAAAGAGGTAAAGAAATTAATGCACCATATATGAGAAAACAAGGATTTATAGTACTATTTATCTTATTCAGCATCACAATGACTGGACAAACGGAAATGCTTATAGGGCAGATTTCAGGCAGAGTGGTCATTCGTGAGAATTTTGATGAAAAAGGTGCTTTTCTCAATAAACAAATATTTGAAGCGGGTGAAACAATAAAGAAAAATGGATATTATGAAATTGAGGTAGTTACAGAATTGTTGGATAAAGACAAAAAATTGACCGATAAATACACCACGACCTATCTCTGTAAGCCTGATGAAGCCAGTATTATAATAATGGCTTTGCCGTTTTCCAACCCAAAATCAAGGCAGACCAAGGTTAATACCACCTCTGAAAAATTTAAAAGGCTTTACGATTTGGACAACCTTGAAAATATAGAATTGGAAATGACTTTTGATTCGGGACTGCTCGATTTTTTTGGTTCCAAAAGTATTATAAAGATATATGACCGAAAGTTCAATGACAACAAAAAAACTATTAATTCAAAGATCAATATTAAGACCTATGCGTGGGGGATTCGCATTAAGCAACTAAATTATACTGTTAACGAGAAATTAAATGGACAAGGTCTATTGAACTTTCAAGAATTTATCGAAGAAGACAACAGTTATTTTACAATGACTTATAAATAAAAGAAAATGAATAATTATGACACCCTTTCAGAAGCTGTGAATGGCCTCCAGGCCAGAGGTTACAAATATGATTTTAATTTAAAGCCTCACTGTCTTGAGTGCCCCTCTTTAAAGCTGGAGATACACCCACAGGATTTTTTGGTCAATGAAGTATATAGATTTGAAGGAATGAGCAGTACAGATGACAACAGTATATTATTTGCTATCTCTTCCCGTTATGGGGTCAGGGGGATTTTGGTAGATGCATACGGTATCTATTCAGAAAATATTTCGGAAACAATGCGAACCAAACTAAGAAAAATTAACCAGTAAATTCAGGAATTATGGAACATCACGACGAACACAAGGAGGAGTCAAAGAATTCAGCGAAGCGGGAAGCAAGAAAAGAAGAAGCTAACTTAAAGGATGACCTTGCTGAAAAAACAAAACATGGGCACAATAAGGCGATGGACCGGGACATGATGGATCATGACAGGGGGAAACATGACGATGATGAACCCGCTCATGGCCATGCAGGTCATGATCACCATAAAATGATGATTGAAGATTTTAAGAAGCGTTTTTGGGTAACTCTTGTTTTAACTATCCCAATCCTCTTTCTGTCGCCAATGATCCAGGATTTCTTTGGGTACAAATATCTTCTACCAGGAAATAAGTACATCCTTTTTGCCCTCTCGACTGTTGTTTACTTCTATGGAGGCTGGCCATTTTTGAAAGGCTTTTGGTCTGAAGTGAAAAAAGCTGCCCCAGGGATGATGACCCTCATTTCTATGGCAATTACAGTGGCTTATCTCTACAGTTCTGCCACGGTCTTTGGTCTCGAGGGTGTTGACTTTTTCTGGGAACTCGCTACGCTTATTGCTATTATGCTGGTAGGGCATTGGATTGAAATGAAATCTGTTTTGGGTGCTTCCAAAGCTTTACAGCTTTTGGTGAGTATGATGCCTGCGGAAGCGCATCGGGTAAACGGAGATCAGATTGAAGATGTAAAGCTGGATACGCTAAAAAAAGGAGATATAATTCTTGTTAAACCTGGTGAAAAAGTGCCTGCAGATGCTATAATCGTGGAGGGTGAAAGCTACCTGAATGAGTCGATGCTTACCGGGGAATCAAAACCGGTAAAGAAAAGTACAGATCAAAAAATAATTGGTGGATCTATTAACGGCAATGGATCCTTAAAGGCTAAAGTCGAACATACCGGGAAGGATAGCTATCTCAATAAGGTGATCACTATGGTGGAGGAAGCGCAAAAATCCAAATCCAAAATGCAAAACCTTTCCGACAGGGCCGCAAAATGGTTGACCTACATAGCATTGGGTATTGGTTTTGGCACTCTTGCGGTTTGGTTGATCTTAGGCTTTCCTTTTGTGTACGCACTTGAGAGAATGGTGACGGTTATGGTCATTGCCTGCCCCCATGCGCTAGGACTGGCAATTCCACTTGTAGTCGCAATTTCTACAGCAGTATCTGCCCAAAATGGATTGTTAATTCGTAACCGAACGGCTTTTGAAGAATCCCGAAAAATTACCGCCTTACTTTTTGATAAAACCGGAACCCTTACTAAAGGGGACTTCGGCGTCACCCGTATCGAATCTGTGAATGATAAATTCTCCAAGGAAGAGATTCTAAGGCTTTCCAGCGCGTTAGAACAGAGTTCTGAACACCCTATTGCTGTTGGGATCATCAAAAAAGTAAAAGATGATAAAGTCCCTATTCCAAAACCAGAAAACTTTAATGCCATTACCGGCAAAGGAGTCGAGGCCACTGTAGAGGGAAAAGAGGTGAAAGTAGTAAGTCCTGGATACTTGCGGGATGAAAATATCAACATCCCCGAAGATGCCTATAGCGATGCAGCCGAAACTGTGGTTTTTGTATTGATCAACGGTGAATTAGCCGGGTATATCGCGCTTGCCGATGAGATTAGACCCGAGTCTGCAGACGCCATCAGGATATTTAAAGAGAACAATATTAAAGTTTTTATGGCAACAGGGGATAATGAGAGGACCGCTAAAGCAGTTAGTGACAAACTCGGTCTGGATGGATATTATGCAGAAGTCTTACCCCATCAAAAAGTGGAAATAGTTAAAGAATTGGAAAGTAAGGGAGAATTTGTGGCCATGACCGGTGACGGGGTTAATGATGCGCCGGCTTTGGCTCAGGCGAACGTTGGTATTGCAGTAGGTTCGGGAACAGATGTGGCTGCAGAAACTGCCGATATCATCCTGGTCAACAGTAATCCTCAGGATATTGCCAATCTAATCCTTTTTGGAAAAGCTACTTATGATAAGATGATTCAGAACCTGGTATGGGCAACGGGTTATAACGTTGTAGCCATTCCATTAGCTGCCGGAGTACTTTATTCCACAGGTTTTGTGTTAGGACCTGCCGTTGGGGCCGTGTTTATGAGTTTGAGTACAGTTATTGTTGCAATTAATGCGCAGTTACTGAAGAAAAAGATTGGAAAATAGGAGAAAAAGTTCTTGGAAAATTTCATTTAATTTTCATGAAAAATTGTGCAATGGAGACTTGCAAAGGCTAAAATATTTCTTTCTCACTGATTAGAATTATAAAGGGAAATCAAGGGTCCAATTTTTACTTTGAAAAATAATATGTTTAGTTTTTAATGATATGTTTTGAAATAATTAAACCCGATTAAAATTAGGATATGACGAGACACAGAATAATGATACAGAAGTGGAAATATGATGAGGTTGGTCAGGATATAAAAAGAAGTACCTCAAGAGATCCTAATGAGATTTCTGCACCACTTGAACATTTGGAAGAGCTTAAGAACAGCGACTACAAAATTGATGATCATTTTTCCAGGATTTATGGAAGGCAGATAGTTGATGCTACTGGAACAAGAGTGGGAAAGCTGAAGGATTTTTTGTTCGACAAAACCCAGAAAAGAATAAGATACCTCGTTGTGGGATTAGAGATAAATGTAAAAGAGGATAAGGATGTTTTAATTCCCATAGGAAGAGCAGAACTAAATCAAGAGAAACAAAAAATTGTTGTTCAGGAACAAGTAAGTGCTGAGAAACTAAAAACATTGCCCACCTATAAAAACTTAAAAAGTCTCGCTATTGAAGATGAAAAGAAGACTCTGCTAATTTTTTCCGCAAAACAAAAGGAGGAAATCAGTTATACGCAAGGGAATTTTTACAACCAGGAGGATTTCAATGAAAGGACTTTTTTCGGTTCTGATGAAGAATGAGGAAATGCAGGTCTACTTATAGTCAAAGGAATTCAGCTTATTAAATGAAAGCCCGGAATTTCCTTTTTTTGAAGTTATATTGAAGGTTGATTGATTTTTTTTAAAGAATTATATGTCTGAATATAAAAAGAACAGCCTTTCCCTTACCGGTGCGGTGGCAATGGGAACAGGTGTAATGATTGGTGCAGGGATTTTTGCGCTCCTTGGGCAGGTGGCCGAACTCTCCGGGGAATACTTTGCATATGCTTTTATCCTGGGAGGAATTATTTCCGGTTTTAGTGCCTACTCTTATATTAAAATGTCCAATGCTTATCCTTCAGCAGGAGGGATAGCTATGTACCTGCAAAAAGCGTATGGCAAAGGAACTATTACAGCTGCCGCATCTTTGCTCATGGCCTTTTCTATGATTATTAATGAAAGCCTGGTCGCCAGGACATTTGGGAGTTACACCTTGCAGCTATTTGATGCTGGGGAAAGAAGCTTCTGGGTTCCAGCCTTAGGGGTAGGATTGCTTATAACAGCCTTTGTTGTAAATATTCTTGGAAATAAAGCAATTGGAAAAATCTCCCTTTATATGGCAGCTTTAAAAATTGGAGGTTTAATTATTTTTGCAGCTGGAGCCCTTTGGGCTTCCGGGGTGGATCTGGATGCGGCTGTTCCTTCTGAAGAACGCAAAAACAGCATTGTTGATTATGTTGCTGCACTTGCCTTATCTATTTTGGCATATAAAGGTTTTACTACTATAACCAATAGCGGGAGTGAAATTGAAAAGCCTCACAAAAATGTTAGTAGGGCCATAGTAATTTCTTTATCAACTTGTGTGGTAATCTATTTTTTAGTAGCTCTGGCTGTAGGATCGAATCTTTCTATTACTCAAATAATAGAAGCAAAAGATTACTCGCTTGCGGAAGCTGCTCGGCCCCTGTTCGGGGATTTTGGATTAATCTTTACCGTTGGAATTGCTATTATAGCAACGGTTTCCGGGGTGATCGCCAGTATTTTTGCAGTTTCCCGGATGACAGGAATGCTCACAGATATGCATTTAATCCCCCATAGCCATCTTGGAATGTCTGGAACTATCCAAAGGCATATGCTGATATATATAGTAGTAATTGCAATTATCTTGACCATATTCTTTGACCTAAGCCGAATTGCTTCTTTGGGTGCTATTTTCTACCTGGTCATGGATATAATCGTTCATGTGGGGGTTTTGAGATATCTGAGAAAGGAAGTAAAAGCAAAATCAGCTATTTTGATTACAGCAATTATTCTTGATGTTGTTGTTCTTCTTGCCTTCTTGATTGTAAAATCTCAAACTGACATATTTATAATTTATGTCGCGGTTCCTTCTATTATTCTAATTTTTATTGCTGAATTTTTCTTTCTGAAAAACAGGTTTGACGAAGGGGAAGCTGATATGCATTCCCATGAGTAAATACAAATTCTACTTTTACAGAATAGTAGCGTAAATTATTTTAACTAAAAACGTAATTAAATGACCCATAAATATAAAATATCAGGAATGACCTGCAACGGCTGCCGAAGTACGGTGGAGAAAGCTTTGCAGGGAGTTGAAGGAGTATCTAATGTTGAAGTAAACCTTCAGAATGAACAGGCAGTTATTGAGATGAAGCAGCATGTGCCCGTGGCAAAGCTACAGCAGGCACTGGAAGAAACGAAAGGAAGCTATTCTATTGCTCTACCACTTGAGGATGAAGGTAGTTCTCAAACAATATGACGCATACCTATGCTGTTCACGGGATGACCTGCAACGGCTGCCGTAGCCGTGTCGAAAAAACCTTAAATGAAGTAGAAGGAGTCACAAAGGCTTCGGTAGACCTAGAAAAGGAAGAGGCGATGATAGAGATGGATAAACATATTCCACTTAAAACCTTTCAGAAAAAGCTGGAGGAAGATGGAGGAACTTATTCTATCACTGTGCCGGGAGAGAAACCCAAAAAACCGTCTAAAGAAAATACATAAAAAGCGACGGGAGGATCTGGAACCTTTTATTATCCAATGTACTGCGAGGAGGAAAAAACCTACAACAAACCCGGGGATTGCACGGTGTGTAGGGTGAATCTTGTGGAAGTACCGTTTTCGCAAAAGATGCCTCAGTGATTTACCTCCCTCATGCATCCTAAAACAGTAGAGGATGAAATGGGTTCCTGCCCAATTTGCGGGATGGATCTTGTGCCTATGGAAGGAGGTGTGGATGGAGATGATAAGACTTAAGAAACTGCTGAAGAAGTTCTTGACTGCTACTGTCTTCACCGTTCCTAATTTAATAGCAGCGATGTCTGAGGAAATGTTTTCAGATAATCCACTGTTAGAGCTAATGGATTGAAAGTACCGGAAATGGGTTCATTTAGGGCTATCTGTTCCTGTTGTTTTTTATGCCACCTGGATGTTTTTTGAACGAGCTTATTGAAAACAAGACCCTGGGTATTCCAGTTGCAGCAGGATTGCCGTAGTCATTTTTAGTAATACTTCTTTCACCTATAATTGCTGCCTTGGCTATTGCAGCCCTGTTGCGGTAATAGCAAATGCTTGGCGTCTTAGAGCTGCAAAGGTTTAGCATATAATGAAAATCTATGGTTCCTTGACAAAGACATTACAATCTAAATTACCATTATCCTGGGATAGTGAATGTATTTTCTAAAATAATAGAACAGGGCGAAATCCATAATAACTAATTTGTTCAAAATTGATACAAATTACGTTATGGATTTCAAAAGAGAGAGAGATGCGAATAAGCGGCTATGGTGTCTGATTTTCGCTTCAATAGTAATTGTAGAGTTGGGATGGTGGATAGCAGAAGAAGTTTTCTGTGAGCCTGTAATAGAGGTTGATTCTAAAGGAGAGAAAGAAATTTCACCTAATGATTCTTTTTTTTGTAGGATTTCAGGATGAATTTCAGGGTCTATTTATATTGGCTTCTCAAAAATTATAACATAGATAAAAACAAATAAATAATAAAATGTCAGAAACATTGCTAATCCTTGGATTCATTATACTATTAATAGCTATACATGATTTCTTTTACACTACTCTTTCCGCCAGTGGGGCGGGTTCTATTTCTGAAAATGTGGCAATTTTATCAGATAGGATACTACAGTTCTGTGTGGGGATTTTTGGGAGAAAGCTTTATAACTATCACGGGCTATTCATAAATCTCATGATCCTCGCAGTATGGCTTTCTATGATTTGGTTTGGACTTTTCCTGGTTTATTCTTTCAACCCCGAGGATATTACTAACAGTAGCGGCAGAGTAGCAAATTTCTGGGAACGGCTCTATTTTACTGGATATATACTTTCTACTCTGGGGATGGGAAATTTTAAACCTATATCGCCTTTTTTTGAACTGGTTACGAGCTGCTTTTCCTTCTTTGGATTCATTTTTTTCACCAGCTCGATGACTTATTTTCTTTCAGTTTCATCTGCTGTGGTAAAGAAAAGAACCCTGGCGAAAAGCATCCATAATTTGGGTAATAGCCCCCAGGCCATAGCAAATAAGTTACTTAGACTAGATTCCCCCTATAGTTACCTACAGATCCTTGACCTTCAGGAGAAGGTAGACGAACATTCCGTAAGTCATCAGGCTTATCCTGTTGTTCATTACTACAGTCGGTCCCAAGTGAAAGACTCGTTCAGTATTAATATCACAAGATTAGATGAGGCTTTATCAATTCTTCTTAAATCTAACAAGGGAGAAAATTTTCGGGAGGAATTGAAAATTTTGCGTTCTTCTCTGTCAGATTTTCTTCGAAATCTAGATAAAAATTTCTCCCGCAGCTTGCCTAAAGCTGAAGTTTCCCCAGGCAATGAAGATTTACCGCGCAGTTTGACTCAAAGAAACTCACAAGAGTTGGTTGAGCGTAGGCGTATTTTGGGGAGCTTGCTTAGAAGCGAGGGCCTTAGCTGGCACCAGGTCGTGGAACAGGATCAAGAAAGCTAAAAAATATGTCATAATTAACAATTATATCCTCTATTCTGAATAAAAAACTTAAAAATAAAATGTCTCTCCTAGCGGAATCGATTTTTACTATAGATAGCCATGGATAAAATTACATTCAAATATTCTTCTTTTTTTTAAAATAAAATGATAGAAATACTATTGAAGAACTAATACTTTACTCTCTTTAAAGTTATTAAGAGGATAAGTTTAAATCATAGTTAAATAGAGCGGTTAAATGTCGATTTAGTATTTATAGACTTAACAGTCATATGTCAGTCTTTAACAGCCTGTTAACCACTGCTGTATATGGTTTTGTGTACCTTGCTAACAGATTGATAACAAGGAATTCCACTAAAAATAGACCATTATGAAAATCAAATCCTTTTTCTCTTTAATCTGCTTATTAACTATATCCTTCGCAACTTTTTCGCAGGAATCGGTAGGACTGGAGGTTGTAGCAGATAATCTAGTTTCCCCTGTGGCATTTGTTGAATCTCCTGATGAATCTGGAAGGTATTTCATCGTTGACCAGGTAGGGGTGATCCGAATTCATACTCCCCAAAAAGGACTTTTGGAAGAACCATTCTTAAATCTGAAAAATAAGATAGTTGAACTAAAAGATGCCCATGAAGAACGAGGTTTGTTAGGACTTGCTTTTCACCCCAATTATAGTGAAAACGGCAGGTTCTTCGTCTATTATAGTGCACCCCTGAGTGGGGATGGTCCCGAGAACTGGGATCATACCAGCCACATTTCAGAATTCAGGGTCTCTCCGGATAACCCCGATATGGCTGACAAAGCTTCAGAAAAGATCATTCTGAAGGTCGATCAGCCACAGGATAATCACAATGCTGGGACTTTGGCCTTTGGGCCAGACAATTACCTCTACATTGCCCTTGGCGATGGTGGTGGGGCAAATGATATCGACATGGGACATGTACCTGATTGGTATGGGGAAAATGCCGGTGGTAATGGGCAGGATGTAGAGCAAAACCTGCTGGGCAGTATCCTGAGAATTGACGTAAATGGAGATGCTCCTTATAATATTCCTGATGACAATCCTTTTGTAGATAAGGAGGGAATGGACGAGATCTACGCCTACGGGCTCAGAAATCCGTACAGGTTCTCGTTTGACATGAAAGGAACCAATGATCTCATTGCGGGAGATGCAGGACAGGTACTTTGGGAAGAAGTAAGTGTGATCACAAAAGGTGGCAATTATGGATGGAACGTGATGGAAGGAACACACTGCTTCAATGCCTATAATAACGATAAAGAGAAGGAGAAATGTCCCGAAAAAGATAAGATGGGCAACCCTTTAATAAGTCCTGTGATTGAATTTAAACAAGGCGGGACCGACCATGGAGGCAAAGGCCTGGTCGTCATAGGAGGTTATGTTTACAGGGGTGAAGACCTTAGAAATATGGACGGAAAGTACATTTTTGGCA
This sequence comes from Salinimicrobium sp. 3283s, assembly GCF_039602225.1. NCBI lineage: Bacteria > Pseudomonadati > Bacteroidota > Flavobacteriia > Flavobacteriales > Flavobacteriaceae > Salinimicrobium > Salinimicrobium sp. 3283s. The sequence goes on along the minus strand of NZ_CP143631.1, from coordinate 1,039,269 downwards.
CCTGGACGCAGCATCATGGAAAACCTGCGGGAGCCGTGTTCGTTTCAACTCCAAAAGAGACCGGCATGTGGGATTTTCAAGAGCTGAAAATTGCTCAGACCAACTCTACTTCAATCGGCCATTATTTATTGTCTTTCGGTCAGAACAAGGAAGGAGAAATGTTTATTCTTACAACCGATGAAGAAGGCCCTATAGGTACTACCGGCAAGGTTTTTAAAATGGTTGCTCCTTAAATAAAGTTAGCTTTATGTGATGAGCTAGTTCATTCTGAAAGTACCGCGGATCTAATCTCGTCAAAGACAGCCACAGGTTTTAAGGTTGCTTCTTTTCCCTTAGAAGAAGAAATGAAGATCGGCCAATCCCCGGTTGATTCAGGACGGCGGCCGTGGGAACCTTTTACCAGCTCAGGCTTTAACGGAACTACATCCATGAGTGTCCGGAAGCCCAGCTTTTTCCGTAGTAATTTCAGACCTATTTTCAGCTTGGGGAATTTTATGTCAGGATCGATAAAAAGCTCGGCAGGGTCATATCCCGGCTTCCGGTGAATGTCGACTGTTCGGGCGTAGTCAGGAGCTTTTTTGTCATCCAGCCAGTAATAGTAACAAAACCAGGAATCCTTGTCGGCAATAGCAATAATATCTCCGGCACGTTCATGATCCAGGTGATACTCCTTTTTCTCTTCTCCTGTAATTAACTTTTCAATTCCGGGTAGCTCCCCTAGCAGTTTTCCTATTAGAGAAATCCTGCTTTTGTCCCTGACGTAAATGTGGGCGAGCTGGTGATCACAAACAGCAAAAGCTTCACTGGCGCCAGCATCAAAAACATCATAACCCAGTTCCTCCCTGACAGCGATACAGTTTTTTTCCCTTAGCAGTTTGTTGATATAAACAGGACGTTCTACTTCAGTTATTCCATATTCAGAAAGTAAAATTACTTCAGCACCTTTAGATTCATAGTAGTTGATAAGGTCCTGACAAATTTCGTCCACCTGTTTCAGGTCTTTGTCAATATTGGGATGATGTGAATCCAGGCGCTGAAAATTATAATCCAGGTGTGGAATATAAATGAGAGTCAAAGTGGGATCATTTTGTGCATCGACCATCTTCGAGGCCCGAGCAATCCATGTTGAAGCCTCAATTGAAGTGGCAGGGCCCCAGAATTTGAACAGAGGAAATTGTCCTAATTCCCTCTGCAGATCATCTCTTAAATGGGAGGGGAAGGTATAGATATCAGGAATTTTCCTGCCGTCTGCCGGATACATTGGGCGAGGGGTGATCGAATAGTCCACAGAGGAATACATATTGTACCACCAGAAAAAATTTGCACAGGTGAAATCCGGATTACTTTTCTTCAGCGTTTCCCAGATCTTTTCGCTTTGTACAAGCTGGTTGGGTTGCCTCCAGAATTTCACTTCACTTTCCTCTTTAAAAAACCAGCCATTGCCTACAATCCCTGTCTTTTCAGGATATTTCCCTGTAAGGTAAGTAGCCTGGGCGCTACACGTAACAGCGGGAAGTACCGGATCTATAGCTCTTACCTGTTTTTTTCCTGCCCACCCTTTTAAGAAAGGTGTTTTGTCTCCCACTAAATTCTTTGAAAGTCCAACTACATTAATAACGACTGTTTTTTTCATTTTTTAAAGGTTACTTAGCACCCACCGATATTCATGGGCAATAGATTCGGTTAAAGAGCTTTGATTCTTTTCGGGCAATACATCCCAGGTGTAGGTCTCTATCTCAAGATGAGAAGTGATCTCCTTCAGGTTTGGTAGGGAAAAAACCTTTTCTATTTGTTGCCGGGTAGAGCAGATCTCATCATATTCCGCAGCAAAAATGGGAACGTGGAAATGAATTCGCCATTCGGTGGAATGGGTCACGGGCAAACTTTCTAAGGCAGCCGGAAGATCTTTATAGCGTTCAAAAGAACCGTCGGGTAGTAAACCCACTACCTGATGTAAATAAACAGAATCTGCAAAAGCTGTCAAACGGTCCTGAATTCTTTTCCGCTCAGGTTGCTCCAGGGGAATAGCGATCTTCAAGGCTGAACTTATTTGGATTTTTCCAATCTTTATTCCTGCTTTCTCAAAATTTGCCATGACTTCAGATGGTTCCTCATAAAGAAGGGCAGAATGGCAAACATCATAGCAGATCCTAAGATGATCCAAAATGATGGCATGTGCTTTTTCCGCCGGGACCCTGAGCTTTTTTTGTAGAAGTACCCCAACATCCTGTACTAAATATTCAAAGAATGCTACCGCCTCGGCTGAACTTTCTACCATTCCATCCGGTTCGGGTTCTATATCCAGATGAATCTCTGTACCTGTACTTTCCTTCAGCTGAAAAAGCAGCTCCACAACAGCAGCGAAATTTTCAGTGATCTTCTGTTCAGTCTCCTTATCATTTTTAATATTTTTCTGAGTAAACCTATAAGATACGGGAGATGTTGAAATGCTGCCTGAACTAATTTCCGCCGGTATAAGCTTGCCCAAAATTTCAATAAGGTCCCCGGTGTATTTTAGTCTTTCCTTAGTGCTCCAGTCGGGGTCATGTACCTTTTCTTTAACATGCGTGGCGTGAAAAGTGCCGTAAGGGAAGCCATTCATGGTGAATACGTACAGGTCGTTTTGTTCAAGCCATTTTTGAAATTTGTCCAGCCCGTTATTTTCCAGGAGACCGGCTGCAGCTTTTGCCGACAATCTCAAGCCGATGCCAAAGGGTGTCTCAGGTGCCAATTTTTCCTTTAAAGGCAGGATATACTTCTTAAGCTGAGTGAAAGTGGTTGCCCAGTCTTCCCCGGGATGCACATTGGTACAGTAGGTAAGATGATAGTTTTTGTATTTCAAGATGCACCAATTTTTTGATCTTCCTTCTCAAGAAAAAGGATGGATTCCTTCATTTTATCCTGATCTATTTGATGTACCTCTTTCCCCTTGCCAATTTCTTCAAGTAGCATAATAGTGAGGTCCCCGCCTAAATGTTCCCGAAATTCCTGAAGGCCTTCGAGCACCTCAAATTCTTTTTCTTCCAATCGAAGTAATTCCGGCGTATATAATCTGAAACCCAGATTCCAAAGTAGTTGAAGCACCTTGTCACAAGTAGATTTTTTTATCAAGCCGGTCTTCCATGAATAGACGCAATCCAGAGAGATTCCTATAGCAACAGCTTCGCCGTGTCTTAAGGAGTAATTGGTGAACTGTTCCAGTTTATGAGCTGCCCAGTGGCCAAAATCAAGAGGCCGGGAGGAGCCTGTTTCAAATGCATCTCCCGAAGAGATATGTTCTAAATGAAGCTCTGCACATCTGTAAATGAGGTACTGCATACTTTCATTATCCCGGTTGACCAGTCTTTCGGTGTCATTCTTAATCCAGTCAAAAAAATTCCTGTCTTTAATAAGGGCCACTTTCACGGCTTCAGAAATGCCGCCTCGCCAGTCTCTTTCTTCTAAAGTTCGTAAAAACTGCTGATCATTGATGACAGCGAAGGGAGGGGTGAAGGTTCCCAGGAAATTCTTTTTGTTGTACCAGTTTATTCCATTTTTGACGCCCACGCCCGAATCATTCTGGGATAAAACAGTGGTGGGAACTCTTATCAGTCTTACTCCGCGATGCGCAATGCCTGCTGCAAATCCTGCGGCATCGAGCACGGCGCCTCCTCCAATAGCTACTACGAACGAATGCCTGGAAATGCCATATTTATTAATTTGATCCAGAACAGAAGTAACGTGATCTAAATAGTTCTTGCTCTCTTCGCCACCCGGTAGAATGATGGGATCGGGAAAATCCTCGAGTTGTAAAATATCTTCGCAGTAAGTCCTGATTTTTTCCTGAAGGCCCGGTGTTTTTTCAAGTAAACCACTGTCAACCACAAATAAAAGCTTTAATTTTTTTTCTGTCTTTCGACTGAATACCTGCTTAAAAGTGGGATTTGCAGGGGCAAAAAGATCTTCGGTAAAATACACGTCATACGCTACAGGTAGAGTGAAGCTTTGCCGGATGTTTGTTTTTTGAGCACTTATTTTGGAATTCATAACAAGGTTTTAAGTGACCGGGAACAATTTTCCGGTCAGGAAAGAAAAGGGTAAAAGAGTCAACACCACAAGCCCAAAAACAAGACCTGCTGAGGAAGCCGCAATGGCTGCGTTCATAACAATCAGGGAGATGATCCCCACTTTTACAGCCAGGCGTATTTTCTTAGCTGAAGGTTCTTTAATAGCCCGAACAAGGGGAGGCAGGATAAGAGCTGCAAACAGGATTACAAACAGAACAGTGGAAAAGAAGTCGCTGGCTTCTGATTCATATCCCAAATATGCAATAGCTGTAATGACCAAAAGATAAAAAAAAGCTGCCACATATAAGGGTTTCCGGGTAGAACCTGTTACCTCACCTTTGCTAATGGAGGTTATGGCTGCAATGTAAATTACCGGAATGAATAGCAGGTACCAGTTTTCCCCAGTGATAGCAGGAAGTATTGACATTCCCAGGAGGAGATTTAAACCCCTGCAAAGCCCCATATTTATGGGGCCTATCCAGTCAATATGTTTCCCTTTGGCGTCATAAGCGGTGGCTAAAACTGCAATAGCCACTGCCAAAAACCCTGAAACTACATTAACCACAAAAGAAGCTGCTATTCCAATCAGAAAAAGCACCACTCCCAGGCTCAAAGCCTCCTTTTTGGTCACCTGTCCACTTGGAATAGGCCGTTCCGGTCGTTCCTGTTGATCTATTTCGGCATCAAAATAATCGTTCAGGACTACCCCGCCACCATACAAGCCTGCTGTCGCCAACAATAACAGGTAGAGATCTGCACTATAAAATACGACTAAACCCCCGGCAACAATTGATGATCCCGCAAGTATATCTGCAAAGGCGGTTATGATATTTGCAGGCCTCATTAGCTTCAGGTATGGCAACATTTATTCTACTTTATTAGGATGTCCTCTTCGTTTGATTGAGAAGTCGGAATTTGTTCCCCACGTAGAACCGAATTCCCCGAGAATTTGGCATTGAGATCAATTTCTTTTTCCGTTTCCCAGTCCTCTTCTTTCATTTGTCCGCTGCGTCCAAATGCAACCAGTGCATTGCCGTAGGTTACCTTTTCAATATCCTTTTGATCAATACCTCTTCTTTGCATTAGGGCAGCTGTTTTTGGGACTGCGAGAGGATCACTAATCCCCCAGTCGGCGGCACTGTTTATGAATATATTCTTTGAACCGTATTGCTTCACAACCTCCACCATACGTTCATTTCCCATTTTGGTGTTGGGATATATAGTAAACCCTGCCCAAAAACCTCTGTCCAGAACTTCTTTGACTGTCTCTTCGTTGTTGTGGTCTATTACTACCCATTCCGGGTCAAGTCCATGCTCCAGGCATATATCCATGCTTAAAGAAGTACCTTTTTTCTTGTCCCTGTGCGGTGTATGGATCTGCACCGGTAGTTCCAGCTCTTTTGCCAGGTCCAGCTGTTTTCTGAAGTATTTTTCTTCTGCTTTTGTTTGTTCGTCAAATCCTATTTCCCCTATTCCCACAACACCTTCCTTGAGAGCAAACCGGGGCAGCAGATCCATCACTTGTTCTGCCAGTTCTTCATTATTGGCTTCCTTTGAATTAAGGCCGATGGTGCAATAGTGTTTGATCCCGAACTGACTCGCCCTGAACCTTTCCCAGCCTATAAGGCTACTGTAATAGTCTTTAAATGTGCCAACATTTGTTCGTAACTGGCCAAGCCAAAAAGAAGGTTCAATTATAGCTACAATTCCTGCCTCGCGCATACGGCTGTAGTCATCTGTAGTTCGGGATGTCATGTGAATGTGTGGATCTATAAATTTCATATGTCAATATTTAGGTGTGTATTTGAGTTTCCCATTTTTCAAGTAATTCTTCCCACTTTCGGGAATCCGGAGTTGAAGAATTTTTATGTTGCTCATAAGCAAGAACAACAGCTTCTTCATTTATGGGATCCATTTGTTTTGCCCTTGTTTTAAATTCCCGAAAGCGATTTTCAGTTAAGGCAGGAGTAATTAATCGCCAGACGAGTGGATTAAACTCCCTGCCGGCAGACCATCTTTCTGAGACCAAATCCAGCAGTAACTCAGCAAGTACCGGATTGGCACGTTCGGGGATGCCGACAATTTTCCAAAAAGGCCTCTCCATAAAAGCGGCTTTAAGTACCAGCCGATTATAAGCTTCTTCTGAAAAATGTTCATAAGGATAAGGATTTTCCAATGTAATGGTGTCAAAGACAGAGGTAGCATTAGAACGGGTACCGCTGTAAGCTATTTGGAGAAATCTTTCAGGATTAGGAAACAATGGTAGAGCTGAATAAATAGTGATTTGTTCATTTAGATCTGCAGTTTCCAACAATTTTTCAACTGTACCTGAAAATTCTTCCGGCTTCTCTGACGCAAAAGAAAGCAGAAGCAGAATTCTTGCCGCCTGCTCTGAATCAAGATTCTCCGGATGCCAATTCTTTTTCAGCGTTTGCGCCTTAAAGGTTTCTTCAGGCCCAATATTCAGATCTTTTCGGGTAATTTTTCGAGGAACCTTAGAAAAAGCTAATACCAGATCCCTCTCATTTCCTTGAGATCTGAACTTTTTTTCTTCCTCCTCAAGCCATTTTACTTCTTCTGAAGAACAAACCTCAGCGATCCAATCTAGCAGTAGTTTTTGTGGCTGTTTCATTGTGATTAAATTTTTGGTTGCAGTTCGATGTGCCAATGCCTTTTTAATATAAGAAATCTAATCTTCATCCTCTGTTGTATTTATCTTAATTTCAGCTATAGGAAGAGGTAGAGCCTTTTCTCTGTTTTCGAAAGATCAGGTTTAATAAAAGGGCAAAACTGAGAATAAGAAGCCCGAAAAATTCCCGGGTGGCTTCAATCCATGGTTTTTCATCTGACATTGATCCGGTGATATTTTCTGCAGAATGCAAGCTGAACCAGGTGTAGACGCCGTTATGAATAAAAAACAAATACACAGCGTAAGAAACGAAAACGGCCAGGCCTGCATAATGTAAAATCCTACTATCCTTCCGGAAAATCGCCAGGGTACAGATCAGTGCACCGTAGCCATATATTGACATCCATAAAAGTGGATCCGGGTCGTTGTGTTGTATAGCGGCAGAAACAAGAAAAATTACTGCAAAAAATCCATTGGCTATTTTCACGAAAAGTTGGTTTTGAACATTAGTCAGCTTCGCCCCACAAGGTGCTGGAGGTTCTCATTTAAAGTTATAAACGTGATTTAAGAAGATTAGCCGATTTAGCAAGAATTTAGTTATTCATATAGATCTATGGTCTCTTTCTCGACCGTACCTTCAAAATCTGGAACCGGACGTTCCTTTTTTTCTTCCTCTGTTTCTACTATGCCGTTTTCTCTTATGTCATTTATTAGCCATTGCATTTCCATGATCTCCCTACGCTGCGCCTTAATGATTTTATCTGCAAGCTCTCTTACCCTAACATCTTCTATTTGAGAACGTTCGCTGGTTAAAATTGCGATTGAATGGTGAGGTATCATGCCTTCCATGTAATCTGTATCTGAAACAGTTACCTGGCTTCGTACCAGCCATATCGAACCACCTATTAGTAAAACTCCGAAAGCAAGAGTGAGCATATTAGCTTTTTTGTTTTTGTACATGTTGAGCATATACAATAACATAATAATGATCATTGCCCCTCCCATGATCATTGTCATAAACAATCTGGTTTCACTATACCAAAAATGATCTATAATTTGGTAAGAATGTACATACATCAGAAAGAACATGGCAATCATTGAAGTTGCTATCATTAAAAAAAACTTTATGTAAGGCTTTTTGTTGTTTTGATTATTTTCCATTTTTAGATTATTTGGTTAGAAGTTATTTCTGATTTAAGCTTAATTTGATTGAGTATTAAACGCTTTTACAAATTAAATAGCTTGAAAATTTAATTACATAAAAATTGTGTTAAATGTAATTTTTGTCTTTGGGAGTGATTTTCAGGATGATTTCTTTACGGTAAACTTTAAAGAGCTGTAGCCCTTGAATTAATAGTTTTCCAAGAGTGAAATAGGCCTGACCTCCCGGCTCAATAAGCTTTTTCAAAATAGGGCAAACTTCATTTTATATGAGTACGCCGCGTTCTTTTTTGCTTTTCTTTTTAGGACAAGTATAATAAGCTGAATAATCAAGCGGACCCGTGTCTGTAAGCCAATAGAGTGCTTTTGTGTTAATGCGGAAGAGATAGAAATAAAACAGGTCTTTGAGATGGTAATTAATTTACTACATTTCGCTTTTCAGGAACATCATCCAGCTGGCCGCCGCCTTTGGAAGGCATTATACGATAACAACTTTGGAATCCCATCAGAATAGCAAAAAGAATTATAATTCTATATTTTACCTTCATCTTTTTAATTTTAACTATTGGGGAGCAGTTTCCCATACAATTGTTGTAGTGGGTCCTGGTAAATCATTTATGTACTGTAGGCCGGTTTTGTTCCTGTGACAATCATAATCTAAATAATCTGTTCCAGGTCTACAGCCCCTGAGTCATAAAATTGTATTGCAGCTTAGGTAGCTTCTGCCCACCACCACCAGATTAGTAGAAGGACTATAATTGTCCCTATGATCCAATACCACATATTCTTTCTTTTTTTTTCTCTTTCTGTTTCCATGTTTTCTGGTTTTTAGTTATTGATAATAAGGTTCTTCCTTTTGAAGGCTGCCTAGGTCTATAGAGTTTATCTTTACTTTTGTATTCTAATTTTTTTTGCGTTTTTCCGCAGAGTAGAACGTATACCTAGACGACTACCAAACAATCCTCCAATCCCACTTCCTACAACAAAGTTCCTACAACCAAGCCAAAAAAAGCTCCCGGACCTCGGTTTTCCTGCCGACATTTGTCCCAAACCTACCACAGACCATACACCGACCGCCAACATTCATGCAATGAATTTATGTAAAACACCACCATCAACGCGGCCTAATCAGGTCACTTTAGGCACCTGCATATTCATACTTAAACGAGTAAAAGCCATAAAGCCAAAACCGCTCCTAGAAAGAGTAAAACTGTAGCTGTAATTTCCATTCCCGGTATTTTTTTATTGTTTGCTTATTTTCCAGATTACACCTGTAAAAGGGTGGGCGTTCATACCCGTATCATCAAATTCGACTACTCCAAAATCTACGATATATAAATTTCCCTGGGAGTCCCACTCTAATTGAATAGGGCGCTCCAAACCAGCCCCTTGGCCCGCCGAGGCTGGAAGTCCGGATTTGTTATAAATGAAATCTTTGGCTTCTCCGGTAGATAGATTTACCTGTTGAACCTTAAAGCCGGGCCAATTATATTGTACACCTTCGGGAGCTTTACGTAGTAGTCATTGGTGGCCAGCGAGAACCGGACTACCAAATTTCCATTTTCGAAGCTGTGGGATTTAGGATTTTCTCCCACGTTTCCCATTAACTGTACTTTGTTTCTAAGCGTTTTCATAATGATAAGATTTAAAAGGTTTATAGTTGATTTTTAAAGATTTACTTATTGCATCCTGAACGTTTTCCTTTTTTTTTGATGCTTTAATTCCGCTTCCGTTTTGTGGATGATGTATGATTTCATTTTTTTCAGTTATTAGATTTACTTCCCGCAGAGCCTTCACTGTTACCTTTTTTTTGATGCAATACAGTTTTAAAATTTAGAATTAGGGAGGACTTATAAATAGGGAATGAAAAGACCGGCTTTATGCAGTGCGGACTAACTTCTAAATTTTGGTATTTCGCATCACAAAAAAAGGTAGTGGGAGTGAAGGCCGGGCAGGAGTTCTAATGGAAAAGGAAGAATATAAACAGAAGCAGGAAGCGGAATTAAAATAAAACATGGAAATCCACTTTGGAGGACTTAAGTGGAAAAGCATAGCCCTGAGTAAAAGGGGGAGTCACTTGTATTCTGGATGAACAGAGCAGGTCATTTATAAATGATCTGCAGTTGCTTTTGCACTTGTGTCCGGGACTTTTATAGAGAAGCGCTTTTCCCGGAATGAAGCTTTTGCGAAATGTAGCGGGAATGTGCTGAACGGTATTTAAAAATATGGTCTAAGTATTCTAATCCTACAAACCATTTTCAAATTCTCATTTTAATGCAATTTATAATTTAACTTTATGAAAACCGAGATCTGTAAGAGACGTTGAAGAAACTTTTAGAGATGCAAATTTCACACGAGTTGTTAAACGCCAAAAAAAAGTATTCAAATGAGCGAGAAGAATAAAGTAATTTTAGAACAAGCAAACGCCGCGATCACGAAAGGTGACAATGATAGTTTTCTTTCTTATTGCACTGAGGACACTAAATGGGTGTTTATAGGCGATAAGACGCTACAGGGTAAGGAAGCCGTTCGAAAGTACCTGGCATCGGCTTATGTGGAGCCGCCGAAATTTATGGTCGAAAATTTAATTGCCGAAGGCGAGTTTCTTACTGCAGTCGGCAAAATCATGATGAAGAACGAACAGGGACAAATGGTAAACTATTCCTACTGTGATGTATGGCGATTTCGTGACGGCAAGATGGCTGAACTCAAAGCTTTTGTCATTGAATCTAATTAAAGTGAGGATCACAAGTCGAGGTAAATAATTTACATCTCATAATGCGACTTATTGTTAGTTGAAGCGCTTAGTTGTATCATCGATTAGAAGTTTCAGCAGTAAAGAAAATTATTAATTACTCAGTTTAATTTAAATACTTAAATCCTCGATACAAATACTTTTGATCCTTAGTAACTATCCAAATTTGTGTAAATAAAAACTTACTATTATGAGCACACAAAAAGTTTGGTTTATTACAGGAGCTTCCAAAGGAATGGGGCTTGAAGTGACAAAAGCCGTTTTAAACCATGGTGATAAAGTAATCGCTACTTCGAGAAGTACAGACAGCTTTTTGGAAAGTTTAGGAGAGGATAACAGGAATCTGTTGCATTTGAAAATGGATGTTACCAATGAACAAGAGGTAAAGGATATCATATCAAAGAGTGTCAAAGTATTTGGTCAGATAGGTGTGGTTGTCAATAATGCAGGTTATAATTTGCTTGGCAATATTGAAGAGTTGAGCGATTCTGAACTCCGTGAAACAATGGATGTAAATGTATTTGGGATGACCAACGTAATCAGGCATATATTGCCTCATCTTCGCAGACAAAAATCCGGGCACATCATTAATATCTCCTCAATGATGGGTTATATGAGTTATCCGGGTAATGGCAGCTATAGTGCATCCAAGTTTGCCGTCATCGGATTATCTGAAGCCCTTGCACAGGAGGTGGAGCCTTTCGGTATAGACGTCACTATTCTTGCCCCTGGAACATTCCGCACAAGCTTTATGAGTGAGAGCAGTCTGGCAGTGGCAAAGAACAAAATTGATGCTTATAACCTAAAAGAACAGGTAGAAACTTTCAGGAGCTTTGATGGTAAACAATTGGGAGATCCGAAAAAATTGGCCCAGGTGCTGATTCAAATCTCTCGAATGGAAAATCCACCTTTACATCTTCCGTTAGGTTCCGACAGTTTCAATGCTATATTGGGCAGCCGTGACAGGGAGCAGGAAGAATTAAAAGAATGGAAAGAATTATCTTTATCTACTGATTTTAAATAAATTGTAGAATGCAAAAAGCTGCTCCATATAAGATTAAGTCTGTTTCTGAACTGCATCGTTTATTCGGCTTGAAAAATCCCGATCACCCACTAATAAGTGTTATTGATTTTGAATTGCTCAAGTTTGGAGATAGCGAAATTTGGAAAAGTTTTTATTATGATTTCTATTGCGTTGCCTGTAAAAAAGGTTCCTCCGGGAAGTTCAAATACGGGCAGCGTGATTATGATTTTGATGAAGGAATAATGAGTTTCACGAAACCGGGACAGATATTTTCAGTTACAAACGTTACGGATGATCCTGTATCGGGTTTTATGTTAGTCTTTAAATCAGAGCTGATTCGCAATTATGGATTGGGTAAGGTAATCGGTAATTACAATTTTTTTGCTTATTCCACTGCTGAAGCCTTGCATCTTTCAGGAAAGGAGGATAAAATAATTACATCCCTTTTTCAGCAAATGCAGAGTGAATTAAAAAATAATATTGATTATTACAGCCAGGATCTCGCTATTTCACATATAGAGCTGCTTCTGAACTATGCTAAACGGTTCCATTACAGGCAATTTCTCACACGGAATTCCGAAAATAATGAGTTGCTGACGAAACTTGAGCAATTACTAACTGATTACCTGAATAATAAATCAGCCATTGAGGGACTGCCAACTGTTCACCACATATCCAATGAACTTAATATGTCACCCAGTTACTTAAGTGAAATGCTGCGAAACCTGACGGGGCAGAATGCTCAAACATATATACAGGGGTTTATCATTGACAAGGCAAAAGAATTGCTTTCCACCACAAATTTGAGCATCAAAGAAATAGCTTATGACCTAGGATTTGGTCATCCACAGTCATTTAGTACAATGTTCAAAAATAAAACCAAAAAAACTCCATTACAATATAGGGTGTCATTTAATTGAGTTCTGACTACAGTTCATAGCTCAACCAGTAGATGGGCAAGGAAAGACAAAGATGTAAAATCTAACATTCACCATATCAATATAGCTGCAAGAAGAGGTTGTTTTAACTTTAGTTGGTTATCCTAGCTTTATTTTTCTCAGTTTTGCCGTTTAATGCAGCTTTTTTCCTATCAACTGTCATTTATTTCCTGAAACCACTTTGCAATAGCTTAATAGTTAAATTTATACTATTTTTGTATCATTCATTACAAAAATACATGAGAGGCAGACCAACACTTTACGATAACGAGAGCTTAATAAAGAAGGCTCAGGAATTATTCTGGAAGAAAGGCTATACTGCAACTTCCCTCAGTGATTTGCTGAAAATTACCGGAGCCGGAAGTGGCAGCTTTTATAACACCTTCAAAGGTGGTAAAAAAGAAGTGTTCAGGAAAGCCATCCAACAAAGAAGAGAGGCCTTCAATCAGTTTCGGAACGAACTTGAAGAGAGTGAATCGCCCCTGGATGCTATTAAAGACTTTTTTCGAAGTATTACTCGTGAGGATAAAGCATCACACCAGAGAGGTTGTATTATAGCTAACACGGTTGTAGAAATGTCATGCGTCGACAAAGATCTTGAGAAGGAAGCAGTACTGATACTCAAAGATGTGGAGCAGATGTTCACAGAAACAATTGAAAAAGCCCAGATCGAGGGTAAAATTAAAAATCAGACCGATCCTGCTATTCTAGGAAAGTACCTTATTACTTTTTGGTGTGGTTTAAATACTTTGAGAAGACTCTATCCCGACAAAAAAGTACTTGCGGAACAAATTGAAATCCAGCTGGCTTTACTAAATTAATTTTTTTTGTCCATTTATGGAACAATCATTACAAAAATTGAAAAAATAGAAAAAATGGATTTACAGTTAAACTCAAAAAAGGCATTTATTAGTGGTTCTACACAAGGCATTGGATTTGCCATTGCACAGCAATTACTAGCCGAAGGAGCTGAAGTGATTATCAATGGTAGACAACCAGATAAAACTAATCAGGCGGTTTCTAAATTAAAGAAATTAGTTCCCAACTCCGTTGTTTCTGGTATTGCAGCAGATTTTGGAAATAAGAACGAGGTGGAAAGTTTACTCAGCCAGCTTAAAGAAGTAGACATTTTAATAAACAATGTAGGCATTTTCGAACTCAAAAATTTTGAAGATATTACTGACAAGGACTGGGACAGAATTTTTGAAATTAATGTGATGAGTAGTATCAGGCTTTCCAGGAGGCTGTTACCACAAATGCTCGAAAAAGGATGGGGCCGAATACTTTTTATAAGTAGTGAATCTGGCGTTAATGTTCCAGGAAATATGATCCACTACGGAATGACCAAAGCAGCTATGATGGCTGTAGGCAATGGATTATCCAAATTAACTAAGGGAACAGAGGTAACGGTAAATACCATTTTGGGAGGGCCAACTTATTCAGACGGGGTAGCAGCAACAGTATCGCAAATTGCAGATGCAAATAATTTGACCATAGAACAGGTTAAAGATTCTATTGTTCAGCAAACGACACCTCATTCCCTATTACAGAGATTTATAGAACCCAATGAAATCGCCCATCTTGCTACATATCTTTCAAGCCCCCTCTCCATTGCTACAAACGGAGCTTGCTTGAGGGCCGATGGAGGTGCTTTAAAAGCAGTATTGTAGAATAAAAACCTTGAGCAGGAAAGGCGTTTAAAGTATAAGAATTCGACCTGATCAAAAATAAGAGAACCCACGCCGTTGTATATGCTCTTCGCATTCAGTGAGTGTCTGTGACCTCACCTTACGGGTGTACAAGCACCCTCGATATTTATTGGATTAATATTCATCAATCTAATTACACGTAATTATTTTTTACTGTAATAAGATTCACATCTTTGGCCCCTCATCGGCACTTTTAATTATAAGTTCACTCACGCGTTGTATATGCTATTCGCATTCAGTGAGTGTGATTGTCACCTCACCTTGCGGGTGTACAAGCACCCTCACTTTAAATATTTAGTCCACTATAAGCTCAATACCGGCTTTCTCGGCTTTGTACTTTATTTTTGTCATTAGATCATAGTAACTCCAGTTTCGCAATACAAATTCTTCCTCTTTGGCTATCTCTATTCTCTTCTCCTGATCTAAGAGAACCAATGTTCCTGCCTGGTGCTTTATACAGAAGTCGATGAGTTTTCTACTATAGACATGTAGGCGATGGTGAACATAATTACGCTCTTTCTCTCGAAAGCTAGTCAAAGCTTTTGTTTTTCTTTTGCGGCCTTTTCCTGATTTGCAGTACTTGACACCTTCAGTTGTTCTTTTCATGGCGGCTTGTATCGCCAGCCTTCGGTATAAAAACTCTTCCCTGGTGCCAATGGTCAGTTTCGCCTTATCAATCTTCACCGCTATGGGATGTTCCAGGGATAACCTGGCTTCCGCGATCACTTCGGGTTTAAGAACATGCTTTTCTTTTTCATATTCAAACACGGCCAGCAAAAAGATCTTGCCCTCTTTTAACTGGATATGAGAGGTACGCATTCTTATTTCCCCATTCACCAGCTGATGCATCAGTTCCCACTTGTCGTTAAAATCCTTGCCCCGGTATGTTCTTACAGGAATGGAAAAAAATTGAAAGCAAAAGGCTTTCTTTTCTTCATTGTACTTCAACCCGCAAACACCCTCCATGTCAAAGGGGAAAGCCATATTTCTTCTGAAGTTATTAATAGAACGTTCTCCGCTCCAGTACTCTTTTCTGTTCTTCTTAAAAGAACTTAGGATGATACTGTTCAGGTTCGTCAATATGTTGGTGGGCATTTTCCCTTTAAAACGATCGGAAACCATTCTATAAGTGCAATTGATCCGGGAACGGTTGAGCATTCCGTTCTCATCTTTCTTTTCATCTACTAGTTTGTACTTTATTCCTTCTGATAAGTAAAAGAACTCTTCGATCATCTCCTGTACATAAAGATGAGAGACAATGAGGTTTGCCGCCTGATAGCATCTATTGCGCCACAGGTAAAGCTTATCCATGGCCTCCTTTCGTTCTTCTTTGGTAGGTAGATCGATTAGTAACTGGATCTTACGAGTGAGTCGGAGAGTATCTGTGCCCATATCAGGAAGCTCTTAATTGTTGCTCATGTTTCTCCTGCATCAGTTTATAGGCCGCAATAAATTCTTTGTGCACCTCCTTTTTGGATAGGTTGAGCTCCCTGGCTATAGAAGCGAAAGAATACTGCTTTTCCGTACGCAGTTGTAAGACCTTTTCCTGTTCCTCGGTCATTTCTCCTTGAATCTTTACCGCCAGCACCGGTTTTGGTTTTGTTTCCAAATTGCTGCCCTGGTGGATAATGTTTTTAATATCCTCGATAGCCCCTTTTACCTCGTTGCTGGTATGGGTAATACTGGTTCCCATAAGCTGGGCAATGGCTTTATACTGAAAACCATATTTTAAACAGAGTTCTATCAGACGTCGTCTCTCAGGACTGAGTAAAGGAAAAACACGGCTGATCCGGTCGAAGGCTTTCTGCTGGGTCTCGCTATCCACTAGATGTTGATCCTCTTTCCTCGGATCATAGCCGTGTAAATATTCCTGGTAGTTCTCATAACTTTCCAGGGAATTAACGGTCCTGAAAAACTTATTTTTAGGTCGGACATAATAGGTATAGCATTCCCTTTTCATTACCATCCGCAGGAAATAGTAAATATGTTCCGGTCGTTCTATCCGATCCCTTTTTTCCCATAATATTAAAAAGGTATCCTGGACTAGGGTTTCCACGGCAAAATCATCATCCAGAATTTGCCGCCCCACCCAGAAGAGAGTTCGTTTATACTTATTATATATAAACTCTAAAGCATCGGGATGCCCTTGTTTTAGTAAATCAAAAATACGCTGTAACATAAGCAGTCGCTTTTAAGCCGGAGAAATTTCTCCAGAATTAAACTGAATTTAGCTTGAGCGAATTCTTAAGATTATGAGAAGATAGCTTTGAAAGTAATTGAGAAGAATGCCTGTTTTCTACAAACAAAAAAGGCGTGGAGACTCAACTTACCGAATCAGGGTACTGGTATACCTTACGACAATAAGCAAGCCCACGCCCGGGTCGTGAGCATTATGCTTATCCTCTCGTCGTTAAAAATTACCAGTTTTTGATTCGAGATTCAAAGCGAAATGCTTCTAATATTTTACTTTAAGAAGTTTCGCAAATATATTAATGTTATTCAAATATAATAATTAATTTGTTTATTACCGAATTCGGTAATAAAATTTTTATCGTGATCCTTCAAATTGCAGAAAAGCAAGATATGAAGGACAATAAGGCGGAAGAAATTAAAGCGATGATAGCAGCTAGATTGAAGCAAATTAAAGGAGATATTCCTTACAATGAGATATCAGGAAAGTGTAATACTACAGCAGCAAGAATTAGTGATGTAGCCAATAATAATATTGATTGTCAGCTTACCACTTTGATCGACATTGCAATTGGATTAAGGGTGCATCCGAAAGATTTTCTGAATATAGACTTTGATTTTAAAAAATATTATCGCGATCTGGACGGAAAATAAATCACTTTCCGGTTTTCCGTAATTACTCTTAAATGAATCATTGTAGTTTTATAAAATACAATTAATTGTTTCTTAGAGCTCCCAGAAAAGATTGACGTCAAAGCAGAAATTGGTGTATTATTAAATTTAATGCCGGACTTTTAGAGATTATTTTGTTGGCTTAGAACCGATTAGTAAGTCAAATTGTTTTTTAAGGCTTTCGCTATTAAATTGAGCAAGTTTGATTGAATTCTCTCGAATTCGTCCTAGTGTGATTAGGATTCTTAATTAAAACGCAAGAAGCCATTGCAAGGGATTTGTAAGGGCTTATTTAGTTCAAGGCAGTCGACTGTTGTATCAATAAATTTTCAAATTCATATTTATAATATTTTTAACAGTTAATATAAATTTTTACTGTATCCCACACAGATATGCTTTTTAACTTTCACAAAACAAAAAATGAATACAGCTCCTTTGTTTCAGAAGTCCTTTGATCCTAAAATCTGGAAATATGCAGATAAAATCGAAGCTTTAAAAACCGAAATTTATAATATAGAAAATGTTGTAGAAGGTTATCTAGAGAATATTTCAAGTGATTTCCCTGATTTGACAGATCACTCGATAACACATTCCAAAATGTTATGGAGATATGCCGAAATTATAATTGGAAAAAAAGAAAAATATCTAAATCCATTGGAGGCGTTCGTTCTTCACACGGTTTTTCTTATTCATGATGCCGGAATGTGCTATTCTATTCTTAATAATAAAGAAGAAATAAAACAAGATCCAATATATAATGATTACGTAAGCCAAAATTCTACGGTAAAGGAGATTGAAAAAGAGGCTCTTTTCTTTACAGTTCGACAAAGACATGGGAATTATGCTTTAAGAATTGCTACTGAAAAATTGAGAAAAGGAGATTATCTCATAAGTAACACGCAAATAAGGGAAGAATTAGGTCTTTTTATAGGTAAAATAGCGAAAAGCCATACGCAAAATGTTGATTATATTGAGCGTGAATTTATTGTGGATTACTCTACACCTAACTTTCCTGCAGAATGGAAAATTGATTGCCAGAAATTAGCCTTTGTTTTACGAACATCCGACGCTGCACATATTGATAATCTTCGTACACCGAAAAGCATCAAAATGATATCCGAAATGAAAGGCATATCAGCAATCCACTGGACCTTTCAGAAAAAGCTAGGTTTTCCAATAATATCCAAGGAAGAATTACTAACCTACACCACTAATTCACCTTTTACTGCAAAGGAACAGAAAGCTTGGTGGTTCTGCTATAATGCCTTGGAAGTTCTGGATCAAGAATTGAAAAATGCTAATGCTTATTTTAGTATGAATGGTAAAGATGGATTTTCTGCTAAAGGAGTCAAATCCATTAATGATACTCTTGAATTAGGAAAAAAATATATACGTACAGAGAATTGGAATTCTTTAGATACACAGGTGAAAGTTTCTAATCCTATAAATATAGCATCAGAATTAGGCGGAATAAGATTATATAACGATCAGAGTATAGCTTTGAGGGAGTTAATACAAAACAGCTTAGATGCAATCAACTTACATAGAATATATACTGGCCAGGATAACTTAGATGTGGGTGAAATTAAGATCCGTATTCTAAAAAAGGACTCCAAATTTTTTTTGGCAGTAACGGATAACGGTATTGGTATGAGTCAAACTATTATGGTAAATGATCTTCTAGATTTTGGGGGATCCTACTGGAAAAGCAATAGATTTAATTATGATTATGAAGGAATGAGGTCAAAGGGCTTCAATTCCATAGGCAAATTTGGAATAGGATTTTTTTCTCTTTTTATGTTGGGAAGTAAAGTTACCGTTACTTCTTGGAAATTTAGTGAAGACATTAATAAAATGAAGACCTTAGACTTTTACGATGGTCTTTTTTCAAATCCCATTTTAAGAAATCCAATAGAAACAGAAAAAAAAATGGTGATTAATCAGGGCACATCTGTTATGGTAGAATTACAGCAAAATCCTTACTGTAAAACAGGCTTTATAGGGAAAAATGAATTTACAGAAAATACCTTATACACCTTGTGTAAGTATTTTATTCCTTTTCCAAATGTGAAGATCACGACTCAAGAAGTGGACGGAGAAAAAAAGGTTATCTCTCCTTATAATCATAATTTCTCTTTTAAAGAGATTATTAATTATTTATACTTTCCAAAGAAGGGTTTTAGAGGATCAACAGTAGAAACCTTAGGAAAACTTAAATTAAAACTTATCGAAATTGAAGATGATAAAAAGAAATATGGAAAACTTTCACTGCTCCCATATTCGGAGGCTTCTTTACCTTTTGGTGTTATAATATCCAACGGAATTCGAATACAAGAAATTAATAACTTATGCGGGTACGTAATAACAGAAGATGTAGTAACCATAAAGAGAGATAAAGTTGCCCAATTAGTCCCCTTTTCTGCAATGAAAAAATGGGCTGGAAAACAAAAGAAGTTGATAGAAGAATTAAAACTTGAGTCCTTTTTCGGTAAATCTTATTACAGTTTGTTGCTAGCTTTTGATTTTTACCAAGATAATATGCCCATCTTACTAAAAAAGATAGAAAATCAATATTTTTACGTATCAGTTACCGAATTAAAAATTTATCTACAACAAAATTCCACTCTGTCCATATATCATGAACCTCTTTCCCGCAAAATTAGTACAGATTCATGTCCTGGTTTTCTTAATTTCCCCCTAAACTTTCCTGCTACTATGGTGGTTAATGAAGAAGATAGAAATAGATTATTTTCAGATCATACTTATATCGAGAGAGTAATTCAAACCTTCTGGACTAATTTGGCTATTTCGGAAGGACCGTGCCACTGATTTCGGTTCAAACAGTGCCACTTTAAAAGATCATGCAATTATATAAAAAATTAATGTTACTCGTTTTTCAGAACTCCTTTTCTTAATGATTCTCCTTTGAGATCTATCCTATGTGAGGAGTTTACTATCCTGTCCAGGATTGCATCAGCAATAGTTCCTTCCCCTATAATATCGTACCATGCAGATACCGGTATTTGAGAGGATAATATGGTAGATGTTTTATTGTATCGGTCATCGATTATATCCATTAAGGTCTCTCTTGCATGATTGTCGAAGGCTTGAAGTCCAAAATCATCAAGGATGAGCAGATCTGCTTTAAGTAGTTTATTTAATTCTTTGAGATAGGTTCCATCAATTTTACTGAGTTTTAACTTCTTAAATAGACGGGCAGTGTTTGAGTAGATGGTTTTATATTCCATCATGCAGGCCTGATGACCTAAGGCCTGTGCTAAATAACTTTTGCCTACTCCGGAGGCACCGGTCAGTATAAGGTTTTCCTTTTTAGCTATAAAATCCAGGGATCCCAGACGAACAAACATGTTCTTGTCGAGGTTACGATTGGAAGAATAGTTCACTTCAGCAAGACTTGCTTTCTGCCTAAAGTTTGCCTGTTTAAAAAGACGATCTATCTTCCGGTTCTGGCGATCCTCCCACTCATGGTCTGTGAGTAGTGCCAGATATTCATCGGCAGTGATATCGTTTAATTGGTTGTTCTTTACATGCTGAAGGTGTAGCTGAGCCATAGCCCCCAGTCGCATTTGTTTTAATTTTTCAATAGTCTGATTGTTATTCATATTTCTGGATTAAAATGATTTATTGATAAGCAGCGGCACCTCTGATGTTTTGATGGGATGGGATATGAGTTTTATCTTCTTCAAGATCCTGATAAAAAAGAGAGCTTTGGTCAAGGTTGTTCTTTAGGATATTCTTGATACGCATATAAGAAGTCGCATCTGCCTGTAAAGCTCTTTTACAAGCATTATCAAGTCTTTTAGAACCGTAAGACTTATGGAGCTGGATAAGGCCCATCACCCGCTTATAGCCTGTTTCAGGATACTCACTGTCAGCAAGTATCTTTTCTACACAATTCACTACGTGAGCTCCGTGAGGAGCGGCTTTGTTTTTAAAGTATTCAGGACTCCAGGAGGTATAACCTTTATGGGTGCTACTTAAATGATCTGTATTTGTATTGTAGCTTCCTTTACTTGGATTTCGATGATGCAGGGCTATTCGAACGTGATTGTAATAAACCTCGACCACAGTTTTGGTATAATGGATCAGGGTCTTTTTACCGATGTAGCGGTAGGGAACACTGTAGTAGCTTTTATCTGGAGAGAAGTATACATATCCCATCTTTTGCACCTTTGCCCGTTTATAGTCTTTGATTTCATAGGCAGATGTTGGCAGGGGTTTTAAGTACTCACGTTCTACTGATTGAAACAGTTCTCTACGGCTGGCTTCCTTTCGCTGGAACAGTAGATTATTATAGCCAACAAGTAAGCGCTTTATCTCCCGGTTTAGATCCTGTAAAGAGAAGAAGGTCATCTCCCGCAGGGGATAGTAAATACGCTGATAAACAAGATGCACTGCATTCTCCACCAGAGCTTTATCCTGCGGTGCATAACTGCGGGTGGGATTGATCACACAGTTATAATGGCGAGCAAAATCTTTAAAGCTCCGATTGATCTCCGGCTCATATTTGCTGGCTCTGGTCACTGCAGATTTTAAGTTGTCTGAGACTATGGCTTTTGGAACACCTCCATAAAACTGTAATGCATTACCACAAGAAGTAATAAGATCCTCCCGTTTTTGGCTTAAGCTAGCCTCTACGTAAGTATACTAGCTGTTGGGAAGAATTGCTATAAATACCTCTACAGGAATGACTTCTCCGGTTTCTTTATTAACGACATGTAATTTTTTACCCGCATAGTCAATGTACATTTCATTACCGGCTTCATGTTCGAGTTTCATGGAACCTTTGACCTTGGCATATTTACGCCGATAATGCTCCATAAACTGCGTATAGCTGTACGGCTGGGAAGCCTGCTGCGCATATTCCTGATAATGGTACAGAAAAGTAAACCCAGGATGATTCCGGGCCTTATTGACCCCCTCAAAATATAGCATCAGTTCATCATGCCGCTCATTATCAATAGTAGTATGTGAAGGAAAAAGCGCACTCAGATGTGCATTGTCAAAGGAAAGTAGTTCTTTAAATGAATAGTCACTGGCCGTGAAAAATTTCATATAGCTGTTGACCGTGTTGCGGGAGATGCCTAGAGTGGTAGCTATCTTACGATTGCTAAAACCATCCAGGCTCAAGGTAATAATTTGTTTTAAGTCCATCGGATCAAGGGTGTTGGCCATATCTTATTACAGTTTTGCAACAAGATATTACTTGATCTTTCAAAGTGGCACAAAACGAACCGATACGACTGGCACAATTTGAGCCGTTATGACTTTCAGTATTGCCAAAAAGTGGCACAATTCAAACCGAAATACCTGGCACTAACCGACCGAAATCACTGGCACAATTCGAACCGAAATAGCCATAATTTTCATTACCAACGTCAAGAACTTTATCAGGAGTCTTTTGATCTTCAATCTCCTTATCAATTAATTGAAACCTACATAAAAAAATAATTTACAAATCAACTCCTTGAAAATAGGTCCAAAAGAGTTGATTATTTTATATTGTTTATAGCCTTCGGAACTGCCCAGCTCTTCAAAGAGTCTGTGAACTTCTTTAGAGGTCAGTACAGGTAATCTCCTGATTTCTTCCGTTCTGTTCGCATTCTGCTTGTTTCCAGTGAATTGTGCGCTTTACTCCTTTATGGTAAATGTCTGAATATTTCAGAAACCTTACCTTCTGAAATAACCCTTGGAATTTATTTTTCATATATCTTTCCAGAGCAAACTGTTTTTACCTCTAAGTGATTATATCATTTGAAAACTGGAGAATAACTGAGAATGATTACAATGAACTTTATCACGCTGTAAAATATAGTTAGAATCTAAATAGGCTGAAGGGTTTTGGTAGGAAATAGTTAAGCTGTATTAATGTTCTTCTGTTTGCTGAATAAAAGATTATTTTAATAAAGTAGGCACCATAAGCGATACTTGGTTGAAAAACCGATTAAAAATTAATTACACTATCCAATGCATCATCTGCATCTCTATGAATAAAGTTGGCTTGGTAATTTAATGTGGTTTTTAAATCACTATGCCGGTAAAGCTTTTGTAACATTAAGGGGTGTATTTTATCTCCGGCTATGTTTCCAAAAGTATGACGGGCTATGTGGTTTGAGAGGTTTTTGTCTATTTTACACTCGTCAGCTATTCGTTTCAGGAATTTATTTAAAACCTTAGTAGCGTTCCTCATTTTAAGAAATACACTTTTTGGATCCTGTTGATCAGCATCTTTTAAAAATGGAAATATATAGCCATTGTTTTCCGTCTTATCCATCAGGTAGAGATTAAAGATGGTTTTGGCTTTGTCCGGGACTTTAAAACTCAACGGTTTTTCATTCTTATTCATCACATAGTACAGGCGGCCATCTTTTATATCAGTCCACTTCAAGGCTACAACATCTGAAATTCTTATACCTGCAAAGTAGAAGGAAACAAGCCAGACATTCCTGGTATGCCATATCGAAGAATGACTTTCCGCTGCAAGATTTTCTATTTTGGTAACTTCCTCAGCAGTCAGTCCTATTTTGTTCCCTGAGCCAATTCTGATTTTTTCTTTGTCGCCCGCAAAAGGGTAGTATTTAGAAGAAACAATTCCGTCTTTCATGGCCACATTAAATAAAGTTCTAATGAAGATGAGTTGATTAGTAATTGTCCTGGTTTTATGGTCCATGTATGTGGAGCAAAAGACCTTGTACTTATTGAGAAAAGAAGCATTAATCTCCCGGAACTCCAGCCGCGTATTCTTTTTAAAATAGGAAATGGCATCTTCGAAGGAATATTGACCTTTTCTAGTTTTACTCACTCTTACGCGTCTACGTTCTTTAATTGCTTTAATTACTTCATCTTTCTTCTGAGTGGTTTTAAGATTAAGAAACTCTTCCAGGTTATAGAGAATGGACAGCTCAGATTTTGCGACAGAAAAAGTTCCTTTGTCATGCTTTTGCTTTACACGCTCGGCGGCGACAGCAAAGAAAGATTGAGAGCCACCCGGTCCTTTGAGTTTATTCTTGATTTGTCTGGGTGTTAAATCATCTTCTGAATGAAAGTACAGATCCTGAGCCTGCGTAATTTTCTTCATCAGGAGATAATTAAGTTTCTTATGGTTTGGGTGACTCTTCTTAACTTTTTGAAACTTTTTATCCCAGTCCTTCTCCAAAACATAATATCCCAGCCAATGATAATTTGTCTTGTAATTTTCGCTGATTCTTAGGGCAAGAGGAATAGTTCCATCTTTCTTGATCATGTTTTTGCGAAGGACAATTTTTATGCTGGCCATAATCAACTTATTTTTAGGTATTTAAATATAGGTAAAAGTTTTAAAAACTAGTACAGAATAAGTACAGAATAATTTGATTTTAACCCCTGTTTTTTGATATCAATGAAAATGTAAAATTCTGAAAACTATGGGTTTTGTGAGGGTTTGGTGAATTTTAGTCTGCGACTAATTGCAGCTCATAACCCGAAGGTCACTGGTTCGAGTCCAGTTCCCGCTACTAAATTCAAAGCCATTTAGCTGTAAATCAACTAAGTGGCTTTTTTCTTTCCCGAATGTTTCCCGAAAAAAAAGAATTTTAGAAGTTGGACCTATAATTTTAAATCTGAAATTTTATCTTTATATGTTACTTTGAATTAAAATAGATTCTATTATTCCTGAATCTATATAGAAAGAAACATCCAATGATGGTGAAGTATAACAGCTGATTCCCATTTCAAATTTTTCTGAAAGCTCTAAATCTTCAATCCCAAGATTTAGTTTGTTCTTTTTTATATATTCCTCAGTCTTACCTATAAAATCAAAACCAAAAAGTTTATATTGTGAATTCTTAACCATAATAGAAAATAATCCACTTCTATCTTTCATATAAAAAGAAAATTCCAAGCCAAACCGCTTATAATTTAAATTTAGAAAATCGAACTCTTCCTCTTGTGAATCGGGCTTACCAAAAATTTTTATTATTTCATCTGGATGCATCCCAAAAGTTACACCGTCAATTCCTTGGTGGGGTCTAATATGACGTATTGATATATCATTACAATCTTTTATTCCTTCTTTAACGTAATAATTCGCATTAAATGGTTTAACGGGAATCTCCCATACATCTAAGGAAACTATGTTTGCCAAAGGAAGAGTAATTAATTTTCTTTTAATGGTAGGAGATTCAATAATACCATAAAATAAATCTTCATTGGGATTCTTTGCGATTAAATAAACGTTCACATTATCTTTCTCATTTCTTAATTGAGAGAAAATAAAAGGGTCCACACGTTTATCTTGATAATTATAGTAAAGGTGCCCAAGAGCTTTTTCTAATCCAAATGAAATAGGAGATTTAAATAATTGGAATCTCTTTAGAATAACTGACTTATGATAATAAATAATTTTTCCATTATTTAATTCCTCTCGATTAGGATAATCAGCCCAATCGATAGATATTAAATTTTCGCTTGGACCAGATTTCTCATATACTGTAGCCAGTTCTATATTTTCGTCAAGTACTATAGTATGAGTAGCAGAACGATTAAACTGGTATTCTCCAGAGTCTTCAACAGCAGCATCAATAGCAGTAGCAGTAGAAGAAGAACCGTACTTAATTTCACTACAACCAAATTCTAGAACCCTCTGGTTTGTTGTAGAAATTACACCTTCAGATGTACTTAAAACTCTAAACTTATTTGACCTTTTCATTTGTGATTACTGGTTTTATTTAATACGAAATCTAATAATCTACTGGAAGATTTCGTTAGGATTCTCTATCTCTAGGAAACTCTCCAGCTTTCTTCCTTTTAAAGAACCTAAGATTATTTCCTGGGTTATAAAATAATCATCAATAGTGATTTTTCCATCATTATCGATATCTACGCTTCCATTAGCCATAAAGTCCAGGATTGAATTTAGGATAAAGGAGAGGTAGTATTTGAGGTGAGCTATGTTTGTGTATATGCCACTTTTAATTGCGGCATTGTGAACTATTTCATTCCTAATACGATATAGACGAGTAATATTCCATTCAATATTTTCTTGGTGTTTCTTCAGGACCTCTTGTATTTTACCAGGGTCCTCATAAAACTTTTGATAATATACACTTCGGAATTTTAATAGCTCACTATCGGAATTATCTACAATTTCTTTATAGGTTGAGTGAGTTAATAGATACTTAAGGTTTATATTGAAATTTGTAATGCTTCTGCTGACATTAAGTCTCTTAAGGGTCTTATGAAAGTCGAAGAAATTTCGTTTAAAATATATCAAACTGTGACATTTCGGGAAGTAGTTTCGAATTCTGTCTATAGTACGTTCCTCTGAGTTAAAGGAGGTAAAAATAAATTCTAAGCCAATCCAATAATTAAGAAGCTTGTGTAAGCTTCCCTTAAAACCGAACTGTTTAAAAGTAGAATAATTCTTAATTTTAAACAGTATGAAAAAAAGTAAATTTTCTCCACAGCAAATCTCTAAGATCCTCAAAGAATTCGATAATGGTAAAACAGCTGCCGAGATCAGTCGTGAATATGGTGTAAGCACCGCTGCTTTTTATAAATGGCGAGAGCGTTTTAGTGGTATGAATGGTAAAGAGCTTAAGCGACTTAAAGAACTTGAAGAAGAGAACCGTCGACTCAAGCAAATGTATGCCACCCTTTCTCTGGATCATGAGATGGCTAAGGAGATCATCGAAAAAAAGCTCTAAAGCCTTGCCGTAAGAGAACTATAGCTAAAGAACTTGCTCATTACGGTATAAGCAGGGCGTGCCGTGTCTTAAAAATGAGCAAGAGTGTGTTTTATTACACTCCTCTCCCTAAAGATGATAAACCCATAGAAGAAGCCTTACAGCAAAAGGCAGAGAAGTATAGTGAGGAAGGTTTTTGGATGGCTTATGAGCGACTGCGTAAGGAAGGAAAGCCGTGGAACCATAAAAGAGTTTATCGTGTATATAAAAACCTTGGCTTAAGCCTAAGGCGCAAAGTGAAGAAAAGATTACCAGCGAGAGTAAAAGAACCCTTAGAAGTGCCAGAGACCCTTAATCATACCTGGAGTATGGATTTTGTAACAGATGTTCTGGATAACAAAAGAAGATTTAGAGCATTTACTATTATTGATGATTACAACCGGGAAGCACTTCATATAGAAGTTGATTTTTCCTTGCCCAGCAATAGGGTAATTTGGGTGCTAAACCATTTAATTAACCGAAGAACCAAACCTCAAAAGATAAGAATGGACAATGGTCCTGAGTTTATTGCTAAAATAGCTTCAGAATGGAGTCAAATGCATGGGATCAACTTCCAATATATCCAACCAGGAAAACCTACACAGAATGCTTTTATTGAACGATTTAATGGGACGTACAGAAGAGGAGTCTTGAACAAATACATATTTGAAGATTTGGATCAGGTAAGAGAGCAAACTCAGGTATGGATGGATGATTACAATAACCAAAGACCACACGATGCATTAGGAAAAATGGCTCCAATAGAATATGCAGAATATAATTCTCTATTAGCGACTTCAGATAAAACCAAAAACAATAATTTTATATCATCAAGCAGTTCTAATTAGGGGAAGCTTACAATCTGGTATTAGTAAACTTTTCAAAATCTGCTACTCTTATCAGTGTAGTCTGATATTTCGAAATGGTTTTTGAATCAATCTTCTTATTGGTCTTTGGATTGATTTTATTTTTTGATTCTTCAATAAAGTTCTCAAAGTAGGGGACAAAGTAATATTTAGGGTTATCTTCTTCCCTTAGCGGCTGTTTATTGAAATGCGACACGACTGTTTGAAGCCATGTTTTATCAATCTTTTTTCCTGAATTGTATGTAATGTTATACTGAGTAACAATAGTTTCTTTTAAATCATTCAGTTTCGGATTTATAATTTGGTCAAAGGCATTGGCTGAGGTAGTTTTTACTCTTTGTTGTTTATTACTCCAGGATTTAGGATTAATTAAAAACCCTGTTTTACAATTTAAATCGAAATCTCGGCTGTGGTAAAATCTAACATAGATATTCGCTGGATTACTCGTTGTTTTAACTGAAAATTTTACTCTGGCCATGACATGATTTTTCTGTGTTAAAGATAGAGTATTTTCCCGAATATTTCCCGATAAAGTTAGAATGAATATGAAGCTAATTGGAATTTGGTCTTATTAATATTTCTTTAATCCCGCTAAAACAGCGAGATTTTTGAATATCACGATTCAACCAGATTCTATATGATTTTAATATTCTAGTACAGTTCCCGCTACTAGCAAAGACAAGGCTTCACAGAAATGTGAAGCCTTTCTTTTTTGCCATGGGTACAAAATAGGTACAGAATGAATTATTTGAAGAGAGTCAGCTTCAAATAACTAATAGTGATGGGGGATCAAGAACAAAAGTTGTGGACTAGCTAAATAATGTAGTTAATCTGTACAGGAAAAATTCTACATTTTTCACCCCTCTAAATTGACTTCTAAAAGCTTTAATTTTTGCATTGAATGATTCTGCTGAAGCATTTGTGCTTCTATTTCTAAAGTAGTTTAAGATCGATCTGTAGTTGAGACTTATTGTTGTGGCAACGGTGTTAAATGATTTAAATCCGGATTCTTCTACTTCTTTATACCAATGGGCTAATCTTGTATATCCTGCTTCAATAGATTTTGTCTGGTTAAATACATTTCTAAGGCTATTGACAAGTGCATAGGCTTTATCAATGTCTGTATATTCATGGAACAAGATTTTAGCTCTTTTAGATTGACTTTCTGTCCATTTCGATGGAGCTTTGTATAGCAGATATCTACTCCTGGCCAATAACTGTTTCCTGGTATCTCCATTGGTAAAGGTCTCTGGAGTATAACTTTGGCCTTTTAATTTTCTCTTCTGTATCTGCTCGTTTTCATAATCAATTGCTTCCCATCGATGCTTGATCCGGAGGTTCTGAAGGGCTTCAATAGCCAGCTTCTGGACGTGGAATCGATCTGTGACTTTTATTGCTTTTGGAAAACATTTCTGCACGATAAGCTTCATGGAATGAGCCATATCTAAGCTTATCTCCTTCACTTTATTGCGTTGATAAGAAGGGATCTTTAGTAATTGCTCAATGATAGCTTCAGCTTTAGTACCGGCAATAATAGCTACAAGTGCTCCTTTTTTACCTTTAGCCTTCTTATTGGTGATGATCGTGTAGAGCTCTCCTTTGGATAGAGCAGTCTCATCAATGGAGAGGTAAGGTCCCATATTCTCTGGAAAGATAAGCCACTTTCTGGCGTGCTTCTTTTCTTTCCACTGCTTAAAATCACTCAGAAAGTCTTTGTACTGGCGCTGCAGTTTCTTTCCATTGACACTGTAGAAACTTCCAATAGTATGGCAGTCAGAAGCCTTAGTATCGACTAATTTCTTTTAAAAAAGCAGCGAACTCGTTGGTCATACGTGTTCCCTGTGCTACTAAGTTCCAGTCTCTTTGCACTACCTGTCCGGTATCTTTATCCAACCATCGACGGCGTTTCACATGAAGATAAACGGTGTTTCCCCGGAGCGGAAAGTCTTGAATAGTAATTTCTTTGTGGAAACCTTTAGATACTAAAATCTTGGAAGAATGTTCGTGAGGAGGGATATTGCGTTCTTCAAAATAAAGATGAAGTACTTCTTTTTCTTTTCTACTCTTTTCTAAGTCAAAATTCTCCACCAAGAATTGTGGAAGTACAAGCTTAATCAGGTCCAGGTAATTATTATCCACCTACAGTAATTTTTCTGCAAAGATCGAGATTTACTCCAATTCCTCCACAACATTTAGGAATGATCCGTGATGGGGAAGCTGTTGTGTTCGATTATGAAACAGATCGAAATGTAGTGAATGTACTATTGGGCTGGGTGTCAAAATCTGATGTGTATATAGTCACAATTGGAGATGAAATAACTTTTAATTTTGCCTTTACTCTGAAGAAATCGAGTAGTGGAGGTTGCACTTCAACAAAACTTACTGAATTGGAAATGAGCGGTGCCACTTATGAAACCAGTGAGACGAGTGACGTTACCACTATATTTGTTAGTGCTGGAGGTAGTCAATACTAGTAGTGTAAGAGGTTTTAATGGGAACCAGGACTTCTATGAAATCAATTGTTTTTTCTGCTTTTTTAGCCCTTAAATAAGCCACTCAAAAGAATGATTTGTTTGTTTAGTGAACGTGAACCTTTTTTACGTCTTGTTTGTTCTCAAAAAAGATTTTACCCGATGGAATTTCTTGGGGAAGTTGAGGTTTAGTTGTTAGGCGGAAAAATGGAATTCATTTTTAGATCTGAATAATGAATCCTTTCTCCCTTCCAGAGCAGCACTTTTTCTTCCTCATCTGTGGGAAATTCGGGGTCAATGTGTTTGTCTATGACCGCAGAGTTTTCGTTTGTGATTACCCAAAAGGTAGCAATGTCACCATTGGTCCCGGTTTTAATCCATATGTATTGGTGCCACTGGTTCTTTTTTGAATCGAATTCCAGGTGGAGTGCAATTTCTTTTTCTTCCAGGGGAATATCAAATGCCGAAGGGTTGTGTGGCTTTAAAGTGCCAAGGTCGCTAAACTTCCCTTTTTGATCCAGCTGTAAATTTTCCTTCCCCGAATAGTTGAAAATGACATTTCTCCTGAGTTTTAAATTGGGGATTGGATCCTGGCCATTGAGAGAAATAAGAACTGTAGCTACAGCCGCTTTTAACTTAGAGACCACAGTAGCCTGCGGATAGCTGTAGATGCCTCGGGAAGTCAATTCTTCCGAAAGTTGCTGATTCTTCTTCTCAAGGATTTCTATTTCTGCAAGGCGTTCTTCCAGCAGTTCTTCGTTTTTAAGTTTTTCCTTATTCATTCCTAAAAAGAAGGATGCTGCTGCCACTGCA
Source organism: Salinimicrobium sp. 3283s (assembly GCF_039602225.1). Lineage (NCBI taxonomy): Bacteria > Pseudomonadati > Bacteroidota > Flavobacteriia > Flavobacteriales > Flavobacteriaceae > Salinimicrobium > Salinimicrobium sp. 3283s. Next base: position 1,008,273 of record NZ_CP143631.1, on the reverse strand, counting down.
AGTAAAGCAAGTGCCCAAATAAGATCTGAATTTATCTTCATTAACTATCAAGGGATTTTGATGCAATATAAGATTATCCCTTAAACTACCCTTAATCTAAGGCTTTTAGAAAACAGGAAAATAAATATTGCTGCTTCAGTACCACTTCAGCAGCAATACAAAGCCCGGTAAATATTAGGAAGTTCCTTCAGAAGAAAGATGTAGATGCTCCTCCTTTTTTTCCGAAGAAAAGGGCAATAGAGAAATTTTATATAAGAGGTGTCCGTCTCTGGCACTCAATTTGCTTTCAAATAGGAAAACCTGTATATGTCAAAAAGGGATCTCATAAAGCTTTTCAATAACTCTAATGTGAGGTTTATCGCTTTATTCCTTTTTGCGGCAGTGGCGGGTATTTTTCTTATTCTTTCCCTCAACCAGTTGTGGTCTTTATAAGGGACTCTATTTTACCGGGTCATTTTCAAACCAGCTACTGTACATGATGTAATTAGCAGCGGTTTTTTTTAGGTTAGCTATTTGAGCTTCAGATAATTTTTTCACCTTTTTTGCAGGGATTCCGGCGTAGATGTGTCCGGCTTCACATACTGTTTTTTCGAGCACAACTGCTCCTGCCGCAATTATGCAGCCTTCCTCAACTACGGCATCGTCCATCACAATAGCTCCCATTCCAACCAATGCCCTGTTTTTGATGTGGCAGCCGTGAACTATTGCCCTGTGCCCAATCGAGACATCGTTCCCTATAGTTGTTGCTGCTTTTTTATAGGTGCAGTGAATAACAGCCCCATCCTGGATATTGGTTCTGTCTCCAATGTGAATTGAGTTGACGTCCCCTCTTATTACGGCAGTGAACCAAACTGAACAATCCCTGCCTAAAATGACATCTCCAACTATGGTCGCATTTTCAGCAATAAAACAGTTTTCGCCTATTTTGGGTCTTTTTTCTTCTACGGGTAAGATAAGTGGCATAACAAATATTTAGTACGATAAAGTTACAAAACACGCGGGGTTTATCTGCTGACTGGCCATAATTTTAAGGTACTTTCATTAGAGTTGATTTGAAAAATAAATTTTACTATCTTCTGTTTTCCTGAACCAGAGAATTATGGAAGAGAACATTCCTGATAATAAGTACAATGTGGTTTTGCGCCTGCCGGTGAGAATTGATTACCAGGTGCTGGAAAACTATCTGCAAAAGAAACTACAGGGAAAAATCCTTAGTAAGGGAAAAGCCGATGGTGAAACCTCCGATCATGCCAGAATTCGCAACATTAACCTGCGAAAGAGTCATTTAGAAGATTTTGATTTGGCTGTGCATTTACAGCTAAGCCTTCTCACCACATTATTCAAAAATAAAGAGATCACCGCCGTTGCCCATCTTTCTATTCAGTTTCGGGAAGCAGAGCAGGAGGTGCTTATCAGTCATTTTAAGGTAGAAGGAGAAAATGATGGGTGGTTTGTGAACAGGCTGGTAGAGGCACTTATCAATAATTTTCTGTATTCTAAGCTCAAATCGAAGATGAAGTTTGATATTCGGCCTGTTGTTAAAGTGCAACTTGAAAAAATAAATAACAAGTTGGCCGATGCGCTAGAACTTACCGATGGGATTAATGTCACCGGAAAAATAAATGAATTCCGGATTCAGGAAATTATTGCTGGCCAGAGAAAATTATTGGTTTCTGTAAGTATCCTGGGGAGCAACGTGCTTAACGTTGAAAATATTGACTTTTAAAATAAAAAAGAGGTTCCCAAAATACCTTTTTTGGATACTATGGGAACCTTTGTTTTTGCTAAAGCTTCAGTGTAACCCTCTACTGTGGTTACATCTCCTGGCTGTTGCTGTCAATAAGATTCTTCCGAATTTCATCGTGCTTGTTCATCATTTCTTCATGCTCACTCCTCATGCTGCTGTGCTCATCCATCATAGTCTGGTGCACTTCTTTCATTTTAGAGATCTGCGCTTTCATTTCTGAACTGCTCAAATTTCCGAAGTTATCCTTTAATTCGCGGTGTCCTTCCATATATTCTTTATGCCCGGCTAAAAGTCCTTCGTGTTTCTTGATGATCACCTCATTTTGGGCCATTTGATCGTAATAGGTAGAATCGGATACCTGCATGGTGTCCAGCTGTTGCATAAGGTCCTGGTGATTTTGCTTCATCCTTTCGTGGGTAGATTGAAATTCTGAATGTACCTGCGCAATGCTGTCATTCTGGGCCATTAACTCATCAAATTCTTTTGAAAGGTTCTCTTTTTCATTATCTCCACAAGAAGCCATAAGCGCCATGCTAAAGATTAAAATCACAAATTTTTTCATTATTTTCTAATTTTGTGGGTTAGTACCTTTAAAAATACAAAAGATAGGATTTACTTCTTGTAATTATCTGTTAAAAGGGAAGTTGGGTGAAGATGGTGAGAAAAAATTATCTTCTAAATTATAAGAGCAGGTTCAAATTTTTGCCACTGGTTGCCTGCTTTATAATTGAGTATCTTTGCAAAGAAAAATTGAATTATGGCACATAAAGCAGGATTTGTAAATATTATAGGAAACCCAAATGTGGGTAAGTCTACTCTAATGAACGCCTTTGTGGGTGAAAAACTGAGTATTATTACCTCCAAGGCACAAACTACACGACACCGTATTTTGGGAATAGTGAATGGAGAAGATTTCCAGGTGATTCTTAGTGATACGCCGGGGATCATTAAACCGGCTTACCAGTTACAGGAGTCGATGATGGATTTTGTGAAGTCGGCTTTTGAAGATGCCGATGTCCTGGTGTACATGGTTGAAATAGGCGAAAAGGAATTAAAAGATGAAGCCTTTTTCAACAAGATCATCAATTCTGAAATTCCTGTTTTATTACTTCTGAATAAGATCGACAAATCCAATCAGGCTGAACTGGAAGAACAGGTGCAGCTTTGGAAGGAAAAAGTTCCTAATGCCGAAATTTACCCTGTATCTGCACTTCAGGGATTCAATGTTGCCGAAGTATTTAATCGCATAGTAGAATTCCTTCCCGAATCTCCTGCCTTTTACCCTAAAGACACCCTTACCGATAAGCCCGAGCGTTTCTTTGTAAACGAGATCATCCGCGAAAAGATTCTGATGCACTACAAAAAGGAAATTCCTTATAGTGTAGAGATCGATACCGAAGAATTCTTTGAAGAAGAAGAGATCATTCGCATGCGTAGCATTATCATGGTAGAGCGGGAAACTCAAAAAGGGATCATTATTGGCCATAAAGGCGCAGCTTTAAAAAGAGTGGGCGTAGAGGCCCGTAAAGACCTTGAAAAATTCTTTGGAAAGCAGGTGCACCTTGAGCTGTATGTGAAAGTGAATAAAAACTGGCGAAGCGATATAAAACAGTTGCGACGCTTTGGCTACTCTGGAGACAAGAAGTAAATCTGCCTTTTTTGACAGGTTAATAATTTTTCAGGTGGAAGGGCAATCCTTTATCAAAGGATTTTCCTCTCTGTAATTCCTGAAAATTAGGCAGCTGTAAGTACAGAGCATTTGTTTTAAATCCCCTAATTTTGCACTCTTATTTAAGAGAATATATTTATGAGCAGTATTGTAGCTATTGTAGGACGACCTAACGTTGGGAAATCTACCTTTTTTAACCGGTTGATCCAGCGCCGTGAAGCCATTGTAGATTCGGTAAGTGGAGTGACCAGAGACCGGCATTATGGAAAGACCGACTGGAATGGCCGCAATTTCTCTGTAATTGATACCGGCGGATATGTGCTGGGAAGCGATGACGTTTTTGAAGCCGAGATTGATAAGCAGGTAGAACTTGCTATTGGTGAAGCCGATGCCATTATTTTTATGGTAGATGTTGAGACCGGCGTCACACCTATGGATGAAGACGTCGCACAATTGCTTCGGAAGGTGAACAAACCTGTATTTCTTGCTGTAAATAAAGTAGATAATTCCAAACGGCTTGAAAATGCTGTAGAATTTTACGCTCTTGGACTTGGGGAGTATTTTCCAATTGCCAGCACCAATGGTAGTGGTACAGGAGAATTACTCGATGCCCTTGTTGATGCCCTGCCCGAAGATACCCGCCCCGAAGAAGCCGAGTTACCCCGCTTTGCAGTGGTGGGAAGGCCCAATGCAGGGAAATCTTCGTTTATAAATGCCCTTATTGGAGAAGATCGTTATATAGTAACCGATATCGCCGGAACTACGCGCGACTCTATTGATACAAAATACAACCGCTTCGGATTTGAATTTAACCTGGTTGATACCGCCGGGATACGCCGCAAATCTAAAGTAAAGGAAGATCTTGAATTTTATTCGGTAATGCGCTCGGTTCGGGCTATTGAACACTGTGATGTGTGCTTAATAGTCATGGATGCTACCCGTGGTTTTGATGGGCAGGTGCAAAATATTTTCTGGCTTGCGCAGCGCAACCGTAAAGGTATCGTGATCCTGGTAAACAAATGGGATCTTCTGGAAAAGGAGACCAATACCATGAAAGAATACGAGGCCAATATTCGCCGCGAAATGGAACCTTTTACCGATGTGCCAATCGTCTTTATGTCGGTACTCACTAAACAGCGAATCTTTAAGGCCATAGAAACTGCAGTTGAGGTCTATAATAACCGAAGCAAAAAAATCAAGACCAGTGAGCTTAACGAGATAATGTTGCCTATAATAGAATCAAATCCGCCGCCAGCCTATAAAGGCAAGTACGTGAAAATAAAATTCTGTATGCAGCTGCCTACGCCACAGCCCCAGTTTGCTTTTTTCTGCAATCTTCCGCAGTATGTGAAAGATCCGTACAAAAGGTTTTTGGAAAATAAATTGCGGGAGAAATTTGATTTCAACGGTGTGCCGGTATCGGTGTACTTCAGGAAAAAATAGTACGTGATGTAACTTTTGCCCTTTTTGGGAGTCCAATAAATGCTGTTACCTAAAGTAGCAGCATTTAATATTTAAGACCTCCCTTATAATGAAGCATTTTTTCTTCCTATGCCTGCTCCTAATCTCTTCAGGAGCAATGGCTCAACAATTCTCTATCTCGGGTAAAATTGTAGATGCAGAAACTCAACTCCCTTTAGAATCGGCTACACTATTTGTTGAAAAGGTGCAGGACAGTAGCCTTGTTTCCTACACTATTTCTAATAAAGCAGGAGAATTTGTAATTGAAGGTTCCGGGAAAATGGTTAGTTTAAGGTTAGTGGGCACGTACAACGGCTACGATCCGCTTACCCGATTAATAATCCTGGAGCAGCCAAATATAGATTTGGGACAGCTAAAAATGCAGGTGGCCAACAACATGCTGGGAGAGGTTACCGTAGTTTCTCAAAGAGCTCCTGTCACTATAAAGTCAGACACCCTTGAGTTTAATGCAGGTTCCTTTAATACCAGGCAGGATGCTAACCTTGAGGAAGTAATGAAAAAGCTTCCGGGGGTCGAAGTAGATGCCCAGGGAAATATTACCGTCAATGGGAAACCTGTTTCCCGTATCCTCGTAAACGGAAAAGAATTCTTCGGAAATGATCCCAAGATTGCCACTAAAAACCTTCCGAAGGAGATTATAGATAAAATACAGGTTGTCGATACCAAGACCAAATCTGAAGAATTCACGGGCAAAGCAGGAAACCCCGATGATAAGACCATCAACGTAACCATTAAAGAAGATAAGAACAAAGGATATTTCGCACGTGCAACTGTAGGTGGGGGAACAGATGACAGATACGAGTTAAGTGGCATTGGGAATTATTTTAAGGACGATATGAGGTTAAGTGTGCTTGCCAGCTCCAATAATATTAACTCTTCGGGTTTTTCTTTTGATGAGGTCTTTGACATGATGGGGGGCAGGGCGCGCAGCGTCTCCTTTAATCGTAACGGTAGCTTCAGCATTAACGGGAATAGTTTTGGCGGCAGCGGTGGTATCACCAAAAGTGAGACTGCCGGCTTCAATTTCACTAACGACTGGGATAAAAAATATGAACTGACTGCCGATTATTTCTTCGGAAAAAATGACACCGAAACCTATTCAGTGGTAGAGCGGGAGACTTTTCTTCCCAATAGTACTTTTTTCACTAATTCTGAATCTTCAGGAAACATGGTGAACGAAAGTCACCGGGCAAACCTGGCTTTTGAGGTAGAACTCGATACGCTAACCAGGATCTCGGTAAGGCCATCGGTAAATATCAATAATGGATTTTCAGATCGCAACAGCGTTTCAGAAAGAATGGAAGGGGCCTCTCAACTCCTTTCCATCACCTTTGATAATGAAGAATTGTACAGCAGCAACTTCCGTAATAGAATAGATTTTATCAGGAAGTTTGGCAGCCGCGGGGCCTATTTGCAAATTGATTTTAACAACCGGAACGAAAAACAGGAAAGCGAGAATTTCTTTTATTCCGAAAGGTTTACCGTAGAAGATGGCACCACCACAGGCACTGCAATACAGGATCAGTTCATTGATGAAGATAACAGCTCAGATGAATATGAAGCGGGAATTACCCAGCGCTCTGTTCTTGCCGATAAGCTTTTTCTTGATCTTTCTTATGATTTCTCTGTGCTCAACCTTTCCAATACCCGTTCTGTTTACCAGTTTGACGAAGACAGCGGTGATTATGACCTTTTAGAAGGGGAACTCAGCAACGACTTTGAAGTGACGAGTTACAAGCATATCCCAAATGCCGGAATTAATTACGAAGGCAAAAAATTAAGGGGAGGGTTTAACCTGGGACTTCTAAATACTTCTCTTGAAAATGAGGATTTCCTGGTAGAGAGCTCCTTTAAGAAAAATTACAACGAGCTTTTTATGGAAGCCGACATTAGGTATGAGATCACCCGTGGTAAATCATTTTACTTTAGGTATCGTACAGATAATAACATCCCATCAATTTCACAGTTGCAGCCGGTGCCCAACCTTACCAACCCACTGAACATTATTGTGGGAAATCCCGAACTCGATCCAACCTACTCCCAAAACCTGAATTTTGGATACCATAACTTCGACTTCGCCACCCGCAGCGGAATGAATATCTATGCTTCGGCAACATTTTACGACAACCAGGTGGTGCCTTATTCAATTACTGAAGACCTTATCACAACAACCACTTACAGGAACCTGGATGGAGGTTTGACTTCCTATGCCGGAGTTTTCTATTCAAAGCGATATAAAAAGGAAAAGCAGGAGTATAACTATCGCGTGGGTCTTAATGGAAATTATAACCGACAGTTAGGATTTTCAAACGGTACCCGCTATAAGGCAGATCGTTTTGGAGCTAACCCTTCATTGAGGCTGGGCTATAATTATGAAGAGGTTATCGAGATCAATCCACGGTATGAGCTGAGTTATGTCAACACGCAGTACGGTATTAACAATAACAGGGAAGAAGAGTATGTGAATCATACGGTGGCCCTGGAAGCGACAACATACTGGCCCAAAAATGTGGTTTTTGGCAATGATTTTTCCTTTAATTCCTACGGGAATGTTGCACCTGGGTTTGATGATACCTCACTTTTATGGAACATGAGTCTTGGCTACAAATTCCTGAAAGACGATGCCACATTAAAGCTGAAGGTTTACGATTTGCTAAATGAAAATGTGAGCACCTCCCGTACCACGGGCGAAGATTTTGTGCAGGACACCCGCGAACTCATCCTTGAACAGTATTTTATGCTTAGCTTCACTTACAAACTAAGTAAGTTTGGAGGAAAGGACCCAAACCGAAGAGGCGGAGGGATCATAAGAATGTAGGGGAAGGTAGAAGGCAGATCTTAGAAGTACGAATAAAAAGGAGGGGTTTCAAAAATGGCATTTTTGGAACCCCTCCTTTTTAGTTTGCAGTTGTTAGTAAGCAGTAGATAGGAAGGTAAAAACCTCAGCTGGCGCGGATTTATAATCCGTGCCGTGCACTAAATTATTTTTCAATTTTCAATATGCCGTCCCTCCGGGACTCTTTATGATTCGGGAATAAAGTGCTATAAATATGCCGTCCCGCTGGGGCTTTCAATTGGAATATGTTTTTTGGTATTTGGTGCTTGGAAATTGGTGCTTGAAAATGGGAATTTGACAATTGCTGGCGCGGATTTGTAATCCGTGCCGTGTACAAATCTAAATTTTTTGAATTAGTACTTGTAATATCATATTTTAATTCTCCTGACAACTGATAAACTGACCAGTGATCACTGATCACTGATCACTGATCACTGAGTACTGATCACTGAGTACTGAACCCTACTGCCTACTAAAACACTGCCCACAGCACACTAAAAAATTACCATCCCCCGCCGGCACCGCCACCGCCAAAGCCACCGCCGCCGAAGCCTCCACCAAAGCCACCGCCGCCGCCAAAACCGCCTCCTCCGCCACCAAAGCTGCCACCGCCAAAGCCACCACGGCCAAGGCTGCTAAGCACCAGGATGTCGAGGAGTCCGCCGCCACGACGGAATCCGCCACGGCCACCTCCTCTTTTGTTGCGGGAACTAAGGATGATAAGGAAAACGATAAAAATGAGGGCCAGAACAATGAATCTTGGAGAAGCTCCATCGCCCGAAGCGGGTCGGGAACCTTCAAAAGTGCCGTTAAGCACCTGGAAAATTGCAGTTGTACCCGCATCTAATCCGCGGTAATAACTTCCGGAGCGAAATTCGGGAAGGATCACGCTTTCAATAATTTGTTTTGAGAGGGCATCGGTAAGTGTACTTTCAATACCGTAGCCTGTAGAGATCCAGATCTTGCGTTCGCTTTCAGCCAGTAAGATCAATATTCCGTTGTCTTCTTCGGCCTGCCCCACGCCCCATTCATGAGCCCATTCGGCAGCATAGGTGCCAATATATTCCCCCTGCAGGGATTCTATTGTAGCAATTACTATTTGGGTGGAGGTAGTATCGGCGTAGCTAATAAGCTTGCGTTCTAAAGCCTGCTCTTCCTGTGGCGAGAGTACTTCGGCTTCATCATAAATACTGGTCTCTAAAGAAGGTCTTGCGGGAATGTCCCTTTGAGCATAGGTAGTAAAGCCGAGGCTGAAAAAGATGATTGTAAAAAGGAAATTCCGAAGTAAATTGTTCATTATTTGGATATTTTATCCGAAAGTTCATTGGTGTCATCTTCGCTCCAGGGAAAATGTTCCTGTAATTCCTTTCCGGCCATAAGTATTCCGTCAATGAGGCCTTGTTTAAATTCCCCATTTTTGAACCTTGAAGAAATAGCATCTTTGGTGGTTTTCCAAAAACCTTCGGGCACCACTTTATTGATCCCTTTATCGCCGTAGATCACAAACTGCCGGTCTTCAATGGCAACATAGATGAGCACCCCATTGTCTTCTTTGGTGTTATCCATCTTTAACAAATGAAAAACTTCCATAGCACGGTCCCAGATTTTGCCCTTGCTGGTCTTCTCAATATGTACCCGAATTTCTCCTGAAGTTTTATTCTCGGCCTCTCTAATGGCTGCTACCACTTCGGCTTCGTCTGCTTCGGAAAGAAACTCTTCTATTTTTGACATTTTTGGAACTTTTAGAAATCAAAATCTACTTCGGGTGCGTTTTCTGAACCTGGATCGGCTTCAAAAAGAGGCATTCTTTCAAAACCATACATGCCTACAATAAGGTTGTTAGGAAACTTCCTGATGTAGGTGTTGTAATCCCTTACCTGTTCGTTGTAACGGTTTCTCTCTACGTTAATTCGGTTCTCTGTGCCTTCAAGCTGTGACTGTAGCTGCTGAAAATTTTGTGTAGCCCGAAGCTCCGGATATCTTTCAACGGTTACCAGTAAACGCGACAAAGCTGAAGAAACTTCTCCCTGTGCCTGCTGAAACTGCTGAAGGTTCTCCTGGGTGATATTGCTGGCATCTACATTTACAGAAGTTGCTTTTGCCCGGGCTTCAATAACATCGGTAAGTGTTCCCCTTTCAAAGTCTGCCGCACCTTTCACGGTATTTACCAGGTTTGGGATGAGATCGCTTCGGCGTTGGTATGCACTCTCCACCTGTGACCAGGCTGTTTGTGCAGTTTCCTGCTTTACTACAGCATTGTTATATTTTCCAACAGTTAACAGGTAAAGACCTAAGACAATAGCCCCAATGATCAATACGGGGACGAGCCACTTTTTCATATTACAATTCCTTTTTTAAATTTATTAGTGTAGATTTTATATTTTCTAACTTACGAATGACTTCAAAGTTAGACAATGTTTTCCGGCTTTTCTCTTCCTTAAGATGGATTTTTGCCCCTTCCAGGGTAAAGCCTCTTTCTTTGACCAGATGATAGATCAATTCGAGGTTTTTAATATCTTCTTTAGTGAATTTACGATTGCCTTTGGCGTTCTTCCGCGGTTTTATGGCATCAAATTCTTTCTCCCAAAACCTGATGAGAGAGGTGTTCACGCTAAAAGCTTCAGCCACTTCGCCAATAGAATAATACAACTTATCGGGCAGGTTTACGTGCATTAATCCAGAGATTGGTTTTCAAGTTGTGCCTGCTCCAGGATTTCGTCATATTCAGCTGGAGATAAATGTCCGTAGTAAAAGTTGATAGGATTGATCTTTTCATCATCCTTAAAGATCTCGTAGTGCAGGTGAGGCGCCTGTGAACGGCCGGTGCTGCCAACAAAGCCAATAAGATCACCTCTTTGCACCTTTTGTCCTCTCTTTACATTGTACTTGTACAAATGTCCGTAAAGGCTCACATAGCCATAGCCGTGATTAATTCTAATGTGGTTACCATAACCGCTTGAACGGTTGTCTGCGCGTTCTACAACCCCGTCACCAGTGGCATAAACAGGTGTGCCACGTGGCGCTGTAAAGTCCATTCCATAATGGAATTTTCGCACTTTGGTAAAAGGATCTGTGCGCCAGCCATAACCTGAAGCCATCCTCTTTAGGTTTTCATTCTTCACCGGAATAATTGCAGGAATTGAAGCCAGTAAATTCTCTTTGTCATTGGCCAACTCTACGATCTCGTCAAGGGAGCGGGACTGTACTACCAGGCGCTTGGTAAGCATATCCAGCTTTTTGTGGCTTTCTATAATAAGTTTTGAATTATCGAAGCCTTCCAGGTCTTTATAGCGGTTTATCCCTCCAAATCCCGCAAGGCGCTGTTCTTCGGGGATGGGGTTTGCTTCAAAGTAAAGACGGTAAATGTTGTTATCGCGATCTTCTACATTGGCCAGTACATTCTCAATTTGCTCCATTTTACGGTTAAGCATGCTGTACTGTAACTTCATATTTTCCAGCTCGCGGGAAAGTGCTTTTTCTTTGGGAGTTTCCAGCTGCGGGATGTTGAGGTAGATTACCAGGAGAACAAAGCCTGCCAGGATGGTCCCCAGCACACTAAGAGCAGCAATTCCAAGGCGGCGGCCTTTTTTGCGCTCAATCTTTTTGTAAGATAGCGTCTCGCTGTCGTAATAATATTTAACCTTAGACATATAAGTTAAATTATTCTATTTTTGCGTTACTTAATATGTTGCAAAAACAGTGCAACAATCAGCTTGAGAAACGAACAAATATAAAAATTGTTTTCCCGACAGCATAATATTAAATTCTAGCCTTCATGAAATCCCAGGAGATACGTTCTAAATTCCTCGAATTCTTTCAAAATAAATCCCATAGCATAGTGCCATCGGCACCCATGGTAGTAAAAGATGACCCTACGCTCATGTTCACCAATGCCGGGATGAACCAGTTCAAGGAATTCTTTCTTGGAAACGGAACCCCAACCAGCCGCCGCATCGCCGATACCCAAAAATGTCTTCGCGTGAGCGGGAAGCACAACGATCTTGAAGAGGTGGGTAAAGACACCTATCATCATACCATGTTCGAGATGCTGGGCAACTGGAGTTTTGGAGATTATTTTAAGAAGGAAGCGATACATTGGGCATGGGAACTGCTCACGGAAGTTTATAAATTGAACAAGGAAGACCTTTATGTATCGGTTTTTGAAGGCAGTGAAGAAGAAGATCTGCCAGTAGACCAGGAAGCATTAGATCTTTGGAAGGCAATAGTGCCCGAAGACCGCATTATCTACGGAAATAAAAAAGATAATTTCTGGGAAATGGGTGACCAGGGGCCGTGCGGACCTTCTTCTGAAATCCATATTGACCTTAGATCGGCTGAAGAGAAGGCGAAAACACCCGGAAGGGACCTGGTAAACAATGATCATCCGCTTGTAGTGGAGATCTGGAACCTGGTTTTCATTCAGTTTAACCGAAAAGCCGATGGTTCCCTGGAAAAACTTCCGGAGAAACACGTTGATACCGGGATGGGCTTTGAGCGTCTCTGTATGGCGCTGCAGGGCGTAAAATCCAATTACGATACAGATGTTTTCACCCCGCTCATCAAGAAGATTAGCGAGGTGACAACTTCAGAATACGGGAAGAGCGAAGAGACCGACATCGCAATTCGCGTAATTGCCGATCATGTGCGGGCGGTATCTTTTGCCATTGCCGACGGGCAGTTGCCGGGTAGTACCGGCGCCGGTTATGTGATTCGTCGTATCCTTAGAAGGGCCATTCGCTATGGCTTCACTTTCCTCAACCAAAAAGAAGCCTTTGTTTATAAACTGGTTGAAACGCTGACAAGCCAGATGGGAGAAGCATTTCCCGAACTTCGTTCTCAGCAAAACCTCATCACAAACGTGATAAGGGAAGAAGAAAATTCCTTTTTACGCACGCTTGATCAGGGGTTGGTGCTGCTGGATCAGATCATGCAAGAGAGCAAAGACAAAAAAGTTTCCGGCCAAAAAGCCTTTGAATTATATGACACTTTTGGATTCCCTATTGACCTTACCGCACTAATTCTGAGTGAAAAAGGCTACAGCCTTGACCAAAAGGAATTTGAAGCCGAGCTTCAGAAGCAAAAAGATCGTTCGCGAAACGCATCCAAGGTGACTTCGGGAGACTGGCAGGTGGTGAAGGAAGCAGAGACCGAAGGTTTTGTGGGCTATGACAGCCTTGAAGCCGAAGTGGAGATCTTGCGCTACCGCAAAGTGGAATCTAAAAAAGAAGGGGAGCTATACCAGCTGGTCTTCAGTAAGACGCCTTTTTATCCTGAAGGCGGAGGTCAGGTAGGTGACAAAGGAACTCTGGAGTCAAAAAATGGCGCTGTAAATTACATTTTAGACACCCGTAAAGAGAACAACCTTATTATTCACCTCACCAAAGAACTTCCCGAAGATCTTTCGGGTACTTTTTCGGCCAAAGTAAATGCGGCTCAACGCGCACGTACTGCGGCCAATCACAGTGCCACGCACTTATTGCACCAGGCGCTCAGGGAAATTCTCGGGCCGCATGTAGAGCAAAAAGGTTCTATGGTGCAAAGCGATTATTTAAGATTTGACTTCTCTCACTTCAGCAAAGTTTCTTCGGAAGAATTGCAGCAGATAGAAGATTTTGTGAACACGCGGATTGCCGATAAACTACCGCTTGTTGAGAACAGGGAAATGCCTTATCAGGATGCTATAAACGAGGGTGTAATTGCTCTTTTTGGAGAGAAATACGGAGATAAAGTCCGCGCTATTCGCTTCGGAAAATCTATGGAACTCTGCGGCGGAACGCATGTAGGAAATACAGCCGATATATGGCATTTTAAGATCATTTCTGAAGGAGCCGTGGCTTCGGGGATTCGCCGGATTGAAGCTATTACCAACGAGGCTGCCAAAGAATATTTTACTGCCCAAACCCAAACCTTCAGCGAGATCAAAGCTGTGCTTAAGAACGCCAAAGATCCCGTGAAAGCAGTGGTGAACCTGCAGGAAGAAAATGCCGAATTAAAGAAGCAGATCGAATCTCTGCTTCGCGATAAGGCAAAAAACCTGAAGGGAGATCTTAAAAACCAGATCAAAGAAATTAACGGCATCAACTTCCTGGCTCAAAAAGTGGATTTAGACATAGGCGGCATCAAAGACCTTTCTTTCCAGTTGGGAGATGAAATGGATAATCTATTCCTTCTTTTTGGTACCCGGCAGGATGAAAAAGCAATGCTGTCCTGTTACATTTCAAAGAACCTGGTACAGGAAAAAGGTCTTAATGCCGGAAAGGTAGTAAAGGAACTCGGTCGCTACATCCAGGGCGGCGGCGGCGGACAACCATTTTACGCCACCGCAGGAGGTAAAAATCCTGCCGGATTGGACGAGGCCCTGCAAAAGGCTGAGGAGTTTGTAAAATAAGATTTTTAAATCGTCTAAACCTAACAGGTCTCCAAGACCTGTTAGGTTTTATATCTCAAATTAACCTGCAAGGTCTTTTTTTGACCTTGTAGGTTTTTGCTAGAATATTTCTCATTTAAAAAGACCTACAAGGTTTTTAAAACCTTGTAGGTCTGCAAATAGAAACAAATGGAATTCCGTACTCAAGTTCCCGTCATTTCGAAAGAACCAAAAATCGGTTACTCTTCAAAAGTGCTGCTTTTGGGTTCCTGTTTTGTGGAAAATATCGGAAAGAAACTGGAGTACTTTAAATTCCCGAGCCTGCTCAATCCCTTCGGAATTCTTTTTCATCCTGCGGCCATTCACAACTTCTTAAAAAGGGTAAAAGAGCAGCATGTTTTTACTGAAGCAGATATTTTTTACCACAATGAAACCTGGAAATGCTATGAAGCCCATTCCGATCTTAATTCCGTAGAAAAAGAGGAGATCCTGAGCAAATTGAACGCTGCAGTCAAGGAAACCCGCGAGTTTTTGAAGACAGCCACTCATGTGATCATCACGCCGGGAACAGCCTGGGGCTATAGGCTAAATGAAACTGGCCGGCTGGTGGCTAATTGCCATAAAGTGCCACAGGCGAATTTTAGCAAGGAAATAACAGATGTCAAAAATGCCATTTTTGACCTCTCAGAAATTGTGAGGTCGCTCAATCCTTCAGCCGAAATTATCTTCACTGTTTCCCCTGTGCGACATTTAAAGGATGGTTTTGTTGAAAATCAGTTAAGCAAGGCAAAACTCATCACTGCGATTCAGGAAGTAGTGGCTTCAGAAGAAAATTCTGGCTATTTTCCGTCGTATGAGATCATGATGGACGAGCTTCGGGATTACAGGTTCTATACTGAAGATATGGTGCACCCTAATAGTGTGGCGGTAGATTATATTTGGGAAAAATTCAGGCAGACCTGGATAGCTTCAGCAGCTTCCGAAGTAATGAAACAGGTAGATACCATCCAAAAAGGGCTTTTACACCGGCCTTTTAATGAAACTTCTGAAGCACATCAGAAATTCCGAAGAAATCTTCAACAAAAAATAGAAAAACTCGAAAAAGAAGTGCCTCAGATTAATTTTTAAGGGAAATCTTCACATTTTCTTCAAAAAAAGCAGGTTCCTAATTTGTATTTTTAGAACATGAAGAAATACATTCTTGGTGCCCTTGCAGTACTGCTTATTTTCATGGTTTATCGCTATTTTGAGAACCGAAATGCCGAAAGAGATCGCCTGGAGGAAAGCACTGCGCTTATTCAGCAGCAAATTAAGAACGTTGGGAAACTTGTGGTGACCGAGGGAACTTTTTCGCAGGTTTATACTTATAAAGACACAAAAAACAGGTTTCTGGATGTGCTCCCGGCCCGAAAAAGGGCACTAATTATTGTGAATACGAAAGCGACGGTGGCGTACGACCTGAGTAAACTGGTCACTGAGGTTGATGTTGAAAATAAAACGGTTCACATAAAACATATTCCGGAAGAGGAGATAAATATCTACCCCGATATAAAATATTACGACATCACCCAGGATTACCTTAACCAGTTTACGGCCGATGATTATAACAAGATCAAAACGCGCATCAATAAATCAATGCGGGAAAAAGTGGAGAATTCCACTTTAAAATCCAACGCCAAAAACCGGCTGATAAGTGAGCTGCAAAAGATCTATATCCTCACCAACACCCTTGGCTGGACGCTTACCTATAACGATCAGGAATTTAGCGCCGAACAGGAAATGCAGGAGTTGAAGCTGTAATTAGTGCGTTACTAACCCGGGTTTTACCAAACCGATCCCGTTATCGATAAGGTGTGAAACTTCTGGTCTTCTTTGTTTGATATCTTCCAGATGTTCCAGTACTGCCGAAGCCAGTTTCTCATCCTTCCCGCTGGCAAGTTCAAAGATCTCTACGGAAAGCAGCCAGTCTTTAGGATGATATTTTTTCACAAGATCAAAAGCTGCTTCCAGCGAGAATTTGGTGTTTTTTCCCTGCCTTATATTTCTAATAGATTCATAGAGGGATTCCAATTCCTCCCGCTCCGGTGTTTTTTTACTTTTAATGGTGGTCGAGGAAGGAGTGTGAGTGATAAGATTAAAGGATTTTGCATCTGCAGGTCCTGCAAAGGCCGAGATCACTTCTTTTCCAATGGCCATGTCATAATTACCCCACTCTGTCTTAAACAGCACCTCATCTTTCCAGGTGACGGTGCAATTCTTTAAGCTTATAAGTATGATCTTTCCCTGTAAATTCCTGGTGCCGGTGATGATCTCCCCCTTAACAGTTATCCCGCCTTCAAATTCAAAATTCACCTGTTCGCCTTCATAAATATCGTAAGCTCGCAGGTCACGCGGACTCATATCTTCAATGGCAAGGTTGATGCCTTTTAACCTTCCAACGGGAGAACCAAAGCCATCGGGATGGTTTTTCTTGCCGTGGCCCACCAGTTCTTTCTCTCTGGCAGCCAGGGCAGTTTCTCCGGTTGTTTGGAAATAAACCGGTTTTCCATGATCTTCAATCACGCGGGTGAAATTACCCGAGATTTGTATCCCGGTGCTGAGTTCTATCGTACCAATATTTTTGGAATTTATAAGTTTTTGAAGGCCTTCCAGGCCGCCAACGCGCAGTGCCATTTTATTGGCGAACTGTTCCAGGACAAGACTCAGGTGAGCAAAGTCGGGTGTTACGTACAGCTGTGGCTGAGGTTTTGTAATGTCGAATTCCTGCTGTGCAGCTTCAATGGTATAAGGTATTTTCTTAACCTTATCGGTCATGCACCAGGCGCTTTCCCCAATCGAGGAAAGGAGTCCGGCGCCATAGATTTTAGGATCTTCGGGCGTACCTATGAGTCCATATTCCACGGTCCACCAGTGCAGGTTTCTAATCTGGGCCATCTCGCTTTGCTCCCGCTGGTCATTCTGCAGTTCGTCAACTTTTTTCTCGGCAGCTTCGATCTCTTCCTGCGGTGTATCTTCGGCTTCTTTGATGATGGAAAGGTGGCGAATGGCTTCGTAGATCTCGTAATCTTTTGCGCTGGAAATGGCTTTGCAACCAATCTCCCCAAAGCGCCGGAGGTATTCGGCGTATTCGGGATTTGCAATAATAGGAGCGTGGCCTGCACCTTCATGGATAATATCAGGTGCCGGGGTGTATTCTATGTGCTCGAGTTGCCTGATGTCACTGGCTATCACCAGTACATTAAAAGCCTGAAACTCCATAAAAGCTGCCGGCGGAATAAATCCGTCAACCGCTACGGCGGCCCAGCCAATTTCCTTGAGGATCCTGTTCATCCCGTACATATTGGGAATATGATCTATGGAAATTCCTGTTTTTTTGAGTCCGTCGAGATAAGAGGAGTGGGCAACCTTGCTAAGGTAATCTACATTTTTGCGCATCACATACCGCCACACCGCCTGATTGATTGGCGTGTAGTCTTCGTAATTCTGAGGCTTTATGAATTGCTTAAGGTGTGCCGGAAGCCGGTCAATGATCTCATTCGATTCAAATTCTTTTTCCATAGCTATAGGTAATGAACAGGTTTTAAAGATACAAAAATATAAAGTTTGTAATCTATTGAATACCATTTGTATAGGCTTCAGTATAAATCAAAAAAGCCGCTAATTTTTTAAGTTTTTAGCGGCTTTAGATGGGGGACTTAAAATGTAAATTAGTTCAAAGAAGGCGGATATTTCTCCAGGATCTCTTCAACTATTTCGTTTATTCTCTCTTGTTTTTGTTCCACTTTTCTTGATAGTGCAGCAGTGCCCATTCCCTGCCAAACCAGTTCTTTTTTTCCTGCATCAATAAGGTCTATATACAAAGTACCTTCGGTAGTAGAGCTTACGGTGTTATATCCAGATCCCCAATACCAAGGGTGCCAGCCCCATCCGTAACCATAGCCGTAGGCGTTGTTATAGATGTTCACGTTCTCCTTGGTCTTGGTGAAAATGCTTACAAGCATGTCCGGATTATCTGACTTTGTAAAGCCTTTTTCCTGCATTTCCTGGTCTATGGCTCTTAAAATCCTTTTTTTGTCAAGATCAGAAATTTCTGCTTTGTCAATACCGGGTTTGAAGAAGGCATAGGTCTGGTACTGTGAGAAGTTGACTTCCCTGTCGTAATCTGTCGCTACTTTCACGGTACTACAGGAAGTCATTACCAGCACGAACAGAACGAGTACCGAAGTAATTTTAATCGCTCTCATATAAATATTGTTTTTAGGTTAATTGTCCAACAGGCGATCATCTACAATGTTGGGCATAGTGACTTTTAAACGAGGTTCTACTTCCATCGCGCGTTTTATGGCTAACACAGCACCTTCGTTTCGGGCCCATGATCTACGGGCAATCCCGTTGTTTACATCCCAGAATAACATTGAGTTAAGTCGTCTCTCCGACTCTTTATTTCCTTCAAGAACCATACCGAACCCTCCATTGATCACTTCACCCCAGCCTACACCGCCGCCGTTGTGAATGCTCACCCAGGTGGCGCCTCTAAAGCTGTCGCCAATCACATTTTGTATGGCCATATCGGCTGTGTAGCGGGAGCCGTCGTAAATATTGGAAGTTTCGCGGTAAGGAGAATCGGTGCCCGAAACATCGTGATGGTCACGCCCCAAAATTACAGTTCCAATTTGCCCTTTTTCGATGGCTTTATTGAAGGCACGTGCGATTTCAATCCTGCCTTCAGCATCGGCATAAAGAATTCGGGCCTGTGAACCTACCACCAGCTTATTCGCCCTGGCACCTTCGATCCACTTGATGTTGTCCTGCATTTGCTGCTGAATTTCTTCGGGAACCTCTTGTTTTAACTTCTGAAGTACTTCCCGTGCAATCTGGTCGGTTTTCTCCAGATCTTCTTTCTTTCCTGAAGCGCATACCCAGCGAAAGGGACCAAAACCGTAATCAAAACACATGGGCCCCATAATGTCCTGCACGTAACTCGGGTATGCGAAATCTTTGTCTTCTCCTGCTGCAGCTCCGCTAACAAAATCACCTGCCTCGTCTTTATAGATTTTGGCACCTGCTCTCGAAGCCTCCAGTAAAAAGGCATTTCCATAATCGAAAAAGTAGGTGCCTTTTTTGGTGTGGCGGTTAATGGCTTCGGTTTGTCGCCGCAGACTTTCCCGTACTTTTTCTTTGAACCTTTCGGGATCGCGGCTCATCATGGTGTTTGCTTCTTCCATCGTGAGGCCTGCCGGATAATAACCTCCTGCCCACGGGTTGTGCAGGGAAGTCTGGTCGCTTCCTAAATCAATATGAATATTCTCTTCATCAAATTTCTCCCATACTTCTACCACATTTCCGAGGTATGCAAAAGAGATGGTTTTTCCTACTTTTTTTGCTTCAGAAACTTTTTGGACCAGCACATTGAGGTCTTTAACAACTTCATCTACCCAGCCCTGAGAGTGACGTGTTTCTACTGCTTTTGGATTCACTTCGGCACAAACCGTAATGCAACCGGCGATATTTCCGGCTTTGGGTTGTGCGCCGCTCATGCCACCAAGTCCTGAAGTAACAAACAAAGAACCCTCTCCTAAAATGCCCTTTTTGACACCCTTGCCCTGGGGAGAGGTGGACGTTTGAGCAATTTTCCGAAGCGCATTCAGTACCGTAATCGTGGTGCCGTGAACGATTCCCTGAGGGCCTATATACATATAGCTGCCCGCAGTCATTTGTCCGTATTGAGTTACGCCAAGCGCATTGAATTTTTCCCAGTCGTCCTGTTTGGAGTAGTTGGGGATCATCATGCCATTGGTTACCACCACGCGCGGTGCATCTTTATGTGAAGGAAAGAGTCCCAGCGGGTGACCTGAGTTCATCACCAAAGTTTGTTCTTCGGTCATTTCGGCCAGATATTTCATCACCAGGCGGTATTGTGCCCAATTCTGGAAAACAGCGCCGTTGCCGCCATAGGTGATCAACTCATGCGGATGTTGGGCCACCTGAGGATCCAGGTTGTTCTGGATCATGAGCATG
This sequence comes from Salinimicrobium sp. 3283s, assembly GCF_039602225.1. Classification (NCBI taxonomy): domain Bacteria; kingdom Pseudomonadati; phylum Bacteroidota; class Flavobacteriia; order Flavobacteriales; family Flavobacteriaceae; genus Salinimicrobium; species Salinimicrobium sp. 3283s. Next base: position 988,154 of record NZ_CP143631.1, on the reverse strand, counting down.
ATCCCTTTTGCCTGCTCACATTTTCCGGGATATTCAGAAATTGGCCGGGCATACATCTCATAATCGGGACGCAGGCGGTACATATAGATCCTTCCGTAGGTATCAAGTTCCTCGCGGAATTCGGGCAGCAGCTTTTCGTGATGTTTGCTGTCAAAATACCTAAGTGCATTGCGCAGGGCGAGTTTTTTTTCTTCAGCAGAGAGGATGTCCTTGCGTTTTGGAGCATGATTTACATTGAGATCATAATCTTTTGCGGGAGGCAGGATGTTGGGAATACCTTCTAAAATGGCATTTTTGAAGTCCATATAGAATTATTTTTTCTGTTGATTCGTTTTTTTATTGAAGCCGTAAGGGCAGTGACGGCAGCCACTTTCACAGCAATAACCTCTTTTGAGGTGGTATTGTTCGGTAAAGCAGCGGTAGCCTTCGGGGGTGAGATAATAATCGCCTTCTTCAAGCGGAATTTTTTTTCTTGAAAAACTCATATCACAAAAATAGCATTTTCTTATCTTGCCCTAATGTTTGTGGTGGTTAATAAATTTATTCTTGCCAAACACTTTGATGGCGTAGTCCTTTGGCCATTTATTATAATAAAGCGAAAAGATCTTAAAAGTAACCCGGTCTTCATGAACCATGAGCGCATTCACCTCAAGCAACAGGTGGAGCTACTGGTGATCTTCTTCTTTGTGTGGTACTTTTTCGAATATTTCATCAGGCTCATAAAGTACAGGGACTCCTATAAAGCTTATAGTAGAATTTGTTTTGAGCGCGAAGCTTATGCCAACGAAAGAAACCTGAATTACATTCCCCGACGTTCATTCTGGGGTTTCAGAAAATATCTCTAAAAGGCCTTTTCAAGGCTATAGCTCCCGAAGATTTTCTAGCATGGTGGGAATAAGTTCGCTTACCGTGGGGTGAATATGTACGGCATCCCGCATTACTTGGTAGGTTGCGCCTGCATACATCTGGTCTATTACGGTGTGGATGTATTCATCTGCCCCGGTTCCTAAAAATGTTGCTCCCAGGATCCTGTCTGTTTTGGCATCAATGAAGATCTTCATTTTTCCGGCGGTCTCTCCTTTTTCTTTAGCACGTGCAACCTTCTTCATGGGCATTTCAGCAACTTTAGCTTTTATTCCCTGAGCTTTGATCTGTTTTTCATCAAGACCTACCCGGGCAAGCGGCGGATCGATATATGCGGCATAACAGGGAAAACGGTCAGTCAATTTTCTCTTCCGGTCTTCATACAAAGTGGAATTTACAATTTGGAAGTCATTGTAGGCGGTGTGGGTAAAGGCACCTTCTCCATTACAATCTCCCAAAGCCCAAATGTGCGACACCGATGTCTGCAGTTCATCATTCACTTTGATGAATCCACGGTCGTCCAATTCTACGCCAGTTTTTCCCAGCCCTAGATCATCTGTATTTGGAACTCTTCCCACTCCCAGTAAAAGGTGAGAGGTGGTTATTTTTTTACTTCCTGTTTCACAGTTATAGGTTACTTCAATTTCGCCATCTTTTTCAGCAGCTTTGATACAATCAGAATTCAGCAGCACATTGATGCCGCTTTCTTTGATGATCTCGGTAATGGCTTCAGCAATATCGTCGTCCTCTTTTTTCATGAGGGCCGAACCCCGCTCCAAAATAGTCACTTCACTTCCAAACCGGCTAAACATCTGTGCAAATTCCAGCCCCACATAACCACCACCCACGATAACAAGATTTTTGGGCACTTCTTCCAGATCGAGCATACTGCGGTTGGTGAGATAGTTTACAGCTTCAAAATCTTTTGGCACCCTTGGCCTGCCTCCCACATTGATAAAGATCTTTTCTGCCGTTAATTCTTCCCCGTTAACCAAAATAGTATGGTTGTCCAGAAACTCAGCTTTTCCTTGAAAAAGAGTAATATGCTCTTCTTTTTCAAAAGCTTTTTTGAGGCCTTCATGAGAATCGGCTATTAGTTGATCTTTCCGGGTCTTGATTGTTTTGAGATCTACCTGCACCTCTCCTTCAATATTCACCCCCATTTCCCGGCTATTTCGGGCAATAAAGGCTCTCCTGGCCGAGGCCACATAAGCTTTGGTTGGCGTACAACCTGTGTTGACGCAAGTACCGCCAAGTTCACTCTTCTCAATAATGGCAGTTTTTAATCCGTTTTTGGCGAGGCTGGAAGCCAGGGGAGGGCCTGCCTGTCCCGTTCCAATTATAATGGCATCAAATTTTTTCATCGGGTCTAAATTAATTTCAGAAATTAAATATACTTTTTGACAAACCACCCTTTGTTTCTTATAATTAGTTCTTAATATTTGCAGCCTCGTGGTTAGTCCGCAATAGTTTATATTCTGAAAATGCCTCAACCCACAAACCTTTTTACCAGTTTTACAAAAGTGCCCAATCAGTTTATTGCTGAAGTGAATGGTGTTTCAATTCACCTGAAGCGGGAAGACCTTTTGCATCCTGAAGTGTCGGGCAACAAATTCCGGAAGCTGAAGTATAACATCGCTGAAGCTACCTCTCAAAAAAGGCAAATTTTGCTCACCTTTGGCGGGGCTTATTCCAATCATATTGCGGCCACTGCAGCTGCCGGTAAGATCTCGGGTTTTAAAACTATTGGCGTCATAAGAGGTGAGGAGCTGGCAGAAGATCTTGAGAAGACGCTTCAGGAGAACCCGACCTTAAAGTTTGCCCATGGCTGCGGAATGGAATTCCATTTTATAAGCCGAAGCCATTATAGGGAGAAAACTTCCGAAGTATTTATTGAAGACCTGCGGAAGCAATTCGGAGATTTTTACCTGGTGCCCGAAGGCGGTACTAATGAATTTGCTGTACAGGGCTGTGAGGAAATTTTGCTTCCGGGAGATGCCGAATTTGATGTGATTTGTTGCGCGGTGGGCACAGGGGGAACCATCAGCGGACTCATAAATGTTTCTGAAGAGCATCAGCAGGTATTCGGATTTCCTGCGTTGAAAGGGGATTTTTTGAAGCCGGAGATTGCCCGCTTCAGCAAAAATAATAACTGGGACCTTATAACAAATTACCATTTTGGAGGTTATGCTAAGGTGGATGAAAAGCTTATAAACTTTATCAATGACTTCCGAAGTCGTTATGATATTCAGTTAGATCCCGTGTACACAGGGAAACTCCTGTACGGCATTTTTGATCTCGCCCGCACCGGATATTTTTTGGAAAATACTCGTATTTTAGCCATTCATACGGGAGGCCTCCAGGGCATTGCCGGAATGAACAAGGTGTTAAAGATGAAAAATCTACCTACAATTTTGACTTATGATGAAAGCAGCATTTAAATTTCTAACACTTTTTCTCCTCGTTTTTACGGTTTCCTGTGGGACAGGTAAAAAAGTCTCAAAGCGATCTTCTAAGAAGGAAGTTCCTGCTGTTGTAGATAGAAATGCTCCCCGGGAAGAGAAGACCCAGGTACCATCTACGCCACGTACCTACAGCGACAAGATTGAGGCTTATATTCACGAATATGCTCCTATTGCCCAGGAAGAAATGCAGCTTTATAAAATTCCGGCCAGTATAACTCTGGCGCAGGGAATCCTTGAAAGTGGGGCGGGAGAAGGACAATTGACCCGCAGAGCAAACAATCACTTCGGAATTAAATGTCATGGCTGGAGCGGCCAAAAAGTATATCACGATGATGATGAAAGGCAGGAATGTTTTAGGAAATACAAGGATCCTAAATATTCTTACAGGGATCACTCGCTCTTTTTGGCTGAAAGAAAACGCTACGCAGCTTTATTTGATCTCGATATCCAGGATTATAAAGGATGGGCCAGGGGCTTAAGAGCTGCCGGATATGCTACCGACCGGAAGTACCCCGATAAACTCATTAGCCTTATAGAAAGATATCAATTATATCTTTATGATGGCGATGCCCCTGCACGCGAGATAGCCTATTCAGCGTCGCAAAGTGCCGGGAATTCTTCAACGAGAGAATATACCGTGCAGCAGGGAGATACTTTGTACTCCATCGCGAAAAGGCATAATTTAACGGTAGAGCAGTTACAAAAAATGAACAACCTTAGAGGTACTAACATTGGCATTGGCCAAACACTTTACGTGCCTCAATAAATCAAAATTATGATCTATAAAAGAAGCAGTGAATTGTTTGCTGCAGCTAAAAAAGTAATTCCCGGCGGGGTAAATTCTCCTGTACGGGCTTTTTCCGCAGTTGGAGGAGAACCTATTTTTATAAAAGAAGCTAAAGGAGCTTACCTGTACGATGAAGATGGGAATAAATATATTGATTACATCAATTCATGGGGGCCGCTCATTCTTGGCCATGCTTATGAACCGGTAGTGGATGCAGTGGTTGAAAAGGCCAAAAAAGGAACTTCTTTTGGAACTCCCACACAGCTGGAAACCACTATTGCCGAACTTGCAGTTTCTATGGTGCCGAATATCGATAAGATTCGCATGGTGAATTCGGGTACCGAGGCCACTATGAGTGCCGTGAGGCTTGCACGGGGCTTTAAAGGCCGTGATAAGATCATCAAATTTGCCGGTTGTTATCACGGGCACAGTGATTCATTTCTTATTCAGGCTGGCAGTGGGGCAGTGACTTTTGGAACGCCAAATAGTCCCGGCGTCACGAATGGTACGGCAAAAGATACTTTGTTGGCAACTTACAATGATCTTGAGAATGTAAAGGAGGTACTTGAAGCGAACAAGGGCGAGGTGGCCTGTATCATTTTAGAACCTGTGGCAGGAAACATGGGATGTATCCCTCCAAAAAAGGGATTTTTGGAAGGTCTTCGCCAGCTGTGTGACCAGCATGATGTCTTGCTGATCTTTGATGAGGTAATGACCGGCTTCAGGCTTGCTAAAGGCGGGGCACAGGAAGTATATGGCGTGAATGCCGATATTGTGTGCTTCGGAAAAGTGATTGGTGGCGGACTCCCTGTAGGAGCCTTCGCCGCACGCAATGAAATTATGGATTACCTGGCCCCAACAGGACCTGTGTACCAGGCTGGAACTTTAAGCGGGAATCCGCTGGCAATGGCAGCAGGATTGGCCATGCTCCAGGAACTAAATAAAGATGCTGAAATTTATAACAGGCTTGAAGAGAAAACAGCTTACCTGCATAAGGGACTTGTAAATGTGCTTAACCGAAATAAGGTTGCTCATTCGATTAACCGTCAGGGTTCAATGATCTCGGTGCATTTTGGAGAAGAACCGGTAACAAATTTTGCATCTGCAGCACGATCTGCGGGTAATGGGAAATTCAAGAAATTTTTCCATGGGCTGCTGGAACACGGCGTCTACATTGCACCCAGTGCTTTTGAAACCTGGTTTATTACAGATGCGCTCTCTTATGAAGATCTTGATGCGACTATTGAGGCCGTGCATCAGGTGTCTAAGGAGTTGTAAGGCTAGAATATATATGAAGCTAAACCTCACAGGTTTCAAAAACCTGTGAGGTTTTCTTGTTTGAAACAGGAGCTCGTAGCTTAAAACACTCACTACTCAATTCTAACTACTCAAATCTATTTCCCATTCATCTCCAGCAGTTCTTCCAAATAAACACGTTGGTTGGAAAGTCGTGGGATCTTATGCTGGCCTCCCAGTTTATTCTTTTTCTTGAGCCAGTCGTAGAATAACTTTTCTCTGGCTACATGCACCCTTGGGGCGTTCAGGGTCATGTTGTTGAAGCGTTTGGCCTCATAATCGCTGTTAATGTTTTGCAGGTGATTGTCAAGACATTCAACAAAGAAGCTAAAATCCTGCGGCGGTGTCTTAAATTCGATCATCCATTCATGCGCGCCTTTTTCCTTGTTGTGCATAAAGATTGGGGCAGCCGTATAATCTACAATCTCACAATCGGTTTGCTGGGAAGCTCTTTTTAAAGCTTCTTCGGCGTTTTCAATGATGAGTTCCTCACCAAAAACGTTGATGTGGTGTTTTGTTCTGCCCGTAATTTTTATGCGGTAAGGATCCAGCGAAGTAAACCGCACGGTATCCCCAATTTTATAGCGCCATAATCCGGCGTTGGTGGTAATGAGCACCGCATAATTTTTTCCCAGCTCAACTTCAGAAAGAGGTATTACTTTTTCTTCGGAAGTGCTGAAGCTTTCCATAGGAATGAATTCATAAAACACTCCGTAGTCGAGCATTAGTAGCAATTCTTTAGATTCATTGGTATCCTGAATGGCGAAGAATCCTTCCGAAGCATTATAGATCTCAAAATACCTGAAGCTGTTTGAAGGCAGTATCTTTTGATATTGATCTACATAGGGTGCAAAGTTTACGCCGCCGTGAAAATACACTTCCAGGTTGGGCCATATCTCAAAAAGATTGTTCCTGCCCGAAGCTTCAAGGGCATTGTTGAGCAATACCAGCATCCATGACGGCACTCCGGCAAGGCTGGTAACATTTTCGTTGATGGTTTCGTTTACTATAGCCGGCATTTTCACTTCCCAATCGCTCATAAGCGAGATTTCATTGCTCGGGGTGCTGCTGTATTCTGCCCAAAAAGGCATATTGTCTATAAGAATAGCCGAAAGATCGCCAAACTGAGTGCCGTTTTGCCTGTACAATTCTTTGCTGCCACCCAGCCTTAAGCTCTTACCACTAAATAACTGCGAGTTGGGGTTATTGTTGAGGTACATGCACAACATATCCTTGCCCGCGGCATAGTGACAGTTCTCCAGCGATTCATCACTAACCGGGATAAATTTGCTCTTGGCGTTAGTGGTACCGCTGGATTTTGCAAACCATTTGATGGGCGTAGGCCAGAATATATTGTTCTCACCCCGGCGGCTACGTTCTATTTGAGGTTCAAAATCCTCGTACTGTTGTAGCGGTACCCGTTCTGCAAATTCCCGATAGGTTTTTATAGAGGTAAAATCGTATTGTAGGCCTACTTCGGTATTTTTTGCTTTCTGAAGGAGTTTTTTCAAAAGTTCCAGCTGAACGTCATGCGGGTATTTAATGAACAATTCCATTTGATGGATACGCTTCTTGAGAAACCAGGAAGCTACAGAATGTACTAACGGAATTGGCATTTTTTCTTTTTATCTTTGACCCCTTCAAACCGGGATGTAATCGGTTAAAATTAAAACTATTCTTACAGCTGGCAAAAAATTAAGCGGCGATAAAAATACTCTTTTCTATGACTTATGAAGGCGTGCTCAGAAAAATGAAAACTGAATTGGCAGAAACAGTGCAGTATTATCTCATTTTTGAGCAGGATTTCCTCAATGTGAACCAGGTGCTTGATAAACGCCTTGCTATCAATTTCCTCAATTATGAGTGTACGGGTTGTGGTAAGAAAAAGAAGGTCTTTGCTAATGGCGTTTGCTACAATTGCTTTATGGAACGGCCCGAAATGGGGGAGTGGGTAATACGCCCCGAACTGAGTAAAGCGCATCTTGACCAGGAGCATCGTGATCTTGAGTTCGAAAAAAGGGTACAGCTACAGCCGCATGTGGTCTACCTGGCCAATTCAAGTAACGTAAAAGTCGGAGTGACCCGAAAAAGCGAGATCCCAACCCGCTGGATCGATCAGGGTGCACACGAAGCCATAGAAGTAGTGGAAGTTCCCAATCGCTACCTTGCCGGGATCACAGAAGTTGCCCTAAAAGAACATCTTTCAGATAAAACCAACTGGCGCAGTATGCTCACAAATGACCTGAAAGATCTCGATCTGGCAGCGATTCGGGATGATATGAAACAGTATTTGCCGGCCGAGGTGCAGGACTATTATCTTCCAAATTCCACCGAACTTGAAATAAAGTTTCCGGTCCTTAATTATCCGGCAAAATGCAAATCCTTAAACCTCGCAAAAACGCCATTTTACGAGGGTGTTCTAAAAGGGATCAAGGGGCAGTATCTCATATTTGAAGACGGCGTTGTCTTCAATGTAAGAAAGCACGAAGGCTTCAACGTTAATCTTTCCCTGCAATAAGTGGTCAGTTAACAGTGATCAGTGGTCGGTGATTAGAAAAATTTGCTCATGCCTTCCGGAGAGTTTCAGAACCTGTACTCTCCGGTTTTACAGCATAAGTAAAATTATTTGCGACAACTACCCTAAATCATTACTCATTTTGAGTCGTATCTTTTTTCTTTCTGGAACCTCCCAGAATTCCACCCAGAATGTCTCTTGCAGTTTCTTTCACAGCGTCGCTGGTGTTCTTGCGAACAATAGAATCTTTTTGCGCGGGTGTCCGTGTGGTTGTGGTATCTGCGGTGTCCTTGTTTTTTCCGCCGCTAATAATGTCGCTCAAAACATCCCGTCCTTTTTCTTTTAGCGTCTCTTTTTGATTATCAATAATTTGTTGGGTAAGGCTACTCACCGCCTGCTGCATATTGAGGTTGATGTTAGGGTTGCTAAAGCTACCTGAAATATTTATAGGCAAGCCAACAGTCATATTTTCCTGCTCCTGTGCGCTTAGGCGAGAGAGGGTAGTGCCTATCTGGCTTCCCAAATATTTTGCAGGTATCTCCAGGGCCACCTTGTAATTCATGTCCATATCAAACCCGTGGGTACCCGAGGCCCTCGCTTTAATTCCCTTAATATTAAAATCGAACGGCTGCACCTCTACCTGCCCGTCATTAAAGGTAAGCCTGGTCTCCAGGTCTTTTAAATTTAGATTGTTAAGATCAATAAAGTTGAGGTTTTGATCCAGCTTTGTAAGCAGCGGAGTTTGTGCAGGGTTTACCTTTGCTCCCAGTATTTTTGCAAGCGCATTTCCGGTTAGCGTTTGTAGCTGCGGGGTGAGGTCATCGTTCAGGTTCCCTCTCAGGTCAATGTTGGTGGTAAGTTCACCCTGTAACGCCTGTGCAATTGGGGCGAGGTTTCTTAATAACTCCATATCCTTAAACGCCTGGACAATATCAATAGATTGTAAACCGAGTTGCATCGAGAAATTCGGAATTGCATCTCGTGTTGAAACAAGTCCGTTTAACAAGATCTTTCCGGCAAAGATACTTGAGGAAACATTAGACAAAGTAGCCGTTTCGTCTACTATTCTTAAACTTCCGCTGGTGTTTTCAAGCACCAGATTATCATAACGGACTTTCTTTGCCGAAAAGTCTATGTTGGCATCCAAAAATGACGGAATTTTAATGGCTTCATCTCCCGGTACTTCAGCTGTGGTAGCGGGTGTAGCTTCAGCTTCTTCGGTTGCAGTTTCTTTAACCATAAAATCATTGACCGAAAATGTATTGGAAGTTGCGGTAAAGTTTCCTTTAAGCTTTTGGTCTGTGAACAAAAATCCCATGAAGTTTTGTATGGTACCGTTAACGGCAAGGTCGGTTTTTCCCGTGGTCAATACGGTATTGTCAAGGCTCACTGTTGTGGGATTGAATTTTAGATTGGCAGTAGAGAGTTTTATCTCATTGGGAATTTCGGGAGAAGTGTAACTAAAATCCCTGATCACTGCAGTACCGCTGCTCTTCACATTTTGATACTGTTCCTTCTCTAAAGAATTCATGTCAAAACTGGTGGTGAGATCTGCCGTGACAATTCCGTTGAGGTCCTGCTCCAGGTCAAGCGGGTAGGCCCGGGTGATGTTTTCAAGGTTGATGGTGCCCTGCAAAGCCAGGTTCACGAGTATATTTTCGGTAAGGTTTTTAATGCTTCCGCTGGCTTTAAAAGCGTCCTCATCTATCCTGAAGTTAAGCTTGTCGATATTTACATAAGTATCTTCAACCAGCCCTGTATCATTTTTAAGCACAGCTGCTATGTCTATATCTTTTACAGCCTTCGGAAGGTCTGGATATTTAAAAGCAGCATTATTTGAAACAATGTTGATCTCCATTTTAGGAATGTAAGTCTCATCTACAATTCCGCGGATGAAGCCATCTACCACAAAATCTCCTGTGGTTTCCACGTTCTCAATATTCTTTGCGTACTCCTCAGGCATTACAGCCAGGAAATTTTTAAAGGAGGAAGTAGGGGTTTTAAAGCTGATATCTACTTCATTATTATCTTCATTGACCTGCACGTAACCGTCAAAAGTGAGCGGCAACTGATTGATAAGGGCCTCATTTTCGAGAAAGGTGTATTTCTGTTTTTCAAGATCCATCTCAAAATCGGCTTCGAGTAGTAGTTTGTTGCGGTCAAGATAATTAACACTGTCCATTTCAAAGCTCACAAGGGCAGTAGAGTAGGTGCTGAGCGTTGAGGTGCTGGCCGAAAAATCGCCTGTTCCGCGGTGATTCAAATCTTCCACGAGAAATGCCATTTTTGACCCCTTATCTACGTATTTCACTCGTGAATTGTTGATCTCATAGTGGTCTACATCAAAGCTAAAGCCGCCGCCCTGCGAAGTTTTGGTAGAAATCGTGTCCTGTATGGCAATGTCATAATTGCTGTTTCCCAGGGTATCTATTGCGATGTTAAGAAAGGTGTTGTCAATTTTTAAAGCATCTACTTTTTTGGGTTCATCTCCACCTTTAAAAAGTTCTGCAAGTGACATTTGAAGGGTCACCTCCTCGCTTAAAGCCAGCGTGTCACCCTCAAAAGGAGCATTGTTGATGATCTTTAGATTTTGAATGGCAAGCGTAGCATCGGGAAAATTCCTGAAGATGCTAAGGTCAATATCTTCAAAAGTGACTGTGGCGTTAACGTTTTTGTTGATGGTTTCCTGCACCAGGTCCTTCAGTTGCTTTTCGAATAAAAAGGGCGTTAAGAACAAAATAAGTAGTATTACTCCTAAAACAATTCCCAGTATTTTTAAAAACTTTTTCATTTTTTACCTTTTTTAAGTTCCATTTTCCTCAAAGTCTGCTTTTAACTGCAAGTAGCAGGAAGCGTTAATTTTGTTGAAACTCTTTAAAACAAAGTTAAGGGTATGTGCATTTGTTTTGTTTAATTTGCTGTGAAATACTTGATCCCGTCTTACTAAAATTTTCTTAAGATCTCTTGAACCCTTTAAAAACCGTATTTATAGCTTTAGGAAGCAATGAAGGTGCCAGACTTGTTTTTTTACAACGCGCTATTGAAGAAATTCAGCAAAAAACAGGAGATGTAAGGGCAGTTTCGGGGGTTTATGAAACCCCTGCGATGGGATTTGAAGGCAGTTTTTTCCTCAATGCCTGTATTTTGGTAGAAACCAGGTTTAAGCCACATAAAATCTTAAAGCAACTGCTCGCGATAGAGAAAAAGCTGGGCCGCGAGAGAAAAATTGGTAGTGGATATCAAAACCGGCCTATAGATCTTGATATTTTACTTTTTGAAGATGAAATAATCACTTCGGAAGATCTTACAGTGCCACATCCCGAAATGCATCACCGCAATTTTGTACTGGCGCCGCTTGCCGATATTGCTTCGGAAATAAAACATCCCGTAAAAAAGCTATCTGTAAATGCCCTTTTTGACACCTTAGAAAAATCAGGTTTAAAACGTATTTCTGAAGAACTTCAGCTTCCGAAGAAATTTTCCTTTTCCAACTTCAATTACATCGCGGTTGAAGGAAATATTGGTGCCGGGAAGACCAGCTTTGCGACCATGGTGTCGCAGGATTTCAATGCCAAACTCATTTTGGAGCGGTTTAAGGATAACCCTTTCCTTCCGAAGTTTTATGAAGATAAATCGCGATATGCTTTTCCGCTGGAAATGTCTTTTTTGGCCGACAGGTATCAGCAGCTTTCAGATGATCTTGCGCAATACGACCTCTTTAAAGATTTCGTGGTTTCAGATTATGATGTTTTCAAATCTCTCATTTTTGCCAAGATCACGCTGCACGAAGATGAATACTCACTTTACCAGAAGCTGTTCAACCTCATGTATAAGGAGCTGGTAAAGCCCGATCTTTATGTGTATTTCTATCAAAATACCGAAAGATTACTGGCAAACATCAAAAAGCGTGGCAGGGAATACGAGCAGAATATTGAAGCCGATTACCTGGCAAACATCAACCGCAGCTACCTCTCCTTTATCAAGTCGCAACCCGGACTAAACGTCAAGATCATCGATATATCTGAACTTGATTTTGTGCAAAAGAGGGAAGATTATTTGCTCCTTCTCAAGGATATCACTGGCTAAACTGGTTCAATGTTTAAGGTTCAGGGAGATTTTATGAGTTCACGCAGAGACCGCTAAGGAGGCGCAAAGCTCGCAAAAGAAATCTCCTATTTTTTTTCTTCGTACTTCTAACTTCTTCAGGTTTCCCGCTGATTCCGCAGATCTTCGCAGAAATTCTCTTTTGCAGTTTTGAATTCCGTAGGATCGATTTAAACGTAAGCTTTATTTTTAAAAATTGATAAAAAGGATTAAAAATTCGAGGTTGAACCTGACCTCTACACGCTAGTTCGATAATGTGTTCAACGGCCTAAGAACATTTGACGTAAAATTTGAAGTGCAGCTGCCGTAAAATTTTAGGCTGCCTGCCGGTAGGCAGGTTTGAGCGTGAAGATTGTTTCTTTTTTGCACCTTAATTCCCGCGAGTTCCTAAAATTTAGGAAGCAAATGAAAAATTTAGGCAAAGGTTCTTAAGCCTAGATTTTTTGGTTCTTTTTCATCAATGGGAAAAGAACAGGGTAAAATTATTTAGGAAGAATATTTCATTTTCGAAAAAATATCCCATAGCACCACTCCGGCGCTTACGGCAATATTTAAAGAATGCTTGCTGCCCAGTTGCGGAATTTCCAGGACGCCGTTGCTGGCCGATACTACTTTTTGCTGTACGCCTTTTACTTCGTTACCAAAGACGAGGGCGTATTTTTGCCCTTTTTGAGGAGTAAAGGCATCGAGGAATTCGGCGCCTTCGGCTTGTTCTACCGAGTATACTTTTACTTCTTGCTGCTGCAGTTCTTTTACCAGTTCCAGAACATCTTCGCGATGCTCCCAGGCAACAGTTTCGGTAGCCCCAAGGGCTGTTTTATGAATATCTTTATGTGGCGGAGTGGCTGTGATTCCGCAGAGATAGATTCTTTCGATTAAAAAAGCATCGGCAGTACGAAAAACGGAACCTATATTGTTCAGGCTCCTCACGTTGTCTAAAATGACAATTACCGGGGTCTTTCTGGCCGACTTGAATTCTTCAGTAGATTTTCTATCGAGTTCGCTGTTCTTCAGCTTTCGGTTTTCCATGTGCCAAAAATAGAGAATTCAGCAGTACTTTCAGAAAATAGCAGGGCGATGAATTTCACTTCAGCATAAATTAAGAGCTTTGGTTGACAGCTTGTGGATAAAAGTTTGAAAATGAGAAAAGGGAAGATTATCTTTAAAGGGAGAGAATGCATATTTTAGCCCTCAGCAAAAAAATTGAGCCCAGTGTCAGGAAAATCAGAGAAGAAAGTCACGCCGTTAATGCAGCAGTACAACAAGATCAAGAAGAAATATCCTGATGCCATGTTGCTGTTTAGGGTGGGCGATTTTTACGAGACTTTTGGAGAAGATGCTGTGAAAGCTTCGCGTATTCTCAATATTGTGCTTACCAATCGCAATAATGGGAGTGAGCGCAGTGAACTGGCCGGTTTTCCGCATCATTCCCTTAATACTTACCTGCCAAAGCTGGTAAAAGCGGGGGAGCGGGTGGCCATTTGCGACCAGCTTGAAGATCCTAAACTTACCAAAACGATCGTAAAGCGTGGGGTGACCGAACTGGTAACGCCCGGCGTGGCTATGAATGATGAGGTGCTGCAAAGCAAGACCAATAATTTTTTATGTGCGGTTCACTTCGGAAAAAAGTCGCTGGGAATATCATTCCTGGATGTTTCTACCGGAGAATTTTTGGTTGCAGAAGGTACGGCAGATTATATTGACAAGCTACTTCAAAATTTTAGTCCCAGTGAAGTGCTGGTGCCAAAGCAGAAGAAAAAGGAATTTTACAGCAGTTTTGGGCAGGATCATCATGTATTCTTTCTTGAAGACTGGGTGTTTAAGCACGATTACGCTTATGAAAACCTCAATACCCACTTTAGCACAAAATCTTTGAAGGGATTTGGAGTGGAGCACCTGCTGGAGGGAATTGTCGCGGCAGGGGCAGTACTTTATTATCTGGGTGAGACCCAGCACCATCGCCTGCAGCACATTACCGGGATTACGCGCATTGCCGAAGAGGAATATGTATGGATGGACAGGTTTACCATTCGAAATCTTGAACTATACACTTCGAACGCCCAAAATGCGGTTACGCTGCTAGATGTTATTGATCACACTATTTCGCCTATGGGCGGGAGAATGTTGAAGCGCTGGCTGGCGTTACCTCTTAAGAATTCTGAAAAAATTAAAAGACGGCACCGGGTGGTGGCCCACCTGGTAGAGAAGACCGAAATTCTCGAAAAAACGAGAAACCATATCAAGAAGATCAGTGACCTGGAGCGGCTTATTTCTAAAGTAGCCACGGGTAAGGTTTGTCCGCGGGAGGTAATTCAGTTAAAGAATTCCCTGGAGGCTGTGATCCCTGTGAAAGCCCTGGCAACAGAGTCGGGGGAAGAGGCGCTAAAAGTGCTGGGGGAGAATTTGCAGAGCTGTGATTTGCTTCGGAATAAAATAAAAGAGACGCTCTACGAGGATGCGCCGGTGAATATTCATAAGGGGAATACTGTTGCCGAAGGATTTTCAGGCGAGCTGGATGAACTTCGGGAAATAGCATTTTCGGGCCGCGATTATTTAGATAAGCTGCTGGAGCGGGAGAGTGCCGCCACCGGGATCACGTCGCTCAAGATTGGGAGCAACAATGTCTTTGGCTATTATATTGAGGTGCGTAATGCCCATAAAAATAAGGTGCCCGAGAACTGGGTGCGAAAACAAACCCTTGTAAACGCCGAACGTTATATTACCCAGGAGCTAAAAGAATATGAAGCGAAAATCCTGGGGGCTGAAGAGAAAATACTGCACCTGGAGCAGGAGATTTTTACAAAGTTGGTCACGTGGATTGGAGATTATATTCAGCCGGTACAGCAGAACGCTACTATAATAGGTCAGCTGGACTGTTTGTGTTCTTTTGCACAGCACGCGATCCTCGCAAACTACAGCAAACCCGAAATTGATCACTCTTTTGAACTGGAGATCACTAATGGAAGGCACCCGGTAATAGAGAAGCAGTTGCCGCTTTCGGAAGCTTATATTGCCAATGATGTCTACCTGGACAGGGAGAATCAGCAAATCATCATGATCACCGGGCCAAATATGAGTGGTAAGTCGGCCATTCTACGGCAAACAGCACTTATCGTACTCATGGCACAAATGGGCAGTTTTGTGCCTGCCGAGACGGCAAGAATTGGTCTTATTGATAAGATCTTTACCAGGGTGGGTGCCAGTGACAACATTTCTATGGGAGAATCTACTTTTATGGTAGAAATGAATGAAACGGCGAGTATCCTGAATAACCTTTCAGATAGGAGCCTCATTTTGCTCGACGAGATTGGCCGGGGTACAAGTACCTACGACGGAATTTCCATCGCCTGGGCGATCACCGAATATTTGCATGAACATCCTGCCAAAGCAAAAACGCTCTTTGCTACCCATTATCACGAGCTGAATGATATGGGAGAAACCTTTAACCGTATTAAGAATTTCAATGTTTCAGTAAAAGAGTTGAAAGACAATGTGCTGTTCTTAAGGAAGCTGGTGCCGGGAGGTAGTGAGCACAGTTTCGGAATTCATGTGGCCCGAATGGCCGGGATGCCGCAACAGGTGTTGAGAAGAGCCAATAAGATCTTGAAAAAGCTGGAAGACTCCCACGGGATGAAAGAAAAATCGGGAGCCTTAAAGAAATCGGCAGAAGAAGATATGCAGCTTAGTTTCTTTAATCTTGATGATCCTATTCTTGAAGAGCTCAGGGAAGAGATTCATCATCTTGATATTAATACACTTACGCCTGTAGAGGCTTTGATGAAGCTCAATGAGATCAAGCGGATGCTTACCAGCAGACAGAAGGCGGGGGTTTAAGGCTAGAAAAAACCCTGTTGTTTTTTCAAAAAAATCTTTGCCAGTTTCAGAAATGTATTAAATTTGCACCGCAATACTCTCTAATAGGAGAGAAGTTCTTTAAAACGCGAAAATAGCTCAGTTGGTAGAGCGCCACCTTGCCAAGGTGGAGGTCGCGGGTTCGAATCCCGTTTTTCGCTCTGCATGGAGAGACCCGGGTTGCCCGGGTTTGTTTTTTAAACACGTTGGACTTAAGATCCAATGAGCTCCATATAAAGTTCCACGCTCGGATGGTGGTCCCGATAGCTATCGGGAAGTAGACACGTTGGACTCTCTTTATTTGGGATTTTAAGTGTTGTATCTGAGTAGTTCTTATATTATTGAAATGATTTCCACGCTCGGATGGTGGTCCCGATAGCTATCGGGAGGTAGACACGTTGGACTCTCTTTATTTGGGATTTTGAGTGTTGGATCTGAGTAGTTCTTATATTATTGAAATGATTTCCACGCTCGGATGGTGGAATTGGTAGACACGTTGGACTTAAAATCCAATGAACAGCAATGTTCGTGCGGGTTCAAGTCCCGCTCCGAGTACAGAAACCCTCTTTATCTTATTGATTTAGAGGGTTTTTTGTTTTTAATGAATTTATTTTGTACGCTGGTTTGTACGTAAGGAAGAGGTTTGATCTTTTTAAGATTTAATAAAATACTATTTTCGGCAGCAAAGGTTATTCAGGACTATTGGGTAAATGTTTATATTCACAAAATATTTCTCAATCCAATGCCTTTTTTTATTGAACCACTACTTATCTATCTATGCTCACTTATATAAATGACAATTCCTCAACTGAAGACATCATGTGCAATAAATGCCATGAAATAAATTCTTTTACACATAACCATTGCTTCAACTGCGGTAAAGAGTTACATGAAAAAGAACCAGAAGAAAAATCAGGGGTTTTAAACTTCATAAGGACAATTTCGGGAAATATAAAAGATTCTGCAATCCGAAATTTATACTTAATACTGCTTTTTCTCAGTGGATCATACTTTTTTATTTATTTGATTTTACGGTATGCTATTGGAATAGGTGGATTAGAAAGTGATTTTTTCGACATTATTAATGATTTGGCATTGTTAGTTTTTTCAGCGGGAATTTTCACCTCATCATTAAAATATTTGCAGTACTTGAAGGTTTTTGAAAAAGAGTTTCAGAGGATATTATTGTCTGATAAATATAATGATCGAATAAAAAAGAATATTGAATCTATTACTCTTTCAGAAGAGTTTTTCATGAAACAAAATAATATTGAGTCCATTTGGCAAACGGTCACTTTGAGTAAGTATAAAAAAGAGTTTCCTGAAATTTATCACGATATAAAAAATAAGCTGAAAAATGACCTTTTTGACAAAAGTAATATTGAGTACTACTATAAAAATGTCCATAAAACTTACACAGTTACCTTAGAAGAAGATAATAAGGTTAAAATTATTGAAGAAACTACTTATACCATTGTAAGAAAATCCAAGGATCGATTTCAGTGGGATTGTAGTTTAAAGATATATAAAGAAGACAGTCACGATAAAGAATATCCCAAAATTGATTTTAAAGTAGTTAACGATGAAGATATTAGATTTAATAAAAAGAATGATATTACAGAGTACTTTGATGGTGATTTTTTTATAAGAAAATTAGATAGACAATTAAGTGGTAGTAAGGAATATACCATTACTAGAACTGTGACTCTAAAACAGGATTTAGACCGAGATAGAGAATATTCTTTTGGCTCGAGTAGAATAATTGATGATTTAACTGTAAGTTTGCGGTATTCTAACGACTTAAAAATTATCTTTAGTGAAATTAGGGGAGTTAGATTTCACAAAGAAAAAAGTGTAGATTTAGGTAATTTTACAGAAGATTTGTATATTAATAGAGGAATACTTTTACCTGGAGAAAAGTTTAAGCTTTTCTTCATTAAATGTGAAAACAAAAATTATACTTTAGCAGAACATAATTTAGAATATACCGAATCAAAATAAACCTTAAAACCGTAACTATGAAAGACGCAGGACAATTAATTAAAATGGGAGGGACCTGGGAAGGTTAATCTAGAATTTTATTCGAAAGTATTTAAAGCGCCTTTTTGGCGCTTTTTTTTGTTTTATACATTTCAGAAGTTTAGGATGAAAGTAAACAGAGGAATTTAAGTCTACCCTAAATGTAACTTCTCCAGATTCTACATTTCATAAAAAGCTATTTCCCTCCTTACCTGGTGATCAACACCATTGATCTTTTCTCTTTGGCCTGAAACCGGAAGAGCAGGAGAGAACTAAGGCTGAGACAAACCATAATTGTAAGTGCCAGCGGGAGCATGCTAATGCCGGTGAACTTACTAATGATAAAAGAAGCCACAGCACCCAAAATCATTTTTAGGCTGCCTACCAAAGCTGATGCCCTTCCTGCTTTCTTTTCAAACGGGTACAGGGATAGGGCTGTAGTATTCGGGTTTTGAAAGCCCAGCAAAAACAGGATCAGGAATAACAACAGGATTGTTGTATAGAAATTTCCGCCAAAAAAGCTGTTTAGCACGAAGAGCATAGAAAGGCCTACCAGGATTACGCTTATCACCATAGTCACTCTAAAGGTGGTATAGCGTTTTAGTACCAGGCGGTTTAACTGGCTTCCGGCAATTAATCCGGCGGCATTGAGCCCAAATAACCAGCCAAAATGTGTTTCACTCATATTAAACCTGTCCATAAACAAAACCGGGGCGTTTGAAATGTAGGCGAACATCGCACCTATGGTCAAACTCCCGGCCAGGGAAAAAGTCAGGAAAATTTTGTTTCTAAAGATTCCCCAGTACTTAGAAGTCATGTTTTTCAATTCCAGCTTGACCGACTCATCGGGAGCTACACTTTCAGGAAGAAATTTGAGGACACTAAAAAACATTAGTCCGGCTAAAACTGCCAGCACGAGGAAAATACTATGCCAGGAAAAGTAAGCGATTACCATACCTCCCACTGTAGGAGCAATAATTGGCGCACCTCCCATGATCAACATGAGGAAGGAAATAGCCCTGGCCACTTCTTCAGAAGGAAAGATATCCCGCACTACCGCTTTAGAAGCCACCATTCCTGCAGATGCTCCTACCGCAAGGAAGAAACGGGAAATGATGAGCCACGTAAGGTTTGGTGAATAAAAGCAGCTCATTGCTGCAATTGCATAGATCACCAGCCCAATGAGCAGGGGGCGCTTGCGGCCATACCTGTCCATAATAGGTCCATAAGCTAACTGCCCCAGGGCAATTCCTATAAAATAGCTGGTAAGTGAAAAGCCTACCTGGGCTTTGGTAATACTGAATTCTTCTGCGATACTCTCAAAGCCGGGAAGGTACATGTCTATGGAAAATGGCCCGAGGGCGATTAAAGTTCCCAGTACCAGGAGTATTATCTTTTCCCGCTTTTTGTCTCTTACACCATAATCTTCTTGCATCGTGCAAATTTCTGCTACAGCTGGCTTAAAACCAATTAGAATTGGAAACTTAACAAATAATTATCCTAAAAGGTTATAGCGTTGAGAATGTGTATTGAATTGTGGTTTCCAATCTTTAGTGCTTCCGGGTTTTATATTTTTGTCTTAGTTTGATTACTCGCGCTTCTAAAGAAAAAACCTTTTTCAGCTGATAATGTCCAAAAATAGTAAAACGAAGAAGCCTTGGCCTACCAAAGATGCCATGGTACAGATCTATGAAAACAACTTGTGGGGTGGTAATAAATCTGAATTCTACTCGGGTTCAGGCTCTCACCAACCCGAGACAGTGAATCCATATTTAGCTGTGGTATCTCCTTTTTTATCAAAATTTGAAACTCCTCCGATAGTCTGTGACCTTGGTTGTGGGGATTTTAATGTGGGTAAAGACCTGGTGAAATATTCGGGGAAGTACATTGCAGTAGATATAGTGCCAGAGCTT
Organism: Salinimicrobium sp. 3283s; assembly: GCF_039602225.1. Lineage (NCBI taxonomy): Bacteria > Pseudomonadati > Bacteroidota > Flavobacteriia > Flavobacteriales > Flavobacteriaceae > Salinimicrobium > Salinimicrobium sp. 3283s. The sequence continues at coordinate 968,339 of NZ_CP143631.1, read as the reverse complement.
ATAGCGCATAACAGGAAAAAGTTTAAAGCAGAAAATTTAGAATTCTGTACGCGGGATCTTGCAAAAGATGAATTGCCTTCGGGAGAAGTTGCGATTTTAAGACAGGTCCTGCAACATTTATCAAATGAGGAAATAAAAAGCCTGGTACAAAAATTATACGATTTTAAATATGTCATTCTCACCGAACATCTCCCGGAAGGAGATTTTGAACCTAATAAGAACATTATCTCCGGGCAGGGTACCCGATTAAAAAAACAAAGTGGCGTGGTCCTTTCCGTATCCCCGTTTAATTTTCAGGCCAGGGAAGAAAAACAATTGTTGTCTGTTCAATCTCCCGGATTTAAAGGAGTTTTAGTAACTACTTTGTATAAGCTTAAGTAAAGCCGGGGGAGATTTTAATCAGAAACTGCCACTAATCTCGTAAACAGTTGTTCCTGTCAGCTAGTTTAGCAACAGTCATTTGTAGAAGGATCCTCAAACTTATTGAAAAGGCCGTTAAACTTCTCCTGAATTTCCTTCCATCGCTGCGGGTTGATGCAATAGCACACCTTCGTGCCTGCAATAGTCCCCTGTATGATGCCAACATCTTTTAATTCGCGTAAGTGCTGACTTATAGTGGCCTGCGCCAGGCCCAGTTCATTTACCAGGTCTCCGTTAAAGCAGGTGTTTGACTTTAGCAGGAATTCAATAATGGCGATCCGTGCAGGATGAGCCAGTGCCTTGGCGGCCAGTGCCACCTCGTTTTGAGCTTCTGTGAAGAGGTCGCTTTTCGTTACTCCCATTTTTTAAATTTTACATTGAGCATAGGGACATCAAAATCATATTTAAGTGCACCTGGAGCCTCAATAATTTTCCGGCTTTTTTTTAAATGATGCCGGGCAGCCAATTTACCTAATCTATTGTAATATTACGATATAAATTATGTTTGCAAATAAAAATATCAGGGAAGTTTCTTTACTTAAGGAGAAGTCTTTAGGGAAATTCTATAAATGTTTCTGTGCTTTAGCTCTAATTTAAAATTTTGAGATTTCTTTTGTAAAATAGCATCCCGAAAAGTTTATTTTAGCTTTTTTCCTAACAAATATCTTTTTTATGAAGAGTAGCCAGGTTCCTTTTAAGGAAGATCCTGAACAGATAGAATTTGCTAAAAATATCCTCATTTCCCTGCGCGATCCTGTCGTGGTGATCAATGAAGAGGGAATGATACTGGCTGCAACTCGCAAAATGTACGAGATTTTTGAAACGCCTCCTGCTACTCTTCAAGGAATGAACCTTCTGTCTTTACTTGAAGATAAGAAGGAGAGTTCGCGAATTCCTGAACTTCTGGAGACCTTAAGAACTTCAGAAGAGGCGGTTAAAGATTTCCCGGTTCTGTTATCTTCAGCCAATCTTAAAAGGCATCGTTTTTCAATTAATGCTAATCGGCTGCCCCTTTATAATCAAAAAACTTATTTTCTTCTGTGTTTTACCGAAGTGCATGTTCTTCCCGATGGGAATATTGACTACCGTAAATTGTTGCATGAAGTACTTTCTGAAGCACCTGCTTTAATTTGTACTTTGAGAGGGAAAGACCATATTTTTGAACTCGCTAATCACAAATACCAGGACCTTTTAGAATTTCGTGAAATTATAGGGAAATCTGTCAAAGAAGTTCTTCCTGAAGTAGAGAATCAGGGCTTTATAAAAATGCTTGATGGGGTATACAATACCGGCAAACCCTTTATTGGTAAAGAAATAAGCCTTGATCTTAAGGGAGAGAATGGGGGAAAAACTGTGATGCTCGATTTTGTGTATCAGCCCATAAAAGATGCAGCCGGAAATGTGGAGGGAATTTTTGTTCATGCCGTAGACGTCACCGAAAAAGTGCTTAACCGTCAAAGCCTGGAGAACAGTGAAAAAGAACTGCGAAATGTCATTGATACTGTACCCGTAATTATTTGGATTACCAATCCATTGGGAGAAGGAAATTATCTCAATAAAGAATGGTATCAATATACCGGGCAAACCAGGAAAGAGTCGTTGGGTGCCGGGTGGGTGGAGGCATTACACCCTGAAGATCGCGATAAGATCTATCAAAATTTCATGGAAGCTCACCGGGAACGAAAAGAATATCACGCAAAATTCAGGCTTCGGAATAAGAATGGTTCCTACAGGTGGGTGGTAGATCGTGGCCGACCCAAATGGACTTCTGAAGGAGAATTTGAAGGCCTCATAGGTACGGTGACCGATGTGCACGACGACTATCTCAAAGAACAGGTGATCAAAGAGAATGAGCACCGCATTCGCTCTATAGTAGAACAGGCAACTGTAGCCACGGCTGTCTATACGGGGAGGGAAATGACCATAGAGCTTGCTAACGATGCTATGATCGATCTTTGGGGGAAAACACGCGAGGTAGTAGGCAAATCGCTGCGGGAGGCGCTTCCCGAACTTGAAGGGCAGCCTTTTCACGACCTGCTGGACAAAGTTTTTACTACAGGGGAGACTTACTGGGGTAAAGAAGACAGGGTAGACCTTATGCGAAATGGCAGCTTGGAAACCGGGTACTATAATTTCACTTATAAGCCTCTGCGGAATGAGGAAGGTGAGATTATAGGCATACTCAATATGGGGCTTAATGTCACCGAAATGGTTGAGTCAAAAACACTTCTGAAGGAGAGGGAACGCCATTTTAAACTGATGGCCGATCTTATGCCGGGGAAGGTTATTAATACAGATGCCAGTGGTAAACCTATCTTCTTCAATCAAAATTGGTATGACTTTGTAGGTCTTGATTTTGAACAATTAAAAGAGTATAGCTGGGAGAACTTCATTCACCCTTCCGAAGAGAACGAGGTAAGAAAAAAATGGAGCCATTCCCTTAAAACCGGGAAAACCTTTGAAATGCAGTTAAGGCTTAGGGATAAAGATGGAAATTACTTGTGGCACCTAAGCCGGAATGAAGCAGTTAAAGGGGAGAACGGAGAAATTACCATGTGGATTGGTATAAGCACCGAAATACAAAGGCTTAAGGAAGAAGAAAAAAGAAAAGAAGATTTTCTCAAGATGGTGAGCCATGAACTAAAAACTCCCGTAACTTCTATTAAGGGCTACGTGCAGCTCTTACTAAACCTGCTTGAAAAGTATAAACTGGAGATCCCCGGTAATGTTCCGCTTAAGCCGTCCCTGGAGCGCATAGATAACCAGATTGTGCGGCTCACAAGGCTCATTGCCGAAATTCTTGATCTATCAAGGCTCGAAGAAAACAAGCTGGAGCTAAAAGAAGAGGAATTTGATCTCAACGAGATGGTAGAGCAAACCATTCAGGATATAAAGCTTACCAACACACAGCACCAAATGGAGATTTTCCACTCCCATAGGGCCCATGTATTTGCCGATAAAGACAGGATAGGGCAGGTGCTTATTAATTTTATCACCAATGCTATCAAATATTCGCCCGACAGCCAGTACATTCAAATTCACGTTATAAAAGTAGGTTCAGATAAGGTGGCGGTGAGTGTAAGGGATAAAGGAATAGGCATTGATGCAAAATTCCACAAGAATATCTTTAAAAGGTTCTATAGAATAGGAATAGAAAGTAAAGAGACCTACTCAGGCTTTGGAATAGGTTTGTATCTTGCCAATGAAATTATTGAGCGCCACAACGGCTATATAGAAGTAAAAAGTAAAATAGGGGAAGGTTCAGACTTTAGTTTTGTGCTTTTTGAAAATAAACAGGAAAATGAATAAAAAGAAGATACTGGTTGTCGATGATGACTCCGGAATAGGGGAAATGCTCAAGACGCTTCTCGAGTTTTACGATTTTGACGTGATCGTTACGGCAAGACCAGAAGAGACTGAAAGGCTTATTCTTGAAGAAAACATCGATTTGGTGATGCTGGACATGCTCATATCTGGTATAAATGGTACCGATGTTTGTGCCCGTCTGCGAAATAACCCCGAATTAAAAGATACTCCGGTGCTCATGATGTCTGCCCTGCATGATGCCGGTGCAAAATGTAAAGAAGCGGGGGCAAATGATTTTATAGCCAAACCTTTCGAAATGGATGACCTTGTGGAAAAGATACAATTAATCCTGGGGCAAAAAATGGCAAAGTAAGGAGGTGATTTTCTGCGGAAAACCTAACGGAACGAATAATCTAATTTCGATTCTGGCTGAAGTAGTCTGCTTCAATATTTAGGCGTAAAAAGGTGCTGATTATATGCCTTTTCCTTATGAGCAGGCCCAAAAATGCCATTTTTCAGATGCAATTTCCATGCATCTGAGAAATTCGGATAAACAGGATCATACAGCTGCTGCTTTTTAGGGACTTTCAGTGTAAAAAGTGTGTTTTTTGTCTCATTTTTCGCTTCGGAAGCTCTTTTTTTAATGCTTCAGCGATAAATAGATCTTCAGAAATAAATAGTAGGAAAGGGGATGTATTTCATCTGATTTTAAATGCCTTATTTTTATTTAATGGAGAAAGCCTTCCTCAAAAATGCCATTTTTGACACTTTATATTCTTTGCTTTATATAAAAAAAGCTGCTCAGGGGCAGCTTTTTAGGTAGTTATTCGGATCGTTCTACTGCTCCCGGTTCTTCCTGCTGAATGTGATCATCGGTTTCGTGAATCTCTTCATCGATCTCCTTTTTTACCTTTTCAGCACCTTTTTCTACTTCTTCGGCAGCACGCCTGGTTCCGTCTTCAATATCTTCACCAATGGCCTCTACAGCATCTTTGGTTTTGTCTTGTGTAGATTCCCTGCAGGAGTAGGTCGTTAAGATTATCCCTGCCACTGCAAAGCTTAGAATTATTTTTTTCATACTCACTTATTCAAATTAAAAGAGGCTGTCTAAAAAGCTAGAGTAAGGTCTTCCTGATTTTACTTCAGAATCTAATAAAATCTCATTCAAGATTTCAACAGAACCTGAAAATATGCTCAGGTTGACACAAACACGGCTTTTTAGGCAGCCCCTTAAAGTTTTAGAGAAAATCTCTAAAGAAAAAGTCTACTGAATATCGTCAGTTTCGTTAATTTCTTCTTCAATTTCCTGCTCAGTCTGTTCTCCAGCCTGCTCTATTTCATCTCCTGCTTCTTCAAGACCAGACTCGATGTCTTCTCCTGTTTCTTCAAGATCAGTTTCTACTTCTTCCAAGTTATTTTCTACATTTTCTTCTGTAGTCTCTCTACAAGAGTAGATAGAAAGCGTAAATGCAGCTACAAGCAATCCTAAAAATAATTTTTTCATGTTAGTATGTTTAATTAGTTGGAACAAATTTAAACTATTTTTTATATATGCAAAACACACTTTCAATAAACTCCCGCTCATGGTGTTAAAGCGAGGTTATTTTTCTTTATTTTTTAAGAAATAATTATAAATTTTATTTGTGGCACCTTTGTTTTTTTCAATAAAAGCAACTGAATTTTCGCCGGATTTCTCCCTGAAGTCCCTGTCATTAATGAGCTTATCAAGAATTTCATTCGCTTCGGCGCTGTTTTTTACTGAGAAGAGTCCCCCGGCTTCTTTAAGCTTTCCGGCTTCAGGAAATTTTTCAAAGTTTTGCCCAATGATCACCGGAACACCAAAAGCTGCGGGTTCGAGTATATTATGCAAACCGGTGTTGCCGGCCGCACCTCCTACATAGGCAATGTGGGCATAACTGTAGATCTTCGTCAACAGGCCAACAGTATCAATGATCAATACATTGGCATCTTTTAAAGTTTTGCCTTCTTTTTCTGAAAACAGTATGGTGTCTGCCTCCAATTTTGACTGTAAACTCTTTATTTTTTCTGGTTTTATGGCGTGCGGGGCAATAATAACCTTCACCTTCTGATGTTCCTTATTTACAAAATCTATAATCAGGTCTTCGTCTTCGGGCCATGTACTTCCCGCGACTATGCAGAGGTGATCGTCTACAAACTCTTCCACAAAATCCAGGTGATTGTCCTGCTGTAGTTGGGCGTACACTCTGTCAAAACGGGTGTCGCCGCTCACGCTGCAGTTCTCAAAGCCTATTTGCTGTAAGAGCTGTTTTGATCTTTCATTTTGAACAAAAAAGAATTCAAAAGCTTTAAGGTACTTCCGCATCCATTTTCCGTAGGGCTTAAAAAACACCTGATTTTCCCTGAAAGCACCTGAAATTAATACACTTCTTAGATTTCGTTTTTTTAGCTCTTTTAAGAAGTTGGGCCAGAATTCATATTTGATGAACAGCGCCCAGTCGGGATGAACAATATTCAGGAATTTTTCAGCATTTGCAGGGGTGTCAAGCGGGAGGTAGGTTACCACATGGGCCAGCGAATTTTTCTTCTTTACTTCAAAACCTGAAGGGGAGAAGAAGCTTAAAACGATCTTATGAGTCGGGAATAATTCTTTTAATTTGATAATAACCGGTACTGCCTGTTCATATTCTCCCAGAGAAGCGGCGTGAATCCATATAGTTTTATCGGTGGGGGCAATTTGAGCAACCAGACTCTCAAAAAGGCCTTTTCTGCCCTGGCTAAACTTCCCAAGCTTTTCATTGTACCTGCCGGCCAGGGGAAGTAAGAAATCTGTAGCTTTAATTGCTATGTTATAGAGATAGTGCAAATGGGGTATTTTGAGTGCTAAATTAAGAAATTACCATTGGGAATACTGGCATTCTTCGTATTTTCGTAAGCCTAACTTTTTAAGATGAAAAAATTACAAATGGTTGACCTTAAGGGTCAATACGAGAAAATAAAAGACACAGTTACTCAGTCAATGTTAGAAGTTATTGATACCACTGCATTTATCAATGGCCCCGAAGTTCATGCTTTTCAGAAAGAACTGGAAGAGTACCTGGATGTGAAACATGTGATTCCCTGTGCCAATGGTACAGATGCTTTGCAAATTGCCATGATGGGCCTTGGTTTAAAACCAGGTGATGAGGTGATTACTGCCGACTTTACTTTTGCGGCAACGGTAGAGGTCATTGCCTTGCTACAGCTTACGCCTGTACTTGTAGATGTGGAGCCAGATACCTTCAATATAAATCCCGAAGCCATCAAAAAAGCTATCACACCAAATACCAAAGCCATAGTGCCGGTGCACCTTTTTGGGCAGGCAGCAAATATGGATGAAATTATGGAAATTGCACAGGAACACGATCTTTACGTGATTGAAGACAATGCCCAGGCTATAGGTGCAAATTATCACTTTAAAGACGGTGCAACAAAAAAGGCTGGTGCAATAGGTCATGTGGCATCCACGTCTTTTTTCCCTTCTAAGAATTTAGGATGTTACGGTGACGGAGGTGCTATTTTTACAAATGATGATAAGCTGGCCCACACTATTAGAGGGATTGTGAATCACGGGATGTATGAACGTTACCATCACGATGTAGTAGGGGTGAACTCCAGGCTTGACAGTTTACAGGCTGCAGTATTGCGGGTGAAACTTCCTCAACTAGATCAATATAACAAGGCACGGCAGGAGGCTGCGCAAAAATATACCGCGGCTTTACAAAATGTAGAAGGGGTGACAGTCCCTTACACCGAAGGTGCTGCTGATACACATGTTTACCACCAGTACACCATAAAGATTGCGGACGGAAAAAGAGATGCTTTGGCTAAACACCTTTCAGAAAAGGGTATTCCCTTCGGGATTTATTATCCTATCCCACTCCACAGCCAAAAGGCGTATAAAGATGACCGGTACAGGGAAGAAGATTTCACGGTGACCAATCAACTGGTAGAAGAGGTGATCTCACTGCCCATGCATACCGAATTGGATGATGAGCAAATTTCTTTTATTACAGAAACTATTGCTGATTTTCTAAAGAAGTAGTTCTTTTTGATATCCAGCCTTAGGGCAACAAAAAACCCGGAGCTAAAAACTCCGGGTTTTTTGTATCTATCTATAATATAAATTAGAAGTTTCTTTGGTTAGCATTTCCAACCCGCAACCCGCACCTTGCAACGTTTTATAACCCGCAACCTGCAACATTTCCAACCCGCAACTCCTATACTTCTGCAGATCTTACTTCCGCACTTCGGTCTATCTTCTTTACCAGTCCCTGTAATACTTTTCCCGGACCTACTTCAATGAATTCTGAAGCCCCGTCTTTGATCATATTCTGCACACTCTGTGTCCATTTTACAGGAGCCGTTAACTGGAAGATCAGGTTTTTCTTGATTTCGGCACTATCGGTTACCGCAAAAGTCGAGACGTTTTGGTAGATAGGACAAACTGGTTTATGGAATTCAGTTTCTTCTATAGCTGCCGCCAGCTCCTCTCTTGCCGGTTCCATAAGGGGCGAATGAAAAGCTCCTCCCACAGGAAGGATCATGGCCCTTTTAGCACCTCTTTCCTTTAATTCTTCACAGGCTTTTTCTACCGCCAGCAGGTCTCCCGAGATTACCAGTTGCCCGGGGCAGTTGTAATTTGCAGCAACCACTGTACCTTTAATATCGGCACAAATCGCTTCTACCAGGTGGTCTTCAAGGCCCAAAACAGCAGCCATTGTAGATTCCTCCAGTTCACAGGCCTTTTGCATAGCCAGTGCTCTTTTGGAAACCAGTTTTAAGGCATCTTCAAACTTTAATGTTCCATTTGCAACCAGGGCCGAAAATTCTCCCAAAGAGTGCCCGGCAACCATATCTGGTTTAAAGGTATCGCCTAAAACCTTAGACAGGATTACCGAATGAAGAAATATTGCAGGCTGGGTCACTTTTGTCTTTTTAAGGTCTTCAGCGGTTCCTTCAAACATGGTTTGAGTTATAGAGAACCCCAGAATATCATTGGCTTTTTCAAAAAGTTCTTTCGCTAGAGGGGACTTCTCGTAGAGATCCTGTCCCATTCCTGTGAATTGGGCTCCCTGTCCCGGAAATACGTATGCTTTCATAACTTTAGTGATTAGGCTGCAAAATTAAGAAAATAAAAAAATCCCTACAGCAAAGCCGTAAGGGATTCCTAATATGTTAATAGGTTTAGAGGTCTAATTTGCCTTTTTCACCCACATCCTGTTTCTCACCGGTTAAAGCTCCTATACCCATTTTAAAGAGGGTGACATATTTATTGGTTTTACTATCCCAAAAATATGCCTCTACAGGCTTTACCTTTATTGCCGTGAGGTTGGGGTCATCTACGCCGTCAAACCAATTGTCGGAAGTTGAACTGTAAAGATCTTCCAGTATTTTTTTGTCTTTGGTGATCTCTGCTTCTCCATAGAGGGTAACAAATTCGTTATCATCGGGGTCGCTGTATAAGAGATGTACCTGTTCGTTGATTTGCAGGTTTTTATTGTGTTCACTATTACCTGCACTCACAAACCAGATATTTCCATTATCATCAATTTTTTTTGTCCTCATGGGAATGGCGTTGATTGGCCTTTTTTCGAGCCCAGTAACCATCATTGCTACCTTGATGTCGTCTACCAGTTCCCTTAGTTTTTTCCACGATTCTTCTTTATTTAGATTTTCTGTGCTCATATCTTATTTTAATTTAACTATTTAAATATAAAATAATTAGCGCCCTATGTGCACTAAAGAACTCCTAAAAGAAGAGCGCGGGCTGTTAAGATTATGAAAAGCGACGGATTATTTCCTCAACCTGCGGAAGGTAACTGCGGCCAAAAATGTTGAGGTGCACCAGGAGATAATAAAATTGCCAAAGAGGGATTCTTTCTTCCCATCCCTGCTGAAGCGGAAAATGCTCATTATAAATATCAAATACTTCTGAAGGAAAACCACCAAACAGCTGCATCATGGCGAGATCCATTTCTCTTGGCCCGTAGCAAACAGCAGGATCTATAAGGCAGGGCAGGCCTTCTTCATTAGTAATGTAATTTCCACTCCATAGATCTCCGTGGAGCAGGGCAGGAGCTTCCTGCGGAATTTCTTCTGAAATATTCCTGTAAAATCCTGAAAGATCGCCCAGCGAAAAGCCTCTTTCTGAAGCCATCTTCACCTGCGGTTCCAACCGCTGATTTACATAAAAACCGGCTGCCGATTCTCGCGGCTCATTGTACTGCGGAAGACTTCCAATATAATTGGATGCCGCAAAGCCGAAGCTTTCAGCAGAAGTTTTATGAAGTTGGGAAAGCTGTTTCCCAAATACCTTCCAAAAATGCCCTTTTTGAGGCTCTTCTTTTTTGTATTCCAGTAGGAGGTAAGCCTTATCACCAACTTCCCCGAGACCAAAAACAGCCGGTACATCAAAAGCATTTTCCTGCTTCAGGGTTTCCAGTCCCTGTTTTTCGGCTGCGAACATTCCGGGGAATTTGTGGGCAGAGTTGACCTTCACCACTTTTTTTCCTTCCGAAGTATTTATAAGGTACACCTGGTTGATGCTGCCGCCGGCAAGGGAATCGATACCTTTTACGGTAAAGCCATGGCTGCTTGCCAGTTCGTATATGACCTGTTGATTATTTGACACGCTCATAGGTGAGGTAGGTGAAAGCGTATTTGTGGCGCTCATCGGCAGGGTGTTCTTCTTTTGCTACCAGTTTCCAGTTCTTCTCATCAAAATCGGGAAAGTGGGTGTCGGCGTCAAAACTCCCGTGCACACGCGTGAGCTCAATGGCATCAGCTTTATCCAGAGAAAGCTTATAGATCTCGCCCCCGCCAATCACAAAAGGTTGCGGATCATCTTTCGCTGCTTCGAGTGCTTTTTCGAGGGAATTTACCACAATGGTGCCTTCGGGATTGTAATCGTCCTTGCGGGTGATGATCACGTGGGTGCGATTGGGAAGCAATTGAGGAAATGTCTCAAACGTCTTGCGTCCCATTATAATGTAGTGACCGGTAGTCAACTTTTTAAACCTCTTAAAATCGTCGGGCAGGTGCCACACCAGGTCTTTGTCTTTACCCAGTTCATTGTTCTCACCTGCAGCTGCAATCAAAGTAACTTTTCCCATTGTTAAGAATTTATTGGAGCATCAGGATCAATTGGTTTTTGGGTCGTGGGAGGAATGTATGGTTCTCCTTTTGTAGGGAGGGGATAGTCTTTTTCCACTTTCTTCTGAAGTTCGGCAATTTTCTTTTGCTGCTTCGCCACCAGTCGGTCAATCTGCTCGTTTTCCCAGTCTTTTCCAAAAAATTTATTGGTGATAAACACGTTGAAAACATGAATAAGCAGTAGCAAAGCCCAGAAGATGATGGCCCACACAAACCAGTCTATCCCAAAAGGATTAATGTTGCGGCCTATGTCAAAGATCACATTGAGCAGGATCAAAACTACCGATCCCAGTAGAAAGACTATAAAATGTTGGTACAATCTTCTTTTTTGCCGAGCCCGCATTTGTGCCCTTTCAATAAGTCTGCGTTGCTCCGGATCTATTTTTGAAGCACTATTTTTTTCCAGCCCCATATTTAAACGTAATTTTAGAGATATTCTCAAATTTATTGATTTTACTACGGAATCTTCCTTGTTTATGAAGAATTTTAAAAAACAGTTTCCTCTTTTAGAACAGTATACTTATCTCAATACTGCGGCTTCCGGTTTGTTGTCTGAAAATCTGCTGGAATTCAGGCAGGACCATGATCTCGACTTTCTCATTGGCGGCAGTTTATTTCGTGATAAACGTGACGCTCTCTTTCTAAAAGTAAGAAAAGCGGTGGGAGATCTGTTTGGCTGTGCACCCAATCTGGTAGCGCTTACGCCAAACTTTTCCTTCGGATTTAATACGTTACTGGAAGGAATTGACCACAGCAAAAAGGTGCTTTTGCTCAAAAACGATTATCCGTCGGTAAATTGGGCTGTAGAATCGCGCGGGTTTGAGGTGTGTTATGCTGAAATTGATGAAAACCTTGAAGATAATATTGCTGAAGTAGTTTCCCGCGAAAAGCCTGATATTTTTGCTTTCAGCCTTGTGCAGTACATCAACGGAATTAAAATAGATCCCGATTTTCTTCTGAAGCTTAAGGAAGATAATCCCGGGCTTCTCCTTTTCGCCGATGGCACCCAATTTTGTGGTACCGAAAAATTCGATTTTGAAGCCTCGGCACTTGATGTACTTGGGGCCAGTGCTTATAAATGGCTTAATGCCGGGTACGGGAATGGATTTTTTCTCTTCAAAGAACATATGCAGGAAAAAGTACAGTCGGGAGAATTTGAGATCAAAGACCTGCAGGGAAAGAACAAGCCTCACAAAGGTAGTTTTATAGGGACTTTTGAACCAGGGCACCTTGATACTTTAAACTTCGGAAGCCTTAAAACCGCCATAGATCTTATAAAACAGGTGGGAATAGCAGAAATTGAAAACGGCATCAAAGAACTTGCTTCCGTTGCCAAAGCTAAACTCAGTGAAAAAGGAGTGCTGGAATCTGCAGTGGTTAACCGGGAACTGCATTCTTCGATCTTTAACATCAGGGGAGATGATAAATTGTTTCAGAAGCTACGTACCAACAGGATTATCTGCTCCCAACGAGGTGAGGGGATAAGGCTTAGTTTCCACTACTTCAATTCCGAAGAAGACCTGGAAAACCTGCTGAAGCAGTTATAAAAAGGGTATCCAAAAATGCCATTTTTGAAAGGTTTTATTTTGTCTTTTCCTTTAAAATGATTGACGATAATTTAGACCTCACAGGTTTCAAAAACCTGTGAGGTCTTTGTGAAGTCTCTGTGTTTTTAAAGCAAAAACACACCTTCGGTTTTTAATTCCTGTCTCATTTCATCGGGCCAGATGCTCGCCTGTACTTCCCCAATATGTCTTTTTTGAAGCAGGAACATACACAGCCTTGACTGTCCTATCCCGCCACCAATGGTTTGAGGGAGTTTTTCTGAAAGTAGTTGGTCATGGTAGTATAAACTTTTACGGTCTTCGGCTTTTCTCTCCTGTAGTTGTAGCTCCAGGGTCTTTTTGTCTACCCGAATTCCCATTGAAGACAATTCAAAAGCCTGTTCCAGTACAGCGTTCCAGACTAAAATATCGCCGTTGAGACCTTTGGTAGAAGCCGAGGTAGGAGTACTCCAGTCATCATAATCGGGAGCCCGGCCGTCGTGTGCTTCGCCACTGTCCATTAAACCACCTATCCCAATAAGGAATACTGCTTCATATTCTTGTGCCGCACGATCTTCTCTTTGTTTCGGAGTGAGGTGAGGGTACTGCTTAAGCAGGTCTTCAGTGTGTAAAAAGGTGATTTCAGCTGGTAGGTCCTGTGAGAGCAGGGGATGTTTTTGGGTAATAGCAGCTTGTGTATCGAGTATAGCGCTATATATTTTTTTAACCTGTGCCTTCAAAAAATCGAGGTGTCTTTCTGCCGGGGTCATCACTTTTTCCCAGTCCCACTGGTCTACCGAAATGGAATGTATTGGCCCCAGTTCTTCATCGGGCCGCAGGGCTTTCATATCGGTCACTATTCCCATTCCGGGTTCAATTTCATACTCCCGCAGTCTTAATCTTTTCCATTTAGCGAGAGATTGCACCACTTCGGCGCGGCGCTCCTGCATAGCTTTTATAGGGAAACCAACCGGTCTTTCAATTCCGTTTAGATCGTCGTTGATGCCGGTGCCGTGAAGTACAACGGTGGGAGCCGATATTTTTACCAGTGAAAGCTGTGCTTTAAGGTGTTTTTCAAATTCAGATTTTACGAAGTCAACAGCTTCTTCAGTTTCAAGTTTTTGTGATAGTTGTAATGTAGTTTTCATAATGTTTGTTTTAAATGTTTAAGAAATAAAAAAGCCTGCCCCGGGAAGGAGGCAGGCTTTAAAGCACAGAGATCCTCTCCCCCGGGTGGCGGACTATTATTATTGATATTATTATTTTGAAGTCGTTTCATTATTCTGCAAAAAAAAAAGCCTTTCCGGGTGGCGGAAAGGCTTTGAATATTGTTTAAGGGATTTTTATACAATAATAGCTCTCCGCAATCTGATTTGATTCAGATTGTTATTGAAATTATTATTGTTATTATTTAAAATCACCTGGATTGTTCTTTTTTGATTTTGGTAAACTTAGGTCATTTTTTTTAAATGGCAAATTTATTTTTCTATTTTCACTCCGTTCCAGAAAGCCACGTGGTTCTTAATTTGTGCTGCCTCGGGTTTTGGATGCGGATAAAACCAGGCCGCATCGGTATTTTTTTCATCTCCCACTTTTAGGTGAAAATAAGAGGCTCTGCCTTTCCAGGGGCACACTGTATGGGTATCGCTCAGGTTGAAGAATTCAGAATTTATAGATTCCGGGGGGAAATACTGGTTGTTTTCTACTTCAACAGTTTGATCACTTTCGGCTATTACGGTGTTATTCCAAATTGCTTTCATTATTTTATTCTTTTGAAAAGATGGTTTTTAAAGCAGCTGTCTTTGTCGGCCCAACAGCCTGAAATCTCCAGTCCGGCTTCTTTGGCCAGCCAGGCTATGGAGGTGTCGTCATATTTTTGGGATACTTCGGTGTGTATGGTCTCCCATTTTTGAAAATGCACTTTAATGTCAAGAGCATTTATTGCTACAGTTTGTTCTTTTTTGCTCACCAGGAAGCTTTTGGCTACTCCTGATTCGGGATCATAAAGGGGCCAGTGCATAAAATCTTCAGGATCAAATTCGGCATCCAGTTCCCTGTTCATTCGCGTGAGCAGGTTTTTATTGAATGCTTCGGTAACTCCGGCGCCATCATTATAAGCATCCAAAATCACCTTTGGATCCTTCTTTTGATCCACTCCCATAAAGAAAAGATCTTTTTCATGCATTGCAGAAGATATCTTCTTTAAAAAGTTCACAGCTTCTTCGGGAGTGAGATTCCCAATATTCGAGCCCAGGAAAAGGATCACTTTTTTACGCTCCCGGTAATCGGCCAGGCGGCTGAGTACTTCGGCATATGTGCCCTGCTGTGGTTCTACCTCTACAGAAGGGAATTCCTGTTGCAGGCTGCCTTTTAACTGCTCGAGCACATTCTTACTGATATCTACGGGCAGGTATTTATAGTCATAGTTCTTTTCTTCAAAGTGACTTAACAGCACCTTTGTTTTTTTCCCGTCCCCGGCACCAAGTTCTATAAGGTCAAAACCTTCTAAAGAGGCAAATTCATCTCCTAATTCTTCCCTGTGGCGCTTAAGAATTTGATATTCCTTGCCCGTAAGATAGTACTCGGGCAGATCCATGATCTGCTGAAAGAGCTCGTCTCCCTTTTCATCATAAAGGAATTTTGAGCTAATTTTTTTAGGATATGAAGTAAGGCCTTTAAAGACGTCTTCGGCAAACTGAGTCTTGAATTCCGGAGGTTTGGTGTTGTTCATAAGGAAAAAAATTTCCGGCGTAATTACCTTTTTTGGGGAATAAAAAAAGGAAACCCGCAGGTTTCCTTCAAATTTAAACTTTTATGTATCCCTTTTAGTTAAAGGAATAATAAGAATAGGCTTAGAATGTAAAAGGAACTTTATAGCTCACCTCCACAGGTTTCCCGGCCATCTGCCCCGGCGTCATCGGCGGAATGGCAAGAATGATCCTCTTTGCTTCTTCATTGAGTTCCTTTTTGGCGCCTTCAACTTTAGAAATTACCGGCTTCCCTTCTTTATTGATCACAAAAGAAACTATAGCTTTCCCCCTAATGTAGTTGCCAGCTTTATCTTTTGGGAACTTGTAATTCTCCTTGAGATGCTGGGTGAGCTTCTCCTTAAAACAGGTTTTTGAATTCCCCGAAAAATCTTCACAACCCGGCCAAACCGGAGGGGTTTCTTTGGTAGTGAGCGTATTTTTGGATACACTTACACCTTCCTGGGCAAATGTTGCTCCTGCGCTAAACAGGAAAAGGACAAAAAATAATTTTTTCATGATCTGGGGCTTGTTCTTAGAAGCGGTAGGTAGTGGTAAAATTCCGGGAATCGGGCTCTCCGTTTAAAGTCCCGGGCTTCATATCTGGAATCTTTTTGAGCACTTCCCTGGCGGCTTCATTCACCAGTGGCTCCGATCCTTCAACCGAATTCACAACAACTTTCCCTTCTTCATTAATATTGAAAGATACTTTTACTTCTCCCCGAACGTAAGCATTCTGCTTCATTGGGTATTCGTAATTTTCCCTTACATGGGCATTTAGTTTTTCGTTAAAACATTCCGATTTATCTTCAGCGTCTTCACAGCCCGGCCAAACTGGTGAGGTTTGTTGCGCCTGGGCACCTGCTATTCCTCCAAAGAAAAAACATGCAATAACTAATAACTTCTTCATAATGCTTAAAAAATTTAAAATTGGACAAAAATTAAACCGCTACCTGCCCTTTTATAGCCGGATGCGGATCATAATTTTCCAATTTAAAATCTTCAAACTTAAAATCAAAAATATTTTTCACCTCAGGATTCAGTTTCATGACAGGCAAAGGCCTCGCATCCCGCGACAGCTGTAGGTTTACCTGCTCCAGGTGGTTGTTGTAAATATGAGCATCACCAAAAGTGTGAATAAAATCTCCTGCTTCATAACCACATACCTGCGCAATCATCATAGTGAGCAGGGCATAGGAAGCGATGTTGAACGGTACCCCCAGAAAAATATCTGCACTTCGCTGGTAGAGTTGGCAGGATAATTTGCCGTTAGCAACGTAGAACTGAAAAAATGCATGACATGGAGGAAGCGCGGCTTTTCCATTCGCTACATTTTCTGAAAAGGATTTTGAGGTATCGGGCAGTACCGAAGGGTTCCAGGCGGTAACCAGCATGCGGCGGCTGTTGGGGCTGGTCTTCAATGTTTCTACTACCTCTTTTATTTGATCTATATCTTCACTGTTCCAGTTGCGCCATTGATGACCGTACACCGGACCCAAATCGCCGTTCCCGTCGGCCCATTCGTTCCAGATACGCACTCCGTTTTCCTGTAAATATTTAATGTTGGTATCGCCGTTGAGGAACCAAAGCAGCTCGTAAATAATAGATTTTAGATGGAGCTTTTTTGTGGTAACCATGGGAAAACCTTCACTTAAATCAAACCGCATCTGGTAACCAAACACGCTTTTTGTGCCGGTGCCGGTGCGGTCTCCTTTTTCATTTCCGTTTTCCAGGACATGTTTTATCAAGTCGTGATACTGCTTCATTATGAATTGATTCTGAAGGGTTTATATTTTAAAGATAGTGCTGATACTTACCTGCCAAAAATGGCAAATTCCGGATCAATTTCAGCTAAAATAGAAAACTGTCCTGATTAAAGAAGTTAATTCTAAAAAGGAATTATTAGAGACTTATTAACTATCGCGTTCAGGGTTAGGTATGCCTGAGTAATAGTAATCTTGATCCCTTACTCCTGGTTCCTGATTCTCTTGAAATGAAAATTATCCAATGATCATCCCGGCAATTGTAGCCGAAAGCAAAGAAGCGAGGGTACCGCCAATAAGCGCTTTCATACCAAATTCCGACAGGGTTTTTCTCTGTCCGGGTGCCAGGGAACCAATTCCGCCTATTTGTATTCCAATAGAAGCGAAGTTGGCAAAACCACAAAGCATGTAAGTGGCCATGATGATAGATTTTTCATAGGTAAGGCTTAGCGCATTTACCGGATTCTTTAGTTCAGCCAGCTGTATATATCCTACAAATTCACTGGCTGCAAGTTTTATTCCCAGCAGCTGCCCCATGAGCATCATATCGGCTTTTGCTACTCCAATAAGCCACATGAGCGGAGCAAAAATAATTCCGAGGAGAGATTCAAGAGACAACCTGGCGTAGGGAGTGTTTGCTGCCATGATACCATTAAGGCTTGTCCAGTCTCCAATTTTTCCGAGGCCGTAGTTTATCATAGCGATAAAAGCTATAAAAACCAGGAGCATTGCAGCGACATTGGCTGCCAGTTTTAAACCTTCGGTGGTACCGTTGGCAATGGCATCTAAAATATTAGATCCAATTTTGTCCGAAGAAACTTCTACATCGGTAGTGATCTTGTCCTGCTGCGGATAAAGGATCTTTGAAATAACGATGGCTCCCGGTGCTGCCATAACCGATGCAGCCAGGAGGTGCTTTGCAAATTCTACTCTAAGCGCAGGGTCATCACCCCCCAAAAAGCCAATATAAGCAGCCAGTACGCCACCTGCCACAGTAGCCATACCGCCAATCATGACCAAAAGGATCTCCGATCGGCTCATTCTTTCAAGGTATGCCTTGATCATTAATGGGGCTTCAGTTTGTCCTAAAAAGATATTTCCGGCAACACTTAAACTTTCGGGCCCCGAGATGCCCATGAGCTTGGTTAGTACCCATGCCATTCCTTTTACCACGATCTGTATCACCCCAAGGTAGAACAGTACAGAAGTTAAGGCAGAGAAGAAAACGATGGTGGGTAATACCTGGAACAGGAAGATAAAACCATAGCTTTCTACACTCATTAGTCCGCCGAGCAAAAATTCGCTTCCTGCCGCGGTGAAATCAAGAATAAGTACAAAAAAGTAACCTACGGTCTCAAATACGTTTTGAACCACAGTGATCTTTAAAACCCCTATTGCCAAAAGAAGCTGGGCGCCTAATCCTACAAGAATAGTCTTCCAGTTTATAGCCCTGCGGTTGCTGCTAAAGATAAAAGCGAGTAAGATGAGAGAGACCATTCCCAGTGCACCTCTCCAGAAACTTGTGAAGGTAAAACCCTGGTTGGGTATTACGGTCTTTGCGGTATCTACGGGCAGTACTTCCTGTACAGTTTGTGGCACTTCCCTAAGGGAGTAGGTCACATCTCTTGTGCTAAGCACCAGCGTAGAATCGGTTAAGGTTTTTACTCTAAAGTTTTGGATACTGTCGCCCGGGCTGTCAAAGAATAGTACCAGTACATCATTTTGAAAAACATAATTCCCGGTTGATCTGGGAGCGTCTTCATTGGTAAGGGCGAGTTCAAAACCTCCATTGTCCAGTTTTAAATAGTCATTTCCGGGGGAGATGTCAAAAATGGTGTTTTGGGGGCTGCCTTCTACGGCTTCAAAATCCCAGGTTTTAGAAATTGATTGTGCAAATAATGGGGAAATTCCGAAGAAGATCAGGAACAGGAAGCACCAGATTTTATTCATTATGAATGGGGGTTATTTTCGCTTGGAGATCTCATCTCGTATACGGGCCGCTTTCTCATAATCTTCGTTTTTTACGGCCTGGTCTAGCATGTTATTGAGTTCGTTGAGTGACAGTTTCCTGTAATCGGGTTGGTCAGATTTTATCTCGACTTCCTTAGAAAAGAGTTCATCTACTATAATATCTTCTTTCTCCTGCTCTTCTTTCTCTTTTGCAGCATCTCCCTTGAGGTAGATACCGGCCTTGTCAAGAATATTTTTATAGGTGAAAATGGGCGCCTGGAACCTCAAAGCAAGTGCAATGGCATCGCTGGTCCTGGCATCAATGATCTCTTCGATTTTATCGCGCTCACAAATGAGGCTGGAATAGAAAACCCCGTCTACCAGTTTGTGAATGATCACCTGTTTTACAACGATCTCAAACCTGTCGGCAAAATTCTTGAAAAGGTCGTGGGTGAGTGGGCGTGGAGGCTTGATCTCTTTCTCAAGAGCGATAGCGATAGATTGAGCTTCAAAAGCTCCAATTACAATAGGGAGTTTACGCTCTCCTTCCACCTCACTCAAAATTAAGGCATAGGCCCCATTTTGGGTTTGGCTGTAAGAAATTCCTTTAATGTTAAGGCGCACTAAACTCATACTTCAAAAATACAAAAAAAGCTGTCTAAACGGGCAAAATACCTATCTGAGACAGCCCTTTTAACGGCTTGCAAGTTAAAAAAATTATGAGTTACCAGCCTTAAATTCCTTTAATTTTTCGGTGAGCTTTGGTACTATCTCAAAGGCATCTCCTACCACCCCGTAATCGGCAGCCTTAAAGAAAGGTGCTTCGGGGTCATTATTGATCACCACTTTTGTTTTTGAGGCACTTACCCCTGCAAGATGTTGTATTGCTCCAGAAATTCCAATAGCGATGTACAGGTTTGCTGCAACGGGTTTACCTGTCTGGCCTACGTGTTCACTATGAGGTCTCCAGCCCATGTCACTTACAGGTTTTGAGCAGGCTGTCGCTGCTCCCAGGGTTTCGGCAAGATCTTCAACCATACCCCAGTTTTCAGGACCTTTAAGACCTCTTCCGCCAGATACCACAATTTCGGCATCGGCAATAGTCACCTTATCGGCTGCTTTGTCTACGGAAACCACATTGATTGCAAAATCTCCTTCAGAAAGAGAAGGGGAAAAATCTTCTTCCGTAGCGTCGGTTTGATTTTCTTTTAATCCGAAGGCATTTTTAGAAAGCCCAATGATCTTCACATCGGTAGATAATTTGGTAAAGTTAAAAGCCTTGTTGGTGAATGCAGTCCTTTTTACCTGTAATGGATCTGTACCTTCTGGTAAAGCCACCACGTTTGAAGCGTATCCCGCCTCCAGTTGTACAGCCAATAGTGGTGCTAAATATTTTGCGTTTGCACTCTGGCTTACAACAATCACTTTTGATCCTTCCTTTTCGGCTGCCTGCTTAATGGCATCGGCGTAGGCTTTAGCATTGAATTTTTGAAGCTTTTCGTCATTTACCTTTAATACTTTGCTCACTCCATACTTCCCAAGGTCACCTGCACTTTGCGCATTAAAGGAAATAGCTGTAACTTCTGTTCCCAGCATGTCGGCAACACCTTTTGCATAAGAAGCCACCTCAAAGGCAGTCTTTTTAAATTGTCCTTCTTCCGATTCTGTATATACTAATACTGACATATTTTTTTCTTTAAATTCCAATTAACAAATTCCAAATTCCAAAGCCTTCAGTTCAAACCTTGAACCTTAAACTTTAAACCCTGGACTTTAAATTACTTTAGCCTCGTTGTGAAGCAGGTTGATCAATTCATCAAGATTATCGGCATCAACAAGCTTGATATCGCCTTTTGGTTTGGGTTTTTCGAATTTAACTGCTTCAGAATGTGTCGCTGTATCTACAGGCTCAACCACGTTAAGCGGCTTTTTTCGCGCCTGCATAATTCCGCGCATGTTAGGAATGCGAAGGTCGCTTTCCTGTACAATTCCTTTTTGAGTACCTATTACTAACGGAAGATTTGTCTTTAGTGTTTCTTTTCCTCCATCGATTTCGCGAATGGCCGTAGCTTCATTTCCTTCTACCTCCAACCCTATACAGGTGTTCACGAAATTTGCACCAATAAGACCGGCTACCATACCAGGAACCATTCCGCCGTTGTAGTCAATAGATTCGCGGCCTGCAATTATAAGGTCATAACCACCATCCTGTGCTACTTTTGCTATTTGTTTGGCAACATAGATCCCGTCTGTAGCGGGTGTGTTTACACGTATGGCGCTATCGGCACCAATAGCCAAAGCTTTTCTTAAAGTAGGTTCGGTCTCTGTGCCGCCTACGTTCACCACATCTACTGTTGCACCTTGTTTCTCTTTGAACCACATGGCCCTTGTAAGACCAAATTCATCATTTGGATTGATCACGAACTGTACCCCCGCGGTGTCGAATTTTGTATCACCTTCAGAAAAATTAATCTTTGAGGTGGTATCAGGAACGTGACTAATACACACTAATATTTTCATATATCTCAGAATTTTGTAAATAAAAATTATAAATGGATTACGAAGATACATAAAAACTGAGGAAAAATACTGTGCGTGCATAAGAAATTTTTGTTCTGAAGTTGGCCATAATCCTTATTTGAATTACTATTTTTGTGATTCGAAAATTTTAATCAAATACGTGTAATGAAGACAATCCAGTTCAGGGAAGCAATTGCCCAGGCCATGACAGAAGAAATGCGCAGGGATGAATCTGTGTACCTTATGGGAGAAGAGGTTGCTGAATATAATGGTGCTTATAAAGCATCAAAAGGGATGTTGGATGAATTTGGTCCAGATCGCGTGATCGATACACCCATCTCAGAATTAGGTTTTTCAGGAATAGGTGTTGGTAGCGCCATGAATGGAAACCGTCCCATCATAGAATTCATGACCTTTAACTTTTCCCTGGTGGGAATTGACCAGATTATAAATAACGCTGCCAAGATGCGCCAAATGAGTGGTGGGCAATTTAATGTTCCCATTGTATTTCGTGGCCCAACAGCTTCGGCAGGCCAATTGGGAGCTACCCACTCACAGGCATTTGAAAGCTGGTATGCCAATACTCCGGGATTAAAAGTAATTGTACCTTCTAACCCTTACGATGCAAAAGGACTTTTAAAAGCCGCCATTCGCGATGACGATCCTGTGATCTTCATGGAATCTGAGCAAATGTATGGTGACAAAGGAGAAGTGCCCGAAGAAGAATATGTATTGCCAATTGGTAAGGCAGACATTAAAAGAGAAGGTAGCGATGTAACTATTGTTTCCTTCGGAAAGATCATCAAGATCTGTTACAAGGCTGCTGAAGAACTTGAAAAAGAAGGAATTTCATGTGAGATCATCGACTTGCGTACCATTCGCCCGATGGATCATGAAACTATCCTGGAATCTGTAAAGAAAACCAACCGCCTTGTTATTGTTGAAGAAGCATGGCCATTTGGAAACGTAGCTACAGAGATCACTTACCAGGTGCAGTCACAGGCATTCGATTTCCTTGATGCGCCAATTGTAAAGATCAATACTGCCGATACTCCTGCTCCTTATTCTCCGGTACTACTCGAAGAGTGGTTGCCAAATCACAACGATGTGATCAAAGCAGTGAAAAAGGTGATGTATAAGGACTAAATAAAGCCCTTCCAAAAATGACATTTTTGAGCCTCCTTTTTGGGAGGCTTCTTTTTTTAAGTACCAAATTCCAAAAGCCAAATTCTAAAACAGTTTACCTTGGGGTTCTTGTGGCTTCTCTTCCCCCTAAATCCCCCAAGGGGAACTTAGATTCGAATTTGAATTTGGTGCCTCGAATTTGGGATTTGTTGTTTTGAATTTGCCCCTGGCATTTGTGAAGAAAAACTTAAACTTTGAGGCAGGGAGCAACTTCTAAATATTTTATATCTGCTTAAAACCGAATGAAGTATTATATTTGCCGCCCCCTAAAGACAAAAACAGACTAAATTATACTATAGAGTAATGAGTAAAACATTTGATGTTCTTATCGAGATCCCCAAGGGAAGTCGAAATAAATACGAGTATGACTTTAAGCTAAAGAAAGTACGTTACGACAGGATGATCTTTTCTTCGATGATGTATCCTGCAGATTACGGGTTCATTCCTGAAACTTTGGCCCTTGACGGCGATCCGCTTGATGTGCTGGTGCTGGTAACAGAGCCAACCTTCCCCGGTTGTGTTATGGAGGTAAAGCCAATTGGAGTATTCCATATGGCCGATGAAAAAGGACCCGATGAAAAAGTGATCTGCGTACCGGTTTCCGATCCTATCTGGAACAGGCTTAATGATCTTGGCGATGTGAATGGCCACCTTATAAAAGAAATTGAACACTTCTTCCAGGTCTACAAAGATCTTGAGCAAAAGAAAGTGGATGTTGAAGGTTGGGGCGATGTTAATGAAGCAAACTCCATCATCAAAGATTGTATTCAACGATATAAAGACAGTAACGGGGAGAAGGGTAATTTTTCTATCCTTTAACTTCTTCGGAATATAAGACAGGAGGCTGTCTGGTAAGGCTATTACCGCGTTATCTTAATTTTTCAGGATCCTATTAAGAACTGAAAGATTTCAGGAGCGACAGGGAGAAAGCTTTACCGGGCAGCCTCTTTTTTTGTACACGCCTCATTTTTACCTCTATTTCTAAAACCCGGATTTTAGCCAGTCTGCAATTAAAAATAAAACTTCCTTACATTTTCTTTCAAAAATGTATTTTTTCAGGCTCATCTCCCGTTATGGCTGAGGATAAACAAAGATTTCCTCTCAGATTATGAGAAAGATCATTTTTATTAATCCATATTTATCCCTCTTTTGCTAACTTTAACAGCGAAAATAAATTTAACAAAAAATTATGGAATCATTGATGATTTGGTTGCCGGCTATCCTGGCAATCATAGGGCTCATTTTCATGTGGGCAAAACGCACCTGGGTTTTAAAACAGGATGCGGGAGATGGAAAGATGAAGGATATTTCGTCTCACATTTATGAAGGAGCTCTTGCTTTTCTTAATGCCGAATACAAGATCCTTACTATTTTTGTTATTGTGGCCAGTATACTGCTGGCAGGAATATCTTTTATTGTTCCCACTACTCATATTCTAATTGTTGTAGCTTTTATATTTGGAGCTATTTTTTCGGCTTTCGCCGGAAATATCGGGATGCGCATCGCAACTCAATCTAACGTTCGTACCACACAAGCCGCAAGAACAAGCCTGCCGCAGGCACTAAAAGTGTCTTTTGGTGGCGGTACCGTTATGGGACTTGGGGTTGCCGGTCTTGCCGTTCTGGGATTAACAACTTTCTTCATTATCTTCTTCCACGTCTTTATGGGCGGGGAGTGGACCGATGTTCACCAAATGACCATCGTGCTTGAAACCCTTGCCGGTTTCTCTCTTGGAGCCGAGTCTATTGCACTATTTGCCCGTGTAGGTGGTGGTATTTATACCAAAGCTGCCGATGTGGGTGCCGACCTTGTTGGAAAAGTGGAAGCAGGTATTCCTGAAGATGATCCGCGTAACCCGGCAACCATTGCCGATAACGTGGGTGATAACGTGGGTGACGTGGCCGGAATGGGTGCCGACCTCTTTGGAAGTTATGTGGCTACCGTACTTGCCGCCATGGTACTTGGAAACTATGTGATCAAAGACATGGGCGGTAATATTGTTGCTGAAGGTTTCGGCGGAATTGGGCCTATCCTTCTTCCCATGGCCATTGCAGGTTTCGGAATTATATTCTCTATAGTAGGAACGCTATTGGTAAAGATCAACAGCAATTCTGCCAAGGAAGCTGAAGTTCAGTCGGCACTAAACAAAGGGAACTGGTTCTCTATCGTGCTGGTAGCGATCTCTTCTTTCTTTTTGGTGACCTGGATGTTGCCAGAAACCATGCAAATGGAATTCTTTGGAGAAGGGCCACAACAAATCTCATCAATGCGGGTATTCTACGCTACTTTGGTTGGGCTTGTAGTTGGAGGCGTGATCTCTGCCGTGACCGAATACTACACAGGTCTTGGTAAAAAACCTGTGCTTTCTATCGTACAAAATTCCAGCACTGGTGCCGGAACAAACATTATTGCAGGTCTTTCTACCGGAATGATCTCTACTTTCTATTCTGTACTTCTTTTTGCACTCGCTATCTGGGCGTCTTATGCCTTTGCTGGTTTCTATGGAGTTGCGCTTGCAGCTTCAGCAATGATGGCTACCACAGCAATGCAGCTGGCTATTGATGCCTTTGGACCAATTGCCGATAACGCCGGAGGTATCGCCGAAATGAGCGAACTGCCTTCCGAAGTTAGAGAAAGAACCGACATTCTTGATTCTGTAGGAAACACTACTGCAGCAACCGGAAAAGGTTTTGCAATTGCTTCGGCAGCGCTTACCTCTCTTGCACTTTTTGCAGCTTATGTAACCTTCACAGGAATTGACGGGATCAACATTTTCAAAGCTCCTGTTTTGGCCATGTTGTTTATTGGAGGAATGATTCCCGTTGTTTTCTCTGCCCTTGCAATGCAATCGGTAGGAAAAGCAGCTATGGATATGGTGAACGAGGTGCGTCGCCAGTTCCGTGAAATTCCAGGGATTATGGAAGGAACAGGAAAACCACAATATGACAAATGTGTGGAGATCTCTACCAAAGCTGCCCTTCGTGAAATGCTTTTACCTGGTCTTCTTACCATTGGGTTCCCTATTATTATAGTAATTATCCCTATGGTGCTTGGGTATGAAAACCGTCTTATCGCCGAAATGCTTGGAGGTTATATGGCCGGGGTGACCGTGAGTGGTGTGCTTTGGGCAATTTTCCAAAACAATGCCGGTGGTGCGTGGGATAATGCCAAAAAATCTTTTGAAGCCGGGGTAATGATCAACGGCGAGATGACCTACAAAGGGTCTGAAGCTCATAAAGCTGCTGTAACCGGTGATACCGTGGGTGATCCTTTTAAAGATACTTCAGGGCCTTCAATGAACATCCTTATCAAGCTTACCTGTTTGATTGGACTTGTGATCGCCCCTATTTTGGGTCAGGATATGGAAATTGCCACCACGCCCGAAGTTGATGAAGTAACCATACTTCAGGAGGAAACAGAAGTTGAGCCTGTAGCCCAATTTTCAACCGATAAACAAGAAGTTCTTGTTACTGCGGAAAAAATAGCTGCAGCCGTGAAAACTTCCGAAGCAAATACTTCTGAAGCAAAAACTTCCGAAGTAACCTCTCAAAAAGAGTAATTTCCGAAGAGATTTGCTAAAATATTTTTAAAATCCCCTGCAACTGCGGGGGATTTTTCATTTTAAATGTACCTTGAATGAGGTGTTAAAAATGCCATTTTAAAACCCTTTTTATGAAGCTCTTTTCCAGGCTCAAAAATTACCTTACTGCAAAACCTGAAGTGAAACTGGCTACCTACCGCAGTTACGGCACCGCCAGCCACCTTTACCTGCTGGGGCGCGCCATTGATGATGATAACCTGAAGATGCACGAAGACCAGAGTTTCTTTAGAACCCTTGGCAACACCTATAAACAGTTTGATAGTTATGAGATTGCAAATGCCGAAGTGACACTAAGCCTGCCCGACGGTACCGAACTTACTACAAAAACCAATGCCGAAGGATATTTTCTCTTTGACAAAACCATTTCTCTTAACCTGAAAGAATTTGCCGATGACGGCGGGTGGCTAAAGCTGAAATGTTCCTTTTCAAATGAGGTGCCCAACAGCATCATCACCAATGAAAATAATTTTGAAGCCGAACTGCTAATTCCGCCGCAAAAGGCCACTTTTGGGGTGATAAGTGATATAGATGATACCATTCTGCACACAGGGGTGACTTCTTTCTTAAAATGGAGGCTCATTAAAAATTCCCTTTTAAAGAACGCGCATAACAGGATCTCTCTGGAAGGAGCGCCAAAATTTTATCGCGACCTGCATGCAGGGAAAAAAGCAAATGAGCAAAACCCTATAATCTACCTGAGTAACAGTCCGTGGAATTTATATGAGTACCTGAAGCTTTTCCTGGAGATCAATGATTTTCCAAAAGGGCCAATTTTGCTTCGGGATTTTCGTACCCCTTTTGACAGAACACTTAAGCCCGAAAAACCGCATAAACAAAAGGAGATCATCAATATTTTAAAGACCTATCCGCATCTCAATTTTATTCTCATTGGCGACAGTGGGGAGCACGATCCTGCTATCTACACCGAAATCGCTGCCCAGTACCCCGACCGTATCCTGGCTATTTACCTGAGAAGCGTAAAGCACCGCCGACAAATGCGCAGGGTGAGAAGTATTGTAGATAATTTTGAGACAGTCCCTCTTCTTATGGTCGAAACCTCAGAGCAGGCCCGCGAGCACGCCCGGGAACACGGCTTTATTTAAGGTAGAAGGGATAATGTTTAAGGAATAAGGCTCTAAAGCACCAGGTCCAAAATTCTAAAAGTTCATTTAAACTTCATCGAAAATGTCCCCTCCACCGGAGGGAAGCCCGAAGTAAAACCAGTAACTAACGTCTACCGTCTAAAGTCTACCGTCTACTTAAAAAGTCCGTTAAGCTCCCCATCTACCCTGGTGATGATGTTACCAAGATCTTCAGGGTTATCTACAAAGTTGATATTGTCAACATCTATAATGAGCAGGTTACCTTTGTTGTAGTTGTGCACCCAGGCTTCGTAACGTTCGTTGAGGCGGCTTAGGTAATCTATAGAAATTGAATTTTCATAATCTCTCCCACGTTTGTGGATCTGGGAAACCAGGTTGGGAATACTGCTGCGAAGGTAGATCAAAAGGTCTGGGCCCTGCACTACACTCTCCATAAGATCGAAAAGCGACCGGTAGTTTTCGTAATCGCGGTTGGTCATCAGCCCCATAGCATGCAGGTTAGGTGCAAAAATATGGGCATCTTCATAGATGGTGCGGTCCTGGATTATCGCCCTTCCGCTTTCCCGAATTTCTAAAATCTGCCTAAAGCGGCTGTTCAAAAAGTAGATTTGCAGGTTAAAAGACCAGCGTTCCATTTTGTTGTAGAAGTCCTCGAGGTAAGGGTTTTCCAGTACATCTTCATACTGGGCTTCCCAGTTAAAATGTTTAGCTAGTGATTTGGTAAGGGTGGTTTTTCCCGCCCCAATATTTCCCGCAATGGCTACGTGCATGTTGAGTGAATTTGGCTGTTGATAGATGAGTGGTGAAAACTTCAGGTGGTAAATATAAGAGAATTAACAGATGTTTTAAAAACTGAATTCAGATTAATTGCTTCGGAAAAAAGCTGTTTTAAAGCAGCAATCTGTAACTGAAGTTTTTAGTTGTTGCCATTAAAATTCTGAATAATTGCTTCGGAAAAATACCTGTCAAAAATGGCATTTTTGGATCATAACCCCTGAAATATTTCCGCAGCTGAACAGGTTTCGCATTTTGAAAGCATCCAGAGGCAGTCAATAAAATCGGTGATCATGTGAAATGCCAGGCCAATCATCACCAACCGAATGATCTTGTGCCTGATGAAAATTGCACCCAGGAAGTAAAGTGGAATCACATATTCCGAATGCAGTACATGGAACCCGATGCTGCAGCGGCCGGGTTGGAAGATTGGAGTAGCCAATAGATGATCTACATCAACCACCATAGTGGCCAGCAGGATGAGCCAGTATTTTTTCCAGTTCGTTTTGTCGTACCAGTAAGCAATAGCGCCAATAAAGATAAAGTGGAGGAAGTAATGAGTGAGGGTTTGGAGCAAGGGGATTTAAGTTTAAGATTCAATTTTCAGTCTCTGATAATTTTCAGTTGAATACTCATATCAAGATTGATAACCAATGCAAGATAATCAGAAATTGGAATAGGGAATAGGGTTGGGCTAAAGCCTCTTCAAAAATGGCATTTTTGGGACCTATGCTAAAAACCCATTCCTTTTCCCCAACCCTAAAGGGAGGGAATGGGTTTTACATATTGATATTTTTGAAAAAGTTGGGCTAAAGCCCTTTCTCTCTGTTCTTTTTAATTCTCCGGCTAAAGCCGGAGGTAATTCATGTTTTATGTGGAAGAGATTTAATTGTGGGATTATGCTGTCACCGGAATTTATGTTCTGCTGCTAAGGTTCCTGCTTTGTCCCCTCCTTCGGAGGGGTGCCCGCGGGGTGGGGGACGGCTACACTATATTGTCATCAGGAGCTGTGATTCTTCCATGTTGTCCCTACAGGACATTTTATTGTATTATTCATACCCGGGGCTTTTGCCCCTCTGGGGCTATGATTTTACTGCTGATATTTTTTGTGTAAAGCCTCTTCAAAAATGGCATTTTTGGGACCTATGCTAAAAACCCATTCCTTTTCCCCAACCCTAAAGGGAGGGAATGGGTTTTACATATTGATATTTTTGAAAAAGTTGGGCTAAAGCCCTTTCTCTCTGTTCTTTTTAATTCTCCGGCTAAAGCCGGAGGTAATTCATGTTGGCATGGAGGGGATTTAATTTTGGGATTATGCTGTCATCGGAATTAATGTTGTGCTGCTAAGGCCTCTGCTTTGTCCCCTCCTTCGGAGGGGTGCCCGCAGGGTGGGGTGGGAAATGTACTTCCCGGGCTTTAGCCCTATAACGAGAAATGGATGAACAGTTTGCACTGTCCATCCATCTGCAGACCCAAAATCACTCCCCCAAATGACTTCAGGTCTATATTTAAAATGGTTAATTCTTAGTTGGTTTCAAGGCCACTACAATCCATAGCCTGTATTTGTTCATATGCCTCCTGGTAATAATCTCCCCAATAAGGGCAGTCATTGAAATCTGCATAAAAGTCAAGGAGTGCATTTTTGTATGCTTCACAATTTGCAGTAGTCTGGTTTTCAGAAAAAGCTGTCAGCGCTGTTGTTACATCTTCGTATTCTGCTTCAAAATTTGCACATCCGGCAGTATCATCATCGCTTCCGGAGTCATCATCTGAACAGGACTGAAAGCCTGTAAAGACTGCGAAAAAGATCATTAAAAGAAATATAGATTTGATTTTCATAATTTTAAATTTTGGTTGTTTTTGACAATTTGATGCAGGGCTTCGAATTAAAAGGTCCCTATACATTCCTGAACCACTCCTCAAACTTGTCTCCCAATACAGGTACTGGTTTCATCTTTCCGTTAATGGAGTTTATAAGCCCCATGATCCATAAATACAACAGGAAGATAGACCCGAAAAAACTCACCAGCCAACCCAGGACAGGGATCATTCCCACAGCAAAAACAGCGATGCCACAAACAGTTAATCCTAAAGACTGCTTGATATGGTAGGCAGCAAATGCATCTTTTTTCTCATTGTTCATCACAAAGGCTATGATTAAACCTATGAAGGTCAAATAAGCGATGACTGCCACTGTAGTATCTTTGGTATTATTGTTTTGGGTTTCAGTTTGTGTGTTTCCGGTTTCCATAGAAGTAATTTTTAGGATTAGAATTAAGGCTCTGGTCTCTGGTAAGAAGTAGCTTAAAAATTGGTTGGTTAGAAAGCTATTTTCAGAATTATAATGACTTAGATGCTGAATTTCACACCCGCTCCAATCACCAGCTGACTTCCATCTATGATGACATATTTAACTTCGGCAAAAGGAGTGATGCCGCTTCCAATCTCGAAATTCGCGCCCGCCCCCAGGTTTACACCAAATCTTCCGTCACTGGTTTCCATGGAAGAGTCCCCAAAAGGTGATTCGTCAAAATCGAATTTTACATGGGTGTAATTGAGTCCCGCAATGCCATAAAAATTCAGGCTTTGGTTTTCTACAAAGTAATAATTGGCATTTCCGTTTATTTCCCACCAGTTTAAACTCACCCCATATTCATCTTTTGGAAAGTAATAAATGAAGCCGGGAGAGATGTTGAGTTTTTCCATAACAGGTATCTCAGCATTAACGCCAATTCCCACGTTTTCTATTTCAGTACCATAAGCGACCATGGCCCCAAGCCGGGTATCATTTTGTGCGTTGGTCACAAAGCAGGTTCCCAGGAAAATTAAAGCGGCAGTAAAAAGTAATTTCGTTCTCATTCTGTAATAGTTCAAGGTTAGTTTAGAATTTTTCAGAAGTCATTTTTTTCTGATTGTTTGGTGTAAAAGTCATAAAATTAGAGGTTTACGGGGGTGGTAAATGAGTGTAAGGCAGTTGTCAATTAGGGAAATACGGGTAAAAATTATTCAAAGGCTGTTTAAAGAGCTGGCGGTAAGTTATTGTGCTGCCTAACTCATACGGGGTTTTTCCTCAGGCATATCAGTATTTAAGTGGCTGGTTTTTTAAAAGGTCATTTATTAAACCTATATTTATTAGTATAATCTGTTGATTTTTTGAAGTTTATCCAATATGAGAGTAGCGATTGTAGACGATGAGGTGCATTGTGTGGAGGGGTTGGTCCTGCATATTAAGAGCAAATTTCCCGAGGCGGAGATCGTTTTCAAAGGGACCAAACCTGAAGATGCCCTTGTAGCTATTCCCAATGTAAAGCCCGATTTGCTATTCCTGGATGTGGAAATGCCGGGAATGAATGGCTTTGAATTGCTCGACCAGCTTTCCGAAGAAGATTTTGATGTCATCTTTACCACCGCCTACAGCCAGTATGCCGCGCAGGCTTTTAAGGCCAGGGCGGTAAATTACTTACTCAAGCCCATTGATGAAGCTGAATTTATTTCGGCAGTGCAGCAATGGAAGAAAGAAAGGGAATTGAAGAAAGATATTTCTTCAGACAGAATGAATGAGCTGTTGAACTATATGAAAAGGGAAGGCATCCTGAAGAATAAAATAGCGGTGCCGGTGACCGAAGGATTCGAGTTTATCGAGACAAACGATATTTTATATTGCCAAAGCCAGAATAACTACACATTACTGTTTACTACCAACAACCGAAAACTGGTTTTGAGCAAAACCCTAAAGGAATTTGAGAAACTGCTCGATAAATATTTCTTTATCCGAATTCATAAATCCTATCTCATTAATCCGAATTACATGAAGAAATACTACCGGAATGATGGCGGCTATCTTGTAATGCAGGATGGAAAATCCATCCCGGTGAGCAAAAGTAAAAAGGACCTTATCACAAACTTATTTGATGCAATTACCAAAACGGCTTAATAAAATTTGTGTCATCTTTCTTCTGCGGAAGCTTCTGTTGAATATTTCAAAGAAATTCTACAGTACATCAGCTGTGTTGGGCTTCCTGTTGATCCTGTTGTGCGCCACCACCGGCTTTTCCCAATCCCGGCTCGATAGCCTTAAAACATCTTTTGAAGCGGAAACCAATGATTCCCTAAAGGTGGTCTATGGTATACAAATGCTAAGGGAGTTTCACCGGGAAAACCACACGGAAGAAGAGGAATATGACCTTGCGAGGGGCATTATTCAGGAGTCATTAAATACAGGCGATTCCCTGCTATACGCCAGGACGCTTGATAACCTGGGGCTGCTTTACAGGTATCATCAGCGTTACGATGAGTCGCTTTCTTTGCATACCAAAGCTTTTGACCTGGTAAAAGACATGGAGGTCGATCCTGTTTTTAAAATGATCTTTGCCAACAATGCAGGAGTGGCAGGGCGTTACAACCAAAAATATGATACGGCCGTTTCCTTTTACATGAAGGCCCTGAAGATTGCCGAAAAGGAGAACGATCTTAAAAATATCGCTATAGCCGGGAATGGAATAGGTAACACTTTGGGGAATATTCCCGGAAGACAGGATGAGGCATTGAGTTACTTTGAACGATCTCTCAAAGCCGAAAAGGAACGGGGCAACAGCCTTGGGGTGGCCATGAATTATCTTTCTATAAGCGATTATTATATTGATAAGGAAGAGTATAAAACCGCGCGAAAGTACCTGGATGAACTGCTTGGGATAAACCGGGAGAGAAACGACGATTACGGTCTTGCGATCACTTACGAATTCTACGGAAAATCTTACCTGGAAGAGGGGAAGGAGCTGGACAGGGCTGCTTCTTATTTTGAAGATGCCTTAAGCAGGTTTGAGAAATTGGGAGATGCGCATCAACAGGCGCAGATCCTTGGGAGTTTGGGCGACGTACGCTTCAGGCAGGATAGGTTTGTTGCGGCAAAAGATTATTATGAGAGGTCCCTCGAGCTCGCCAAAGATCTCAATCAGCACGGATTGATCATGCAGAATTCCTACCAGCTGTCGAATATACTCGAAAGGCAGCGGGATCCTTCCGCAGCTTTACAGTACCTCAAACAGGGTAAAGCTTATGAAGACAGCATAAAACTCACGGAACAGAATGTGGAAATAGCGGCCCTCATTCGCAAATATGACATAGAGAAAAAGGAAGATCATATTCAGCTGCTTGAAAAGGATAAAGCGCTGCAGCA
Organism: Salinimicrobium sp. 3283s; assembly: GCF_039602225.1. NCBI lineage: Bacteria > Pseudomonadati > Bacteroidota > Flavobacteriia > Flavobacteriales > Flavobacteriaceae > Salinimicrobium > Salinimicrobium sp. 3283s. The sequence continues at coordinate 935,077 of NZ_CP143631.1, read as the reverse complement.
AACCCTGCTGGACAATCAGCAGCAAAAGCTGGAGCGGCGCAGGATCCTTATGTTACTCCTGGCAACGGGTCTTTTGTTTATCCTGTTCATTTTCCTGTTACAGTACCGGAATATCAAAACAAAGAAGAAGATCAACGCCCGTATTCTGAAAGAGGAAAAGGAAAAGATGAAGGCGATCTATGAGCGCAACCTTGCACGGGCAGAGATCCTGGTGACCCGCCTGCGTGTTAATCCTCATTTTATATTTAATAGCCTCAATGCGATCACTTATTTGATACAAAGCAATCAAAACGCCAAAGCCATGAAATACCTGGTGGTTTTTAGCCGGTATACCAGGATGGTGCTGGAAACCTCACAAAAGCATGTGGTTCCTTTACCTGAAGAACTTAAGCTGACTCAATATTATCTTACCCTTGAAAAGAACCGTTTTGAAAAAGACTTCACTTTTGAAATAAAAGGGGAAGATGCGCCCGAAGTTGAAAAGATCCTGATCCCGCCATTGCTGCTACAGCCGCTCATCGAAAATGCCATTTGGCACGGCCTGCTTCCCAGCAAACGCGAAACCAAGACCCTGCGCCTGGAAGTTATTCCTGAAGGAGAGATCGTCAAGATCATTATCGATGATAATGGCGTGGGCAGAAGCGGCACAGAAAAAAGATCTTCGGAAAAAGACCATAAAAGCATGGGCATGCAGATCATAAAAGAAAGGATTGAGCTTTTCAACAAAAGTTATCCCGGCCATATTAATTGTGAGCTTATTGACAAAAAAGATGAGCAGGGACAGCCTGAGGGTACCAGGATCATCTTCAGTCTTGAGCAAAACACCCTCGCCCAGACCCCTGTGGAATTCTTGAGCTGATCGATTTAAAGAGGTAGTTCTGGATCAACTGGAGAAATTCCTCTCAAAAATGCCATTTTTGGGACCCCGATCTAAAAACCCATTCCTTTTCCCCAGCCCTTAAGGGGGAATGGGTTTTGGAAAGAGATATTTAGAATTGGGCTAAATCCCTTTCTCTTTGTCCTTTTTGGTCCTCCGGCTAAAGCCGGAGGCAATGCATTTCTGTTTTATCCCCTCCTTTGGCGAGGTGCCCGCAGGATGGGTAGGAGAGGTCTAAAATCCATCAATTGCCCCCACCTTCAGGTGGAGGATTAATATAAAATTAGTTACAGGACTATAGCCCAATCCGAGCTCCGGAGGGGCGATATATTTCTAGCCCCAGATTTTCATAATAAGAATGAGAGTCCCAGAGGGACGGCATATATTAAAGAGGCAGTTCTGGACCAACTTGGCAAAACCCTCTCAAAAATGCTATTTTGAGACCCCATTCTAAAAACTCATTCCTTTTCCCTAACCCGAAAGGGAGGGGCTGGGTTTTAGACAGATATATTTACAATTAGGCTTATATGATTCAAAAAGCTCCTTGTTCTGAAGGAAAAAGAAAAGCCGAAATCCAAAGGATCCCGGCTTTTCTTTTTTTTAGACCTGGTTCTTGTCTCTTACTTTTTTTCCGGTAAGAGTAAGTCTAAAATCTAAAATCTAAAATCTAACGTCTAACAGCTCAGCGGTCTAATCACCCATTATACAATATACATTATACATTATACATTATACAATCCCTAATCCGCCATACATCCATGTGCATGCCCTTCCTCGTGCCATCCAAAAGAAGGATTGTAATTGTTGTTTTCCCAGTAAAAATTAAGTCTTTCTTTCGGCTCGTTGCCAATCTGGTTCATTGTATTGGCATCATAAAGTCTTCCGTTTACCATGGTGTAGATGATGCTGTTGGAGTTTCGGATGTCTTCCAACGGATTCTCCTCCAATACCAGCAAATCGGCAAGCTTACCGACTTCCAGGCTTCCGATCTCGTCACCCAATCCGAGATATTCGGCGGAGTTGATAGTGGCAGTTTTTAAGGCTTCCATATTGCTCATGCCGCCCATTTGTATCAGCCATAGCTCCCAGTGTGCTCCAAGGCCCTGTAACTGTCCGTGGGCGCCCATGTTCACTTTTACGCCAATGTCCGAAAGTTCTTTTGCAGTTTCTGAAACTAAAATAGGTCCGTTTTCGTATTCTTCATCAGGTATTTTGGTGCGATGTCTTGAACGGGAATCGATCACAGAACGCGGCGTGAATTCCAGAAGTTTCTCATTCTCCCACACGTTGTGCTTGTCGTAGAAATAATATTCCCCGTTGATTCCACCGTAATTTACGATGAGCGTAGGCGTGTAACCGGTGTTACTGTTGCCCCAAAGCGTCTTGATATCTTTATAGACCGGCGCGATTGGAATGTTGTGTTCAATCCCGGTGTGCCCGTCCACGATCATGTTCATGTTGTGGAAGAACGTACTTCCGCCCTCTGGCACCACGTTCATGTCGAGTTCTTTGGCGGCCTGCATCACCTGCTGGCGTTGCTCCCGGCGCGGCTGATTGTAACTTTTTACCGAAGTCGCCCCAAAAGCTTTGGTTCTTCTTAGAGCAGATCTCGCGTCTTCAAGGCTGTTAATTTCAGCCTTAAAATCACCCTCCGCTCCGTAAAGGATGATCCCGGTAGAGTAGAGGCGTGGACCTACCATTTCGCCGCTCTTGATCAATTCGGCCATCCCAAAGACAGTTTCACTCAGAGCAGAAGGGTCGTGCGCAGTGGTCACCCCATAAGCGAGGTTCGCAAAGGCAGGCCAGTGCTGCTGCGGCGTTAATCCATATCTAAAGGCGCCAATATGGGCATGCGCATCTACCATTCCGGGCATGATGGTCTTGCCTTTCACATCGTAAACCTTCGCATTTTTAGGCACATTTACTTCGGAAGCATTTCCGAGCTGCACGATCTTGTTCCCTTCAATCACGATACTTCCTTTCTCGATCACTTTGTCGCCATTCATGGTGATGATGCGCGCATTCGTGAAAGCGATCTGTCCGGAAGGTATATCGGTCTTTACTTTTAAACCGATCTTTGTTCCCTGTTCGGTGATTGGCGGAATGGAATCTACCGAGTTCTCTAAAAAGGTAAAACGCTCGGTAATTTTATTGGTGAAATATTCATCTCCCAAAGTCCAGTGCACATTCTTGCTGTCGTTAGACCAGTGGATGTTGATCCCCGCATCTTTCGCCAGCTGACTCACAGGAACGGTTTTGGAATCTGGACCAATTTCTACAGCTTTACCTGTCATTAACAGCGGAGCCACATAAGCTTTGTGCAGGTTGCTAAAGGCCACCCATTTATTGTCGGGGCTTGGTACGAGTCGGCCGCCGTACTTTGATTCCATGTGCGTGCGCTCGTCTTTTCCGTTGAGGTCGACACTTTTTAGTTTCTTGGTAAGACTTCCGAATAAATATCCGCCCGTTTGGAATAGGATGCGGTCATCATTGGTGTTGAACATCGCGAATTCCCCCTCATCATTGATCTTTCTTAGGTTTTCTCCGGAAGCATTCATCAAATAAATTCCGGGATTCTTGGTAAAAGTTCTTCCGAGGTCAGAATTTCCGCCTTCTTTGTTAAAGACGATCATGCGGCCGTCACTTGAATAAGATGGGTTCCTGAAAATACCTTTTTCGGCAGTCAGTTTTTTGGCATTCCTTCCGTTAAGGCCAACAGTTCTTACAGCGCCCATATTGTCATCGCTCCAGGTAACGTACACGATGCTCTTCCCGTCGGGGGAGAAAGCCGGTTCAAATTCGAATTCTTCAGCTTTGGTGATCCTTTCCGGAGTTCCGTTCGGAAGGCTTTTCTTCCACAGGTAACCCACGGCATTGAAAACAAGCGTCTTTCCATCGGGAGAGGTGACCGCGTGGCGAACTACCTTCGGATTAAATTCTTCGGAAAAGACTTTGTGCTTCACCTGGTGCGCTTCTGCAATTTTGATGGTGTTGTTCACCTCAAACGGGATTTCAGAAACATTGGCATTCTCAATATTAGCTTTTTTGATCTTTCCCTGGCTCCAGAAAACGATCTCCTGGCTGTTTGGCATCCAGCCAAAGCCGGGATACACGCCAAAGATGGCCCATGCTTCCTGCTGATCCTTGCTCAACTGGTCATTAACCGGCCACTCTTCGCCTGTTTCGAGGTCGTGGATGTAAAGCACCGAGTTGGTACGCACGCGCTTTACAAAAGCCAGCTTCTTCCCGTCGGGGGACACCTGTGGTCTCGCAGCACCACCAGGTCCGCCGCTAACACGGTCGATCTCACCTGTTTCGAAGTCATAACGGTTGATCACGTAGATCTGGTTGTTTGGGTCTTTGTTATACTGAAAATACCCTCCCGGATACACATCCTGGCTGTAGTACAGGTAGCGGCCATCGGGCGAAATGCTGGGCTCATTGATGTCCTGTTGCTCGTTGGCTTTTTCTACCAGCTGAATCCCCGCAGCGCCTGCACCTATGTGGTACATCCACATCTCACCTGCTCCCAGGGAGCGGCCCGAAGTGAAGTGCTTACGGGCAACAATGGCATTGCCATCGGGCATCCACACCGCATTGTTGAGCAACCTGAAATTCTCTTTGGTTAGTTGCTTTGCATCGCTGCCATCGGCATTCATGATCCAGATGTTGTCGCCACCGCCGGCGTCGCTGGTAAAGGAGATGCTTTTCCCGTCGGGACTAAAGCGCGGCTGCACATCATAGGCCATACCGCTGGTAAGAGCCGTGGCTTTCCCGCCAGTAGCGGGCATAAGATAAATATCCCCTAAAAGGTCAAAAACGATCTGCTTCCCATCGGGGCTCACATCGAGGTTCATCCAGGTGCCTTCATTAGTGTTGAGGGCAACTTCCTTGATGTTCCAGTCTGAAGTATAGGGATCGTTGACATCCCATTTTTTGTCATCTTTTTTCTCTTCTTCCTGCGCAAAAATGGCGGAGGTGGTCATTAGCAGAAGTAATGCCAGTAGGGATTTGTGAATCATAAGTGAATTTTGAAAATTTTAAGAGGGCTAAATATAGGGATTTTTTGAAGGTTTTACTGCTGAAGGTGCAGACAGGGAGAAGACGTTCAAAATATCTGAAGGAATGGATTTCTAGTAGAAACATTATCCGTTTGCTGGTAACAATGGTGGCCGATGGCATGCCATCGGCCTTCGATTCGAAACAATACCTTCCAAAAATCCCATTTTTTACACCTTTGTTTTAATCCATGAATTTTCACACTGGATTCTTTCGGAGGTTATGGAAATTCCGTTTAAATGGATAATATTATTTGGTAATGATGGGGCCGATGGCATGCCATCGGCCTTTGATTCGAAAAATACCTTTCAAAAATGGCATTTTTGACTATCTTTAAAATGCCTCCCCCTAACAAATCCCAATATTTATGTCTGCAAAATCGGGGAATAAATTTCGGAATGGATCCATCCGGTTGCAACATTGGGATTATGGATGGGATGCAGCATATTTTATTACCATTTGTACCAAAGACCGGAAACATTTTTTTGGAGAGGTTGATGATGGGGAGATAAAATTGTCATCTGCCGGGGTGATCGCCAATGTGCTGTGGTATGAAATATTACACCATGCGAAAAATGTGGAATTGGGGGGAATTCGTGATAATGCCCAATCATATTCATGGAATTATTATTTTGAATGGGAATAAATCCCCGTGGCAACAACCCCCAGAACCCGAAAAAACAATCGGACAAAAAAGGTTTCAGAATCCGGGGAAAAACACCATTTCATCCATTGTTGGTTCCTATAAATCGGCAGTGACCAAATATGCCAACAGGATGAATTTGCCATTCGCCTGGCAACCGCTGTTTCACGATCGTATCATCAGGGATTCCAGATCTTTTCAGAATATTTCGGCATATATTCAGAATAACACGCAAAACTTGAAAGAAGATAATTTGAATTGAACAACAATTCCAGGCACCAAAATTCAGGCACCAAATTCCAAAAATTCGTACTTCTAAAATCGTATTTCTACCATCGTATTTCTACCATCGTATTTCCAATTTCGTAATGATAACTTCATTGTTTATCTTGAGATCCTTAAAATCCTATTTTCACATGATAAAAAAGTTACCCATGTACGGGCTGCTCTTAGCTGTTGGTGTAAGTTGCCAAACGCAAAAAGGAGTACCGGCAAAGACAGATGAGGCCACGGCTAAGAAAAAGGAGCAGGGCGATACCAAAGCTTACGCTGAGGTGATCACTGCTGCAGCTAAAAGTGACAAAGGTCTTTTTACCACCCATTTTGTAGGGGAAAAGCTCTATTTTGAAATTCCGCTTAACATGCTGGAGAAAGATATGCTGCTGGTGAGCCGTATTGCCGGCGTGCCCGCAGGTTTCGGCGGTGGCTATGTCAATGCAGGTTCCAAGGCCAATGAGCAGGTGGTGCGCTGGTCAAAACGAGGTGACTATATAGACATGAAGGTGATTAGCTTTGAGAACGAGAGTGACGAAGGTTCTCCTATTTATCAGTCGGTTGCTGCGAATAATTTCTTTCCTATACTTTTCAGCTCGAAGATCGCAGCTTATAACGACGATAAAACTTCCGCAGTAATAGAAGTGAGTGATCTTTTTAAGGAAGAAGTAGCCGCCATTAACGGTGTTTCGCCATCTCTAAAAAAGCGATACAAGGTAAAGAAGCTGGATAAATCGCGTTCTTATATTACCGCAGCCAATGCTTTTCCTGAAAATATTGAGGTGAAGCACGTGATGACCTATGAAGCCGAGGAACCGCCCGAAAGAGACCAGGCAGGAACCATTACTATGTTGATGAACCAGTCTATGATCCTGCTTCCGGAAGAAAAAGTGCAGCCGCGCCTGGCCGATCATCGTGTGGGTTGGTTTACCACCCGAAAATATAATTATAATTCTGAAGAGCTTAAGAGTGATGATTACAGGATAATCAACCGCTGGCAGCTGGTTCCAAAAGATATTGAAGCTTATAAAAAGGGAGAGCTGGTAGAGCCGGTGAAGCCTATTGTGTGGTATCTCGATCCTGCAACGCCCGAAAAATGGAGGCCTTATTTTAAACAGGGAATTGAAGACTGGAATGTGGCTTTTGAAGCTGCAGGTTTCAAAAATGCTGTGATCGCCAAAGATCCGCCGACAAAAGAGGAAGATCCCGATTTTAGTCCCGAAGATGTGCGGTATTCGGTGGTGCGGTATGTTGCCAGTACCACGAGAAATGCGATGGGGCCAAGTGTGACCGATCCGCGTACCGGGGAGATCATCGAGAGCGATATTATTTGGTATCACAACCACCTGCGTTCTTACCGCAACCGTTACATGATCGAAGCCGGAGCCCAGCTGGAATCTGCCCGTACGCTCAATACTCCCGAAGAGGAAATTGGGGAAATGATGCGCATGGTGATTGCGCACGAGGTAGGTCATGCGCTCGGTTTACCGCATAATATGAAGGCGAGTTCGGCTTATGCTACAGATTCCTTGCGTTCTCCTGAATTCACCCAGAAGTATGGTTTGACTCCTTCTATTATGGATTATGCCCGTGTGAATTATGTGGCACAGCCCGAAGATAAAGGAGTTCGTTACATCAGGATGATGGGGCCTTATGATCTTTATGCCATCAACTGGGGCTACAGGTATATTCCTGAAGCCAATTCTCCCGAAGATGAGAAACCTGTTCTAAGCGAGTGGATCCTTGAAAAAGCCGGGGATCCTGTTTATGAATTCGGAAATGGTTACGGCGGAATTGATCCGCAGTCGCAAAGAGAAAGCCTGGGTGACGATCAGGTGAAGGCCAGCGAGTACGGACTCGCAAACCTTAAGAAGGTGGTTCCGAATTTAGTTGCGTGGACTTCAAAAGATAATGCTGATTATTCCGAATTAACTGAAGTATACCGCGAACTTACCAATATGTGGAGAGGCTACGTTTCTCACGTGGTAGCCAATGTGGGAGGAGTTTACGAAACCCGAAAAACAGCCGACCAGGAAGGAACTGTCTATACTCATGTCCCTGAAGAAAAACAGGAAGCGGCCATTGAATTTTTAAATACGCATGCTTTTTCTACACCCGACTGGTTGCTGGATAAGGAGCTATTGGCACGCATTGAACCTACGGGTGCCATTGAGCGGGTACAGAACCTGCAGAGCAGAGCACTGAATGATCTTTTAGATGAAGACCGCCTGCAACGCATGATCACCAATGAGCAGGTGAACGGCCGGGAGGCATATACCGCAGTAGAGATGATGAACGACCTTAGAAAAGGCATTTTTGAAGAGTTGTACAGATCTCAGGAGGTCAACGCTTATCGAAGGAACATTCAGCGTGCCTATGTTGATGCCGCTGCAGGATATGTTCAGAATCTAAAAAAGGAGGAGAGTGATGAGGTTGCTTCTACCGATGTTATTGCATTGATGCGTGGAGATCTCGAGCAGTTAAGAAGAGACCTTAGGGCCCGCAGAAACAGGACGAATGATCAATTAAGTGTTTATCACTGGAATGATTTGATCGCGAGGATAGATGCAGCCCTTGATGTAGATGCATAAACATACAGCTGATTTTATAGATCTTATCAAACAGGTTTATTTCACAAAAATCCTCGCTACAAGGCGGGGATTTTTTGTTGAATGCCATTATGAGACAGGAGAAGTGATACAGGAAAAAGGAAACAGGATTAAGAATTTCAGAATGGCACTGCCCACAGATGATTTTTCAGTGAAGACTGATGACTGACCACTGATGATTGTTTTTTTTACTCCCTTAAAAAGTTTCCCGCAGATCTCACAGATTTACGCAGATAATAAAATGAATATTTTTAAATTTTTTTTACTGATGACTGAGCACTGAATACTGATTACTTTAAAAAATCATTCTTCAATAGGAATTGTCAACATAGGTATACTCGCTTTTTTCAACAGCTCCAGGGAAACACTTTCCTGTAGCAAATTATGCAGGAAACTATGTTTATGGGTGCCAACAATAAGCAGGTCTGATTGTAGTTTTTTTGCTTCTTCCAGAACAGCTTCTACGGTAGAACCCTGGATCAAGAGAGCCTCTTTTTCTATCTCCTCACTGAGGAAGTTATCGCAGTACATTTGCAGGTTGCGGTGTTCCTCCCGGAATTCTTCTGCTTTAAAGTCTCTTATATACTGCGGTCCAGGTTCGTAACCTACAAAATCGGGATGGGGTGCTGCGACATGCAAAACCCAAACCTTGCTACCAAATTTCTGGGCCAGGCCTTCGGCATATCCCAAAAGGTCTCCTACGGCATCATTAAAATCTACAGCTACCAGAATGTTTTTTAGTTCTTTCATGGAGTTGTTTATTGTTTATTGTTGTGGGTAAATGGGTCTCCGTTTCCAGATTCTGATTTAATATTTTTCAAATTATGTTTGATACTTTTTACTGATCAGTGACCACTGACCACTGACCACTGAATACTAATATTCCTTCTCCCTGTCAACCACGTTCTTCAAATCCTTTCCCTCTTTCATGCGCTCGTAATTTTCGAGGATTTGCGGCACTACACTTTTGGGATGGGTAATACTGGCAATATGTGGCGAAACTTTGATCTTTTTGTTCTTCCAAAAAGGATGTGCTGCGGGTAAAGGCTCTTTCCGGAACACGTCGAGAGCTGCCCCGGTGAGATGTCCGGTATTGATCATTTCAATAAGGTCATCTTCGATAAGGTGTTCTCCCCGCGCCACATTTATGACATAAGCACCTTCAGGTAACTTCTCAAAAAGGTGTTTATTCAGGATGTTTTTTGTTTCTGAAGTCAGGGGTAGCAAATTCACCAGGATTTTGCTGTCTTCCAGAAAATCCTGCAGTTGCTCATCACCGTGATAGGTAGTGACTCCCAGGATTTCCTTTTTGGTGCGGGACCAGCCGGTGACATTGAATTTATTCCGGATCAGTTTTTCGGCTACTCCCACGCCCAGTACGCCCATGCCCATTATTCCCACCTGTGTGTTTTCCGGTCGCCCATATGTTTTGGGCTTCCATTCGCTGCTGCAATGATGTTCATTCAGGTTGCGCAGGTGTTCAAGAATGAGGGAGAGTACAAATACGCTCATATCTTTGGTTAGTTGTGCATCGACCACACGGGTGATTTGGATGTGCTTCGGAATTTCCTTGTCGCTAATGATATGGTCTATGCCTGCCCCCATGGAAGCAATTACTTTCAGGTTTTTAAAGTCCCTGTATATACCGTGAGGATGTCTCCAGGAAAGCACATATTCAACCTTAGAAGGATCTTTTATCTGCGGATATACTTCCAGATCTAAATCTGGCGCTTCGGCTTTCAAGGCCTCCACCCAGGCTTTGGGATCTTTCTTCGGACTTATGATTAGAAATGACATGGTTTAGTCTTTAGTCTTTAGTCAATTGACGGTAGATTAACACTACCATCTACAGTCTACCGTCTACGGTCTGATTTTAGTTAACAAACGCACTATATCCCGTGATCGCCCTTCCTACAATAAGGGAGTTGATCTCTTTGGTGCCTTCATAGCTGTAAATAGCTTCGGCATCGGCAACAAAACGGGCAACGTCATATTCCAGGAGAATTCCGTTGCCGCCCATCACTTCCCGGGCCCTGCTAACCACATCGCGCATTCGCATACTGGTATAGACTTTTGCCAGTGAAGCATGTTCATCCTTTAACAGACCCTGGTCCTGAAGTTCGGACAACCTGAAACAAAGGGTTTGCATAGAGGTGAGGTTGGCGATCATCTCTACCAGGTGATTTTGTATAAGCTGATAAGAGGCTATAGGTCTTCCAAACTGCTCTCTTTTTTTAGTGTATTTCAAAGCACTTTCATAAGCTCCCCTGGCACAACCCACAGCCTGCCAGGCTACCCCGGCGCGGGTCATTTTAAGCACTTTTGCTGTATCTCTAAAGGACTCTGCTTTTTGCAGTCGGTCGCTTTCCGGCACTTTACAATCGGTGAGCGTGATAAGTGCATTCTGCACAATACGCAGCGCCATCTTATCTTCCATTTTTTCGGCCTTAAAGCCGGGATTGTCCTTTCTTACCAGGAATCCTTTTACCTGGTTGGAGTCTTCATCGCGGGCCCAGATCACAATTACATCGGCAAAAGTGGCATTTCCAATCCATTTTTTCTGCCCGTTAAGCGCCCAGTTTTCTCCATCCCACTTACAGGTGGTTTCGAGTCCGCCGGCTGCGCCGCTGCCCACATTAGGTTCGGTAAGTCCAAAGGCGCCAATGGTTTCCAGGCGTTGCATCTTTGGGAGCCACTCCTCTTTTTGCTCATCGCTTCCGCAGAGATAGATAGAACCCATAGCCAGGCCGCTGTGAACGCCGAAAAAAGTGGAGATAGAAACATCTACCCGTGCAATTTCCTGTGCAATAACGCCCTCCATCAAAAATGGCAAATTGGGGCAGCCGTAGCCTTCATAAGGTACTCCGGCAATGTTGAGTTTTTTGAATTTCTCAATAATCTCGAATGGAAACTTCGCACGGTTCCAGTGGTCATTTACCAGCGGCCGCACTTCATCTTCCATGAAATTGCGCACCTTCAGCTGTAGTTCCCGCTGCTCTTCGGAAAGTTTCAGGTCGAGATTATAAAAATCGCCGTCAATAGGTGGCAGGTCGTGCTGACCTTTCCGGCGCTTGGTCTTCAGCATTTTCATGAGCCCCTTGAGCTGATTCTCATCCAGCTGCCCCAGGGTTTGCATAGCTTCTTGAAGATCTATTTGTTTATTGATCTTCGCCAGTTGGTCAAGATCAATGTTCTTTAACAGGTTAATGGTGTTTCTAACTTTTCCGAAGAAGGCCATAGTTTAAGGTTTTTCTAAAAATAGACATTAAACCAAAGGCAGCTTGTTAAAGCTTTCTCAAAGACTGGCATGCAGATGCCTTCGGGATTCGAATATTTGTTTTAAATTTCCTGTCAAAACAGAGATCATCATGGGAATTTTTTCATCACTAATGGGCAATGCCGGTGCAGTTGACAATCAGGAACTACAATCCGATTTCGCGCAGCTGCTCTGTGATTCCGAAGTAATAGAAGCGGGTTTTAAAATATTTAGGGACACCTTTATCTTCACCAACAAACGGCTCATTTTGGTAGATAAACAGGGCCTCACCGGAAGCAAGACCCAATATCTTTCAATAAGCTACAAAAGTATTTCCCGCTTTAGTGTGGAAACAGCAGGGACTTTTGACCTTGATGCCGAGCTGAAGATATGGATCTCTTCTGAACAGCACCCAAGTGTTTCCAGGAAGTTCAATAAATCTGTAAATGTTTATGAGGTGCAGAAGCTTTTGGCGCAACATGTACTAAAATAGACTTTTAGCAAAACTTTAGTTCCCTTCATTCCTTCGTCGCGAGCTACTTTTCTTAAATTCAGGCTGAAACATGAGGTGTCAAAAATGCCATTTTTGGGACCTCTTCAAAAAGTTTAAGCTATGAAAGATGACAATAAAGAAATGAAGCATCCACAAACGAAAGAAGCACAACCTCCTTTTAAAGATCAGGAGCGACAGAAAGACACGCCGGGGAAAGAGGATAAAATGCAGCCCAAAGTAGACCACGGCGAGGATTCTTATGTTGGATCGGGCAAGCTGGAGGGTAAAAATGCTATTATTACCGGCGGCGACTCGGGGATTGGAAGAGCGGTAGCAATTGCTTTTGCAAGAGAAGGAGCTAATGTTCTAATTTCTTACCTCGAAGAAGACGATGATGCAAAAGAAACTGCCAGATGGGTGATAAAGGCCGGGAAAAAGGCAATTTTGGTGCCGGGAGATGTAAGTGAAGAAGAACATTGCAGCAAGATCGTCCAAAAAGCTGTAGATGAGTTTGGACAGGTAGATATACTGGTGAACAATGCAGCCTTTCAAATGGCGAGAGAAAAGATACAGGATATTCCCAGTGAGGAATGGGACAAGACTTTCAAGACCAATATCTATTCAATGTTCTACCTGGTAAAAGCTGCCGAACCTCACATGAAACCAGGCAGTACAATTATTAATACCACTTCTATCAACGCTTATAAACCGCACCCACAACTGCTGGCCTATGCTGCCACTAAAGGGGCTATTCAAAATTTCACAGCCAATCTCGGGCAAATTATGGCGCCAAAAGGAATCAGGGCCAATTGTGTAGCACCGGGGCCGGTGTGGACGCCATTGATCCCGTCTACCATGCCAATGGATGAGGTAGAAACCTTTGGGCAGGATACTCCGCTGGGAAGGCCGGGACAACCGTCTGAATTTGCGGCACCTTTTGTCTTACTGGCATCGGAAGGTTCCAGTTACATGACCGGTTCTACCGTGCAGGTTACGGGAGGAAGGCCCACTATTTAATATACCTTATTTTAGAGTTCATCAATGCAGAGTTTTTTGAAATCAGGATTTAAAGATCAGCACAAGTTTTTCACACAGGTAAAGAAGATCATCTTTCTTTTCCTGTTTGGCCTTGTATTGAGCATACCTTCCAATTTACAGGCACAGCTCATTGAGCCCAACAGCGAGGCAGTAGAAACCAGTGGTGATGTTATTTTGCTGGCTTTGCCGGCAACAGCAGCGCTCACTACCGTGGTGATGAAAGACAGGAAGGGATTTTGGCAATTCACCAAAGGTTTTGCTACCAACCTGGCTGTTACAGCAGGTCTTAAATATGCCATTAATAAGAGGCGCCCGTTTAACAGTGGGGGGCAGGCCTTTCCCTCGGGGCATACGTCAATTACCTTTCAGGCAGCTTCCTTTATTCACAAGAGGTATGGCTTTAAATACAGTATTCCCGGGTATGTGCTGGCCGGTTGGACGGCTTACAGCCGCATCAATGCTACAAGGCATGACGGCTATGATATACTTGCCGGGGCGGTGGTAGGCATTGGGAGCAGTTTTATTTTCACCAGCCCTTACCAACGGGAAAATATGCAGCTCACCTTCTCCAGTGGCAACGATCAATACCTGCTGGGATTTGTGTACAGGTTTTGAAAAAGTGCAAATTCATAAACCTATTTGTAAGATCACATATTACTAAATCCAGATCTTTAGAACTAATAAAAAACCCGGAGCCTTAGCCCCGGGTTTTTTATATTAGGATTTGGATTTTTTGTTATGATGTCTCAAATCTCAAATCTACTCCAATCCAAATGCTTCTTTTACTTTGTCCACATAGTCAAGTGCTTCCCAGGTAAACAGGTCTACTTCTATAGTCTTTTCTCCGTTGTAGGGGCTCTTGAATACTTTTCTTTCTTTTCGCGGCTCTTTTCCGAAGTGACCATAAGCTGAGGTTTCCCTATAAATTGGGTTTCTAAGTCCGAGTCTTTCTTCAATGGCAGCGGGTCTCATATCAAAGATCTGCAGTACTTTTTCTGCAATCTCCCCGTGGCTTATATCCACTTTTTTGGTGCCGTAGGTTTCCACGAATAGAGAAGTGGGTTCTACCACCCCAATGGCATAAGAAACCTGGATCAAAACTTCATCGGCTACTCCTGCAGCCACAAGATTTTTAGCGATATGCCTTGCCGCGTAAGCTGCGGACCGGTCTACTTTACTGGGGTCTTTCCCAGAAAATGCACCTCCGCCGTGAGCTCCTTTTCCGCCGTAAGTATCTACGATGATTTTTCTTCCCGTAAGACCTGTATCTCCGTGAGGTCCGCCAATAACGAACTTTCCGGTAGGGTTTATATGGTATTTGATCTTGTCGTTGAATAGTTTTTGCACATATTCCGGAAGTTGTTTGATCACCCTCGGAATAAGGACCTCAACAATATCTTTCTTTATTTTTTCCAGCATTCGCTGGTCATCATCATCAAATTCGTCGTGTTGGGTAGAGACCACGATAGCCACAATGCGCTGCGGAATGTTGTCATCGCTGTACTCAATAGTAACCTGGCTCTTAGAGTCGGGCCGCAGGTAAGTGAGCTCGTCATTTTCGCGGCGCAATTTTGCCAGCTCGATAAGTATCTTATGTGAAATATCGAGGGCCAGCGGCATGTAGTTGGAAGTTTCTTTAGTGGCGTAACCAAACATCATTCCCTGGTCACCGGCACCCTGTTCGTCTTTGTTTCCGCGGTCAACCCCCTGGCTAATATCCTGGGATTGTTCATGTATCAGGGAGATCACCCCGCAGGAGTCCCCGCTAAATTTATAAGCTCCCTTGGTGTAACCAATATCATTGATCACATCGCGGGCAATAGACTGCACATCAAGGTAAGTGTCACTCTTTACTTCGCCCGCAAGCACCACCTGTCCTGTAGTCACCAGGGTTTCACAGGCAACTTTAGATTCGGGGTCAAAGGCAAGGAAATTATCAAGAAGAGTATCGCTAATCTGGTCAGCAACTTTATCGGGGTGGCCTTCAGAAACACTTTCTGAAGTAAATAAATATGGCATGCTTCTTTATTTTAAGATTTTAATTCAGAAAAAATTTGACAAGAAGCGCTAGAGTAGTTGTCACTGCTTTAGCATTTTAGAGGGTTGCAATCAGTCAAATTTTTCCCTGTGATTTATCATCAGCAAATGTATAAAAATTGTTTTAAATCGGGGCGGCTTTATCTTCGTTATTAAGAATAATTTGGGCGCTCCGGTTCTCCCTGCCGGTCGCACCGTCAGGCTTTCGCGGGTCACTTCCCACAGCCTCCCGGCTTTGGGAGAGCTCCAACAACCGCTCAATCCTTAGCGCGAGGTTACAATTAGCAATGAACAATGATCAATTAACATGAATAGTAAAGATAGATATCTGCGATATACTTTGCGGCCTTAGCGAGAAACCTTAAAATAGTATTTTAATTATTCCTGAATTCGTGGGTGTAACCCTGGTTTGGCAAGAGCTCCAACAGCTGCTCAATCCTTAGCGCGGGTTACAAGTAGCAATGAGCAATGATCAATTAACAGGAATAGTAAAGATAGATATCTGCGATCTCGGCGATATACTTTGCGGCCTTAGCGAGAAACCTGAGACAGCATTAAAATCACTCGTGAATTAGATATCTACGACCTGCAAACCCTTGTCAATCCTCAAAAAATAAAATTAATCACAATTTTATTTGTTCCTTAAAGTTTTCTGTCGTTAACTTTGTGACAGAACAAAACAAGAAATGAACCAGGTAATTTGTAATATGATGTGCATGATGTGGAAAACTTCCGCAGCGCGCTCTATTGCATGATCCTGAAAAGATAAAAATTGCAAAAAGCCGCTGCCACCGCAGCGGCTTTTTTATTTTAGTCGACATTAAAAAAATAAGAGGTCTCAAAAATGGCATTTTTGGAACCCCATTAAAAAACAAGCTGGAAAAGCTAAAACAGAAAAAATGAAAATTTACCCGGCAATAGCAAAAATGATGTGTTGTATGATGATGTGCATGATGTGCGCACCACCAGCTATTGCCAAAAAATGAGGATCTAAGTTAGTTATATATGAGTACTAAAAATCCCTTTGGCAAGCCAGCCAAAGGGATTTTTTCTTTTTAAACAATTAGCAATTAACAATTAGCAATGATCAGTAAAGAAGCACCAAGCACCAAGTACCACAAGTATCAAGTACCAAATTCTAACTTGGGAAAAGTGAAAAGATCTAGAAACATTCGTGAATTCGTGGCTTTTTTAAGCACCAACAGAGAACCGAGAACCGACAACAAACAACAAACCGATTAACAAATAACCAATTACCACTATTCCTTAAACCTTAAACATTTAAAAAATGAGTACACCACAAAAATTTTCGACCAACGCCCTGCATGCAGGACATGACGTAACAGCCAACGGAGGAACCAGGGCAGTGCCTATTTATCAAACCACTTCTTATGTTTTTAAAGATTCAGACCACGCCGCCAACCTTTTCTCTTTGGCAGAACCGGGTTTTATCTACACCCGGTTAAACAACCCGACCAATGATGTTTTGGAGCAAAGACTGGCAGCCCTTGAAGGCGGGATTGCTGCAGTAGTGACAGCTTCGGGAACTGCAGCCATTAGTACCACCCTGCTTACCCTGCTCAAAGCCGGAGATCATATTGTTGCTTCAAGCAGTCTCTACGGCGGAACTTACAACCTGTTAAGTGTAACCCTGCCAAGATTAGGGATCACCACCACTTTTGTAGATCCACAGGATGCAAATAATTTTCAAAAAGCTGTAAAAGAGAATACCCGTGCAGTTTTCGTGGAATCTCTGGGGAACCCGAAACTGGATGTGCTTGATCTTGAGGCGATTTCTAAAGTAGCAAAAGAGCATAAAGTGCCTTTTATTGTTGATAATACGGTAGCGACTTCTGCACTCGTAAAGCCAATTGAACACGGAGCCGACCTGGTGATCCATTCCCTTACAAAATACATTGGCGGCAACGGGACTTCTCTTGGCGGAGTAATTATTGACGCAGGAAAGTTCGACTGGGCCAACGGAAAATTCCCTGAATTCACTGAACCTTCCCCGGGTTATCACGGACTGGTTTATCACGAGGCTCTAAAAGAAGCGGCCTTTATTGCAAAAGTGAGAATTGAAGGTTTACGGGATCTTGGTGCTGCACTGAGTCCGTTTAATGCTTTTCAAATTATTCAGGGGCTGGAAACGCTGGAGATCAGAATCAAAAAGCACAGCGAAAATGCTTTGGCTCTTGCAAAATGGCTTCAGCAAAAAGAAGAAGTTAGTTGGGTGAATTACCCGGGGCTGGAGAGCAGCGAATATTACGAACTGGCGCAAAAATACCTTCCAAAAGGGCAAAGTGGCCTCATTACTTTTGGGGTGAAAGGTGGCTATGAAGCTGCGAAGGTACTGGTTGATGAAACAAAGCTTTTCTCCCTGCTGGCTAATATTGGCGATACAAAATCATTAATTATTCACCCTTCAAGCACCACCCACCAACAGCTCAACGATGAACAGCAGGAATCTACAGGGGTAACAAAGGACCTGGTAAGGCTTTCTGTAGGGCTTGAAGATCTCGAAGATCTTAAAGCTGATCTAGAACAGGCGCTGGCACAAATATCTAAAAAGAAGGAAACTAAAACGGCATAAACACTCTGTGGGCAGCCGGGAAATCTTTCCTCTGTTCCAGATAAACGAGAATCTATGTTACAGGAAATAACATTTCCCCATTTTAAAAATTCCGCAGGAAGCTTTCAGGAGATCCATGTGTTTTATCGCTTTTTTGGAAGGGAACCGGGAACAGCCCCCGTGGTGCTGGTGAATCATGCGCTAACCGGTAACGTAAATGTGACGGGAGAGAATGGCTGGTGGAATGAGCTTATAGGGCCGGGCAAGTGCATTGACACCCAAAAATTCACCATCCTCTCCATCAATGTTCCCGGCAATGGAGCCAGCGAAAACAGGGAGCATTTGCTGCACAATTACACCGAATTTACTTTGGATGATGTTGCACGCATATTTGCTGAGGTTCTGGATAAACTAAACATCAACGAGCTGTTTGCGGCCATTGGCGGCTCTATAGGTGGGGCTTTGGCCTGGCACCTGGCGGTGTTAAGGCCAAATCTTATAAAGAACCTAATTCCTATCGCTACCGATCTTAAGGCTACAGACTGGGTGCTGGGGCAGTGCAAGGTGCAGGACCAGATTCTCAACAATTCGGCAGATCCCATTCACGATGCCCGGATGCATGCCATGACTTTTTATAGAACGCCGGCATCTTTTTCGGCAAAATTCCGAAGAAAAAGGAATGAGCTTAATGCGCAGTTTGAAGTCGCTAACTGGCTGAGCCATCACGGCAGGAAGCTGGAACAAAGATATGAGCTGGCAGCGTACAAGCTCATGAATCACCTGCTTACCACTATCGATATTTCGGGAGGGAACGATAAACCTTCAGCGGCAGCAAAAAACATCAGCGGGAATATTTACCTGATAGGAATTGATTCCGACTTGTTTTTTCTTCCGGAGGAAATAAGGGAAACATACGAGGAGCTTTCCGAAGAGAAAAAGAATGTACACTATAGCGAGATTAAATCAATTCACGGGCACGATGCGTTTCTTATTGAATACGAGCAGCTGTCACAAATTCTAAAACCTATTTTTAAACAAAATGTCACTCATAATGAAGAAAATAAATATAGTCCTGTTTGGAACCGGTAACGTAGGGAGTAAACTGGTAGATCAATTGCTTGAAGCCCGCGAATCACTGCGCCAAAAAGAGGGGGTGGAGCTCAACCTGCCGGTTATAGCAAACTCTACCAGGGCATATTTTCAAAAGGAGAACCAGCAGCCCTCCTGGGAAGCCGATCTTAATACATTAGGTGTTTCGTACAAACTTGAGGACATTCTTGAATATGTAAAAAAGCAGGGTTATGAAAACCTTATTGCTGTAGATGCAACGGCGAGTGAGGAGTTTGTAGATAAGTATTTTCATCTTATTGAGGCCGGTTTTCATATAGTGGCAGCCAATAAAGTAGCGAATACCCGCTCGTCTAAATTCTACGGAAGCTTAAGGCAAAAGTTGCAGGAGCACAACAGGTTTTTCTTTTATGAGACCAATGTGGGCGCCGGTTTGCCAATTGTGGAAACGCTTCGCAACTTTCACAGGTCTAACGAGCGGGTGACAAGGGTGAGAGGTGTATTTTCGGGTTCTCTTAGTTACATTTTCAACACCTATTGTGAGGAAGACAAAGCTTTTTCTGAAATTCTTGCTGAAGCCGGCGAAAAAGGATTCACAGAGCCCGATCCGCGGGTAGACCTTTCGGGTAAAGATGTGGCCAGAAAGTTACTCATCCTTGGAAGAGAGCTGGGGCTGGAAAAGGAGTTTGAAGAAATAACCATTCAGGATCTGGTGCCGGCACATCTCAATGGGGAATCCAGCTTGAAGAATTTTCAGGAAAAGAAGGAAGAGTTGAATCCGTTTTTTCTCAACCTGAAGCAGAACCTCGAACAGGATGAGGTGATAAGGCATGTAGGAGAGCTGGATGTCACCCGGGGCACCCTTGAGGTGAAGCTGGTAAAAGAGAAGAAAGCTTCTGCCTTTGGGGCGCTTAAACACGCCGATTCTTCTTTTGAGATCTACGCCGAATCTTACGGGGAACGGCCACTGGTAATACAGGGAGCCGGTGCCGGGGCAGCAGTAACGGCACGCGGAGTGGTTTCGGATATTCTTCAATTAGCAGAAAAATTATAGAACAGGCTATGTCACATTTTGAAACAACAGCAATACGAACTCAACTGGACCG
Source organism: Salinimicrobium sp. 3283s (assembly GCF_039602225.1). Taxonomy (NCBI): domain Bacteria; kingdom Pseudomonadati; phylum Bacteroidota; class Flavobacteriia; order Flavobacteriales; family Flavobacteriaceae; genus Salinimicrobium; species Salinimicrobium sp. 3283s. The sequence goes on along the minus strand of NZ_CP143631.1, from coordinate 915,046 downwards.
GACTCCGTATCAGGAGCATTCTTCGCCACTTTTTCTCACTTCGAGTTATATTTTTGAAGATGCCGAAGAAATGAGGGCTGCTTTTGCTGAAGAAAAAGAACGCAATATTTACAGTAGGTTTAGCAACCCGAATACTTCAGAATTTGCTGAAAAAGTGGCACTTTTGGAAGGTGCAGAGGCAGGTTTTGCTTTTGCCACGGGCATGTCGGCTGTATATTCGACACTTGCAACGCTACTAAACAGTGGCGACCATATAGTTTCGGCAAGGTCAATCTTCGGGTCTACTCACAGCCTGTTCACTAAATATTTTCCGAAGTGGAACATATCGCACAGCTATTTTAATGTCAATGAAGAAGATAAGATTGAAAGTCTTATAAAACCGGAAACAAAGATCCTATTTGCCGAATCCCCCACAAACCCCGGAGTGGATATTCTGGATCTTGAAAACCTGGGAAGAATAGCCAAAAAGCACAACCTGCTGCTCATTATAGACAACTGTTTTGCCACGCCTTACCTTCAAAACCCGATTAAGTTTGGAGCTGATTTGGTGATACATTCGGCCACCAAATTAATCGACGGGCAGGGCAGGGTACTTGGCGGTGTGACTGTTGGGCGGGAAGATTTGATTCGGGAAATTTACCTGTTCTCCCGCAATACAGGTCCGGCTTTGTCCCCGTTTAATGCGTGGATTTTGTCTAAAAGTCTGGAGACCCTGCCGGTAAGACTGGACAGGCATTGTGATAATGCCCTCAAAATAGCTGAACTTTTAGAAAAAGAGGCCAATGCAGAAAATGTGAAATATCCATTTTTGAGATCTCATCCTAAACATGAGGTGGCGAAGAGGCAAATGAAGCAAGGGGGAAATATCATTTCTTTTGAAATAAAGGGCGGACTTGAAGCAGGGAGGAAGTTCATTGATAACTTACAACTCTGCTCCAGGTCGGCCAATCTGGGAGACACCCGGACCATTGTCACCCATCCTGCATCAACAACGCACGGAAGACTCACAGAAGAAGAAAGACTGGAAGCGGGAATTACTCCGGGGCTGGTAAGGATATCGGTAGGGCTGGAGCATGTAGAGGATATTTTTGAGGATATCCAAAGAGCATTAAATTTTGAAGCATAGAGATAATGAATGTAATTCAGCATCAACCGGAAATCGCGATTTGGCAGCATAGAAAGAAGATAAATAATTATCTTCGCCCTATGCTTTCAAAAAAGACGAAATACGGGATAAAGGCGCTGACTTACATTGCAAGGCAGCCCTCGAAAAAGCCTGTACAAACTGCAGAGATTGCCGAAAGTGAGAATATTTCCCATAAATTTTTGGAAAGTATTTTAGTGCAACTGCGCAAAGCTGGATTTTTGGGGGCTAAAAAAGGGAAGGGAGGAGGATATTACCTCATTAAGGATCCTGCTGAAATCCCCATGACCACGATAATAAGAATCCTTGAAGGACCTATTGCAATGGTGCCCTGCGTGAGTCTCAACTACTATGAGAAATGCGATGATTGCAAAGACGAGGTGACCTGCTCTGTGCACCAGCTTATGATACAGGTGCGGGACAGTACCTTGAAGGTGCTGGGCAATAATACCCTTGCAGATATTACAAAACAATAACAGGTACGGGTTAATTAAAATGTAAATAATTGGCAGCAACAGCCGAATTAGAAAAATATTTTATTTTCTTTGTCTATTAACCTACTATTCCGATAGGGTAATAGGATTAAAAATAATGATTATGATATTAGATCAGGTGTTCTCCAGGAGAAGTGAAAAGAAAGCCAAGACTTCAGAAAAGCCGGTACGGAGCATAGCTAAAGCAATAAGCTGGAGGATAATAGGAACCCTTGATACCATACTTGTATCCTGGTTATTAACCGGGGAGATTAAGACTGCACTGGCAATAGGAACAGTAGAAGTGATCACTAAGATGCTGCTCTACTTTGGACATGAAAGAATATGGAACAAGATCAACTTTGGAAAGGAATAGATATGAAAAAATTTACACAAGACGAGCTTGATACTTTTAACAGGCACCTGCAGGGAATTCCTCCCGCAGAGGTCATACAATGGGTAATTGATAATTGTCACCGGCCCGTGGTCACCACTAATTTCAGACCATATGAAGCTGCGATCCTGCACGCCTGTACAAATATTCTGCCTGCCATAAAAGTGATTTGGTGTGATACAGGATATAACACCCCCCAAACCTACAGGCATGCCAAAGAAGTGATTGATAAGTTAGATCTTAATGTGAAGCTGTATATGCCTTTGCAAACAGCAGCCTACCGGGATGCCATTTTTGAAGGGATACCCCAGGTAGACGATCCCAATCATGTCGAGTTTACCCGGCAGGTAAAACTTGAGCCTTTCCAACGTGCCATGCAGGAGCATGAGCCAGATGTTTGGTTTACAAACCTGCGGAAAGGACAAACTGCTTTTCGTGACAGCATTGGCATTTTGAGTTACAGCAAAGATGGAATCTTAAAAGTGAGTCCGTTTTACCACTGGAGTGATGAAAAGCTGGACAAATATCTTGTTGAAAATAACCTGCCCAACGAATTCAGGTATTTTGATCCTACCAAAGTGCTAACCAACAGGGAATGTGGACTTCACGCTTAACCGCCTGATATAATTTTTAAAAAACAGAAGATGCAAAGTTTTAGAACCGAAATAGAAAATCCCATTGTACAACAGGACATTATTGATCTTGAAAAAAAGATCAGGTTGTTCAGGGAAGGAAAGGCAGATGAAGAGAAGTTCAGGAGTCTCAGGTTAGCGCGTGGGGTTTACGGGCAACGCCAGGCAGGGGTGCAAATGGTGCGTATAAAATTGCCTTTTGGGAAGGTGACTTCTCAGCAGTTGCAACGTATCGCCGATGTTTCTGATGAATATTCAACCGGAAGATTGCATATTACCACCCGGCAGGATATCCAGATACATCATGTAAGTCTTGACCGCACTCCCGAGTTATGGGCGCAGCTGGAAAAAGATGACATTACCCTTCGCGAAGCCTGTGGGAATACGGTGCGTAACATCACGGCCTCTCCCACCGCAGGAATTGATGTAAAGGAACCATTTGATGTTTCTCCCTATGCACATGCTGCATTTCAGTTTTTTCTACGGAATCCCATCTGCCAGGAAATGGGAAGAAAGTTCAAGATCTCTTTTTCGGCTTCAGAAGAAGATACAGCCCTGAGCTATATCCACGACCTTGGATTTATAGCTAAAATCAAAGATGGACAACGCGGATTCAAGGTGATGCTCGGCGGCGGACTCGGTTCGCAGCCGCGACATGCCGATGAACTTTTCGACTTTCTGGAAGCAGAAAAGATCATTCCGCTTATTGAAGGAGTATTGAGAGTGTTTGATCGTCACGGCGAGCGAGCGAAAAGGATGAAAGCCAGAATGAAATATCTTATAAAAGATATAGGAAAAGAAGCCTTTATGGAACTTGTGGAAGAACAGCAGACGGCTCTTTCCAAAGAAGCTGTGAGCTTTGATCTCGAAGCTTTTAAAACTGAACCGGGCCTTCCAAAAGTTGAAATCCCTGAAGTAAATATTCAGGATCGAAAAGCATACGAAGAGTGGAAGAATACTAACGTGTCCGCTCAAAAACAGCAGGGATTATATGCTGTTGGAGTGAGAGTGCCGCTCGGAGATTTTTACACTGGTGCTGCAAGAAAGCTGGCCGATCTTATTAGAGATTACGCAGGTAATGAATTGAGGTTCACGCTAAGACAGGATATTTTAATTCGTCATGTAAGGGAGGAACTGCTGCCTTTCTTTTACACTGCTCTAAAAGAATTGGGTCTCGCTGAAGCAGGATATAATAAAACCGTTGATATCACCGCCTGCCCCGGAACAGATACTTGTAATTTGGGAATTGCCAGCAGCACAGGCATTGCAGATGTATTGGAAGATGTTTTGAAAGAAGAATATCCGCAGTTCGTGAATGGCCGCGATATCACCATCAAGATAAGCGGATGTATGAATTCCTGCGGGCAGCACAATATGGCCGAGATAGGTTTCCAGGGAATGTCTATTAAAGTGGGGAAAGCAGTGGCCCCGGCCTTGCAGGTGTTGCTCGGAGGCGGCACGCTTGGTAACGGGGAAGGCAGGTTTGCAGATAAAGTAATTAAGGTGCCCAGTAAACGTGGGCCACAGGCTCTGAGATTGCTGCTGAATGATTTTGAAACAAATGCAACTGCCGATGAGAAGTTTGTGAATTATTATGACAGGCAGGGTAAGACCTATTTCTATGACCTGCTCAAAGACCTTTCTGATACCAGTACCATAAGTGAGGAAGATTTTGTGGACTGGGGGCATACGCAGCCATACATTCAGGCAGTTGGCGTAGGGGAATGCGCGGGAGTGGTCATCGATCTAATTGCCACCCTGCTTTTTGAAAGTGAGGAAAAAATTGACAATGCCAGGAGTGCTTTTGAAAGAAAAAACTGGGCAGACAGTATTTACCATTCCTATTCTTCTTTGGTCAATTCAGCGAAAGCTTTGTTGTTGTCAGAGAACCTTGCAGCTAACACCCAGGCGGGAATTATAGCACAATTTGATGAGTTTTTTGTGGAAACCGGGAAAATTGAACTTTCAACTTCTTTCAGGGAATTTGTGTATCAAATGAATGAGCACGAACCTACAGAAGAATTCGCCAAAAAATATTTAGAAGATGCGCAGCTATTCCTTAAGCGGGTAGATGCTTATAGAACAAAGGAGGTGCAAAATGTATAATGAACCAAAATTAAGCGTAGTAGGTGCTGGTCCGGGAGACCCCGAATTGATTACCGTTAAAGCTGTGAATACTTTGAAAGCAGCCAATGTGGTATTATACGATGCCCTTATCAACAGAGAATTACTGGATTATGCACCCCAGGCTGAACATATTTTTGTGGGGAAGCGAAACGGTAGTCACCACTATTCTCAGGATGAAATTAATGATCTGATAGTCAAATATGCCCGGGAACGAGGCCATGTTGTCCGGCTTAAAGGTGGTGATCCTTTCATCTTTGGACGCGGATCTGAAGAAATTGATTACGCCCGAAGTAAAGGTCTTGATACAGCAGTCGTTTCAGGGGTTACCTCGTCTATTGCTGTACCTGCCAATTTGGGAATTCCGCTGACTAAAAGAGGAATTTCAGAAAGCTTTTGGGTGATCACAGGAACAACCACTCAGCGTAAACTTTCAGAAGATGTCCGGCTGGCGGCTCAATCTACCGCAACCGTAGTCATTCTTATGGGGATGGGGAAACTCAATGAGATTGTTGACATTTTTACTCACTTCGGAAAAGAAAATACTCCGGTGGGGATCATTCAGAATGGTACTACCGTGAATGAAAGATCAGGTTTCGGCAACATCAAAAATATTGAAAAGGTGGTTTCTGATAAAAAGCTTTCTTCCCCGGCAATTATTGTCATAGGAGAGGTAGTAAACGAAAGAACATCTTTGAAAGCCGTTCTTAAAAATGTTATTGAAGAGAAGCAATATATAAATTCCCCCTTTGTGGGCTAGGGGGCTGGATTATGGAAGAAAGAAACGAGTTGTACCCGGTATTTTTAAAGGTTAATAAGCTGAATATCCTCATTGTTGGTGGCGGAAATGTGGGGCATGAAAAACTGCATTTTTTACTGAAGTCCAGTCCCAATGCTAATGTTGAGGTGGTGGCAAAAGAGTTCCTTCCGGAAACTGAATCCCTCGCCAAAAAACATGGTTTAAAGATCACCAAAAGCAGGTACAAAAAGAAACAGCTTAAAAAGCGGCACGTGGTAATAGCTGCAACAAACGATGAGAAACTAAACAAAAGAATTTACACCCACGCCAAGAAGAGGTTTTTGCTGGCCAATATTGCAGATACTCCTCATTTGTGTGATTTCTACATGGGCGGGATCGTCAATAAAGGCCACGTGAAAATTGCTATTTCAACCAACGGAAAATCCCCCACCACAGCAAAGCGCCTGCGGCAGTTTTTTGAAGAGGTGATCCCCGAAAATATCAATCAGATGGTTGAGAATTTAAATGAGTACCGCTCGACCATCAAGGGAGATTTTGATGAGAAAGTAAACCAGATGAACAAAATAACCGAATCCTTAAAAGCAAAAAAAGTAAGTAATGATTAAGACAGATATCCTCATCATAGGAGCCGGACCCACCGGATTGTTCACCGTATTCGAAGCGGGACTTTTAAAGCTAAAAACTCATTTAATAGATGCTTTGCCGCAGCCTGGAGGGCAGTGCTCAGAAATTTATCCAAAGAAGCCTATTTACGATATTCCGGCTTTTCCTGAGATATTTGCAGGGGACCTGGTGAATAACCTCATGGAACAGATCAGGCCTTTTAGTCCGGGCTTCACCCTAGGCGAACGTGCCGAAACTATCGAAAAGCTGGAGGATGACACTTTTGTGGTGACCACAAATAAAGGTACTCAGCATAATGCTCCGGTAGTCGCTATTGCCGGTGGTCTGGGTTCTTTTGAGCCCCGTAAGCCGCCAATTCCAAATATTACAGATTTTGAGGATAGAGGGGTGGCTTACTTTATAAAAGATCCTGAAGTGTACCGCGACAAAAGAGTGGTTATCGCCGGGGGAGGGGATTCCGCTTTAGACTGGGCAATTTACCTGGCCGATGTCGCTGCTGAAGTTGCTCTTGTTCACAGGAGAAATGAATTCAGAGGCGCACTTGATTCGGTAGAACGTCTTTCTGAACTTGCCAAACTGGGAAAAGTTGAATTAATTACCAATGCTGAAGTCGTAGGACTTAGAGGCGAAGGAGATTTGGAACAGGTGGTGATTAGACATAACGATACTGCCCGTGGGGAGGAGCTGAAGCCTGTAGATAATTTCATCCCGTTATTCGGACTTTCCCCAAAGTTGGGCCCTATGGCGAACTGGGGACTGGAAATAGAGAAAAATGCCATAAAGGTGGATAATTCCTATGATTACCAGACCAACATTCCGGGGATCTATGCCATTGGAGACGTCAACACCTACAAAGGAAAGCTGAAGCTGATCCTTTCCGGATTCCACGAGGCTGCCATTATGTGTCAGAGTGCCTACCAGCGCATCAGCCCTAATAAAAAGTATGTATTAAAGTATACCACAGTTGGCGGGGTGCAGGGATTCGACGGCACCAAAAAAGAAGCCAAGCGGGAAGTGGTACAGAGTATTGGATAAATCTATTTTAATTTACTTCCATTGTTGTATTTCATTTTACTCCCTTCCCCTTGGGAAGGGTTGGCGGTGGAATTAAAGAAAAGTTTTTTCCTAACTTTGTGCAAATCCCACTGATAAATGAAAATCCATCTTAAGAGACTCAACGAGAATTACCATTTTGAAACTAAAAATGAACGTGGAGATGTAGTACATCTCGACAATAAGAGCGAACCGAATCCGCAGGGCGCGAGTCCTATGGAATTACTGCTTATGGGCATTGCCGGTTGCAGCAGTATCGACATTGTAATGATCCTTAAAAAGCAGCAACTGGAGATGACCAATCTCGAGATGGATGTAGAAGGATTCAGAGTCGATGGGGCTATACCAAACGTGTTCACGAGAATTCATTTAAAGATTATTATTGACGGAGATATTCCCGAAAATAAAGCAAAAAGAGCAGTAGATCTTTCTTTGGAAAAATATTGCTCGGTGGCCAAAATGCTCGAAAAAACAGCCGAGATCACTACAGAAGTTATTCTGAACGGTTCGCCGGTCAATAAATAATAGTCGCACCGGCCGCTCATGCGAAAATTATTGCTTCTCGTTTTCCTGTTTGCTGCGAATGCTTTTTCCCAGGAGAAACATTATTCGGTAGAGGCAAATTATTTCTACGGAAGCATTTGGGAACACAATCCCAATATTTCTCATTTGATTACTGGGCATCCTTATGGGGTGCTCCTGCATTTTAACCGCAAGACCTATGGAGAAGAGGCCTGGGAAAGTCGCTATAACTACCCTAATGTTGGTTTTTCCCTCTCCTATCAGGATCTCAAAAATGAGCATTTAGGAGAGAATTTCGGAGCTTATGCGCACCTTGGATTTTATTTTCTTAATCGCCACCTTTTACTAAAAGTCGGGCAGGGTCTGGCCGTAACTACAAATCCTTATCATCCCGATAAAAATTACCGCAACAACGCCTATGGCTCCAGGCTTCTTAGCTCCACTATTTTTACCGGGAACCTGCAGTTCGAAAATATCATCGGCGGCCTGGGATTCCAAACCGGCCTCTCTCTCATTCACTATTCCAATGCCGATTTTAAATCGCCAAACAGTTCAACCAATACGCTGGCTCTAAGCATGGGTCTCAATTACGATTTGAACCATGATCTGGAAAGAACATACATTCCTAAGGATCCAAAAATGCCATTTTCGGCGCCCTTTCGGTACAACTTTGTTTTACGCAGCGGGGTGAATACTACAGGTGTAATAGGCTCAGAATCCTACCCTTTTTTAACGCTTTCGGCTTATGCAGATAAGGCTTTGAACCATAAGAGTACCCTGCAGGCAGGAGCAGAAATATTCCTTTCCCGGGCCATGGAGGAGTATATTTACTATTATTCGGTCGCTTTTCCACTGGTTGGCACCACGGGTGATGAAGATGCAAAGCGCGTGGGGATCTTTGCGGGGCATCAACTCACTTTTCGAAAACTTTCCCTCATCACCCATCTTGGGTACTACGTTTACTATCCTTATGATAAGTATGTAGACAGGGTGTACAACAGGATAGGTTTGCAAAGGGAGATCTGGAAAGACATTTTTGGATCTGTAACAGTGCGCTCTCACGGGGCAAATGCCGAAGCGGTCGAATTCTCAATAGGTTATCGCTTATGAAACAGCTGCTGAAAAAATCTCTTCCGATTTTGCCATTTTTGAGCCTGATGCTTTTTATGGCTTGCAATACTGAAGATGCTCCCGATTGTTTTCAAACCGCCGGAAGTATGATCGAAAAAGAATTTCAGGTTGAGCCTTTTGAAGAGCTTATAGTGTATGAGGATATTGAGCTTTTTATCGAGCAGGGAGAAGAACATAAAGTTGTAGTGCAAACAGGGGAAAACCTGATGAACGAAATTTCTGCTGAAGTAATCGATGGCCGACTTATTCTTCGGAATGGCAACGGCTGTAATTTTGTGCGGGATTATAATCTTACTTCCATTTATGTGACGGTGCCCAACCTCACATGGCTTCAAAATGCCGGGAACAGGATGATAAGAAGTGTGGGGGAATTGCATTTTCCAGACATTTGGCTGCGCAGCCTTAACCAGGAAGATGCAAAAGGAGTGTACACAGTGGGGGATTTTGACCTGCATCTGGTTTCAGATTATGTGCGGGTAACGGGAGATGATTTTTCCAATTTTTTCCTTCGCGGCGAAACCAATTATCTCAACCTGTATATCGCCAACGGCGATGGCAGGGTAGAGGCACAGGAACTAACTGCCGGAACTATAGAGATTCAGCACCGGGGAACAAATAAGTTGTTTGTTAATCCGCAGCAGGTGTTGAAAGGGGAAATAAGAAGTACCGGTGATGTTATTTCAGTAAACCGCCCGCCAGTGGTGGAGATAGAAAGTTTTTATACCGGAAAGTTGATTTTCAAATAATATTTGGGGCGGTGACAAACCTCACAGGTTTCTAAAACCTTTGAGGTTTAGTTCCTTCAATCAGCACGGAACACAGATCTGCGCTATCTGTTTCGCTGGCACAGATTTGCAATCTGTGCCGGGTTATCATCAAACCTGCAAGGTCTTTTTTGACCTTGTAGGTTTATATCGCAAAAAAAAGACTTACAAGGTTTTGAAAACCTTGCAGGTCGGGTAGAAAAACTCTACTTCTTCAGCGTTAATTCCGAAAATAAATTCTCCAGGTTCTTGTTCTTCCGGTTAAGTTGTAAGGTCTTCAATCCGTTGTCATGTGCAAAATCGAAGACGGTGGGTCGCATGTCTTTTTCGGTGTCGAAATAAAGTTCGTAAACGAATCCGCCGGTGTTCCTGAGGTTCATAAGGTGAGGGAGGCGGTTTAGGGCAACTTCTTCGATGCGGTAATCGAATTCCACCTCAATGATCTGTACCTGTTCGTCGCGCAGCTCCTCCAATCTTTTATCGGCTACAATTTTTCCGTGGTTGATAATGATCACGCGCTCACATAAAGCTTCTACTTCGCGCATGATGTGGGTGGAGAGAAAGATGGTTTTTTCCTTTCCAATTGTCTTGATCAATTCCCGAATCTCTACCAGTTGATTGGGATCGAGGCCGGTGGTGGGTTCGTCGAGGATAAGTACATTGGGGTTGTGCAGAAGTGCCGTTGCGAGACCCACCCGCTGCCGGTAACCTTTTGAGAGCTGCTCGATCTTTTTATTAGCTTCGGGGAGAAGTCCGGTTTGTAAAATCACCTTTTCAATGCGGCTTTTTGGCACCTTATATATAAGAGCATTAAATTCCAGATACTCCCGCACATACATATCGGTATAAAGGGAGTTGTGTTCGGGTAAATATCCTGTGCTTTTTTGTGCCTGCAGCAAATCTTCTTCAAGGGCAAAGCCGTTTACAGTGGCTTCTCCCGAAGAAGGTTGTAAATAACCGGTAAGGATCTTCATAAGTGTAGACTTTCCTGCACCATTGGGGCCTAAGAACCCCACAATTTCCCCTTTTTGGATGGAAAAGGAAATTTCATCGAGGGCTTTTTGTTCTCCGTAGTACTTAGAGACCTTGTTTACCAGTATTGACATAACAGCTTTTTTTCAAAAGTAAATCATCTTTTTTATAAGGCAGAAAATTATTCAGAAGAATTCAAATGAGGTTAAAATTAGCGAAATCGTTCTCGTGATTTTTTTAGGAAAAAACATTGTTTTTTGAAAATATATGCTACATTAGCTTTTCACAACAAGGAAAATGAACAATTTATTTATCTGGAACGCCTGGTATTACTTTTATTTCTATTTCAGAGATAAGATCGGGAGTGCCGTATAATTAACCAATATTATAACTGAAATCCCGATGTAAACATCGGGATTTTTTTTTGCCAAAAAGTATATGCAGGAAAAAATAGCCATACAGGGAATAAAAGGATCTTTTCACCACCAGGTAGCCAGAGAGTATTTTGGAAAGGAAGTGCCGGTAGACGAATGCCAGTCATTTAGAGAAGTTGTAGATAGTTTATTGACAAACCGCTCTGTTAGCGCAGTAATGGCGATAGAGAATTCTACAGCGGGTACCATTCTCCCTAATTACGCCCTTATTGATGATAACAATCTACAAATTAAGGGCGAGCATTACATTCCAATCTTTATGAACCTTATGGTGCTGCCGGGGCAAAAGATCACCGATATTAAAAAGGTGTGTTCTCACCCAATGGCCCTCCTGCAATGTCAAAGCTTTTTTAAAGATCATCCGCACATAGAACTTATTGAAGATACCGATACAGCCGAGGTTGCCAAAAGAATAAGAGAGCAAAAGCTTACCGGTGTTGCAGCTGTGGCCAGTAAAGCCGCTGCAAATATCTATGATCTTGAAATTTTGCAGGAAGGCATACAAACCATGAAGAGCAATTCTACCAGGTTCCTTGTGCTTTCCTCTAAGAATGCAGCTCCTGTGGTTACAGGCGCAAATAAAGCTTCATTAAAATTTGTCCTGGAAAACAAAAGAGGAAGCCTGGTAAGCGTGCTCAATATTCTGCGGGATTTTGATCTTGATATGACCAAGATACAAAGCATACCGGTGATAGATGTACCATGGAAATATGCATTCTTTATTGATGTGCTTTTCCAGGACGAAGAGGAACTGGAGAAAGTTTTAAAGATACTTTCAGAATTGACTGAAGAATTAAAGGTGTTAGGAATTTATAAAAACGGCTTATTATGATCGCACAGGCTAACAGACTAGACCATGTAGAAGAATACTACTTCTCAACAAAGCTAAAGGAAGTAAGGGCGCTACAGGATTCGGGACAACCCATCATAAATCTCGGCGTAGGAAGCCCAGATCTACAGCCGCCACCGCAGGTGATGACGGCCCTGCACCAGGCGCTGCTCAATCCGTCGGCGCACCAGTACCAGCCGTACCGGGGAACCAATGATTTCAGGAAAGCCATAGCAGAGTTCTACCAGAATTTCTATAGTGTGGCCCTTGACCATGAAACTGAGATCCTTCCTTTAATGGGGAGCAAAGAGGGTATTACCCATATTTCCATGGCGTTTTTAAATGAAGGGGATGAGGTGCTGGTGCCAAACCCGGGCTATCCTACCTATGCTTCTGTTAGCCGGCTTGTTGGAGCGAATACAATTCTGTATAACCTCAATGAAGAAACCGGCTGGTTGCCCGATTTTGAAGAGCTTGAAAAAAGGGATTTGAGCAAGGTAAAACTGATGTGGGTAAATTATCCTAACATGCCCACCGGGGCAGTGGCAAAAAAAGAGCTTTTTGAGCAACTTTACAGGTTTGGAAAAAAGCACAGCATCCTTATTGTGAACGATAACCCCTACAGCTTTATCCTCAATGAAGAACCTCAAAGTATCCTTAAGTACTGTGAAGATATGGAAGGCATACTCGAGTTAAATTCCCTAAGCAAGAGCTTCAATATGTCGGGCTGGCGCATCGGGATGTTGTGCGGAAGTGAAAAACACATCAACACTGTACTCAAAGTAAAAACGAATATGGACAGTGGCATGTTCTTTCCCCTGCAGGCGGGAGCGGCAATGGCACTGAGGCTTTCCCCGGAATGGTTCAGCGAGCAGAATAAGATTTACCAGCGGAGAAAGGAAGAAATCGAAAAACTCGCTACAGCTTTAAAATGCAGTTTTTCTGAAGATCAGGCCGGGATGTTCCTGTGGTGCAAAGTCCCGCAGGGAAACACTTCAGAAGGATTTGTAGAACATCTGCTGAAGAAATACCACATCTTCGCAGCCCCCGGATTCATTTTTGGAAGTCAGGGAGAAGGCTACATCCGGTTTTCTTTATGCGCTTCCGAAGAAAATATTATTAAAGCCTGTAATAGATTGACGGCATGAAGGTTCACATTATAGGTCTGGGTTTAATTGGCGGCTCTTTTGCACTGGGGCTTAAAAAGGCTTTCCCTGAAGTGGAGATCTCGGGCAGTGATGCCAGTGAGGCACACCTGCTAAAGGCCCAGGAGCTTAAACTTATTGACTGCGCGGCAACTTTAGAAGAAGCGAAAGATGCAGATGTAGTGATTATTGCAGTGCCGGTTGACGTGGCCAAAAAGGTAGCTCTTGAGGTTTTAGATGGCGTGGGAAGTAACACGCTCATTTTTGATGCTGGTTCAACCAAGGCAGGCTTATGTGAAGCAATAGCAGCACACCCAAATAGAAGGAATTTCCTTGCAGCCCACCCCATTGCCGGAACAGAATTCTCTGGCCCCGAAGCGGCTTTAGAAACCCTTTTTCTTCAAAAGACCAACATTATTTGTGAGGTGGAAAAAACGGCTTTTAAGCTTCAGGAGAGAGCCCTGGAGATCTTTCAGAAGTTGGGTATGCGTATAAGATATATGGACCCTGCCTCGCATGACAGGCATATCGCCTATGTTTCTCACCTTTCTCACATCAGTTCTTTTATGTTGGGAAAAACCGTACTTCAGAAGGAACAGAACGAAAAAGACATTTTTGACCTGGCAGGCAGCGGATTTGCTTCTACGGTGCGGCTGGCAAAAAGTTCACCCGCCATGTGGACACCCATATTTCAGCAGAACAAGAACAATATTCTCGAGACACTCGAAGAGTATATCAATAATCTCTCAGACTTCAGAGAACTTCTCAAAAATGACAATTTTCAGGAGGTTTTTAGAGAGATGGAAAGAACCAACCATATTAAAACAATTTTGAACGGAATAAACTGATTAACTAATGGAAAACAAGAAAGAACTCAGAACCTGGTTAGACAAATTTGGATTAGATCATCCGCTGGTAATTGCAGGGCCATGCAGCGCTGAAACCGAAGAACAGGTGCTTAAGATTGCGCACCAGCTAAAGGATACAGATGCGACAGTATTAAGAGCCGGAATTTGGAAACCACGTACCCGCCCCGGAAATTTTGAAGGAGTAGGTGCTCTTGGCCTCAAATGGCTGCAAAAAGCAAAGCAGGAAACCGGTATGCTTACTACTACCGAAGTTGCGAGCCCACATCATGTAGATCTTGCGCTTGAGCATGATATCGATATTCTGTGGATTGGTGCAAGGACTACCGTTTCCCCTTTTATTGTTCAGGATATTGCCGATGCGCTCAAAGGAACCGATAAGGTGGTGCTCGTGAAAAACCCCGTAAACCCCGATTTGTCGTTATGGTTGGGAGCGGTTGAAAGATTCTACTCCTGCGATATTAAAAACCTGGGGGTGATTCACCGCGGATTCTCTGCCTATGAAAAAACCAAATACAGGAATAACCCCGAGTGGCAGATTGCCATTGAACTTCAGAATAAATTCCCCGATTTGCCGTTAATCCTCGATCCGTCGCACATCGCCGGTAGAAGGGATATCATTTTCGATCTCTCCCAAACCGCGCTTGACCTTAATTATGACGGACTAATCGTGGAGACGCATTTTGACCCCGATAATGCATGGAGTGACGCAAAACAGCAAATCACGCCTGCCACTTTGGTACAGATCATGAAAGATCTTAAAATTCGGAAAGAAGTTTCTGAAAGTGAAGAGTTTCAGAAGAAACTGCACAACTTGAGAGCCCAGATCGATGTGACCGATAACCAATTGATTGAATTGCTTTCCAAAAGAATGAAAATTTCCGATGAAATTGGAAGGGTGAAGAAATCTCAGAACGTTTCTGTGCTTCAAACTAAAAGGTGGAACGAGATCCTTGGGAAAATGGTTCTTGAAGGGGAACAGCACGGGCTAAGCGAAGAATTTATTTTGCGTTTGTTCAAAGCGGTGCACCAGGAATCTATTAACCACCAGGAAAAGATCATGAAACAATAGGTTAGAGCTGGTAATAATGAGTAGTTAGTTTCCGGTTTGAAATTCTAATCTAATTTTTTCTTGTTAATTTGTTGTGGTAAAAAATCTCCTTCAAAAATGCCATTTTTGGACCATCATTCAGAAGAAAATTTTTGGAGGAGCTATTTTTGAAAAGCACTAAATGAAAGGAACTGTTTATAAATCTACCGGAAGCTGGTACCATGTAAAAGCCGATGACGGCCGATTTTTCGATTGTAGGATCAAAGGAAAATTCAGGATCAAAGGCATAAAAAGCACCAACCCTGTTGCGGTGGGAGACCGGGTGGAGTTTAAGTTGGAAAATAATGGCGAAGAGGAGCAAAACGGGGTAATTACAGATATTGCAGTGCGCGAGAATTACATCATCCGTAAATCGGTTAACCTTTCAAAGCAAACCCACATTATAGCTTCAAACATTGACCAGGCTTTTTTGCTGGTCACGCTGAACAATCCGCCCACTTTTACCACTTTTATAGACCGTTTTCTTGTTACTGCGGAAGCTTACCACATCAAAGCCATTTTGTTGTTCAACAAAATAGATTCTTATAAACCTGAAGAACTTGATGAGGTGAAATATTTAGCGGCCATGTACAGGCAAATTGGCTATCAATGTATAGGGATTTCGGCCAAAACCGGGAAAAATGTAGAGCAGGTAAAGGAGCTCATGAAAGATAAAACCAGCATGATCTCCGGTCACAGTGGTACGGGAAAATCGACTTTGATCAATGCCATTGAACCAAAACTCGATCTAAAAACTACCGAAATTTCTGAACAGCACCGGCAGGGGCAACATACCACTACTTTTGCCGAAATGTTTGATCTCGATTTTGGGGCGCGCATCATCGACACCCCCGGAATAAAAGGTTTTGGAGTGGTAGACATGGAAAAAGAGGAATTGGGAGATTATTTTCCCGAATTCTTTGCCCGCAAACAGGATTGTAAATTTTACAACTGTCTGCACCTGGAAGAACCAAAGTGTGCGGTAAAAGATGCATTAGATGCCGGGGAGATCCCATGGTCCCGTTATAAAAGTTATTTACAAATCTTAAAAGGCGAAGACGAACAAAACTATCGTTTTGATAATCATCAGCAGGAATGAGAGCAGTAATACAAAGAGTTTCTGAGGCATCGGTGACCATAGAAGGTGTCAAAAATGCCGAAATTGGAAAAGGTTTATTGGTACTTATTGGAATAGAGGATGAAGATAACAGTCAGGATATTGCCTGGCTGTGTAAGAAGATAGTGAACATGCGCATTTTTAATGATGCCAATGACGTAATGAATGATTCGTTACTTGACGTAAATGGCGACGCAATTGTGGTGAGCCAGTTTACGCTTTACGCCAGCACTAAAAAGGGCAACAGGCCCAGTTACATTAAAGCCGCCAAACCCGATGTGGCCATTCCGCTCTATGAAGAATTTGTGTCTGCTTTTGAAAAAGAGCTGGGAAAGAAAATTGGGACTGGAAAGTTTGGAGCCGATATGAAAGTGAGCCTTCTTAATGACGGGCCGGTAACTATAATAATTGATTCAAAGAATAAAAGTTAAAATAACATCATGAACATTGAAAATGCACAGAAGGCTGTAGATGCCTGGATAAAGGAGCATGGGGTGAGGTACTTTAATGAGCTCACCAACATGGCCCAGCTTACCGAAGAAGTAGGGGAGGTTGCCCGTATCATTGCACGAAGGTATGGGGAGCAAAGTGAAAAAGAAAGTGACAGGGCAAAAGACCTTGGCGAAGAGTTGGCCGATGTGGTTTTTGTAGTGCTTTGTTTGGCAAACCAAACAGGAATAAACCTGCAGGAGGCATTTGATAAAAAACTGGACCTTAAAACCCAACGTGACAAAAACCGTCACAAGAACAATGAAAAATTAAAGTAAATGCGCATTTTTGAAGATGTAAAAAATCCAGATTACTGGGTAAAGGTGCTACAACTGGGTACCATTTTTTTTGTGATATTTGTTGGGCTTTCACTAATTATCTCCCATTTTAGACAAATTATTTCAGGGGAATTTGCCCTGATCTATGAAGATGAATTCGCCAATGGCAAATGGGTAGAATATTTCCTGATAAAGGCTGTAATAAGTCTGGTATACGCAATGTACATGACGAGCAGGCGTAAAAATTTTAAAAGAGAGTAAATTATGCATCTGCACCTATCTACACAAAACCGCGAACTTTCGGGAAAGATTGCTGTTACCGGTTCAAAAAGTGAATCGAACAGGTTATTGATCCTCCAGGCACTATATCCTAACCTTGAAATTGAAAACTTATCTAATAGTGACGATACCAAAGTACTTCAAAAAGCGCTGGGGTCTAAAAATGAGGTAATTGATATTCACCATGCAGGCACTGCGATGCGATTTTTAACCGCATACTTTGTTTCCAAAGAAGGGAGGGAAGTACTGCTTACAGGAAGCCAGCGCATGCAGGAACGGCCTATAGCGATACTGGTAGATGCACTTCGGGAATTGGGAGCAGAAATTACTTATGAAAAAAACGAGGACTTTCCTCCTTTGAGGATAAAAGGAAAAAAACTCCTGAAGAATGAGGTGAAAGTGCAGGCCAATATTAGCAGCCAGTATATTTCGGCATTAATGCTGATAGCACCATCCCTGCATAAAGGCTTGAAAATTTATCTTGAAGGGAAAGTGACCTCTGTACCGTATATTAAAATGACCCTGCAACTCCTGAAGCAGTGCGGGATAAACGGTTCCTTTGAAAACAATGTGATTTTTATTGAACCCGTCTCCCAAATATCTCAAAAACAAATCATAGTGGAGTCTGACTGGAGCTCGGCTTCCTATTTTTACAGCATGGCTGCGATTTCAGGTTCTTCTGAAATTAATCTTACTTCCTATCGCGAGAACAGTCTGCAGGGAGATCGAAGTACGGCAGATATCTACCAAAAATTAGGTGTCAAAACGACATTTTTGGAAGGTGAGTTAAAACTGGAGAAGACTGAAGTTGAGCTGCCTGAAATTCTTCAATTGGATTTAGCCAACAGCCCAGATCTTGCGCAAACAGTGGCCGTCACCTGCTTTGGCCTTGGGATTGGAGCTCAGCTCACAGGCCTTCATACCCTTAGGATCAAAGAAACTGACAGGCTTCAGGCGTTGAAGAACGAAATCGAAAAACTGGGAGGCAAGGTGGAGATCACAGAAGATACTTTGCAACTTTCAGCTTCCGAAGAGATCAATCCAAATATTGCGATAGACACTTATAATGACCATCGTATGGCGCTTGCATTCGCGCCCCTGGCATTAAAAGTTCCTATTGTTATTAATGATGCCGGGGTGGTGAGTAAGTCATTTCCGGAGTTTTGGGAGAACCTTCAGCAGCTAAAGTTTTCCGTAAAAGAATCAGTTAAAGAGTAGAAAATTCTTAAAAGGTGGGGACGTATGGCCCCGTCAATTAACAGATTTCTTAAATAAACCGGCATTTACTTGACAACCCCTATCCCGAGGTTGTATATTTGCAGCTTCTTAAAATCTATCTTATATGGGAATGAAATTATCGCACTTCAATTTTGACCTTCCGCCCGAACTACTTGCAGAATATCCTGCCGAGAACAGGGATGAAGCCAGGTTAATGGTTTTGAACAGGAAAGAGCAAACAATTGAGCATAAACAATTTAAGGATCTTATCGATTATTTTGAGCCGCAAGACGTGATGGTGTTAAACAACACCAAGGTTTTTCCTGCACGTCTATTTGGTAATAAAGAGAAGACCGGTGCCCGGATTGAAGTGTTTTTGTTGAGAGAATTAAATGCTGAGACCCGCCTGTGGGACGTGCTGGTAGATCCTGCCAGGAAGATTAGGATTGGTAATAAACTATATTTTGGGGAAGATGAAAGTCTTGTGGCCGAAGTTATTGATAATACAACATCTCGTGGAAGAACACTGCGTTTTCTCTACGACGGTTCTTACGAGGAATTCAGAAATAAACTGACAGAACTCGGTGAAACTCCGCTTCCAAAATACATTAAAAGAGAAGTACAACCCGAAGATAAAGACCGTTACCAGACCATCTATGCAAAGACCGAAGGTGCTGTTGCGGCCCCTACTGCCGGCCTTCACTTCTCAAAGCATCTTTTGAAGAGGTTGGAGATCAAGGGAATTGATTTTGCTGAAGTTACCCTTCACGTTGGTTTAGGAACTTTTAGTCCGGTTGAGGTGGAAGATCTTTCCAAGCACAAAATGGACAACGAAGAAGCTTATATTGAAGGGCCTGCAGTGAACACCATTAACAAAGCGATCCAGGAAAAACGCAAAGTTTGTGCGGTAGGAACTACGGTAATGCGTTCTTTGGAAAGTTCGGTTTCTTCAAACAGAACCCTGAATGAATTCCAGGGCTGGACAAATAAATTTATTTTTCCTCCTTACGATTTTAGTATTGCAAACTGTATGATCACCAACTTCCATACACCAAAATCTACTTTATTGATGATGGTTTCTGCTTTTGCAGGGCACGATTTTATGAAGAAGGCTTATGCTGAAGCTGTGAAAGAAAAATACAAATTCTACACTTACGGAGACGCTATGTTGATCCTATAGTTTAGAGTGTTCAGTGCTCAATATAAAGTGGGCAGTTGCTTCTAAAGAAATATAACCAAACCTCACAGGTTTTAAAAACCTGTGAGGTTTTTTATTTAACATGCTGACCTGCCTATCGGCAGCAGATTTGTTAGAGTATCCAGATAGAATTTTCAGAAAAATTTTGATTCCGGAATTTTAGTGCAGAATTAAATTCTGGCTAACTTATTGATCCTCAAAAATGACATTTTCGAGAGATATTATAAATCCCATTTACTTTAGTACTTTTGCAGCGTGAAAGACAAGAAGAAAGACATACGGGCATTGACCAAAGAACAACTTCAGCAATTCTTTGTTTCTCAGGGAGATAAATCCTTCCGCGGAACTCAGGTTTATGAGTGGCTTTGGGGTAAAGGAGCCCATTCTTTTGAAGATATGACCAATATCTCAAAGGATACGCGTCAAATGCTGAATGAAAACTTCGTCATCAACCATATTCGGGTAGACCAGATGCAGCGAAGCAGTGACGGGACAATCAAAAACGCTGTAAAATTACATGATGATCTCACGGTAGAATCGGTTTTAATTCCAACTCCCTCAAGAACTACTGCTTGTGTTTCTTCGCAGGTAGGCTGTAGCCTGGATTGTAAATTTTGTGCGACCGCCAAACTTAAGCGCATGCGCAACCTGAATCCTGATGAAATTTATGATCAGGTAGTGGCAATAGACAATGAGAGCAGGCTGTATTTTGATAAGCCCCTCTCAAATATTGTGTTTATGGGTATGGGAGAACCCCTCATGAACTATAATAACGTGCTAAAGGCCATTGAAATGATCACTTCTCCCGAAGGATTGGGGATGTCACCAAAACGTATTACCGTTTCTACTTCAGGGGTGCCAAAAATGATAAAAAGAATGGCCGATGAAGAAGTGAAATTTAAACTAGCTGTTTCCCTTCATTCAGCAATAGATGAAGTGAGAACTTCTATTATGCCATTTAATGCCACCTTTCCTTTAAATGATCTTAGGGAAGCGCTTGAATACTGGTATGCTAAAACAAAAAGCAGAATTACCTACGAATATGTGGTTTGGAAAGATATTAACGACAGCAGGAGGGATGTAGAAGCCCTGGTAAGGTTTTGTAAGTATGTACCGTGCAAAGTCAACCTCATTGAATATAACCCTATAGGCGATGATCATTTTAAACAGGCTCCCGAATCAACAACTAACCTGTATGTAAGAGAGCTGGAGCGCAATGGTATCACCTGTACCGTGCGCCGTTCGCGCGGAAAAGATATCGATGCTGCCTGTGGTCAACTTGCCAATAAGTCTAAAGAAGTTGCAGTTTAGAGATCCAAAAATGGCTTTTTTGGAAGGTGCTGAAAAATTATTCTTTTAACTATCTTAGCAGCCCTAATGAAGGTAATTTCTAAAATAAAGCTGCCGGTAGAGAAGGAGATGGAACTTTTTGAAAAGAAGTTCACTCAGTCGATGTCTTCAAAAGTGGCCTTGCTAAACCGGATCACGCACTTTATTGTAAACCGAAAGGGCAAACAAATGCGCCCTATGTTCGTTTTTCTCGTGGCCAAAATGGTTGCAGATGGGAAGGTGAACGAACGCACCTACAGGGGGGCTTCGGTAATTGAATTGATCCATACTGCTACTCTTGTTCACGATGATGTTGTAGATGATTCCAACCGCCGTCGTGGCTTCTTTTCCATCAATGCACTCTGGAAGAATAAAATTGCTGTTCTGGTAGGAGATTATCTGCTTTCAAAAGGTCTTTTACTGTCTATAGATAACAATGATTTTGATCTTCTTAAGATCATCTCGGTTGCTGTAAGGGAAATGAGCGAAGGGGAACTGCTACAAATAGAAAAAGCCCGACGCCTCGATATCACT
Organism: Salinimicrobium sp. 3283s; assembly: GCF_039602225.1. Taxonomy (NCBI): domain Bacteria; kingdom Pseudomonadati; phylum Bacteroidota; class Flavobacteriia; order Flavobacteriales; family Flavobacteriaceae; genus Salinimicrobium; species Salinimicrobium sp. 3283s. The sequence goes on along the minus strand of NZ_CP143631.1, from coordinate 893,647 downwards.
GAAGAGATCTACTACGAAATCATTAGGCAAAAGACAGCCACCTTAATTGCGGCCTGTTGTAGCCTTGGAGCTGCCTCTGTTCAACCCGATTCTAAAGAGGTAGAAAGGATGAGGCATTTTGGGGAGCTTATAGGAATGGCTTTTCAAATAAAAGATGACCTGTTCGATTACGGCAATGAACGTATAGGCAAACCCACAGGGATAGACATTAAAGAGCAAAAAATGACGCTGCCATTGATACATGTCTTAAATAAGATTTCTGCAAAAGAAAAAGCCTGGGTCATCAACTCGGTGAAAAACCATAATAAGGATGCGAAACGGGTAAGAGAAGTCATTGATTTTGTAAAAGAAAAAGGAGGTCTTGAATACGCTGTTTCAAAAATGCAGGCATTTCAACAAGAAGCATTGACTATGCTCGAAGAATATCCTCCTTCTCCATATAAGGATTCTCTCATCCTTATGGTAAACTACGTTATTGAACGTAAAAAGTAACTTCCAGGTTTTCTAAAACCTTTTTAAATCTCTCCATCATTTCTTTTTTGTTCAGGTAGAAGTGCGAAATACACTTCCATTTTTCAGTGGATTGGTTCTGATATACCAGAAGGAAAAAAATTGTACTTTTATGCATTAAAAGTACTTGCACATTACTTGCTCAAATATTTTTTTGCTATGGAAATATTTCGATTCAATATATTGGTAATCATTATTTTATCATTTACATCTACTACAGCACAGGAGCTTTCTCCACCTATACATAACTACTCTTCTTTTAGTTATAAGGCGGCCAGCCAGAATTGGGATATTGCACTTGATGAAAGCGGGGTGATTTATGTCGCGAACAACCAGGGCCTCTTATCTTTTGACGGGCAGCGATGGGAATTATTTGATCTCGAGAACCGGGCGGTTATAAGATCTGTGCTTCCTCATAAAGGAAAGATCTACACAGGTTCTTACCGGGAATTTGGGTACTGGGAAAGAGATACCAGGGGTGATATGTGTTATACTTCCCTTATTCCCCTTTTGGGCGAATATGAACTGCAGAGTGAGGAGTTCTGGGAAATTATTGCACATAAAGATGCTATTTATTTTAGGTCTTTTGGAGCAGTTTATCGTTATGAAAATGATAAAATCACTCCTGTGCAAAGGGTGAACGTCAATCAAATGGAGATCTATAAGGACAGGCTTGTGGTGGCGACAGGAGATTCCGGGCTCTTTTACTTAAATAACAACGGTGAAATGGAGCCGTTGCCCAACCAGGAAGTTCTAAAAGATGGGGTTATAAGAGAACTTATTGTGCATGGGGATGAATTGTTAATTGGCTTAAAGGACGATATCTTTCTTTTTGACGGTGAGCATATTCGAAGGCTGGTTGATAAAGGACTTCAGGAGGAACTTCAGCAGTATGAGCTCAACCATGTATTATCTCTTTCTTCAGGGGAAATTCTAATTGGAACACTTAAAAATGGCATTATTCAGTTTAATGAAGACACCGGTGAAATCTTCTCGTATAACAGGTGGGACGGCCTTCAAAATAACACTGTTCTTGCCATGGCCCAAAATATAGGTAAAATCTGGTTGGGGCTTGATAATGGAATTGATGTGGTTGATATATATTCTCCTTTTAGGTTCTTTACCGATGAAAGTGGAGAATTGGGTTCTGTATATGATTTAAATTTTAAGGGTGACGATCTTTATCTCGCCAGTAATACCGGCGTTTTCAGGATGAATGATGAGAAGATAGAATTACTGGAGGGGGCCGAAGGTCATTCCTGGAATCTGGAGGTTCACGGCGGGGTGATGTACAGTAACCATAACAACGGAACTTTTAAAATTGTAAATGACCGTTTTGTGCCTATCGACAGGCGTACAGGAAGTTTCCAAATCTTAAAGAATGGTAATAAAAGATTTTTCATAGGAAGTTACACGGGAATAGATCTTTTTAATGAAAATACCGGAGAAGTGCAGCGCCTTAAGGGAATAGACTTTCCTGTAAAGCAGATGCTGCTAGAGAATAATTCTACCCTCTGGGTGACAGATTCTTATGAAGGTATCTACAGGGTAGGCCTAAACAGTGAAGGCGACAGTATTACTTCTGTAAAGAAAATAAGCGCGTCAACCGGTGTAGGGAAGCAGGAAGCTGAACTGTACAGGGTAAATGGGCAAATTGTTGCTTTTACTAGTGGAGAGTGGTACCACTATAATCCCTTTACGCAAAACCTCGAATTATTATCTGAATGGCAGGAATATGAAGGCAAAAGGCTTTTAGGACAGGATGGTAAATATTTCTGGTTCATGGATTCCGAAAAGAATCTTTTAACCGTCACAAATTTTAAGGATGATAAGATCCTGGTAACGGCAGGGATGTTAAACAAGCGTACCGTAAAGAAAAATGAGCGGCTCATAAAGCTGAACGATTCCATTTACTACATCACCCTCCACGACGGTTTTGCCAGGCTTAATCTTAATGAGTTAAAGGATTTTAGTTCCCGGGAATTTTTGAGTACACCGGTAGTGCAGAAGCTGTACGACGGGACTAATTACTATGACCTTAATATTATTCCTCATATTCCCTCCAAACAGGCAAGGGAGGTGACCATTCTTACCGGTTTACCGGTTTCGGATGCTGTGGGAATGGAATACGAACTCGTGGGGAATAATACGGCTGCCGTGCGAGGGGAAGTGCAGGAAGGAAAGATTCAGTTTCAGAATTTACCATACGACCAGTATGAGCTGAGGTTAACAGCCGTGGGATCTCAGCAAAAAGCTTCGGCATTTAGTGCTTTTAGGTTTGTGGTAGACCCTCCATGGTATTTAAAAGATTATATGAAGGTGTTGTACCTCCTGTCTTTGTTGATGCTGGTTGTGCTCATCTACTATATAAATAAGCTGAAACTTCAGAAACATAGAAAGATACTAAAGGTCAGGTATCAAAAGGAGCATGAAGAGAGAATGCACAAGCTTGAGAAGGAGCAGCTTATTAATGAAATAAACATGAAGCGCAAAGAGCTGGCAAATTCTACCGTGATCGCTGCAAAGAAGAATGAAGTTCTTATGCAGATACAGGGGGAATTGAATAAAGACAAAGCAAAATTTTCAAATCAGTACAGGCTCAAACACATTATGAATAAGATAAATAATGCCGTACAGAATGATGATGAGTGGAAAGTCTTTGAAACTAATTTTAATGAGCTACATGAAGATTTCTTCAGAGATTTACTTAGTAAATTCCCAAACTTAAGTAATAGAGATCTTAAACTTTGTGCCTACCTCAAGATGAATCTCACTTCAAAAGAAATTGCACCTTTAATGGGGATAAGTGTTAGGGGAGTTGAGGTACACAGGTACAGGCTTAGAAAGAAAATTAATGTAGATACTTCAGAAAACCTCACGAACTGGTTAATTGCCAACTTTTAGAAGGTTAAATAGCCTGCAAAAAGTCCAAAAACCACTACATCATTACTACATCATACTATAATTTTTTGATTTGAATATTACTTCATCACGCTCGTAAGCTGCTTAAAAACAGTACCTTTATGAGTATTTGCCTTTGATGTAGCAATTGTGTACTATAACGTTTTCGGGTAGCGGGGTTGTAATGTACTTTCATGTCAAATTTTGTAAACGGTTTACCCTATGAAAATTAGATTATTACTCACATTTGTAGCTCTCCTGTTCTGCGGAATAGGCTTTGCTCAACAACCAAAAACTATTTCGGGAACCATTGTTGGTGCCGATGGTATGCCTTTACCGGGTGCGGAGGTGAAGGTGATTGGGAAGAATATTTTTGACATTACCGACTTCGACGGGAATTTTGTTCTCGAAGGAGTGGTTGAAGGTGATACCTTCAGAGTTACTTTCCTGGGATTTAAACCTCAGGAATTACCAGTAGTTGGAGCTAATGACTACCAGATTACTTTAGAGGAAGACGCTGCTGCCCTAGACGAGGTAGTGGTAGTTGGTTATGGTACCCAGAGAAAAGCCGATCTTACCGGTTCTATTGTTACTATTGAGTCTGAAGAGATAGAAAAGACGCCAACTTCAAACGTCATGCAGTCATTACAGGGAAAAGTGGCAGGGGTGCAAATCACTTCTGTAGGATCTCCGGGTAATTCGCCTAACGTGCGGGTGAGAGGTTTAGGTACTTACACAAGTGGTACTAATGTTCTTTATGTGGTTGATGGTGCCCTTTATGACAACATTGACTTTTTAAGTACAAAAGACATCAAATCTATCAACGTTTTAAAAGATGCATCTTCTTCAGCCATTTACGGGGTGAGAGCTGCAAACGGGGTGATTATTGTAGAAACCAAATCTGGTCGTATAAACCAGAAGCCCCAGTTTGAATATGATGGTTATACCGGGGTGCAGAGGGCTCAGGATGTGGTTAAAATGGCTAATGCCGAACAGTTTACCACTATGGTGTACGAGTCAGGCTCACAAGCCGATATCCAGTTCGTTCTTAATGCCATGCAACGCTTTGGGCGCAGCAGGGTTAACCCCAATGTTCCCGATGTGAATACCGACTGGTATGATGAGATTTTGAGAGAAGGCCTTATTCAAAGTCACAGTATTGGCGTTTCGGGTGGGGGAGATAACGTAACCTATTCGGTTGGTGCTAACTACTTTGCACAGGAAGGTATCCTCGACATGAAGAATGAGTATGAAAGATTCAATATTCGTTCTAAGATGGATGTTGATATTACCGACAGGTTTAAAACCAGCGTGAACATGGTCTTTAGTAATGCAACCCAGTTTCAGCCCGATAATGCGGCCTGGTTTAATGCATATTTCGCGGTGCCCATCCTTCCGGTTATTGACCCTCTTAACACGGCAGCTTCGCCTGTGAGATATGCCAATGCCCAGCTTTTGGGTTACAGGAATACCCAAAACCCGCTTCCAATCACCAAATTCAATGAAGATCGTCTAAAGATCAGGAAGTTGTTGGCTACTATGGATTTTCAATATGAGATTATTGAAGATAAGCTGGATATAAAGACCACTTACAGTCATAACTTCTCGGCTTTAGAAGAGCGTTATGTGAACCTTCCATATACCCTGGGGAACAACTATGAGGTTCAATCTTCAATAAAGAGGGAAAACAACTCTTTCTCCAACCAGTACTGGGATAATGTTTTAACCTATAAAGATCATATTGGTGACCACAGGTTTACAGCTATGGTAGGTACTTCTTTTAGAGATGAGGCTGTAAATGAACTTGAAGTAACCGGAGAAAGAATCAGGGGTATAGGCCTGGAGTCGAGCTGGTACTTAGATTTTGCCGATCCCGAGTCTTTCAATAATAACGTGAAAGAAATAGGAAAAAGATATTACGGGATGTCCTATTTTGGAAGGGTTTCCTACAGCTTTATGGACAGGTACCTGCTTTATGGAACCTTCAGGGCCGACGGATCTTCCAAATTTACACTAGATCCATGGGGTTATTTCCCTTCAGTTGGTTTAGGTTGGGTAATTTCCGAAGAAAATTTTATGGATAATGTAGGCGTAATTGATTTCCTGAAATTACGTGCTGCCTGGGGTAAACTTGGTAATGACAATGTTGCTGCCAGTGCCGGTTCTAATACTATTGATGTGGTTTCTGCACCTTTTGGCGATAACCCGCGCACAGGGATTGTCTCTACCAGCGTTTTTTCAAATAACACCTGGGAGGTCATAGAAGAACTTAACTTTGGGGTTGATCTTGAAGTTCTGGAAAACAGGTTGTCTCTTACTGCCGATTATTACATCAGGGATACCGAAAATGCCATTCTTCCGGTTTATATTCCTATTGTAGACCAAAGCATTGAGAGGAATTCTGGAGTAATCAGAAACCAGGGTCTTGAATTCAGTGGTAACTACTTCGGAAACATTGGAGAAGATTTTGAATTTTCTATAGGAGCAAACTTCACCACCCTTAAAAATGAAGCTACCCAAATTGAAGATGATAGAGGGTACATTGATTCCGGATCGGCAGAATTCCGTCAAAGAACTATTGAAGGCGGTCCTCTTTTTGGATTCTATGGCTATGAAAGAGTGGGGGTTTATCAAAACCAGGCGCAAATCGATGCAGATCCTATTGCAGTAAGTAATAACCTTGTTCCCGGAGATCTTATATACAGAGATCAAAACAACGACGGCATGATTACCGATGAAGACAGGGTGGTATTAGGATCATTCCTGCCCGATTTCACTTACGGAGGAAATATTGCAATGAACTACAAAGCTTTAGATTTTTCCATGAGCTTTTATGGACAGGCCGGGAATAAAATCCTTAACCGAAGAAGAGGGGAAATTATTTTTACCAATGATACCAATATGGATGCCGATCTTGCCATTAACAGGTGGCATGGGGAAGGCACAAGTAATAATTATCCTTCTGCTGCCGGAATGCGCAAGGCATGGAACCAGCGCCTAAGTGATTTTTGGGTTGAGGATGGAGATTTCTTCAGAATTCAAACCATACAACTGGGCTATACTGTAGAACAGGAAGATTTACCGTGGATGCGGGTATATGTTACTGCTGAAAGGCCTTTCTCTTTCTTCGACTATAACGGATTTACTCCTGAAGTGCCCGATGGTGTAGATAGACAAACCTATCCGGTGCCATCAATCTATACAGTGGGAATAAATGTTAAATTTTAATTGACAGACGAAATGAAAACTTCAAAAAATATATTTATCCGTCTTTCTGTACTGGTTTTGGCACTGGCAGTAAGCTCCTGTTCCGATAAACTCGATACACAGGAAGGTCAGCTCAATACAGGAGACATTGATTATACCGATGCCAGCCAAATGATAGACCCTCTAATTGGTGCCTATTATGAAATTAGCAGTCTTGGCTGGGAAGAACCTTTGCTATTGGGGGTTCGTGGTGATGATGTGAATTCTGGAGGGTTGGGTGACCAGCCCCTTTATACCGAAACCGATCTTTTCAATTACAATAAAGATTTCTGGATGTACAACCAGGTATGGAATTCTCATTACAATGACATCATCAACATGAATACTGCCATCTTGCAGATCGAGAATTTCATGGAATACGCCGATGAAGCAGATTTTGCCCGTGGCGAGCAGTACATAGCTGAAATAAAAGTGATAAGAGCATGGCTTCATTTCAATCTTGCCAGGAACTGGGAAGATATTTTCATCATTACTTCAAATCAACCTGAAGCCGAACTGGAGCAGGGAGTAGCGACAAAAGATGAAGTGATGCAGTTTATCTCCAATGAAATGGATGAAGTGATACCGCTTCTTCCAGATGCAAGACCAAATCAACGCACAGACCTGCCGGGAGGAATTACCCGTTACACCGCTTATGCTATGAAAGCCCTTTCTGAACAGGAACTTCAGAATTACCAGGGCGTGGCCGATGCTACAGGTGCTATTATAAATTCAGGCTTGTTTTCTCTTTACCCCGATTTTTATCAGCTGTTTAAGAAGCCGGGAGAATTGAGCAACGAAAGTTTACTTGAGTTCCAATATTCAGATTATGGATCTGAGTCGGGAGAGGCTTTTTACCACCTTTATGCGCCTTTCGGTCCACAAAACTGGGATCCTGCGAGAGACAACGCCGAGGCTGGATGGGGATTCTATGAGCCAAGCAACAAGTTCATTGGCTTCATGATTGACAGGAATGAAACCGTACGTCTTGAAACCAGCGTGTTATTCACTCCTGAAGGGATCGCAGAACTTCAGGCAGAGGGTTATACCATCCCTGCGTTTGTTAGCAATGTGACTCCTTCCGATGATGTGATCAACAATTATGTAAGAGCAAATTTTGCCAGTGGTAAACATTACCTGCCCTCTGTGCAACTTACCGATGGGCGTAATAACTACGGGGCCGGTAAGAACTTTATCGTGATAAGATATGCCGAGATCCTGCTTATGTATGCCGAAGCAGTGACAAGAGGTGCCAGTGCTACAGCAATTCCTGCCGATGAGGCCGTAAACCTGGTGAGGGAACGTGCCGATATGCCGGCACTATCAGGGGTGACTACTGAACAGGTGCTCGATGAAAAATTTGCCGAACTTGCTATGGAATGGGGAATAAGGTATTACGATATGATTCGTCTTGACAAATACCAGGAACTAAGCTACGATGGCAGAACATTCACCGCCGCCGATGAGTACCTGCCTTACCCACAGGCACAGGTTGACGCCTTACCTTTAGAAGCTACCAACGTAGATACTAATACGGCACTTAATGATGTATTATCAACTTTAAACAGGTAAAAATGAAAAATTTAAATATCAGAATTTTTGGCTTTCTTGCCTTCTTGTTTATCCTGGCAGGTTGTGAGCGCGAAGGGATTGATCCTATCACAAAGGTAGAACCAGGGCAGGATGAAGGAGCTCCACAAGTCAATATAAAATACCCCCAGCAGGGAACCGTGATCAAAGAAGCTTCAGAGCTTTCTAATATTACCATAGATCTTGCGGTTGAAGATGACATAGAGATTCAGGAGATCGTGGTTCTTGTAGATGGGCAGGAGGTAGAAACCTTCACCGAATTTACCGATTACCGTATAGCACTCAAAAAGGTCACTTTTGAAGGGCTTTCAATGGGTGAACATACTGTCACCGTGAGGGCTACAGATATTGAAGGTAAAGAGACCGTACAAACCACAACCTTCAGCAAAGAACCTCCATATACGCCTGTTTTTGAAAACGAGATATTCTACATGGCTTTTGATAAAAGCTTTATGGAGCTTATAGAGCTGGAAGAGCCCACTCAGGTTGGAGACCCGGGGTTTTCAGATGAAGCCAAAGAAGGAACAGGCTCCTATGAGGGGACTGTAGATTCTTACCTCACTATACCTCTTGCTGAATTAGAAGATGAGTTCACTCTTGCTTTTTGGTACAAGATCGATCCCAGCACCGAGAGAGCGGGAATTTTAACAGCGACCGATGACAGTGATAGAAATCAGGGCTTCAGGTTATTTAGAGAACCTGCTGGCGCCGATGCCCAGGTAGTGAAATTAAATGTAGGTACCGGTGAGAGTGATATCTGGAACGATGGCGGTACTATTTCTACCGTAGAACCCGAATGGACGCACATTACCGTTACGGTTTCCCCAACAGGAACAGCAATTTATTTTAATGGCGTACTCGTAAGAGCTACTACGGTTGATAATGTTGCTATAGATTGGACAGGTGTTGAAAACCTTGTGATAGGCTCAGGGCTCAACTTCAGTGATTGGGGCCATAAATCAGATACAAGTCTTATCGATGAGCTAAGGATCTTTAATGAGGCAATGACTGCGGAAGAAGTAAGCCTGATGGTGAACCCTCCTTCCGAAGATATATCTCTTTATCTGCCTTTCGATGGAAATTATAACGAACAGGTCTCCGGCCGAAGCATTAATGTGGTTGGGTCTCCTCAGTTTACGCAGGATGCTAAAGAAGGAAGTGAAGCTTTAAAAGGAGCCGATGGAGCTTATCTAACCTTCCCTTCTCAAAATCTTTTAGACGAAGAATTTAGTGCCACTTTTTGGTACAAGGTCAATGCCAGCCCAGATCGTGCGGGTATAATTTCCATTAGTGCCGTAAATCCTGAAGGGGCCAATAAAAATAACCTCACCAAAGGCTTTCAGTTATTTAGGGAAGCATCTGGCGACAGTCAGCGAATAAAAGCAAGTGTGGGTACAGGAGACGGAAATAGCTGGAATGACGGCGGATTAATAGATCCGGCTGCCGGTGAATGGGTGCATATTGGATTTGTGATCACCGAAAATAAGAGCAGGATCTACATCAATGGGGAACTTGCAACCGAAGCTCCCGTTACCGGAGGGGTTGACTGGACCGGTGCCGATCTTGTTTCGGTAATGTCTGGTGCTCCACGTTTTGTGGAATGGAACCACCTTTCCGATCAAAGTGCTATAGACGACCTGCGTTTCTACCGGGTTGCGCTAACAGAAGAGGAAATTGAAGCCGATATGAATAATTGATCATAAGCTTTGACACTCCTCAAAAATGCCATTTTTGAGGAGTGTTTTTCTAAATATTTACAAACTCCTACTAAATGAAAAGTCTTCTAAAATACTTTTCCCTGCTGAATATTGTCGTGCTTTTCCTTGCATGTTCAGATGATTCGGGACCGGGATATCAGGAACCCTACATTCCTGACCCTGGTAACGGCGAAGAACCGGTACCACAATTGAGCGATGAAGAACTGCTGGACCTGGTGCAGGAGCGCACTTTCAATTATTTTTGGGATTTTGCCGAACCCAACAGCGGCATGGCCCGCGAAAGGTCTCAAAATGATGCCTATGGCGGCGATGCTCCGCATATAGTCACCACCGGGGGCACAGGTTTTGGTCTGGCATCATTTCCCACGGCTGTAGAACGCGGCTGGATTAGTGAAGCTGAAGCTTTGGATCGATTGGACAGGATCTTGTCCTTTTTAGAAGAAGTCCCTATTTATCACGGGGCATTCTCTCACTGGTACATGGGGAATACCGCAAAAACAAGACCTTTTAGTAATCTTGATAACGGCGGTGATCTTGTGGAAACGGCATTTTTGATGCAGGGACTTCTGATCAACCGTGAATATTTCGACGACGCCCAAATTGATGAGCGAATTACCACTTTGTGGGAAAATGTAGAGTGGGACTGGTACACAAACGGGCAGAATGTGCTTTACTGGCACTGGTCGCCTTCTTATAAATTTGAGATTGGCCTTCCCATTAAAGGCTGGAACGAATCTTTAATTGTTTACGTTTTAGCCGCATCATCGCCAACACATCCAATTTCTTCGGAAGTTTACACCAATGGCTGGGCCTCAAACGGAGGGATCCTTACCAACAGGAACCATTACGGCCTAAACCTGCCCCTGGGGCCATCTTACGGCGGACCGCTATTTTTCAGCCACTATTCCTTCATTGGTTTAGATCCGCGTAACCTGGAAGATCAGTACGCCAATTACTGGCAGCAAAATACCAATCATACATTGATCAACTATGAATACGCGGTCCGTAATCCGAAGAATTTTGAAGGCTATGGCGAGAATTCCTGGGGCCTTACAGCTTCCGATAATCACCAGGGCTACGCCGCGCACAGCCCTACAAACGATTTAGGAGTCATTACGCCAACTGCGGCTTTGTCTTCTTTTCCCTATACACCGGAAAAATCTATGGCTGCGCTGCGGCATTTTTATGAAGATTTGAATGATGAACTCTGGGGCGAATATGGATTTTATGACGCTTTTTCTGAAGAACACAACTGGTTTTCTAACGGGTACCTGGCCATAGATCAAGGACCAATAGTAGCCATGATCGAAAATTACCGCACCGGGCTCCCGTGGAGGCTTTTTATGGCGAATGAAGAAATTAAGGCGGGACTTGATAAACTAGGATTTAGCTACTAGATCACATTAAATTACAAAAACAATTAAATGCTGAAACAATATTCTGTACTGGCTATTTTACTACTACTTTTAGGTGTGGGCTGCAAAGAAGGCCAGACAAAGGAGCAGGAGTTTGCAGCTGATAAATCTCAGCAAAAAAGTCTGTCAAAAGAGGCACTTTTGGATACCGTGCAAAAGCAAACCCTTAAATATTTCTGGGATTATGCCGAACCCAACAGCGGCATGGCCCGCGAGCGCTTTCACCCCGATGGCAATTACCCGCGCAATGATTCGCATGTGGTGACTACCGGCGGTTCAGGCTTTGGGCTCATGGCTATAGTGGCAGGAATGGAAAGGAATTTCATCCCTCGGGATTCTGCCGTTACCCGACTAAATAAGATTGCCGATTTTCTTGACAAAACTCCGAGGTTCCATGGCGCATGGCCGCATTGGATCAACGGGGAGACCGGCGACACCCAGGCCTTCGGGAAAAAAGATAATGGTGGTGATATTGTGGAAACTTCCTTTCTCGCGCAGGGATTTATTGTGGTAAGAGAGTATCTCAAAAATGGCACTGAAGCAGAACAGACCGTAGCCAAAAAGTACGACGACCTCTGGAAAGGCATCGAATGGAATTGGTACACCAATAACAAGAACGGGATCTACTGGCACTGGTCGCCTGTGTATGAATGGGAGATGGATTTTATGATAGAAGGTTATAATGAATGTTTGATCACCTATATCATGGCGGCTTCGTCACCAGGCCACGCAATTGAACCTGCAGCCTATCACGAGGGCTGGGCCAGGGGCGGTGAAATTGTTTCTGAAGAAGAAGCTTATGGTTTGCCGCTAATTCTGAAGCACAACACTTCCGGAAATAGGGGTGGTCCCCTTTTCTGGGCACATTATTCCTACCTTGGGTTAAATCCGAAAGGGCTTAGCGACCGGTATGCCAATTACTGGGATGTGAATGTAAACCACAGCCTCATCAATTTTGAATATGCCCTGGAAAATCCGAAAGATTTTGAAACTTACAGCAAGAATTCCTGGGGCCTTACCGCCAGCTACACCCGAAATGAAGACGATGGTATAGGATATTCCGCACACTCACCCGATGATGACCGTGGCGTGGTTTCGCCAACTGCGGCCATTAGTTCACTCCCTTACACCCCAGAGAAATCTTTGGATGCCATGAGGTATTTTTATGAAGATTTGCATGAGTTATTGTGGGGACCTGCAGGATTTTATGACGCCTACAGCCTTGAGGGTGAAGATTGGGTGGCACCTTATTACCTTGCAATAGACCAGGGGCCGCAGGTGGTTATGATTGAGAATTATCGGTCTGGACTTATTTGGGATCTTTTTATGCAGGCTCCCGAAATACAGGAAGGATTGAAAAAACTGGATTTTACCATCCAAAAATGACATTTTTAGAACAGGTTTTTTTATTATCTGTCAGCTTTAAATATTACAATTATGAAAAATAACATTTCCCTTAATTTTCTTCTGTTCGCAGGCTTTTTTATGCTTATTTCAGCTTCAGGAATGGCCCAGGAGCGGTCAGAGTTTCAAAAAAAGCAGTTTATTCAGCAAAACGATACTTTAAACTATCGCATTCTCTTTCCGAAGAACTTTTCCGAAGAAAAAGAGTATCCGTTAGTGCTTTTTTTACACGGCGCGGGAGAAAGGGGAAGCGATAATGAAGCGCAACTCGTGCACGGGAGCGATTTATTCCTGAAAGAGGCAAACCGGGAAGATTTTCCGGCTGTGGTTATTTTTCCGCAGGCCCCAAAAGAAGATTATTGGGCAAAAGTGGAGGTTGAGCGAAATAAAACTCCTTTGGAATTTAATTTTAAGAACGAGGAGGAGCCTACCAAAGCCCTACATTTGGTGATGGCTCTTCTGAATTCTGTTACTTCGGAAGATTATATCAATAAAGACCGGATTTATGTGGGCGGACTTTCAATGGGAGGAATGGGGACCTACGAGATCCTTTCCAGAATGCCCGAAACCTTTGCCGCGGCTTTTGCTATTTGTGGCGGCGCAGATCCCGGCATCGTTAAAAAATATCCTGAAGGATTTAATATCTGGATCTTTCACGGCGAACAGGACAATGTAGTTCCTGCCGAACTTTCAAAGACCATGGCCCGCGAGATCAACACGGCCGGCGGTAATGCAAAACTGTCCCTTTATCCAAATGATAACCACAACAGCTGGGATTCGGCTTTTTCTGAACCTTATCTTCTGCCCTGGTTATTTTCTCATCAAAAAATGATTAGATAAATGAAAGGGTTCACCCACATTACCACAGCAGTAGCCGTATTCTTCAGCTTCTTTGCGCACTCGCAGGAAGAAGTACCTAAAACCTATATCAATCCGCTGGATATTGACTACTCCTATATGGTTTATAATTCCAGCAAGAATATTTCTTATCGTTCGGGTGCAGATCCTGCGGTAATTGAATTCCGAGGGGAATATTACATGTTTGTCACCCGCTCCTTTGGTTACTGGCATTCAAAAGACCTGGTTAACTGGGAATTCATTAAACCAAAACAGTGGTTTTTTGAAGGCTCCAATGCGCCCACCGCTTTTAATTACAAAGATTCGCTGGTGTATTTCGCCGGAGATCCTGCGGGCTACGGAAGTATTTTATATACCGATGATCCAAAAAGTGGAAACTGGACGCCCACGGCTTCCATTACCAGTAATATCCAGGATTCCGAATTGTTCATAGATGATGACGGCAAGGCCTATCTCTACTGGGGTTCCTCAAATGTTTACCCGCTTAAGGTGAAGATGTTAGATAAAGATGATCGTTTTCTTGAAACCGGTGTTGAAAAAGAATTGATCAACCTGGTTGAAGAAGAGCACGGCTGGGAGCGATTTGGTGAAAATAATTTCCATCCAACTTTAAAGGAAGGCTATATGGAAGGTGCTTCCATGACAAAACACAACGGCAAATATTACCTGCAGTATGCTGCGCCGGGCACCCAATTCAATGTATATGCCGATGCAGCTTACGTTGGTGAAACCCCACTGGGCCCCTTCAAATACATGAAGAACAACCCCTACAGTTTTAAGCCCGGTGGGTTCGCCAATGGTGCCGGTCACGGGATTACAGTAAAACAAACCAATGGACAGTACTGGCATTTTGCAACTATGGCCCTGGCTTCAAATTCTCACTGGGAGCGGCGGCTGGCCATGTGGCCAACTTACTTTGATGATGAAGGTTTGATGTATACCAACACCAGCTATGGAGATTATCCATTACATGCGCCTAGTCATCCTACTAAAGCAGGCCAGCATACCGGCTGGATGTTGCTTTCTTACAATGGGAAAGCGACAGTTTCCTCTTCGCAAATGCAAATTCGGAAGAGCACCTCTACCGATGGCGATTTTGATATCACCGAAATGCCGCTCGAAAAGAACAGCGACGGAGAGATCATCTCTAAAGTGCTTACAGATGAAAGCCCTAAATCTTTCTGGGTTGCTGAAGCCAATGATGAGGAACAATGGGTGGAGATAGAAATGCTGGCTCCCGGAAATATTTACGCTTTTCAGCTGAATTTTCATGATGAAGACTCAGGCATTTATACCCGTACCGAAGGCTTAAGACATAGGTTTACCCTTGAAGTTTCAGAAAATGGAAAAGACTGGAAAACAGTCGTAGATAGAAGTAATAGCTATATAGATGCGCCAAACGCTTACCTGCCGCTAAATGAGCCTGTAAAGGCAAAATACGTGCGCTATAACAACATAGAAGTTCCGGGGAACAATCTGGCTCTTTCTGAAATCAGGGTGTTTGGAAAAGGATTGGGTAAGAAACCGGCAAAAGTCAAATGTTTTACTATAAACCGCCAGGAAGACCGAAGAGATGCTGCCTTTAAGTGGGGGCCGGTGAAAGGTGCCCAGGGTTACACTATTCGCTGGGGAATAGCGCCCGATAAATTATACCAGTCGTGGTTGATTTACGGTGAAAACGAACATTTTATGCGGAATCTTGATAAGGGTACCACGTATTACTTCAGTATTGAAGCATTTAATGAGAACGGGATTTCAGAAAAAACTGAGATCCGGGAAGTAAAGTAAGAATAGACAATTTAATAATTTTTAAAGAATATAAGAATGAGAAAAATTAATCTTTCAGTCGCATTTTTGTTTTTTATGGGACTTTCATATCTCCAGGCACAGGAAAGAATTCCGCAGGTGGAGGCCCTCCTTGAGAAAATGACTTTAGAAGAAAAAATAGGGCAGCTCAACCTGCTCACTCCCGGTGGCGGAGTAGCTACAGGATCTGTAGTGAGTGAAGATGTTGAAGCCAAGATCAAGGCCGGTCAGGTAGGTGGTGTATTTGGAGTGTCGAGTCCAGAGAGGGTGCGCCAGGCCCAGGAAATTGCAGTTAAAAACTCGCGCCTGGGAATTCCGCTGCTTATCGGGTCAGATGTTATTCATGGTTACAAAACAACTTTTCCTACTCCGCTGGGGCTTTCTTCCAGCTGGGATATGGAGTTGATAAAAGAAACAGCCAAAGTAGCTGCTAAAGAAGCTACTGCTGATGGGATCAACTGGAACTTTTCTCCTATGGTAGATATTTCCCGCGATCCAAGATGGGGCCGTGTAGCCGAAGGTGCCGGTGAAGATGCATATTTAGGTTCTCAAATTGCGATTGCTATGGTAGAAGGTTACCAGCAGGATGATCTTACGCAACCTCAAACCATGATGGCAACCGTTAAACACCTTGCGCTGTATGGCGCTCCCGAAGGGGGTCGCGATTATAACCGCGTAGACATGAGCCGCACCAAGATGTTCAATGAATACCTGCCGCCTTACAAAGCTGCTGTAGATGCCGGCGTGGGTAGTGTAATGACTTCTTTTAACGATATTGACGGAGTGCCGGCAAGCGGGAACAAATGGCTGCTTACCGACCTGCTTCGCGAAAGATGGGGCTTTGACGGATTTGTAGTTTCAGATTATACTTCGGTAAACGAGATGATCGCCCACGGAATGGGAGACCTTCAGGATGTATCGGCAATGGCTTTAAAAGCAGGTTTGGATATGGACATGGTTGGCGAAGGATTCTTAACAACCCTGAAAAAATCTGTAGATGAAGGAAGGGTTTCCGAAGAAGAGATCACTACTGCCGCCCGTCGTATCCTTGAAGCCAAGCATAAATTAGGTTTACTTGATGATCCTTACAGATATTCAGATGCAAGCAGGCCCGAAAAAGATATTTTGACGGCAGGGAACAGGCAGCTGGCACGTCTTGCAGCAACCCAGTCTTTTGTTTTACTGAAAGATCACAACCAGGTACTACCGGTGTCAAAAAAGGCAAAAATCGCACTCATTGGTCCGTTGGCCGATGATCAAACAAATATGCTTGGAACCTGGGCTCCAACCGGAGACTTCAAACTTTCGGTTCCCGTACTTGAAGGTTTTAAAAATGTAGCGCCAAAGGCGAAAATCACTTATGCTAAAGGTGCGAACATCACCAACGATACGGCTTATGCGAAAAAAGTAAATGTATTTGGCCCCAAAGTAGAGATTTCCAATCGCTCTCCCGAAAAATTGCTTCAGGAAGCCTTAAAAGTTGCCAAAGCTGCCGATGTAATTGTAGCTGTGGTGGGAGAAGCCAGCGAAATGAGTGGGGAAGCGGCCAGCCGTACCAACATTCAGATTCCGGAGAGCCAAAAAAGGCTAATTAGAGAACTTGTTGCTACCGGAAAGCCTGTTGCCCTTGTGCTTATGAGCGGTCGCCCCCTTGATATTTCCGAAGAAATGGAGATGCCCCTAAGCATCCTGCAGGTTTGGCACCCGGGTGTGGAAGCAGGAAACGCTATTGCCGATGTGGTTTTTGGAGATGTAAACCCTTCAGGAAAACTAACGATGAGCTGGCCTAGAAACGTAGGGCAAATCCCTGTGTATTACGGGGAAAGAATTACCGGAAGACCTGCTGCTTCAGAAGAATTTGAAAAGTTTAAATCGAATTATCTCGATGTGGTCAATTCCCCGCTGTTGCCGTTTGGTTACGGGTTGAGCTACACCAGTTTTGAGTACGGTAAAAGTAAAGCCAGCAGCGAAAATTTGCGTGCAGACGAAGAAATTATCATTAGCACCACCGTGACCAACACCGGGAAAAAAGTAGGTAAAGAAGTTGTACAGCTTTATATTCACGACAAAGTGAGAAGCCTTACCCCTCCAAAAAAGCAACTTATTGCTTTCAAAAAGATCGAGCTGAAACCGGGAGAATCTATGACTGTTGAATTTCCGGTCACTGTAGAAGACCTAAAGTTTTACAACGGGTCTTTGGAATATGTATATGAACCGGGAGAATTTGACTTCTTTGTGGCAGGTAGCTCTAACAGTGATTTTGACGGCACTTTTACCGTGGTAGAATAATACCAATGAATTAAATTTACAGAGCCCTGTTGCTGCGGAAGCGGAACAGGGCTTTTTTTTAGCGGCAACCCGTGCAGGTCATTTTGAAACCTAATTTTAAACTGAAGCTTATGAAAACTGTAAATGAAAGTAGCTTAGCTTCCAAAAAAGGTATTTAAAATGCCATTTTTGGAAGCCGGGTTTTAAAATTGATTCAAACATTCAGTTATAATTTTTCCAGTTTAATTCCAGAAAGCAGCGATTTTCCTGCATTTTCAGAAAATTCGATCGCAATCCCTTTTTCTGTCTTCACCGTATAAGAAATTTCTACAGCGCGAATTCGGCCGTAATCGCGTGCCAGGTTAAGGTCTTCAGAAACAATTTTTCCGTTAACCTTCACATCAAAACTCCGCACTCCTTCCGGTTTCTTTTCTTCGGAAGTGTTGAGGTTGTAAATGTTCTCTTCGGAAGCATTGAACTCGGGTTCTGCAAACAATAAGGTGACTCTGTAGGTACCTGCTTCTACATCGAATTTATAGGCTTCAATGCTTTCGCGCATGGTTTGGAACAGCGGATCGTTCCCGGTTCCCTGAATATCTGAAGCCGTGCCCTGGAACTTGGCAGCCGATTTTTGGTATACCTCACCGCCCACATAACCAAAGCCGCCCGGTTCATACTGCTGGTCGCTCATCCAGATTTCTTTTGTTACAGGGTCTTTGTAGTTCACATGTGTGCCCACGTTGATGGTCAAATCTTGAGTTTTGAGTTTTTTCAGCAGGTCTTTTCTGGGGAGCACATGGATGGTTCTGGAATGGGAGATGTCGCCTGTGGTGGCAGTGAGCCGGTGAGTTCCTTCAGGAAGTTTTAGGTCGAAAAATGAGATTCCGTCGGTTACTTCCGAAGAAATTTTAAGGCTGTCATTGATGTTTAGGTCCACTTTTTCAGCATTCGAAAATACCGTAATGCTGATTTGGTGGTTTTCGCTCTTCGGAAATTTTTGTTCATAATTCTCACCGGCAATATAGATCATGGATTCATCGACCAGTCTCGCCTGGTAGTAATAGTAAATATCTTTTTTACTGCGGTCAAAATTCAGCAGGCCTTTTTGGTTGATGTACGGAATGGCGTCCTGCCTGAAAGACGAACCAAAATCGGCGAAATTCCAGGCCGCCATTCCTACTACATAATCGCGGGCAAGCACCTGGTTGATGTAGCTGCGGTGTAATTTTAACTGATAGGCTTCACTGTAATCCCAGGGTTTTGGATCTTCTGTCTGGATACGCACATCGCCGCCCGGCCCGTATTCCGAAATGATAAGTGGCCGGTTTGGATAGCGTTCGTGCTGCTCATCAAGAAATTTCCCGAAGTTTTCAAGTCCCGGTGAATACCAGCCAAAATAAAGGTTCCAGCCAATTACATCGGGGATATCGGCAATCCCCGAAGTATTATAGAGCTCATTTTCGTGCAGGGCCATCACGCTTAGCCGGTGAGGATCGAGATTTTTGGTGAGCTTTTCAAGCTTTTTGGCCAGGGCTACAGAAGTTTCAATTTTATCTTCTTTTTCGCTTTCCGTCATCTCGTTGTTGAAAACCAGCCTGATAAAGATCTCGTTCATATAACCCCAGAAGATCACCGAAGGGTGGTTGAAAAACTGCTGAATCTGCTCCTTCTGCATTTGCAGGGCCACGTTGTGATACTCGTCTGTCGCGGTAACATCATTGATTACCGGCACTTCAGACCACACGATAAGCCCCAGCTCGTCACAGATCCTGTAAACTTCGGGGTCTTGTGGGTAATGAGCAGTTCGCACAAAATTCGCCCCCATTTCTTTGATCAGCCTGTAATCGCTCTTGTGAATGGTGTTGGGAAGCGCATTTCCCAGTCCTTGTAGATCCTGATGTCGGTTTGCACCAATAAGTTTGATAGTTTTTCCATTCAGGTAAAAGCCTTTTTCGGGATCGGCTTCAAACCAGCGAAATCCGAATTTAGAGCTGAATTCATCCAGCTTTTCTGAAGGATTTCCGCTCGCTAAACTGATCTCAAAGCTGTAAAGCTGCGGATCTTGGGGAGACCATAGGGCGGGGTTTTTTACTGAGGTTTCAAAAATGACATTTTTTGACTCCTTTGCTTTTAGCCTGATTTTTTTAGTGAGTGTTTTTAATTTTTTAGCATTGGGATCCAATATTTCTAATGCCACAGTGGCATTTCTGAAAGCTTCACCGTCATTTACCACTCTGGCTTCTACCTGTACCAGGGCTTTTTCTTCTGAAACTTGGGGCGTACGAACCAAAATATTTCCTGCAGCGGCATTTTCCAGTTCAAAGTGGAGTTTATCGATGATAATTAGTTCAAGATCACGATAAATTCCGCCGTAAAAATTGAAATCGGCATCCAGCGGCGGAATATTGGTGTCGTGGCTGTTGTCAACAACTATTTTCAGCTCATTTTCGGAAGCCAACTTCAATTCTTCAGAAATATCAATGACAAATCCGGTGTAGCCGCCAATGTGTTTTCCGGCAGAAGTACCGTTTACAAAAACTTCGGTCACCTGGTTGCTACCTTCAAACTTCAGAAACACCTGTTTATTTTGCCATTTTTGAGGGGCAAAGAGGGTCTTTTTATAGGTGCCTTTTCCGCGGAAATATTCCTTTCCGTCTTTAAAAGCATCTTCGGCATTCCAGGTATGGGGGATATTCACAATTTTCTCAGGCTGAACTTCCGAAGAAAAACGCCAGGCCGAATTAAGGCTTTGCACCTGTCGCTGGGCGATTGCCCTGCCCAAAAATGTGAAAAAGCAAAAAAGATAGGTGAAGATTTTCATTTTAAGGCTTTTTAAATGTTAGCGCCAAACTTCCATTTGTAGCTGTTCGTTGTTGAGAAACACCCGCTGAAAGAAATCAAAAACGTTGTCCAGCTCGTTAAAGGGCATCCCCGAATGCTCGTGTTTGCCGCCTTCAAAGCTGTACAACAGGTAGGAGGTGTTGAGGTCTTTCAGTTTTTGAACGATGGTTTTTGAGCCGTCCAGCATCAGGTAACCGGGCGCACCAGGTTCGCAAAGATGGTGCGGTGCAGTGGCGTAGGGCACAAGATTGTCTTTAGTGCCGTGAAAAAATACTCCGGGAACAGCATTTTTTGAGGTAAGGTAGCGGGCATCAACAACGGCGCCGGCCAGGGAGAAAACCCCGTCAAAATCTATATCCTGATATTTATTCGGTTCGCTGAACATAAGCTGGGGGTTGTAAACCGCATTTAAAACAGCTTCGGCACCGGCACTGCTGCCGCCCACAATGATCTGTTGGGGGTCTATGCGGTATTTATCTGCGTTTGTTACCAGAAATTGCACGGCATCCATAAAATCTTCAGCAGCCTTTTGAAAGGTTTCTATTTTTCCGGAAGCTTCATAATCACAGCCAAAAGACTGGTCTTTTCGGGTGAGGCGGTAAGAGATTTGCACCGCCACATAGCCTTTGCGGGCCGCTTGTTGCGAAAACTTTACCAGATCTTCATGGGTGCGGGAGCCGCCAGAGAATCCGCCGCCATGCATAAAAACGATCAAAGGCCTCGAGCGGGCGGTATCATTTTTTGGGGTATAAATATCCAGTTTCAAAGCTTCACCATCTTTTGTGGCGTAAGTTTCGGTAATGGCGGGATCAACTTCAAAAATGTTGTCTAAAAATCGTTCCTGAGCGGGGCAGAGGCAGTAAATAAAGAGGAAGCAAAAGCTTAAAAAATAGCGCATATTGTAGGGATGTTAAAAGCCTCTAAGATAAGTTTTTTCCCAGTTTTTATTGGGCTGAGGCCTGCGGATTTCCCTTTTTTGAGAAGATTTGAATGAAGCTGCCACAGCTTATTTTTAAAAAAATCTAAACCCTCAGGCAACCTTTTGTAACTTTCACTCGTCTATGTTAATAGAAGGCCTTTTGAAAAGCTAAGCAGGTGAAAGTAATTCAACTCTTTAAGAACGATGCTCTTTTGATAAAACGTGCAGCCGCGGGAAACCGGCAGGCGCAGCGAAAGATCTATGAGAAACATTCGGCGAAGATGTTAAGCATTTGCAGGCAGTACGTGAAAGACCTGCATCATGCCGAAGAAGTGATGCTCAACGGCTTTTTCAAGGTGTTTACGCACCTGAAAGATTTTAGGGATGAAGGCAGCTTTGAAGGCTGGATGCGGCAAATCATGGTACGGGAATCTATCTCTTTTCTTCGTACCGATAAACGCAGCATGTTTGCTGAAGATGAGGTGCCCGAAAATGTAGATTTTTCGTACTGCTTTACTTCGGAATTCAATGCAGCGCACATCCAGGAGGTGATTGACGGTTTGCCCGAAGGTTATAAAATGGTGTTTTTGATGTATGCTGTTGAAGGTTATAAGCACCATGAAATAGCAAAAATGCTGAACATCACAGAAGGAACTTCTAAGTCACAGCTATTTAAAGCCCGAAAAATGCTTCAGGAAAAGCTGGAACATGAAAACACGACAGAATATGGAACCGGAAAGATTTGAAAATAACGTAAAAAAGCTGCTTGAAAGCCGGGAGATCCAGCCATCGGCCGCCGGCTGGGGAAAGCTGGAAGAGCGCCTGGAGCAAGGAAGAAAAAAACCGACTTACCTGCTGTGGATAACCGCAGTTGCAGCCGTTGCTGCCTTGTTTTTTGTGCTGGGCACTTTCTTTGATTCGCCTTTTACTTCGGAAGCGCCACAGGTAGTTGAGGAAAATTCTGCACTGCCTGTACTGCAGGAAAAGACCTCAGAACCCAAAGTGATTCAGATAGCTGCTTCTGAAGAAAACGAAAAATTAGAAGAGGAAGAAAAACCTTCCGCAGAAAGACCTGTCAAAAATGCCATTTTTGAGGCCCCTGTAGCCAGTGTTTCTGAAGCAGAAAACGAGGTAGCTTCGGGGAATTTTTCCGAAGCAACCGAAGAAAAAAAGCCGCTAAAAGAAATCCATTCCGACGAAGATAATGTGGAAGTTGCCGTAAATGAAAACCGTGCTGCAGTGAGTGATAATGAGGTAGAAGCCCTGTTATTGCTGGCAACGGCCGAATTAAAAGCTGACACCATCTTTACCGTAAATTCTAAAGATTTGCTTTACCAGGTAGAATACGAGCTGGAGCAGTCTTTTAGGCAAAAGGTCTTTGAGGTGGTAAAAGAAGGCATTTCACGAGCTAAAACGGCAGTGGCCAATCGCGATTTTTAATCTCAAATAATTCATCAATCAATCAATTAACGGGCTTTTAAAAATGCCTATAAAAACCAGAACCATGAAAAAAAATATCTTTTTAATGTTCCTCATCTTTTGTTCGGTAGTTGTGAATCCTGCTGTTGCGCAGGAAAAAACAAATCCTGAAAAGATCGAACAATTGGAAAAGCAAAAGGAGCAGATCATCAATGAAGAGAAAGAAGCTCTTAAAAAAGAAGTGGAGGCCATAAACCGTCGCGCCGAAGCAAAGGAAATTGACTGGGAAGAAGCGGAAAAACTTAAAAGTGAAGCTGCCCGTAAACACGCAATGAATATTCAAAACCGGGTGGCTATTATTGATAATCAAATCGCGCTGCTCACAAGAGAAGAGACAACCGATGAATGGACGTGGGAAGATGCAGATGATGAGGAGGATGAGCATGATGACAACTGGTTTGACAAGAGCCGGTACAGCCGCACCTCTACCCACCTCATTATGGCGGTTGGGTTTAATAATGCTTTGAGCGATGGGCAGTCGGTCAATGATTCAGACTTCAAAGTAGGAGGCAGCCGTTTCTTTGAAATTGGGATGGCATGGAGAACAAGGGTGTTCGAAAAATCGAATTTTATGAGGCTTAGGTACGGATTTTCATTTCAGTTTAATGGCTTGAAACCTACAGATAACCGGTATTTTGTTGAAGACGAAGGCGTGACTGCGCTTGAAGAATTTCCGCTGAAGTTAGACAAATCGAAGTTTAGGATGGATAACCTTGTTTTTCCGGTACACTTTGAATTTGGTCCGTCGAAGAAGGTGGAATCTTCAAGAAGTGTTTGGTTCTCTACCCGAAATCAATTTAAAATAGGACTTGGGGGGTATGCCGGAATAAACCTGGGAGAACGTCAAAAACTGAAGTATGAAGAAGATGGAGAGAAGGTAAAGGAGAAGCTTAAAGGAGATTACAATACGAATGATTTTATCTACGGACTCAGTGGTTACATGGGCTTTGGGGGAACATCACTGTACGTGAAATACGATCTCAACCCAATATTTAAAGATCAGGCTACAGATCTACATAATGTTTCTGTGGGACTTAGATTTGACGTGAATTAGAATTAGCCACCGGTTATAATTTGATTAAGGACATCTTCGGGTGTCCTTTTTTTTGAGATTATTACAGCATGTTTTTTGCTATATTTAAGATGATATACTAAAAATATCAATTACTGCTTTCACGAGAAAATAAAGAAAATTAAAATTTGCTTTAAAAATTAAAAGGATGGAGATGAATAAAATGGAAATAAGGGAGAAATTGATTGCAGAAATAAAGCAAGTTGAGAACGTGAAGTTACTGAAAGTGCTTTATAACATGCTAACTGGAGAGGTGATTGAAAAGGATTATGTTCTAAATGAGGCACAGATTTCAGCTATAAATGAAGCAAGAGAGCAATACAGAGGAGGAGAATTTTTTACAAATGAAGAAGTAGATCGGGGAACTGAAGAATGGCTAAAAGAATAGTCTGGTCACGTCGTGCCAAAGATGATAGAAGGAAAATTCTGGAATACTGGCATCAAAGGACAAATCAAAAGTTTATAGTAAAAAGCTTTTCAGGTTATTTCAATTGGCTGTTCTCCAGATAAGGGAAAATCCAACAATGGGAAAACCTACCTCCCTAAAGAGTGTTCGAATGTATATTATTAAAGATTACCTGATGTTTTATGAAATATTAGAAAGTCATATCCTCATCCTCACAATTTGGGACAGCCGGCAAAATCCTGTTAAATTGAAGTTGTAAGGATCATTAGAAGAGAATTTATGTAAGGCCCACAAGAGAACCAGGCAAGCATTTTCAATAACCAAATTCCTTTCTGGTTTTTATATATACCTTACATTTGCCAAAATTTCCGCAGTAAAAATTGATCTCAAAAAACACCATAGATAAAGTTTTTGAAGCTTCCCGGGTAGAGGAGGTGCTTGGTGATTTTGTGACACTTAAGAAATCGGGTAGTAACTATAAGGGATTGAGCCCTTTTAGTGAGGAACGCACGCCCAGCTTTATGGTTTCCCCGGTGAAGCAGATATGGAAAGATTTTTCCAGCGGCAAAGGAGGCAATGTCGTGGCTTTCCTGATGGAACACGAACATTTTACTTATCCTGAAGCCATAAAGTACCTCGCCAGGAAGTACAATATTGAGGTGGAGGAGACCGAGCAGAGCCAGGAACAAAAGGAGCAGGCCGATGAACGGGAAAGCATGTACCTGGTTTCTGAATTTGCTGCAAAGTATTTTCAGAATAACCTGCTTAAAACCGAACTCGGCAAGGCAATTGGCCTAAGCTACTTCAGGGAACGCGGATTTACCGATGAAACCATTGCAAAATTTGGATTGGGTTACTGTCTTGATGACTGGAACGCTTTTACCAACGAAGCTCTTGGCAAAGGTTATAAGCTGGAATACCTCGAGAAAACCGGGTTAACTATAGTTAAAGAAGATAAGCAGTTTGACAGATTTAAAGGTCGGGTAATGTTCCCCATTCAGTCAATGTCGGGCAGGGTGTTGGGTTTTGGAGGGAGAATTCTTACAAATGACAAAAAAGCTGCGAAATATCTCAATAGTCCCGAGAGTGAGATCTACCATAAAAGCAAGGTGCTTTACGGGATTTACCACGCTAAACAAGCAATTGCAAAAGAGGATAATTGCTATTTGGTTGAAGGGTATACCGATGTGATACAGTTTAATCAGGCGGGTATTGAGAACGTAGTTTCCTCTTCGGGAACGGCTTTGACTCCGGAGCAGATTAGGCTTATAAACAGGCTCACCAAGAATATCACCGTACTTTTTGACAGTGATGCTGCCGGGCAGCGTGCTTCCATTCGGGGGATTGATCTTATCCTGGAGCAGGGCATGAACGTGAAGGTGTGTGCTTTTCCGGAAGGGGAAGACCCCGATAGTTTTGCAAAGAAGAATTCCGAAGAAGATGTAAGGTTATACCTGGAGCAAAATTCCAAGGATTTCATCAATTATAAGGCTTCCCTGTTAATGGAGGAAGCTAAGAACGACCCGGTAAAGAAAGCTTCGCTCATACGGGATATGGTGAGCAGTATCTCAAAGATCCCCGATAATATTCAGCAGGAAGTTTATGTGCAGGAGACTTCACGCATCATGGACATTTCTGAAGATGTTTTGTTTACCACTTTAGCTCAACTGGCCGGAAAACCAGCGGCTAAAACAGCTCCAAAGAAGACAAAGCAGTTTGAAGTGGTGAGGGATGAACCGGGGCCCCAGGTGAAAGTAGATGAGCTGTATGTGCTGGAGCGAACCATTATTAGTCTTCTGCTGCATTACGGTATGATGGAAGAAGATTTTGAAGACCTGGTGGTGAAGGTAGATGACAAGGGTGAAATTTCACTGGAGCCCGAAATGATGACGGCAAAGGTTTATGAAAAGATCTTTCTTGATCTACAGGAAGATGAGGTGGCTTTTGCCAACGAACATTTCCAGAAGATCTATCAACTGGTGATCAAGAAATACAATGAGGAGCAGGAATTTTCTATAGATACTTTTATAAATGAACTCACTCCCGAAAATGCTTCGGAAGTAACCAGTATCTTAATGGATGAAGAGCAGTATGTGCTTCACGACTGGGAAAGGATGGAGATTTTTGTGAAGGGTAAAAAAGCGGAAATTGGTCGTCTTGTAAATGAAACTATCCTTTCTTTGAGAAGGTTTTTGGTCAATAAGAAGATAAACGAACTTAACCGGACAATAAAAGAAGTTCCTCCCGAAGAGTCTACGGGTGTCTTACAGGATATCATGGATTACATAACTCTTAAAAAGGTACTTTCGGGCAAGTTAAACCGGGTTATGTAGGTCTTATCTGTAACAGGCGCGCCTGGTTAATAAGATCGGCAAGGTTATCTACCCTTAATTTTTTAAGCAGCCTGGTCTTATAGGTGCTCACCGTTTTTTCATTAATATCCAGGGCTTCGGCTATATCTTTATTCCTTTTTCCGGTAGAAAGAAGGTTGAGTACTTCGATCTCACGGGTTGAGAGTTTTTTATAGCGGGAAACAATGTTGTTGGATCTGGTAGTGCCGGAGTTGATCTTTTCACTAATCTCCTTGTTGAGGTAAATACCTCCCCGTGCCACCTGGTGCACTGCTTCACGAAGCACATCTGTAGATGCCGTTTTTGAGAGGTAAGCGGAGGCACCTGCCTTGATGGAGTTCAAAGCATACATTTCTTCGGGATGACAGCTAAGGATGAGGATCTTGGTACCCGGATTTTCAGATTTTATTGTCCGCAGAGCGGTAATCCCGTTAATTTCGGGCAGGTCAATTTCCAGGATAAGTACATCGGGCGTTTTGCTTTTTAAGGCCTTAAAAAGGTCCCGGCCATTGGTAACTTTTCCCACTACTTCATATACACCTTCCTTCTCTAGCAGAGAAGATATCCCCATTCGTGTTATGGGATGGTGGTCTGCAATTAGAATTTTAATCATTGTTCGAATTTTAGCACAAGAAATTCCATGGGCTATCCCATCGCAATCTGCTGATTATTAGTTTTAATCGTAAAGTCAGGGGGAGAATGAAATTTACTGCCTTATTTACTCGAAAAATAATTTTTTCGATAAACTGCAATTATTTCAGGTCAAGAGGAATGGTGCATACCGGGATAGGTTCCATTTTGTGTTTATTGGCATTATGCCTGGACTTATAGATGCGAAAAACTTCCTGCTGGCGTCCCATGAAATCGGCTTCGGTCTTACCTTTTTCAGCTTCTTTCATAGCCCATTCGAGTTCGTCGTAGCTGGCACCAATCTGGTCTTCATCGCTTCTGCTGTCTCCAAAAAGTCCGTCGGTGGGTGCCGCGATCACAATGCTGTCTATCACATCCAGTTCTCTGGCAATTTCGTAGACTTCACTTTTCATAAGATCGGCAATGGGAGATAGGTCTACGCCGCCGTCACCGTATTTGGTGAAGAATCCCACGCCAAAATCTTCAACCTTATTGCCCGTTCCTGCTACCAGGTAGTTGTGCAAACCTGCGAAGTAATAAAGGCTGGTCATGCGTAGTCTTGCCCGCACGTTGGCCATAGAAAGATGTAACTTTGGGCTTTCTTCTGCCTGGGGTACAGATTGTGAAAATACATCAAAGGTTTGGGTAAGGTCTACCTGTACATCGGTTACGTTGGCAAATTGCTTTTTCAAATTGGCAATATGTTCCTGTGCTCTGGTCACCTGGTCTTGCGACTGGTGGATAGGAAGCTCTACGCACAGCGTTCTCAATCCCGTTTTTGCGCAAAGTGTAGAAACCACTGCCGAATCTACCCCGCCACTTATTCCAACAACAAAACCATTCATCTTTGCCTGAGAAGCATATTCTTTTAACCAGTTTACAATATGGTCAATTACCTGTTTAGTTTTCATAAGTGTTGGTCAGTTTCTTTTGGAGGTATATCTTTGTTAACAAATATAGTTCTTCAGTTAATTATCTGGAAATAGCTTGCGTTAAACCATTCTTAATTTGCCTATGTTCAAAAAAAGCCTTTTTTACTGCCTGTTTGCCAGCCTTTTATCTTGCGCCGAAAACGACAGTAAGGAGAAGGAAATTACGGCTATTCCCATTGATCTTGAGCTGAAAAGATTCGATCAGCGCTTTGCAAATGCAACGGCTGACAGTCTTCCGGCACTCAAAAAGGAATTTTCATTCCTTTTTCCGCGACAGTATCCCGACATTCTTTGGGTGCAAAAAATGGAGGACACCATACAACTGGAGCTCAATGAAGCCGTGGCTACACAATTCCCCGATCTCAGGGAGACAGAAGATGAACTGGAGCAGCTTTTTCAGCATATAAAATACTATTTCCCGCAGCGCAACATTCCGAAGGTAATTACCCTCACTTCTGATGTTGACTATCGCAACCAGGTGGTGTGGGCAGATTCCTTGCTGCTGGTAGCGCTTGATACTTACCTGGGGATGGATCACCCGCTGTACACAGGGGTGCAGGATTACATAAAAAAGGAGATGCAGAAAGATCAAATTGCTGTTGATGCGGCCGGGGCTTTTGCTCAAACCGTAGTGCCGGGGCCGTCTTCACGCAGTTTTCTTGCGCACATGGTTTACTACGGAAAAATGCTCTACCTGAAAGATATTTTATTGCCGTTTAAAACCGATGCTGAAAAAATGACCTATCTGCCTGAAGAATTCTCGTGGGCCCAGGCGAATGAAGACCAGATATGGAGGTATTTTGTAGAACGGGAACTGCTGTATTCGTCAGATTCCGATCTGCAGACCCGATTCTTGTACCCCGCACCTTTCTCAAAATTCTTCCTGGAACTCGATGCTGAGGCACCGCCCAGGTTGGGACAATTTTTAGGCTGGCAAATAGTGCAACAATTCATGGAAAAAAATGACGTTTCTGTTAAGGAGATGATAGAAACAGATGCCGAAACAATATTCAAAAAATCAAAATACAAACCCCGAAAGTAATGGCTATAGCAAAAAAATCAAACATCAATATTAAAGTATCTCTAGACGAAAACCGCGTACCCGAAGAACTCCACTGGAGTGCCGAAGACGGGGGAGTAGAAAACAAAGAGGCCAAGGCCATGCTGCTTTCTATGTGGGATGCCGAACAAAAAGAGACGCTAAAAATCGACCTGTGGACCAAAGAAATGCCGCTTGACGATATGAAGATGTTCTTTCACCAGACTATGGTTACTATGAGCGACACCTTCTACAGGGCTACACAAGATGAAAAAATGCGCGATACCATGAAAGACTTCTGCGATTTCTTCGCTGAAAAAATGGAAATTAAGAAGTGATTTTTAGTGATCAGTAATCAGTTTTTAGGAATCAAGTAGGCAGTAATCAGAATTTTTGAAAAGAGATCATCTGTGCATCTGCCGCTGAAAAATTTCCCTTCAAAAGTGACATTTTCAGAACATTATTCAGAAAATGGTTTTTACAGTTTGGTCTTAGCATTTCAGAAGGGACGAGTATTTGAAAAAGAATCATCTGTGCATCTGTGGCAATTTCTCAATTATCAATGAGCAATTAACAATCAGCAATAAAGAGAAAAAGTATTGGGACAGAGTGAAAAGGAAACTGATAAAAACTATTCGTGAATTAGTGGCCGAAAAGTCACCCTTCAAAAATGACATTTTCAGAACCTTTTTCAGGAAGAATGGGCTAATAAGTTTTGTTGAGCATTTCAGAGTAAGCGGGTTCTTCAGAAGGAATTATTCGTCTATTCGTGGCCGAAAAGTCACCCTTCAAAAATGGTATTTTCAGAACCCTTTTCAGAAAAAACAGATTAATACTTTTGGTCGGGTAGATCAGAGTAAGCGGGTTCTTCAGAAGAAATTATTCGTGCATTCGTGGCAGAAAAGTCACCCTTCAAAAATGCCATTTTCAGAACCTTTTTCAGAAAAAACAGAATAATACTTTTGGTCGGGTAGATCAGAGTAAGCAGGTTCTTCAGAAGAAATTATTCGTGCATCTGTGGCAGAAAAGTCACCCTTCAAAAAGGCATTTTCAGAACCTTTTTCAGAAAAAACAGACTAAAACTTTTGATCGGGTAGATCAGAGTAATCAGGTTGTTCAGAAGAGATCATTTGTGCATTCGTGGCCGAAAAGTCACCCTTCAGAAATGCCATTTTCAGAACCCTTTTCAGAAAAAACAGAGTAATACTTTTGGTCGGGTAGATCAGAGTAAGCAGGTTCTTCAGAAGAAATTATTCGTGCATTCGTGGCCGAAAAGTCACCCTTCAAAAATGACATTTTCAGAACCCTTTTCAGAAAAAACAGACTAACACTTTTGATCGGGTAGATCAGAGTAAACAGGTTGTTCAGAAGAAATTATTCGTGCATTCGTGGCCGAAAAGTCACCCTTCAAAAAGGGCAGTTTCAGAACATTATTCGGAAAATGGTCCTTACAGTTTGGTCTTAGCATTTCAGAAGGAGCGAGAATAAGAAAAGAAATTATCTGTGCATCTGTGGCTAAATTCTTTCCAAAAGTGACACTTTCAGAACCCTTTTCAGAAAAAACAGAATAATACTTTTGGTCGGGTAGATCAGAGTAAGCAGGTTTTTCATAAGAAATTATTCGTGAATTCGTGGCAGAAAAGTCACCCTTTAAAAATGCCATTTTCAGAACCGTTTCAGAAAAAACAGACTAATACTTTTGGTCGGGTAGATCAGAGTAAGCAGGTTGTTCAGGTCGGGTAGATCAGAGTAAGCAGGTTTTTCATAAGAAATTATTCGTGAATTCGTGGCAGAAAAGTCACCCTTTAAAAATGCCATTTTCAGAACCGTTTCAGAAAAAACAGACTAATACTTTTGGTCGGGTAGATCAGAGTAAACAGGTTGTTCAGAAGAAATTATTCGTGCATTCGTGGCCGAAAAGTCACCCTCCAAAAATGCCATTTTCAGAACTCTTTTCAGAAAAAACAGACTAAAACTTTTGATCGGGTAGATCAGAGTAAGCAGGTTTTTCAGAAGAAATTATTCGTGCATTCGTGGCAGAAACTTACCCTTCAAAAAGGGCACTTTTGAGTACTTATTTCTGAAGATTGTCGTTGATGTTCTGGATGTACCCCAAAACTTCTTCGCTTCCCAGGCCGTTTGCCGAGGAGGTCACGAAGTATTGCGGCATTTCTTCCCAAACCTGCAGCATTTCTTCCTGGTAATTTTGAATGTTGCGCTCCAGGGCTTTGGGTTTTAGTTTATCGGCTTTGGTAAAGATGATGCAGAAGGGAATTTGGTGCTCGCCCATCCAGGTCATGAACTCCATGTCTATAGCCTGTGGTTTATGGCGGCTGTCTATGAGTACAAAAGCGCAAAGCATTTGCTCGCGTTTCTCAAAATACTGCGTGATAAACTTCTGAAAGGTTTTTTTAGCCGATTTTGATACGCGGGCATATCCATAACCTGGTAAATCTACCAGAAACCAGCTCTGGTTGATCAGGAAATGGTTGATAAGCTGCGTTTTTCCCGGCCTGCCTGAAGTCTTTGCGAGATCTTTTCTATTGGTTAAAGCATTGATGAGGGAAGATTTCCCAACATTACTGCGGCCAATAAAAGCATATTCGGGCAGCTTACTTTCCGGGCATTTGGAAACATCGGAATTGCTGATCACAAATTCGGCCGATTTGATCTTCATAAGGTAGTTTTAGTATTTTCGGGTAGTGAACCACCTAAAGAGGATCTCGTTGAAGGCATCGGGATGTTCCATCATGGCTGCATGGCCACATTTTTCTATCCAGTAAAGGTCTGAATCGGGTAGCAGGCGATGAAAATCTTCGGCGACTTCGGGAGGAGTAACATTGTCATTGCGGCCCCAAATAATGCAGGTGGGAGTTTGCATTTTTGGAAGGTCTTTAGACATATTATGGCGAATGGCACTCTTGGCAATGGCCAAAGTTTTGATTAGTTTATTACGGTCGTTTACCGTTTCAAAAACGTCATCAACAATTTCTTTGGTTGCTACTTTTGGATCGTAGAACACATTTTCGGCTTTTTTCCTGATGTACTCGTAATCTCCCCTTTTTGGGTAGCTTTCGCCCATTGCACTCTCGTAGAGGCCAGAACTTCCGGTAATTACCAGTGCTTTTATAGATTCAGGATAAAGTTTGGTACAGAGTAATGCGATATGCCCGCCAAGGGAATTTCCCAAAAGAACGACTTGAGAATAATTCTTGTGATCGATAAATTCCTTCAGGTACTTGGCAAAGGTTGCAACACTCGTCTTTAAGAGGGATAATTCGTACAGGGGTAACTTCAGCAGAATAACTTTATATCCCTGTTTCGGGAAAAAATCAAGGACACCTTCAAAGTTGCTCAACCCTCCCATTAAACCGTGGAGAATTATAATTGGTGTTCCTTCACCTTCCTCCACATAACTAAATTTTCCTTCTTCCCTTAGATTATTTTCCATTGATGCCTTTGCTGTTAGCTTCGCAAATATAATGATTTCCCTACAAGTATATCGATTTTGCAGAAGCTGCCATAATTTTCAATGGTCCAATTTTCACATTTTTCCCGGTTAACCCCTAAAAAAAATCAAAAATTTTTTAACAAATTCTTCATACAACTAAAACTGCTTCAAGTAGTTGGTTTAACAGGTGCTTAAGTGGGCAGAAGGGGAAAATTTATCAACAATGTGGTAAAAAGTGGTAAAATGTGGTTTAAAATTCAATATATTTGAATCATAAACTGGAGGAGTGGTAAATCTCATTGGTACATACGAATGCAAAGTAGATGCGAAGGGCCGTTTGATGGTCCCTGCGCCTATGAAAAAGCAGCTTGTACCTATCATTCAGGACGGTTTTGTGCTTAAACGTTCCCTTTTTGGAAACTGTTTGGAGCTTTATCCCATGCAACGCTGGACCGAGGTAATGCAGGAGGTAGGGAAGCTTAACAGGTTCGTCAAAGAGAATATGGATTTTATAAGAAAATTTACGGCAGGTGTTAAAATTGTAGAAGTGGATACCAACGGGCGGCTTCTCATTCCAAAAGACCTTATTCGCATTGCGGGGATCAATAAAGAAGTGGTGATCACTTCTCCAATTGATACTATAGAAATTTGGGATAAGGACGAGTATGAGAAGGCTATAGATACGCCGCCTGAAGAATTTGCGGAACTCGCCGAACGTGTAATGGGTAATAAAAGTGTAGAAGGAAATGGCTTATCATAATCCTGTATTGCTTAAGGAGAGTGTAGATGGTTTGAATATTCAGCCTTCGGGAGTTTATGTAGACGTTACTTTTGGTGGCGGCGGACATTCCCGCGAGATCCTTAAAAGATTGGGTCCGCAGGGAAAGCTTTTTGCTTTTGATCAGGATCAGGATGCTTTGGCGAATAAGATTGAAGACGAAAGATTTACGCTTATCAACGAGAACTTCAGGTTTATAAAGCGGTTTCTGCGATTCTATAATGTGAAGAAAGTAGATGGTATTCTGGGGGATTTTGGAGTTTCCTCTCATCAGTTTGACGTAGCCGAACGCGGATTTTCTACGCGCTTTGAGTCAAATCTCGATATGAGAATGAACCAGAACAGTACGCTTAGTGCCTTTGATGTGGTTAATAACTATGAAGAAAAGGAGCTGCAGGCAGTGCTCTTTAATTATGGAGAATTAAGAAGTGCGCCAAAAATAGCCCGTACAATAATCTCTGCCCGTAAGGAGGGGGAGATCGTAACCAGTGAAAGATTGAAAGAGATATTGCATCCTTTTTTGCCTGTGGGGCGCGAGCATAAAGTGCTGGCCCAGGTTTACCAGGCTATAAGGATAGAGGTGAACCAGGAGATAGAGGTGCTTAAAGAATTTTTGCTTCAAACAGAGACTTTGCTGAATCCCGGAGGAAGGTTGAGTCTTATAAGTTACCATTCTTTGGAAGACAGGCTGGTAAAAAGATACATAAGAAGCGGCATGTTTGAAGGGGAGCCGGAAAAAGATTTCTACGGAAATATTTCAGTTCCGTTTCAAAAAGTGGGAAAAATGATAGTGCCTTCTTCCGAAGAAATTAAGGAGAACAACAGGGCGCGAAGTGCAAGATTGAGAATAGCTGAAAGAATAGCGGAATGAAAGAGAGCTTATATAACATCCTGAAAGGGAAATTTCTTATTAGTAACGACGCCTTTAATAATTGGCGTTTTATACTTTTTTGTACCGTGCTGGCCATTTTTATGATTGGCAGCTCTCACAGTGCAGAGCAAAAAGTACACGAGATCGCTAGGCTTAATGATGAGGTGCTGGAGTTGAGAACAGCTTTTCTTGACGGCAGGTCTAACCTCATGAAGCTTAAAATGGAATCAACAATTACAGGGAGAATGGCGCAAAAGGGAATTAAACCTTCCGATGTGCCGCCTACCAAGATTATAGTTAAAGAAAAAGAGTAATGGCGACTACCGAGAAGCACATACTTTACCGCATCTATGTTGTGGCAGGTTTTATGTTCCTGCTCGCTGTTGCTGTGGGATTTAAGCTTCTCAATATACAAATCGTTGAGGGGGATAATTACCGGAAGATGGCTGAACAGCGCACTTACCGGAATTTTGTTATTCCTGCAAACCGCGGTAATCTCTATGATGTAAACGGCAATTTACTGGCTACGTCTATTCCCAAGTATGACATTAGGTTTGATGCGGTTACTGTTTCAGATAAGAACTTTCAGGAGAATGTAGGTCCCCTGGCCGAAGAATTAGCTAAAATGTTTGGGGAATCTTCTTCGCGCTGGGCGAGAAAACTGCGTTCGGCAAGGGCTAATAAACACCGGTATTTGCTTATTGCACGCAACCTTGGGTATTCAGAATATATTAAGGTAAAGAATTTCCCCATGTTTAAACTGGGTTCAAACCGGGGAGGAATTATTGTGGAACAGAGAACAGTGCGGGAGCATCCTTTAGGGAAAATGGCCGAACGAACTGTAGGCTATGAACGGCAGGACGACAGCGGTTACTATACTCGTGTAGGCCTTGAAGGCGCTTTTGGACCTTACCTTAGAGGTAAGGAAGGCAGGCGCCTTAAGCAGCGTATCGCAAAAGGCCAGTGGAAGCCTATAAGCGACAATAATGAAGTGGAACCAAAAGATGGTTATGACCTTATTTCTACCATAGATGTTAAAATTCAGGATATCGCCCATCACGCTTTACTGAAGCAGCTCGAAAAATATGAAGCCGATCACGGTTCTGTAGTGGTAATGGAAACCGAAACCGGCGAGATCAAAGCTATTTCAAACCTGGGGCGTACTTCTAAAGGCAGTTATTTTGAGAAGCTGAACTACGCAGTAGGGGAAGCTCATGAGCCGGGCTCTACCTTTAAGCTGATGTCTATGATCGTGGCTTTGGAAGATAAGGTGATTGATACCAGCACCGTGGTAGATACAGAGAAAGGGCAGATGATCATTTACCGAAGAAGAGTACGCGACTCCAAGCACGGCGGTTACGGGAAAATTTCGGCAGGGAAGGCCTTCGAGGTTTCTTCGAATGTGGGGATCGTGAAACTTATTTATGAAAATTATAAAGACCAGCCCGGGAAGTTTGTAGACAAACTAAAAGCCATGCATCTTGATGAAGGTCTTGGCCTTGCAATTAAAGGAGAAGGTACGCCTTATATCCCTACGCCCGGAGACAAGACCTGGAGTGGTTTATCCCTGCCATGGATGGCTTATGGATATGGAAGTATACAAATCACCCCACTACAAACCCTCACTTTTTACAATGCCATAGCTAACGGTGGTGAAATGGTGAAGCCACGCTTTATTAAAGAAGTAAAGGAGTGGGATAAAACCATTGAGAAGTTTGAGAAGAAGGTGATAGACCCTCAAATATGCAGCCCCGAAACAGTGGCTAAAGTAACCGATTTGCTTAAAAATGTGGTGGAAAGAGGTACCGGAAAGAGTCTTTACGATCCTAATTTTTCTATGGCAGGTAAAACGGGAACTGCACAAACAGAGTACTGGAAAGAAGGCTGGGCGCAAGATCCGCAGTATATTTCATCATTTGTCGGGTTCTTTCCGGTAGAAAATCCGAAGTATTCGTGCATTGTGGTGATTCATAAGCCTAACAATAAAACCGGGTACTACGGAGCCGATGTTAGCGGACCTGTTTTTAAAAGGATTGCCCAAAAGATCTTTACTGATACGCCCGTGCTCGATGAGTTTGAAACGCTGGAGGTGGTTGATCCTGCTATTGAGAAGAATTACGAAAAGTATTTTGCCACCGCCAGGAACTCGGGGAAAGTAATGCCCGACCTAAGAGGAATGCCCGCTATGGATGCGGTTTCTCTTTTGGAGAACCTGGGGGTGAAATTTGAATTATCCGGAAACGGAGAGGTGAGTCAGCAATCGGTTAAACCCGGAGCAAGCATTGCTGAAGGCCTCACCATAAAATTAAAATTGAGTTGATTTATTTAAAAGACATATTATACAGGGTTTCTCTTGAGGCAGTGGTTGGGAACACCAACATTGCTGTAAACGACATTCATTTTGATTCCCGAAAAGTGGGTTTCAATGATGTTTTTGTGGCAATACGCGGAACGCAAACCGATGGACATGCCTATGTAGAGAAAGCAGTAGAGCAAGGAGCGCTGGCTGTGATTTGTGAAGAAATGCCAGAGAACGTGATCAACGGGATTACTTATGTGAAGGTTAAGAATTCTCAGGAAGCCCTTGCGTTTATGGCCGATAATTTCTACGGGAATCCATCAGAAAATCTGAAGCTGTTGGGGGTTACCGGTACTAACGGTAAGACTACTGTTGCTTCTCTCCTGTATCAATTGTTTACAAAAGCGGGCTTTAAAGTTGGATTGCTTTCTACGGTAAATGTCATGGTGGGAGAAGAGAAATTTCCTGCTACCCATACCACCCCAGATTCCCTAACCATCAATTCATATCTGCAAAAAATGAATGAGGCCGGTGTGGAGTTCTGTTTTATGGAAGTAAGTTCTCATGGCATCGCACAACACCGTACTACCGGTTTGAAGTTTGCCGGTGGAATTTTTACAAACCTCACCCACGAGCATCTCGATTACCACAAGACTTTTGCCGAATACAGGGATGTCAAAAAGGCCTTTTTTGACCAGCTTCCTGCTTCAGCCTTTGCTTTGACCAATGGAGATGATAAGAATGGAAGGGTGATGCTTCAGAATACAAAAGCGAAGAAATATACTTATGCCCTAAAGTCGGTAGCCGATTATAAGGCTCAAATCCTTGAAAATGGTTTCGGCGGAATGCTGCTGAAGATCAATGAGCAGGAGGTTTGGACCAAATTGATTGGAAACTTCAATGCCTATAATATTCTTGCTATTTACGCAGCTTCAGAATTACTTGGATTAACCACCCTCGAAAGCCTGAAGTACATCAGTGAGCTCAATGCCGTTAGCGGTCGTTTTCAGTATCATATTTCCGAAGGGAAGATCACTGCTATTGTAGATTACGCTCATACGCCCGATGCCTTGCAGAATGTGCTTGACACCATTAACAGCATCAGGACAAAAAATGAAGAATTAATTACTGTTGTGGGCTGCGGTGGAGATCGTGACCGCTCAAAAAGGCCAAAAATGGGGCATATTGCCTCGGCATTGAGTACGAAAGTGGTTTTTACGAGCGATAATCCGCGTACCGAAGACCCCGATAAGATCATCGAAGAAGTGGAGGCAGGAGTAGAGCCACAGCACTTTAAAAAAGTAATGTCGGTCACCAACAGGTTACAGGCCATAAAGACTGCCTGCCAGCTGGCAAACAGGAATGACATCATTTTAATTGCCGGGAAGGGTCATGAAACCTATCAGGAGATCAATGGCGTGAGGAAAGATTTTGATGATTTCAAGATTGTAAGTGAATATTTAAACGAGTTAAAAAAATAATTTCTCCAGGAGAAGAAGCAAAAGATTATGTTATACCATCTGTTCGAATATCTTGAAGATGCCTATACCTTTCCCGGGGAGAGACTTTACCAGTATATCTCCTTTAGATCGGCTGTGGCCATAATTCTGTCTTTAGGGATATCGACCATATACGGAAAAAGGATCATCAATTTCCTTCAGAAGAAACAGATAGGCGAGAGCGTAAGGGACCTGGGGCTGGCAGGTCAAAGCCAGAAAGCCGGTACGCCAACCATGGGTGGGATCATCATCATTATTTCCACGCTCATACCTGTGCTGCTGGTGGCCAAGCTGGACAATATTTACGTCATCCTTTTAATTGTAACTACCCTCTGGATGGGTACCATTGGGTTTCTGGATGATTATATTAAGACCTTCCGTAAAGACAAAGCGGGGCTAAAAGGTATATTTAAGGTAGTAGGCCAAGTAGGGCTTGGTGTGATAGTAGGTGCGACCATTTACTTTCATCCCGATATTACCATAAATGAAAATCCGCAGTTGCCTGGAAATACAGAGGCGGTGGAACTGATCTCTTCAGCTGAAAATCCTGTCACTACTTCTGTGGAAGAAAAATCGACCAAGACCACTATTCCGTTCGTGAAGAACAACGAGTTTGATTACGCCAGCCTTATTACCTGGATTAATCCTGAATACGCTAAATATGCCTGGTTGATCTTTATCCCAATTGTGATTTTCATTGTAACGGCCGTATCAAACGGTGCCAATCTCACCGATGGGATTGACGGACTTGCAGCAGGAACTTCGGCCATTATTGTTCTCGCCCTGGG
Source organism: Salinimicrobium sp. 3283s (assembly GCF_039602225.1). Classification (NCBI taxonomy): domain Bacteria; kingdom Pseudomonadati; phylum Bacteroidota; class Flavobacteriia; order Flavobacteriales; family Flavobacteriaceae; genus Salinimicrobium; species Salinimicrobium sp. 3283s. The sequence goes on along the minus strand of NZ_CP143631.1, from coordinate 854,576 downwards.
TATTTTTGCATGGGTTTCGGGGAACATTATTTTCTCCGATTATCTTAACGTGATGTACATCCCCAGAACAGGGGAAATGACAATATATATTTCGGCTTTTGCAGGAGCTTTGGTAGGATTCCTTTGGTACAATACTTTTCCGGCCCAGGTCTTTATGGGAGATACGGGAAGTTTGACCATTGGAGGGATTATCGCAGTAATAGCCCTGGCCACAAGAAAAGAACTACTTATTCCTATACTTTGCGGGGTGTTTTTAATTGAAAACCTCTCGGTAGTAATGCAGGTGGGATGGTTTAAATATACCCGAAAGAAGTACGGCGAAGGCAGGAGGATCTTCCTCATGTCACCTTTGCATCATCATTTTCAAAAAGCCGGATTTCATGAAAGTAAAATTGTTGTGAGGTTCTGGATCATTGGGATCTTCCTGGCGATTGTCACCATTGTAACCCTAAAAATTCGATAATGTCTAAAGGAGCTAAAAACTTAGAACGAAATCTACTGGTCATTCTTGGCGCAGGCGAGAGCGGTGTGGGTACGGCAATCCTGGGCAAGAAGGAGGGTTTCCAGATATTTGTTTCAGATAAAGGGAAAATTAAAGACAACTTTAAAGCCCAGCTAGACGAGCATGAGATTGAATGGGAAGAAGAGCAGCATTCAAAAGAAAAGATATTTGAAGCTCATTTAGTAATGAAAAGTCCGGGGATACCTGACGATGCCCCCCTCGTCAGCCGGCTTAGAGGAAAAGGAATTCCCGTAATTTCTGAAATTGAATTTGCCTACACCTATACCAGCGCAGTTTTAGTGGGGATTACAGGAAGTAATGGCAAAACCACAACTACAAAACTCACCCACCATCTTTTAAAGAATGGCGGTCTTAATGTAGGAATGGCAGGTAACGTTGGGCAGAGTTTTGCCAAACAGGTGGCAGAAACCGATGCCGATCACTACGTGCTTGAACTAAGCAGCTTTCAGCTTGACGGGATAGAAGATTTTAAGCCGCACATAGCGGTATTAACCAATATAACACCAGATCATCTGGACCGTTACCGGCATGACTTTAACCAGTACATAGCCAGTAAATTCAGAATTGTAAAGAATCAGACAGAAAAAGACTATTTCATCTATGACGCAGACGATCCTGTGATCATGAAGTGGCTCCAGGAAAACCCGATACTATCTCAAAAATTGCCTTTTTCCCTTCGGGAGGAACTGGAAAAAGGAGCTTTTATAAAAGATGAACAACTTATTATTCGTACAGATAATTCAGAAATGACCATGTCAACATCCAAATTAACCATAGAGGGAAAACATAATGCCAAGAATGCGATGGCAGCAGCAACAGTTGCGCAATTACTACGCATTAGAAAAGAGACCATAAGACAGAGCATGGAGAGTTTTCAAGGGGTAGAACACCGGCTTGAAAAAGTGCTTAAAATAAATAGTGTACAATATATTAACGATTCTAAAGCTACTAACGTAAATGCTACTTACTACGCACTTGAAAGTATGGAATCTGAAACTATCTGGATTGTTGGAGGTGTAGATAAAGGCAATGAATATGCCGAGCTGTTACCTTTGGTGAATGAGAAAGTTAAAGCTATTGTATGCCTGGGGATCAATAACGAGCCCATAATAAATGCATTTGGGAACTGTGTGGACACTATTCTGGAAACCAGGTCTATGGAAGATGCTGTACAGCAGGCATACAAATTGGCAGAAAAAGGAGATGCGGTACTGCTTTCACCGGCCTGTGCAAGTTTTGATCTATTTGAAAACTATGAAGACAGGGGAAGGCAATTTAAAGAAGCCGTTAGGAATTTATAAAAACTAAAGTGTCAAAAAGGGGATAATGACAGGATTTTTTTCAAGGGTAAAAGGAGATAAAACTATCTGGGCTGCGGCTGCACTGCTGGCGATTTTTTCGTTTCTGCCGGTGTACAGTGCAAGTAGCAACCTGGCTTACCTTTACGGTGACGGCAGCACGCTGCCTTACCTGGTGAGCCATTTTATCCATTTATTCCTTGGGTTTGTCATTATGTTCTTTGTGCACAAAGTGCCTTACCACTATTTTGTAGGCCTCTCAATCATTACGCTTCCGCTCTTAATTCTCCTGTTGCTGTTCACAGTATCACAGGGAGTGGTAATAGACGGTGCCAACGCCAGCCGGTGGATTAATATTCCTATTCTTAATAAGACTTTTCAGCCTTCCACGCTAGCTTCGGTTGTATTGTTGACCTACGTAGCCAAGTATATGGCAAGGGTCAAGGATAAGACATACACTTTCAAACAAACTATTCTTCCGCTTTGGTTGCCCGTGGCTGTTGTGATGGGGCTCATTTTGCCCGCCAACTTTTCCACAACCGCTATACTATTTCTCATGGTGCTGCTGGTCACCTTTATTGGAGGGTATCCGTGGAAGTATCTTTTGGGCATCATAGGCGTGGGGGTTGTTATGCTGGGTATCTTTATTTTAACTGCCAAGGCTTTTCCCGGGCTGTTCCCCAACCGGGTAGATACCTGGATAAGCCGCGTGGAAAGTTTTACTAATGATGAGGTCACTGAAGCCGATTATCAAATTGAAAAAGCCAAAATAGCTATTGCAAGTGGAGGAGTGACCGGCCAGGGAATAGGAAAAAGCGTACAACGAAATTTTCTTCCGCAGTCATCTTCAGACTTTATTTACGCCATTATCGTTGAAGAGATGGGGTTGATTGGTGGAATAGGAGTGATGTTTGCATATCTCCTGCTCTTTTTTAGAATAATTATTGTGGCTACAAAAGCCAATACTGTATTTGGGAAATTACTGGTAATAGGGGTAGGCCTGCCCATAGTTTTTCAGGCGCTGGTCAATATGGCCGTTGCCGTAGAATTATTTCCAGTGACGGGGCAAACCCTGCCGCTCATAAGTAGCGGGGGTTCTTCTATCTGGATGACCTGCCTTGCACTTGGGATGGTATTAAGTGTAAGCGCCAAGCGGGAAGAGGAGCTGGAACAAATAGAACAGGAAACCAAAGCGGATGAAGACAATCCGTTGGAAATATTAAGTGAGGCAATATGAAAAATCAATTGAGAGTGATCATATCGGGTGGAGGAACGGGAGGACATATATTTCCGGCAATTTCTATTGCCAATGAACTCAGGTTGCGATACCCTTCCTGCGAGATCCTTTTTGTTGGGGCGCAGGATAAAATGGAAATGCAAAAAGTACCCGAGGCCGGTTATGAAATCGAGGGTCTTTGGATAAGCGGTTTACAGCGACGTATTACCGCCAAAAACCTGCTATTCCCGGTGAAACTTGTAAAGAGCCTGTGGAGGTCTCGCGATATTATTAAAAATTTTAAACCTAATGTGGTTATTGGAACTGGCGGTTTTGCCAGTGGCCCTTTACTGCAAATGGCAAATAGGGAGAATATCCCCACCTTGATACAGGAGCAGAATTCCTATCCGGGGATCACCAATAAACTTCTTGCAAAAGGAGCCAACACCATTTGCACCGCATATCCAGATATGGGCAGGTTTTTTCCTGAAGAAAAGATCGTGCTTACCGGAAATCCTGTGCGCCAGGATTTGCTGAAGGTTGACGAAAAGAGGAAAGAGGCTCAGGATTTCTTCGGAATTGATCCCTCAAGGAAGACGGTGCTCGTTCTGGGAGGAAGCCTTGGTGCAAGAAAGATAAATCAACTGGTAGAAGACAACCTGAAGGAATTTGAAAAACACAACCTGCAGGTATTGTGGCAAACCGGAACTTTATATTTTGAAGATTACAGCAAATATGCAGAACTCGAAAACATCCAGACTTTTGCCTTTTTAAAGAGGATGGACCTGGCCTATGCCGCGGCAGATGTGATCATCTCACGAGCAGGTGCCGGTACGGTGTCTGAGCTGTGTATTGTTGGAAAACCGGTGGTCTTTATTCCGTCACCAAACGTGGCCGAAGACCATCAGACAAAGAACGCAATGGCAGTAGCCGAAAAAGATGCTGCAGTGATCCTTTCTGAAAGTCACCTGGAACAGGGGTTCAGGTCAATCTTCTTTCCATTGGTACAATCTGATGAAAAGATGCGTAATCTCGGGAAGAACATCAAGAAGCTGGAAAAGCCGAATGCAACTGCAAATATTGTAAATGAAGTTGAAAAATTATTGACAACCTGGCCATAAATGGGGCACTACGATAACATACAAAACATCTATTTTATAGGCATCGGCGGGATCGGGATGAGTGCTCTTGCCCGGTATTTTAGTGCCCGGGGTAAAAATGTTTCAGGGTTCGATAAAACTGAAACTCAGCTTACCCGCGAACTTCAAAAAGAGGGTATAGAGGTGATCACTTCCCCTAAAGTAGAAGATCTTCCAGATGCCATTTTAGAAGATAAGCAATCGCTTATCGTTTATACGCCGGCAATTCCGCTAGATCATGCGCAATATCTGCACTTCGCAGCCGATGGTTATACTATGGAGAAACGCGCTGCTGTACTGGGGAACCTCACAAAAGGGCATTTTACCCTTGCTGTTGCCGGAACTCATGGAAAAACCACTACCAGCAGTATGCTGGCCCATTTACTCAAGGTAACAGGCAGCTCAATAACGGCATTTTTGGGAGGTATAGCCGAGAATTATCACTCCAACCTCATTCTGGACGGAGACAAGGCCATGGTAGTGGAAGCCGACGAGTTTGACAGGTCATTTTTGAAGCTTGCACCCAATATTGCGGCAATTACCTCAATGGATGCCGACCATCTTGACATTTATGGGGAAGATTCTCAAATAAAAGAGTCTTTTAATGCATTTGCAGCCCTGGTACCCAAAGACGGGAAGCTGTTTTACGCTAACGGGCTGCCTCTAAAAGGAACATCTGTAGGCGTAAACGACGATGCAGATATAGCTGCCGTGAACATAGGTGTCAAAAATGGCAGTTATCACTTCGATTTAAGAACAAAAGAAAAAACCTATACAGGTTTTGAATTGAGCCTTCCGGGGAAACATAATTTACAGAATGCAGTTACAGCTTTGGCTATGGCAATGGAATACGGTGCCCCCCCCGAGTTCCTTGCCACGGCTTTGGCTTCTTTTAAAGGCGTACAACGGCGTTTTTCGTACCGAATTAAGCGTGACGACCTGGTGTTGATTGATGATTATGCCCATCACCCGGCAGAAATTGCTGCAGTGCACCAGGCGGTGCAGGAAATGCATCCGGGGAAACGTGTTTTGGCAGTATTTCAGCCACACCTCTTCAGTCGTACAAGAGACTTTGCTGAAGACTTTGCAAACAGCTTAAATCTCTTTGATGAGCTGCTGCTGATGAATATTTATCCGGCGAGGGAAAAGCCAATTGATGGAATTTCTTCAGAATGGCTTCTGAAGATGATCAAAAATGATAAAAAAGAACTGGTTCAAAAGGAGGATCTTTCCGAAGTAATTAGAGCTAAAAAAGCTGAGGTAGTGGTGCTTATGGGAGCCGGTGATATAGGGGAAGAAGTAGAGAAAATACGTAAAGAACTGAGTGGTGAAAATTAATTGGAATTACATAAAAACATTCTTGCTCATTGGCGTAGTGTTCTTTTTATTTGCATTCGCCGAAAAGCGCAATCATGCGCGGGTTCTTTCCGAAGTTAATCTGCATTTTACGAACAGCGAAAATCTGTATCTCACTGAAGAAGCGGTTAATAAATTGTTAATACAAAATGAGGTGAGACCCAGAAGTATAGGTAAAGAAACTTTAGATTTGAGTAGGGTCGAAACTTTACTGGAATCGCATGATATGGTTGAGAATGCTGAAGTGTTCCTCACTGTTGACGGAAAGATGGGGGCAGAGATCACCCAAAGGCAGCCTTTGGCCAGGGTAATGGCCAGTGCGCCGTTCTACCTGGACAGGCAGGGGTTGATGATGCCACTGTCACAGTACCATTCGGCAAGGGTGCCCCTGGTGACCGGGGTGAAGGAGGAGCAGCTGGAAGAATTGCATCCGCTTATGGCCTTTATAAATGCCGATGAGTTTCTTACCCAACACGTGACGGGTATTAACCGCCAGCCAAACGGGAAGTACGAGATACATTTAAGGCGGCTTGATTTTGAGGTGGTTTTTGGCGAAGTGAAAGACATTGAATTGAAGTTTAAAAATTTTAAAGCTTTTTATCAAAAGGCACTTAAGGATAAAAAGCTTGACGCATATAAAAAAGTGGATCTACAATTTGGTAATCAGGTTGTATGCACTAAAAAGTAAGGTATGGAACAGAACGACATCGCAGTAGGATTAGACATTGGTACTACTAAGATTGTAGCAATGATAGGCCGTAAGAATGATTACGGTAAAATGGAGATCATTGGTATAGGCAAGGCAAAAAGCCTGGGGGTTCATCGTGGAGTTGTAAATAACATTACCCAAACTATACAATCTATACAGCAGGCCATACAGGAGGCAGAGGCCGATAGCGGCATGAAGATAAAAGATGTGGTGGTGGGCATTGCCGGCCAGCACATTCGCAGTTTACAACACAGCGATTATATTACGCGCCCTAACCCCGATGAAGTGATAGACGCCTCGGATATTGAAACTTTATGTAACCAGGTGCACAAGCTGGTTATGCTTCCGGGAGAGGAGATTATTCACGTGCTTCCGCAGGAATTTAAAGTTGACGGGCAGGCGGAGATCAAGGAACCTATTGGAATGTATGGCGGAAGGCTGGAAGCTAACTTTCATGTAGTAGTTGGCCAGGTATCCTCGATAAGGAACGTGGGCAGGTGTGTGAAAAGTTCGGGACTGGAGCTTTCGGCAGTTACTTTAGAACCGTTGGCATCTGCAAATGCTGTTTTAAGTCAGGAAGAAAAAGAAGCCGGTGTGGCTTTAGTCGATATAGGAGGTGGAACTACAGATTTAGCCATCTTTAAAGACGGAATAATCAGGCACACCGCTGTAATCCCTTTTGGTGGCGGAGTAATTACCGAAGATATCAAAGAAGGTTGCTCTATCATTGAAAAGCAGGCAGAGCTGCTGAAAGTGAAATTTGGTTCGGCCTGGCCGGGTGAAAATAAAGATAACGAGATTGTTTCTATCCCTGGCTTGAGAGGCAGGGAACCAAAAGAGATCACTTTAAAGAACCTTTCCAAGATCATACATGCACGGGTTGTGGAGATCATTGAACAGGTTTACCTGGAGATCAAGAACTACGGTCACGAAGAGCAGAAGAAAAAACTTATCGCCGGGATTGTACTAACTGGGGGCGGTGCCCAGTTAAAACATATAAAACAGCTGGTAGAGTACATTACCGGTATGGACACGAGAATAGGCTATCCAAACGAGCACCTGGCAGGGGATAGTGACAGTGAGACTACAAGTCCTGTTTTTGCCACTGCAGTTGGTTTGGTATTGAACAGCCTCGAGATTAACAGCAGGCACCATGTAAATGAAGAAGAGGAGCAGGAAGAAGTAGCCTCTGGAGCTACGCCTACAGCAGTGCCGCAAGAGGAGCCAGAAGAGCGGGAAGAGCCGGTTACCATAAGCCAGCCCCGCAGAACAATATTTGAAAAATGGTTTGAAAAATTCAAGGATTTTTTAGACAACGCCGAGTAGATCGGCGAAGAAATAACTATGGAAAAGAATAAAAGAAGTAGAAAACCAGTAAAAAAGAATTTATGAGCAGCACAGAATTCGGAAACATCACATTCGATCTCCCCAAGAATCAATCGAACGTCATAAAAGTTATTGGTGTAGGTGGAGGCGGTAGCAACGCGATAAACCACATGTTTCAGCAGGGAATAAAAGGGGTTGATTTTGTCATTTGTAATACAGATGCACAGGCCCTTGAAAATAGCCCTGTTCCAAACAAGATCCAGTTGGGAGTAAGAGAAACAGAAGGCCTTGGTGCAGGTGCCGATCCTGAAGTCGGTCGCAAAGCAGCAGAGGAAAGTTTTGACGAGATAAGAGCCCTTTTGGATACCAACACAAAAATGGTATTTATCACGGCAGGAATGGGCGGTGGTACAGGAACAGGTGCTGCGCCAATCATTGCCAAACAGGCAAAAGATATGGGGATACTTACGGTGGGGATCGTAACCAGTCCTTTTTTGTTTGAAGGAAAGACCAGAAACGAGCAGGCACAACTGGGAGTAGAAAACCTGCGAAGTCATGTTGACTCGTTGATCGTGATCAACAATAATAAACTAAGGGAAGTATATGGAAATCTCGGATTCAAAGCAGGATTCTCTAAGGCCGATGAAGTCTTGGCCACAGCTTCTCGAGGAATAGCCGAAGTAATTACGCATCACTATACCCAAAACATTGACTTGCGGGATGCTAAGACCGTTCTTAGCAATAGTGGAACTGCCATTATGGGATCTGCACAGGCTTCAGGTGGAAACCGTGCACAGGATGCTATCTCGAAGGCATTAGATTCGCCGCTGCTTAACGATAATAAAATTACAGGTGCCAAAAATGTGCTGCTGCTTATCATTTCCGGTTCCGAAGAAATTACTATTGATGAAATTGGGGAGATTTCAGATCATATTCAGGCAGAAGCCGGGCACAGTGCCAACATCATCATGGGTGTTGGTGAAGATGAAAATCTTGATGATGCCATTTCTGTAACCATCATTGCTACGGGTTTCGACATTGAGCAACAAAATGATATTGTAAATACCGAAACCAAGAAGATCATTCACACTCTTGAAGATGAGCAAAGGGCAGAGCACGAGCTTTCTCCAAAGAAAACATCTTCAGTTTACGACGGGCCTGCACCGGCACCAGAAGAAGAAAATAAGATAGTTCACACCCTATCACTAGATGATGAAGATATAGATGGAGAGCCCGAAGCTAACCATCCTTCAAATGCTGTAAGGGATATGCATGTGGAGTACGAAGAAGTTCAGCCTGAAGAAGAACCTGAATTTATTATTACTGACAGCGTAAGGGATGTAGAGGTTTCGGAACCTGAGGTTGTTGAGCCAGAGCCGCAGGAGCAACAGTTTATGTTTACTTTTGACATGCCTAAGAACAATGCTTCAGAAGAAAGAAATGAGCCTAAGGCGCAACAGGAACAACCTGCGCCAGGAGAGCATAAAGAACCTGCTAAGGAACAACGTATAATTCATACGCTTTCTGAAGATACTGAAGCAAAAAATTCCGTAAAGAATGAAAGTGCGATACAGGCAAAGACTGAAAATGGGGTGACACGATATTCGCTACAGGATTACATGCAGGTGGAAGAAATGCTGAAGAGCTCTCAGCCTGTGCAGAAGAGCAGGCCCCAGCCACAACCTGAGCCAAAACTTAAGAGTCAGCCAGCACCGGTGCAGCCTCCTGTTTCAAAAGGAAATCCTGCACCCGAAGAAAATAAGGAGACGTCCGAAGATGACGTAGATCCTTTTAATATTCCTATCAATGAGAATTTGATAAAAAGATCGGCCGAGAGAAGAGCCAAGATGAAGGAGTTCAATTATAAGTTCAGGAATAACGTAAGTAAGGTTGACGAGTATGAAAGACAACCTGCATACAAAAGACAGGGTATAGACCTTGACCACACCGAGCCCGGAGAGGGAAAGTTGTCACGCACTACTTTAGGAAGCGGCAATGATGATGAGTTGAGATTTAGGACAAATAATTCCTTTTTACATGACAATGTAGATTAAGAAATTTCCTTAATAAATGAGAACCCGAAACGGCAATACCGGCTTCGGGTTTTTTATTTGCTGCAAGTTAATTTTTGGTTTTGATGTCTGCTCTTTAACCTACCAAATTAGAAATGCAGGAATGAAAGTGAGATTAACGAACGCATTTCTGATTATTCCTGCATAGTTTCACCCACAAGCACACCTGACAGATTCCAGTGGTTAAAGCCCGAACCCTCTATGGAACCCTGATCAATGATGAACTGGAGCGTATGGGAGCCTTTTTTAAAATCTTCAAGTGGAATAATATAAGGAGAGGTTATAGTGGCAGGGTAAAAACCAAGGGCTTATACAGAACGAAAGGTTTTTTTATTTCAGAAGAGTTTGCACTGCCCGATTTCCTTATCTTCGCATAACGAATAAAAAATCCAAATACAATGAGTTTACAGGACAAGGTCATGGCCGAAATGAAAGATGCCATGCGAGCAAAAGACAGCAATAAACTAGAAGCTTTAAGAGCGGTTAAAAGTGCTATTTTACTTGCTCGCACAGATGCTTCGGGCAAAGATGGATTGAGTGAAGATGAAGAATTAAAGCTCTTACAGCGCCTCGTAAAACAGCGCAAGGAAAGTGCGGCTATATATAAGGAGCAGGGAAGGGAAGATCTAGCTCAACCCGAATTGGACCAGGCGGCTGTTATAGAAGGTTTCCTTCCGGAACAAATGAGTGAACAGGAAATTGAGGTAGAGGTGGATAAGATCATATCTGAATCTGGTGCCAATGGCATGCAGGATATGGGTAAAGTAATGGGAATGGCTTCAAAAGAACTTGCAGGAAGGGCCGATGGTAAAACCATATCGGCAATAGTAAAGAAGAAGCTGGCAAATTAGAAGGGAGATTTTAGAATTCTGAAGTTAGAAATATGCAATTAAATACCTTTCAAAAATTGCATTTTTGACACCTTTAATTCAGATGGAAAGAGCGTAAATTTCTTGCTACAGTTTAAAGAATTTATGTAAATTGCGCCTTCTTATAAGGCCCCGTGGCGCAACTGAATAGCGCATCAGATTTCGGCTCTGAGGGTTGGGGGTTTGAATCCCTCCGGGGTCACTTTTAAATATTGTAAAAGCCTGTAGATGAATTCTACAGGCTTTTTTTATGTTGTTCTCTCTTATACAGATTAACAAATCAAATGTAGAGATGTCGATTCTTCTTCAAAAGTTATATTGTGCTGATAAATAGCTGTTTATATTTTTAATAGTTCTTTTTGATATAACTTCTTAAAATTTATAAAATTGACTTGCTGCTTCTCCTGTGTGAGGAATAATAAATTTCACTTTGGTATGATGATAACTGAGGATTTTTTCAATAAAAGTGTGGAAATCAGCCTCTTTTTGTGGAATAAGATATTAATAACCTTATATATTTGTAAGTTTTTTCCTCATAACAAATTACGCTTTCCTCTTTAACATAAGTTTAACTTTTTAAGATATTCTTGGGAGAATGGTTGTTTTGAATTGAAACTACCTAGAAGTAGGTATTGTAGTTCATCGATTCGTCGATCAGACTGTTGGCAGGGAATTCATTTTAAGTAAATTAGCATAGTGAAAGAGATAAAGATTAAAAAAATACTTCTTTCAGGGGAATTCAATTTTTGAGTTCCAATCATTTCCCCCTTTTATTATTAGATGCTGTATTGATGGTGCCGAAAATGTCTTTGCCCCAAACAAGGATGTGTAAACTAAATTTTTAACCTTAAATTACTTTTATTATGAAAAAAGTTATGTTAAGCGCAGCAGCGCTAATGATTGGGGCAATTGGATTTGCCCAGGTATCAGGGTCACAGAATGCCACACCTGTAGCCAATCAAAACCCTGGAGGAGCGCCATTGGCAAACACTACAGAAACAGACCAGTATGGCAATGATCAACGTTTGGAAGTGACTCAGGTGGGAGTGTTGAACTCAGCTAAAGTTTTTCAAGCAGACGCGCTAGGTCCCGATAACAACGAAGCCCGCATTACACAAGAGGGGCCTAATCTTCCTACATGGTGGGGCCCTTATAGTATGGCTTATAATAACGAGGCAGAAGCTAACCAGAAAGGATGGAACAATGAATCTTCTATTAATCAAAAAGGATGGGTAAATGATGCGCGTACAGAGCAGGGTACTCAAGGAATTTACAGTACTCGTAACAAAATTTTAGTACAGCAAGGTGTAAACAACCCAGTACAAAATCTATCATTTGGCAACTTTGCATATGGAGTTCAGAATGGTTCTTACAACCAGTCTTTAATTCAGCAAAATGATGATAATAATGACGCCTGGACAAATCAAACCGGGAATTATAACAAGGTCCAGGTAACTCAGTCTTCTGATCCAGATCCTGGAGATGCAAATGAAGGTCAACTTGCCAGAGCTATTCAACAGGGAGATGCAAACAAAGGTTTAATTGTGCAGGATGGAGAAGGTGCTCGTAACGAGGCTTATTTAAATCAGTTCGGAGATCGAAATAAGTCTTTCCAATATCAGTTTGCAACTTCAGATGATGCCGGAGAAGGTAATACTGCAACAGTTAACCAGGGATACTACTCTTATGATGCTGAGGCTTACCAGTCTCAGGTGGGTGAAGAGAATACGGCTACTATGAACCAATATGGTGGTAACTATTATGCTTCAAATCATGGGGAACAAATTCAATCAGGTGATGGTAACACTGCTAATATGACACAAAACTATTCTGGATCTGGTTTTGGGCAAGATGATAACTATGGTAGACAATATCAGGATGGTGATGATAATGATGCTACACTGGGTCAGACAGGAGAAGGAAATAAAGCTCTTCAAGTTCAGGATGGTAATGACAATTATGTATGGTCTCTGCAAAATGGCAATGACAATAAATTGAATACTCACCAAATAGGAAGCGACAACTATGCTATCACTGCACAATGGGGAAATGATAACTCAGGGCTGGTTGTACAATATGATGGTCAAAGTGCTAATATGTTCCAGTCAGGTAATGGAAACTCTGCCAATATCTTTCAGGCAGGACCGTTTGGTGGAGCTTTAATAGGTTGTGGTTTTGATAATCCAATGGATATTCCTAACCCTACTCCTGTGCCAGACATCACTATCAGTGATCCTTGTGCAACAGGAAACTGTAACTAATAATTGTGTTTTATATGTAAACAGAAGGAAAAACATTCCTTCTGTTTACTTTTTTCATAAAATTTGATAAATTTATTATTATGAGAGTTCATGTTTTTATAAAAATGATTTTGTCCTGCTTTCTGCTGTCTATGAGCTCTGGAGTTTTAGCGCAGACTTACATTAATGAAGAAGAAGTCGATCAGAAGGTACTGGAGGCCAATTTAAATGGTTTGATAGGCGGGATATCTATAACTCAACCTAATTTTAGTACGGTACAGGGAAATGCCGTAGCTTTAAAACAAATAGGGGAGTATAATCAAGCTGAGATTCGAACTCAAACAACTTCAAGTGAAATTACACTAACTCAGAATGGCAGGTATAATTATACTAAACTTGATTATATAGCTAATACAGCTATAGCTAAGCTTCTTCAGGAAGGTGATAATAATCAAATTAGGGATTATGTGAACGATGCAGGAACAAATATCTCACTTGAACTTGAGCAAAGGGGTGACGACAAGGTTTTTGAGAGAAATGGGGCTAACGATCTTACCCAATCCTTAAAGTTCATACAAACCGATGCCACGCCTTCACTAATAATTAGAAGCTATAATTAATATGAGAATTAGGAAAACAAATATTGTAAAGATGTTTATAGTGTCTGTGGCGCTTCTTCTTTCCGGTAGTTGTTTTTCGCAGTTTTACAATAAAGAGATTGTAGCTAAAATTAAAGTAGAAGACAGAGGTGAATTTTTAAATTTTAGTGCAACTGCCGAGAATGTGACTCCTGCGGGACATAATTTAAGGTATGATTTCACGCTCTTCAAAAAGGATGGGGCTGGAAACGTTACGAAATCCAACCAGGGAAACCGCTTCTATTTAGAGCCAAATCAAAAAGTTATTCTTTCCTCAACACAAGTCAACAGGAGTGATGAAGGGGGAATTATTCTTCTTCTTATGATTTACGATCAGGATGATAAACCAGTTGGGAAAGACAGGCTGGAGTTTAAAATAACAGAAGAATCTATTCAGGAGATAAAGGAACAGGAAAAGCAGGTAATAGCGCTTCCAAAAGATCAGGCCAAACCACAGGACGGAGTAATTATTAACGGCCTTGTGATAGAAAATACAATTACTAAGGCAGGACGCGACTTTTACCGTTATTTTTATTCAGAATACTATAATCGGGAAATTGTGAGTCCCCAGAATATTGAAATTGAAGAAGTGCCGGGAAGGGGTAGAATGACGCGTATTTCTGTGAATGTGGGAGATCAACTTGTGATGCGGTTCTTTGCCCAACCTAAAAAAGAATACCTCAAGCAAATGGCCAACGTAACACTGGCTCGTGTATTAGCTCAAATACAGAGACTGGAACAGCAGGCCAATAATTTTAAACACTATTAAATTTGATGAAAAAATTACTTTTACTCAGCTGTTTATTTTTTTTCGGCTTAAACGTTCAATGTCAACAACTCACTTATCAACCTACCAATCCTGCGTTTGGGGGTAATTATCTTAACTATAGTTGGATGTTGGCGTCTGCTACCGCGCAAAATCAATTAAAAGCTCCCGGAAATCAGGCTCAACAGGAATCTGAACTCGACAGGTTAGGAAAAGATATAAACCGACAGATCCTAACACAAATTTCACGATCCCTCTTACGGGAACAGTTAGACGGGTTTCAGTTTGATGAGGAAGGAACCTTTACTTATGGATCTTTAAGCATCGAAATATATGAAACCCTGGAGGGGTTGGTAATAAATATTTTAGACACCTCGACGGGGGAAGAATCACAAATAGTTATCCCAAATAATTAAGCTTTATGAACAAGACCTACCAGGTAGTGCTATTTTTTGCAATTAGCACTCTAAGCTCTTGCGGGGCATACTTCAATCAACCATTTATTAATGATCCGGCCCGACCGGGGGAGAAATCTACAAATTCCCATCTTTTAACCAGCTTGCCTCCGGCTAATGATCCTGTTGAAGTAGCTGTCTATAACTTTAGTGACCAAACGGGGCAATACAAAGCCGTAGAAAATGGCTCTACTTTTAGTACAGCCGTAACCCAGGGCGCGACTACTATTTTAATCAAAGCTCTGGAAGATTCCGGATGGTTTATTCCTATTGAGAGAGAGAATTTAAGTAACCTTTCTACCGAAAGAAATATTATAAGAAATACCAAGCAGGAATATATTAAAAACCTGAATCCTAATGAACCACCTTTACCAGCTTTACTTTATGCAGGTCTTATTCTTGAAGGAGGTATCATTTCCTATGATACAAACATTCTTACCGGTGGAATAGGAGCAAGATATTTTGGTCTGGGAGGTTCAGCTAAATACAGGCAGGATAGAATTACAGTTTACTTAAGAGCTGTTTCAACAAATACAGGAGAAATCCTCAAAACTGTATATGTTTCAAAGACCATACTTTCTCAAGGCCTGGATGGTAGTTTCTTTAGATTTGTGAAGTTCCAGAGATTGCTTGAAGCAGAAACAGGAATAACTCAGAACGAGCCAGTACAATTAGCAGTACAGGACGCAATAGAAAAAGCTGTAAGAGATCTTATTCTTGAAGGGGTTAAAGATCGCTTGTGGGCTGCCCAGGGAGGTAGGGAGGTAAACCAGCAACTGGTAGATAATTACGTGGCCGAAAAAAAGGCAGAGGAAGACATGGGCTTGTATGACAGGTTACTTATTGAAGATGTGCCAGAGAATAACTTAAGTTTTTCAGGTGGTTTATCTTTAATGGATGGCGACTATTCAAATAAAGAACCTGGTTATTTTGCACGGATTGGGTATCAAAAAAGGCTTTTTCCGAACCTAAGTATAGGTGGAAATTTAAATTACATCAGCCTCGATAATGGCAGGCAATTTAAAGGAGAGTTTGCGGGAGTAGATATTAATGCGAGATTTAACTTTTTGCCAAAAGATGATTTTGCTCCTTTTGTATACGGAGGCCCCGGATTTCTTATGGAGCTGGGGAATCCGGATCTAGCCACTGATGAGGAGAACCTTGAATCCAACTTTTTTAAATTTCAATATGGGGGCGGATTGCGATACTTATTTAATTCCAGGTTGGGTGCACAAATTTTTGCTGAACATAATCTTATTACAAATGATAAGCTGGATAATTTTGTCCATGGAAAAAGAGATGATCACTACTTCAATTTTGGTTTAGGCCTAAATATTTACTTTTAATTGATTTGAACTTGTAGAACTTATGAAGACATTCTTAAAATATATTACAATTGCAGGTTTATTCTTCCTAATAGGTTGTTCTGAAGATACAGTCGGGGAATCTTTAACAGGTGGTATATCTGGGAAAGTAGTTGAACGTACTAGTAATGAACCTCTCGAAAATGTCAAAATTACGACCAGCCCTGCTTCAAGTACAGTCTTTACAGATGAAAATGGAGAATTTGTTATTGAAGATGTTCTTGTTGATCAATATTCTGTCAAGGCTGAAGTTGAAGATTACACTACTGCTTTTGAGGCAGTTACGGTAACCGAAGGTGCTACTTCAAATGTAGCTTTCGAATTATTGAAATCGGGTGCAAATAATAAACAACCATCCACGCCACAACTGCTTTCTCCCGAAGATAATGCTGAAGAAGTTGACATGACCGCAGAATTTGTGTGGAACTCCTCAGACCCTGAAGATGATGAATTGACTTACGAGCTGGAGTTGTGGAACAACGTGAATGATGAAGTGTTGACATATTCAAATATTAAAGATACTACCTATACCGTGGAAGGCCTTAATTCTGGCTACAGGTATTTTTGGCAGGTAAAAGTTTCTGATAGTATAAACGACCCAGTTCTAAGTTCATTGTATTCCTTTAAAACCAGAAATGTACCTGAAAGCAGGGTCCTGTTTACACGCCTTATCAATGGTAATAATGTGATCTTTTCCCGGAATTCTGAAGGAGAGGAGTTTCGTTTAACTTCATCAGATCAAAACAGCTTTAGACCTCGTAAGAATAATTCCGTGAATAAAATTGCCTTTTTAAGGGTTGTTAACGGGCAGACCCATCTATTTACCATGAATCCCGATGGTTCTCAACAAAAACGT
Source organism: Salinimicrobium sp. 3283s (assembly GCF_039602225.1). Lineage (NCBI taxonomy): Bacteria > Pseudomonadati > Bacteroidota > Flavobacteriia > Flavobacteriales > Flavobacteriaceae > Salinimicrobium > Salinimicrobium sp. 3283s. Next base: position 837,749 of record NZ_CP143631.1, on the reverse strand, counting down.
ATCACTTCAAATATTCCGGTGAATGGTTTTAATTTAAACCTTATTGATTTCTCCTGGTCCGATGATGGAGCAGCACTGGTCTATCCAAATTTTGGAAAGCTCTACAAGATAAACTCTGTGGGGGGAGGTACCACTTTAATATATGAAACACAAAATGGCGATTTTATAACAGAAGTAGATGTAAGTGAAGATAATGGAACGATAGCCTTGATTACCAACAACAGTAATGGCTATGATGCAGATCTATTTACTATTAATTTCGAAGGGGAAATTCAGGAGATGATCTTGAATAATGTTGAAGGGGCTCTGGGAGGTTTGGATCTTTCTTTGCAGGGGAATAAGTTACTATATACCTATGACAGTTCAGGTTATAGAAACGATTCCTACCGGAGACTTGATTCAGACTTGTTTATATATGATTTTTCCACCAGGCAATTTCAAAATCTTTCAGTAGAAAAACCCGATGGAACTAATGACCTTGATCCAAGATTTTCTCCTAATGAAGCTGAAGTGATTTTTGTAAATACCTCAAACGATGATTTATCACCCAAAGATATATACACCATGCCTGTAAATACTGGTAGTAGTACAGGGGATGATGACGATAGGGAGGTGCTTATAGAAAACGCGGCTATGCCAGATTGGGAATAATAGAGTAAATAAAATGCTTTAAACAGGAATGCCGGGAACACAGAGTTTCCGGCCTTACTGTTTTTATTAGTACTTTTCCTGGTCTTTAAGTAATTTTTTCAAATTCTTATTGTGTCCGTAGAGCACCATGATATCGTGTTTGTGCAAAACAGTTTTTGCCGAAGCTACTCCCTGTACATTCGAGACATCCCGGTTTGTTCCTATCTCGTTCTTCTCTCGGGTGATTTTGATTGTAGTTAGAACAATAATATCATATTTTCTCTTAAGGCCTATTTCCTCGAGAGTTCTTCCATCAAATTCGGCAGGGATCTCAGTTTCTATAATACTGTAGTCGCGGTTGACTTCAAATGAATCTACCACCCCATGTAGATTGAGTTTTTTTGCCCACCTTTCAGCGGTTTCTTCTTCGGGGTGTATGATTTCATCTACGCCCATAGCTTCGAGCACCATTTCCTGAAGCGGGGAGACTGCCCTGCTTATTAATCTTTTCACACGTAATTGCTTCATCAAGGCAGTAGCCATGATATTTGAACCTTTATCTTCACCAATTCCTACAATTACAATATCAGTATCACTAAGGGGTAGACTCGAGACTGCAGTAATATCTGTAGAGTCCAGATTAACAGCATGAGTGATCTTGTCTTTAATAGCTTCAACCTTGCTCATGTTCATGTCTACACCAATTACCTCATTGCCCATTTTGGTAAGCTTTTCGGCAAGGGAGGCTCCAAAATTTCCCAATCCAACTATTATATACTTCATAAGTTTAGTTCATTAGTATATCCTCCTGCGGATATTTATAATTTAGATATTTCACCCTTCTTAAAAGGGCAATTAAGATGGTTAACATACTCACCCGCCCAATAAACATGGTAGCAATTATTACCATTTTTGAGGCCTCGCTCAACTGCGAGGTTATTCCAATGCTTAAACCCACAGTACTGTACGCCGAGAAACATTCAAAGGCAATGCTTAACAGCGTTTTTTCCTGATCAAAAGATGCAATTAAAAAAATGGCTGTTCCTATGACCAAAAGGGAAAGGGAAATAATAGCAAAAGCCCGTCTTATAGATATGTCCGATATCTGCCTTCTAAAAACTTCTACTCTGTCCTTGCCTCTTGCAAGGCTCATAAAATTGAGCGTAGCAAGAGCAAAAGTGCTGGTTTTGATTCCACCTCCTGTAGAACTTGGAGATGCCCCTATCCACATGAGAATAAGAATGATCATGAGTGTAGAGAAGTTGAGAGCAGTCATGTCCACCGAATTAAATCCGGCTGTTCTTGGAGTAGCGGCTCCAAAAAAAGAAACTACCAGTTTGCCAAATCCCGAATGTTCCTCGAGGGTGTTATCATATTCAAAAAAGTAAAATAAAACAGTTCCTGCCACCAGCAATATTGAAGTAGTGACAAGAACGATGCGGGTATTAATATTAATTACCCAGGGAACGTAAACAGAGTTAGCCGGGTGTTGAATTTTGACGTACTGGTTCTTGAAATAATAGGTAAAGTATTTATACAAATTAAAAAGAATAGGAAATCCTATTCCTCCTAAAATGAACAGTGTAACAATTACTAGCTGGAGCGAGTAATTGAATTTAAATTCAGGTTCATACAAGCTGTTCTCCAGTGTTGAGAATCCGGCGTTACAAAAAGCTGAAATACTGTGAAATATCGAAAAGAAAACCTGATCTACAAATCCCTTTACAGTGTTTGGATCTAGATTTATAAAAACCAGTAGCGCTCCAATAGCTTCAATAGCCAGGGTGAGCAGAACAATTTTTTTTAGGACACTAAAAACCTCCCCGATCTTTTCAGAATTTGTCATATCCTTCAGCATGATCTGGTGCTCATACGAGCTTTTTCCGCGGAAAAAATAGGAGAAATAACTTGCAAAGGTCATAATGCCCAGGCCCCCGAACTGGATTAGGATAAGAATAATGGTTTGCCCCAGGCTGGTGAAATAGGTGCCGGTGTCAACTACAATCAAACCTGTTACACATACTGCACTCGTAGCTGTAAAAAGAGCGTCTACGGCCGAAATTCCTTCATAGGTAGCTTTGGGGAGCATTAAGAGTAAAGTCCCCAGGAATATCATACCCAGGAAACTTGCCATGAACAGCTGCGCCGGGTTGAGTAACTTTCGGTTGAAGTTTATACTTATAGCCGAAAACTCTCTAATAAAATAAATGAACAGGGCAAGATATAACCAGCCCATGTTATTGAAGAACTCCAGGAAGGGAAGAAGCCTTAGGGAAAGATCGAACTTCACAAAGATCAGGAAAATGTTTAGCAAGAAGATTGCGCCATCAAAAAAGCGAACCTTTAGAGGAAATTTCTTTCGTGAAATTCCATACCTCACCAGAATTGTTGTACTTCCAATGAGCAGGGCTACCAGATAAAAATCGGTAAGATAAAGCTCTGTTTCAGATCTATGGGTGAAACCCAGGTCAAACACAATTAAGCAGACAGTGAAGAGACTTAGCGCGAAAGAGGACTTCTTTAAAATTCCGAGTCTTCTTTCAATTTTATCCCGTTTTTGAAGGTTTGAAAAATTCAAATCTAACGTGTTAGGTTTTTTCGGCTTTGACGGATTAACCCGTTAATGTCACCAGTTGTACCGCCTTGAAAATCGACATTAACCAGGGTCACCAGTGGTATATGAAAAATGTTGCTCTTACTATTCGAATATGCCGGGGTTCTGTTGTCCATAAAAGACAACAAAGGTAAATTGGATATTATAAGGAGAGTGTAAAGATTGGGGGATAGGTATAAAGATTTTATAAAGATTATAAAAACCTGTAGCCTACGCCACTTTCGGTGATAAAGTGTTTTGGGAGATTGGGGTTCTTTTCAAGTTTTTTTCGCAATTGTGCTATAAATACCCGCAAATACTGCGTTTCGGTTTGTGCTCCAGGTCCCCAAATACTTTTTAGCAGGTACTGGTGAGTAAGTACCCGGCCCTGGTTTTTTGCCAGTAGCGTTAAAAGATTGTATTCGGTAGAAGTAAGTTTTACCATCTCCCGTTCTTTATAAACATTTCGTGTAGTCAAATCAATTTCCAAATCGTCGGCACAAATTTTCTGTTGCAGTTCAACATTTTGGTTAAGTCGCAAAGAAGACCTTATTCTCGCTAAGAGTTCACCCGTTCTAAAAGGCTTGGTAAGATAGTCTGTCGCACCATTATCCAGGGCTTTAACAATATCTTCTTCTGAATCTAGCACAGAAAGAATGATCACAGGTTTTTCGTACCAATTCCTTAGATCCTGTAAAATTTCATGACCGCTCCTGTCGGGAAGGCCAAGGTCCAAAATGATAAGTCCTGGAGAATGATTGGCAGCCAGATGCAAACCTTCCATTCCATCTGCTGCCTGTATGACTTTGTAATCGTTACTTTCAAGAATAATTTTAAGCAGCTTTCGTATTTGCGGCTCATCATCAATAATCAGGATTTCGCTTTTATTCATCATGCCTCGTTGTTAATCTCGAAGTTTCAGCAGGTATTGTAATGGTGAATTTTGCACCGCCCGAAGGTAAATTTTCCAGTTTTATTGTTCCGTTATGCGCCTTTGTAAAACCTTTTGCAATAGAGAGCCCTAATCCTGTTCCTCCCGTTGCGGTCTTTGGAAGCCTGTAAAACTTCTCGAACACCTGCTCCAGTTTATCTTCGGGAAATCCGAGGCCATTATCACAAATTTTAATGATTAAATGTCCACCTTCAAAAGTAACTGAAATATTTATTACAGAGCCGGCAGGGGTGTACTCCAGTGCATTGTGAACAATATTGTGTACCACCTGTTCAATTAGTGGGCCGTCAATCCTGAATAAAGAAATTTCTTCGGAAGCTAACAGGTTAATTTCATGAGTGTCTTTCAGGTTATTGAGCATTACGGTGTGAATTATGTCCTGAATGTCGTACCAGTCCAGCTGAAGCCTGAAAATGTCCGATTCCAGGCGGCTCATGCTTAGAAGGTTGTTCACCTGCCTGTGAAGCCTGTTGCCGGCTACGTCTATTTCGCTGTACAATTCGGTTTTACTGTCTTCCGAAATTTCGCCGGAATTCATTTTCAGAGTATCTACAGCGCCAATAATTGTTGCGATGGGAGTCTTCAATTCATGCGATAAAGAATTTAGCATGGTGCTGTAAAGCTGTAGCGTCTTTTCTTTTTCTTTTCGCTGTCTTGCCACAGCTTCAACCTTTCTTATTCTGGATGTAAATACGCCATTCATCACCGCAATAACAAAATACATAAGAAAGAGCAGGGCGTCTTCGGGAGTGGTAATGCTGAAGGTAGATCGGGGCTGAATAAAGAGAAAATTCCAAATTAATGCACTCACAACAGCTACGATCACTATGGGAAAGGTCTCCAGGAACATTGCGAGTACCGAAACCGCCAAAAGTAAAATAAGAGCTACAACATGATAACCAATGATGTTGATAAATAAAAAGCAGACCAGGGAAACAAGGAAAATGCACCCCAGGCCAATAATGTACTGCAGGGTTCTATTACTCTCTATTTTCTTCACAAGCTCCACGGGCACAATTTTATCCAAAGATAAAGATGCCTTTTGAGTTAAGTTGGTAATTTCAAATTTATGTGATGTGGGAGGCGGCTTTTGAAATAATCAAAACCGGGTATTTAACAGGTTGATATTACTGAAGCGGCTATATAAAAAGAGGCTGACTAAAAAGTACATTTTAGACAGCCTCTTTTATGGTTGAAAAAACCGGAAGTAAAGGGAAGCTTCAAGTCAAAAACATTTGCTGAAAATGCCATTTTTGACATATTTTTCAGCATAAAGCTTCTGGATTTTAGCAGGTTCTTCTTATTTCACAATTTCCAGTGTTCTTGATCTCTATTTCTCAGACAGATCCAGTTGTGTGTCAGGCATCTCGTTGCCTTTCTCTTTCAGAAATGTCTCAAACCAACGCATCATTCTTAGGTTGAAGTCATACCTCGCGGTAGCTTTTCGGTTTCCATGACCTTCTCCGGGGTAAAGTACAAGCCTTACGGGAGTGTCGGTCCTGGTCTTGATGTGGCGGTACAGCTCATAAGACTGCCCCGGGTCTACACGTGTATCTTCTTTCCCGTGCAGGATCAAAAGAGGGGTGTCGGCCTGGTCTGCATAAAAGATAGGACTGCGTTCTAAAAAGAACTGGTAGTCATCCCAAATCCTTTTTCGGCTATGCACTAAAAACATCTCTTCCGGAATGTCACTGGTGCCCCACTTTGAAATATTGTTACTTATTCCTACCGACATTACGCCTGCAGCAAACCTGTCGGTATGACGGGTAGACATCCAGGCCGTAGCGTATCCACCGTACGATCCGCCGGTGACGCCAACTCTGTCTCCATCTACATTTTTATTTTCAATGAGGTAATCTATTCCATCAATAATATCATCAAATTCTTTTCCGCCTGGGTCTCCCTGGCTGGAAATGGCAAAATCTACTCCGCGGCCGGTACTTCCTCTGTAGTTAGGATAAAATACTGCATAGCCCTCACCGGCACCTACCTGCCCCGGCATGCTGTAATTGGTAAGCCAGCCATTGTCATAATGAGCTTCGGGCCCACCGTGAACCACAGTGATCAAAGGATTTTTTTCAGAATTATTTACAGGATGAATAAGAATGCCCTGTATTTTCAAACCATCAGAGGCGCGGTAAGTAATAACCTCCTGCGCTCCAAATGTTTCATCTTTTAACCACGGATTTGAATCAGTAAGTTTTTTGGCATCAGAATCCCCTTTTTTCAAAAGAAAGAGTTCTCCGGGGTGTTGAGCAGTATTTCCAACAAAAGCTATCTCATTTTTCTCATTTTGTGAAAAGGTGGTGATATTTACGTTGTTGTCACTGTAAACCTTCTTCATTATACCGTCTAGTTTTAGCGTACCAATGCTGCTGTAAACGTCTTCACTGGCAAGAAAACCAAGGGTTTTATTGTCGATCCAGTGCAGGTCGTGAAACATGCCTTCAAAATCCTGTTGCAGGATCTGCGGAGTGCCGCCTGTAGCGTCAACAACAAAAATTCGCCCATCAATTGGATCGTTCTCGTCCTTTCCGGCAATAAATGCGATTTTTTCTGAATTCGGGCTCCATTTGAGTCCGCCCAATTTTGCCTTATGGGTAACTTCTGAAGAGACTTTTAGCGTTTGCGGATTTACTATATAGATCTTTTGGCTTGTGTAAAAATCGTCTACCAGCGAAGACGGAGCTGCACTAACGGCCAGCTGCTTTCCGTCGGGGCTCCATTGTGCTCCGGTTACATTTCCTTCTACTTCCAATTTATTTGGGCTGCCCCCGGTTACATCGGCTACAAAAGCAGAAGAATTAGTGAGATTGGTTTCGTATATCTCGGGTTGATAAGGTAGTTTTGATTCTGTATCATCTTCCGAAACCCGGGATGTAAAAACCAGTTTTTGTCCCTGTGGATGCCAGTCGTATGATGAAATAGAAGATTCAAATTCAAAGATCTTTTGTGGTGTTCCACCTCCAACCGGGATCTCGTAAAGGGAAGTGGCAGAATCCCCTTTTTGACGGGTCAAAAAAGTAATGCTGTTCTGCCCAGGCCTGTATCTCAAATTAGAAGTGCTGTATTCTGTCACCAAAGGTGTAGAAGTTTCCGATTTTACGTCGTAAACATACAAATGTGTGCTGGCTGCTGCGTTCTTTAGAAGAGGATCTTCGGGAACAACTTTTTGGTAGATGATTTTGTCGCCATTTGGAGCCATAACCGCATTTGTGACGTATTCCAGTTTGGCTACATCCTCTGGGGTAAGCACATTTTGCTGGGCAATCATGCCATGGGTGATGAGAAATAAGAGTATCGTAAGAGTTCTTTGCATGAGAATAAATGATTAAAATTTAAGTCAGTTTCTTAAGTTCATAATATACTTCAAAATAGAGATTGAAGCAAATGTTTCCTTCGGAAACAGACAGGGTTTGTTAGGGTGTCAAAAATGGCATTTTGAATCTGGATTTTCCTGAACCAGTCCAGGGTATTTCTGAAGTAAGTATTTTATCTCTTCCTTAGCTCCTCGCACTTTCTGAAGTTCTCCCAACAAAACGCCGTTTCCAGATGAAGTATCTCAAGATGATGTAAACCGGTGCGGCAATGAACCCCAGGGCAATTCCGAAGATAAAAAAACAGCAAAGTGAGAAACTTGATCCAGAGTTTTGTGAAAAAAGATTTGCCTTTTGGAATATACCTTCTGTATGGGGAGAATAAATAAACATTTGCGAGCACTGCGCTTACCACAAAACCGATAATGGGAATAAATCCCAGGAGAAAGGAAAGCCCCGTGAGCTTATAGAACCTTTTATCCTGATATTTGATGTATTCTCCCGGAGTTGGAGAATCGAACAGGGTGGAACCACAGCTCTCGCATTCCTGAAAAAGTTTGATGCTGTTCAATTTGTTGCCACAATCTGGGCATTTGCGATGGGAAGCAAGGTGGAGCCGATGTTTTTCAAGGTTGGAGACCAGGTCCTCTTTTCGCTGACCAAAAATACCAATTTTGTGCACCTTAGGCTGCGGCGTTTTGCAGTTGTAGCACTTTACAGCAAAAGGCAGGTTCATTTCTCCGCAATTAGGACAGGGGTGTTTTTGTTTTTCAAGTTTGCGCTCGGTTCTTTTCTTCACAAAAATGAACAGCACTATGGCTGCCACATAAATTACGACCATGACCAGGCCGAGCCAGATAAGCAGTAAAAATCCGAAGAGCACCAGGCTGTCTTCCAGCAAGCTGCTTATGCGGCTTAGATAGAAATTGTCATCTTCATCAATATCTTCCAAAAATGTGATAAAATCGCGTCTTAATCCGGCAAGCCAGTAAACTGAAAGACTTCCGAAAAGTAAAAGGATCCACAGGGGATCAAATGCTGCCCACTGCACTTCTTCAAGCACTTCTACAGAAGATTCGTCCAGTAAATTGAGGTTAATGATAAAAAAGATGAGAGGTTTAAGGTATGTTTCAGCATCTTTTATAAAATTTCTTATTTCGGTGCTTTTATCTCCTACGATCTCAAGCAGACTTAATCCTCCTAAAGTAAATAGAACCCAATCTTTGGTGATATAGGCATCTTGTGCAGGCGCTACGATATCGCCCATGCCGGGAAAGTATTCGGGATATCTTAGAAAAAGTGCAGCAAGAAATGCCGGGAGGAAAGTCCTCATGGAGAACAACGGGATCATTCCCAGAATACTGACGATTTGAACAAAGGTCATAAAGACAGGTTTAGAAGAGAAAAGATAAAGAAAATTTTGTGCAGGAGGAGGGAAGGAGAAAAACGGAAGGTAATTTAATAGGAAAAGCTGTTTCCTTGACGGTCTGAATGTGCATTAAGAGCTCTCATAACTAAGGTGTCAAAAATGCCATTTTTGAAAGGTATTTTTCCGGTTATCTTTTCGTATTGGGAAAAATTACTTTCTCCGGATGCCGTTTTAACTCCTTCATGATATGTGTGAACAGCAGGGATTTAGTGGGGCCCGAATGCTTTGGCTGCACCAGGAACCTCACGGTCACTTCAATCCACGTATTGGTATGGGCATTGAAGATTACTGAAGGTCTCTCTTTGATTTCCAGTTCCTGGATCATAGAATCTGCAAGAATTTTTTTCAGCCTATTAACCCGTCTCATCATTGCTTTTCCTATTTCATCTTCGGCGATATTGGTCACTACGCGCGATATAAAATCGAAATCACTATCGTAGGAAACATAAAATTTAACCTCATTCCATATAAACGGGAATAGTGGCCAGGAGTAATTGACCACGTATTCGCTAAAAATTTTGGAATTAGCATATTTAATTATCCTTCCGCTGGGGTGATCGCCAGAGAGATAATCACCTCTAAATTCCCACAGCGTTGTGTCAAAATAACCCACATTCATCACATCACCATACACATTGCCGATTTTTATCCTGTCACCAACTTCATAAGGTTTCCGAAGAAGAAGGTAAACCCAGCCAAACAGGCTTGTTAACGGATTTTGTAAAGCCAAACCCAGAATCAATGATACAACTCCAAAAGAGACTAAGGTAGCGTACCAATTGGAAAAGACCAGCGAGATGACCACCAGGGTGATAAGTGCAAAGCTTATAAAATTGATAAGGCTTTTAAAATTGTAGGCGCTCGCCCTGTCATCTACTTTTCTGTTTACAATTTTTCTTAGAAGACTATTCAGAAATAATACAGCAGTGACCAGAATGGTACCTAAGATCAATTTTTTCACCAAAGGAAAATACTTTTCAGAAATTGGCAGGTAACCTGCTTCAAGCAGGAAGTTAAGGAGGCCTGCTACAACGACTATCAGGATGGTGTACCCAATTAGGAGGAAGATTTCCTTCCGCTGACCGGGAGTTTTTTTTGTTGGCTTATCAGTTTCAGAAAGAGCTTTTTGCACCTTCTCATCTTCAAGAATTTCTTCTATCTCTTTTTCTTCGGTTTCTTTGTCTACCTTCATTTCCGGATCTTTTTACTGCGGAATCAAAAAGGTACAGATAGATCAAAATGTCCCCTGAAAAAATATGACCGCTATACTAATGTAAGCATAGCTGTTAAAGTGAAGAAATGATCGTGAAAGTTTAGTATTTCTATAGGATTTCGTTTTTATAAAAGATCGAAGCAGAATAACTTAGGTATACTTAATCGCCGGAAATTAAAGTGAGAGCGATAATCCTGTGGCAATAAAGAATTCATGGGCCAGGTTTCTTGCATAATCTTCCATTCTGTATTCCAGGGTAAGACCAAGATCCAGGTTGTTGAAAGAGCTGTTTTCAATCCCGATGGAGAACCGCTGTTCTGCTTCAGGTTTTTCATGAACAGTAACCGCATAAATGGCTTCTGTAGCGGCTTCAAAAGAGAAAATATTATTTAGGGGGCGTGAAAATTCCAATTTATAACGCGCCCTGTGGCTAACTTTTTCCCTGAACCGCTGCTCCAGCCTAAACCGGTGAGATAAGGCTGAATTAAGAGGCTTTAGCTCCAGTTGTTCAATAATTCGGAATTCATTCCTTTCATCAGCATCAAAGAGTTCTTTAAAGCGGTACCTCAAGCCCAGGCTTAACACAGTAGCTTCCTGAAGCTTGTAGTTAGTAAAATAATTCAGTTCCACATGCTGGTGTGCATAGCCTGATGTCTTTTCCCCATCGGCCCGCTCCTGCAGCAACCCGCGGTTTCCGAAGCCCGCTTCCATAGACCATCTCTCCTGTACAGGAATAGACACTTCAAATTCATTTTCATACAACCAGGATTGAGGATCTTGCGCATACATCAGGTTTAATCCTGAAAAAAAGAAAAGGACAAGAGCGATTATTCTGCTTCCACTTAGTGTTTTCATAGCTTAGGCGTGGGATTTACTTGTGGAATTTCTTTTTCTTTTGTCCCAGTAAACATATAAACCAAACAGGATTAAACTGATAATTGAACCATATAATAATCCCGATATTAGAGCATCGGTACTTTTACCAATAATGGCAATAAAAAGGGTGAGGGGTGCAATCCCTACCATAGTGGCCCCAATAAATTTCCAATACCCCATTTTGAGAATACCTGCTACAAAGCTAATGGCATCATTGGAAAGAAATGGGTTGAGACGCGTTACGATCACGGCCCAAAATCCGTAATCATCAATAAAGTCGCTTATCTTTTTTTCATTTTTTTGCCCTATGAGTTTTTCCACGATCACAGGACCAAAGTACCTGCCAATAAAATAACCTACAGACGAGGCCGAAAATACCGAAACAAGTATAATTGCGCTTCCCCAAATAGGGCCGTAAGCTAAAACGGAAACTACCATCAAAGCAATAGTAGGAATCACCAGGAGAAACATTTGGGCGATCATCGTTAAGACCAAAACCACCGGGCCAAACCAGCCAAAATTCCCCACCCAGGCCTTTATCCTCTCGTTATCGTCGCTGGTAAGTACATTCCAGGCTTCAGAAAGCCAGGACTGCACGCCCGGAATGAAAAAATAAGCAAGAACAACAGATATTACGATAGCAGCCGAAATGTAAAGCGGTAATTTACTCTGCTTTACCGATGAAGTTTCAATTGATTGGTTTTCCATAGTGTTTGGGAGGCTTATTTCATTAAAGACTCTGGTCGTCCTGTTTTACAGGAAGGTTACCATTAGTCTATTATTTGTTTTTGTGGTTAAGGGAAATTTGAAGAATATTGGCAGGAGCATCTTCCGCTTCATTTGAGATATAAAGATCTCCGTCGGAACTAAATGTCAGCCCTTCAGGATTGCCGAAATCCCGTGGCTGGAACATGAACAGTTTTTTTGGAGTACCGTTTTTTTCGGTGATTAGAAGCTTGGGCCTGGTGCCGTCAAGAATATAATATTCGCCCGTTTTGGGGTGTAGCCCAATCTCTCCTGGTGAGAATTTTTCCTTCAGCTTTGTCTTTACCGTCTTAAAAACAGGATCTGAAAGCTGAAGCATAAATAACGGATCTTTACCTGAATCTTTTTTGTGCAGGTCGAACACGTAAACACCTTTTTGTTCATCAAAGTCTTTACCTTCTTTTACGGCCAGTAGAAGGCGATTATTTTCGGGATCGGCACACAAACCTTCCAGGTTAATTTTGCTGAAATTATTGGCTTCGGTCACATGCTTCTGCACCTGCGGATTTTTTCCTGTAAAATCTTTGACTTCAAAAAGCACCCCGTCACTTCGCAGTACATAAGCGTCGTCTTTGACCACGGCTATACCCTCATAATCCCCACCATTGCCAAATGAGGTTTGCCCTTCTATTTCTGAAGTTTTAAGATTATAAATGAAGATAATACCATCTTCATCCTGCACACAGGCTACACGGTTATTTCCAATCCATGCTATGCCTGAAATTTCATTGAGAACTTCGGGCAGCTCCCACTTCTGAAGTATTTTGTAATTTTCTTCATTGTATTCTCCCGAAGGTTTTTCTTTAAAAGAGAAATAACCAACGCCCGCAACGGCCAGTACCAGTATTCCAAAAATGATCTTTTTCATGACTTTTTTTATTTCCAGTAATTCAGGTTAGTATCTATTTTACCCGCAGCGGTGAGCACAATCTCTTCATCTATAAAAAACCTGCTCACTTCTACCTGGTAGTGAATTTCTTCGCCAATTTTTACCAGTTCGGGATCTTCTATTTTCTTTTGTCCATAGGTCTTTCTCAGGGTTTTTTGCACCCCAGCGGGAAGGTCTTTCCATTCAATCTCTCTTTTCTCTTTAACAATATTGCCCGAGGGATTAACCACCGCTGATCCCTCCTCTTCATCTATTTCAAATTCTACCTCATAATTTTCATCCAGCTGGATGAATTTTGCATCTGCAGCATCAGGGTACTGGGTCCAGAATGCATTGCGAACTACCGACGGCACTTTCGCATACGGATAGTCGTCGTTGTCGCATGACAGCAAAAAAATGCTCAACAGTAGTAAGAAGAGACTTCTTAGATTCACTTTTATTCTTTTCAACTAAATTGAGGAAGGAAACTGGAAAGAATTGGGAACTTTAAAAGATTATGGTAAAAATGTGGTTTTGAGAGGTATAGTTATAGGTAAGATCCATGTTCATTTTTTCGACTATAGCTTTTGAAATTGCCAGGCCGAGTCCGGTGGAGTCTTCTTTTTCACCTCCTTTAAACCTGCTGAAGATCTTGCTCTTTTCGAGAGGAGCGCTCCCCGGATTTATAAATTTTATTCCTTTTGCAGAGATCTTTACTTCAACTGCAGTTCCGGAAGGGGTGTGAAAAATGGAATTTTTGAGGAGGTTTGAAACCAGGATTCCGGCCAGGTCTTTATTTCCGGTGTGTTCAATATGAGCTTCTTCAGTCAAGGATATTTTTACTTGCTGGTGTTCTGCAAAATCTTCAAATTCTGTTATAATTTGTTTTACCAGGTCATTCCAGGCGATGTTTTCTTTGGCTTCAAACTGTCTGTTTTCAATCCGCGAAAGTAATAACAACGACCTGTTGAGGCGGGTAAGCCTTTCCAGGCTGTGTAGCACAGTTCCCAGTTCTTCCATTTGTGCAGGAGGCAGATTGGCATTTTCGGCCATTAATTCGAGCTTATTGATGCTTATAGCCAATGGCGTTTGCAACTCATGCGAGGCATTTTCAATAAATTCTTTCTGACTCTTGTAACTTTCTACAGATTTTTTCAGAAGTCGATCTACTCTTTCATTGAGTAACTTGAATTCTTCAATTTTAGTGGTTTCAAATTTGATCTTGCTGTCTTTTTCTATGCTGAATTTTTCAAGTTGGTGGAGCAGCTTGTAAAATGGCTTCCAGGCTTTCTTCTGAAGTACATTATTCAGCACAAGAATGGTGAGGATCAAGCCCAGGTAGAGCCAGATCAAAGAAAAGAACAGCTCTTTCCGAAGGTCATCTTCTTCGACCATCGAAGTGACTACCTTGATTTTGTAGTATTGCCCGTTCTGCTGAAAAACACTTTCTAAAAGCCGTACAGGTTCATATTCGTCTTCATTTTCCATGAACATGAGCGTGTCGCGGTATGCATCAGTAAAACTGCGGCTGTGTTGAGGTGTGGTGGAGGTGATGATATAATTTCCATCTTCAAAAGCATTTTTTGAAAGTATGGAAGGGTCTTCTTTAGCCTGCCTTATTATCAGCATTTTTTGATTGTCGAGCCCGTCATCCATGCTGTCGTAGATCTCGTCAAGTATTTCAAAATAAAAAATTAGGGCCCACAGCCCCAGCAAAAAAATGAGGATAACGGCAAAGTAGGTGGTGGTGTAGTTGAGCAGTTTCATGGAACCAGGAGCTTATAACCTATTCCGTAGACTGCTTTGATCTCAATTTCGGCATTTTTGTCACATAGCTTCTTCCGCAGATTTTTGATTTGGGAATAGATAAAGTCAAAATTATCGGTCTGGTCAATATAATCGCCCCAAACGTGCTCGGCCAGAGCCGATTTGCTTACCAGTCGGTTTTGGTTGGTGCAAAGATAGAACAGCACATCAAACTCTTTTCTGTTTAATTCCAGGCTTTCTCCATCAACGCTCACCTGGTGGTTATTGATGTTTATGGTAACGTTGGCAATTTCAAGCAGGTTGTTACCTTCCATTTTTCGCCGTCGCAGCACAGCTTTGACCCTGGCATTGAGCTCGGCCATGTGAAAAGGTTTGGGCAGGTAATCATCGGCCCCCAGTTCGAGACCATGCACTTTATCATCTATAGAATCTTTAGCCGAAACAATAATGACCGAATCACTATAACCTTTTTCTTTGAGGGTTTTGAGGATTTCAAGGCCGTTACCATCGGGCAGACCAATGTCAAGGAGAATACAATCGTAATCGTAAACTCCTATTTTAGACATAGCTTCCTTATAAGTAGCTACAGGCTCAACGAGAAAATTTTCTTTCTCAAGAGTGGCCTGCATATTCTGCCTCATATCTTTTTCGTCTTCTATAATCAGGATCTTCATAGTTTCAAAAGTAGCCATGAAATTGGGAAAGATTTAGGATTACGAAAATTAGTCTTTCCTAATTTCTTCCAGTTTTAGGTACTTGTTTTGTGTCAAATTAAAAAAACAAGTTATGAAAAAAGTAGTTGTATCAGCGTTTTGCGCGCTATTCTCAATTGGAATGTATGCCCAGTCAAATACAGGAAACCTGCCCGGTACTGCACAAGACTATGTCAATCAGCATTTTTCCTCAGTTTCTGTGGTGAAAGTTGATGAGAACAGTAACTGGCAAATATGGGAAGATGACAAGTATGAAGTAGTGCTTTCTAATGGCCTAAAACTGGATTTTGATGAAAACGGAAATATTGTTGAAATCGACAGTGCAAATCGAGAGGCTATTCCTGCTTCTGCGTTGCCTGCCAAGATTGTAACTTATCTAAGTGCTAATCATGCAAATGCCCAGGTAGTAGGTTGGGAAAAAGATGACAATGAGCAGGAAATCGAACTTTCTGATGGTACAGAAGTAGAATTTGATGCCGAAGGAAACTTTAGAAAGTTAGATTAATAAGCAGAGTTTAGAAAAGCTTACCAGGGCTGCCCATTTCGGGCAGCCTTTTTTTTTGTCCCCGTTGTTTCTGAAGTAACCGGAATAATTGACATAGATTTTCATGCAGAACGAATAACAATCCATATTTGAAGATCTTTCTTTCTGAGAAATTGAAGTTTGCAGACTTACATATTCTCTCAGGAATCTTTTCCTAAAGAGATCATAAATGTCATTAAATTTTTTTATATTGCCTTATAGTAAAAATGACAACAAGTAGGTTATCATTGATTTTGAATTTTAAGAAAACTTAGATATGAAATTTTTTATTGACACTGCCAACCTCGATCAGATAAGGGAGGCACAGGAACTGGGAGTTCTGGATGGAGTAACCACAAATCCTTCTTTAATGGCTAAAGAGGGCATAAGAGGAAGAGATAATATTCTGAAACACTATGTAGATATTTGCGAAATCGTAGATGGTGATGTTTCTGCAGAAGTTATCGCCACCACCTTTGACGAAATTGTAAAGGAAGGGGAAAAACTGGCAGAATTGCATCCCCAAATCGTTGTGAAAGTCCCTATGATCAAAGAGGGCATTAAGGCAATCAAATATTTTTCAGATAAAGGAATACGCACTAACTGCACCTTAGTTTTTTCAGCAGGGCAGGCTTTACTGGCTGCAAAAGCAGGAGCAACCTATGTATCACCATTTTTGGGAAGGCTCGATGATATTTCTACCGATGGGCTGCAGTTAATTGCAGAAATTCGTCAGATCTATGATAATTATGGATTTGAAACACAAATCCTTGCGGCTTCCATAAGACATACCATGCATGTGGTTAATTGCGCTAAAATTGGGGCAGATGTAATGACAGGGCCTCTTTCTTCAATAGACGGACTTTTAAAACACCCTCTTACCGATAGCGGACTGGCCAAGTTCCTGGAGGATGCAAAATCTTTTAATTAAACGGTTATGGATATAAAACAACTTGAAAACTTTGCGACACAGGTACGTCGCGATATTTTACGTCAGGTACATAAAGTAGATTCTGGTCATCCCGGAGGATCATTGGGATGCACAGAATTTTTTACTGCACTTTATCAGGAAGTGATGCAACACAATCCTGAATTTAATATGGATGGAATTGGAGAGGATCTTTTCTTTCTGTCTAATGGGCATATTTCCCCGGTTTTCTATAGCGTACTTGCCAGAAGCGGATACTTTCCTGTAGAAGAATTGAATACCTTCAGGCTTATCAATTCCAGGCTGCAAGGCCATCCTACAACTCATGAAGGTTTACCGGGAATTAGAGTTGCGTCTGGATCATTGGGACAGGGAATGTCTGTAGCCATTGGTGCTGCGCAGGCAAAAAAGCTAAATAAAGATTCTCATTTAGTGTTTACGCTTCACGGAGATGGAGAACTGCAGGAAGGCCAAAACTGGGAAGCTATTATGTATGCTGCCGGCAATAAAGTGGATAATTTAATTTCTACAATAGACCTTAACGGGCAACAGATAGACGGAAGTACAGATAATGTTCTGCCTATGGGAAATCTAAGGGCAAAGTTTGAGGCCTTTGGATGGGATGTACTTGAAATCGAAAACGGGAATGATCTAAAGCAGGTGATCAACGGTCTAAATGAGGCTAAAGCCCGCACAGGAAAGGGTAAACCTGTTTGTATCCTGATGCATTCTGAAATGGGACACGGTGTAGATTTCATGATGCATACACATGCGTGGCACGGGAAAGCACCAAATGATGAGCAATTGGAGAAAGCTCTTGCTCAAAATCCGGAAACTTTAGGAGATTATTAGCCCCACCCAACCATCCCAAATGGGGAGGAGCTTACTTGAACAAAAAATGAAAATTATTATTAATTAAATACACGCCCATCTCCCCTCCTTTGGAGGGGTCGGGGAAGGCTTATGAAAAAATATACAGATACAGGAAAAAAAGATACCCGCTCCGGATTTGGAGATGGGCTCACTGAACTGGGACGTAAAAATCCAAATGTAGTTGCTCTTTGTGCAGATTTGGTAGGATCTTTAAAAATGCAGGATTTCATAGACGAGAATCCTGAACGCTTTTTTCAGGTGGGAATTGCCGAGGCCAATATGATTGGTATCGCTGCCGGTCTTACCATTGGAGGAAAGATCCCGTTTGCCGGAACCTTTGCCAACTTTGCCACAGGACGGGTTTATGACCAGATAAGACAAAGTGTTGCCTATTCAGATAAAAATGTGAAAATCTGTGCATCGCATTCAGGGGTTACCCTTGGGGAAGATGGGGCTACTCACCAGATCCTTGAAGATATTGGTCTTATGAAGATGCTTCCGGGAATGACGGTGATCAATACCTGCGACTACAATCAAACTAAAGCAGCAACCCTTGCCATTGCAGAGCACCAGGGCCCTGTGTATTTACGCTTCGGAAGGCCAAAAGTGGCTAATTTCACACCGGCCGATGAAGAGTTTCAGATAGGAAAAGCAGTCCATTTACTGGAAGGGAACGATGTAACCATTATTGCCACAGGCCATTTGGTTTGGGAAGCAATTCAGGCTGCAGAACAACTTGCAGAAAAAGGCATAAGTGCTGAGGTGATAAATATTCACACCATAAAACCTCTTGATGAAGAAGCCGTGCTTGCCTCGGTGAAAAAAACAGGATGTGTAGTGACTGCCGAAGAACACAACTACCTGGGCGGCCTGGGTGAGAGCATTGCCCGTACTTTGGTGAAAAATCATCCTGCACCTCAGGAATTTGTGGCAACTAATGACACTTTTGGAGAAAGTGGAACTCCTGAACAGCTTTTGGAGAAATACGGGTTAAATGCTGAAGCCATTGTAAAAGCTTCTGAGAAGGTAATTAGTAGAAAATAAAGAAATAACGCTGTACTTCATGAAAAATATTCTTCGACTAAGGTTTCAAAAATGGCTTTTTACAGGCCTCTTTATTTTAGGTTCATTCTTTATGGTGGGCGCCCAGGAGACATTTCAGAATCCAATTCTGGCAGGCTGGTATCCCGATCCCGCAATTACCGATGATGGTAACGGAAATTTCTACATGGTGCATTCCACCTTCGCTTTTTACCCGGGAATCCCGGTTTTCCACAGTACAGATCTTGTAAACTGGAAGCAGATAGGCAATGTAATTGACCGGCCAGATCAAATTGACCTGGAAGGCTTTGGAACTTCCCGCGCTATTTTCGCACCCGATATTAGCTATGATAATGGAATCTTTTACCTCACCTGTACAGTTGTGGACGGTAAAGGAAACTTTGTAATGACTGCCGAAGATCCCGAAGGTCCATGGAGTGATCCCGTGTGGCTTCCTGAAGTTCTCGGGATCGATCCCGGGTTGTTCTTTGACGAAGAAAAATCTTATATAGTTTACAACAGCGATCCGCCAAATAATGAGTTTTTATACGATGGACACCGCACTATACGCATGATGGAATTTGATAAAGAAATCCTGAAAACTGTAGGAGAAAATCGGATTCTGGTGAACGGCGGAGTCGATATTTCTACCAAGCCGGTTTGGGCTGAAGGTCCCAGGATCTACAAATTGAATGGCTATTATTACCTAATGACTGCCGAAGGTGGTACTGCGGTAAACCATTCAGAAATGATCTACAGGAACAGGAATATTGACGATGAATTTATTCCTTATAAAGAAAATCCTATCCTTACGCAGCGACATCTGGATCCAGACAGGCCAAATCCAATAACTTCAGCGGGACATGCCGATATTGTGCAGCACCCAAATGGTGACTGGTATGGAGTTTTTCTTGCAGTTCGCCCTTATGAAGGTGATTATTATAACACCGGAAGAGAGACTTTTATGACCCCTGTAAAATGGGAAAATGACTGGCCAGTTTTTGACCTGGGAGGTGAGGAGATCAAATATGAATATCCGCTTCCTGAAGGCGTGACTTTAAATAAAGATCTTTTTCAGCTGAATGGTGATTTTGAGTTTAAAAATGATTTTGATGAGAAGGAACTGGCATTTCACTGGTTATTTCTTCGGAATCCAAAAGAAAAATGGTACGACTTAAACGAGCGGGATGGTTACCTGGTAATGAAGACAAGGCCCGAAACGGTTTCGGGTACTTCTAACCCGAGTTTTATATCACATCGCCAGCAACATTTAACTGGTGAGGCGGCAGTATCATTAGAATTTGAAACTAAAAAAACCAACGAGAAAGCCGGGTTGATAGCATTTCAGAATGAATCCCACTTTTATTTTATAGCTAAATCTTATGAAGGAAATTCCCCTGTAGTGCAGCTTTATAAAGGAAATAAGGGCGGAGAAGAATTACTTGCGAGCAAGAAACTTTCTTCTTCAGCCAAAGAGATCGATTTTAAAGTGGAATTTGATGAAGATCTATACAAGTTCTTTTACAAAACCGGATCGGAATGGGAAAACCTTGGCGGCGAACTGGAGGGAAAATATTTGAGTACCAGAGCGGCAGGCGGATTTGTAGGTGCTAATCTTGGGATGTACACTACTTCCAATGGGGAAGCATCTGAAAATAAGGCTGCTTTCGACTGGTTTAAATATTCAGGAAATGATGAGGTTTATCAAAAGAAGCAAGAGTAAGAATGCATAGAGAAAAATACGGGGTTACTGCACAGGGGGAACAGGTAGACCAGTTTACCCTTCGAAATGAACTGGGAATAGAAGTGAAGATCATTACTTATGGTGGTCGTATTACTTCTTTAAAAGTACCCGATAAAAACGACAATTTTGAAGATGTGGTTTTGGGCTTTGATTCTCTGGAGCAATACCTGGAAGAAAATCCCTTTTTTGGAGCCCTTATCGGGCGTTATGGCAACAGGATCGCCAAAGGGAAATTCTCCCTTGACGGGCAGGAATACACGCTCGCACAAAATAATGGAGAAAATCATTTACACGGCGGGGACAAAGGATTTGATAAGGTGGTTTGGAAGGTGAAAGAGTTTTTAGACCCCAATAGCCTGGTGCTATCCTACATTAGTGAACATATGGAAGAGGGATATCCGGGGCGACTGGAGACCGAAGTGACCTATACCCTTACTGAAGATAATTCTTTAAATGTGGAATATAAAGCCACTACCGACAGGAGAACTATAGTGAACCTTACCCAGCACGCCTATTTCAATTTGTCTGGTGACTTTACCAACAGCATATTGAATCATCAAGTTCAAGTCAATGCAGATGATTTTGTGCCGGTAGATGAAAATCTCATTCCTGTCGGGGAAATTGCGCCAGTGGCAGGAAGCCCTTTTGATTTTAGTAAACCTAAAGCAATTGGGGAGGAAATTAATGCGGCGCATGAGCAACTGAAACGAGGTAACGGCTATGACCATACCTGGGTGATCAACAACCCGGTGGGCGGACTGTGTTTCGCAGCTTCGGCACTTCACCCCGAGTCGGGAAGGCTGTTAAAGGTATACACTACCGAACCCGGAATGCAGCTCTATACCGGAAACTTCCTTGACGGCACTTTGCCACTTCAGTATGGTAAAGGATTTTATGAAAAGAGAAGTGGATTTTGCTTTGAAACACAACATTATCCCGATTCCCCAAACCAGGAGAATTTCCCGTCAGTAGTACTGGAACCAGGAGAGATCTATTCCAGTAAAACTAGTTTTAGATTTTCAGTAAAAGCATAAGCTGGCGTATAGATCTTCAGCTAAATTTTTTGAAGTATTTAATTATTGAGGGAAAGAAGTTTCAGAAAAGAGATCCAAAAATGCCATTTTTGAGTACTATTAATTTTACGGCGTAAAAGAGATACTATGAATATTGGAAATATTAACGGAACTACCACCTTACACAATGGCGTTGCTATGCCGGTCCTTGGACTTGGGGTTTATAAAGCCAAAGAAGGCAGGGAAGTCATTGAGTCTATACATCATGCGCTAGACGCCGGGTACAGGCATATAGATACGGCATCTTTTTACGAGAACGAAAGTGGGGTAGGGGAAGCTATTAAAAGTTCGAAAATCCCCCGGGAAGAGATCTTTGTCACCACCAAGGTGTGGAATGATGATCAGGGTTTTGAAGAAACGCTTAAAGCTTTTGACAAATCTCTGGAGAAGCTGGGACTCGATTACATTGATCTTTATCTGATACACTGGCCGGTGCCGGGAAAATATGTTGAAACCTGGAAAGCCCTGGAAAAGTTGTATTCTGAAGGAAAAGTGAAAGCTATAGGTGTTTCAAACTTTCTGGAACATCAACTGAAGGACATTTTGAATGATTGCAGCATAAAGCCTATGGTTCTGCAAAATGAATTCCACCCCAGGCTGGTACAGCAGTCATTGATCGATTTTTGCAAACGGAGCCAAATCCAATATGAAGCCTGGTCGCCTTTAATGAGAGGAGAAGTCTTTAAAAATCCTCTCCTGAAGGAGCTTGCTAAAAAATATGGAAAGACTGTTGCGCAACTGGTTATACGTTGGGACCTTCAGAAAGGAGTGGTAACCATTCCAAAAAGTGTTCACAGAAACCGCATTTTTGAGAACGCAGATGTTTTTGATTTCGAGATTTCTGAAGAAGATATGCGGCAAATAGATGCCTTAGACCGGGAAGAACGAACAGGAGCACACCCCGATGACTTCATGGACCACTTCAGAAATAGTTAAAGGGTTTTCCTAAAGTTGTATTTCATAGGGAGCAAATCCGACCTTATTGCCTTTTAAATACAGGCCTAATTCATTTCTAAAACACAAGACCATCATTGAGAAACAGGATTCTCTAATGATGGTCTTGTAATTTTGAGGATTGCTATAACTTATTGAGCAAACTCCCAGTCATCGGTTCTAAAAGGAGATGCAGGTAAACCATCTTTATTGTAGAGGTTTGCACCTTCCGGGTTATCTGCCCAGGCGTAACGGACTGCTACGGGATCTTTAATTTCGGGGTGATATACCACGACCTTATCTCCCCTGATTTCAGCCTGTGCCCACTTGAATTCCCGGTCTTTTCCGGCAATGGAAAAATAGGACAGGGATTTGCCATTTTTGGATACCAGGCCATCTCCTACATTTTCAAAAGAGATCACTATAGAATCTCCTTCTTTTGAAAAGGACTTATATAAAGGACCTGCAGGAACTATATCTTCCCCATAAGCCACCTTTTTTGCCGCTCTTGCCAGTCTCTCTCCCACATCTTTTTTATTTAATGGGTGGATGTCATTTGCTTCTCCCACATCTATGGCAACAGCCATTCCGGTGTGAGGTACAGTCAGGGTTTTTAACTGGGCATCTCTTAATCTCGCCCATTGACTATCTGCCGGTTGATCTTTGGTCCCCATGAAGTTGGCGAGTTGAACATAAAGGAAAGGTAGATCTGGCTCATTCCATTTGTTTCTCCAGTCTTTAATGAGCGTAGTCATAAGAGCCTGATATTCTCCCGGGGTATCTGCATTGGATTCTCCCTGGTACCAAATCACCCCTTTTATGGAATAATCAATTAAAGGATTGATCATGGCATTGTACAGCCCAAGAGGTTTCCACCTGATGAAGGTTTGCCCTTGTAAACGTGGCATTTCAGCCCCAAGTTTAAACTTCCAGGTGCCGGTAAGGTCTATCTCTTCTTCTGCTGTAATGAGTTTGTATTCTTTTTCTTCTACAAAACCTCCACGTCCCCCTTCATTTATAATACGGATGCTAATTGTGTTCTCTCCGGCTTTTAATACGCCCTCTGGAATTTCATAACGTCGTGGTGGATATTGATAGGTGGTATTGCCCACAAATTTTCCATTTACAAATACTGAATCTGCATCTACGATACGTCCTAATATGAGTTTAGCCGCTCCTTGAGCCTGGTCTTCCTTAAGATCAACTGTCTTTCTAAACCATACAACCCCATTTTTTGGCCCAAGATCTGTTTCGGCCCAATAACCGGGAATATCCATAGTTTTCCAGGAAGAGTCGTCGAGATTCGCCGCTTTCCAGTTCTCTTTAAGGCCTACATCCTTCTTTTGGGTTTCGCTGTACCAATTTCTTATACGGGTTTGATCGGCAGTTGCAATGCTATCTCGTAGATCTTCACTTTGGAACCTGATAGCTTCCCTGTAATGCTCAGGAAATTGTTTTAGTGCATCTTCACTTATCCAGGCTTCCGCAGGAGATCCTCCAAGTGCCGAGTTAATTATGCCAATGGGTACATTATATTCTTCATAAAGGTCTTTGGCAAAGAAATAACCTACTGCAGATAATTTTTCAATAGTGTTTGAAGCAACCGGGATCCATTCCCCACCTTCAATATCTTCTTTGGCTTCATTGAAATTATAGGTTTTAGGGACTTCAAAATAGCGGATGGCCTCATTGGATGCTGTTGCAATTTCCTCTGGGTATAAAGGTGCAACGCGAGACATTGGGAGCTCCATATTTGATTGTCCTGAGGCAAGCCATACATCCCCAATATAAATATCTTTTAGCTGGATTGTGTTGCTGCCTTTGATTTTCATTTCAAAAGGGCCTCCGGCTTTTAGATCGTCTAGTGAAATTGACCATTTCCCTTCGGAATCTGCAACTGTTTCGTATTCTTTGCCCAGGAATAAAATTGAAATGGGCTCCTGTTTAGAAGCCCATCCCCATATTTTTACTTCACTATTTCGCTGAAGAACCATCCCATCATTAATAAGCCTGGGTAATTTTACCTGCCCAAAAACTGTAATGGAACAACTGCTGAAAATTAACAGCGCAAGAAAAGTTCTGAAAAATGCCATTTTTGGAAGGTTACTCTGCATTTTCATTGGCATAAGCGCTGATGGTTTCAATGCTTCCATCTTCATTATGTTTTAATTCTGCTACCTTCATACTTCTTAAGTAAGTCTTTCCGCCAGAAAGAGAACTGTCGTGATAGAACAAATACCATTTACCATTATATTCTACAATGGAGTGGTGGTTTGTCCATCCCAATACAGGCTCAAGGACCACACCCTGATAAGTGAAGGGGCCATAAGGGCTATCTCCTGTTGCATAAGCAATGTTATGAGTGTCTCCGGTTGAATAGGAGAAATAGTAGGTGTCATTATATTTATGAACCCATGCTGCTTCAAAGAATCTCCTTTCATTATCACCTGTGGTAAGTGGGTTACCTTCTTTATCAAGGATCTGTACATCACGTAGTTCTTCAGCAAATCCAAGCATATCATCACTCATACGGGCAATTTTTGGCATAAGAGCAGGTTCGTCATCTGCAGGATACACATCTTCTTCTCCCTGGTATTCATTATTGCGGTAGCGTTGTAGCTGTCCTCCCCAAATTCCACCAACATACATATAATAGGCTCCGTCAGTATCTTTATAAACTGCAGGATCTATACTATAGCTGTTTGCAATAGGTTCATCTTGTGGTTCAAACGGGCCGGCAGGGGAATCCCCAACAGCAACACCAATTCTAAAGATGTCATTTTCGTCTTTTGCAGGGAAATAGAGGTAGTATTTACCATCTTTTTCAGCAGCGTCTGGTGCCCACATTTGTCGGGAAGCCCATTTTACATCTTCCACATCTAACACTTTACCGTGATCTGTAACTTCGCCACCTACACTATCCATAGAATAAACGTGGTAGTCTTTCATGTTGAAATGAGCACCCGTATCATCTTCAGGTATTCCTGAATCCCAGTCATGGGAAGGATAAACATATATTTTGCCTTCGAATACGTGTGCAGAGGGATCGGCAGTATAATTATCTTTTACCAGTGGTTCTGAAGCAAATTCAGGAATGGTGTCATTGGTTTCCTCATTAATTTCTTCAACCTGCTGATTGTTATTTTCATTCTTACATCCCGTAAGTAATAAAACTGTGAATAGCGGATAAGCCAGTTTCTTGATTGTGGATAAATGTCTTTGCATTAGGAAAAATTTACTGTTTAATTAAAATTTTTTGTTAAAGAAGC
This sequence comes from Salinimicrobium sp. 3283s, assembly GCF_039602225.1. NCBI lineage: Bacteria > Pseudomonadati > Bacteroidota > Flavobacteriia > Flavobacteriales > Flavobacteriaceae > Salinimicrobium > Salinimicrobium sp. 3283s. Next base: position 812,242 of record NZ_CP143631.1, on the reverse strand, counting down.
TTTATGCTAAAATAACAAAATAAAATCAATCGTATTCGTAAATTTTGAAGTTTATCAATTATCTGGTAAACAGATAATTGAATTTTTATAGGCGGGCATTATGACAGCGTGAAAGAAATTTAACTTATTTTTTACGCAACCGATTGCGTAAATTGATAAAATACGTATATTTATCCTTATGAAAGCTTAACAGCTAATTAACCAATATAATCGTTCTTAATTTTTTTTAAACTATGACAACATGAAGGAAGTATTACTATTAAAAGGAAAACGTTCCTGGAAAAGTCTATTACTAATATTAACAGTAATGATGACTTGTGCCGCAACCGCTCAAAACATAACGGTTTCGGGAACAGTAACAGATGAAGTAGGGCCTTTACCCGGGGTTACTGTTCTGCTTCAGGGAACCTCCCGGGGTGTAACAACCGACTTTGATGGAGAATATGTGATAGAGGATGTGCCATCTAACGGAGTGCTGGTGTATTCATATGTTGGGTTCGCTACTCAAATGGTCAATATTAATGGCCGCAACGAAATCGATATAGTTCTGCAGGAAGATACAGAAGCCCTGGAAGAGGTAGTTGTAATTGGATATGGAACTCAGCGTAGAGAGGCAGTAACCGGTTCTGTTTCCTCAATTGGCGGGGAAGAATTAAGAGACATCCCTTCTGCTAATATTTCTGAAGCTTTACAGGGGAGACTTCCCGGGGTAGAGCTTGCGCAAACTTCTTCCCAGCCTGGTGCTCCACAGCAAATTCGTATTCGGGGAACACGTTCATTAACTGCCAGCAATGATCCATTGATCGTGCTTAACGGTGTGCCTTTTGCAGGATCTCTAAATGACATAAACCCTAATGATATTCAAAGTATGGATATCCTTAAAGATGCTTCGGCAACAGCGATTTATGGATCCAGGGGTGCTAACGGGGTTGTGATCATTACAACTAATACCGGGAGACAGGGGCAGGCTGCGCAATTTAGCTATGATGCTTTTTATGGTGTGAAGACGGTGTTTGGGGAATATCATATGATGAGTGGGCCTGAGTTGGTAGCCCTGCGTGAAGCTGCTAACCAATATGAAAATGGTGCAGATGAGATGGATGATGTAAATACCGACTGGCAGGACCTTATGTATGAAAACAGTCTTATTACCAATCATAACCTTGGTGTTTCTGGAGGTACAGAAAGCGGAAGCTATAATGCCAGTCTTGGTTACACTAAAGATGCAGCTGTTCTACCCGAACAGTACTTTGAGCGAATATCTTTTAATGGAACTCTTAGCCAGGAGATTGGAGATTACATAAAGGTTGGGTTTAGTACCAACAATAATTATTCGGTAAGAAACGGAATGAACTTGGGGATCTATGATGTTTTGGCTGCTTCCCCAATTGCCAGTCCATATAATGAAGATGGCTCTTTAAAAAGAGTAATAAGCCTGGCTGCAGATGATATGTGGGTACGTACCAGAAAAAGCATTGAAAACCTTGGCGATTCCTGGATAGATCAATCCAGAGAATTTGGAACCTTCAATAACTTTTTTGGAGAGCTTGAAATTCCTGGTGTTGAAGGGTTGAAATACAGAATTAACCTGGGTCTTAATTACAGGAGTACGCATGGTGGAAGCTATACCGGAGAAGGAGTTTTTAGTGTTTCAGAAAGTACACTTTCAAACGCTTCTATTAATAATTCCATTACTACCCGTTACTTAGTGGAAAATTTAGTGACCTATGACCGTACTTTTAACGATAGTCACAGAATAAACGTAGTAGGTCTATATTCTACAGAAGAAACTAAATTTAATAGTTCTAGTATTGCTGCCCTTGGAATTCCTACAGATCAGTTTCAGTTCTATAATTTAGGTCAGGCAACAGATGAGATCATTATAGATCCTGCTAATCAGGGCTACTACCGAAGCGGTTTAATGTCCTATATGGGTAGGATAATGTACGAGTATGAGAACAAGTACATGTTGTCTGCTACATTGCGTTCAGACGGTTCTTCCAGGCTTGCTGAAGGTCATAAATGGCATACATATCCCGCAGTTTCTGTTGGTTGGAATCTTGGCAACGAAGCATTTATGGAAAATGTGGAATGGATGAACTCTCTTAAGATTCGTGCGGGTTATGGAGAAACTTCAAACCAGGCGGTAGATCCTTATTCCACTTTAGGGCTATTGGCCACAAGACCATATAATTTTGGACCCGATAATTATGCAGTGGGATATTATGTTTCTCAGCTTCCCAACCCTGAACTGGGATGGGAATACTCTACAACGTATAACTTTGGAGTAGACTTTTCATTACTTAATTATAGACTTACGGGTACTGCAGAATACTATATTACAAACACCAATGACATCCTTTACAATGTAGTACTTCCGGGTACTTCTGGGGTAGGAAGTTATACTGCCAACATTGGTGAGACCCAAAACAAGGGATTTGAACTTTCTCTTAATGGGGTAATTTTCGATAACCCCGATGGCTTTAGCTGGGAGGCAGGCCTTAACCTGTATTCTAATGAGAATGAGCTTGTGGCCCTTGCTTCAGGAACTTCTCAGGATGTAAGTAATAACTGGTTTGAAGGTCATCCTATTAATGTGATCTATGACTATGAGCGTATTGGGCTTTGGCAGGAAGATGATCCTTATCTGGATATATTGGAACCAGGAGGAAATGTTGGGATGATCAAGGTAAGGTATACCGGGGAATATGATGCCAATGGTGTACCGGTGAGGCAAATTGGTCCAGATGATAGAAAGGTAATTGATGTAAACCCCGATTTTCAGGGAGGTTTCAATACTCGTCTCGCCTACAAAAATTTCGATTTTACTGCAGTAGGTGCATTCCAGTCTGGAGGTGTACTTATTAGTACCCTGTATGGATCTTCAGGTTATTTGAATATGCTTAATGGTCGTCGCGGTAATGTGGATGTTGATTACTGGACACCAGAAAATACAGGAGCCAGGTATCCAAAACCGGGAGGAGTAACCAGTGGTGATAACCCAAAATATGGTTCTACACTGGGATATTTTGATGCTTCATATTTGAAGATACGTACTCTTACGCTGGGATATAATTTTGATAAAGAAACAATAGGTGATCTTGGATTTAAGGATCTTAGACTTTATGGTACTGTTCAGAATGCTTTTGTACTATTTTCACCTTATTATGATGAATCGGGAATGGATCCGGTGACCAACTCTTATGGAGATCAGAATTCAGCGGTAGCAGGTTACCCAAGCAGGCTTCTTACCATTGGGACAAACACTCCCGCTACGAGGAATTACCTATTAGGTGTGAACTTAACTTTTTAAAAAAATTATTATGAAAAATATTCGTTTAAAAACTTCTGTTATAACCACTCTTGTGTTGGCTATGCTTCTGGTTTCCTGTTCAGAAGATATTCTTGAAGAGACGCCAAGAAGCACTTATGAACCAGGTTTCTTTAAAACTGAAACCGGAGTGTTGGGAGGGTTGACCTCTATGTATGCTCATTTGAGATATATTTATGGACAGGCATATTACTATAATACTACTTTAACGGGTACAGATGAAGTAACTTATGCCCAGAGTGCAGATCAAAACTTCCTGGTAATGGATCTTTCGGGACAGGGGAATATTACTCCTGAAGATAGCCGGGCCGATGCAATTTGGAATATATCCTTTTCAAATATCAACACTGCTAACGGGGTCATCGAAAATGCCGAGGCAGTAGGAATATCTGATGAACTTACGGCCGAGGCAAGATTCTTTAGAGGGTTTGATTACTTTTTGCTGGTCCAGACCTTTGGAGGTGTGCCGTTAGACCTTGGAGCTGGAGAACTTACTTTCAATACCAACCCTACGAGAACATCTACAAGAAATACAGTTCCCGAAGTTTATACCAGGGCTATATTTCCCGATCTTCTTGGCGCAGTTGAAAACCTTCCTGAATTTCCCAGAGTTACCGGCGGAGCAACTAAAACTGTTGCCAGGTTGTATTTAGCTAAAGCTTATTTAACTTATGGATGGTGGTTAGAGAATCCAAATAATATTCCTACCTATCCCGAAACCAGCCGCACAGATCCCGACGGTCATGATGCGCAGTGGTATTTCCAGCAAGCTTATGACGTTGCAACAACAGCGATCAATAATCCCGGACCTTTTGGGCTTCAGCCTACCTACTATGACGTAAATAATGCTGAGAACGACAGGAATAGTGAGATCTTACTTTATGCAGATCATACTGAAACCAGTGAGTATTATAACGGAGCCAGTCTAACCTATAGTGGTGGTGGCGCTCCCGAAAATTTTGCTGGTTGGATGATGACTTGGAACTATACCGTTATTCGCAGCGCAAAAGACCCTAACTGGAGTGAAACCGTGAGTTCGGTACAAAGAGAAGATTCTCAGGATCTTGGTCGTCCATGGACCAGGATGGCACCAACTATTGGCGCTATTACTCAAACTTTTGCAGATAAAACCCAGGACTCCCGCTATGATGGAACTTTTACCACAACCTATCGTGGAAACTGGCCAAAAGGTGGGGTAGAGCAGGATGTGTTATATAATGCCAATGGACTTCCGGTGGAACCGGGAGACGCAATCCTGACTTTCCTGGACGAGCAGCCTGATGCTGCAATTGATTATCCTGATGGACAGGGAAAAAGTAACATTGGTGCAGGTGTGTTGCCGGGAAGATCAGATTTTGTTATAGGCCCGCAGGATATTAGTAGAAGAACCTATCCTGGACTATGGAAATTAGGTCCATACCGCACTAATACAGGAGATGGTCTTGGTCAACCAAATGCTGCCAGTACCAGGCCTTTTAACATCGCTAAATTCTCTGAACTATATTTTATTGCTGCTGAAGCTGCTGTAAAAGGCGCTAATGCTACAGGAATGTCTGCAAGAGAATTGATCAATGTGATTAGAGCAAGAGCAGGAGTTTGGAGATGGGATAATAATGCAGGAGAGCCTAAAATAGCAGATTTCAGCAACGAACTTATTTCTGAAACTCCGGCAGAAATAGATATTTACTACATCCTGGCAGAAAGGTCCAGAGAATATTTTGGGGAGGGATATCGCTGGTATGATCTTATTCGTACCCAAACATGGGAAGAATTGGCTTCAACCTACCGTATTGCGGGTAGTGATTATGGAGATCATAATGCTCAAACCATAAATCGGGATATTCAGCCATTCCACTACTTACGTCCCATCCCTCAAGGTCAAATTGACGCAATGGAAGGGGATACAGGAGTATACCAGAACCCGGGTTATTAAGAATAAATATTGAATATCAAAAGCTAAAGAGGCTGTCTGAAAAGGCAGCCTTTTTTTGTTCGGGTTACACCGCAAAATTTCTTGTTTAAGAATGCTGAAAAATGATATATAAGCTGTATCATTTCTTACCAATTTTTCATTACAAAAGATTGTTTATAAATGCCCTTTTTGACAGGTAAGGAGATTTTGTAACCGCACAGTTTGTATAAAAAAAAGCCGCCTGAAGAATGCTTCAGGCGGCTTAATAGTAAAACTTTGTTTGGTTGAAATTATTCTAGTAGGAATTAGCGATAATTTGTTCAAACAGCTCTTGTTTACCACTTATTTGCTGAGGTTCTCCTGCTTCACGGGCTATCTTGCTCAAATCTTCCAGAGAAAGTTCGCCGTTTTCGAATTTAGCTCCGTTTCCACTGTCAAAAGAGGAGTAGCGTTCTTTTCTAAGTTGTTTATACTTAGAGTTCTCCAGTATATTATTGGCGCAAATAAGGCCTCTCGCAAAAACATCCATTCCTGAAACGTGAGCAATGAATTTATCTTCCAGGTCGGTAGAATTACGTCTTACTTTAGCGTCAAAATTGATTCCTCCGCCCTGTATTCCGCCGCCTTCCAGGATAATAAGCATTGCCTGCGTGATTTCGTATAGATCAATTGGGAATTGGTCTGTATCCCAGCCGTTTTGATAATCACCCCTATTTGCATCGATGCTTCCTAACATTCCGGCATCAACAGCTACCTGCAACTCATGTTCAAAAGTATGTCCTGCAAGGGTTCCGTGATTTACCTCCAGGTTTAATTTGAAGTCATTTTCAAGGCCGTACTGTCTTATGAAACTCAGCGAAGTTGCAGCATCATAATCATACTGGTGCTTGGTAGGCTCCATCGGCTTTGGTTCTATAAAGAAATTTCCTTTAAAACCTTGTTTTCTGGCGTAATCTTTACAGGTGTTAAGGAATCTTCCCAAATGATCTAATTCTCTTTTCATATCGGTGTTAAGAAGGCTCATATAACCTTCACGGCCACCCCAGAATACATAATTCTCACCTCCAAGGGCCATAGTAGCATCTAGAGCGATCTTTGCCTGTGCACCTGCGTAGGCCAACACATCAAAGTTTGGATTCGTAGCGGCACCATTCATATAGCGTGGATTGCTGAAGAGGTTTGAAGTACCCCATAACAATTTGATCCCGCTTTCTTGCTGCTTTTGCTTAGCATACTCTACCATGGTTTGTAGGCGTTTTTCGAACTCTGCAAGAGTTGGTGCTTCATCTACAACGTCTACATCGTGGAAACAGTAATAAGATGTTCCCAGCTTGGTCATGAATTCGAATGCCGCATCCATTTTGTCTTTTGCTCGGGTAATGGGATCGTTACTTTTATCCCATTCAAATGTTTCTGTCCCCGGCCCAAATGGATCACTTCCGGTGTTGTTAAAAGTGTGCCAGTAGGCAGTAGCAAATTTCAGGTGTTCCTTAAGTGTTTTACCTGCTACAACTTTATTTTCGTCATACCATTTAAAAGCAAGCGGATTGTCACTCTCCCTGCCTTCAAATTTGATTTTGTCAATGTTTTTGAAAAATTTTGATTCCATAATTACTCTTTTTCAGTTTTAATGTTGCTTTTCCATTTTCCGTAGATCTCTTCATACTGGCTGGAGAGTTCTTTTTGTGGTTCCAGGCACTCCAGGCGTTGAAGATTTTGAAACGCTTCTTTTAGATTTTTATAATATCCGAAGCCATAGGCTGCGCCACGTGCTGCACCCTCGGCTCCTGAAGTGTTATAGAGTTCGAGTTGTGCCTGGGTGGTGTTGCAAAAGATCTCCCTAAAAACAGGACTTAAGAAAAGGTTTCCTTTTCCGGCACGTACAATTTCACCAGATGTTCCAAGCGACTTCATAACATCGAACCCATAATTCATTGCGAATACAATTCCTTCACAGGCAGATCTTATCAGGTGGGCAGGTTGATGAATATTAAAATTGAGGTTTTCAATACCCGACTTTGCCTGTCGGTTATTAAAAATTCGTTCTACTCCATTTCCAAAAGGGTAAAAACGTAGATCTTCACTTCCGGGTTTTGCTTTTGCAGCTTCGGAATTAAGTACATCATATGAAATGAGCTCTCTGTCTCCCACCGACATTATTTTCCGAAGCCATTGATATAGAATTCCTGAGCCATTTATAATTCCCAGCAGGCCATTTCTCTTTTGATCTTGAGTATTACTCACATGAAGAAATGTATTGATACGATTTTGCTCGTCGTAAATGTCTTTATCTGTAACAGCGTATATTACTGCTGATGTTCCTGCCGTGGTGGCTATCTCTCCCGGATTAAGTACATTAAGTGAGAGGGCATTGTTTGGCTGATCGCCTGCGCGGTATGTGATTTTGACACTGCTGTCAAGCCCCAGTTGGTTTGCTACATCAGGGTGAATGGTAGCCTGCTCCCCAAAAGTGGGAACAATTTCGGGCACCAATTCCCTTTCTAATCCCATTTTCTCAAGGATTTCGGTAGCCAGCCTGCCTTCGGGAAAATTCCAGAGTGCAGCTTCAGATAAGCCAGAAGAAGTTGTTTGAGGAATACCTGTAAGCTTTGCAGCTAAAAAATCTCCCGGTAACATCATGTATTTTGCCCTGGCATATACTCCCGGCTCATTCTGCTTGACCCAACTAAGTTTAGATGCAGTAAAATTTCCGGGACTTCCAAGGATCTGCTCATTGCAGTTCTTCTCCCCTATAGTTTTATATGCTTCATGACCTATTTCTGCAGCCCGGCTGTCACACCATATAATTGAGGGCCTTACGGGCTCAAGGTTTTCATCGGTAATTACAAGGCCATGCATTTGGTAAGCAATACCAATTCCTTTAATCTGCTTTAGGTCATAGTTATGCTTGTTACTTATTTCATTTAGACCCTGCTTTAGATATTGCCACCAGCTGTTAGGATCCTGTTCGGCCCAACCAAACCTGGGTGCCTTCATTTCCATTTCAAAATCGGGTGCCGTAACAGAACATACGGTCTCACCTTTTTCTGCATTTAGTACAGATAGTTTTATTGAAGAACTACCTAAATCTATTCCTAAAAAGTGCATAAATATTCTTTATTTTTTCTTCATCCATAGTTCTTCCATATCTTCCAGGGTTCTTCCTTTAGTCTCTGGGACAAACTTCCAGATAAAGAGTAAAGAAAGAAGAGCCATCACTCCATATATCCAGTAAGAGAAGCCGTGATTGAAATGTTCTACAAGAGCCGAATTGTTATTCATCATAGGGAATGTCCAGGAAACAATAAGATTGGCTAACCATTGAATTGCTACTGCAACTGCCATTACACCCCGAATTTTATTAGGGAAAATTTCTGAAAGTAGTACCCAGGTTACAGGTCCCCACGACATAGCGAATGCAGCAATGTAAAGAAGCATAAGAAGTAGTGCTGGTAAACCTTCAGTTTCTGTATACAGTGCAAAGCCAAGGCCTATCATAGCTACAGCCATAACCGCACTACCAATCATCATCAATTTTTTTCTTCCAAAATTATCCACAGTCATGATTGCCAGTACTGTGAAGAGCATATTAATTGCTCCCACAATAATGGTTTGGAGCATCGAAGCATCTGTTTCCATTCCCATTCCCCTAAAGATTTCCGGGGCGTAGTATAAAACCACGTTGATACCTACAAACTGTTGGAATATGGAAAGAAGAATTCCTATGATAACAACACCCCACCCAAAAGAAAGCCAATGCGATTTTGTGCGACTAAAAGAGGCTTTAATATCGGACAGGATTCGGGTGGCTGTTTCAGGCCCATTTAATTTGGTAAGTACTTTCATCGCATCTTCTTCATTCCCCTTCATGGTCTGGTACCTTGGAGTTTTAGGAACAAAGAACAGGAAGAGCAGGAAGAGTAAGGCAGGAATTGCTTCAGAAAGGAACATATATCTCCATCCGGTTTCATTGATCCACAATTCTGTTTGTCCACTTACAATAAAGTAGTTTACAAAATACACCACTAACATTCCTGTAACGATTGCGAACTGGTTAAAAGAAACGAGTTGACCTCTTATATTAGCAGGTGCCATTTCGGCTATGTACATTGGGGCCAGCATACTTGCCAGTCCTACTCCTATACCTCCTATAATTCTATAGATGATAAAAGCAGTTAAGTCATTCCCGGGGAAGATATTCATGACCTCGGGGTAAGAAGAACCAAGTGCTGAAATTAAAAAGAGTAGGGCTGCAATGATCAATCCATTTCGCCTACCTATAGAATTAGCTACGTTGTCACCAAGTGAGGCTCCAATAATACAACCTACCAGGGCGCTACTCACCATAAACCCTAAAATAGAATTCCTGAGATTCTCGGTGAGAATGTTAGGAAGGGTTAGGAATTGAAAATAAAAGACCGCACCTCCAAAGATGAGGATTGCGGCAATAATGGTATAAGCTTTATTTTTCTGAAAGAACTTAAGGATAAAATCTGCAAACAAAATACCTATGGCCAGAACGCATAAGCTTATTGTGATTTTAAACTGAAAAATAGTGTCTTCAGCAAATGAAGGGCTGTTCTCGAGGGAGGTGATAAAGAAATTTTCCAGAGCACCTACCGCTCCTGATATCACTGCAGTATCATAGCCAAATAAAAGGCCTCCTAAACTTGCTACTATGGTGATAAGATAAACGCTTGTTTTACTTGTGTGGGTTGTGGCCATCTTATTTTTGTATCTTATGGTTTAATTGACTACAAGTTTAAATATTAATTTTTAATTTAGCAATTATTAAATGCTAATATTAAAGTATTCTTAAAATTTTTGTCTGTGATGATTATCTGTGTATTGCACAGGTAGTACAGATGTACCTGGTAAATAAATGAAGAAAGAATTGTTAGATATTGAATCCGGAGAACTTATTTCCACATCAGTGATGAGTTCTATTACTATTGACTGTACCATTTTTGGTTTTGAGAATGGCAGTCTTGAGGTTCTTCTGGTGAAACATGCGAAGGGTATCAGTGAAGGAAAATGGGGGCTCCCGGGGGGATGGATTCAGGAAGTGGAAAGTATAGATGCTGCGGCTCACAGGCTACTAAGAGAATTAACAGGACTGGAGAATATATACCTTGAGCAGCTCAAAGCTTTTGGAGAGCCCGATCGTTTCCCATTAGGGAGGGTCATAACTGTGGGTTATTATGCTTTGGTGAAACGGGAAGATTACAGCGTTAAAGCGGGGTTTACTGCTTCGGAAGCAAAATGGTTCAAAATTGCAGAGGTGCCCGAGCTGATATATGATCACACACAAATTTTGGAATACAGCATCCAAAACCTGAGAAAAAGAGTGCGGCAGGCTCCCATAGGTTTTAATCTTCTGCCAGAAAAATTTACACTCTTGCAGCTTATGCAATTATATCAGGAGATTTTAAAGGTAGAGATGGATAAGCCGAACTTTAGGAGGAAGTTCTTAAGGATGAAACTTTTGGTCGACATTAACGAGAAACAAAAAGATGTTTCGCACAGGGCGGCCAAACTGTACAAATTCGATAATAATACCTATCAAAAACTAACGGAAAAAGGTTTTAATTTCGAGTTTTAATAAGGCATATAGCTTTTAAAATAAAGGTATAGTTACTTAAGATTATCTATATTTGTATACATCTGCAAAACAACCATTTGTTGTTATTTCCAAGTTGATTCCATGAAAAAGAAAGAAGTGACTATTTATGATTTGGCTAAAGAGCTAAACTTTTCCCCTTCTACAGTTTCCCGGGCGTTAAATAACCACAAGAGTATCGGGAAAAAAACAACAAAGGAAATCCATAAAGCGGCACAAAGGCTTGGTTACAGGCCCAACTCTATTGCAGCCTCTCTGCGAAGTAATAAAAGTAAAACTATAGGTATCCTAATTGCCAGAATTAATAGCCCTTTTATGTCTACCCTTATAAGCGGAATTGAAGATACGGCGCGTAAAGCCAATTATAACGTGCTCATAAGTCAGTCTAATGAGAGTTATGAAAATGAGGTGAATAATGCCAAGGCGCTATATGATAGTCGCGTAGGGGGAGTGATTGTATCGCTTGCCATGGAAACAGTAGATACTTCTCACTTCAAGCAATTTTTAGACAAGAATATTCCTGTGGTTTTTGTAGATCGTGTTCCAAAAGAATTTAATTCTTACCGGGTAGTAATTGATAATTATGCTGCGGGGTATCGTGCCACGAAACATCTTATTGATCAGGGTTGTACCAGAATAGCACATTTTGCAGGGTCTCAACATGTAAATGTATATAACATGCGAAAGAAAGGATATATTGATGCCCTGATTGAAAATGGAATTGAGCTTGACGAAAAGCTGATCATTAGCCTTAAAACTATGAGTTCTACCGAAGGTTGGGAAGCGACAGAAAAACTGCTTGGTATGTCAAATCCGCCTGATGGCATCTTTTCTTCAAACGACAGTGCCGCTGTTAGTGCCATCCGCTGTGCAAAAGAAAGAGGAGTGAAGATACCGGAAGAACTAGCTATCATTGGTTTTAATGATGATCCTGTGGCTTCTATTGTGGAGCCTTCACTTTCCACTATTTCACACCCTGCAAGACGAATGGGGGAGATATCGGCTTTAAGAATTCTGGAACATTCAAAGGAAAGCCTCGGTACCAGCGTATCAGAGATCACAATGCTTGATACCAAGGTGGTTGTTCGTAATTCCAGCAGAAGAAAACCTTAGATTCCAAACTATTTTGGTGTTTAAAATATTAGATCAAGGCTAAAATAGGGTTTATAAGCGAAATCTATTTACCTGGGTTAAAAGTCAAAATATTCCTTCGCATTGTAATAGCATATATCCTGCACAATTTTTCCAATCCATTCCAAATCTTCAGGCAGTTCCTTCTTTTCGATCGCATTTCCGAAGTAGTTACATAAGATCCGTCGAAAATATTCATGTCTTGGAAAAGAAAGAAAGCTCCTGCTATCTGTCAACATACCCACAAAACAACTAACGAGCCCCATATTTGAGATGGTGGTTAATTGTTTCTCAATTCCATCTTTTTGATCGAGAAACCACCATGCAGAACCATGCTGTATTTTGCCTTTTTGGGAGTTGCCCATAAAATTTCCGGCCATGGTGGCCATAACCTCATTTTCGGAAGGATTTACATTGTATAAGATCGTTCTGGGCAGGGAATTGATTATGTCTAAAGAATCCAGGTATTTTGCCAGTGGTTTAGCTTGTTGAAAATCGCCTATACTGTCAACGCCTGCGTCTGCTCCCAGGTTATTCAACATTCTGGTGTTAGTATTACGAATAGGTCCCAAATGCAATTGCATTGTCCAGTTCTTTTCTGAATACATTTTTCCCAGATGGTACATTACTCCCGATTTAAAGACCAGAACTTCAGTTGTTTCCAGCAGCTCTCCTGACATTCTTTTATTCAGAATTCTATTGAGCGCTTCATCAGTAAAATCTTCGGAGAATGCACAATCCAAGCCATGGTCAGAAAGGCGGCAGCCATGTTCATGAAAATAGTCTATCCTGCTTTTTACGGCATCAAGGAAGCTTTCAAAGTCATCAATTTCAATCTCTGTTTGGGCTGATATTTTTTCAAGATAGGTCTGGAAACCTGCTTCCTCAATTCCCAGAAATCTATCAGGTCTAAATGTTGGTAGGATTTTAATTTGAAATCCGTCTTTGGCTATTTCCCGGTGGTAGCGTAGATCATCTGCAGGATCATCGGTAGTACAAACCACCTCTACATTCATTTTCCGAAGCAAATTCCGTACAGAAAATTCGGGAGTAGAGATGAGCGAGTTGCAATGATCATATACTTCTTCAGCATTTGAGGTGTTGAGAATTTCATCAACTCCAAAATATCTTTTTAATTCCAGGTGGGTCCAGTGATATAGCGGGTTCATTAGGGTATAAGGAATAGTCGCGGCCCATTTTCTGAATTTTTCCCTGTCGCTGGCCTCTCCCGTAATGTATTTTTCTTCTATGCCCAGTGCTCTCATTGCCCGCCATTTGTAATGATCGCCCTCTATCCACAGCTGGGTGAGGTTCTCAAAAATGCGGTTTTTTGCAATATCTTTTGCTGAAAGATGGCAGTGATAATCAATAAGGGGCATTGATTTAGCAAAATCGTGATATAACTTTCTCGCGTGATTGGTCTCCAGGAGAAAATCAGCGTCTATGAAATTTTTCATTTTAATCTTCTTAGAATATTACCTGAGTGTGAAATTGGCTTCTTTTAGTTCTTTTCCCAGTTCAATGCTTCTTTTTCCGGGGCTTGAGCCACCAATGTAGACGCTAAATTCACCCGATTCCAAAACGCTCTCTCCTTCATTATTCACTAGTTGCATCATCTGCGGAGTGATCTCAAATGAAATTTCTTCGGAAGCGCCAGGCTCCAGTTCAACCCTTTTTATTCCGTATAATTGAGATTTTGGGGTTCTTACTGAAGCTTTAAGATCAGATACATAAAGCTGAACTACTTCTTCTGCTTTCGTTTCTCCGGAATTTGTCACCACAACTTTTGCTGTTAATGATTTTCCTTTTTTCAGTTTTTTGTCTGAAAGTTTGATCTCTGAATAATTAAAGTCGCTGTAGCTAAGGCCATAGCCAAAGGGATACATGGGCTCTGCATCCATGTATTTATAGGTTCTGCCTTCCATACTATAATCTTCGTATGCCGGAAGGTCATCTAAAGACTTAGGAAAGGTTATTGGGAGCCTTCCCGATGGTGATACCTTTCCAAAAATGACATCTGCAACGGCATTTCCTCCCTCTTCCCCGGGATACCAAACCAGGAGAACAGCATCTGCCAGTTCATGTACTTCCTGAAGGTTCATAGGGCTACCTCCTGTGATCACGGCGATAACAGGAGCATCACCTGCCGCTTCATTCAGTTTTCTCAAATAATCGATCTGATTTTGTGGAAGATTGTAATCCAGCCGGTCTCCAAAAGTTTCTGAAGCTATAGATTCTCCTTCTTCTCCTTCAAGAACTCCCGAAATTCCTAATACGGCAATGGTTGCATCGCTATTGCCCGCATTTGGGGAAGCCCAGTCCTGCGGATTCGCATTTGGTCTGTCAAGCAATGTTCCCTGGCGGTATTGCATTTGGCTCTGTGGCTCAATCGCCCCGGCAAGGCCTTCAAGAATGGTGACAAGGTTGGGGTTGATTCCGTGGTAATTTCCAAGTAGCACCTCAATACTCGTAGCATTCGGGCCGGTAATAAAGTACTTGGAAAGGTCATTTTTGAGAGGTAATGCTCCGTTGTTCTTAAGCATTACAATAGATTTCTGCGCAACTTTTCTTGCCAGAGCCCTGTGTTCTTCGGTGTCGAGATCTTCTGCTGAAAGCTGTGAATATGGATTGTCTTCTGCGGGGTCAAAAAGGCCTAATTTGAACTTCGTTTTTAGAAGGACAGCAAGTTGCTCGTCAATTTCGGCTTCAGTTACCAAACCTTGTTCAACGGCTTCGACCAAGGAAGGATATACGCTTCCGCAGTTAAGGTTCACACCGCTTTTAATTCCCAGAGCTGCAGCTTCCTCGGGAGTTTCCACCACGTTGTGGCCTTCGTAAAAATCTACCAACGCCCAGCAGTCACTTACGATATGCCCCTGGAAATTCCATTTGTCACGTAAAACGTCCTGCAATAAATATTTGTTTGCGCAACAGGGTTCCCCGTTTGTCGCGTTATAGGCGCACATGATGGTTTCCACATCTGCATCTACAAGGGCTTTAAAAGCCGGTAAATAAGTTTCCCACATATCTTTCATGGAAGCTTCGGCATTGAACTCATGACGAAGTTTTTCGGGTCCGCTGTGCACGGCATAATGTTTTGCGGCCGCAGCAGTTTTCAGGTATTTAGGATGATCACCCTGTAAACCTTTTACAAAAGCTGTCCCCAATAAGGCGGTAAGGAATGGATCTTCTCCATAAGTCTCCTGCCCACGGCCCCAACGAGGGTCCCGGAAGATATTAATGTTCGGAGTCCAAAAAGTGAGTCCGCTGTATTGACGGCGATAGCCATTTTCTACTGCGGTATTATGGGTAGCCCGCGCCTCATCCGAGATCGCATTGGCAACATCAAGAATTAGATCTTCATCAAAAGTAGCTCCCATGCCAATGGCCTGAGGGAATACAGTTGCCACACCAGATCGTCCAATACCATGTAAAGCTTCGTTCCACCAGTTGTATTCGGGGATGCCCAGTCGTTCTACTGCGGGACTGTTATGCATCATCTGCCAGGCCTTCTCTTCAATAGTCAATCGATTGATTAGATCCTGAGTCCTTTCCTCTATACTTAAGGTAGGATCATTGAAAGGATAATTTTGATTTTTAGGATTTTCCTGGGCAACGGCAAATCCCGTAATAAAGGTTATAAGTAAAATTAAAAACTTTCTGATTATTAGACTTTTCATGTGGCTATTTTATGGGTTGGTTATTCTTCTAGTGTAGAGGTAATAAACATTGCATCTTAACAAATTAAATATATTTTTAATTTAAACGCAACCGATTGCGTAAAATGTTTTGCCGATAGGTTATTTTTTTCTATTTTTCCGTTCCAAATCACGTGCATATTTTAAATAATCCTCTCCAATGTCTAAATGTCTTTACTTCATATTTTTACTAGTAATTCTCCCGTTAAACCTTCGTTCTCAGGATGGTTATGACCTATGGCTGCAATATTATCCTATTGAAGAAGCGACCCTAAGAGAAAACTATTCCACCCAAATTCAGGGATTAATAACTTATGGGTCTGGCGCTACACTGGATGCTGCGGTCTCTGAGCTTGAAAAAGCTTATGCGGGGTTCTTTGACGCATCAATTCCAACCGCTATCTCCATTAAAGAAAACAGCCTGGTTCTGGGCACCCGTGATAACCTTCCTGCGTATGTGCTTCCTTCTTTGGAAGGAGAATTTACAAAAATTAATTCTGAAGGTTATATTATCAAAAAGATCCGCATTGGAAATACACCTGCAACAGTAATTACTGCAGAAACTGAAGCCGGACTTCTATACGGTACTTTCAGGTTTATCAAAGAAATGCAGTTGAGAAACGCAATAGATAAAATATCTATAACCGATTCTCCAAAAATTCAGATCAGGGTGCTAAATCACTGGGACAACCTGGATAGAACCGTGGAACGCGGCTATGCCGGCTTCTCCATTTGGGACTGGCACCACCTGCCCGAGCTTATCAAACCTGAATATATTGACTATGCCCGCGCTAATGCCTCTATTGGGGTTAATGGAACCGTGTTGACCAATGTGAACGCCAGTTCGGTTGTGCTTACTTCAGCATACATTGAAAAAGTAAAAGCCCTGGCTGATGTTTTCAGGCCCTACGGAATTAAGGTCTACTTAACGGCACGTTTTTCTTCCCCAATGGAATCGGGTGACCTGGAAACGGCCGATCCTTTTGATCCTGAAGTAAAACAATGGTGGAAAGATAAAGCCGATGAAATTTATGCTGAAATCCCCGATTTTGGTGGATTTTTAGTCAAAGCAAATTCTGAAGGACAACCCGGCCCTAATAACTATGGTAGATCTCACGTTGATGGTGCAAATATGCTTGCTGAGGCCGTAGCGCCACACAACGGAATTGTGATGTGGCGGGCCTTTGTCTACTCAGAACACGATCCTGATGACAGGGCGAAACAGGCGTATTCCGAATTTGTACCTTTTGACGGGCAGTTCCATGACAACGTGCTGGTGCAGGTGAAGAACGGGCCAATAGATTTCCAGCCGCGGGAGCCATTTCACCCTATGTTTGGCGCAATGCCCGACACCCCACTAATGATGGAATTCCAGATCACGCAGGAATATCTTGGTTTTAGTTCCCACCTGGTTTACCTGCCAAAAATGTTCGAGGAAGTGCTTGATGAAGATACCTATGTACAGGGGGAAGGATCTACAGTAGCGAAAGTTATAGATGGAACCCTGTCAAATAAAAAATTAACAGGAATCGCCGGGGTGGCCAATATTGGAACTGCAAAGAACTGGACAGGTCATCCTTTTGGGCAGGCCAACTGGTATGGCTTTGGAAGACTGGCCTGGGATCCTTACATAGATTCTGAAGAGATCGCAGAAGACTGGCTAAAAATGACATTTTCAAAGGATAAGGATTTTGTTGATGAGGTGAGTGAAATGATGTTGGATTCCCGGGAAGCAGTTGTAAATTATATGACTCCTTTAGGTCTCCATCATATCATGGACACAGGGCATCATTACGGCCCCGGCCCGTGGGTTGACAACCTGGACAGGCCCGAATGGAATCCCGTCTATTATCACCGTGCCGATTCTTTGGGAGTTGGTTTTGACCGAACTACTACAGGAAGCAATGCGCTTGCTCAATATGCAGAACCACTTAGAGAAAAGTATAATTCAATAGAAACAACCCCCGAGCAATATTTGCTTTGGTTCCACCACGTGCCCTGGGATTATGAAATGAAGAATGGAAAGACTCTTTGGCATAACATGGCTGCTAAATATCAGCAAGGTGTGGAAGAAGTGGAAGATATGGTGAAGACCTGGAATGAAATGGAAGAATATGTAGATGAAGAGAGGTTTGCCACGACACAAATGCTGCTTCAAATTCAGCTAAAAGAAGCAAAGTGGTGGCGTGATGCCGTACTTCTGTATTTCCAGCAGTTTTCTGAAATGGAATTACCCGAATTTGTCCCTACACCCGAACATGATTTAGAATATTATCAATCACTGGAATTCCCTTATGCACCCGGCATAAGCCCTTCCTGGCATTAAACTACTTATGAACAAAAATCTTATAGCACTGGTAACTGGCGCAAATGCCGGACTGGGATTTGCGACCGCAAAAAAATTCTGTGATAACGGAATTACCACCTACGTAAATGGTAGGAATAAAGAGAAAACCCTGCAATCCTGCGAGGAACTGGGGCCAAATGCAAAACCTTTTATCCTTGACCTCAATAATCTGGATGAAATACCTGAAGCCGTCGCAAAACTTGCTGAAGAAGCCGGAAAAATTGATATTCTGGTGAACAATGCAGGGATCAATATGAAAAAGGAATTTCTTGAAGTTACTAACGACGAATTTCAGAATATTCTCCACACCAATGTGCTTGCGCTGTTTGCAGTGAGCAGGGAAGTGGCAAAAGTGATGAAAAAGAATAACTACGGAAGCATCATCAATATTAGCTCTATGGCGGCTCAATATGGTATTCCTAAAGTGATCGCATATTCGGCGAGTAAAACTGCCATAGACGGGATGACGCGTGCAATGGCCGTAGATCTTGCGCAATTTGGGATCAGGGTGAATGCTGTTGCTCCCGGGTTCATTAAAACCAATATGTCCAGCAAAGCTTTGGATAATGATCCAGAACGTAAGAACAAGGTGCTTTCCAGGACCCCAATGGGAAAACTGGGAGAACCTTCAGATGTTGCAGATGCAGTTTACTATTTCGCAACTTCAGAATCCAAATTCACTACCGGAACTGTTCTTCCGGTAGATGGTGGAAACTCAATAGGTTTTTAGAATGTATAAAATGACCCAAACCATGCGTTGGTACGGCCCTAACGACGTGCTCTCGCTTAAAGAATTGAAACAAGCCGGGATCACCGGGATTGTCACTGCATTGCACGAAATTCCCGTGGGAGAAATCTGGTCCAAAAATGCCATTTTAGAGAGGAAAGAAGAAATTGAAGGCCTTGGTTTGCAATGGAGCGTGATAGAAAGTCTTCCAGTGCATGAGGATATCAAGAAACGCTCGGGTAATTTTGAAAAATACATTGAAAATTACAAGATAAGCCTCCGCAACGTAGGTGAATGTGGCATTGAAGTAGTGGCTTATAACTTTATGCCTATCCTGGATTGGGTGCGTACAGATCATTTTTACGAAAATAAAGAAGGCGCAACAGTACTAAGGTACGACCCGGTAAAATTCGCTTTTTTCGACCTTTTTCTGCTGAAGAGGAAGAATGTAGAGCAGGATTATTCCGATGCTGAGATTGCTGAAGCCAAAGCTCTTGGCGAAAAGATGTCTTCTGAAGAAAAAGAGCAGCTTTTTAAGAACATCCTTCTAGGTTTGCCCGGAAGTAAAGAGAACTTCACTCCGGAAATCATTAAAGATCTGCTTGAATCCTATAGCCATATTAATGATCAAAAACTTCGGGAGAATCTGGTTGCTTTCTTAAAAGAAGTAGCTCCTGTAGCGGCTGAAAGTGGTGTAAAACTGGCCATTCATCCAGATGATCCCCCATTTTCTGTATTGGGATTACCAAGAGTGGTTAGCAAACAGAGCGACCTGGAGTATATTTTCAGCAATGTGGATAATAACGCCAACGGACTCTGTTATTGCACCGGATCTCTTGGTGCAAATCCCAAAAATGACCTTCTGCAGATCTTTGAAAAATTTAGTGACAGGATCCACTTTTTGCACCTTCGGAATGTGAAAAGGGAAACTTCCGGAGTTTTTATGGAGTCAGATCATTTAGACGGAGATGTTCCTATGACCGAAGTAATGAAGAAGATCCTTAAACTTCAGCAGGAAAAACAGAAAAGCATCCCCATGCGGCCAGATCATGGTTATCTGCATTCCATGGAAAAAGATAAAAATTATTACGCCGGCTATTCATTTATAGGACGGTTGAAAGGTCTGGCTGAATTGCGCGGACTCGAACTCGGAATCCTTGAAACTCACAAATAGAAATCTATGGCTCAATTAAACATTTTAAAAAATTCAGCGCTTTTGATGCTGTCCCTTTCCCTTTTGACCGCTTGTAAAAATGAATCGGAAAAAGAAGAACAGACGACTTTGACCGCTGAAGAACAGCAACAGGAAAAAGGCCTTAAAGATTATTATTCAGACTATTTTCCAATAGGAGTGGCGGTGGGACCGGGCACTGTTCAGGGAGAATCTGCCGAACTTCTTAAAAAGGAATTTAACAGCATTACTCCGGAAAATGTAATGAAGATGGGGCCAATTCATCCCGAGCAAGACCGGTTTAACTGGGAGCAGGCAGATGCAATTGCAAATTTTGCCCGTGAAAATGATCTTATGATGCGGGGGCATGCCCTGGTATGGCATCAGCAAACCGGAGACTGGATCTTTGAAGCTGAAGATGGTGGGAAAGTGAGTAAGGAGGAGCTGCTAAGCAGGATGAAAACCCATATTGACTCTGTAGTCTCGCGATATAAAGGAACTATTTACGCCTGGGATGTAGTCAATGAAGCCATTGCCGATGACAGCACCCAATTCCTAAGAAAATCTGAATGGTATGACATAGCAGGAGAGGATTTCATCATTAAAGCCTTTGAATATGCCCGCGCAGCCGATCCTGATGCTAAACTTTATTACAACGATTACAACGCCATTATTCCCGAAAAAAGGGACCGTATCTATAAACTTTTAAAGATGCTGGTTGACCGGGATGTGCCAATCGACGGAGTGGGAATTCAGGGGCACTGGTCTATCTATGGCCCTTCGGAAGAGGAATTGCGTAAAGCTTTGGATATGTATTCTTCTTTAGGCCTGGAAGTGCAGATCACAGAACTTGATGTGTCTATTTATCCGTGGGAAAAGGAACAAAGAGACCGCAGGCCAGATGAGTCCGACGAGTTCACACCCGAACTGGAACAAAAGCAACTGGAAGCTTACGATATGTTTTTCCGGGTTTTTAGAGATTACAAAGATGTACTTTCAAGCGTGACCTTCTGGAACCTTTCAGATCAATATTCCTGGTTGGATTATTATCCGGTGGAAGGCCGAAAAAACTACCCGCTATTGTTTGACGAAGATATGCAGCGAAAAAAGGCATATTTTGAAGTTATTGATTTCCAGGAAGAAAAAGAATAAAATATCAGTAGTATGAATATCTCCCTAAATATCATGAAAACCAATTTTTTGTTCTTCCTGCTTTTCCTGGGATTGAGCTACAGCTCTGTACTTGCACAGGAGTCTTATATATCTACTTCTGAAGAAAACGGATTTTTTCCGTTGGTCACTACAAATATAACATCGGCAATTTACGTTGATGATCATGACTTTAAAGGCGTTCATCGCGTAGCCGAAGATCTTCAGAAGGATATTGAAAGGGTGACCGGAAAACTTCCGGAGTTATTAAAAATTTCCGAAGTAACTTCAGGTACACCTGTAATTGTTGGTACCCTGGGCAAAAGTGGCCTTATTGACCAACTGGTTCAGAATAACAAGATTGATGTTTCGGGGATTGAAGGAAAATGGGAAACCTTTGTCATTAAGGTGGTGGAAGATCCATTTCCCGGGGTGGAGCAGGCACTGGTGATCGTGGGAAGTGATAAACGCGGGGCCATTTTCGGGATGTATGATGTGTCCCGAGAAATTGGGGTTTCTCCCTGGTACTACTGGGCAGATGTTCCGGCGAAAAGATCGGATGCCCTTTATGTAAAGCCGGGAACTCATACCAAAGGAACGCCAGAAGTTAAGTACCGCGGAATTTTCATAAACGATGAAGCCCCTGCACTTGCAGGTTGGGCAACAGAGAATTTTGGCGGCTTCACCAGCGGATTCTATGTGCATGTTTTTGAACTCATCTTGCGGATGCAGGGGAATTACCTGTGGCCGGCGATGTGGGGAAGAGCTTTTTATGATGATGATCCCAAAAACCCTGTTTTGGCAGATGAATACGGCGTGGTAATAGGAACATCTCACCACGAACCATTAATGCGGGCACACGACGAGTGGAGACGCTTTGGCGAAGGGGAATGGAATTATAATACCAATCCAAAAAATCTTCAGGGGTTCTGGAGAGGCGGGATTGAACGCATGGGCGATTTTGAAAGTGTAGTTACGGTGGGAATGCGCGGCGACGGCGATGAGCCAATGGCTGAAGGTACTGCGATAGAACTACTCGAAAAAATTGTGGAAGACCAGCGGGAGATCATTGCTGAAGTCACAGGCAAACCGGCAGAGGAAACTCCGCAGGTTTGGGCACTTTATAAAGAAGTGCAGGATTATTATGACCAGGGAATGCGGGTGCCCGATGATGTTACCCTGCTTTTGGCAGATGACAACTGGGGAAATATCCGGAAGCTCCCAAATCCCGATGACGCTCCAAGAGAAGGTGGCTACGGAATTTATTATCACTTTGACTACGTGGGAGGCCCAAGAAATTATAAATGGATCAATACCTCTCAAATTTCCCGCGTTTGGGAACAAATGAACCTCGCTTACGAATTTGGAGCAGACCAACTTTGGATAGTGAATGTGGGAGACATAAAACCTATGGAATACCCTACAAGTTTCTTCCTGGATTATGCCTGGAATCCTGAAAAAATTGATACCGGAGATCTGAGAAGTTATACTGAAGATTGGGCTGCAAGGCAGCTGCCCGAAGAGCATTCCGAAGAAATTGCAGATATCCTGCTCACTTACACAAAATACAACAGCCGCAGGAAACCTGAATTAATAAGTCCCCAAACCTATAGCCTCACAAACTTCAACGAGGCTGATAGAATTGTAAAAGAATATCGTGATTTGGAACAGCGGGCGGAAGCAATCTATGTACAGATCCCTGAAGAATATCAGGATGCTTATTTTCAACTGTTATTATTTCCTGTAAAGGCGTCGGCAAACCTGAATGAGTTGTACGTTTCGGCGGCAAAAAATGAACTTTATGCAGCCCAGGGCAGAGCTGTAGCAAATAAATATGCCGATAAGACCCAGGAACTTTTTGAGAAAGATGCTGAACTGACGGAGCAGTATCATACCGATCTAGCAGACGGAAAATGGAACCATATGATGTCTCAAACGCACATTGGTTACACCTATTGGCAACAACCCGATCAAAACAATATGCCTGAAGTTGCAAAGATCGAAGTTCCCGAAAAAGCTGAGATGGGTGTGGTTGTACAGGGTGCCAAAAATGCCATTTTTGAGAGGAATTCTTCCGGCAGCTTGCCAGTCTTTGATCTCTTCAACGACCAGGAGTTTTACGTGGAAGCTTTTAATAAAGGCCAAAAATCTTTTCAGTATAAAATTCAGAAGAAGTCAGATTGGATAGAGATTTCCGAAGAAAAAGGGATAATAGAAGATCAAAAAAGACTTTTGGTTAGTGTGAATTGGGAAAAAGCTCCTAAAGGTATGACTCATGGCTCTTTCCAAATTAAAGGTGCTGGAAATAAAGTAACTGTTGAAGTTCCGGTTAACAACCCGCAGGATGAGAATATTCAAGGCTTTGTAGAGAGCAACGGCTATATTTCTATGGAAGCGGCTAACTTTTCAGAAAATAATCAGGTAAACAGCAGAGGGTGGCAATTGATCCCAAACCTTGGCCGAACAGGATCTTCAATGGCTTCTTATCCGCATGCACCCACGCAGCAGGAACTTTCTGAAAATAACCCTTATCTCGCTTATAATTTTCATAACTTTAGTTCAGGTGATGCTGAAGTTGAATTTTACTTATCTCCCACGCTGGATTTCAGGAACCAGGGCGGCTTGAAATTTGCAGTTTCTGTTGATGACAGGGAACCGGAAGTGATCAATATGCATGAGCAGACAGAGGATAACTGGAATACTTCGGTAGCCAACAACGTAACGAAAGTAAGAACAACAATAAACCTTGAGCCGGGGAATCACAGCTTGAAAGTGTGGGCCATAGAATCTGGCGTGGTGGTACAAAAGATTGTGATAAGGACGGGAGAAAATAGAGATTCCTATCTTGGACCTCCCGAAAGTGCAAAGGTGGAATAAAATAAAATTTAATAATGAAGTATAGAATTTTAGGAAAGACAGGATTTAAAATATCTGAAATATCTCTTGGAACCTGGCAGGTAGGAGGGAAATGGGGTTCGGGATTTGATGACCAAAAAGCCGAAGAAATACTTAACACCGCAATTGACAACGGGATAAATTTCATAGATACAGCCGATGTTTACGAAGATGGCTTGAGTGAGGCAGCGGTAGGAAGAGTGGTAAGATCAAGATCTGAAAAGATCTATGTGGCTACCAAGTGCGGCCGCAGGATATCACCTCATGTAAATGAGGGCTACACACCCGAAGCTTTAACTAAATTTGTAGAGGATAGCCTAAAAAACACCGGGCTGGAAAGACTGGATTTTATTCAGTTGCATTGTCCTCCAACCGATGTTTACTACAGGCCGGAGATCTTTGAGACTTTTGAAAGATTGCAGGAGCAGGGCAAAATAGACAAGTTGGGCGTGAGTGTCGAAAAAGTTGAAGAAGGGATCAAAGCTTTGGAATACGATAACGTTTCTACGGTCCAGATCATCTATAACCTCTTTCGGCAGCGGCCACAGGAGAAGTTCTTTAAAATGGCAGCAGAGAAGAATGTTGGGATCATCGTAAGAGTCCCTCTGGCGAGCGGATTGTTAACCGGAAAATTCAGTAAAGATTCTCATTTCTCGCCCGAAGATCACCGTAATTTTAATCGTGACGGGGAAGCTTTTGATAAAGGGGAAACTTTTGCCGGAGTAAATTTTGAGAGGGGGGTAGAGGCTGCAAATGCTTTAAAAGCAGTTTTCCCCGATACAGAAAATCTGGCGCCCATGGCCTTGAAGTGGATCTTGAGAAGGGAAGAGGTGAGTACTGTCATTCCCGGTGCTTCAAAAGTAGATCATTTGCTATCAAATCTTTCAGTAGAGGAAACTCCAGATCTTTCTGAAGATCAAATTCAGAAAATGAACAGGGTTTACGAGGAATTTATCAAAAACGAAGTTCATCAACGCTGGTAGAAATTTCGGCAACGAAAAATTGACAATAAAAACACCATTTTTGAGATCCCGTCACTTCTTTTGTGACGGGATCTTTCTTTTAAAGAGATCTGAATATGGATATTTTTTCAGAAGAAGCTTCATAAAAGATCCAGCCAAACATACTTTAGTGAATTCCTCAAAACCTGATACTTTCTCTTAGTGATTTGTGGGAATTTTCAGGGGGTTTATGCCTCAATTTGATGAAGTAGGTGTTTTTAAGCGATCTTCTTTATGATTTTATAATGAACAATTTACTCGACAAATCGCTTTATTGTTGACCTGATTGATGAAAAAGCTGCTTATAATTATATTTTGGGAATTTCCGTAAATATTGAGTTACTTCGTGTCGGTTATTTTAGATCCATTTTTGGAGACAAATTTTGTCTTTAAAACTGCTTTAAATTTCCGAAAATGTTAAAGGGGAGTAACATTTATAAAGGTGTATTTTGATTCTAATTTTATTAATCGCAGCCATATTCGGCTTTGTTTTATCAACTACCTTATTTCTTAAGAGGTCAACAAATACACTTGCCACCCGTATTTTGGGAGGTTTCTACTTTCTTCTTTCGCTATATGCCTTACAGGCTTATATTATAGATGGGGGCTATTTAGAACACTTTACCTGGTTCTTTCTGTGGCCTTTGTTACCATATCATCTCATTTTTGTTCCCATTTACTATTACTTCCAGGTTATTTTAACGGATAGGCTTAATTTCAAGATCACCGATTTAATTTTATTCATTCCCTTTCTACTGGGCGTTATAGATGTAAGTTATGTTTATCTTCAACCGGTAAGTTTTTATAATGATATAATCTCCCATACGATATCATCTCCGGAAAGGAGGCTGGAAGTAGATTACTGGCTGCTCACTCTTGATCAACACCTTCTAATACGCCACGTTTGGCAATTAGGGGTGTTAGTGGTATTACTGCCTCAACTTATAACCTTTATCAAAAAAGACAAGAATGATGAGCTAAAATCTATTCTAAATAAGTGGTTAGTTACTTTTTGGAGTATTCTCATGATCATGGCATTACTGGCTATTCTTTATGCATTAGAAAAAATGTTTGAAGAGAATTTATTCCATTCGTTGCTGGTCATTGGAAAAAATGGAGGTATAATTACTTTCTTTCTTTATATAGCCTTATTCCTTATTGGAGTTATTCCAATTTATTTTCCGACAATTCTGTATGGATACCCTCAAAAAGTAATACCTGCTTCCAGTCCCGAAGTAGCTGTAAAGGAGCCAAAAGAGCAGGATGATGAATTAAAATTTGGTCTCGATGAGCAGGAGGTGAAATCTAAACTCATGGGGTTAAAGGATAGAAAATTGTACCTAAACCAAAATTTTAATCTTACCGAATGTGCAAGGGAACTGGAAATGCCTTCACATCATATCTCATACTTCCTCAAAAAGCAGTACGGATTAAGCTTTGCTTCCTACAAAAATAGTCTACGCATGGAGCATGCAAAACAACTTATTGAAAATGGCTATTTAGAAAGCAACACTATTGAAGCTTTGGCCAGTGAATGTGGTTTTACCAGCAGAACTTCCTTTAGTAAAACCTTCAAAACCCTTGTGGAAGTTAGCCCTAGCGAGTATGCCGCCACTATGAATTAGCTTTGTGAAGCCTCTCTGTTTCAGTAATAAGCACGTGTCCAAATTTAATTTGAATACATCATTTGTGGGATTTTAACTGCATTAACGTTTTTTTAAGGTTTTTTTTGCGCCATGAAATGGGAGCAATTGAAGATTTATGTTAGGATCTTCTATATATACCCAAAAGTGGGTATTGTTATCAATTAAGTACTTATATATATTCGCCGCTTTAACTTTTTGTTAAGAAGTGCTTTCTTTCATAAGACATAATTGAAACAGATTTGACTTTAAACTAAATCATTAATACATAATCAATGGGGGCTGGCAGCTAGCTTTTGCTTTAGATCTATGTTAAACAACTTATTATCATGAATAAAAAGAAGTTTATCAATAACATTATTCAAAAAATTGAGTAGTTGAACCTTAATATATTGCTTTTCATCTAAAATATTTTATCCATCATGGGATTTAATGCTATCTATTTGTTAAATAAATCTAAATTAGCCTCTTTTAGTCCTGTATGTTTAAATATCCTGCAGCTTAATTGATGGATATTTTAAATAGCTAATTAATACTAAACAAATCTATATGAAGAAACTTTTACTATTTATTTCTTTCCTACTATTGAGCTTTATCAGCTCTGCTCATACAGTCCAAACTTTTTGGGAACTCAGGGATGACGGGACTATACGTTTTTGGTTAGAGCATTGGCACAATGATGTAACTGACTCGAATTTGGGTAATTTTTATATAGTCGTTAATCAGGGAAGTGGGAACCAAAATATTTCAGGATCGGGTTATTATAATAACATCCCTTTTGGCAATTTACCTGTGCAGGGTACAATAAATAACCGTGTTCAATGTAGCGGCCAGGCAAACACCTATAATGACTGGGTGTATTATGATTTCTTACCAGTTAAATGTAATGAAGAAGTTACAATTAAATTTGTGGAAGGCCCCCCGGCTGAAACTGAGGAGGCCTGTACTAATGGACTTTTTGGATACTCCATTACCCAAACTTTTTATGATCGGTCTGCCCCCACAATTACTGCAAGTGATTTAAATGTAGGTACAAATCAAACAAATTGTGAATTTGTAGCTGGATCTTTTTCTAATGTTTCTGTAGCAGACAACTGTGATTCAAATCCTACAGTAGTTTACTCTGTTGAAGGTAATGTAATTGATCCGCAAACTTTCGTTTTTCCCCTGGGGACTACTACAGTATCCGTGAATGCGACAGATAATACGGGTTATCCTTCTAACAACTCATCAAGTGCTAATTTTGATGTGATTGTGAGCGACAACCAGCCTCCAGCCTTCACAAGTTTTCCTGCAGACATTCAGGTAAATGTTGATGCAGGGCAATGTGATGCAGTGGTGACTTATAGCAGTCCAACAGCTTCAGATGACTGTGATTCTGATCCTACCATAAGTCTAACTACAGGTTTTGCAAGTGGTTCTGCTTTTCCACTGGGCGCTACCACTGTTACTTATGAAGTTTCGGACGGGACAAATAAAACCACACAATCCTTTACTGTAACAGTAATAGACAATGAACTACCAACTCTTAGCCTTCAGGATATAACCCGCAAACTTACCAGTATAGATGGGCTAACGGTTCCAGCGACAGAATTTATTTCTGCAGTAAACGATAACTGTAGCTATACTATTACACCGGCTAATTTCACCTTTGACTGTACTAATGTTGGCACTCAACAAGTGACCATCACAGCGAAAGATGGTGCCGGGAATGAGGTTATCAAAAATGCACAAATTACAATTGAAAACCCCGATGCTCTTGTGCAGCCCAGCGAAGGTAGTACTGTAGTTTCTTCACCTGGAAATTATACAGTAATTGATAGTAATTTATTGATTCTTTTGTCTGACAATGTTAACGGTGCGACTGTTTCAATTAACGAGAATTTCCAATCGGGTGATGAGTTGAGGTTGGCTACAGGTTTTACTTTGCCTTCAGGCGTCTCAGGCAGTTATAATACTTCTACGGGGGTGTTCACTATTTCGGGAGCTATGACCTCCCAGGAGCTGCAGGATATCTTTCAGAATATCCAGTTTCGTACTACCAGTAGCAACGTTCTCGAAAGAGAAATAGTTTTCAATATTGGAGCAGGAGTATCCAACTCCGATAATAATCATTATTATGAATATGTAGACGGTGCTTTTACCTGGCAACAGGCAAAAGCCGATGCTGCAACTAAAACCTTAAACGGTCTTCAGGGATATCTTGCAACTATTACTTCTGCGTCAGAAAATCAATTTATACTAACCAAACTATCAGGTGATGGATGGATTGGTGGATCAGATAGTTTTTCTGAAATCAATTCAGCAGCAGGCAATCCGCTTTACAATACTCAAGCCGAAGCAGAAGGCAAATGGTACTGGGTGACTGGCCCCGAAGCCGGAACCCAATTTTCAGAAGTGTCACAAAGTGTAAATGGTCAATTTGAAAACTGGAATGCTTCAGAACCTAATAATTCCGGTTCCTCAGAGCATTCTCTTCAAATATATTATCAAAACGGAGGTTTATGGAATGACTTGAACGGAGGCAATAGCTTAATAGGCTATATTGTAGAATACGGGGGGCTTTCAGGTGATCAATCTTGTTTTCAGTATTCAGGTGTAAAAACCCTGGAATTGAACACTCCACCACAAATTTCTGAAATTTCAGATATTGAAAACTGTCCTTCAGAGACATATAGTTTTACTGTTGAAATTACAGATGCCGAAGATTCTTATCAAGACCTGGAAGTAAAAGCTACTTCAGACAACCAGGCATTTATACCCAATACCAATATTAGTGTTGTGCATAATGGGACTAATTATGAGGTAACTATAGTTCCTGTTGAAGATACACAGGCCAGCGCTAATATTACTATAACAGCGACAGATTCCGGAAACCTGTCATCAACCGGGGTGTTTAAATTTACCGCGGTAGACAATGTAGATCCGGATGTGGTCACCCAAAACATCACCGTGCAGCTTGATGAAAACGGAGCTGCCTCCATCGTACCTGCCGATATAAACAACGGCTCTTCTGATAATTGTGAAATTGATACGATGAGTCTCGATATTACTGACTTTAGCTGTTCAAATCTCGGTCAAAATACAGTGACTTTAACTGTAAAAGATAAAAGCGGAAATGAATCTTCCGAAACAGCAACGGTAATTGTTGAAGACAAGATTTCTCCTCAAATACTTAAGCCTTCCCAATTGGTTTTTGAATCCGATTCAGAACTTTGTGGTGCATTAATCGATTTAAGATTTAACACTCAGGATAATTGTGCAAGTACTGGCAATATCGCTTATAACGGGAATGCAGCCGGAGGGTTGGCCGGTTGGAATGTTACCTTAAATGGGGGTAATGGCTGGGCAGTAAACGGAAATTCTTTTCGCACCTCTTATAGCCTCGCAAAAAAATCTCAGGTTATAGATTTACTGGCTCAGGGTTATAGTAAAGAGTTGCTCGATACCGCACCAGAGATCTCAATCTCTGAAAACTACCGTGGGGGATGGCCAGACTTTAATGATACCTACTTTTTTAGGGTTGAACTAAGAGATGAAAAAGGGGAAGTTATTGAGTCCTTCAACTCGGGTACTTTAACCGCAAATAACACCTGGCAAACAGTTAGCAGTTCTTTTAATGATTATGGAACCGGGCTGCGGTATATCTTTATAGAACATGGTGGTAAGGATGTTGAATTCTGGGCAGGTCATTATGGGACAGAGATTGGAAATCTAAATGTTCAGGTCAATGCTCCGGGTGTAACTCCAAACCTGCCGGTTCAGCAAACTGCGGGAATTCCGTTGAGCGATGAATTCCCGGTAGGGGGAACTGTGAACTCCTATGTGGTTATGGATTATGCAGGGAACACCAGCACTACAAGCTTTACCATTACTGTAGAGGATAAAACTTTGCCAAAGGTGGTCACCCAAAACATCACTGTTCAGCTGGACGAGAACGGACAGGCCTCTGTTTCTCCCGATCAAATAAATGATGGTTCTACAGATAATTGTGAGATTTCTGAAATATCATTCTCTAAAGAAATCATTGAGTTTGCAGAAGTAAATGAAAATGAAAATCTCTCTATCTCTTTGCCTGCCGGAAAAGTTGTAACAGCGGTAAAATTCGCCAGTTATGGTACACCAACCGGAAGTAGCGGTGACTATAATTTAAGTTCCTGCCACGCTGCAAGTTCTCAGGCAATTGTTGAAGGCTACGCCCTTGGTAAGAACAGTTTTACCATTCCGGCATCAAACGGGGTATTTGGAGATCCTTGCTCTGGGACAGTAAAGAGATTATATGTTGCAGTGAGTTATTTGACTGAAGCAAATGATGTAGAATATACCTGTGATAATATTGGAGAAAATACGGTCTTCTTAACAGTAGTAGATAAAAGTGGGAACGCTAATTCTTCCGAAGCTACAGTAACTGTTGAAGATAACGTAGCTCCGGTTGCGGTAATCCAAAACATCACTGTACAGCTTGATGCTGAAGGAAACGCAACCATCACTCCTGAAGATATCGACAACGGTTCTTCCGATGCCTGCGGAATTTCAGAAATGTCTCTTGATAATGCCATTTTTGACTGCTCTAATGTTGGGGAGAATACTGTGGTGCTAACTGTGGAAGACAACAATGGAAATACAACTTCTTCCGAAGCTACAGTAACTGTTGAAGATAACGTAGCTCCGGTTGCGGTAATCCAAAACATCACTGTACAGCTTGATGCGGAAGGGAATGCGACCATCACTCCTGATGATATCGACAACGGTTCTGCCGATGCCTGCGGAATTTCAGAAATGACGCTTGATAATGACACTTTTGACTGCTCTAATGTCGGGGAGAACACTATAACTCTTACAGTAATCGATAATAACGGAAATGAAAGCTCTGCGGAAGCTACAGTAACTGTTGAAGATAATGTAGCTCCGGTTGCGGTAATCCAAAACATCACTGTACAGCTTGATGCGGAAGGGAATGCGACCATCACTCCTGATGATATCGACAACGGTTCTGCCGATGCCTGCGGAATTTCAGAAATGTCTCTTGATATTGACATTTTTGACTGCTCTAATGTTGGGGAGAATACTGTGGTGCTAACTGTGGAAGACAATAGCGGAAATACAACTTCTTCCGAAGCTACAGTAACTGTTGAAGATAACGTAGCTCCGGTTGCGGTAATCCAAAACATCACTGTACAGCTTGATGCGGAAGGGAATGCGACCATCACTCCTGATGATATCGACAACGGTTCTGCCGATGCCTGCGGAATTTCAGAAATGACTCTTGATATTGACATTTTTGACTGCTCAAATGTTGGGGAGAACACAGTTGTTCTGACTGTTGAAGACAACAATGGAAACAAAACTTCTGCGGAAGCTACAGTAATTGTTGAAGACAAAGTAGCTCCTGTGGTGCTGACTCAAAACATCACTGTACAGCTTGATGCCGACGGAAACGCGACCATCACTCCGGCAATGATCGACAACGGTTCTTCAGATGCCTGCGGAATTTCAGAAATGACGCTTGATAATGCCATTTTTGACTGCTCAAATGTTGGGGAGAATACTGTGGTGCTTACTGTTGAAGACAACAATGGAAACAAAACTTCTGCGGAAGCTACAGTAACTGTTGAAGATAACATAGCTCCTGTTGTAGTCACAAAAAATATCAGCGTACAGCTTGATGATGACGGTAAGGTGACTATTGCCACTGAAGATATCGACAGCGGCTCTTCAGATGCCTGCGGAATTTCAGAAATGACTCTTGATATTAACATTTTTGACTGTTCTAATGTTGGAGAAAACACTGTGGTGCTTACTGTGGAAGATAACAATGGAAACAAAACTTCTGCGGAAGCTACAGTAACTGTTGAAGATAACATAGCTCCTGTTGTAGTCACAAAAAATATCAGCGTACAGCTTGATGATGACGGTAAGGTGACTATTGCCACTGAAGATATCGACAGCGGCTCTTCAGATGCCTGCGGAATTTCAGAAATGACTCTTGATATTAACATTTTTGACTGTTCTAATGTTGGAGAAAACACTGTGGTGCTTACTGTGGAAGATAACAATGGAAACAAAACTTCTGCGGAAGCTACAGTAACTGTTGAAGATAACATAGCTCCTGTTGTAGTCACAAAAAATATCAGCGTACAGCTTGATGATGACGGTAAGGTGACTATTGCCACTGAAGATATCGACAACGGCTCTTCAGATGCCTGCGGAATTTCAGAAATGACTCTTGATATTAACATTTTTGACTGTTCTAATGTTGGAGAAAACACTGTGGTGCTTACTGTTGAAGACAACAATGGAAACACCACTTCTTCCGAAGCAATCGTGACTGTTGAAGATAATGTAGCTCCGGTTGCGGTAACTCAAAACATCACTGTACAGCTTGATGCCGACGGAAACGCAACTATCATTCCGGAACAAATCGACAACGGCTCTTCAGATGCCTGCGGAATTTCAGAAATGTCTCTTGATATTGACACTTTTGACTGTTCAAATGTTGGGGAGAACACAGTAGTGCTTACTGTTGAAGACAACAATGGGAATACAACTTCTTCCGAAGCAATTGTAACTGTTGAAGATAATGTTGCTCCTGTAGTTGTGGTCAAAAACATCAGCGTGCAGCTTGATGATGATGGCAAGGTGACTATCGCCACTGCAGATGTGGTGGAAAGCGCGACCGATAATTGTGCAGTTGGCAGTATTACGCTAAGTGAAACGCGTTTTGACTGTGCTACCGGTGCCACAAAAGATGTGACGGTGACGGTTACCGATGTGAATGGCAACATTACAACTAAAGTTGCAACGGTGACCATTCTTGATGAAACCGCTCCCGTGGTAATCGCGAAAGACATCGTGGTAGAGCTTGACGAGAATGGCGTGGCCAGTATCGTTGCCGAAGATGTCTACGATGAGGTTTTTGACAACTGCGGAATTGCTTCCATGAGCCTTGATGTGACCAGCTTTGGATGTGACAATGAAGGGATGAACTTTGTATTGCTAAGTGTTACCGACTTTAGCGGAAACTTAGGAACGGCCGAAGCTGTTGTAGAGGTTCAAAACAGCTTTGGAGACAATGATTCCGACGGAATGAAAGACAACTGTGATGACGATGATGACAATGATGGTATTCCTGATGATGTTGACAATGCACCCTTAGTTCCAAACCCCGATCAAACAGATACCGATGGCGATGGCCTGGGAGATATCATTGACACAGATGATGACGGTGACGGAATTCTTGATGAAGATGACAACTGTCCGCTAACCTACAATCCTGGTCAGGAAGACATCGATAAAGATGGTGTGGGAGATGTTTGTGATACAACACAAATCCTTGTTTCTGAAGCCATGACGCCAAACGGTGACGGTATCAACGACACCTGGAGGGTGGTGAACATTGAGAACCATTCAAACTCCCTTGTCATTATTTACAACCGCTGGGGGAAAGAGATCTTTAGACAGTCGGCCTACCAGAACGATTGGGACGGTACGTACAACGGCGATGCACTGCCCGAAGGCTCTTATTATTTCCAGATTTACCTTGACGGAAAGAACCTGGATAAAGACGGATGGTTGTACATAACAAAATAATGAAGCTCACAATGAAAAGATATATCAATAAATTTACCGTACTGTTCCTGATATTCACCGGAACGACTTTATACGCGCAACAACAGAATTCGTACACTTTTTACCGCCAGAATATGAACATCGTGAACCCGGCTTATGCCGGGGCCGATGGGCATACTACTTTTGCAGGTATTTTCAGGAGTCAGTGGAGTGGTGTGAAAAATGCCCCCGAGGCCCAGGCTTTTTCCTTTGGCACCTATGCCGGGAAAAATGTGGGCGTGGGACTTTCGGTAGAAAACGACCGCACCTTTGTGGAGCAGCAAACCTTTGTGACTGCCGATTTTTCCTATAGGCTTCCCATGAACGAGCAACTTGACCTTTTTCTTGGTTTGAAAGCGGGTGGAAATTTTTACAATGTAAATACCTCTGAGCTGGAGACCTGGAATTACGACCTGGATCCGTCGCTGGTGGGCCTTAGCCGGTTCAACCCCAACGTGGGGGTGGGTGCTTATTTAAAGCATGAGAAATACTATATTTCTCTATCGGCTCCAAAGATCCTCGAGACCAAGCGGGCCCGAGAAGAGGAAGGCATAGTAACTACGGCGGCAGACAGGGTGCATATGTACTTAAGTGGAGGATATGACTTCAGGCTGAACAGCACGTTGGAGTTAAAACCCTCTGTTATGCTTCGATATGTGCATGGCGCCCCGGTTTCGGTAGATTTTACAGCGCTTATGAACATTCATAACAACTTTGAGATTGGAGCAGCTTACAGGACCGATGAGGCCATTAGCGGCCTTGCTTTGATCAAGGTGATCGACTGGTTTGACTTAGGTTACGCTTATGAATCTTCCCTGCGTTCGGAATTACAAAATGCAAGCAACGGCACCCATGAGCTGTTTGTGAGGTTTACGCTGAAGGACTAGTAGATAGTTTCTGAACTTGATTAAGCTTCAGGATTTATTTCAGAAATAATAAATAAGAATCTGCTGTGGTAGAAATACCCGGCAGATTTTTGTTCTTTAAGGCTGAAGCAAAAAACTTCCGAAGAAAAAAAGCTGCCCGATTTTGACATTTTTGATACCTTAACAAAATCATAAAAAATGTAATATTGTTATATGATAAAAGCAGTAATCATTGATGATGAGCTTAATGCCCGTGATTTGCTGGAGAAAACCCTTGACAGGTATTTGCCTAACCGGGTCCATATTGTGGAGAAATGCAATTCGGTAGATTCGGGGGTGACGGCAATTAGGAATCATGCGCCAGAGCTGGTTTTTTTGGATATTCAAATGCCCGAAAAGAATGGTTTTGAACTCTTCAATTATTTTGATAAGATCAATTTTGAAGTCATTTTTACCACGGCTTTCGATAGGTTTGCTATTAAAGCAATAAAACGCAGTGCGCTGGATTATTTGCTGAAGCCAATAAATCATCTTGACCTGGCTGAAGCTTTAAAAAAATTTGAAAGGAAAAACGAAGGCAACGCTGCGCAGAAAAAACTGTCTTTACTGCTGGAGAACCTCAATGTCAATGACCAGAATGTGAGTAAAATTGCATTCCCTACGCTTGAAGGTTTTGAACTGGTGCACACCAACCACATTCTCTATTGCAGGGCCGAAAGCAATTACTGCAACATAAAGAAGATTGACGGCAGCACAAAAATGGCTTCAAAGACTTTAAAATACGTAGAAGGAATACTTCCGGAGCACGCTTTTAAGAGAATCCACAAAAGCTACGTGATCAACCTTAATTACGTGGTGAGGTACAATAAGGCAAACAAGGAAATTGAATTAACAAACGGAGAGAAACTTCCTGTTTCCCATCGAAAAGAAGAAGACTTCATAAATGCCATTTTACAAAACCACTAAGGTCTTCCTTTTATTTTTGATGTGGTGTACTGTAGCACTCTCTCAAAATTATCCCGTAAAACATTTCACCTCGGCTAATGAGCTGCCCAATAATGCAGTGAGATCGCTATTTATTGACAGTAATAAGGTACTGTGGATTGGTACTGAGAACGGTGTGGTAAGAAAGGAAAATGGGGTTTTAAAATACTTTTTTGAAGAGGACGGCCTGGCCCAGAACAGCTGTTGGGCCATCGCTGAAGATAAAAAAGGCAATTTGTGGTTTGGCAGTTATGGCGAAGGGGTTAGCATCTATAATGGCTTTGATTTTAAAGTTATTTCTGAAGAAGACGGATTAATCCACAATGAGATCACCAAACTCTTTTCATACCAGGACAAGGTTTATGTGGGTACCAGCGATGGGGTTTCCATGATTGATATCAATACTTTTGAAGTAGTTTCCATGGAAAATCCGCCGGGAAATACGCTTTTTCGGGTGCAGAATTTTATCAGCTACAACAAAGAGATTTATGTGGTTACCTACAATTCGGGCATCTTCAGAATTGATTGGCAGAAGGCTGGGGTGGCTCTTGTGAAAGTAAGTGATCACAGGTTTATTTACTCTGTTTGGATAGATAAGGATAGTATTTACAGCAGCAACAAGGAGTATTTTACCAGGCACAAACTCGTCGATTATTTAAAAGGAAAAAATCTTTCGGCCAAAAAACAGGGGGCTTCTATTATTTGGGATTACGTAAAGACAAAAGATGAAAGGATATTTGCCGGGGCCTGGGGCATATATGATGCGAGCGGCGGCATTTATGAACTGGTAGGGGGGCGAATGGTCTCAAGGGCATCCGAATTTAATATCTCGAGCAGGGAAGTTATTTCCCTGGCCTATGATCCCGATTTTGAAAAACTGTATGTGGCAACCAGAAATGAAGGGCTTTATGAAGTTGCGCTAAATCCGCCAATTACTTTCCATAATGCCGGTGGAATTAAAACTTTGGGATTTGCCGGGACAAAGAATACTTCAGCAGTGCTTCGGGATGATGCTATTCTTGTCAAAAATGGCAAAAATGAACAAACAATTAGTTTGCTTCAGCTTAAAGAATGGCAGGAGGATTATGTGCAAACCACCAGCATGCCACTTCCCAGGCACGAAGATCATTTTTACGAACTTGATTATTCTACAGTAGCTGAAGATATTAAGTTCTACGACATCAAAGTTCACCAGGATATGTTTTGGGTGAACACCAATATCGGGTTGTTTGCAATCCAGGCTTCAGGAGAATTGGAGCGCTATTT
Organism: Salinimicrobium sp. 3283s; assembly: GCF_039602225.1. NCBI lineage: Bacteria > Pseudomonadati > Bacteroidota > Flavobacteriia > Flavobacteriales > Flavobacteriaceae > Salinimicrobium > Salinimicrobium sp. 3283s. Next base: position 774,893 of record NZ_CP143631.1, on the reverse strand, counting down.
ACCCCTGCATTCCGAAGAAATCAATTTTACGCCTGAAGGTAAACTCATAGAAACCAATCCTTATGGCGGGGTGAGGGTTTACGACAACCTGGATGCGTTTAAGTACAGCTGGTTTAATCCTGAGAGCAACAGTACCCCAACCATGATTGTTAATAGTCTTCAAAAAGGGCAAAAAACTTACCTTTTATCCATTTTTTCAGGGCTTTACACCTGGAAGGAGGATCGCTTTATTTCCTATCTTGAAAAAGGCATCTGGAACGAAAAAAAATTAAAATATGTTGCCCCATTGGGCAAAAACCTGTCCATTTCAAATGAATTTGGTGATGTGTTCATCGTAAATGATGAAGCTGCTTTCAAGGTCTTAAAGAAAGTTCCGCGGGCTGAAATTCAGGGTAATACCATCTCTTTCATGGAGAATTACCGGGGGACACTTATTATTGGCACCGAAAAAGGACTCAATCTGTACAAAGATGACCGGTTTATTTTTGTAGATCGGGAGCAGGGGCTCGGGCAACCATTATTGAGTGCTGAAGTGAGGGAGAATATGCTTAGCATTGGAAGCGAAAACGGATTTTATGAGCTGGATCTCGATGCGCTTATTGAGCCAAAGTTGCTGGTGGATGATATTGAGCTAAAAGAAGTTTTTGTTAATAACCACAAAATTGAATGGTTGCCGGTAAATATTGAAGACAGGATAGAACTGGCCCATAATGAGAATACGCTGTTGCTGAAGTTTAGCACCAAGGCGCATCCTTTTCCCAATAAACTTAAGTACAGGTACCGGTTGAACAAGAATGCCTCCTGGAGCCTTGCCTCTTCGAAACCTGAAATATTTTTACCTTCCCTACCTTCAGAAAATTACAATATTGAAGTAATGGTTTCGGATAAAAGTACCGGGCTCAGTTTTACCCGGCCTTTGCTTAACATGGCAATATTTCCCCCTTTTTGGAAGACCTGGTGGTTTGGCTGCCTGCTGGTAATTGTTGCCTGTACCGGGGTTTTTGGGATCTACAACTTCAGGATGCGGCAGAACAGGAAATTTGAAGTGCAAAAAAGACTTATTCAAAAGCGTTTGGAAGAGACCAAAATGGAGGCCCTGCTCGCTCAGATGAATCCGCATTTTATCTTTAATGCCATGAATTCTATCCAGTATTTTATCATGGATAGTGATGTTGAAAAGGCGACAGAGTTTCTTGCGGATTTTTCAAAATTGATAAGGCTTAACCTCGACCATTGTACCAGGCCCAAGATCCTGTTAATTGAAGAAATTGAATACCTGCAGGCCTACATTAGGGTTGAAAATACAAGGTTCAATAATGCCATTCAGGTAATCTTTGAGGTAGATCCTTCGATTGATGCTTATGAGCTGGAAATTCCTACCATGTTGCTGCAGACTTTTGTAGAAAATGTCTTTGTACATGCTTTCCCACAAAGCATTAAAAATCCGATTTTAAAGGTTTCCTTTAAATTGCTTTCAGAGGGTTTACTGCAGTGTAAAATTGAAGATAACGGGGTTGGTTTTTCGAGCGGGGCAGGCAACAGGTTGCATGAATCTAAAGGGGTCAATTTGGTCAGGGAGCGGGTGGCACTGCTGGGTTACGAGGTGGAAGAGACTTTACAGGTAACTTCAGTGAAAAATGAAGGCACTCTGGTACTCTTAAAACTAGAAGTTTAACGCTTACTTTCAAATTCCATACGTTTACTAAATGCTTTAATTACTTCTTGCAATATCCTTTAGTTTTGTGGCAAATTAAGGAAAGATACAGTTGCTGTTCCCGGGATTATTATAAGTAGGGGTTGTAATTTTTTTGGAACATGCGAACTGTTCTTTTCCTTAGTTTTTATTCCTGTCTACAATTATCTGTATAACTACATCTTTTCAAGGGGCAACATAACTGAAACCTCATACCGGTTCTCGTGTGTCCAGATCTAAAGGTTTATGCTGAAGCTGTAGGATACCTGAAATTCAGTACAGAAAAATATCATGGTGCCGATCGAAACAGAATCCGATGGTTCAGTTGTGGTATTAGGATGCAATAGCTGAGAAGCAGGGTTGTCAAAAATGACATTTTTGCGAACAGTTATTTCTGAAGTTTTTGATAATTGGCTGTATGTCAGTTTATTTATGATTTATGGCTGAAGAAACATTAGGAGAAGCTTGCTTTTACGGCAATCTGCTTTCAAAGCTTTAAGAAAATATTTAGATTTACAGGCAAACCTATTCCGCATTCCCTACTTCGCGGAAAAATGCTGGTACAGGAAATTATTTCTCCTGATCAAATTTGCAGGTAATTTTTAAAACCCTACACCTAATAATTTCGTTTATGACTCAACAAACCCACAATAAATTAGTTTCCTTCATCTGGTCTATTGCCGATGATTGCCTGCGCGATGTGTACGTGCGCGGAAAATATCGCGACGTGATCCTGCCAATGGTGGTGCTGCGCCGACTTGACGCTTTGCTGGAACCCACCAAAGATGCCGTGATGGAAGAACTGGCTTTTCAAAAAGATGAAGCCGGATTTACAGAATGGGACGAAAGCGGACTCCGTGACGCTTCCGGATATGTTTTTTACAACATCAGCAAATGGACGCTTCAAAAATTACACGATACCGCAACCAATTCGCAGCAGATCCTGCAGGCCAATTTTGAGGATTACCTCAATGGATTCAGCCCGAACGTAAAGGAGATCATTGACAAGTTCAAGCTGAAGAGCCAGATCCGCCATATGGCAGGCAAGGATGTCTTGCTGGATGTGCTGGAGAAATTTACTTCGCCTTACATCAACCTAACTCCATTTGAAAAAGAAGATCCGGAAGGCCGAAAAATGCCTGCGCTTTCTAACCTCGGAATGGGCTATGTTTTCGAGGAGCTCATCAGGAAATTCAACGAAGAGAACAACGAGGAAGCCGGGGAGCATTTCACTCCGCGGGAGGTGATAGACTTGATGACGCACCTGGTTTTTGATCCCATAAAAGATGAATTGCCGCCAGTGATGACCATTTATGATCCTGCCTGCGGGAGCGGCGGGATGCTTACCGAAGCCCAAAATTTCATCAAAGACGAGGAAGGCCTCATTAGGGCGACCGGCGATGTCTATCTCTACGGTAAGGAGATCAATGACGAGACCTACGCCATCTGTAAGAGTGATATGATGATCAAGGGCAACGACCCCGGGAATATCCGTGTGGGTTCTACACTGTCTACAGATGAGTTCGCGGGTACCAGCTTCGATTTTATGCTCTCCAATCCGCCTTACGGGAAATCCTGGAGCAGCGAACAAAAATATATCAAGGACGGCAAGGATGTTATCGATCCGCGCTTTAAGATCACGCTGAAAAATTACTGGGGTGTGGAGGAAGATGCCGATGCCATTCCGCGTTCTTCAGACGGGCAGTTGCTGTTCCTTATGGAGATGGTGAACAAGATGAAGCCCGCGCACCAAAGCCCTTCCGGTTCCAGGATCGCTTCGGTACACAACGGTTCCAGTTTATTTACGGGCGATGCCGGCGGCGGCGAGAGCAACATTAGGCGCTACATCATTGAAAATGACCTTTTGGAGGCCATCATCCAGCTGCCCAACAACCTGTTCTACAACACCGGGATCACCACCTATATCTGGCTGCTGAGCAATCATAAAGCCGAAAACCGTAAAGGCAAGGTGCAGCTTATCGATGGCGGACAATTATTTAGAAAGCTACGGAAGAACCTCGGAAACAAGAACTGCGAATTCGCGCCCGAGCATATTGATGAGATCGTAAAGGTGTATGCTGAAATGCAGGCAGTAAGTCGAAGCATTGATGAAGATACGACTGCCGAAGTCCCCGGAATAGCCGCACAGGTTTTCGATAATGAGGATTTTGGCTATTATAAGGTGACCATAGAACGCCCGAAGCGCCTGAAAGCTCAGTTTACTGCGGAAAGAATTGAAGAGCTGAGATATGACAAACAGCTGAAGGAGCCAATGCAGTGGGCCTGGGAAAATTTTGGTGAGGAAGTTTACACAAAGCTGAAGGAACACGAAAAGGAGATTTTGGCTTATGCTGAAGAAAACGACCTGAACCTAAGCAGCAAAAACCGGAAGAAACTGCTGAGTTCCAAAACCTGGAAAAAGCAAAAGGAAATATTAGAGCTTGCTGAAAAATTGCACCAGGCGATTGGCAAAAAAGAGTATTCAGATTTCAACATTTTTAAAAAGGAAGTGGAAGCAAAGCTGAAGGAATGGAAATTAAAACCCGGCGCTTCAGAAAAGAATGCCATTTACAATGCCATAAGCTTGTATGATGCCGAAGCCGAAAAGGTGGTCAAAAAGAAGGAAAAACTGAGCGGAGAAAAACTCAGCAGCCTCCTCGCTCACCTCAATTGCACCGAAGAACAGCTGCCCGACTTTGGCTATTTTCCAACCGGAAAGCCTGCCGAATATGCCATTTTTGAGACCGAAAGCGACCTGCGCGATTATGAGAATGTGCCTCTAAAAGAACAAATTCACAGCTACTTTTTGGAAGAAGTGAAACCCCACGTTTCTGAAGCCTGGATTAATCTCGATGCCACCAAGATTGGTTATGAAATAAGCTTCAACAAATATTTCTACCGCCACACTCCACTAAGATCTTTAGATACTGTAGCCAAAGAGATCGTGGAGCTGGAGGAGAAGAATGAAGGTTTGATTATGGATATTTTAAATCTGGGATAAAGTAAAATAGGAAACCCACTATGTTACTTTAATTGCATGAAGGTAAAATAGATAATCTTATATTTACATTTATAACGCCTAAAGTAACATATAACATTGTAGATGTTACTTTCCAGAAACAAAAAGAATGATCGATTTAAGTACATACAAGTCAGGGAATTTCCGGAGTAGCGGACTAAAATTTGAACAATTCCATCCCAATTCCATCAATGAACAATGGATTTGGAATGACCCCCAAATCAATAGTCTTTTACAGGAAGCTGCGGTAAAACTTGGTGAACTCAATGCTTATGCCCGGTTGGTACCCAATGTTGATTTGTTTATCCAATTACACGTTACAAAAGAAGCTGTAACAAGTAGCCGCATTGAAGGAACTCAAACAGGAATAGATGAAGCCTTATTACCGGAAGATGAAATTATGCCTGGCAGGTTGCAGGATTGGTTGGAAGTACAGAATTACAGTAAAGCTCTTAATTATGCGCTTGATACATTGCCAAAACTTCCTATTTCTTCCAGACTTTTACGTGAGACCCATAAATTATTATTAAGCAGTGTACGCGAACAGGAAAAGCAACCGGGAACTTTTAGGAGTAGCCAAAACTGGATTGGAGGTACAAGTATATCAGATGCGGTATTTATCCCGCCCCCGCATCAGGAAGTAAACCCATTAATGGGCGACCTGGAACAATTCCTACACAATACAGATATTGCAGTTCCCGAACTTATTCGTATTGCCATAGCCCACTATCAATTTGAGACTATTCACCCTTTTTTGGATGGAAACGGTCGTATAGGCAGATTGCTCATAACCTTATACTTGGTAGGAGAGAAAATTTTAGATAGACCGCTGTTATATCTTTCCAGCTATTTTGAAAAGAATAAGGGCCTGTATTATGACAACCTTATGCGCGTTCGTACCCATAGCGACATGCGGCAATGGCTAAGGTATTTTTTAGTTGGCGTTCGTGACACTGCTACACAGGCAGTGGATACTTTGGGAAAACTGATAGCTTATAAACAGGAAAGCGAATTAAAAATTGCCGAAACTTTTGGAAGGAGAAGTGCTAGCGGGCATACGCTTTTTCAGTATTTACTAAAGAACTCGGTAATAACCAAAATTGAACAGGTGCAGGAATTATGTAACTTAAGCTACAAGGCCGCAAACCATCTTGTAAAGAAATTTGAAGAAGAAGGGCTGTTGAAGGAAACCACCAATCAATCAAGAGGCAGAATATTTATTTTGCAAGACTACATTAATATTATTCGGGAATAAATGGAAGCAGTAAAAGAAAAGGTACAGTTACAAAAATATCCTGCCTATAAAGATTCCGGAGTGGAGTGGTTGGGAGAGATTCCTGAGCATTGGAAAATTGTAAGGATGAAATTTCTTTACAATGATTACTCAGAAAAAAACAGGAAAGATGCAGAACTTCTTTCTGTAACTCAGGATAAAGGAGTAGTTCCAAGAAGTTGGGTCGAAAATAGAATGGTAATGCCATCGGGAAATTTAGAGTCCTTCAAGTATATCCAAAAAGGAGATTTTGCGATAAGCTTAAGGTCTTTCGAGGGTGGATTAGAATATTGTCATCACGACGGGATAATTTCACCTGCATATACTGTTTTAAAGCAAAGACGGAACGATCTTAAATCATCTTACTATAAATACCTTTTTAAAAGTCATTCCTTCATTTCTGAATTGCAAACAAGTGTTGTTGGAATTAGGGAAGGAAAGAACATTAGCTTTAATGAACTTTCATATTCATTAATGCCCATTCCTAAACCAGAAGAACAAACCGCCATTGCCACTTTCCTGGATGAAAAATGCGGCAAGATCGACACTGCCATCGCGCAAAAGGAAAAATTGATCGGGCTGCTCAAAGAGCGCAAGCAGATCATCATCCAAAATGCCGTGACCAAAGGTTTGAATCCTGAAGCCAAAATGAAAGATTCCGGTGTGGAATGGATTGGAGAGATTCCGGAGCATTGGGAGGTGAAGAAAATCAAACATGTTACAAATAAGATTGGTAGCGGAGTTACACCTTCAGGAGGTGGAACTACGTATTTAGATGATGGCATTCCATTACTTAGGAGTCAAAATGTTCATTTTGGGAATATAGATTTAGAAGGTGCTGCAAAAATATCTCAGGCCGTTCACGATTCTATGAGCAATAGTAAAGTTGAAAGAGGTGATGTATTGTTGAACATTACCGGTGGATCAATAGGAAGATGTCATTACGTGGAAACTGATGAACCTATAAATGTAAATCAACATGTGTGTATTGTTAGACCAAATAAATTAATAAGTACTAATTTTTTGAATGCGTTACTTGCTTCAGAAATAGGACAAGGGCAAATATGGTTTTTTCAGCAAGGTGGAGGTCGGGAAGGATTAAATTTTCAGGCTTTAAAAAACTTTGATATTCCGTACCCCCCAAAGAATGAACAACGGAAAATTCTAAATTTTTTAGAGGATCAGGTTAAAAAAATTGATCAAACAATTCTTTTACAACAGCAGCAAATCGAAAAATTAAAGGAATATAAGAGCAGTTTAATAGACGCGGCGGTGACGGGGAAGATAAAGGTGAGTTAACTTAAAATTATGCCAAGAGGATTACCAAAAGCAGTAAAGAAAAGTCTTGAAAAGGCAAGAGATTGTGCTCTCTTGGCGGTAGAGACTTATAATAAGCCCGCTGTAAAATTTAAGTCCGGAGGTTATATTGTTTTAATGGTAATTTCCTGGACAGCCTTATTTCATGCTATATTCTTTAAACAGAAAAAGAAGCCATTCTATAAAGATGGAAGATTTTTCAAAAAAAGGGATGGCGATTACTGCTATTGGGAATTATCAGTTTGCTTAAAAGAATATTTCGGAGCAGAATCAAATAATCCAATTCGTAAGAATTTAGAATTTTTTATTCCTCTCAGGAATATGATTGAACATAAATCTATTCCGGAATTGGATGCGGATATTTTTTCGGAATGCCAATCTCTCCTGCTTAATTTTGATAAAATAGTGGAGAATGAATTTGGAAAAAAATATTGTATTAGAGAATCGTTGTCTTTTGCATTGCAGCTCTTTCCTTCATCAAAAAGTCTCAACAATGCTGTAATTGAAAATCCATCAAATAAGCCTATCGTAGATTTTATAAAATCTTATAGAAATAGTATTACGACCGAAATAAGGGAAAGTGGAGAGTACAGTTTTAAGGCATTCCTGATTCAAGTAGCAAATCACGACAGTAAAAATTCTCTCCCAATACAATTTTTTTCTTACGATAAATTAACTGAAGAAGAAAAGAAGAAGGTAAATAAAGTAGCCGCATTGGTTAAAAATAAACATGTTCAAGTGCCGGTTCAGAATATGGACTTGCTGAAACCAAGTAAGGTTGTAGATCGTGTTCAAAAAGGCTTAGGAAATCCTAAAGTAGTAAGGAATGGAAAGGAAAAAGATAAGTTCACACAGCACACTCATACTCAATGCTGGTATGCTTATGATGTAAGACCACATAATGGGCACGCCAATCCAGAACGAACTAAGAGTGAATATTGTATCTACGATGCACCCAACAATTCATATTTATACACGGAAGCTTGGGTCGATTTTCTAATCGAAGAAATGCAAATTGAGGAAAAATATAACGCGTTATATAATTAACCAAGCAATATGACCAAAGAAGAAATTTTGATAGAAATGGACGAATGCCTTGACTGCGCAAGTATTTCAGGATTTAAAGAGCAGCTGGACCACCTGTTGGAAATTTCCAGCGATGAAGAAACCAGCCTTATTCTCGCCCAATATTTAATGACCAAGTATACGGCATTTAAGGCCGATAGCTTGGCGAGCTACATGGAAGCAGCTATAAGAAAGCGTCCCAATCTGGCAATGCTAAAACATCCTGAAAACCCACTTTTCAAATTGGCAGTAATACGAGGATCAAAAGACCTTTATGATTGTTATATGGAAGAAGCGGTTGAACCTTTTCTTGCCAATGTGAATAAGGATGAGCATATGGATCATTTTTTCGAGTTGCTAACCCTTACTGAAAAACTAAATGAAATGATCTTTAACAATTATGAACCGAGATTAAAAGGTCTGCACTATAGTGGTGCCTTTCCGGGAGAGCAACCACATTTAGTAAGGATCAACAAAGAAGATTATGAGACGATGGAAGATGTTATTGAGCAGTATAATGCAATGATTGGGAGAAGAGAGATTTTAAGGGACTTGAATAGAAGAATTGAGAACCTAGACTAATGGAAAATACAATTACCAAAACTAAAAGTCCAGAAACGGTATTTCATTCGGCAGAAATAAAACCTCAAATTATTACAGTCGCAGATTTGTTGCAGACTCAGAATCTGATAATTCCAATATATCAAAGACCTTATAAATGGACTGCTAAAAACGTTCATCAATTATTTGATGATATTCTCACATTTAAAGAAAAACCTGCGTATCGCTTAGGAACAGTGGTATATCATTTAGATGAAGAAAACAATTTAAATATTGTTGATGGGCAGCAAAGAACTTTGACACTTATGCTTATCGCTCTGGCTATAGAAAAAAAATCTTCTTTTTTTGAGGAGCTGAGAAAAATGTACTCTGATGTACCGGATTTGGGTCTTGTAAATCAATTAAAATTTACGAGCCAAATTAGCAAACGTAATCTCCGAGACAACTATCGTGTGATTACTCAAAGAATCAAGGATTTTGATGCTCAAACCGCGCAATTTTTCTACCAAAAGTGTCAGGTTGTAAAGGTTGTTTTAAAAGATATTTCAGAAGCCTTTCAGTTTTTTGATTCCCAAAATGCGAGAGGTCTGGACCTTGAACCTCATGATTTATTAAAAGCATTTCATCTAAGAGAGATGCAGGGAATTGTTTCTGAACAAGAGCAAACAAAGATCGTTGAGACTTGGCAAGATATAGATCAGAATGAATTAAAGTCCACCTTTGCGTATCATCTCTTTCGAATCAGAAATTGGTCAAAAAATAAATCTGCTAGAAACTTCACGAAGGACAACGTAGAGGTATTTAAAGGGATTACTCCTAATATAAGTGAGCCTTATCCCTTTGCCTCTATTTATAGAATAAGTCATTTCTATGTTGATAACTACAACTCCGACTACAACCGCAAAATAGATAAGAACAAGATGTCTTATCCCTTCCAGGTAGATCAGGTAATTATTAATGGTAAGCGCTTTTTCGAGATGATTAATCATTATCATGAAATGAGAAAAGTAATTATGGACCAATTAGACCCTTCCGATACTGGGAAAGAAATCATGGAAAATTTAGACCGTTATGAAGGGAAAGAAAGAACGGGAGATAAATATATTCATAATCTTTTCAAGTGCGCATTAATTTTTTACATCGATAAATTTGGCATGCAAGACATTGATAGAGCGATAGAAAAGATTTTCATTTGGGCCTATAGCAAAAGATTAGTCCATAAAAATGTGCAGTTAGCCACAGCAGATAACCATGCAATTGAATATCCATTTATTTTTAAAAGAATTAAAGAAGCTTTAAGTCCTAACGAAATTCTCAATATTCGAATAGAACCTATCCGTCGTTCTGATATACAGGCGACGAAAGTAAATGAACTTAAGCAGATTTTTGATACTCTAAATTTTATAGATGAACGATAATATTCCGGTTTTTACTATTCGAGAGTTGTTTGAAAATAGAGATTCATACCTAATTCCTATTTACCAAAGAAATTATGCTTGGGGCGAAGGTCAGGTAAATCAACTCATTCAAGATGTTTATGATTTTGCTTTTGATGAAGATAAAAATTCGAAAAGATACTACATAGGAACTTTAGTAGTAAATGCAAAACAAAAAGAGAACGACCTCTATTATGAAACTATTGATGGGCAACAAAGATTAACAACATTGAATCTTGTTTTAGCAGCGCTGCACCACACATTTCCATTTATAGAAGAGAAAATAGATTACAAACTCAATTTGAAATTTTCAAGCAGAAAGAAATCTACAGATACCCTGGAATATATTTGTCAAAAAGGTTTTCAAGGAAAATTTTTAAACGATAAAGAGTTTAACTCTAATATCAAAGAGCGATATTTTGATGCGGTAAAAACATTAAAAAAATTACTTGTTGATAACCAAACCCTCAATATTTTCTATAAATATCTTACTGATCAAGTTCAAATCGTTCGTGTCTCAGTTCCAGAAAAGACAGACCTGAATCATTATTTTGAAATAATGAATAATAGGGGCGAACAATTGGAAAAGCATGAAATCCTAAAATCAAAAATGCTGGAAGTGCTTAAAAATGATGAAGATTTGAGCAACGCTTTCAGTACAATTTGGGATTCTTGTTCTGATATGGAACGTTATGTACAATACGGTTTTAGCGTAGAGGAAAGAAACCTGATTTTTGGCAGAAATAATTGGAATGATTTAAAATGTAAATCCTTAAAGGAAGTAGCTGAAAATTTGCTAAAGGAACAAGATCAAACTAAGAAGGAGTTATCTCTTATAGGAATTGCAGAATCTAATTTTTCTTTTGATTTAAATACTAACCATTCCAAGGATGCTCCGGAACGATTCAATTCTGTAATTAATTTTCAGAATTTCTTACTTCATGTTTTAAAAATTCAAACTAGGGCAAGAGATGCTTCTTCGAAGAAAAATGAAGTTAAAGCAGTTAGCCTTGATGATAAGAGACTATTAGATTTTTTTGAACCATATATAAACCCAAAAATTAATGAGGAACATTACGAATTTGTAAAGGAATTCGGGTTTAACTTATTGAAAGTAAAACACCTTTTTGACCAATATATTTTAAAAAGAGAATTTAAAGGAGATAAGGATGAATGGAGTCTAAAAAAACTAAAATGGTATCCTGATAACCGTGTCAATTATGTGAATTCTTTTGGCGAAGAAGAGGATGACAATATTCAAAATCAAGAATTAATTATGCTCCTTTCAATGTTTCACGTGTCAACACCAACATTGGTCTATAAGCATTGGTTAAACGCAGCATTATTTTATTTATTCCAAAATTCTGAGAAAGCAATCCTGGCAGATAATTACAAAGACTACCTTAAAGATCTCGCACGTAGATTTCTGTTCAATAGATTTTTGAGTGTCGGACCGGAAATGTCTTATTATGACATTATATTTAGATCAAACCATGCGGATCTTACGATCAATTCAAATCCAAACTGGGATAAAATAGATAATGGTACTTCCGTAGAAAACTTCATTTTTAATTATTTAGACTACATTTTGTGGAGAGATTTGGAGGAATTTAGGAATTTCAAATTCACTTTTAAAAGTTCTATTGAACATCATTATCCTCAGAATCCACCAGATAATCACAGAAAATTAGATTATCTAGACCTACATAGTTTTGGCAATCTTTGTTTAATGAGCAGTCAGAAGAATTCCCGATTTACGAATAATATGCCCGAGGCAAAACAGAAAAATTTCAATCTGGATAAGACTTCAGACAGCATTAAAATGCAACTTATGTTCAGAAGGACCGATAAGGAAGGATGGAGTGAACAGCAAATAAGGGAGCACAGAGAAGAAATGAAATTAACTTTACTAAACGGATACTATGCCCGCCCAAACTAACGAACAAGCATTAGAAGCCGCCATTCAGGAAAAGCTCTCGGGGCTCACTCTGGAGGAGATCAAAGAGAAAGATCCTGCTGCCAATGTCGCGGAGGAGTCGGAGCAATATAGATCCGGCAATGGCTACTATATAGGAGATCCTAATGATTTTAATTCTCGTTACGCGGTTGACACCAGGAGGTTCTGGAGCTTTTTGCAGGAGACCCAAAATGAGGAACTGGAAAAACTTCAAAGGCACGGAGACTGGAAATTAAAGATCCTGGAGCGCCTGGACAGGCTAATTAAAAAATACGGTGTACTTCGGCTGCTAAAGAAAGGTTTGGATGTAGATGACGCCCATTTTACGTTGTTCTATCAGCCGCCCCTGGCCAGCAGCAGTCCGCGGGTTAAGAAGCTTTTCGAAAGCAATGAATTCAGCGCTACACGACAGCTAAGATATTCTTTGGAAAATCCGCGGGAGGAGATCGATATGGTGCTTTTCATCAACGGTCTTCCCATTGCAACCCTGGAATTGAAAAATCACTGGACAGGTCAGAACGCGAAGGTGCACGGCCAGAATCAGTATAAGTTCAAAAGAGATCCAAAGCAGCCGCTGTTGAATTTCGGGCGTTGCCTGGTGCATTTCACGGCAGATACCGATGAAGTGTATATGACCACCAAATTAAGCGGAGGAAGTACCTACTTCTTACCCTTCAATAAAGGAAATAACCACGGCAAAGGAAATCCGCCAAACCCTTTTGGGCACAAAACAGCTTATCTCTGGGAAGAGGTACTTACCCGCCACAGCCTGGCTAATATTATTCAGCATTTTGTAAGACTGGATGGTAAGGCCAAAGATCCGCTAAATAAGCGCACTTTATTCTTTCCGCGTTACCACCAGATGGACGTGGTGCGAAAGATCGTGAACCACGCCTCTCAGAACGGAGTCGGACACAAATATTTGATCCAGCATTCCGCAGGTTCAGGCAAATCGAATTCCATCACCTGGGCAGCATTTCAGCTGATAGAAACCTATCCGGAGAACGAAGGACTTCCGGGAAGTAAAAATCTGGAGCAGCCATTATTTGATTCGGTCATTGTAGTAACCGACCGCCGCCTGCTCGACAAACAGATTAGGGAGAACATCAAGGAATTTTCCGAAGTAAAAAATATAGTTGCCCCGGCTTATTCTTCCAAAGAATTAAGAGATAGCCTGGAAAGCGGGAAAAAAGTGATCATTACTACCATTCAGAAATTTCCGTTCATCGTTGACGGTATCGCAGATCTTGCAGATAAGCGTTTCGCGGTGATCATCGATGAAGCTCATAGTTCTCAAAGTGGTTCGGCTCACGACAACATGAACCGGGCGATGGGACAGCAACAGGAAGAGGAGGAAGAAGATGCGCAGGACAAGATCCTTAAGGCGATGCAGTCCCGTAAAATGCGGGGCAATGCCTCTTATATGGCTTTTACCGCTACGCCCAAGAACACCACCCTGGAGAAGTTTGGGGTAGAACAGGAAGATGGTTCTTATAAGCCTTTCCACCTGTATTCAATGAAGCAGGCAATAGAAGAAGGTTTTATCCTGGACGTGCTGGCGAATTATACCACCTACAAAAGTTATTACGAGCTGGAAAAATCCATTGAGGAAAATCCCCTTTTTGACACTGCAAAAGCGCAGAAGAAATTAAAAGCTTATGTAGAAAGGGACCAGCGTACGATCAATACCAAGGCTGAGATCATGATCGACCATTTCATCCCGAACATCTACAATACCAAGAAGTTGAAGGGAAAGGCCAAGGGAATGGTGGTGACCCAGAGCATTGAGTCAGCCATTCGCTACTACAAAGCGATTAAAAGGATCTTGAAAGATAAAGGAGATCCTTTTGGTGTACTGGTCGCATTTTCAGGAAAGAAAACAGTAGACGGAATAGAATATACCGAGGAGGCCATCAATGACTTGCCAGCACATCTGGACACTGCAAAAAGTTCAGATCCCGGGTACATCAGCGATAAGCTCGCCCGCTATTTTGATATGCCCGATTATAAACTTCTCGTGGTAGCCAATAAATATCTCACCGGATTCGATCAGCCGAAATTAACGGCGATGTATGTGGACAAAAAGCTGCAGGGCGTATTGGCCGTTCAGGCATTGAGCCGATTGAACAGAAGTGCCAATTCTCTGGGCAAGAAAACCGAGGATCTTTTTATCCTCGACTTCTTCAACAGCACCGATGACATCAAGAATTCTTTTGATCCGTTTTACACCGCTACCTCTTTAAGTCAGGCAACCGATATCAACGTGCTGCATGAATTAAAAGATGCTTTAGGTGACACAGGAGTTTACGAATGGAGCGAAGCCTTGGATTTCACCACCAAATATCTGAACAAAGTAGATGCCCAGGAGCTGAGTTATATTATTGATGTCCCAACAGAACGTTTTAATGAAGGCCTGGGACTGGAAGATGATGAAAAAGCTGATTTCAAGATCAAGGCTAAGCAATTTGTTAAGATCTATGGACAGGTGGCTTCCATTATGCCTTATGAAGTAATGGATTGGGAGATCCTGTTCTGGTTCCTGAAATTCCTGATCCCAAAACTGATCGTAAAAGATCCCGAAGCAGATAAGCTGGATGCATTACTGGAATCTGTGGATCTCTCCACCTACGGCCTGGAGCGGGTGAAATTGAATGAGAAGATCGGCCTGGACGATTCAGAAACTGAGGTAGATCCCCAGAACCCGAATCCGCGTGGAGCACATGGTCCGGAAAAGGAAGAAGATCCGCTGGAGCTGATCATCAAGAGTTTCAACGAAAGATGGTTCCAGGGCTGGGAAGCTACTCCCGATGAGCAACGGGTAAAATTTGTACAGCTAAGCAAACACATCCAGGCCCACCCCGACTTCCAAACCAAAGTCGCCGAAAATCGCGATCAGCAAAACAGCGACCTCGCCCTGCGAAAGATCCTCGATGATGTAATGAGAAAACAACGTAAAAACGAACTCGACCTGTACCGTCTCTTCGCCAAAGATGAAGCTTTTAATCAGGCTTTCTTTGATACCATGAAGAGGATGGTGAGTATGGGGGAGGGTAGAAATCAATTGTGAAAAAATATAAATAACCAACATGAGCCAATTTTTAACCGGAAAAGATTTAGAAGACTGTGTTTACAATATTATTTGGGAGGCTGAAAAAACTTTATTAATTGTATCACCTTATGTTAAGCTTGATAATTACTTTAAAGAATTATTCGATCGTCATGAAGCCAATCCTAAACTCCATATTGTTCTCGTATTTGGAAAAAATGAAATGAATGTAAAAAGAAGCATGCGAGCTGAGGATTTTGAATTCTTTAAAAAGTTTCCAAACGTCAGCATAGTTTACGTTCCTAACCTACACGCAAAGTATTACGGTAATGAAAAAAAGGGAATTATAACTTCCATTAACCTTTATGATTATTCATTTAAGAACAACATCGAATTTGGGGTTTACTCTGAACAAAGTTTAATCAACAGATTATCTTCATCTACTTCAGATCTTGATGCCTGGAATAAGTGTACAGAAATTGCCTTCAATAATGAAGTAGTATTTGCCAAAAGACCGATCTATAAAAACAAGAAACTCTTGATCAATTTAGGAAAAGACTATGTGAAAAGTGAGGTTCTTCTTGATGCTACAGATAAGTTTTATGGTTCAGGAGAAAACATGGCAAAGTCTGAAAAAAAGTTGGGAGATTTCCCCGACAGCCTGGATTATGACGAGAAATTTTCCACAAGACCAGAACGCGACTGGACTGAGACAGCAACAAAGCAGGAACCTTCCAAACCGGTTGAGACGGTAACAAATACAACTAAAAATCAACAACACGTTGGATATTGTATTAGAACAGGAGAAGAGATAGAATTTAACCCGGAAAAGCCAATGTCCAATAAAGCCTTTAAAATGTGGAGCAAATACGGAGATAAGGATTATCAGGAGAAATTTTGTCATTATTCTGGAGAACCTTCTAATGGAGAAACAACTTTTGCTAAACCAATTTTGAGGAAGAATTGGAAGAAGGCGATGAAGAATTAAGCAATTTCCAATGTCCTACAAAGTAAGAAAAAGCTCCAGATATTATTAATTATAATATTTGGAGCTAAATTATATCTTGTATTATTCCCTACGAAAGCTCCTCCTCATCAAAATCACCAAACCAATCATGGAGTTTGTCTTTTGCGTATTGCTTCACTTCGCTGTCAATATAAACACCGACAGTAGCAACGGCCGCTAATAAAACACCTATGTCATCTGCGTATCCAACAGCAGGGGTGATATCAGGTATAGCATCTATTGGTGAAATAAAATAACCTAAGGCTCCAATTATTACCCCTTTAGCCCAAACAGGTGTATCCTTTTTTTGATAAGTATAATAAAGCGTTAATGCTGAATATACAACTTTAATACCTGCTTTTTTAAAAACAGTTTTTACCTTGTTCCAGAAACCTTCGTCAGAGAATTCCTTTCCGTATCCATTTTTTTCATTTTGATCAGACATAAAAAATTTGATTTTAAATTAAATTAATATTGAGTCATACATATTTTCTAAACCTAAAAATTATGTTAAAGCAAAAAAATCTCGTTTAGTAAACGTGCGGTATTTAAATGTTATCGTAATTGAAGATTCCTCCGTCGTCGGAATGACAAAGCTGATTTATTGATTTCCATTTAGGAAATCAATATAATTCTTCAATAAGCCTCTAATCTGTTCCGCCGCCACAGGGTTTGCAGAATGGACTTTGAATTTCAGTTTACGAAGATCCAAACCCGATTCATAGACCAATCATTTAGCTGCGGCATAACCATCGGGTGCCAATTCTCCATTTTCATCCAGCCCCAGGTCATTGTCGAAACTGATAAAATAGGGCAGGCCATTTTGCTCAATATATTTTACAAATTCAGCATAGCTCCTCACCACAACAAATGCAGCGGCTACAGATTTAGCATAGATCATGTCGGGAGACCGCAGGTCGTCTAGGAACAACTTTGACATAATAGCTTACTAAACATTATTCATTATACCCTATACATTAAACAATTATTTAAACCCCACCGCCTTCCGCACCGGACTCTTATACTGCTCTTCTTCGCTGATGTTGTAGATCTCTGCCAAAGTCATTTCTTTATCGGTCGTGTATTCTGAATTTTGTTCTTTGAATAGCATATTTGCTTTTTTGGGAGCCAGGGCTTTAAATTCATAAGCCGATTTTAAGCGGCCTTTTCTTTTAAGGGCAGGATCTATATTTTGAACATCGGTATTAAAAGTGGCAATGATCTGTATGCCCAAAGATTCTCCTAAAATACCGTCGGTAATATTCAGGATCATGGCCAGGTTCGAATTGCGTTGCCGGTCACGGGAGACAATCAATTCTTCGGCATCTTCAATAACGAGGATGGAGTTGGGATTGTCTATAAGGTACTTGGTCATGGCCACATTATCAAGGTTCTGCGCCATCTGCCCCGGCAGGAAGACTATTTCTTTTTGATGAGTCCGCACAGGTACCTTATGTAGGTGCTTTTACCTGTTCCGGGTTTGCCGTACAGCAGGTGAAGTCCGCTTTTGTTATCCTCCTGCAGGATCTTCAGCATCCTTTCATGAAAACCGGGAAAATCATGGTTGTAGCTTAGGTTTAGGTTGAGATCTGGCTTGGCAAAATTTATCTTTTTATTGTCCAGCCCATGGGGTTGCATGATGATGAGGTTGATTTCGGCTTTGTGCGGTTTTTCCTTTTTAAATGTTCTAATAAAATCTATTAACTCAAGCAGGAGAGAAGCATTCTCATTGTGGAAATACACGGTCACTTCGTCTGCATCCTGCTTAAGCATGATCTGCTGCTTCAGTATAAAAATTACATCAGCTTTATACTCCTCTTTTTCAAAGTTTCGCATAAAATGCTTTCCCAGAATTTCCTCTTTGAATTTTGCCTGGAATTCAGGATAAAACCTTTTAATATCGCATGCCGAAAAGCTGTAATAGCTGGGAACTTTTCCGAAGTAACCCAGGTACATCTTCGGTAAATGATAGAAGTTCATCAGGTGATTCACATGCTGCAGGTTGAAATCGGGTAAAAATTCAGGCTCGTTATTATTTCCGTAGTTCATTGCTATTAGTGTTTAAGATAATTCCGTCTCTACAACCTTCCGAAGTCCCCCTACATTCCCGCAGAATTTTAGCAGAGACGGATTATATTTTAAAAGAACCTGCTGTTCTTTGATACAAAGATGATGGGAAGCGACGCCAAAACATGATGCTCAAAAATGTCATTTATTAATACCTTTTTAGAGCCTGCTGTAATTGAGATTTGATTTCTTCCTTTAATTTTTTGGGTTTAAGCACCTTAACCTGGTCACCGTAAGAAAGAATTTCCATCCTAAAATCGTAAGTAGGCCTGATATAATACCTGAACCTCATCTCCCTGTCATTCTTTAACAACAACTCCTGGCTGTGATGCAACGGGAGGGATTGCACATATTGGCCTTCGCGGGGAGTGAAAGACAATAGCACTTCTTCAGCAGCTTCATTGGTGCCATTAATGATCCCAAAACTATCGCGGAATTCTTCGTGTACGTTGTAATCTATGGCCAAAAATTTATTTTCGGTAATGACCAGCTTCTTCATACGGTCAAGAGCAAAATTCTTGACCTGCTCTTCATCTTCAGCTATTAAATACCAGCGGTTTTTGGCTTCTTTTAGGGCAATGGGCTTCACACTCCGGCTGCTTACCGACTCATCCCAATACTTGTGGTAATCAAAATTCACAACGAGCTTGTTCTGGATGGCGTGGATTAATCCTGCCATATGTTCTGTACCCAAAGATTTCCGCTCCTCAAAAATGAGGATTTCAGCAAAACCTTTAGACAGGCGAATGGCATTAACGATCTCAAAATTCTCCCGGAGTCGGCGGGAATGCATGCCCTCTATGTCATCCTGTATAGAATATTTGTTGGTGCTTTTATCTGAAGCTATCGTAATATCATAAACCCTCTCAATATTTTTAATATCCCTTTGAAAGGTGCGGTGAGAGGTAAGTAGATTTTCTTCTAAGGCATCACGGGCCTTGCCTATCTCTCTTTGCACCTCTTCATAACTCATAGGTCTTATTCTCAAAACAGAAATGATCCTGTTGTACCGTCTAATGGTTTGGGCTAATGACATAATTCTAAGAACAAATTTTTGAAAAGAAAGATGCTACCTGTTCTTCAAATAAATCTACAGGATTGCGATGCCCCAGTAACGGATCAATCTTGATCTCCAGTTCATGATCCTGCAGGTGCCTGCCCAAAAAAGCCAATGTTTTCTGCGGATTCACAATCTCATCCCTGCCGCCAAGCAGAAGTTGCTTTGAAGCATTACCTCTGCGGAATTTTGCTTCCGGAAGCATAAGGCTCCACGGGTATTTCGACAAAGGCGGATTAAATAAGAGTGCCGGCCTGCCAATCCAGTTTGAAATAATGTATCCGTTCAAAGCTCCCATACTGCTCCCTATAATCACATTGAATTCAGTTTCAGGGTAGGGCTGAAGGATCTCGATTGGCTGAAGGTGTTTTTGGGGATAATTAATATCGGGTGCGTGAACCTTGCCATACCTCTCTAAAATGGCATTTTTAGCCTCGCTTAATTTGCTGTTCAATCCGTGTAGATAAAGAATGTTCATAGGTGTTAGCTTGTTTACTAATGTAAAGAAACATAGAGAAGGCGACAAAAAGTGTCGTGAGTAAATTTTTTTCTGAAAATCGAGCTATTTAGCCTCTGCTGAATTTTAAAATTTGTTAATTCCATTAACTTTTAAGAAAGCTTTTTTGATATATTTGGTCTGAAATAACAGAATAGGCCCTACCTATCCTTCTCATAATTACGCACATGCATAATCTAATGTTTGCCTCCTGTTACAGGAGGAACTTCTCGCGCATCTTCTTATTTCTAGGGCTCATTTTAATTGCCGGTTGTTCTAAAGATGATGATGAAATTACCGAACCTGAGGATTTGTTCTATAAAGATGCATTGACTTCTGCCAGCATGCAGCAATTGAATGGGGTATGGGCTATTTATGAAGTAGCATTTGAAGGTAAAACTGCAGGTGTGCCTGCAAATTATGAGGAATGCGGTCGGGATTTTTTTCAGTTTACCACCAATAATGTCTACCGCGATTACTTTCATATCTCCAGCTATGAATGCGAAAAAGAGGTGCAGAACCTGAGCTATGACCTGGAAAAGGGTGTGATCACGCTGCGTAATGACTGGGGCTCTTCCGAAGAAATGGTTATTACCCAGCTCACTGCCGATAAACTGGTGTTTAAGATGAAGGTGGAGATAGATGATGATCCCGAACTTGAGATAGTCAGTTTTATGGCGCATAAATATTCCCCGCCCAATGACATCGACCTGTATTCCTACACTTTTGGAAATGAACTTACCGACGAAAACCGGAACGAGATCAAATATACCTGGCAGGCCTATGACGG
Organism: Salinimicrobium sp. 3283s; assembly: GCF_039602225.1. Lineage (NCBI taxonomy): Bacteria > Pseudomonadati > Bacteroidota > Flavobacteriia > Flavobacteriales > Flavobacteriaceae > Salinimicrobium > Salinimicrobium sp. 3283s. Next base: position 754,110 of record NZ_CP143631.1, on the reverse strand, counting down.
CTTCTATAAGTTTGACCGTTATGAGATCTATAGAAGTGCTGCGGGCTGTAGCAAAGCCAATGCCCAACTGGTAGCGACGATTAAAGACGGGACTCAAACTTCTTTTATAGATGTAGATCCGCCTGCATCTAAGGAGATATGTTATTACATCAGGATCTTTAATGAAAAAGGTTTGCTGGGGGAGAGTGGGTTGGTTGAATTTTTTACCGAAAACCTTAGACCTTCTCAGGTGAATTTTGTGAATGCCGAAGTGCAAAATGGGGAGGTGAAACTGGAGTGGGAGCCGTTTGAGGGGAATTATTTTTCCCATTACAAAATAGCCGTTCGCAACTACGACGGCGGTTCAGGTTATGCTTTTCAGGAGTATCCTGTAGGAATAATAGAAGACAGGGAGGTGACGAAATTTATAGACAAAACCCCTCCTCATCTTAAGGAGCCTGTATATGCCATTTATGCCTATGATATCTTCGGAAATGTGAGTGCAGATCCATATTCCAATAAAAATAAATGGGAGCTAAGCTGGTCGCATCCTGAAGTCTTGGATTTCGATAACCTAAAGTTTGCAACCCCTGCTCCAAATGCTTCCGAAATATATTTCTACGGAAGATCGGAGACCGGCCAGAGTCAACTAATCAAATACAACTACCGGGACCATGTAGTTACAGCCACCGCCAATAAACAACCCGAAGCAATGACCAGCATACATATGCAGGTACATAACAGCGAAACCGGGAATGAGCTGTTTTTTGCCCAGGGAAATGCACTTGCTGTATATGACGCCAGTAACCTTTCTTACAAGTATGAACTGAAGCTTGAGGGCATACCTTTCTTCTTTGATTTTGCGTATCTGGGCAATGGTATTTTCAGCTTTACTAATAGCACAGATATCTACACGTTTAAACGCACAAATGGTAGCATGGAATTAATTTCTCAAAAGTCTCACTTTACAACGCACTTCGGAAATACAGCTTACCACCTGCTGCCTCTCAAAAATGGCGAAATTCTGGTAGGGCATTACCAGGAGCCCAAAAGTTATAAATTTTCGATCGATGCCCAGGGCAAAATCTCTGATGGGCAGCTTGTGAATATTCCTATCACATCACGCTCACAGAAGACAACATTATACAGTCCCAATCAGAATTATGTGATCAACTTACTGGAAAACAAGCTTTTTTCCACAGTGAATTTTGATGTACAGGAAACATTTGAAATCCCATACTTTCCGTCAGGAATAAGCAGAGACGGGAATCTGATCCTGGGCTCCAATAATGATCCGCAGGAAAATATTTCAACCGAATCTATCCACGAAAAGAAAGCCAGGATCTATAACCTCACTACAAATAAAGTGACTACTGTAGAAACCAAGGGATATCCGCATTTAATCTTCGAGAACCACCTGGGGCAGATCATTAGTATCTCCTCCGGTTTCAAAAGAGAAGACCTTGAGAGTACCGCACCTAAACCAGATATTTTTGTCGAGATACTGGAATATTAGTGGTCAGTGATCGGTATTTAGTAATGAGAATTGAGTATTGAGTATTGTGTGAAGTGTCAAATTCCGATGGCACGGATTTGCAATCCGTGACGAGTCTTATAATTCAGTAATCAGTGGTCACCTGGAGCGAAAAAAGATCATCCTGGCGCGGGCTATTCTTAAAAAACCTGAACTCCTTACTCTCAAAGAACCTCTTGAGCTTTACAATAAAGAAGAGGCTACCAGGCTTATTGAGTTTTTAGCCGATAAAAAACACGGGTGGTCTATAGTTGTGGCCAGTAGAAATGAACTTTGGGAAAATGTATGTAGTAAAAAGATCATACTGGAAAACGGAAGGATCAAAGAAACAATAGAGTTAGAACATGCTTAATATATCAAAATATCCTGTAGGCAATGAGGTAGACCTTAAGAAGTTTGAAGCAGGAAAAAGGGCACTTCACAAAAGGCACTATAAATACTTCAATAGGTTTTTGTTAGCCGCTTTTATAGCCTTGTTGATCATCCTCTTTCTGCCCTGGACGCAAAATGTAAGTGGCAAGGGCTATGTCACCACTCTTATGCCCGAACATCGGCCTCAAACCATTCAATCCCCAATTCCGGGGAAGATTGAAAAATGGTATGTGCAGGAGGGGGAGTTCGTGCAAAAAGGAGATACAATTCTTCATATTTCCGAAGTAAAAGGGGAGTATTTTGATCCTTTACTGGTAGAAAGAACTGCTGAACAGCTAAACGCAAAATCGGGTTCTGTAGAGTCCTATTCCGAAAAAATTAAGGCGCTTTCCTCTCAAATTAATGCGCTGGGAAATGAAAGGGAGTTAAAAAAGCAGCAGGCTTTAAACAAACTGCGACAGGCCCGGCTAAAGCTGGAAAGTGACAGTATAGATCTTGAAGCTGTAAGGGCTAACCTCGATATTGCGCAGGCTCAGTTTGAGCGAACCCAACAGCTACAGCAGGAAGGGCTTAAAGCACTGCCCGATGTTGAGGAAAAAAGGCAAAAGTTGCAGGACTCCCGGGCGAAACTAATTTCCCAGGAAAATAAACTGCTGGCGAGCAGGAATGAAGTTATCAATGCCGAACTTGAAATTAACAGGATAGCTGCCGAATACAGTGATAAGGTTTCTAAGGCGCAAAGTGATTTGCATACGGCGCGTTCCAACCAGTATGATGCTGCGGCCCAGGTGAGCAAGCTCCAAAATGACTATAGCAATTACTCTATTCGCAACCAGATGTACTATGTGCTGGCCCCTCAAAAAGGTAATATTAATAAGGTCTTAAAAGCAGGTTTGGGGGAAACTTTTAAGGAAGGAGAGAGGTTGGTGGAGATTATGCCGGCCGATTTTGATTTGGCGGTAGAGACTTATGTGAAGCCGCTTGATGTGCCTCTAATGCACGAGGGTGAGAAGGTAAGGGTGCAATTTGAAGGCTGGCCTTCAATAGTGTTTAGCGGTTGGGAAAACCTTTCCTACGGAACTTATGGGGCAAAGATCGTTGCCGTAGATAATTTTATAAGTCAGAATGGAAAGTACCGTGTTCTGTTGGCACCAGATCCCGAAGATGAGCCCTGGCCTAGAGGGGTGAGAATTGGTTCGGGGGTAACAACCCTGGCCCTGCTTGATGAGGTGCCTATCTGGTATGAAATATGGAGAAACCTTAACGGCTTTCCACCAGATTATTACCAGCCTGAAGTAGTTGTTGAAAACCAGGAAAAGCAGAAGTGATGAGATTTATTTTGGCCATTGTATTATTCCTGCAGGTTTTTGTTTTAAGGGCACAGGAAACCACAACCCAGGTTTTGAGCTATCCAGAATTTTTAGCTTATGTGAAGCAGTATCATCCTATGGTGAGACAGGCAAACCTTCAGCTTGAAATGGGCGAAGCCGAACTTTTAAAAGCAAGAGGTGCTTTTGACCCCAAGCTGGAAGTAGACTACAGCCGCAAGGAATTTAAAGGCACCGAATATTATGATCTCTTAAATTCCACTTTTAAAATTCCCACCTGGTATGGCGTAGAATTAAAGGCCGGCTTTGAGCAAAATGAAGGTGTATAAACAGAAGCAGAACAAAACCTCATGATAGCCGAAGTACTTTTTGAAGCTTCCGTGGCATATCTCAATTGGGCAAGGCTCCAAAAAGAACTTGAAGTATACCAGGAATTTGTGGCCAACGCCCGGCAAAGATCAGATGGTATTGGGAAAAGTGCTGCCTTTGGTGAGATCGCAGCTATAGATACTGTTGAAGCAGGTATTGCGCTTAAGGAACGCCTGCTTCAGTTAGAGCAGACAAAGGTTAAACTGCTAAAACAAAAGCTTGAAATTTCCACATTTCTTTGGCTCGACAATAATGTGCCGGTAGAATTACAGCCTGGAACTGTACCTGAAGTTGACTTCTTACATGACCAAGTTCTTGAAGTGCAAACAGAAAAAGGTGTGAAAAATGCCATTTTTGAAGGGCATCCAAAATTAAGGGCCCTGGAGGCAAAACTGAAAGCACTAAGAGTAGAGCGACGTTTGAAGGTTAACAACCTTTTGCCAAAAATAGATTTGGAATATAACTTCATTACCCCGGAACCTGAACTCATTGATAATTTTGATACTTCAAACTATAAAGCCGGTTTAAATATAAGTTTTCCACTTTTTCTTCGGAAGGAGTGCGGCGAGCTGAAGTTGGCTGAATACAAAATTGAAGATGCTTCCCTTGAACTGGAATTGAACCGCCGGCAAATAGAAAATAAGGTCGACGGATTAACGCAGGAGCTGGATTCTTATGTAGAGCAAATAAGGTTAACTTCAGAAATGGTAGAAAACTATGAGCGACTGTTAAAAGCCGAAGAGCGAAAATTCAGTTTTGGAGAAAGTTCCCTTTTTCTGATCAATTCAAGGGAGACAAAGCTAATACAAGCCCGTTTAAAACAAACTGAGCTCTTTACAAAGTTTCTAACCACCAGGGCTGAACTATATCGCAGCCTTGGGGTAATACCGGATGTGGAAGCAGAAATTCAGCAATAAAAAAAACGGAATCTGGAAAATCATAACAGTGACTTTCCGGATTCCGTTTTAGTTTTTCAAGAGTCAGGTGCAATGCTCTGAATGCAATCAATATAATTGCGCCCCTGAATCTTAAAATTTATTCAACTCGTACCTTAATCCTAAACTAAACCAACGTGTAGGCATAGGTACAGCGCCTGCTTCGGTATATTCAGCATCAAAAAGATTAGTTACCTCTGTAAAGAAGAGAAGCTTTTGCCAGTTGTAATTCACCCGTATATCTGTAACGTTATAAGCATTAGCGAGTTCCCGCTGTAGCCATCGGTTTTCTAACTGTAGGGACAGGTTGTCAATACCGTAGGAAATTCCTGCAATAAATTGATGTTTTAGAGACTCCAGGATATATTTTGACTGGATCCCTTCTGAACTTATAATGCTTGGATCCAGATAATTATAACTTAATCGGTACCTCAAAGACTGGTTGTTTTTCAGGTAAAAATTCTGCTGAATCCTGGCATATATGCCTTGCGTGGTGTTATCGCCAAAGTTAACGGGAGAATAAGGCTCTGAAGCATCTTCTCTCACCCAGTCTATGAAATCGGTTATTTCGCGGTAGAAATATCCCACCTGGAAGTTAAGGGCATTTTTCTGGTAAGTGATGTTACCTTCGTAGTTCCAGGCATCTTCGGGCTGCAGCAGTTCATTTCCAATATTTCCCGGGCGCTGGTCCAGGTATAGATCTGTGAAGGACGGGATTCTTTGGCCCGATCCAATGCTGGTAGAAAGGGTCCAACGTTCATTGATTTCATAAGCCAGGTCTAAGCCCGGATATACCTGCCAGCCAAATACGGAATTGTAATTGGCATAAACTCCTGCCGATCCTGTTAATCTTTCGCCCACCTGGCTCCTTAATTCGGTATAAAATCCATGGTTATCGCGTTCATGTTCCCCAATATTTGAACTATTGATGGTTTCCAGGCGGGATTCCCAGCCAAAACCTAAAGTTCCTATATTGGTGTGAAGGCTGCTGTTGAGTTCGAGCATTAGGGCATTGGTGTAATGTATGGAGCGGCCTTTGCTCAAATCATCTTTAAAGTACCTGTAATCATCTTCACCATAGCGGTTGCTTATTCGGGGTGAGATCATAAAGTTGCCCCACTGGTGCCTTGAAGAAAGGCTGAAAATAGACGATTTTACAAGCTCTTCCGAATTACGGTCACCGGGGGCGGCGTAAAAGCCATTGGCGCCAAATTGGCTGTCTGCATACCCCGCCATAGCCTGCAGTTTGTTGTTAATATCAAGGTCAATTTCACCGTTATAAAAAAGTCGGGTGTTTTTTGAAGCCGAATTATAACGCAGCCCATTGTAGTTGGTCTGGGCCAGGGATAAAAGGTGGCTTTGATTTTCATTTCCGAAGTTAGCGGTAACTTCTGCACGCCCCCTGGCATAAATACCAGATCCGTCGCCTTCTTCTTTTTGTTTAAAAGAGCTTCCCGCCTGTGCAATAGCAGTGATCGAGGAATGGCGTTCTTTTTTGGTGACAATATTAATGGCTCCCGTGAGGGCATTGATCCCGAAAACCCTTGCTGCCGGACCTCTAAGCACCTCAATGTGGTCTATTGCACTTAGCGGAATAGGGATATTCATCATGTTGTGGGCAGTTTGCGCATCAATCATTTTTACGCCATTGATAAGCAGTATGGTTTGTTCGGAAGTGCCGCCGTCAATAGAAATGTCGGTTTGGGTACCGAAAGGACCGCGCTGCCTTACGTCAACTCCGCTGATGTAAGACAAAACTTCATTGATAGATTTTGCAGGAAGCATTTTAATTTGTTCCTGGGTGACCACCTGTATATCCCGTGCGGACTGGCTGAAAGGAATCCTGATCCTGTTCCCGTGAATCACTACTTCCTTTAGCTCATTTTGTGGGTTTTCCTGATTCTCGTGTTCAGGAGATGTCTCCTGTTGTTGTGCAAATACAGGGAGGCTGCATAAGAGACTCACTGTAAAAATTATTTTTTTCATTTAATAATATTCAATTGGGGTACAAAGATTAAGGTTTAAGGGGTAACTTTGCTAGTCCGATTTAAAAATAATGAGTAGTCCGGTTAACATTGCTTTTCGTTCCTTTGTCAAAATAGATCGCAGTAAGAAAGATCCGGTCTATTTGCAAATAGTGTATCAGTTTATTAATGCGGTTAAAACAAACCTTCTGGAAGATGGCGATCAACTTCCCGGAAGCAGGAAAATCGCAGAAGACCTGCAAGTTCACAGAAAAACAATTATGGCCTCCCTGGTGGAGCTGCAAGAGCAGGGATGGATAAATAGCATTCCCAACATAGGTACTTTTGTAAAAAATGCGGAGCTATCTTCGGTGGCGGCCATCGGTTCCGGAGCTTTTAGGTCTCCCCCCGAAAAGGCAGCCTTTACTTTCAGGAAAGAATTTATTCTGGATACTCCCTTCTTGGAGCATCGTGAAGATCTTTATTTCACCGATGGTACACCCGATTATGGGATCATCAAAGGGGAAGAATTGGCTCGTTTTTTCGCCTCGGTCCTTAAAAGGGCCAATTGGTTCAATGAATTGCAGCAGGCAACCGGAGGAAATATGTTTTTTAGGGACCAGCTAAGTTATTACCTGAATATCACCAGGGGGTTTCATCTTTCCAGAAAATTTTTGTTGCCTATTTCGGGAAGAGAGCAGGTCTTTTCCATCTTATCGCAGTTACTTATAAAAACCGGGGATATTATTTTGGTGGAGAACCTGAGTTATTTTCTGCCCAATATGATTTTTGGTCAGGCAGGTGCACAGCTAAGGACGATTCCTGTGGATGAGGACGGGATGAGGGTTGATTTTATCAGGGAGCACTTTAAGGCCGGTGAGATTAGGGCCGTTTACCTCAACCCTCGTTGCCAATACCCCACTACAGTTCCTCTTTCTGAAGAGCGAAAGAAAACTTTACTCCAATTAGCGGCACAATACAACTTTATTGTGATTGAAGATGATGACGACTTTGAATTTTCCCTCCCAAAAGACAGGTCGGCATCACTCTATAGAAAGGACGGGGGAAACAGGGTCATCTATATCGGAGCTTTTGGAAGGTTCCTCACCCCCGGATTTCAAATGCATTTTTTAATCGCCCCAGAAGACTTTTTGGAAGAAGGAAAAAAGTATCTTAATATTTTTGGCAGGCCCAATTTCTTAATGGAAAAGACACTAGGAGATATTATTCATCAAGGGGATGTACATCGGTATCAAAGGAAATTTCACAGCGTAATTAGTGAAAGAAAAAAAATCTTTGCCCAATTACTCCATACCCAACTTAAAAGCGAAATTACATTTAGTGTACCTTTATCCGGCCTGGCTTTCTGGATCAAGTTTAATCGATCATTCTCATTGAATCATCTTCAAAAAAGAGCAAGAAAAAAGGGGCTCTTGATTCCGGGTATATGTCTTTATCAAAATCAAAATCTTATTGCTTTAAGATTGGGATTTGGCCATCTCAGCAAAAATGAAATGGGAGAAGCTGTAAGATTACTTGCTGAAGCATATTGAGAATTGGTTTCTGAGGCTTCGTTGCAAGGATGAAGGAATAATTGGAAGTTTTAAAAGGCCAGCACCTTCCCCTAATGATCTGAGAAGTAAGAGGACGACTTGCGAAGCACTGTTGTATATCTCAACTCCAGTATTAATGGGCTACCATTATGGGAGCTTAATAATTGTGCGGCAAATTTCACGATAACCGATATCTTAATTAATAAAAGTGCGGCAAATTATGGCTTACTTTTTAGATTGACATAACTTCTGAAATACCTGATTTAATCACTCTTTTGTATTAGTTTAGTAGTACATTAATATTAGTTTTGTATTAGTTTAGTAATACATTTATAGTTTAGTTGTATTTTTGTGCCTATATTAGGTTGGTATAAGTATTGTTATACTATATCTAAAAAAGAAAGGTTTAGTTATGGGTCATTCAATTTCAATTTTCTTCGGTAATCTTTCTGACGCTTTGAACGGTGCGTTTAAGCCTGAGAAGAGCAAGGAGTACAACGAGATCTGGCATGAAATAATGGAGCCTCAAAATGAAAAAGAAAATCTTCGCAAAGACTTTAATACCATTTTAAAGGACACGAAAAAGGCTCAAAAAAAATTAGAAGAGGAATTCCACAATGGCTAAACAGAGGCGTAGGGCTCATCTTCAAAAGGGCCATAATGGCGAACATCAAGGCCATATAGAAGAAACCTTTGACGATAGTTTACTCCCAGATGCAGCTGAAATTAAAAGGCTGCAGCAAATAGATCCAAATATGATTACTTGGCTCAAGGAACGAGCTGAAAAGGAACAGGAATTTAGGCACGAATTCACCCGTGAAAAGCTTGGTATGATTAAAAGTACTGAGAAGGGGGAGCGTAGAGTCAACTACTTAGGGTTAATTTGCTCTTTTCTGCTTTTGGGAGGTGGTATGTTTATTTCCTATTTATTAATCACTGGAGGCTTTGAGATTATAGGTTCTATATTCTCAGGTACAACTTTAGTGGCTATTGCTTCGATATACATGCGAAAAGTTAGGAGTAGCAATCGCAGATAAAATGCTCCTATTAAAAAATTCCAACCCCTTTTAGAAGGGTTTTTTATGTCTTGAACTTTTTCTGAAATTCAGAGGGAGAGATTGCGAGTCTTAATAATCTCCGTCAAACAAAGCAGTATTAGTTCTGGTAGTATTTGGGGCACATAGAGGTTCATTTCTGCAATGCGCACGATTTACTTAATTATTGTCAGGAATATTTTTTAATAAAAAGTTGGAATAATATTTTTTTATTATTAGAAGAAGCATTTTATTTGGAGAAATAAAATTCCCCCGAAAAATGGAACGAAAATTTCACACATTAGAACAATCCAAAGAACTTATAGCTCCGATCTATGAAGAAGTTGTTGACTGCATTAGAAATAGCTTTGCCGATTTTATCACCTTCAAAAATGTTTTTGATGAAAAAGCGGGCTTTGTTGAATTTCAAAAAAGAACCAAGGCTTGTATTATTCACGATTTAATTAAAGGTAAAATAACAAATTCTTTTTCTACGAATCCTACTGTTACGATCGGTACCTTTAATAAAGTATTCGGGATAGTTTTAAATGATGATTTGTTTCTTCGGTTCAAGAAAATGGACAAGGATTACAAAGTATCCTCTTTGAAAACTAAACAGCATAAAAAATTTATGAATCAACATCAAATAGAAGGTTTTCCGGAAACTCCAACTTTTCTTTTTGCGGGTTATATACCTAATGCAACCTGGACAGATTTGGATGGTATTTATCTCGCCTGCTGGAATGGAGACATTCTTGAGTGGTATGATGAGGCAGGGAATTATTCTTATGAACAGTCTAATTTTGATTTTCAGACAAATGCTGATACTGATCTTTTCGAGGTGAAAGGGGACAAGCTAACTCTTAAGGAGGGGCTTAAAAAGAAAAAGGAAACAGGAACAAATTAAACTTAAATAAGTGGAAATCAATAGAGAGATAATTAAGCTGGCTCGCCAAGCAAGGGGGTTCAGTCAAAAAGATTTGGCCTCTATGTTACAAATAAAGCAAGGAACTTATTCTAAAATTGAAAATGAGTTTCTTTCTGTAGACGAGGCTCTAATTGAAGGTCTGTCTAATGCTCTTCAATATCCTAAAGAATTTTTTTATCAGAAAAAGGAAGTTCATTTAGTGAAGGGGCATTACAGACGCAAGCTTTCTTTGCCACAAAAGGAAGTCGTAAAGTACCAATCCATAATGACTATAGTGGAATGGAATATTGAAAAAATGATGGAGGCTCTAGATCTTCCAGCAGCTGAATTACCAAGATGGGACTGTATAAAAGATGGTGAGCCAGATCTTTGTGCCCAATTTCTTCGGGAATTTTGGAAGTTGCCCAAAGGAAGAATTCCAAATATTACGAATCTAATTGAAAATAAGGGGGTAATAGTCATTCCTATAGATTTAGGACCTATAGATGCATTCAGCGCTTTTTCAGATGAAGGTTTGCCGTTGATATTTGTACATAGGAGTTTAAAAGGGGATAGATACCGCTTCAATCTTGCTCATGAATTAGGGCACTTGATTATGCATTTCGGACAAAAAGTTGCAGAGGACCGAGATATTGAAGAAGAGGCTCATCTTTTTGCAAGTGAGTTCTTGGTTCCAGGCGCGGAAATAAAACCATATTTAAATAATTTAAGTCTTGAGAAATTGGCCGATTTAAAAAGATACTGGCTCGTTTCCATGCAATCTTTAATTGTCAAGGCTTATAAACATCTTGGGGTGCTTTCTAAAAGTCAATATCATTATTTGTTCAAGAAGATGAGTATTAAAGGTTATAGGAAAAATGAACCAATTTTTATTCCTATTGAAAAGCCAGATTTGTTGCCGAGTATGATTCGTCTTCATATTGATGAACTGGAGTACTCGGATAATGAATTGGCAGAAATGCTTAATTTAAGACAAGAGGAATTTAAAAAATATTATCTCAACCTGAAGACCGAATTAAAAATAGCTTAGGATTGAATCTTTTGCGGATCTTTAGAAATGTTTTTATCTTAATTCTTCACTATGGTCAATTCTGTTTGCGCTTTGTAAAGCGTCTTTAACTACTTCAATTAAACATGTTGTGGATTTGCAGACCTTGATAACCATCAAGTAAGAATCAAAATAAGCAGCCTCGTTACTATCCGGGGCTGTTTCCGTTAATTTGATGATTGTTTTCTCGAGTTGTTCTTTTGCTTCTAGACATTGTTTTTAGTAGATCCTAGAAATTATGATTGCCCTTCCCCTTGCTCCATGGAAACTGCGTTCCGCATTAGGCTCTGTTATGTTCGAGCCTGATTAGAGGGATAAACTTTCCGCAGTAGTTTTTCGAAAGTAGTGCCGGCATTGTATGCATTTAAACCCATATGATATAGTTTAGTGTTGCGGGTAATTGTAAGACTTCTATATATTAAAGAATGTCAACGAAATTGTTAATTCTAAAAAAGAAGCCCCGTAAACATTACTGTTTCGGGGCTATTTAGTGGAGTCGGAGGCAACACTAAGACGCAAAACCTCATCTTTTCTAAACGCCCTAATTTCCTGTAAAGTTATTTATAAATTCAGTATTTATAAGGGTTTAAAGGTAATTAACTTTTTATTAAAGTTTTTAATCCTTTGCAAATAATTGCAGTTTACCGTACAACTACCGTACAAATTTAATAGATTTGTATTGTTCAAATTATTACAAGTATGGCTACTGTTAATTTTCTTTACCGATCTACACGGGAAAAAGCACCTTTAAACTTACGTTTACTATTTCGCCACAATGACAAAGATTTTGCTATTGGAGGCAAAACCAAATTAGATGTTACACGGGATTACTGGAACAACCACCACAGCAAACAGCGTTTAAAAGATATTGAAGTTAAGAACCTGCAAACTGAAGTAAACAACAAGTTAGCAGCGTTAGAAAACCACATTTTAAAAGCCTTTAATTCTACTCAACCGGGAAAGGTTACTAAAGACTGGTTAAAAACCACAATAGAGAATTATTACAACCCACCACAGACTAAAAAAATTCCAACTGATCTTGTTAGTTACATTGATTACTATTTAGAGTACCGTAAAAATGAAATAACCGAAGCAAACAGGAAAAAAGTAAAGGTTACCAAAAACAAAATGTTACGGTTACAAAAGGAACTGGGAAAGCTTATCTTAATCAATGAAATAAATGAAGACTTTAAAAAAGCGTATGTAGATTTTAGTAATAAAAATGCCTATTCTCAAAATACACAACACCGGGAATTTGTACTAATAAAAACGATCTGTTTCCACGCCCGGTATTTAGGAGTAAAAACACACCACCAACTTGACGGTATAACTTTACAGCGCGAAGAGGCGAACCACATTTACTTAACCCTTGAGGAACTGGAAAAGGTTAAAAAAGCTGATCTTAAACACGATTATTTAGACAATGCGCGCGACTGGCTTTTAATTAGCTGTTACACCGGGCAAAGGGTTTCCGATTTTATGAGGTTTAAACCTGAAATGATAAGAACCGAAAACGGCAAACCTTTATTAGAGTTTAGACAAAAGAAGACCAAAAAAGAAATGTCTATTCCTGTTGTTAAGGAGGTAAGGGAAATTTTAGCAAAAAGGAACGGCAAGTTTCCACGCCCTATTTCCGATCAACGTTATAACGATTACATAAAAGAAGTTTGCGAAGAGGCAAAGATCAAAGATGAGGTTAAGGGCAAAAGGCGCGTTTCAATAGCACCAAAAGGCGTTAAACCAACTAAAAACGATTACCGGGATATTGAAGACACTTTTCAAAAATGGGAATTAGTATCTTCTCACATTGGCAGGCGTTCATTTGCGACTAACTTTTACGGCAAAGTACCTACAACCTATCTAATAAACATAACGGGGCACGGGAGCGAAAAAATGTTTCTCAACTACATTAAGAAAAGCAACAAAGATTTAGCTCTTGACGCCTTTAATTACTTTGAATAAAAATAAACAAATGGAATTTACACAAATAGCAGGTTTAGTGTATTTTGCTCAAACAGCAAATTTAAGAGCCTTTTGGAAGAATATTAAAGGCATTGGAGAGCCTAAAGAATTGATTTACCAAATAAGGGATTACAAAGTTTTTCCTGTTCTGTTAGAAATAAACGACAATTACATTAACCACCCTAAACGAAAAAACGAATTAGGGGAGGTTTACGACCGTTATCTTGAAGAAATGGATAAAGCAGTAATGAGGTATCCGGAAAAAGAACAGGAGGTCTTTGGTTGGAAAATTAAGGCAATTAAAAAGCAATTAGAATTGCCAATTTATTTACTTCCCGGACTGAATAGAGAGAATGTAAAAAAAGATATTTCTTCAAATCAAAATCAATTAAAAGGAGAAATTGAAAATGAAGAGAACCACCCGAAACATGACCCCAATTTATGGACAATTGGAGCTTATGAGCTATTTAAATACCTTTTTGATGAGTATTATTTACCGAAGCAAACAGACAAGAGGTTAATGGATATTTTCTTTTATTTAAAGGATAAAGAGTATAAAAACAGGGATACCCTTTGTTTAGTACACGCTACAAAAGACGAATATTTTAGTTTTTTAAATGAGCATTACAAGCTATTTCCGACCAATAAGGATAGAAGTAATAACTATGAAAAACATAAAATTATGTTGGAGGAACACGAGGAAAAATATTCAAATCACTTGAAAAAGTAGAAAAACACAAGAAAAACACTTCGCACACATTTTTTACCTCTTGCCTTACAGTTAACTTCTTGACCTCATTTGCAGTGTAACATTTAAACACTGTAATAATGAGTACAATTCAATTTCTTCAAACTTCGCCTGAACAGTTAGCGGAACTAATTACAGAGGGCGTAAAAACGCAATTAGAAGCGTTTAAAAAGGATCTTCACAACAAAGAGGCGCAAGATGACCTGCTAACACGGGAACAAGCCGCAAACCTGCTGCAAATTCACGAAACAACCCTTTGGCATTGGACTAATAAAGGGCGCGTTACTGCCTATTCAATAGCAGGTAAAAGGTACTACAAGCGAAGCGAAATTTTAGGAAGTTTAACCGAACTAAAAAAATAAGGCTATGGAGTTAACAGCAAGAACCCACAGCCTTAATAATACGTTCGGAAAACGTGTTAAAGATAGGCAAAATAAAACACAATTAGAACTTGTTTACGAGGCTTTTAAAGCCAAACCTATGACTATGTTAGAAGCAGACAGAGAAACAGGCGTAATGCGCTCAAATATCTGTTATTTCATTGACAGGTTAAAGGCAGAAAACAAAATTGCAGTAAGAAAAATTAGACGCTGTTCAATTACTGGTTATCCTAAAGTACAGGAACTAACGGCAAACCCGGATTTGTTTCCACAGTCGAACCAATTAAAACTTTTTTAGACTATGGAGGCAAGAAAATTAAACCCCGTTTTTTCTGATCTTGAACCCGAAAGCCTTATTAACCACGTTGAAAATTTAAAGAGGGTTACAGCCGTTGAAAAGGAAATAAAGAAAAACCCTTTCCCGGTTGAGGTTTTCCCTAAAGCAGTACAGGAAATTATAACAGCAACAAACCGAAGTTTAAATTATCCTACTGACTTTATTGGCGCGTCAATGCTTTACGCTGTTTCTGTTGCAGTCGGTAACACTCACAAAATACATAATGGAGTATTTGAGCAAACAGCCGTTTTATACCTTTCAATTGTTGGAAGAGCAGGAACAAATAAAAGCCACCCTTTAACCTTTGCTTTAAAGCCTATTGAAGAGCGCGACAAACAGCGTTTTAAAGGTTACCAGGAACTAAAACAGGAATACGATCTTGTTAGCAGTCTAAATAAAAAGGAAAGGGAGGCGCAAGGTTATGACGAACCAGTACAGCCTATTTGGGAACAACACCTAATAACAGACTTTACACCTGAAGCACTTACAGACGTTCATAAATTCAATAAAAGAGGTATTGGAGTTTATGCAGATGAACTTGCGAGCTGGTTTAAGAACTTCAACCGATACAACAAAGGGAGCGAAGAGCAATTTTGGTTAAGCGTATGGAGCGGAAAACCTTTAAGGATTAACAGGAAAACAAGCGAGCCTATTTACATACCTGAACCCTTTATTTCTGTTGCAGGAACAATACAACCGGGCGTATTAAACGAACTGGCAAAAGACAGAACCGAAAACGGGTTTCTTGACAGGATTTTATTTGTTATTCCTGACGATCTTAAAAAGGAGTATTGGAGCGAAAACCAGTTAGATGAAGTAATAATTCAAAATTGGAACGCTGTTATAAATAACCTGTTGGATTTAGACCTTGAACAAGATGAGAACCTGAACCCTAAACCCACCGTTCTAAAGTTTACACCTGAAGCCAAACAATTATTATTTGAATGGCAAAAGACAGTAACAGACTTGAGCAACAAAGCAGATAATGAAGCCTTGAGCGGAATTTATGCAAAGTTTGAACAATACGCTTTGCGACTGGCTTTAAACCTTGAATTATTGCGTTACGCTTGTGGAGAAAGCAACAAACAAGCGGTTACCGTTGAAGCCGTAAAGGGAGCGTTAAAACTTGTTGAGTACTTTAAAAATTCAGCCCTAAAAGTACACACGATCTTAACCAATACAAGCCCCGTTGATAAGTTGCCGGGCGACAAAAAGAACCTTTACAACGCCTTACCTGAAGAGTTTACCACAAGCGAAGGGTTAGAGTTAGCAAATGATTTCGGAATAGCAGAAAGGACGTATAAACGCCTTTTAGCAAACCGGGAATTATTCAATAACCACAAAAGAGGGGAATACGAAAAAAGGTTTTAACCTCTATTGGCACAAGGCACTAACGGCACTAACGGCACAAACTAACGTTTATTAATGCCACAAATGCCGCTTGTGCCAAATGCCACAGGTAATTTCTAAAAAAATGGAACAGCACCGATACACTTTAGAGAAAGGGAGTAAAAAAGACTTTTGCCCGGAATGTAGTAAAAAACGTTTTGTTCATTATGTCGATACCGAAACAGGGGAATATTTGCCGAACCAGTACGGACGTTGCGACCGTGAAAGTAAATGCGGTTACCACCTGAACCCGTATAAAAACGGCTATTCTCAAATGATAAAAGAACAGGAACAGGGAACGTTTAACGGGAACTGGAAACCCGACCAATACGCGCGCGTAGTGACTATCAAAAAACCTTTAAGGTCTAAACCTGCCTTTATTCCTGTTGAGGTACTTAAACAGACGTTAGAGCCTGACAGGTACGAACAGAACGTTTTTATTCAGAACCTATTTAATAACGTTCCTTATTCTTTTGAGGTTTCAGATGTTACTAGAGCCGTTGAACTTTACAAGATAGGCACTATTAAAGCAGGTTACAGAAAAGGCGCGGTTACCTTTCCTTTTATTGATCTTAAAGGCAATATTAGAGCAGTACAGGTAAAACAATTCAATAAAAGCAACCACACCACAGGAACGGACTTTTTACACTCTATTATTGATAAGCACCACAGTAAAAGAAATGAACCTTTGCCGAACTGGTTACAAGCGTATAATAAGAATGAATTAAAAGTTTCCTGCCTATTTGGGGAACATTTGTTAAGTAAGTACCCGTTAAACCCTATTGCGTTAGTAGAAGCCCCTAAAACGGCTTTTTACGGTACGTTGTATTTTGGATTTCCTGAACAACCTGAAGACCTTATTTGGTTAGCGGTTTACAACAAGAGCAGTTTCAAATTTGATAAACTAAAGGTATTAAAAGGCAGAACAGTTTTAACCTTTCCTGACTTATCAAAAGACGGGCAAACCTTTAAAGAATGGAAGCAGAAAGCCACAGGAATAGAAAGCAGGTTACCGGGAACGCGTTTTATTTTTTCTGATCTACTGGAACAGTTAGCACCTGAAGCAGATAAAAAAGAGGGGAACGATATTGCAGACTATTTAATTAAGCAGGACTGGCAGAACTTTAGAAAAAGGAAACCTAAACAAAAACCACCCGAACCAGTACCCGAAATTAAAGAATCTGTTACCGAAGTTAGACAAATTAGACAGCCTAAAAAGGAAACAGAAGATTTTGAATTTTCGGAAACCATAAAAAAAGAGCCTGAAGACTGGCAAACCGATATTTCAGAATTGGAAAGGTATTTTGAAAAGATGAGGTTACCACCCGAACCAGTACGGCTTAATCAATGCACGGTAATAACTAACGTTTCTCAATTCCTTAAAAGCCACCTTCAAACAATTAAAAGCCACAACGGGAACAATAGGTTTATACCTTACCTGAACCGATTACAACAATTAAGAACCACGTTAAACTAACACAAACTAACATTATGAGTTTTACAAGTGAAACAGCAAAAGAAGCCGGGAAAAGATCAACAAGAGCCGGGAAAAAGAACAGAACAACCGAAGAAACAAGGGAGCGTTTTAAAGACTTGTTAGAAGCTAATTTTGATAAGATACAAGAAGACCTGGAACAGTTAGCACCTGAACAACGTATTAAAGCCCTTTTAGATTTGGCAAAGTTTGTATTACCCACTTTAAGATCAACGGAACTAAAAGCTGAAGAAAAAGATTTTCAACCTATTGTTATCAATTTAGGTAACGGCATTAATCCTGAAGCAGATGAATAGAAAATTCAAAATTTCCACAGGCGAAGAGTTAATACAGTTTATGGAAACCGAAAAGCTGAACAGCAAAGAAATTTGCCACATATTAAAAGAAGCCTTTATTCTCTTTGCAGATGAAACAAAACCACCTGAAATATTAATTCAGGAATTTAAGGAGTACTGGGAACAATTCAAGAACACTAAGGAAAGGGGAATATTTTTAGGTTTAGATTTAGACGTAAAAAAGCCGCCTGAACAGGATTAAAATAAACTTCATTGGTATCTGTTCGCGCGTTAGAACTTAGTAAAACTTAACTTTAGAACCTGTCAAAACTTGACTATTAAACTTGTTTACAACCTGTATGTAAAGAAAATCTAACGAACTGAACGACTTAAAAGAACCTTAAGGATACATTAAGATTTTTCCGAAGTCATTACGCACGCGCGAAATATTCGAGTATCTGTTACACGTTAGAACCTATTGTTTCTCGAACGCAAAAAAGGGTTAGGTTAATCTGTTTGGACGAGAGTTAGGGAGTTGGTAAGGACGAGTTTTCCGAAACCATAAAAAAGGGCGAACCTCAACGGAACGCCCTTTTTCTGTTCAAATTATTAGCACGGCTAAATGCTAATTTCAACAAAGATAAATTAAATTTTCCTTACCTGATCTGAAGTTAATTTTCAGTTACCGTACAGAAACCGTACAAATTAGAAAACAAAAAAGCCGCAAACCCTTATTAATAAAGGAATTACGGCTTTTAATAGTGGAGTCGGAGGGGTTCGAACCCTCGTCCAAACAAGCAATTCAGAAGCTTTCTACACGTTTAGTTTTCGCTTATTTTTCGATGTACAGCCGGCCGAAAACCACCAACTGCACACTTATCCTCAATTAAGTTTCAAAACTGCATCAAGGTCCTGCAGTCTCTATATTTACTTTGTCGGTGCCTCTGGTGTGAGTGCCGTAAATCAAGGCCCTCACGAGACATCTTGGCTCCCTACCTTGTAGGGACTAGAGTAATCCTACTATGATTCAGATTATGCTGCCAAGGCGTAGTTATTCTCGCCGTTTAAAAAGTGTGAAAAATGAGATTTACGAGCTATTTCCCAGCGCTCGACGTGCTTACAACTCAATTAGACTCGCTGTCAAAACCAAGTCGACCCCATTATGTAAAGAACTTCTGCAGTAATATTGCATATTTCATGCCAAACCTATTAGTCGTAGGTTGAGCATAAGAGTAACAAAAATAGACATTTTAGATTACAAATAACATGATTCGCTCTTGTTTCTGTTTCCTTTCAAATCTTTCGGGGGTTTATTGTCAAAATAAGTGGAAGAGGAATGTGGAGATACAAGACTATTTATTGTTTTTGCCTATTAGTAATGCCAGATGTTTCTTATATAGTTTACTCTTATGGCCTGTTAAATGATTCATTCCTGCCTCTTGCAGCGCAGCTTTCTATTATCTTTTTCCCACTCCTAATAATTCCTATCTTTGAGAAAATCCAAACATTTTAAAAAGCTATTTCAGTATGATAAAATTTGCCCTTATAAAAGAGCGAAAAACTCCCCCAGATCGTCGTGTGGTATTTTCTCCTGAAGAACTCAGGGAAGCTGTGAAGCAATTTCCTGATATCCAGTTCAAGATAGAAAGTTCAGACATCAGGATCTTTACAGATGAGGAGTACAGGCAGGCAGGTTTTGAAGTAACTGAAGATATTTCTGACTGTGATATCATGCTGGGGGTTAAAGAGGTGCCACTACCTTATTTAATCCCCGATAAAAAATACTTTTTCTTCTCTCACACCATTAAAAAGCAGCCCTACAACCGGGATTTATTGCGGGAAATTCTTAAAAAGAATATAGAACTTTATGACCATGAAGTTATTATAAATGAAACTGGCGGCCGGCTCATTGGCTTCGGAAGATATGCAGGGATTGTAGGAGCTTACAATGGATTTAGAGGCATAGGTCTCAAAAATGGCATTTTTGAACTCCCTAAAGCTGAAAGTCTGCCAAACCTCAAAATTATTCAGGATGAACTTGACAAAATTTCTATCCCGCCCCTTAAAATTGTGCTTACAGGCAGTGGGAAAGTGGGGGAGGGAGCTAAGGAGATCCTCGAACATTTAAAAATACCAAAGGTGGGTGTAGAGGAATTCCTCAATTCCGAATATACCCATCCCGTTTACTGCCAGGTTGACGTGCTGGACTATAACAGGCGTAAAGATGGAGCCCAGGGCAGTAACAGGGAATTTTACAACCACCCAGAACTTTATGAAAGTAATTTCAAAAAGTTTGCTAATGCGGCAGATTTTCTAATAGCCGGGCACTTCTACGGGGAAGGTGCCCCGATCTTTTTTACTGCTGAAGATGCAAAATCCCCAGATTTCAGAATTAAATATATTGCGGACATCTCCTGTGATATTGACGGTCCCATTCCCAGCACTATTCGTCCTTCTACCATCGTCGAACCATTTTACGGTTATAATAAACAGGAAGAAAAAGAGGTTGATTTTAAGGATGAAGATGCGATCCTGGTGATGGCTGTAGATAATTTGCCGTGTGAATTGCCACGGGATGCCAGTGAAGGTTTTGGGCAAATGTTCCTGGAAAATGTACTCCCCGCTTTTTTTAACGGTGATAAAGACGGAATTTTACAACGGGCGCAAATGACCAAAAATGGCAGTTTGACTCCACGGTTTAGTTACCTCAAAGATTACGTAAAAAGAGAAGAATCAGAAATATGAAAAAATACACCATGAGCTTAATGATCTTGCTATTTACGGCAATTCCCGTAGAAGCACAGCTACAGGTGATGAGCTATAATATTAAGTATACCAATGAGAATGATGGAGAGAACAGCTGGTCAAACCGAAAAGATGATCTGGCGGCCCAACTCAGGTTTTATGAGCCGCATATCTTTGGAGTCCAGGAAGCGTTGCAGGGGCAGCTCGAATTTTTAAAAAAGGAGCTCGATAACCAATACAAATTCTTCGGAAAGGGACGTGACGATGGGGCTCAAAAAGGGGAATTTAGTGCCATATTCTTTAAAACTGATGATCTTGAACTTCTGAAAGAGGGAACCTTCTGGCTTTCTTCAACGCCCGAAACTCCCGGAAAAGGTTGGGATGCCGCATATCCAAGGGTGTGTACCTATGGGAAGTTCAGACTGAAGAATTCAGGAAAAGAATTCTGGGTTTTTAATACACATTTTGATCACGTAGGGAAAGAGGCAAGACGGCAGAGCGTTCGCTTAATCCATAACAAGATTTCAGAATTAAATAAAGAGAAGTTGCCGGTAGTATTAATGGGAGACCTCAATTTGGAACCTGACACCGAAGAAGTAAATTACCTGGCTTCTCATTATAAAGATTCTAAAAAAGTCGCAGATCACACTTTTGGACCCGAAGGTACTTTTAATGCGTATAAATTCCATGAACCCGTCACCACGCGAATAGATTATATTTTTACCGACGGTGAAGTGCAGGTGAAGAAATATGCCGTATTGAGTGATTCAAAGGATTTACGTTATTTTTCAGATCACCTTCCGGTAATGGTAGAATTGAAATTAAAATAAATATCCGGTATAAATAAAAAGAGGCTGTCTGAAAAGGCAGTCTTTTTTTGTATAAAAAGGTGGAGCTGCTTATTTTTAAAGTATGAGCAGAAAAGTAGTTTTTAAGACTTATCATCAGAACCAACTAAGTCTTATTCCCCCAAGCTATGATGATCTGGTTCCGAAAAATCACCCTGTCCGGATTGTCAATACCATTGTAGATCATTTAGATATTAGCGCTCTTGCGAAGAGCTATAAAGGAGGAGGCACCTCCAGCTATCATCCACGGATGCTTCTAAAGGTGGTGATCTATTCTTACCTGAGAAACATTTATTCCTCAAGAAAAATTGAACAGGCACTACAGGAGAATGTTCATTTTATGTGGCTTAGCGGACAAAGCAAGCCAGATCATAACACCATCAATGATTTCAGAGGCAAAAGATTAAAGGGTAAGTTTAAAAACATCTTCAATCAGGTAGTTGTATTACTGGCTGAACAGGGAGTGCTATCTCTCAAAGAACTCTACGTAGATGGCACCAAAATAGAGGCCAATGCCAATCGCCATACCTTTGTATGGGGCAAATCCATCAAGACCAGTAAAGAGCGAATTAAGAAACAGCTCAAGGAACTCTGGGCCTATGTTGAGAAGGTTTATGCGGAAGAACAGATGCTTCCTAACCAGCCCGACTTTGAAGAGATCGATCCTGAAAAAGTAGCACAGACCATTGATACTATCAATCAGGCTTTGCAGGATAAAGAGGTAGATAAAAAGGTCAGACAAAAGCTAAACTATGCCAAAAAAAACTGGCCGAAAAACCTGGAGAAGTACACTGAACAGGAAGCTATCCTGGGGAAGAGAAACAGCTACAGTAAAACAGATCCCGATGCCACCTTTATGCGCATGAAGGATGATTATATGCAAAACGGACAGTTAAAGCCGGGATATAATTTACAAGCCTCTACCAACAACCAGTTTATCACCAACTACACCCTTGCTCAAACTACTGCTGATACTACTACTTTAAAAGAGCACCTTAAAGATCATATCGAATCCTACGGTCAAACTCCTGAAACACTTACCGCTGATGCGGGCTATGGTAGCGAAGAAAACTATACAGACTTAGAAGACAAGAACATTACTGCTTTTGTAAAATACAATTACTTCCATAAAGAGCAGCGGGATAAAAAGTACAGGGAAAACCCGTTTCATCCCGACAACTTCTTTTACAATCCAGAAACAGATACTTATTACTGTCCCATGGGGCAGGCGATGAGAAAAACTCATACCTACGAAGGGAAAACCAAAAATGGTTTTATTCAGCAAATCCCCCGCTACCAGGCCCAGAACTGTCAGGGATGTCCTTTGCGGGGTAGCTGTTATAAAGCCAAGGGAAACAGGATCATTGAACGCAACCACAACCTGATCCGCCTGAAAGAGAAAGCAAAAAAACTACTGCTTAGCGACGAAGGAATAGCTCATCGTAAGCGCAGGTGTTGGGATGTAGAGGCCGTCTTCGGAAATATTAAACAAAATATGGGCTTCAAACGGTTTATGCTCCGGGGTATGGAGAAAGTAACCACCGAAATAGGGTTAATAGCGATGGCACACAATTTAAAGAAGTTCAATATAGTCTAGAGGGGGCTATATAACCAACTTTTTCAATGCTCACTACAACGTGAAAAAGGAAAAACCCTCCTTGAAAATCTTATCATGAAAAAAGGCCACCTAAAAATTACTTTTTAGACGACCTCTTTTGTTTGTGTGATGTTCATTTCTGAAATAGCTTCAGAAGAAGCTTCAAAAATGACATTTTTGACAACTATTTTCCTATTAAGTCGGATTAATAGGATCGTTTGGTCCTGCACCTGCCGGCCCGTTTTTATCAGGATTTCGGGGAGGATTGGGTTTTGAAGGATTAGATCCCGAATTGTCACCTGGTTTGTCACCTGAAGTATCCCTGGAAGTTTTCGGGGTACTGGCATTTCCGGCGCCGGTACCTTCTGGCGGAAATTTCCTTTCGGTGTTTCGCACATCAGGGTTGTCCCGGTTTGTGTCCCGGGCATCGGCTGCTTCGCTTCTAAACTTCTGAATAATATCTCTAAAATGCTCCCCGGCTGCCTCCCGGCCACCAAGACCGTAACTTAAAGCTACTGCAACGGCTATGGCACCAAGTATCAATCCGAAGGCAAGTTCTACAATTTCATTGGCAATCCCCATGGTTCGTAAGGCGATGGCAATGAAAAGAGCGAGTGATGACCAGCGAATAACGCCTGCAATAAAGTGATTCTTGCTTGAGCGCGTCATCGTGTTATATATAAGGAGAGAAATATAATTTCCTATAGCAAGAATGACAAGACCAAAGAGGATTTGACCCGTGATCTCCAAAATTTGATGAAGTATTTCAGTAAGTCTCGAAAGTCCTAAGATCTCTACAGCGGTAATAATTCCGAAGAAAACCAGGAAGAAATAAATGAGGTTTGCCACGAGTTTTGAAAGCGATTGTCCTGCTCCTATCATGTTATGGATCTGGATCTTTTCAGCCGTGCGGTCCAGCCCCATGCTTCTGAAGAGATCTTCCAGGAAATTGGCGAGATATCTACCACCCCAAACAAATACCAGTAGAATGAGGGCAGCGATCACTATTTCTCCTATAAGTTCTGTAAAGCCATAAAGGATGTCATTGGCGGGTTCGGAAATGGCATCCAGGCGCAGGGTGTTGAAAGCCTGAATGAGAAATGGAATAAAGATGATTATAAATACCAGTTTGCGAAGTATGTTCACAAGTTGGTCTGTGTCTTTAAACCCGGTTTTATCTATCATCCTGTCTAGCAATCCGCCGCCAATGTGAACAAGATTGGCAACAAATTTTGCCAGCACATAACCAATAAATCCAATTAAAAGGGCTCCAATTAAATTGGGAATAAAGAGCAGGAACTCGTTGAGCATATTTTCAAGGGGTGCAAGCACCTCACTTATTCCTAAAACCTCTAAAGCGATTAGGAGAACAATGATCATGATTAAATAATAGAAGATATTCCCAACAAAAACATTGGTGTCATCTATATTATCCCCACCAAAAATTTTTTCATCCCAGGAGGTTTTGCGAAGCAATTTCACCACCATAACTTTAATGCCTTTAGCAATAAGCCAGCCAATGAGAAGTACCAGCAGCGCCCCCAGGAGGTTGGGCAGGAAATAGGCAATGCGGTCTCCTATGTTTTCTAATTGTGTGTCCATAATTTATTGTTTTTTTAAGATAGTTAGTATTTGAAGGTAGATTAAAAAGAGCTTATGCCACAGTTACTTAACAAGAGTTTAAAAAAAATTTTACGGTTGTTGTTAATATTTTTTTACCTAAAATATGAAGAGATAGTAGAGACGAAATTAGGAGTGGTAAGGGCTGAAAGGAAATGCCAGATTTCAGAAAAAATCTCAAATTTTTTTTCAACAGTCTTTAGTTAATAAGAAAGCTGCAGGCCCTCTTTTAAAACTGCTGAATTAAAATAACTTTACTCCTCTTTCAAGTTAAAACAAAAACAAACGGCCATGGTTGAAGAATTATTTAGTACCCAGACTTATACCTATGATGAGGTACTGCAAGCATGTTTAAAATATTTTAAAAATGATGAGCTTGCAGCCACTACCTGGATAAATAAGTATGCAGTAAAAGACAAAAAAGGAAAATTTTTTGAGTTGACTCCCGATGATATGCACAGACGTATGGCGAGGGAATTTGCCCGGATGGAGGCAAAATATGCCGATCGTGTAGCGGGAAAAGAGAACCTTTCTGAATACGGAAAGACAAGAGAATTCTTAAGTGAAGAACGTATTTTCCAGCTTTTCAAGGATTTTAAATACAGCATTCCGCAGGGTAGTGTCATGGCGGCCCTTGGGAATGACCAAATGATAGCTTCTTTGTCTAATTGTGTGGTGGTACCACCTGTTTACGATTCTTACGGCGGAATTTTACATACAGACCAGCAGTTGGTGCAATTGTTTAAAAGGCGTTGCGGGGTAGGTGTTGATCTTTCTGGTTTACGCCCCAATAATGCACAGGTCTCAAATGCAGCCGGAACCACTACCGGAGCAGTTTCTTTTATGGAGCGGTTTTCTAACACCACCAGGGAAGTAGCTCAAAATGGCCGACGCGGAGCTTTGATGCTAACTATTGATGTAGCGCACCCCGATGTTGAAGATTTTATCACCATAAAGCAGGACCTTAAAAAAGTAACCGGAGCCAATATTTCTCTAAGGCTTTCAGATGAATTTATGCAGGCGGTAACCGATGATGCCGATTTTACCCTGCGCTGGCCAATTGACAGTCCGAACCCTAAATACACTAAAAAGGTTAGGGCTAAAGAGCTTTGGGATACCATCATAAGATGTGCGCACAATACTGCCGAACCAGGATTGATCTTTTGGGATAAGCAACATACCTATTCAACATCTTCCTTCTATCCCGGGTTTAAAAACAGTTCTACAAATCCATGTTCAGAGATTGCCATGCAGGGAGGGGATTCCTGTAGATTGATCGCCGTTAACCTATATAATTTTGTAGATAATCCTTTTACTGAAAATGCTTCTTTTAACCATGAGAAGTTCTATAAAGTGATCTATGAAACCCAGCGTTTGATGGATGATCTTGTAGATCTTGAATTGGAAGCGGTAGAAAAGATTCTTGCTAAAATTGATAAGGACGAAGAGCCAGATTTTATTAAGAAAAATGAAATAGATACCTGGAAGTTACTTGCTGAAAATGGCAAAAACGGAAGACGTACCGGTTTAGGATTTACTGCCCTTGCCGATGCAGTTGCTGCCCTTGGAGTGAAATTTGATACCGATGAAGCTCTTGAAGTAGTTGACAAAATTATGCAGACAAAGCTGAAAGGAGAATTTGACAGTAGTATCGATATGGCGATCACAAGAGAACCATTCAAGGTTTTTGATCCTGCTATTGAAGAGAAGTCAGATTTCGTGCAGATGATGAAGAGAGAATTCCCGGGGCAATATAACCGCATGATGCAGCACGGAAGAAGAAACATTTCTATTAGTACCGTAGCTCCTACAGGAAGTCTTAGTATGCTCGCTCAAACTTCTTCAGGAATTGAGCCAGTTTTCATGTTGTCTTACAAGAGAAGAAGAAAAGTCAATGCTTCAGAAAAGAACGCGAAAGTGGCCTTTGTTGATGATACCGGAGATGCTTTTGAAGAATTTACCGTATATCACCCAAAAGTAAAGACCTGGATGGATGCTTCAGGCAAAGAAGCTATTGAAGAAAGTCCTTATGCAGGTGCCACTGCTTCAGAAATTAACTGGCAAAAACGTGTAGAAATGCAGGCTTTGGTGCAAAAATATACCACGCATTCTATAAGCTCTACAATCAACCTTGCCAGTGATGTGACTACAGATAAGGTAAGTGATATCTATATTGAATCCTGGAGACAGGGGCTAAAGGGAATTACAGTTTATCGCGATGGTTCCCGAAGCGGTATCCTTGTTTCTTCAGATGATAAAAAGGATAAAAAAGCCGATGCAGTTCAAAATGTATTTGCTGAAACCTATGCCCCAAAACGACCTAAAAAACTTGAATCAAGGATCATTCGTTTCAATAACGAAAGTGAAAAATGGCTTGCCGTTGTCGGGATTCTGAATGATCGTCCTTACGAGATCTTCACCGGAAAAATGGAAGATGTTTTCAATCTGCCAAATTGGGTAGAAAAAGGATATGTGATCAAAAACAGGGATGAAGATGGAAACTCAAGGTACGATTTTCAGTTCTGTGATAAGCATGGCTATAAAGTGACCATTGAAGGATTGTCAAGATCTTTTAATGAAGAATACTGGAACTATGCAAAATTGATTTCCGGAGTACTTCGTCACGGAATGCCAATCCCATATGTAGTTGACCTTATTAACAACCTTAACCTGCTTGACGAAAGCATCAATACCTGGAAAGCAGGAGTTGTACGTGCCCTTAAGCAGTTTGTCCCCGATGGTACACCTGCCGCCGACAAAGAATGTGGCGAGTGTGGAGATCCTGACGGAATCATTTTTTCTGAAGGTTGCCTGGTTTGCAAGAGCTGTGGCTACTCTAAATGCGGGTAAGAATTAAATTTTGTCCCCCGGTAAATAGGAAAACCCCGCTTCTGAAAAGGAGCGGGGTTTTTGTTTTTAACCCCGGCCAACCCTTTCAGGTTCTGAACCTTAGTAAGGGTTATATTAATTCCCTTTACATCCTTAGATCTCCCTACCTTGATAAAAAAATATTAACTTTTACGTATAATTCATACTTATAGAATATATTTACTATAAATTTTTTTGACATGGGAACTTTCACCTCCTCGCTGCCTCAGGACCTTCTGGATAGACTAAATTCCGAAGCGAAAAAACGCGGAGTGGCAAAAAATAGCCTCATTGAAAAGGCATTGCGAATATATTTGGACCAATTGAACCGGGCGGAGTATGCACGCTCTTATTCTAAAGCAGGCAAAGACGAAGAAATAATGGCTATTGCTGAGGAAGGGATGGTGACTTATCTTAAGGACCTTGAAGATCATTTAACAGAATGAGACAGGGGGAAATTTGGGAGCTATATCTTGATCCGGTTACTGGAAGCGAACAAGGTGGAAGAAGACCTTGCGTAATAATAAGTGGAAATCTTCTTAACCAATATCTTCAGGTGGTAATTGTATGTCCTTTGACTTCAAAAATTAAAAATTACAAAGGGAACTTAATAATTACACCAGATTTAGAGAATGGTTTAGAAAAAGTATCAGAAGTCATGACATTTCATGTAAGATCGGTTTCCAAAAACCGGCTGGATAAAAGAATTGGAAAGATAAGTTCTGAACAGGTAGATTTTATTAAAACAACCTTAGACGATATATTAAGGTATTAAAAACCGTAACAGCACGGATTACCATTCTGCGTTGAAAAAAAGACCTCACAGGTTTTTAAAACCTGTGAGGTCTTTAATTATATGGTCTATAATTAATATGAGATGGCGCGGATTTGCAATCCGTGCCGATGTGTAATTCTAAGATGGCGCGGATTTGCAATCCGCGACGAGATTAATCTTAAAAAGAATTTATGGTCTTTCTAATCGCTGTCAGGTTGCTTAACAATCTCTCTAAATACTGAATGTCCAGCATATTGGCCCCGTCACTTTTTGCATTGGCAGGATCAAAATGAGTTTCGATAAAAATTCCGTCGGCACCGGTTGCAATTCCCGCACGGGCAATGGTTTCGATCATGTCGGGCCTTCCGCCTGTTACGCCGCTGCTCTGGTTGGGCTGTTGAAGGGAATGCGTTACATCAAGAACGGTAGGCGCAAACTGGCGCATGGTAGGTATTCCCCGGAAGTCAACGATCATGTCCTGGTAGCCAAACATGGTCCCTCTGTCGGTTACCATCACCTGCTCGTTATTGCAGTCCTGAACTTTGGTAACTGCATGTTTCATGCTTTCCGGACTCATAAACTGGCCTTTCTTCAGGTTCACTACTTTTCCTGTTTCAGCAGCTGCAATTACCAGGTCAGTTTGACGGACCAAAAATGCAGGAATCTGCAGTACATCCACATATTCTGCAGCTAAAGTAGCATCTTCGGGTTCATGAATATCTGTAACCGTAGGAACACCAAAGGTTTCAGAAACTTTCCGAAGAATTTTCAGGGCTTTTTCATCCCCAATTCCGGTAAAGCTGTCAATACGGCTGCGGTTTGCTTTTTTAAAGGAGCCTTTAAAAATATAAGGAATTTGCAGTTTGTCGGTAATGCCCACAATGGTTTCGGCTATGCGCAAAGCCATATCTTCACCTTCAATGGCACAAGGACCGGCAAGCAGGAAAAAATTTCCGGAGTCGGTATGTTTTATCTGAGGTATCTTATCAAGTTGCATAGAAAAAATTTTACTGCAAAGATACCTTTTTTAGAACGTTATGTGGAAATGCCTTTTTTAAGACCCTTTTTTGCTTCCGTCTATTTCTGCGGAAGGATCTTCGCTCTCTTCTTCCTCGAACGGCGGCTGAATTTCATAACCCAAAGCTCTTATTATTTTATTGTTGTCATAATAAAAATGAGCTGCATTTACCTTATTTCCCTCAAATTTGAGAGCTACATGGTATGGAAAGCTTATAGTTTCTCCATTGGGGTAGCTAAGGGTGTTGGTACCCCAATGCAGTACCCAATTTCCCTTCCCGGCACCTTCGGCTATAGACACTCCCAGCCACACACCATCTTCGGATAATACAGGAGTGGCAGATTCCCGCCCTTTTTTCCAGTACTTTATGGTCTGGTCAATCGTTAAGCTGTCATAACTGCCAAGGTTGTGAAAAATGGCATTTTCAGTAGCGTCTTTTCTAAGGGTTTCCCAGTTTCCGGTTTCATAGGCTTTTACTATTTCTTTCGCTGTTTTCACCAATTGATCCTGCATGGGAAAATCAAGACTTGGCTGGCCATCTACCTGCGTCATACCGGGCTGCACATTGGCAACTGCTAAGAGCAGGCTAAGGCATAACAGCAGTATTTTCTTCTTCATTCTTCCTTTCGTTCTCATGGCTTTTGTTTTAGGTTATACCTTTTAATTAATATGCTGAATACTAATTACTTAAATTTACTGAATTATACGCTCAAAAGGAATTTCATATTCTTAAAATATGAGAAAGCTCAGTTTTAGGGCATGTCTGGGGCAAATCCTCAACCTCTTCTACACGCTTAAGATGTATAAAATCTATAATAAGTTACATAACTTTTTAGTAAACAGTTGTTTATGGTTTTTATAAATAAAAATTTAATTCAAAGCCCAGCTGTTTTAAATGGAAAAAATAAACGTACCTTTGCAGCCTTTAAAAATCAGGCGTTTATATGACAGCTATCAAGAATATCGCGATCATCGCACACGTTGACCACGGAAAAACCACCCTGGTGGACAAAATAATGTACCACTGCAGGCTTTTCAGGGAAAACGAAAATACCGGAGACCTTATCCTGGACAACAATGACCTTGAAAGGGAACGGGGCATCACTATTACTTCCAAAAACGTATCTGTAGTTTACAAGGATACCAAGATCAACATTATTGATACTCCTGGTCACGCCGACTTTGGAGGAGAGGTAGAAAGGGTGTTGAACATGGCCGATGGCGTGCTACTTTTAGTAGATGCTTTTGAAGGGCCTATGCCGCAAACCCGTTTCGTACTTCAAAAAGCTATTGACCTTGGATTGAAGCCATGTGTGGTGATCAATAAAGTTGATAAAGAAAACTGTACACCCGAAGAAGTTCATGAAAAGGTTTTTGACCTTATGTTTGAACTTGGGGCCGAAGAATGGCAGCTTGATTTTCCTTCAGTATATGGTTCAGCCAAGAATAACTGGATGAGCGACGACTGGAGAAACCAAACCGAAAATATTGAACCGCTTCTTGACATGGTGATCGAACATATTCCTTCTCCAAAAGTTGAGGAAGGTTCTCCACAAATGTTGATCACTTCTCTTGACTTTTCTTCCTTTACCGGAAGGATCGCCATTGGTCGCCTTCAACGTGGGACTTTAAAAGAAGGTATGCCTGTTGCCCTTGTAAAAAGGGACGGCACTATCAAAAAGACAAGAATTAAAGAATTACACACTTTTGAAGGTCTTGGCCGTAGAAAGATAGAAGAAGTACACGCCGGGGATATTTGTGCTATTGTGGGGCTTGAAGGATTTGAGATTGGAGATACTGTAGCCGATTTTGAAAATCCTGAAGGTCTTAAAACCATCGCCATTGATGAGCCAACAATGA
The DNA here is from genome assembly GCF_039602225.1 of Salinimicrobium sp. 3283s. Classification (NCBI taxonomy): domain Bacteria; kingdom Pseudomonadati; phylum Bacteroidota; class Flavobacteriia; order Flavobacteriales; family Flavobacteriaceae; genus Salinimicrobium; species Salinimicrobium sp. 3283s. The sequence continues at coordinate 723,149 of NZ_CP143631.1, read as the reverse complement.
GCATGCTCTTCACCATCAACGATTCTCCTTTCTTCGGAAAAGACGGAAAGTTTGTTACTTCAAGACACATAAAGGAGCGCCTGATGAAGGAGCTTGAAAAGAACCTTGCCCTTAGGGTGCAGGAGACTGATAGTGCCGATAAATTCATGGTCTTTGGCCGTGGGGTTCTTCACTTATCAGTGCTTATTGAAACCATGCGTCGTGAAGGTTATGAACTTCAAATTGGTCAGCCACAGGTGATCATCAAAGAAATTGATGGTGTGAAGTGTGAGCCAATTGAAGAATTGACTATAGATCTTCCTGAAGATGTTTCAGGAAAAGCAGTAGAGATGGTGACCATGAGAAAAGGGGAGATGTTGAGCATGGAAGGAAAAGGAGATAGGATGACCATCCAGTTCCAGATTCCATCCCGTGGAATCATTGGCCTTAGAAATCAGCTGTTGACTGCAACTGCCGGAGAAGCTATTATGGCACACCGCTACAAGGAATATCAGCCGCTTAAAGGTGGTATTCCTGAACGCCAGAATGGTTCTTTGGTTTCTATGGAAAAAGGTAAAGCAATTCCTTACTCTATCGATAAACTTCAGGATCGTGGAAAATTCTTTGTTGATCCGGGAGAGGATATTTATGAAGGGCAGGTAATTGGAGAGAACTCACGCCAGGATGATATGGTAGTGAACATTACCAAAACCAAAAAACTTTCGAACGTACGTTCATCGGGAGCCGATGACAAAGCGAAGATCGTTCCTGCAATAAAATTCTCTTTAGAAGAGGCTTTGGAGTATATTCAGAAAGATGAATATGTGGAAGTAACACCAAAGCACCTGCGCCTTAGAAAAATCTATCTTACAGAGAATGACCGTAAAAGAAATAAGACTATTTAAGATTAAATAATTTTATATCTTAAGGCCTGTCAAAAATCGCATTTTTGACAGGCTTTATTTTTTTATAGAAGTCCTCAATCTAAGCATCATTCAGGAATGGAAATTTTAGGAATATCGTATATAGAATGGATTGGATACCTGGCATCATTCTTTTTGCTGTTGTCTTTTCTTATGAGAAACCTCACCACGCTTAGGTACATCAACAGCCTTGGATGTTTGTTCTTCGTTGCTTACGGAATTTTACTCGATTCCTGGCCGCTCATCATCACTAATGGTGCTATTGTACTAATCAATATCTATTATCTTTTTATTAAACCGAAGGAAAGTTAGAAGAACGAAGGTAGACTTACGAAGTACGATTTTAGAAGTTCAGGTAGACTTACGAAATTAGACTTACGAAGGACTGTAAGCTTCCCTTAAAACCGAACTGTTTAAAAGTAGAATAATTCTTAATTTTAAACAGTATGAAAAAAAGTAAATTTTCTCCACAGCAAATCTCTAAGATCCTCAAAGAATTCGATAATGGTAAAACAGCTGCCGAGATCAGTCGTGAATATGGTGTAAGCACCGCTGCTTTTTATAAATGGCGAGAGCGTTTTAGTGGTATGAATGGTAAAGAGCTTAAGCGACTTAAAGAACTTGAAGAAGAGAACCGTCGACTCAAGCAAATGTATGCCACCCTTTCTCTGGATCATGAGATGGCTAAGGAGATCATCGAAAAAAAGCTCTAAAGCCTTGCCGTAAGAGAACTATAGCTAAAGAACTTGCTCATTACGGTATAAGCAGGGCGTGCCGTGTCTTAAAAATGAGCAAGAGTGTGTTTTATTACACTCCTCTCCCTAAAGATGATAAACCCATAGAAGAAGCCTTACAGCAAAAGGCAGAGAAGTATAGTGAGGAAGGTTTTTGGATGGCTTATGAGCGACTGCGTAAGGAAGGAAAGCCGTGGAACCATAAAAGAGTTTATCGTGTATATAAAAACCTTGGCTTAAGCCTAAGGCGCAAAGTGAAGAAAAGATTACCAGCGAGAGTAAAAGAACCCTTAGAAGTGCCAGAGACCCTTAATCATACCTGGAGTATGGATTTTGTAACAGATGTTCTGGATAACAAAAGAAGATTTAGAGCATTTACTATTATTGATGATTACAACCGGGAAGCACTTCATATAGAAGTTGATTTTTCCTTGCCCAGCAATAGGGTAATTTGGGTGCTAAACCATTTAATTAACCGAAGAACCAAACCTCAAAAGATAAGAATGGACAATGGTCCTGAGTTTATTGCTAAAATAGCTTCAGAATGGAGTCAAATGCATGGGATCAACTTCCAATATATCCAACCAGGAAAACCTACACAGAATGCTTTTATTGAACGATTTAATGGGACGTACAGAAGAGGAGTCTTGAACAAATACATATTTGAAGATTTGGATCAGGTAAGAGAGCAAACTCAGGTATGGATGGATGATTACAATAACCAAAGACCACACGATGCATTAGGAAAAATGGCTCCAATAGAATATGCAGAATATAATTCTCTATTAGCGACTTCAGATAAAACCAAAAACAATAATTTTATATCATCAAGCAGTTCTAATTAGGGGAAGCTTACATTTTTAGATCATTTAAATATTTATTTCAATAGAATTGCTTCTCACTCTGAGCATTTTCCGCAGAAAAGAAAGCCGTATAAAGAAGCTTTCCTGAAACGATTTCCATTTCTGGTTGTTTACGAAATTATTGAGGACAGGATAATTGTATATTCTGTTTTTAATACATGGCAGGATCCCCGGAAAAAGAGGAAATAAAGACGAGGTGAATTAAAAATGCACCATAAGGTTCAAAGTAGAAGGATTACTACAGTCGCTCTACGAATCCCACTAAACAGGTTGGGTTGTATTATTCAAATTTAAAATTCAGTCACTGGAATCTGGTACTATAAAACAACCTTGAATTTTGCACCTTAAACCTTAAACCTTGAGCCTTTGAATTATACAGTTTTCTGAACCACCTCAAACACTTTTTGCCCGTCGCACTTCAGGGTTTTTGAAGGGTATTTAAGCAGTAATGCATAATCGTGAGTGGCCATAAGTATGGTCTTTCCGTTTTTGGAGATTTGCTGCAGTACTTCCATAACTTCTACAGAGGTCTGCGGATCGAGGTTTCCGGTAGGCTCATCGGCCAGGATAAGTTCGGGGTCATTGAGCAGGGCACGTGCAATGGCAATACGTTGTTGCTCCCCACCAGATAACTGGTACGGATTTTTAAAACCTTTGGTACCCATCCCTACCTTTTTTAGCACCTCTTCGATCTTGGCATCCATGGCAGCTTTGTCTTTCCAGCCGGTAGCTTTAAGTACAAAGAGCAGGTTGTCATTTACATTGCGATCATTCAGTAGTTTAAAATCCTGAAACACCACTCCCAGCTTTCGGCGTAGAAAGGGAATATCTTTTTCGCGCAGGGTGCGCAGGTCGTAATCTACAATACTTCCTTCTCCTTCGGTAAGTGGCAGATCGCCATAAAGGGTTTTCATGAAGCTACTTTTCCCTGTCCCGGTCTTTCCTATGAGGTAAACAAATTCCCCTTTTTCAATCTCGATATTTACTTCAGAAAGAATAAGCGTCTCCCGTTGGTAGATCGCAGCGTCTTTTAGGTATAGAACAGTATTTGACATGAAAAATGACATTTTAGAGAGGTAAAAGTAAGAAAGAGAACGTAAATATGAGAGCTTGAGTTGCTTTTCTTCTATTGAATTTTTTTCAGCTAAATTTTAGGTTTCATTTAACTAGAATGCATAATTTATCTTACAATAAAGGCGTTATTACCTTAGAGTTTCTTATATCTTTGAATCATCAACAAAATAAAATCTACGAATGAAACATTGCAAAATCTGCCTTTTTGTTGTTTTTGTTTTCTTTTCAGTTTCCGGTTTTTCACAACAATCTGCCATTCAAACAAATGCATTGGCCGATTATAACCGCGCTCTGGAATTATACAACAATGGGCAATACCTTGCCGCGCAAACCCTCTTTGACGAAGTACAGGATGAAGTGGACGATGAAAGGGTTAAAGCCAACGCCGCTTATTATATCGCCAATGCTGCGATTCGCCTGAACCAACCCGGGGCCGATGCGCTCATGGAAGATTTTGTGCAGCGATATCCTACCAGCACTAAAACAAATGCAGCTTACCTCGATGTTGCCGACTATTATTTTGAAACAGGAAAATACTCTCTTGCCCGAAAATGGTACGATACTGTAGATCAAAGAAACCTGAGCAAGGCCGAAAAAGAGCGATTTAACTTCAATAACGGGTATGCTTATTTTAGGGCTAAACAATATGATGAGGCCGAAGAATACCTTAATAAGGTGAAAGATTCAAAAAAGTACGGCAGCCAGGCCAAATACTACCTCGGTTTCATGGCTTATGAAGGCGATGACTATGAGCAGGCAAATGCCCTTTTTGAAGAAGTAGAAGATACCGAACGCTATGAAGAAGACCTGTCTTACTTCCAGGCCGATATGAATTTTAAGCAGGGGAATTTTGAAAAGGCCATTGAACTTGGGCTGGAGCAATTGCCCCGCGCCGATCGCCGCGACAGGTCTGAACTCAATAAGATCATAGGTGAAAGTTACTTCAACCTTGGGCAGTATGATAAAGCTATTCCTTATTTAAAGGAATACCAGGGGGAAAGAGGTAAGTGGAATAATACCGATTACTACCAGTTGGGTTACGCTTACTTTCAGCAGGGAGATTATGAAGCCGCGATCTCAGAATTCAATAAGATCATTGACGGTAAAAATGCCGTGGCGCAAAATGCTTATTACCACCTGGCTCAATCTTACCTAAAGACCGATAAGAAACAACAGGCCCTCAATGCGTTTAAAAATGCAAGTGAGATGGATTTCAATCCGGAGATCAAGGCCGATGCTGCTCTTAATTATGCCAAGTTAAGCTACGAGATTGGAAACAGCTATGCCAGCACACCACAGGTTTTGATGAATTACCTGGAGGCTTACCCCAATTCACCTGCTAAAGAAGAGATCAATGAATTGCTGATAAATTCCTTTATCACTTCAAAAAATTATGAGGAGGCAATGCGCCTGCTTAAAGGAAACCGTAATTTCCAGAATAACGTGGTGTACCAGCAGGTAGCTTTCTACCGTGGGCTCGAACTTTATAAAGAAGGAAACTACAGAGAGGCCGAAGAATATTTTGACCTGGCTTTAAGCGAAAGACGCGATCCAAGATTTACTGCCTTGGCCACCTTCTGGAAAGCCGAAAGCGATTTTAACCTTCGCAACTTCCAGGATGCACTGGTGGGTTACCGCGAATTTGCCGGTATGAGTGGCGCAAAGGGAGTTTCAGAAAAAGAAAACCTGGACTATAATATTGGTTATGCATACTTCAAACAGCGCGATTACGACCGTGCAGTAGAATATTTTAAGCGTTATTCCAATGATACTTCCCACGATAAGGCAAGAAGGAATGATGCTTTTGTGAGATTGGGAGACAGCTACTTTGTAAACAGTAGCTACTGGCCGGCAATGGAGGCTTATAATGCCGCTATTGCTTTAAACGGAAATGAAAATGACTATGCTGCTTTTCAAAAAGCCATCAGCTATGGGTTTGTGCAGCGAAACGAAACTAAAATAGCGTCTTTAAATGAATTTCTTCAGAAGTATCCGCGTTCGTCCTATCGCGATGACGCGGCTTACGAGCTGGGGAATACTTATGTCGCCATGAACAATACGAGCCAGGGAATGCAGGCTTATGACAGGCTTATAAGAGACGTTCCCGGAAGTACTTTTGTTCCGCAGGCTTTACTGAAGCAGGGGTTGATCTATTACAACAACGATCAGTCTTCTCAGGCTTTGGAGAAAATGAAAAAAGTGGTTGCCGATTACCCGAATTCGGCTGAAGCAATTCAGGCAGTAAGCACTGCGCGTCTCATATACGTTGACATGGGCAGGACCGATGAGTACGCCAACTGGGTTAAAAACCTGGATTTTGTGGAGGTGACCGATGTAGACCTGGATAATACCACGTTTGAATCGGCAGAGAAACAATATCAAAACAACAATACTTCAGCAGCAATTACTGCACTTCAAAAATATCTTAGTTCTTTCCCTAACGGAATTCATGCTGTGCAGGCCAATTTCTACCTTGGGCAGTTACACTTCCGTGAAGGCAGTAAGCAAAAGAGCATTCCGTATTACAAGTACGTGATCCAGAGATCGGCTTCAGAATATCTTGAGCAGTCTTTGGCAAGGCTTTCTGAAATTTATTTGGAGAGCAGGAATTATTCCGAAGCTATACCCCTGTTAAAGCGGTTGGAGAGCCAGGCATCGTTTGCTCAAAATACCATTTTTGCCCAATCTAACCTGATGAAGTCTTACCTGGAAGAAGGTAGTTACAACGAAGCAGTAGCCTATGCCGAAAAGGTATTGTCAAATCCTGATGCCGAGACCGATGCAAAGAATGATGCGCAGGTAATCATAGCCCGTGCCGCCTTGCGTACAGGAAATGAAGAGCGTGCAAAACGCGCTTATGCCGAAGTGCAGAAATCGGCCACCGGAGAATTGGCTGCCGAAGCTTTATACTATGATGCATATTTTAAAAATAAAGCAGGAAACCATCAGGCTTCTAATGACGTGGTACAGCGACTTGCGCGTGATTACTCCGGATATAAATTATATGGTGCTAAGGGGCTGGTGCTCATGGCTAAGAATTTCTACGCTTTGGGTGATGCTTACCAGGCAACTTACATCCTGGATAACGTGATCAATAATTTCGCGCAGTTCCCCGAAGTTGTAAAAGAGGCCAGGCAGGAACTTGCCCGTATAAAAGCAGAGGAAGCTAAAACCAATGCTTCTGTAGAGACCAACAATTAAATATTACATAAAAACCTTCCCATGAAAATTAAATCGTTAGGTATTTTTATCATATTTCTGGTTTTCACCGGCTTCTCGTATGCCCAGGATCTTGGGAGCGAGATGGTAGAAGTGGTAAAACCCTATACCCCCACAGTAAGTGATGCTTTTAAGATAAAAGAGACTCCAAAGATCTCAGATTCTGTGAACCTGGAGAAGAGGCCTGTACAGTACAGTATATTTTCGGTACCTGTGGCTTCTACTTTTACGCCAGCAAAGGGTAGGGCTACGACGGTAGAACGTCAGCGGCCGCCAAAGTTGTTTGACAATTACATCACGCTTGGCTTTGGAACTTACACCAGTGCCCTCGCTGAGTTTTACAGTAATATTGAAGTTACCCGTACCGATAATTTTGGGATTTTTCTCACCCATAATTCGGCACAGGGAGGCATTGACGGTGTAGAACTTGATGATCATTACTACGATACCGAACTCAATCTTAACTACTCTTCCCGAAAAAGGAACCTTATTTGGAATACAGATTTTGGTGTAGAGCACAGGTTGTTCAACTGGTATGGAGTTCGAAGCGATGAAGTGAGCCAGGAGGTTATAAATAATCTTGAGCCACAACACAATTATTACAGTGTGTACGCCGGCGGAGAAATTAATTGGGAAAATTCCTTTTTTGACAGGGCAGAGGCTAAGTACAGGTATTTTGGGGATGATTTTGAATCTACCGAGCACCGCCTTACTTTTAAACCTACTCTTGAGATTCCTATTGGTGGCGAATTGTTTCACACCAATCTGATTTTCGATTATCTCAACGGATCTTTTGCTCCTTATTTTGATGAGGGAGAAGATCTTAGTTACAGCTATATGAACCTGGGGGTAGCTTCGAGCCTTCTTATTCTGCGCGATGACCTTACCCTTAACCTGGGAGCGGCGATTTACTATAGCTACGATTCAGAGAACAGCGACAGCGGGATTTACGTTTACCCTCAGGTGACTGCCAGCTACCGTGCCGCAGGCGATTATTTTATTGTCTATGCCGGCCTGGAAGGGGAGTTGCGACAAAATTCTTATTACGAGTTTACTAAAGAGAACCCTTTTCTTTCACCTGCAGTTGATATAGCCCCTACAGATCAACAGTACAATGCTTATGTGGGTGCTAAAGGAAAATTGTCAACAAATATAGGCTACAACACGCGCTTAAAGTACATGGCCGAAGATTACAAGCCTCTCTTTAGATCAAATCCCAATGAAATGACTGAGCCGGGAACTAAACCCGAATATGCTTATGGTAACTCTTTTGGTGTTGTTTATGATCAGGTAAATACCATCTCCCTTTTTGGAGAACTTGATTTTGATGTGAACAGTGACTTTAACCTGCGTGTTAATGGGGAGTTTTTCGTTTACGACACCAGTGATGAGGAAGAAGCATGGAACCTTCCAACTTTTAGAGCCAATTTGATTGGAGATTACCAGATCACAGAAAAATGGTTTGCAGGTGCAAATGTCTTTTTTGTGGGCGAGCGCAAGGATTTTGAGATATACCAAACCAGTGATGTACTCAATTCCGTAAGAACAGAAATAGTGAGCCTGGATTCTTATTTTGACCTTAACCTTAATCTGGGGTACAGGTTCAACGACAGGCTTTCAATATTTGCCCGGGGGCAAAACCTGCTGGGAGATAACTATGAAAGATGGGTAGATTATCCTGTGCTGGGAATGCAGGTTATGGCAGGAGCTACTTATAAGTTTGACTTCGGAAGATAACAAACAGGAAAAACACAATATTCAAAAAGCCGGTTCTTACCGGCTTTTTTTATGGAAAGGATATCAGTAATTTTAGACAATCTTAACAATTAGATAACATTGGAATAAAAAGAGGTTTTATGGAAGTGTATAATTTTGCAGCGCAAAAAAAATGTAAAAAAGACAGTTTTATTCGCATTTTTTAGCAATTTTTGAAAACCCTATAATAATCAAATGGCAAAAACTAAATTTAAGAGGATAAAGAGGAATCGGCCGTACTTGAACGTGCTCGATTTTATGGTACAGGAAAAGACATTTCTTGCCATAGTAATTGTAGGACTTGTTCTGGCGGGTATCCTTACCGGTTACGGCCAGGCCGGGATGTGGCTCGGGTTCTTTTTCGCTGCCTACGCTACCGTAGCCAATGATAGTATACAGTCGCTGGGTACCTTTATCGAAAGTAATAAAAATAGAAAATGGTGGGTAATGTGGATCTTCATCGGGAGTATTTTCCTTGCGGTGGTCACCTTTAGCTGGATCTATTTTGACGGTGATGTGACCTATCAACGCCTCCTCAACCCCGATGGCACTACTAAATATCCGCACCCAGAGAACTTCAGCTTTTTCCAAATAATTGCACCCCTGGTACTTCTTATTCTTACCCGTTTAAGAATGCCGGTTTCTACCACTTTTCTTATTTTAAGTGTGTTTAGCGCCGATACGTCGGGGATCACTTCCGTAGTATGGAAATCCTGGACCGGGTACATCATGGCGTTCATCCTGTCATTCCTGGTTTGGTACCTGTCGTACAATACCATCAAAAAGTACTTTAAGAGCCGTAAATTCAACCAGAGCTGGAACATAGTGCAGTGGGTAGTGAGCGGTACATTGTGGGGAGTTTGGGTGATGCAGGATGGTGCCAATATCGCCGTCTTCCTGCCAAGACAACTTGACCTCTTTCAATTCATCATCTTTGCATTGACCATCTTTACAGGTCTTGGACTTCTTTTCTACCTGCGGGGAGACAAAATTCAGAAAGTAGTAAGTGAAAAAGCGAGGATTTCGGATGTTAGGGCGGCAACCCTAATCGATGCCACTTATGTGATTTTGCTTATCTATAAATTATTTATTAGTACGGTCCCAATGTCTACAACCTGGGTTTTCCTTGGAGTCATTGGCGGTAGAGAGATCGCCGTGAGTTTTGCCCGTACCAAAAAAGGTAAGAAGCACCGCAAGAAGGCCGGCAGGATGATCTTTAGAGATTTCGCTTACGCCATGATAGGTTTATTTGTTTCTATTGCCCTTGCTGCTGCAGCCAATGCCGATATTCGTAAGGCCATAGGTGAGGCAATTGTGGGCTGGTTCTAAACTTCATGTGCCCAAAACTTTATAAATGCGCTTCTGTTTGGAGCGCATTTTCTATTTTTACCCTAAATCTCTTCACATGATCAAAAAAGCACTATTTCTAATTCTATGCTTCGGAATGTTCTTCGGATGTAATGACAACGGGAAACAAGAAGCCGATCTCCTTGTAATCAATGCCAATATATATACTGTAGACGATCAGTTTTCTACTGCGGAAGCATTCGTAGTCAAAGACGGAAAGTTCCTTGCTGTTGGTACTTCAGCTGAAATGCAGGAGAAATACAATGCCCCTGAAGTATTGGATGCCCAGGGAAAGACTATTCTTCCCGGATTAATTGATGCACACGCACATTTCTACGGTCTCGGCAGTACCATGCAGGCTGTAGATCTTACCGGCACTAGCAGTTTTGAAGAAGTAGTTGCACGAATAACAGCATTTCAGGAGGAAAAAAATTCCGATTTCATAGTAGGTCGTGGGTGGGATCAAAATGACTGGGAAATAAAGGAGTTTCCCGTAAAAGATACGCTTGATATTCTTTTTCCAGATATTCCGGTTGCCATCACACGAATTGACGGTCACGCTTTACTTGCCAATCAGGCGGCGCTCAATGCAGCTAATATTACAGCAAACACTCCTGCAGAAGGGGGAGAAATTGAAAAGAAGAACGGCAAACTTACCGGAATCCTTATAGACAATCCCATGGCTTTGGTAGAGAACGCAGTTCCCGAAGCCAGTGTTAAAGATCAAACCGCAGCTTTACTCGATGCTCAAAAAGAGGTTTTTCAATATGGTTTAACTACCGTTAATGATGCAGGATTAGATCGTGCTACCATTGAATTGATAGACAGCCTGCAGCAGGCTGGGGAGTTGGAAGTGCGCATCTACGCAATGATAAGCAATACAAAAGAGAACCTGGATTACTTTCTTGACAGGGAGCCTCTAAAAACGCCCAGATTAAATGTACGTTCGGTGAAATTTTATGCCGACGGTGCCCTGGGGTCAAGGGGAGCTGCATTAAAAGAGTCTTATTCCGATAAGCATAACCATTACGGCGCTTTACTTTCTTCGGTGGCCGATTTTAAGAAGACAGCCGGTAGAATTGCAAATTCGCCTTACCAAATGAATACCCATGCCATTGGAGATTCGGCCAATGTTGTGGTGCTAAAGACTTACGATTCTCTGCTTTCAGACGCAGGAGATCGCCGTTGGAAAGTTGAACATTCACAAATAATTGCCCCCGAAGATTTTAAATATTTCAGTAAAAATATAATTCCGTCAGTGCAACCTACCCACGCTACAAGCGATATGTACTGGGCTGGAGAAAGGCTGGGCGAAGAGCGGGAAAAAGGTGCTTATGCCTATAAAAAACTGCTCGAAGAAGCCGGAATAATCGCTTTGGGCACAGATTTTCCCGTTGAGCAGGTGAGCCCATTCCTCACCTTCTATGCGGCGGTGGCACGTAAGGATACAAAAAATTATCCTGAAGGAGGTTATATGCCCGAGCAGGCACTTTCTCGGGAAGAAGCCTTACGCGGAATGACAATTTGGGCAGCTTACAGCAATTTTGAAGAAGATGAAAAGGGATCGATAGAACCTGGAAAGTATGCCGATTTTGTCATTTTAGACAGGGATATCTTGAAGGTTTCTGAAGAACAAATCCCCGATATGAAAGCCAGTGCTACTTATCTTGACGGAAAAAAAGTTTATGGAAATTAGAAGACTTTAGAGAAATGCGAATTTTAAAAGTACGACTTTAGAAGTACAAGTAGTAGAAAAAGGACCCCTTAAAAGCACATTTTTGAGGGGTTTTTTGTGAGTTATAACGAACTAAGTAAATGTTTATCTGATGCTACCCGAAGTTTAATAAGCAGTGGAACGAGCCTGGATCTTTCCCTAAAACAACAATGATCTTGAATCCAGCAGTTACTTTCCTCCATTGGCCTTCAGGTCGAGCTTGCACTGCTCGTCAAAGTCTAGGATATTTTGATCATTTTCAAGAAAACTGAGAGGTGAGGAGCTAAATTCAATGGCCGCTGCCATTAAACATCCCTCAACGCTGCAGTGCGCCCGGGAGCCTTTATCGGGATCTTCATGTTCACTCTGTGCGGGGCTTCCGTTGTTCACCAGGCCAAAGAGGTGCCCAAATTCGTGATGCAGGGTCACTGTTTGAATCTCGCTTTGGGAGGCGCTGCCTGCCATATCACTCAATTCCTGATTGTCAAAAATAACCAGTGAGGTATTGAGGTAAGCTTTTCCTAGAATGCGGAAGTTGGCTTTACTATCCTCACTTTTGTTGTCGGCAAAAAAGATAAATACTCCTAATTTATCATCTTCAGAAAAAACGCTGCGGTGCTGTTTTTCAACCGTTTTAATTTCTTTGATAGAATAGGATCCCATTTGAGGGCTTACAATCGCGCGGGTTTTAAGGCTTATGCCACCCGGCTTGTGGGTATAGCGTTTAAGAAAGTTTGTTAGGCTTTGCAGCACCTGGTCTTCGGGCTTATGGCCCATCACGTAAACCACGTCTAGTTCAATGCGGGTAAAGGTTTCATCGCTTAAAAAATCCCGTGCCGAAGCGCCCAAAACCAGATTATTACTGTACACCGAAGGTTTCTTGTCGGCATCATCAATGCTGCAACCCGTTAAAACGAATAACAACAAGATGCAGGCGGCATGGAAATTTTTCTTCATTCTACTTTTTTACTGTAAGCCTTGCCAGGTAATCATAATGTTCGCCTTCATATATTTTTTCACAGTTAAAGCGGTGCTTGTCAGCTGCTAAAGATAAGGATTCAAAATCAAGGTACAACCAGTCAAAACTATTGGAGGTTTCAGCCTTATAGCTCAATCGGTAGGTGAGTTCGCCATAGTAACCGTTTGTAGTATCCACCCAAACGCCTCCGTCTTCATCGGTATCAAAAAGGTAAATAAGGTCTGAAGAATCAATTAAAACCTGGCCATTTTCAGCAAGAAGATTCTTTAGCTGCTCAAAAAAGGCATCCAGGAACTTCATTTTTCCTACGATACCTGTTCCATTCATCAGCAGTAAAATTGTATCGAATTTTTCTTCGGAAAGATCTTCAAAAGCAATATTTCTGGCATCCGAAATTCCGCGTTTGCGACACACTTTTATAGCTCCGGCTGAAGTATCTATAGCTGTAACTACAAGATTGCGCTCCTGCTGAAGGTACAGGGAATGACTACCCGCACCGCAACCTACATCCAGCACCTTTCCCCGACACAATTTGAGGGCTTGCTGTTCAAGTGGCTGCATTTCTTTATAACTTCTGAAGAGGTAGGGCACCGGAATCACATCATCATCAAAGTCGGGCGAATGCACAACAATATCGGTTTCATCAGCTTTCTCGAAGAAAGCAGTTATTGCTTTTCCGAAGATATCGGGATTATTTTTTGGCTTGTTCACGTGTTGGTTCTGTTTATCTTTGCGGCATGCAGGATGAATTAAATGGGCTTCCGCAAAAGGCCAAAGATAAACATACAGAGAATAAGAAATTTTTTTCGCGTCTTAAAAAGAAGCCGCCGCGGCATCTTGACCTGCAAATGCAGGAGTTGCACGAAGAAGAATTTAGCCGAACCGATTGTCTTACCTGCGCTAACTGCTGTAAAACCACCGGACCTCTGTTTACCAATAAAGACATTGAGCGCATCTCAAAGCACCTGCGCCAAAAGCCACAGCAGTTCATTGACCAGTACCTCCGCATAGATGAAGATAATGATTACGTGCTTCAGGAAGTGCCCTGTGCTTTTTTGGCTCCCGACAATTATTGCCTCATCTACGATGTACGGCCCAAGGCCTGCAGTGAATTCCCTCACACCAACCGGAAAGACTTTCACAAAATCTCAAACCTCACCATTAAAAATGTCGCTATTTGCCCGGCAGCTTTCAGGATTGTGGAGGAGATGAAGAAGAGACTGCCTTAGTTTTTGTTGCGGGTCTTGTTGTTGCGGGTTGCACGTTGTCTTTGTTGCAAGTTGAATTGTTGAGGAGTATTGTTGCACGTTGCGGGTTCCGAATTCCGAGTTCCGAGTTCCGAGTTACTTCATGTACGTGCCTACAAAATTCTTATCTTTTAATTTTCAATTAAAATAAAGATTATGGCAAATTCATATAAAGAGCTGGAGATTTTTCGCACCTCATTAGCTTTATTTTACAAGGTTCACACATTAAGTTTGAAATTACCTAGACACGAGCTTTATGAATTAGGAAGTCAAATTAGAAGGTCAGCAGATTCAGTAAATACAAAAATTGTTGAAGGTTACGGAAGGAGAAGGTACAAAGGAGATTTTCTAAAGTTTCTGGTTTATTCACATGCAAGTAATGATGAAACTATAAATCATTTGGAGAAAATCCTTCATCTTTATCCGGAAATAATGGAAGATCAACATTACCTGAAGAATGATTATAACGACCTGGGTCGCAAAATAAATTCCTTTATAAAATATGTTGAGAAATCCTGGAAAACCTAAGAACAAAGATTAAAAGTTTCTGATTAAATAATTCTGCGGTATAAATCTGAACCACGAATTCCGCAACCCGCAACTCGAAACCTATATACTTCCGGCAGAAAAACTTTCAACTTCTAATAAACCTGCAACCGTGCAACCCGCAACCCGTATCCCGCAACATATTTACTTCCGGTAAAGATTCAACCTCTATCAAACCTGAAACGATGCAACCTGCAACTTTGATAATTTCAACCCGCAACCCGCAACATATCAAACTTGCAACCCGCAACTTTCAAATCCCGCACCTCGCAACTAATACAACAAATACTTCTCCCTTACTGTTTTAAAATCTTCTAAGCCAGGTTTCCAGGTTTCGCGTATTGCCTCTGCGGTCATACCGTTTTCAATTTGCTTCTGCAGTTCTTTGGTTCCGGCGAGCTTTGTGAAAAATGCGTTGAAAAATTCCTCTTTTTGAGAGCTGTGATTATATGCTTCTATAAGCCATTCAAGGTTAAGATAATCCAGGTGCGCTGCATTTGAGAGATCTCTTCCGTAGCAGGTCTTGTTTAGGTGCTTTGGAGATTTGGCACCTTCATTAGGCTCGGGGACATAAGTGAATGGAAATACGTCTTGTGAAAGGTAAGGGGAGCCAAATACCTGGAACTGCTTACTTGTGCCACGACCTGCATTAACGTTGGTTCCTTCAAAAAAACAAATGCTGGGGTACAGGTTAATTGACTTTGCATTAGGAAGGTTTGGAGAAGGTTTTACAGGAAGATCGTAGGGCATGCTGTGAACATAATTTTCCATTTCAATCACTTTTAGATCGGTTTGCACGCCGTTCTTCAACCAGTTCTCGCCATTGGTCATTTTTGCGTATTCTCCAATGGTCATTCCGTGTACCACCGGGATGGGATGCATCCCTACAAAACTCTTGTGCTGCGGGTCGAGCACCGGCCCGTCCAGGTAATGACCGTTTGGATTTGGACGGTCAAAAATGATCAATGTTATGTCATTTTCGGCAGCGGCTTCCATCACATAATGCAGGGTAGAAATATAGGTGTAGAAGCGCACTCCCACATCCTGAAGGTCGAAAATCAGAACATCAAGGCCTTCCAGCTGTTGTACAGATGGTTTTTTGTTGTCTCCATAAAGGGAAATTACCGGCAGGCCGGTATTTGGATCTTTTCCGTCTTCAACTACTTCGCCAGCATCGGCTGTACCCCGGAATCCATGCTCTGGGGCAAAAACTTTAACCAAATTCACGTCGAGGGCCAAAAGAGTGTCTACAAGATGTACATTTCCTGCTTCCGTAGGAATAATACTGGTCTGGTTTCCTACCAGCCCAACTTTCTTACCTTCCAAAAATGGCAAATAATAGGCTGTTCTTTCAGCACCCAGCTTCAGCTCTTTTGAAATTTTGGCAGGGGACTCGTTTTTGGCTTCAGCAGAATTAACCGAAGGATTTCCTGAATTGTTTCCGCAGGCGGTGGCGGTAATAACTAGGAATAAAAATGTACTTTTGAAAAATCTAAAACTCATAGCTACTCTTGAATTTGGAATTGTTTATCGCCAGGCGCCTTATTAGTGCGAAGCAGCACAAAAATAGCATATCGGCACCTATAATAAAAATAGCAATTGTTGCAATTGCTATTGGCGTGATAATGATGCTGGTAGCTTTTGCTACAAGCCTGGGACTGCAGCAGAAGATAAGAGAAAAGATGTCGGCTTTTACCGGTCATATCACCATTTCGAGCTATGACAACAACAATTCACAGGTTTCTTTAACGCCTATCTCGACCGAACAGGATTTTTATCCCGAATTTACCAGTGTAGATGGAATTGATCACATCCAGGCCACGGCCTATCTTGGCGGAGTAATCAGGACTGAAACCGACTTTGAGGGTATCATTGTGAAAGGAGTTGGGCCCGACTTTAACTGGGAATATTTTGAAGATTTCCTGGTAGCAGGCAAGATGCCCAATGTTAGCGACGGGCTGAATAATGAAGTGCTTATTTCCCGCTACACTGCAAACAGACTGGGTTTGGAAGTGGGAGACAAAGCAGTCACTTATTTTTTAAGGGATGAAACCAGCAGGACGCCGTTAATCAGGGCTTTTGAGATCACGGGAATTTACAATTCCGGCTTTCAGGAGTTTGATGAGCTCTATATGCTGGGCGATATTCGGCATGTGCAGCGAATTAACCGCTGGGAAAAAGATGAAGTCGGTAATTTCGAGGTTTTTCTTGAAGATTTTGGTCAGCTGGAAGAGAAAGGGCAGGAGATCTATGAGAATACCGGATCATTTCTCGATACCCGCACCATTAAGCAGCAGTATTATTCTCTTTTTGAATGGTTATCGCTTTTCGATTTTAACGTCGCGCTTATCATCGGGATCATGATCCTGGTGGCAGGCATTAATATGATCACCGCTCTTTTGGTGCTTATCCTGGAACGCACACAAATGATTGGGATCTTAAAAGCCCTTGGCAGCAGCGACTGGAGTGTAAGAAAGATCTTTTTGTACAACGCCGGATATTTAATCCTGCTGGGTCTTTTTTGGGGAAATTTAATAGGTCTGGGGTTGTTATTTGCACAAAAGTACCTCAAGCTTATTCCACTAAACCCCGAGACTTACTATGTGACCGAAGCACCTGTGTACATTGGCTGGGAGTACATTGTAGCAGTTAATTTAGGTACCCTCTTTTTGTGTATGCTAATGCTGCTTATTCCTTCTTTTATCATTACCAGGATCTCCCCGGTAAAGGCCATGAAGTTCGATTAGGAAGAAGTGTCAAAAATGCCTTTTTCGGCATCCCTTTTGCAATCTTTCTAAAGCTGCTTTTTTTCTTACCTTTGCAGCCGAAAATTTGAGATATGGAATACGCTGAAAATATACTAGGTACCATTGGAAATACGCCTCTAGTTAAGATCAATAAGCTTACGGAAGGTATAGATGCTTTGGTGCTGGCAAAATATGAAACTTTCAACCCCGGAAATTCGGTAAAGGACCGTATGGCGGTGAAAATGATTGAAGATGCCGAAGCTGCCGGACTTCTTAAGCCGGGGGGAACCATTATTGAAGGGACTTCGGGAAATACCGGTATGGGGCTTGCTCTTGCCGCTATAGTGAAGGGCTACCGAATGGTTTGTGTGATGGCCGACAAACAGTCTAAGGAGAAAATTGACATTTTACGAGCCGTAGGCAGTGAGGTTGTGGTTTGCCCAACCGATGTAGCGCCCGATGATCCTCAATCTTACTATTCCACTTCTAAACGCCTTTCGGAAGAAACCCCGAATTCCTGGTATGTGAACCAGTACGACAACCTTTCCAATACCAAAGCCCACTACGAGAGTACCGGACCCGAAATTTGGAAACAAACCGATGGAAAAGTGACACATTTTGTAGTAGGTGTGGGTACCGGCGGAACTATTTCGGGAGTAGGAAAATACCTGAAAGAGCAAAATCCAAATGTGAAGGTTTGGGGGGTTGATACCTATGGTTCGGTATTCAAAAAATACCATGAGACCGGCGAGTTTGATGAAAAGGAGATTTATCCATACGTTACAGAGGGAATTGGGGAAGATATCCTTCCGAAGAATGTAGATTTTGACATTATTGACGGTTTTACAAAGGTAACCGATAAAGATGCAGCGGTTTATACCCAAAGGCTGGCTAAAGAAGAGGGGATGTTCCTTGGGAATAGTGCGGGAGCCGCTATAAAAGGATTACTTCAGCTAAAAGAACATTTTAAGAAGGATGATGTGGTGGTAATCTTATTTCACGATCACGGTAGCCGCTATGTAGGTAAAATGTTCAATGATGAATGGATGCGAAAAATGGGATATATTGACTAAGAATATGTTCACTGGAACCTAAAATCAGGACTTACTGATTTAAATATTAAAGAGCTGTCTTAATTTCTTACTTTAGGCAGCTTTTTTTATTGCTGAAGATTCCTTGGCTGCTTCCATTCCCTGAACCAGCCAAAAAGCAAATGCACCTGAAAAGTATAAAATCACATCTATTACATCTGAGGTATATCTTGTAGAGTTGTTAGGCAGATAAAGCTCAAAATAAACAGAATAAAGTGCCGCGAGAGAGCATGCTGAAAAAAGGGAAATTTTGATGCCCTTGTTTCTGCTGAAGCTTCTAATGATAAACAGGCATATACTTAAAACTATGGGCATGCATAAAAGATCATTGAGGTGAGAAGTGAAAAATTCGGGTAATTCAACTGCTAGCTTTATTAAAGCCATATTCAGAAGAAAGGCTGCGAGGCAAATACTGAAAAGCAGATAGATATTTTTCATACCAGGAACAGAGCTGTAACAAAAGCCAGTGCGCCTCCAATAACCATTACTGCCAGCCAAATATTAAATCCTACTTTTTTGAGCAGAGACATGAATTTATTTTCCTTTTTTGGAGGTTTTTCGGCTTTACTATCCGGGTTTTGCTCTCCCGGTACAGGTGGTGTGGCTTTCATGGGCAAGGTTTTGAGTAAGATAAAATATTTAGCTGAAAATTAATCGAGCAGCAGCCTCTTTAACCGTGAATTAAGAATTTCCTGATAATTGTCCCCTCAAAAATGCCATTTTTGCTGATCATTTCTGAAAAAATTCCCGGCAGTATTTGTACTGCTGCTGTTGAATAGTATATTTAGTGACTTAAAACTGAAACTGATGAAACAAATATCCATACTCTGTTTAATGCTGATGTTGTTTGCGGGATGTAAAGAGAATTCTTCAGAAAATATTACAGTAGTAGAGCAACAGCCATTGCGGTACCTGGCTTTGGGAGATTCTTATACTATAGGGGAAAGTGTAGCGCCCGAAATGAGATGGCCTGTGCAGCTTGTAGAGCAATTAAGAGCGATGGATTTGAAGTTAAAGATCCCAGGATCATTGCCACTACAGGTTGGACCACTCAGGATCTTTTAAAGGCTATAGATGCGCAGTTAAACAATGAAAAATATGATCTTGTTTCGGTGCTCATTGGGGTAAATAATCAATACCAGGGAAAATCTATAGAAACTTATCGGGAAGACCTGAAGAAAGTTTTTAAAGAAGCTATTTTACATTCGGTTAATGGAGCAGCAGGGGTTTTTGCAGTGAGCATTCCCGATTATGGAGTGACGCCCTTTGGTGCCGAAAATGCTGAAAAAATTGGACGTGAAATAGATGAATTTAATGAAGTTTTTAAGCAAGTAGCTTCAGAATTCAATATAGAGGTCTATGATATTACGCCCATTTCCCGTGAAGCAATAGAAAAACCTGAATTAATTGCCGAGGATAACCTTCATCCCAGTGGGGAAATGTACCGCCGTTGGGTAGAGAAATTTTATCACGAGGTAAAGCAAAAGTTGCTTATCGAAAATTAACATTAGTTGTAAGGCGAATCTGTCATTTTATTTGGTTGTGTATCAGTAAGGTATGTGAATATTGTATACTTTTATTTGATGCGGGAAGATTATCTACATTATTTATGGCAGTTTCAGAAGTTCGATCTACAGGAGATGAAAACTGTAGATGGCGCTGTGGTTAGTGTCATCTCGCCAGGTCTGCACAATGAGCTTTCAGGTCCCGATTTTCTGTACTCAAGGCTTCGAATCAATGATCAGGAATGGGCAGGAAATGTCGAAATCCATATTCGTTCTTCAGATTGGTACATGCATGGGCATGAAACCGATCCTGCCTATGATAATGTGATTCTTCATATTGTCTGGGTTCATGACGTTGATATCTTCCGAAGGGATAATTCGCCACTTCCAGTGATGGAGTTACAGTCTCTGGTCTTGCCTGAAAGCCTCAATAGCTACAACAGGTTGTGTGCAGAAGATCATGGGAAATGGATCAATTGCGAAAAAGAACTGCCCGATATTGATGATTTTGTAATAGACAATTGGCTGGAGCGTCTATACGTGGAGCGACTGGAGAAGAAATCTTCCCTCATTTCAGAGCTGCTCTCAAAAACTGCCGGAGATTGGGAGGCGGTGCTTTTTCAAATGCTGGCCAAAAATTTTGGGCTCAACATAAACGGGGAGGCTTTTCTGAGTATCGCGGGATCTATTCCTTTTCCGGTAGTAAGAAAAGTGAGAGCAAATGCTCTCGAAATGGAAGCATTGCTACTGGGGCAGGCGGGGCTGCTGGAAAAAGATCATGAAGAACCTTATTTTTTAAAGTTAAGAGAGATCTATCTCTATTTGCAGCATAAGTTTGCCTTGTGTAGAAAAGGAGTTCTGCCTGTTAAATATTTTCGTCTCAGGCCCGATAACTTTCCTGAAATTAGGTTGGTGCAGCTTGCAGCAGTATACTGTGAACATGCGGCGCTGTTTTCGAAGCTTCAAAAATGTCAAAATACGCAACAGGTTCACGAACTTTTCGAAGTGCGTTTAAATGAATTCTGGAATACACACTATACCTTTTCGCGCAGGCACACTGCGAGAATAAAGAAACCGGGAAAGAAGTTCCTGGATCTTCTCATCGTGAATACTGTGGTTCCTGTAAAATTTGCCTACCTTAAAAGTGAGGGGAAAGATGCTTTCGAGATAGTGGCTCCCCTTATAGAGGCCGTTGCTGCAGAGGAAAATGAAATAGTCAAAAAATTTAAAACCCTAAGGCCATCTATCGTGAAGAATGCATTAAGATCACAGGCATTACTGCAGTTAAAAAAAGAGTACTGTGACAGGAAAGCCTGTTTACATTGTGCAGTAGGCCTGGAAATCTTGCAACAGCAACCACATTTTTAATATATTTGTGATATGCAGAGATGGGTGAACCAAATAAGGAACTTTTTTGAGAGACATGGGTTTTATGTTTCTTCGCGCTTTGCCGATAAACTTGGGATGAGAGCTAAAAACGTAAGGCTGTTCTTTATCTACCTTTCGTTTGCCACTTTTGGGATAGGTTTTGCAGTTTACCTCACATTTGCTTTCCTCCTCAGGTTCAAGGATATGATCTACTCAAAACGCACATCAGTTTTTGATCTTTAGAGGGGCCTAAATTTCTCTTAAGTCTTATGGGTTAACGTTTTCTTTGCATTTTAACTTCATAAAATTTGAAAACGTTAATATTTTTAGCATCTTGCTTCGCCGAAAATTCCATTTAGTATTATTCTAAAATCCTTTTATGAGAAAGTCGATACTTTCATTATTATTCTGTGTATTCTTTTTAACTACTTATGCCCAAAACCTTGATGTTGAAGTCCAGGTTGAAAACCCTTCAAAGGTGATCAATGACGGCTTTGCTGAACTTCAGGTACAGGGGGGGGCGCCTCCTTATCAGTACAAATGGTCCAAACAGGACACACCTTTGGATGCCCCGCGGGCAGAAGGTCTTATTGAAGGTGTAGATTATACGGTAACCGTTACCGATGCCAACAACAACAGTGTTACCAAAACAATTAAAGTACCGGCAAAAGCCATTACAGAACATTTCAATGGCACCTTTGCTCCTATTGTGGAAAGCATGGGTAGCGTGCTATTTTGGGATCCATTCTCAGCTATTGGAATTTATGATCCTGTGGTCTATGCCGACATTAAAAGAGTAGCAGCGCCAAATTGGGAAGCCCGTACCGATAGTCGATTTCTTCTGAAAGAATGGCTTAAAGCCGAAGGAGAGCGTGTTGAAGAAGGAGAGCCTATTGCCATTGTGCTGCAGGATGGAGAAGAAGAAAGTACTGCCTACGCAAATGCTACAGGTACCCTCGAGTATTTAGTGAAGGAGGGGGGAATGATCTATAATTCAGAGAATGTTGAAGATGTTATTGAGCAGGGGGCACATTATCTCGCTGCCATAAGATATGATCAGCCTGTGCCATTACTTCATCCTAACGGAGATTTGCAGAAAAAAGATATCCCATTCATTGTAATATGGCTCGTTTTAGGAGCATTGTTCTTTACAATAAGAATGGGCTTTATAAATATTAGAGGGTTTAAACATGCTCTTGATCTTGCTAAAGGAAAATATGACGATCCCAATGCACCCGGACAGGTAACACACTTCCAGGCGCTTGCCACTGCAGTGTCGGGTACGGTAGGATTGGGTAATATTGCCGGGGTGGCTGTTGCTATTTCCCTTGGTGGAGCCGGAGCTACTCTCTGGATGATCCTTGCTGGTCTTCTGGGGATGTCGTCCAAATTCGTGGAGTGTACCCTGGGGGTAAAATACCGCTTTATAAATTCTGAAGGGCGCGTTTTTGGAGGTCCTATGAATTATCTTAGGTATGGGCTTGAAAAGAGAAATATGACCGGATTGGGTAAATTCCTGGCGGTTTTCTTTGCTATTCTTGCAATTGGAGCCTCCTTTGGAGGTGGAAACATGTTCCAGGCCAACCAGTCTTTTGTAATTCTTGCGGGTGAATTTCCGGCGCTTGTTGGTAACGGGTTTATCTTCGGGGTGGTAGTTGCAATTCTTGTGGGAATTGTGATCATTGGTGGAATAAGCAGTATTGCCAAAGTAACAGGGAAAATTGTTCCAATTATGGCAGCAGTCTACATTGTAGGAGCCTTAGTTGTAATTGGTGTAAATATTGAAAATATAGGTCCGGCGTTTGCTGCGATCTGGGATGGAGCCTTTAGCCCCAGTGCCTTAAAAGGTGGGGTAATTGGTGTATTGATTGTCGGGTTCCAAAGAGCGGCTTTTTCTAACGAGGCCGGGGTAGGATCTGCTGCTATTGCACATTCTGCCGCCAAGACAAACAATCCGCCGTCTGAAGGTTTTGTGGCACTTCTTGAGCCTTTTATCGATACAGTTGTAGTGTGTACCCTTACTGCGCTTGTGCTTATTTTTACAGGAATGCACGAGGTTGAAGGAGTAGGAGGAGTAGAATTAACGTCTACCGCTTTTGGTAGTGTGATCTCGTGGTTCCCTTACGTTCTTGCAGCTGCAGTATTCTTATTCGCTTTCTCAACAATGATCTCCTGGTCTTACTACGGAATGAGAGCCTGGACTTTTCTCTTCGGAAAAAGCAAGAATATGGAACTACTCTATAAAGCACTCTTTCTTGTGTTTGTAGTAGTGGGAGCATCGGTGAGCCTTGGTGCTGTTCTTGACTTTTCAGATATGATGATCCTTGCCATGTCTTTCCCTAACATCATCGGGCTTTACATCATGTCTGGTGAGGTGAGAAAGGATCTTAGAGAATACTCAAGAAAATTGAAAGTCGGCGAGCTTTTTCATAAGCCTGAAAAAGAGCGGGTGAAAAAAGCCTCTTAAGGCCTAACTTACATAATGAAAAACTGGAAATCCCATTTTGTTTTCACCAGAAGTCAACAGAATGGGATTTTTGTTTTGGTAGCTATCATCATTGCCCTGCAGGGGATCTACTTTTTCATTCTTTTTTCTTCGGAAGACCTTCCAGACCCTGAAGAAGAAAAAATTGTCACTGAAATGCAACGTACGGTTGATTCATTGAAGCAGGTTGCGGCTGAAAGAGATGAGGTGGCAGTAGCGCCTTTCAATCCCAATTTTATTTCAGATTATAAAGGCTATTTGCTGGAGCTTTCTGTAGCTGAAATAGACCGGCTTCATGAATTCAGGGAACGCGATCTATGGATCAATTCTGCTGAAGAATTTCAGGAGGTCACGGGAGTTTCAGATTCTTTGCTGAAGATATTGGCGCCTTCTTTTCAGTTTCCCAATTTCCGCAGAAATACTTCCGAAGAAAACAGGGTGCCAAAAAAGGCATTTTTGACACCTCTTTCCAAAGCTGATATTAATACCGCTACGGCCGAAGACCTGCAACGGGTTAATGGGATAGGGGAAAAACTTTCTGCCAGGATTGTGAAATACCGTAATTCGCTTGGCGGCTTTAGAGGTGAGGTGCAGCTTAATGATGTCTACGGCCTCTCTCCAGAAGTTGTGGAAAGGCTGCTGCTGCACTTTGAGGTGCAGCAATGGCCCGGAGAACGGCTGGATATTAATAAGGTGAACCTTATGCAGCTCACCGGCATCCCATATTTAAATTACGAGCAGGCCCGTGCCATTGTGAAGTTTCGGGAAGAGGCAGGAGAAATAAAGAGCCTGGAAGAACTTGGGCAGATTCCGAATTTTCCTCTGGAAAAATTAGGCAGAATTGCCCTATATTTGAGCATTGACCAGAAAAACTAAGTTTTTCGCATTCCCAGAAAATTTTCAGGTTTAAAAAAACATTCAGAAATAAACTTTATGAACAGCAGATATTTTACAGAAGAACACGAATTATTCCGCAAAAGCTTTCAGGAATTCCTTCAAAAAGAGGTGGTTCCGCATATCGAAAAATGGGAGGAGACAGGGACTATTGAGCGCTTTATCTGGGAGAAATTTGGAGAAATGGGATATTTCGGCCTCAATTATTCCGAAGAATATGGAGGATTAAATCTCGATATTTTCTATACTGTGATTTTTCTTGAAGAGTTACAAAAGATCAATAGTGGCGGATTTGCAGCGGCTATGTGGGCGCATGCATATCTTGCAATGACGCATCTTGACAAAGAGGGAGATCACCGCATCAAAGAAAAATATCTGGCACCCAGTATTAGTGGAGAAAAGATTGGCTGTCTTTGTATTAGTGAGCCTTCTGGCGGGAGTGATGTTGCCGGGATGAGGACTACTGCGGTTAAAAAAGGGGATAAATATGTCATTAATGGATCCAAGACTTTTATTACGAATGGAGTCTATTCAGATTATCTTGTTGTAGCTGCAAAGACTGCTCCCGAGCTAAAAGGGAAGGGGATGAGCATTTTTGTGATAGACCGTGAAACTCCCGGGATTTCGGCCACAAAACTGAATAAACTGGGCTGGAGAGCATCAGACACTGCCGAGATTGCTTTTGATAATGTAGAAGTACCAGCTTCAAACCTTATGGGGGAAGAGGGTAAAGGCTTTCCTTACATCATGCAGCACTTTGCTTTTGAAAGGCTAATTATGGGGATTAACGCCCATGCCCGTGCAGAGTTTGCCTTAGACTATACTTTGAAGTATATGAAAGAAAGGGAAGCTTTTGGAAGAACCATTGATAAGTTCCAGGCTCTGCGTCACAGCTATGCCGATATGGCCAGCGAGGTGGAGATGGCAAAGGAATTTAATTATTCTATTGCCGAAAGAATGCACCGCGGGGTTTATGTGGTTAAAGAAGCCAGTATGTCTAAGCTGCTTTCTACAAAAATAGCCGATGAGATTATTTACAAGTGCCTTCAGTTTTTGGGAGGATATGGCTATATGGAAGATTATCCATTAGCGCGGTTGTTGAGGGATAGCCGCCTGGGGCCTATTGGAGGCGGGACTTCAGAAATTCTTCGTGAGATCATCGCTAAAATGGTGATTGACGGGAAGGAATACAAACCGGCAGCCAAATAGTCCAAGGTTTAAGGTTTTGGAATTTGGTGCTTGGAATTTGGATTTTGGTTCTTGGAAATTTTTTTAAGAAATAAAACAAATTAAAATTGCGAGTTTACAATTAACGATTATCTTTGCAGCTCGAAAATAATTTTTAAAGAAAGGAGGTGACACTATGTTAATTATACCAGTTAAAGACGGAGAGAATATTGATAGAGCGCTGAAGCGTTTCAAGCGTAAATTTGATCGCACAGGAACAATGCGTCAGTTGAGAGATCGTCAGGCATTTACAAAACCGTCGGTAGAACGTAGGGCTCAAGTCCAAAAAGCTGCTTACATTCAGCATCTAAGAGATCAGGAAGAGATCTAGTATCAATTCCTAAGCCTGAGTTCTTAGGTATATAATATTAACTGTTGATAGATAAAGTTTTATAACTTTGTTTGTCAACAGTTTTTTTATGCCCCAAAATATTTACACTTCATTTTTTGATTACCTGGAACTGGAAAAAAAGAATTCGGTTCACACGGTCACGGCATACCGGGCCGATCTTCTTTCTTTTGCCGGTTTTATCGCTGAAACTTACGGGCAGGAGGATCTCAAGCAGGTGAATTACTCCCAGGTGCGTAGCTGGATTGTGCAGCTGGTTGAGCAGGGCATGTCCAATAATAGTATTAATCGAAAGGTATCTTCTTTAAAAGCTTTTTATCGTTTTCTTCAGAAGTCAAAGCAGCTGGAAACTTCTCCTTTAGCAAAACACAGGGCTTTAAAGACTTCACGCAACCTGCAGGTGCCATTTTCTGAAGGAGAAATGGAACAGGCCCTGGGGCAGGTGCAGGCTGAAGGTTTTGAAGAAGTTAGAAATAAACTGATGGTTGAACTTTTCTATTCAACCGGGGTAAGGCGAAGTGAGCTCATAAATATAAGGTTGCAGGATGTCGATATGACTACGGGTCTTCTAAAGGTAAAAGGTAAAGGGAATAAAGAGAGGTTTGTGCCACTTTTACCTGGTGTTATGAATACATTAAAGGGGTATCTCAATGAGAGGGAAGGTGTCAAAAATGCTGTTTCAGAAGACTTTTTATTTTTGACAGCAGCAGGCGTTAAAACCTATGATTCGCTTGTTTACCGTACAATAAATAATTACTTTAGAGGTATCTCGAGTAGGCTAAAGAAGAGTCCGCATATCCTGCGACACTCCTTTGCCACTCACTTATTGAACCAGGGTGCTCATTTAAATGCTGTTAAAGAACTTTTGGGGCATTCCAGCCTTGCTGCTACCCAGGTTTATACTCATAACAGCATGGCTGAGCTTAATAAGGTCTACCGCAATGCGCATCCAAGGAACAACAAGAAGGGGTTATAGAATTTGTCTAATTAAAAACTTCAATTTTTATGAAAGTCAATGTGCAATCCGTGAACTTCCACGCCGATCAAAAACTGGTTAACCTTATTCAGCAAAAGCTTGACAAACTTGAAAATCATTTCGACAATGTAATTTATGCCGATGTGTACCTCAAAGTGGAGAAAGCGAGTGATAAGGAAAATAAAATTTCAGAAATTTTACTAAGTATTCCGGGAGATGAAATAATTTGTAAAAAAAGGGGCAGGAGATTTGAAGTAGGTGTAGATGAATGTGTTAGTTCACTTGAGAGGCAGCTTCAAAAGCGCAAGCGCAAATTTAATGTGCAGGTAGCTTAAAATATTTTTCATCAAATGTTTTGAGAACAAATATTAATTTATACATTTGCAGTCCGTTAGAAATAGCGGACTTTTTTTATGAAAAAGAAAAAGTTTTGCCGATGTAGCTCAGCTGGCTAGAGCAGCTGATTTGTAATCAGCAGGTCGTGGGTTCGAGTCCCTCCATCGGCTCTAAAATATTGAAGTGAAAACGCAAGGGTGTAGCCTGGAAAAACAGAGTTTTGAAAAGTTACAGAGGGATGAGAAGTTTATCCCGAGCGAAGTCGAGGGGAGTCCCTCCATCGGCTCTAAAAAGTCAAATTTTATTTGATTTTTAAAGTTCTTGAAATTTTGAAAAAAAGCTTTGGTTGCTAAATTAATTTTCTATTAATTTGCGGCTTCTAAAAATAAGCCATTCCAAAGCGATGGTTCTGTGAAATACTGAAAGAATTAATTGGGGAGATACTCAAGCGGCCAACGAGGACAGACTGTAAATCTGTTGTTTTTTAACTTCGCAGGTTCGAATCCTGCTCTCCCCACAAAAATTGAATTCCAGATAACAAATTCCAAACACCAAGTTGGGATTTGGTGCTTGAGGCCTGGAGTTTGAAAATTGCGGGAGTAGCTCAGTTGGTAGAGCGTCAGCCTTCCAAGCTGAATGTCGCCGGTTCGAACCCGGTCTCCCGCTCCAAATCTTTCCTGGTTTAAGATGCTTGTATAAGGGTCTTGATTTTGGAAGAAAAGAGGAGCTTAGAGCTGCAAAGTGAAAGTGACTCATTATAAATTCTTCGGGTGTTGAACTTCGGTTCTATTTCCCGGGAACCAAAGAAGAAAGGTTCTTCTTTTAACGGAGGTTTTCACGCTATTAGCGTGTTTTTCTGTTAACCGGAAGTAGGGCCTGGATTTTTGAATCCTATAGTCGTCTCCCCAGAAAAGCTTGGTGGAGGCTTTTTTGCCGACGTAGCTCAGGGGTAGAGCGTTTCCTTGGTAAGGAAGAGGTCACGGGTTCAATTCCCGTCGTTGGCTCTGAGGTTTGTGTAAAATTGAACACTAATATATAACTAAGATTAAATAAGTATTAATTATGGCAAAGGAAACTTACGATCGGTCCAAGCCGCACCTAAACATAGGTACTATTGGACACGTAGATCACGGAAAAACAACTTTAACAGCAGCGATTACTAAGGTAATGGCTGATGCCGGTTATTCAGAAGCTAGATCTTTTGATCAAATTGATAACGCACCGGAAGAAAAAGAAAGAGGTATTACAATTAACTCTTCACACGTTGAATATTCAACTGAAAAGCGTCACTACGCTCACGTTGACTGTCCTGGTCACGCCGATTACGTAAAGAACATGGTGACTGGTGCTGCTCAAATGGACGGTGCTATCCTTGTGGTTGCGGCTACAGATGGTCCGATGCCACAAACTCGTGAGCACATCCTTCTAGGACGCCAGGTAGGTATTCCAAGAATCGTTGTGTTCCTTAATAAAGTTGACCTTGTTGATGATGAGGAGCTACTTGAGTTAGTTGAGATGGAAGTAAGAGATCTTCTTTCTTTCTACGAATATGATGGAGATAATGGTCCTGTAATTTCTGGATCTGCTCTTGGAGCACTTCAAGGTGAGCAGCAGTGGGTTGACACTGTACTTCAATTGATGGAAGCTGTTGATAACTGGATTGAATTGCCAGAGCGTGATGTTGATAAGCCATTCCTATTGCCTATCGAAGATGTATTCTCTATTACTGGTCGTGGTACTGTTGCTACAGGTCGTATCGAAACTGGTGTTGCTAACACTGGTGATCCAGTAGAGATCATTGGTATGGGAGCTGGAAAACTTACTTCTACAATTACTGGAGTTGAGATGTTCCGTAAGATCCTTGATAGAGGTGAAGCTGGTGACAACGTTGGTATCCTTCTAAGAGGTATTGAAAAGACTCAGATTTCAAGAGGTATGGTAATTACCAAGCCAGGATCTGTAACTCCACACGCTAAATTCAAAGCTGAGGTTTATATCCTTAAGAAAGAAGAAGGTGGACGTCACACTCCATTCCACAACAACTACCGTCCACAGTTCTACGTACGTACAACTGACGTAACAGGAACAATTAACCTTCCTGAAGGAGTTGAGATGGTAATGCCAGGTGATAACCTTACTATTACTGTAGATCTTATCCAGCCAATCGCAATGAATGTTGGTCTACGTTTCGCTATCCGTGAAGGTGGTAGAACAGTAGGTGCTGGTCAGGTTACTGAAATTTTAGACTAATATAGTTTAGTATAAAAGTCAAGGTATTCACTCCGGTGAATATCTTGACTTATATTTACGGGTTTAGCTCAGTTGGTAGAGCACTGGTCTCCAAAACCAGGTGTCGGGAGTTCGAGTCTCTCAACCCGTGCATAAAGAGTGGTCGATATAAACCTCTTTTTTAATAATAGTGATCAATCACATGGCCACCGAGAATTCTTTCCACTACAAGGGGTGATATAACGGGAGCCGGTGCTTAATGACTTATTAAGCTGAAAAAATTAATACCATGGCAGGAATATCAAATTACATTTCGGAGTCCTATAATGAATTAAAGAACCACGTGACCTGGCCAGCATGGGCAGAAGCTCAAAAGTTGACTGTGGTTGTGGTTGTGTTTTCAATAGTGTTTGCATTGTTGATCTGGGGTGTAGATACTGTTTTTAGCGGTGTTATAGAGCAATATTTTGAGTGGATTAAATCATAAATAATATTGCAATGGCAGAGGTGAAAGATAAAAAATGGTATGTAGTTCGTGCCGTAAGCGGACAGGAAAATAAGGTTAAGGAATATATAGAGCGGGAGATCGCTCATGAAGGCCTTGAAGATTTTATTGAAGAAGTTCTTGTTCCAACCGAAAAGGTTATTCAAATAAGGAATGGCAAAAAGGTGAATAAGGAACGTGTTTACTTCCCTGGTTACGTAATGATCCTTGCTAATATTGGGGGAGAGATTCCTCACATTATTAAATCAATCAATGGTGTTATTGGGTTTTTAGGAGAGACAAAAGGAGGAGATCCTGTGCCGCTAAGAAAATCTGAAGTTAACCGAATGTTAGGTAAAGTGGATGAGCTTTCTGTAAAGGCAGACAATGTTGCGATTCCTTTTACTATTGGTGAGACTATCAAAGTAATTGATGGTCCTTTTAACGGTTTTAATGGTACGGTTGAAAAGATCAATGAAGAAAAGCGTAAGCTTGAAGTGATGGTGAAGATTTTTGGAAGAAAAACTCCGCTTGAACTGAGTTACATGCAGGTAGAAAAAGTATAATAACTGTTACACTATATATTTTTGGATAGTTTTAGTATGCTTCCACTAACAAAACTATCATCTTAAAATTAATAAAATGGCAAAAGAAGTAAGTAAGGTTGTTAAGTTACAAGTTCGCGGAGGTGCTGCTAACCCATCACCACCAGTTGGACCAGCTTTAGGTGCTGCCGGAGTTAATATCATGGAGTTCTGTAAGCAATTTAACGGAAGAACCCAGGATAAACAGGGAAAAGTATTGCCTGTTGTTATTACAGTGTACAAAGATAAATCTTTTGATTTTGTAATTAAAACTCCCCCGGCTGCAGTGCAAATTTTGGAAGCTGCGAAAGCTAAGAAGGGTTCTGGTGAGCCAAACCGTAAGAAAATAGCTAGTGTTTCTTGGGATCAGGTAAGAACCATTGCTGAAGATAAGATGCAGGATCTAAATGCATTTACTTTAGAATCTGCAATGAAGATGGTAGCTGGAACAGCAAGATCTATGGGAATTACTGTAAAAGGACAGGCACCTTTTTAATCCAAAAAGAAATTAGAAATGGCAAGATTGACTAAAAAGCAAAAGGAAGCACAATCTAAGATTGAAAAAGGTAAGACTTATTCGGTGGCAGAGGCTTCGGCTTTAATAAAAGATATAACCAATGTGAATTTTGATCCTTCTGTGGATATCGCTGTTCGTTTGAACGTAGATCCACGTAAGGCTAATCAAATGGTGCGTGGCGTAGTAACTTTACCACACGGTACTGGTAAAGACGTTAAAGTATTAGCTCTTGTAACTCCCGATAAGGAAGCAGAAGCTAAAGAAGCTGGCGCAGATTATGTTGGTTTAGATGAATACCTTGATAAGATCAAAGGTGGCTGGACAGATGTTGATGTAATCATCACTATGCCCA
Organism: Salinimicrobium sp. 3283s; assembly: GCF_039602225.1. Taxonomy (NCBI): domain Bacteria; kingdom Pseudomonadati; phylum Bacteroidota; class Flavobacteriia; order Flavobacteriales; family Flavobacteriaceae; genus Salinimicrobium; species Salinimicrobium sp. 3283s. The sequence goes on along the minus strand of NZ_CP143631.1, from coordinate 691,625 downwards.
GCGTTATGGGTAAACTAGGACCTTTAGGACGTATCCTTGGGCCAAGAGGCTTAATGCCAAACCCAAAAACCGGAACTGTAACTATGGATGTTGCCAAGGCAGTATCTGATGTGAAAGCCGGTAAGATCGATTTCAAAGTAGATAAGACTGGTATTGTTCATGCCGGTATTGGAAAAGCTTCATTCGAAGCTGAGAAAATAGCAGGTAACGCAAGAGAATTATTAACTACCCTGGTTAAATTGAAACCTACGGCTGCTAAAGGTGTGTATATTAAAAGTATCCACATGTCAAGCACAATGAGCCCTAGTGTTGAAATTGATACTAAAAGGTTCACTGAGCAATAATATTATTGGATTATGACAAGAGAAGAAAAATCAAGAGTAATTGAAGATTTAACTGCCCAGTTAGCTGATAATACCACTATTTACCTAGCAGATATTTCAGGCTTAAATGCATTGAATACATCAAACTTGCGTAGAGCTTGTTTTAAAGCGAACGTAAAGCTGGCGGTAGTTAAGAACACACTTTTGGCTAAGGCCATGGAAAGTTCAGGTAAAGATTTTGGAGAACTTCCTTCTATTTTGAAAGGAAATACTTCCATCATGTTTTCTGAAACTGGAAATGCACCAGCTAAAGTAATTAAAGAATTCAGAAAAAAATCTGACCGCCCTTTACTAAAAGGCGCGTTTATTGAAGAGGCTATATTCATTGGAGATGATAAACTGGATACCCTGGTTAACATCAAATCTAAAGAAGAAGTTATTGGAGATATCGTTGGACTGTTACAATCACCTGCCAAAAATGTTATTTCGGCACTTAAATCTGGTGGTGGTAAAATCGCAGGAATTCTTAAGACTCTTTCTGAGAAAGAAGAGTAAGCATAGTACGCACTTTTTAACAAATATAAATTACATTACATTTTAAAAACGATAGAAAATGGCAGATTTAAAAGATTTTGCAGAACAATTAGTTAACTTAACAGTTAAAGAAGTTAATGAATTAGCTGATATTTTGAAAGAGGAATACGGTATCGAGCCTGCTGCTGCGGCTGTTGCTGTTGCTGGTGGTGCTGCTGCTGGTGGTGAAGAAGCCGCTGAAGAGCAGTCTGAGTTTGACGTAATCCTTAAAGCTCCGGGTGGATCTAAACTAGCCGTAGTGAAATTAGTAAAAGAACTTACCGGTCTTGGCTTGAAAGATGCTAAAGAATTGGTAGATGGTGCTCCAAAACCAGTAAAAGAGGGAGTTTCTAAAGACGAAGCTGAAGCATTAAAAGCACAGTTAGAAGAAGCAGGAGCTGAGGTTGAGCTTAAATAAGCTAAACCCACAGACACATATAGGTTTAGACCCGGAGATTAGGTTCTCTGAGGTCTAAACCATTTTGCGTATATAAATATTTCTTGTTTATTTCGCGCCCATTTTATTATAATAACATAATTCCGTCCATTGATGTTAGCAACGCAAACTGAAAGATTGAGTTTCTCTTCTGTTAAGAACAGGCCTGCTTATCCCGACTTTTTGGATATCCAAATTAAGTCATTCCAGGACTTCTTTCAATTAGAAACGAAATCAGAAGAAAGAGGAAATGAAGGTTTATACAATACCTTCATGGAGAACTTTCCCATTACGGACACCCGTAACCAATTCGTACTAGAATTTTTAGACTATTTTGTGGACCCGCCAAGATACTCCCTTCAGGAGTGTATCGAGCGTGGATTGACCTATAGTGTACCGCTTAAAGCACGGTTAAAGCTTTATTGTACAGACCCGGAACATGAGGACTTTGAAACTATTGTTCAGGATGTGTACCTTGGGACGATTCCTTACATGACCCCAAGCGGGACCTTTTGTATCAATGGAGCTGAGCGCGTAGTCGTTTCTCAGTTGCACCGGTCTCCCGGAGTATTCTTTGGACAATCCTTCCATGCAAACGGGACAAAACTTTATTCTGCCCGTGTAATTCCTTTTAAAGGATCCTGGATTGAATTCGCTACCGATATCAATAGCGTAATGTACGCCTATATCGATAGGAAGAAAAAATTACCTGTAACTACACTTTTCCGTGCCATTGGATTTGAGCGCGATAAAGATATTCTTGAAATATTTGACCTTGCTGAAGAGGTTAAAGTTTCTAAAACCGGACTTAAAAAAGTCCTTGGCCGTAAACTGGCCGCACGTGTATTGAACACCTGGTATGAAGATTTTGTTGATGAAGATACTGGAGAGGTTGTTTCAATTGAGCGTAATGAGATTGTATTAGATCGTGATACTGTTCTTGATAAAGACCATATTGAAGAGATATTAGAGACCGGATCAAAAACTATCCTGCTACACAAGGAGGATAACCAAACCGGAGATTACGCTATTATCCACAATACATTACAAAAAGACCCAACCAACTCCGAAAAGGAAGCGGTTGAGCACATATACCGTCAACTTCGTAATGCAGAACCGCCAGATGAGGAAACTGCACGTGGAATTATTGACAAACTGTTCTTCTCAGACCAACGTTACAACCTTGGGGAAGTAGGTCGTTACAGAATGAACAAGAAACTAGGTCTTGATATCGCTATGGATAAGCAGGTGCTTACCCGTGAAGATATCATTACCATTGTAAAATATCTTATTGAACTTATCAATTCAAAGGCAGAAGTTGATGATATTGATCACCTTTCTAACCGTAGGGTAAGAACAGTAGGAGAGCAGCTGTCTCAGCAATTTGGTGTAGGTCTTGCCCGTATGGCACGTACCATTCGTGAAAGAATGAACGTACGTGACAACGAGGTATTTACTCCAATTGACTTGATCAACGCGAAGACCCTGTCTTCTGTGATCAACTCATTCTTTGGTACCAACCAGCTGTCTCAGTTCATGGACCAGACCAACCCGCTTGCAGAGATCACGCATAAGCGTCGTCTTTCGGCTCTTGGGCCTGGTGGTTTATCAAGAGAAAGAGCAGGGTTCGAGGTACGTGACGTTCACTATACGCACTACGGAAGACTTTGCCCTATTGAAACACCAGAGGGACCAAACATTGGTCTTATCTCCTCACTTTCAGCTTATGCTAAAGTGAATTCAATGGGATTCCTTGAAACTCCTTACCGTGAAGTAATCAACGGTAAAGTGAATGTTGCCGATGAGCCAAGGTATCTAAGTGCCGAAGAAGAGGAAGATAAGATGATCGCCCAGGCGAACATCGCAATGAGTGATGATGGTACTATTGAAGCCGATAGAGTTATTGCACGTGAAGAAGGTGACTTCCCTGTTGTAGAGCCATCTCAGGTTCACTACATGGACGTTGCACCAAACCAAATCGCTTCTATCTCTGCTTCGTTAATTCCATTTTTGGAACATGATGATGCGAACCGTGCCTTGATGGGATCTAACATGATGCGCCAGGCAGTACCTCTTTTAAGAGTTGATTCTCCTATTGTTGGTACAGGGCTTGAAAGACAGGTAGCTACAGATTCCCGTGTATTGATCAATGCTGAAGGTGAAGGAACTGTAGAGTACGTTGACGCACAAAAGATCATTATTAAGTACGATAGAACTGAAGAAGAGCGCATGGTAAGCTTTGACTCAGATTCTAAAACTTATGAACTGGTTAAATTTAGAAAGACAAACCAGGGTACTTCTATCAACCTGAAGCCTATTGTAAGAGTAGGAGACAGAGTGAATAAAGGACAGGTGCTTTGTCAGGGGTACGCTACCGAAGCAGGGGAACTTGCTCTTGGACGTAACATGAAAGTTGCCTTCATGCCATGGAAAGGGTATAACTTTGAGGATGCGATTGTGATTTCAGAAAAAGTTGTTAGAGATGACATCTTTACTTCTATTCACATCGATGAGTATTCTCTTGAAGTTAGAGATACCAAACTTGGTAACGAAGAATTGACTAATGATATTCCAAACGTTTCTGAAGAGGCTACAAAAGACCTTGATGAGAATGGAATGATCAGGATTGGAGCCGAAGTGAAGCCGGGAGATATTCTTATTGGTAAGATCACCCCAAAAGGAGAAAGCGATCCAACCCCTGAAGAAAAACTTCTTAGAGCAATCTTTGGTGATAAAGCCGGTGATGTAAAAGATGCTTCTCTTAAAGCTTCGCCTTCATTGAGAGGTGTGGTAATAGACAAGAAATTGTTTGCCCGCGCTATTAAAGATAAGCGTAAGAGAGCTCAGGATAAAGAAGATGTTGCGGCACTTGAGAAAAAATATGAAGCAAAATTTGCCATTTTAAAGAGTGAACTTGTAGATAAGCTTTTCGCTATTATTGGAGGTAAAACTGCCCAGGGTGTAATGAACGACCTTGGAGAAGAGATCCTTCCAAAAGGTAAGAAGTATACTCAAAAAATGCTTAATTCAGTTGATGATTATGCTCACCTTACACAAGGTACGTGGACTACAGATGACCACCTGAACGCTTTGGTGGCCGATCTTCTTCACAATTACCGTATTAAGGAAAATGATATTCAGGGTAACTTAAGAAGAGAGAAATTCACTATTTCTGTAGGGGATGAACTTCCTTCTGGTATTATCAAACTTGCTAAAGTTTACATCGCTAAGAAACGTAAGCTTAAAGTAGGGGATAAAATGGCAGGGCGTCACGGTAACAAAGGTATTGTTGCCCGTATAGTTCGCCAGGAAGATATGCCTTTCCTTGAAGATGGTACACCTGTTGATATCGTATTGAACCCACTTGGGGTACCTTCACGTATGAACATTGGACAAATCTATGAGACTGTTCTTGGATGGGCCGGACAAAAATTGGGTAGAAAATATGCTACTCCAATCTTTGATGGTGCGACTATAGATCAGATCAATGAATTGACAGATGAAGCGGGAATTCCAAGATTCGGTCATACCTATCTTTATGATGGTGGTACTGGAGATCGTTTTGACCAGCCTGCAACTGTTGGTGTGATCTACATGCTTAAGTTGGGCCACATGATTGATGATAAGATGCACGCACGTTCTATTGGGCCTTACTCATTGATCACGCAGCAGCCGCTTGGAGGTAAAGCTCAGTTTGGTGGACAGCGTTTTGGAGAGATGGAAGTTTGGGCGCTGGAGGCATACGGTGCTTCGGCAACCCTTCGTGAAATCTTAACTGTGAAGTCTGATGATGTAATAGGAAGAGCCAAAACTTATGAAGCCATTGTAAAAGGTGAGCCAATGCCAGAACCGGGACTACCTGAATCTTTCAACGTACTTATGCACGAATTGAAAGGTCTGGGATTAGATATTAGATTAGAAGAATAAAGCTTTGTTGTGCAGGGCGAAAGTCCTGCACAACATTTACAATAATTAGATAGCACCATTTATTATGGCTAGAAATAATGATAAGAATACAGTACAGAGGTTTAACAAGATCTCTATAGGTTTAGCTTCTCCAGAGTCGATTCTTGCCGAATCACGCGGGGAGGTCCTAAAGCCTGAAACTATCAATTATCGTACGCACAAACCCGAGAGGGATGGTCTTTTCTGTGAGCGTATCTTTGGTCCTGTAAAGGATTACGAATGTGCCTGCGGAAAATACAAAAGAATCCGTTATAAAGGGATCGTGTGTGATAGATGTGGTGTAGAGGTGACCGAAAAGAAAGTGCGTAGAGATCGCGTGGGGCATATCAACCTTGTGGTTCCTGTTGCACACATCTGGTACTTCCGTTCTTTACCTAACAAAATTGGTTATCTGCTTGGTCTTCCGTCCAAAAAACTGGACATGATCATTTACTACGAGAGATACGTGGTAATTCAGCCGGGTATTGCCAAGAATGAAGATGGATCGCCGTTGAAGAAGATGGATTTTCTAACAGAAGAAGAGTACCTCAATATCCTTGATACCCTTCCGCAAGAAAATCTTTACCTGGATGAAAATGATCCAAATAAATTTATCGCTAAAATGGGTGCCGAATGTCTTATTGACATCCTGCAACGCATTGATCTCGATTCTCTTTCTTATGAATTAAGACATAAAGCGAATAACGAAACTTCAAAACAACGTAAAACTGAAGCCCTTAAAAGACTTCAGGTTGTTGAAGCACTTCGTGATGCAAATAAAAACCGCGAAAACCGTCCGGAATGGATGATTATGAAAGTAATCCCAATCATTCCGCCAGAATTGCGTCCATTGGTGCCGCTTGATGGAGGACGTTTCGCAACTTCAGATTTGAACGACCTTTACCGTCGTGTGATCATACGTAACAACCGTTTGAAGAGATTGATGGAGATCAAAGCTCCTGAAGTGATCTTGCGTAACGAAAAGCGTATGCTTCAGGAATCTGTAGATTCGTTGTTCGACAACACCAGAAAATCTTCAGCAGTAAAAACTGATTCCAACAGGCCGTTGAAATCCCTTTCTGACTCACTTAAAGGTAAGCAAGGACGTTTCCGTCAAAACCTGCTTGGTAAGCGTGTGGATTATTCAGCACGTTCGGTAATTGTTGTTGGACCTGAATTGAAGTTTTACGAATGTGGTCTTCCAAAAGACATGGCAGCCGAGCTTTACAAGCCTTTTGTGATCAGAAAATTGATTGAAAGAGGTATTGTTAAGACAGTAAAATCTGCCAAGAAAATTATAGATAAAAAAGAACCTGTTGTTTGGGATATTCTTGAGAACGTGTTGAAAGGGCACCCTGTGTTGCTTAACCGGGCCCCAACCCTTCACAGACTTGGTATCCAGGCATTCCAGCCTAAACTTATTGAAGGTAAGGCAATACAGTTACACCCATTAGCGTGTACTGCATTCAACGCCGACTTTGATGGGGATCAAATGGCTGTTCACCTTCCGCTAGGGCCAGAGGCTATCCTTGAGGCGCAGCTGTTAATGTTAGGTTCTCACAATATTTTGAACCCGGCTAACGGTTCTCCTGTAACTGTTCCTTCTCAGGATATGGTACTTGGTCTATATTACATGACCAAGTCAAGGAAATCTACCGAAGAAAGACCGGTGAAAGGGGAAGGGCTTACTTTTTACTCTCCCGAAGAGGTGGTTATTGCTTACAACCAGAAAATGGTTGAACTTAATGCCATTATTAAGATAAGAACAAAAGATTTCAATGAGGCCGGTGAACTAGTCTACCAAATCATTGAATCTACTGTTGGAAGAGTGTTATTTAACCAGGCAGTACCCGAGAAAGCCGGGTATATCAATGAAGTACTTACTAAAAAGTCACTTCGTGATATTATTGGAAACATCCTTAAAGTTACAAGTGTTCCCGAAACTGCTGAATTCCTTGATGCTATTAAGGAAATGGGTTATGGATATGCATACCGCGGCGGACTTTCATTTAGTCTTGGGGATATTATTATCCCTGCGGAAAAGCAGAGCATGATTGATGATGCAAACCAACAGGTAGAAGGTATTATTGCCAACTATAACATGGGTCTTATCACCAACAACGAACGTTATAACCAGGTTATTGATATCTGGACTTCTACAAACGCCGGCTTAACGGAATTAGCGATGAAGCGTATTCGTGAAGACCAGCAAGGATTTAACTCTGTGTTTATGATGCTTGACTCTGGTGCGAGGGGATCTAAAGAACAGATCCGTCAGTTAACCGGTATGCGTGGATTGATGGCCAAGCCTAAGAAGTCTACTTCAGGTGGTGGTGAAATTATTGAGAACCCAATTCTTTCTAACTTTAAGGAAGGTCTTTCGATTCTTGAATACTTTATCTCTACTCACGGTGCCCGTAAAGGTCTTGCCGATACGGCCCTTAAAACTGCCGATGCTGGTTACCTTACCCGTCGTTTGGTTGACGTATCCCAGGATGTGATCATCAACGAAGAAGATTGTGGTACTTTAAGAGGTGTAGATGTAGCTCCATTGAAGAAGAATGAAGAGATTGTAGAGTCACTTGGAGAGCGTATTCTTGGTAGAACAGCGCTTCATGATGTGTACAATCCTTTAACTAACGAATTGCTTGTAGCTTCGGGTGTTGAGATCGATGAAGATATCGTTAAGAAGATCACCGATGCGCCAATTGAAAGCGTAGAAGTGAGATCTGCTCTTACATGTGAGGCTAAAAAAGGAATTTGTGTGAAATGTTACGGCCGTAACCTTGCTACCAATAAAACGGTACAAAAAGGAGAAGCGGTTGGAGTTGTAGCTGCCCAGTCCATTGGAGAACCTGGTACACAGCTTACCCTTCGTACCTTCCACGTGGGTGGTATTGCAGGAAACATTTCTGAAGAGAATAAATTGATCGCGAAGTTTCCGGGAATTGCAGAGATCGAAGACCTTAAAACTGTAACAGGAGAAGCTCCTGATGGTAGTGTGGCCGAGATCGTAATCTCCAGGACTTCAGAATTAAAACTGAAAGATGAGAAGTCTGGAATCGTGCTTAGTACAAGCAACATTCCTTATGGATCACAGATATTCATCAAGAACGGAGACAAAGTTTCTAAAGACGATGTAGTTTGCCAGTGGGATCCTTATAACGGGGTGATCATTTCAGAATTTGCCGGTAAGATCAAGTATGAGAATATCGAGCAAGGGGTAACTTATCAGGTAGAGATAGATGAGCAAACCGGATTCCAGGAAAAAGTAATTTCTGAAAGCCGTAATAAAAAGCTTATCCCAACGCTTCAAATCCTAGGTAAGAAAGACGAAGTAATTCGTTCTTACAACCTTCCGGTGGGAGCTCACCTTATGGTGGACAATGATGAGAAAATTGGTGTAGGTAAGATTCTTGTGAAAATTCCACGTAAATCTTCAAAGTCTGGGGATATTACAGGAGGTCTTCCAAGGGTAACCGAGCTTTTCGAGGCGCGTAACCCATCTAACCCTGCTGTGGTAAGTGAGATTGACGGGGTTGTTTCCTTCGGAAAGATCAAACGTGGTAACCGTGAGATCATTATCGAATCTAAACTTGGAGAAGTTAAGAAGTATCTTGTAAAGCTTTCTAACCAGATCCTTGTTCAGGAGAACGATTATGTTCGTGCCGGAATGCCATTATCTGATGGTTCTGTTACTCCTGAAGATATCCTTTCAATTAAAGGGCCAAGCGCTGTACAACAGTATCTTGTGAATGAAGTTCAGGAAGTTTACCGACTACAAGGGGTGAAGATCAACGATAAGCACTTTGAAGTAGTTGTGAGGCAAATGATGCGTAAGGTAAGAATCGTAGATCCGGGAGATACTATCTTCCTTGAAAACCAATTGGTGCACAAGGATGATTTCACCGAAGAAAACGATGAGATCTTTGGAATGAAAGTGGTTGAAGATGCGGGAGATTCAGAAAATCTGAAGCCTGGACAGCTTATTTCGCCAAGAGACCTTAGAGATGAGAATTCAATTCTTAGAAGAGAAGACAAGAATCTTGTTACTGCAAGAGATGTAGTTGCTGCAACTGCAACTCCTGTACTACAGGGAATCACCCGTGCGTCTCTTCAAACCAAATCATTTATTTCTGCAGCATCCTTCCAGGAAACTACGAAGGTGTTGAATGAAGCAGCTGTAAGTGGAAAGGTTGATCTACTTGAAGGACTAAAAGAAAATGTTATCGTTGGTCACAGAATCCCTGCTGGTACAGGTCTTCGTGAGTACGAAAACATCATTGTTGGTTCTAAAGAAGAATTTGACGAAATGCTTGAAAAAAAGCAGGAAGTAAATTATAACTAAGAAAAAAGGCCGCTTTCGCGGCCTTTTTTTACTTAAAGAGTAGACCTCACAGGTTTTTAAAACCTGTGAGGTCTTTTTATTTTCCTTACTTTTATAGGTAATAAAAAAACAACTGATGAGCGACGAAAATAACAATCCAAAAAAGTCTAAAAAAGGGCAAATTAATATAGAACTTGATGAGAAAGTAGCCGAAGGTATCTACTCGAACCTGGCCATTATAAATCATTCAGTTTCAGAATTTGTGGTCGATTTTGTAAGTATCATGCCCGGTACTCCCAAGAGTAAAGTAAAATCCCGGATAATCTTAACACCCCAACACGCGAAACGGCTACTTAAAGCTTTGGCCGACAACGTGAACAGGTTCGAAAAAGCACATGGGGAAATTAAGGAATACGATCAACCCAATATTCCATTAAATTTCGGGCCTACAGGGCAGGCTTAATCAACTTAAAGATTAGGTGTCAAAAATGACATTTTTGAACTCCAAAAAAACCGAAGTGAAAGCTTCGGTTTTTTTAATTGATGTATTTAGTAAAAAATCCTTTAAGCATCTTTAATTCAAAATAATATAAGCAAAAACTTTTTATTTTAAGACTGTTTTATTTGCTGTCAGGTATACTAAAATAGTGTTTTTTAACATTATCTTCACATTCGGAATTTTTAATATAATCCCGATGCGTACTTCTGTATTTTTCTCATTGTTCTTCCTTGTTTTTTCTGCAATGCAAGCCCAGCAGGATAGCCTGCAACAGGAAATTCTTGATTACTCTAACACTACATCTCAAATCATTTCTCGCGGAAGAAGTTTGTTGCTTGACAAATTTATGGAACGGGACCTTCAAAAAGTGAGCGAGGTAAGAGATTATCTTGTAAACGAAGTTCAAAATGACGATTATCTTGCGCTATATCCCAGTGAGTACTGGTTATTACTTTACTGGACAACAGACTATGAGGAGCTTTTGCACAGTATTACAAGCTTTGATGATGAAGATTGGGAAAAAATGTCCCGGCAAATTCCACCCACTTATGACAGGTTGTTTGCCAAACTTCGTGAAAGTACTTTGAATTCTGTAGACCATGTAAAAAACAGGTTGAGAGCGGCAGATCTAAAAACTGTAGATCAGGATTTTTTACTGTTGTATCTTGAATATCTTTTAACAGATTCCGAAGAGGTCTTACAGGAACAAAAACGGATCAATTCATTAGATGAGTTTCTTGCCAACCATCCTGATAGCGCCTATGAGAATTATGTTCGGGAAAACATCCGCTATGTTTTTATTCCTTCTAAATGGGGTTTTGGTTTTGAATTCTTTTCCGGTTATGGATTATTTACTGGTAATCTTTCAGAAGACTATCAAAATAGCATCCCAATGGGAGTAGGTTTTGATATTGAGTACAATAAAATAACTTTATATCTTCGGAATTATATAGGTTTCAGTTTTACCAAAAAAGAGCTGCCTTCCGATACCAAGATCTGGAAAGAAAATTCGCAAGTGAGGGTGTTACTTCCCGAAGCCTCTCTTGGATATGCTGTTATCGATAATAACCGTCTCAAAGTTTCCCCTTTTGCAGGCATAGCCTCTACATCTATAAGTCCTACAGAATATGATATTGAAAAACAACCGGAAATTGAAGACGCCGGTCACGATTTTACCACAACCTATACTGCAGGAATTAATGCGGACTTTAAACTTAACTGGGGCACAGGACTCTTTAGACTAACTGACTCAAAACACAGCTACTGGTTTGTAAGGTTAAGATATGGCTTTTCTGCTCCTCAGTTCAGGGATGGATATTCGGGAAATATGCACTACCTCACGCTTGGTTTGGGTGGATTGGGAAGAGGTTCAAAGCGCCAGTTGTAACCAATAATAATTGCAGGGGAGGTGAAGCAGGCAATAAAGTGATGACTTTTAAGGTTATATAATTTGTAGTTTGAAGAAAAATACAAATATGGCCGAAAAAATTACGAATTATAGCGACTTCTATCGCTTCTATCTTACCGAGCATCAAAATAAAACCAGCAGAATTCTGCATTTTACGGGAACTTTCCTTGTTTTTGTAATGCTTTTTTTGGCCATTATTAATGGCTGGGGGTGGGAATGGATCTTTCTTCCTCTTGTAGGTTACGGCTTTGCCTGGGTAGGCCATGCCTTTTTTGAAAAGAACAAACCTGCGACCTTCAAATACCCTTTTTGGAGCCTTATATCAGACTTTAAATTATTTTTCGACATTCTCTTCGGAAGAAAACATTTTGACTCCCGAAAAGATCAGGCATGAGAAGAATTTATCTTACTATCATGCTGCTGTGCCTGGCTTTCTATGGATATGGACAGGAAAAATCGCTACTGAAGGGAAAGATCCTGACGCAAGACGGGGAGATCTCCTCTATCAATATTATCAACCTTACTTCAGAGTTTGGAACAACAAATAAGGCCGATGGTCGGTTTGAAATTGAAGTCAGCCTTAATGATACGCTCCTCTTTTCTTCGGTCCAGTATGAACCTATAGAAATTGTCGTGACAGAAGAGGTATCAAAAAGGGCATTTTTGACTGTTCTTCTTGACGAAAAAATTGATGAGCTCGGGGAAGTTAACATCAGTAATATTAGTCTTAGTGGCAATCTCGCAACCGACCTTCAAAATATTCCCACGCTTACCCAGGCCGATATTGGTTTCCCAATGTCTGATGTTTTGCCTCCCACCTCGGTTGAAAGAAAATTAATGACAGCTACCTCGGGTCTTGATGGGCTTCTGAATACGTTAAATGGCAAGATCAAAATGCTGAAAAAGGCCGCAGCCTGGGAAGATCTTTCTCAAATAGTTGATGCCGGCGAAACCGCCCTGCCTGCGTCTTTTTTTGTAGATCTTGGTATTACTGAAGATCAAATACGGGATTTTGTTTATTTCTGCGCAAAAGATCCCGATTTTGTTTCTCACTTGCGTGAAGATATGCGTCTGGAACTGCTGCAGTTCTATGAAACAAAGGCACCCGAATTTAAAGCAGAAAGACTGCAGGAAGAACAAATAACTTCAGAAGAGTAAAAATGAGATCTTTCTGCTTCCTGGTTTTCTTTATCGTCTATTTTTCCTCTTTTGGTCAGGAAAGATCTCTGTTGAAGGGCAAGATCCTGACACCTGATGCCGAAGTTTCTTCCATCAATATTATCAATTTAACTTCAAAACAGGGAACAACGAATAGTTCTGAAGGTTTATTTGAAGTAGAAGTCAGTGTCAATGATACGCTTCTGTTTTCTTCGGTTCAATATGAGGTTCGGGAAATTACAGTCACAGAAGAGGTGCTGAAAAAGCCATTTTTGACAGTGCTTCTCGTGGAGAAAGTTGATGAGCTTTCCGAAGTGAACATCAGCGATATTGACCTTAGCGGCAATCTTGCCACAGATCTAAAAAACATCCCGACACTCACCCAGGCCGATCTGGGTTTTCCTATGAGCGATACGCCGAGGCCCACCTCAATTGAACGAAAGTTGAAAACAGCCTCAAACGTAAGCACCACTTCAAAATATAATCCCCCCGGGAATCTCAACGTAAGTCTCGACGGAATAATAAATCGCTTGAATGGCAAAACCGAAATGCTTCAAAAAGCTGCTGCCAATGAAGATCGTGCTCAAGCGGTAGATGTGGGAGTAGCAGCCCTTCCAACCTCCTTTTTTGAAGATCTTTCTATTCCGGAAAACAGAATTCGGGATTTTGTGCATTACTGCGCCGAAGACGGGAATTACTACCGGCTTTTGTCTGAAACTAAACGCCTTGAACTTGTAGAATTCTTTCAGAAAAAAGCACCGCAATTCGTGAAGGAGCGATTGTAATTCTTATTGAAAGACTGCATTAAAAAATAAATACCTTCCAAAAATGCCATTTTTGGAAGGTATTTCAGTTTAAGATCTAAAATTCCGAAGTAAAGTGGAATTTTATATTGGGATATTTTTGCTGCGCCATTTGTAGTGAGAAAGCAGAGTCGGCAAGAAAAACCAGCTGCCCCTGTTTGTCTATAGCCAGGAATTTTTGTTTTACCCTTTTAAAATCTTTGAATTCTTCACTTTTTGGATCGTTTGGTTCTACCCAGCAGGCCTTGTGAACGTTCAGGTTCTCGTAGGTACACTTGGCACCGTATTCATGTTCAAGGCGGTATTGGATCACCTCAAACTGCAGTGCCCCAACAGTTCCAATTACTTTACGGCCGTTAAGTTCGAGCGTAAATAACTGTGCCACCCCTTCATCCATAAGCTGGTCAATTCCTTTTTCCAGCTGTTTTGATTTCATAGGATCGGCATTGTTGATATACCGGAAATGTTCTGGCGAGAAGCTTGGTATTCCTTTGTATCGCAGTTCTTCCCCTTCAGTTAAGGTATCTCCAATTTTAAAGTTACCAGTGTCGTGAAGTCCAACAATATCTCCGGGATACGAAACATCTACGATCTCTTTTCTTTCAGCAAAAAAGGCATTGGGGCTTGAGAATTTAAGCTTTTTGTTGTGCCTTACGTGCAGGTAAGGAGTATTTCTCTCAAACTTTCCGGAAACGATCTTAATGAATGCCAGCCTGTCGCGGTGTTTGGGGTCCATGTTGGCGTGGATCTTAAAAACAAAGCCCGTAAAATTATCTTCGGAAGGTTCCACTTTTCTGATATCGCTGTCTTTTGGCCTTGGAGGAGGCGCGATTGTGATAAAACAATCCAGCAACTCCCGCACTCCAAAGTTATTTAGGGCAGAACCGAAAAATACAGGTTGCAGGTTTCCGGCCAGATAAGCCTCTTTGTCAAAATCGGGGTAAACCCCGTGCACAAGTTCAAGCTCATCCCTTAAAGTGCCGGCGGCCTTTTCGCCAATAAGTTTATCAAGTTCGTTAGATTCAAGATCCGAAATCTCAACGGTTTCTTCAATATCCCTTCTCGGGTCGCCCGTAAACAGGTTTACGTTTTGTTCCCAGATGTTGTAAATACCTTTAAAATCGTAACCCATCCCAATGGGGAAACTAAGTGGAGTAACGGTAAGGTTAAGTTTTTGCTCAATCTCATCGAGTAATTCAAAAGCATCTTTTCCTTCCCGGTCAAGTTTGTTAATGAACACGATCATGGGGATGTTGCGCATACGGCAAACTTCCACCAGTTTTTCAGTTTGTTCCTCAACCCCTTTTGCAACGTCAATAACAACAATTACGCTGTCTACGGCAGTAAGGGTGCGAAAAGTATCTTCAGCAAAATCCTTGTGTCCCGGGGTGTCAAGAATGTTGATCTTGGTTCCCTCATATTCAAAAGCAAGTACAGAAGTGGCTACCGAGATCCCTCTTTGCCGCTCAATTTCCATGAAGTCACTGGTTGCCCCTTTTTTAATCTTGTTCGATTTTACCGCTCCCGCCTCCTGAATAGCTCCACCAAATAGCAGTAGCTTTTCGGTTAATGTGGTTTTACCGGCATCGGGGTGGGAAATGATCCCAAAGGTCCTTCTTCTCTTGATCTCTTCTGAAAACTTCATACTTGTATTTAAGGCTGCAAAGATAATTATTTGATCGTGAAATTAATGCTATACGCCTTCACTCGTTTTACTTCTTTTCTGAAGTCTGAAAAAATGGATTTCCCGCCTGATTTTGTACATTTGAAGCTCAAATTTTGCGATGAAAGAAGAACAAGTGATCCTGGTGAATGAAAAAGATGAGCAAATTGGGCTCATGCCAAAGATGGAAGCTCATGAAAAAGCTTTGCTGCATAGGGCATTTTCGGTCTTTGTCTTTAATGACAAGAACGAGCTCATGATCCAGCAGCGCGCATTGGGTAAATATCATTCCCCCGGGCTTTGGACCAATACCTGCTGCAGCCACCAGAGAGAAGGGGAAACCAATATTGAAGCAGGTAAGCGGCGTTTACAGGAAGAAATGGGGTTTTCTACAGAATTAAAAGATACTGTTTCTTTTATTTATAAGGCCCCTTTTGACAACGGTCTTACCGAACACGAATTTGATCACATTCTTGTGGGCTATTATAATGAGGAGCCAAATTTAAATCCTGAAGAAGCACATGCTTATAAATGGGTGTCTCTTGAAGATTTGAAGAAGGATATGAAAGACAATCCCGAAATATATACGGCCTGGTTTAAAATTATTTTTGATAAATACTACAAGCACATCCAGCAATGAGAGTAACGGTAAACAGGAAGGCGCATTTTAATGCGGCGCACAGGCTGCATAGAAAAGACTGGGATGATGAGAAGAACCGCCGGGTCTTTGGGAAGTGCAGCAATCCGCACTATCACGGTCATAATTATGAGTTAGTGGTGGCCGTTACGGGAGAGATCAATCAGGAAACAGGTTTTGTTATGGATCTTAAAAATTTGAAAGAATTGATCTATGAGAAGATCGAAGTGCCTTTTGATCATAAGAATCTCAACGTAGAAGTTCCGGAATTCAAAGACTTAAACCCCACTGCTGAAAATATTGCTATTGTAATATGGCGTAAGCTGCGACTAGAGCTGGAGCCACATCTCGACCTTGAAGTGACCTTATATGAAACCCCCAGGAATTATGTCACTTACAAAGGAGAATAATTTTTTTGTAAAAAACTGTTTTTTGAATTGAGAAATAGTGTAAATTCGCACCTGAAAAATTACGCGAAAGATGGCGAATAGAAGAACATTAAAGAGAGATATGAATTACGTCTTTGGAGACATCATTGAGGCGGCTTATCTGCACCAGATTACCCACCCTGATGAAGATCCTTCTAAATCTGAAAAAGTTGTCGATGAGGCGATATCAGATTTTGACGAATTGATAGGAAAGATGAACCAAAAAGATATTGAGAATAAAAAACAACATTTTAGAGGTATAGAGAAGGAATTTGAGGTTAAAGCCAAAGTCCTTGTAGAAAAAATAAACGCTTTATAGTAATAAAGCATTCGCCGATGTAGCTCAGCTGGCTAGAGCAGCTGATTTGTAATCAGCAGGTCGTGGGTTCGAGTCCCTCCATCGGCTCAGAAAACCTCTCAATTTTTTGAGAGGTTTTTTTTATGAAATTATGTGAAGGACGATAAACTCCTGCGCGAAAGAAGCTTCTTCCTTTCTAAGGATAAAAAGCTTCATAAGGCTAACTTTTTGGGAGGTGATTTATACGAGTGATTGTTTGAAATGCAGCTATTGAAACTACTTTCTTGCCATTCACTATATAGGCCGGGTGCGTCCAATTTAATACTTTCTTCAAGTACTGCCATTGGGTAGTATATTAATGAGCTGCACTTACTCACCTGGTTTTAAATAAGACCTCACAGGTTTTTCAAACCTGTGAGGTCTTATTACGACTAACGCGGATTTCTAATTTGATCCGCCTTTACTTATGCTTTCAGCTGTAAGTTCGGCTATTTGTACAATTACTTCCACCGCTTTCTGCATACTTTCTACAGGCACATATTCATATTTTCCGTGGAAATTATGACCACCGGCAAAGATATTAGGGCAGGGAAGACCTTTAAAGCTAAGTTGAGCTCCATCGGTACCACCACGAATGGGTTTGATGATTGGCGTGACATCTGCTTTTTTCATTGCAGCCTCGGCAATATCAACAATATGCATCACCGGTTCTACTTTCTCTCTCATGTTGTAGTACTGGTCTTTTACTTCTACAGTCACACAATCTCTTTCATATTGGCTGCATATCTCTGCTGCAAGATCTTTGATCATTTCCTTACGGGCTTCAAAATGCTCCCGGTCATGGTCGCGAATAATGTAATGAAGCGTGGTTTCTTCCACATCGCCTTCAATTGCGTTGAGGTGAAAAAAGCCCTGTCTGTCTTCAGTATGTTCAGGAGTCTCAAGGCGTGGCAGGGAGTTAATAAAATCCATAGCAATATACATGCTGTTTATCATTTTATCCTTGGCATAACCCGGGTGCACGCTTTTTCCGCTTACCTTCACAACAGCACCGGCTGCATTGAAATTTTCAAATTCCAGTTCACCAACCTGGCTACCGTCCATAGTATACGCCCATTCTGCACCAAATTTCTCCACATCAAATTTGTGTGCACCGCGACCAATTTCTTCATCGGGCGTAAAACAAACCCGGATCTTCCCATGTGGAATTTCAGGATGTTCAATAAGATGTTTCATGGCTTCCATGATCTCTGTAATTCCGGCTTTATCATCTGCGCCCAGTAGGGTGGTACCATCGGTAGTAATGATGGTTTGTCCTTCGTATTGCAGGAGGTCATCAAAATATTCGGGTGATAGAATGATGTTCTTTTCCTTGTTCAGCACAATGTCTTTTCCGTCATAATTCTCGATGATCTGCGGGTTAACATTGGTTCCCGAAAAGTCGGGCGTGGTATCAAAATGAGCTACAAAACCTATTACCGGCACATCATGTGCAACATTTGAAGGTAGGGTGGCCATCACGTAGGCGTGGGTATCAATGCTCACTTCCTGCATGCCCATGGTCTCTAATTCTGCCTTTAATTTATTGGCTAAATCCCACTGTTTCTCTGTGCTGGGAGTTGATTCACTTGTTTCGTCACTTTGAGTATCTATCTTGACATAGCTTAAAAAGCGGTCAATGATTTGCTGCTTATTAGTCATTTTTAAGGTAGTTTTCCCAAAAGTAGCGATATAAAAAGTAGGTTCAAAACCTTTTCTATTTTCATACTTTTTTATGCAGCTTTGTGTTAATTTTGTGCAAAACCCACTTCATGTATCAAAAGATAATCCGGCCCCTGCTTTTCAATATTGATCCGGAGAAGGTGCATTATTTCACCTTTTCTGCTCTTCGGAAATTGTTTCTTCTTCCCGTAAGCCAAAAACTTGTTCGAAAACAATTTGTAGTTGAAGATAAAAAGCTGGAGCGGGAAGTCTTCGGAATTAAATTTCCTAATCCTGTAGGTTTGGCCGCCGGGTTTGATAAAGATGCAAAGCTGTATAAAGAACTTTCTAATTTTGGCTTCGGATTTATTGAAATAGGAACCTTAACGCCAAAACCTCAACCGGGAAATGAGAAAAAAAGGCTTTTCAGGCTAAAAGAAGACAAAGCCATTATCAACAGGATGGGCTTTAATAATGGAGGGGTGACAGAAGCGGTAGAAAGACTGAAAAAGAACAACGGAGTTCTTATTGGCGGAAATATTGGTAAAAATAAAGTCACGGCCAATGAAAAAGCTGTTGATGATTATTTGATCTGCTTTAATGCCCTTTTTGAGCAGGTAGATTATTTTGTGGTCAATGTAAGTTCACCAAACACTCCAAATTTAAGGGAGCTGCAGGATAAAGAACCACTAACGAAATTGCTTAATACCCTACAACAGGAAAATTTAAAGCGCCCGGTGCAGAAACCAATCCTGCTTAAAATCGCACCCGATCTTACCGATTCCCAGCTCCTCGATATCATAGATATTATAAAAGAAACCGGGATTGCCGGAGTTATAGCCACCAACACCACCATTTCCCGCGAAGGTCTCACTTCAGCAGACAAAGATGAAACAGGAGGGCTAAGTGGACAGCCGTTAGCTAAACGTGCAACAGAGGTTATTCGTTTTCTTTCAGAAAAAAGCAATAAAGCATTTCCAATTATTGGAGTAGGAGGCATCATGTCTCCCGAAGATGCTATTGAAAAACTTGAGGCAGGGGCCGCTTTAGTACAGCTTTACACAGGTTTTATTTATGAAGGGCCGCAGTTAGTGAAGAAGATCAATCAGGCAATTCTAGCACGTTCCTAGTGGCGGGAGAACTCATAGCTTTTCTTGCAGCTGCCGTGCTGCTCACCCTTTCTCCCGGCCCCGATATAATTTATGTATTGGTCCAGGGTATGACCAATGGGAAAAAACACGGAATTGTTACTGCCCTTGGCCTGGTAAGCGGAATTATCGTTCACACCAGCCTTGTGGCTTTTGGGATTTCAGCAATAATTAAGCAGTCCGAAAATTTATTTCTAATGATCAGGCTCTTGGGAGCGGCATATTTATTCTACCTGGCCTGGAAGGTCTACAAAAGCGATTCGACAATAACCGTCAAAGCGCCGGCTGCCGAGCAAAAGAAGGAATTAGCTGCCCTCTTTAAAAGGGGATTTTTAATGAATGTTTTAAACCCTAAAGTCGCCATTTTCTTTCTCGCCTTTTTCCCGGGATTCCTTTGGGATCCACAAGGCAATACCGTTTACCAGTTCTACGTTCTCGGTTTTCTATTCATGCTTCAGGCTTTCCTTATTTTCGCTGCCGTTGCTATTCTTGCAGGAAAAATTTCTGTCTATCTTCAAAAGCACCCTGCCTCAGGCCAGATTTTTAAGTGGGTGCAGGTGGTGGTCTTCGTTGGGATTGGCGTGTTTATATTGGTATAGAGTAGAGATTATTAAGTAGTTATAACTGAGAAGAGGGTATTATCCTTTAGCAGTTAACCCTTAGCTTCTTTCTGATAAGATGGCGCGGATTTGTAATCGGTGCCGGGGTAAACATTAAAATAAGGCCCTGAAACAAGTTTATGGCGAAAAAATTCTACTTCCTACTTCAGAATCTCAATTCTCATATCTCAATACTAAATTCTATATTTGACTCATGGGGAAATTAAAAATTATTGAATGTCCGCGAGACGCTATGCAGGGAATTAAAAACTTCATTCCTACAGAAAAAAAAGTTCAGTACATTCAGTCTTTATTGCGCTGCGGATTCGACACTATTGACTTCGGAAGTTTTGTTTCTCCAAAAGCGATTCCTCAAATGGCCGATACTGCTGAAGTTTTATCTAAACTCGATCTTTCGAGAACACAAAGTAAGCTGCTGGCCATCGTTGCGAATACACGGGGCGCCCAGGATGCTTCCCAACATCCTGAAATAGACTATTTAGGCTATCCTTTTTCGATTTCTGAAAACTTCCAGATGCGAAATACCCATAAGACCATAGCCGAATCTGTTGAAACCCTGCAGGAGATCCTCAATATCGCCGATGCTTCGGGTAAAGAAGTGGTGGCATACCTGTCTATGGGTTTTGGAAACCCATACGGAGATCCGTGGGATGTGGAGATTGTGGGGGAGTGGACAGAAAAACTCTCCGGAATGGGTGTAAAGATCCTCTCGCTCTCAGACACTATTGGTAGTTCCACCCCCGATATTATTACTTACCTGTATTCAAATTTAATTCCGAAGTATCCAAAAATAGAATTTGGGGCACATCTTCATACCACTCCGGCAAAATGGTTTGAAAAAGTAGATGCGGCTTATAAATCGGGTTGCAAAAGATTTGATGGTGCGATACAGGGATTTGGTGGCTGCCCAATGGCAAAAGACGAGCTTACAGGAAACATGCCTACAGAAAAATTACTTTCTTACTTCACTTCTAAAAAAGACGATACCAATGTTAAAATGATGAGCTTTGAATCATCTCATAATGAAGCAACAAAAATATTTTCAACTTATCATTAGAAGAGTAGTGTTTCAAAATTTATATCTATAATTGCACTCTAAAATGCCATTTTTGAAGCGTAATTATATCTGTTTTTTTGTTGCCCTTTTATTTTTTCCGGGTGCTTATTCTTCAGTTTATGTTGAGTGGCAACAGGAACAGGATTCTGTTGCATTTTATGTAGACAAAGGGTTTTCTATGCTTAACAATGATTTTTCAACAGCGTTAAAAATCCTTGAGAAAGCAGATGCTCTGGCGGCAGCATCCAATGACCCTGAAGATAGGGCAGATGTGGCTTATGCTTATGGCTATGCCTACTATGTAAAAGGGAACTACGATCTTTCTCTTCAGTATTATCTGGAGGCCTTAGAGATCTATCAGGCAACCGGAAATCAACTTTCCGTGGCAAAAAGCCTGGTGGGGCAGGGGCTAATTCAGCAGGGGATTGACAGGAATGAAGCAGCAATTAATCTTTTTAATGAGGCTATTGATGCTTATAATGAATCTGGTGACCCTGCAAGGGCAAATCCTGCCTATCTTAATATTGCCATCTCACAAATTGAAGTGAAGGAATACGAAAAAGCACTGGATAACCTTCAAACGGCGCTGGAACTTTCGCAAAAGGCAGGACGTATAGATGTAGAACACCTCGCATTAAACCGAATTGCCCAGATCAACTTTTTCCGTGGGAATTACGACAAAGCCATAGAATTTTATTTTCGGGTGCTCAACCATCAAGCCGAACCTAGTAACTGGGAAAAATCTTTTACTTATGCGGGGCTGGCCCAGGTTTATGCTGCACAGGAAAAGTATGAGCTGGCAGAAGAGATGGGGCAAAAAGCACTTGTTTTTGCCAGGGACCTTCAATCTATTTGGGACCTGGAAAGGAATACCGGGATCTTATCAAATGTTTACCAAAGCCAGGGGAAGACTGCTGAGGCCTTTGAGTATTTGGCATTAAATCAAAAATACCGTGACTCCCTTTACAATCAAAATAAACTGCGGGCCATAAATTTACTCCAGCTGGAGAGCAAAGAAGGAGAGAATCCAAAGCTGCAGTCAGAAAAAGAAGCGGTAGAGAAGCAGCTTTTTACCAACAGAATTTTTCTTGCAATCTTGGTACTTGCGGTCTCATTGTTGCTGGTGCTGGCAATTTTATATAGAAAGAACATTCGGCAAAAAGAGCAATTTACTACGCAACTGCAAAAAAAGAACCAGACCATTTCTGAGCAAAATCGTCTTATCTCTAAGCAAAATGAAGATCTTTCAGAAATGAACGAGGCGAAAAACCGGCTTTTTTCAATCCTTTCTCATGACCTGCGTTCTCCATTGGCTTCTCTCGAGCAATTGCTGGGGCTTATTAAGTCGGGTGATTTTACACCAGAAGAGCAGGCATCTCTATTAGATGAAATGCTGGTGCAGGTTTCAGGTACTTCTTCAATGTTGCAAAACCTTCTGCACTGGGCCAACTCACAGCTGGAGGGTAGTAAAGTGAACATAGAAAAAGTTGACCTTCCGCAAAAGGCGGCAAAAATTATAAAGGCCTATTATCTCATTGCCAAGCGTAAAAACATCAAATTCATTCAGCAGCAAGTTGAAAACCTGCCCCCTGTAATGGTAGATCGCGGTCATATTTCTGTTATTCTGCACAACTTACTGTCAAACGCCATAAAGTTTACCCGAGAAGGAAAAGAAATCAACATCAGCTTTGAAGAGCAGGAAGAAACTGTGCTTATGAGCATACTTGACGGGGGAGAGGGAATATCGCAGGAGAAAATTAATGAGATCAAAAAATTTAATAACCGTATGATCTCTGAAATTGGTACGAGTATGGAAACAGGTACCGGAATTGGCCTTATGCTGGTCAAGCATTTTCTGGGAATCAATGAAGCTACACTTAATATCAAAAATCATCCAGGTAAGGGAGCAGAGTTCATTGTAGCTTTCCGGAAAGCCTGAAAATGAATTAATCAAATATAATTCTCTCTTCTGGCGAAAAGAATGTATATTTGCACGCAATTAAATCTTAATTGCCATGATCGCACACACCTCCAGGATCCTGGGCGAAGGACTCACTTACGATGACGTACTCTTAGTCCCTGCCTTTTCAGAAATCCTTCCCCGCGAAGTTAATATTCAATCTAAGTTTACCCGCAACATTGGCCTCAATGTGCCTATTGTTTCCGCAGCTATGGATACTGTGACCGAATCACGTATGGCTATTGCCATTGCACGTGAAGGAGGAATTGGTGTTTTGCACAAAAACATGACCGCCGAAGAACAGGCGCTCAAGGTGCGAAAAGTGAAGCGGGCAGAAAGTGGGATGATCATTGATCCTATCACCCTCCCAATTACAGCAAAGGTGAAAGACGCTAAAGAAAATATGCGTGAGCATAGTATTGGCGGTATTCCCATTGTTGATGAGGATGGTAAACTACTTGGAATAGTGACAAACCGCGATTTGCGTTTTGAAAAAAATAATAACAGGCCAATTTCAGAAGTAATGACTTCTAAGAATCTGGTTACTGTAGCCGAAGGTACTTCCCTTGAAGATGCCGAAGTGATACTGCAGCAGAACAAGATTGAAAAACTGCCAGTTGTAAATTCTGAAGATAAACTTGTTGGACTTATCACCTTCAGGGATATTACAAAGCTTACCCAAAAACCTATTGCCAACAAAGATTCCTTCGGAAGGCTTCGCGTAGCCGCTGCCATTGGCGTTACAGGTGATGCAGTTGAAAGAGCCGAAGCTTTGGTGAAAGCAGGAGTGGATGCCATTGTTATAGACACGGCCCACGGGCACACTAAAGGAGTGGTGACAGTACTTAAGGAGGTGAAAAGAAAATTCCCCGACCTGGAAGTAGTTGTTGGAAACATTGCTACCGCCGAGGCTGCCAAATATCTTGTAGAAGCCGGAGCCGATGCAGTAAAAGTGGGAATTGGCCCCGGATCAATATGTACTACAAGAGTGGTTGCCGGGGTAGGTTTTCCACAATTCTCGGCCGTACTGGAAGTTGCAGCAGCCATTAAAGGCAGCGGCGTTCCTGTAATTGCCGATGGAGGAATTCGCTATACAGGAGATATTCCAAAAGCTATTGCTGCCGGAGCCGATTGCGTGATGCTGGGTTCACTTTTGGCAGGTACCAAAGAATCGCCGGGAGAAACTATAATCTACGAAGGAAGAAAATTCAAATCTTACCGCGGAATGGGATCTGTAGAAGCTATGAAACAAGGCTCTAAAGATCGATATTTTCAGGATGTGGAAGATGATATCAAAAAACTGGTGCCCGAAGGTATAGTAGGAAGAGTGCCTTACAAAGGGGATCTTTATGAAAGTATCCACCAGTTTATAGGAGGCCTGCGTGCCGGAATGGGTTATTGCGGGGCAAAAGATGTTGCTGCCTTGCAGGAATCGGCTAAATTTGTGAAGATAACAGCTTCAGGAATAAACGAAAGCCATCCACATAATGTAACGATCACGAAAGAATCACCTAACTACAGCAGATAGTTCATAGTTCAGGAGTTTGTAGTTAAGAGTAGATAGCAAAGCCCAAAAAAAAGGAGGGTCTCAAAAATGGCATTTTTGAGACCCTCCTTTTTTTAGCTGTGTCAATGATTTCAGAGATTGACCTTCAGTCATTGCAGCACTTCTGACTGCTGATCACTAAATTTATTCTTTCACTACAATTCCTAATTTATCCAGAACTTTCATGGTAATATCAAATTCTTCAGCAGAATAGGCCAGGCTATTTCCGCCGGCATGGAAGATCTGGGTGTAATTCTCTTCCTGGATCACCTGTAGCATGGCAGCATTAATCTTCTCATAAAGTGCCTTGGTAAGTTCATTTCTCTTCATCTGCATCATTAGGCTGGCTTTTTGTCGAAAACCTTTTATGTCATTTTCAAGCCCCATGATCTCTGATTCTTTTGTTTTTCTGTCTTCTTCAGAAAAGGTTGTGCTGTTTGCCTGATAGTCTTTTACCAGGGTTTCGTACTTAGTAACGTTTGATTCAAGTTCTTTTTGAAGATCTTCATTGTAGGTTTTGAGTCCTTCGTTGACCTGGGCCATTTCAGGCAATTGGTTCAGGATATAATCGGCATCTATGGTTCCTATTTTTGACTGTGCAAAGGCTGTTAGACTAAGGAAGGTAAAGCTTAAAACTAAAAGATATTTTTTCATGATTTTGTTTTGATTTTCGCAAATATAAAGGAGCAGAGGCATTTATGAAGATTTTAAGAAAATATTTTTTTATTAATCTTCATAAAGCTGTCCGCGATGAGGTTTTAGAGCGTCACGAACCGCCGGCATTTCATCGTTAGTCACTACCAAAAAGGCAATGGCATGTGTTTCAGATAATTTTTCGCTACCCAAAATATTTATTGATAAAGCGTTGTTATTAAAGAATTCCTGTAAGTGATGAGCGTGATGTTTGGCGGTAATTTCGGAATCAGGGCCACGAAAATCCCAGATAAGTTTTAGTTTGCGTTCTTTAGACATGAGATGAAATTTGGCTTCTTTGACTTTAGCATAGCGAAAGCCACGCCAAAAGTAAAATTTTTGTGAAATTCTTTCGTTTTATCTGCAGGTTGGTATACTGTTTGGAATTCGTATTTTTGCGAACTCATAATATTTAAGACTAATTTGACTGTCAAAAAAAGACTTTTCTTCTTACTGTTTTTGGGCTTTTTAACCGGAAGCTGCAACCTGCTCAATGAACCCGAAGAGAAAGAGGTCATTGCACGCGTAAATGATGCATATCTGTACAGGGATGATGTAGCTACTTTAATTTCGGCCAACACTTCTCCTGAAGACAGTACACTTTTGGTAAATAACTTCATTACCCGATGGGCCACTCAAAAATTGCTGCTTGACAGGGCGCGGGTTAATTTGAGTAGTGAACAGCAGGCAGAATTTGATCGCCTGGTGCAGAACTACAAGAACGAACTTTATGCTAAAGCCTATACCGATGCTATCGTGGCCCGGGAACTCGACACCAGTATTTCAAGAGAGGCAGCCGAAGCTTATTACGAAGAAAATGGAGAGAATTTTTTTCTTAATGAGAACCTTGTGAAGGTGAGGTATATCAATATCACCAAGAACAACAAGGACTTTGAAACTATAAAAAAACGGTTTATCAGGTTTAACCAGGAAGACAGGCAGGCATTGCTGGATATGGCCATTCAGTTCAATTCATATTCGCTCAATGATTCTGTTTGGGTTAAAACAAAACAGGTTTACGATAAAATTCGGCCTTTAACGCCTCAGGACAATCCTGAATTCTTAAAAAACAAAAATTTTATGCAGCTTGAAGACTCATTAGGAGTATATTTGGTCTCTGTTGAGGATGTTAAGCTGCGCAATGAACAGGCGCCCCTGGAGTATTCCTTGCCGGGTATAAAGCAGATCCTGCTTAATAAAAGAAAGCTGGATCTCATTAAAAAATTAGAAAAAGACATTACACAAGATGCTATTAAAAATGACGAATTTGAGATCTATAATTAAATCACTGGGCCTATTATCCCTTATCGTGGGCGGGAGCAATGTTCATGCGCAGGAAGTAATAGTTACCGACAGTACCGCAATTGGTATTGAATCGGAAATTCAGCAAAAAATACAGGACAGGAGTGGCCGTTTTAAGGTAGATGGTGTAGCAGCAGTAATTGGTGATTTTGTTGTGCTTGAAAGTGATATTGATAAGATGTACCTTGAGCTTCAAAGCCAGGGCGTTTCTACTCAAGATGTGACCAACTGCAACCTTGCAGGGAGGTTAATGGAGAACAAGCTTTACGCTCACCACGCCATACAGGACAGTATCATAGTTTCTGATGCCGAGATCAATGCCAATATTGATCAGCAATTGGCTTATATGACCCAACAGGTAGGTTCTCTTGAAAAAGTACTCGAGTTCTATAAAAAGGATAGTGAAGCTGATTTTAGAGCTGAACTTTTTGAAATTAACAAGCAAAACAGGCTTGCTTCTGAAATGCAACGTAAAATTGTTGATGCTGTAGAGATCACACCTGAAGAGGTGAGGGCATTCTTTACAGAGATTCCCGAAGACGAGCGTCCTGTATTTGGGGATGAGGTTGAAATTGCACAGATCGTAGTGAAACCGGAAATTCCGCAGGAAGAAAAAGATGAAATTATAGCACGACTGAATGAAATGCGTGCAGATGTACTGGAGAATGGAGCCAGCTTTGCTACAAAAGCGGTTTTGTATTCTCAGGATCCAGGTTCGAGATCTTCGGGAGGAAAAATTACGCTTACACGTCAGGATCCTTTTGTAAAAGAATTTAAAGATGCTGCATTTTCCCTTCAGGAAGGGGAGGTGAGCAAACCCTTTAAGACTGAATTTGGTTATCACATTCTTATGGTCGATAAAATTCGTGGGCAGCAGGTAGATGTTCGTCACATCCTTTTAATTCCTGATGTTACCGAAGAGACCAAGCAAAAAGCTTTTGACGAAATAGAAAATGTAAGAGAAAGGATCAGTAATGAGGAAATTTCTTTTGCCGATGCTGCCAAAGAAGTTTCAGATGAAAAAGAAACTCGTGAAAGCGGAGGAAAGTTAGTAAATCCTACCACTGGTGATAATAGGTTTGAACTTACCAAAATTGATCCGTTGCTATACGAGCAGGTTGTCAATCTTGAGAAGGGAGAGGTTTCAAACATTATCACAGATCAGGACAATACCGGAAGACCTTTTTATAAATTAATCACTGTTACTAACAGGTACAAAGAACATAAGGCAGACTATGCCCAGGACTTTAACAAGATCAAAGAACTTGCACTTAGGGATAAGCAGCTTGAAGCTATTGAAAAATGGCAGGCAGAAAAGATCAAGGAGACGTATGTTAAGGTAAATGGAGAGTATCGAGATTGCGAATATTCCAGCAACTGGCTTAAGAAATAAATGACATTTTTGGCAGGTATGACAGATGTAGAAGCGGTAGAAAATCTGGTTAAACGGCATCAGCAATTAAGGCAGGAAATCGCCAAAAGAATTGTTGGCCAGCAACAAGTAATAGACCAGATCCTTTTATCTGTTTTTTCGGGAGGGCATTCCCTGCTTATTGGAGTTCCAGGCCTTGCCAAGACCCTGATGGTTGATACCATAGCCCAGGCCCTTGGGCTTAATTTTAAAAGAATTCAGTTTACTCCAGATCTTATGCCGAGTGATATTCTGGGCTCGGAGATATTAGATGAGAACCGGCATTTTAAATTTATAAAAGGTCCTGTTTTTGGCAATATCATTCTTGCTGATGAGATTAACAGAACTCCGCCTAAAACCCAGGCAGCCTTACTGGAAGCCATGCAGGAGCGATCGGTAACCGTGGCCGGTCAACATTATAAGTTAGACCTGCCCTATTTTGTGCTCGCAACCCAAAACCCCATTGAGCAGGAGGGTACCTATCCATTACCCGAGGCGCAGCTTGACCGGTTTATGTTCGCCATCAAACTGGAATATCCCTCCTTTGAAGAGGAAATTGAGGTAGTGAAGAATACTACATCAGATGAGGTAAAGGAGATAAATCCTCTATTTACCGCTCGTGAAATTGTCGATTTTCAGCACCTGATTCGACGCATACCCGTGGCCGATAATGTTGTGGAATATGCGGTAGACCTTGTGGGGAAAACCCGTCCCGAAGGAAATAGAGCTACCTCTCTTGTAAAGGAATATGTAGATTGGGGCGCCGGACCAAGAGCTTCTCAAAATCTCATTTTAGGAGCCAAAGCTAATGCAGCGGTAAGAGGAAAATTTTCACCCGATATTGAAGATGTGCAGGCAGTGGCCTTTGGAATTCTTAGGCATAGGGTGATTAAAAATTACAAAGCCGAAGCCGAAGGAATTTCGGAAGAGCATATTATCAAGAGTTTGCTCTAAGGTTTTTAGAGCTGATATAACTTCTTCGTGTGCATTACTGTTTACTTCCGAAGTATAGTGCACAAATTATTTTAGTTAATTGGTTCTTCTCCCTGTTATCTTCAGGAGTACTGTTTGCTGAATTACTAATAATCTTCCATCTATGCGATTCAGGAGCAGCTTCAAAAGACTGTCTCTCTTGTTGTTTAAAAGTGTTGTTGTACACTTGTTTTTGCTGAAAAAATCATCGGATGGAGGGTGCTTATTTTTCAGAAAGGATAAAATAAAGCTTCATATTTACCATATTCTTGTTTTTATGCTAATTTTATAGCATTAGCTTATTTTTATATATAGTTTTTTCATGAACTGCTAAATTATCTTCAGGTAATTTTCAGGTTTGGTTATAATTTTTTAAATCGGGCAGGAATTTGTAATTTTGCAACACTTCAGAATATTAATAAATTCAAGATATGGCATACGATATTGATATGATCAAGAAGGTTTACAGCCAGATGGGCGAGCGCGTTAATGCCGCACGTGAGGCTGTTGGTAAACCTTTAACCCTTTCAGAAAAGATCCTTTATTCTCACTTGTGGGATGGAAAACCGACTCAAAAATTTACCCGAGGTAAAGATTATGTAGAGTTTGCGCCAGACAGGATTGCCTGCCAGGATGCAACTGCTCAAATGGCTTTGCTGCAATTTATGCAGGCTGGGAAAAAGAACGTGGCCGTTCCTACTACAGTACACTGTGATCACCTGATCCAGGCAAAACTAGGGGCGCAGTTTGATTTACCAAGCGCAAAGAAATCCAGTGATGAGGTTTTTGACTTTCTTGAATCTGTTTCAAATAAATATGGGATTGGATTCTGGAAACCGGGAGCGGGAATTATTCACCAGGTAGTACTGGAGAATTATGCCTTCCCTGGAGGAATGATGATTGGTACAGATTCTCATACGGTGAATGCCGGTGGTCTTGGAATGGTTGCTATAGGTGTTGGTGGTGCAGATGCTGTAGATGTTATGGCAGGAATGGCATGGGAGCTAAAATTTCCAAAGCTAATAGGTGTTAAGCTTACAGGTAAGCTTTCTGGATGGACTTCATCAAAAGATGTGATCTTAAAAGTAGCTGGCATACTTACCGTTAAAGGTGGTACTGGAGCGATCATCGAGTATTTTGGTGAAGGTGCCGAATCAATGTCGGCTACCGGAAAAGGAACTATTTGTAACATGGGAGCTGAGGTTGGAGCAACTACTTCTACCTTTGGCTATGATGAATCTATGGCGAGGTACCTTCGTGCAACAAATCGTGCCGATGTTGCAGATGCTGCCAATGAAGTGAAAGAACACCTTACCGGTGATCCTGAAGTTTACGCTAACCCAGAGCAGTATTTTGATGAAGTGATTGAGATCAATCTTTCTGAACTTAAGCCTCATTTAAACGGGCCTTTCACACCAGATCTTGCTACGCCAATTTCAGAAATGGCTGAAAAAGCCAAAGAACATGACTGGCCAATTAATGTAGACTGGGGCTTGATAGGATCATGTACCAACTCTTCTTATGAAGATCTTACCCGTGCTGCTTCTATCGCAAAACAAGCAGTAGATAAGAAAATAAAAGCTAGGTCTGATTTTGGTATTAACCCCGGATCTGAACAGATTCGTTTTACTGCCGAAAGAGATGGTTTGTTACAAATATTTGAAGATCTTGATGCCACTATATTTACTAATGCCTGTGGGCCATGTATTGGGCAGTGGGATAGAAGTGACCGTAAAGGAGAAGAGAAAAATACTATTGTACATTCATTTAACCGAAACTTCTCAAAAAGGGCAGATGGTAACCCTAATACCCACGCTTTTGTAGGATCACCTGAAATGGTGGCTGCAATCGCAATTTCGGGAAGATTGGATTTTGATCCTTCCAGAGATACACTTCTTAATGAAGATGGGGAATATGTGAAACTTGATGAGCCAACAGGTCTTGAATTGCCTCCAAAAGGTTTTGATGTTGAAGATCCTGGATATCTTGCTCCTACCGAAGATGGTTCTAGCGTAGAGGTTAAAGTTAATCCTAACTCTGAAAGACTACAGTTACTTGATCCATTCCAGCCTTGGGACGGTAAAAATTTAACTGGAGCAAAACTACTTATTAAAGCCCATGGAAAGTGTACAACAGACCATATTTCTATGGCGGGACCATGGTTGCGCTTTAGGGGGCACCTTGACAATATATCAAACAACTGTCTAATTGGTGCTGTGAACGCCTTCAATATGAAAACCAACTTCGTAAAGAACCAGATTACCGGTGAATATGATGGTGTGCCTGCAACCCAACGAAAGTATAAAGCTGCGGGAATACCTACAGTGGTAGTTGGAGATCACAATTACGGCGAAGGTTCTTCCAGGGAACATGCTGCTATGGAGCCAAGGCATCTTGGAGTTAAAGTGGTGTTGGTGAAATCTTTTGCCCGAATTCACGAGACAAATTTGAAAAAACAGGGTATGTTAGGGATTACTTTTGCAAATGAAAGTGATTATGATCTTATCCAGGAAGATGACACTTTCAACTTTATCGATCTTGAAAGTTTTGCGCCAGATAAGCAGCTTACAATAGAAGTTGTGCATGCAGATGGCTCTAAGGATACTATTAAGGCAAATCACACCTACAACCTACCTCAAATTGAGTGGTACAGGGAAGGTTCTGCGCTTAACCTTATAAAGAAGCAGAACGCTGCTTAGAAAAAGCTTTTAATGTATATAAAACTCCCGCGCTAGCGGGAGTTTTTTGTTTAGGTATATACTAAAAACAGAAAAAGCAATTCTGTTTAGAATTGCTTTTTCCGAGAAAGTAGATGAGAACTCCGGAGGTTTATTTCCGGAGTTTTTTATTAAGTAATTTTTGCCCCCCAGTAAAAATTACTATTTGTTCTCATCTATTTATGGCAGGGATTCCAATTTACTCTTGTGTTTAAAAAGAACATCAAGCGTGGAAGATGGAATATCCTGATTATAAAGTGTTTGGTAATACAATTTAATGTTTTTTTTCTCTTTTTCATAGCAAACCTTCAAATTTAAATTGTTAAAGGTGTTGCGAGCCAAATAATCCAGCTTAAGAAAAACCGGTAAGAAACTTAAGACTGCAGTTCCAACTGCAGAAGCCTGTATAGAATTTTTAATGTTAAAAAGCAGTTTCCGCAGTTCAATTTTCGCCTTTTCCCTTATTTCTATAAGTTTGGCAATATTCTCAGCCATGTCTTTATCTTCCTGTTTTAAGTCGTAGTAAAGGACATAATACATTTGAAGTAGATCGTCGTTGGAGAGATCTAATTTTAAAAGCTGAGAGTATAACTGGAATTGCATCTTCTGGTAAATGAAAAATTACTAAAATAAATGTAGCATTTATTTTGTCTCAAGAAGATGCTAAAAATGTGATTAACAGAATTTTAGGTTTTTTTGTACGAAGTGTTGTAAGAAAAGTGAAAATCCTAAGGAGCTGAAATAAAATGAATTGGAGTAGGAGAGGAAAGTGTAATTGTTTTGAAAAGTGCCCAGAGCGGGACTCGAACCCGCACGCTCTAATGAACACATGGCCCTCAACCATGCCTGTCTACCAGTTCCAGCACCTGGGCTTTCTTTAAGATTTCTTTAACTAAATTTATTCTCCGTGTGAAGAAAATCAATGGTTTTCCCTTTTGGGGGTTTTACATTAATTTCTTGAAGAAAGAAGTGACCTGGCTGGGACTCGAACCCAGGACCCTCTCCTTAAAAGGGAGATGCTCTACCAACTGAGCTACCAGGTCAATATTTATAAGAACTTAATTTTGTGATCTGGCTGGGGCTCGAACCCAGGACCCTCTCCTTAAAAGGGAGATGCTCTACCAACTGAGCTACCAGATCTTGTTACTTGCATTTTTGCCAATGCGGGTGCAAATATACCCACATTAATTTATTTTTCAAGAAGAAATTGACATAAATTTGAAGATCATTTTAAAGTAGAGATTAAACTCCTTATAAATCATATAATTAAGCATGAAAATTATTCTCATTGGCTACATGGGTTCTGGTAAAAGTTCTGTTGGAAAGGCCCTTGCCACTCATTTATCTGTTAAATTCCTGGATCTGGATGACGAAATATGTGCAGAAGAAAATAAGACTATTCCTGAAATTTTTTCGACCAATGGAGAGATTTATTTTCGCAGAAAGGAAACAGAGGTGCTTAAAAAGCTTCTGGAGAGGGAGGAGAGTTATGTTCTTTCCCTGGGGGGAGGTACTCCCTGTTACGGGAAAAATATGCAATTGATCAAAGATACACCGTCTGTTACCTCGATATATCTCAAAACCGGTCTGCTTCAGTTGAAGGAAAGGCTAATAGTTGAAAAAGATAGCCGGCCATTAATACAAGACCTTAAAACTCCTGAAGTTCTAGAAGATTATATCCGAAAGCATTTGTTTGAGCGCACCTTCTACTACAATCAGAGTGACCTTACGGTTTTAACAGATGGTAAATCTGTAGAGGAGGTAGTGGATACGGTTGTGAAAAGCCTAGACTAGCTCCACTTTATCTTCTCCCGGCTTAAAATGTACTTTTACTGTTTCATGAATGGAAGTTGAAAGAGAGATGCCTTTAAAATCGGCCTTAACCGGATATTTTTTATGGCTCCTGTCAACCAGAACTGCAGTCTTGAAACGTTTAAGCGGAACATCCAGGAAGTGCCTTATTCCGTAGATCAAAGTGGTGCCCGAGTTTAAAACGTCATCTATTAATACAAGGGCTTTATTTTCATAATCCTGAGGTGACAAACTACTGGTGACGGCCTGCAGCGGATTCTTTTTATTCACTTTCACCTCACAGAGCAGTACTTCAAGATCAGAAATTTCCTGTAGTGCTGCCTGCAGCTTTTGCGCAAGCTGAAAGCCACTCTTGGCTATCCCCGCCAGGATGATCTGGTCTTCTTCAAGGTTGTTTTCGTAAATCTGGTAAGCGATCCTTCTTATTTTATGGTTGATCTGCTCATTGTTGAGAATCAAAACAGAATTTTTCTCCATGGGATGTTTTTTTAGATACTAATTGTAAGGTAAAGTTAATCAATCATCGTTGTCTTCAGGATCAAACCAGTCATCCAGCTCCCTTCTATCTTTCTTGGTAGGTCGGCCGGTACCTTTTTTTCGGTAATAGTCCTGGGAATATTTAAGCAGTTCTCTTTTTTCGAGTTCTTCCTGCGGAGTGATATCATTGATGTAAAGGTTAACTAACTTGGCACCCACCCGGCTTTTGGGAATATCCAGTACTTCTATCTGGTAATTAATTTGATTTTTCCTGACCTGAATTTGATCTGTCGCGAAAACTTCTCTGGAAGGTTTAACAATAGCCTCGTTCATTCGTACCTTTCCCTGTTTACACGCTTCGGTTGCTACACTTCGGGTTTTAAAATACCTCACGCACCATAAAAATTTGTCTACTCTCATCTTTGTGCTGTAAAATTCCTTCTATCTTCAGCAAAAATACAAGAATATTGTATCTTGCGGCCCTAAATTACCTATTGATGAAACTGAATAAATTTTTGTTTTTATATGTGCTTGCCGGTATCTCTTTAATGTCATGTGATAAGGATGATGACAGTCCCGAAGTTGTTCCTCCAAGAGATAGGGGAGAACAGGAGTTGGCAGACCAGGCTGCGCTGGATGCCTACCTGGATACTCACTTCTATAACTATGAAGAATTCGAGGCTGCTCCCGAAGGTTTCGACTATAAAATTGAAATTGATACCATTAACGCAGATAATGCCGGTAAAACTCCACTCAGTGAGTCGCCGTTGCTCGAGACAAAGAACTTTAACTATGAAGGGGTAAATTATACGTACTATGTTTTAAAGGTTCGCGAAGGAGCAAGCGAGATGCCGCAGCCAAAATTTAGCGACTCGGTTTTTGTTTCCTATAAGGGGACTCTTTTGAACCGCAGCACTTTTGATTCTTCACAAAATCCTGTGTGGTTTGATCTTGTGCAAACCATACCCGGCTTTGGCCTTGGGATTACAGGATTTCGTGGTGCTTCTGGTTTTGAAATACAGGAAGATAATTCCATAGAATGGAAAAATGATTATGGGGTAGGTGCTGTATTCCTGCCTTCTGGCCTTGCTTATTTCAACGCTTTTAGAGGAACTATTCCATCTTACAGTCCGCTTGTTTTTGCCTTTAATTTATACGGAGTAAATGAGGCAGATCATGACCGTGACGGAATTCCGTCATGGAGGGAAGATCTTAATGAAGATCAGCTGTTAATTAATGATGATACCGACGGAGATTTAGTGCCGAATTACGCTGATGCAGATGATGATGGCGATTTTATTCCTACCCGGGAAGAAATTTCTGATGAAAACGGAAATATTATTTTTCCTTATCCCGATTCAGATAACGATGGAACACCAGATTATCTGGATCCAAATAACTAAACAAAAAAAAGCCCCGAAAAGGGGCTTTTTTGATGCTTATAATTTAGTTCTTTTACAGGCTTAAGGAAAGTCCAAAAATGATCTGGCTGGGCCTCGTGTCTACCCTCTGCGGACCATTCCTACTGCCATCAAGTTGCATGAATTCTGCTTCATTCTCTTTTAGTGCTCTTTCGTATCTCACATCAACTCCTATTTTGCCTAATTGAACTCCTGCACCTAGCTGTGCACCAATGGTGAATTCCTCTTTGACGTCTCCCAGGTCAAAACCCTCAAAATCGTTATCTACCATGTATTGAAGGGTGGGGCCTGCAAAGATCTGGACAGGGCCAAGGATTTTGGTACCCACTAAAATGGGGAGGTCTATTTTAGAAACATTGTATTCTGATTCCTGTTGATTGAATTGATAGGTGCTTTTCGTGGTGGTGTAGACCAGTTCGGGTCTTAAGAAGAAGCCAAGGAGGTTTGCCTGGTAGAAAACGCCAAAATGATATCCCATCTTGCTCTCTCCGCCTTCCAGTACATCTTCACCGGCATTAGAAAAGTCGTTATAGGTGAGTTCTCCATTATCGGCATAATTTATACCGCCTTTTACTCCAAATCCACTTTGTGCTATTGCTGTGGAAGTAGTTACAAACATTAAAATAAAAAAGTACTTTTTCATACAAGCTTTGTTTTAGAAGTTAAGTATAAAACGGAATATAAATATTTTTATTTGCTCAAAAATAAAGCCTCTCAAAAATGTCATTTTTGAGAAGCTTTAGAATAGTTTTAAGCTGAAAAAATTATTTCCTTTTGATGACCTTCTCTGAAGCCTTTACAATAGCAGCAGCATTTAATCCATACTTTTCCATAAGTTGCTCGGGTGTACCACTTTCACCAAAGGTATCCATGGTAGCAACGAATTCCTGCGGGGCAGGGTGATTATGTGTCAGCGTACGGGCAACACTTTCCCCAAGCCCTCCAAGAATATTGTGTTCTTCGGCAGTGACTACACAGCCGGTTTTTCCTACAGAAGCTAAAATTGCAGCTTCATCTAAAGGTTTGATCGTGTGTATGTTGATCACTTCAGCTGAAATTCCTTTCTCTTCAAGTTGTTCAGCGGCTTGTAGTGCTTCCCAAACCAGGTGGCCTGTTGCGATGATTGTCACATCTTTCCCTTCGTTCAGTAAAATAGCTTTTCCTATCTCGAATTTTTGATCTGCAGGAGTGAAATTTGCCACTTTTGGACGCCCAAAGCGTAAATAGACCGGCCCATCATATTCTGCAATAGCAATGGTAGCTGCTTTTGTCTGGTTGTAATCACAAGGATTGATTACAGTCATTCCCGGCAACATTTTCATGAGTCCTATGTCCTCAAGGATCTGGTGAGTCGCACCATCTTCACCAAGAGTAAGGCCTGCGTGAGAGGCGCAAATTTTCACATTCTTTCCTGAATAGGCTATTGATTGTCTTATCTGGTCATAGACCCTTCCGGTTGAGAAGTTGGCAAATGTTCCTGTAAAAGGAATTTTTCCTCCAATGGTCAATCCGGCAGCGATGCCCATCATGTTAGCTTCAGCAATACCAACCTGGAAAAATCTTTCAGGGTTTTCATCGATGAAATCCTGCATTTTTAAAGAGCCAACCAAATCTGCACAAAGAGCAACCACATTAGGATTGGTTCTGCCAAGTTCGGTGAGTCCGGCTCCAAAACCAGAGCGCGTATCGTTTTTACCTGTATCTGTATATTTCTTCATTTTTTCTAGTCTGGTGGGTTAGTAGTCTCCTAAAGTTTCAGGGTTTTGAGCAAGGGCTTTCTCCAGTTGCTCATCATTTGGAGCAACTCCGTGCCACTTGTGGCTTCCCATCATGAAATCTACGCCGTGCCCCATTTCGGTATTCAGCATAATTGCGACGGGTTTTCCTTTCCCGGTAAGGCTTTTAGCTTTATTAAGGCCTTCGCGTATTTGGTCGATGTCATTTCCTTTTTCAATCTCCAGCACTTCCCAGCCAAAAGCTTTAAATTTTTCGACAAGGTTCCCCATAGGCAAAACATCATCTGTACAACCATCTATTTGCTGATAATTGCGATCTATAGTAGAGATTAAATTATCTACTTTTTTAGCAGCCGCATACATGATTGCTTCCCAGTTTTGGCCCTCCTGTAACTCGCCATCACCATGAAGGGAGTAAACAAGGTGTGAATCGCCATTCAGTTTTTTTGCGTTTGCAGCGCCTAATGCTACAGAAAGTCCCTGGCCTAATGAGCCAGAAGCTATTCTTACCCCTGGCAGGCCTTCGTGGGTTGTGGGGTGCCCCTGAAGACGGGAATCAATTAATCTAAAGGTGTTGAGTTCTTCCACAGGAAAATATCCGCTACGGGCAAGAACACTGTAGAACACCGGGGAGATATGGCCGTTGGAAAGGAAGAACAGGTCTTCATCAATTCCATCCATATCAAATCCTTCTTTACGGTGCATTACTTCCTGATAAAGGACGCTTAAAAATTCGGCGCAACCCAAAGAGCCTCCGGGGTGTCCCGAATTTACCTTGTGAACCTGCCTTACAATGTCCCTTCTCACCTGGGTGACAAAATCTTGTAGTTGTTGTGTGTCTGACATCTGGTTTTTATTAAATGTCCTGCAAAAATACTATTTTATCAATGCTTTGGAAATCAACCCGACTCAATTCTTCTAAAAGCTTTGAACAATTGTTTGAGTAATTGTCGAGACTTTTAAATCTTTCATATTTCTTCGGAAGTTTGGCCTCTTTCAGATATTGCCTAAAGCCGGCGCGGATTTGTAATCCGTGCCGGGAAAATTTCAATCTGAAGTTTTGCCACAGATGCACAGATATTTTTTCATCTGACGCAGATTTGTAATCCGTGCCGAAACGAAACTTTCAGCTGGCGCGGATTTACAATCCGTGCCGGGAAGACTCTACCTGAAGTTTTGCCACGAATTCACAAATATTTCCTTTGTGCTCTCCTGCATTTTCTAATTTATTTTCACAATGCTGGCGCGGATTTGCAATCCGTGCCGGGGAAGACTCGATCTGTTTTGCCACGAATCCACGAATATCTTCTTTGTACTCTCTTGCATTTTCTAATTTATTTGCCAAAGCTGGCGCGGATTTGCAATCCGTGCCGAAACGAAACTTACAGCTGGTGCGGATTTGTAATCCGTGCCGAAACGAAACTTACAGCTGGTGCGGATTTGTAATCCGTACCGGGAAAATTTCAATCTGAAGTTTTGCCACAGATGCACAGATATTTTTTCATCTGACGCAGATTTGCAATCCGTGCCGAAACGAAACTTTCAGCTAGCGCGGATTTGCAATCCGTGCCGAAACCCAGCCCTTCAGCTGGCGCAGATTTGTAATCCGTGGTGAAACTAAACCTTCACCTGGTGCACATTCGCAATTGGGGCGGAGCGATTTCCGTAGAACATTAGAAAATTTCTGCGGGCTATCCTCTAATCCCTGCCAACGAAAAATACCTATCTTTGCGCCCATTAAAATTGTTTATGAAATTTGAATTAGCAGTTACCGATACGGGTAGCAGTGCCCGCGCAGGTGTGATCACTACAGATCACGGAACCATTGAAACTCCCATCTTTATGCCGGTAGGTACAGTGGCTTCTGTAAAAGGTATTAGTCAGAAAGATCTTAAGGAAGAGGTGAATCCCGATATTATCCTGGGAAATACATACCACCTGTACCTGCGCCCACAAACCGAAATTCTGAAAAAAGCAGGTGGGCTCCATAAGTTTATGAACTGGGACAGGAACATTCTTACCGATAGTGGTGGGTACCAGGTATATTCTCTTGCCGACAGAAGGAAGATCAAGGAGGAAGGTGTGCGGTTTAAATCTCATATTGATGGCTCTTACCACAATTTTACTCCCGAAAATGTGATGGAAATTCAGCGCCTTATAGGTGCAGATATTATCATGGCCTTTGATGAATGCACCCCGTATCCCTGTGATTATCGCTACGCAAAGAATTCCATGCACCGCACCCATAGGTGGCTGGACAGGTGTATCACACATTTTGATAAAACGCCACCTCTTTATGGTTATTCCCAGGCGCTCTTTCCTATTGTGCAGGGAAGTACTTACAAAGATTTACGGGAAGAGTCGGCAGAGTATATAGCTTCAGCAGGAGCAGAGGGTAATGCCATTGGTGGACTTTCTGTTGGGGAGCCGGCAGAAGAAATGTACGCAATGACCGAGGTGGTCACTAATATACTTCCGAAGGAAAAACCACGCTACCTTATGGGAGTGGGAACTCCAATTAATATTCTTGAAAATATTGCTTTGGGTGTAGATATGTTTGATTGTGTAATGCCTACCCGAAATGCCAGAAATGGAATGTTGTTTACGGCTCACGGCACAATTAATATCAAAAATAAGAAGTGGGAAGATGACTTTAGCCCTATTGATGAATCTGGCGCTACCTACGTTGATACTTTTTACACAAAAGCTTACCTTCGTCACCTCTTTACTGTGAACGAAATGCTTGGCAAGCAAATTGCTACCATGCACAACCTTGGCTTCTACCTGTGGTTGGTTCGAGAGGCAAGAAAACATATCTTAGCCGGGGACTTTGCTTCCTGGAAAAGCAAAATGGTACAGCAAATGGACAAACGTTTATAATTTGAAGATCCTTGACTGGTACATACTAAAGAGATACCTGGGGACATTCGTGTTAATGCTGCTCCTCTTTATTCCTATTGGGATAACGGTGAATCTTGCCGAAAAGATTGATAAGATCCTTCAGAACGAAGTGCCTTTTTGGGAAGTAGTGAATTACTATATTGATTTCACCATCTACTTCGCGAACTTACTTTTTCCTCTGTTTCTGTTCCTCTCAGTGATTTGGTTTACTTCTAAGTTGGCACAGAACACCGAGATTATTGCATTTTTGAGTAGTGGTGTTTCCTTTTGGCGTTTTCTTCGCCCTTATATGATAGGGTCTACTATAGTGTGTGTCGCAGCCCTTGTTCTGGGAATGTATCTTGCTCCCAGTGCAAGTAAAGGTTTTAATGAATTTAAGTACACCTACTTAAAAAGGAGTAGCGATGTACAGGAGACCAGTGATGTTTACAGGCAAATTAATGGTAATGAGTTCATTTATGCTTCTCACTTTCAACCCCGAATTAATTCGGCTCAGAATTTTACCCTGGAGCATTTTGAAGGGAATAAACTTAAAT
Source organism: Salinimicrobium sp. 3283s (assembly GCF_039602225.1). Classification (NCBI taxonomy): domain Bacteria; kingdom Pseudomonadati; phylum Bacteroidota; class Flavobacteriia; order Flavobacteriales; family Flavobacteriaceae; genus Salinimicrobium; species Salinimicrobium sp. 3283s. The sequence goes on along the minus strand of NZ_CP143631.1, from coordinate 651,117 downwards.
ATAAGATAAGTGCGTCAAGGCTAAAATTGAATGAAGAAGATTCTACCTACACCCTCACCAACTACCACAAAAGGATCATTGGTGAAGATGGAGATAAATTGATTTCTGAAATTAGTAAAGATACTGTCCTGCCATTTGATTTTGATGAACTTACGCCGGTGTCTTACATGGCAGAGACACTTAATTATAATGAACTCGAAGCTTTTATTGAGCAGGAAAAAGGTAGGGGTTCTGGGAATATAAATCGATATAAAGTGGTGGCTTATAAACGCTGGAGTCTTCCGGTTTCTGCTTATATTCTTACAATAATTGCTGTTGCGGTTTCTTCTATGAAACGCCGCGGCGGTATGGGAGTTAACCTTGCTCTGGGAATTACTTTGGCCTTTATATTTATTTTCATGGATAAGGTATTTGGGACCATTGCCGAGCAAAGTACCTTCTCACCGCTGTTGGCTGTATGGTTCCCTAATATGTTCTTCGGAGTTTTAGCTGCTTACCTGCTCTGGAATGCTAAGCGATAAAGTTAAGGCTTACCTGCACTTTCACTTCATTGTGTTTATCTGGGGGTTTACCGCAGTCTTAGGGGCATTGATCACCTTAGATGCCGTACCATTGGTGTGGTACAGGATGTTATTGGCCAGCGGCTTTATCTTTCTCTGGATCAAGTGGAAGAAAAAGAACCTGAAGCTGGCACCGGGAAGAATTAAAGTGATGCTAATTGCCGGCGTGGTTATTGCCGTGCACTGGTTAACCTTCTTTGGAGCCATTAAGGTTTCCAATGTTTCCATTACCCTGGCACTTCTTTCTACAGGAGCTTTTTTCACCTCTATTCTTGAACCCATTTTTTACAAACGTAAAGTTATATGGTATGAGATCCTTTTAGGGATAGTGGTGATTTGTGGGCTGTACATTATTTTTAAAGTGGAGACAGAATACGTTCTTGGAATCCTGCTTGCTCTACTTTCTGCTTTTCTTTCTTCAGTTTTTTCTCTTATTAACGGCAAACTGGCTAAGCAGGAAGATGCCTCAGTAATTTCATTTTACGAACTGCTTACTGGTGCCGGTGCCATCACCGTTTATCTTCTTTTTCTTTCTTTCTTCGGAAATAGCAGTAGCTCTGGGTTTAGCACAGAGTTCTTCAATGTTTCGGCGGCAGACTGGATTTACCTGTTTATTCTGGCTTCCTTCTGTACCGCCTATGCTTTTATAGCTTCTGTAGCTGTTATGCGGCACTTGAGTCCATATACTATAATGCTTACTATAAATTTAGAACCTGTGTACGGAATTCTGCTCGCCTTTTGGGTCTTCGGAAGTGATGAGGCTATGAATCCGGGGTTTTATTACGGTGCAGCAATCATTTTGATTACCGTAATCCTGAATGGCTTTTTGAAGACAAGGAGAAAATTCAAAAAACTGCCGAAAGCTAGCTCTTAAGTTTCTTATATTTGTAAGCTAATTAAAAACAACCCATAGCTCATTATGGAATATTTAGATTTTGAATTACCTATAAAAGAGTTGGAAGAGCAGTACCAGAAAGCTTGTGCCATTGGTAAGGAAAGTGATGTTGATGTTACAGCTACATGTCGTCAAATTGAGAAGAGACTCACCGAAACCAAAAAAGAGATCTATAAGAATCTTACTGCCTGGCAAAGGGTTCAGCTTTCACGCCATCCAAACCGCCCCTATACATTAGACTACATAAACGCTATTTGTGGTGACACTTTTCTGGAACTTCATGGAGATCGAAATGTAAAAGATGATAAAGCCATGATTGGAGGCCTTGGAAAAATTGGCGATCAAAGCTACATGTTTGTGGGGCAGCAAAAGGGATTTAATACAAAAACCCGGCAGTACCGCAATTTTGGAATGGCAAATCCTGAGGGTTATAGAAAGGCGCTCCGCCTAATGAAATCTGCCGAAAAATTTGGAATCCCTGTAGTAACTTTTGTAGATACTCCTGGAGCCTATCCCGGGCTTGAAGCTGAAGAAAGAGGGCAGGGAGAAGCAATCGCCCGAAATATCCTCGAAATGACCAGGCTTAAAGTACCCATTATCGTTGTGATTATTGGTGAAGGAGCCAGTGGTGGCGCTCTGGGTATTGCTGTGGGAGATAAAGTACTCATGCTCGAAAATACATGGTACTCTGTGATCTCCCCCGAATCCTGTTCGTCAATTTTATGGCGAAGCTGGGAGTACAAAGAAAAGGCAGCCGATGCTTTGAAGCTTACTGCTAAAGATATGAAAAAGCAAAAGCTCATAGACGAGATCGTAAAAGAACCAGTTGGCGGTGCACATAGCAACAGGGAAATGACATTTTCTATAGTAAAAGATGCCATTTCTGAAGCTTATGAAGACTTTAAAAACTTATCACCAGATGAACTGGTGAAAAAACGAATGAACAAATATTCTCAAATGGGAGTATTTAAAGGTTAAATCCTTATTACATAAGACAGGAAAAAATCCGGAGAGAAACCCTTCGGATTTTTTTGGCCTTATCAACAAAATTTTTAAGTTATGAACAGTTAAAATGTTCATAACCTGTGAACTAAGTAAAGCCTTTTTCGGCTAAATTCTATACTCTATTTCTCTACTTTCGTAACATGGAAAAAGTCAAAGCCCCTCAAAATTATAATTTTAATCCCGGGAATGTCATCAATCTCGAGAAAGGGAAAATTCCGCCTCAAGCTGTTGATTTAGAAGAAGTTGTGCTTGGAGCCATGATGATTGATAAAAGAGGTGTTGACGAAATTATCGATATTTTACATCCCGATGTTTTCTATAAAAGTGCCCATCAATATATATTCGAAGCCATATTTAAGCTGTTCGAGAATTCTGAACCGGTCGACTTATTAACGGTTTCCAATCAATTGAGGAAAGATCAGAAACTGGAGCAGGTAGGTGGCGACTTTTACCTGGTGCAGCTCACCCAAAAAGTGTCTTCTTCTGCTCACATCGAGTTCCATGCAAGGATCATTCTTCAAAAATATATTCAGCGTAGTTTAATAAAGATTTCCAACGAGATCATCGAAGAATCATACGATGAAACTACCGATGTTTTCGATCTTTTAGACACTGCGGAATCTAAACTTTATGAAGTAACGCAGGGAAACATAAAAAGATCTTCAGAAACTGCACAAGATCTTGTGATGCAGGCAAAGAAAAAGATCCAGGAGATTTCCAACAAATCAGGTCTTTCAGGGATTCCTTCAGGATTTGAAAAGCTCGATAAGCTTACTTCCGGATGGCAACCCAGTGACCTTGTGATTGTGGCGGCCCGTCCTGGTATGGGGAAAACGGCCCTCACACTTTCTATGGCCCGTAATATTTCTGTAGGCCAGAATATTCCTGTAGCCTTCTTTTCCCTGGAGATGTCTTCTGTACAGTTGATCACCCGTTTAATTTCTTCTGAAACCGGTTTGTCTTCAGAAAAACTCCGTACAGGAAATCTTGAAAAACATGAGTGGGAACAGCTTAACGTAAAGGTGAAGGGTCTTGAAAAAGCACCGCTTTTTATTGATGATACGCCTTCCCTGTCAATTTTTGACCTTAGGGCAAAGGCGAGGAGGTTGGCTTCTCAACACGGTATTAGGTTGATCGTGATTGATTACCTTCAGTTAATGACTGCCGGTGGTAGCCAAAAAGGAGGGAACCGGGAACAGGAGATCTCGACGATCTCCCGAAACCTTAAAGCCCTGGCAAAAGAATTGAACGTGCCGGTAATTGCGCTCTCGCAGTTATCGCGGGCAGTGGAAACAAGAGGGGGGTCAAAAAGGCCACTTTTGAGTGACCTTCGGGAATCGGGGGCGATTGAGCAGGATGCCGATATCGTTTCGTTCATCTACCGACCAGAATATTATAAGATAGAAGAGTGGGATGACGAAGAGCGTTCTCCAACAGATGGACAGGCAGAATTCATTGTTGCCAAACACAGGAACGGTGGACTTGAGAATATTAGGCTTAAATTCATTGGACATTTAGGTAAATTCGATAACTTAGATGACTTTGATTCCCCTTCTGAGTTCCATTCAAAGATGAATGACAATGATTCAGGAGATTTTGGATTTAATACCAGCCATTTCCCGAGTGCCAATGAAGCCTTCGGAAGCTCGATGAATGATGACTTAAATGATGACGACAGCGACGTACCTTTCTAATAAAATCTCATCTCTCCGGAATTTTTCCGTAGAGTTTATTACTAAAGACATATTTTTAAAAGCCGGAAATAGTACAACTTTTTCCGGCTTTTGCATACTGTTATTTTTCCTGGTGTTTTCTGCTTCAGCTTTTGCATCACAGATTCTTATCCCTATGGATGCCGAAAGTCAGCGTAACCACCTCAAGGCTTATGGCATCACTTACTGGATGCTCGACAAAGATGTAAAAGTGCAGTGGTTGCTCAATTACAGGGGCGGTTCCTTTTTATTGCCCATTTCCGAAGAACTCCGAAGAGAATGTAAGATCCGTGGTGTCTCCTATGAGGTGATTAGTGATCAAAAAACTTCAGATATTCTTGAAGAAATCTCGAGCCCATCTAAAAATATGCAGGCTGTATTACTTGAAAAAGCCCCTAAAATTGCAGTGTATTCTCCACAGGGAAATAAGCCTTGGGATGATGCTGTAACTATGGTGCTCACCTATGCCGAAATTCCTTATGAAACCATTTATGATGAGGAAGTTCTTAATGATGCCCTACTGTTGTTTGACTGGCTGCACCTGCACCACGAAGATTTTACGGGCCAATACGGAAAATTTTATCGCAGTTACCGCACTGCTCCCTGGTATATTGAAGACAAGAAGCAGGCTGAAGCTTTGGCTGCCAAACTGGGATATGAAAAACTTGCTGAAGAAAAACTTGCAGTGGCATTAAAAATTAGGGACTATGTGGTTGGAGGCGGATTCATGTTCGCCATGTGCAGTGCCACCGATAGTTTTGATATCGCCCTTTCGGCAGAAGGGGTAGATATTGCAGAACCTATGTTTGACGGTGATCCCAGCGACCCTAATTATCAAAAAGAACTGAATTTTGAGAAGAGTTTTGCCTTTGAGAATTTTATTTTGGAAAGAAATCCGATGGTATATGAATTCTCGTCCATAGATATGACGGGTAAGCGTCGTGTGCCTATGGATGTAGATTACTTTAGCTTGATGGAATACTCGGCAAAATGGGATCCGGTGCCTACTATGTTAACCCAAAACCACACCATGCTCGTCAAAGGATTTATGGGCCAAACCACAGCTTATGATCCTGCTACCATCAAACCCACTGTGCTGGTAATGGGGCAGAGCAAGATCAATGGGGAAGCAAAATATATCCACGGAATAAAAGGTAATGGATTTTTTACCTTTTATGGAGGCCATGATCCCGAAGATTACCAACACATGGTAGGAGACCCAAAAACCGAACTGGAACTACATCCCACTTCCCCCGGATATCGTCTTATTCTCAATAATGTGCTTTTTCCTGCCGCCAAAAAACAAAAACAAAAAACCTGAGAAGACTCTTTCTAGCCAACTATGGAAAAAACCAATAACTACAACAAGAAGATCACCAAAACAATTTTTATAGCCTTGCTGATGCTTTCAGCGCTTGCGCTGCTTATTTTTCACGCCAATTTCTTTCTCTTGGTCTTTGCCGGTATCTTCTTTTCTACTTTGCTAAATTTCTCTTCCAACTGGATAGTTAGTAAATCTAAAATGCCCTATTGGCTGGCGTTATTGCTGGTGCTTCTGTCCATGACGGGAATCCTGGTGTTGATCATTGTACTCATAGGCCCTTCTATGGTACAACAGGTGAAGGAAATGACAAACACTTTACCGCAATCTCTTAACAATTTGAGGGAGGAGATAAGGCAGACTTCCGTTGGGCGTAGTTTATTTGAAGAATTACCTTCAGATCTTGGTGCTTTAATTGAAAATCGGGAAAAAGTAGTGTCGAGAATTGTGGGGTCTTTTTCAACCACTATCGGGGCGATTGCGAACTTTTTTATCATCATCGTAACCGGAATCTTTCTGGCTTCCAGTCCAAAGATTTACACCCACGGATTTATAAGGTTATTTCCAATAAATTTCCGTCCGCGTTTAATTGAGGTGATGGATAAAACTCAGCGTTCTCTCAGCCTTTGGATGATGGCCAAGCTCATTTCTATGCTGGTAGTTGGAGTATTTACAGCTATAGGCCTGGAAATTCTTGGCATGCCCATGCCTTACGCCCTCGCGTTAATAGCTGCATTATTCTCCTTCATTCCCAATATCGGTCCCTATCTCGCCCTTGCGCCGGCAGTATTGATCGCACTCATGCAGGGAGGTAATATGTATATTTATGTGCTCATACTTTACTTTGGTATTCAAATAGTAGAAAGCTACTTAATTACGCCAATGATCGAAAAAAAGATGGTGCACCTGCCTCCCGCACTTACACTTTTCTGGATGGTACTTTTAGGGTTGATAACAGGAATTTTAGGGCTTATCATGGCCACGCCCATCCTTGCCGCACTTATAGTAATTATAGAAGAATTATATGTGAAAGACCATCTGGAGGCTTCCGGTAACCCCGAAAATGAGGTTGATAAAAAGCCGGTAGCGGTTGAAGCAGATCACGACGACTCCGATTCAAAATAATATTTTCTTATGAAAATTGATGCGCACCAGCATTTCTGGCAGTATGATGCTGAAAAATATTCATGGATTTCTGATGAAATGGCCGTGATCAGAAAAGATTTTTCTCCGGAAGATCTTGAGCCTTTGCTGTCAAAAAGGGGATTTTCGGGATGTGTTGCTGTACAGGCCGATCAATCTGAAGCAGAGACAGAGGTTCTGCTGAAAATGGCAAAAAAGCACGACTTTATTAAAGGAGTGGTTGGCTGGGTAGATTTAGGTTCCCCTGAAGTTGAAGAACGCCTGAAGCACTATTCAAAAAACACATTTTTGAAAGGTATACGTCACACCGTCTGGGACGAAAAAGGGGAATTTATGATGTCTTCTGAATTTCAGCACGGAATATCATTTTTGGCAAATCTCGGTCTCACTTATGATATTCTTGTTTTCGATTATCAGCTTGGCGGTGCTGTAGAACTTGTAAAAGCCTTTCCCCGGCAAAAATTTGTCCTTGATCACATGGGAAAACCCCAGATTTCAGGAAAACCCGATAAGCAGTGGGTAGAGCAGATTCAGCAACTGGCGTCTTTTCCCAATGTGTGGTGCAAAATTTCAGGCTTGGTAACCGAAACTCCCGACTTCAGCTGGAAAACTACCGATTTCTTCCCATTTCTTGAGGAGGTCACCGATGCTTTTGGTGTAGATCGCTTAATCTTTGGTTCTGACTGGCCGGTTTGTTTGTCTGCAGCAAGTTATTCAGAAGTTAACGGGATTATAGAGAAATTCTTCAGCAGTTATTCAAAAGAAGACAAAGAAAAGATCTTCGGAAAAAATGCTGCTGAATTTTATAACTTATAAGAGTAAAAACTAAGGTGTCAAAAATGGCAAAAATGGATTACATTTTTCAGAAGGAAATAAAACTTAAAGCCAAACCCAGAGGTTTTCACCTGGTAACCGATGAGGTGCTTCAGCAAATCCCTGAACTTAGGGAAATTTCTGTAGGATTTTTACAGTTGTTTATTCAGCACACTTCCGCCGGACTGACCATCAACGAAAATGCCGATCCTACCGTAAGAGATGATTTTGAGAGCCATTTTAATAAGATGGTACCCGAAGATCAACCTTACTATAAACATACTTTAGAAGGGAGTGACGATATGCCGGCGCACATAAAAGCAGCCTTATTGGGAACATCTCTTCAGATCCCCATTACAAATGGGCGACTAAACCTGGGCACCTGGCAGGGAATTTACCTGGGTGAACATCGTGACCACGGCGGCAGCAGGAAGTTGGTGCTTACCATCACTGGTACGAGCAAATAGTTTTGAATATCCTCTTTGGTTTATCATCCTGAACTTGTTTCAGGATTCTTCGAGAGTACACTTGGTACTTTTAAACTTTTTTGGATGGTTATATTTTATAGTGAGACCTACAAGGTTACAAAAACTTGCAGGTCTGTTGATATATAAAAAAAAACACCCCATCTTGCGGACATGCGGTGGAGGGGATTATTGCCGTAGAATATTTCTGCTAAAAAATCCTGCTTTTTCCCGCTATTGGAGATGGTACTGTTGAGGATTTGCGGTAGAGTAAAGACTTGAAAGGATTTTCATCTGTACATCTGTGGCTAATAGAAGAACCTGCTAATCGATTTCAGAAACTTTGCAGGTCAGGGTGAAAAAATCCTTCATGCGTTCGTCGCATCCTTAAAAGAGGTCTTAGTACGAAAAATTCCGCTCTTTCGAATGGAATTTTGCAGATCACAAAGAGTAAGAAAATCATCTGTGTATCTGTGGCAAGAACTTTAAAAATCTTCAGCACAAAAAAATCCCGCTCTTTCGAACTGGATTTTGCAGATCACAAAGAGTAATAAAATCATCTGTGCATCTGTGACAAGAACTTTAGAAATCTTCAGCATAAAAAAATCCCCCTCTTTCGAACGGGATTTTGCAGATCACAAAGAGTAATAAAATTATCTGTGCATCTGTGGCAAGAACTTTAGAAGTCTTCAGCATAAAAAAATCCCGCTCTTTCGAACGGGATTTTATAAGTGAGATAACAGTTTAATTTATTTTACTTTTTTGACGATAGCTTCAAACGCATCAGGGTGGTTCATCGCCAGATCGGCAAGAACCTTACGGTTCAATTCGATTCCTGCGGCTTTAACTTTCCCCATGAATTGTGAATAAGACATTCCGTGCATACGGGCACCTGCATTGATACGGATGATCCAAAGTGAACGGAAATTTCTCTTCTTGGTTTTACGGTCTCTGTAAGCATATAGCATTGCTTTGTCAACCGCGTTTTTCGCTACTGTCCAAACGTTCTTACGACGTCCAAAGTAACCTTTTGCTTGCTTAAGAACCTTTTTTCTTCTGGCTCTCTTCGCAACTGAATTTACTGATCTTGGCATATTTTTAAATTTTTTTGTAGCAGGCGGCCGGTAACCGGCACTTTTAATTAAAAGAGATCTCAGATCTCATATCTAAAATCTCACGTCTAATTGGCCTGACTCCAGGGTTATTAAATTTGGTAAACCATCAAAGGTTCAACTACAACAAACGTAATTGAAGTTTGATATTTTTTTCGTCTGCTTCATGTACCAAAGTACTGTGAGTCAGCGCTAGCTTTTGTTTTTTAGTCTTCTTGGTTAAGATGTGACTTTTAAACGCATGCTTTCTTTTGATCTTTCCGGTACCGGTAAGCTTGAAACGCTTCTTGGCACTGGATTTTGTTTTCATCTTAGGCATTCTGTCCTTCTTTTTAATTATCTCACTTATTATTGTAACTCATGCAATCCATTAGAATGGCAGGAGGTTATTTAGATTTTGACTTCTTGGGGGAGAGGAACATAGTCATTCTTTTCCCTTCAAGTTTAGGCATTTGCTCTACCTTTCCAAGTTCTTCAAGATCGGTAGCAAGGCGCAGTAAAAGGATCTCTCCCTGTTCTTTAAATACAATAGAACGCCCTTTAAAGAATACGAAAGCTTTTAATTTGGCTCCGTCTTTAAGGAATTTTTCTGCATTCCTTTTCTTAAACTCATAGTCGTGATCGTCTGTATTAGGACCAAAACGTATCTCTTTAACAACCACCTGGGTTGCTTTGGCCTTTAATGCCTTGTCACGCTTTTTCTGTTCATAGAGAAACTTTTTATAGTCCATTACTTTAGCAACGGGAGGATTGGCGTTGGGGGAGATCTCCACCAGGTCCAGCTCCTGTTCTTCGGCAATGGCTAATGCTTTACGGGTTGGGTAGACACCCATTTCCACGTTATCGCCTACAAGGCGAACTTCCTCCGCACGTATCTTTCCGTTAATGCGATGCGGATCTTCTTTGATTTCTCTAAGAGGTCTTTTGGTTCTTTTTCTACGTATTGCTATGGCTCAAAAATTTTAATTAAACTTCGAATGTTTTTAAAGTACTATTTACTTCTTCTTTAATTAGTTGGGCAAATTCTTCGACAGTCATGCTGCCAAGATCGCCTTCCCCGTGTTTACGTACAGAAACCGTTCCATTCTCTGCTTCCTGTTCTCCAACAATCAGCATATACGGAATCTTGCTTACTTCTGCTCCCCGGATTTTCTTACCAATGGTCTCATTCCGGTTGTCTACAAGGGCGCGAATTTCGTGATTTTCCAGCGAATTTAAAACTTTTTGGCTGTATTTTTCGTATTTCTCACTGAGGGAGAGAATAATAGCCTGTTCTGGCATCAGCCAAAGTGGGAAATTTCCTCCTGTATTCTCCAGCAGTACAGCTACAAAGCGTTCCATACTACCAAAAGGAGCACGGTGAATCATCACCGGTCGGTGCATTTCATTATCACTTCCTTTATAGGTAAGGTCAAAACGTTCTGGTAAATTATAATCTACCTGAATGGTTCCCAGCTGCCACTGTCTGCCAAGGGCATCTTTCACCATGAAATCCAGTTTGGGTCCGTAAAAAGCAGCTTCACCGGTTTCTACGATATAGTTAAGACCTTTCTCCTTTGCGGCATTGATTATGGCATTTTCAGCTTTATCCCAGTTTTCGTCAGATCCTATGTACTTCTCTTTATTCTCAGGATCTCTTAAAGAAACCTGAGCTGTAAAATCTTCAAATCCGAGGGAGCTGAATACATATAAAGTAAGATCGATTACCTTTTTGAATTCAGAATCTAATTGATCTGGAGTACAAAAAATGTGGGCGTCATCCTGAGTGAATCCGCGTACGCGGGTAAGTCCGTGTAATTCGCCACTCTGCTCGTAACGATAAACAGTTCCGAATTCAGCAAAACGCTTCGGAAGATCTTTGTAGCTCCAATGCCCGTGGTTGTAAATCTCGCAGTGGTGCGGGCAGTTCATAGGTTTCAGCAAAAATTCTTCTCCTTCATTCGGCGTTTTGATTGGCTGAAAGCTGTCTTCTCCATATTTCGCATAATGGCCAGAAGTAACATAAAGTTCTTTTTGCCCAATATGCGGAGTAACCACCATTTCATATCCGGCCTTCTTCTGAGCTTTTTTCAAAAAGTTCTCCAGGCGCTCTCTCAAAGCAGCACCTTTTGGCAGCCATAAAGGTAACCCCTGCCCAACTTTTTGTGAAAAAGTAAAAAGTTCCAGCTCACGACCTAATTTACGGTGATCCCTTTTCTTGGCCTCCTCCAGCATTTCAAGATATTCCTTGAGATCTTTTTGCTTCGGAAATGAAATTCCGTAAACCCGTGTCAACTGCGGATTCTTTTCATTACCTCTCCAGTAAGCCCCCGCAACACTCATCAGTTTCACTGCTTTAATCACGCTGGTGTTGGGAAGGTGGCCGCCGCGACAAAGATCTGTGAAGGTATCATGGTCGCAGAAGGTGATTGTTCCGTCCTCGAGGTTTTCAATAAGTTCAACCTTGAACGGGTTATTTTCTTTTTTATAGAAATCAAGAGCTTCCTGCTTGGAAACCTCTCTCATCTGGAAGTCGTGCTTACCCCGTGAAATTTCCAGCATTCGGTCTTCAATCTTTTTGAAGTCGTTTTCAGAGATCTTTTGGTCACCAAAATCCACGTCATAATAAAAGCCGTTCTCAATAGCGGGGCCAATAGTAAGTTTCGCGCCTGGGTAAAGATCCTGGATTGCCTGTGCCATCACGTGAGAAGAAGAGTGCCAAAAAGCCTTTTTTCCCTCGGCATCGTTCCAGGTATATAAAGTAAGGCTGCCGTCGGTATTTAAAGGAGTGGATGTTTCAACCACTGTATTGTTGAACTTTGCCGAAATCACATTACGGGCCAGGCCTTCACTAATGCTTTTTGCTACCTCCATTGGGGTAGTGCCGTTCTCAAACTCTTTAATACTGCCGTCGGGCAACGTAATCTTTATCATAAAACTCAAATTAGGTCTGCAAAGATAACAGGTTCATAGGTGCTTTACAATACTAATATATATAATATGTATGTGAAGGTTTTGGGCGTTCCCCGCCTTCGCTACCGCTCATTCGGGTCGGGCTATGCGCTCCAATCTTTTTGTTCATACTTCACAAAAAGGATTTCCGCTTCTCTCCCTAACGCAGGTACGCGTCTTCGATTCATTATTTTGTAATGGTTTTGGGGTTTTGTTCTTCGATTGGCATTGAAATAATCGGATTTGATTGATTGTTTTGATTCCTATTAATATAATTCGATGGATATTTCGTTTATCAGCTATAAACATTTGACCCCTTCGGGGTCACCCCTGCCGAAGAATAATACATATACCGGATCCAAAGGATCCGGATGGTTAGACCCTATCGGGTCTTATGTTTGTCACGTAATAAGTTACGAACTCAAGACCGCAAAGTCTCTTATTTCTTTAATAACGGGAACACGTCCCGAACCCCGACCCTGAAGGGGTCACATGTTCATAACCCCTGAAGCCTTCAACCCCACGATTCCAAAAGGTCTCACATGTTAGTAACTTGGATAGCGTAACGTTCATGACCCCGACGGGGTCACATGTTTTTAACCTGGATACCGTGATGACCCCGACCCCGAAGGGGTCGTACCTTCCGAAACGCCAACTCTCAAAAATGCCATTATTGGAACCTCTTACCTGATAAACGATGTTTTAAAAGCCGGAAGGAGCCATATAATTATAGGGCTTTCACAAAATTGTACCTCCTGCTGGTGTGATTCTTACCACATACTATATATTAAGAACAGGTCACGAACCCAGACCCTGGAGGGGTCTTATGTTTCATAACCCCTGAAGCCCTCGACTCCACGACCCCGAAGGGGTCATATGTTTGTAACTAAGAGGCAGTCACACCTTCGACGCCGACGGGGTCGCACCTTTGTGAATGTCACCTCTCAAAAATGCCATTTTCGGCACCTCTTATCTCATAAGGTATGTCTCAGGGTCCGAAGGAGCCATATAATAGTAGTACTTTCACAAAATTGCACCTCCTGCTGGTAATGGATCTACATAGTATATATAAGAGATATCATGTACTCATAATTTCGAAGGAATTACATGCTTATAGCAGGAGTGGAGGGAACTGTGACCCCGACGGGGTCCAATATTTATAACCAAGAGATCACGCCCCACACGACCCCGGCGGGGTCGCACCATCGAAAAATGCCCATCCTTGTAACCATACATCCTCTACTTTTAATTTCAGGATAAAAAAGTGTAGAAAAAATCTCTCTTCAAAAATTTCATTTTCAGCACCTTAGTTTTGGGGTTTAGAAAAATGTCAAAAAAACCTTAAAATATTTTTGTTGGAGGCTTGTGGGATTAGAATTCAGTTGTATATTTGCAGCCGCTTTGAGAGGGAGTGACGGGGGTAGGAGAGACGGTGTCTGAGCCTATATGTAGCAAGCCTTTAAAGCGAATAAGTTCTCTGAAATTTTTTTGAATTTTATCTTGGATTGTAAAGGAAATTGGTTTTATCTTTGCATCCGCTTTGAGAGGCACGGTAAGTGTTCTTTTAGGGTTGAAAAAGTTCTCTAAAAAACATTTTGAAGTTAAGTAATAAAGGTTGTAAGTTTGCATCCGCTTTTACGGGATTAGCTTCGAGAGTGGCTGAAAAAAAATAAAATTTTTTTATTGTCAGTTTCAAAAAAGGTTATACATTTGCAGCCGCTTTGAGAGAGAGCGAAAGTTCATAAAAACATGCTGAAAAGAAATCCCGGGTTGGGTGAGATAGAATAAGGTTCGACTCCTTTAATTTCAACAAGACGATCCTTCCAGTAATACGGAATGATCCTCCCCTTATAAAGGGGAGGTGCCGAAGGCGGAGGGGGTTTGAGTTCATTGACATATTGAATTGACAGCGCGTATGTTGCTTTAATTAGCAACAAATGCAAATAAGAATTAAGACTAGAAGAACGTTTTGAGCTTTGATTCCCGGTTAAACGGGATGAAGAAGAGGAATTCCTTTAGTAGTTGTTAAAGTATATAAGATTTAACGATGAAGAGTTTGATCCTGGCTCAGGATGAACGCTAGCGGCAGGCTTAACACATGCAAGTCGAGGGGCAGCACGTCTTCGGATGGTGGCGACCGGCGCACGGGTGCGTAACGCGTATACAATCTACCTTTTACAGGGGCATAGCCCGGGGAAACCCGGATTAATATCCCATGGTATTATTAAATGGCATCGTTTGATAATTAAAGCTTCGGCGGTAAAAGATGAGTATGCGTCCTATTAGCTAGATGGTAAGGTAACGGCTTACCATGGCTACGATAGGTAGGGGTCCTGAGAGGGAGATCCCCCACACTGGTACTGAGACACGGACCAGACTCCTACGGGAGGCAGCAGTGAGGAATATTGGACAATGGGCGAGAGCCTGATCCAGCCATGCCGCGTGCAGGAAGACTGCCCTATGGGTTGTAAACTGCTTTTATACGGGAAGAAACACCCCTTCGTGAAGGGGCTTGACGGTACCGTATGAATAAGGATCGGCTAACTCCGTGCCAGCAGCCGCGGTAATACGGAGGATCCAAGCGTTATCCGGAATCATTGGGTTTAAAGGGTCCGTAGGCGGGTTTGTAAGTCAGTGGTGAAAGTCTGCAGCTCAACTGTAGAACTGCCATTGATACTGCATACCTTGAGTAATTATGAAGTGGTTAGAATATGTAGTGTAGCGGTGAAATGCATAGATATTACATAGAATACCGATTGCGAAGGCAGATCACTAATAATTTACTGACGCTGATGGACGAAAGCGTAGGTAGCGAACAGGATTAGATACCCTGGTAGTCTACGCCGTAAACGATGGTTACTAGCTGTTTGGCTCGATTGAGAGCTGAGTGGCTAAGCGAAAGTGATAAGTAACCCACCTGGGGAGTACGTTCGCAAGAATGAAACTCAAAGGAATTGACGGGGGCCCGCACAAGCGGTGGAGCATGTGGTTTAATTCGATGATACGCGAGGAACCTTACCAGGGCTTAAATGTAGCTTGACAGGGGTGGAAACACCTTTTCCTTCGGGCAAGTTACAAGGTGCTGCATGGTTGTCGTCAGCTCGTGCCGTGAGGTGTCAGGTTAAGTCCTATAACGAGCGCAACCCCTGTGATTAGTTGCCAGCGAGTAATGTCGGGAACTCTAATCAGACTGCCGGTGCAAACCGTGAGGAAGGTGGGGATGACGTCAAATCATCACGGCCCTTACGTCCTGGGCCACACACGTGCTACAATGGTAGGGACAGAGAGCAGCCACTGGGCGACCAGGAGCGAATCTATAAACCCTATCACAGTTCGGATCGGAGTCTGCAACTCGACTCCGTGAAGCTGGAATCGCTAGTAATCGCATATCAGCCATGATGCGGTGAATACGTTCCCGGGCCTTGTACACACCGCCCGTCAAGCCATGGAAGCTGGGGGTACCTGAAGTCGGTCACCGCAAGGAGCCGCCTAGGGTAAAACTGGTAACTGGGGCTAAGTCGTAACAAGGTAGCCGTACCGGAAGGTGCGGCTGGAACACCTCCTTTCTAGAGATTTTGCCTCTTATAAGGCAAAACGCAATTACGACATAAGGAGCCTTTTTACAAATAAAGTGATAAGCTTCTTTTGGTCTTAATTCACTGTCAATTTAATAATATATAGTATTGAGATATGAGTATTGAGTATTGAGATGAGGCGAAAAGCTATCTCACTACTAATTACTAACTACTCACTACTAATTGCAGTCTCATAGCTCAGCTGGTTAGAGCGCTACACTGATAATGTAGAGGTCGGCAGTTCGAGTCTGCCTGAGACTACGAAATACAATTAACAATGATCAATAAACAATGGTCAGAGTTAAGAAGTTCATTGAGAAATACTGAAGGAAATTTTAGAAGTTGGGCAACCAGTTTACAGTACGCAGTTAAGCAGTACGCAGTACAGTGAGAACTGAATACTGAATACTGACCACTGCCAACTAAAAAAACGGGGGATTAGCTCAGCTGGCTAGAGCGCCTGCCTTGCACGCAGGAGGTCATCGGTTCGACTCCGATATTCTCCACCACACAATGATCAATAAACAATGATCAATGATCAGTTTTAAACTGGTGATTGTTGATTGCTAATTGATAATTGTAGAAAGTTCATTGACATATTGGAAAATAAGAATACGAGAAACATAAAAATTTCTATAGTTGTAAGATTATAGATAGAGCAAATTATATTAAATAAGAGTGTTGAAGTAAGAATAGGAGTTATTTATAATTCTGAACTCTTAACTCATAACTTTTAAAAGAGCATATTAGGTAAAAGCACATAAGCTAAATAAGGGCGTATGGGGAATGCCTAGGCTCTCAGAGGCGATGAAGGACGTGATAAGCTGCGAAAAGCTGCGGGGACTGGCACATACAGGTTGATCCGCAGATATCCGAATGGGGCAACCCAGCATACTGAAGGTATGTTATCCGAAAGGAGGCGAACCCGGAGAACTGAAACATCTAAGTACCCGGAGGAGAAGAAAACAATAGTGATTGCGCTAGTAGTGGCGAGCGAACGCGCATTAGCCCAAACCGGTAAGTTTACGGACTTACCGGGGTTGTAGGACCACGACATTGGTTGTGAACAGAATTAGAACACTTTGGAAAGAGTGGCCATAGACGGTGATAGCCCGGTATAAGTAATGAACATAAACCATAGTGGTATCCTGAGTAGTGCGGGGCACGAGAAACCCTGTATGAATTTGGCGGGACCATCCGCTAAGGCTAAATACTCCTGAGAGACCGATAGTGAACCAGTACCGTGAGGGAAAGGTGAAAAGAACCGTGAATAACGGAGTGAAATAGATCCTGAAACCATACGCTTACAAGCGGTCGGAGCCCTTTAGGGGGTGACGGCGTGCCTTTTGCATAATGAGCCTACGAGTTAACGTTGCCAGCGAGGTTAAGGGGTTAAGCCCTGGAGCCGTAGCGAAAGCGAGTCTGAATAGGGCGCTTTAGTTGGTAGTGTTAGACGCGAAACCGTGTGATCTACCCTTGGGCAGGTTGAAGCTGTGGTAACACATAGTGGAGGACCGAACCCGTTGACGTTGAAAAGTCTTGGGATGACCTGAGGGTAGGGGTGAAAGGCCAATCAAACTCGGAAATAGCTCGTACTCCCCGAAATGCATTTAGGTGCAGCGATTAATTAGTTTTATAGAGGTAGAGCTACTGATTGGATGCGGGGGCTTCACCGCCTACCAATTCCTGACAAACTCCGAATGCTATAAAATGATGTTAATCAGTGAGGGCATGGGTGCTAAGGTCCATGTCCGAGAGGGAAAGAACCCAGACCATCAGCTAAGGTCCCCAAATGTATGTTAAGTTGAAAAAACGCGGTTGAACTGCTTAGACAGCTAGGATGTTGGCTTGGAAGCAGCCATTCATTTAAAGAGTGCGTAACAGCTCACTAGTCGAGCGGTTCGGCATGGATAATAATCGGGCATAAACATACTACCGAAGCTATGGATTCTATACATTAGTATAGAGTGGTAGGGGAGCATTGTAACAGCGTAGAAGGTGTACTGCGAGGTATGCTGGAGCGGTTACAAAAGAAAATGTAGGCATAAGTAACGATAATGCGGGCGAGAAACCCGCACACCGAAAGACTAAGGTTTCCTCAGCTATGCTAATCAGCTGAGGGTTAGTCGGGGCCTAAGGCGAACCCGAAAGGGGTAGTCGATGGACAACCAGTTAATATTCTGGTACCTGCTTTGCGTTAAAAGTGACGGAGGCGAGAATTAGGTGCGCACTGACGGAATAGTGCGTTGAAGGGAGTGGTAACACCCCGATAGTACACCCAAGCTTCGGCGGCGGTGATAATCCTGAATATCGACTTCCAAGAAAAGCGAGCAAAAGCAGCCCGTACCGCAAACCGACACAGGTAGTTGGGATGAGAATTCTAAGGTGCTCGAGAGATTCATGGCTAAGGAACTAGGCAAAATTGACCTGTAACTTCGGGAGAAAGGTCGCCCCACTCCGGTGGGGCCGCAGTGAAAAGGTCCAGGCGACTGTTTATCAAAAACACAGGACTCTGCTAAATCGAAAGATGATGTATAGGGTCTGACACCTGCCCGGTGCTGGAAGGTTAAGAGGAGATGTTAGCTTCGGCGAAGCATTGAATTGAAGCCCCAGTAAACGGCGGCCGTAACTATAACGGTCCTAAGGTAGCGAAATTCCTTGTCGGGTAAGTTCCGACCTGCACGAATGGTGCAACGATCTGGACACTGTCTCAGCCATGAGCTCGGTGAAATTGTAGTATCGGTGAAGATGCCGATTACCCGCTGTGGGACGAAAAGACCCCGTGAACCTTTACTATAGCTTAGTATTGACTTTGGACAAGTGATGTGTAGGATAGGTGGGAGACATTGAAGCGGTATCGCCAGGTATCGTGGAGTCATTGTTGAAATACCACCCTTTACTTGTTTGAAGCCTAACTTCCATTGGAAGGACAGTGCTTGGTGGGTAGTTTGACTGGGGTGGTCGCCTCCAAAAGAGTAACGGAGGCTTCTAAAGGTTCCCTCAGCACGCTTGGTAACCGTGCGTAGAGTGCAATGGCATAAGGGAGCTTGACTGAGAGACATACAGGTCGATCAGGTACGAAAGTAGAGCATAGTGATCCGGTGGTTCCGCATGGAAGGGCCATCGCTCAAAGGATAAAAGGTACTCCGGGGATAACAGGCTGATCTCCCCCAAGAGCTCACATCGACGGGGGGGTTTGGCACCTCGATGTCGGCTCGTCACATCCTGGGGCTGGAGAAGGTCCCAAGGGTTGGGCTGTTCGCCCATTAAAGTGGCACGCGAGCTGGGTTCAGAACGTCGTGAGACAGTTCGGTCTCTATCTACAGTGGGCGTTAGAAATTTGAGTGGATCTGACTCTAGTACGAGAGGACCGAGTTGGACCAACCTCTGGTGTACCAGTTGTTCCGCCAGGAGCACTGCTGGGTAGCTACGTTGGGAAGGGATAAGCGCTGAAAGCATATAAGCGCGAAACCCACCACAAGATGAGATTTCTTTAAAGGATCGTGGGAGACTACCACGTTGATAGGTCACAGGTGTAAAGGCAGTAATGTCATAGCCGAGTGATACTAATAATCCGTATAGCTTAGTGCGCTTCCCGGCCTGCAAGGGCCGGGGAGGATAACCTAAAGCTTAATATACTGCTCAAAGTGTTTTCTTATATTATTATTTTCCAACTATGTCAAAGTTATTAGGTATGATATCTAGTAAGTAATCATGGCTACTGCCAACTGATCACTGAACACTGCATACTAACGATTTAAGGTGGTTATAGCAACGGGGCTCACCTCTTCCCATTCCGAACAGAGAAGTTAAGCCCGTTAGCGCAGATGGTACTGCTATTTGTGGGAGAGTATGTCGCCGCCTTTCTTTTAAACCCTTCATCATTTATTTGATGAAGGGTTTTTTTATGCCCTGAAATCAGCAAGGCCTGTAGCTAACCACGGATCAAGAACAAAAGTTGTGGACTAGCTAAATAATGTAGTTAATCTGTACAGGAAAAATTCTACATTTTTCACCCCTCTAAATTGACTTCTAAAAGCTTTAATTTTTGCATTGAATGATTCTGCTGAAGCATTTGTGCTTCTATTTCTAAAGTAGTTTAAGATCGATCTGTAGTTGAGACTTATTGTTGTGGCAACGGTGTTAAATGATTTAAATCCGGATTCTTCTACTTCTTTATACCAATGGGCTAATCTTGTATATCCTGCTTCAATAGATTTTGTCTGGTTAAATACATTTCTAAGGCTATTGACAAGTGCATAGGCTTTATCAATGTCTGTATATTCATGGAACAAGATTTTAGCTCTTTTAGATTGACTTTCTGTCCATTTCGATGGAGCTTTGTATAGCAGATATCTACTCCTGGCCAATAACTGTTTCCTGGTATCTCCATTGGTAAAGGTCTCTGGAGTATAACTTTGGCCTTTTAATTTTCTCTTCTGTATCTGCTCGTTTTCATAATCAATTGCTTCCCATCGATGCTTGATCCGGAGGTTCTGAAGGGCTTCAATAGCCAGCTTCTGGACGTGGAATCGATCTGTGACTTTTATTGCTTTTGGAAAACATTTCTGCACGATAAGCTTCATGGAATGAGCCATATCTAAGCTTATCTCCTTCACTTTATTGCGTTGATAAGAAGGGATCTTTAGTAATTGCTCAATGATAGCTTCAGCTTTAGTACCGGCAATAATAGCTACAAGTGCTCCTTTTTTACCTTTAGCCTTCTTATTGGTGATGATCGTGTAGAGCTCTCCTTTGGATAGAGCAGTCTCATCAATGGAGAGGTAAGGTCCCATATTCTCTGGAAAGATAAGCCACTTTCTGGCGTGCTTCTTTTCTTTCCACTGCTTAAAATCACTCAGAAAGTCTTTGTACTGGCGCTGCAGTTTCTTTCCATTGACACTGTAGAAACTTCCAATAGTATGGCAGTCAGAAGCCTTAGTATCGACTAATTTCTTTTAAAAAAGCAGCGAACTCGTTGGTCATACGTGTTCCCTGTGCTACTAAGTTCCAGTCTCTTTGCACTACCTGTCCGGTATCTTTATCCAACCATCGACGGCGTTTCACATGAAGATAAACGGTGTTTCCCCGGAGCGGAAAGTCTTGAATAGTAATTTCTTTGTGGAAACCTTTAGATACTAAAATCTTGGAAGAATGTTCGTGAGGAGGGATATTGCGTTCTTCAAAATAAAGATGAAGTACTTCTTTTTCTTTTCTACTCTTTTCTAAGTCAAAATTCTCCACCAAGAATTGTGGAAGTACAAGCTTAATCAGGTCCAGGTAATTATTATCCACCTACAGTAATTTTTCTGCAAAGATCGAGATTTACTCCAATTCCTCCACAACATTTAGGAATGATCCCTAACCACTCCTCAGAGAGGAGGGGGATTGCAGTAGAAATTTACCCCGCTGGCGCGGATTTGTAATCCGTGCTCTGTCACCCAACAAGCATCCCGGTCCCCATGCACCACCCCGTCTCCGTCTCCCGGCGGATCCACCCCTCCTCAGCTGAGGAGGGGAACATTTAAGCGAGAAGCTTCTGTAGAAAACGACTTTCAGCACCCCTACCTTCTAGGGAGGGGCAATCTGCCTGTGGCGGATGGGAAGGGTCTCGCTTCCGAAATGTGGCTGGCGCGGATTTGTAATCCGTGCCGGGTTAACCAAAACAATTTCCCGGAAACATGCACCACCCCGGCCTGTGGCCACCCTTCATCAGAGAGGAGGGAAACTGACAAAACGTGAAGTCACATTTGAAACCGAATATCAACATCCCTCCCTTCCAGGGAGGGGAAGTCCGAAGGACGGGGAGGGTATTCTTTCCTCAAAATTTACTTCAGGTAATATAACAGAATTCAGCAGAATTTAACGTATTACTATTTCACTTCATAGGTGAGAACGTCAACTTCAGAAAGCCTGAAATATCCGAAAGGAAAATTTTCAGGGTTAGTTTGATTTACAATATTTCCTCTCACAATGCTGGGCTGGGTCTGAAAAGGACCGCCATTCGAAGTCCCGGCCTGAGAACGCAGTATGAACATGTAATCGTAAAATCCGTCGGAGATTCCCTGGATTTCGAACAGCACTAAATCGCCTTCTTCTGCATCTTCGTCACTAAAAAATGCAAAAGTCTGGTTGCCATTCGTGAATTCGTCGTTATATATTTGAAGTGAATATTGCTCGTTCAGGTATCTAAAAAAGTAGAAATTCTCTGCATCTGCAGGGTCTTCATAAAATACTTTAAACTCATATTCATCTCCTGAAAACCCACCCAGTTCCTGTTCGACGAAAAGCAGATCTGTAGTGGTGTAATACTCTTCTGTGGCAGTATAGACTTCGTTTTCATAGATCACCTCTAGCTGGTAGGTAATATTCTCTTCAGGGGTAATATCGTCGTTTTGGTAAATTCCCTCGCTTACCTCTTCAAAAAGGTATTCCTGGCCTGTTTCCGAAGTAACCTTAACATTGGCGCCGGTTACCGGTGGTACTTCGTCATCAAAATAAGGTGCCGTTGTAGTAAGTTTAATGCTCTGTATATTCGTTTCTTCTTCACTATTCCATACCAGAGAGGCTTCAATGACGAGTCGTGGTTCAGCTTCTTCCAAATCAACATCTATCACCTCTTCACATGAGATGAACATCATAAACAGCAGTAAAAACCCAATTTTTTTCATCGTCAAAATTTAAAGTTGTAGGTCACAGAGGGCACTATGCCAAAAAGCGAAAGTTTTACAGCTTCATTGACCGAGGTGTCATCGTTCTCCCTAAAGTTAATCGAAACCGCATTTTTACGCGCATATACGTTGTAGAGTCCAAAATTCCATGAAGAACTATAAGCTTTTGCCGATCTCTTTTTAGGGGTGTAAGTAGCTGAAATATCTAGCCTGTGATAATCAGGAAGTCTGTTACTATTTCGGTCCGCATATACAGGGATCGTCATGTTTTCAAAAATATACTGCCCGGTAGGATAAGTTGTGGGAAGACCTGTTTGGTAAATAAAGTTGGCGCTAAAATCCCATTTTTGACTCACCTCATAAGTAGCAGTTAATGAAACATCATGCGTCTTATCGTAAGCGGTGGCATACCACTCCGTATTATTGATTCCGGGCTCTATAGGTGTTCTTCCGGGGGTGCGCTGTTCAGATTTTGATAAGGTATAGGCAAGCCATCCGGTGAATTTTCCTTTATTTTTTTTCAGCAGTAATTCTGCGCCATAAGCCCGGGCTTCTCCAGGTAAAATCACCTGTTCTATAGCATCATTTGCAATAAGGTTTGCACCGTCTATGTAATCAAGTCGGTCTCGCAGAGTTTTATAATAGCCTTCAATTTCAAGCGAATATTCATCATTAGCAAAATTTCTGTAATATCCTGCTGCTACCTGGTCCAGGGATTGGGGTTCGATATATTTACCACTTGGCGTCCACACATCTAGCGGCGTAGGGGAACTGGTGTTGGTTATAAGGTGCACGTACTGGGTCATCCTGTTGTAACTAAGCTTCACGCTTTGATCTTCAGCAAAAGTATAGGCCAGGGCAAGCCGGGGTTCAAAATTTCCGAAAGAGCGCTCCACCTCATTTTTTTCTGAAGTCTTTACGCTTACAGGATCGGCTTGCTGATAAATCCCAAACCGCTGGTTGTATGTCACCGGACTTTCATCATAAAGGTTGAGCTCCTCCTGTCCCATTCTCAAAAAGTTGCTGTACCTAATACCATATTCTGCGGAAAGTTTTTCAGAAATTGTATGTTCAACCGATAAATATACAGCCGATTCTAAAGCGTATTTCTTGATAAGTTCTCTTGGGATAATTCCTGAAGAAGCCGAATTTGGTTCTATTTCTCCCGGGTTAAACTCATACCAGGTAGAATGAATACCGTAGTCCAGGCTCAGGTTCCTGTTGAGATAATGGTCGAGATCATATTTGAAATTGAAGTTCTTTATCCCGCTGTTCCAGTTGAATCCCACAAAATCTAAGGTGAGACCGTAGTAATAATCGCTGTATATGAGAGAAAGATTGCTGAAGATATTATCTTTTAAAACCCGATTCCATCTAAGGTTGAAAACTGAATTCCCATAAATGTTTTTAAAACTGTCGCTCAAATTAAACACATCCCTCCCGAAGTAACCCGAAAATAAAATAGTGTTTTTTTGATCGAGCCTAAAAGTCAACTTGGTATTGAGATCATAGAAATACGCAGAATTTTCATTATCAGTTAGTTTTAAAAATAGGTGAGCGTATGAACTTCGGCCTCCAATTAAAAAAGAACTTTTTTCCTTCTCAATTGGTCCTTGCGCCAGCAATCGACTGGAAATGAGTCCAATTCCTCCATTAGCCTCAAATTCCCGACTATTTCCATCTTTTTGATAAATATCGAGGACAGAAGATACCCTTCCGCCGTATTTGGCCGGTATACCTCCTTTATAAAGCTTCAGGTTCTTTATGGCATCGGGATTAAATACCGAAAACAATCCAAACAGGTGACTGGAGTTATAGATAGTGGCTTCATCGAGCAAAATAAGATTTTGATCGGCTGCACCGCCGCGTACGTTAAAACCTGAAGAACCCTCTCCCGCATTTGAAACTCCGGGAAGTAAAAGCAGGGATTTTACAATATCTACCTCCCCAAAAACTACAGGTTGCTTCTGTATAGTAGCAATTTCGAGCTTATTTACACTCATTTCAGGCTTCCTTATGTTAAGCCTTTCAGTGTCATCGGTTATCACCACCTCTTCCAGATCCTGCGCTGCCGTACTTAGCTGGAAGTTCAGTTTCATGTCGTTCTCCACATCTATCCTTTGTGAAACCGACTGGTATCCCAGGTAAGACACCTCCATTCTATGGGTACCTGCAGGAACCTTTATGGAATAAAATCCGTAGTCATTGGTCACCGTTCCCGTTTGTAGTTCAGGGAAAAGGATATTTACCCCGGCCAGGGTCTCGTTGTTCTGGGCATCTTTTACCACACCATTAATCACAAGGGTTTCCTGTGCCCACATCGAAATGCAGGAGAGGAGCAAAGAGAAGAAGATAAATTTTTTCAAGAAAGTGTTTTTAAATTGTCATTTTTGACACCTAATCAAACAGCGCTTTCATTACTGTGTTTATTCCCTTAAACATGAGGTAAATGGCTGCGGCCATAGCAATCAATGCGAAAATAAGAACCGGAAGAAACCAGGGGTTATCTGTGTTTTTAAAGGAACTAAAAAGTACTACAGGCCCCACAAAGCTTAGAGGTAGTGCACCGGCGAGAAATTTAAGCCCTTTTAGCAACAGGCTTTTATTGGTATGTTTCATATTTCTCAAAGATAATTATTCCTTTACAAAATTTCTTTTAATTACTCTGCTCCTTTCAAAAGGCTTATTTTCATATATTTAGATCGATGCAAGCTTTTGTTGCTGCCGGGTGTACAAATATTTTTTGGTAATATTAATCCAGAATTAACATATATCAAAACATTTTATGTTTAAATTTGGGTTAAAATATTTAAACAATGGATCAGTTCTCCATAAGTCAGCTTTCCCAGTTTTCAGGAATAAAACCTCATACGATTCGTATTTGGGAGAAGCGCTATAATGCGCTTAACCCTCACCGATCTGAAGGGAATACGCGCTACTATGACGGTGCGCAGTTGCGAAGGCTCCTTAATATAGTAGCTTTATTACCTACAGGAAATAAAATCTCCAAACTCTGTGCTCTAAGCGATGAAGAACTTTTCCGGATGAGAATGGAGTATGAAAAAGAGGCCGGGGTAGAGAATGATTATCAGTATTTCATCAACCAGCTTATTGCTGCCGGGATGAGCTATGATGAGGCCAACTTCGAAAAGGTATTTTCTCACTGCCTTTTAAAGTTTGGCCTTGAGAAAATGTATATAGAAATTATTTGCCCCTTGTTAGATCGGGTTGGCCTTATGTGGTCTGTAGATGATATTCCTCCTTCCCAGGAGCATTTTATTTCTAATCTCTTACGACAAAAAATGTTTACCGCAATAGATTCTATGCCGGCAACTACTGAAGGAGGAGAACCCTGGTTGCTGTTTTTACCAGAAGATGAATTTCATGAACTTGGGCTTCTGTTTTCTAACTTTTTATTGAGGAGCAGAGGTAGAAATGTGATTTACCTGGGGGCAAATGTGCCTTTGGCTTCAGTAGAGAAATGCATTAATGATCTTCATATTGAGAACCTGCTGTTTTTTATGGTTAGGTGTAATTTACCTGAATATATTGAAGAATACCTGGAAGAGCTCCAGCAGGTGGCCGGGCAAAGAAAGATTTTTGTGGCAGGCAGGGGAACAGATTCCGAAGAAATTTCGACCCGTGATAACCTGGTGAAAATTGCAAAAGTTGAAGACCTGCAACGTGAACTAAAACATATTAAAGTAGCCTAAAAGATGTCAAAAATAGCAATTATAGGAGCAGGTTTTTCTGGGTTGAGTGCAGCTTCTTATCTTGGGGCAGCAGGTCACGAGGTGCACTTATTCGAAAAGAACAGCAGTGCAGGCGGAAGAGCCAGGCAGTTAAAAACTTCAGGTGGTTATACTTTTGACATGGGACCAAGCTGGTACTGGATGCCCGATGTGTTTGAAAAATTCTTCGGCGACTTTGGGTACAAAGTGCAGGATCTCTATAAACTTGACCTTTTGGACCCTTCTTTTGAGGTGGTATTTCCGCAGAATGAAAAATTGAGCATACTAGAAAATTACGATCAGTTACGGGAGCTTTTCGAGAGTATTGAAGTAGGAAGTGCCGCCAAACTCGATAAATTCATGGAAGAGGCCCAGTATAAATATGAGCAGGGCATGGAGAGACTGGTGTATATGCCGGGTATTTCCCTTACCGAGTTTGTAGACCTTGATCTTATAAAAGGGGCTATGCGATTGCAGGTGTTTTCCTCTTTTAGTAAACACGTGCGCAAATATTTCAAAGATCCAAAGCTGATCGCTCTTATGGAATTTCCTGTGTTATTCCTGGGAGCTATGCCTCAGGATACGCCGGCCCTTTACAGCCTTATGAATTATGCGGGGCTCAAGCTGGGTACCTGGTACCCGCAGGGTGGGTTTGGAAGTGTGATCAAAGCAATGGTCAAAGTTGCTAAAGCCCAGGGAGTGCAAATTTATCTTGATGCACCCGTAGAGCAGATCATCGCAACTGATAAAAGCGTGAAAAGCCTAAAAGTACACGGCGAAGAAATTGAGTTTGATGCAGTTGTGGCAGCTGCCGATTATCACCATGTTGAGGAGAAATTACTTCAGAAGGAACATCAGAATTACAGCGAAAAGTACTGGGAAAATAAAACCTTTGCGCCGTCCTGTCTTATTTATTATTTGGGAATTTCAGAAAGAATTCCTGAGCTGGAGCATCATACCCTCTTTTTTGATGAAGATCTTTTTGACCATTCTGTAGAAATCTACAAAAAACCTAACTGGCCAAAAAAACCTTTATTTTATGTGTGCTGCCCCTCAAGAACCGATGACACTGTAGCTCCCGAAGGCCACGAAAACCTTTTCCTGCTTATGCCTTTGGCGCCTGGATTAAAGGATGAAGAACCAACCAGGGAAAAGTTCTTTCAAATCATGATCAAGAGATTAGAAAAACAAATAGGGCGAAAAATTTCCGGAAAGATAGATTATAAGGAGAGTTATTGTGTCTCCGATTTTATTGAAGATTACAACTCCTACAAAGGGAATGCCTACGGGCTGGCAAATACCCTGCAACAAACTGCCATTTTAAAGCCGAAAATAAGGAACAAAAAACTCCGGAACCTATTTTATACAGGGCAACTTACCGTTCCCGGGCCGGGAGTGCCTCCATCGCTCATCTCGGGCAAGATCGCGGCAGAACAAGTTATTAAGGAATTAAAAAAGAAGAAGTATGAAGTCACTGTTTGATGATTTGTCGGTACAGGTAAGCCGGCTCACTACACGCTCCTATAGTACCAGTTTTTCGCTGGGAATCTATTTTTTGCATGACCGGCTGCGTGATCCAATTTATTCTATCTACGGATTTGTAAGGGTTGCCGATGAGATTGTTGACAGTTTTGAAGGATATGACCAGGAATACCTGCTTAGAAAATTTCGTGAAGATACTTATGAAGCTCTCGAGTTAAAGATCTCTGCAAATCCTATCCTGAATTCTTTTCAGGAAGTGGTACATCAGTACGACATAGATACTCAGCTTATCGATACATTTTTGCAGAGCATGGAAATGGACCTTCAAAAAGTGGATTATACCGATGAAAAATATCAGCAGTACATTTTAGGTTCTGCCGAAGTGGTAGGCCTTATGTGCCTGCACGTTTTTACCGGCGGAGATAAAAAAATGTTTGCAGAGCTTAAACCCTATGCTATGAAGCTGGGTGCTGCCTTTCAAAAAGTAAATTTTCTTAGAGACCTGAAAGATGACTACCATGTTTTGGGAAGAACTTATTTTCCCGGGGTTGATATGGAAAACTTTTCTGGGGAGGCTAAAAAGCAAATCGAACAGGAGATCGAAGAAGATTTTAGCATTGCCCTGCAGGGAATAAAGATGCTTCCTGCTTCATCAAAAGGTGGCGTTTACCTGGCATATGTGTATTATCAGTCTTTATTTAAGAAGATCAAGAGATTACCGGCAAAGCGTGTACTTTCAGGCAGGATTAGAATAAATAATGGCAGAAAAGTGGGCTTGATGATCAATAGTTTATTGGAATGCAAAATGAGAATGGTTTGAAAAATATTATCATGATTTTTCTGCTGATGACTGGTGGAATGTTCGCTCAGGATATGAATCTTTCAGAAGCAAGAATGTTGTATGACCGTGCTGTAGAAAATGAGGAGGCAGCTGAGAGTCTTTTGAAAATTTCAGAAGCAAATACTTTTACAAATCCTGTGATGATGGGGTATAAAGCAGCGGGACATATGATGATGGCCAAGCATGTAGGCAATCCGTTTAAAAAGATGTCGCACTTTAATAAAGGGAAAGACATTCTGGGCACCGCAATTGCAGCCGATAAAAATAATCTTGAACTGCGCTTCCTGAGGTTTGCCGTACAGGCCGAAGCTCCGGGTTTTTTGGGGTATAGAGATAACCTGGATGAAGACAAGCGCTTGTTGCTCAATGGGGTGGGAAATATTAAAGATCCTGTACTTCAAAACATGATCCTGAAGTACCTCAAAACTTCAAAAGGTCTTACAACTTCAGAAAAAGAAAAATTGGATTAGCCGGTTGAAATTCAGTAAATTGGAACTACTAAAAAAAAATATGATGGAAACAATTGCAATAAATTTTCTTATAGTCCTTGCCTCTTTTCTTGCTATGGAAGGTGTTGCGTGGTTTACCCATAAATACATCATGCACGGGCTGCTATGGACTTTACACAAAGACCACCACAAAAAAGAGTCAAAGGGTTTCTTTGAACACAACGATTTCTTTTTCCTCATTTTTGCGGTTCCCGGCATTGTGTGCCTTTACCTGGGTATGGAAGCCGGTTATAATTTCCTTTTCTGGATAGGACTGGGAATTACACTTTACGGGATGGCGTACTTTTTTGTTCATGACATCTTTATCCATCAGCGATTTAAAGTGTTGCGCAAGGCAGACAATCCCTATTTTAAAGCCATTCGTCGGGCCCATAAAATGCATCATAAACACATAGGTAAAGAGGATGGGGAATGCTTCGGAATGCTGTGGGTGCCAATGAAATATTTTAGGGAACAAAGAAAAACTGCCTGATGCAATACACTTACCTGCTGGTTAACTTTTTTACGATAATTGTTCCGTTCCTGTTTTCCTTTCATCCTAAACTGAAGTTTCATAAGACCTGGGGGGCCTTCTTTCCGGCGGTTTTTCTTACGGGACTAGCCTTCGTGCTATGGGACATGTTATTTACCCAAATGGGCGTTTGGGGCTTTAATGAACGTTACCTTACAGGTATTAAAGTAGGAAACCTTCCTGTAGAAGAGGTACTTTTCTTTTTCTGCATCCCTTATGCCTGCGTCTTTACATTTCACTGCCTGGATCTCTTCCTCGACAAATTGGGAGGCCCAAAAATGCAAAAAATCATCACGCTTTGCCTGGTGGCATTTTTATTCATTTTTGGAATTATTTACTTCCAAAGAGTATACACGGCAACTACCTTTATCAGTTTCGCTTTGCTGCTTTTATACGCGCAGTTTATTTTGAAAATTTCATGGTTAACAAGGTTCTATATGATCTATGGAGTGCTGTTAATCCCCTTTTTTCTCGTCAATGGGGTGCTTACCGGAAGCTGGATTGAAGAACCGGTTGTGTGGTACAATGCTGAAGAATTTATGAATTTTCGCGTTGGGACCATTCCTATAGAAGATGCTTTTTATGGTGCCGAATTGATCCTGATGAACCTTCTTATCTACAGATATCTTTTAAATCGCAAAAAAGCCGTTGCAGCCTCCAATTTAAAAACCACATTATTATGAAAAAGACCATCCAGATAGCAAATATTATTGCATTTCTCCTCATGGTAGCCTTAAACTACCTGTCTAACACCGGGGCTATCAACGGTGAAACCATGGGATCTGTTTCTGCCGAATATGAGAATCTTTTCACACCGGCAGGATATGCTTTTTCCATCTGGGGCTTGATCTATTTAGGGCTGGCAGGCTTTGTAACCTATCAAATCGTCTCTTCGCGCGGCAGGAAAATAGCAGCCACAATCGGCTGGTGGTTTGTGATCACCTGCCTCCTTAACATGAGCTGGATATTTGCGTGGCTAAACCATCTCACGGCACTTTCGGTACTGGTAATGTCGCTACTGCTTATTTCTCTTTTAATCATTGTTTTCAAAACCAGGATGGAGCTAGACGACAAGCCGGTATCTGAGATCGCTTTTGTTTGGTGGCCTTTTTCGCTCTATTCAGGATGGATCACCGTAGCATTAATAGCAAATACTGCTGCATATCTTACCGACATTGGCTGGAATGGCTTCGGAATTTCTGAAGTATTATGGACCTTGATTATGATTGCTGTTGCTACAATTATAAATCTCTTAATTACCTGGATACGCAATATGAGAGAATTTGCGCTGGTTGGTGTTTGGGGGCTGGTCGCTGTGGGAATTGCAAATAAAGGGGATGAAAATCTTATTTTTTATACAGCTATTGCTGCCGCCGTCGTACTTTTTATCAGCAGTAACATCCACGGATATAAGAATAGAAAATACTCACCATGGCAAAAAATGAAGGAGAAGAAGGCATAGCGATTTGCTGGCTGCGACGAGATTTGCGGCTCTTTGACAATACTGCACTCTACCACGCTCTCAACAGTGGCCGCCCTGTGCAGGTTATCTTTATTTTTGATCCTGCCATTCTCAATACGCTTTCAAACAAAAAAGACCGGCGGGTTAATTTTATTTATCGCCAGCTGGAGAAGATAAATGCTAAATTATCTCATTTCGGGGCTTCCTTGCTTGTACTTCATGACCTGCCAAAAAAGGCATTTGAAAAGCTCATTTTTAAGTACCCTGTTCAGGAAGTATTCATCAACCATGACTACGAGCCTTACGCCCGCACAAGAGATAAAGAAGTTTCTGAATTTTTATTAGCTCACGGGGTTGAATTCCATAGCTATAAAGATCAGGTAATATTTGAGAAGGATGATGTCCTTAAACCCGATGGCACTCCTTATACCGTTTTTACGCCCTATTCAAAAAAATGGAAAGAACAGCTGTACCAAAAAGCTGTTCCAGATTTTGCTTCGGAAGATTTTTTGTCTAACCTGCTAAAAAGGCCAAATAAACCAATCGTTTCTTTAGCTGAAATTGGATTTGAGACTATAGATCCTGAAGTTGCCGAAGCAGATCTTTCTAAAGAATTAATAAAGTACTACCACAAGAATCGGGACCTGCCTTACATTGATGGTACCAGCAAGGCCGGAGCTCATTTAAGGTTTGGGACTATAAGTGTTCGTCACCTTGTCAAACAGGCGCTACAGCAAAATGAACCCTGGCTTAACGAACTCATCTGGCGGGAATTCTTCATGATGATCCTTTATCATTTTCCTCATGTAGAGCATCATAACTTCCGAAGAAAGTACGACCGCATTCAGTGGCGAAACAATGAAACGGAATTTGAATTATGGTGCAGGGGAGAAACAGGCTATCCTCTTGTAGATGCCGGCATGCGTCAATTAAATGAAACCGGGTGGATGCATAATCGGGTCCGTATGGTGGTTGCAGGTTTCCTATGTAAGCACTTGTTGATAGACTGGCGCTGGGGGGAGGCTTATTTTGCTGAAAAACTTCTGGATTACGAACTGGCTTCTAATAATGGGAACTGGCAGTGGGCTGCTGGTACCGGTTGTGATGCTGCTCCTTATTTCCGAATATTTAACCCCGAATCACAACTCAAGAAATTTGATCCTAAACTCGAATACGTGAAAACCTGGATCAAAGATTTTAGAGCCGGTTACCTGGAACCGATTGTTGACCACAAATTTGCCAGGGCAAGAGCGCTGGAAACCTATAAGAAGGCTCTTAATTAGATAAGACAGTGGAGTGGTGTTCCAAATGTTTATTTCACGTCCCGTTGGGACGAGCTGTAGGTGAAAAAAGCCGCATGAAAACTATCCCGTACCTAAAGGCACGCTTTGTTTTTTTCCTTAATTCTACCGATATGCTGTCCCTAACGGGACAAAAAATTGGTAATAATTTGGTCTCATGGAGCACAATGTGGATAGCGGAAAAACATTTTAATGAATTTGACGTCCCGTAGGGACGAACTGTGGGTAAAGAAACGACATGGAAACTCTTTGTGCCGTAGGTACAGGATATGATTGGCGATCGGATTACATATGATGAAGACATTCTTTTTCTATGAAAACCAAAAATCTCAATTCTTACCTCTTCCTTCTTACCTCCCGAAAAACCTATAAGATTCCCCTTTTCTTGATCTCCAGATATTTATTGATAGTGTTCATGGTTAGATCTTCTGGTCTTGTGAGAATGGTTTGGATTCCGTGTTTTTGAAGCTCCTTTGCCATCAATCGTTTGTCGTAGCTAAACTGTTCAGCAATGGTTTGATTGAAAATATCCGGCACTTTTTTAGCAGGGGAAGAGATGAAATTTTCCAGTTCGGTATTTTCGAAAAAGATGACCACAAGCAGGTGCTTTTTTGATAGAGCCAACAGGTAGGGCATTTGCCGGTGCAAGGCGCTTAGATGTTCAAAATTTGTGTATAGCAGGAGTAGACTTCTCTGTGCAAGTCTTCGGTTTAAATGGGTGTACAAAAGTCCAAAGTCTGAATCCCGGTACTGTGTGTTAACATTGTAGAGGGATTCCAACAGCAGGTTCAAATGGGCTTTTTTGGAACTTGCAGGGAGTATCTTTTCCATTTTGCTGGAAAATGTGATCAAACCGGCTTTGTCTTTCTTGTTTAGAGCAATATTTGAAAATGCGAGGGCGCTGTTAATTGCATAATCGAGTAACTTAAGATGATTAAAAGGCATTTTCATGGTACGGCCTGTATCTATCACAGAATACACAGGCTGCGACCGTTCATCCTGGTACTGGTTCACCATAAGCCCTCCCTGTTTTGCAGTGGCTTTCCAGTTTATGCTGCGCACATCGTCTCCCGCCACATAGTCCTTGATCTGCTCAAACTCCATGGTATGCCCAATCTTCCTTATTTTCTTCAATCCGGGTTGTGAGATCTTGCGATCTATAGCCAGGAAATCATATTTTTTCATCTGAATGAAAGAAGGGTAGACTTTCACCATTTGTTCTTTTCCAAACTTCTTCCGGCGTTTGACCAGTTTCAGCGGAGTGGAGGCAAAGACATTTAAACTTCCGAAGAAATATTCTCCCCGCTCCACCGGTCGCAGGGAATAGTTGAAAGAGGTTGATATCCCTGAAGGTAATTTGGTGAGGTATGAAAAATCCCTTTTTTGGAACTGTACGGGGATTTCGTCAATAACTTCTACCTGGGTTTTAAAACTGTACAGATTCCGAAGCAAAACTTCCACTGAATTTTCATCGCTGTTGGAAAATTTATCGGGAAGGATCCTTTCAGCAGTGATCCCGGGGCTTTTGTACAAGACAACAATATCGGCCAGGACAATGAGTAGGAATAGGACAGTCAGGATCCATAAAACCGGATAAAGCCACGGGATCCAATAGGAAAACAGGAAACCTGCCGCCAGGGTGAAAACGATCACAAAGAACCGTTGATGGAGATATAGTGACTTGAAAAAATGCACCAATTATCTCGGGATTTCTACAGAATGAGTGATCATATCAATAACACCGGCCGTGGTGCTGCCTTCCATTTCACGTTCGGGAGACAAAATGATGCGATGGCCAAGCACCGGCTCCAGTACCTTCTTAATATCTTCGGGGATGACGAAATCCCTTCCATCTACAGCCGCTACTGCCTTAGACGCATTCATAACTGCAATGGAAGCCCGTGGTGAAGCCCCAAGGTAAAGGTGCGGGTGATTCCGAGTCTTACTAATAATTTCAGCAATGTAACCAAGTAACTTCTTTTCTATCCTTATCCCCTGGATTTGCGTGCGCAGCACCTGTAGTTTTTCAGGATCGAGAACGGCTTCAATTTTTTCCTGGGGTAAAACTCCCTGCCGCTCGTGATGTGACTGCAAAATCTCAATCTCTTCCTCCATTGAAGGATAATTTACATTGATCTTAAAAAGGAACCTGTCCAGTTGCGCTTCGGGAAGGGCATAAGTTCCTTCCTGTTCAATGGGGTTTTGAGTGGCAATCACCATGAATGGCGGTGGCATGCTGTGCTGTTTGCCGTCTATGGTGATCTGTCGCTCTTCCATGACCTCAAAAAGTGCCGCCTGGGTCTTTGCCGGAGCGCGATTAATTTCATCAATGAGAACAATGTTTGAAAACACCGGACCCGGTTTAAATTCAAAGTCCGAAGTCCTGGAATTAAGTACCGAAGTTCCCAGCACGTCACTCGGCATAAGATCGGGCGTGAACTGTATTCTGCTGAATCCGGTTTTAAGGGTTTTGGCAAACAATTTGGCAGTGATGGTTTTCGCTACACCGGGGACACCTTCTATGAGTACATGACCATCGGCAAGCAGGGCCACGATAAGAAGTTCAATAAACCTTTCCTGCCCAATGATGATTCCCGATAACTGCTTTTTCAAGCTTTCTACGGCCGACTTTAATTCCTCAAGCGGAATACGGTTTTCAAAAGTGATCTCGTCGTTCTTTATTTCTTCGTTTTCCATTTACTTCTTTTTAAAAGCCGAAATGGCCTTGTTTAACTCCAGCAATTCTTCTTTGGATACCGAGTTTTTTTTCTCAAGTCTCTCCATAAATTCCCATAATCTTTCTACTTCTTTGGTGTTATTTTCGCTCATTGCCGCTACGCGATCGTAGAAACCCTGGTTTACTTCGTTAGTAGCAACGCGATATTGAGAGCGCACGTATTCCAAAAATAGGGCAATCTTTTTTGATGCTATACTTTTATAGTCCGCGCGGTCAAGGTACAATCCGGCGATGGTCCGGGTAAAGTCGAGCGTTTGATTTTGCAGCGGTTTAATGACAGGTATACTTCGCTGTTTGCGCTTCCCTTCAAAAATGATGAACAGCAGGCTGCCTATAATCACAAAATAGTAGGCCCAGCGCAGTGGTTTACTGTTCAGGATCACAAACAGGGGAGAGGTGTAAAAAGATTTGCCGGTCTTGTAGTAGTGGTCCCAAAATACAGGTTGTTGTGTGGGAAGATAAGCCAAAACTTTTTCAGCGTAGGCCGCATTATTATCCTGTAGCAGGAAGTAATTGCTGAAGGCTTTTGGTGTGGAATGTAAATAAACCATTCCTTTCCCTAAAGTATCCCTCAAAAAGTTGATTTTTGGAGCAGTTATTTTAGCTGAATCTTGCTGAAGCTGCGTTACTCCCAGCACATCTTTAGGTAAGGAATCGGGTATGATAAAAACATCCTGATAAGTTTCTTTATCAAAGAGAAAAGGCCGATTATTCTCAAGAGCCGGATCTTTAAGATTCAAAAAAGGTTTTGAAGAAATGCCCTTTTTGGGTACCAGGGTTTCCATATTCAGGTTTAAAGTGTCAAGAAGATTCTGGCTAAAATTTTCGGCGATGAAAAATGCGGTATTTCCTCTGGCAACCCAGGTAAGTATTCTTTTTAATTCTGGTTCATCAAATCCAAGGCTGTTGTTCAGGAAAAAGTAGGTTCCGGTGATGGTGGAGTCGTTCAGAAATTCATAGGGAGGAATATTGACTTCCTGCAGGTCAAGATCCTGCTGTTTGAGGTTTTCAAAAAGCACTTTTGTGCCCAGCGGAATCTTATCTAAGGCAGCATAACTGGGGCTCCAGTTAATTTCCTGCGGTTCATTCGCTTCCAGCCAGGTGAGAAACACCAGCAGCAAAACGAGCAGGGCGAGAGAGATCTTATAGGCTTTGCTCATGCTGTGGTTGTATTATTTCTTCGGTTGTAACAAATTCCTTTTTTATCTTTTGATAATCTGTAGCCGTGGTGGCAAAATCTCCATACCACACAAAATCGTAGATCCGGTTCAATCTTCTAAATCTATTCTGAAGTTGTGTATCCTGGATTTCCAGTACATATTCTTCATCGGTTTTTGCCGCATCGTAGCTCACTAATTCCTTTCTGGATAACTGCTGAAGGATGTAAAGGAAATGATAGCGTATGGCAAGCCGGTAATTTTCGGCTGCTACGGCTTTATCTATTAATTTCCTGATGTCTCGGGTCTTAATGATCTTTTCTTCTTCACTAAAATGAACCTCTCCGCCAGATGGGGTTCCAAAAATGTTATTTCCGGGAGCTAATTTTGTAAAGAGGTAGAGCACAAGAGCCAGCAGTAAACCAAGCAAAAGATAAGGCAGGATCTTCAGGAAAAAAGCGAGCAGGAATGGAGCTTCATAATCTCCAAAGATCCAATCCAGGAACCGTTGCCATTGCAGGCTTAAATAACGCTTGAATTTTGTCCACCAGTTATCTTCGGCCGTTACTTCAGAATAATCATAATCTGGGTCTTGTTGGAATTTCTCAATGGTTTCTTCGGAAAAATCTAAAGGCACCAGCTCTTCTTCCGCAGTTTGAATCGGCATTACAAGCTCACCGGCAAATACCGAAAGACTAAATCCGAAGAAAAAAATGAGGAAGAATTTTGCCATTTTTAAGACCCCAGGTTTGAGATACGTTCGTAAGTACCTGTGGCGTTCTTCTTCTCATCAAGATGGTAATAAATAAAAGCTGAAGCTACCACCCCAATAACCGCAAGCAGGTATTGAAAGACTGAAGAAAGAACATTAAAGAACACATACACCCAGTCCACAAGATCGGCAGGATTTGCAATACTGCCCTCCTCCGACATGGTCATGGCTTTGATGAACATATAGACCATAAGCGGGAACTGAAAAATAAGGCTTATGATGTAAATGAGCAGGGTGATCACAAAAAGTGTGGCAAATGTATTCCACCAGTTGTCTTTAATAAGGCTGAAGGAATAACTAATGGAATCTATTACTGAGGTGCGGGCAAAAATGAGCATTGCCGGCGCAAGGGATAATGGAACCCAAACATAAATTGCCGGGAGCACACATAAAAAGAAGGCGAAAAAGGTGATGATCGCTACCAGTATAATAAGACCCAGCATCTTCGCGAAGTCATTCTTTACACCTCTAACAACTTCAGAATAGTCTACGACTCCCGAATTTTCAATATAACTTTTTATGAAATGAAGTACGGTATTATAAAGTAGTATGTAAAATGCCACCATTGAGGAGAAAAGAACAAATATTGCAATGATGAACATTTCAATATTCACCTCTGAACTATCATTCAAAAATGGATTAGAGAACAGGTCCATTCCCAGGTAAGAATAATAACCTATCGCCAGGATGAGAATGACAAAAACAGGTCCTGTGATCTTGAATATGGCTTTGAAAAGTGGCTTGAAATTCTGGCGTATAAATTTGAAGGTATCAGTAATAATATCTCCCAGCTCGCGCTGTTTACGGAATTGAATTGGTTGGTTCATCAGGTAGTTTTCGGTGTAATATGATTGGATAAAAAACGTAGTAAAACAGGATAAGGGCAAGGGAGCCGGAAATAATTAATATCGCCAGCCAGTCGGGCATTTCTGTATGTCGGGTCACAAAGCCTTCAAGAAATCCGGCGAGGATAAAGAAGGGAACGGTGCTAATCACGATCTTGAGTCCGGCTTTTATTCCGTTAATAAACGAAGTAAGGCGGGAGTAGGTGCCGGGAAAAAGAATTCCTTTCCCTACAACCAGACCAGCGCAGGCAGCAACTATGATCACAGAGATCTCTATGGTCCCGTGGATCCAGATGGTTCTTACCGATTCCCATAGCAGGCCTTTTTCATAGAAAAAATACTGGAAGGAGCCCAGCATAATGGCATTTTGCATGATGATGAACAGGGTTCCCAAGCCTGCGAAAATCCCGAAGACAAAAGCCATCAAAGCCACTCTCACATTGTTGATGGTGATCCCCAGGAACATTTCCATTTCCCCCATTTTTTTGTATACGGCCATGGGGTCGTCATTAGCGATATTATCAAGAGTCATGTTGACGTATGCGTCTCCCAAAATAGAACGTACAAATGCACCGTCACTTGCTGCAGAGAAACTTCCTGCTGCGACAAAAAGTACAAACACCAGGAAAGCCAGTAGTAACTGCTTTTGGTATTGGTAGAACTCACGGGGGAATTCTTCAGTAAAGAAAGTTACAAACCGGTTTTTAGGTTCTTTCTTATTCCTGTAGATCTTTTGATGAGCCCTTGAAGCCAGGCCGTTGACATAGTGCAGCGTATTGCTGCCGGGATAAAAAGTCTGTGCGTAACTTAGATGATCTGTCACCTCAAGGTAGAGCGAGGAGAGTTCGCCGGGAGGCAAAAGAGCATTATTTTGCAGGGCCCTTTCAAATCTTTGCCATTTATCCTTATTTTGCTTCACAAAAGCGGCCTCGCGCATTCTTTGCTATTTTGTCTCAAAGAAACATATTAAATGGATAATTTTCAAATTGAAACAGCTCAAAATATAAGTATTACGCAAAATGTTGCGGGGGTAGGAGAGCGTATTCTCGCATATCTTATTGATGGCCTTATGATGCTGGCTTACGTCATTATAGTAACCATGCTTATGGGAGGGCTGGATGGCAATCAGGGGCAGGAATGGCTCTTTATGAGTGTGGTGCTGCTACCCCTGCTGCTGTATTTTTTGCTATGGGAGAGTTTGTGGAATGGGCAATCCCCGGGTAAGGCAGCTTTACAGTTAAGAGTAGTGAAACTTGACGGTTCAAAACCTGCGTTTTCCAATTATATGGTGCGCTGGTTATTGAGAATTGTAGATATTACCATCACCAGTGGGAGCGTGGCAGTGGTTACTATCCTGTTAAACGGAAAAGGGCAGCGCCTTGGAGATCTTGCCGCTGGTACCACTGTTATTTCTGAAAGGGTACGCACCGGGCTGGATAATACCCTGCTGGTAAATGTTCCTGATGATTACCGGCCGGTTTACCCGCAGGTCACTATGCTTTCCGATCGTGATGTGCAGGAGATCAAAGAGATTTACAGATCATCCCTTGCCAGCTCCAATTACAGGGTTATTGCTAAACTTTCTAACAGGGTTTCAGATTTACTTGGGGTTACTCCCGAAGATAAACCGGTACAGTTCCTTAAGACTGTGCTTAAAGATTACAGTTATTACACGAGGCAGTAATTAATCAAGGATTTCCATTTCAATGTGGATGTTGCGCAGGGGCCACTCACTATCGTCTGTAGGGACTTTGTTGATCTCGTCAACCACGTCCATACCCGAGATCACACGTCCAAATACCGTATGATCATTGTTGAGGTGTGGGGAGCCATCATGATCCTGAACTATGTAAAATTCGTAAGGGGAAGATGCTTTACTTACATTTTGCTCGGCATATTTTGCAGCTGCAAGAGCGCCTCGCACATGCCTATGCCCGGCATCGAATTCGCTCGGAATTAAGAAGTCTCCAATCCGGTGGCGCTTAATATTGGTATCGGGGTTATCTGAATTTCCTCCCTGAATAACAAATCCTTCGTCAACACGATGGAAAAAAGTGCCGTCATAATAATCCTGGTTTACCATATAAAGAAAGTTTGCGCGATGAAGAGGAGTATCCCGGAACAATTCGACATCAATATTTCCAAAGCGGGTTTTGATCCGCACCCTATTCTCATCGTGTTTTTTCCCGTACTCCATCAGGAAAGGGATCAATTCTTCCTGCACGAGTAGTGGCCCTTTCCTTTTTTCTTTCTTTTCTACTTCAGCTTCTACAACTTCATCTACCTTGGTGTTATCTACACGGGCAGAATCGGGTTGTACGGGTTCCTCTAACATGGTTTCCACCTCATTTTTTGTAGAAGATTGTTTATCTTCACAACTTGCAAAAACGGCAGTGGCCAAAATTAATATCAGCAAAAAATTAGATCTCATGAATTTTCAGGATTTTCTTAATCTAAGTCCGAATTTAAGGAAAATTAATCTTCCGGGCGATGACGCGCACTTCAAATTGGCGCCAATGCTGCGGATGAAAGAACTGGAAAATCTGAATATTGATAAGCAAAACCCGAAGCAGGCGGCGGTATTATCGGTGTTTTATCCGGGGCCACAGGGAGAAACAAAATTTGTTTTGATCCTTAGAAAAACCTATAAGGGAGTACATTCCAACCAGGTAGGATTTCCGGGAGGCAGGGTGGAAATTGAGGATCGTAACCTTGCGCACACAGCCCTTCGTGAAACAGAAGAAGAAGTAGGAATTCCACAACACGAGGTTGAAATAGTAAGGGAGATGACCAGGCTTTATATCCCGCCAAGTAATTTTTGGGTACATCCATTTATGGGAGTTATGAAGAAGACTCCGGTGCTCATACCACAGGAGGATGAAGTAGAAGCTGTACTGGAGATTAAGCTTGAGGAATTTATGAGTGAATCCTGTTTAATTAAAGAGACCCTCTCTACTTCATACGCCACAAATATTGAGGTGCCTGCATTTCTTCTTAACGGGCATGTAGTGTGGGGTGCTACCGCAATGATGTTGAGTGAGATGAAAGAGATCCTCAGGCAGCTGCTGTAAGTTTTAATTAAGTATCTTTGTTGTTTCGTAAAAATCTCAGGGAATAAATGGGGATGTTGAAAAAGAATCCTTTTGGGCACTATCTTTACTTGAAAAAATGGCTCATCCGCATCTTCGGAGTGCTCTCACACAGGCGATACAGAGGTTTCAATGAACTCAGGATCGA
The DNA here is from genome assembly GCF_039602225.1 of Salinimicrobium sp. 3283s. Taxonomy (NCBI): domain Bacteria; kingdom Pseudomonadati; phylum Bacteroidota; class Flavobacteriia; order Flavobacteriales; family Flavobacteriaceae; genus Salinimicrobium; species Salinimicrobium sp. 3283s. Next base: position 610,330 of record NZ_CP143631.1, on the reverse strand, counting down.
AGGATCTGAAATAATCAAAAACCTGCCCGATAATAATGTACTCTTTGTTTCAAATCACCAAACTTATTTTGCCGATGTCACTGCAATGTTTCACGTATTTAATGCTGCATTAAGCGGGAGGGTAGATTCTATCAAGAACGTGGGTTATATATGGCAACCAAAGCTCAATATTTATTACGTTGCGGCCAAGGAAACCATGAATTCAGGCCTCCTCACCCGAATAATGGCTTACGCCGGGGCAGTTTCGGTAGAAAGGACCTGGCGCGAAAAAGGGAAAGAAGTACAGCGGGAAGTAAATCCCAACGATCATAAAAATATCGGAACAGCTTTAGAAGATGGATGGGTGATCACCTTTCCGCAGGGAACCACAAAGCCTTTTAAACCCATTAGAAAAGGTACAGCCCATATCATAAAACAATATAAACCGGTTGTTATTCCTATTGTTATTGATGGTTTCAGGCGTTCTTTTGACAAAAAAGGATTAAGGGTTCGTAAAAAAGGCATTTTACAGAGTTTTCAGATCAAGGAACCACTGGTGATTGATTATGATAACGAAACCATTGAGGAAATTGTAGAAAAACTGGAATATGCTATTGAACAACATCCGTCTTTCCTGAAGGTAATTCCGCAGGAAGAACTGGAAGCGATGGAGGCCCTGAACAAAACCCGACAGTGGGAGTATTAAAAGAGTGTTCAGTATTCAGTGCTCAGTGTTCAGATTTGAATGGCGCGGATTTGCAATCCGCGACGCGTTTTTCTAAGAATTGATTCAGTATTCAGTGGTCAGTTAGCAGTTTTTGAATGGCGCGGATTTGCAATCCGCGACGAGCTTTTTTAAAAGAGTGCTCAGTGTTCAGATTTAAAATGATCCTGATGGCGCGGATTTGTAATCCGCGACGAGTAACTTCCGAAGTAGTTCTACGTAAGAAACCACCATATTTACATTTCCAGCCTTTTCAACTCTTTGTAATTTCTCTTGAGCCTGCCCAAAAGTATTCCGTAGATCAACCTGTAAAACAGCCATAGAGCGAGGAGGAATACACCGAGTATAATGCAACCGGCTACGGCAAATTTAATCCAGTCTACAACATCAAAAGTATATTTGGAAGAATCGGTCACCTCCTGTACCAGCTGGTGGTTTTGGATGGTATAGTAGGTAATAATTACAGAATATAATCCGGTTGAAATAAGGATGTATGCGATATAGGTCTTTACAGTTTTTCGGGTTCTAAGAATATTCTTCATGAGCGTTGCAGCATCGTCTGTAGAAGAAATTCTCCTGTAATTGCGGTAGAAGCAATAGATAAAATAGAAGGTGATGAGGTAGCTAATCACATACATTCCAATCTGGATCTTTTTAAGGTGTAGTTGCTCCATTTGCTCCCAGTAATCGGCATCGGCCATAAAAATGGTGAACAAAGAAGAAAGAAGCAGCTCTACAATACTAATTACAAAGATCCATTTAACGATGGAAGAGGATTTCTTCCAGATCATTTTGTAGATCTCATTATAAGAAAGCTTTGGAAGATTCTCTTCCTGCTTTTTCCAGTTTTGTTTTAAAAATTCTAGTTCATCCATGTGGTAGGTACTACGGATTTAAAATATTTCTTAGGGTCTTTTTGATCCTGTTCATCTTCACGCGTGCATTGACTTCAGATATCCCCAGCATTTCAGAAATCTCCCGGTAAGACTGGTCTTCCAGGTATAAAAAGACCAAAGCCTTGTCGATATCATTTAGTTCTTTTACCGCTTTATACATTAATTGTAGTTGTTTTTCAACCTCATCATCATAAACATCTGCCTTTATTTTAAAACTTACCTCGTCATAATTCTGGGTGCGCAGTTGTTTTTTCGATTTTCTATAGAGGGTGATAGCCGTGTTAAGAGCTACCCTGTACATCCAGGTGCTAAATTTTGAATCACCTCTAAATTTTGGGTAGGCGTTCCAAAGTTGAATGGTAATTTCCTGAAAAAGATCATTGTGAGATTCCTGGTCATTGGTATACATGCGGCAAATCTTGTGCACTATGTTCTGGTGCTTTTCAAGATGACTTACAAATTCATGTTCCAGTTCTTTCTTCACAAGATTGTTTAGGTTCTTAATTAGTAGTGAAAGTAGCGATCTTGTTACAATTCCCTTAAAATTTATTAATCTTCTTTTTATTCTGCGGAAAGCTCTAACTTTGAAAGAAAGGCTTATATAAGATGAATATTCCCATTTCTGAATACCCTCGTGTGGTCATTGTAGGTGGTGGTTTTGCAGGAATTTCAATTGCAAAGCACCTTTTAAAGGAGAAATTGCAGGTGGTTTTGCTGGACCGTCACAACTATCACACCTTTCAGCCTTTGTTGTACCAGGTTTCCACCTCGGGCCTCGAACCCGATTCTATAGCTTATCCTTTACGTAAGATCACCCGCCACAGTACAGATGGTTATTTCAGGCTCACCGAAGTTCAGCGTATTGTTCCTGAAGAAAATAAAATTGTAACCTCCATTGGCGAGCTGGCTTACGATTATCTTGTACTGGCCACAGGTTCGCGCACTAATTTCTTCGGAAATGAGAGCATTCAGAAAAATGCCATGTGGATGAAGACCATTCCGCAGGCACTTAATATTCGCAGTTTAATCCTTGAAAATCTTGAGCAGGCAGTAATCACATCAGATCCCGTAAAACGGAAGGCTTTGCTCAACTTTGTGATTGCCGGTGCCGGCCCCACCGGAGTGGAGCTTTGCGGCGCTATTGCCGAAGTGCGCAATCACATAGTGCCCAGAGATTTCCGGGATCTCGATCCTTCCGAAATGAAAATCCATCTTATTGAGGGGCTAGACAGGGTTTTGCCGCCAATGAGTCCCGAAGCTTCCAAAAAAGCCGAAAAATTCCTTAAAGATCTCGGGGTAGAAATCCACCTCAATGTGATGGTACAGGAGTACGATGGTCAAAAAGTGACTACAAATAAAGAAGACCTCACGTTTAACACTTCCACTTTTATATGGGCAGCAGGCGTTTCGGGCGCACCGGTAGAAGGTTTGAACGCATCGGCACTGGTTGATAGGGCCGATCGTTATGAGGTAGACGTCTTTAACCAGGTGAAAGGTTATGAGAACATATTTGCGATTGGAGACATTGCTTTGATGAGCAATGAAGATTATCCAAAAGGGCATCCTATGGTAGCCCAGCCCGCAATACAGCAGGGAAAACACCTGGCCAGGAACCTTAAGCGCATCCTAAAAGGGGAAAAAATGGAACCCTTTGTTTACAACGACAAAGGTACCATGGCCACGGTTGGAAGGAACAAAGCCGTGGTTGACCTGGGCAAACTCAAGTTTGGCGGCTTCTTTGCATGGTTCATCTGGATGTTTATCCATCTGTATTTTCTTGTAGGTTTTAGAAACCGACTCATTACTTTCTTCAACTGGGTCTATAATTACGTGAACTTTGATAAAGCAGCAAGATTGATCATAAGACCTTTCAAAAGCAACAGGGAAAACCTGGAAGTAGACCAGAAAAAGGTGTGATACTTTGTTTTATACTCTGGAAAGTCTTCTTCTTCGGAAATTCTTCTGCGGAAATTCTTCTGCTGAAATGTTCAAAAGCTTAAACAAATGCTTTCTGAAGTTTTGAGGAAATTACAGTGAAAATTTTCTTTCTACTGAATTAATTTGATATCCTGAAAGATGGCAAAAATGGCAGAAAACTTTTCAAAAATGGCATTTTTGAAGCCTCTTATTTGTACATCAAAAAGTGAAGTTGATTAAATTTTCGAGGGAGAATGGCATATAAAATACCTCAGGTAGCAATCCTGTATAAAAACGTATTTGTAGAACGCTTCCACTCAAATGTTTAGAATGTAAATGACTTATTTCAGGAGATGAATATCAATAAGACGAGGAATATGAAAAAAGCAGCCACAGCGCAATGATCAGACCATACCTCGAATGTAGTCGCCTTCTCTTTATCTTCAGATTTTCTTCTTTGAGCACTCATGGTGAATCATTTATTAGGTTAATACTATAAAATCGTCTTAAAGATTTCCTATAAAATTAGGATTTTTTTGTGCTTTAACCAACTTTTGTCCTGTTAAATATCTGAATTTGAGAATAAAACCTACAAATGTGATTTTAATATATTAACAAATTAGTTAAAATTTTGAGGCTATGAGCTGCATGAGAGCATGGAGCAGCCGGCTTTAGTCTCTGCCCATTCCGGTCTTTTCTTTACAAAATCCTCAAAGCCATCTGTTGCGTAAGGCTGCTTCATCGCTTCCTGTAGCCTTACAAATAATTTATTCTCTCCCCGTTCCAGTTCCTCTATGGCTTCATGAAGTAGGTAATTTCTAAGGATGATGCGGGGATTGGTTTGGTTCATCAGGTTCTTCCTGGCTTCTTCCGAAAGCCCGTCATTTTTTGTCATTTTTGAGTAGTCTGTCAATAAAGCAACCAACTCGTCCTGTTCTTTGGGCTGGAGATCTCTGTACAATGAAGGTGCAAAGTGGTTCAGCAGGGTCTCAGGTACGGTTTCAGAAGGTATTTCAGCTAAAAGCCGATAGAAGAGGGTCATATCTGGCTGAATACTGGAAAGTACTGCTTCAAATCTCGCGATGATTTTCTTTTCCTCTTTTCCGGGGGGTTGAAAGCCTAACTTTTTTGCCATCATTTCATAATAGTAATCCCAAAAGATCTTTTCGTAGGAGTCGAGCGCATTTTCAAGACCTTCGGTGTCATCAAAAAGTAAAGAAATGGCATTGGCGAGCCTGCCAAGGTTCCAGTAACCAATTGAAGGCTGGTTCCCAAAGGCGTAACGGCGGCCCGGAAGGTCGGTGGTGTTGGGTGTAAAGTTGTGATCATAGTGGTCAAGAAAAGAGAACGGCCCGTAATCAATGGTTAGCCCCAGTATAGACATATTATCAGTATTCATCACCCCATGTACAAATCCCACCCGTTGCCACTCGGTCATCAAAAATGCCGTTTTATCGACTACTTCCTGGAACCAGGTGAGGATGCGATCTTCTTCCGTAAGATGCGGAAAATATCGGTCAATGGTCCAGTCTATTAGCTGTTTCATTTTTTCTTTATCGCCCTGGGCAGCCAGTAGTTCAAAGTTTCCGAAGCGTAAGAAGGAGGGGGCTACGCGAGATACAATAGCACCGGGTTCGTATTCGGGATTTCCATTATAGAACATATCGCGCAGCACTTTGTCTCCGGTCTCCACTAAAGCCAGAGCCCGGGTGGTGGGAACTCCCAGGTGGTGCATAGCTTCACTCATCAAATACTCTCTAACCGAAGATCGCAAAACCGCCCGCCCATCGGCATGTCTCGAATAAGCAGTTGGCCCCGCACCTTTTAATTGCAGCTCAAAAATGCCATTTTTGACACCCCATTCCCCCAGGGTAATCGCACGGCCATCGCCCAGTTGCCCTGCCCAGTTTCCAAATTGATGCCCTGCATAACAGGCTGCATAAGGGTTCATGGAGGCAGTAATTTTATTACCGGCCAGTATTTGCACATCTTCCGTAGAAGGATCCGCTATTCCCAATTCTTCAGCCAGATTCTTTGACCAGGCCAATAATTTAGGCGCAGCAACCGGGGTTGGGATTGCCTTGCTGTATAATTTCCCCGGGGTTTGGCGGGGAGTGCGGTCACCACTTTCATCTCCTTCAAACTGCTGCGTGAAATCATTCCGGAATTTTTTTTCTGCTATAGCAGTCATGGTGCAATTTTTTTCCAAAATACAAAACTTTTAAGCAGGTTTGAAAGAAGATGCTTCCGCAGAGAATTATTCACTTACAAAATATAGCCGCTGAAATTCAAGAGTAAGAATTTTCTTTAGAAAATTAACAGCAGCTTAGGCAATGACAAGAAATTAAGTTAAACCTAAATTAAAAAGTATTTTGGACAGCCTGATCTGGATTATTTTTAGAAAAAAATTGAAGGAAAATGATCTCATATCAAAGTAAAAACGAAATTCAGAATCAGGTGCTCAACCTATTGCCGCACCAGATTGAAGAGTGCAGGGAATGCGATAAACTTCCTGCTTCTCTTGAAGAACTTATTAAACACAACTACCAGGCTGCTTTTGTTTGCTATGACAAAAAGACGAACAGCATTGAAGTAGGCGTGGAAAATGAAGAAGAAAATTCACCTTATCCTGAAATTAAAGTTCACAAGATCCCGCTTGCAAAAGCTGTGGCAAGTCTTCGAAAGAGCTTTAAAAATAGTGATGCCGACCTTAAATTCTACGGAAGAATTTTGGCCGGATACGGCTCCTCTTCAAAAGTTGAAGATGTAGTGCTGGTATAACAGCCTAAAGGGTCTAAAATAAAGCCTTCCGGAATTAATTTTCGGGAGGCTTTTTTTATGGAAAGACTCTCAAGGCTTTTATCTTTGCCATTTTCCACTACATTTAGCCGCAATGAATCCAGTCAGTTTTGTTTTAACCCGTACAGGTCTTCCGAAGAAAAGCGTTGAAAACACGCTTCAACTTTTACAAGAAGATGCTACTATTCCTTTTATTTCCCGTTACCGAAAAGAAATGACGGGTAATTTAGATGAGGTGCAGGTTGCAGAGATCCTGCAATTTAAAGAGGAATATGAGGAACTGGAAAAAAGGAAAAAAGCGGTTTTAAAATCTATCGCCGAGCAGGAGCTTCTCACTCCGCAACTGGAGTCGAAGATCAAAGCTTCAGGAAATTTGGTAGAGCTTGAAGATCTTTACCTGCCTTTTAAGAAAAAGCGCAAAACAAGGGCTGATACTGCCCGTGAACTGGGACTTGAACCTTTGGCTAAGATCCTAATGGCCCAAAATTCGGGAGACATAGCAACTTCAGCCAGGAAATTTGTCACTAAAGATGTTGTTGATGTTGCAGCCGCTTTGCAGGGCGCTAAAGATATTATTGCTGAATGGATCAATGAACACCAGGGAGTTCGGAACCGGCTTCGGAAGCTTTTTCAGCAGAAAGCCATGATTTCTTCCAAAGTGATCAAAAAGAAATCTGAAGAGGAAGATGCGCAAAAGTTTCAGAATTATTTTGAATGGGAAGAAAAGCTGAATCATATTCCTTCTCACCGGCTATTGGCCATTCTTAGGGCAGAAAAGGAAGGTTTTGTACGGGTGAAATTGGAGGTGGAGCATGAGGAGTCTTACAGGATTGTATCAGGATTTATTCTGAAACCCCAGCGAAATTCCTGTACCCAATATATAGAAGAAGCCATTGATGATGCCCTGAAGAGGTTGCTTTTTCCGGCACTTTCAAACGAAGCTTTATCGGCTGCAAAAGAGAAAGCTGATACTGAAGCCATAAAGGTCTTTGCCGATAATCTAAGGCAGTTGCTGCTGGCACCGCCTTTGGGCAGCAAACGGATACTGGCGCTTGATCCCGGTTTTAAATCGGGTTGTAAGCTGGTGTGCCTTGATGAGAAGGGTGATTTGCAACACAATGAAACTATTTTTCCGCATGCACCGCAAAGAGAAACTGCCCTGGCTTCAAAAAAGGTAAAATCCCTGGTCAATGCTTATAACATTGAAGCCATAGCGATTGGGAATGGTACGGCTTCGCGCGAAACCGAATTTTTTATTAAAAATATCCGGTTTGACCGGGATGTGCAGGTTTTTGTAGTGAACGAGGCCGGCGCTTCGGTGTATTCGGCTTCGAAAATTGCGAGGGCCGAATTTCCGAATTTTGATGTTACCGTGCGTGGCGCCGTCTCCATTGGCCGTCGTTTGGCCGATCCTTTGGCCGAGCTGGTAAAGATCGATGCCAAATCTATCGGAGTGGGGCAGTACCAGCACGATGTTGATCAAACAAAGCTAAAAAATGAACTTGATCGCGTAGTGGAGAGTTGTGTAAACGCTATAGGTGTGAACCTGAACAGTGCAAGTGCGCCGTTGCTAAGTTATGTTTCGGGCATTGGCGCGTCTTTGGCCGAAAACATCATTACTTACCGAAGGGAAAAAGGCGAGTTTTCTTCCCGAAAAGACCTGCTGAAGGTGCCACGCCTTGGCGCAAGGGCTTTTGAACAGGCAGCAGGGTTCCTGAAGGTGCCTGGCTCTAAAAATCCGCTCGATAATTCGGCCGTGCATCCTGAAAGTTACTCCATAGTAGAGAAAATGGCTGCAGATCTTAAAGTTGAGATAGAAGAACTAATTGGGAATAAAAAACTCATTTCAGAAATTACTCCTGAAAATTACATTTTTGACACCGTAGGTTTGCCTACTATTAAAGACATTCTGCGCGAGCTGGAAAAACCGGGAGTAGATCCACGGAAGTCGGCAAAAGTGTTTGAATTTGATCCTAACGTGAAGAGCATTAGCGACCTCAAACCCGGATTAAAACTACCGGGAATTGTCAACAATATCACCAACTTTGGTTGTTTTGTTGATATCGGGATCAAGGAAAGCGGACTCGTGCATATCTCCAAACTAAAAAACGAGTTTGTGAGTGACGTAAATTCTGTTGTAAAGTTGCACCAACACGTACAGGTAACCGTGATGGAGGTAGATGAGGCGAGAAAACGTATCCAGCTGTCGATGATCGACTAATTGAAGTTAGGACTCATCGAAGGTAGATTTTAGAAGTAAGAAAAAAAGGTTAGATTTTAGAAGTACAAAGGTAGAACTGGGAAAGTACCAATTTCCAGTCAAATTCCAAATCTCTAAGATAGCCTTGGAATGGCAGCCGGAATGAATTTTCCGCAGAAAGAGTCAGGTTTTTTGCCCTTTTTGGCACCTTATTCAGTAGATTTTTTGGGATCCTGTCGCAGGAGCTGGTATTTTTTCTGCCTTGCTTTCCAACGCTCCATCGCGTACTGCTGCATGTCTTCTACCCGGTCTTTTTCGTCCACAATTTCAAAACCAAGTAAGGTTTCAATAATATCTTCAAGAGTAACGATACCATCAATACCGCCGTATTCATCAACTACAAGAGAGATCTGTTCTTTTTTGTGAAGCAATTCTTCCCAAACCCTAAAAAGTGTGTCGGTTTCAGTAAAAGTTGAAATATTTCTTCTAATATCCTTAAGTTTCAGGTGGAACTGGTCTTCGGCCAGCTTTTCAAAAACCATTTCCCTAAAGACATAGCCGGTGACATTTTCTCTACTCTCACTGTAAACCGGGATTCGGGAGAAATGGAGAAATTCTTTGTTGACCAGAAATTCCTGCAGGGTCATTTCTTCATTGGCCAGTACTACTACGATTCGGGGTGTCATGATCTCTGAAATCCGTATGGTTTTAAGTCGGATAAGGTTTTGAATGATCTTATTTTCTTTATCGGCAAAAATCCCTTCTTCGGTTCCAATAGAAGCTAAAGCCGAAATTTCTTCACGGCTGGTGGTTAGTTCCTTTTCTTTTCGGGATAAAAACCTGGTAAGAAAGAGAGACATGATCACCAAAGGATAAGTAATCACTATCATGAGCCTGATTACTTTAGTGGTAATACCCATTAATTCTTTGCTGAAGTTGGCACCCAGTGTTTTAGGAATGATTTCGGTCAAGATGAGGATAAGAATGGTCAATACAGCAGAAACAATCCCAAAGTAGGCTTCGCCGAATACAACTGTGGCCTGGGCACCCACGCCGGCGGCACCAACGGTGTGCGCTACCGTGTTGAGTGAGAGTATTGCCGAAAGTGGCCGGTCTACATCTTCTTTTAATGAGAGGAAATTTTTGGCAGTTCTACTGCCCATTTCTATTTTGGCCTTTACATAAGAGACCGGAGTAGACAGCAATGCTGCCTCTGCAATAGAACATATAAAAGAGGTGAAAAGGGCAATAAAAAGGTAAGTCAATAGGAGTCCCATAACTATAAGTGGTAAATTATAAAGTGATTATGCAGAATAACCTGAACTCTTTAAAGATAAAAGAGAACAATCAGGAAATTTAAAGTCAAAAAGAATGAAATAAGAAGAAGGGCAAAGACGGGAAAGTCCTTTAAAACTCGTATCGCAATTATCGGGGTCAGGGTCCATATGATAATAATTTCAGTAAGCTTCTGAAGATCATCAGGGTTTTGGAGCAGGGGTTTAAAAATTTTAGGTGCCTGCTGCTATTCTTTCAGAATCTACTAAACTGAGTGCAAAGATACGAAGAATTTCATATTCGGAATAAAAATTCTTCAGGAAGGGAATGGGTAGCATAAAAATGAAGAAGAACTCGAAAAATGAAAGCTGCCGTTGCCAGGTTTGCTAATTCCCTACAATGTTTTGCATGATCATTTTGGCGTGAACCCTCGAATTTTCTATAAACCACTTATGAGTTTCGGTGCCGCCACAAATTACTCCGGCGAGGTAGATGCCTTTTACGTTAGACTCCATGGTTTCAGAATTGTACTGCGGAATTTTTTTACCGTCCTGGGAGAGATCGATCCCGATATTTTTTAAAAATTCGAAATTTGGACGGTAACCGGTGAGCAGGAGTACCCAGTCATTTTCCAGTACCTGTTCCCCATCTTTGGAAGTGATAACAACTTCAGATTCTCTGATCTCTTTAATTTCAGCATTAAAAACAGCTTTTATGCTGCCTTCATCGATGCGGTTGTCTATATCGGGTTTGACCCAGTATTTTACACGTTCCCCAATGGCAGGGCCTCTAACCACCATAGTTACATCTCCACCTTTACGGTAGATCTCGAGTGCGGCATCGACAGCCGAATTACTGGCGCCTACCACGATTGCCTTTTGAGTGGCGTAAAAGTGAGGGTCGCCGTAATAATGCGCAACTTTTGGGAGATCTTCCCCGGGAATATTCAGGTAGTTTGGAATGTCGTAAAAACCTGTCGCAATAATGACATTTTTGGAGCGGTAGCTTGCCTTAGAAGTGGTGATCTTATGCAGGTTATCTTTAGTTTCTATTTTTTCTACCCTCTCAAAAAGGTTAATTTTAAGATGGTTTGAAGTTACAATTCTTCGGTAGTACTCGAGAGCTTCCTGCTTGTGGGGCTTTGGATTGGTACTAATAAAAGGGATTTCATCCAGTTCAAGCTTTTCAGAAGTTGAAAAGAAGGTCATGTTAGACGGGTAATTGTAGAGGGAATTCACCAGGGTTCCCTTCTCTAAAATGAGATAGGAGAGACCATTCTTTTTTGCCTCCAGGGCACAGGCTATACCAATAGGCCCTCCACCAACTATGATCACATCAAACATGTTTTCCTCTTTATTTATTGACAAGATCTTTTAGCTCTTTAATGGTTCGTGTAGGATCTTCGGCTTTAAAAACAAAACTACCAGCGACTAAAACATCTGCACCGGCTTCAATGAGTTGGGCTGCATTTTTATCTGTGACGCCACCGTCTATCTCAATGAGCGTAGAAGCACCGTTACGTTCAATGATTTCTTTTAGTTGCTTTATCTTTTTGTAAGTGTTCTCAATAAAGCTTTGCCCGCCAAAACCTGGGTTTACACTCATCATACAAACCAAGTCAATATCTCCAATCACATCTTCCAATAGTTGTACCGGCGTGTGTGGATTAAGTGCTACACCTGCTTTCATACCTTCAGCTTTAATAGCCTGTAAGGTTCTGTGCAGATGGGTGCAGGCTTCGTAATGCACCGAAAGATTATTGGCTCCCAGCGCAGCAAATTCCTTGATGTACCTGTCTGGATCAACGATCATAAGGTGCACGTCAATAACCTTTTTTGCGTGTTTGTTAATGGCTTCCAGTACGGGCATGCCATAAGAGATATTCGGAACAAATACTCCGTCCATAATATCGATGTGAAACCAGTCGGCTTCACTCTTGTTGACCATTTCTATGTCGCGCTGCAGGTTTCCAAAATCGGCAGCCAGAAGGGAGGGAGCTATAAGTCTGTCTTTCATGTTGGTGTTGTTGTGCTGCAAAAGTAACAAGAATTATACTAAAAGGCTTAGCTGAGGGAAGGGGAATTGCTGTATCAGGATTTTTGTATCTTTAAGTGACTAACAACCTAAAAAAGCATTTATGGAAGTAGAAGAAAGAAGTGGAAAAAGGAATTATGGTAAAATGGGCTGTTTTATTGCTGTGATCCTTCTGGTCATTGTCATTATTCTTATAGCTACGGGAGTGATCAACTTTAGCTGGGAACAGTAGAATTTCCTAAGAAAAATTCTCCAGCACATAGTTTACTGAATTTCGGATTGAGGGGTCGAGTTTTTCTACATGAGATTTGTAATAATCTAATTCTTCCCTGTTGTAAGCGGCATCCAGGCTTAAAAACAAGTTCTCATAAGTATCAAATTTTTGACCTTCAATTTCTTTTTTGAAAATAGGAATGAGGTTATAATGCCTTTTATCTTGTTGTATCTTCTCAAAAAGGTCTGCCACCATTGTTTTTTCCCCTTCTAAAACCTGGAAGAAGTTGCCATTAGAGTATAATAAGATACCGGTGATCTTAACCTGATTATTATTGGAGCTGGTTAATTTAAGGAGGTTCTCAATTTCATTTTCAGAAATTCCTGAAGCTACGGTGCTTACGTAGCTTATTGCATAATTCATGAGTATATTTTTGGGCTGCCAAAAATAATAAAAATGAGAAGATAACCAAACAAGTAGTTGATGCTTAACTTCTTGCTTGAAAATTTCCCTTCAAAAATGCCATATTTGACACTTTTATAAAAAGGTGAACCCGGAGTAATCAGCTCCGGGTTCTTCATCAATCAATCAAAAAACGAACAGTAATCAACTGTTGCTTCTTTACCGGGAATTAACCCAGGTATGTCTTTAATATCTTGCTTCTTGAGGTGTGTTTCAACCTTCTAATTGCTTTTTCCTTAATTTGTCTTACTCTTTCTCTTGTTAGATCAAAAGTCTCGCCAATTTCTTCAAGAGTCATTGGATGCTGGTCTCCGAGTCCAAAATAAAGACGAATAACATCGGCTTCTCTGGGAGTAAGGGTTTCAAGAGCTCTTTCAATTTCTGTACGCAAAGACTCATGTAGGAGTTCTCTATCGGGGTTTGGAGATTCTCCTGAACGAAGTACATCATAAAGGTTAGAATCTTCTCCCTCTACCAAAGGAGCATCCATAGATACGTGACGCCCGGAATTCTTCATTGATTCCTTAACATCATTAATAGTCATATCAAGTTCTTTCGCGATCTCTTCGGCACTTGGCGGACGCTCATGTGACTGCTCAAGGAAAGCAAAAGTTTTGTTGATCTTGTTTATTGAACCAATTTTGTTGAGCGGTAAACGCACAATACGAGACTGCTCTGCAAGAGCCTGCAGAATAGACTGTCTAATCCACCAAACGGCATAGGATATGAATTTGAAACCACGGGTTTCATCAAATCGCTTGGCAGCTTTTATTAATCCTAAATTTCCTTCGTTTATAAGGTCGGGAAGGGTTAATCCCTGGTTTTGATATTGTTTCGCTACAGATACCACAAAACGAAGGTTCGCTTTTGTAAGTTTCTCCAGAGCACGGTCATCACCCGCTTTAATTCGTTGTGCCAACTCCACCTCTTCATCTGCGGTGATCAGGTCAACTTTACCAATTTCTTGCAAATACTTATCCAGCGAAGCAGTTTCACGGTTTGTTACCTGCTTCGTAATTTTAAGTTGTCTCATCTAACGTCTCCTTGGATTTTAATTATGAATAACTCTTGTATTAGTTATACGTAAGATGGGTTGGAAATGTTACAAGAATTAAAGATAATAAAAAATTTTTTTCTTTCGACGTCTTTTGACCTGTTTTCCCTGTCGCCAGATCAGGAAGCCTGTAATAGATAAAAAGGGGCCGCTAAGGCCGATAAGGCAGTACAGAAGCTTAATCCAAATGCCGCCATATTGCCCAAAGTGCAACGGGAGTACGGTACTTAAAATTTTTGTTCCCAGGTTGGCTTCCTGGATTTTTGTGACTCCTTTAATTTCTCCGGAAAGATAGTCGGCACTAACATAGTTGAAGAATTCAGAATAAAAGAAAGGGTCATCATCAAAAAAACCATAAATGACGAGGTTGGCATCAGGGCGAAGCGGAAGCCTGATGTAGGTGGGTTGGAAATCTGGAAGTTCCTGCTGCATTTCTTTTAGTAAACTTCCCACCTGTACTGTAACAGCAGGAGAATTTGGTGCGGCTGAAGTTTTAAAACCGGCCACAACAACGCTCCACGAAAGTAAAATACCGGTGATCACCAAAATAAAATTAAGCAGTAAAGCCCAGGTGCCTACAATGCGGTGCAGGGAAGAATAAAAAGTGCGTTTGTTCTTTGTGAGTACCGGGGTTTTGAAAAATAGTGTTTTAAAGATGCTTTTACGGTAGAGGTAAATTCCGCTGATGAGCGAAAATAGGAACAGAATGCCAACAATAAACACAATTGTGCGGCCTACAGGACCTGCCTGCAGGGAATAGTGAAACTTTAGCAACCAACGGGTAAAGGTGGTGAGTTCGTTAAGCTCTTTAATAATTTCTCCACTGGATGGGTGCACAAAGACAAAAAGTCTTTCGTTAGAATTCCTTAAATTGAAGATGAGTGCTTCCTGTTCTTCAAAATGAATGAGTCGGGTGTCCCAGCCGGGATAATTTTTCTGAATTGTCGAAATACCGCGGTCAATATGTAAGCCCGAAAAGTTATCTACTTCAATATATTCCTGCCAGCGGTAATTGTCTATGTCATGCTGAAAAACCAGAATGGCTCCAGATAATCCCATTAAAACTAAAACAAATCCGGCAATGAGCCCGGCATAAGAATGGTATTTTAAAACTTTCCTGTTATTCATAAAATAGAGAAGAGGCCGTCTAAAAAGTTGCTGTAAGGTCTTCTGGAATTCAGTTTGACACTAACGGGGCTTTTTAGGCGGCCTCTAAAATTTATTCGGTTTGGCAGGAATTAGTTCCTGTCGTTACGATCTCTGTTTCCTCTTGAACGGTCATCACGGCCGCGATTATCACGGTTATCGCGTCTCCCGCTATCACGATTGTTGTCTCGTGGAGGTCTTGGAGAATATCCTTCTGGTTTAGGTAGGATAGCCTTTCTGGAAACTTTAGGTTTCCTTGTTTTAGGATCCATACCCAGATATTTTACTTCAAACTCGTCGCCCATGTTGACAACGTCGCTCACATTTTCTGTGCGTTCCCAGGCAAGTTCAGAAACGTGAAGAAGTACTTCATTTCCTTTTGCTTCCTTGTATTCAACTACAGCACCAAAATCAAGCATCTTAACCACTTTCACTTCGTATACTTTACCAACTTCAGGTTTAAAAGTGATTGCTTTGATACGTTTTTTGACTTCGTCGATCATTTCCTGGTTTACACCAAGGATCTCGATCACTCCCATATCTTCGACTTCTTCGATTACAATGGTAGTTCCGGTTTCCTTCTGCATTTCCTGAATAACTTTTCCTCCAGGCCCAATTACAGCACCAATGAATTCTCCCGGTATTTCCACTTTCTCCATTTTTGGAGCGTGAGCTTTTACGGTTGCTTTTGGTTCAGCAATAGTTTCGGTAAGTTTATCAAGGATATGAAGTCTTCCTGCTCTGGCTTGTTTAAGGGCCTTAACAAGGATCTCATAAGCAAGTCCTTTTACTTTAATATCCATCTGGCAGGCGGTAATTCCGTCGGCTGTTCCGGTTACTTTAAAGTCCATGTCACCTAGGTGATCTTCATCTCCAAGGATGTCAGAAAGTACTGCAAAACGATCTCCATCAGAAATAAGTCCCATAGCAATACCAGATACCGGTTTCTTCAATTGAATACCTGCATCCATCATTGCCATTGTACCGGCACAAACGGTTGCCATAGATGAGGATCCGTTAGATTCAAGTACTTCAGAAACAACCCTTACAGTATATGGGCAGTCTTGCGGAATCATTCCTTTAAGGGCTCTTTGTGCAAGGTTACCGTGACCAATTTCTCTTCGTGATGTACCACGAATTGGGTAGGCCTCACCTGTACTAAAAGGAGGGAAGTTGTAGTGCAGATAGAAAGTTTCCTCACCCTGGTGGGTAGGCATATCTATCATATTTGCTTCTCTGGAAGTTCCAAGGGTCACTGTAGCAAGTGCCTGAGTCTCACCTCTGGTGAATATGGCAGAACCGTGTACAGAAGGAAGATAATCGATCTCACACCAAATTGGGCGAATTTCATCTGTCTTTCTTCCGTCAAGACGCAAACCTTCAGCAAGGGTCAATTCTCTAACTGCTTCTTTTTCTACTTTGTTAAAGTAACCTTTTATAAGATCTTTTTTCTCTTCAAGTTCTTCTTCAGAGAACATTTCAAGAACTTCGTCTTTTACTGCAGAAAATGCATCGCTACGTTCATGTTTGCTATGAGCACCTTTAGCGATATCATAGATCTTTTGATAAGCAGCTTCGCGAACTTTGTTGTACAGATCTTCATCAGATTCTGCAACAGCATATTCCCTGGTCTCTTTTCTTCCAAAAGCATCGGCAAGGCGTTGCTGGGCTTCAATTTGACCTTTGATGGCTTCATGAGCGAATTTTATAGCCTCGGCCATTTCTTCTTCGCTAATCTCTTTCATTTCACCTTCTACCATCATTACAGAATCGGCAGAGGCACCAATGATCATATCAATGTCAGATTCTGCCAGTTGGCTACGGCTTGGGTTGATCACGAACTCGCCGTTGATTCTTCCCACACGGGCTTCAGAAATTGCAGTTTCAAATGGGATATCTGAAAGCTGAATTGCTGCTGAAGCTGCCAGTCCTGCAAGTGCATCGGGCATTACTTCTTCATCATGAGACATCAGCTGGATCATCACCTGGGTCTCATATCGATAATCTGAAGGGAAAAGGGGACGCAAAACGCGGTCAACAATTCTCATTACAAGAACTTCTCCGTCGCTTGGGCGTGCTTCTCTTTTAAAGAATCCGCCGGGATATCTACCCGCGGCTGCAAATTTTTCTCTGTAATCTACTGTTAACGGAAAGAAATCTGCCGTGCTTTTGTTGTAGTTAGAAACTACGGTACAAAGTAGCATAGCGTCTCCCATTTGAACAACAACAGAACCGTGGGCCTGTTTTGCCAATTTTCCGGTTTCGATGGAAATAGTCCTGCCATCTCCAAGGTCGATAACCTCCTTAAATGTCTTTGGAATCATAAATTTTTTAATTCTACTCCTGCTCATTTGCAGGTTGTTAAACAATGGTCTCCCGTTAATTCTGAACGGGACAGGTTGTGTTGTTGTTGTGGGTTGTGAAGACCAATGAAAAACTGCCTTTTGTTTTCTCACCTGCCAGGTAAAAAACCAGAGGTGTCAAAAATGAGCTTTTATTACTGAATTTTTTCAGCTTAAAAATTACGGAGATTTTTCAAAGGAAAAGAAAAACCAATAATAAATTTTTAAAAAAGCTGTGTGTAAAGAAGAAATGGTATAAAAAAAGGGGCCGCGAGAGCCCCTTTTAGTTATTTTCTTAATCCTAATTCTTTAACGATCGCACGATACCTCAAGATATCTTTCTTCATTAAATAATCAAGTAGGCTTCTTCTCTTACCTACTAATTTTACCAGTGATCGCTCTGTATTAAAATCCTGACGATTGTTCTTTAAGTGTTGACTTAAATGTTCAATACGATGAGTGAACAGGGCAATTTGTCCTTCGGCAGAACCTGTGTCGTTCTTTCCTTTGCCGTGTTTTGCAAAAAGTTCTTCTTTTGCTTCTTTAGTTAAATACATTCCAATATTAATTTTAATGATTTTTATGTATTGACAGGTTTTCTGCCAGGCCGCAAATATAATATATTATAAAATATTAACAGGGTAAAATATTACTTTTCTGATTGACAGCCTAAAATGTCATTTTTAAGCCCGTATGGGTTGATTTTGAATAAGATCGATGTATTGGTTGACCTTATTCTTAAGTTCAGATCTTTTAGTGATGAAATCTAAAAATCCATGTTCCATAAGAAACTCTGAAGTTTGAAAATCATCTGGAAGGTCTTTACCGGTAGTATCTTTTACTACACGAGGGCCGGCAAAACCGATAAGGGCACCGGGTTCGGCAATATTTATATCTCCAAGCATTGCAAAAGATGCTGTGGTACCACCTGTTGTAGGATCTGTACAGAGGGAAATATAAGGAATTCTGGCATCGGCCAGTTGGGCAAGTTTGGCTGAGGTTTTTGCCAGCTGCATTAAAGAATAAGCTGCCTCCATCATCCTGGCTCCTCCAGATTTTGAGATGACCATAAGTGGGAGCTTGTGTTCTAAGGCATAATCTGCAGCCCTGGAGATTTTCTCTCCAACTACAGAACCCATAGAGCCGCCTATAAAGGCAAAATCCATACAGGCTACTACCAGGTCTTTACCTTTTGATTTTCCTACTGCTGTGCGAACGGCATCTTTTAAACCAGTCTTTTTTTGGGCATCCTCCAGGCGATCGGTATATTTTTTTGTATCCTCGAAATCCAGCGGGTCACGTGACGATAGATTCTTGTCAAGTTCTGTGAACTTATTATCGTCAAAAAGGATCTTGAAGTATTCATTACTTCCAATTCTTACGTGATAACCATCTTCGGGGCTTACATAAAAATTTTTCTCCAGCTGCTCTGCATCTACAATCTTTCCGGTAGGGGATTTATACCACAAACCTTTGGGCACATCCTTTTTGTCTTCGGTGGCAGTTTGTATTCCCTTTTGTGTTCTTCTAAACCAAGCCATGGTGAATGAGATTAAAAAAGGTATGGCCCGAAAATATTCAGGCCATACCTCTAATTAGTTTTATTACAGGGTGTTAATGTTATTAAGGTCTTCAAAAGCCTTTTTTAGACGGTTTTTGAAAGTTACCTCTCCTTCTCTAATCCATTTTCTTGGATCGTAGTATTTTTTATTTGGAGAATCTGCACCTTCAGGATTACCGATTTGACCTTTTAGGTAATCGGCATTTTCGCCCATGTAATCGCGAATTCCTTCTAAATAAGCATATTGAAGATCTGTGTCAATGTTCATTTTGATAACTCCGTAGCCAATAGCTTCTCTTATTTCTTCAACTGTAGAACCGCTTCCGCCGTGGAAAACGAAGTCTATAGTATTTTTTTCAACACCGTATTTTTCAGAAATAAAATCCTGTGAATTTTTAAGGATCACCGGAGTCAATTTTACATTTCCGGGCTTATAAACCCCGTGAACGTTACCAAAAGCTGCAGCAATGGTAAATTGATTGCTCACTTTGCTCAATTCTTCATAAGCGTAGGCAACTTCATCTGGCTGGGTGTAAAGCTTCGAAGAATCAATGTTGGTATTGTCAACTCCATCTTCTTCGCCACCGGTAACTCCAAGTTCAATTTCGAGGGTCATTCCCATTTTGCTCATTCTCTCAAGATACTTCTTAGAAGTCTCAATGTTCTCTTCAAGAGATTCTTCAGAAAGATCGAGCATGTGAGAACTGAATAAAGGTTTTCCAAACTGCTCAAAATGCTTTTCACTAGCATCAAGCATTCCATCTACCCATCCTGTAAGTTTTTTCGCACAGTGATCTGTGTGAAGGATAACTGTTGCTCCATAAGCCTCTGCCAGTTCATGAACGTGCTTTGCGCCGGCAACAGCTCCTGCGATAGCGGCTTTCTCATCTTTATTAGAAAGACCCTTACCGGCATTAAATTGTGCTCCTCCATTGGAGAACTGTATGATGACGGGGGAATTTAATTCGGCTGCTGTTTCAAGTACCGCGTTAATAGTACTTGAGCCTATGACATTGACAGCGGGAAGTGCGAAATTTTTCTCTTTTGCGTATTTAAAAATTTCCTGTACCTCCTGGCCAGTAGCAACGCCGGGTTTGATATTATAACTCATAATTATTATTATTTGGTTAACAAAAATAAGAAAAATAGTCGGGTTAAAAAGGATAATTGATCCCTACATTAAATACTGCTTTTGAAAGTTTGTACCCGCTAAACCACCTGTTTTCTGGTTCAAGGGCAGGGTTGTAAGTTTTAAAACCTACATCAAACCTCAGAACAAAAAAATCGAAGTCATACCGGAAGCCCAGCCCTGTTCCCAGTGCAAGTTCTTTAAGGTCGGGAAGGCCCGTAAAGGTTGAAGCCTCTTCTTCTACAACATCAAAAACATTCCAGATATTTCCTGCATCTGCAAAAACGGCTGCGTTAAGGTCGCCAAAAAGATTAAACCTGTATTCAGCACTTAAAGCTATCTTCATGTTGGCTTCATTGAATTCATTTCGGCCACCGCTACTTCCGGGGCCAAGGGAATAAGGTTGCCAGGCTCGGTTATCGTTAGGCCCTCCGGCAAAAAATGATCTTATGAAGGGAATGCTATTCGAATTTCCATAGGGAATGGCGATACCTCCAAAAGTCCTTATGGCAATTACATTGTCACGTCCCAGATCCCAGTGTTTTATATAGTCAATTTCAGTTTTAACGTATTGGGAGAAATTCACTCCAAAAATGCTGTACCTGCCGGTTTCGTCTTTTTTGATCCCTGCGAGCCTGGATACAGCAGAGAGAAAGTGTCCTGCTGCTTCTAATTTTATTCGTAACCGGGAAAAATCTTCATCATAGATATTCTCTTTTTTGTTGAGGATATAAGAGAAATTGGTTGCATAAATAAGGTTATCTTCGGTTAGCCGGTTTTTTCGCTCTCTTAGATCGCTAAGAATTTCAGACTGGCTCCCTGTTAGCCCCTGAACCTCTCCCAGGCGTGCTGCGCGTAAGAAACCATCGGCACCTTCAGGAATCATGAGAAAACGCTCTCCCTGTTCATTTGTGGTGTAAAATTCTTCGGGAGCATTGACATTTTCTGAAGTTGCTATTTCGTTTATTTCCAGGTATGAATTACGATATACGTTGAAGTAGTTATCTACATTCAGGTTGCGTACATACTGCACATTTACCAGGTCAAGGAGGTGGGTAAGTTTATCGTTGGGCAGCCATCTATAGTTCATAACAGCAGTAAAACTTTGCTTGTCAAGACCAATATTAGTCTGCGTACTGGCACCTGCACCCAGGGTGGTAAAAGGATACATGTACTTTGGAATAAATTTTTCGGTTGAAAAAGGAAATAAAATACGCGGCAAGGTAAGATCTACATCCATACCAATTTCGGTGATGTCAAAGAATCGATCAGAGTCATTTGCAGCGTCTTTTGAAGATCCTATACTTCCCCTTCCAGAGATCTCTAAAATTTCGGCTCCCTTAAAGACATTCCGGATTAAAAGTGAACCCCCAAAACCAATACCGAATTTTTGAATGTTGCTTTGGGAAAGATCAAAATCAAAACCCAAAGAATATTTTTGACGCGGAGTGAGAAAAACATTGGCAACAAGTGCTGTGCCTGTGGTATCGGTAGGATCCTCCATGTATTGAATGTTCGGGTATTTAAAGATCCTTAGCTGGTTGAGTCGGTTGTAAGTTAGTGTCCTATCGGCATCAGAATATATGGTGCCCGGGGTAATGAATATTGCATTGGTAAGAGCCCCCGGTTTAAACTGTAGCTTTTCAAAACTGTAAAGGTTGTAGCCTTCATTAGAGGCAGTATCTGTTATAGGTTCGGTGCGGTTCTCATAGCGGTAATCTGGGAAGATATTCACCTTGCTTATCTTGTGCACCTTATAAGGAATTCTTGTTTCCACGCCATCTACCGTTGCTTCCCGGTTCTGGATAATTATGGCAGAGTTTACTTTATGATCAGTATTTATGGTGTCGGCCTCAAAACTTATATATTCCTGTTCAAAATGATACAACCCATTATTCCGGTATAATTGAGTCAGTCGTTCTCGCTCGGCTCCGTAATCCTGGGTTTTGTATTGAACTCCGGGCACTATCAGGGAGTTCTTCTTATGGGCTTCATAAATGGAATCGGCCACCGCCGAAGCAATCTTTGTAGTGACAGAATCGATATAATAAGGTTGCTTTGGCGTAACAAAATAATTTATTTTCGCCCTCTTTTTCTTGGTGGGAATGATCTCGTACCCAGTCTCTGCATTAAACCAGCCATTGTTCCAGTACCACGCCTTAAGCCGTTCTGCAGATCGTTGACTTTTTTCTTCACTAACAATTGCAGGAGGTTCGCCGGTTTCCTTTAACCACTCATTAATATTTACATAAATGTTTCCCAGCCGTACTACCTGCTTTTCAGAAAGAATATTTGCCAGTCTTTCGGCTCTCTTCGGTTTTTTCTGAAGCCAGTTAATATAAGTAGTATCGGGATTGGGGTTGGCGAGATTGTAGAGGTACAGCTGTAGCGGTAGCCCCAGGAAAGATTTGTTTGGCTCCTGGTAAAGCTGGTTGTAAATATTTCTTTGAGAGACCTCCTTACCATCCACATAAATGGTATTCTCTTTTAGAAGTCTTTGATCGTCTTCAACCCTTTTTACAGCGTTACAGGAAGAAAGAAATAAAGCAATTAAAAGAATTAATGATATTTTTGCCCGTAAATGTTTCAAGTAGCCTATTTAATGTGCTCAAAAATACAACTTTGGTATGTTTAGCAAAAGCCAAATTAAACTTATAAAAAGCCTGTCTCAAAAAAAGTACAGGGCGAGGCATGGGTTATTTGTTATAGAGGGCAAAAAAGGCATTTTTGAACTGCTTTCTTCCCCTTTAGAACTTCATTCTTTATTTACTGCTGAAGATATCTTTGATGCTGCGGAAGAAAAAACCTATCTCATTACTGAAGGCGATCTCAAAAAAGTAAGCAATCAGCAAAGTCCGCAAACGGCATTGGCAATTTTTCATATTCCTGAAGTAGTGCAGCCTAAAGCTGAAGGATTGCAGGTAGCATTAGACGATGTGCAGGATCCCGGTAATTTGGGGACTATTATTAGGTTGTGCGACTGGTTTGGGGTCGAAGACCTTATTTGTTCACAGGGTACGGTAGATTGTTATAACCCAAAGGTGGTGCAGGCCACCATGGGGTCTATTTCAAGAGTAAAGGTTCATTACCTTGATTTAGCTGAATATTTGCGAGAGCTCCCTAAAGAAAGACCTGTCTACGGCACATTTTTGGAAGGTAAGAATGTTTACCGGGAACCGGTTTCTCCAGAAGGAGTAGTAGTTCTAGGTAACGAGGGTAACGGTATCTCACCTGAAGTAGAACAACTCATTACTCAAAAGTTGAACATTCCCCAGTTTGGAAAAGTCATGACAGAAAGCCTAAATGTGGCGACTGCCGCTGCCATTTTCTTAAGTGAATTTAGCCGAAGGAAACCTACTGGAAAGTAAAATTAATAAAGACAGCGCGAGAAGACATTTTTTCTATGTTATCTGAGTTGAATACTGGAGTATCATCCCGTACAAATTCATCATTGATAGCAAATACTCCTCTTATTGATGGGGTGAACTTGAAGTAGTATAAATATAGATCTATACCAAAACCTATTTCGTAATAAAAGTTATTTGTGGTCATTCTAAACTGGCCATCGCTGTTGTCTTCGGGGTTATTCTCGTTACTGGAGAGGTTAAGAGAAGTAGACACTCCACCTACTACAAAAGGTTTAAAGTTGTTAATGCGGGTAGTGGAGAATTTCAGCAAAAGAGGGATGTGTACAAAAGTGGAGTTTATTTCCCTAAAAGAATCTGTAGGGTCAGATTTATTAAAGATAAAATTAATTCTGTTAAAAGAGACTCCGGGTTCCAGGCGCAGGTCGAGGTGATCGCTAAGGCGCATATTCCCGATTAAACCCACATTAAAACCTATAGTGCGGTCTACATGAAAATCTTTACCCTGATTTGATCCTTGAATATAGTCCTTATAGTCAAAATCGAAGTCGTATGTGTTGAATCCAAGAAAATATCCCCAGGAAAATCGCTGCATATCAAAATTTGGATTATTGATCACATCTTCCCCGCCAAAAAGCTGTGCACGTGCTGGTAAAGCCGACAATAATACAATTGCTGCAATTAAAAACTTCTTCATGATCTTATTTTGATGCCGAATAAATAGTCGCCACTCCCATTGTTTGAGGCTTGTGTTGTACCTCTATAAACCCAATTTCACGCAAAATATTGTTCAGGTTTTCGCCGTAAGGGAAAGCGGCGGCACTTTCACTAAGGTAACTATAGGCAACTTTGTCTTTTGAAAACAATTTACCAATTAGGGGAAGAAGATTCTTAGAGTAGAATTGGTAACCTTGTTTAAACGGAAATTTAGTAGGTACAGAGGTCTCTAAAATGACAAAAATCCCGCCCGGTTTTAGAACCCGCAGAATTTCTGATAAGCCCTTTTCTAAATTTTCGAAATTGCGAACCCCAAAAGCAACTGAAATAGCATCAAAACTATTATCGTCAAAAGGTAAAGCTTCAGAGTCTCCCTGAATCATCTTGATTCGCTCTGTAAGTTGTTCTTCTTCGATCTTTTTTCTTCCTACAGATAACATTCCTTCAGAAAGATCAAGACCTACGATTTCTTTTGCACCTGTTTTTGCCAGACTAATGGCGAGGTCTCCTGTTCCGGTTGCGATGTCAAGAACAGATTCAGGATTGGTTTCAGAAATTATATTAATTACTTTTTTACGCCATTTTACATCAATTCCAAAAGAGATAACTCTGTTTAAACCATCATAGTTGGTAGAAATGGTATCAAACATTTGCTCTACCTGTTTCTTCTTGTTTAAACTGGAATCTTTGTATGGGGTAACCTTCTTTCTCATGCCAAAAAATTTTCGCCAAAGATACATGTTTATCTATCAAATGCTGAGCCTGTAAACCAAATACTTATGTGGTATTTTGTTTTGCTCGATTGAAATACATTAACTTTGTGCCTCTTGAACTTACTTGTTCCTTATGAAAATAATCATTGCCGGTGCCGGTGAGGTAGGATTCCATTTAGCCAAGCTATTGTCATATGAATCGCAGGATATCACTCTTATTGATGTGAGTCGTGAGAATCTTATCTATGCCGATGCCCATCTGGATATTCGGACTCTAAGAGGAGATGCTACTTCCATTTCGGTGCTCAAAGATGCGCAGGTAAAAGACGTAGATCTGTTAATTGGTGTTACCAGTAGTGAAACAACAAATATTACAGTTTGTGTTCTGGCAAAGCAATTAGGTGCAAAACGTACCATTGCCAGAATTGCCAATACCGAATTTTTGGACGGAAAGGACGAGATAGGTTTTACCCAGTTTGGAATTGATGAACTCATTTCTCCTGAAGCATTAGCCGCCCGTGAAATTGAACTTCTTCTGAATCAATCTGCGTTTAATGATAGTTACGAGTTTGAAGATGGAGCCCTTACTATGGTGGGACTAACACTTTCTGAATCGGCTGCTTTTTTAGGGAAATCGGTTAAAGAGACTGCCAAGATTTTTCCGGGGATTCATTTTATGCCAATTGCACTTCGGCGGAAGGATACTGTAGAGACAACTATTCCCAGGGGAACTACTACTTTTAAAGAGGGCGATCAGGTTTACTTTGTAACCACACGTGGGGGAGTAAGTGATCTTTATAAGCTTACGGGAAAGAAACGCCAGAACATGAAGAATGTCATGATTCTGGGAGGAAGCAAGATAGGCCGTAAAGCCTCGATGGATTTGTGTAAAAAGAAAATGAATGTGAAGCTCATAGAGAGCGATAAGGATACAGCATTTGATCTTGCCGATGAACTGCCAAAAGCCCTTATCATTCATGGAGATGGTCGTAATGTGGAGTTGCTTGAGGAAGAAAGCATTCAGGATATGGACGCCTTTATTGCGGTAACAGGAAATTCTGAAACCAATATTATGACCTGCCTTGTTGCTAAATCCAAGAATGTAAAGCGAACCATTGCACTTGTTGAGAATATGGACTATTTTCAGTTAAGTCACTCCATAGGGATAGATACGCTTATCAATAAAAAACTACTGGCCGCCAGTAATATATTCAGGTACATAAGAAAAGGAGAGGTGGTTGCAATGACACGTCTTAGTAATATGGATGCTGAGCTGCTGGAGTTCATAGTTAAACCTACTTCAAAGGTTTCCAATAAAAAAATTATAGATCTTGACTTTCCGCGATCAGCAATTATTGGTGGAGTTATAAGAGATGGAATAGGAGTGATTGCTTTGGGTAATTTTAGAATTCTTCCCGGTGACCGGATTGTAATTTGTTGTTTGCCACATGCCATTCACAAAGTAGAAAAATTGTTCCTCTAATGCCGAGACTTAATAAGCCTATAATTAGTCATATCATGGGGGTGCTCATGGTCTGCAACGGGGGGTTCATGCTTACTGCTGCCGGAGTTAGTTTTTACTATCAGGATGGAGTAACCTGGGGAATCCTGCAGGCAGCACTAATTACTATGGGAATTGGGGCTTTGGCAATGGTTTTTACCAGGGGGCATGTGAAAGAGGTCAAAAAAAGGGATGGCTATCTCATCGTTACCTTTGGTTGGGTTTTTATGGCACTAAGTGGTACCCTGCCATATGTGTTAAGCGGTGGAATACCTTCGTTCACAAATGCCTTTTTTGAAACCATGTCTGGCTACACCACCACAGGGGCTTCAATTTTAAATGATATAGAATCTGTTCCCAAAGGGCTGCTTTTCTGGAGAAGCCTTACCCACTGGATAGGGGGAATGGGAATTATAGTCCTGGCCATTGCAATACTTCCCCTGTTGGGAATTGGCGGTATGCAGCTATTTGCCGCAGAGGCTCCGGGCCCCAGTGCCGATAAACTGAAACCAAGAATTACCGACACCGCCAAAAGACTTTGGTTTATTTACGTAGGACTAACTTTTGCTGAAACCGTATTATTATACGTTGCCGGTATGGGCCTTTTTGATGCCGTTAATCACTCCCTAAGTACACTTTCTACAGGTGGATTTTCTACCAAAAACGCAAGTGTCGCCTACTGGAATGATAATCCGCTGGTGCAGTACATTATCTCTCTCTTCATGTTTCTGGCAGGAACAAACTTCGTAATAAGTTACTTTGGGTTCAAAGGGAATTTTAGAAAGGTATTTCGCGATGAAGAGTTTAAATGGTATTCCTATTTTATTACTGGTTTTACGCTGATTGCTGCTTTAATCGTTTTTTTTAAAGCCGATCCTTCGCTTTCTTCCATAAACCATCCTATGATTTTGGGAGAATTTGAAAGTGCCTTGAGACATTCCCTGTTTCAGGTTCTTGCTATTGTTACCACTACAGGTTTTGTCACGGCAGATTATACTTTATGGACTACCTTTTTGACGGTCTTTTTCTTCGGATTATTCTTCCTTGGCGGCTCCGCAGGTTCTACAGCTGGGGGGGTTAAAGTGATGCGTCATGTGATCATGATTAGAAACGGCCTCATTGAATTTAAAAGAACGCTGCACCCAAACGCTGTACTCCCGGTACATTATAACGGTAAGAGTATTAGTAAAAAGATTGTCTTTAATATTCTGGGCTTTTTTATCCTTTACATGCTTTCTTTCATAATTGGGGCTTTAGTGCTTGCTTCCATGGGCCTCGATTTTGAGACTGCAATTGGGGGAGCAGCTTCTGCCCTGGGCAATATAGGTCCGGCATTTGGAGACCTTGGGCCGGTAAACAATTTTGATTCTTTGCCCCCTCAGGGAAAATGGTGGTGTTCTTTTCTTATGCTTATAGGAAGACTTGAACTATTTACCGTCCTCATACTTTTAACACCATTCTTCTGGAGAAACCGATAGGATTAATCAGTATGCAATAATTAGTATTTAGAATTGAGTAGTGAGTGATTTTTGCTGGATATTTTTTCTTCTCTTATACTTCGGAAACCTTCGTGCAGTAAACTATCTTTATTGATGTCGCGGATTTATAATCCGTGACGAGAAGAATTCTATTCGAATTTCTATGACTGAAAATGTTCTTCAAAAATGGCATTTTTGGAAAGTGTTTTCCCGGAAGGCATTCCACAAAGCGGCGTGATTTAGTATTGGGATTCTAAAATTAAGAAGTTAGTGATTTTCATTATTCAAATCTGTTCTTTTTTATCTGCGGAAATCAACGGGAAATAGAAGTATCAGTATTTAGATGTCGCGGATTTATAATCCGTGACGAGCATGATCCATTTGAATTTCCATGACTGAAAATGTTCTTCAAAAATGGCATTTTTGGGAGGTCTTGTGTTCAAAATGCTTCAGGCATAAACAAAAAATCCCTACTTCTTCAGCAGGGATTTTTTTATAAATTTCAGAAGAAATTATTTTTCAGAAATAGCATTTTTAATGCGATTCATGGCTTCTTCTATTTCGGCTTCACTTGCGGCATAAGAGAACCTGATGCAGTTTGGGCTTCCAAAAGCATCTCCGGTTACTGTAGCTACCAAAGCTCTTTCCAAAATGAACATAGAAAAATCGGTTGCATCTTTAATTTCGTAGCCATTGATGGTCTTTCCGAAGAAATAGGAAATATCTGGGAAAACATAAAAAGCACCCTCTGGCTCTGTAATGGCAAAACCTTCAATGCCCGACATTAAATCAATGATCAACTTTCTGCGGCTTTTAAACCTGTCGATCATGTACTGGATCTTGCTTACAGGAGCTTCTAATGCAGTGATCACCGCACGTTGTGCGATACAGTTGGCACCACTGGTGATTTGGCCCTGCATTTTGTTACAGGCTCTCGCAATCTCGGCTGGGGCTCCTATGTAGCCAATTCTCCATCCGGTCATGGCAAAAGCTTTTGAAACTCCGTTTACAGTGACTACACGGTCATACATATCTTCGAACTCTGCCATAGAGGCGTGCCCTCCCACAAAATTAATGTGCTCATAAATTTCATCGCTCACCACAATGATTTGCGGATGTTTTACCAAAACATCGGCCAAAGCACGAAGTTCTTCTTTGCTGTAAACCATCCCACTTGGATTTGAAGGAGAACTGTACCACAACATTTTAGTTTTGGGCGTAATGGCAGCTTCAAGTTGCTGAGGTGTCATCTTAAAATCTGATTCAACTGAAGTAGGTACTTCTACGGGAACGCCTTCGGCCAGCTTCACAATTTCGGCATAGCTCACCCAGTAAGGGCAGGGAAGGATCACTTCGTCCCCAGGGTTGAGCATTACCATCGCAACGTTGGCCAGGGATTGCTTTGCTCCTGTTGAAACAACAATTTGGGAACGATCATAAGTGAGGCCATTATCTCTCTTGAACTTGTTGATAATAGCATCTTTTAGCTCCACGTAACCGTCTACCGGCGTGTAGGCGTTGTAATTTTCATTGATGGCCTGTATGGCGGCATCTTTAATAAAGTCGGGAGTATTAAAATCGGGTTCTCCCAGGCTAAGGCCTATAACGTCTTTTCCTTCTGCCTTAAGCTCTCTGGTCTTGGCAGCCATTGCCAGGGTTTGAGAGGTAGACATGTTGTTAATGCGATCAGATAGTTGGTACATGTTAAAAAGGGTTGATAGTTATGGTAGATTAATAGTTAAGATGATACTGAAGGCTTCATTCCCATTTCGCGCAAATGGCGAAAATGTGCGGTAATGGCTGCCCGGGTGGTCTTATACTCATTGTAAGGCAGCTGGCATTCTTTAGCTGTTTCCTTCACTATTTTTGATAGTTTGTTGTAATGAATATGACTAATATTCGGAAAAATGTGATGCTCTACCTGGTGATTCAATCCGCCGGTAAACCAGTTGACTAACTTATTTTTGGTAGAGAAATTTACCGTGGTAAATAATTGATGAATGGCCCATGTGTTTTTCATAGAACCGGTATCATCGGGTAAAGGCATGTCGGTTTTTTCTACAACGTGAGCCAGTTGAAATACCACACTCAAAATAAGGCCTGCAGTGTAATGCATTATGAAAAACCCAATAAGGATCTTCCACCAGGCGATAGACAGGATAAGCATTGGGATGACAATCCAGATAGCCACGTATATAAGTTTAGTGATGGCTATGATGCTCCATTGCTTTACCGGATTTGGCATTTTTCCGTAAGAAAGTTTACGGGCAAGATACCTCTTGGTTTGCTTAAAATCGGTGGTGAGTGCCCAGTTAAAGGTAAGTAGCCCATATAAAAATATGGAATAATACTGCTGAAACCTATGAAAGCTGTGCCATTTGGCGTGTTTGCTGAAACGTATGATCCTGCCGGCATCCAGATCTTCATCGTGGCCGTGAATATTTGTATAAGTGTGATGCAGAACATTGTGCTGTACCTGCCAGTTGTAAACGTTTCCTGCCAAAACGTAGATCGTACCACCCATTAGATTATTTACCCATTTTTTGGAAGAGTAGGAGCCGTGATTACCATCGTGCATAATATTCATACCCACACCGGCCATACCTATTCCCATCACTATAGTAAGTAATAACATCCACCATTGAGAAATGTCAAGGGTAAGAATGAGAAAGTATGGAGTTAAGAAAAGGGAAAACATGACCACGGCTTTGAGGTGAAGCTTCCAGTTTCCACTTTTTGAAAGGTTGTTTTCTTTGAAATAGGCATTCACCCTGCTATTAAGGGTTCGGAAGAACTTTGCTGAATCTGTCCGGGAAAAACGTACTGTAGGTGTATTCATTAAAAATTTTGTATGTAAATGACAAAGGTAAAAGATTATAATTCTCTACGAGTATAGCACTTCACAATTAATGCTTTAAATTATTACTTTTGCTGAAAAATAAAAAAGTTTGGAGCTTCTCGAAAAATATTTTCCCAATTTCTCAAAAGATCAGAAGAATAAGTTTTCTAAACTGCAGGAACTGTACCAGGATTGGAATCTTAAGATAAATGTAGTCTCCCGTAAAGACATTGATGAACTTTACCTTCGGCACGTGCTGCATTCTCTGGGAATTGCCAAAGTTCAGGAATTTCTTCCCGGCGCATCAATCCTTGATGTGGGCACAGGAGGCGGTTTCCCCGGTATTCCCCTTGCCATTCTGCATCCCGAAACCAATTTTCACCTTGTAGACAGTATTGGTAAAAAGATCAAAGTGGTCAATGAAGTGGTTGAAGGCCTGGGCCTAAAAAATGTTCACACTACCAACGCCAGGGTAGAAGAAGTGCCGGGGCATTACGACTTTATTGTAAGCAGGGCGGTTGCTGCCATGCCTACTTTTGTACACTGGACCACCGGTAAGATTGCGAAACAGAGCAAACACGAACTTAAAAACGGAATTCTCTACCTAAAAGGCGGAGACCTTTCTGAAGAACTGGCCGATTATCCCAAAGCCGTGATCTATGAGCTGCCAGATTTCTTTGAAGAAGATTTTTTTGAGACCAAAAAGGTGGTGCATCTACCCCTGAAGTATAAAAAATAAGGAACCTCAAAAAATAATCTAGCCCCCAAAAGTTGAACACTTATTGGGGGCTGGTCAAAAATGCCATTTTTGAGACCTCTTTTTTCATTTCGGCAAATTTATTTAATCTACAAGGAACTTGAGAGCCACACTCGAATCTTCCAGGTACACCCGCACGACGTACATTCCTTTAACCGGAACCTCTACCGGTAATTTTATTATGCTTCCCTGTTCAATTTCGTTTTTGCTGTACGAATAGATTGCCTGCCCCACAGTGTTGTATAAAATGACATTTTTGACAGGTAATAAATCGTAATTTTTAATGACGAGCTGCTTTGATTCTCCCAAATAAAGGACCTCTAATCCCGTTGAGGAAGGTTGAGGTTGTTGAGGTTTCTCAATGATGATGCTGTCGTCACCTCCATTGCTGCCGTCGTCATCACCTCCTTCATCAGGGTCTCCCGGATCTTCTTCGGAAGGTTGATTGCCTTTAAAGACTATGGCGTATCGGTCATGGATGTTTCCCGCTGCGACTTCAGCAGTAAAATCTGATTCCTGTAAATTATGATAGGTGTCGGTATCATTGTCTTTTACAAAAATTGGAGCATTTTCGCTTATGTTCTCAAGCTCATC
This sequence comes from Salinimicrobium sp. 3283s, assembly GCF_039602225.1. Classification (NCBI taxonomy): domain Bacteria; kingdom Pseudomonadati; phylum Bacteroidota; class Flavobacteriia; order Flavobacteriales; family Flavobacteriaceae; genus Salinimicrobium; species Salinimicrobium sp. 3283s. Next base: position 578,634 of record NZ_CP143631.1, on the reverse strand, counting down.
AATTGCAATGGTAATTTGGCCTCCTTTGGAAGTCTTGATGCCAAATGGCAACACCCTGCTTTCTCCAAAATCGGGCACCCCCTGAATAATGGCCTCTAATTCATTGAACAACCAGTACATATCTTCCCTGTTGTTTTCTATAAGGGGAGCGTCATAGCCAAGGTCAAATCCTGAAGTCGTATTTTCATCAGCTGTAACCAGAAGCTGACGGTGGTAACCTTCAGGGGAACGGAATTTGATCCAGATCCTTTTTCTGCCTTCCGCGGTAGAAGATTTAGGCTCATTTAAGCCTTTTTTCTCCTGGGAATGAAACACCGATTTTGTGGGGGCAATTTCAGAAACAAAGAAACGCTGACTATTCCTGAACAAAATTTCTCCTCCATCAATGCTAACGCCATATTGAGAAGTGATAGATTCATCGAGGGCGGTACTTACAAAAAAGGCCTGGGCCACCGGAATGTACTGTTGCGGCCTCTCACCACCTTCATCTCCTGTAGCATTAATACGTTCGTCATTTGCTATGGCTCTAATTCCGCCAGAAAGATTATACACTGCATAGCCGCCAATGTAAAGGGGCAGGTAGTGCGTGTTGCCTGAAAAATGCGACCAGAAATAAAGGGAACCGTTAAAAACATTCGTGCCGTTTCTTCTATCCTCCAAATTATCGAGAATAAACTCATTGGCATCAATAGCCGATGCGTAAGGGTTCCCAATAAGGTAATTTTTTCCGGTAGTGATATTTAATGAAATGGTGTCGTTATTTGGCATTCCGGTGAACACGTAATTCTGAAGATCCAGAATTTCACTGTAGCCCGAAGATCCTTTCATGGAATATCCTTCTCCCGATTTTAAGAGCGTTGTACTTTCATTGATCTTTTCCCACTGGCTGTATTCGTTTGAATCTCCAAAGAATTTATGCAGCCAGTAAGAACTTATTTTAATAGGGCTGGCCATAGCCTTGTCTGCCCAATGAAACTGATAATTAAAGTCAATAATTTTTGGATCGGTAGGGTCTGTACCATCTTTTAGTACTGAAGCGATTTTGTAACCGCTGTTTTGACCGCTAATACTCACCGGTGATGTCCAGTAATTGTAATTGTAACTGCTGGCGGTTCCCTGCTGGTCTTTTTGTATGCTGCCATTGCCAACTAAAATACTACCCTGGGTCTGGACCAGCTGTGATTCTCCATTCAGGTCTATAAAACCACCAAGATCGAGGTATTTGGTTATGGTGAGGCCATTTCCGGTTCCAGGCTGAATTCCGCTGGAGGTGCGTACAGGGTTTTCACCCAGCATATCCAACTTTCCTCCATTTAGTAAAAATCCAAGCAGCGTAATATTTTGGCTTCCGGAATTTTGCTTGTGGGTGACATAGGCAATATTCCAATTGATGTTTTCTCCATTGATCCCCTTATCATTGGGCCAGGTCCAGAAATTCTCTCCGTCATCTCCTATATGAACATCCCATGCCGTCCGGGTTTTCCATGCGCCATCAGCTTCGGAAATATAAGGAAGGGGAGCAGTATTTTGCTGAAGGCTTTCAATATTCCGCAGATGCCCGTCTACACCATTATTTGCCCTGTCTACTGCTATTCCCTGGGCCACTTTAGCATCTTCAGCAATAAGCCTGTAATAACTTGCGAGGGATGACCAGGATAAATTTTCAGGAACATTCATGGGGAGAATTATTCCTTTTACAAGGCTACCATTGGGCTCAATGCGCTGGTTCATCATAAACCTTATTTGCTCTACAGAGAGGGCGGTGTTCCACACTCTGAGTTCTTCCATCCAGCCTTTAAAATAGTTTTGCGGTACTTCGGGATTCCCTGCGTTGTACATGGCACCAATAAGAAATGGGAACGAATTGGCTGTTGGTTTGGAGCCGGTAGAGTTTCCTACCTTGATGCCGTCTACATATAACTCAACGCTACTGCCTTTAAAAACCACTGCAAGATGGTACCAGCGGGTGGTGCTTAATTTGTGTGAAGTAGAAACCGAATTTCCATTCCATCTAAACGTGGGTGCACCATTATTGATTACCAGGTCATATCCACTGGAAGTTAATGCAGCTGTGTTACGTTTTGAAATAATTGTTTTTAATCCCTGAACAGACTTCGGTCTAATCCAGACTTCCATAGAAAAATCTGAAGAAAAGTTATTTCTGTCTCCAATATAGACGTAATCATCTACTCCGTCAAAATCTAGAGTACTGCAATCGCCTTTAAAATTAACCGTCATGTCACTACTTGTTCCGCAGGTGCCATCGGCATGGGCAATTGTCCATCTTAACGTGTAAATACCTGCCGGGGCGCTAAAAGCTGAGGTTGGGCTATTTGGTTCGGCAAGTGTCCAGCTTGAATTTGGGGCATCAATTACCGTCCAGGTTCCCACGCCGGTCACGGGCGTATTTGCCTCCAGAACAGTATCGTAAAATCCGCATCCAAACGTTTGATCGGGACCAGTTTCAGCAACAGTCAGCTGTTCAGGCTGGGTAATAGTGACCGGTACGATAGCCTGGCAGCCATTGGCATCAATAACGGTTACAGTGTAGTTGCCTGCAAGTAGATTTATCGCAGTAGCTGTGGTTTGTTCTGTTGGATCATTCCAGAGATATTCGTAGTAACTATTGCCGTTTTCATCAATGAAGGGGGTGCCTCCCTGCGGTGAAGCTGTAGCTTTCCCTTTTTCACCGTAGCAGGCAGGATTAACAGAAGTTAAGTTGATAGTAATTGGGGCAAGCGGCTGGATGATCTCTACAGCCTCCGATTCAAATTTTTTGCCTTCACTGTCTTTCACCCAAACTGTATAAGTGCCTGCTTCGAGACTATTGAACACATTAGAGCTTTGATAGGTTCCATTTGAACCGGTAATACTGAAATAATAAGGAGCTTTTCCTCCGGAAGCTTTTGCGGTTACAGTGCCGTTTTTAGAACCGTAGCACAGTAATTCATTTGCAGTAACTATGACAAATAACGGAGCCTGTACCGTCTCGGGACTATTGGTGGAATAACATTTAGGATTGGGGCCCTGTCCGCACGTCCATTTGCTATTGTTGGAAAAGGTAAGGTATACATTTTCTACAACGAGTATGTCTCCGCAATTCCAATCAACCTCAATGGTTTTTACTTTTTGAGGTATTGCCTGTTTATCGTATAGACACCTGCCTCTGTTCAGGCGGGTTACTTCCCCATTGGGGTGTTCTATAGAAAATATATATTCCATATATAGCGAATACCGTGTGGGGCCAGAAGGCAGATCAAAGTAGATGAATTTTGAAATATCATCATCACAGGTTTCACTGGTAATTTTGTTTCCGTTGGCATCACCGATGTAAAACGGACTAATTCCAAAGTCATTTGATCCGCAGTCGTCAACAAAACATTCCCCTGCATAATGTATGATGGAAATGGTCTTTGAAACTCCGGTAGCATCAGTAACCGTAAGTTTTACATCTTTATTTCCTGTGGCAGAATAAATAACTTTATGAGATCCCGGGCCGGTAGCTGTAGCGGGAGTGGCATTTGCTCCAAAATTCCAGGAATAGGTATAAGGTCCCACTCCGCCCTTCGCAGAAAGATCTTCTACTTCAAAATATGAGGTTCTAATAATGTCGGTATCACTGCCGCATACAGAGGTGGGAATTATTGGGGCATGGATAGCATCATATATGTGGACAGTAGTAGTAAGCTTACAACCCTTGTTGTCGGTTACTGTTACTTCGTATTCTCCTGCAACCAGATAATTTGCCGTTTTTGTAGTTTGAAGAATTGCAGTTTCTCCTTTTTTGTGCCATTCATAGGTGTAACCCGGCGTGCCTCCGGTAAAATCTACAGTTGCTGAACCAGTGGCTGTGCCATAGGTGGTGGTCCGCTGAATGTTTGTATTTACCACAGATAGTGGTTGGGCCGGCTGATTAATTTTTAATGCTGAATTAAGCACTACGACACAGTTAGGGTATGCTGCATCTCTTATAGCTACGGAATATGTTCCGGCAATAAGTTGACTAAAGCTGGCAGCCGATTGCCAGCTTGTTCCATCAATGCTGTATTCATAAGAGCCATGCCCTCCTGAAGCGTTTGAAATATTAATGGCGCCACTATTTCCATTTGCACAACTCACATCGGTTTTGGTGACTTGTGCGTTCATAAGGTCCGCCTGTGATAATGTCACCGGTACCTGTACTGCACAACCATTAGCATCCTTTACGAAGATCGTGTGATTTCCGGCTGGGAGGTTTTCAAAAAGTTTTGTGGAGTAGAAATTCTCATTATCTACAGAGAATTCGTAAGGAGATGTTCCGCCTGTAACAGTTCCGGCGGTGATCATGCCATCACTTCCTCCATGGCAGGTGACTGGTGTAGTTGCAGGTTCGGTGGTCATCGTCAATACTTCCGGCTCAGAAATTGTAACAGTTTCTGAAGCTTCACAGCCCTTACTGTCTTTTACAGTGATCACATGATCTCCTGCGGAAAGGTTACTGAAAGTAGTCGCTGTTGAAAAATCACCTCCATTAATACTGTAAGTATAACCTGAATTTCCGCCTGCAACAGTGCCGACAATTACAGTTCCATCACTTCCTCCATTACAGGAAACGGGAGTGGTGGTGGAATTTGTTAGAGTCAATACGTTTGGCTCAGAAATAGTCACAGTTTCTGAAGCTTCACAGCCCTTGCTGTCTTTTACAGTGATCACATGATCTCCTGCGGAAAGGTTGCTGAAAGTAGTGGCTGTTGAAAAACCACTTCCATTAATGCTGTAGGTGTAACCTGAATTTCCACCTGAAGCAGTACCGACAGTTACTTTTCCATCGTTTCCTCCATTACAGGAAACGGGCGTGGTAGTGGAATTTGTGAGAGTCAGTACATCTGGCTGAGAAATTGTAACAGTTTCTGAAGTTTCACAATCCTTGCTGTCTTTTACAGTGATCACATGATCTCCTGCGGAAAGATTATTAAAAGTTGTGGCTGTAGAAAAGTTTCCACCGTTGATGCTGTAGGTATAACCTGAATTTCCACCTGCAACAGTGCCCACGGTTACTTTACCGTCGTTTCCTCCATTACAGGAAACAGGCGTGGTGGTGGAATTTCTGAGAGTCAGTACGTCCGGCTGAGAAATTGTAACCGTTTCCGAAGCTTCACAACCCTTGCTATCTTTTACAGTGATCACATGATCTCCTGCAGAAAGATTATTGAAAGTAGTGGCTGTTGAAAAACTACCACCGTTGATGCTGTAGGTATAACCTGAATTTCCACCTGCAACCGTGCCGACAGTTACTTTTCCGTCGTTTCCTCCATTACAGTAAACAGGAGTGCTGGTAGAGTTGGTGAGAGTCAGGACATCGGGTTGAGAAACATTAACCGTTTCCGAAGCTTCACAGCCCTTGCTGTCTTTTACAGTGATCACGTGATCTCCTGCGGAAAGGTTACTGAAAGTAGTCGCTGTTGAAAAATCACCTCCATTAATACTGTAAGTATAACCTGAATTTCCGCCTGCAACAGTGCCGACAATTACAGTTCCATCACTTCCTCCATTACAGGAAACGGGCGTGCTGGTGGAGTTTGTTAGAGTCAGTACGTCCGGCTCGTAAACTGTAACTGTTTCCGAAGCTTCACAACCCTTGCTATCTTTTACAGTGATCACATGATCTCCTGCAGAAAGATTATTGAAAGTAGTGGCTGTAGAAAAGTTTCCTCCATTGATGCTGTAGGTATAACCTGAATTTCCACCTGCAACAGTGCCGACAGTTACTTTTCCGTCGTTGCCACCATTACAGGAAACGGGCGTGCTGGTAGAGTTGGTGAGAGTCAGGACATCTGGCTGGGAGATAGTAACAGTTTCCGAAGCTGTACAACCCTTACTGTCTTTTACAGTGATCACGTGATCTCCTGCAGAAAGATTATTAAAAGTTGTGGCTGTTGAGAAACCACCTCCATTAATGCTATAGGTGTATCCCGAATTTCCGCCTGAAGCAGTGCCGACAGTTACTTTTCCGTCGTTGCCACCATTACAGGAAACAGGCGTGGTGGTGGAATTAGTCAGAGTCAGGATATCTGGCTCGGAAACTGTTATTGTTTCTGAAGCTTCACAGCCCTTACTGTCTTTAACAGTAATGATGTGATCTCCTGCAGAAAGATTATTAAAAGTAATGGCTGTAGAAAAACTACCACCGTTAATGCTGTAGGTATAACCTGAGTTTCCACCTGAAACAGTGCCCACAGTTACTTTACCGTCGTTTTCTCCATTACAGGAAACGGGAGTGGAGGTAGATCCTGAGAGGGTCAAAACATCGGGTTGAGAAACATTTACTGTTTCTGAAACCTCACAGCCCTTACTGTCTCTAACAGTAATGATATGATCTCCTGCGGAAAGATTGCTGAACGTAGTTGATGTTGAGAAACCACCACCGTTAATGCTGTAAGTATAACCTGAATTTCCGCCTGCCACAGTTCCTACACTTGCAGTTCCGTCGTTTTCTCCATTACAGGAAACGGGAGTGGAGGTAGATCCTGAGAGGGTCAAAACATCGGGTTGAGAAACATTCACTGTTTCTGAAACCTCACAGCCCTTACTGTCTCTAACAGTAATGATATGATCTCCTGCGGAAAGATTGCTGAAAGTATTCGCTGTTGAGAAACCACCTCCATTAATGTTGTAAGTATAACCTGAGTTTCCGCCTGAAGCAGTGCCGACAGTTACAGTTCCGTCGGTTCCTCCATTACAGGAAACGGGCGTGGTGGTAGAGTTTATTAGAGTCAGTACATTTGGCTGAGAAACAGTGACCGTTTCCGAAGCTTCACATCCCTTACTGTCTTTTACAGTGATGACATGATCTCCTGCAGAAAGATTATTAAAAGTAATGGCTGTAGAAAAACTACCACCGTTAATGCTGTAGGTATAACCTGAGTTTCCACCTGAAACAGTGCCCACAGTTACTTTTCCATCGTTTCCTCCATTACAGGAAACAGGCGTGGAGGTGGAGTTGGTGAGAGTCAGTACATCTGGCTGAGAAATTGTAATAGTTTCTGAAGCTTCACAACCCTTGCTGTCTTTTACAGTGATCACATGATCTCCTGCGGAAAGGTTGTTGAAAGTATTCGCTGTTGAGAAACCACCTCCATTAATGCTGTAAGTATAACCTGAATTCCCGCCTGCAACCGTGCCGACAGTTACTTTTCCGTCACTTCCTCCATTACAGGAAACGGGCGTGGTGGTGGAATTTGTGAGAGTCAGTACATTTGGCTGAGAAATTGTAACCGTTTCCGAAGCTTCACAGCCCTTGCTGTCTTTTACAGTGATCACATGATCTCCTGCGGAAAGATTAGAAAAAGTAGTTGCTGTTGAGAAACCACCTCCATTAATGCTATAGGTATAACCTGAATTTCCACCTGCAACAGTGCCGACAGTTACTTTACCGTCGTTTCCTCCATTACAGGAAACGGGCGCGGTGGTAGAGTTGGTGAGAGTCAGGATATCTGGCTGAGAGATCTCTAGATCCGGATTCAAGGTAACCCGGCAGGAAGTATCAGATTTATCAGTAATAAGTACCTGATAATTCCCAGGTGCAAGATTTTGGAAATTACCCGAATCCTGCCAGGAGTTTCCATTATCGATGCTGTACTGATAACTTCCGCTCCCTCCTGAAGCTCCGGAAATATTTATTGATCCGTCACTGTTGCCATTACAAGTGATGTTAGTTGAAGACAAACTGGCCGAAAGACTACATTCCTGAAAAGAAGCAGAAAAAATTCCGTAAGGAGATTCCGCCCAACTTTGTGCCTGAGGCTGATGTTCCTGAGGGAAAATGTAAGTATTTGATGTAGAGTTATTCCAAAAGGATGCCAGTACCGAACTTGTCAGTAGTAAAAAAAAGACCAAAATTTTGAGAGAATTGTAGATTTTCCCCATGGCAAACCATTAAAAATCAGCAGGTAAAAGTAGGAAAATTTTCAAGATTGTGTTCTTTTATTCCTTTTTTTAATCGGTAAAAGAATTAAAAATCCGATTAAATACACTTCTTTTAGGGTTTAATCTGCCTGGATATCACTTCCAGATCCTTTTAATGGGTTCTTTTGTACTTGGTTTTATTGCTGAAATAACTTTTCGAGAGTTGTGATTCAGTGCTGTTACATCTTTCAGGTATTGATAAAAATATGATGAAAGGATTGAGCAAAAAAACCTTAATCTATCCGATCCACAAGGAATTTTAGCACCCGGGTAAAATCTTCGGTATAAACACGTACAAAGTACATGCCTTTATTTGGGACTTTTATCGGTAATTTGCTGATTTTTTCAAGCTCAATATTGGAATAGGAATGTATTTCCTGTCCTAAAGCATTGAACAAAACAGCCTTTTTGAGAGGTAACAGGCCTGGATTTTGAATTACCACCTCTTTATACTTTGATGAATAAACTAAATTAAATTTACCCTGAGCAGGAGTGGGTTCTTCGGGTTGTTCACTTCCGTCGCCATCGCCATTTCCATCGCCATTTCCATCGCCGTCGCCATCACCACTTCCATCACCGTTATCGTCACCATCATCCCCATCACCGGGATCTTCTGTATCATCTTTTTTCTCATGGAAGACAAGAGAGTAACGATCATGAATTTCACCGGCTTCAATTGTTGTAGTAAAATCAGATGCTCTCAGGTTGTAATAAGTATCGGTAGCATTGTCTCTAATATATATTGGAAGGTCATCGGGGATATTTTCCATTTCATCTATAGCAATGGTGAACTCTCCTTCCGTAGAAATTTTAAGTCCCAGAGGTAAGACCCTTTCAGTATCAAAATCGGGTACTCCCTGAATTACCAGTCTATCCTCCTCTTCTCCCATAAGCCAGTACATATCCTCTTTATTATTTTCGATAAGAGGTGCGTCATAACCCAGGTCAAAACCTGAAGTGGTAGCGGTATCACGGGTTACCAGTAGCTGGCGATGGTAACCTGCCGGAGATTCAAATTTCAACCAAAGTCTCATCCTGGTTTCCTCCTTAGGAGTATCTTCAGCTGTAGTATTCTGGTTCACTGTTTTCTTTTCCATAGAATGGAAAACAACTTTTGTGGAATCTGCTTCTGTTTGAAATACCCGCTGGCTATTATTGAATTTAACCTCTCCACCTGTGATTGTCACATTTGGATTAAGCGACAATGCCGGGTTTAAAACGGTATTGATAAAAAATCCCTGGCCCACAGCAATATACTGGCGTGGTTTCTTTCCGCCCTGGCGGTTTGGGTTCTGGTTATTGATCCTGGCGTCATTGGCAATAGCGCGAATACCACCGGCCAGGTTGTAAATTGCGTAACCTCCTACATATTCAGTAAGAATGTGGGTTTTATTTGCAAAATGGGACCAGAAATAAATTGAGCCATTAAATACATTTTGAGAGTTTCTGCCTAAGGGAACATTCTTTAAGTTATCCCTAATAAATTCACTTGCGTCAATGGCTGAAGGGTATGGGTTTCCAATTAAATAATTTTGATCCAGTCCAATGTTCAGGGTAATAGTTCCATTATTGGGCATACCTCTAAAAGTGTAATTTTGGAGTTCCTTTATGTCTTTATTTCCCCTAGACCCTTTCATGGTAAAGCCTTCTCCAGTGGCAACCAGGGTTTGGGGAGTGATCTGTTTCCACTTGCTGTATTCCCCGGCTTTGCCGAAAAACTGATTGAGCCAGTAGGAACTAATTCGAATAGGACCTTCTTCAGAATAATTATGATCTGCATAATGATACTGAGGATTAAAATCTATGGGTTTGGGATTTTCTGGCTTACTACCGTCCATAAGAACATCAATAAGTTTGTATCCTGAGTTGGGAGCATTTCCTTTTATACTTACAGGAGAACTCCAGTAATTGTAGTTATAGCTGCTGGCAGTTCCCTGCTGGTCTCGTTCTAGGTATCCCGATCCTTCTACCTTACTGCCTTCTGGCTGTAAAAGCTGTGATTCTCCATTAAGATCGAGTACGCCGTCCAGCTTAAAATAATGAGTTAGTGTTAGGCTGGTACCGCTCTTATTATTTTCTCCTTTTAAAGTAAGAGTACCTGTTTTGTCCAGTAAGCCCAAGAGGGTAATATTCTGAGAGGAAGTTGGGTTGTTGACTTTTTTACCATTAAGATCTACAATATTCCAGTTAATTGCATCCCCATTTATCCCGCTGGTGTTTGGAGCATTCCATACATTTGGCATGCTGATATTTCTTCCGTTGTACGGATTGGGCAGCTGCCAGGTATTTTTGTCAAACCAGTTACCATCATTTGTAAAAAGTTTGTAGGGGAGAGGTGCAGTGTTTTCCTGCATATCTTCGATGTTCTTCAGGTTTCCATCTGCTGTATTTCCCAGGTTTCCAAGGTTGACGGTAAAGCCGTTAGCTATCAGGCCTTCTTCGGCCAGGAGTTGATAATAACCGGGCAGTTTACTCCACGACTGTACTTCGGGAGCGTTTGGCAGGTTTAGATCATTTCCTAAGACACTTCCGTTTACCTGAGTATCATTGATTTTCTCCAGCCGCTGATTCATGTAGAACCTTATTTGCTCAACAGAAATTCCTGTATTCCATATTCGAACCTCTTCTATAAAGCCTGAGAAGTTATTTTTACTTCCACTAAAAGAAGAAGCGTAAGTAGCTCCAATAATAGCCGGGGCACTATTGTCAACAATAGCATTTGGGGTAATACCCGAATTGGATTTTACCAGGATGCCATCTACATACAGCTGCAGTTCGTTGCCAGAATATACCCCTGCCACGTGAAACCAACGATCTGTTGTTAGTGAGTTTACAGAAGTTACACTCTTATTTCCGACCCTAAAAGCAGGAGCTCCATTGCTTAAGATAAGATCGTAGCCAGAATTTAATTTATCTTCTTCCCGTTTAGAAATTATAGTTCTTGTTCCGGTAAGATCATGAGGTTTTATCCAGGCTTCAATAGAGAGGTTGCTGTTCACCATGTCGTAGTGATCACCAAGATCTACAAAATCGTCGTTTCCATCAAAGTTCAATCGGCTACAGGCGGGGGGAAGTTCAATTACCACCGTGTCACTTATTTTACATTCTTCAACAATAGGAGTTACTACCCAACTTATTTCATACTTTGTATTTGCCTGCCCCGTGAACCAGGTATTTGGAGCTAATTCGTTTTCAAAAGTGGGTGAATTACTAGTGGTTGGTACAGTTGCAATAACTTCCCATCTGCCAGTCCCCAGGTTAGGATCTACAGGTATGGCGTTTAACTGAATTTTACTTATGCCACATTCAGCAACAATGATATCTTCACCTGCATCCACAATAATTTCTAATGGCTGATCTATAGTAATATTTTCAGAAAGCAGGGTACAACCATATGCTGTATTTGCGGTAAAAGTATAAGCTCCGGCTTTAAGGTTGGTTACCTCAAAATTCCCTGTGGTATTGTTTACTTCTGAAGCAACTTCAGATCCGTTGTTGTTTAGTAAGGTTAAAGTGTAATTAGGGGAATCACCCGTAATCATACCTCCACTGACAGAAATTGTGGCGCTACCATCTTCGCCGTCAAAACAGGTGACATTCGTTACCGAAGTGTTGTCAATTTGTAGTGCTGAAGGCTCTAAAACAGGTGGGCCGGTAACATCTACCTGGCAGCCATTGGCGTCTGTAACAATTACAGAATAACCCGATTCACTTGGAGAAAGGTTGGTAACGGTTTGGGTTGTTCCAACAGTATTTCCGTTTTGGTCTTTCCACTGATAGGTGAAAGGAGCTGTTCCTGTTCCTTCTGTCACGGTTACAGTTGCAGTACCATCCTGTGCACCAAAACAATTTACAGGGGTGACAGAAACGGTTGCAAGGGGAGAATTGTAAAAAGAAATATTCACCTCATCGGTACAGGTAGCGTTAGGATCATTAGAGGTTAAGGTAAGCGTTACCCCGTTTTCAGAAGTAAGGTCAGTTTCTCCCGGAGTATATGTGGCATCCAGGGCCTTATTATTAGAAAAAGTACCGGATCCATTGGTAGACCAGGTGCCACCACCATTTGATCCTGATATGTTACCATTCAGCTGAACGGTTCCTATATTAGAACACAAAATTTGATCTTCACCTGCATCTATTCCCAGGATATTCACAGCAGCTAAAGCCTCTTGCGGTTCGCACCCGTAAAAATCGGTTACTGTTAATTTATACTGTCCGGTCATATCTGCCGTGACATTTTCAATTATAAGGTTTTTTTCAGATGAAACTACCTCTCCATTCGGGCTTGTCCAGGTATATTCAAACGGCTCCCTTCCTCCTTTAAATTCTGGAGTAATTTCCAGTATTTCTCCCTCACATAAAAATGTAGCCGGTATGGGGTCAATTGAAAATTTTATTTGCTCAAGCGTACCAAAGGAGATGTCATCCAAACCAAAGTCGTTACCATTGCGAATTGTTTCTAAATTGATGATCTCAAGTGTGGCTGTAGTAGCGTTTTGAGAATTCCAGAAGGGGTTACTGTAGAACTGAATCCATTCCCCAACAGCGATATTTCTTAGATCGGCTATGGTTCCTGTGGGTACCCCATTTACCCGAAATTGCAGTCTTGCTGGGGTTTTAGGGTTAACATTGGTTCCCCAGGCACTGAAATAATAATCAGTATTAGGCTGAATATTTTCAATGGTTTGCCGCCAAATGACTTTTCCTGATCCAGGCGCCCCATTAATAATCATAAACTTACCATTCCCCGAAGTATGATCTCTTCCGTCAAAATCATTGTGATAATCACTTGCATCCCTGTCAACAGCAAAATCCCCTTCTGGATAAAGATCACCCGAATTAGTTTTGTTGCGATATTCCGTATAGAAGCCATTTACACCATTCTCAAAATTTCCATTCACTAATAGTTCTTCAGAAACATTTATAGAAGCCGAACTTTCACAACCAAACTCATTGGTGACGGTGAGTGTATAGGTTGAAGCTATCTGAACATTCTGAGTTCTATTTGTACCCAATAGTTCTCCTCTTGATTCCCATTTGTAAGTTAAATGCTCATTATCAGAAACGAGCTCTATCCAGGTTGAATCGCCGCAATAATTTGCAGTAATAGATGGTGGCTCTGGCTGATTCACCACAACTTTAACTGAAGCACTGCCAGGACAACCGGTATCTGGATCGGTGTAGGTGGCAGTATAAACCGTGGTGCGCTGAGGATTGACATTTTTTGGATTAGCATCTGTCGATGTCCAGTCACTAACATCACTGGTCCATTTTACTTCAGGAGCAGCCACACCATCTCCTGTAACCGATATGTTGTCTACAGCCCAATACCAGTCATCATTTGCGTTGTCATATCTAAACCTGATCTGCACATTTTTTTGTCCTGCCAGGTTACTAATGTTATAAGTCTTTTTTACAAAATTTCCTGCTTCGCCCTCGGTAGAAGTATAGGTGTCAATTTCTTGCCAGCCGTTTCCGGTATTGTATTCTAAGATTCCATAATCTCTGTTCTGTCTTCCTCCTCCGTCTCTGTAATGATGCCAGAAAGTGAGCTGGAGCGTATTATATCCTTCAGTGTTAAAGCTGGGGCTTGTGAGTTTTACATCATTAAAATTACCGGTATAACTATGACTGTTTACAAGAAAAAATTGATCACTGGTACTGGAGTTGAAATAGACTTCTTCGCAGCGGTATTCATAACGTCCTCCCCACCAGCTATTGTCCCGAACAAAGACCCAGCTACATTCTTCGTAAGCCACGGTTCCACTATTAGTCAACCGCCACCTGTTTCCATTAGTAGGGGTTTGCCACCCGTCTTTTCCTGTATTAAAATTGGCACTCAGTAATTCCGATGGCAAATTTGTACTGTTTGCAAAAGAAGTTTTAGAGAACAAATCTACATTGTCTCCCCGGCAGATGGTTATCTCATCGGTAACTTGAGCTCCTCCATTTCTAGAAGCAGAGACCTCGGTATCAGGAGAAGGAGTCACTGATACAACAACATTGTAAACCTGAGGATTAGTACAGTTATTGGAGCTTAGTACAAAGCGATATGTAACTCCAAGCGTTTGTTGAGTGGTATTGTTTAAAACTTCTTTAATAGCACCTGTGCCACTACTGGTCTCATTGCTAATTCCGGATACCGCGGCTCTGGTCCACGAAAAAACTGTACCTCCTGTGGAACTGGTAGGAATATATCCAAATTCTGTTCCACTACAAACCCCATCCGGGCTAAGGGTACTGCTTAATAAAGGAGTAGGAGTTACAGTTGTTTCTATCTGGGCTGTTTGAATGCAACCTTCTGGAGAAACCATTATAACTTCATATACTACCGCTATGGGGTTTGTGGTAGTATTGATTAAAACTTCACTAATATTGCCGGTTTCGCTATTGGCGGGTGTTGAGATTCCGGAAATCTGGGGCCGGGTCCAGCGAAATTCAGTTCCGGGTATGTCGCTGCTGAAAGTGTACTCAAAGGCCGTTCCTGAACAAAACCCGGCTGCCTGTGTGGGGCTGGTTAAATTGGGAGTGGGTTTTTCGGTTACCACAACCGGTTTTATTACAGAGCAACCATAAGTGTTCTCTGCTTTAATATAGTAAGTTCCCACACTGGTTTCAGTAGGTTTACTGAGAGGAATGGAGGCCGAAATATCCTTCCAGTAAGTGAAAGTCAGGTTAGGTGTAGAACCGGTTGTGATTTCGGGACTTGTTAAATCTACTATTGCCGGGGAGCAAATAGTTTCAGGATTGGTTATAATTAATGAAGGAAGAGGATTCACAGTAACAGTCACACTTATGGGCGTACCAGTACATCCATTTGCTTCAGGCACAATTCGGTATTTTACAACCTGGGGCTGGGAGCTGCTATTGGAAAGCGTCTGAATAATCTGATTTCCCGAGCCTTCAGAAGCTCCGGTGATCTCATTGCCTGCTTCAGCAATAGTCCAGGAAAACGAAGTCCCACTGCCGCTTAAGTTAATGGAAGTGCTTTCTCCGGAACATATTTGCTGGCTCGCCGGGCTCACTGAAACTGTCGGGGTGGGATTTACAGTAACATCATAACTTACAGGTGTTCCTGTGCACCCATTTACCACAGGGGTTATCGTCACAGTTGCCGTTCCGGTTTTAGCAGTAAACGCCGGGATTTCAGTCACATTAGTCCTGTTGGATAATCCAATAGCCGAACCACCAGAAATATTGAATTTAGTGCCGGTTACATTAGCGCCAAGAGACAGGATCTCTGTTGTTTGACCGTTACAATACGTCTGGGAATCAGGAAAAACATTTACTTCCGGCCTGGGTTTTACAGTTATGGTGAAGGTCTCTACTTCTCCGGTACAGTCATTTGCTGAAGGAGTCAGACTAATAGTGGCTACCTGGGTCACATGAGTGCCATTAGTGGTGGCGACAAATGCAGCAATATCTCCATTTCCTGAAGGACTAAGACCAATATTGGTGTTATCATTACTCCATGCTACTTCACTTCCTGTTACCGATACGTGTGAAAGATCAATCTTACTAATCGTTTCTCCTTCACATACCACAATATCATTAGGTTTTGTGATCGATGGAGTGGGATGTATGGTGATGGAAAAACTGGTCGCATCCCCTTCACAGGCATTCCCGAAAGGAATAACCTCAATTACAGCGGTAACAGATTCATTAGTGTTGTTCTTTGCCGTAAAAGCAGGGATATTTCCAGTTCCACTTGAAGCCAGTCCAATATCAAGACTGCTTCCGGAAGCACTTTTATAAGACCAGGAATAAGATTTGTTTGCTAAATTATTACCGGTAAAGGTTACAGCAGGAATAGTTTCAGTATTACAAAACTCGCTGCCGTCAATTGCGGGTACATCAACAGTGGGTTCAGGAATAATGATTTTCTGGTCTGCTGTAACGGAATTATTAGAAGAATCGGTAAAAGTCCAGGTAATTATATATTCCCCAAAATTATTGAAGCTAAGGTCATTTATTGTGGTTCCTGTTATCACTTCATCACAGTTGTCTGTAGTGGTAGGAAAATCTGTTATTTCTCTGCCGCAACTCCAGTTAAGATCCTGTAAAGTTGGAATTTCTGGATCAATGTCGTCAATTACTTTAATAACTGCTGTTGCCGTGGTTAAATTTCCGTTTACGTCGATGATTGTCAGGGTTACTTGGTTATCTCCTGTATTGGAACAATTGAAAGTTGTTTTGTTTAGGCTAAGGCCACTTATTCCACAGTTATCTGAAGATCCATCGTTCACTTCTTCAGGAGTAATGGATGCTGTTCCTTTTTCGTCGAGGTAAATGGTTAAATCCTGCGCACTTGCAATAGGGTTTACCTCATCTTCTACGGTTACAGTCGCGTTCGCTGTAGATTTGTTTCCATTGGTATCGGTAACAGTAAGAACAACAGCATTTGGTCCTACATCAGAACAGTCAAAGCTAGTAATATTCGTATCGAATACTAATCCGCTACAGGCGTCAGATGATCCGTCATTAACTGCATCTTCATCGATAGTTGCGTTTCCGTTAGCATCCAGTTGAACCGTTATATTTTTAGCTTTAGCGACAGGTTTCACCTCATCTTTTACAGTTACAGTCGCATTCGCTGTAGATTTGTTTCCGTTGGCATCGGTGACAGTAAGAATTACAGTATTTGTTCCAACATCAGAACAGTCAAAGCTAGTGATATTCGTATCGAATACTAATCCGCTACAGGCGTCAGATGATCCGTCATTAACTGCATCTTCATCGATAGTTGCGTTTCCGTTAGCATCCAGTTGAACCGTTATATTTTTAGCTTTAGCGACAGGTTTCACCTCATCTTTTACAGTTACAGTCGCATTCGCTGTAGATTTGTTTCCGTTGGCATCGGTGACAGTAAGAATTACAGTATTTGTTCCAACATCAGAACAGTCAAAGCTAGTGATATTCGTATCGAATACTAATCCGCTACAGGCGTCAGATGATCCGTCATTAACTGCATCTTCATCGATAGTTGCGTTTCCGTTAGCATCCAGTTGAACCGTTATATTTTTAGCTTTAGCGACAGGTTTCACCTCATCTTTTACAGTTACAGTCGCATTCGCTGTAGATTTGTTTCCGTTGGCATCGGTGACAGTAAGAATTACAGTATTTGTTCCAACATCAGAACAGTCAAAGCTAGTGATATTCGTATCGAATACTAATCCGCTACAGGCGTCAGATGATCCGTCATTAACTGCATCTTCATCGATAGTTGCGTTTCCGTTAGCATCCAGTTGAACCGTTATATTTTTAGCTTTAGCGACAGGTTTCACCTCATCTTTTACAGTTACAGTCGCATTCGCTGTAGATTTGTTTCCGTTGGCATCGGTGACAGTAAGAATTACAGTATTTGTTCCAACATCAGAACAGTCAAAGCTAGTGATATTCGTATCGAATACTAATCCGCTACAGGCGTCAGATGATCCGTCATTAACTGCATCTTCATCGATAGTGGCATTCCCATTTTCATCTAGTTGAACTGTTATGTTTTTTGCTCTAGCCACAGGTAAGACCTGATCTTCCACAGTGACAGTTGCCGTCTTGCTGTTCGAATTATTGTTTTCGTCAATTACCGTGAGGGTAACCGTATTTGTGCCAATGTCACCACAGTCGAACTGAGTTTTATCAAGCATATAATTTTTGATTCCACAGTTATCATCAGAGCCATTATCTACCTGAGCGGCAGTAATAGAAACTGAACCGGAAGCATTAAGTTGAACAGTAATATTTTTTGTGAAGATTGTGGGTTTAGTAGTATCCTCATCACAATCATCAAACCCCACAGCAAAAATTCCTTTAGGCGATTCATACCAGGAAGCGGTATAATTTTCAGATGGTTGAGGGTAACTAAAGGATTTAAGATCTGGGCTCGACCAGAAGGCACCCAATACAGGGGAGCCGACCAGTAAAAATAGTATCCATATCTTAACAGGAGTAAAATATTTCTCCATACCAAACCATTAGAAATCAGGTGGTAAAAGTAGGAAAAAAAACAAAGCCTTAAATTTTTACTTTATTTTAATAGATTAAAGGCTCCAAACTTGGCTAAAGTGCATAAAGCTAAGAAAATTTTAGTAAGTATTCTTTAAAGTCGATTTACTCCAGAATTACTTTTTTTGTAATGATTCCCTGTGCTGTATGCAGCTTCAGAATATATACTCCAGCACTAAAGCGTTCTACAGGTAGCTCTTCTTTTATTGTTAACGGGATATTGTAGTAGACGTGAACCTGCTGTCCTGAGAGGTTGTTCAGATAGATTCTATTGACCTTTATCAGTTCGGGATTTTTAATTAAAATGATTCTGTCTTCATTCAGGTACTGGACTTTGAACGGCCCATCGTCTACAACAACCGGATCTTCGGGTTCTACTACAGGTGTTTCATCATCTTTAAAGACCAGTTTAAAACGATCTGTAAAGACACCCTCTTCAACTTCTATAGTATATGGTTCGTTTTTTAAATTATGTATTTTGCCTGTGATGCTGTCTTTCAGGAATATTTCCTGATCTTCTGCAATGTTACCCAATCTATCTATGCTAATCTTTACAACTCCTTGTTCTTTTATCTTCACCCCCAGCTGAAGTTCCCGCTCCACATTAAAATCTTCTACTCCCTGTATCACAAATTCGTTATTGTTAAAGTACCAGTACATATCTTCAACATTATTTTCAATAAGAGGGGCGTCATAACCCAAATCGAAGTTATCGGTAGCATTGGGATCGGCAGTGACTAAAATTTGTCGGTGATATCCTTTTGGAGATTTAAATTTCAGCCAAATACGCTGCTGTTCTGCCTTTGAGGTATTTGTACCCTCAATTCCTGAAATTTCTTTCTTTTCCTGGTAGTGAAAAACTGATTTTTTAGCATCATTTTCAGTAATAAATAGTCTTTGATTATTCCTGAAAGTAACCTGCCCGCCATGGATAGTTATATTTGAAATATTTACAATTTCAGGATCTAAGCGGGTATTGACAAAAAAGCCCTGGCCTACCGGAATGAACTGCTGCGGAATGCGCCCGCCTTCATCTTCAGTAGCATTAATCCGGTCATCTATAGCCACAGCAATTACACCGCCTGAGAGATTATAGGTAGCATAGCCGCCAATATATTCTTCGAGATAATGAGTTTTATTGGCAAAATGCGACCAGAAATAGATGGTTCCGTTAAAGACGTTGGAAGTATTTCGGCCATTGATGACGTCTCGCATATTGTCTAGAATAAATTCATCGGCATCAATAGCTGACGGATATGGATTCCCTAAAAGATAATTTTCTCCTGTGCCCGTGGCATTCATAGTTTCCATTAAAATGGTACCGTTATTTGGGAGCCCTCTAAAGGTATAGTTTTGTGGGTCGAGTATAGCTGTACTACCAGAGGTGCCTTTCATACTGTAGCCTTCGCCAACCTGCAAAACTCCTGTACTTCCAATATGTTCCCACCTAAAGTAATTATTTGCCGTACCATGGAACTTGTGAAGCCAGTAAGCACTCACTTTGCGCGGGTTTGTAAAACCAGCATCGGCGTGATTGTAGGCGTTGCCAAAGTTGATCTTAGCGGGGGTAGGGGTTGTTCCATCCATCATAACTGTTCCTACAGAATAATCGGCGTTAAGGCTTCCGGGACTTACAGGGGAAGACCAGTAATTGTAATTATAACTGCTGGCAGTTCCTTGTTGGTCTCTATCCAGGAAACCTGTTATTTCCCCGTTTATACCCGAAGTCTGATCTACGATACTTCCATCAGGTTGAATAAGTTGTGATTCTCCATTGAGGTCAATAATACCATCAAGCAGGAGGTAATGGGAGATAAAAAGTCTATTTCCACTTCCACCGCTGGTCCATCCTGTGGGATTCGCTCCTTCCATATCAAGTACATTACTTTCAGATAATAAGCTCAGGACTGTAATGTCCCGATTACCAGAAGTGATATGATGAGAAGTTTTTACTATGTTCCAATCAATAGTACCTGTATGCGGAGGGTCCCAAACTTCAGGGCGCAACCAGGTATCATCTGTTCCCCAAATTCCATCTTTACCAGAATAATAGGGAAGGGGTGCAGTATTCTCCTGATTCGTTTCCATATTGACTAACCTTCCCGGAGATGCTGTTGCAGCACGATCTGGGGTTAACCCATCAAGAGGCATATCTTCTGGTAAGAAAATAACTGGACTAGTGGGTAAAGGTTCGGGTGTTGCCGAGATCAATCTGTAGTATCCTGCCAGGTCTGAATAATTCAGTCCGCCGGGTACATTCATAGGAATTTGTTCTCCCATTTGAGTGCCATTCGCAATAAGCCGCTGATTCATCATAAATCTTATCTGTTCAACCGTCAGCGCTTTTTTCCATAATCTAACTTCCTCTATCCAGCCGGAATAGAAGTTAGTTGTTTTGCCATTAAGTAGTTGAGCTCCTATGATAGTTTGAGGACCGTTGCCACTACCTAAAGTGAAATTAGTTTTTTCTACTCCGTCTACATATAATTTCCCATTAGAAATTGCAATATGGTACCACCTGGTGTTTGGAGTAATGCCAGCCGGAGTGGTGATATTAAAATTTGGGCCTGAGATTATAGTTCCACCAGATACTTCGGGCCTTATCCAGGCTTCAAAACTTACAACTTCATTGTAGGGATCATCAATGAGTATGTGGTCGTCTTCCCCATCAAAGTCTAAAGCAATACAGCCCTTAATAATTACCTCTAATGAATTGACTTGAGGAGCACAGGTTTCCGGATTTTCATAAATGTTTCCATTTTCATCCTTTTCTGTAGGTTCAAGGATCCAGGAAACATTATAAGTACCCGTAGTTGTGGTATGAAGAAGTGCATTGGGATCATTTTCGGCAGCAATATTATCATTTGGATTGGAGTCTACTAAAGTAGCACCTACCGCATCAATTGACCACTTGCCTATATAACCATCGGGTGTCGGGTAAGTTATTACAGGTTCATTTTTCCCATTTAGTACGGAAGCAGAAAGTTGGGCTTCAAAATTTCCGCAGCTACCATACTCCGCTGAGACAGAAGTAGTGTATTTGTCAAAAACAAACACCTCTATGGTTTCGGCATTTTCGGCTACCTCACAGGCATTACCGGTAGAATCAAACACTAATTTTGTCTTTACTTCAAAAACATTAAGACCAATTTGTTTTGGGGCATATTGAACAGAATTTGTGGTTCCAATGGTGATAACCTGTTGAGGATCTGTATAGTCGTTCCATTCAATAGTAACATTTCGAGGGCCTTCAGGTAATTTTATACCATCTACAGCCCAAAGATCTCCGTTCCTCGCTCCATCAAACGCGAACTTTAGTCTCAGATTATTTTTACCTAGATAGTTCCCAAGGTCTAACAACATTTTGTTCTTAGGGCGGGATTGGGGAGTACCGGTTCCAAAGCTGCTGTAATTACCACTGGAGGCACTACCACTCATGGTAAATAGAACTGCCTGATATGTATTTCCTCCATCTTCGGAAATTTCTACAGTTATTGTGGCTCCGGGTGTTAGGTTGTAGGCCTGATCGAAAGTTACAATCGCCTGATCCATTGAGCCTATACTGAAAATGTTCGTTTCCATGGTAGCATTATGAGCCCCCGAGACCAGTGCAAAACCTTTATTTCCATCTTCGATTCCCGAATCCCACCTCATAGGACTCATTGAGTATGGACTCGTATTATAATTTGCTGTGTTAAAATTATGTGGAGTAGCTCTTGACCAAAAATCCTGGTTGGTATTGTTGGCGTTGGTTTCGAAGTTCATATCTTTTCCGTCGAGTCTAAAACGCCATCCTTTATTTTTAAGTCCTGCATTATCAAAATTCCCGTTTTCAACTGTGGGAACGCTGTTGGTATAACCCGTTTCTGAACTTAAGGTTACCGTATCTCCCAGGCAGATAACACTTTCACTTACTGTTACGGGGCTGGGTGTTATATCTGTCGGAATAACACTCAGAATTGCAGTTTGGGAGAAAACATTAGGGCTACAGGCCCCACTACCTATTTCTACCCTAAACACTGTTGTTTCAGGTAGGTTTAAACCCTGTATTGTAGAGGCAGATAACACATTGCCGGTAAAATTTCCTTCTTCTCCCGGAATTGTAATCCAGGAAGCACCGTTAATACTATATTTCCATGCCAGGATGTTTCCTGTATGACCTGATAGGGTAATGGGTAAATATCCAGAAGTCGCCCCCTGGCATATCATGAAGATCCTGCCGTTGTTATTGGTATTAACAAGATCTTCAAAAGCTAATTTCCCGCCAACTGGTAATGGATCAATATTTATTTCCACAGTACTGCTTACGTCTTCGCAAACTCCTTTCCCTTCAATAATATAAGTAATTTCGTGCGTGCCGGTAATGGCATCTGTAGCAGTCCAGGTAATTGCACCAGTAGTAGCGTTAATGCGACTTCCCAAAGTGGGGCTGGAAAAAGTTCCCCCGGTTTCAGAACCATTCACTACCGAGGCGCTTTTTGTGGAGATGCAAAAGGAAGTACTGCTGTATTCAAACCAGGCATCGGATTTTTTTTCGATATTAATTGAAAAAGAACCTTCTACCACATCACACCCATCGGCGTCAACATTCACCGTGTTCGTAATGACGTAACTTCCGGCATCACTGTTCATTATATCAATATTTCCCGTTGTTGTGTCCAGAGCAAGGATAGCTCCTTCGGGAGTTGCTGTATAAGTAAAACTACCCGTAACTGCACCATCTTCCAGAATTGGGGCAATTGTTTGTTCCACTTCAGAAGCTGAGCAAAATTCTGTTGTAGAGTAGGAGAAATTGGGATTTGGTTTTTGATTAATTGTAATAGATGCAGCATGAGTTACTATAGCACAACCCTGGGTAGAATAATCTACAGTATTAATAATTTCATAGGTGCCGGGTGCACTGGCGGCCACATCAATTTCTCCCGTAGCTGCATTTGCAAATACAAGGTCTTCAGTAGAAGAGCTAAAAGTGCCGGCCACTCCTTCATTTAGAAAACTGGGAGTAATATTTTCTGAATCACTACAAAATGGATTCTCCCCATAAGTAAAATCGGCTACAGGTTTTTCTCCTATGGTTACTTTGAAGATCTTTTCGGCAACTGTACAACCTGCTTCCTGGGAAGTTATAGTGTAGGTATAAGTTATTGTAAACTCTCCCGGGCTAGTGCCATTTGGAGTTATGTCTCCGGTAGTAGGGCCGATCGCTAAAGCAGTGTTATCTACTGAAAATATTCCGGTACCGTTAGTAAGGTTGTTTCCGGCAATATGTGGGGTATAGGTGGCAATGTCTGTTTCACAAAATTCGGTGGAAACAGCACTGTTGTCGCTGGGATGATAGCTGAATTCAGTTATGACTGGTTGAGGTATTATTGTTAGACTTCTAGTATCTACAGCATCTTCACATACCTGAACACCTCCAACTTCGAATTTAGCAGTTAAAGTAAATATAAGGGTATTACCAAAGTCTGCTGCCACAGGAGCATAAGTTGCTCCATTTAAATCTGTTGCATTTAAGATTTGTCCTGCTCCATTAGTGGTCCAGGCGAGAGAGCTGTAATTTGCGGCAGTAGCTTCTGTACCAATGTCAATACTCGTTGAAGTGCTACAAACTTCTATATCTTCTCCCGCTTCAACTTCAGGAGGTGAATAAACAGTTACTGTGGCCGGATTAGAAATAATTTGCAAACAACTTCCTTCAGGACTGCTTATTACTACATCATAAATATCAGAATCTTCCAGAGCTAAATTTTTAATGATCAAATTTGCGGTTGTTGTGCCCGAGTATTTTGATCCATCGAAAATTGGTATCCCATTTTTTCTCCATACATAGTCATAGATGTTTCCGGTAGCGACAACACCAATTTCAACAGCATTTTCTCCCAGGCAGACAGGAAGGGTAGGTTCAGGTTGACTGGTGATAGTGATAGTTTGATTTACTCTGAGTTCGACTTGTTTCGTGGACTGCACATTGGAGCAGGGAGCGGTACCTTTAACCAGAACAGTATAAAATCCGGCATCAGAAGCATCGGCCTGGGCCATATTTAAGGTGGGGGAATTGGTTCCAATAGGATTTCCATCTTTTGTCCATTCAAAAGTCAGACCGGTTCCTGTTGCTTCTATGGAAAATTCAACCGGGAAACCTGCACAAGCTTCTATTGGTGTCGAATCGTCAAGATCTGTTATGATCTCTACCGGCTCATTTACGGTTACCGCACCTGAAACATCACTGGTCACTTCAGGTGTACATGCTCCACCTACAATTACGTAATAGTATATAGTTCCCGGAGTACTGGTTTCAGGAAGGAAAGTGGCGGCAGTAGCTCCATTTATTGCAGTACCTCCGGTATTTAAATTCGTTGAATTACTGTACCATTGGTAAGTCAGATCTTCTCCTGTAGCTGTAATCGACAATTCTGCGGCAGGATCCTCAAGGCATAAGATTTGCTCAGTGGCAGAAGGCTGAGCAGTGATATTGGGTGGAGAGTTTACAGTTACCGCTCCTGAAACACTACTTGTCACTTCAGGAGTACAGGTTCCGCTAACGATAGTATAGTAATATAAAGTTCCTGGAGTACTGGTTTCGGGAAGGAAGGTGGCGGCAGTAGCTCCATTTATTGCATTACCTCCGGTATTTGAATTCGTTGAATTACTGTACCATTGGTAAGTTAGTTCTTCTCCGGTAGCAGTTACAGACAATTCTGTAGCAGTATCGTTCAAGCATAAAGTTTGTTCAGTTGTAGAAGGCTGAGTAGTGATAGTGGGTGGAGAGTTTACAGTAACCGCTCCAGAAATATCACTAGTCACTGCAGGAGTGCATCCTCCCCCAACAATTACATAATAATACAATGTGCCTGCAGTACTGGTTTCCGGAGAAAAAGTAGCGGCAGTAGCTCCATTTATTGCATTACCTCCGGTATTTGAATTAGTTGAATTACTGTACCATTGATAGGCTAGATCTTCTCCGGTAGCTGTTACAGATAATTCCGTGGCAGTATCGTTCACACATAAAATCTGTTCATTGGTTGAAGGTTGAGCAGTAATATTGGGTGGGGAGTTAACAGTTACTGCTCCAGAAAAATTACTTGTCACTTCAGGAGTACAGGATCCACCGATAATTACATAATAATATAAAGTCCCTGGAGTACTGGTTACCGGAGTATAAGTAGCGGCATTAGCCCCATTTATTGCAGTACCTCCGGCATTTGAATTAGTTGAATTGCTGTACCATTGATAGGTTAGGTCTTCTCCGGTAGCTGTGACAGATAATTCTGTGGCAGTATCATTCAGACACAAAGCTTGATCAGTTGTAGAAGGCTGTGCAGTGATTGCGGGAGATGTATGAACATTTACCGCGCCGGATACTCCGCTGGCCACCGGGGGAGTACATGTTCCACTGACGATTACATAATAATACCGAATTCCTGCTGTTGTTGCTACTGGTGTATAAGTAGCAGAAGTAGCTCCATTAATTGCAGTACCTCCGGTATTGGCATTAGTTGTATTGCTGTACCACTGATATGTCAATCCGGCGCCGGTAGCCGTAACTGATAATGGGGTTGCAGTACCATTAAGACATACGACTTGTTCACTGGTTGACGGCTGAGCTGTAATTGCAGGTGGAGCGTTCACGGTTATCGGCCCTGACACGTTGCTGGTCACTGGCGGAGTACATGTTCCGCTGACAACTACATAATAATATGTGGTTCCCTGAGCAGTAGTTAACGGAGTATAAGTAGCAGATGTAGCTCCATTGATTGCAGTACCTCCGGTAATAGAATTGGTGGTATTGGTATACCATTGATATGTTAACCCGGCTCCACTAGCTGTAACTGATAAGGGAGAAGCAGCAGCATTAAGACATAGGACTTGTGGAGTCGTCGAAAGTTGAGTAGTGATTGCAGGTGGTGCGTTCACAGTTAGAATCATTTTGTCAGATAGTTGAGCGCAATTAAAATTCCCTGTCGTTTTTGTACTTGTGAGAGTTAGGGTAATAGAGCCTGTAAAATCCTTTGAAGGAGAAAAAGTAGGATTTTTGGCTTTTATGTTGCTAAAAGAACCACTTCCAGCAGGACTTACAGTCCAGGTTGGGGCATTTTGACCACCACTATTTATATAGCCACTATAATCTGAATCAGTTATACTATAACTTCCATTCATACAAATGGAAGTATCCGCGCCTGCATAGACGGAGGCAGCCTTTTCAATAGTGACCGGCAAAG
The DNA here is from genome assembly GCF_039602225.1 of Salinimicrobium sp. 3283s. Taxonomy (NCBI): domain Bacteria; kingdom Pseudomonadati; phylum Bacteroidota; class Flavobacteriia; order Flavobacteriales; family Flavobacteriaceae; genus Salinimicrobium; species Salinimicrobium sp. 3283s. The sequence goes on along the minus strand of NZ_CP143631.1, from coordinate 552,469 downwards.
TTTTAGAACTACTTCCACAAGCATTTCGCGCAGTTGCAATTAAATTATATATTCCTGCATTTAAATTACTGTTGTTTATGGTAATAGAGTTTGTTCCGGCTCCAGCAGTAATCGTCCAACCCGTTGGTAATGTCCAGTTATAGCTGGTGACATTTGGATCTGAGGCCACCGTATAAACCAGACCTGTATTTGGAGGACAAAGTAGAGTAGTATTAACAGGGCCACCTTGTGTTGGAGCAGGACTAAACACGGGAGCCGCAGGAGGTGTAAAACCTTTCATACTAATAACATTACTAGTAGTGGTCACAGGTGATCCACAGATAGCATTTGAAGTCATTACCACTGAGATTTGAGAACCAGCAGCTAAGGAATTTGCTGTAAATGTAGGACTGTTAGGACCTACATTGGTTGTGCCGTTTTTCCATTGGTAGGATGGGTTTGTTCCCGGGTTAATCGGGGTGGCGGTAAAGGTTACCGGAGTTGAGCCCGAGGCTGTTGTAGTACAAATTTCAGTTGAAGTTGATGAGATGGTAACAGAAGGTACGAGAGTCGGGTTCACCGTCACAGTAATTGTGTAAGGTTCACCTGCACAATTTCCTGTAGTAGCCGTAGGGGTAACAATATATTCTACTGTACCTGCTGTTGTACTGCTGGGGTTGCTTAAAGGTTGATTTATTGTTGATCCCGCTCCAGCACTTGCACCAGTAATACCTCCTGTAATATTTCCCACCGTCCAGTTAAATGAACCTGAGGTAGAAGCCGTCAATGAAATATTTGGTCCGTAGCCACTGCATGCCGTTGTCGTGTTTGCAGTAGTTACTAAAGGTTTCGGGTTTACTGTTACTTTAATTGAGTAAGCCTCACCTGCACAATTTCCTGTAATTGCAGTAGGAGTTACAATATACTCAACTGTCCCCGCTGCCGAGGTGCTGGGGTTAGTTAGTGTCTGATTAATGGTAGTTCCCGATCCTGCACTTGCACCTGAAATATTTCCTGTAATGGATCCTAAGGTCCAGGAAAAAGTACCCGGTGTAGATGCAGTCAGTGCAATATTAGGACTTGCCCCACTGCATATTGTTGCTGTATTTGCAGTAGTTACAGATGGTTCCGGATTTACTGTTACCGTAATCTTATAAGGTTCCCCTGCACAACTTCCTGTAGTCGCTGTTGGTGTTACAATATATTCAACTGTTCCTGCTGCTGAGTTGCTGGGATTGGTTAGGGTCTGGTTTATTGTGGATCCCGATCCTGCACTTGCACCTGAAATATTTCCAATTTTGGATCCTAAGGTCCAGGAGAAAGTACTGGGTGTAGATGCAGTCAATGGAATATTAGGACTTGCACCACTACATATTGTTGCTGTATTTGCAGTAGTTACAGATGGTTTTGGATTTACTGTTACCGTAATGGTATAAGCTTCCCCTGCACAACTTCCTGTAGTAGCGGTGGGTGTTACGATATATTGGACTGTCCCTGCTGTTGCGCTGCCTGGGTTGGTGAGAATCTGATTAATAGTAGTTCCCGATCCTGCACTTGCACCCGTGATGCCTCCTGTGACGGTTCCTACAGTCCAGGAAAACGAACTGGGGGTAGAAGCTGTCAATGGGATATTGGGACTTGCACCACTGCATACGGTTGCAGTGCCGGCAGTAGTCACGGTTGGTTTTGGATTTACTGTTACTGTGATTGTATATGGTGTACCTGTACAACTTCCTGAGTTAGCCGTTGGAGTTACGACATATTCTACTGTACCTGGTGTACTGCCTGTATTCGTGAGGGTCTGATTAATTGTAGTTCCCGAACCGGCACTTGCCCCAGTTATTCCTCCTGTGATAGTACCTACTGTCCAGGAAAAGGAACTGGGTGTTGAGGCGCTTAAGGAGATATTCGGACTTGTTCCACTGCATACCTCGATTGAATTTGTGGTTGTTACCGACGGTTTTGGATTTACTGTTACCGTAATTGTGTAAGGGTTCCCTTCACAATTTCCTGTTGTAGCAGTAGGTGTGACGATATACTGAACCGTTCCTGCTGCTGCATTGCTGGGATTGGTTAAAATTTGATTTATTGTAGATCCCAATCCTGCACTTGCACCTGTAATGCCTCCTGTAACGGTTCCTACTGTCCAGGAAAACGAGCTGGGTGTAGAAGCAGTCAACGCGATATTGGGACTTGCACCACTGCATATTGTTGCTGTGTTTGCTGTAGTTACTGTGGGAATTGGGTTCACAGTTACTGCAAGAGAATTACTCGTCAAAGGTGTAGCTAAGCAATCGGCTGTAACAACCACTCTAACAGTATGTCCATCCTGAAGAGTATTAGTGGTAAAAGTATTGGAAGGAGTTTTTAAGCCCTGGTTTAGACCGTTAACCTGCCACTGGTAAAGGATATTTGTTCCGGTTCCATCCAGGGCGGCGGTAAATTCCACAGGTTCCCCTGCACAAATCGTTGTTCCCGGTGATGCAGTGATATTTACAGACGTAGGACATTGCCCCCACCCCAAAATCGAGGTAAGAATAAAAGCCCAAAAAGTGAAAACTTTAAAGAATAGTTTTTTAACCATATTCACAGCATATTGGGGAAGGGGGGGAGTTAAGACCGAGGGGTGCCTTAACAGTCTAAGGTACTGCGAATTAACTTAAATTATCAGGGCTTTCGGCTAAAGGCCGCAAAAAACGTTCAGAGGTGAGGATTTAACTTATTCTATTTTAATTTAACTTTCTGAATGTAAGAGTTTTATGATAAAAACTCTTGCCTTGGCAAAGGTTTAAAAGAGTCAAAAAAAAGCCGCCAGGAAAATATTTTCCGGCGGCTTTTAATAAAAAGGTTGTTTTTACTATTCTCCCAGGAATGGGTATCTGTAATCTGTTGCAGTTACAAAAGTTTCCTTGATAGTTCTTGGTGAGATCCATCGATATAAGTTAAGGATAGATCCTGCTTTGTCATTGGTTCCACTTCCACGCGCACCTCCAAAAGGTTGTTGTCCCACAACGGCTCCTGTAGGTTTGTCATTGATGTAGAAGTTTCCTGCGGCATTCTGTAATGCTTTGGTAGCTTCCGCAGCTGCGTAACGGTCTTGAGAAAGAATTGCTCCGGTAAGTGCATATTCTGAGTCATCTACCAGCTTGAGAGTTTCATTCCATTTTTCATCCTCATAAAGGTACACGGTCACAACAGGCCCAAAAAGTTCGGTACACATTGTACTGTATTTTGGGTTCTCTGTAAGTATAACTGTAGGTTCTATGAACCAGCCCTTAGATTTATCGTAATTTCCACCAACTACTATTTCTGCATCGCTGTCATTTTTTGCAGCATCAATGAATTTTGCCAGCTTGTCGAACGAAGCCTCATGAATTACCGCAGTGATGAAGTTGCTCATATCTTCGGGTGATCCCATCTTGAAAGACTTCACATCTTCTATAAGGTAATTTTTAACTTCTGCCCACATACTTTTAGGGATGTAAACCCTTGAAGCAGCACTACATTTTTGTCCCTGGAATTCAAATGCTCCTCTCGAAATAGCCGTTGCAACCTGCTTTGGTTTTGCACTTGGGTGGGCGATAATGAAATCTTTACCCCCGGTTTCTCCCACAATACGCGGGTACGACCTGTAGTTATGTATATTTTCTCCTATTTGTTTCCAAAGGTTCTTAAACACCGTGGTGCTTCCTGTGAAATGAAGTCCGGCAAAATCCCTGTTCTCAAGAATAGTGTCTGAGATCATTTTTGGATCTCCCATCACCATATTAATTACCCCATCTGGCAATCCGGCTTCTTTAAATACTTCCATAATTACCTGGGCCGAATATACCTGCGAGTCGCTTGGTTTCCAAACTGCAACATTCCCCATTAATGCAGGGGCCGAGGGTAAATTACCCGCAATTGCCGTAAAATTAAAAGGAGTTACTGCATATACAAAACCTTCAAGAGGGCGGTATTCGAGCCTGTTCCATGCTTCCGAAGAAGATTCAGGTTGTTCCTCATAAATGCGTGTCATGTATTCTACATTGAAACGAAGGAAGTCGATCAATTCACAAGCCGAGTCAATTTCAGCCTGAAATATATTCTTAGACTGCCCAATCATGGTAGCAGCATTGATCTTGTAACGGTAAGGCCCTGCAATAAGCTCGGCTGCTTTCAGGAAAACTGCTGCTCTTTGTTCCCATTCAAGATTTGCCCATTTTTCGCGGGCATCAAGCGCAGATTGTATCGCCTTTTCCACATGCTCTTTTGAAGCTTTATGATAGTCACCAAGGTGATGCTGATGATCGTGCGGCGGATTCATAGGTGCTGTATCACCAGTTTTGATCTCTTCGCCACCAATATAAAGTGGTACCTCTACCTTGCTGTTGTACAATTCTTTATAAGCCTTTAAAACGGCTTCTCTTTCGGGTGTTCCCGGGGCATATGACTTTACGGGTTCATTTACTGCCTGCGGAACCTGGAATACACCTTTTCCCATACTGTTGTAATTTTTTTTGATTTCTAAATGTATGGTCGTAAAGGTAAAAAAATTAAAATAGTTTTACTTACTCAATTTTTTACTGAACTTTACTCAAAATCAGCACCTAAAAGGTAAAAAATCTTAATTTTTTCATAATGTGTACGGTTACTATCCTGCCTTTAAAAGGCCATAATTCGTTTGTTCTTACTTCCAATCGTGATGAGGCTCCGGGGAGGCAAACGCTACCGCCAAAAACCTACGAGGTTGCAGGCTCAAAAATGGCATTTCCGAAAGATGTTTTGGCCGGGGGCACCTGGCTGGGAGTGAGCGATAGCAAACGTGCTATTTGTCTGCTGAATGGTGCCTTTAAGAAGCATGAAAGAAAACTGCCTTACGGCAAAAGCAGGGGAGTGGTGGTAAAAGATCTATTGGCTGCTGAAGATTTTACTGAAGCTGCGGAAGAATATGAGCTTTCTGAAGTCGAACCTTTCACCATTGTAGCAGCCGATTGGCAAAAAGGGCTCTTTTTTGCTGAATTTGTTTGGGACGGAAGCGAAAAACATTATAAAAAATTACCTCTGAAGCCTCACATCTGGTCCTCAAGTCCGCTTTATTCTGAAGAAATGAAGCAGCTGCGGGAAGAGTGGTTTTTAGAACTTCAACTTCAGCAGAAAGAGAATATTAATCCCGAAGCTCTTCTCAATTTCCACTTTTCAGCAGGAAAAGGAGATAAGGAACAGGGTGTGATCATGGACCGCGGATTCGTAAAGACCGTGAGCGTTTCTCAAATTATTGTTTCCGAAGGGCAGGCAGATTTTTTCTATAAAGATCTCGCCACAGATAAGGTGTCAAAAATGACATTTTAGAGCGGTAAGCTGTGGAAATTCCAAAAATACAAGCACCAAATTCCAACAATATTCCGTAGTCTGCTTTTTGGATGGACTTGAACCTTAAACCTTAAACCATGAAAGATGAGGTTTCCTAAATGCCATTTTAGAGAGGTAAGGCGTGGAAATTCCAATAATACAAGCACCAAATTTCAACAATATTTCAGAAGTGTGCTTTTTTAATAGAGGAAAAGATGAGGTTTCAAAAATGATATTTTATAAGGTGATTTGAGGATGTGATAATTTGAAGATTTGAAAAAGTTCCAGATACGCTAAAATAATGTAACTCCGAACGGAGTTGACGTAACCACAAACTTTGAACGTTAAACCTTGAACTAGTTTAGCGCAAATGGGGCACTGAGTTTAAAGGAGGGGATGGTGACCCTGAATTTCCTGGTAGAAGTAAAATTGATCATGCTGTAAAAGCCGCTCATAGATCCAAATGGTGAGGTGAGCAGACATCCGCTTTTGTAGGTGTGGGATTCTCCGGGTTTTAGAACCGGTTTCTTTCCAATTACTCCTTCACCTTCCACAATTTCTGTGCGGTTAAGCGCATCTTTTATCTTCCAGAACCTGGAACTGAGTTGCACAGAATCTTTGCTTTGATTCTCAATAGTGATTTGATAGCCAAAGGCGAAGTGGACTCTATAGTTTTTATAGAAAGTCCCTTCAAAATTTGTTTCTATAGAGATTTTTATGCCTCTGGTAATTTGTTGAATCATGCTAGTAGATCGCAAATGAAGCCAGCACCGAAAATATGAATGCTAATAAAGCTAAAGTAAAGAATATAATATTTATTATAATAAACTTTATCAACGTTTTAACTCTTCTCTGTCCGTAGAATTTTCTAAAAGCTTTATAGAGGTAAAAAGCGAAGATGAACATGGCAAGCGCGGTGGCAAAATTGCTGTTGAAGAGCGTATTAATGCCCACTGCTATTCCAAAAAGCACAAACCAGGTGGTTTGATTGTGGAAGGTAAAGATGAGGTGTTCCATGTATGTGAAAGGCCTCCTTAAATAAAGCAGCCAGATGAACAGCGCAAACACCGGAAGGTAAAAGAAGATGATGAACGGCAGCTTGCTGTAAAAATAACTCCAGAAAAGATTAGCATCTGAACCGAATATTTTTGAGTTCACGGTTTTCTTGTAAAACCATTGATTAAAGCGGGAATTTGAATAATTGAGGCTGTCTAAAGCAACTTTGGAATTTCTCATCCCGGTAGCTTCATAATGATCTGAAAATACCTGCCATTGCTTTATTCGGGCATTTAAAAAGCTCATGGTATCCAGATCTTTTTCCGCAATATATTCTGGGGTTGAGACGCTGTCGTTGGCAGGAAGAAATACTTCTAAAGGCGGGTTTTCTATACCCTGGGCGGTTAAAATGGAATCAACTTCCTTTTGTTCTTCTGCACTGCCTTCCAGGTCGAAGTTAATGGGTGATTCAACTTCGTGAGTGACACTCCAAAGCAGGAAAAAAATAATGGAAGCGCTTAGGTAAAACCGGTAAGGATTGGCATAGCGCACCCTCTTTCCCTGAATGTAATCTTTTGAGATTTTTCCGGGTTTAAAAAGCAGGGCTCCCAGCGTTCTGTAGAACCGGGAATCGTAAGCAAAAATTCCGGCAAAAAATTCGTTGAAAAAATCGTTAAAAGCCAGCTTTTTGGTACTGTTAAGCTGACTGCAGTTTGGGCAAAACTCATCACTGATATCAAGAGGATGATGGCAGTTTAGGCATTCTGTGCTGCGGTACTTCAGTCTATGCCGCTCCTTGTATATCTTCGGTAAATTTTGACCCTCGTTCATGAGAAACTATGCAGATAACTTAATTGCTGATGTTTAATGAAGTAGCTGAGCCCATTCCAATAACCCTGGTAAACCTTCCACCGGGAGGCAGGTAATAGATGAGCACGGTATAATCGTTTTCGGTGCTAACAAAATTTCCGCTTATAAAACCTTCATCAAGAATGCCATCCTTCCGAAGAAATACATATTTGTAATCGTAGTATCCCTGTTTGAAGAGGCGTGCCGTTTCATAAGCGCCGGTGTTAGGGTTGTATTCGAGTTTTGTGCTTTCATCAAGCACGAAATTATTAAACTGGCCGTAAAGATGTACTTCACCACCTTCAAAAGGCTCGGGGGCAGCGAGGGCAAAATGGGTCCACACGTAGCCGGCCTCAATGTCGTCTTCAAGCGCTTGAAATTTTCTCACCAAAAATTTTCCGTTGATATCGGGGTTATAGGTGTAGGGTTCAAATGCCCTTATCGCGTCTGGGAAGAGGTAATGATGATATAGGTCCTGGAGGTCAATGTACTGTATTTTTACGGTTGCCGCCCGCAAATCTTTGCTGTCAAAACTAAGGAATTCGTTACCGGCCCAGAAGGAAGTGAGGTCGTTGTATTTGTAAATAAGGCTGGTGCCAATGTGGTACTGTGGGCGTATGTTGTAGATCGCGGTTTTTAAATTGTTGTTTTGAAGGATAACCGCCCAGGTTGATTGTTCCGGGTTGCGAATAATGAATTCGGGCGAGTCTACTTCAAAATTCACCACGTGTTTTGTTTGAATATTTCTCACTTCCGAAGATTTTCGCACGGCTACCTGCACACGGGTGAGAGGTTCGTAAACAATGAACTTTCGGGAGAATACCAGTTCTTTATTGTCGTTAAAGATCTTTATTAAATAATTACCACTAACTTTAAGCGAACGGGTATTGTCATTAGGGATGCGCAGCTCGTAGTGAGAGTAAAGCTGAAGCGTGTTGAAAGAATTCTCATAGTTAGTAATGCGAACGTTATCAAAGCCTTCTAAATACTCATTTTTAAGTAATTCTGAAGGTGTCCAGTCGTAATTAAAATGCTCAATAGTGTAATAGTAATTGGCCTCATCGCCTACCAGGTCGTCAAAAGTGAGCAACAGAGGTTCTCCCAGTTTAATAACAGGCACTCCGCTATACTCGTTAGAGCCAGTAAAGATTACGGTTCTTATAAAATTTGGAGGAGGATTTTCTACCGTCTGTGCGGCAGCAGAAAAAATTCCCAGAAGTAAAAAGAAAAAGAAGGATAAGTTTAACTTCATGCACCAAAAATAAATTTAAATATACTCAAAAACTGATTAGCATCATTATTTGTTCACTTTAACAAAATCTAAGGGGAATTTATTCATTTTAAATTGGGATTTGTGGGTCGGAAATGAGTAAATTTGCCCGATTTTAAATGAAATTTAACACTTCGTCCTATGTCCAACGACATTAGAATTAAAAGAGGGATTACGCTTCGCCTGAAGGGTGAAGCCGACAAGACCCTTGTTGACGCACCCCGCTCCAAAACCTATGCTGTAAAACCGCCCGATTTCCATTCGGTCATACCAAAGATGGTGGTAAAAGAGGGTGCAAAAGTAAAGGTGGGTGATGAGCTTTTCTTTTCTAAATACACCGATAAGATTCGTTTCACTTCTCCTGTTAGTGGTACTTTAAAGGAAATTGTGAGAGGAGAGAAACGCCGCATTCTTGAGGTGGTAATCGAGGCTGATGCTTCAGATGACTACCGGGAATTTGGTACTCTTGATCCTTTAAACGCTGAAGCCGATGCTGTGAAAAGCCGCATCCTCGAAAGTGGAAGCTGGGCTTTCCTGAATCAGCGTCCTTACGATATTCCGGCAGATCCTGAAGATACCCCAAAAGCTATTTTTGTTTCTGCAATGAACACTGCGCCGCTTTCTGCAGATGTGGAGTTTATCCTGAAAGACCGCATGGAGGCTTTTCAGGCTGGGCTTAATGCCCTTACCAGGTTAACCCCGGGGAAGGTGCATGTTTCTGTAAACGGACAGGGTAGTGGGGCCTTTAAAGGTCTTAAAAATGTGGAAATTCACAACGTTTTTGGTCCGCATCCTGCTGCTAACGTGGGAGTGCAGATCCATAAGATCGATCCAATCAATATGGGAGATCGGGTTTGGACCGTTAAGCCTGAAGATGTTGCAAACATTGGAGATCTTTTCCTTAGCGGTAGGTTCACGCCAGTACGTACAGTAGCTGTGTGTGGAAGTGAGGCAAAGGAAAGAAAATACTTTAGAACACGAATTGGAGCTCCGGTAATTGACCTGTCGGGTGCTGTAGATACAAAAAATGTAAGGGTGATTTCCGGAGATGTTCTCACTGGAGAGCAGGTGAATACCGGGCAGTATATCGGCTTTTTCCCAAATGAGCTTACTTTAATACCCGAGGGTAATAAGTATCGTGCATTTGGATGGTTACCGTTTACCTACAATAACATTCCTTCTAACTCACGTACTTCCTTAAGCTGGATGTTCCCAAATAAGAAATTTGAGGTGAACACTAACCTACACGGTGAAGAAAGAGCATTGGTGGTGACAGGGGAAATGGAAGAGGTGATGCCAATGGATATTTTCCCTATGCAGTTGTTAAAAGCCTGCATGGCGGCAGATATTGAAAAAATGGAAAATCTTGGGATCTATGAAGTGGCTCCCGAAGATTTTGCACTTGTAGATTATGTGAACACTTCAAAAATAGAGGCGCAAGAAATAATACGCTTAGGGCTGGATCTCATGATCACCGAAGTTGGATAAACTGTTTACTATGGAATGGATTAGACAAAAATTAGATAAATTTAAGGAGCCCTTTGCTAAGGGTAAGAAACTTGAAAAGTATTCTCCGGCAATTAATGCGCTTGATACTTTTCTTTTTACTCCAAATCACACTACTAGAAAAGGTGCCCATGTGAGGGACGCGGTAGACTTAAAGAGGGTGATGATCACTGTGGTGATCGCCCTGCTGCCGGTGCTGCTTTTTAGTATGTGGAATGTGGGATACCAGTACCTCAAACAAATTCAGCCTGAAGTTGACTTCTGGGATGCATTTGGTCACGGTGCACTTGAGATCCTGCCAATGATCGTAGTTTCCTATGCGGTAGGTTTGGGAATTGAATTCGCTTTTGCCATTTTTAGAGGGCATGAAGTGAACGAAGGTTACCTGGTAACCGGACTTTTAATTCCGATGATCATGCCTGTAGGCTTACCTTTATGGATGCTTGCAATTTCGGTTGTATTTGCTGTTATAATTGGAAAAGAAGCTTTTGGAGGAACGGGAATGAATATTTTAAATCCTGCTTTAACAGCCAGGGCCTTTGCTTTCTTTGCTTATCCAACATATATGTCGGGTAACCAGGTATGGGTGATGAATGCTGCTAATGTAGATGGTGTATCTGGAGAAACTATTTTAGGAACTCTTGCAGCCGGACAGCCGGTTGAATACACTACCATGGATATGTTCTGGGGAATGATTCCCGGATCAGTTTCAGAAACTTCAGCAGCATTGTGTCTGCTGGGAGCACTCTTCCTCATCTTTACAAAAGTAGGAAGCTGGAGAATCATGTTGAGCGCAGTAGTGGGAGCTTCTGTAATGGGCTTGATCTTTAACGCGCTCCCTGCAATGGGAGTGGAAGGTAACTCACTTACAAATTTCCCCTGGTACAATCATCTATTAGCCGGAGGTCTTGCTTTTGGTATTGTTTACATGGCAACAGATCCTGTTTCGGCTGCCCAAACCTATAAAGGGAAATGGGTCTATGGATTTCTTATAGGTTTCTTATCAGTTATGATCAGGGTGTTTAACCCTGCTTATCCTGAAGGGGTGATGCTGGCAATACTGTTAATGAACGTATTTGCTCCAACTATAGATCACTATGTGATTCAGGGTAATATTAAACGAAGAGTGAAAAGAAAGGCAGCAGGTATTAACAAACAAGTTGAAACTGTAGTATAGTTATGGAAGAGAAAACAGTAAATAAGACGAACACCAACTCGTACACATTCATTTTCGCCATCGTTATGGTTGTGGTAGTAGGTGTTGTTCTGGCCTTTGCCGCTACCTCGTTGCAGCCAAGGCAATATGAAAACATGCGCCAGGAAAAGATGCAGAACATCCTTGCGACAGTAGGTGTTGAAACCGACAGGGCCGGAGCCGAAGCTTTATTTGAGCAGTACATTAAAGAACAACTTGTTCTAAATAATGAGGGGCAGGAGAAAGAAGGAGTGAATGCCTTTGATGTAGATCTTGCTAAAGAGCTTAAAAAAGTTGATACAGAACAAAACTTTCCGCTTTATATAGCCGAGGTTGACGGGGAAACCTATTACATTATTCCGCTTAGAGGAGCAGGGCTTTGGAATGCCATTTTTGGATACATTGCTCTACAGGATGATGTAAATACCATCAAAGGAGCCGTGTTTGATCACCTTGGGGAAACTCCGGGACTTGGTGCCGAGATTACTCAGGAGTGGTTTAGAGAGCGCTTTACCGATGAGAAGATCTTTGATGAGAATGGAGAACTTATAGGGGTATCTGTTGTTAAAGGAAACAGCAGTACTTCTAAGGATGATAATAAGGTTGATGCAATTTCGGGTGCAACTATTACCGGAGATGGGGTTTCAAATATGATTTCAGAGAGACTTCAGCATTACCTGCCTTATTTCAAGAGCAAAACAGAATTAAACGTTGCAAGTAATTTATAGTTATGGCACAGGAGACAAAAAATAGACCTGAGCAAATTGCTGAGGTAGACAAGGAAAGTAAGAAAGATGCAATGATCCTTTTTCTTTCTGATTCAGAAGAGAAAGAGCACTTTTTATCAAGAGCCAACAGAAAGTTACTTTCAGATCCTCTTAACGATGATAACCCTATTACCGTTCAGGTTCTGGGGATATGCTCTGCACTTGCGATTACGGTGCAATTAGAGCCTGCTATTGTAATGGCAATTGCGGTAACTGCGGTTATGGCTTTTAGTAACATGATCATTTCAGCACTAAGAAACCTAATTCCAAACAGGATTAGAATTATCGTTCAGCTTGTGGTAGTAGCCGCTTTGGTGGCACTCGTAGACCAGGTGCTTAGGGCTTATGCTTATGATGTAAGTAAACAACTATCGGTATTCATTGGTCTTATCATTACCAACTGTATTGTGATGGGCCGTCTTGAAGCTTTTGCTTTAGGTAACGGTGTGTACAAGTCTTTCCTGGATGCAATTGGAAATGCTGCAGGATATGGTTTGATCCTTATTATCGTAGCATTCTTTCGTGAGCTTCTTGGGGCTGGTAAGCTTTTTGGCTACGAGATCCTTGGGCACAAAGGAGCTACACTGGCAGAATCTACAGGGCTTTACGCTCTTGGATATGAGAACAACGGTTTAATGCTTCTTTCTCCTATGGCACTTATAGTGGTAGGGATCATCATTTGGGTACAGCGCTCAAGAAACCGTAAATTAATTGAAGCCTAATCTATAACTTCAAAAAAACCGACTATGGATTATATAAATTTATTCGTACGAAGCATCTTCATTGAGAACATGATCTTTGCATATTTCCTGGGAATGTGTTCGTACCTCGCAGTGTCCAAGACCGTTAAAACAGGGGTTGGATTAGGTGCAGCGGTGATCTTCGTGTTGACAATGACCGTGCCCATCAACTTTTTACTTGATAAATATCTTTTAAGACCGGGTGCACTTTCCTGGTTAAATGAAGAATATGCAACCATCGACCTTAGTTTTCTAAGTTTCATAATGTTCATCGCCGTAATTGCAGCTATGGTACAGCTTGTAGAAATGGTAGTTGAAAAGTTTGCTCCCGCACTTTATGGTGCCCTGGGGATCTTCCTTCCGCTTATCGCAGTAAACTGTGCTATTCTTGGAGGTGCGCTGTTCATGCAGCAAAAAGATTTCTCGGGTATTGGGGAAGCAGTAACTTATGGTTTGGGAAGTGGAATTGGCTGGTTCCTGGCTATTCTCGGAATTGCAGCTATTCGTGAAAAAATCGCTTATTCAAACGTTCCTGCGCCGCTCAAAGGTTTGGGGATCACTTTTATAATCACCGGACTTATGGCTCTTGGATTCATGAGTTTCATGGGAATCAAAATATAGAGAGAAAGCAATGGAAGTAATTATAGCAAGTGTTATTGTATTCTTAGTCCTAATCTTAATCCTGGTTGCTGTTCTTTTGGGAGCAAAAGCCAAGTTAATACCATCGGGACCTGTAAAGATCAATATTAACAACGAAAAAGATATCGAAGTAGGTTCGGGAGGTACGCTTCTGTCTACTTTAGGTGAGAACAAACTGTTCCTTCCTTCTGCCTGTGGTGGAGGTGGTACCTGTATACAGTGTAAATGTATTGTTGCTGAAGGTGGTGGGACTATCCTGCCAACAGAAGAACCACACTTTACCCGTAAAGAAATTGCCGATGGATGGCGTCTTGGTTGCCAGGTAAAAGTGAAGCAGGATATGAAAATTACCATTCCTGAAGAAGTTTTTGGTATCAAGAAATGGGAAGCTACTGTAGTTAGTAACTACAACGTAGCATCATTTATCAAGGAATTTGTTGTAGAAATTCCTGAAGATATGGACTACAAGGCTGGAGGATATATCCAGATCGAAATTCCGAAGTGTGAGGTGAAATATCAAGATATGGATATCACTGCCCACCCTGAAGAACACCCGGGAGAACCTGATAAATTTAAACTGGAGTGGGATAAGTTTAACCTGTGGCCACTTGTAATGAAGAACCCTGAAGTAGTGGAGAGAGCTTATTCTATGGCTTCTTACCCTGCCGAAGGAAGAAGGGTTATGCTTAACGTTCGTGTGGCAACTCCGCCATGGGATCGTGCTAAGAACGACTGGATGACAGTAAATCCGGGGATAGCTTCTTCTTATATCTTCAATCAGAAAAAAGGAGACAAGGTTACTATTTCAGGACCTTATGGTGAATTCTTTATCAACCACAGCGATGCCGAAATGCTTTACGTTGGTGGGGGAGCCGGGATGGCGCCAATGCGTTCACACTTATATCACCTCTTCAGAACCCTTAAAACCGGAAGAAAAGTAACTTACTGGTACGGTGGGCGTTCTAAACGTGAGTTGTTCTATACTGAACACTTTAGAGCTTTGGAAAGAGACTTCCCTAACTTTAAGTTCTATATTGCCCTTTCTGAACCTCTTGAAGAAGACAACTGGAAAGTTAAAGATGGAATTGAAGGGGAAGGAGATGGTTTCGTAGGATTCATTCACCAGGTGGTAATCGATAACTACCTTAGCCTGCACGATGAGCCGGAAGAAATTGAATTCTATTTCTGTGGACCTCCATTAATGAACAAGGCCGTAGAGAAAATGGCCGAAGATTTTGGAGTGCCACCAGAGAACGTGAGATTTGATGACTTTGGAGGGTAACCTGAAGAAGTTAAAATATATAAAAACAGCTGCCTTTTGGTGGCTGTTTTTGATTTGGGCACATTATATTAAGCTGAATTGACTAATTTTGAGCTATGTCACAATTAACCGATCAGGAACTGCATAACCTTGCAATGAACATTGTAGGTAAAGATCTGGAAGAACAGGGATATGAATTTCTAGGGGTCAATAGTGATTTTAAAAAAGACCCTCAGTTCGTGGCTTTAAGGGATAAAAAGTTGCATTTCGTTGTAGTGCGGGCAATAGAATATCCACACGATCCGCGAGATGTTGATATGATCTTTTTGGAAACTGTAAAAGAGCAGGCTTTAAAATTTAATGCCCGTACTTTTTATGCCGGCGTGGGGCTCGCAAATTCCAAAGACTATGAATTGCCCGTAATGAGTTCAGAAGATTACGTAGTTAATTACCCCGGATTAAAAGAAATCTAAAAATGACATTTTTGAGACCTGCTGTTAGACTGCTGCTGTTATGTGCCCTGATTGTTTCATGTTCGCAGGCAGATAAGGAAAGAAGCGCTTTTGGAGAAGCCCTTGGTACTACCTACTCCATAAGCTATTATTCCGAAGAAGACATTCCCCTTGACAAGGCTCTCGACTCCATTTTTGAACGGGTAAATCAGTCTATGAGCACCTACAGGGAATCTTCAGATATTTCAAGGATAAATAGGGGAGACAGCCTGGTAGTGGTAGACACTCTTTTTCAGAATGTATTTAAACTCTCTAAAAAAGTGTGGCGCAAAAGTAACGGCTACTTTGATCCTACTGTGGGAGATCTCGTCAATCAATACGGTTTTGGCCCTGAAAATGGCCCTAAAGAAATAGATTCAATGACTATAGATTCTCTTATGCAGTTTGTAGGCTTTGATAAACTTCAATTAAAAGGGGACCGACTCATAAAAGAAACTCCCCAAATTTATCTCGATTTTAATGCTATTGCTAAAGGTTATACCATAGATCTTATAGGCCATTATCTCAATTCTAAGGGTGTTGATGATTATTTGATTGAATTGGGCGGTGAGCTTTTGGCAAAAGGGGTAAACCGAGAGAGAGAGTCCTACTGGACTGTGGGAATAGATGACCCCACCCAGGAGGAGGGGCAAAGGGAATTGACTGCTACCATAGGCTTGCAGAACAAGGCCATGGCAACTTCGGGGAATTACCGCAAACACCGTACAGATCCTGAGACTGGTGCCCAATATGTGCATACCATTAATCCGCTCACCGGCTTTGCCCAAAAAAGTGATTTGCTTAGCGTAACTGTTCTTGCTGAAAATTGTGCTTTGGCCGATGCCTATGCCACTGCTTTTATGGCTATGGGATTTGACCTCTCAAAAATGGTACTTTCGCAGGAAGATAATTTGGACGCTTTTCTTATTTACTCTACGCTTGGAGGTGAAATGAAGGAATATGCCACCCCGGGTTTTGACGAACTTATGAAAGACTTATAGTTTGGTAGTGAGTATTGAGAACATTAGGTCGGTATCTTCTGATATGGTTCTCCAGGTAATTCCCAGCAAAATTCTCTGACTATTTACCTTCTGATTCACTTTATCTCCCATAAGAAAATTCTAATCTTAATCTCCAATTAACCAATAACCAACTACTTCCTTGCCACCGGAATAATTTCTCCCTTTGCGAGCCGGTATTTATCTACCAGTTGTAAATCCATTTGAGAGGTAAGGTCTACTTCTTCTACCCTAAAGCCAACTTCTCTCAGTTTATCGAAGTAATCTCGTCCATACACCCTTACATGGTCATATTGGCCAAAGATCTTTGCACGTTCGGCAGGATCTGTAATGGAGTCATCTTCAAATGTTTTTTCGCGGTTTAAATCCTGCGGAATTTGCAGAATGGCAGTGCCACCAGGAGTAAGGATCCTGTATATTTCCTGCATTGCTTTAGTGTCATCGGGAATGTGTTCGAGGACGTGGTTACACAAGATGAAGTCAAAGCTGTTACCTTCAAACGGAAGGTCGCAGATGTCGGCTTTTACGTCGGCTAAAGGCGAGTTGAGATCTGTGGTAGTATAATGAAGGTTATTCAATTTCCTGAAACGTTTGTAAAAGGCCTGTTCAGGGGCAAAATGCAGTACTTTATGCGGGGCGGTGAAGAAAGTGGTGTGGTCTTTTAGGTAAAGCCATAATAGCCGGTGCCGTTCCAGGGAAAGGGTAGAAGGGGAAAGTACATTCTCGCGTTGCTGCCCGTACCCATAGGGCAAAAACTTTGAAAAACTTCGGCCGTCAATGGGATCTGTGTATTTACTTCCGCGGAGGCTAAGTACAAAAAGGGGTTTTACCGCATAGCTAAGACGGATAAGTACAGGCCGGGGAATCCTGTTCAGAAAAAACTTGAAAGCTTTTCCAATCATACCTTGATATCTCCCCAGTTTTCTCCCGATTTGATGCGGTAGAGCTGCATTTCTGAAACCCCAAATTGCTTTGCCAGCACCCTTATGCGGGTTTTTCGGTTGGGGTCGAGCAGTTTTTTCTTAAGTACTGTGGCCTGGGCATAACTTAGCTTGGAGTAGCATTTTATGGTGCCCAGCTTTCGTTTCAGCTTATTTTCCTTTACCTGCGGATTGTTCTGCTGATGCGTAACCCACTCCTTTTTTGTCACCCAGGCAAGGTTGCTCACCTTATTTTCTGTCTTGTTGTAGTTCTTGTGAATAACATATTCGTCTCCTTCTTTCTTCGGAAGAAAAAGTTCAGCAACCACCCGGTGAATATAGCAGGCTTGTTTTTTGCCATTTTTGAGGGTTGCGACAAAGGTGAGGAAGCCCTGCGACTTACCTCCTTTTAGTAGGTCTCCGTCAGGATTTTTCACATAGCTCACCACTCTCCCATAATTAGAAACTGCATACCTGAAGCGGTCGTGCCATTTCTCTCTGGAGTAGGGGAGCCATTTTTCCTGGCGAAAATTTTTAATCATGGAAGTTGATTGTTTGTGCCCTAAATTCTTCTTCTTCATTGCTTTCTATTCCCAGAGCCTCATAAATGTAATGAAAAGTTGATAATAGTTCTGGCTTTCCATCAATTAAAGCTACATCATGTTCAAAGTGGGCACTTGGTTTATTATCTGCAGTGAGAATGGTCCAGCCGTCGCGTAGTTGTTTAATTCGGTGTGTGCCGGCATTGATCATAGGCTCAATGGCTACTACCATACCTTCAATGAATTTCTTTCCGCGGCCGCGTTTTCCGTAGTTCGGCATTTCGGGATCTTCGTGCATTTTTTCTCCCAGGCCATGGCCCACCAGTTCCCTTACCACGCCAAAACCGTTCTTTTCGGCATGTTGCTGAATGGCAAAACCTACATCTCCCACACGGTTCCCCAGTTTAAATTCTCTTATCCCTATGTAGAGGGATTCTTTGGTAACATCCAGTAATTTTTGTGTTTCAGGGGCAATTTCTCCTACGCCAAAAGTATAGGCATGATCTCCGTAAAATCCATTTTTAAAGGCTCCGCAATCAATAGAAATCACATCTCCTTCCTTGAGAGGCTCGTTATTAGGAATACCATGTACCACCTGGGCATTGGGGCTCATACATAAAGAATTGGGGAAATCGTACATTCCAAGAAAACCCGGCTCGGCACCGTGGTCACGAATAAATTCTTCGGCCATTTTATCGAGCTGCAGGGTGGTAACTCCCGGTTTAACTTCAGAAGCCAGCATTCCAAGCGTTTTCGACACGATTAGGGCGCTGTGGCGAATAAGTTCAATTTCTTCTCTGGTTCTTTGTATGATCATAACTTTTTAAAAATACTTAGCAATTTATTCTTTTTTTTGGGCAGCACGGGATCAACTTTAGAAGTCTCTATAAGTTGATGATAGATCTCCCCCCAGGGGGGGAGACCATTAATATTGCGGTCGTCTATAAAAAGATCGGCCAGGATCTTACGACTTATGGCCTTCTCTTCAAATTCCTCTTCCGGATAACTTTTATTGACTGCATAAAAGCTGATGCCTTTGCTCTCGCAAAAGTCTACCGCTTCCTGTAATTTAACTCCGCTTCTATAAGTCCAGAGGATGATTTGATGTCCTTCCTGTTGAAGTTTCTGTAAAGCTTCAAAAGCAAACAAAATGGGTTTGCCTATTTCGGGATAGCGGTTTTCCACCAATGTTCCGTCAAAATCTACAGCTATTGTCAACAATTTGGGCATATGCAAAAATAACAATTTAAATGGCAGCGAAAACTACTCGTAAGAGTGCTTGTATTCCTGCCCCGAAACTATTTTTGCAATATCATCTTCCAGCTCTTCCTGCGGGTATTCTACAAACCTGCCTACTTCTTCACCATCTTTAAAAAAGATAATAGTGGGAACGTAAATAACATCATACTCCTGTTCCATTTTATTAGGAAGGGTTTTGTCTTCCCTTACCGCCATTACCTGCAGCCTGTCTAAATCATAATCGCTAAGCTCCAGTAACTTGTAAAATTTCGGAAGTTCCCGTTGGCTATCGGCACACCAGGTTCCCATGAACATCATGATGTCGTACTCATTAATATTCTCTTTAATTGTGCTGAGTGCTTCCTCTCCCGGTTTATAGGATTGGTACATTGGGTCAAACCAGGCAGAATAGGGCGCTTGTTGTAAATCTTCAAAATTAATCTCTCCAATTAAGTTCCCTGCTTCTTCCTCCTGTGAAACCGGTTCTGTCGTCTTCTGTTCATTCTTTGTATTTCCGGTATTTCCGCAATTGGATGCCGTGATCAACAGCAATAAATAAAGGAATATCTTCATCTTTAAAATAGTGGTTTTTGTGTCATTAATTCAGGTTGTTCCACGCCCATCAACTTTAAAATTGTAGGTGCAATGTCTCCAAGAATACCATCCTTAACCGCTTTTATATCGTTGTCTACAAGAACAAACGGTACCGGGTTGGTAGTATGTGCTGTATTTGGAGTGCCATCTTCATTGATCATGAACTCACTGTTTCCATGATCGGCAATTACAAGTACAGAGTAGTCATTAGCTACGGCAGCATCCACAACTTTTTTGGCACATTCATCAACTGTTTCGCAGGCTTTCACCGCGGCTTCAAAAACTCCTGTATGCCCAACCATATCTGGATTGGCAAAGTTAAGGCAAATGAAGTCGGCCGATTTCTGATTGATCTCAGGCACAATAGCGTCAGTCAGTTCATAAGCACTCATTTCAGGTTGCAGGTCATATGTTGCTACCTTGGGAGAGTTGATCATTATGCGGTGTTCTTTGTGAAAAGGGTTTTCCCTTCCGCCAGAAAAGAAGAAAGTAACATGTGGGTACTTTTCTGTCTCGGCAATTCTTATCTGTGACTTTCCGGCGTGTTCAAGAACTTCACCAAGCGTAGCTTTAATATCTTCTTTGCTGAAAACAACATGAACATTTTTAAATGTCTCATCGTAACGGGTGATAGTTACAAAATACAGTGGCAAAGCCTTCATTTCCTGCTCCGGGAAATCCTGCTGCGTAAGAGCTGCTGTAAGTTGTCTTCCGCGGTCGGTTCTAAAGTTGAAGAAGATCACCACATCTTCTTCTGAAACCTTAGCCACAGGATTGCCCTGGCTATCGGTCATCACAATTGGCTTAAAGAATTCGTCGGTAACGCCTTCATCATAGCTTTTCTGAATAGCTTCCACAGCGTTTTGACAGGGTTCTCCTTTCCCATTCACTATAAGGTCATACGCCAATTTGGTTCGCTCCCAACGTTTATCGCGGTCCATGGCATAATATCTGCCAATAACCGAAGCCAGTTTACCATTGGTTTTATTTAAATGATCTTCCAGGTCTTCAATAAAACCTTTTCCCGAATTGGGATCTACATCACGACCATCAGTAAAAGCGTGCACATATTTTTGGGAGATGCCAAATTCTTCAGCAGCGGTGAGTAGTCCTTTAAGGTGATTAATGTGAGAATGCACTCCGCCATCACTTACAAGGCCCATAAAATGTATGGCTTTATTATGCGTTTTGGCGTAGTTGAAAGCCTGTTCCAAAACCGGCTCTTTTCCAAGCGAATTATTCTGTACCGCCAGGTTGATCTTTGCCAGGTCCTGGTAAACTATTCGTCCGGCACCAAGGTTCATATGGCCAACCTCGCTGTTGCCCATTTGTCCTTCAGGCAAGCCAACGTTCATTCCGTCGGTGCGTAACTTGCTGTGAGGGTATTTGTTATAAAGGGAATCAATAAAAGGTGTATTTGCCTTATCAACGGCCGAAGTGTTGGGGTCATTGCTGATTCCCCAGCCGTCCAGGATCATCAATATTACTTTTTTATTCATTGAATTAGGGTATTTTCACAAAGATACGAAATATGCATAGTAAGGAAAGCCTGTAAGGCCGTTATAATTAGGCTGAAAAGCAGAAATAGCTCAAAAGGTATTTTTTAACACTTAAAGGTTTAAATTATACAATATTTTTAAGATTTTGCAGTTTTTATAAGAGGTGGAGGTGAATGTTAAAATGCTCATTATTACTGAATTAATTGATCATCTTCCCTTTTTGGTATGACCTTTGAAACATTATAGGCAACTAACTATTTAACAAAAAGATATGATAAACAAAACAACTGTATTTGCTCTTCTTCTTACAATAAGTGCCTCCTTTGCCTTTACCACCAATTCCTTAAATTCTGAAAAAGTCTTTGCTGAAAAAACTTCTGAAAAAGAAGTGATCGAGGTAAAAACCGAATTAACTGCCGAAGAGAAGATTGATCTTCTTTACGAGGAATTCGCTGCTGTAAATGCACAAATGCCTTCAAAGGTTTCTTTTACCTATGCAATTACCGGGTATAACAAACTTGAAAACGAAGAAAAGATTGAAAACAGACTGTTGAGTATCGTAGATTTCAGCCTTCCTTCCACCGAAAAAAGATTGTGGATCCTTGATATGGAAACCAACGAGATCATTTACCATACTTATGTTTCTCACGGAAAGAACACCGGAGGAAACATGGCAACTAAAT
The DNA here is from genome assembly GCF_039602225.1 of Salinimicrobium sp. 3283s. Lineage (NCBI taxonomy): Bacteria > Pseudomonadati > Bacteroidota > Flavobacteriia > Flavobacteriales > Flavobacteriaceae > Salinimicrobium > Salinimicrobium sp. 3283s. The sequence goes on along the minus strand of NZ_CP143631.1, from coordinate 530,949 downwards.
TCTCAAACACACCAAATTCGCTACAGAGTTCCCTCGGATTCTATGTTACTGCGGAAACTTACTACGGAAAAAACGGACTTTCGCTTTTCATCGACGGCATGGAAGAGGAATTCAACTCAAATGCCCGTGAGCGGTATGTAGTGATCCACGGTGCAGATTATGCAAAGGAATCGTCTATCAAAAGACTTGGCAGATTAGGCCGTAGCTACGGATGCCCTGCCGTACCGACAGAAGTTTCAAAAGAGATCATCAATAAGATTAAAGGTGGATCGGCCTTGTTCATTTACCACACGAATAAAGATTATATCTCTAACTCCACTTATTTGAATTCTCAATCGGTTTAAAAAGCTATTCAGTTAATTTCGTGTAGATCTGTTCATCGAGATCGTACACGTCATTCAAAATAACAGTTTCATTTCCGGCCCTCCAGGCAGTCCAGTAAAAATGATGGACCTGGATGGGCCGGTTCACTTTTACAGTAGTTGTTTCTCCAGTCTCAATGATCTCCTTGATCCTCTCTTTTTGCCAGTCATCCTGGTTCTCTACCACGTAAGCAGCCAAATCAACAGCATCTTCTACCCTCACACAGCCCGAACTTTCTGCGCGCTGGGTTTGGCTAAACAGGCTTTTTGCAGGGGTATCGTGTAAATAAATAAGATATTTATTCGGGTACATGATCTTTACCCGCCCCAGCGGATTCGCAGGTCCGGCCCTTTGAGTGATGTTGTAGTTTAGCGCTTCATCGCTGCTCCAGTCCACGCTTGATGGGTCTACACGTTCACCACTACGGGTGGTAATGGTCATGTTGTTATTGCTTAAATAAGAGCGGTTTGCTGCCATTTTTGGAAGTACATCCTGCGACTTGATCGTTGGCGGAACCGTCCAGGTAGGATTGATCACCAGGTGATCTATAGTATCCGAAAAAATAGGGGTGGGGCGTTCTTTAGCTCCGGCGATCACGTTATGTTTCCTTATGGTGTCGCCATCTTTGATTACTGCCAGTTTAAAATTGGGAATATTGATTAAAATGTAATGCTCACCCAAATCTCTCGGGTACCAGCGCCATCTTTCTAGATTTGCCAGTATTTGATTGTAAACTTCTTGTGGTCCTTTATTAAGTTCATCAATGGTGGCATCTCCTATAATTCCGTCAGTTTGAATACTTTTCTTCTGCTGAAATTTTCTCACTGCATCTACCAAAGCTTCAGAATAGGTTTGCCCAATGCCTGAAGTATCAGCTTTAAAGACCCCAAGCTCCTGAAGCCTTTGTATAATAGCAGGAATTCGGGGATCTGTCTGCCCCGGTTCAATAATTTCTCCTCGTGAGATCTTGTTTATTGCAGTTTCCTGAGTCTTTTGTTCCTTATAATCAGCAAGGCTTTTTTTGAGTCCCTGGTAAACCTGGTGGGAAGGCTTCAGGTCTTCCAGGATTGAGCTTACTTCCTTCTGTTCTACAGCATCTTTCAAAAGCTTTCCGAAGTCTTTTTCTTTTCGGCTAATTCCCCAGAACTCGTGCAGCTTTTCAGGATCAAGTTTTCCGTAGTATAAGTGGCGGGCATAGGTGAGAAAAGCATCCGAAAGCAGCAGGTCAAGGCGTGCGGCCTGTTGTGAACTCAGGTCGGCAGTTGATAAAAGTGAATCAATCTCTTTTCCGTGGTAATCTTTAAAATTAAGGCCTTCTTCATTGGCTCCCTGCAGGCTGTTATACAGGGAATGAATGGTTTCTCCATCGCGCCAAAGAGATTTGTAATCCCTCTCGCTGTATACCTCTTCTAAAAGTCCCCCCTCAAAAATGTCATTTTTGGAAGAAATTTCTGTCTTGATGCCATCTGGGGAGGCTTCTGCAATTTTTTCTGAAGCTTTATCAGATGAAGCCCTGTCTGCCGGATTGTTTTTGTCGCCGGTACAGGCGCCAAGGCTTAAAAATAAGATCGATAAAGGTAGTAAAAAGCTCTTTTTCATAATTCAGTAGGTGTTTTGTACATCACAATATGCATGCACACGTTTGGGATCATAAAGGCAGGGCCTGTAGTTGAATATCCATACTTTTTATAGAATTCCACGGCAGTTTCGCGCGCATTGAACCACAGTAAAGTATTCGGATTTCTACTTTTCAAGATTTCTTCCCCTTTATGAAGCATTTTTTCTCCCAGTTTCTGGTTGCGGTGAGAAGGCAGTACGGCCATTCCTCTAAGCTGGTACTGTATTGGGATTTCAAAAATGGCATTTTTACGGGCTACAAAAGTGGCCACAGCCACTACTTGTTCTTCCTCAAAAAACCCCAGGTGAATGGTGTCTTCTTCGAGATCGCCCTCAAAAAAGCACTCTTTTAAAGGTCGGCCGGGGCGTAATACTTCCTGGCGGACCTTATAAGTTTCTTCGGCTGATATTTGGCGGATCATTTATCCTTCGGTGGCCTGTACCTCCCGGTACTCCTCATGCCTTTCAAATTGTTTTGCGGCATAAGCGCAAAGAGGATCTATCTTGATTTCTTTTTCTTTGGCGAAGTCAACACTGTGTTTTACGAGGCTACTGGCCAGGCCTTCGCCGCTATATTTTGGATCGGTTTCAGTATGATCAATGGTCATGATCTGGTTGTCTTTCAGAGTATAGGTGAGTTCAGCAACAATTTCGCCGTCATCTTCAATGTAGAACATCCCTTTTCTGTCTGTTTCTTTATGCTGAATATCTTTGTTCATTTTATCCTTTTTGAATTATTTTGTCTACAATTCCGTAGTCTACAGATTCTGATGCATTCATCCAGTAGTCACGGTTGAAGTCTTTATAAATGCGTTCATAAGGCTGGCCGCAATTGTCGGCAAGAATTTGAGCGCTTTGTTCTTTGATCTTTAGTATTTCGGCAGCCTGGATTTCAATATTGGAAGCCTGCCCCTGCGCACCTCCGCTTGGCTGGTGGATCATCACCTTGGCATGCGGCTGAATGAATCTTCGTCCTTTAGCCCCGGCCGAAAGTAGGATTGATGCCATAGATGCGGCCAGGCCGGTACAAATGGTAGAAACCGGGCTGTTGAGGCTCAGCATCGTATCATAGATTGCAAAGCCCGAGGTTACGTATCCTCCCGGACTGCTTATATAGAATTGAATTTCATCATCTCCCGTGGCATCCAGGTACATCATTCTTTCAATAACATGTTTTGCAGTTTTCTCGTTTACTGTGCCCCAAAGAAAAATTTTGCGTTCATTGAGTAGGGACTGTTCTATGCGATCCTGAATTTTTCCGGGTTTATCTGTGTCTTTCATTGTGTTTTTTAAATGATTGGTAGCTAAAAATATGACTATTTTTGCAGAAAAGATGGGGATGAACCTTGCATTTAACAAGATTTTAAAGGAAGAAATTCCGCATATCCTGCCTATGGTACAGGAGTTAATGGGGCAGCAATTTTCAAACGAGATCCTTACCCAAAGGTTTTTTGAAATGTTTGATCAAAATTACGAATGCTTTAAGATCACACATGATGAGCAAACGGTGGGAGTATTTGGGTTGTGGTTTATGACGCGGCATTATGCGGGGCGCTCTTGTGAACCCGATCATATTTTTATTAAGGAAGAATACCGAAGCAAGGGCGTAGGCAAAAGTTTATTTGAATTTATTTATAAATATGCGACCGAAAAAGGCTGTGAAACTTCAGAATTAAACAGTTACGTTCAAAACTACCGAAGTCATAAGTTTTACCTCAATGAAGGTTATGAAATCAAAGGGTATCACTTTTTAAAAAAGCTGTAAATTTTTCTTGAGCAATAAAAACTTTCGATATATATTTGCAGAGCAATATCAACGCGGGAGTAGCTCAGTTGGTAGAGCGTCAGCCTTCCAAGCTGAATGTCGCCGGTTCGAACCCGGTCTCCCGCTCAAAGCCTCGACGACAGTCGGGGCTTTTTTTTTTGCTGCGGCACGGATTACAAATCCGCGCCAACTTCCGAAGCTTCGGAAATTTTCAAAACCTTGAAGGTCTCATCTAAAGGGTTTAGTATAATTCTTCAACAGACTTCCCTTTTTACGAATCCCGGAAATGATAGATTGATTAAAAAATAAAATTCGTTTAATTTTAAACCTTTTTTAGAATGATCCATGAAGATAAAAAATCTAGCCGGCGTTCCCTTTGAAAATGTGCTTTCCTGCTTTCTTTCTGCTTTTGAAGGTTATTTTATAAAACTGCCCGAAGATCCTAACTACTGGTGGGAGCGATTCACCATTGCCCGTGTAAACTGGGAGCTCTCCTTTGGAATGTTTGATGAAGATGAGCTGGTGGGCTATATTATAAATTGTGTGGATCAACACCGGGAGTCACTTACAGCATATAACACCGGCACAGGAGTGCTAGCTAATTACCGCGGAAGGGCAATCGTAGATCAACTTTATGAACACGCTATTCCTGTTTTAAAGGTTCACGGAGTTGAAAAATGTCTGCTGGAAGTGATCTGTGAGAATGAAAGGGCTTTAAAAGTGTATAACCGCATAGGCTTCGAGATTACCCGACAACTCCGCAGCTTTACCGGATCTCTTCCTGAAACTTCTTCGGAAATTACCCTTCAAAAATGTCATTTTTCGCAGGTAATTCAGAGTGGGCTTTATGAGGAAGCGCTTTATTCCTGGGACCATACGGCCAAAGCTGTAGCATTGATGCAAAACCGGGTTCAAACCTGGTGTTTAGGAGATCCCGACTCTCCTGAAGCTTACCTGGTGATCGATAATGGCGGGAATATCATTCAATTGTTTTCAAAAAGAGATAATTACCCCGAGCTTCTGACTGCTGCAGGCTGGTTAGCAAAAGAAGTTAAGCTGAAAAATGTAAGTGCCGCAAGAGAGAGCCTGATAAATACCCTTCAAAAATGGCATTTTTCGAATCCCGTAAACCAGTACGAGATGGAGATGGAAATCTCTTCCTTCTGAGCTAATATTGGGACTTCAGGAATTTTTTTTAACTTCAGCAGTAACACCTTTTAATTATAACCTTACAAGTGATGCAGACTGCTTATCCTCCAAATATATTACCCAGTGATGGGAAAAGTTACTACTTCGGAAAAATACTTAACGAAAGTGAAGAGCAGCGTTTTTTCAATAATTTGCTGGATGAGGTGGCGTGGCAGCATGATGAGGTTATGATCTTTGGGAAGAAAATTGTTACCGCCCGAAAGACTGCCTGGTATGGCGACCGCGAATTTGAGTACACCTATTCAAAAATGACAAAAAAAGCAAAGCTCTGGATCCCGGAGTTATTAGAATTGCGAAAAAGGGTAGAGGAGGTGACGGGCCTGGAGTTCAATTCGTGCCTGCTCAATCTCTACCACAGCGGGGAAGAGGGAATGTCATGGCACAGTGATGCAGAAGCAGAGTTGGGAAAGCAGCCGGCAATAGCTTCTGTAAGCCTGGGTGTTGAACGTAGATTTGTTTTTAAGCACAAAACTTCAGCCGAAAAAATAGAACTTCAGCTTGAACCGGGCAGCCTTCTGCTTATGACCGGAGATACTCAGAAAAACTGGTTGCACAGCCTTCCGAAGTCAAAAAGAATTAAGGAGCCAAGGATCAATCTGACTTTCAGAAATATCAAAAGATTGAAAATCCGGTGAGGGTAGTGAGGCGTTCGAGGGAAGCCATTCCCAACGCTGAATTTCCTTTGGGGTTCAACGGCGGACTCCATACTGCCACTGCAAACCTGTCGGGGTGAACAGCAACTATGCCGCCGCCCACGCCACTTTTTCCCGGCAGGCCCACTTCAAAACTAAATTCCCCGGCTTCATCGTAAAATCCGCAGGTTTGCATGAGCGCATTAACCCTTTTTACCTGTCGGCCGGTGAGAAACTCTCTTTCAGAGCCTATGGTTGTACCGTTATTTGCGAAAATAATAAAAGCATTAGCCAGTTCCTGGCAAGACATGGCGATAGAGCACTGGTGAAAATAGAAATCGAGCACATCTTCTACATCGTTCTCAATATTTCCGAAAGATTTTAGGTAGTTAACCATGGCGTAGTTACGGTAACCTTTAGACTGCTCGGAGGCGGCCACCACGGGATCAAAATCAATTTGGGGGTTACCGGTTATTTCATGCAGAAAGGTGAGGAGAGCAGCTTTGGCATTGCTAAAGGAAGATACCAGTACATCGGCTACTACAAGCGCTCCGGCGTTTATAAAAGGATTCCTGGGAATACCCGAATCGTTCTCGAGCTGCGAAAGGGAATTGAACGGGTCTCCCGAAGGTTCAACGCCTACCCGGTTCCACAGCTTATCTCCCATGACTTTCATGGCAAGGGAGAGGGTGAAAACCTTGGAAATTGACTGGATAGAAAAGCGTTCCTGGCTGTCGCCAAAGCAATAGTTACTTCCGTCAAGATCATAGAGGTGCATGCCAAATTTGTTCGACGGCACCTTGGCCAGCTCGGGGATGTAAGATGCCACTTTGCCCGACCGTGGCTGGTCTATAAATTCCTGGTTGATCTGGTTGAGGATCTTTTGGTAATCTACGCTAGTTGAGGTCATTCAGCACGGTTTCCGGTTCTACTTCAAAGGGTTCTTTATCGGCTTCAAAAATTCGGGCGGTAAGTGTTCCTTTCAGTTTAATGTCTTTTCCTTTCACTTCCAGCCAGCTCCCTTCGCGAAGGCCTATTACCGGTGGTGTATTGTGACGGTGAAATTCCATAATACGTGTTTCGCGGGTTTCACCTTTGTGGGTGGATTTAGGATCGGGATCCAGGTAGTGCGGATTGATATTGAAAGGCACCAGCCCAAGGGTATTAAAGGATGGCGGGTACACAATAGGCATATCATTGGTAGTTTTCATTGTAAGCCCGGCAATATTGGTCCCGGCACTGGTACCCAAATAAGGTTTTCCCTGGTTTACAGCTTCTTTAAGCACAGCAAGCAAATCGTGCCTGTAGAGCTGTTGTACAAGGAGAAAGGTATTTCCTCCACCGGTAAAAAATCCGTCAGCCTGTTTCACAGCCTCATGCGGAGAATCAAATTCGTAGATGCCTTTAATTTCAAGGCCTGCTTTTTCAAAAGCTTTTTGCGCAGTTGCAGTGTAATCTTCATGAGAGATTCCGCCGGGGCGGGCATAGGGAATAAACAGAATGTTGCTGCAGTCTCTAAAATGGCTTTTTAAGAGGGGCAGTAAATATTCAAGATATTCCTGGTTGTGCAGGGTAGAAGTACTGGCAAGAATAAGATTTTTCATGCGGCTTGTTTAGTAATTGATGTAAAATTAAAAAATATGACACAGGGAGATTCTAAAATTTGGCCAATTCTGAAGAGAAAGCAGGTTAAGATGGTAAATAAAATGGCTTGAACAAGGCTTCAGAGGCTAATGAATATATATTTCGGGTTGAAGGATATTTAACGAAAGTTTAGTCGGGAATTAAATTTTTATAAAGAATAGATTTTGTTCCTTTAAGGAAATCAGCATTATGAAATCTTTATTATTCTTTATTATTTTCTTTATTTCCTTCACAGTTTTGTCTCAGGACAGAGTGCAGATCAATGGTAGTGTAACCCCGCCGGTAGGGGAGACGCCCCAGGGTATTACCGTAGTGAACCGCACGGCCAAAAGTGCCACGGTGGTAAATGATCGGGGGAATTTTACCATAAGAGTGGTGGCCGGAGATACCTTACAGTTCTCGGCACTTCAATTTCAGGATTTTTCAGTAGTGGTAGATGAAGGCGTTGTAGAGAACCGGCAGCTCAACGTTTTTATTTCTGAAGCAGTAACCGAACTACCGGAAGTTGTAGTGAGCCCGTATGATCTTTCAGGAAATGTAGAGGTAGATGTAAAGATTATTCCTGTGGTATCGACCGATCTCCCTACAAAATCTGCTGCAGAAATTAATCCGTATAATCACACTTTTCGACCCGATTCACTGGTTTCTCCTCCCAATGCAGCTATGCGTAGTGGGATGATTTACAGCGGAATGAATTTTGCCAACATCTTTAGGAATATTTTCACCTCTCGTGATGTCACGACAACGGTGGGCGGTGATGACGACCTTGATGAGCAAATTCTTCAACTTCATGATGATGAATTTTTCCAGGATCAGCTTAATATCCCGGAAGAGGATATATCAGATTTCATTTATTTTGCTGCAGATAATGGCATTACGGAAGAAATGCTGAAACCAAAGAATGAGATGTTGCTAATAGAGTTTCTAGTAGCGCAAAGCCAGAAATACAAACAGCAGAAGGCGAATTCTCCTTCTGAAGATTAAGAGTTAAGAAAAAACACCCAGTAAAATTGACATTTTTGAGAGGTGAGTTTTAATATTTTTCTTTAATTATTACGCATTTGATGTAATTATGCCTGAATTTGGTCGTTATTTATAATATGAAGCATATCTACATTTTTATTTTGCTTTTCACCTCGTTTACGGCTGCTGCTCAATCTATAGGGGAAGTCGAAATTAAGGGAAGCATAAAAGTACCTGCGGAAGCTGACGCGCAGGGAATTTCGATCTACAACAAAACCACCGGGAAAGGTAGTGTTTCTAACAGGAATGGAGATTTTACGATTAGTGCGGGCTTAAATGATTCTCTTTACATTTCGGCTGTACAATATAGAGATCTTCTGGTGGTAGTTGATAAGAATATGGTAAGTACGCAAATTTTGCAGGTAGAGATTACCGAAGATATTAATGAACTTGCAGAAGTAGTAATAAAGCCTCATAACCTCACCGGAAACCTTGCAGCAGATCTTAAAAACATTCCCGTTTTAGAGCTAGACCTTCCCACCTGGTCTGCCGCGGAAATCATGGGTATGGATTACACCTTTTCACCCGATGCCCAGACAGGTGTTACAAATCCGGGAATGTCGGCAAATATGGAATATGGTTTTCAGCCAATAAAGATCATTGGCGGCCTTGTAGATCTTGTAGCTCCGGCTCCAAAAGACAGGTCTCAGGAAATACGAAGAGCAAGGGCAGGTTATGACCTGCTTGAGCGGGAGTTGCTGAACCGGTATGACCACGAATTTTTTCAGGAGGTCTTAAAGATCGATAAGGAAGAGATCCTGGCTTTTATTGCCTATCTGCACAAAAAAGGGGTATCTCACGCACTATTAGAAGAAGAAAACGAGCTACAGCTTTTAGACCTTATGGTGCTGCAAAGCACAGAATTTATGAAGCGGTAAGGAAGGTTATTTCTAAAAAAGAATGAAGTTCTGTCTTATCATCAAAAATAACAGTTTCTAAAGTTCCATTGAGCTTCCTTAAAAGACGAAAAGCTCTTCCTGAAGTTGAGACGATCGGAGTTAGAAAAGGTCTTAAAAGCTTTCTGATTTAAAAATTTTCCACACTAGTGCAACTTATAGCAGTAGTATATCTGGAAGACCTTCAGCAGGTGCTCAAAAATGGCTTTTTTGAGAGCCTGTTCCTTGATATAATTGCTGAAGTATAATTGTAATTCCCTGCACTTTCTTTAATAGTGAATGATGAGGCACCGACCTGTCATATGAATGTTTTTACATTTTATTTCTCGCACTTTCCCTCATTTTATTTAAGGCAATCGATTGCATAAAAATATTTCCTCTTTATCGATCTGTGGTATTGTTCCCTGACTTAAAATCGCTCTAAGTCGATTAATCCCCACATTTTTTAACACTGGTTTTACATCTGTATTAAATTTCTATTAATTTTATTTATGTAAAAATTGCTTTTATTGATTCTTTTCTCTAGGTTTGTGTAATCGATTACATTGTGGAAAAGAGCTTATAAATCTGTTTTAATTATCAAATATTAAAATAATAAGGAAGCTCATTAACTAAATGATAAGAACTCCAGTTTTTTGATGTTGTTTTTTCTCAAATGGCTGGGAATATTCAATAGAAATAACGAAAACGATTTAGTTGCAATTTCCTTTGAATGACGGATAGCTTAACCAGAACTATTAAATGATTAACCAATTTTAGTCCAGAATTATGAGTATGAAATTATTTAGTCTTTTCTCTAAGGAGTTTCTTTTGGTTTGCGGGTTTCTCCTGCTGCTAGGAGTTGATGCGCAGTCTCAGAATACAACTACTGTGAATGGAACTGTAGTTGATGCAGCAACTCAGGAACCTCTTCCTGGTGTCAATATTCTTGAAAAAGGAACTTCTAACGGAACTATGACAAATTTTGACGGTGAGTTTTCTATTACAGTTTCGAGTCCTAATGCTGTTTTAATATTCAGTTACGTGGGGTTTGCCCCTCTCGAAGTTAAAGTAGACAGTAGAACTACCATTGATGCGGCACTTGAGTTGGATCAAAATGCTTTAGATGAAGTTGTAGTAGTAGGTTATGGTACTACCAGAAGATCAGATTTAACAGGGTCAGTGGCTTCCATCTCCGGAGAAAAACTAGATGAACAGGCCAGGGCTAGTGTGGCTGAAACCCTTACAGGGAGACTTCCCGGGGTACAGGTGCTCGCTACCGAAGGTTCACCAGATGCCGAAATTAATATTCGAATACGAGGTAATGGTTCATTAACACAGGATAGTTCTCCTTTAATTATTGTAGATGGATTTCCTGTGGCCAGTATGTCTGATATCAGCCCGACCGATATTTCCAGTATTTCGGTCTTAAAAGATGCATCATCTACAGCTATTTATGGGTCCAGAGGGGCTAACGGGGTTATTATCATAACAACCAAAGATGGGGTTAACGGGAAGATCAATGTGAGTGTAAACGCTTTTCATGGTTTTCAAAAAATTGCTAATACCATTGATGTTTTGAGTCCGGAAGATTTCGTCAAGTGGCAATATGAATATGCTTTACTAGATGATCCTGAGAACCTTGACTCCTATGAGCAGCTTTTTGGTCTTTGGCAGGATTACGACCTATATGTGGGCCAGGAAGGAAATAACTGGCAAAAACAAGTCTATGGGAACATGGGTGAAGTTCAAAGTCATGATATCTCTATTAGAGGTGGGTCTGAGAAAGCCAACTACAGCTTTAATTATGCCCATTATGATGTAAATACTATAATGTTAGGTTCAGCTTATAAAAGGGATAACCTGTCACTGGCACTTAAGAGCCAGGCAGGTGAAAAGGTAGACTTGTCTTTTACAGTAAGATATTCTGATACTGAGATTGATGGTGGCGGAACCAATGAACAAAATGAAGTGTCCTCTGCAGATTCAAGGTTAAAATATAGTGTTCAATATTCTCCAATACCTATTTCTGGTCTTACCACAACTAACACCGATGAAGCCCTGACAGGGTATTTGGTTAATCCTTTTGTAGCTACTGCCGATAACCAGAGACAGCAACTAAGAAGGAATTATAATATGCTTGGAAGTTTTGGATGGGATATTATGGATAATCTAAGGTTTCAATCTGATTTTGGTCTTGATTATCGTATTGAGCAAGACTACCGCTATTATGGCAGATCTACTTATTATGCAAAAAACCGGCCATCAGCCAGCAACCAGAGTTTGCCGTCATTGGTGTATAGCGACCGAAAACGTGAAAGCTTTAGAAATGCCAACACCATTAATTATGACTTTAACCAGCATCTTGGAGAAGATCATAATCTTAAATTATTGGTAGGGCAGGAGATGATTTTAACTAAAGACAATGAAGAAACTGCTGAAATTCAGGGGTTCCCTAAGGATTTTGATTTTGAGACAACAAGAAAATTAACTACCCAGGGTATTCCGCAAAGCGTAGATAATTTTTACCGGCCAGATGATAAGCTCTTATCTTTCTTTGGTCGTGTGAATTATGATTTCAGAAGTAAATATTTGCTTACTGCAACTTTCCGGGCTGATGGGTCCAGTAAATTTTTGGGAGACAATAGATGGGGATATTTTCCATCTGCCGCAGTAGCCTGGAAAATAAATGAAGAAGATTTCTTACAAAATGTAGATTGGCTGGATGCCCTAAAGTTAAGATTAAGTTATGGTGAAGCTGGAAATAATAATATTCCTGCTGGTCAAACGGTACAGAGCTTCCAGTCAAAAACCACCACTTATATTAATGGCGTTCCTACCTATTGGGCGGCTTCCAATGCTCTGGCTAATCCTGATTTGAAGTGGGAGACTACTGTAACACAAAATGCAGGTATTGATTTCGAGATTATGAAGGGGTTGCTACAAGGTAGTGTTGAGGCCTATAAGAATGTGACAACAGATTTACTTCTTGCTTTTAGAACCCCTGGTTCAGGGTACGAGTTTCAATACCGAAACCTTGGGGAAATTCAAAATACCGGGGTCGAGGGGTCTTTAAACTTTTATCCGCTAGCAGAGGAGAATTATGGATTGAGTTTTGGCTTGAATGTGTCGGCCAATAAGAACAAGATTAACTCCTTGGGTACTTTAGAAGATTACCAGGATTATTCTGGTTGGGCTTCTTCAGAGATCTCTAACGGGGATTATGCTGTTTGGGTAGGACATCCGGTTGGAGCCATGTATGGTTTTAAGAATGATGGTCGCTATGAAGTGTCAGATTTTAATTATGATCCTGAACTTAATTCTTACACTCTTAAATCTGATGTAGTAGATGCTACAGATATTGTAGGGGAGTTAATGCCGGGATCCTTAAAACTAAAAGATATAAATGGAGATGGCGTAGTGAATATTGAAGATAATTCTATTATAGGTGATGCAAACCCTGATTTCACAGGAGGGTTTGTCATAGATGCTTATGCTTACGGATTTGATTTTTCTGCAGCTTTCAACTTTAGCGTTGGGAATGATGTTTATAATGCTAATAAAATTCAGTTCACAACAGCTAGTGAAAGTGGTCAATACAGAAATTTAAGTACGGTAATGGCCGACGGGAACAGGTGGACAAACCTTAACCCCGAAACCGGACAGCTCATTACAGATCCTGAAGAACTGGCAGCTGCCAATGCCAATACTACGATGTGGTCACCTTATATGCGGAATTATGTATTTAGTGACTGGGCAGTAGAAGATGGTTCATTTTTGAGATTGAATACACTTACTTTAGGTTATACCCTGCCAGAGTCTCTGGTTTCTAAAGCTAATTTGACCAAATTAAGAGTGTATGCAACAGCAAATAATGTGTTTATTCTTACTAACTATTCTGGTCTTGATCCTGAGGTTTCAACCAGAAGAAAAACGCCACTTACTCCTGGGGTTGATTACTCTCCGTTTCCAAGAAGTAGACAGGTGGTATTTGGATTAAACCTTAATTTCTAAAAAAAAATTAGTTGATAATGAAAAATTTATTTAAAATCCTTTCGGTATTGATTCTAATGATCCTGGTTGTTTCTTGTGAGGAAGATTTTCTAGATGAAGATTTCCTGGATGCACCCGCGAATTCAACTCTTGACAAATCGACAATTTTTTCAACGGTTGATTTAGCGAAGGGAGCTGTGGATGGCATTCTTGAACCCATGGGACAAACAAACTCCTACAGGGGAAGATGGATTCCTTACTATGGCTTTAATACGGATGTGGAGTATAATTACAGTTCTGGCAATGAAGGTTCGGATGCCGACCTGTTGTACTATGATGCCAAGCCAAGTAATTCAAGAATGAATACAGACAATAATGCCTGGGCTATGATGTACCAGGGGATTGAAAGGGCAAACATAGCTATAGAGAACCTTCGTCTCTACGGAAACCCGGAACCTGGCAACGCATTTGGTCAACTTTTAGGGGCGGCATTAACATATAGAGCCATTTATTATGCAGACCTTATGAAGACCTGGGGCGATGTTCCTGCTCGTTTTGAGCCAATTTCTTCAGAGACCTTATACTTACCAAAGACAAGTCGTGATACCATATACAAGAAACTCATTGCAGATCTTGGAGAAGCAGCTACTTTAGTTGCCTGGCCCAATGAAAATGCCACAACCTCTTCGGTAGAGCGTATCAATAAGGCATTTGTAAAAGGGTTTAGGGCCCGTCTTGCTTTGGTAGCTTCCGGGTATCAACAATATCCAGATGGGGTAAGAAGAAGCAATGACCCAGACCTCTCTGTGGAGAAAATGTATCGCCTGGCTCTTGAAGAAGCCCGTTCTGTTATAAACAGTGGAAGGGCACACCTGGAACCCTCTTTTGAAGGTTTCTGGAGGAAATACAATATGGAAAATATCAATGCAGGTGGAGAATCTCTTTGGGAAATACCTTTCGCCGATGGTCGTGGCAGGGTGTTATTTTCATTTGCCGTGCCTCACAAAACTGTAGACCAGTTTACCAAACAACCTCGGGGTGGGAATGCCGGACCTACTCCAACAATATATTATGATTTTGATGAAGACGATACTCGAAGAGATGTTTCAGCCGTACCCTTTGAGTGGGGTGCTGCAGTAGACAGTATTGCTAAACAAGAACTCACGGGTATAAACAGGTGGTACTTCGGAAAGTATCGATATGAATGGATGGATCGTAAAGTAACTTCTACAAATGATGATGGAGTAAACTTTATTTATATGCGATATGCTGAAGTTCTTCTAACTGCAGCCGAAGCAGCAAATGAACTGGAAGGGCCAGGAGCCGCAGCGCCATATCTTAAAGAGATTCGACGCAGGGCATTTCCTTCCGAAGTACATGCAGAAAAAGTAGATGCCTATGTCGATGGCCTTGGTTCTAAAGAAGCAATGTTCAATGCTATTGTTGAAGAATACAAGTATGAATTTACAGGGGAAATGGATCGTAAAATGGACCTTATCCGTTGGAACCTTTTAGGTGAAAAGCTTGATGAAGAAAGACAGGAGTTAGAAAATCTTGCCAACAGGACTGGTGATTACGTAAATGTACCAACCACCCTGTATTTCAAATACAAAGAAGACGGTATAACTCTGGATATTTATGGGTTAAACAGAGGTGAGACGGGTAACCCGGGGCCAGAATATACTTCCTATTCATGGAACCAGCCCCTCGATGAAATAATCAACTCGTTGTACAAGCCGGGAGTTGATCCAGATAACAGACAATTTTGGCCCATATGGCAGGTTTTTATTGATGCAAGTAATGGTCTATTGGTGAACGATTACGGGTACTAGAACCCAATAAACAGAATCAATTTATAAATTATGAAAGTAAAAGATATCTTTAAAAAATTACTGGTCTTTATCTTCATTGCAGCTACTGTAACAGGCTGTGATTACGATAAAGAACTCATTGAGGAACTTCCTGTAAACAGGGAATTTGCTCCGGTAAATTTAAGAACCTTTGTTAGAAATCAATTAAACGTAGAATTAAACTGGACCCACAACGAAGATGCTAACAGTTATATAGTAGAGTTTTCTAATGATTCATTACAATTCAACAATATTGTCAAAACAATTGAGGTGAACCCAAATGAACTACCGGTTCTGGTACCTTTAGAAAGTGAAACTTTATATTCTGTTAGGGTAAAAGCAATAAGTGAGAGGGGCCTCGATGATTCCTCCTGGGCTACTACCACGGTACGAACTTTAACCGAACAAATTTTTATAGTAGTTCAACCCGGAGATATTGTGGCTAAAGAGGCTACATTAAGATGGACTCCGGGAAGTGAGGTTACCGAAATTAAACTCAGCCCCGGGGATATCACCCATACCATTACAGCAGAGGAAATGAATCAGGGGGTGGCCACGATTACAGGCCTTACCTCAGAAACAGAATATACTGCAACTTTATTCAATGGAGAGAAAATAAGAGGGATTAGAGAATTTACCACAGGAATTGACATTGGGGATGGAATATTGGTTACTCCTGAAGACGATCTTTTGCAAATGATCGCCGATGCAGAAGAAGGTGCCATTCTTGTTCTGGAACCGGGAGATTATACCGAGCAAACAGGTACCATAACTTTGGATAAATCTCTTACCATAAGAGGCTTGAGAAGCTTCGATAAGCCTTTGTTGACTTTGAATTTTGAAATCGTGGGAGGTGCTACAGATGTTGCCTTAATAGATCTTGATTTAAATGGTGGTGAAGGTGCAGCATTACTATCAGATGCAATAAGATATACAGGTGCCGGAAATTTCAATTCCTTATTTATTAGTGGAAGTAATATACATGATTATGGCCGCTCGTTTATTGCTGGAAATGAAACTGGTGCGATTTTACAAACACTTACTGTGGAAAACAGTATTGTTTACAACATTTTAACTGCAGGTGGGGATTTTATAGATTTTAGAAGTTCAGATGTTCTGAATGTCCACATTGATGCAAGTACTTTTTATAACGTTGCCCCAGACCGTGATTTTATTAGGATGGATGCCAGTGGAACGTCTAATGAAACTGGTTTAACTGCCAATATCCTTATTGAAAACACCACCATTTACGCCAGTTCTAATAAAGATAGTAGCAGGTTGTTATATGTCCGGTTTGTATCGAATGACGTAACCGTAAGAAATACGTTAATCGTAAATACTGCATCCGAAGGTTATGCCGATAGATCTGGTATTGACGAGTCTCCAAGCTTTAGTAACAATAATTACTTCAATGCTCCAGGATTTTATGATACCTCGCAATATATTTTCGATGATAGTAACTATATGACACTTGATCCAGGTTTTGTTGATCCGTCAACAGGAGATTTTACTATCACAAATCAAACATTAATAGATAATAACGTGGGTGACCCCCGTTGGAGATAAGATGGTAGGTTAGTTTAGATGCGAAAAAGGGGGTGCGTTGTAATGACGCAAACCCTTTTTTACACTTTACTGAGATAAGAGTATTTCAAAAGGATAATCCTTAAACATAAAAAGAAGAGCTACGCGCTTTTAAATTTAAAAGCAGTTAAGAATCCTGACATAGGATAGGATGTATTTTTAATTTTAAATCTTGTAAAGAATGATTAAACAATTACACTTCATATCCCTCTTTCTCTTAATAGGGATTTTTACTGGGTACTCCCAGGAGCAAAATATAGTCACCTATGATTTTACCGATGGGACTATAATAAGTGCTAAACAAAGCCCTGATGGTAAACTAACCCTGGGAGGAGATTACTCATTTCACTCAGAGACCTATGGGCTCAATCTCAAAATTGATCAGGAAATAAATGTTTCTGTAGAGGGGAGCGCTACCATACGCTTCATAGGTTCTAAACATTCAGGCCTTAACATGGTAGGTACAGATGTGTCTACAGGAGCATCTTTGGGTGAAGTACCAACAAAGGTAGTCAATGACCTTGAGGATACCTATGAATTTACCTATACTGGGCCTGCTACAACTTTAAATTTTAAGACTGTTGCCGGAACAGGTAATGATACCTACCTTCCCGGGTTAGAGGTGGTTACTGAGCAGGCTGTATCAATCCCCTCTGAGGGCCTTACCCAGGTTTGGGATTTTGGTGCATCACAACTTGATGAGTCTCAATATTCAAATATGTTAACTGAAGAGATCATCAATTCATGGTACGATGAATCTATTACGCCAGGAAGCTCAGATAATAAATTACCAGATTTTACTGTTGGTGATCTAAGCTTTACCGGAGGCGGTAGTGACCGATTACGAACTTCTAATACAAATCTGACCCGTTACGATGAAAATATTTCAGATTACGACGAATTTAAGGGAAGGATCTATATAAATTCATCAGGAGCCACAAACCGGTATTTCAGTATAGATCTTAATGAGGATGATGTTGTAACTATATGGACGCTTACTCAAGAAGGTAACGGAAATATCCATTTTGAATATATTTCAGATCCAACCTTGCAAAACGATATCGTAGCTGTTGGAGATGAACTTACTGAATTAAGCTTTACTGCAAAAGCTGCAGGGACCTACCGTATCTATGATGATACAGATAAGCCTAGCTACTTTAGAATAGCGCGTAAAATTGTTACCTATGCTGCACTTAGTGGGAATGTAGATCTAACTGATGCTGCAGGAATTCCCAATAACTACATCATAAATTTCACTAACGAGTCAGGAAAAACCTGGAGTGCTGAAGTTGATGGGGGATCTTATCAGGTAGATTTACCTGTAGGTTTTGAATATAGCATTTCCCTGGAAGGAGCAGAAGGATATGAAATTACTAACGGTACAACTTTAAGTGTCGATGAAAGTACTTCCACTTACAACATTACTGTAGAGGAAATTGGCAGTGGTACATCCAATGGTCTACCAGATGTTTGGGATTTTGGGGCAGCACAACTTGACGAGTCTCAGTACAATAATAAATTAACTGAAGATATTATCAATTCGTGGTATGATGAGTCCATTCCTCCGGGAACTGCAGGCAATGTCTTCCCGGATTTTACTGAAGGTGATTTGAGCTGGGTAGGCGGCGGAAACGACAGGTTACGTACTTCTAATACCAACCTTACCCGATATGATGAAAATGTTTCATCTGAGGAATTTACGGGAAGAGTTTATATTAATTCGAGAGGAGCGCGCGACAGGTACATGAGCCTTGAGCTTAGTGAAGATGATGAAGTGACACTTTGGGTTCTTGGTCAGGATGGAGTTGGTCAACTTCATTTTGAATATGTTGCAGATCCAGACCTACAGGACGATGTTGTAAGTGTGGGCGGTGAACCCATGGAGGTAAACTTTGTTGCAAAAGCCAGCGGAACCTACAATATCTATGACGCGGCCGATAAACCAAGCTATTTTAGAATTATAAGAACTCCGGCTATTTACGCCAGCCTCAATGGGAATGTAGATCTTTCATCCGCATCAGGGATTCCTGTTGATTATTCTATAACTTTTACAAATAGCGCTGGAAAAAAATGGAATGTCATACCAGCAGATGGAACTTACCAGGTAAAATTACCGGTAGGTTATGAATATAATCTATCTCTCGAAGGAGCCAATGGTTATATTATTTCCAATGGTAGCAGCCTGGAGGTAACTGAAAGCACTACATCTTACGACATAACTATCCAA
The DNA here is from genome assembly GCF_039602225.1 of Salinimicrobium sp. 3283s. NCBI lineage: Bacteria > Pseudomonadati > Bacteroidota > Flavobacteriia > Flavobacteriales > Flavobacteriaceae > Salinimicrobium > Salinimicrobium sp. 3283s. The sequence goes on along the minus strand of NZ_CP143631.1, from coordinate 512,167 downwards.
AAAGTAGAGCTTTTTACTGTTTCTGGATCGGTGATTGGTCTGGGAGAAAATATCTCAGATCTGGCTCTTACTTTTACTCCAGATCCAGATGCCAATAGTATTTATGTTCCTCAGCCTATGCTTGATGTTGATGCTGAAGCCTATTCTGTACAGTTGCAACCAAATATTGAATATACTATAGAGGCAGATGGAGTGAACGATTTTCACATCCCCGATAATACCGTTCAAATTACTGGAGCAACAACTACAGATGTTGTTTTTAAACCAAAACCATTACAGAATGTAACAATCGAAACTAATGGATTAACTGAGGCTCAAAAAGGGGATTTAACGTTAACCTTTACAAATATTAATGAACCAGATTACTTATATACTTTCTCAGATATAAATTCTGTAGCTCTAAGAGACGGGGTTTATGAGGTAAATGTATCTGGTTTGGAAGCATATCCACTAGAACTTTCCCTTACTTCTTATTTGACTGTGGATGGAGAAGCAGTAACCAAAACGCTTGACTTTGAAAGTGTTTCAAATTGGACTTTTGACGATACAAATATTACTGTTGAAACAGAATATTATAAGGGTCTAATTTTTACAGGAAATATTAAAAATGAGCAGGCCAAAGGCCATTTGTCTGCAGGAAGCGAAGGCACAATTTCGGTTCCCATGCAGCCCGGACAGAAAATGGTGGTTACTTTTTATTATGCTGCCGACTTTACCATTGACGGCGGTGATGCAATAACCACCAGCAGTGGCAGTACTTCACAAATGGAGTATGTTACCTATACTTATCCGGGTACCGAAGCAGGAATGGCTGAGATCACATTTAATGCTACTTCCTATATTACCAATATTGAGGTAATAGATGTGGTGGCTTATTCTGAAGTAATTACAGTAGGAAAAGATAAAGATTATCAAACCATAAATGCTGCTCTCGTTGCAATTTCAAGGATGGCCAGGCCTAATGATGAACGTGTAACGGTTCTTATAGATTCAGGAAATTACGAGGAAATGGTAGTAATTAAGGAAGATAATATTACTCTAAAGAACGCCGCATCCATTCCAAGTATTGAATTGACAAATGAAGGTGTAGGTATTGCAGATAACGCCGTTCGTATCACCTCCTATTATGGTTATGGTTACAACTATTATAGCCAGGGAACTGATAATAAATGGAGCGAAGATGCGCTGGAGGTTAATAAAGCCAATGGAAGTCAACCATACAATAACGTTTCAGGAACTACTAATGGTTCTTACTGGAATGCTACTTTAGTGGTTGCAGCAGACGGTTTTATTGCTGAAGATCTAATTATAGAAAATTCCTTCAACCAGTATATCTCTCAAAAAGAATCTGAAGACGTAGTGGTAATGGTTAGCGGTAACAGAGGTGAACGTCCTACCGATTATGGCAATACCAGCGTGCAGGATCGAAGCTTTGTTGAACGTGCCGCGGCAATAGGGATTGCGAGTGGCTCAGACAAGATCATTCTTGACAAATGTCGAATCGTGGGAAGACAGGATTCCTTCTACGGAGGGTCTGATTCCAGGGTGGTGATCTATAAAGGAGCTATGATGGGTGCTGTAGATTACATTTTTGGCGGAATGACCGCTGTTTTCTACAAATCTGACCTGGTTCTTAATACAAGTGATGTAAGTAGTGATGCTGCTTATATTACTGCTGCGCAACAAGACGGAGGAAGAGGGTTCCTTATGTACGAAACCAATATTATTTCAACAATACCAGGTGTAAATACAGCTTCAAATCAGGGTTCCAAACCTGGCTTTTTTGGAAGGCCATGGCAGGCACACACCAGCGAAGTTGTTTTCTATAATACCAATATTGCCGTTTCTACTTATCCAGGTTTTGAAGGAAAGTCTTTGATCGAACCAGAAGGCTGGAAAAGCTCCCTTGGAGGTGAATCTGAAAAAATGTACGAATACGGAACAGTCGAAGCTTCCGGAGAAAATCACATGGACGATCGTGTGTCGTGGTCTACAGTACTCGATTCCCCAGTGCTTAATGATGACACCGAGATCAAACCTTTTAATTTCACTAAAGGGAATGATGGCTGGGACCCGTTACCAAACCTAATAGCGACTGATGATTCTGATAATGATGGGATACTTGATGTGGATGACAATTGCGTATTCACACCAAATGCCGACCAGGCCGATTCTGATGGTGACGGGATTGGAGATGTATGTGATGATAGTGACGGCGACGGACTTGTAGATAGTGAGGATAGCTGTCCTAATTCTACTGAAGGAGCGATCGTTGATGTTTTTGGATGTGAAGTCTTCAATTTGCCATCAGATAATTTCAACATAGCTGTGCATGATGTGAGCTGTAATGGAAACGGAGACGGGTTTGTATCCATCACTGCCAAAGATCGAAATTATACCTATAATGTTTCATTATCTGGTGCAGGTACAGGTTCTGCTACACTTTCATCTTCTAACAACTTTTCAGCAAAGATTGAAAATTTAGCTGCGGGTAGTTATGATATCTGTATGACTGTTGATGGACAGGATGGGTATGAGCAGTGTTTTAAAATAACAGTAGAAGGACCAACTCCTTTAGAAGCTTATTCTTCGGTAGATTATGCGGCTAATACCGTGACCTTATCATTAGATGGGGCCAATCTTTACACAATTGAACATAACGGGAATATCACGACCACATCACAATCTCATGTAACCTTAGATCTTAAGCCAGGCACGAATAAACTTGCTGTCTACACAGATTCTGGCTGTCAGGGAATATTTTATGATGAGGTATTAATGTCTGAAGAGGTTGTACTGTTTCCAAACCCAACCCGGGGAGATCTTAAGGTCTATATCAATGGGTTAGATCCCAATATACATGTTTCCCTGCTTGACCTTAATGGAAAGGAATACTTCTCAGGAAGAATGGGAATTCCTGTAGATAGATTGCTTCCACTCAACCTTACCAACTACAGGGAAGGTGTGTATTTCCTTCAATTGAAATCCGCCACGGTAAGTCAAACTATTAAAGTGATTAAATTATGAAAAACATAAAAAATATATCCTGTATAAAAATGTTCTTCATTATTCTGCTGGGCACTATAACAGTTTCCTGTTCAGAAGATGATGATGCCGAAATAATTTCTGCTACACCTCCCGGAAAGGCCGAACTGGTTATGCCGCAAAATAATACAGAATGTGAAGTAGGAGACGTTATTGCGAATATGGCCGAAGTAGCTTTTGAATGGAATGAAGCTATTGATGCAGAAAGGTATGATCTTTTAATTACCAATCTGGTAACGCAGGAAGTAACACAGCGACCTAACCTTACCTCGACCTCACTTGTAGTTAGACTCGAAAGAGGTTATCCATATTCATGGAGTGTGGTGGCAAAAAATGCGGGAGAAGAGACTACCAGTTCAGATCCTCATAAATTTTATGTTGCGGGTGAGGCAGGATCTAATAATGCACCTTTTCCGGCTACATTAGTTTCACCTGCTTCCGGGGTAACGGTATCTCCTGTTGATGGTAAGGTTACTTTAACCTGGGAAGCTGCTTCCGCAGATATTGATGGAGATCCTCTTACCTATACATTATTTGCTGATGAGGTTGATGGCAACCAGGAACCATCTGAAGAATGGAAAGGACTTACAGTTTCTACCATAGATGTTGAAGTAGAACCCAATACTGTCTACTACTGGCGTATTGAAACCAGAGATGGAAAGAATAGCGCTTTAAGTAACACCTACTCATTCCGTACCGGAGATAATACTTCCTCAATAGATGGTAAAGTGGTTTCTACATCACAGGAAATTCTGGATGCAATTTCAGTGGCCATTCCCGGTGAAAATATATACATCCGTGGAGGTGATTATACCTTCGATGCTACCATAGAAATAAACACCAGTGGTAGTGCGGGTAATATGATCTCCTTGTTGGCTCATCCCGGTGATGACACCAGGCCAAAATTTGATTTTTCTTCAATGGCTGAAAATTCTTCTAATAGAGGTATAGAGTTGAAGGCAAGTTACTGGCACATCAAAGGCATTGATGTTACTAAGGCAGGAGACAATGGAATGCAGATAACAGGAAGCAACAATCTTGTTGAGTTCTGTACTTTTTCTGAATGTGCAGATACAGGGCTTCAGTTGAACAGTGGTGCTGCGAACAATACTATACTTAATTGTGACTCTTTCTTCAATGCAGATTCTACACTAGAAAATGCTGACGGATTTGCCAGCAAATTAGATGTAGGTACCGGTAATAAATTCGTGGGATGTAGGGCGTGGCAAAACCTTGATGATGGTTGGGACGGTTATTTAAGAAATGCAGATAATGTCACTACTATTCATGAAGATTGCTGGTCAATCCAAAATGGATATCTCAAAGATGGTTCTGTAAGCGGTGGTGACGGAAACGGCTTTAAAACGGGTGGTAGTGATAACAAAGATTTGAAGCATAATGCGATTTACATAAGGTCTATTGCTGTAGGAAATAGGTATGATGGCTTTGACCACAACAGTAATAGAGGAGAGGTGACACTTTACAATTGCTCTGCTTATGATAACGGAACCAATTATGGTTTTGGCAGTACAAATCCACTTGAAAAGTTAACAATTAAGAATAGTAATGTTCTTGGGGAAGTTGGCAGCATCAATGCGACTACTCTAGATGTGACCAATAACAGTTGGATGGAGGGAGTTGAATCTTCTGTAAATGATTTTGTGAGTATAGATTATTCTGAATTAACAGGTCCCAGGAAGCCTGACGGTAGCCTCCCCGACGTTAGTTTTTTCCATTTAGAATCAGACAGCGATTTGATTGACGCAGGAGTGGATGTAGGCTTACCTTACAATGGTGCTGCACCAGATCTTGGAGCTTTTGAATTCTAAATAATTCCAATGATTAGAAAAAAGAATATTTATTTAAAAACAGAAATTTAGAAATCTACTCTACTAGGCACTATTAACCGGGTTTTTATAATCCGGTTGATTTTGCCTAATTAAATTTATAGTAGAAGGAGTCTTGAAGACGGAACGAAGGCCTTTAAGATCCAATATTATTAGAAAACTTTTGAAGAGAAAAAAATAAAAAATATGCGGAATTGCCTGAAGAAAATAAAATTTTTAATTGCAGCTATACTGGTAGGCTTGCCCTTACAGGCACAGCAACTGGCTTTTCCTTCAGCCGAGGGTTTTGGAAGGTATGCAACCGGTGGCCGGGGCGGCATTGTTTACACCGTTACAAACCTAAATGATGATGGAGAAGGAAGTCTTAGAAAAGGCATTTTAAAGGATGGTCCCCGTACTATTGTTTTCGCAGTTTCAGGCACTATAGAACTCGAAAGGCCATTAGATATCAACAAAGGCAATCTTACCATTGCCGGGCAGACTGCGCCGGGAGATGGCATTACCATTAAGGGCTATCCTGTGGCAGTAAAGGATGATAATGTGATCATTAGATACATGCGCTTCAGGATGGGCGACATCAAAGGCATTGCCGATGATTCCTTTAAAGGACGGGGTGTCAAAAATGTCATTTTAGACCACTGTTCCGTAAGCTGGGCCACAGATGAAAATGCCTCTTTCTACCAGAATAAGAACTTTACAATGCAGTGGTGTATCATTTCTGAAGCGCTTAACAGTTCTGTGCATTCCAAAGGAGATCATGGCTACGGCGGAATTTGGGGTGGCGAAAATGTCTCTTTTCATCATAATTTAATTGCCAGTAACCACAGCAGAAACCCCCGTTTCAGTGGCTCAAAAACTACTGAAAATCTAGAGGGGGAATTTGTGGACTTCAGAAATAATGTGATCTACAACTGGGAAGATAACAGCATTTACGGCGGTGAAAACGGCCGTTATAATATTGTAAATAACTATTTCAAACCGGGTCCGGCTACCGAAGATGAGGAGAGGATCGTAGAGCCGTATGATCCCTACGGAAAGTTCTATGTAAATGGAAATTATGTTGAAGGTTCAGAAAAGGTGACAGAGAACAACTGGAATGGCGGAGTGCAGGGAGATGATCCTGAAGCAGCACGTGTCAATGATCCTTTTGATTATAACAATAATGTTGACACCCAAAACGCACGTACAGCCTTTGACCTGGTGATGAAAAAGGCAGGTGCCAGTTTAAAAAGAGATGCGGTTGATATCAGGATTATCAACGAAACCAGAAGCGGAAAAGCCACCTACGGCAACGGAATCATTGACTCACAGGAACAGGTGGGCGGCTGGCCAAAATTAAGAAGTGGAACAGCACCCAAAGATTCCGATGAAGATGGAATGCCCGATGCCTGGGAAAAAGCCAAGGGTATTGACGCTACTAAAGAAAATGCCAATGGGCATGATCTCGATAACGACTATACAAACCTCGAAATTTATTTAAATGAACTTGTTGATAAAGAAACCGAAACTGCAGCCGTTAATTCCGCTACTTATGATTTTATAGTTTCAGCCGATGATTCCGGGGATTTTAAGACTGTGCAGCAAGCAATAAATGCGGTGCCCGATTTTAGAAAAGCACGGACAAGAATTTTTATTAAATCAGGGATTTATAAAGAGAAGTTAGTACTTCCTGCTTCAAAAACTAACGTCACTTTTATAGGAGAAGACAAAGTTTCCACCATACTTACTTATGATGATTTTGCGCAAAAGCTTAATGTTTTTGGAGAGGAAGTAGGAACTACCGGTTCCACTTCCTTCTTTGTCTTTGGAGATGGTTTTCACGCTACCAAAATCACCTTTAAAAACAGCGCCGGACCTATAGGACAGGCTGTGGCAGTAAGAGTGGATGCTGATAAAGCCATTTTTGACAACTGTAAATTTTTAGGTTTTCAGGATACACTTTATCCGCACGGCAGGAACAGTAGGCAATACTACCGCGACTGCTATATTGAAGGTACGACAGATTTCATTTTTGGGTGGTCTACCGCAGTGTTTGAGAATTGCGAGATCTACTCCAAAGAAGGCGGCCATTACATCACTGCGGCTTCAACTGAAAAGGGTGCGAAGTATGGTTTTGTTTTTCTGAATTGCACGCTCACCGGTGATGCACCAAAAGGAACTGTTTACCTGGGACGGCCCTGGAGACCTTTTGCTCAGACAGTTTTTATAAACACAAAGATGGGTGAGCATATTAAAAAAGAAGGCTGGCATAACTGGAATAAGCCACATGCCGAAGAAACGGTTCTTTATGCAGAATACAACAATTCAGGTCCGGGATGGGCACCTTCAGAAAGAGTGGAGTGGGCGGTACTACTTACCTCAGAATTATCAAAAAAATACACTGTAGAACACATTTTTGGAGGGACAGACGCCTGGAACCCTTCAGAAGTTTTGAATTTTTAAATTCCATAGAAAAATGATCAAATCCCTAAAATCGAGCATTTATTTACTCCTTCTGTTTATTGCATTCACCTCTTGTAAGGGAACTGAAGAAGAAACTGCCGCTACAGAAGCAACCCCAGTAAAAGAGGAACATAAATATTCCACCTGGATGGCCGATTCAGAAATTAAGAGAAATCCTGAAGGCTGGACACTTGATTTCAATGAAAAGCCAAAATGGGAATACACTCACGGGCTTATCATGACTTCAATGGAAAAGCTTTATAAGGTTACTGGCGACGAAAAGTATCTCAATTATATCAAGAATTTTGCTGAATTTATGGTGAATGAGGAGGGCGAGATCAAAACCTACAAACAGTCAGATTATAATATTGACCGGGTACAGGGAGGCAGGTTCCTTATTGGTCTTTATAAAGAAACAGGTGACGAGAAATATCACAAAGCTGTGGAAATGTTGAGGGAGCAGATGAGAGAACACCCACGTACTTCTGAAGGTGGCTTCTGGCACAAAAAGATCTATCCTTATCAAATGTGGCTGGATGGCCTTTACATGGGTTCTCCATTTCTTGCCCGCTACGCTGCGGAGTTTAATGAGCCGGAATTATTTGATGATGTCGCCAACCAGTTTGCACTGGTAAACAAATACCATTACAGTGAAGATTCTGGACTTTTCCACCATGCCTGGGATGAAAGTAAAGAACAACGCTGGGCAGATCCTGAAACCGGGCTTTCCTCAAATTACTGGGGAAGAAGTATAGGCTGGTTTGCTATGGCTGTAGTTGATGTACTTGATTTTCTTCCGCAGGACCATCCCAAAAGAGATGAAATTGTGGATATCGCTCAAAAACTGGCCGAAGGTATCGTTCGTTATCAGGATGAAACCGGGGTTTGGTATCAGGTAGTAGATCAGGGGGAAAGGGAAGGAAATTACCTGGAAGCTTCAGCATCCAGTATGTTCGCCTATTTCCTGCTTAAAGGAGTGGACGAGGGATATCTTGACCCCAAGTTCCGTGAAGCAGGAGTTAAAGCCTATGAAGGAATTCTGGAGCAGTTCATTGAAGAAAATGAAGACGGTACCATCAGCCTTACAGATGTCAACGGGGTTGCAGGTCTCGGGGGCGATCCCTACCGCGATGGTTCTTACGAATACTACATCAATGAAATCATTAGAGACAACGATCCAAAAGGAGTGGGGCCATTTATTCTTGCCTCACTTCAATATGAAGACCTTGAACAATAATCATGAAGAATACTAATATGAAGTCACTAACAAAATATTTAATCCTTTCACTCATTATTGCAGCAACAGCCTGCAAAAACAAGGATGACAAGAAGCAGCGTTTAATCCCTGAAGACACCAAAACTTCTCAGCCTCAAACTTATGCCGAGATCTCGGTGAAAAAGGACGGACAATGGGAAGGTCGAGAATACAGGGGCGGCACTTTCGAAAATGTGCAGGAACTTACCCTTCCCCCGGAACATACAGATCACTCTTACTACATTAGGTATGAAGGTCCGGGCTGGGAGAATGCACAAGTGGGATATAGATTATATCTGGACTGGAGAAACGCTATAGATATCTTCGGAAAGAAAACTGACACTATGGTGCTGCCACAAGTGGGCCAGGACGGTTTCGATTCTTACCACGAAGAAGCTGCCTGGGGGATGGATATCCTAAAAGCCGGGAAATCTCTGGGAATTGGGAGCTACGGCCGCTTTATGAATGATACTGTAGCACACTTCAGAAACGTAGGTAACACTCATGCGCAGGTTTCTAATACTGAAGGTTCTTCAGAAGTTAAGATCGAATATTCAGATTGGGCAACCGGAACAGATACGGTGGATCTTACTACCACCCTCACTATTTTTCCTGAAGGAAGATATACAAAAGCAACTTTAGATCTTTCTGAACCTCTGGAAGGCTTAACTACAGGAATCGTAAAATTTGAAAATATTGAACTGCTTCAGAAGCAAGGTGAAGGAGGAGAGTGGACATACATCGCTACCTATGGAAACCAGACGTTTGTGAATGATCAGGATAAACTGGGGATGGCGCTATTCTATAAGAAAGCTGATGTAAAAGAAGTCAAAGAAGGTCCGCATGATCACCTCGTAATCTTCAATGAAACCGCAGAACCTGTAACTTATTATTTCCTTGCAGCCTGGGAGCAGGAACCGAATGGAATCACCACAAAAGAAGGATTTTTAGCTGAAATTGATGAGCATTTAAACAATCTTGAGGAATCCGGACAATTAGAATAACATGAAAAGACTTAAAAATTTAGCAGCAGTTTTGGTTCTTTTAGTTTTTGGAGGGATAACTATGAATGCTCAAAACAGCGAAAATTTTAAGTCAGATGTATGGGCAGCCGATCAGGGAGATGGAACATATATAAATCCCATTTTACATGCAGATTATTCCGATCCCGATGTGGTGAGAGTGGGCGATGATTTCTACATGACCTCGTCTTCGTTTAATTCTGCACCGGCTTTACCAATATTGCATTCCAAAGATCTGGTGAACTGGCAGCTTATAAATCATGCTTTACCAAGGCAGGTGCCCGACGAACATTTCAGCTCCCCCCAGCATGGAAATGGTGTGTGGGCGCCGGCTTTTCGATATCATGAAGGGGAATATTACATCTACTGGGGAGATCCCGACTTCGGCATTTACATGGTTAAAACCAAAGATCCTGCGGGGGAATGGGAAGAACCTGTTCTTGTGGAAGCAGGTAAAGGGCTTATTGATCCTGCACCACTTTGGGACGAAGAAGGAAAAGCCTATTTATCTCATGCCTTTGCGGGCAGCCGTGCCGGAATAAAAAGTATTCTCGTGGTCAAACCACTGAATTGGGAAGGAACAAAAACTACCGGCGCCGGAAAGATCGTTTTTGATGGGCATGAAGATCATCCTACAGTTGAAGGAACCAAGTTTTACAAAAAAGACGACTATTACTACATTTTTGCACCTGCCGGAGGAGTTTCCACAGGCTGGCAGTTGATTCTGCGGTCTAAAAACCCTTACGGTCCTTACGAGGAGCATGTTTCTTTGGCTCAGGGAAATACCGATATCAATGGGCCTCACCAGGGAGCATGGATCGAGCTGGAGAACGGCGAGGACTGGTTTATCCATTTTCAGGATAAAGAGGCTTACGGGCGTATAGTCCACCTACAGCCTATGACGTGGAAGGATGGCTGGCCTACAATGGGAGTAGATAAAGACGGAGACGGTACAGGAGAACCTGTAATGTCTTTCAGGAAACCCAATGTGGGTAAGATTTATCCTATTCAAACTCCCAAAGATTCAGATGAATTTACCGGAAATGACATTGGGCTTCAATGGCAGTGGCAGGCAAATCCTAACGCGACCTGGGCCTTTGCCAATCCTGCAAAAGATCAGTTGCGCCTTTATACGCAATTACTTCCTGAGGCTGCGAAAAACCTGTGGGATTCCCCGGGCCTGTTGTTGCAAAAATTTCCGGCTGAAGAATTTACTACCACTACCAAACTAACCTTTAATCCAAATAAGAACCTTGAAAATGAAAAAGCAGGGCTAATCGTGATGGGAAGATCTTATGCCTATGTGGCTTTGGAAAGTAGAAAAGACGGAATCTATGTTGTTTATGCTGAAGCTGAAAAGGCCGATGAAGGTAATCTAGAGCAAAAGGAACAGCTAAAAAAGCTTTCTGCCAAAACGGCCTTTCTGAGAGTTGAAGTGGATAAAAAGGCGCAGTGTACTTTCAGTTATAGTGAAGACGGAAAAAAATACATTGAGATAGATGAAGATTTCTCCGCAAGAGAAGGAAAATGGGTAGGTGCGAAAATCGGCATTTTTGCCACCAAAAAGCAGAAAACCAATGATTCCGGTTATGCCGATTTCGATTGGTTCAGGTTTTCAAAATAAGCTTCAGTATACCCCCCAAAAAGGGTATTTTGACAATGAATTGTATTTCAGAAAAAATAATGCAACGATTGGTGTCCCTGATAAACCTCTTAAAAATGGCATTTTTGAGAGGTATGATTTCAGTTAGGGGCAACCAAGATCCGGAAGCAAAAATAATTTCCGGAAATTTCGGCAACCGTTCAATAATTAGATAGAATGATCATAAAACCTTATTATTTAATACTCTTACTGCTTTTTCTGCTGCCCGGCGAACAGGAAGAGATGGTGAAAATTTACCTTATCGGCGACTCCACAATGGCCGATTATAGCAACAACTATGACCCGGGTAAAGATTATATGAAAACCAGATATCCTCTTACGGGCTGGGGACAGGTGTTTCAGGAAAAAATGACTCCTGAGCACTTGCAGGATTTAAATCACATCCTAAAAACAGATACTGTAGTGGTTGATGACCGTGCTCGTGGAGGTCGCAGTACCCGTACATTCTTTGAAGAAGGCAGATGGCCTTCGGTTTATGAGGATCTTAAAAAGGGGGATTTAGTGTTGATGCAATTCGGGCACAATGATGCCGCTGAAAATAAGCCGGAGCGTTACGTAACTGTTGAAGGGTATAAGGAGTACCTGCGCCTGTTTGTTCACCAGACCCGTCAAAAAGGGGGAATTCCGGTAATTCTTACTCCGGTAAACCGCAATTACCCGTGGGAAGACGGCAAGCTACAAAACGTACATGGAGCGTATTACACGGCTGCTGTTGAAGTGGCAGAAGAGCTCAAGGTCTATCTTATCGATCTCACTCAAAGGTCTATGGATCATTTTACTGAAAAAGGTAAAGATTACGTCACGGCTAAATATTTTATGAACTTTGGTCCAGGCTTATACGAAGCTTATCCTGAAGGCAGCAGTGACAATACGCATTTTCAACCCGAAGGAGCCAGGGCAGTGGCACAGTTGGTCTACGAGGGGATGGTAGACCTTCAGAAACAAAAGCAAATAAAAGAGTCTCAAAAATGTCATTTTTGAGAGGAAATATTTTTATTCCGTTCTGTAGGATTTTAACGATTGGAAAAACCTTTTCGCCGAAAAAATTCTATATTTGTGTAATCGATTGCATAAATGCAAAAGCCGCAGCAGCCGGGGCTGGAACTTTTGCTTACAGTTCCCGAACATAAAACGAAGTTGAACAGCAAAAAAAATCGAAATGACTAATTCAGAATTACGTTACGCACATCATCCAAATGATGTAAAAAAATATACTACCCAGGAACTACGGGAGCATTTTTTGATCCCAGACCTCTTCAATAATGACGAGATCAATCTTACTTATTCTATGTACGATAGATTTATTGTAGGAGGAGCTTATCCTGTAAATAAAGACCTGAAGCTTGAAACTATTGACGATCTTAAATCTGAAAACTTTTTAGATCGAAGAGAACTGGGAGTGATCAATGTAGGTGGAGCCGGAATTGTTGAGGTAGACGGAAAAGAATATCAGCTGGCACACAAAGAAGCGCTTTACGTTGGTAAGGGTGTCAAAAATGTCATTTTTAAGAAGTCTTCCGGGGAACAACCCATTTTTTATTTAAACTCTGCTCCTGCACACAAAGAATATCCTACTAAAAAAGTTGGAAAAGAAGATGCTGAAGTTGTTCATCTTGGAGATGAGAAATATGCCAACAAAAGGATCCTGAATAAGCTTATCGTGAACAGCATAGTTGAAACCTGTCAGCTCCAAATGGGAATGACCGAGCTTGTAGAAGGAAATGTTTGGAACACCATGCCTCCCCATACCCATGAACGCCGAATGGAAGCCTATTTCTACTTCGATCTGGAAGAAGGGCAAACTATCAGTCACTTCATGGGTCAGCCCGATGAAACCCGCCACATTTTTATGAAGAACCACCAGGCAGTTTTGTCTCCCGAATGGTCTATTCACGCCGGCGCGGGAACTTCGAATTATACTTTTATCTGGGGAATGGCAGGAGAGAACCTTGACTATGGAGATATGGATAAAGTTGATCCCGATAACCTGAAGTAATATGAAATTATTTGATCTAACAGGAAAAACAGCATTAGTTACTGGTTGTAACCGCGGAATTGGCTTTGCAATGGCCCAGGGTCTTGCAGAAGCAGGAGCAGACATTATTGGAGTTTCTACCAGTTTAAAGGCAGAAGGTTCAGAAATAGAAACAGCAGTTAAGGCTGCCGGGAGAAAATTCTCTGCCTACCAATGTGATTTTTCAGATAGGAAAAGCCTTTACGCTTTCATAGAAAAAGTAAAAGCAGAAAATACTACCATAGACATTCTGGTGAATAACGCCGGAACAATCATGAGGAAACCTGCCGCCGAGCATCCCGATGAATATTGGGATAAGGTGATCGAGGTGAATCAAAATTCTCAGTTCATTCTAACCCGGGAGATCGGGAAAGAAATGATCCAGAGAGGAAGTGGGAAAATTATATTTACAGCCTCCCTTCTCACTTTCCAGGGGGGGATCACGGTTCCGGGTTACGCAGCTTCAAAGGGAGCCGTTGGGCAACTCGTAAAAGCCTTTTCAAATGAATGGGCTTCAAAAGGAGTACAGATCAATGCTATTGCTCCGGGTTATATTGCTACAGATAATACGGCAGCTTTACGCGAGGATGAAGACAGAAGTACTTCGATTCTCGCCAGGATCCCTGCAGGAAGATGGGGTGAACCCGAAGATTTTAAAGGACCTGTTGTTTTCCTTGCATCAAAAGCAAGTGATTACATGAATGGCTCAGTAGTTTTGGTAGATGGCGGCTGGATGGGGCGCTAACGCCATAATTTTGAATAAACAGTTAAAGATGAAATCCAAAAAATTTATATCAGACGATTTTTTGCTCTACAGCGAGCAGGCAAAAGATCTTTATAACAACTACGCGAAAGAACAGCCTATCATAGATTATCATAATCACCTTTCACCAAAGGAGATTGCCGAAGACAGGCAGTTCGATAATATCACACAGGTTTGGATTGCAGGTGATCACTACAAGTGGCGTGCAATGCGAACCCTGGGCGTGGATGAAAAGTATATTACAGGAGATGCATCAGATAAGGAGAAATTCATGGCCTGGGCCAAAACTGTTCCCCATACTTTGCGTAACCCTCTTTACCATTGGACGCATCTTGAGCTTCAGAGATACTTCGGAATTGATGAGCTTTTAAACGAAGATTCCGCAGAAAGAATCTATGAGGAGGTGAACAAAAAACTTCAGCAACCGGAATATTCCTGTCGTGGCCTTCTGAAGAAAATGGGAGTGGAGGCGCTTTGTACTACCGAAGACCCCCTTGATACTCTCGATTACCACCGGCAGTTAGCCGATAGTGATTTTGGAATAAAAGTAAGTACCGCATTCCGTCCCGATAAAGCCGTTCTAATAGAATCTCCTTCTTTTAACGATTATGTTGATCAATTGGGAAATGTGGCAGAAACTTCGATTAAATCTTACCAGGATCTAAAGAATGTTTTGAGAAAAAGAATTGAATTTTTCCACGAAAATGGCTGCAGGTTGTGTGACCACGGGCTCAATTCTATTTCCTTTGAAGAATTCACAGATGCTGAAATAGCGTCTATCTTCTCAAAAAAGCTAAATGGGGAAGAGATTTCAGAATTAGAAGCCGATAAATATAAGACGTCGATTCTTCTGTTTTTGGGAGAAACTTACCATGAGCTAGGCTGGGTTCAGCAATTTCACCTGGGAGCCCTTAGAAATAATAACAAACGTATGCTTGAGAAGCTGGGGCCAGATACAGGTTGGGATTCTATAGGAGATTACTCCCAGGCCGAGAAGATCTCTCAATTCCTCAACCATCTTGATGGGAAGGATAAACTTACAAAGACAATTTTATACAACCTGAATCCCGCTGATAATGCTGTTTTTGCCAGTATGATAGGCAATTTCAACGATGGGAGTATAAAAGGGAAGGTGCAGTTTGGTTCTGGCTGGTGGTTTCTTGATCAAAAACAAGGGATTATAGATCAATTAGATGCGCTTTCAAATATGGGGCTAGTGAGCGTGTTTATTGGGATGTTAACAGATTCCAGAAGCTTTCTTTCTTTCCCCCGCCACGAGTATTTTCGAAGAGTTTTATGTAACTTGTTCGGTGAAGAAATGGCGAAAGGGGAGTTGCCCAATGATATGGAATTAGTGGGACAAACCATAGCTAATATCAGTTATAAAAACGCAAAAGAATATTTTAATTTTTAAAGCAGCTGCCCTTGTTGCACACAGGATCTACAGCTGGAATATGGATTTAATCAATAGAGTTTTATGAAAAAAGTAGTGACTTTTGGTGAAATAATGTTACGTCTTGCCCCGCAGGAACATTTGCGGTTTTCGCAGGCAAATAATTTTGATGTAGTTTACGGAGGTGGAGAATCAAATGTGGCGGTATCGCTGGCCAATTATGGCGTGCCTGTAGATTTCGTGACCCGTTTACCTAAAAATGATATTGGCGAATGTGCGCTTATGGAAATGCGCAAAAGAAATGTAGGTACAGATAAGATCATTTTTGGAGGCGATCGTCTCGGAATTTATTTTCTTGAAACCGGCGCGGTAAGCCGTGGGAGTAAAGTAGTTTATGACCGCGCTCATTCGGCCATGTCCCAAATTGAAAAAGGGATGGTCGACTGGGATGAGGTTTTTGACGGCGCAGGTTGGTTCCACTGGACCGGAATTACCCCAGCTATTTCCCAGGGAGCAGCCGATGCCTGCCTTGAAGCGGTAAAAGCTGCAAGCGCCAAAGGGATCACTATTTCTACAGATCTTAACTACAGAGCAAAACTTTGGAAATATGGAGTTGAGCCGGAAGCGATCATGACCGAGCTAACTTCTTACTGCGATATTATCCTCGGAAATGAAGAAGATGCTGAAAAACACTTCGGAATTAAGCCTGAAGGTCTTGATATCACCACCCAGGGAGAGCATGTAAAAGCTGAAGCTTTCCTTTCTGTTTGTCAGCAAATGATGGAGAAATTTCCCAATGCCAAAAAGGTGATCACTACTTTAAGAGGATCCCTTTCTGCTTCTCATAACACATGGGCCGGAGTTCTTTATGATGGAGAAACCATGTTTAAATCTCCCGAATATAACATCACCCATATTGTAGATCGGGTAGGAGGAGGAGATTCCTTTATGGCCGGATTGATCTATGGATTATTAACGTATCCAGAAGATGATCAAAATGCATTGAACTTTGCTGTGGCTGCATCGGCATTAAAACATACCATTAAAGGTGATGCGAACCTGGTGACTATAGATGAAGTTAAGAAATTAATGGGCGGTGACGCTTCCGGTCGTGTAGCCCGATAAATTTTAAAAATATGGCTCAATATTCAAGAATAGAAGTAGCGTCAGTAATGAAAGACCAGGGAATGGTTCCCTTATTTTTTCATTCTGATGTAGAACTTGGAAAAAAAATACTAAAAGCCTGTTACGACGGAGGGGGTCGTCTGATGGAATTTACCAGTCGCGGAGATTTTGCTTTTGAAGTATTTGGAGAACTTAATAAATACGCAATTAAAGAACTTCCCGGAATGATCATGGGTGTAGGTTCGGTGACCGATGCTGCTGCGGCATCACTTTACATGCAATTGGGAGCGAACTTTATTGTGACTCCTGTTTTACGGGAGGATATCGCAGTGGTTTGTAACCGCCGCAAAGTGCTTTGGTCTCCAGGCTGCGGCTCTCTTACCGAAATTACCCGTGCAGAAGAACTCGGTTGTGAAATCGTAAAGCTGTTTCCGGGAGGAACCTATGGGCCTACTTTTGTAAAAGGAATCAAAGGTCCTCAACCATGGACAAGTATTATGCCTACTGGCGGGGTTTCACCAACAGAAGAAAACCTTAAAGGCTGGTTTGATGCAGGAGTGACCTGCGTAGGGATGGGGTCAAAACTTATCTCAAAAGAGCTTATTGCCAATAAGGATTATGACGCTCTTAAAAAGACTGTTCAGGAAACCCTTGACCTTATCAAGAGACTTAAAAAATAAATTTGAAACAAAAAGCTACAGGTAATTCTATCTGTAGCTTTTTACTAATTGCCCATGCACGAAAAAGCTTCAGGAACAAAAAAGATTGTCACCTTTGGTGAGGTTTTAATGCGTTTATCACCATCAGATAACCGGAAGCTTTTACAGGCAACTCAGATGGATTTTTTCTTTGGTGGCACCGAAATGAATGTTGCAGCATCTCTTGCTCATATGGGCATAGAAGTTCAACATGTGACCAATATCTCAAACGATATAGTTGGGGAGGCGGCATTATCTACGCTTCGGAAATATGGCATTGGTATAGGCGCGGTTCAAAAGGTTAACTACCCTTTAGGTTTATACTTTCTTGAAGTTGGATCTGCCATGCGCTCCAGCCAGGTAGCCTATAATCGGGTGAATAGTTGCTTCGCTAATATTACCCCAGGTCAGGTAGATTGGGAAAAGGTGCTGGAGAATTGCCAGTTCATGCACTGGAGCGGGATTTCACCGGGTGTTTCAGAAGGAGCATATCAAACATTAAAATCGGGGCTGGAAGTGGCGCTCCGCAAAGGTGTCATAGTTACAGCAGATCCTGCCTACAGGAGTAATCTCTGGAAATATGGCAGGAGCAGTCATGAGGTCCTGAAAGAATTGATTTCCCTTTCCACAATTTTCATAGGAGGTGTTAACGAGATCAATGAAATCCTGAAAACCGATTTTTCTACAGATGAAAAAGGTTTTATGGCAGCCAGTCGTGCTTTAATAGCCGAGT
This sequence comes from Salinimicrobium sp. 3283s, assembly GCF_039602225.1. Classification (NCBI taxonomy): domain Bacteria; kingdom Pseudomonadati; phylum Bacteroidota; class Flavobacteriia; order Flavobacteriales; family Flavobacteriaceae; genus Salinimicrobium; species Salinimicrobium sp. 3283s. The sequence continues at coordinate 494,167 of NZ_CP143631.1, read as the reverse complement.
TTCCCAAAATTCAGAAAATTTTTGACAAAGTTCGAACCAGCGTGAATGCTTCGTGGCAAAAAATTTATGGGAGAGCATGGAATGGAGAAGAATTTCTTACTACGAATGAACTGGAAATAACAAACGTAGTAGATAGAATAGGTACAGGCGATGCTTTTGCGGCTGGAGTGTTATACGGGTTACAACATTTTGATGACAAGCAAGCCCTCGACTATGCCAATGCAGCCTGTGCTTTAAAACATACCCATGTTGGCGATGTGAACCTGGTAAGTGTTGAGGAAGTGCTGGAGGTGGCAAACGGAAAAACCGATGGAAGAATAAAGAGATAACACTTTCATCAACCGGCACAAAAGAGTCACCAAAAGCCGGTTAATTATTATTAATAAAAAAATGAATATCCTTAGAACTAAAAATATAAATCGTGTTGGTTTACTGCTAATTCTACTTTCATTGGGAATAGGTTGCGCAGAGCAAAACGAAGTAAAGGAAATAAAGCTGGGTCACGGTCTGGACACTTCTCATCCTGTTCATAAAGCCATGGTCTATATGTCCGAACGTCTTTATGAAAAGTCGGGAGGCACCATGAGCATAGATATATATCCAAACCAGCAATTGGGTTCAGAAAGAGAAACCCTGGAGCTTTTACAAATAGGAAGTCTTGGAATGACAAAGGTCTCTACCGGGGTTCTTGAAAATTTTGTTCCCAGCCTGCAGCTTTTTGGTCTTCCATTTCTGTTCCGGGACAGGGAGCATAGATTTGAAGTCCTGGAAGGGGAGATAGGAGAAGAGTTCCTTAACAAGAGCATAGATAAACGGCTAAAAGGACTTACTTTTTACGATGCAGGAAGCAGAAGTTTTTACAGTAAAACCCCTGTGGAAAAACCTGAAGATCTTAAAGGTTTAAAATTACGGGTAATGGAAAGCAATACAGCCATTAATATGGTAAAGAATTTAGGAGGTTCCCCAACCCCTATTGCCTGGGGAGAACTTTACACTGCTTTACAACAAGGGATCGTAGATGGAGCCGAAAACAATTTACCAAGTTTTTACCTTTCCCGCCATTATGAGGTGACAAAATTCTTTGTGGTAGACGAACACACTGCCCTTCCCGATGAACTTTTAATAAGTACCCTGGTGTGGAATGACCTTAACCCGCAACAGCAAAAATGGTTAAAAGAGGCAGCTATGGAATCTTCAGAATATCAAAAAACCATCTGGAGAGAAGCAGAATTAGAAGCCATGGAAGAGATTCAGAAAGCAGGAGTTAAGGTGATATATCCAGATAAAGAACTTTTCAGGGAAAAAGTGGAGCCCATGTATGAGGAATTTTCACAGGATCCTGAAATGAAAAAATTAATTGAAGAAATCCAGGCTATTGAGTAAGTTATGAGAAAAACTGTAGATAAAATCCTCGGAAATTTTTTGGTAGTACTTCTCATACTCATGGTGCTATCTGTATTATGGCAGATCTTTTCAAGATACCTCCTTAATTCTCCCAGTTCCTTTACCGAAGAACTTGCACGATATCTTTTCATTTGGATAGGAATTTTAGGAGCTGCATACGCTTCAGGACAACAAACTCATTTGTCGATAGATATTTTGCCGCCAAAGTTGAATCCGACCAACAGGATGAGACTTCGCATTTTTATCAATATTCTTATCATCCTCTTTAGTTTGACCGTGCTGGTCATTGGAGGTGGCAACCTGGTCTATGTCAACGATTTACTGGGGCAGTCTTCGGCAGCCCTGGGCGTCTCATTATCATGGGTCTACAGTGTAGTGCCCCTAAGTGGCTTACTGGTGATATATTATAAAATTCACGAAATCATTCATTCAAAAACATATTTAGTATGATGTCAGAGGTTTTAATACTGGTGCTATCCTTTGTGATTTTGCTGGCAATAGGGGTTCCTGTTGCCTGGTCAATCGGGATTTCATGTATACTTACAATTTTGGCATCTATAGATACGCTTGCTGCATTTACTACGGTTTCCCAGCGTATGGCCACGGGGCTGGACAGTTTCTCGCTGCTTGCAATTCCCCTGTTTATTTTGGCAGGACAAATAATGAATCAGGGAGGGATAGCCAACCGGCTCATTGCCTTTGCCAAAGCCCTTATGGGGGCGTTACCGGGTGGATTGATCTATGTGAATGTAGTTGCGGCAATGCTCTTTGGTGCTATTGCAGGATCTGCAGTGGCAGCTACTTCGGCAATGGGTGGAATCCTTGGTCCGGCTATGGAAAAGGAAGGATATTCTAAAGAATTTGGTGCGGCAGTGAACATTACTTCTTCAACTACAGGCCTGGTAATTCCTCCTTCAAATGTGCTTATCGTTTATTCGCTTGCAAGTGGTGGAGTGTCAATTGCCTCGCTCTTTTTGGCCGGGTATCTTCCCGGTATTCTCATGGGGTTGGCTCTTATGCTTGTTGCTGCGGTCTGGATCAAAAAGAAAAAGTATCCTGCAGGCGCACCTGCGAATTTAAAGAATATCGCAGTTACTTTTTTGCAGGCGCTACCCAGTTTATTACTGTTGGTTGTGGTGATTGGCGGAATTGTTTCAGGGATCTTTACTGCCACCGAGGCTTCAGGGATTGCAGTGCTGTATTGCCTTATCCTATCTTTTATAAACAGGGAATTAAAATTAAGTGATCTCCATAGTGTGTTTTTAAGCTCTGTGGGAACAACCGCTATTGTAATGTTGCTTATCGCCACCTCCATGAGTATGAGTTGGGTCATGTCTTATGAAAACATTCCGCAGGCTGTAAGTGATACTTTACTGGGCCTTAGTGACAATATCTTTGTAATCCTACTCATTATAAATTTACTGTTACTTTTTGTGGGGACATTCATGGATATGACTCCCGCAGTTTTAATTTTCACTCCCATCTTCCTGCCTGTGGTAACGGCGCTGGGTGTTGATCCTGTACATTTCGGAATTATGATGGTAATGAATTTATGCGTGGGGCTATGTACCCCGCCGGTAGGCTCGGTACTTTTTATTGGGGTTAGTGTGGCCAAATCGAGTATTCAAAAGGTTATAAAACCGCTCATGCCACTGTACGTCGCAATGTTCATCGTACTGTTGCTCGTGACTTTTGTGCCTGAAATCTCTTTGTGGTTACCGGAATTATTTGATTAGAAATTTAATGTTGAAAATGTTATTATGGAACGCTTAACGAGGAAAAATAGTGGGCTAACTGAAAATTTACCCATTAAAGTCATACAATTTGGTGAAGGGAATTTTTTGCGGGCATTCGTTGATTATCTTATTGATAAACTAAATAAAGAAGCAGGATTTGATGCTGGCGTTGCCGTGGTGCAGCCTATAAACGCCGGACTTGTGGAGATGCTGAATGAGCAGGACGGACTTTATAACCTGTTTATGAGAGGCGTCAAAGGCGGAAAGGAAATCCAGGAGAAAAGAACTATTAGTTGTATTCGAAAATCCCTCAATCCCTATGACGATTACTCGGCTTATTTGAATCTTGCTACTGAAAAGGAGCTGCAATTCCTCATTTCCAACACCACTGAAGCCGGCATTTCCTTTGACGGGAACGATAAATTTGAAAAAGTTCCTCATAATAGTTTTCCTGCAAAGGTTACCGCTTTACTTTGGAAGAGGTTTCAGCATTTTAAGGGGGATCCTGCCAAGGGATTAACTATAATTCCCTGTGAATTAATAAATCACAATGCAGACAATCTTAAAAAGATCATTTTAGACTACGTGGAACTTTGGGATCTTGGTAAAGATTTCCGCGGATGGATAGAGAATAGCAATAGCTTTCACAATACCCTTGTAGACCGAATTGTTCCCGGATATCCCAGAGCTGAAATTGAAGAATATCAAAATCAGCTTGAGTTTGAAGACAAACTAATCGTTACAGCTGAAGTTTTTCTGCTTTGGGTGATTGAAGGTGGCCGGGAACTTAAAGAAAAGATTCCGTTTCATAAAATTAACGAAAATGTTCTTATCGTAGATGATATACAACCTTACCGCACCCGAAAAGTAAGAATTCTCAATGGCGCTCATACTACTATGGTTCCTTTTGCAATTCTTAGCGGAAAGGAAACAGTCAAAGAAACGGTTGACGACGACTTCACCGGAAAGTTTGTCAAAAATGCCATTTTTGAAGAGATAAATCCTACACTTGATCTTGCTGAAGAAGAACTTGACTCCTTTGCTTCAGAAGTTTTGGACCGTTTCAGAAATCCTTTTATTAAGCATCAACTGGCCAGTATTGCCCTTAATTCAGTTTCAAAATTTAAAGTGAGGGTGCTGCCGAGTTTATTAGAATTTCAGAAGAGAAAATCTACCTTGCCCACCCGGCTTACTTTTGCATTTGCCTGCTTGATCAGGTTCTACAAAGGAGAGTGGAAGGGGGAAAAACTACCTGTGCAGGATGATGCTCAAATCATTGATTTCTTCAGCAAAATCTGGGAAAATTCAAACTTTGAATCAGTTGCAGGAGAGGTGCTTAAAAAAGAGGAATATTGGGGGCAGGAGCTCACTGCTGTCCCAGGTCTGAATGATCAGGTTGCAGTGGCACTCAAAGAACTGGAAGAAAAAGGTGTGGAAGAGGGCTTCAGGTCTTTCCGCGAAAAAACACAGCTCAAAAGTTAGAAAAATGAAGACGAAAATAATTAAAGTTCATCCCGAAGATAATGTGGCTGTAGCTCTTGCCGATTTATGGCAGGGCGAGGTTTTATCTATTGATGATATAGAAGTTGAAGTCTTTAATGATGTTGCAGCTAAACACAAAATTAGCCTTGTAGACCTGGATGAGGGTAACAAGATCTATATGTATGGGGTATTGGTGGGTAAGGCTACACAACCGGTAAAGAAAGGTGAAGTACTTACGGTAGACAATGTAAAACATCAGGCCGAGCAGGCACATAAGAAAACTGAAACTACCGGTTGGAATGCACCCGATGTTTCAAAGTGGAAGAACAGGACTTTTAATGGATATCACAGGCCCGACGGGCAGGTGGGAACAAAAAATGTATGGTTGTTCTTCCCGCTGGTCTTTTGTGAGAACAGGAATATAGAGCTTCTAAAAGAGGTTTTTGAGAAGGAACTTTCTTTCAGAAAACCTTCCAGGGAACAACTGCTCCTCCGGAAATTAATTCAGGGTGAGAATACCACCGAAAGCCTCCAAATAGAAGAAGAGGAAAGTGAAATTTTTGACAATATTGAAGTAAAATTTATTACTCACCAGGGAGGATGTGGCGGCATAAGGCAGGATTCTGCTTCGCTGGCGAGGCTGTTGGCCGGTTACGTGAACAATCCTAATGTTGCCGGAGCAACGGTGCTTAGTTTGGGCTGCCAAAACCTGCAGATAGATATCTTTAAAAAGGCACTTGAAAGGATCAATTTTGACAATAGAAAACCTGTGCTGCTTTTTGAACAGCAGCAGATGGGAACCGTAGATGAAATGATGAGTAAGATCATCAGCGATTCATATGCTGCTATTAAGGAAGCTAACAATATTACCAGGAAACCCGCTCCTCTTTCAAAACTGAAGTTAGGTTTGGAATGTGGCGGATCTGATGGTTTCTCTGGAATTTCAGCAAATCCGGCTTTGGGTTATGCTTCAGATCTTCTTTCGGCACTTGGTGGTTCGCCTATACTTTCAGAATTTCCAGAGTTATGTGGAATTGAGCAGGAATTGATCAACCGTTGTGTGAGCGACGATTTGGCTGAAAGATTCCTTGAGCTTACAAGGGCTTTTGAACAATCGGCTATAGATGCCGGGTCTGGCTTCGATATGAACCCTTCGCCGGGAAATATTAAAGACGGACTTATTACAGATGCCATGAAATCGGCCGGAGCCGCGAAAAAAGGAGGGACTTCTCCAATCCAGGATGTTCTGGATTATGGAGACTATGTTACCAAACCCGGTCTTAACCTGCTATGTACTCCCGGGAATGATGTGGAAAGTACCACAGCAATGGTGGGGGCAGGGGCTAATGTCGTGGTGTTTACAACAGGTCTGGGAACCCCAACGGGTAACCCTGTGGCACCGGTAGTAAAGGTTTCTTCTAATAGCACTCTTGCCCGCAGAATGCCAGATATTATTGATCTTGATGCCGGTGGTGTAATTAAGGCTGAAAAAACCATTGAACAAATGGGAGAGGAGATCCTCGGGTTCCTCATTAAAGTAGCCAATGGTGAAGAAACAACAAAAGCCGATGCGCTTAATCAGGACGATTTTATTCCGTGGAAGCGAGGGGTGTCTTTATAAGGCTCCCCTTTTTGCTATTTTGAAAATTACTGTACTTTGAGTTCTGCTAAATTTCTGTTAGATGATTTTCTAACGATTAATTCGGGAGAAAGCACCACCTTTTTTTCGATGCTTAGTTCCTGGTCGCTGTCTACCTGCTCCAGAAAAACCTGAGCTGCAATTTGTCCCATCCGCAAGGGAGTTTGATCTATAGAGCTCATGGGTAATTCCATGTATTGAGTAAATGGTTCATTACTAAAACCTGAAATACAGAAATCTTCAGGAATTCGTACGCCCTGCTTTTTAAGTTCCTGTACTGCTCCAAGGGCCGTATAATCACTTGCTGAAAAAACAGCGTCGGGTTTGTCCTTTAGTTCCCACATTTTACGGGCTGCAGCTGCGCCAGATTCTACGTTACTCAGTGTGGTGAAAATATAACGCGGATCGGGTTTGAGCCCGTGATTCTCTAGAGCACTTATATATCCGTCATGTCTGTTTTTGTAAATTTCCAGGTTAAGATCTCCCGAAAAATGAGCAATTCTTTTGCAGCCCTGTGAAATGAGATGTGCAGTAGACATATAACCCGCTTTAAAATCATCGATTACCACAGAACTAACTCCTGGAACATCAAGTTTCCGGTCAAAAAAGATCAGGGATTTCCCTTCTTGTAATACTTTCGTGAAATGGTCTATGTTGGTTGTGGATTTCGAAATAGACATGAAAATTCCGTCTACCTGGGTGTTTAAAAGGGTATTTATTTGTTCCATTTCTGTATCCATTTGCTCATGTGTCTGGCAAATAATTACATGGTATCCGTGAGGGCCCAATTCTTCTTCAATGCCTCTGATTATAGAAGAGAAAAAGTTCCGGTTAATATAAGGAACAATAACGCCCACATTCTTGCTTTTTCCGCTTTTAAGCGCCTGGGCAAGACGGTTTTGCTTATAGTTCATTTCTTTAGCAGTGGCAAAAACCAACTCACGTGTTTTACTGCTGATTTTCGGGTTGTTATTGAGAGCCCGTGACACCGTAGCAGCGCTGACATTCAATCTTTTTGAGATGTCATATATGGTAACCTTACCGTTATCTTTCATGGAAAAAGCTAAATGCAATAAATGCAACAAATTGCACTGCAAAGATATTAAAAATATTCTTGTAGGTTCTATTCATTTTTAACATTATGAGAATGATGAGCAGCAAACAGGCCGAATAATTTCCCTTTGGGAAAAAATCCTCTTAAGTTTTCAAACCAAAACCTTGGAAAAAACAGAAAAAAATGGCTATTTTAGTGCAATCGATTACATGTAGCTTCAAATTTTTTAATCTTATGAAATACTTTTCCAAAGTACTTTTTAGTCTTACAGTGATATTTTTAGTCTTCTCCTGTAAAAATCAAAATGAATCTGGTTCCACCGCTCCCGAAACTACCGCCGGGGTTAATTTTGACGATCCGTGGAAGCAGGCAGATGCTATAGTAGAAAGTATAAAAATTCCAACTTTTAGAGATGAGGTCTTCAATGTACTTGATTATGGAGCCTCGGCAGATGGAAGTAAGAGCAGTGATGACGCCTTCAAAAAAGCGATTGAAGCTTGTTCAAATGCGGGAGGAGGGAAGGTATTCGTTCCCGCCGGAGTATATCATACCGGGCCAATTCATCTTAAGAGCAATATAAATCTTCACCTTGAGGAAGGTGCAGAGGTGAAATTCTCAACCAGTCACCAAGATTACCTCCCCGTGGTTCACACTTCTTATGAAGGCATGGAGTTTATGAACTATTCTCCTTTGATCTATGCCTATAAACAAAAGAACATTGCAGTTACCGGAAAAGGAACTTTTAACGGGCAGGCTGGTAATGAGAACTGGTGGCCATGGAGTGGTAAAGATGTTTATGGATATAAAGAAGGAGATGTAAAGCAACATGATACGCACAACCTGCCACGGCTTAGTGAGATGGTAGAAAAAGGCACCCCTGTAGAAGAAAGGATTTTTGGGGAAGGACACCAGTTCCGGCCAACATTTTTTGAGCCGTTTGAATGCGAAAATGTCCTTATAGAGGGTGTTACATTTATAAATGCACCTTTCTGGGTAATGCATCCTATAAAATCGAGTAATATAACAGTTAAGGATGTGAGTGTAATTAGCCACGGTCCTAACAATGATGGTTGCAATCCTGAGTATAGCCAGAATGTTCACATCACAGGCTGCCTTTTTGATACCGGAGATGACTGCATCGCCATAAAATCGGGTAGGGATAACGACGGAAGACGTGTAGGGATAAGCAGTGAGAACATTGTTGTAGAGAATTGCACCATGAAAGACGGCCATGGCGGGGTAGTCATGGGAAGTGAGATTTCCGGGGGGGTGAGAAATGTATATGTGCGTAATAATACCATGAACAGCCCTAATCTTGATCGTGCCATTAGAATAAAGACCAACACCAGAAGAGGTGGCACCATTGAAAATATTTTTGTTAAGGATTTGAAAGTGGGACAGGTTAAAGAAGCAGTTTTGAAAATTAATACTCACTATGGTATTTATGCCAACCAGGAAGGAGGGCATATGCCGGTGATAAGGAATATTCTTCTTGAGAATGTAGAAGTAGAGAACGGGGGAGAATATGGTGTTTTAATACTGGGAAGAGAACAATCCCCTGTTAGCAATGTAAAACTTAAAAATGTGAATATTAAAAATGTGGAGGTGCCGCTCAGGGTAGAGCACGCAGATGATATCATATTTGAGAACACTACCATTAACGGTAAGGAATACTAAGTCCTTTGATGTAGACCAGAAATTTTCAGTCCCTGTTGAGAGCAATATGCATTCAGCATGATCTAGCAACGTAATGTTCGGGGTAATGTAAACGGAAAAGAATAAGTGTCGGGAGGTTTTAAATATCTGCCCATTGTTGAAAAAGCGAAGACTTCCATAGGTACACGAAAAGATCAAAGATCCTGGTTTAAGGTCGCAATTCAAGAAGTGCGGTTCGTCGCGGAGGTACTTTTTTAACTTCCACTGGAATTAAAAGAGAAGAATCCACACGTTAAAATAAGTAAGATGAGTCTCCAAAAATGCCTTTTTTCGATCCTCTTTTTTTTCTGCCTCTGCCCAAAATCTATTGCGCAGAAGAATGAGGTAAGGCCATATACGATCAATACCACCTATAAAAAACTTAAAAAGGATTATCCTTTTATTTCTCCTGTAGAACCTCAGTTTTCTGAAAGAATTGATGCTATAGAAAATATTGTTTATCAAAAAACTGCTGAAAGAAACCTAACTGCATATGTTTACATGCCGAAGTCTGAAAAAGGCGAAAAGTTCCCGGCTGTTCTTCTAATTCATGGAGGAGGCTGGCTTACCGGAAGTAAAGAAAACCTGCAGCCATTAGCTCAAAGTCTTGCTGCTGGAGGGTATGTCGCCGTAACTGTTGCTTATAGCCTTGGCACAGAAGCCCTTTATCCTGCTGCTGTAATTGATCTTAAAAATGCTGTAAAATGGATGAAGGAGAATGCAGAACAATATCGAATAGATACCGAAAAAATCGCTGTATTAGGTGCTTCAGCAGGAGCACAACTCGCCAGCTTGATCGGAGTAACTTCAGGTTCAGAGAAATATAAGTCCATAGAATCTGGCTTTTCAGATGATATACAGGCCATAGTCAATGTAGACGGGATTGTGTCCTTTATTCATCCCGATTCCGAAGAAGGCTGGATGGCCGCTACATGGCTGGGAGGTTCTAAAACCGAAAAATTCGAAATATGGAAAGAGGCCTCTCCTCTGGAATATGTGAACAGTGATACACCGCCCACTTTGTTTATCAATAGCTCCTATCCAAGGTTTCATGCAGGTCGTGATGAAATGGTGAAAATCCTGAATAAAAATAATATTTACAATGAAGTTCATACTATAGACAAGACCCCTCATGCTTTTTGGCTTGTACATCCCTGGTTTGATGAAACTGTCAGACTTACCACAAATTTCCTCGACAAAGTCTTTAAAAATTCTTCTTCAGCCAGAGAGAAATATCGCGAAATAACGGTTTCCAAAGTTGGTAATGCCGATTTTACCAGTATACAGGAAGCAATAAATTCTACCCGGGATCTTGGTCCGGGAGAAGTGGTGATCAAAATAAAATCTGGCACTTACAATGAAAAGCTGGAGATCCCTTCCTGGAAACATCAGTTGACGCTCATTGGGGAAGACAGAGAAAATACTCTTATTACCAACAGCGACTTTTCAGGCAAGATCGATCCGTTAACGGGAAAAGAGCATTCTACTTTTACTTCCTATACAGTTTTGGTGAGAGGGAATGATATTAAAATCGAGAATCTTACTATTCAGAATACCTCCTGCGGAGAAGGGCAGGCAGTAGCTTTACACGTGGAAGGGGATCGCTTTCTAATTAAAGACGCTAACATTCTTGGTTGCCAGGACACCGTGTATACCGCAACAGAAGGTAGCCGCCAGCTGTATTTGAACTGTTATATTGAAGGGACTACAGATTTTATTTTTGGAGAGGCAACCGCAGTTTTTAAAGAATGTACCATTAAGAGCTTAAAAAATTCTTTTATCACTGCTGCAGCAACTCCGCAAAATCAGGAATTCGGATATGTTTTTCTCGACTGCAAATTTATAGCTGCCGAAGGCGTGAATGAGGTTTATTTGGGCAGGCCGTGGAGACCTTACGCAAAAACCGTATTTATAAACTCTTACCTCGGGGATCATATTCTTCCGGAGGGCTGGGATCACTGGCCGGGAGATAAAATGTTTCCGAAAAAAGAGAGAACAGCTTACTACGCCGAATACAACAGCAGCGGCCCCGGAGCTTCTCCGGCTACCAGGGTGAACTGGTCTCACCAGCTTTCTTTAGAAGAAGCGTCAAAGTACAATCTCCAAAAAATTTTTAGTATTGAGAAAGACTGGTATTGGGCAACAATCCCTTAAGCCTGTGAGAAGGAACTACAGCAAATCCTGGTGCATTTGAATAACATTATAACTGCTGAAAAAATGAAAAATCTATTTCTTTTCCTCGTGATCTTCTGTTCAATTTCAGTAGTGGCACAGGAGAAGCCTACGCTTTATCTCATAGGCGATTCTACAATGTCTGATAAAAAGGATCCCGAAAAGAACCCTGAACATGGCTGGGGACAAATGCTTCCGGAATTGATGACTTCAGATATAAATATTCAGAATCACGCCGTCAATGGTCGCAGTACCAGAAGTTTTATTGCTGAAGGCTGGTGGGAAGAAGTAAAAGACCAGTTGAAGCCGGAAGATTTTGTGTTCATTCAGTTTGGGCATAACGACCAGAAAGTGAACGATCCCGCCAGGTATACCAATCCTTTTACACAATACAGGAGCAACCTTGAGAAGTTTGTGAGAGAAACCCGTGAAAAAGGAGCAACTCCAATTCTTTTCAGCTCAATTGTGCGGCGGAATTTTAATGAAAACGGCGTTTTAGTCGATACTCACGGCCTGTATCCTCTGGTGGTGAGAATGCTCGCAAAAGACCTGAATGTGCCTTTCATCGATTTGCAGTTATTGACAGAACGGCTGGAAATTATGTACGGGCCTCAAAATTCAAAACAACTGCATCTTCACCTGGAGCCGGGCGAGGATCCTTATGAGCCAAAAGGGGTAGCCGATGATACGCACCTTTCCAAAATGGGTGCAACTCTTGTTGCCAGTCTGGCACTTCAGGAGATTGCAGAACAGGATCTGGAATTGAAAAAATATATAAAGGAAAAGGTTTTATTTCAGAAGATTCTGAAAGAAGTTCCGGTTAGTTTGGGAGGTTATTCAGAAAAAGTTCCGTGGAGAAGAGCATTAAAACAGCATAAGGAGTGGTACGGGAGCAAGGAAGCCCAAAGAATTGCAGATAATGTGCTGTTATATCAGCATACCAATGGGGGCTGGTATAAAAATATAGATATGTCTAATGAATTAAGCCCAAAAGAAAAAGACAGTCTTAGGAATTTGCAAAATAAAGAAATGGGCACCACCATAGACAATGGCGCAACCCATACCCAGCTAAAGTATTTAGCAAGGGTTTATAAAGCTACAGGAAAAGAGGACTACAAAATGGCATTTTTGGAAGGTGTCGATTATCTGCTTGAGGCGCAGTACAGCAATGGCGGCTGGCCTCAATTCTATCCGCTTAAAAAGGGATATTACGGGCACATCACCTACAATGATGGAGCGATGATTGGAGTGATGAATTTGTTACGGGATATTGCACAAAATGAAGAACCATATTCATTTGTGGATGCCTTCAGAAAAAATAAAGCCGAAAAAGCTGTAGAAAAAGGATTGAAAATAATTCTCGCTACCCAGGTTGAAGTTGATGGTAAACTAACTGTTTGGGGAGCTCAGCATGATAAAAAAACACTCAAACCTGCCAAAGCAAGAGCTTACGAACTGGCCTCTCTGAGCGGTAAGGAAAGTGCCGAAATTGTACGGTATTTAATGGAGATCGAAAATCCTTCGGAAGCAGTAAAAAGATCTGTCCGAAGTGCCATACAGTGGTTTGAAGACGCTAAGGTAACAGGGAAAAGAGTGGAGTGGATCAAAGATCCCAGTCTGCCTGAGGGTCGTGACCGTATAGTAGTCGAAGATCCTGCAGGCGGTCCTCTTTGGGGTCGCTTTACCGAAATTGGAACCAACAGGCCCATGTTTATTGGTCGCGACGGAGTGGTAAAATACAACCTTGACGAAATTGAACATGAACGGCGTATAAATTACAGTTATATAGATAATTACGCTGAAGATCTTCTAAAAGTAGATTACCCTAAATGGGAACAAAAACATAAATAATATACCAGTCAAAAATGATAAAAGGGAATACGTTTTTTAAGGAAGCTGAAACCGGATGGGAACCCGCAGGAGAAGGAATCTCACGGCAAATTACAGGCTACAATACTCAGTTAATGGTGGTCAAGGTGAAGTTCGAAAAAGGAGCAGTAGGGTATGTACACGAGCATTTTCACTCCCAGGGAACTTTCGTGGCTTCAGGAAGATTTAAGATCATCATTGATGGTATATCTGAAATTCTGGAAACAGGTGACGGGTTTTTCGTCCCTCCTAATGCTAAACACGGTGCCGAGTGCCTAGAGGCGGGGATGCTCATAGATGTATTTAGTCCGGTGCGGGAGGATTTCCTTTAGCCGAACTTTTTAGAGACAAAAGTTCTCTGTACCTTAAGGTTTGGAAGAAAAATTCTGCAAACCTTCCAAAAAGGGCAAAAATTGACCTTCTTTGAATAAGCATAAAAAAATGGAAAAGATTTTCGAACAAAGCTGGAGGTGGTATGGGCCTAATGACCCCGTAAGCTTAAAAGATATTAAACAGGCCGGGGCAAGTGGTGTTGTTACTGCTTTACATCATATTCCTGTGGGGGAGGTGTGGAGTATTGAAGAAATTGAGAAGCGGAAATCCCTTTTGGAAGAAAGTAACAGGAAAAATCCATTTTCGCTGCGCTGGAAAGTGGTGGAGAGTCTTCCCGTGCATGAGCACATCAAGCAAGGAAAAGGCGATAAGGCTAAATACATTGAAAATTATAAGCAGAGTTTACAAAATCTCGGCCAAAGTGGCATTACCCGCATTTGTTATAATTTTATGCCTGTCCTGGATTGGCTGCGCACAAATGTGCGGTATCAACTTGAGGATGGAAGTACCGCCCTGTTACACGACCTGGAAGACCTTATCATTTTTGACCTTTTTATTCTGAAGAGAGAGCGAGCAGAAGAAGACTATGATCAGGAAATGGTAAAACGGGCAAAATCCAGATTTCCTCAAATGCCACAGGAAGAAATCGAGAGGCTTAGGGAAAGTTTGCTAATGGCACTGCCGGGAGATCAAAAAGGCTTCACTTTGGGAAAGCTTCAGCAGGGACTGGAACATTATAAAGAAATTTCAGCAGAACAACTTAGGGAAAATCTGGTAGACTTTTTAAAGGAAGTCATTCCGGTAGCAGAAGAAGCAGGGGTAAAGCTGGCGATTCATCCAGATGATCCACCATGGCCGGTTTTGGGGTTGCCCAGAGTGGTGAGCAATAAAGATGATCTCGATTACATTTTTAGCAAGGTGCCACCAAAGTCAAACGGACTTACATTTTGCAGCGGTAGTTTTGGAGCTTCAGAAAAGAATGATCTTCCCGGCATCATCAAGACCTATTTTGATCGCATTCATTTTGTGCACTTAAGATCTGTGCAACGGGAGGCCCGCTCCAGGTTTTATGAAGCCAACCACCTGGAAGGCAGTGCAGAAATGTATAAACTGGTGCGTACCTTCTATGAGTGTCAAAGAGGGCAAAAAACACAACCAATTCCTATGAGACCAGACCATGGCCATCAAATGCTGGATGACCTCGAAAAAACGACATATCCCGGCTACTCTGCAATTGGAAGATTAAGAGGCCTGGCAGAATTGCGCGGCCTGGAAATGGGAATTGTAAAATCTTTTGAAAACGAATAATTAAAATAAGAATGAATAGTTTAAACGATAAAGTAGCCGTAGTAACAGGCGGAAACGGAGTGCTAGGAGGTGCCATAGCAATGGGACTGGCTTATGAAGGTGTAAAAGTAGGGATATTGGGGCGCAGCGAAGATACTGTGCAGGCAAGGGTTAAAGAAATTGAGAGTAATGGCGGCAGAGCTTTGGCATTGGTTGCAGATGTTCTTGACGAAAAAAGTTTAACCGCTGCCAAAAATAAGATAGAAAATACCTTCGGAAAAGTGGATATCCTGGTGAATGCCGCCGGCGGAAATCAAAAAGGTGCGACTATAACTCCAGATCAGACTTTCTTTGACCTCGACCTCGACTCCTTCGATAAGGTGAACCAGCTCAATTTTAAAGGAACTGTTCTCCCATCTCTAGTCTTTGGCCGCGCAATGGTAGAGCAGAAAAAAGGGAGTATTATCAATATTTCGTCCCTTGCTGCGCAACGGGCGCTAACAAGGGTAGTTGGATATTCTGCAGCAAAGGCTGCGGTTGATAATTTTACAAGGTGGCTGGCTGTAGAAATGGCACAGAAATATGGAGACAGAATTAGGGTTAATGCCATCGCCCCCGGTTTTTTTATTGGAGAACAGAATCGGGATCTTTTATTAAATGAAGATGGAAGTCTCACATCTCGCGGGGAAACCATTGTAAACCAAACCCCCATGAACAGGTTTGGAAAACCTAAAGAATTACAGGGTGCAGCTAACTGGCTGGCAGGAGAAGGATCTTCGTTTGTTACAGGAACTGTAATTGCTGTAGATGGCGGTTTTGGTGCTTTTAGCGGAGTTTAAAAATTAGATAATATGATGGCATTAGGAAAATATTCATTTGGAGTAGGAGATAGGTTCGGGAAAGAAGGAAAGGCACAACTTGATGCCATTCTTAAAATTCAGAGCGAAGGAGTAGCGGTTACCCCGGTATGGAACAAGTCGAACCGGGAACACCAAACTGTGGGTACTCAGCCCCAAAGTTTGCGAGAGGAAGCAGACAGGGCGGTGAAGGCTGCCGGTTATGCAGCAGAATATTTTGTAGATGCCGATCATATTAATATTAAGACGGTAAAGCCTTTCCTGGAGGTAAGTAACTTCTTTACCATAGATGTGGCCGAATTTATAGGTAAGTCGGCTCCAGAAGAGGAGGAAGAAGATTTTCTGAATTTTTTCAAAGCATATTCCGGAGATCTTCATATCCCGGGAATTGAGCGAAAAATGCAGATATCCAAAACTCATCTCCGGGAGATGCTAAACAATTTTCTTTTGGCAGCTAAAAATGCCGGAGAGGTTTACTCATACATTCAGAGTAAAAAGGAGGAATATGTACATATTGAAGTTTCTATAGATGAGGTGGAAGAGCCGCAGTCTCCTGTAGAGCTTTTTTTCATTCTGGCAGCTTTGGCTTATTATAAGGTTCCGGTAAATACAATTGCACCAAAATTCACCGGCAGTTTTAATAAAGGGGTGGATTATGAAGGAGACCTCGAACAGTTTGAAAGAGAATTTGAAGAAGATCTTTTAGTCTTGAAATTTGCTGTCAAGGAATTTGACTTGCCGCAAGATCTAAAGATAAGTGTTCACAGTGGGAGTGATAAGTTTTCGGTATATCCGGTGATTCGGAAGCTCATCAGGAAGCATGATGCAGGCCTGCACCTTAAAACTGCCGGGACTACCTGGCTGGAAGAATTAATCGGGCTGGCCGAAAGTGAAGGAGAGGGTTTTAATTTCAGCAAAGAATTGTATAGGGACGCATTAGAGCGATATGACGAACTTACACGCGATTATAAATCGGTATTATCAATAGATAGATCTCAACTACCGGCTCCCGAAGAATTTTCTTCGGGTAAGCAATATGCAGCTGCCCTGCGGCATGACCCAAATTCACCTGAATTTAATCTGCACTTTCGACAGTTGCTGCATTGCGCGTATAAAATTGCTGCTGAAAAAGGAGATCGGTTTTTCCCCCTTTTAGACAGGTATAGAGAAAGGGTAGAAAACAATGTTACAGATAATCTTTTCAGGAAGCACCTTGCCCCATTATTCCTGTCTCAACATGAAAAATAACAGCTTCTATATTTCCATAGAGTTTCCTTAAAAGACGAAAAGCTCTTCCTGAAGTAGACGATCGGAGTTAGAATTTAAGGTCTTAAAAGCTTTCTGATTTAAACATTTTCCACACCATTGTAACTTTTAGTAGTAGTATATCTGGAAGACTTTCAGCAGGTGCTCAAAAATGGCTTTTTTGAGAGCCTTTTGTGTTTAAAACTTTCCGCAGATTATAATATTCTTCGGAAGAATATCAGGTAAATTCGAGTTCGCGGGTTCTTAGCCTTGGGCTTTTCTTCTTGAACTTGCGCCCGTACCATAACAGGAAGCCTGTAACAGGCAGGCTGGCACAGATCAAGCTGGCAAAGAAAGCAATTATTTTTCCGGGTAGGCCTGCAATGGCGCCTACGTGAATGTCGTAATTCATCCTGAGTACTTTTTCTGAAAAACCTGCCTCTTCATAAACACCGTAAACGCTTGGGGTTTCAATTTCCTCGAGGGTATTTTGGTCGTAAAAGCGATAATCTGCAGTGTAATAGATTCCGTCATGATAGGCTACTTCCACATAAATACTTGAAGAATCGGTGTAAGGATAATGTATCTCGAGATCTACAGCTTCAGGATATTCCTTTTTCAGGTCTACAATAAGCGATTCTATAGGAGGATTTTCTGTAGCTTTAAAAGTCCCTGAAGTATTATCGGGAATAGTGAAAACCACTTCCTTTTCTCCTCCCATACCTTTATACACAGCGCTTGCAAACCATTCGAATACCATCACCAGGCCTGTGAACACAACAATTACTGCCACAAAGCTTACATAAAATCCCATGACAGAATGTAAATCGAAATTTTTTCGCTTCCATTTGGTGCTTTTCTTCCAGTCGAATGACAGGCGTTGCTTTTTCATTTTCCTGTTTTTGGGCCACCAAAGAATCATACCGGTAACCAGCATAAAGAAAAAGATGAAAGTACTCCAGCCTACTACCTGGCTGCCAATTTCATGAGGAAGCCACAGATACATATGCCCATCGAGAATAAAAGGGAAAAAACCTGTCATGTGGTCTTCCACTTTAAGGACTTCACCCGTGTATGGGTGCAGGTAAACCGACTGGTAGAATTCAGGTTCCAGTTCATAGAAAATAACCTCAACAGGTTCATTTTCTTCTGCGTAAAGGGTCCCGTGAACATACCTGCCGGGCAATTCCTCTTCAGCAAGAGCTTTTGCCTCTAAAGGGGTGAGAATTGAGGCGTCTCTTTTCTCTATTTCAGGAAGGTCATTGGTGAACATTTTAATCTCCTCCTGGAAAACCCATAGACACCCGGTAATGGCAATAACAAAGACAATTGCACCAGTAATTAGTCCCAGATACAGGTGGATTTGTCTAATCCATTTTTTAAGGTTCGATTTACTCTTATTCTTCTTTTTCATAAGAAATAAAAAAGGTCGCGAGCGCGAATAAGCTCTACCCGTGACCGGATGAATTACTGTTTAATAAGGCTTTTAATATTCTCTCTTTCAATCTCAGCCACTCGTGTATAAGCGACCGAACCTTTTTGAATCCCATTCAATATAACAGGAAACGTAAAGTAGAACTGGAGCTCCAGTTCTTTAAAATAAGTCTAAATAAAAGCGGCAGCTAAGTTAATTAGCGCAGCTTACTTCTCCAATTGTTATTTAGACTTTTTTTAAATAGGGAAATAATTTGTTTGAAATAGCGTGAAGAACCGCCACAGAAAAGGTGTCTTCTAAAGATCCCTTTTCTGAGCGTTCAAAACTTATTCTGTGGAATAATGTTTCAATTCACCCTTTACCGGTTATTCATATTTAATCGTCACAATATTTATGTATGACAATAAAATTTTTTTTCGTTGGGTGTAGCGCATAAAAAAAGGCCTTCGATTTCTCGAAAGCCTTCATTTTACTGGTAGCGAGAACGAGATTTGAACTCGTGACCTCCGGGTTATGAATCCGACGCTCTAACCAACTGAGCTACCTCGCCATGTTTCTAAAAGAGACTGCCTGTAGGGGCTGTGCTATCTTTTAGCGGGTGCAAATATAAAAACATTTTATCTTGCCGCAAACTATCTTTTAGTAATTATTTAAATTGATTTCTTTTTATGTTTCTAATTAATATTTATATTGCCCGAAACTAACAAAACCGCAGCATGGACGATAAAATTAAGTTTGAAATGGAATTTCCAATCCAGGCTTCCCCTTCTTTACTCTACAACTATATCGCAACCCCGTCAGGCTTAAGTGAATGGTATGCAGATAATGTAAATTCGCGCGGAGAATTATTTACCTTTATTTGGAACGGAAGCGAAGAAAAAGCAAAATTACTAAGCAAGAAATCTGGAGAAAGAGTGAAATTTCGCTGGTTAGCTGATGAGGATTCTCAATATTTTTTTGAATTGCGCATCCAGGTAGATGAGATCACCAAAGATGTTTCCATTATGATTACCGACTTTGCTGAAGAAGACGAAATAGATGAAGGGAAAATGTTGTGGGAAAATATGATTTCAGATCTTAAACAAGTACTGGGTTCAGTTTAGAAATCTCTTATTTAATACTACCTTTGCCCGTTTTAAAAACGGGTTTTTTTATGGTTAATATCAACGGACAGTTGTTTGAAGAAAAAGAGGCCTCTCTTTCTATTGCTAACCGTGGCTTTGCTTATGGAGATGCGGTGTTTGAGACTATTCGCGTAATCAATGGCAGGATCATTTTCTGGGAAGATCATTACTTTAGGTTAATGGCATCTATGCGCATTATGAGAATGGAAATTCCGGCTACTTTCTCTCCTGAATTTCTTGAAGCTGAAATTTTACAAATTGTACGTGAAAATGACCTTTTTGACACCCAGGCACGGGTGAAGCTCAATGTGTCCCGGCAAGCAGGTGGTTTCTATACCCCTCAAACCAACGAAATAGACTATCTCGTTACTGCTGAAGCTCTCCCTGATGCTTTCTACCTTTTAAATGAAGACTTCTACGAAGTAGAACTTTTTAAAGATCACTATGTGGCTAAGGGATTACTCTCTACGTTAAAGACTAATAACAGGGCGGTGAATGTATTGGCAGGTATTTATGCCATGGAAAATGATTATAACAACTGTTTGCTGCTCAACGAACAAAAAAATGTTGTTGAAGCACTCAATGGTAATATCTTTTTGGTAGTTGGGAATGTTATTAAAACGCCTCCAATAACCGACGGTTGTTTAAAGGGGATCACCCGCGGAAAGATCCTGGAAATCATAAAGAAACTGCCCGATTATACTCTTGAAGAGGCTTCTATCTCTCCCTTTGAATTACAAAAGGCAGATGAGATGTTTATATCAAACGTAGTTATGGGAATACAGCCGGTCAAAAAATACCGGAAGAAAGAGTACAGCAGTGAAGTGGCTAAAGTATTGCTTGGCCGTTTAAATACGCTGGCCAGATTAAGCTAGTTGTACGAAGGATTCTCTGGAGCGTTAGACCAGATTATATAGTTGCCACCTAACTGGATCATTTTATCTTTCCAGAAAGTGCGTGGTTTACGGTTTAATATGTCTTTATGGTCGTTATTTTCGGCAACTATCCAGGAATTTGCATTGAGCTCCTGGTTTAATTGGTCAAATTCCCATCCGGAGTAACCTAAAAAGAATTTAATTTCTTTATCACTAATGAGATCCTCATTTATAAGGCCTTTCACCGCCTCAAAGTTACCGCCCCAGTAAATTCCGCTGGCTATCTCAACGCTATCGGGAATAAGATCGGGGACTTTGTGAATAAAGTAAAGATTGTCCTGCTCCACAGGTCCGCCATTGTATACCTTGAAATTTCCGGTAATATCTGGCAGAAGATCTTTGAGTGTAAAATCGAGTTCTTTGTTCAGGATAAAACCTACAGAGCCGCTCTCGGTATGATCGGCGATAAGCACCACAGATCTATTGAAGGAGAGGTCTCCTGTAATGGCAGGCTCGGCAATAAGAAGTAATCCTTTGGCAGGTTTTAGTGTAGTCATTTCTTCAATAGTTTCTGCAATCTTTTACCTAAATCTAAAAAAATATTGTACAGCGTCAAATGAGAATAGATAATATTTAACAAAAAAACTCTCCCGTTTGGGAGAGTTTAATATTTTCTTAGCTTTTGTGAATATTAGTTCACAGCTTTTTGAAGATCTGCACCTGCTTTGAATTTTACTACATTCTTAGCACCAATCTTAATTGTTTTTCCTGTTTGAGGGTTTCTTCCTTCTCTTGCAGCTCTTTTAGAAACTGACCAGGAACCAAATCCTACTAATGAAACGCGATCTCCTTTTTTAAGAGATTTCTCAACATTCTCAAGAAAAGATTCTAGTGCCTTTTTTGCAGCTGCTTTAGAAATCCCGGCATTTTCAGCCATTGCATCAATTAAATCTGTTTTGTTCATAATTTGAGTTTTTAATAGTTGTTGGTTGAACTTTTAATAATTTGCTTTACAAATTTATATGGAAAACTTTCCCATGCAAGTAATATCAAGGGAAAAGCCGGATATTGTTAATAACTTCGGCAAATTGTTGATAACCTTAGTTGATTTTTTCGGAAATGCGCTAATATCAGCATTTATAAGGCCTCACAGAACTTTAGCGTTCGCATAAAATTCATAGCCGTTCAAAAGATCCTTAATCGGCATCTTTTTCTTTCCCGGAAGCTGAACTTCCGTAAGTACCAGGAATCCTTCTTTTACCGCCACTTTTACTGTTTTTCCTTCCTGTACAATTTTCCCGGTAACATTTTCGTGTTCAGTTTTTTCAATTTCGCTGGCGTAGATCTTCATGATCTCCTCTTTGTTGCCATTGCTCAACATGGTCCAGGCGGTAGGATAGGGGCTTAGTCCGCGAATAAGGTTGTACGTGTTTTCTAAAGGTGCTTCCCAGTTCACCCTGGTATTTTCCCTGTCTAGCTTATAGGCGGTCTTTAAATCGCCGCTTTCAGGTTGGGCAGTCGTTTTAACCTCTCCTTTCTTAATGGCCTCTAAAGTCTCTAGAATAAGGCGAGCACCGGTCTGCATAAGCTTGTCGTGCAATTCTCCGGCACTTTCTGTAGGGGTGATGGCTATTTTTTCCTGCATGATCATTTCCCCGGTGTCAATCTTTTCGTCTATAAAAAAGGTCGAAACGCCGGTTTCTTTTTCCCCGTTTATTATAGCCCAGTTAATAGGGGCTGCCCCACGATATTGGGGTAGTAATGACGCATGAAGGTTAAAGGTTCCAAAGTCCGGCATTTTCCAAACTACTTCGGGCAGCATTCTAAAAGCCACTACTACCTGTAGATTTGCGTTGAGTTCCTTTAGTTCGGCTAAAAAATCATCCGACTTTAAATTTATCGGTTGCAGTACTTTCAGGTTTTGCTGAATTGCAAATTGCTTTACTGCCGATGCCTGGAGTTTTCTTCCCCTACCTGCAGGCCTATCGGGTGCTGTGATAACTCCCACAACATTATATCCTGCTTCCACTATGGCTTTGAGTGAATAAACAGCAAATTCGGGCGTACCCATAAAGACAATTCTCAAATCTCTCATAAATGTTTTAATTTATATTTATTAGACGCAGTGATAGCCAAGGCTCCTTTCTCAACCAGTAACTGTAAGACTTTAATGATATGATCTTCCGGGAAATCAAGTCTTTCAACCATCTCGCGTGAAGTGTATTGCTGCGCTTCCAGGAGGCCTATAATTGCAAAGTAAATCCTTTTCATCTCCTCACGGTCAAGTTTGGTCTTTAAAGGCCGGCAAACAGAACAAATTCCGCAGGGCTCAGTTTCCTTTTCTCCAAAATACTGCAACAGTTGTTCACTTTTACACTGCCTGTCGTTCTCAACATATGCAAGCACCTGCTCAATTTTTTCCTGTTTAGTCTTCCCCTGAAGTTTTATGTAAGGTATTAAAGGATTAATAGTGATGTCGTCTTCCCGGGGCACCAAAAATGTGATTTTTGTGTCGTGTTGATCGTGTTCAAAATTAACTATATCTTCTTTTTGAAGCTTTTGGAGCAGCTTTGTCGCTTCCTGAACTGTAGTTCCTGCTTTCCCGGCTATCACCTGTAAATTTAGTTCAACCATGCTGTCAAAAGCCCCGCCATAGGTGCGTAAAATGGATTTTACAACAGCATCAAACTGCGGATTTGCTTCCAGGTACCAGTTGATCTGTTTTCCTGTAACCAAAAACTGAATTCGTGTTTTCTTCTGAAATTGCTCTGCCAGCGTCAGGATGCTCATCCTGTCCAGTAACTGCATCGTATTATAGGCGAGCAAAGTGTTAAGCTCGTATTTTTGGCAAAACTGGTAAAAGTTGAAATAGTGCTCTGTGCCTTCACCTTCGCCATAGGCTATCCTAAAATAAGAATTCAGTTTTTTGTAAACCAGTTTTACCATCTCAACTCCCGGAAGCGTGGCCAAAAACTGATTTTTAAGCAGGGGAATATCACTCTTGTTGGTTAGCACAACTGCTTTGGCAGGTTTCCCATCCCTTCCGGCCCTTCCGGCTTCCTGAAAATAGCTTTCAAGGCTCTCGGGCAGGTTCAAATGTATCACTGTACGCACATTTGCCTTGTCTATACCCATCCCAAAGGCGCTGGTGGCTACCATTACCCTTTTATCTTCTTTAAGCCATTGCTGCAGGCGTAAGGATTTTTCAGATTTTGGGAGTCCGCCGTGGAAAGAGGTGGCAGAAATGCCCTTTTTGAGCAGGTATTGCTCCAGTTCAATAGTGGCCTTGCGAGACCTAACATAGATAATTCCTGCTTCGTTGTGCTCCCGGAGCAATTGCTCCATGTAGTAATTTTTGTCCTGGGCCTCTTTTACAATATATGCCAGGTTTTCTCTTCGGAAGGATTTCTGAAGCAGTTTTACATCCTTCAATTCCAGTTGCTGCGCGATATCCTTTACTACCGGAAGTGTTGCCGTGGCAGTCAACGCCACTACATTAACATTAGGTTTTAGTTGGCGCAGCAAAGATATGTTGCGGTAGGCAGGTCTAAAGTCATGGCCCCATTGTGAAATACAGTGCGCTTCATCTACAGCAATAAGGTTTACCTGCATTTGTTTGATGCGTTCCTGCACCAGCTCCTGCTGCAATCTTTCGGGGGAGAGGTAGAGGAACTTGTAATTTCCGTAGATGCAATTATCCAGCATGGTGTCCACTTCCCTAAAATGGATTCCGCCGGTGAGTGCCATGGCTTTGATGTTTTTTGCCTGCAGGGCCTTTACCTGGTCTTCCATGAGGGCGACCAGGGGCGAGATAACGATGCAAATTCCGGGTTGTATGATGGCGGGGACCTGAAAACAAAGGGATTTTCCGCCGCCGGTGGGCAGCAGGGCAATGACGTCCTGCTTCCGAAGTAATTGTTCAATAATGTCATTTTGCAGCGGTCTAAAGCTGTCAAAGCCCCAGTATTGCTTTAATATGTCTTCGGGGCTATTCAAGGTGGTTAAGAATAAACAGGGTCCGTTCGGCAATGGTGCCTTCGGGGACTTCTATAGCTTCATAACCGTGAAAGGCATAGCTGCGGGCCAGCTCATCATGAATCTCTACAGCCTGCTCATAACTTTCATAGCGTTCGTTGTCTTCAGTATATATCTGCTTCCACGGAGGCAAAATAAACACCCTGTCATACACATATTCTTTGCACACGCGATTAAATACGGGAGGATATTCATTTCCGAAGTAATTCATGTAAGCCACAACATCGGGCACACCGCGATCTAGAAAGACCATGTTGGTCTTCTTCTCATGAGCCTCCTTAAACTGCTTAATTCTTCCTTCGAGCAAGAGTTCGCTAAAGAGCAGAGGGTCTTTAAGAAACAATTGATCAATTCCCTTTTTTTGAGACTCTCTTATGATCTCCCGTGACACTTCATGAAAACAAAAATATCCGTGTTTTTCAAGGGCTTCAATGACAGATGTCTTTCCTGTACCGGGACCGCCGGTTATTACAATCTTTCTGGTATTCACCCGGCAAATTTCGCGATTTGCATCCAATTTAAAAAATAGATTCTAAAATGTATCTTTGCAGGAATCATGAAGCAAGATTATTATGAGCGAAGCTAAAGACCCGGAAGAATTTTATCGCAAGCTAAAGTCGCAATTGCTGGACACTGCAAGCTGGCCGTCTATTTATTTATATAAATTTATAGTGCCCACAAAACCTGAGAAAATACAGGGGGTTGAAGAGATCTTCAACAATATGGGCGCCGTTATTAATACAAAGCAGTCCAAAAAGGGGAACTATACGAGTGTTTCTGTAAATGTGAAAATGCAGGATCCCGATGCGGTTATAGCCAAATACAAGGAAGTAGGACAAAAAATTGAAGGAGTGATCTCACTCTAAATAATTGCAGGATAATTTAGTAGAGCTGCTTTTTTCCTGAATAATTTATTTAATTTGCAGTCGATAAACTTCTGCAGTATATTATCACCTAATATTATTCATTTTGACAAACGAATTAGAATATAACTCCGAAAGGAGTAAACTCATCATTCCTGAGTATGGAAGACATATTCAAAAGATGGTTGAACACGCCGTAGAGATCGCAGATGATGAAGAGCGCAATAAAGTGGCTAAGGCTATAATTTCAGTGATGGGGAATCTCAATCCTCACCTTCGGGATGTACCCGATTTTCAGCATAAACTTTGGGACCAGTTGTTCATAATAAGTGATTTTAAACTTGATGTAGAAAGTCCTTACCCAAAACCATCCAGGGAAATACTGGAAGAGAGACCTGAGCGTATGCCTTACCCGCAAAACTTTCCGAAGTATCGTTTCTACGGAAATAACATTAAGCGGATGATCGATGAGGCAAATAAATTTGAAGATGGGCCCGAAAAAGAAGGTCTTGTCTTCACAATTGCCAATCACATGAAGAAGTCTTACCTGAGCTGGAATAAAGATTCTGTTGATGACAAAGTGATCTTTGAGCATTTAAGGGAACTAAGTGACGGTAAGATCAATTTAAAAAATACCGAAGAGGACCTTAGCGAAGCTTCAGAACTTTTGAGAAGCAACAAGAAATTCACCTCTAAAAAGCCGGTTAAAAAGTCAAATAACAGAACACGCAGCCGTAAACGATACTAAAATTACGAATTTTCTATGGGATCTTTTCAAATTGAAGGAGGGCATGCTTTAAAAGGGGAAATTCAACCCCAGGGAGCAAAGAACGAAGCTCTGCAAATTCTTTGTGCCGTATTGCTCACTTCCGAAAAAGTTACAATAAATAATATTCCCGACATCCTGGATGTCAATAAGCTTATTCACCTGCTAAAACAGCTGGGTGTGAAGGTAGAAAAAATTGGAAAGGGATCTTATACTTTCCAGTCCGATGAGCTTGACCTTGATTACCTTAAGAGTGAAAAATTCAAGGAAGAAGGAAGTGGACTTCGGGGTTCAATAATGATCGTGGGGCCAATGCTGGCAAGATTTGGTCAGGGTTATATCCCAAGGCCGGGTGGCGATAAAATTGGGCGTAGAAGACTCGATACGCATTTTGAAGGCTTTATAAAACTTGGAGCCGACTTCCGTTATAATAAAGAGGAACGGTTTTACGGGGTGGAAGCGCCAAATGGTTTGAAGGGTACTTACATGTTGCTCGAAGAAGCCTCGGTAACCGGAACTGCCAATATTGTGATGGCAGCTGTACTTGCAAAAGGCAAGACTACTATTTATAATGCCGCTTGCGAACCATACCTGCAACAACTTTGCAATATGCTTAACAGTATGGGCGCAAAGATAAGCGGGGTAGGTTCAAATTTACTGGAAATTGAAGGAGTGGAATCTTTAGGAGGTTGTACGCATACCATACTTCCCGACATGATCGAGATTGGCTCCTGGATTGGCCTTGCCGCCATGACCAAAAGTGAGATCACTATAAAGAATGTAGGCTGGGAACACTTAGGTTTGATCCCCGCTACTTTTAGAAAGTTAGGTATTCAAATGGAGCGAAAAGGGGATGATATTTACATTCCGGCCCATACCAATGGTTATGAAGTGCAAAGTTTTATTGATGGCTCCATTATGAGTATCAGTGATGCACCATGGCCAGGATTCACACCCGATCTTTTGAGTATCATGCTGGTGGTGGCTACCCAGGCAAAAGGCGATGTGCTAATTCATCAAAAGATGTTTGAAAGCCGACTCTTTTTCGTGGATAAATTAATAGATATGGGCGCCAAGATCATTCTTTGCGATCCGCACAGGGCTACCGTAATAGGTCATGACTTTAAGTCTCAGCTCAAAGCAACTACTATGGTTTCGCCCGATATTAGAGCAGGGATCTCTCTTTTAATTGCAGCACTTTCTGCAAAAGGAACTTCGGTGATCCATAATATCGAACAAATTGACCGCGGTTACGAAAATATTGATGAGCGCCTGCAGGCAATAGGGGCGAAGATCAAGCGAGTAGCTTAGTTGAGTCGAGAGACAATAATTAATAGTCAAGAGATAACATTCAAGACTAAAATGATGTAAAAAAGGCTGCCGGAAAATGTCATTTTCCGGCAGCCTTTTTTACATCATTTACATTATACAATATTCACTATACAATATACATTTGCCTAGTGGCTTTGCATTTCGGCTTTTCTTTTCTGAAGCTGTTTTTCAAGGTCTTTTACCGTTTCGGCAGCAGCGGCTTCAAAGCTGTCAGAATTTGAGGAGGCATGGATCTTTGGGCCCGGAAGGCTCAATTCTATAGCACAGGTTTTCCCGTTGCCGTTGGTTGATTTTTCTTCCTTAAACATTACATCTGCAGAGATGATCCAGTCATATTTATTTTCAAGTTTATCAAGTTTTCTCTGAACAAGTTGTTCTGCCGAAAGTTTTGTGTCTGCGTGTACAAATTGAATGTTTGTCTTCATATTCTTCTTTTTTACTTAAAATATACTTCTTCAAGATAGCAAAATTGCTTCGAAAAGTGGTTAGTTTATAAAAAATATAACGTTCCAAAAATGGCATTTTCCTCAGTCTTTTCCTACTGCTGAAGCCTGGAAGCAACTTCTTTAAAAGTTACCTTATTATTTTCCTGAAGTTCATATTCAAAAATTGATTTTCCCTGTACATGGCCATCATCATAGATTGCCAGCACCCAGTTTTCAGTGATTACCTGTACCTGCCTGAATTCCATAGTGCCACCAAGCACAGGATCTAACGGAATCAGATCTTTTTGCTGTTTTAAAGCCTCAGTAATATGTTTTTTGGGATCCTGAATGTCTTCAAATTCCTTTCCGAAGTAAACCGGGATAGTCTCCTGATCTTCAGTTATAACCGGGCGGTTTTGCAGGGAGTCTATGAGCTGCCTTTTCTGGGTGAGTTCCTGTGAAAGGGAATCAATTTCCTGATTTTTGGACTCTAGCTCCCTATTCTGATTGTTGCAGCTGCTTAAGGCTCCCAAAAAGAGGAGCCAAAGTGCCATTTTTGGAAGGTATGATCTATAAGTCATAGATGTTGTTGTATGAATTGCCTGGAGTGACAAAGAACTCGCCGGTCACGTATCTAAAATGGCGTTCTATTCCCGCGATTTTCTTAAGGTCTTCTTCATCTAATTTTACATTGATGCTTTCCAGGTTTGAAATAATGTGTTTCCCGGTAGTAGATTTAGGGATAACTGCTGTGCCACGAGAGACCGCCCACTTGATGAGCACCTGCGCCGGGGAAACATTGTGCTTCTCAGCAATTTCAACAATTGCAGGTTCTTCTAAAAGAGAAGGTTCATCTTCAGCTTTCATTTGCGCACTGCGATCGCCACTTCCTAGCGGAGAATAGGCGGTATTGTGAATATTGTTTTCGCGGCAAAACTGTATAAGTTCAGGTTGTGGTAAGAATGGGTGGAGTTCTACCTGGTTCATTTCAGGGGTTTCGGTAGTTTGTGACATAAGGTCGTCCAGCTTTTTACTGCTGAAGTTTGATACCCCAATGTGCTTAACCAGACCTTGCTTTTTTGCTTCGATCATGGCATTCCAGGTTTCAATAATAGGGACTTCTTCAAGAGAAAGATAGTCGTCATCGTTAGACGGGAAACCAACCCCGTGTTTAAAAGCTACCGGCCAGTGCATAAGGTAGAGGTCGAGGTAATCTAATTGTAGATCGTCTAAAGTCTTTTTAAGGGCAGGAATTACGTGCTCTTTTTTGTGAGAATCGTTCCATAGTTTAGAGGTAACCCAAACATCTTCCCTTTTTATTTTGCCCTGAGCAAATATGTCTTTAAATGCACGTCCAATTTCGGCTTCATTGCCATAAGTGGAGGCACAATCTATATGGCGATAACCGTTATTAAGTGCAATTTTTACTGCTTCTTCAACTTTTCCCTTACCCGATTTCCAGGTGCCCAGGCCTATAGCCGGCATGGTATCTCCGTTTTTAAATTTAAGTGTTTCCATAATATTGTTTTATAAGCTTAAATTAATGAGGAAAAGGCTGCTGCCAAAGGAATTTCTATGGTTTAGCAAATATTTAGTGTTCAGTGCTCAGTATTCGTATTAGTAAGTACCCGGTAAAGATTTGAATGCTGTGGTTTTGCCGTAGTACTGAGTTGTTTTAAACTCCGCAAAACGCTCAACCCTATTCAGGACTTCACAAACCTTAAACCTTAAACCCTGAACCTTGAACCTTGAACCCATTATCGTCTTGGGTGAAATTCTTCCATCACCTTGCGCAGGTGGGAACGGTCAAGGTGAACGTAGATTTCGGTAGTGGTGATGCTCTCGTGCCCCAGCATTTGCTGAATGGCCCGTAAATCGGCTCCGTTTTCAAGTAAGTGTGTTGCAAAGGAATGCCTGAAGGTGTGCGGACTAATATTTTTATGTAGTCCGGTTATGGTGGCCAGTCTCTTTATTATGGTGAAGATCATGGCGCGGGTGAGCTGTTTACCACGGCGATTAAGAAATAAAGTGTCTTCGTGGCCTTTTTGAATATCCTGATGCGCTCTTATATGGTGCATGTAAAGCTCAATGTATTTGCAGGTAGTTTCGGCTATGGGTACAAATCGCGATTTACTTCCTTTTCCTGTTACCTTAATAAAGCCTTCCTCAAAAAATAGATCGCTAAGGCGTAGATTGGTTAATTCAGAAACCCGGAGCCCGCAGCCGTACAGGGTTTCCACGATGGCGCGGTTCCTTTCTCCTTCAGGTTTATTAAGGTCTATGGCCGCGATAAGAGTATCGATTTCTTCCGTAGAAAGCGTGTGGGGTAGTTTACGTCCTGTTTTTGGAGATTCAATTAACTCGAGAGGGTTGGTTTGTCGGTAATCTTCAAAGACCAGATAGCTAAAGAATCCGCGGAGGCCCGAAATTATCCTGGCTTGTGAACGGGCGTTCATAGTTTTGGCAAGCGTGTAAATGAACTGTTGCACTTCTTCTTCAGAAATAGACAGGGGCGAGACTTTAATGTTATTTAGTTGTAGCCAGTTTGAAAGTTTTTCTACATCCAGACTGTAATTCTCGATGGTATTTGCAGCCAGGCCTCGCTCAATTTTGAGGTAATGGCGATAGTCTTTCAAGGCATTTTTCCAGTTCACAGGCTAAAAATAGGGGCTAAAAGTACGGATTTACGAGTACTTTAATATAAAGTGAGTTTTTCTTAACACTATGCCTCCTACATTTGTCCCTGAACTTTTAAAAATGAAATTTATGAAAAAGTCAATTTTGTTTATCGCAGCGATGGTATTTAGTACAACATTTGTAACTGCACAGGAATTCGTTTACTTTGGAGCAAAAGGAGGGGTGAACTTCTCGACCTTTTCAGGAGACGGATGGTCAGATTTTGAGGATGAAAGTGCAAGAACCGCATATCACTTAGGTTTAGTTGCTGAAATCCCTTTATCAGATCGTTTCTCAATCCAGCCCGAGGTACTTTATTCTGCTCAGGGATACGACATCGTAGAAATTGAAGATGGAAACGACCTGGAACATAAATTGGATTATGTAACTGTTCCCGTTATGGCTAAGTTCTATTTAGTAAAAGGGCTAAGTCTTGAAGCCGGTCCACAGTTCGGTTTTCTTGCAGATCATGAAATAGGAACTGGAGAAAACGATGTTGATGTATCTGATGATAACATTAATAAGTTCGATCTTAGTCTTGGACTGGGAGCCTCTTACAAATTCAACAACTTTTTCCTTTATGGACGTTACAATGCGGGTATGACCGACATTTATGACATAGAAGGAGTTGAAGCCAAGAACTCTGTAGTACAGGCTGGGATTGGATTCTTGTTCTAAGAAAAACCTGAAAATTTATAAAAAGAGGTTGTCTTTAATCAAGGCAGCCTTTTTTTTGTGCCTATTGAAACTACCTGTGAATGTGAGGTTTTCCTTTCAAAGGAATTTTACTTAGTCGATAAGAGTAATATGTAAATTACTAATTTAGTGATAGATAACCTTTAAAACTTTGAGTTATGAAGAAATTTTTATGTTCTCTTATTTTTATTGCAGTAGGTTTTACATCAACCTATGCTCAGCGCGATATTAGGTTAGGAGTGAATGCAGGAATTCCGGTAGGGGATATTTCAGATGCATCAGACTTTAATGTGGGCGCAGACATTGCTTATCTCATGGGGTTTGAGAATTTCCAGTTAGGGCCTATGGTAGGGTACAATCACTTTTTTGTAGATGAGTTTGATGATGTTTCTTTTCTGCCTCTTGCTGCAACAGCAAGGTTTAGCCTCGCCAATCTTGAATTGGGAGCCGATCTTGGTTATGCCCTAGGTATTAGTGATGGGACAGACGGTGGTTTTTACTATAAACCCAAGATTGGGTTCAACCTCCTCGGGGTGGGCCTTATTGCATCTTACACCGGGATAAGTATAGATGGCGGCACGGCAGCTTCCGTTAACCTTGGGGTAGAATTCCGGCTCTAAAAAAGATTGAATTAAAAAATGACATTTTTGAGCCTGTTAAAAGCGGAAGCTGTGGTTTCCGTTTTTTTATTTTCTATTTTTACTTTATGAAAATATTGATCATTAACGGGCCCAACCTCAATTTACTCGGCAGCCGTGAACCAGGAACCTACGGAAGCCAAACTTTTGAAGATTACTTTCAAAACCTGGAAAAGAAATTTCCGCAAGTAGAATTAGCCTCTTATCAATCTAATATTGAAGGGGAAATCATAGACCGGCTTCATGCGGCCGATAAGGAATTTGATGGTATTGTGCTTAACGCTGCAGCCTACACGCATACTTCAGTCGGGATTGGAGACGCTGTAAAAGCGATTTCAAAGCCGGTGGTAGAAGTGCATATTTCCAATACTTCGGCCAGGGAAGAATTTCGGCATAGATCTTTCATTGCGCCCAATGCCAAAGGCGTGATCCTGGGGTTTGGATTGCAGAGTTATGAACTGGCTGTCTTGAGTTTTACTGAAGCATGAAAAAAGCGTTCATAAACTGGAGTTCGGGGAAAGATGCGGCCTTTGCTCTTTATCTCACTCAACAGCAGAAAGAATATTCCGTAGAAAAGTTGCTTACCACAGTTAATTCTGAAGTTGACAGGATTTCTATGCATGGCCTTCGGAGTGATTTATTGCTGAAACAGGCTCAAAGTATTGGTATTCCCCTGGAAGTTCTTCCGCTTGCGGGAAATGTTTCTATGACAACCTATAATAAAGTCATGGAAGAGGAAATGCTGAAGCTGAAGAATTCCGGATTCAATTACAGTATTTTTGGTGATATCTTCCTGGAAGATTTAAAGCTTTACCGGGAACAGCAGCTTCAAAAAGTGGAAATTGAAGGGGTTTTTCCGCTGTGGAAAAAAGATACTTCAGCCCTCATGAAGGAAATACTCGCCGCCGGATTTAAAGCTATAACTGTGAGCGTAAATGCAAAGTTTTTGGATAGGTCTTTCTGCGGAAGGCTTGTAGATGAAAGTTTCCTTGCCGATTTACCTTCAGGCGTAGATCCTGCCGGGGAGAATGGGGAATTTCATACTTTCGTTTTTGACGGACCTATATTTTCCCACCCAGTAACCTTCCAAAAAGGACAAATTGTAGAGAAATTTTTTGCTTCCGCAGGAGATGAAGAAGATGATTGCTTTAAAAAAGAGAAGGAAGCCTGGGACACCAAATTTTATTATTGCGACCTTATTTCGATTTGAAAATTTGAAAGTTAGGAATTAGAATTTGGTGCTTGGTACTTAATATTCGGTGCTTGGAATTTGAGATTTTCTCACTACTAATATCTCATATCTAAAATCTAAAATCTCCCATCTAATTAACACAAATTTATCCTCCACTTTTGTGAGATGTTCATGCTAACAATTAAATTAGGGCATGGAAAGGAAAATTGTGAAAAAAGGTTTTGTTTTTAAACGCTTTGAGGCCGAGAATATCCCTCCTTTTGACAAGCTTTTTGAGATTTTTAAAGAGCTTATCACTCATACTTCCGGAGATTTTGATGAGGCTATAGAATGGCTAAGACAGCTGGATGTTGAATATAAACTCACCGATGAAAACTATACGATAGATGATTTTATAGAAGACCTTAAGAAAAAAGGTTACATCCGTGAGGAAATTGAGGGAGGTGGAGGAATGGCTATTACGGCCAAGACCGAAAGAGCCATTAGGCAGCAGGCGCTCAATCAAATCTTCGGAAAACTGCGCAAAAGTCGGTCGGGCAACCACAGCACCAGGCAGTTGGGGTTGGGCGATGAACACACGGGAGAATTCAGAAATTATAATTTTGGAGATTCGCTCGATAAAATCTCCATGACAGAATCTTTGCGAAATGCCCAGATACAGCATGGCGCCGATGATTTCCGGATGACCGAAGACGATCTTGTAGTCGAAGAAACCCATCATAAGAGTCAGATGAGTACCGTGCTTATGATAGACATAAGTCACAGTATGATACTTTATGGCGAAGACAGGATCACCCCTGCGAAGAAAGTCGCCATGGCCCTGGCCGAGCTCATTACTACCAGGTATCCAAAAGATACCCTCGATATACTCGTTTTTGGGAATGATGCCTGGCGCATTTCTATAGGAGACCTGCCTTACCTACAGGTGGGGCCATATCATACCAATACAGTAGCCGGGCTTGAACTGGCTATGGATTTGCTTAGGCGCAAGCGTAACACCAACAAACAGATCTTTATGATCACCGATGGTAAACCCAGCTGTTTGAGAGAGCGGGATGGGGGTTATTATCAAAACAGTGTGGGGCTAGATCCATACATTGTCGAAAAATGCTACAATGCCGCGAGCCAGGCGCGTAAACTGCATATTCCCATTACCACTTTTATGATAGCGCAAGATCCTTACCTGGAGCGCTTTGTAAGGGAATTTACACAGGCAAATCAGGGGAAGGCATTCTTCACCGGACTTAAAGGTCTTGGAGAAATGATCTTTGAAGATTACGAGACCAACCGCAAGAAAAGAATTAAAGGTTAAAATATTAAAGGCCCAAAAATGGCCTTTTTCAAACAAATTTTCAGGACATGGATATACAAAAGCTCAGCACCTTTGGAGCATTAAAGGACTATGGCTATAAAAGCAAAAGCATAAAAGAGGAACTCAGGCAAAATCTGCTGAAGAGAATTAAGAACAATGAACCGGCTTTTGAAGGGATTCACGGGTATGAAAATACGGTAATTCCCGAAGTAGAGCGGGCAATCCTCTCAAAGCACAATATTAACTTTCTTGGGTTGAGGGGGCAGGCTAAAACCCGCCTCGCCAGAATGATGGTAAATCTTCTGGATGAGTATATCCCTATAGTTGAAGGTTCCGAAATCAATGATGATCCTTTTCGTCCTATTTCGCGCTACGCCCGTGAACTTTTGGAAGAGCAGGGAGATGAGACACCAATTTCCTGGATTCACAGGAATGACAGGTTTTTCGAAAAACTTGCCACGCCCGATGTGACCGTAGCCGATATTATTGGGGATGTAGACCCAATCAAAGCTGCCAACCTGAAACTGAATTATGCCGATGACCGCGTAATTCACTACGGAATGATTCCGCGTGCCAACCGCAGTATTTTTGTGATCAATGAGCTGCCCGATCTACAGGCGAGAATACAGGTGGCTCTATTTAATATCTTACAGGAAGGAGATATTCAAATTCGTGGATTTAAGCTGCGGTTGCCTTTAGACATGCAATTTGTATTCACTGCAAACCCTGAAGATTATACCAATCGCGGAAGTATTGTTACGCCTCTTAAAGACAGGATTGGCTCCCAAATTCTCACTCACTACCCAGTAGACGTGAAAACTGCCAAAAAGATCACGCATCAGGAAGCCAGGCTGGAGCCGGGGCAGCTGGAAATGGTTCAGGTTCCCGAACTTGCCAAAGACCTCCTGGAGCAAATAAGTTTTGAGGCGCGAGACCATGAATATGTTGATTCCCGCAGCGGGATAAGTGCGCGGCTGAGTATTACCGCATTTGAAAACCTTATAAGTACAGCCGAGCGCAGGGGTGTCAAAAATGGCGAAAATAAGACCCTTCTCCGGCTGGGGGATTTTCTTGGGGTTATTCCTTCGATTACCGGAAAGATTGAACTGGTTTATGAAGGAGAGCAGGAAGGAAGTGCTATGGTAGCCCAGGAACTTATAGGAGAAGCCGTAAAATCACTTTTCCCAACCATGTTCCCGAAGATCGAAAAGCTGCAGAAGCCCGATGCCGAAGATCCTTATTCCGAAATTGTGGAATGGTTCTTCTCCGAAAGTGGCTTTGAATTGCTTGATGAAACTTCGGATGCCGACTATAAAAAAGCGCTTGACTCCATTCCGGCACTCGAAAATCTCGTGAATAAATATCAGCCCAACGTACCTGAAGAAGACAAATATTTTCTGAAGGAGTTTGTGCTTTGGGGGCTGGTAGAATACAAAAAGCTGAATAAATTTCGGTTTTCGCAGGGAATGCAATTCAAGGATATGTACGGAAGCTATATAGAAGGACTTAGAAATGAATAAGGGATAAGGAGTAATGATTTACTATTTTAGATTGAATATTTGGTATTGAAATTCCAAGCACCAAATTCCAAACATTGAGTTCCATACTTTCTCTGAATTGCCGTCAGTTCGAGTTTTTTTATTTGCCCTGAAAGGGGCGAAGAAAAAAGTATCGAGAACAGAGGCAATGCCTGATGCCAAATTCCAAAATCTAATCATCAGGTTTTAAGCACCAAGAACCCACCCCGCCTACGGGCACCCTTCCGAAGGAGGGGACAAGCTGAAAATAAAAAAAACCTCCGGAAGTTTTTCCGGAGGTTTTTTTATTCTGTGGAACTAAATAACCCGCTCCACATTATAAATTATACATTATACAATATACCTTCTAAAGGTGTATCACTTCCCCGTAAGCATCGGCTACGGCTTCCATCACTGCTTCACTCATGGTTGGGTGAGGGTGAATGGCTTTTAGTACCTCGTGCCCTGTAGTTTCCAGTTTTCGGCCAAGAACAGCTTCAGCGATCATATCGGTAACACCGGCACCAATCATGTGGCAGCCTAACCATTCGCCGTATTTGGCGTCAAAGATCACTTTTACAAATCCGTCAGGAGTTCCTGCAGCTTTTGCTTTTCCGGAAGCAGAGAATGGGAATTTCCCAACCTTCAGCTCATAACCGGCCTCTTTAGCTTGCTTTTCGGTCATACCTACTGAAGCTATTTCAGGGGTGGCATAAGTACATCCGGGAATATTTCCGTAGTCAATAGGCTCAACATGCATTCCCTTGATCTTCTCAACACAGGTAATCCCTTCCGCAGAAGCTACGTGAGCTAGTGCAGGGCCTGCAACTACATCTCCAATAGCATAGATTCCCTTCACGTTGGTCTCGTAGAAATCGTTCACAAGGATCTTATCCCTGTCGGTTTTGATACCTAATTCTTCAAGCCCGATATTTTCAAGGTTAGATTTGATACCCACGGCTGAAAGTACAACTTCGGCCTCAAGGGTTTCCATACCTTTTTTGGTTTTAACCTGTGCTTTTACAAGGTCTCCCGAGGTATCAACACTCTCTACAGAAGAG
Source organism: Salinimicrobium sp. 3283s (assembly GCF_039602225.1). Classification (NCBI taxonomy): domain Bacteria; kingdom Pseudomonadati; phylum Bacteroidota; class Flavobacteriia; order Flavobacteriales; family Flavobacteriaceae; genus Salinimicrobium; species Salinimicrobium sp. 3283s. Next base: position 457,447 of record NZ_CP143631.1, on the reverse strand, counting down.
CTGGTCATCACCTTAATTCCGGCTTTTTTGAAGCTGCGCTCAAATTGTTTTGAGATTTCTTCATCTTCAAGCGGCACCAGGTTAGGAAGAAACTCAACAATAGTAACCTCTGTACCCATAGTCTTGTAGAAGTGGGCGAACTCAACTCCAATGGCGCCCGATCCTACCACGATCATAGATTTTGGCTGCTTCTCAAGGCTCATTGCCTGGCGGTAACCAATCACTTTTTTGCCATCTTGCGGAAGGTTTGGCAGTTCTCTTGAACGTGCTCCTGTAGCGATGATAATATGATCTGCAGAATATTCTGTTTTCTTATCGTTTTTATCGGTAACCTCGATCTTTTTGCCAGATTTCAGTTTTCCGAAACCGTCAATAACCTCGATTTTATTTTTCTTCATCAGGAACTGCACTCCTTTGCTCATTCCATCGGCCACATTTCGGCTGCGTTTGATAACGGCACCAAAATCTTTTTCGGCTTTTTCTACTTTTAATCCGTAGTCCCCTGCATGGTTGAGGTATTCAAAGACCTGGGCACTTTTAAGAAGGGCTTTGGTAGGAATACACCCCCAGTTAAGACAAACGCCTCCAAGATTTTCTTTTTCTATAACCGCCGTCTTGAATCCTAATTGTGATGCACGAATGGCAGTCACGTAGCCTCCAGGACCACTTCCTAAAACTATAACGTCATATTTACTCATTATTCGGAATTTTATGTAACTGAATTTAAGACAGCGAATTTACGGAAATTAACCTTAAACCGAAAGTATATGGTTTCGGGAAATCCTTTCAAAAATGCCCTTTTTGACACCCGGGCAAAAAAATATCCTCTTCCCCTGAAGGGAAAAGGATATTTTATCTATAAACCGATTATTTCTTATTGGATATCGAGGGCCTGCATCACAGCATCATGGTCGGAAATGTCAATGCTCATTTCATCTATAAATTCAGATGGCATAACTACAAATTTGAAGTACTGGTTTTGAAGGTAATCTTCACTTAAAGTTTCTAGATCAAAATTTCCGGTGATCAATACCTCCACGTCTTCGTCTGTGTGGTTAAAGGAGTACTGGATAATTCTTCCGTCTTCAAGAAAATAAGATTTTGGTAATAAATTCCATGTCTCCACGTTGTCTATAACTTCAAGCCTGTAAGCTAAAATAGCATCAGACTCATAAATCTCGACATCGGCGGGTATCTGGAAGAAGTGGTTGTATAAATTGAAGTTACTGTCAAAAGTAAAATTTCTGGCAGTCAGGTCTCCAAAAGTCTGTCCCAGGATATTGACTCCCGGTTGTCCTGGAGGGCCTTGTGGGCCAACTTCTCCGTCGTCGGAGCAGGAGGTAAGGCTAAAACTGACTAGTGCAAAAAGAAAGAATATTTTTTTCATTTTTATTAGGATTTAGGTTTAGATTCAAATTCTATACTGGCCGAATTCACGCAGTAGCGCTGGCCGGTGTCGGTGGGGCCATCGTCAAAAACATGCCCAAGGTGACTGCCGCAGTTAGCACAAAGAATTTCAGTTCTAATCATGCCAAAGCTCCTGTCTTGTACGTATTCTATCGCGCCATCTAAAGCTTCGTCAAAACTGGGCCAGCCACAGTTGCTCTCAAATTTTTGGCCGCTTTCAAAGAGTTTGGCGTCACAGGCAGCACAGCAATAAGCTCCTTCCTGAAAGTGCATGTTATATTTTCCTGAATGAGGCGCTTCTGTGCCTTTTTCGCGCAGTACCCGGTATTGTTCTTCTGAAAGTTGCTTTCGCCATTCAGCTTCTGAGCGTTCTATGGGATATTTCTTAATCATATAATTTTGTTTTGTCTAAATATAAAAATTAGGGGGTGTTGGCATTCTTAAACAATTGGTAAACTTTATTCCTGCTATTTTTTCTTCGGAATAAAATCCATGGCAACCCCGTTAATACAATGTCTTTTTCCGGTTGTATTTCGAGGTCCGTCATTAAAGACATGGCCCAGGTGTCCGCCGCAATTCGCGCAAAGTACCTCTAGAGCGCTGAAGCCTCCTGTCCTGTCGGGCCTGTAGTCTACATTCTTTTCATCTACAGGGCGGTCAAAACTTGGCCATCCGGTTCCGCTTTCAAATTTGTGGCGGGTTTTATACAATTCGTTACCACAGGCAGCACAAACAAATGTTCCGGGTTCTTCAATACGGTTGAGTTTACTGGAAAAGGCCCTTTCGGTTCCTTTTTTCCGAAGTACCTGAAATTCTGCTGTAGTTAATTCCGATTTCCACTGAGCTTCAGTTTTGGAAACAGGATAGGTTTTTTGGTTTTTGGCCTCTTGCGCATTTGAGTTACAGCCAAGGCTAAAAACTAAAATTATAATAGAGATTGTAAGCTTCATAGTTTATTTACTACTGAAGATACAAGAACTATACCGAAAGAAAATCAACAATTTTCTTAATTACATCATAATTACCTAATATGCGGCGGTGGCCCAGTCCTTTGGTGGTCATAAGCTCACTATTTTCTAGCTTTTCATGAATATCATAAGCCGAATTGATGTGCACATCCACATCATCTTCATCATGAATAACAAGGGTGGGAATTTTGACTCCTTCCGCAGAAACTGCACCCGAGAGTTTATTCATATCTTCATCAAACTTCCTGTCAAAATAGCTTTTCATTTTGTCTGCTACTTTGTTATTCATCTTCATGTTACGGGCGAACTCGCGGGTGATGTGCGTAATGCTGTTCGCGGTACCTATAATGACCAGTTTTTTAACGGGCAGGCCATTTGAAACTGCCTTTAGAGACGCCATACCACCCAGGGAATGCCCTATGGCTGCTTCAAAAGGTCCGTATTTTTTTTCCAGGACTTCAATAGCTTCTATGAAGTGAGGCATCATGCTCATTTTTCCCGATGCTTTTCCATGAGCCGGGGCATCAAAACTCACCACAGCAAAACCTGCTTTTATAAGGGCTTCGGCCATTACAGCGAGTTGGGTGCCGCGGCCGCTCCAGCCGTGAGAAAGCAGTATTTTTCGGGAAGATTCGCCGTATTGGTAAACTACAATCTCCCGTTGAAAATGAGGAAGGACTAACTTTTCCTGCTTACTTTCTCTGTCCATTTTCTTTTCCCGTTCCGGAAGTTTGTACCTGAAAGGGGTTAGAAAAAGCCGAGCCGCAAACCTACTGGCCAAAAAAGGGGAAAGGGTGGTAAGTATTTTTCCTGTGGCCAAAATATAGGAGGGAACCAGGAGCCTCTGCACAGGAGTTTGATCTTTTTTTTGTTGTGTCATAAAAGGGAGAAAGTGTGCAAGGTACGAATATGAATCTTTACGGGGTAAGCTGTACAGCGCCTTTTCAAGATTGGCAGGTATTTTGTTAAACCTAATTTAAAGCTTCAAGTGGAGCCGGTTCGATTTATTAACTTTAACAAAAATAAAACTATCATGAAATTGAGACAAATAACTATAGTGGCTAGTTTTTTACTCCTGTTGGCAGGATGTAAAACAAACCCTTTTACCGGTGAAAGAAACCTGAATTTTGTTTCTAACTCGCAGATTTTTCCGGCTTCTTTTCAGCAGTATAATGAAGTCCTGGCGCAGAGTGAGGTGGTTAAAAATACTTCGGAAGCAAGAATGATCGAGAATGTAGGAAGAAAAATTGCTGTTGCTGCAGAAAGGTATCTAAACGCCAATGGCTACCAGGGATATCTTGATGGCTATGAATGGGAATATTCTTTGATAAAGGATGACCAGGTGAACGCCTGGGCTATGCCTGGTGGTAAGATTGCCTTTTATACTGGTATCATGCCTATTGCCCAAAATGAAACAGGGGTTGCTGCCATTATGGCTCACGAGGTAGCCCACGCCGTGGCAAATCACGGGGCACAACGTATGAGTGCCGCACAGCTACAACAGGTAGGTGGCGCAGTTGTAGGAGCTGCAGTTGGTGGTAAGAGTGAAAGTACCCAACAAATTATAGCACAGGCTTACGGCCTTGGTACCAACCTTGGCGGAATGTTGCCTTTTAGCCGAAGCCATGAAAGTGAAGCAGACAGGATTGGTTTAACGCTTATGGCTATTGCCGGTTACGATCCGGCTGAGGCTGCCAACCTTTGGAGAAGGATGGCGCAGCAAAGTGGAGGGCAATCACAGCCAGAGTTTCTAAGTACGCACCCTAATCCTCAAACCCGTATTAACAACATAGAACAATGGGCTCCCCAGGCTAAAGCCGAGGCCCAGAAGTACGGAGTAACTTCTTTTAAATAGAGGTCTTAAAAAAACAGTATTTTAGGAGCTGCCAAAATTGGCAGCTCTTTTAATTTGTTACTCCATGAAACAACTCCCCAAGGGAAGTAAAAAATTGCTCAATGCCTGGGCTTTTTACGACTGGGCAAATTCGGTTTACAGCCTTGTAATAGCTTCTACCATTTTTCCTATTTTCTATGCTGCTCTCACTATCGTGAAAAATGAAGAAGGCAGGGTGATACAGGATACCGTGCAGCTTTTTGGTTTTAACTTCAATAACGATTCCCTCATTAGTTACGTGACCGCCATGGCATTTATGCTGGTGGCGGTGATAAGTCCGTTCCTCTCGGGGATTGCAGACTATGTGGGGAATAAAAAGAACTTCCTGAAATTCTTCTGCTACCTTGGCGCCCTGTCTTGCATAGGGTTATTCTGGTTTAGTCTTGAAAACCTCATTTTTGGACTGGTCTGTTATTTTCTTGCATTGGTGGGATTCTGGGCCAGCCTTGTCTTTTATAATTCATACCTGCCCGATATTGCCTTTCCTAACCAACAGGATAAGGTAAGTGCAAAAGGATTTTCTTTGGGGTATATTGGGAGTGTTATCCTGCTCATCCTGTGTCTTATGCTGGTACTAAACTATGAGTGGTTTGGGTTTGAAAGTGAAGCCATGCCCACCCGTATTTCATTCGTGCTTACCGGCATCTGGTGGATTGGGTTTAGCCAGATCACTTATTACTATCTTCCAAAAGGCAACAAGAAAGAAAAACTCACGCGAGATGTACTTTTTAACGGGTACAAAGAAATTAGAATGATCTGGAGGTCTTTTGAAAATAATTTGCAGTTAAAGAAGTATCTGCGGGCCTTTTTCGTGTACAGTATGGCGGTACAAACCGTGATGTTGATCGCCACTTATTTTGGCATAGAAGAAGTGAACTGGACAGGGCAGGATGCAACAACAGGATTAATTGTAAGTATACTGTTAATACAGCTGGTGGCTGTGGCAGGAGCAACTATTACCTCCCGGATTTCTTCAAAAATGGGAAATATTGAGACCCTTATCCTGGTAAATGTAATGTGGATTGGCATTTGCGTTTATGCGTTTTTTGTGAAAACACCCATGCAGTTCTATATCGCTGCAGGGCTGGTTGGGCTGGTAATGGGCGGTATACAAACCCTTTCGCGATCCACCTACTCAAAAATGCTTCCCGAAGGTACGTTAGATACCACTAGTTACTTCAGTTTTTATGATGTTTCAGAAAAAATAGGCATTGTGATAGGGATGTCGCTTTATGGCTTGGTTACACAGATATTTGGGAGCATTAGATATTCTATTCTTTTTCTTACAGCCTTCTTTTTGATTGGAGTATTTTTATTGCTGAAGGTGCCTCGTACGGGGAAACTTTCAAAAAAAGAAGCGGCTTAAAAACCCCTTTTTGACACCCTGCCGGGATGAGGTCTTTAAGCCGCAGTTACTTCTGAAGTTTTTTAGTTTTTGCTGATAGATCCAGAACCCATAGTCCTGAAATCCTCTTTTTTAGGATTTCCCCTGTATTCGATATCTCCCGAACCCGGAGTGCTGGCTTTTAAAGATTCTGATGCATAAACCTGAATATCTCCCGATCCTGTTACCATTGCAGAAACGTTTTTACACCTAAAATCGAAAGCACTTATATCTCCAGATCCTGTTACCTTGCAATCAAAATCTTCGGCCTTGCCAGAGAGGTCAATATCCCCAGATCCTGTAATACTTGCTGAAGCATTCCTGGTTTCAACCGGAAGTTTTACATTACCCGAACCGGTGATGTTGATAGAAAAATTGCTGGATTTCACCAGGTCACTGGAGCGTATGTCGCCAGACCCTGTTAAACTAACCTCTTCAATATCTGTAAAAGGAACGGTAATGGTAATGCCCTTATTTCGGGAAGGATTTAAAGAATAGCCTTTCTCAACTGAAATTTTGAGCCTTCCGCCACTAACTTCGGTTTCAATATGCTGTTGCAGGTTCTCTTCAGCCTCAATTTTTAAACTTCCTTCCCTGCCTTTTACCAGGATCACATCCATAGAGCCGGTAAGCGATACTGCATCATAACTTGATACTGTCCTGGTTTTTGAAACCATATTCCCGTTGCCATCTATTTTTTTGGTTCCCTGCCACCATTGTGCCTGTGTTGCGGTGATACAAAAGAGGGCTAAAAAAAGTGTTGATAATAATTTTTTCATGATTATTGTTTTTTGGGTGATTGATGTTCTTTAAATATTAATCGGTAAAGGAAACACTGCCATAGCTGGAATCTACATAGATTTTTCCTCCTGTATTTTCGGTGCGGTGGTATCCCTGGTAATAATTATCACTGCCGCTGTGGTTGCGTTTATTTACAGTGAAGTTACTGTTATTTACTCCATTAACACCTCCATAAGCCGTTTTTATCTCAAAGCTAAAAGAGGCTTCCCTGTCATATCCCAGCTTCACTCCCGTGTAATCGCTGTTGATATTGATGTCTTTAAAGCTGGGCATGATCTTTTGAATTACCAGTGAACCGTAATCCATATTGAGATTGAGGCTGCCGTACAAAAGTCCAAGTTTTATTCCCAGGTAATCGCCTTCTCCTTTCATGTTCTTTAATTTTTCCACTTTTAGGGAGCCGTAGTCGTTGTTGAAAGATAGATGTTCTACTTTCAGAATGTTGGAATCTGTATAATCGGCACTCAGGTCCAGGGTTCCGGCTTCATCTATGGTGAACTCAGAGTAATCGGCGTTGATCCTGGCACGTTTTACATAGCCAATGCTGCTGTTTCGGGTGTAGTCAAAATCCAACTCATTGTTGTTCCCGTGAAGTTCGCCTATCATGATCTTTCCGTAGTCACAGGAGATTTGAGCATCACCTTTCAGCTTGTCGAGGTTAATGCTTCCGTAGTCATTAGAGAGATCTACGCTGTTGGTCACCGGGGCTTTCACCCTGTAATTGATTTCTATGTTGACATTGCTGCTGCTACCGCCAAAAAGGCTTCCCCAAAAAGAATTGTTATTGTTTTTCTCAAGGATGGTTCTTGCTGTTACCTGCCCACTGGTTTGATTAAAAGCAACATCAATTTCCCTTAGGCGCTGTTCTACTTTTTCTTCGTCATTCCCGTTGGTGCGAACAATGACATCTATTTCTACCCGGTTCTGGTTCCAGGTTACGATGTCGATGTTGCCATAGCTGTTGGAGATCTTCAGCATATCATTGGCCGAGACTTTAAATTCTTTCTTTACGCGCTTTTGTTTGGTGTATTTTCCTCTAAGATCTCCTTCTGCACAGGCTACTGCCGGGATAAGGAAGAGAACGATCAAAGCCTTATATAGTTTTGTTTTCATGATTTGTGTTTTTTAGGGTATTTATATCATTTACTTTTTCAAGTACCATTTTTAACAGGTCAATTCTTTTTTGAAAATTTGTTATCATAGCGTAGATCACTCTTTGGTCGTGGCCGCTTTTTCCCAGGTCTTTTTTTAAGGTTTCATAATCTTTTTCAAGGATGTCCAGTTGAGTTAGGGCATCATTGATCACTGCTTCATTTTCTGGTGTTTTTTGCTCCTTTAATGCGGCTAGCTCAGTTCTTATAACCGAGGAATAGAATTCCTGGGTCTGCTTCATCTCTGGTGAAACATTTGCCAGTTCCTGTTCTCCTGTAAAGGGGTTGTTAAATATCCCCTGGAAGATGAGCACAGCCACAAGAAAACTTGCTGCTACTGCCATCACAGGTAGCCACAGGCTAATTAATCCGTTGTGCCTGGGTTTCTTTGTTTGAGAGCGTTGCCGTAGTTTTTCCCTGAAGCGATCTTCATGCCGTGGTGTAGGCTCGGCAATATCGAAATCCAGCCCCTCAAAAAGGTCCTTTAAATCGTTATCATTTTTCATAGCTCAGTAATTTGGTGCGTAGGCTTTCTTTAGCCCGTGAAATTGTTGTTCTGCAATTGGCGTAGGTAATGTTTAAGATTTCACATATCTCCTCGTAATCATAACCTTCAATTAAATGGAGGGTTAAGGCTACCCGGTAATTTTCTTTTAAAGATTCCATGGTCTTTAAGATCATCTTTACTTTTGGATTCTGCTCTTCTTCTTCGGAAGCTATCCCTGCCGATTCATCGGCTGCATGCCTGAATTGGTCGTGGTATTCCACTTCAGTATACCGGGTGTTTTTATTGTACACTCCTATGCTGTGGTTTACCACTATCCTTTTAAGCCATGCGCCAAATGTTGATGTCCCTTCAAAAGTGTCAAGTTTGTCAAAGGCTTTTAAGAAGCATTCCTGCATAATATCTTCAGCTTCCGCAGAGTCTTTTACAATACGCAGCGCCACGTTATACATCGCTTTGCTGTACTTGTTGTACACTTTCATTTGGGCACGCTCGTCTCCCCGGCGGCATTTCTCCAAAAGCTCATCAATATGTGTGGTGGTTAGTGTCAAAATTTAAAAGCTTTACTATAAAGATGAGGTAGAACAAAGTTTGTTACAGTTTTGCAGAATTTTCTTTTAATTGATTTTCTGAACGTTGGCATAACAATTGAAATAATGTGTCTAAAATGTGCTTTAAATGCCTGTTATACAGCATGAGTAAAGGTAGTAAAGTAACTAAATAGATTGTGATATAATAACTGCAGTGACAGTTTGACTTAAAAACAGATATGGGCAGAACAAAATTTAAAAATCTTGACAGTCTGTCATTACAGGGAATAGATGAAGATGCAGAATTGATTCCCCTAATGACGCCTGAAGATGAAGAAGAAATAAATAAGGAAGACCTTCCTGAAATATTACCTATCTTACCCTTGAGAAATACAGTGCTATTTCCCGGGGTGGTAATACCTATCACGGCAGGTCGCGATACTTCTATAAAACTTATTAATGAAGCCAACAACGATACTAAAGTTATTGGGGTGGTTTCTCAAAAAGATGAGAAAGTAGAAAATCCTACCGCACAGGACATCAATAAAATTGGGGTAGTTGCGAGGATTCTTAGGGTGCTTAAAATGCCCGATGGAAATACCACCGTGATCATCCAGGGTAAAAAACGGTTTGAAGTAGATGAAGTAATTGCCGATAAGCCATTTTTGAAGGCCAGGATCATTGAAGTGCCCGAGGCACGTCCTGCCGAAGAAAATGAGGAATTTAAAGCCATTATTGATTCTATCAAAGAACTGGCTTTACAAATTATAAAGAACAGCCCAAATATACCTTCGGAAGCTTCTTTCGCCATACAGAATATTGAGAGTCCTTCGTTCCTGATCAATTTTGTTTCTTCAAACATGAATCTTTCAGTAGAGGAGAAACAGAAGCTACTTGAAACGAATGATCTTAAAGAACGGGCACTTTCCACGCTTAAGTTCATGAATGTGGAGTATCACAAGCTGGAACTTCGCAATGACATTCAAAGCAAGGTGCAAAGTGACATGAGCCAGCAGCAGCGGGAATATTTTCTTCACCAGCAAATGAAAACCATCCAGGAAGAACTGGGTGGTGTTTCTCATGAAGGGGAAGTGGAAGAAATGCGCGCCAGGGCAAAAAAGAAGAAATGGCCTGAAAATGTAAAAGAACACTTCACTAAAGAATTGTCTAAAATGCAGCGGATGAATCCGCAGGTGGCCGAGTATTCCATTCAGCGGAATTATCTGGACCTGTTCCTGGACCTGCCGTGGAACGACTTCAGTAAAGATAAATTTGACCTTAAGCGAGCCCAGCGTATTCTTGACCGTGATCACTATGGCCTTGAAGATGTGAAGCAAAGGATTATAGAATACCTTGCGGTTCTTAAGTTGAGAAATGACATGAAATCACCTATTTTATGTCTCTACGGGCCCCCGGGAGTTGGTAAGACCAGTCTGGGCCGTTCTGTTGCCGAAGCTTTGGGTAGGGAATATGTGCGGGTTTCCCTTGGCGGACTTAGAGATGAAGCCGAAATAAGGGGACATAGAAAAACTTACATCGGTGCTATGCCTGGAAGGATCATTCAGTCTCTCAAAAAGGCAGGGACCAGCAACCCTGTTTTTGTTCTTGACGAAATTGATAAACTGAGTATAGGCCATAGCGGAGATCCTTCTTCAGCTTTACTGGAGGTGTTGGATCCCGAACAAAACAGTGAATTTCACGACAATTTCCTGGAGATGCCCTTTGACCTTTCCAAAGTGATGTTCATAGCTACGGCAAATAATTTGGGTAACATTCAGCCGGCCCTGCGTGACAGGATGGAGATCATCAACGTGACCGGGTACACCATTGAAGAGAAAGTTGAGATTGCGAAACAGCATTTACTTCCGAAGCAATTAAAAGAACACGGCCTTACCAAAGACAACCTGAAGATTGGCAAAAAACAACTGGAGAAGATAGTTGAAGGTTACACCCGGGAATCTGGTGTGCGTAGCCTTGAAAAGCAGATTGCCAAAATGGTGCGATATGCCGCCAAGAACATGGCGATGGAAGAGCAGTATAACGTTAAGATCAAAGATTCGGATATTCTTGATGTTTTGGGCAGCCCCAAACTCGAGCGCAACAAATATGAAGATAACGAGACTGCCGGGGTGGTTACAGGCCTGGCCTGGACGCAGGTAGGAGGAGATATCCTGTTTATTGAATCTATTCTTTCTAAAGGAAAAGGCTCCCTCAATATTACCGGGAACCTGGGGAAAGTGATGAAAGAATCGGCTACTATTGCTTTGGAATATATTAAAGGAAATGCTGAAGCCCTTGGGATAGACCCCGAGGTAATGGAGAAATATAATGTGCACATTCACGTGCCCGAAGGTGCTACTCCAAAAGATGGCCCCAGTGCAGGAATTACCATGCTTACTTCCCTTGTGTCGTTATTCACCCAGCGAAAAGTGAAGAAAAGCATCGCCATGACAGGAGAGATCACCTTGCGGGGTAAAGTGCTTCCGGTGGGCGGGATCAAAGAAAAGATCCTCGCTGCAAAAAGGGCCCACATTAAAGAGATCATACTTTGTGTAGAAAACCGAAGGGATATAGAAGATATTAAAGAAGAATATCTTAATGGCCTAACTTTTCATTATGTGAAGGAAATGTCTGAGGTTATTGACCTGGCTATCCTCGATGAGAAGGTTAAAAATCCTAAACAGTTATAGAAAGTAATTGAAAACGGGCCCCGCTAACAGCGGGGCTTTTTTTGTTTAAGAACGATTTCCTTTTAAACCTGTAAGAAATACCTATTTTTGCAGAGGTGCCAAAAATGGCATTTTTGAGAGTCTCTATTTCTGGCTCTTTAAGCCGAAGAACAAACATTTATGAACAGAAAGATCACCATTGCAATAGACGGGTTTTCATCAACAGGTAAAAGTACCGTGGCAAAGCAGCTAGCCAAAGAGTTAGGCTATGTGTACGTAGATACTGGCGCAATGTACAGGGCAGTTACCCTTTATGCGCTGCGGAAAAAATTTATTTCTGAAAATAATTTCGATGTTGCCGGACTCATAGCCGATCTTTCCCTTATAAAACTGAAGTTTATCTTTAATCCTGAAGTGGGTTTTGGTGAAATGTATTTAAATGGTGAGAATGTGGAAAAAGAGATCCGACAAATGCAGGTTTCACAATATGTGAGTAAGATTGCAGCGGTGCCACAGGTACGTGAAATGCTGGTTGCACAACAACAGGAAATGGGCAGGGAAAAAGGCATTGTAATGGACGGGCGTGATATTGGGACAGTGGTTTTTCCAAATGCCGAGCTTAAAATTTTCATGACAGCCAGCGCCCGGGAGCGTGCCCAGAGAAGGTTCAAGGAACTTTCTGAAAGGGGAGAAGAAGTGACCTACCAGCAGGTGCTTGAAAATGTTGAAGAAAGAGACCTTTTAGACACCACAAGAAAAGATTCCCCTCTTGTAAAAGCAGAAGACGCAAAAGAAATAGACAATTCCCACCTCACGCTTGAAGGACAATTTGAGAAGATCCTCGAGTTGTACGATGAGGCAATTAACAATTAGCAAGCACCAAATTCCAATCTTTCAATTTGAGAATTTGAAAATTTGTGGATTTGAAAATTTAAAATAACCTCTCGACGAGCCTGTCCTGAGCGATAGCCGAAGGACTCAAGGTGACAATGCTTTTTGGATTTAGAGCGTGGTGACAATGTCTTTCGATTCTGCCCGTGGTGACAAAGCCTCTCGACTGCGCTGGAGGAAACTATGCAGCATCTGCGAAAATCAGCGTAGTCTTCGGGAAATTCTAAGGTTGAAAGGAATGTCTCAAAAAATTTTTCGTGTATTCGTGGCAAAAAACTGCTAACAAACCTCCTTTGATAATTGTTAATTGATTATTGCAAATTGTTATAAATAGTTGTATTTTTGCACTCCTTTTAGCAATAGGTCGGGAGACTAAAAGGGTTGAAAATCAATATTATAAACACTTCTGTGTTCTTTTATTGCAAATATCTTCCGGAAGAATACAGGATACAAATTAATTATCAGCAATGGCTGAAGAAACAAAAAATCAAGAAGTTCAGGGTTCTGAAAACGCTGAAATTCAACCGGTAGCAGGTATGGAGACTAAGTCTCAACCTGATGCAGAGGTACAGCAACAAGATCCTGAGCAATTCTTAAAGGAATTCAACTGGCACAACTACGAAGAAGGAATTGATCCTATCGACGATCAAAAGCTGGAAGAATTTGAAAAGCTTGTAGCAGAAAATTTCGTTGACACTTTACATGATGAAGTAGTTACCGGAAAAGTGATCAACATCACAGATCGTGATGCGATCATTGACATCAATGCAAAAAGTGAAGGTGTAATTTCTCTTAATGAGTTCCGTTACAACCCAGATCTTAAAGTTGGAGATGAAGTAGAGGTATTGATCGATGTTCGTGAAGATGCTACAGGACAGTTGATCCTTTCTCACCGTAAGGCTCGTGTTATTATGGCATGGGATCGTGTGAACAAAGCACACGACGAAAGTCTTATCGTGAACGGTTACGTGAAATGTCGCACAAAAGGTGGTATGATCGTAGACGTATTTGGTATTGAAGCTTTCCTTCCTGGTTCACAAATCGATGTGAAACCAATCAGGGATTACGATGCATACGTAGGTAAAACAATGGAATTCAAAGTTGTGAAGATTAACCACGAATTCAAAAACGTTGTTGTATCTCACAAAGCACTTATCGAAGCCGATATCGAAGAGCAGAAAAAAGAGATCATTGGGCAGCTTGAAAAAGGTCAGGTACTTGAAGGTACTGTTAAGAACATCACTTCTTACGGTGTATTCGTTGACCTTGGAGGTGTTGACGGACTTGTTCACATCACCGATCTTAGCTGGTCACGTATCAACCATCCAAATGAGATCGTTGAACTTGATCAAAAACTGAACGTTGTTATCCTTGACTTTGATGAGGCTAAAACAAGAATCCAGTTAGGTCTTAAACAACTTAGCAAACACCCATGGGAAGCTCTTGACGAGAACCTTAAAGTAGGTGACAAAGTAAAAGGTAAAGTAGTTGTGATCGCAGATTACGGTGCATTTATCGAAGTTGCTGAAGGTGTTGAAGGTCTTATCCACGTTTCTGAAATGTCATGGAGTACTCACCTGCGCTCAGCTCAGGACTTCGTGAACGTTGGAGATGAGGTTGAAGCTCAAATCCTTACTTTAGATCGTGAAGACAGAAAAATGTCTCTTGGTATCAAGCAATTGACTCCAGATCCATGGACTGACATCACTTCTAAGTACCCTGTAGGTTCAAGACACACAGGTATTGTTCGTAACTTCACTAACTTCGGAGTGTTCGTAGAACTTGAAGAAGGAATTGACGGACTTATCTATATTTCTGACCTTTCATGGACCAAGAAGATCAAGCATCCAAGTGAATTCACTAACGTAGGTGATAAACTTGAGGTAGTTGTTCTTGAATTAGATGTAGAAGGACGTAAGTTAAGCCTTGGTCACAAGCAAACTGAGTCTAACCCATGGGATAAATACGAATCTGAATTCGCTGTAGGAACTACTCACACAGCTGCAATTACAGAGATCGTTGACAAAGGTGCGACTATAGATTTTAATGAAGATATCACTGCATTCGTTCCGCAACGTCACCTTGAAAAAGAAGACGGAAGCAAACTGAAGCAGGGAGAATCTGCAGAATTCCAAATCATTGAATTCAATAAAGAATTCAAGAGAGTGGTAGCATCTCACACTGCTATCCACAAGGAAGAAGAGCAGCAAATTGTAAAGCAGGCCCAAAAGAAAGCCGCTGCACAACAAGCTCAAAGCAACACTACTATTGGTGATGTTAACGCAGAACTTCAGGCGTTGAAAGATAAAATGGAAGGAAAGAACTAATTTCCTGAAATTTTTAAATATTTAAAACCTCTCCGGGAAACCGGAGAGGTTTTTTTATGGATAAAACCGGTTCATTTTACAAGTAAGTTGCTTTAAATCAGTAAAATACCTATAAGGGGGTATTGCCTTGAGTGGAACTTTCGGGTAACTTTCTCTTTCATTTTAAAAACAGATGTTATGAAATTTCCATTATTAAAAGGTATTTATCTTCTTATGTTCTTAAGCGTATTTTTGGGGTGCGATTCAGAAGATGAAGACCGCGAGCCGCAATTACCCGAAGTAGTTACAGTAAGTGATGAATTTGAAACTGTTATCACCTATACTTCTGTCCAAATTTCAGGAACCGTTATGGAAACTGACAGTGAAATTCAGTCTTATGGTGTTGTTTGGGGTACCAATCCCAATCCCACTCTTGAAGATAATGTTGCATTACCCGAAGGGCAAAGTGCTACCACCTCCATATCGAAAAGTACTCAAAAACAATCTGAAAGCTCTTTTGTGGTGAAGATTGAAGACCTCAATCCCGGGATCAATTATTACTTCAGAACCTTTGCTACAAATGAGGCGGGTACGGCTTATGGAGAAGAGCTGAGTGTTGAAACAGATAGCCTGGAAGGATCTAAATGGGAAATTACTTACCATCATGATGAAGATACTTCCTGGATTGGCCATGTAGTTTTTCATGAAGATGGTACGGCTTTTTATACCGAGCCCGCAGCACCCGAGGTATATGATCTATGGGGAGAGTGGAGTATGGAAGGCAAAGTTTTAACCTATGATATGATCCCTGATGATGAAGGCGAGAGCTACATTCTTACAGGTGAGCTCCATGAGAATGAAATGAGCGGAACATACACTTTTCTTACTTCCAACGGAATGACACACCGGCCGTGGACTGCCACGCTCATAGAATAATTATAGATTATCAGGCGTCTATCTTGCAATTAATACCTGGTAACTGCCATGGGAATGTACTGCGGAATGAAGATTTTAGAACAATTTTTGGATTTGGTTTAAAACGATAAATAGAACTTCTTAAAATTTGGAATTACCCGAAACTCAGCTTGTGAAAATGCTGGAGAAGACTTATCTTCAATAAAAACCAACCAATCATGTCCAAAACCATTATATTCAGGAATCGTCCTGCAGGGAAGCCTTCCGCTTCAGATTTTGAAACTGTTGAAGAGAACGACCCAAAGCCGGGAGAAGGAGAGATTCTGCTCAAAGCACTATATATTTCGGTAGATCCATATCTGCGTGGAAGAATGAGAAATGAAGAATCTTATATTCCTCCTTTTCAGCTCAATGAGCCGCTGGAATCTATGGTGGTGGCCGAGGTTGTGGAAAGCAAGAACCAAAATTTTCAAAAAGGAGAGTATGTTTCAGGAATGCTAAAATGGAAGGAGCTGCAGGTATCTGCCGGTACCGGCTTGAACAGAGTAGATACCGAACTCGCACCTTTACCAGCCTTTCTTGGCGTGCTGGGATTAACGGGGCTAACTGCTTACCTGGCGCTTGATAAAATTGGTAGACTTAAACCTGGAGAGACCCTTGTAGTTTCGGGTGCAGCCGGCGCTGTGGGAAGCATAGCCGGGCAAATCGGAAAGATTAAAGGCTGCATGGTAGTGGGAATTGCCGGTAGTGATGAAAAAGTAAAACATCTGGAAGAAAAATTTGGCCTTGACAAAGCACTAAACTACAATAAAGAGGAAGACATGGCCGATGCCATTAGAAGGATTTGTACCGATGGAGTAGATGTTTACTTTGACAATGTAGGAGGTGAAATTCTGGATGCCGTGTTGCAAACCATCAATAAAGACGCCCGAATCATTAATTGTGGTGCGATATCTCTTTATAATGAAACTGATGTACCAACAGGACCACGTCCCGAAAATATTCTCATCAAAAAAACAGCTTTGATGCAGGGCTTTTTAATTCGTGATCACGCAAAAGACTTCGGAAGAGCGCTGCGGCAGTTAAGCAGCTGGTTAAAGGATGGAAGCCTCGATTATGATGAAACCACCGTAGAAGGCTTTGATAAACTCCCTGAAGCGTTTATAGGTCTGTTTGAAGGGCGTAACATGGGTAAAATGGTCGTGAAGGTTTAACTCTCAAAGTTCAAGGTTTAAGGAAGTAAAAATCATATCCGGTAATGAAAAAATTTACCGGCAATTAACCCGCAACCTAGAAACCCGCAACTTATAAGGCGTGAAAGGTTCAGCCTAAATATTCTTTCCCCTGCAAAATTTGCTCAAGCACTCTTTTGTGTATGTTTAGATCTTTTTCACTGTACAGTACAAAAATGATATTTTTGAGATGTTTCAGAGAAGAAATGCTTTCTATGAATTTTGTGAAAGCCACTTTTGCAGCATCTTCTACAGGGTATCCAAAAATGCCGGTTGAGATAGCCGGAAAAGCAATAGAAGAAATTTGCTTCTCTTCAGCTAGCTTCAGAGCATTTGAATAACAGTTAGCCAATAACCTATCTTCCGGCTTGTCCTGCCCGTAAACCGGCCCCAGGCAATGAATAACGTACTGGTTTGGGAGATTATACGCTTTTGTTATTACAGCTTCTCCGGGTTTTATAGGTGCCATTGACCGGGCTTCACTAGCAAGCTCTGGCCCTGCAACTGTGTGAATAGCCCCCGCGACTCCGCCGCCGGTTTCCAGCTGCGCATTGGCTGCATTGACCACTGCCTCACAATCTCCCTGATTCGCAATATCACCCTGCCGCAGCTCTATTGTTACTCCCGATATAGATTTTTTCATACTTCTCTAAAATAGCAAATTTTTATCCCTCTTCAAACTCTTCCTGATTTTAATCATGCTTTTCAATTGCTGTATTTTTTAATTTACAATAAATTAAATCAGAGTGTTATGAAAGATAAAGTTGTAATTATTACAGGCGCGGCCTCGGGAATAGGAGAGGCCACAGCTCTTCTTTTTGGCCGCGAAGGTGCTAAAGTTGTAGTTTCTGATATTAATTCTGAAGCAGGGGAGGAAGTAGTGAAACGCATTAAGAAATCTGGTGGTACAGCCAGTTTCTTTAAAGCAGATGTAGCCTCAGCTGCCGAAAATAAGGCCCTGGTAGATTTTGCTGTAAAAAATTACGGGAAGCTTGATATTGCTGTGAATAATGCAGGTATTGGGGGCGAGGCAAACAAGATTGGAGATATGAGCCTGGAGGGTTGGCACAGGGTGATAGATATTAACCTGCACAGCATTTTCTACGGAATGAAGTACCAAATCGCAGCTATGCTAAAAAATGGACAGGGGAGCATCATCAATATCTCTTCTATTTTAGGTAGTGTGGGCTTTGAAGGTTCTGCCGGGTATGTTGCTGCAAAACATGCTGCTGTGGGTTTAACTCGTAATGCGGCAATAGAATATTCTTCTCAGAATATTAGGATCAATGCTGTGGGACCGGCATTTATTGACACTCCTTTGTTAGACCAGCTTGATGAGGATATAAAAAAACATTTGATTTCTTTACACCCCATAGGACGTTTGGGCAGGAGCAATGAAGTAGCCGAGTTGATCCTTTGGCTCGGCAGCGACAAAGCTTCATTTGCCACCGGAGCATATTATCCTATAGACGGCGGCTACCTGGCAAGATAAGATTGAAGTACGAAGGTAGAAGTACGAAGGTTAAATAAAATTTGGAAGTACGAAGTGTTTAAAAAATGAAAGAGTCTACTCCAACAGGAGTAGACTCTTTCATTTAAAAATATTTTTGCGGGTTGTTTCCCTCTACACTACCTTCTTCTCCTTTGCCTGTTGTTATTGCGGTTGCGATTGTTTCCTGTAGCTACCGGTGCAGGTTCAGCATTTAGATCCATAGGGTAGGGGTGTTCCTCTACCACCGGGATTTTAATAGCTGCCAGTTTTTCAATATCTTTTAATTCCTTGCGCTCATCGGCGGCACAAAACGAGATGGCAATACCTTCGTTTCCGGCACGGCCGGTACGTCCAATTCGGTGTACGTAAGTTTCGGGAACGTTTGGAAGGTCGAAGTTAAACACATGTCCTAACTCATCAATGTCGATTCCGCGGGCGGCAATATCGGTTGCTACCAGTACATTCAGTTTTCCACTTTTGAAGTTCTTTAATGCGTTTTGCCTCGCATTCTGACTTTTATTCCCGTGAATAGCTGCCGAATTGATCTTTGCTTTATCCAGGAACCTCGCAACTTTATCAGCACCGTGCTTTGTACGGGTAAAGACGAGGGCGCTTTCAATGCCATTGCTTTCCAGGAGATGGAGCAGTAACTTTCTCTTATCAGGTTTGTTGGTAAAATAAACCCTTTGATCAATTTTATCTACTGTTGAAGACGGCGGAGTAACTTCTACTTTCACCGGATTTTTCAGCATCATCTTAGCCAGATTCTGTATTTCATCGGGCATAGTGGCCGAAAAGAAAAGGGTCTGCCTTTTTTCTGGCAGGCTCTTAATAACCTTTTTTACATCGTGAATAAAACCCATATCCAACATCCTGTCGGCTTCATCAAGAACAAAGATCTCGAGGGTTTTAAGGTTGATAAAGCCCTGGTTCATAAGATCCAGTAAGCGGCCTGGGGTGGCGACAAGAATGTCTACCCCTCGTTTAAGCTTTTTGACCTGCGAATGTTGTGAAACACCTCCAAAAATAACCGAATGCTTAAGCCTGGTATGCTTGCCGTATGCTGCAAGGCTCTCGTCTATTTGTATGGCGAGCTCCCTTGTTGGGGTAAGGATTAGGGATCTTACTCCTTTTCCAGAGAATTTTTTCTCATTTAATAACTGGAGGATAGGAAGGCCAAAGGCGGCTGTTTTTCCTGTTCCGGTCTGGGCTACTCCTAAAAGATCTTTTCCTGAAAGAACTACTGGAATGGCTTGTTTTTGTATTGGGGTGGGCGTATCATAACCCTGAGTTTCGAGCGCCTTAAGTAAGGCCTCATCTAAATTTAATTTTTTAAACGACATTAAATTGTTTTATGTGAAATGCTGGAAAAGACGTTGCACTTTCTTGAAACAGCTGCTGTTTTTTATTCTGAACCGGCTTACAACCTGCCGTGTATCTTGTAAAGAAGATGGCAAAGATAAGCTTTTTATCTGCCGGTTTTACAATCAGCAAGAATCGGGCCGCTAATAACAGGTTCAAAAATGGCAGAAAAGCTATAAGATCTGGATTTGATACTTCTCCAAAAGGCCCCGAATATTTTCTGCAGAAAAATGAGCCCCCTTGATGTTGTTATTTTCAGGATCTATGCTGAAGTTCCTGGAAGTGCTAAAATCGGCTTTTTCAAGCCTGGTATCTATAAAGGTGGCACCGCTAAGATCACAATTCTGGAAAGTGGCTGAAGTTAAATCGGCTTCAGAAAAATCTACCTGAATCAGCTTGCAATCTTCAAAAGAAATATTCTTCAGTTTTAATCTTGAGAAAGAAGAAAAGTTTAAAAGGCAGTTTTGAAAGGAAAATGAGAGCAAAAAAGGATCAAGCTCATGAAAATTTAAACCCATCAGTTTACAGTCTATAAACTCTGTGTCCCTGATGCAGGTTCCTCTGGTAATGCAGTTGCTAAGGTCACAGGCTTCAAAAACACATTCCGAAAATGTCATTTTTGACAGGTGAGCACCGGAAAAATTAATGGCTTTAAAAGTACAGTTGTCGTATTCGCCTTCGGGAAGGTTGCCGTCACGAAGATTTTCTGAGGTGAAATCTTCGTCTCTAAAATAAGCTTCGTTCATGAATTTTAGCAGCCTTTGCCTTTCCCGCCTTTACAATTTGTAGATTCGGCTACCAGGTATGCAATGCTGCCACCAAGATCGATCTTTAGGGTTGTAGAGCCTAAATCTGAAGCCAGGCGTTTTTTTCCGTTTAGCATAAGCTCATTGAAACCGCTAATTGTAAATGTTTTGGTGTTCTTATCGTAAACTATTTTTTCGGCTTTCTCAATCTCTACTATAGAGGTAGTGAAATGTACATTGCCGGTAAGCTCTACAATTTGTTTATTCTCGCGCGTTACACTTTGATCTCCAGAGAAGGTAATTCCCTTACTTTCAAAAGTGACCGGGCTCTCCTGCGCCATTGCTCCCGTTCCTAATAGGGTGAAGAAAAGAAGGAAAAGAAATTTCATAATCAGCATTTTTTTGATGTTGACAAGGTAATTATTTATTGCTAAACATTTTAGTTTATTTTAAGGTTTTTTCAGGGAATACGGAGTATTTTCATCATGAGAAATGAACCTTTAAAATGCCATTTTTCAAAAGAATTGATTTTCGGTTCATACAGGGAATGACCCAAAAATTGTCGAAATTAGTAGTAATAGAGTTAGGGGAAGTAATCTTATTAATATTTGATTATTAGTATCTTATAATTGTTTTTAATGCTTTGAGCAGAAGACCATGAAATGCATCCGGAAAAATATCGCTCATTTTCTTTTAATCCTTCTTGTACTTACAGGATGGACTTCCTGTGAACGATCTGAAACGGCTCTTCAGTCTCAAAATTCTAATCAACCAGCGGCTACAATTGAACCAACGGTCAGCCAGGAAGTCGAAAAGTTGCCCCTGTTCGTTACCTATCATCGTGACAGCCTTGAAAATACTGCCCAGGTTGATAGTTTTAAAACCAGGTTCAACGAACTGGAGCAGGAGTTTATTTTTGCCATCAACCGCGTGGACGCCTACCGGCTAAGGGCAGGTGATGTTTTGGTGATACCCGATACCCTCACCAAAAACTTTTTAGATTATTCTCCTTTTCCCCAAAGACTGGAAATGCTCGATTCCATACCTAAGACCGTGCTTATCTCGAGAAGAATACAGGGATTTGCATTGTACGAGAATGGAAAACTTCTAAAATGGGGACCCGTGAGCTCGGGAAAAAAGTCTACGCAAACTCCCGCCGGTCTCTTCTACGGAAACTATAAGGCCCGCAGTAAAATTAGCACGGTAGATGATTCCTGGCTTATGCCTTACTACTTCAATTTTATGAACTTTGAGGGCGTTGGTGTGCACCAATATTCCCTGCCTGGTTACCCTGCCAGCCACGCTTGTGTGAGATTGCGAAAAGATGATGCCATTAGCATTTACAACTGGGCCAAACAGTGGAAACTTGATGCTACAGGCCAAATTGTAGAACACAACGGCACTCCTTTTATGGTTTTTGGAGATTACAACTTTGAAGGGCCCGTGCCCTGGCTGCAACTGGTAGAGAAGCCTAACTCCAACTACCTGAATGTCCGGGAACTGGAAACCCTGAGCCAATATGTTGCGGAATATAAAAAGGATAAAAGAAACTTTGATCTTCCCGAACCTGATCTCGAGGAACTTGCTGTAACGCCACCCGAAGGGTTGGAGACGATCCGCTAAAATTGACCGGAATAAGAAAGGTTGCCAAAAACGCATTTTTGACAACCTGTTCTCCTCAAACAATTATTTTTAAACCCTGTACTTTTCTTTGTATGCCAGCACGGCCTTTTCGAGATCGTTACTGTCTTCTATGAACGGCACATGCCCGCCATTATTTTCCCATAAAAGTAGATTCGAAAATTCAAGATCCTTATAATGTCGCGGCCCCACCATATAATCATTGGTGCCGTAGAAGTAGAGCACCGGCATCTTCATACCACCACTAAGCAGTTTAAAGTTTTGCCAGTATTCGCTTCTGTTCATGATATTGTTGCTTAGGTCGTAATTGAAATTTTCGATTTCTCCAGACATTTGGTCGAGCTTTGGAAAAGTTTCAGGATCTCTGGAGCCCATTTTCCAGAAAAGGCCTTTTTCCTGCAGCTTTCCGCCATACTCATTCATTCTTTGTGCCAGGGTAACTGTGTCTCCCGCACAGCTATAGGTTTCCCCAACATATTCTGCTGCCTTTGGAAGCCAGCTTTCGCAAGCCGATTCTATAAGGTTGAGCGTGCAATTTATCATGAGCATTCCTTTTTGTGCTTCAGGATACCTTTCGGCATAACCCATTTGTAAAACGCCTCCAAAGGAGTGACCCAGGGTAAGCCAGTCTTTAAAACCCAAAGCTGCCCTTACTTCTTCAAAGTCGAGCGCCATACGGTCAAGGGAATAATCCTGGGTGGGTGAACTTTGTGATCTTCCAACCCCGCGTTGGTCCAGGTAGACTACGGTAAAATGCTGTTCTAAAAATTCACCAGTTAATTTCTCAAACCAGTAGCTGCCCGATCCCGGCCCGCCGTGAATATAAAGCAGTGGAGTGCCCTTGCCTTCTACTTTCACGTAAAGGTCAACCCCGTCTGAAGTAGTAATGGTCTTTTCACCGGCCAAAACATTCTGGCTTAAGAGCAACGTGACGATAATCAGGAATAATCTATCCATTTTTGAAAGGTTTACCTGCCTTAGAAAAGTGAGCAGGTTTTTGATTTGAAAAACCTGCCCTTAATATTTCTTCTTCAGCAATTTCTCCTATAGACTTTTCTGGAGATCATTTGTTACAGTCAGCCTTGTTGAAAATGAAATTATTTCTGGATTTGCCTATAATAATGGCTGAAACTGCGCAAAAAAAAAGATCCCGAAGAAGACAAAAAATCTTCAGACGGGATCTCCAGTGTAGGGGGACTGGAAACTTAGGATACCAAAGATTCTGCCAGATTTATCTTCGGAATTAAAATAACTTCAGCTTTTATAGAATTCGTGATGAGACAGGCTTTTTCGGCTTTAAAAAGGATCTTTTCGGCCTTCTCTTTATCTTCTTCATTGTAGATAGTAAGCACTGGCTCAAGTACAATTTGAGACATTATAAACTTACCTTCCTGTTTGCTCAGCTTTCCTTTTGCAGGGCAACTTAAACTTTCAAATTCCAGTTTTGAATTTTCGGCAATTGCCAAAAAAGTAGTCATAAAACAGCTGTTCACTGCAGCTGTATAAAGATGTTCCGGAGACCAGATGCCGGCAATTCCCTTCGGAAATTCGGGAGGTGTGGCCACTTCGATTTTCTCATCGAGTTCAGGAGAAGATATTTCCCCTTTGCGATCTGTTTTCCAGTGTAAATCGACGTTATAGATATGTTCTTCCATAAGTGTAATTATGTGGTAAATATAATTCTGTTTATTTTCTTAATTCCTGATCTCGATCAGGTTCCAGTGCACAATTTGTCCCCGTACAATTTCCTGCTGCACACCCAAAGCTAAAAAGCCCCATAGCAGCAACGTAAATACCTAAAGCAAGCCCCCACCACTGTGCTGCACTGGCAGCCTGAAAAATTATAAGCATTCCAATAATGAGGTAAGCAGCTCGTACCCATGTCCAGTTTTTTAAAAACCTGTTTTTCATCCTATTTTATTCTGAAGGTTTCTCCAGCCGCCGCCGTTATGTACTTCTGTGAATCCTGCCGATTTCAATATATTTTTTGCCGAAGCACTTCTCATGCCCGAAGCACAACAGGTAATGACAGGCTTATTTTTATCTCCAACTTTCTTCAGGTTCTGGCCCAGGCTGTTCAACGGAATGTTTTTTGACCCATTGATGTGCCCGCTGCTAAATTCTCCTTTGGTGCGTACGTCAACAATAGTGGCGCCTTGTTCAAGTAATTGGGCATAATTTGTTTTTGGGCCAAGTCCCAGAATTCGTTTTAAACTTTCTATCATTTTAAGATGCTTTATTTTGTAGGTAATTTACTTCGAGCCAGGAACCCCCGTTCACACAATTAATTCCGGCACGGGTGAGATATTGTTCTGCTTGAGAACTTCTTATGCCCGAAGCGCAACAAAGAATGATTGGGCCTTCCCATGATCTCAAATTCTCAAATTCATCGGGTAATTCTGTAAGGGGTATATTTTTGGAACCTGCTACATGGCCACCAGCAAATTCTGCTCTTGTTCTAACGTCCAGTATGGTTCCTTTTCCGGCTTGTATGATCTTTTCCGTTTTCATAAGTGTTATCATTTAAAAACAGGACAAAAGTAATTCCTAAGTTGCGCCCGTACAGTTACTTTTGTTACACAGGGTGGTAGCAAAAAAAATCCGGAGAATTTAGAAGTCCCCGGATTTTATTCATTTCTTTTTTCAATTTAGTTGATACTATCAATTACCTTTTTCAGCTTTTCCCGTACCTGCGTGGCAACATCCCCTAAAGTGTCATTTTTAACGGCTTGCATGGAAGCCACAGGATCAACGGCTGATACTTCAATCGTGCCGTCGCCGGTTTCCTGCACTATCACATTGCAGGGCAACATAGTTCCAATCTTGCTCTCGGCTGAAATAGCCTGGTGCGCCATTTGCGGATTGCAGGCACCCAGAATTCTATACTTTCTGAAATCTACATCCAGTTTCTTTTTAAAGGTTTCCTTCACATCGATCTCTGTTAGAATACCGAAACCTTCTTTTTTGAGTTCTTCGGTAACTTTTTGAATGGCTGTGTCAAAATCCTGTTTTAAAGTAGTGGTAAAATAGTAGCTCATGACTGTAGTTTTATCTGATTATCAATATACTACAAAAAAAGCTCTTTTGGAAGGAATAAACAGTGACAATTGTTACAGAAGGAAAAATGAAAAACCTGAAGGGAAAGGTGTGTAGGGGACATCCTAACCCTAAAGGTTTTCGATGTAAAAATACTTCAGTCTATTCTATTGAATATTAAACTTCTATAGATTTATCTTATTTAACTAACGGTCGTTTTTTAGCCTTTAATCTTTTCGGAATGATGCTTCAAAAATGCCATTTTTGACACCTCATTTTTCTGCGGAATAAAAGACATGGCCCTTTCGGCTATTGCAGTGATGGAAAGACTGGGGTTCACACCCGGGTTTGCCGAGATCATTGATCCGTCTATGACGTAGAGATTTTCATAACCAAAAACTTCATTCCTGGAATTGATCACGCCTTCTGAAGCATTTTTGCCCATCACCGCACCGCCTAAAATATGGGCAGTAGTGGGAATTCCGGCAATGCTTTCCAGTACAAAAGAAGTGGCTTTCCCATTGATGGCTTTGCTGTACCTTTTGGTGAGGTCTTTTGAGGCAGGAATGTCTGAAGTAGGTTTTTCTCCCGAACTTATGCCGCTGGACATGCTTCCGAAGAAATTTCTCTTCAGTTTTATGGTGCTGTCAATGCTTTGCATAAAAAGCAGTACCGCAGTACTTTTTGACCAGCCATTGATAAAATATGTTTTAAACCAGGAAACCGGGGAACTTATTAGCTGAGAAATAACATTCAATATACGCTGCGGGGGAGTCTTTCCTGTGGCCATTGGCAGGTGTAATAACTTCCAGAAACCCGAACCTCTGGAGTAACGCACTACCTCAAGATGGCTGTTGTCATCTGTGTGCAGCAGGCTCCCTATGGCTACGCCTTTAGAAAGGTCTTTCTTCCTGTCGGCCGTAGAAACGCTGATGAGGGTCTCGTTATTTGTTCTGATTTCGTCTCCCACTTTATCGGATAACTTCGGAAGACTTTTCTGCTTCAGCTTGAGCAAAAGTTTTACCGTACCCAAAACTCCGCCGGAAAAGATCACTCCCTTGCTCCGCAGTTTTTTGGTCTTCCCGAAGTAGGAGGTACTCGATTTGAGTGTCACTTCATAAGCTTCCGAAGCAAGCTTTTTTACATCAGTGACTTCATTTTCTGCCAGTATTTTTGCCCCCAGCTCTTGTGCCAGCCAAAGGTAATTCTTGTCAAGGGTGTTTTTTGCATTATACCTGCAACCGGTCATGCAGCCGCCACAAAAATTACAGCCGGTTCTATCTGGCCCTTTGCCGCCAAAGTAGGGATCCTCTTTGGTTTCTCCCTCTTTTCCGAAGTAAACAGCTACATGAGGGTGTTCAAAATGCTCTTTTCTGCCCATGTCCTCAGCCATTTTCTCAAGGGCTTTGTCGGCATCAAACAATCGTGGATTAGGCACTGCCCCCAACATCTTTAAAGCAGTCTGGTAATGTGGTTTGAGATCCTCTTCCCAGTCTTCCAGCTGCCTCCACGAACCAGAGGTGTAAAATGCCTTTTTTGGCACCGGAAGGGTGTTGGCGTAGACCAGCGAACCGCCACCCACACCTGTGCCCGAAATTACTGCCACATGCCTGAAGACGCTCAGTTTCATGATGCCAAAAAATTTCAATGCCGGTATCCAGAGCCATTTTTTCAGGTTCCAGTTGGTTTTGGGAAAATCTTTGACTTTAAACCACTTTCCTTTTTCGACTACGAGTACTTTATAACCTTTTTCTGAAAGTCTCAGCGCACTCACCGAGCCTCCAAAACCACTGCCAATAATAATATAGTCGTAATCGTATTCCATTTGGTAATAGATGCTTACTGTATAAATTTAAACTTTTTCGGGGGAAATTGTAGGCAATTGATTTCTTGTTTTTCTGAAAAGAGCCAGCAGGCCCAGTAGAGGCCCGGGTGCCAAAAATAAAAGGAGATAAACCGGATCGAGCACTTCAAGCACAAAACCTGTCAATTCGATGCTCACAATAGTGATAGCAAAACCTATGCAGTTCACCACGGTCAATGCCGTGCCCCGTGTTTCGGAAGGTGCATGTTTTGCGACAAGGGTAGAAAACAGGGGAGAATCGGCCACTACAACCATGCCCCAGAAAAGGAGAAAAATAATAAAGAACGTTTCTGAAGTTTGCAGAAACATAAGGGGAGAAATGATACAACACGCAGCCGAAAGTAGTAAAGCACCTGCAGCACTTCTCTTAGTGCCCCAACTTTGGGAAAGAAGACCAATGACCGCACAGGCGAGTCCGCCGGAGCCAATGATGAAAAAAGAAAGTAAAGGAATATTGAAATTGCTGTGAGGGTGAAGGACGCTGTACACCTTGAGTACCACAGGAACAAAGGCCCAGAAGGTGTATAATTCCCACATGTGCCCAAAATACCCCAATGCCGCTGCCCTAAACTTCGGAATTCTAAAAACCCTGAGCATGGCTGAAAAATCCTTTTGTAACATTGGGTTTCGGTAGGGGCCATCCTGCACAAGCAGTAAAATGAGGCTCCCTCCCAAAAATGCCAGAAATGAAGTAGTAATTAGAACGCTTTTCCACGGTAAACCCTGCAGCCCGGTTACTGTTAAGAGTAAGTGCGGGAGTGCTGTTCCAAGAACCAAAGCACCTACCAGGAAACCGAGAGATTTGCCAAGGCCTTCCCGATAATAATCGGATGCGATCTTCATTCCCACGGGATAAATTCCTGCAAGGGAAAATCCTGTAAGAAACCTAAGCATTAGCAAACTGCCGGAGCTGTTGCTTTCCACAAGCATCCCCAGGTTAAAAAAGGCGCCAAAAATAGCAGAATAGAAGAACACTTTTGAGGGGGAATACCGGTCTGCAATTCCCAGGAAAGCAAAACCCAGGGTGCCGGTAATAAAACCGAATTGTACTGCCGATGTAAGGTGCCCGAGTGCGGCAGGACCGAGATCAAAAGTCTGGATGAGATCGTTCATCACGCCATTACCTGCAAACCATAAGGAGGTGCAGCAAAATTGTGCAAATACAATGACCGGTAAGCTTAGCCGCGACGTGCCCATTCAGGAATTATCTACAGCTAAGAAACGAAAACTCCGCTAAATTAAACGAGGGCTTCTTTGATCTTTTTAATCGGACTTTTTTTCTTCTCCCTGGTGTCAACACCAAGAAATTCGTTTACCGGGCATACCCTGGTGATGGAACTTTCAGCAATCAGGGTTCCTGTAACTATGGCCGCAAGACCTGCAAGTTTTCCCTTGTTCCCGCCAAGGGCAAAAAAGCCTATTCCCATAAGGGCAGGGCCTGCAATACTTCTAATGAGCTGATCTTTTTTACCTACATTTTCTTTCATAATTCTTTTTTTCTGAATTTTCTATTTAAGATAACGTAAACCTGCTACTTTTCCAAGTTTTGGAGCACCTAAGTTCAGAGGGAATTCCGAATTTTAAAGACTTCAGGGAAGGTGAATTTTCAATTGAAAGAGAAGACTTCAGTTAGAGCTGAATTTTTCCGAAGTAAAGATCTTTAAAATGGCATTTCAGAAAGAAATTTTAGCGACTGGGTTTCTAAAGATTTTGTTCAGGATATTTTGTTTTTTCCTCTAAGTCTTTGTCAATGAATTTCACGAGGTTGCCGGCCATGCCTTCAAAAACAAAAAAGTGGAAGGGAAGCACGGTGTACCAATAGAGGCGACCCGCAAGGCCATGGGGTCGAAAGGTCGCGGTTTGTTGCAGAAAATGTTCCCCATTTCTTTCAGTGATCTTAAACTCCAGCCATGCTTCGCCGGGTAATTTCATTTCGGCATATAGCAACAAGCGGCGGTTCTTTTCATCGGCTGCCAGTACCCGCCAAAAATCTAAAGTGTCACCCGTATTGATATGGTATGGATGCGTGCGCCCGCGCCTAAGCCCTACGCCACCCACCATTTTATCCATAAAGCCTCTTATTTTCCATAACCTGCTGCCGTAATACCAGCCACGTTTTCCGCCAATCGCCCAAATATTTTTTAGAACCGCATCTGGATCACCTGTGATCTTCTTTTCCCGGTAATCTTTAAAGCAGCCATCGGTAGGTACATTGATATGCTCCAGTAAAGAATTATCTGAATAACTGGAGGCCAGCGAATCTTTCCAGCTGGAGATAACGCTGTTTTGCTCAATTTTTTGGAAAGCCAGCGCTACAGCCTCTTTATACGGAATGGATTTTATTCCCAGCATTTTTTCAAGATCATTATCTTTCGCAATGACCTCAACTTTCATGCTGTCTACAAGGTTTATGGCAAGCTTGTAAGAAGTTGACGTAACAAAATAAAGCCAGTAGGAGGAAAGCCGGGGAGTCATTACGGGAACTGTAATGATCTTGCGTTTAAAACCTCTTACATCTGCAAACTGCAGCATCATTTCTTTGTAAGTAAGCACATCGGGCCCACCAATGTCAAAAGCCCTGTTAAAGGTGTCTTCCCGTAGAAGCACCCCTTCTAAATACTCGAGTACATTTCTTATAGCGATTGGCTGACTCTTGGTGGTGACCCACTTGGGAGTGATCATCACCGGCAGTTTTTCAACCAAATCGCGCATGATCTCAAAGGAAGCACTACCCGAACCCACAATAATTCCGGCTTTAAGAGCTGTGAGTGGCACGCTGCTTTTGCCAAGGATCTCTTCTACATTTTGGCGGGAAGAAAGATGTTTGGAAAGTTCTTCTTCGTTAGTAATCCCGGTGAGGTAGATGATCTGTTTTACCGAAGTTGGCTCCACAAGCTTTAAAAAATTATGGGCCGAAGCAGCTTCCATTTCTGCAAAATCTCCGGTACCTGCACTCATAGAATGGATGAGGTAATAAGCGGCATCAATGTCTTTAATAACTTCAGATGAAGGCAGCGGCTTCAGGAAGTCAACTTCGAGCAGAGAGATCCTGTCGTGTGCATATATCCCATCGGTAGGAAACCTGTTCCTGTCCCTAACGCAACACACCACCTCGTGGCCGCGGGAAAGCAGTATAGGAAGGAGGCGCTTTCCAATATATCCTGTGGCGCCGGTAAGGAGTATTTTCATAGCTTCAGCTTAATTTTTACTGAAGATATGAAAAGATAAGCAAAAGCGCTTTTTAGATCTGTTTCAATTCTTTAGCAGCCCTACATGCACCAGGAGAGAACAAGCGGTGGGTGCCAAAAATGGCATTTTTCTTCCCTGATTTTTTGCAGATCTATTCTTCCTGATCTCTTTCGTCAAGAATCAGTAAATCGGCCGATGCCCGGTTTAGTGCGATTGGGATATTGTTGATCACTGCAGTCCTTATGAGGGTCTGGATGTCATGTTCGTGACCGTGGGGAGTTTCGGCATCAATGAAAAAGATGATCATGTGCACTTCCCCCTGAAGTATTTTAGCTGCCAGGAGAATGTCGCCGCCGCTGGGGCCGTGGCCAAAACCGGTAACTTTTATATCCAGCATATCGCTGAGCAGTTTAGAAGTGTTGGAAGTGCCTATGAGTTTGTATTTTAAGAGTGCTTCACGATGTACTTTGGCCCAGTTAAGCAAGTCGGTTTTGCGGCTGTTGTGGGCAATTAATGCAATGGTTTTCATGTTGTTGGTTTAGTTTTATCAATAAAAAATTCAAGGGTATAATGAGCATATTCCGGTTGGCTAATGCCTTCGGAATAAAATATATATTCTGGCTGGTTGTTTTTCCGGGTATATGCAATGAATTCTGAAGGGAATTCGGTTGATGTTGCCATTTTTAGTGCTTGATGTATGTAAAATTAAAGAATAAAGGTTAAGCAAAGATGAAGGACTACTGAAAATATCAGGAAACTTAAAAATAGCTTCGGAATATTTTGACAGGAATTTAAGATTGTAATTAGTATTTTAGGGCTATGACTGAAATACTTGTACCTGAAACAACTACCCCCGGAATTCTCCTGGTTTATACCATAATCTTCTTTTTTGCAATCCTCTTCAGGTATTTTGTGGCAGCAGGGGTCTTTTACTACTATTATTACGTCAAAAATTTTAAGAAATATGACGAAAGAAGGTTAAGTAAAAGGCTGGCTAACAAAAAGCAGTTGAAAAAGGAGATTGTGTGGAGCATAAAATCATCGGCAATTTTTGCCCTGGTGGGGGCGGCTACCTACTGGCTGTGGCTAAAGGGACATACCGCTGTGTACCTGGAACCCCCTCTTTATGGCTACTGGTATTTGCCGGTGAGCCTTTTAGCTATTTTACTCATTCATGAAACCTATTACTACTGGGTGCACCGCTGGATGCATCACCCCAAAGTCTTCAGGATTGTGCATAAGGTACATCACGATAGTCGTATTCCTACACCATGGACGGCTTTTTCCTTTCATCCATGGGAAAGTTTGATCGAAGCACTTATCCTGCCATTGATTCTTATCTTTTTACCTGTGAATATCTATGTTTTGGGTTTTTACCTGTTGGTCATGACGGTAAGTAGTGTAGTGAACCATCTTGATATAGAGATCTATCCGCTGTGGTTCCAAAAAAGCCGTTTTGGGAAACTATTTATTGGCGCCACCCATCACCACCATCACCACACAGAATTTATGACCAATTACGGCCTATACTTCACGTTTTGGGATAAAATAATGGCTACTGAAAGCCGTAAAATGAAATCCTGATTACTTTAACCTCTTAAAAATCTTTTTTTCTGAAAAAAGGTTTTTTCGCAGGAGTTGCCGAAACTCTTTATCTGTTGGTGCAAGTAGATAGTATTCGAATTTACCATCTTCAGATGTTATTTCTCTAACAGGTCTGGATTCCTGTACCTCCATTATGAGTTGTTCAGATTCTGAAGTTAAATTGGCGCAGTGGGTAACAATCTTATTCTTGGAAGCCTTAAAGGGGAAAACATTCCAGTTATCCTTATCATAAAGGTTTAAAATATAACTGCTATTCATTTTCTTTAGCACAGTTTGTGGCTTAGAAAGGTCTCCGTCAACACCTGTTTCTGTACCTCCGGAATATCGAAAATAATGCTTTTCGATAAAAAGGGTGTCTTCATTATTTGAAACAAATATGCCATGCATTTTTGAAGGAAATTCTGAAATTGAAGGAGCAGTAGATGGTTGTGGACTTTCAAATTTTACGGCTGTACATGATGAAAGAAATAAAGCCAAGATCGGAAAAAGGATCAGCTTTTTCATGGGGAGAGAATTTAGAAAAATATGAGGTATAAATTTACTGATTTAAAAAAAGATGGGGTAAATATTAAGTGCTTTTTTACTGTAAACTTTACATTTAAATACCTGGCTATCTACATTCAAAACACTTCTGCAAGTTTGCAGGTAGCTCTACCTCTTCACTTCCCTTTAAAGGCCCTGAAAAGGGTTCTTTTTTATTGATCTCCTCATGAAATTCTTTGGCATATTCCTGCAATTTGTCCCTTCGATGTTTCAGTTTTGAAGCTATCTCATTCCCATTGAGTTGCACCAGGCTTTGAGGCCAGGCTTCAAGAGCTTTATTGATTTCAGTGTCTGTTAAGTGTTGTTGCAGGTATTGTGCTTCCTCTATGAAAATCTGCCGGGGCACATCTTTCAGGAAGTAAACATCAAAAGGATAAACAAACCCAGGTATATGATCAATATCCTTCTCAAAAGGCCTCACCATGGGCTGTACCAGGTGATTGGTGAGGATGGTGGGAATAACGCCATCAATCCTGAAAAAAGCATTATCCCTGTCTCCGGGCAACGGAATTGCCACTTTATTTTGCCCCCGTTGTTGTATCACCCAACCCCATTGTTTTGTATGCCGGTCCCAATCACCAATAAGGAGGTCGAAAAGCCGTGCCCGCACCAGTTTTTGGTGGTCAATGTGCAGAGCCTCCTTCAGGTTGATCTTCATTTCCTGGAGTTCATCGGTCTCCACGATTTTATCTACGTTATTATAAGAGGTCCAATTGACTTTACCTTCGGTTTCATATTCGCGAAGGAACAGACGATTTCCGTATTTTTTGGAATATTTTCCCATCGCATCGTGCCGTGGCACAAAGACAATTTTTGGGTGGGTATGGAGAATGCCTGCAGCATCGGCAAGAGCGGCTGCAAGAACAGCTCCATAAGGATGTTGTGCAGAAATACCATCTACCACAATGTTTTCGAGGCCAAGGGTTTTTGCAACTTCTGGAATTAAAGGGGAAGGATCTTTGTTGATACTGCGTAGACTGTAAAGAGCGCCGTCTTTACCTACAATTTTAAGAGACTTTGTTTGATTACCGCCGCCTTCTTCCTGGATTGTAAAAGAATCAAGAAGAAAAATTTCGGCCTGTACCGGGGCCTCCCAGGCCTCGCGGTAGTTATCGCCTTGCATAAAACGCTTAATGGCGTTGGCTTCGTATCTATTAGTCGCTACTGCCGTTACCCTGTCTCCATCCTGGAACCTGCCCGAAGAAATTTCGGAAGGAATGACTTTTGAAATAAATAATTCCGAAGGGCCTATTGAAATAGACCAGTAAGTGAGGCCAAGAAATACAAGGAGAAGAATTAGCAGTGCAAGTAAAAATTTTTTCATTTCAATTTTCTTCTGCGAAGAAAGTTTTATGCCATCACAATTGATGACTAAGTTCATTATCAAAGATTAAAATTCCATGGCCGAAACTACCTCGAGTCTTACAGGCTGGTCTATTTTCTTTTCAATTTCCTTTTTAACTTCCTGTATACGTTGAGGCGCAATATCTTGAGGGCCTACCAGCCGCAGTGATACTACCATGGGTGAACCGAATCTTATGCGCACATCTCTCAAAACCACATTCTGAATTGTTGCGCCTTCAAGAGCACGGGTGATATTGGCCTCTTGCATAATCCTGTCAAAAGAAAGGGTGAGGGGAACAGCCACCAGAACTACGATGACGAGGGTATAAACGAGTCCCATTTTTGCCCTTTTAAAGGGGGCAAAGCCCAGAAATAGGAAAGTGAGGCCTCCAAACAATATAATGCCCGCAAGGTTTGTGGCATATAATAAAATTGCACCCGAAAATACTTCCCAATCCCACCAGCCAATACCAATCCCGGCTACCGCAAGTGGCGGAACTAATGCAACTGCAATGGCTACTCCTGCCAGGCTTTTTGCAATGCCTTCATTGGCGTGGGCATAAGCTGCCGCAATACCCGATGATACTGCAATTCCCATATCAAGTAAAGTAGGGGAGAGCCTGGCTTCAATTTCGGGGGTGAGTACTTTAAGAGGGATCACAAGACTTACCCCCGCAGCAAAAGCGAGCGAAACCAGGGTGCCGGCGGTAATGGTGACAAAACTTTCCTTTAACATAGGTACATCATATCGCACCATTCCCATAGAAAAGGAGACAATAGGCGATATTACCGGTGCCAGTATCATAGCGCCAATAATTACCGGTGAGGAATTCCCAAAAAGCCCAAAAGTTGCAATAAGGGTAGATAAGATCATCATCACCATGAAAGAGGTGCTTATTGTCGAGTTGTTTCTAAGTACCTTAAACAGGTCCTGGAATTGCTCTGTGCTGGCACGGGGCAGGATTGGCAGGCTCCTTTTAATGAGTTCCTTTCGGGTTTCCCCTGTTGGCAGTCCTTCAATTTTTATACTTTTTCTTCCGTTTTCCTTTTCGGTTTTATCACTGTAAACACTTTGCTGTTTAAGAATAAGCGTTTGTTTAAGAACTTCAATATTGAGTTCTTCAGCTTGTTTTTTCTCTCCATCAATGGTGTAATCAACGGGTTCTTTCCCGGCCACCTGCAGGTTTGAAGTTTTTATTTTTCCGATGAAAGAAGGGAGCTTGGTGAGCGTCTTTTTGCTAGGCACAAGACTTCTAAGGAAGAACCACAACAGTACCATAAGGTTTTGCGGTGCAAGTACGAAAGCCTGAAAAGCCCCGTCGTTTATAGAGCTTTCCTCAAGCAGGCGTTTTGAAATTAGAGAACTCGATGCATGTTCTACTACAATAATTCCTAAAGCAGAGGTGTGAATTACCTTTTCTCCGTCTGTACTTATTTGATAGGAATGGTGAGAAAGCGAGGAAGCTTTGCGAATATTGCGAATAATATTCACCACCTCCTGAAAAAAGTTCTTTTTGCCGTGCCTTTGGGAAAGTAAAAAGATGTCTCCAATATTTATGGAGCTAAAAACTGGTATGTCGTTACAAAACAGGAGGTCAATATGATAAGGGTTATCACACTCGGTAAATTGAGTGATCACGTCTTCAATATCTTCTGAAACTCCCAGCCCTTTTGAGGTGAATTTATTTTCGGGATGAGGTAAGATGGCAATAGGCCATTTGTTTTTTGCTGCCACGGGAATGATCTCTCTCAATGCAGAATCGGGCAAAAAAAGGAGAAGGCATGAATCTGCGTCAATATCGAATTCTTTGTCCAGCGGAAAAGACACCGGTTCATATTCAATGTTCTTTAAAACCGGGAGGATATTTTCCTCTACAGATTCTTTTTCCTGGGATTCGTGTAAGAGGTAGAGCATTAAATTTTTACTGCAAGATAAACTTTAATTTGCCTATTTCTGAAGAAGGAAATTATAAAAAACTCTTTATTTATAGGTGTAGCCTAAATTTTATTTGATCCTTGCAGATGCAGTTCTCACAAAAAAAATCATACTTTTGTTATGTTAACTTCAGTTATTATGAGCCAAAAAGTGTTGCTTGCTTCAAAAGAAATGAACATCATTTTACAACGTTTGGCCTGCCAGTTGATTGAAAATCACGATACCTTCAAAGATTCGGTGATCATTGGTATACAACCACGGGGTGCTTTTCTCGCAAACCGCATCTATAAGATCCTTAGGGAAGACTATGGTATTACCACGATTAAGATGGGGCAGCTGGATATCACTTTTTACCGGGATGATTTCAGAAGAAGCGATAAACCTCTTGAGGCCAATAAAACCCATATAGATTTTGTAGTAGAAGATAAGCGGGTGATCTTTGTGGATGACGTGCTTTATACCGGAAGGAGCATTAGGGCGGCACTTACCGCGGTGCAATCTTTTGGAAGGCCACGTGAAATTGAGCTTCTTACGCTCATAGACCGCAGGTTTAGCAGGCATTTGCCCATTCAGCCCGATTATAACGGGAGACAGGTAGATGCTATAAATGAGGAAAAAGTTAAAGTGAACTGGAAAGAGAATGAAGGGGAAGATGCCGTATACCTTATTAGTAAATTATAAACATGAGTGAACTAAGTGTTAAGCATTTACTGGGGATAAAATACCTGAATAAAGAAGATATTGACCTCATATTTGAAACCGCCGATCATTTCAAGGAGGTGATCAACAGGCCCATCAAGAAAGTACCTTCCCTTCGTGATATTACCATAGCCAATTTATTTTTTGAGAATAGTACCCGAACCCGGCTTTCTTTTGAGCTGGCCGAAAAAAGGCTGAGTGCCGATGTGGTAAATTTCTCGGCGGCCTCTTCTTCAGTAAAAAAGGGGGAAACCCTTATAGATACTGTGAATAATATCCTCTCTATGAAGGTAGACATGGTAGTGATGAGGCATCCAAATCCCGGCGCAGGAATTTTTCTATCAAAACATGTAAATGCCAGTATCATCAATGCCGGGGATGGAGCGCATGAACATCCCACCCAGGCTTTGCTGGACAGTTATTCCATTCGTGAAAAGCTGGGCGAAGTGCAGGGTAAAAAAGTTGTGATAGTAGGTGATATTCTGCATAGCAGGGTAGCCTTATCAAATATTCTGGCATTAAAACTACAGGGTGCCCAGGTAAAAGTTTGCGGCCCTTACACCTTACTTCCTAAATATATAAGTTCGTTAGGGGTAGAGGTAGAACCAAACCTGCGCAAGGCTCTCGAATGGTGCGACGTGGCAAATATGCTGCGGGTACAAAATGAAAGAATGGACATAAGCTACTTCCCCAGTACGCGGGAATACGTGCAGTTGTTCGGATTAAATAAAGAACTCCTCGATTCCCTTGGCAAGAAGATCGTGATTATGCATCCCGGCCCAATTAACAGGGGAGTGGAGATAACCAGTGACGTGGCAGATTCCGATCAGGCTATTATCCTTGATCAGGTGCAAAATGGAGTGGCTATTAGAATGGCAGTGATCTATCTCCTTGCGTCAAAAATTAAATAGTTATGAAAATAACAGAAAAGGAGACTTATAAAATATTTGAAGACGAAAAAGATGATGTGACCCGGTTTGCCGCATTTTTGGATAGTATTCATCCAAAGTTTAAAGATGACAATGTGGTGATAGATATCTTAAAATATGGGGAGCTGCGGCTTGATGAACTCCTAAAGTTCCTGGAGCTTTCAAATAGGCATAGAGAGGGAAACAGGTCTTTTGTTATTGCAAACGATACGATTAACATAGACCAGGTACCCGAGGAACTGCTGGTAGTGCCCACCCTCACAGAAGCCGAAGATATTATACAAATGGAAGAGATTGAAAGAGACCTGGGATTCTAGGTCTTTTTAATTTTAAAGACCCCGAGACATGAAATTGACCGTGCTGGGCTGTTATGCGGCTACACCAAGAACTTTTACAAATCCTACCTCCCAGGTGCTGGAGATCAACAATGAAGTTTTTCTTATTGATTGCGGAGAAGGGACTCAGGTGGAATTGCGCCGGCACAAGATCAAGTTCGGAAAGATTAAACACGTTTTTATTTCCCATCTTCACGGCGATCATTTTTATGGTTTGATTGGTCTAATTTCAACTTTTATGTTGTTGAACCGAAAAACCGAACTCCATATCTACGGCCCCAAGGGCATAAAGGAGATCGTGCTGCTGCAACTTAAATATGCTAACTCCTGGACCGGCTATCCGCTTTATTTTCATGAATTATCTTCTACCGGGCCTCAGGTAATTCTCAACACCCGTAAAGTTACTGTAGAGACCATTCCTTTAAAGCACCGCATTTATGCTAATGGGTACCTCTTTCGGGAAAAGCCAAAACCAAGGAAGCTGTTGATGGAAGAAGTTGAGAAGTACAATATTGATGTAGCTTATTATAAAGGCATCAAAAAAGGTAAAGATGCTGTTCTTGAAGACGGCCGAATCATCCCCAATGTTGAGTTGACCGAAGATCCCGAACCTCCCGAAAGTTATGCCTTTTGCAGTGATACTTCCTATACTCCCTCGCTGGCTGAGCAATTAGAAAATGTTACGGTGTTATACCACGAATCTACTTTTCTCGAGGAACACGCATATCTTGCTGCGCCCACGGGCCATTCTACTGCACGAGAAGCAGCTGCTATTGCCAGGGCGGCTAAGGTTTCTCATCTCGTGCTGGGTCATTATTCCACCCGTTATGAATCTATAGAGGCATTTAAAAAGGAAGCTAATGAGGTTTTTGACAGCGTGCATCTTGCCGATGATGGCAAAGTTCTTCGCTTTGAATAGCTGCACTTTATCGATCTAATACGTCTTTTATCTTCAGAGTTTTAGCGCTATTTTTGTAGGGTTTGGAACCCTACTGTGTTAAATTTACCTTAATTTGTGTAGTTCATCGATTAAATGGTTTGTTAATCGGAAATAATTCTTAATTTTCCTATCCCAAACCTACTGACTACCATTATGAAGAATTTAACCTACTTGACATGGTTAATGTCTATTTGTGCGATTACTCTTACATCTTGTTCCAAAGAAAGTGTAGATGAAGTAGAATCGGCCAACCTCACCACTAAACTCGCTCCTGTTAAATATTCCTCAATTGAACTTGATGTACTCGAGCTGGTCAACGCCTACAGGGAACAAAATGGATTGAACAGTTTATTATACCTGGATGAAGGATCCCTCGAGGCTGCCGGTCATAATAAACATATGATTGAAGACGATGAGGTATGTCATCATTTCTTCGGAAGCAGATACCAGTCACTTGTTAAATCGGTTAATGCCAAGGCTGTGAGTGAGAATGTTGGGTTTGGTTATAGAACTGCCGAAGCTGTAGTTAATGCATGGATTAAAAGTGACGGCCATCGTGAAAATCTTGAAGGTGATCACACTCATTTTGGCATCTCGGTAAAGGAAGGAAAAGATGGTAAATTCTATTTTACCAATATTTTTGTAAGAAAGTAATAGTAAGATTTCATATCATAAATAATTTACGGTTGGTTAGGAGAGCCTGTCTTAAAATTTATTCAAGACAGGCTCTTTTTTTTATAGGCTAACCTTAAGGTAGATTATCATTTTATAGAATCACTCTAAGCTTCCTTTTCTTCTACTTCTCAAGCTACATACAAGCCATTTACTTTTTCTGAAGAGGGTAGCGTGCCACCTTAATTTCCCGAAGGTATAG
The DNA here is from genome assembly GCF_039602225.1 of Salinimicrobium sp. 3283s. NCBI lineage: Bacteria > Pseudomonadati > Bacteroidota > Flavobacteriia > Flavobacteriales > Flavobacteriaceae > Salinimicrobium > Salinimicrobium sp. 3283s. The sequence goes on along the minus strand of NZ_CP143631.1, from coordinate 418,259 downwards.
TACAAGAAAAGAGGCTGTCAAAAAGCCTCTTTTTGTTATCCTTTCGGTTCTTTTAACTTCTGATGTTCAGATTTAAAAGAATCTGAAAAATTACTTTCAGAATAACATTTTAGGAGCTTATAAGACAGCCTCTTTAATGGTTGGTTAGTTTGGTCGATCTATTCCATTTTAACCACTTTAAAAATGGATCTTCTGTTCAATTGGTGTTGAACTTCATTACAATTATTACAGTCTATCTCTGGCTGCTCTTCTCCATAACCTTTGTAAGTTACAATTCTTTCGGGAGCTATACCGTGTTGGACCAGGTAATCATATGTAGACTGGGCCCTTCTTTCTGCAAGGCGACGGTTATATTCAAGAGATCCTCTCCTGTCTGTATGTGAGCCAATTTCAATAACCAGTTCAGGGTAATCATTTTTCATCAGGTTCACCAGCTTATCCAGTTCGGCGGCAGCATCTGGGCGAATATTGTGCTTGTCAAAATCAAAATAGATCTTGTTAATTTCAGCTAAATATTCCACATCATTAACAGGCGACAGTTCGATATCGTAAACAAGTTCGGTTTGGTCATCCATCTCAAAAGTGTTTACTGTACCCAGTTTTTGGTCGTATTTAATATGTTTCGCTTCAATAGGATATTTAACATCTCTGCGAATTTCCAATTCATAATACCCAACACTGTCAGTCTTTAAAAAAGCTATTTGTTGCTCGTTTTCATCCATTAAGCGTACGGTTGCGTTGGCGATAGGTTTCCCATTTATAGAGTCGGTCACTGTTCCTTTTAGCACTAAAGGTGCCAACACACTTAGCTGGTAAATGTCATCACTTCCCTTTCCGCCGGGTCTGTTGGAAGCCACAAATCCTTCAGAAATATCTTCGGAAGAAATTGTAAAAGAAAAATCATCGAGATTGCTGTTGATGGGTTCCCCCAGATTGTAGATTTTTTCCTGATTTTGAAGATCTACTACAAAAACGTCCAGTAGGCCATAGCCTTTATGTCCGTCAGAAGAAAAGTAGAGCTTGCCATCTTCAGCAGCAAAAGGGAAAACCTCATTTCCGGGAGTGTTTATTTGTTTTCCAAGATTTTCGGGGGTTCCAAAAATGCCATTTTTGACACTGACTTTATAAAGATCCGATCCTCCAAATCCTTCAGGAGCTTCCGAAGCAAAATAAAGGGTTTGTCCGTCCTTCGAAAGGGCTGGATGGCCCACCGAATAATTGTCGTTATTAAACGGTAGCTCTTCAATATTCGTCCATTCCCCGTTTACCAAAGAAGCTTTGTAGATCTTAAGGTGATTAACACCTTCGCTGTCTTTTTTGCCGTTTTTATTGTTGATGTAATTATTGCGGGTAAAGTACATGGTCTTTCCATCTTTGGAGATCACCAGCGGACCTTCATGCCTTACGCTGTTCACTTCTCCGGAAAGCGATTCCAAAATGCCATTTTTGGAAGGTATGGAGTAAATATCCAGAAAAGGTTCACCGTTCCAGTCATAGATTTTAGGATTCCTGGCATCTTTGGCCCTGGCTGAAGTGAAATAGATGGTCCCGTTGCCTTTGTATGCACCAAAATCACTGAATTCCGAATTAAAATCGGCATTTTTAAGCCTGAAGGTTTCCAGTCCCGGGTAAATTGCAATTTTCTCCTCGTTAAGGAGGTCTTCTACCAAATTCTCATTTTTTCCCTCTTCAAGGTACTTTTTGAGCCACTGCCTTGATTCATCATAACGGCGCACGCCGCGTAAAGCCTGGGCATATTTGTAGTAATATTCGGGAGATACGCCGGGTTGCTCAACAACTTTAGCGTAAAGTGGCGCTGCATTTTCGGGATCCCTCAACAAAAAGTAACTATCGGCCAGCTTTCTTTGATTGTGTTCAACCTTATAGTCCTTTTCCAGCAGATCTTTGTAAACATCTATGGCTTTCGCATAAGCGAAACTTTCATATAACCTGTCTGCTTTTTTTTGCATGCCCGACTGAGCCGAAAGGAACAGGGACTGACAGATTAAAAGGAGGAGTAAACAGTAGTTTTTTTTCATCATCCTGGTAGTTTAATTAAAAGAACCTTGGGGATCTATATTTGGTGTTTTGTCTTCGGAATTCATATATCAACAGGATCTCGTGGGTGCCTGAAGTATAGGGCTGTAAGTCAGAAACAGAGTATTCATAGGCATACCCAACCCTAAAGGAAGGAAGGATTTGAAAATCAACAAATCCGCCTATGGCATCATCCAGCCGGTAATTTGCCCCCAGGTACACTTTTTCGTCATAAATGAATGTACTGGAAATATCTACAGAGAGCGGGGCTCCATTTGTCGCTTTCAGCAAAGTACTGGGGCGAAGCTTCCAGCTATCGTTGAGATCAAACACATACCCACCGGTTAAATAGTAATGCACCTGTTCAAGGGCTACATATTCGCTTTTTATGTTATTATCATTATTTAGCAGCTTTGGTGCAGAAAGCCCTACATACCAATCTTGAGAAGAGAGGAATAGCCCGGCTCCAAAATTGGGTGTCCACCTGTTAAATACATCATCATTAAAAAATGGATCATCTACATCTTGCAGCAAATCTTCATCTAGGTTGTAGTAGCTCATTCCGGCTTTAAGTCCAAAAGATAAAGTAGTGAGGGCATTCACATTGATGGTGTAAGAAAAATCTCCATACGCATAGGTGTAATTCTCATAACCGGCTTTGTCGTTGATCACCGAAACCCCAAGCCCAATTTTTTCGTTGCGAAGAGGGGAGTGGATAGACAGGGTCTGCGTTTGCGGTGCCCCTGCGAGTCCTGACCACTGACTCCTGTGAAGCCCAACTACCGAGAGAGCATCTCTATTTCCAGCATAAGCAGGATTTATCGAAATAGTGTTGTACATGTACTGCGTAAATTGTGGCAGCTGCTGTGCATTGGCACATACACCAATAAGTAGAAGAATTATGACGGGGTAGATTTTTTTCATGTTCATCGATTATTTGGTTCCTAAGTAGATATATCCCTGTATTGGTTCAAGTCCACTTTGTTTTATCTCAACAATGTAATAGTAAGTTCCTGCAGGTAATTGATCTCCGGTTATAGAGTTACTTGAACTTCCATCCCAGCCATCAGTATAATTACTTGATTTATAAACTTTATTCCCCCAGCGGTTAAAGATTTGAACAGCATAAGTGAAGCCACAGTCAATACCTTTCCCTACTTCAAATTTGTCATTAATGTTATCTCCGTTTGGAGTTACAGTTTTGGAAATGCTGTTTCGCACATCTTCTATTTCACAGGGAAGAACAATACAGTCATCGTTAATGCTAACCTGTACAGTTGTAGTTGCAGTACAGCCACCTTCGTTGATCACATAATCAAAGCTGTATAATCCCACCTGAAGTAGGCCCGGATCTATTGTTCCATTTTGTAGTGCACCTGTTTGATTGCTGTCTACCCAGGTTCCGTTCTCGTTGTATTCTCCTATTAAAAGATCAGAGAGTTCAAAAATGACATCTTCAGTACAAAGGTCTGCAGTGGTAGTTTCAATTACAGTTGAAGTTGGATTTATATTAATAGTTTGTGTAAACACCGCCTCATTCCCTGCACAGTCAGATGCGAACCAGGTTCTGGTGATTACAGAGCTTCCGTTTTCCCCGTCGATTGTATTCTCATCAAACTCCACAGTAACCTCAGGAGAACAATTGTCGGTAAAAGTTAACTCTGGTGTTGCGGGGATTTCCTCACAGCTAATGTTGATCACTTCCTGAAGTTCGTTCGCCAATGTTGGTGCCGTATTATCTTCTACGGAAATGATCTGCGTATGGGAAATAGCATTTCCGTTATTATCAGTTGCAGTCCAGGTTCTGGTTAAAATATATTCTGAAGCACAATCTGAAGCGACCATTTCTTCGGAAAATTTCACGTTCACCCCGCAGGCATCGGTCGCAGTTAAAGTAGCTGCTGCCGGAACCTCGTCACATTCTACAGTTGCATCTGAAGGTAAAGCTGAAGCCCATACCGGCAACTCATTATCAGTTACAGTTACATCAAAGCTACAGGTAGCAGTGTTTCCTGAAGCATCTTCCACCTGGAAGGTCACAGTTGTAGTTCCAACTGGGAAAACTGAACCAGAAACCGGACCTGCAATCTGGGTCACATTTATGTCACCTGAATTGTCAGAACCTTCCGGAGTTGTAAATTCTACTATAGCACCACAAATTCCTGTATCAACATTTACGTTAATTGGAGCAGGGCACTCAAGGGTTGGATCTTCATCATCAGTAATAGTTACAGTAAAACTACAGGTGGCAGTGTTTCCGGCAGCATCGGTCACTACAAAAGTGTTGGTAGTGGTTCCTAATGGGAACTCACTTCCTGAAGCTAAACCTGCTGTTTGTTCAACAGTAAAGGAACAATTATCGGAAGCTACAGGTGCATCGTAAGTAACAACTGCAGTAGTTCCATTTTCACCTACAGTCTCAGAAATGTCATTTACACAAACAATTTCGGGAGCGATGTTGTCAACCACATTCACAGTGAAAGTAGTGGTCACTTCATTTCCTGAAGCATCGGTCGCAGTGTAAGTCACTTTAGTTTCACCTAGTGGGAATTCACTTCCTGAAGCTAATCCTTCAGTTAGTTCTACAGTAACACCTTCACAATTATCAGTGGCAGTCGGTAGTTCGTATTCAATCGTAGCTGAACAAGAATCCACATCTACATTCTGAGTGATATTAGCAACTGAAGTAATTTCAGGAGCTTCATTGTCAGTTACAGTTACTTCAAAGCTGCAGGTTGCTGTGTTTCCTGAAGCATCTTCCACCTGGAAGGTCACAGTTGTAGTTCCAACTGGGAAAACTGAACCAGAAACCGGACCAGCGATTTGGGTAACAGTCACGTCACCAGAATTGTCAAAACCTTCCGGAGTGGTGAATTCAACCACAGCGCCGCAAATTCCTGCATCAACATTTACATTGATAGGAGCAGGACACTCAAGCGTTGGATCTTCATCATCGGTGATCACTACATCAAAGCTACAGGTAGCAGTGTTTCCGGCACCGTCGGTTACAACAAAAGTGTTGGTTGTAGTTCCAAGCGGGAATTCAGAACCAGAAGCCAATCCGCCGGTTTGTTCAACAGTGAACTCACAGTTATCAGAAGCAACAGGTGCGTCAAAAGTCACAACGGCAGTTGTTCCGTTTTCGCCTACAGTGTCAAAAATGTCATTTATACAGGTGATTTCAGGAGCGATGTTGTCAACTACAGTCACAGTGAAAGTAGTGGTTACTTCGTTTCCTGAAGCATCGGTCGCAGTGTAAGTCACGGTAGTTTCTCCAAGCGGGAATTCACTTCCTGAAGCTAAACCTTCAGTTAAAGTTACAGTTACTATGTCACAATTATCAGCTGCAGTCGGTAGTTCGTATTCCACAGTAGCAGAACAGGAATCCACATCTACATTCTGAGTAATGTTGGCCACTGAAGTAATTTCAGGAGCTTCGTTATCTTTTACAGTCACATCAAAGCTACAAGTTGCTTTGTTTCCTGAAGCGTCTTCCACCTGGAAAGTCACAGTTGTAGTTCCAACTGGGAAAACTGAACCAGAAACCGGACCAGCGATTTGGGTAACAGTCACGTCACCAGAATTGTCAAAACCTTCCGGAGTGGTGAATTCAACCACTGCGCCGCAAATTCCTGCATCAACATTTACATTGATAGGAGCAGGACACTCAAGCGTCGGATCTTCATCATCAGTGATCACTACATCAAAGCTACAGGTAGCAGTGTTTCCGGCAGCATCGGTTACAACAAAAGTGTTGGTAGTGGTTCCTAATGGGAACGCACTTCCTGAAGCCAAACCGGCGGTTTGTTCAACTGTGAAAGAGCAATTGTCCGAAGCCACAGGTGCGTCGTAAGTAATAACAGCAGTTGTTAAGCCTGAAGCTACAGTGTCAAAAATGTCATTTACACAGGTAATTTCCGGAGCGATGTTGTCCACCACAGTTACAGTGAAAGTAGTGCTTACTTCATTTCCTGAAGCGTCAGTCGCAGTGTAAGTCACTGTAGTTTCACCCAGTGGGAATTCACTTCCTGAAGCTAATCCTTCAGTTAAAGTAACTTCCACACCTTCGCAATTATCAATTGCAGTCGGTAGTTCGTATTCCACAATTGCAGAACAGGAATCCACATCTACATTCTGAGTAATGTTGGCCACTGAAGTAATTTCAGGAGCTTCGTTATCTTTTACAGTCACATCAAAGCTACAAGTTGCTTTGTTTCCTGAAGCGTCTTCCACCTGGAAAGTCACAGTTGTAGTTCCAACTGGGAAAACTGAACCAGAAACCGGACCTGCAATCTGGGTCACAGTCACGTCACCTGAATTGTCAGAACCTTCCGGAGTGGTGAATTCAACCACAGCGCCACAAATTCCTGCATCAACATTTACGTTAATTGGAGCAGGGCACTCAAGCGTCGGATCTTCATCATCGGTGATGGTTACAGTAAAGCTACAGGTAGCAGTGTTTCCTGCACCGTCGGTCACAACAAATGTATTTGTTGTTGTTCCAAGCGGGAATTCACTTCCTGAAGCTAAACCTGCTGTTTGTTCCACAGTGTAAGAGCAATTGTCCGAAGCAACAGGAGCGTCATAAGTCACAACTGCAGTAGTTCCATTCTCGCCTACAGTCTCAAAAATGTCATTTGTACAGGAGATTTCAGGAGCGATGTTGTCCACCACAGTCACAGTGAAAGTAGTAGCCACTTTGTTTCCTGAAGCATCGGTCGCAGTGTAAGTCACGGTAGTTTCACCTAATGGGAATTCAGATCCTGAAGCTAAACCTTCAGTTAAAGTTACAGTAACACCTTCACAATTATCAGTTGCAGTTGGTAGTTCGTATTCAACCGTAGCTGAACAAGAATCCACATCTACATTCTGAGAGATATTGGCAACTGAAGTAATTTCAGGAGCTTCATTATCAGTTACAGTTACATCAAAGCTACAGGTTGCAGTGTTTCCTGAAGCGTCTTCCACCTGGAAAGTCACAGTTGTAGTTCCAACTGGGAAGACAGAACCAGAAACCGGACCAGCGATCTGGGTCACAGTCACCTCACCTGAATTGTCAGAACCTTCCGGAGTTGTAAATTCTACAACAGCACCGCAAATTCCTGCATCAACATTTACATTGATAGGAGCAGGACACTCAAGGGTTGGATCTTCATCATCGGTGATGGTTACGGTAAAGCTACAGGTAGCAGTATTCCCGGCACCATCAGTCACAACAAAAGTATTGGTTGTTGTTCCAAGCGGGAACTCAGAACCTGAAGCTAAACCTGCTGTTTGTTCAACTGTGAAAGAGCAATTATCTGAAGCAACAGGCGCATCGTAAGTAATAACAGCAGTTGTTAAGCCTGAAGCTACAGTGTCAAAAATGTCATTTACACAGGTAATTTCCGGAGCGATGTTGTCCACCACAGTTACAGTGAAAGTAGTGCTTACTTCATTTCCTGAAGCGTCAGTCGCAGTGTAAGTCACTGTAGTTTCACCCAGTGGGAATTCACTTCCTGAAGCTAATCCTTCAGTTAAAGTAACTTCCACACCTTCGCAATTATCAATTGCAGTCGGTAGTTCGTATTCCACAATTGCAGAACAGGAATCCACATCTACATTCTGAGTAATGTTGGCCACTGAAGTAATTTCAGGAGCTTCGTTATCTTTTACAGTCACATCAAAGCTACAAGTTGCTTTGTTTCCTGAAGCGTCTTCCACCTGGAAAGTCACAGTTGTAGTTCCAACTGGGAAAACTGAACCAGAAACCGGACCTGCAATCTGGGTCACAGTTACGTCACCTGAATTGTCAGAACCTTCCGGAGTGGTAAATTCTACAACAGCGCCACAAATTCCTGCATCAACATTTACGTTAATTGGAGCAGGACACTCAAGCATCGGATCTTCATCATCGGTAATGGTTACGGTAAAGCTACAGGTAGCAGTATTCCCGGCACCATCAGTCACAACAAAAGTATTTGTTGTAGTTCCTAATGGGAATTCACTTCCTGAAGCTAATCCTGCCGTTTGTTCAACAGTGTAAGAGCAATTATCAGAAGCCACCGGTGCGTCGTAAGTCACAACGGCAGTTGTTGAGCCAGAAGCTACAGTGTCAAAAATGTCATTTGCACAGGTGATTTCCGGAGCGATGTTGTCCACCACAGTTACGGTGAAAGTAGTAGATACTTCATTTCCGGCTGCATCGGTTGCAGTGTAAGTCACTGTAGTTTCCCCTAGCGGGAATTCAGATCCTGAAGCTAAACCTTCAGTTAAAGTTACTTCAAATCCTTCGCAGTTATCAGTGGCAGTCGGTAGTTCGTATTCTACAATTGCAGAACAGGAACCTACATCAACATTCTGAGTAATATTTGATACTGAAGTAATTTCAGGAGCTTCGTTGTCAGTTACAGTTACATCAAAACTGCAGGTTGCAGTATTTCCTGAAGCATCCTCGACCTGGAAAGTCACGGTTGTAGTTCCGACTGGGAAAACTTCTCCTGACACTGGACCTGCAATCTGGGTCACAGTCACCTCACCTGAGTTATCAAAACCTTCCGGAGTGGTGAATTCTACAACAGCACCGCAAATTCCTGCATCAACATTTACGTTGATTGGAGTAGGGCACTCAAGGGTCGGATCTTCATCATCAGTAATAGTTACAGTGAAGCTACAGGTAGCAGTGTTTCCGGCACCATCGGTCACAATAAAAGTGTTGGTAGTGGTTCCAAGCGGGAACTCAGAACCAGAAGCCAAACCGGCGGTTTGTTCCACAGTGTAAGAACAGTTATCAGAAGCAACAGGAGCATCGTAAGTAACAATAGCAGTAGTTCCACCAGAAACTACGGTGTCAAAAATGTCATTTGTGCAGGAGATTTCAGGAGCGATGTTGTCTTCAATAATCACTTTTTGAATTGCAGTGGTTTTGTTTCCACTTTTATCTGTGAAGGTCCAGGTTATGCTATGTGTTCCCTGTTCAGTGTAAGAAACAGGATCTGTTGTGGTTGCAGTAAGATCCCCGTCGCAATTATCGGTAGTCACGGGAGCTTCAACATCGGCAGCACATTGTGCAGTCATGTCCTGTAGGCTTATGGCTTCAGGCGCAGTAGTGTCTTCGACCTTAATGACCTGTTGTACTTCAACGCTTCCGCATTCAGAAGTTATTCTGAAGGTCCTTGTAATAACAGTGGGTAAAGTACTTTCAAGATTGTCAAAATATTCAACTTTTTGGATATCTTTTTCCGAAGTAATTGTACCACCAAGGCTTTCAAAAACATTTTGAGTAATAGCAGTCAGCTGAGTGGAATATCCGGGAATTGTGGAGCTTTCAAATTCAGTTCCGCAGCCTTCAATCTCTATATTGGAGGGTGGCGTTGCTTCAGGTTTACCGGAAATACTTACGGTAATTGTAGTTTTGTTAGGGCTTATACAGCTTAAAGATTCCCCTTCGGCTACGTAATAGGTAAATTCTCCTGCTTCTAAAGTAGATGGAGTGATAGAACTTTGAGGCTCACCATCTTCCGAAGTATAATAGAAGAGCGAATAATTAGATTTACTTGGCGTGGCAGTGAGCGCAACCGCTTCTTCGTTAATACAATAGGAGATATCTTCGGCTGCAGGGATTGAAGTGATTTCGTCAATGGTAATACTGAAGGGAATGTAACAGGAATTTGAGCCTTTTAAAATGGCGTAATATTCTGTAGTTCCAGCAGTAGCAGGGAAATTTCCTGTAATTTGAGTAGAGCCTGAAGTCACAGGATAGCTATCGTAAAACCTACTGCCCTGAGGGAAATACGACTGAATGTCACTCACCGAAAATCCGCTTTGGGTATCGCAGGTTGAGAAACTCAGCTCGTCGGGGGTCGCCTGACAATTATTCTGAATGAAATTTGATGCATCAATGTCGATAAGCAACGGACTGGTAATGGGTTGCATTTCACAGGTGCCGTTGTTCTGGTACCCCTGAATTAGGCCTTTATCTGTGAAGGTGGCACCCGTAATTGCCCCTTTTCCACTTAAAGTACCTGTAAAAGGAATTTGGAATTGATGCCCGCAGCTGGAGTTTTTAAGAATGGCACAATCTTCAGTAACCTTAAAATTGAGGTTTAGGTTCCCCAGGATGTTACTCCTGTCGGCTGGAAGTTGAAGCGTACCAATACTCCATATTATAGAACCATTTGCCCCAAGTGAAGGGTCATAGGTTACATTGTTGGGAGACGGAGCCTGCCCGTTAAAATGGGTTTCGTTCCCCACATATTCCAGGTTGAAAGGTACCGGAATGATAATTTTCGCATTTTCAATTTCTTCGGAACCCTTATTGTAAAGGTCTATATTATAAGTAATTTCTTCACCAGGTACTGCAGTTGTCTGGCCAATAGAGGTAACAGCTTCAAAATCGGGCGTGTAAGCGTCTACAGACATCGCCATGTTAAGAATGATGTAAGTGTCTTGTGTAGAACCATATCGGAAAGTAGTAGAAGTCTGGTTGTTTCCAATCACCTGGTTGTTCTGGTTGTCGATATTAAACATGCTGATGTCAACACCGGTATTGTTAAGGCGGTTTGGATTTCTGGCACCGCTGGTTTGTATGGAAGAATTAAAGAAGTTATCGGTAGAGTTCAAACTGTGACTTAGCGACTGCCATGAATTTCCATTTCTCTTTTTTATGCTGAAGTAATCCCCGCTAATTCCTCTATCGCCTTCACCGGCCATCATCCCAAGCTTCATGTTAATATCCCCGGCCTGGGCAGTATTAAATCCTGATACAGGAATTTCATACTGGCGGGTCGCATTACCCTGCACATAAGCATACCCATTAAAAACAGTAACGTCCCGCAAGTTCATTTGCTGGTTCTCATAGATCACGATCATTCCCCAGCCGCCATAATAACCGGTAGAACCACCATTACCTTCAGAAACAGCCATATCGGCCACCCAGTATTCACCGGTACCTCCTGCTTTGACAATGTCGGTTACTTCGGCATAAGCGGCATACATATTATTGTCTCCCGGAACATTATAGGTAATAGCCTGTATATCTTGATAAGAAGAGCCAGGCCCCCTGAACTTTACTTTGCTTTTTTTGTAGTTTGGCACATTATCACTGGTTCTTCCGGTCCAATACAGTCCTGCAAAAAGTACGTTTGAGCATTCGGGACTGGCGCCATTTTCGTTAGAAAATGTAAGAGTGGCACTAGATGAATTGGAAGTATTTCCAACCTCATCGGTATCTACTTCCACCATGTAGTTGTTACTATTCATCCTCTCATTAGAGTAATCCCACAACGTCATGTTGGTATTCCCTATCATGGTAAAATCCCCCTTGATATTGTAGATCTTCCTGTTGGGAGAGTCTTCCGAAGTTGTCTGAATAAAAGGCTGTCTTACCTGGGCACTCATTTGAAGTACTGAACCAAATAAAACAAGGAACAGGGTATAAAGGTTCCCGGGGTTTATTGCAGAAAATTGTTTTGCGTATTTTTGTTTCATAATGCCAAATTTTGGTGCCAGCGTCGTCTTATTCGGGGGTTGAGATTATATACAGGACCTTCAGGTTCCCAATATTCGAGAACATGTTTTCAATCCTTGTTGTACTACATTCAAAAGTGCACTCCACAAAAACATATTCAAGGTTTTCAAAACCCTGCAGCCTGCTTAAGTCAAAAGATGCATTGAAGTCTGCTTCACTTTCTATTTTCATTTTCAAAAGCTTCACATTATTAAAACCGGGATTGGCAGTAGAAAGCCTGTTGAAGTTGCCCGCACTTAATTCTGCTTTCACAGGAGCTTCTTCCCCTAAAATCTTGTACCCCGAACTTCCAATAAAAATGGTAGGGTTTAGGTCGTAGATCAAGCCTGAAAGCTCTTCGACATCATTTTTGCTAAACTGGCCCGAAGAGGTAACAGGTGAATTTAAGAGTTCACCAAAGTTTACTGCTGTATTTTGACTTAAGGCACTAAAAGATGCCGAAAAACAAAGGATGGTGAGTCCGATAATTTTACTAAAGGTTATATTCTTGATCATAGAATTGTATGTTATAATTGAAAAGAAAAAGGGAGCCATAGGTTGAAAGGAAGGAGTGAATATCTCCTGTAGGTGGTAGCCAAAGCTTGTAGGTTTTTTTTGAGGTTATAAATAAGTTTTGAAATAGATCTGGGGGGGAGGAATCTTATTTCTGAGGTAAATGTATTTTCTAATTTCTGTTAAAAAAAGAAAATTCAAATGTTTTAGATGTAGTGTGAGGTTTTACGGACAAACTGCACACGGACAGTAAATTATAGCAGGGATTAAGAGGGGTGTTGATTATATTTAATACTGCGTTATCTTTAATATAACTGTGAAATAAGTAAGAAAAATAATATTAAAAACATCTTATATTTTTAGGGGGTTATCCCATGAAATTAATGGGATGAAAGGAAAATTGAAGCCAGGTTTTAGAGTCAAATAATTCTTACAGGATTTGCCATTTTTGACCCTGTGTACTGGCGTTGTAAAACCTATATTTTGTAAATTGGCAATATGAAAAATAAGCTTCACGATTACCGTAAACTCTATCAGAAACATGAGTTACTGGAAGAGGAAATCCCTAAAGATCCCTTTGAATTATTTCATGTTTGGATTAGGGAAATTGAAACAAACAAAGAAGTTGACGAAGTCAATACAATGAACCTCTCTACCGTTGGGCTGGATGGTTTTCCCATGTCACGCGTAGTGCTTCTTAAGGAATATGATGACGAAGGATTTGTGTTCTACACCAACTATGAATCTGAAAAGGGTAGATCTATAGCTAAAAATCCCCGGGTTTGTCTTTCTTTCTTCTGGCCAAAATCTGAACGACAGGTGATGATAAAAGGGCTGGCTGAAAGAACTTCTGAAGAAGAATCGACTACCTACTTTCATTCGAGGCCACGTGGCAGCCAACTGGGAGCCTGGGCTTCGCAGCAAAGTTCTGTAATTCCTTCCCGCGAATACCTTCAGAAAAAACTGGAGCTTCTTGAAGAGGAGTTTGACGGAAAAGATATTCCAAAACCTGTATATTGGGGAGGTTATAAAGTCATACCTTCGGAATTCGAATTTTGGCAGGGCAGGCCAAACCGCCTGCATGACCGTATCTATTACAGTAAGGAAGGAGAGGCATGGAAAATGGATAGATTAGCACCATAATTATGAAAAAACTGATTCTTGTTAGACATGGTAAATCTTCATGGAAAGAAGATTTACCCGATGCTGAACGCACTTTAAAAAAGCGGGCCTTCAAAGATGCCGGCCTGGTTTTGAATGCCTTTTCAGGTTTCCGGGAAAAACCATTGAAGATATGGAGCAGTTATGCAACGCGTGCGCTAGATACCGCCAGGATCTTTCAGAAAAGACTGGAGGTTGAAGACAAAGATTTTAAAGTTAAGAAGGAGCTTTATACTTTTGATGCCAAAACACTTCTAAACATTATTACTTCATGTGAAGATGATGTGGATTCTCTTATGGTGTTTGGTCATAACCCGGCGATTACGGGGGTTGCAAATCAATTAGGAGATCAGCATTTCTCTAATGTGCCCACTACAGGATTATGCGTGATAACATTTGAAGCTGAAAAATGGCAGGAGATAAAAGACGGGCAAACAATTTTATACCTGTTCCCAAAGAATTTAAGATAAATGGAAGAAAATCAGTACATCAACAGGGAGTTGAGTTGGTTGCAGTTTAATGCAAGGGTGTTGCAGGAAGCTGCAGACAAAACAGTGCCATTGATTGAGAGGCTGAGATTTCTTGGAATCTTTTCAAATAACCTCGATGAGTTCTTTAAGGTAAGGTATGCTACAATTAAACGGATTGATCTCGCCGGAAAAGGCGGAAAGAATGTTTTGGGAGGAATAAAAGCCAACCAGCTTCTTGAAGAGATCACCGAAATTGTAATTGAGCAGCAAAGCCAGAGTTTAAAGATCCTGGATGCCATTCAGAATAAGCTGAAAGATCACAATATCTTTATTATAAACGAGAAGCAGGTTGCTAAACCTCAACAGGCTTTTCTTAAAAATTTCTTCCTTCAAAAGGTGAGTCCTGCCCTGGTAACCATCATCCTGAACGATCTTGATGAATTACCACGGTTAAAGGATAGCGCGGCATACCTCGCCGTAAAGATGACCATGAAAGATCCCGTTCCAAAAAGGGCAAATTCGGGCGTGCTTCCAAATCATGCGAAAGAGAAGAAATATGTACTTATAGAAATACCCCGGAGTATTGAACGCTTTGTTGTGCTCCCAAAAGATGGAGACAGGCAGTACATTATTCTGCTCGATGATCTTATCCGCTATCATTTGCATTCCATTTTCAACATTTTCGAATATGAGAGTGTCACTGCTCATATGATCAAAATTACCCGCGATGCAGAACTTGATATTGACAGTGATCTTAGTAAATCCTTTATTGAAAAAATTTCGGAAAGTGTAAAAGACCGTATTGAAGGGGAGCCGGTGAGATTTGTGTACGACATGAATATTGATCAGGACACCCTTCAGTATCTTATGAGTAAGATGGGTATTGATGCGACCGACAGTATTATACCCGGCGGGCGTTACCACAACAGGCGTGATTACATGAATTTTCCCAGCCTGGGGGGAGAAGAGCTGCAGTATAAACCGTATGAACCCCTGCCAATTCCGGGGTTGATCTTACAGGGTAGCTTGTTTAAAGAGATCGCAAAAAAGGATTTCTTGTTGCACACTCCTTACCAGTCTTTTTCCTATACCGTAAAGTTCCTGAGGGAAGCAGCACTTGATCCGGCAGTAAAATCAATCAAGATCACCATTTATCGCCTGGCTAAGATCTCTCACATAGCAAGTTCATTGGTCAATGCGGTCAAAAATGGGAAAAAAGTAACTGTACAAATCGAACTTAGAGCGAGATTTGATGAAGTGGCCAACATTAAATATGCCGAGCAACTACAGCAGGAAGGTATCAACCTCATTTTTGGGGTTAAAGGTCTTAAAGTGCATTCTAAAGGATGTGTTATAGAGAGACTTGAAAATGAGAAAATGATGCGCTACGGCTTTATAAGCACCGGAAACCTGAATGAATCTACTGCGCGGGTATATTCCGATCTCACACTTTTTACAAGTAATCAAAGCATACTCAAAGAAGTCAATAAGGTGTTCGACTTTTTTGAGGTAAATTACAAGGTGAGCCGGTACAAACATTTACTGGTCTCGCCACATTATACCCGTAGTGGTCTTGTTAAGTTAATTCAGACAGAAATTGACAACGCCAAAGAAGGAAAACCATCGGGAATCAGGTTAAAATTAAATAGTTTATCTGATTATTCTCTTATTGATAAGTTATATGAAGCCAGCAGGGCAGGGGTGAAAATGAAACTTATTGTACGTGGGATCTGTTGTCTCGTGCCCGGCGTAGAAGGGATGAGTGAGAATATTAAGGTGATTAGCATTGTAGATAAATACCTGGAGCACCCAAGGATCTATATTTTTGAAAACGAAGGAAATCCGAAAGTGTATATATCATCGGCAGACTGGATGACGCGGAATATGGATTACAGGGTTGAAATAAGCTGCCCTATTTATGATAAGACTATTCAAAAAGAGTTAATAGAAACTTTTGAAATTTGCTGGAGCGATAATGTCAAGGCCAGGGTGATTTCTATTAAGCAGGATAATGCTTACCGGCGCAATAACAAGCCGGCCCTAAGGTCGCAATTTGCATTATATGATTATTATTTAAAAAAACTGGAAACCGAAAAAGAGAAAGTTTGATCAACCAAAGAAAGTTTGCAGCCATAGATATTGGATCTAACGCAGTGAGATTGTTAATAATGACAATCACCGAGCAGGAGCACAGAGAACCCATCTTCAAGAAAACCTCCCTTGTGCGGGTGCCAATAAGGCTGGGAGCTGATGTGTTTCTTACTAAAAATATTTCCGAAGAGAATATCAAACGTATGGTTGATACCATGCAGGCTTTCAAATTGTTAATGCAGTCGCATAAAATAGAGAAGTTCAAGGCCTGTGCCACCTCGGCCATGCGGGAATCTGAGAATGGGGAAGAAGTGGCGCAGCTTATTCTGGAAAAAACCGGAGTAGAGATCAATATTATAGATGGTAGCGATGAAGCTGCGATCATTGCCGCGACCGATCTTCATGCGCTCATCCAGACAGATAAAACCTACCTGTATGTTGATGTAGGAGGTGGGAGTACCGAATTTACGCTTTATTCAAAAGGAAAGACCGTTGCTTCCCGTTCATTCAAACTGGGAACAGTAAGATTACTTGAAAACATGGTTTCGCAGGAAGTATGGGATGAGGTAGAAGAGTGGATCAAGAAGATTACCCGTAACTACACAAAGATCGATCTTATAGGCTCAGGTGGAAACATCAACAATATCTTTAAAAGTAGCGGTAAAGCCAATGGGAAACCTCTTAGTTTCCTATATCTGAGCTCTTATTATCAACTTTTGCAATCTTTTACCTACGAAGAACGCATCACCGAGCTTAACCTGAATCAGGATAGGGCAGATGTGATAGTGCCGGCTGCAAAAATATATCTCTCGGCTATGAAATGGACACGCGCCCGAAGGATCTATGTGCCTAAAATAGGACTTTCAGATGGGATTATTAAATCTCTGTACCAGGAGGCGCTGGAAGAGGCTAACCGTGCATAGTTTCCTTTTTGCCAAGCTCTTTCATGATTTCGGCCTCAAATTCAAGCAGATTTTGCCATTTTTGGTCCACTTCTTTGCGGTCTCCATATTTCCGGGCAAAATTGAGAAACATCGTGTAATGATTGGCTTCACTTACCATTAAGCTGCGGTAGAACTCCGCCAGTTCTTTGTCTTCAAGGTTTTCTGAAAGTAACCGAAAGCGTTCACAGCTGCGCGCTTCAATTAATGCGGCGTAAAGTAGACGGTGCGTAAGGTTTGTAAGTCGGCTTCCGCCCTTAGGGAAGAAGGTTAGCAGCTTTAACACGTATTCATCTTTTCTGTCTCTGCCCAAGGTTAGCCCCCGTTCCAGGATACGATCGTGAACCATTTTAAAATGGCCCATTTCCTCTCTCGCCAAAGCAGTCATAGCCGTGACAAGTTCTGAATATTCCGGGTGGGTAACAATAAGGGAGATGGCCGTTGAGGCTGCTTTTTGCTCACAGTAAGCATGATCTGTAAGGATCTCCTCAATATTCTTTTCAACAATATTGACCCATCGTGGGTCTGTGGGTAATTTTAGACCTAACATTATATATCTAAATCAAATGTGGAACGTAATTTTTCGATAAGCGGGTTTTTCTCCCTTAGTTTCTCGAATTTTTCAATGGGCGTAAAAGCAAATTTCTTTTCAGCTTTTTCATTTACGGTAACCTTCAGTTGAATGTGGGTATTCTGAAGCTTTTCCTTCAAAAAGCCCATTAAATGATACTGCACTTTCTCCAGCTCAAGTTTCATGGTCTCGTTGGGAAGTTCAACACAAATATTCTTGCCCATCAAAGCAGGGGTGTCTGTTTGCATGATCGAAGCCAGGATCTTTTCCCCTTTATCGTTCTGCTCTTCGCTAAATTCCTGCCAGGCCGCCTGCATTTGTTCTTCTGTGAATTTGCCATTTTTGACAACCTCCTCTTCAGTTTTAGCCTCCCGCTTTTGAGCTTCCAGTTCTTTTTTCTTCTGAATACTCTTCAAAGAAAGCCCCGACACCTTTTTTGCAGCAGGTTGTTCAGCTGTAGCTGTTTTTTCTTCGGAATCTTTTACGGCTGTTTCTGCGGAAGAAACATCGGGAGAAACGTAGGTTGCAGCAGCATTGCTATGATCAGGTTTTTCTTCGGCTGAAGTTTCAGTGGCTGAAGGTGCAGCTGCATCATCTGAAGTTTTTTCTTCGGCTGAAGCTTCAGGTGCAGGAGTGTCTTCCTTTTTAAGTTCGGGAGTTACGGGAGCACAATCGGCAGCAGCCCCGGCCGGTGCCGGTTTTGGCAGCTGTGCTTCAGTGGGTGCAGCCGAATCTCCTTTAGCGTATTCGTTATTGACAATTACTTCTTTCTCCTTGGAAGAAAGCTTAAGTGCCGGAGCGGGAATGGGAGCTCCGGTAAAATGGTTTGGCGGAATTATGTAGCTGCTATCCTTTTTTTTTTCGTCGCTAAAAGTGACTGAGGCTAGTTGCATGAGGCAAAGTTCCACCAGCAGCCGTTGGTTTCGGCTGCTCTTGTACTGTAAATCACACTGGTTGGCCAGTTCTATGCCCTTCAGAAGAAAAGAGGAAGAAGCTTCCTGAGATTGTTTGTAGTATAAAGCTTTTGTATTGTCTCCTACTTCAAGAAGATTTATAGTCTTGGGATCTTTACACACCAAAAGGTCTCTAAAATGTGACGCCAGCCCCGCAATAAAATGATGCCCGTCAAAGCCGTGGCTCAAGATTTCATTGAATAATAAAAGTAGCTGCGGAATGTCATTTTTGAGAATTAAATCTGTAGCAGAAATATAGGTGTCGTAATCAAGTACATTCAGGTTTTCGGTAACTGCCTGCCTGGTGAGGTTTTTACCACTAAAGCTCACTACCCTGTCATAAATAGAAAGCGCATCTCTCATGGCACCATCCGCTTTTTGGGCAATGATGTGCAGCGCGTCATCATCGGCTTCTACGCCTTCCTGTTCTGCAATGTAACCCAGGTATTCTTTGGCATCTTTTACCGTTATCCTTTTAAAATCAAATATTTGACAACGGGAAAGAATAGTAGGGATGATCTTATGCTTTTCGGTAGTTGCCAAAATAAAAATGGCGTGCCTTGGCGGCTCTTCAAGCGTTTTAAGGAAAGCGTTGAAGGCTGCCTGAGACAGCATGTGCACCTCATCAATAATATACACCTTGTACTTGCCAACCTGGGGCGGAATCCGCACCTGGTCAATCAAATTCCGGATATCGTCTACCGAGTTGTTTGAAGCGGCATCGAGTTCAAAGATATTGAAAGCAAAATCTTCATTGGGATCCTGGTTCCCGTCCTGGTTGATCTTTTTGGCAAGAATACGGGCGCAGGTGGTTTTCCCCACCCCACGCGGACCGGTAAAAAGAAGTGCCTGTGCCAGGTGATTATGTTCAATGGCGTTGAGTAGCGTGTTGGTAATAGCCTGCTGGCCCACAACATCTTTAAAGGTTTGAGGACGGTATTTTCTGGCCGAGACTACAAAGTGTTCCATTGAAATGTTTTAGATGCACAAATATAAAAATACAAAACCGAAGCCGGGAATTATCACCGGGTTTTTATCCACAATTACCTGTTTACTTGCTTAAGTGAACCCCGGGATTTCATACCTCTCAAAAATGGCATTATAAGTGTATATTTGCAGCAAGCAGACCGCCTTATCGCTGCCCCAACTTCAATAATACTGAAATGGGGTGGAGGAAAGTCCGGACACCACAGGGCAGCATAGTGGGTAACGCCCATCACCTTCTTTGGAAGGGAGGACCAGTGCAACAGAAAGGATGTACAGATAATGCTGTAGTGAAATCAGGTAAACTCTATGCGGTGCAATGCCATGTATACCGGCTGTTAAGAATTGCCCGTTCGTTGCCGGAGGGTAGGCAGCTAAAGGCTTTTGGTAACAAAAGCTTCAGATAAATGATAAGGGCTTCATCCCGATAGCTATCGGGGTTGGAGTACAGAATCCGGCTTACAGGTCTGCTTTTTTATTTTTTTCAGCAATAAGATTATTTACCCATTTTAAAGCAGATTCGAGATCACGAAAAATTTCATAAGGGATCTTGGAAAATTGTTTTTCAAAGGTGGCAGATTTAAAAGCTGATTCCTTTTTGCAAATTATCCCAACTCCTGCAAGATTCTTCTCTTTGTGCAGATTGAGGTTAACTGTGGGGTTAACATTGTAGTCATTAATCCGGTTGGCAAGATAAACATAGTATTTTCCGTTGTAGAAACTTGAACAAGCTTCAACAAGATCGGTCATTTTCTTGCCTTCCAAAACCTGTCCTTCCCTGGGTTGGGAAAAAACATAGTTCGGATAGAATTGGAGTACGGTGAATTCCAACTCAACTATTTTAAGAGGTAAACACATCTTCTAATTTAAGAAAAAAAACTAAAAACCGAATTACCGTATTTTCTTACATTTTGAAAATGTTCTATATGGGAAAGATCTATTCTTTTACTATGCTCAATGATGAGGGAGCCGCCTTCTTCCAGAAGCCCTCTTGAAAATGTTGTTTCTGCAATTTGTTGTAGAACGTCAGCCTCAAAATCGTAAGGCGGATCGGCAAAAATGATGTTCGCAGTTTCGGTGGTAGCTTTTAAAAATTTGAAGACATCACTTTTTACAGTTCTAACGGGTAAATCGAGCTCTTCAGATTTCTTGTTGATGAACTTTACACATTCAAAATGGGCATCAACTGCAATGATCTCTACTGCACCGCGCGAGCCAAACTCGTAAGTAATGTTCCCGGTGCCACTAAAAAGGTCGATCACTTTTAAAGCCGAAAAATGGTATTGGTTGTTCAGGATATTGAAAAGCGCTTCCTTGGCAAAATCTGTAGTAGGTCTTACCGGAAGTTTTTTTGGAGCGATGATCTTTTTCCCTTTATGTATTCCTGAAACTATTCTCATTCGAGTGCTTTAAAAAGAGTGTAATGCATATAACCTTTTGGCGGTTCTTCTTTGCCGTTAAAAATGTAACCAAAAGAACTTTGAAGAAACTTTATTTCCTTCACATAAGTGTATGCAATTTCGTAATAATCTGATTTCTCTCTTATCCTTCCTAAGAGGATCAATTCAAAACTGGAGGGATCAAGATCAAGCTGTTCTGCGCAAAAGAGCAGGTAATAAATAAAATCTTCGGGGCTGTTGCAGTTAAAGCTGTTTGCCAGTATTAATTTTCCCTGTTGGTATACAAGCAGGTCATAGCCCCCGGGAAAACAGTTGAGGTAAACCCTTGTGCCTTCTTTTTGGAAGCGGTTTTGAATTTGAAATTCTTCTGCCAGCACACTTACGCTGTGGCGGTATTCAAATTCCCCATACCTGTCAAAAAAGAAGTTATTGATATTAGTGTAAGGGATATATACGTTCACAATTTCTGCGGAAACAATATCGTCCTTTGCTACATAATCGGTCTCCAGGATCTTTGTGTTGTACTTGAGATATTCCGAAGCATTTTCCTCTTCAAAGAATTCGGTAGGTACAAGACTGTACAATTCATTCGAAAAAAGCACAATAACCTCGGGGTTTCCACTACTCAAAAAAGGCTCCTGTTCGTACTGTTTTTCTATTTGCTGCAGCACCTGTGCCGGATTGAGTTTTCGGGAAAAGAGGATGTCCCTGAAAAAAACAATTCTTTTTTCTTCTTTAGACAGGGCACAAAAAGAAAGTCCATTCAGGCTAACCTGAATGGACAACTTTATATTTTCGTAGTTTATTTGCCTACTCTGCGTCACCATATTTTAAAGGCCAGTTACCGCTGGTTTTTACTTCTTCCATAGAACCAACGCTAATGGCAGGGCCGTTTACGTTGTCTACAGATACAACCTGCTGTTCCTGGTTTACAAGATCTTTGTCTTGATCGTGAAGTATCACTTTCTTAGAAACTTTTGCTTCAAAGACAGGGATTTGAGTACCACTCTTATCAAGAGTGCCTGCTTCAAGTTCAAACCTGGCATCTACTCCTTTAATAGGAACGTTCATCATTGTCTTGTAACGATCAGATCCTTTGAAAAGAGAGTCTTTTACAGATTTGTATCCAAGAGTGTCAACTACTACAATTTCAACTCTTCGGTCAACCCCGTATGTCTTTCTGTATTCTTCATCCATTACGGTGGTATCCCTTCTTTGGGTAAGGGTAAATTGTGCGGTATCAATAAACCGAACTAAATTTTCCCAATTGCCTTCAAATTCTCCCGTCACCGTACGGTGTGCGAGTTCGGCATCTCTAATATCTTTAAGCTTTTCTATTACTTTGGCATATCTTGCCTCCTTAACTTTATTAAATTGTATAGGCTCGTAAACAGAATTAAAAACCAGGTATCCCAGGAAGATGATCACAATCCAAAGAACTAACTGAATGACAAGTTTCATGCGGGTGCAGTTTAAGATTTATTTTAGTATCCACGCAAATCTACAATTTTTTTTTATTCACAAAAGATTCTTCAGAAAAAAACCTTGTTATCTTTGGGCTTCGACGGAAAATGATCATGGAAAAACTAAACGCTGCCACATTCTATAAACTGTTATTAAAAGATCTCAAATTTGAAGCTAAAGTAAAACAGGATATTGCGCTGCAGCAGCTGGCGACTTTTGTAATGGAAGGCAGTAAAGAATCTTTATTTCTTCTTAAAGGTTTTGCCGGTACAGGGAAGACTACAATTATAAGTTCTTTAGTAAAAAACCTGTGGCAGGTCAAAAAAAGTGGCATCCTGCTGGCGCCAACAGGCCGGGCAGCCAAAGTAATTGCCAATTATTCGGGCCGCGAGGCTTTTACTATTCACAAGAAGATCTATTTTCCGAAGAAAAAATCGGGCGCCGGGGTAAGTTTCGTGCTGCAGCCCAATAAACACCGCAACAGCATCTTTATTGTCGATGAAGCTTCAATGATCCCCGATGTCAATAACGACGCCCAGATGTTCGAGAATGGTTCGCTGTTAGACGACCTGCTTCAGTATGTCTATTCGGGCCACAACTGCAAATTGATCTTTATAGGGGATACTGCCCAGCTACCACCGGTAAAGCTTGAAGTGAGCCCCGCACTTGAGGAGCAAAAACTTCAGAATACATATTTAAAAGAAGTAACGCATATAGAACTTGATGAGGTGGTTAGGCAAAGTGAAGAAAGCGATATTCTGCACAATGCAACCTTGATTAGGGAGGCCCTACGGGAAGATTTTTATGAAAGCTTCAGGTTTGAATTGAGCAATAAAAAAGATGTGGTGAGGCTTATAGACGGGTATGAGATCATGGAAGCTATTGAAGATTCTTATCGCAATCTGGGGCACGAGGACACCACAATTATTGTGCGATCTAACAAGCGTGCAAACCTCTACAACCAGCAAATAAGAAACCGCATTTTGTTTCAGGAAGAAGAGATCTCTTCCGGAGATTATTTGATGGTGGTCAAGAATAACTATTTTTGGGTGAAGCCCAGTAGTGAAGCCGGTTTTATTGCCAATGGTGATATTATTAAGGTGCTGGAGATCTTTGCGATAAAAGAATTGTATGGCTTCAGGTTTGCCGAGATCAAGGCGCAGATGGTAGATTACCCCAACATGCAGCCCATTGAAACGGTAGTGCTGCTGGATACGCTTGAAAGTAACCATCCGTCGCTGACCTATGAGGAGTCAAATCAACTCTACCAGGAGGTGATGAAAGATTATGAGGAAGAACGTACCAAGTACAAGAAGTTTTTAAAAGTGAAGAACAACAAGTACTTCAACGCCCTGCAAATCAAATTTTCTTACGCCATGACCTGTCATAAATCTCAGGGTGGGCAATGGAACACTGTTTTTGTGGAGCAGCCCTATCTTCCCAACGGGGTAGATAAAGATTACCTTCGGTGGTTGTATACTGCCGTTACCAGGGCGCAGGAGAAGCTCTATCTCATTGGGTTTAAAGATGATTTTTTTGCCGGGGCTAATTAAAATCTTTAATAAAATTACTTCGGAAGTATAACAAAACACAATATGATGTCTACGCAACAACCTCTTCGTATAATTGCCATGATCCCGGCGCGGTATGCCGCTACACGTTTTCCGGGGAAACTGATGCAGGATCTGCACGGGAAAACTGTCATTTTACGAACCTATGAAGCGGCCATGAAAACCGGCCTTTTTGAGGAGGTATATGTGGTGACCGATAGTGACGTGATCTTTGAAGAAATAAGCTCCAACGGCGGAAATGCCATTATGAGCAAAAAAGAACACGAATGTGGCAGTGATCGTATTGCCGAAGCCGTAGAAGATATGCCGGTAGATGTGGTGGTGAACGTGCAGGGAGATGAACCCATGATAGATACCGAAAGCCTTAGGCTGCTGCTCGATGTTTTCCGCGGAAAAGATGCCGATCTCATAGACCTGGCTTCTCTAAAGGCTCCTCTGGCCGATAAAAAAGACATTTTAAACCCCAATAATGTCAAGGTAATTACCAATAAGAACGATTTTGCGCTGTATTTTTCCCGTTCTCCCATTCCTTATCCTCGTGATGAGAATACCGGCGTTACATGGTACAAACATATAGGGATCTATGCCTTTAGGAAACAGGCTTTGATGGATTTTTACCGCCTGCCAATGCTGAAGCTTGAAGCTACCGAGAAAATTGAGTGCATCAGGTACCTCGAGTACGGCAAGAACATAAAAATGGTAGAAACTGAAGTGAAAGGTGTAGGCATAGATACTCCCGAAGATCTTGAAGAAGCGAGAAAGATCCTCTCCAAAAAAAAATGAGCACTAAAAATGCCATTTTTGACACCTTATGTCACAAAAAATATTTGAGTAGTTCATTCCGGAAATTCTATATATTTGGATAAACTCACTTAAAATATTTATGAAAAAAATCACTCTTTTTCTTTTTGTAGGGCTCATCAGCAGCTTTGTGAATGCCCAAATCCAGGTGCCGCAGCCCAGTCCTTCGGCTAAGATCGAGCAAGAGGTTGGCCTTACCAATGTAACGGTTGAATATTCCCGCCCGGGAATGCGTGGCAGGACCATCTTTGGCGACCTTGTGCCTTATGGCGAGAAATGGCGTACAGGTGCCAATAACAACACTAAAATTTCCTTTGATACCAATGTGGTGATTGACGGAAAAGAACTCAAAGCAGGGACTTATGCCATTTATTCCATTCCGAAGGGAAACGAATGGGAAATGCTCTTTTACGAAGACAGTAACAACTGGGGTTTGCCGCAAGACTGGCAGGACAGTAAAGTTGCTCTGCGGGCCACCGCTCCGGTCCAGGAAATGCCAATTACTATGCAAACGTTCACTATTCTTATTGATGAGCTTCAAAATGACTCTGCCGTACTAAACTTTATCTGGGAAAATACTATTGCTACCCTGCCTTTTGAGGTGCCTACAGATGAGCGTGCCATGGCAAGTATTGAGCGGGTAATGAACGGCCCTTCGGCAGGAGATTACTTTGCAGCAGCCACCTATTTCCACGATGAAAAGAAAGACCTTGGTAAGGCTTACGAATGGATCAAAAAAGCGGTGGAAATTGGTGGTGAAGATGCCTATTGGGTAGTGAGAAGAAAATCCTTAATTGAAGCCGATCTAGGTAAAAAGAAAGAGGCTATTGCAACTGCCAAAAAATCTTTGGCCGCTGCTGAAAAAGCAGGGAATAAAGATTATGTAAAGCTCAACCAGGACTCTCTTAAAGAGTGGGGAGCAATGTAAAGAAACTCTTTTTGATCTTTTAAAGAGGCTGTAAAAAGTAAGAAATGCTATAAAAACCTGAGTGAATCAGGTGGCAAAAATGCCTTTTTACAGCCTCTTTTTTTAGTATTCCAGATTGATCTTTTTCCTGATCTCATCGAGCATTGAAATGAGTTCCCGGCTTTTGTCAAAGCTCATCACATCGCTTTCCTTTTTGCCTTGTCTCAGCATTTCCTGCACGTGCCGTGCCTCGTATTCATATCCAAATGAAGCGACATCAAAGGTCTTTGATTCTGTTCCTTCGGCCGTTGTGATCACAACTGTTGAAGGATTATGCCACTTTGATTCGATCTTTATGGTAGCATTCTCAAGCTCAAAATAAGCAGTTGTCGGCGTATCTTTAGTGATATTGCTGTGAAGTTCAGCTTTGGCCCCGTTGGGGTAAGAGAAAATCACGTCGCAAACTTCATCTACTTCTGTTTTCCCCATTTGGGCAGTGGCTTCCACTTTTTCGGGCAAACCAAGGGTGTGCAGGGCAAGAAAAACAGGGTAGATCCCAATATCGAGTAAGCTGCCCCCGCCAAGACTCTTCCGGGAAAGCCTGCTGTTCTCATCAAAAGGGAAATAAAACCCGAAGTCGGCACTAAGATATTTTACCTTGCCGTACTTCCCCGAATCAAGGATCTCGCAAAGATATTTTATGTGAGGTAGAAACGGCGTCCACATGGCTTCCATTAAAAACACATTGTTTTCTTTGGCGGCCGCGATCATTTCTTCCACCTGTTGCCGGTTTATGGCAAAAGGTTTCTCGCATAGAACAGCCTTTTTGTGTTGCAGGCAAAGCAGTGTTTGTGCGTAGTGAAAAACATGGGGAGTGGCCACATAAACCACGTCTACTTCCTCATCGCGCAACATTTCTTCATAAGAACCGTAAGCTTTTGTTGCGCCGTTCTCTTTGGCAAATTCTTCTGCCCGTTGCAGGTTCCGGCTAGCTACCGCATAAAGATTTGCATCTTCAACTTCCCTGAGGCTGGTAGTGAATTTTTTAGCTATTTTTCCGGGGCCAATAATACCCCAGTTTATTTTTGCTGTCATAAGTCAGTCAGTTTTTTTGGCATTTTTGGAAGGATAATTTGCAGGATCACAGCCAAAGAAATAACGAGGAAACATCCCGCCAGGTTAAGCCATAAGTAAGGCATGACTTCCTGAAAATAAAGCCTGATAATGATTGCCTGCGTGATTAAAGCAGCAATGAAAACTGCAGTTCCTTTTACATACTTTATAAAAAATGCCAGTAGAAATATTCCGAGTACATTTCCGTAGAAGATAGATCCAATAATATTTACCAGCTGAATGAGGTTGTCAAAAAGGTCGGCGATACTGGCCACAGAGATGGCAATAAGGCCCCAGCAAAGTGTGAAGAATTTAGACATACGCACATAATGCCGCTGGGTTTTTTCCCCCACATTACGCTTATAGAGGTCGATCATGGTGGTAGAGGCCAGGGCATTCAATTCGGAAGCTGTAGAAGACATTGCTGCGGAAAGGATCACCGCCAGCAGCAGGCCAATCAAACCGCGAGGCAGGTTGTTCAGGATAAAGTGGATGAAAACATAATCTTTATCGTTGGTTTCTATCAAGGGGGCGGCTTCTTCAATAAGCTGTGTAGCTTCCTGCCGCACCTGCAATTCGGCAGCATTCAGTTGTACCAGATCATTTTTAAAGATTTCCCTGTCTCCTTCTGAAAATTTTCCGGCATTGGCATAACTCAAAGATTTCTGTTGTTTTTGATCCTGAATTTGTTTCAGTTCCTCCTGAAGCTTATTGTATTCCGAAGAAAATTCCGAAGTATTTACAGCATTTGTGGCCGCCGGATTAAAATTTAGCGGCGAATAATTGAACTGATAGAAAACAAAAACCATCACCCCAACCAGCAAAATAAAGAACTGCATGGGCACTTTTAACAAGCCGTTGAAGATGAGGCCCAACTGACTCTGCCGTACAGATTTTCCTGAAAGATAGCGCTGCACCTGACTTTGATCGGTTCCAAAGTAGGAGAGGGCAAGAAAAGTCCCGCCTATGATGCCGCTCCAAAAGGTGTACCTGTTGTCAAAATCGAATGAAAAATCTATAACGTCAAGTTTTCCGCTGGCACCGGCAATTTCAAGGGCTTCGGTGAAACTAATTTCTTCCGGCAGGTATTGAATGATCAGGATCAAAGCTGCGACCATTCCGAAGAAGATCACTGCCATTTGCTGTTTTTGGGTAACATTTACAGCTTTTGTGCCGCCCGAAACCGTATATATAGTCACGAGTATCCCAATGATGATATTGAGGGTTGTGAGGTTCCAGCCCAGCACCGCCGAAAGAATGATTGCGGGGGCAAAAATGGTGATCCCGGCAGCCAGCCCACGCTGTATAAGGAAGAGCAAAGCCGTGAGGGTACGGGTCTTGCGGTCAAACCTCGATTCCAAATATTCATAGGCGGTATAAACTTCGAGCCGGTAATAAATGGGAATAAAGACCATGCAAATGATGATCATGGCAATGGGAAGCCCAAAATAGAACTGCACAAAGCCCATCCCGTCGTGAAAAGCCTGCCCGGGCGTGGAGAGAAAAGTGATTGCACTGGCCTGGGTTGCCATGACCGACAGTCCCACCGTCCACCACCTGGCTTCGTTGCCTCCCCGAATATAATCCTGGACATCTTTACTGCCGCGGGTTTTATAAACTCCATAGATCACGATGAACGCAAGAGTACCGGCTAAAATGATCCAGTCTATAGTTTGCATATCAGGTGAAAATTGTCATTAAAATGTAAAACAGGAGAATATAGGCGGCATTGGCGAGGAGCACAAGGCTGTATGCTTTTTTCCACTTGTATTTTTGAGGAGCTTCCATTACTTCTGATTGTCTTGTTGCAAACCGGAAACCGATGGCTCATGTTGTGGAAGAGAGAGCATATTGGCAAAAAGCCGGAATGCCCCCGGGACCCCTGCCGGGAATTCCCTGAAAAAGCTAAGGCCGGTATAGATAAAATTGCCTTTCCCGTATGGTGCTACTAAAAGACTGCCTTTGGTGGGCGCTTCATCTTTGTCGTTCATCGCAAGGATTGGCGTAAATTCTTTACCCCATTTGTCTGGAAAATAGAGTCCGCGTTCCTGTACCCAGCCCTCAAAATCTTTGGAAGTTATCTTATTTGGAAAATTGAGAACAGGATGGTTGGGTGCCAAAAATGTCACTTCTGCCGCTTCATTGGTAACCCTGTCTCGGGAAAGTTCGAGTTTGTAAGGTGCAAGTGTTTCAGTGACGAGTCCGCGGCTCGTGTTGTACTGCAGGATGAGATTGCCGCCCTGCTTCACGTATTCAAAAAGCGCCTGTTGCCTGTAACGCAACTCATCAATAGTATTATAGGCGCGGATTCCCACTACCACAGCATCAAATTTTGTCAGGTTATTTTCTGAAATATACTTTGGGTCTATAAGCTCCACTTTGTAGCCCATTTGTTCCAGCGCCTGTGGTACCACGTCTCCCGCCCCCTGAATATAACCTACCAGATTTCCCCTTTTTTGGATATCCAGTTTTACCAGGCTGGTTTTATTCGGAAGCACCAGGGTTTGTAGCGGGATATGCGGATAATCAAGCTGAACAACAGACCTGGAATAAGTATTCCCGTTTACCGTAGCTACAGGTTTGAAAACGACTTTATCCTGAACTGAAGGTGGTTGTACTTCAAAGCTGAAGGTTATTTCTTCCCCTTTTTGCAGGGTGTCAAAAATGTGCTTTTCGGGAGAGATTTTCCAGCCCGGCATTTCCTCCGGATTTAACTCTCCTGAAATGCCATTGGCCATGGCTTTTACGGTCACTGTAATGCTGCCCGGCACCCCATTGGCAAAGACCATCACATTGGTGCCTGTGGTGACCGAAACTTTTGGCACCACTTCAAAAGGCCTGTAAGATTCCCCGGTAACGGGATCGTTGAATTTATAGGTGATGTTCCTCTCAAACGGGATTTTTACCCCTGCAACATCAACCGTAAACTGAACCTTCAGCTCCCGGGGAGTTTCAGGAAGGCCAATGAGTTCATTTTGGGTTACCCTGTACATTCCCAGGCTGCCTTCTTCATTGAGCCAGTAAGGGCTGGTGAAGTTGATATTTTCAGGAATAACAAAATCAATCTCCTGAACCGAGGCGCGATTATTGGCCAGGGAAAGATTGACGGGAATAGTTTTTTCTTCAGGAAATAATTTAACAGAAAGCAGTTCGGTATTGATATCGCTGCGGTTTATGGCTTCAAGCTCCAGGTTCACCTTTTCGCCCGGTGTAGCCAGGGGTGAACCTGCCACAGCTTCCAGGTACAGACCCATAGCAGCAGCAATAACGTCTTTTATCTGTTCAGATTTTAGCTCTTTCCAGTGCGGGTCTTCAAGGTTTTGAATGAGTTGATATGCTTTTACCAGTTGAGGTACGCTGGCCGCCGGATCTTTAAAATCGAAGTTCTCCTGTACCAGGTTCAGGATCTTTCCTATCTCTTTTCCTCCTTTTACACGGCTCCAGCTGGTGTTGATGCCGTGAAAGATATCTGGATTATTCTCCGGATGTTTCCCCTTGAGAAGTTCAATATATTCTGAAGCAGTGCCGCGGGTACCGGTGCTGCCAAATCCCTGCGACTGGTGCTGGCTGCGGCTTAAAGAAGCAATTTCGGTATTGGAAAGGCCCTTTAGCGGGAAGTACACCCCGGTGTCAAAACTGATAAAGCGGGATTTATCTGCTGCGTCAAATGCTTCCTGCGATTCGTAGAACCAGGGAGAGGTGTTAAAAAAGAGCTTTTTTGGCTGCCATGTTCCCAGCTCATCTGCCAATTGAGGGTAAGCTGAAGGTTTTCCCGCAAGATCAAAGGCACGGCTGCTCAAAATTGCGGAAGAGGTGTGATGGCCATGGGTTTCACCTGCCGAATTTGCATCAAAACGGTTGATGATCACATCGGGTTTAAACAATCTTATGGTGCGAACTACATCTTTAAGGACTTCTTCCTCATTCCAGATGTTCAGGGTTTCTTCAGGGGTTTTGCTGTACCCAAAGTCATTCGCACGGCTGAAGAATTGCTCTCCGCCATCAATTTTTCGTGCTGCGAGCAACTCCTGGGTACGTATTACGCCCAGAAGTTCCCTCAATTGCGGACCAATGAGGTTTTGGCCGCCATCACCACGGGTAAGGGAGAGATAAGCGGTACGGGCATTGAGTTCGTTGCTAAAGTAGGAGATAAGGCGGGTGTTCTCATCATCGGGATGGGCTGCAACATACAACACCGATCCCAGGAAGTTGAGTTTTTCAATTTCAGAATAAATTTCTGAGGAATTTAATTTTTCAGGTTGCTGGGCCTGAGCAAGCCCACTGATGAAAAGAAAAACAAGGCAAAAAAGCTTCCGCATAGGATATTCTTTTTGATAAGCCTTCAAATATAATAAGATTCCTCACTAAACCATGTTAGAGGGCATCTTTCCCTTCATCGGCATGATATTCTTTTTCAATTAAAGAAACCGCTTTTTGCAGGATGAGGTTATTGGGATAAGTGATCAATTCTCCATCTAGCGTACGCAAATGTAGATGAAAAGCCTTGATATCTTCAATTACGGCTTCTACCGGCATGTCTTTATCGTGGATTTTTATGCGGCTTCCAATTTTGTATGGGAAGGAAAAAAACAGGATAATCCCCGCTGTAATATTGCTCAAAATAGACCAGATTGCAAACATAGCAACCCCAATTATGGCGAAGAGAGATGAGAAAATGAGCGCAATCTCCTGTGCATTATAACCCCAGGTAAGAGAGAGCAAAAAAATGGCAATGATGGTGACCAGTATGTTAATATACTTGAACATTAGCCTGGTACGGGTAATGTGAATTTCACTGCGGTGCCCCACGCGGTGGGCGGCTTTTTTCATGATAAACTGCAGGATCCAGAGCGCCAAAAGAATGGCTGCAGTGGTAATTATCTGATTTTTGTTTAGAAAGAAAACATCTAACATTCCTGAAAATGAATTTTTGTAAAGATACCTTTTAGGATTAGGAAACCTGAAGTGTGGCTAAAAATTATTCGGCCATTTCAAGCAGGGTGCGGTAGACCAAATGAGTTGGGAGCCCCACTACATTAAAGTAACTTCCTTCAATATACTCAACCCCAATAAGTCCAATCCATTCCTGAATTCCGTAGGCTCCGGCTTTGTCGAAGGGCCTGAATTTTTCAATGTAATATTTGATTTCATCGTCAGCGAGCTCGCTGAATGTAACCCTGGTGATGGCATGTACAGTTTGCTTTTTTTCGGGAGTTTTAAAGCATACCGAAGTAATCACCTCGTGGGTTTTCCCGCCCAGAGCTTTGATCATCTCCAATGCCTGTGCCGGATCAGCGGGCTTTTCAAGGGCCTTACCTTCATGCCATACGATGGTGTCGCTGGTAATAAGAATGTCGTTGGTATTCAATTCGCCTTCAAAGGCTGCAGCTTTAAGTTCGGCTAGAAAATTGGTGATCTCTAGATCCTTTAATTCTGATGGATATTCTTCTTTTACCGGCTTCAGCCTTATCTCAAAATTAAGGTCAAGTTCCCTGAAGAACTGTTGTCTACGGGGAGAAGCCGAAGCTAAAATGATATGGTGATCTTTTAATTTTTCCTGTAACATAATTATATCAAAACAAATTTATAAAGGCCGATAGAGAAGATCCCTGCAGCCAAAACTATTTTTAGAACCAGACTAAGGTGATGGAATTCCTTTTTGTTCCCTGCACCCACAATTTTTACCATAAAGTAGAGCAGGGGTGCAACAACAGCGATCAATACATAGAGCATCGCGACCCGGCTTTCATAAAGGTACGTATATAAATAATAAAGTATACCAATGAGGGGAAGCAGGGCAATGGCGAAGATGATGAAGTTAGTCCTGCTCCTGCCCAGCAGCACCGGCAATGTTTTATAGCCCGCATTATAATCGCCTGTAATATCTTCCTGGTCTTTTACAATTTCACGAAGAAAATTTACCAGAAAAGCAAAGATTGCGTAATCAACGAGGATTGAAAACATCACTTTTTGAGTGGTGAGATTTTCGGGAGTAA
The DNA here is from genome assembly GCF_039602225.1 of Salinimicrobium sp. 3283s. Lineage (NCBI taxonomy): Bacteria > Pseudomonadati > Bacteroidota > Flavobacteriia > Flavobacteriales > Flavobacteriaceae > Salinimicrobium > Salinimicrobium sp. 3283s. Next base: position 385,799 of record NZ_CP143631.1, on the reverse strand, counting down.
TAGCAGGAACAAGATCAAAAATCCCCACCATTACAATAATCATGGCAACCATTATACTTACTACCAGGTTGCCAACAAGTACGGTGCCTTTGATTTGGGTAGCATAAAAATAGAGAAAGGCTGAAGGAATGATAAAAAGTGCCACAAAAGAGGGTTTTCCTACCAGGTTGCTCAGGTAAAATCCTATTCCCACTCCAAGAATGTTTAAAGCAATAAACCAGTTCCACGCAACTTTTTCTGAAATTTTGATGCCAATAAGCATTTTTTGAGGCTTATTCACCTTATCGGTGGCTGTGTCGTGAAGATCGTTGATGATATTACCGGCGGCAGCAAGGCATATCATTGAAAACACGAGCAGACTGAAGTTAAAGTCACTGAAGGTGGTGTCTATGCCAAAGGGTTCGAATAGAAAATACTTCACCAGTACCTGCGTGAAGATGATCATCAAAAGATTGAAAGGCCTCACAAGCTTCAAAAATGGCAAAATTTGCATGGTTTTAAGCGGAAACAAATTTAAGCCCGATGATAGAGGCAATAAGGGTGAAAAGGAAAAACAGCCGCCAAAAATGCACAGGTTCTTTGAATACAAAAATTCCAATTAAGACGGTGCCAAACGCACCTATTCCTGTCCACACTGCATAGGCAGTCCCAATGGGCAGGGTTTGGGTGGCTTTGTACAGCAGAGACATGCTTATTGTAAGGCATAGAAAAAAGCCTGCCATCCACCAGAAGGCGGTGCTGCCTGTGGCTTCTCTGGCTTTACCAAGACAGGTTGCAAAGCCTACTTCAAACAAGCCAGCGATAACGAGGAGCAACCAATTCATTGGTGATCATTCCATTTTCCCTGCACTTTTAAGACCTGTTCAATAACGTCTCGCACACAGCCTTTTCCGCCTTTCTTGTGAGAGATATAGCGCGAGGCTTCCTTGATCTCGGGCGCGGCATCTTGCGGGCAGCAAGGCAGGCCAACTTTTTGCATGGCATATAGATCGGGGAGATCGTCACCCATATAAAGCACTTCCCCGGGTTTGATGTCGTAGATGTCAAAGAATTCTTCCATTTGCTCCACCTTATCCGGGCATCCAAGGTAGATGTCGGTAATTCCAAGACCTTTGAGTCGGGAACGGACACCTTCGTTATTTCCCCCAGAAATAATGCAGATCGTATAGTCTTTTTCACGTGCATATTTCATCGCGTAGCCATCTTTGATGTTCATGGTGCGAAGTAATTCGCCGTTGGTGCTTATTTGAATGGAACCATCAGTAAGCACGCCGTCTACATCAAAAATAAAAGTGGTGATTTGGGCAAGGAATTCTTTATAGCTTTTTTCCATGGAAGGTTTTAATTGCTGAAGTTAATAATTCGTATATCTTTTTGTTTTCGCCCGATTCCAATAGGTCCAGGTGGGCTTTTATAGTCGATTGATCATTCCTGATGGCAGGGCCGGTCTGTACCCCGGCAGGAGAAGCATGTTGTACTTTCCCGGCTGTTTCGGCAATGAGGGGTTTTAAAATGTCGAACGGAATATCGTTCTGTTTACAAATTTGCTCGCCCACTGCGTAGAGATGGTTGACAAAGTTGCAGACAAACACTGCCGAAAGGTGTAATTTTTTTCTTTGTTCCGAAGAGATCTCGTAGCAGTTCCCTGAAACCTTCGATGCAAGCGTTTTCAGGATTTCCAGGTCCTGGGCAGTATTAGCTTCAAGGCAAAAAGGAATTTCGGAATAGTTGACATCATTGTCTTTAGAGAAAGTCTGGAGCGGATAATACACGCCTCTACGGGAGCAGGCTCTAAGGGCATCTAGGGCTACCGAACCCGAGGTATGGGCTATAAGCGCATTCAGGTCCTTCAGTTTTTCTGAAATTTCAGGAACCACGTCATCCTTCAGTGCCATTATATATATATCTGCCGGTGCCAGCTCAGAAATTTCAGTAGTTACATCACATTTACTTCGGAAGAAATCCAAAGTTTTTTCAGAATGATTATAGACCTGTTTTACACGAATTCCTTCCGAAGCCGAAAAAGCTTTGAAAAGGTGTGTGGCAACATTGCCCGATCCTAAAAGTACAATCTCAATCATATGGCTAAAATACAAATTTCTTTTACTCCCGTGGCTGCTCCTGTAGCCGCATAAATATGGAATTTAAGCAACTTTTAATCCCTATAAATTGCTTACTTTTGCGGCATTTATTAAAGCAAGCCCTCGATGCAGAAAAAAATAGCTTCCATCATCTTCTCCACCCGCCTTATGGCTTTCCTTTTTATCGTATTTGCCGTAGCGCTGGGAATGGGAACCTTTATTGAAAACTGGTACAGTACAGAAACCGCTAAAGTCTGGATCTATAATGCCCTGTGGTTTGAAGTGATCATGGCCTTGTTCGTGGTCAATTTTACAGGAAATATTTTCAGGTACCGGCTTCACAAAAAAGAAAAATGGTCATCTCTACTGCTTCACCTTTCCTTTATCTTTATTCTGGTAGGCGCTTTTGTGACCCGGTATATAAGTTATGAAGGCATGATGCCGATTAGAGAAGGTGCGACCGAAAATACTTTCCTCTCAGAAAAGACATTTTTGACCACCTTTATTGATGGCGAAATAGATGGAGAACCACGCCGAAGAGTAGTGGAAAATGAGGTGCTTTTGGCTCCCGGAGCTTCAAATGAATTCACTTTTAATACAGATTATAACGGACAGCCGGTAAAACTGGAGATTCTTGATTACATTCATGGTGCCGAAGAAGGCCTGGTAGAAGATCCTGAAGGAGAAAACTATCTCAAGATCGTAGAAGCAGGTGGTGGCGAAAGGCATGACCACTACATCAAAGAAGGGGAAGTGAGCAGTATTCACAATGTGCTGTTCGCCTTGAATAAACCCACAGATGGTGCCATAAACATCACTGTTGAAAATGGGGAATACAGTATTTCTTCTCCTTTTGAAGGTACTTATATGCGAATGGCCGATCAAATGCAGGGGCAGGTAGAAGCCGATTCTGTTCAAACCTTGCTATTGCGTTCTCTCTACAATATGGCGGGTATGCAATTTGTTTTGCCCGATCCTGTGGTACGTGGAAAATACGATGTTATTCCTACCGAAGAAAAGACTGAAGGCCAGCAGGATGCTGCTGTAGTAAGGGTGAGCACTGCAGGCGAATCACAAACTGTAAAACTTCTGGGCGGGAAAGGTATGGTTACCGATCCTATAAAACTCAATCTTGGCGGCCTCGAATTTTACGTGAGGTACGGCTCTAAAGAATACGAGTTGCCATTCTCTATTAAACTCAACGATTTTATTGCTGAAAGATATCCCGGTACAGAGAAAAGCTATTCCTCTTTTAAAAGTAAGGTGACGGTTATTGATGAGGAGACAACTTTTGATTACGAGATTTTTATGAACCACGTGCTCGATTACGAAGGCTACAGGTTCTTCCAGGCCTCTTTTGATCCCGATGAAAAAGGGACGGTACTCTCTGTAAACCACGATTTTTGGGGCACCTGGATTACCTATATCGGGTACACGCTATTATATATTGGATTGATGTGGATCCTGTTTGCAAAAGGATCCCGTTTTGGGGAACTTAAGCAAATGCTGGAAAAAGTGAAGAAGAAAAAAGCCAGTATTACCGGTATTTTACTGGTGCTGTTCTCTACAACAGCAGGTTTTGCGCAGGAAGAAGAACATGCGCATGAAAATCCGCTCACTATTCCCAAAGCAAGGATAGACTCGATCATTAAGGCCAATGTGGTTTCTGAAGAGCATGCAGCAGAGTTCGGCCGACTTGTAGTACAGGATGCCGGCGGAAGGATGAAGCCTGTAAACACCTATTCTTCGGAATTACTTAGGAAATTAAGTAAAAGTGATGATTATGAAGGATTAACGGCTGACCAGGTGATGATCTCCCTTACCGAAAATCCTACCATGTGGTATAATGTGCCGGTGATAAACGTTAAAAAGGAAAATGACAGCATCAGGCATATTGTAGGTGTTCCCGAAGACCAGAAATTTATCGCGTTAACCAGCTTTTTTGACAGGGAAGGAAACTATAAACTTTCGCCTTACCTGGAGCGTGCCTACATGGCCGCGGTGCCCGATCAATTTGAAAAAGACTTTATCGAAACCGACAGAAGGGTAAACTTGCTCTACAATGCCCTGCAGGGAGAAATTCTAAGGATTTTCCCAATCCCGGGGCATGAAAACGATAAATGGGTATCGTTTCCCGAAGCTGCCGAAGCAGGATTTAAAGGAATGGATTCAGTTTATACACGGCAAATCCTTCCAATGTATTTCAGCGCATTGCAAACTGCGAAAAAGACCGGCGATTATTCACAAGCCAACGAATTGCTGAACAGTATCAAAGGCTTTCAGAAAAAGTTTGGAGGAGAAGTAATGCCTTCCGAAGAGAAACTGGAAACAGAAATTTTGTACAACAAGTACGATGTTTTCAGGAACCTCTTTGCAATGTATATGATAGCGGGTGTCCTGATGTTGATTTTTGTAATTGCCCAGATCTTTAGGGACAGCAAAATGATACGAATCTTGATTAGACTAAGTATTGCGGCTATTATTATCTTTTTTGTGCTCCATACACTGGGACTTATTGCGCGCTGGTATATTTCGGGACATGCGCCATGGAGTGATGCCTACGAGTCGATGATCTATGTGGCCTGGGCTACCATGCTTTTTGGGTTGCTCTTTGGAAGAAAAAGTGACCTTACCATTGCATCTACGGCTTTTGTGACCTCTATGATCTTAATGATTGCACACTGGAACTGGATGGATCCCTCTATTGCCAATCTGCAGCCGGTACTTGATTCTTACTGGTTGATGATCCACGTTTCGGTAATTGTGGGTAGTTATGGTCCGTTTACCCTGGGAATGATCCTGGGTGCGGTAGCTTTGATCCTCATGATCTTTACCACAAAGAATAACAAAAAGAAGATGGACCTAACCATCAAAGAAATAACGATCATTACCGAAATGGCGCTTACCATTGGTTTGGTGATGCTAACCATCGGGAACTTCCTTGGTGGGCAGTGGGCCAATGAAAGCTGGGGACGTTACTGGGGCTGGGATCCAAAAGAGACCTGGGCACTGGTGAGTATCATGGTCTATGCTTTTGTGATTCACATGCGCCTGGTGCCGGGAATGAGAAGCCGCTGGTTATTCAACTTTATGGCAGTTGTATCTTTTGCAAGTATTATGATGACCTACTTTGGGGTGAATTTCTACCTCTCAGGGCTGCATTCTTATGCCAGTGGAGATAAGGTAATTACCCCAACTTTTGTTTACTATTCTGTAGTAGTGGTAGCCATTTTAGGAGCAGTTTCTTACTGGAGGTTTACCAAGTACTATAAAAAAGGAAACCGAAGCAGGTTGACTGCAGATTATATTAAGAAGAAGAAAAAATAGTGTTCAGTGATCGGTATTCTTAAACCTTAAACCTTAAACCTTACTCAAACTTCCCCTGTTGATAATCTGTATATGCCTGGTCAATTTCTTCGAGCGTGTTCATCACGAAAGGGCCCTGGGCTACCACAGGTTCGTTAAAAGGTTCGGCGTGACCAAATAAGACAGTACTTTCTGCCAAAGCTTCTATGCGCAGGTTTTCATCGTCATTATTGAATTCTACGAGATGAAGGGACTGGACGATCTCACCATTGATCTTTATTTCCCCCTTTATGACATAACAAAGAATGTTGTGGCTTTGAGGAACCTTTGTAGTGAAAACTCCTTGGGTCTCAAAGAAAAGGGTGCTAAGGTGTATCTCTGTGGGGGTCTCAAAAGGACCCTCAGTCTCATTAAGTTTTCCTGACACTACCTGGGCTTTAACTTTTCCATCTTCAGAAAAAGTCAGCGGAATTTGCTCTTTTTGAAGCCCCTTGTAAGTAGGTGTAGTCATTTTTAACCTCGCCGGTAAATTCACCCACAGCTGCAGGATCTCTAATGGCCCACCTTCTTTTTTTAATTTTTCTGAAGAAACTTCTGCGTGAATAAGGCCTTTTCCGGCGGTCATCCACTGTACGCCGCCACTTTCAATCACACTGTTGTTGCCGCCAGAGTCTTTATGGGCAATGTCGCCATCGAGGATAAAAGTTACTGTTTCCATTCCCCTGTGCGGGTGCGGCCCAAAAGGCAGGCCATTGTTTCCCGGGGAATACCGTTGCGGCCCGTGATGATTGAGAAAGAGAAAAGGATCAATCATCCGCAGAGACCTCGTGGGCATTGGGGAATAGGTGATGAGATCGGCAATTGGCCGGTACTCAGCTTTATATGTTCTTTTGATGGTTCTCATGTACAATTACTAATTAACAATAAACAATAAACAATAAACAATAAACAATATTCAATGTCTTACTCTTTATTCCTCACATAGATAAGTTTGTATTTTCCGCGGCCCTGATTTTCCCTTGATTCAATTTCAAATTTATCTATAGAGTTGATCATGGGGGTTAACTTTTGGAAACCGTAGTTACGGGAGTCAAAGTTAGGTTGCTTCTTTTGTAGCAGGCTACCCACATCTCCAAGGAAAGCCCAACCGTCATCATCGGCAACATCAGAGATCGTGGAGGCGATTAATTTGATGACTTTATTAGTGATCTTATCATAATCACTCTTTTTGGTCTCTTTTTCCTTGCTAGATTCCTTAGTCTGGTTCTTTAAGATTTCGATATAGATAAATCGGTCGCAGGCAACTATAAAAGGATCGGGAGTCTTTTTTTCTCCAATCCCAATCACGTTCATTCCGGCTTCTCTAAGGCGGGTTGCGAGTCGGGTGAAATCACTGTCACTGGAAACCAGGCAAAACCCGTCAACTTTTTCCGAATACAAAATATCCATGGCATCAATGATCATGGCAGAATCGGTCGCATTTTTGCCCTGCGTGTATCCGTATTGCTGTATGGGCGTCACGGCATTCTCAAGCAGTACATTTTTCCATTTTGCGAGGTGGGGTTTGGTCCAGTCACCGTAGATCCGTTTTATTGTGGGGTTGCCGTATTTGGCGATCTCTTCCATCATTTCCTTGACATAAGCCGAAGGTATATTGTCGCCGTCTATTAATACCGCTAATCTTGTATCCATTAAATTTAAATTTCCTGATTATCCCATAAAGATAGGGAATTGACATCTACCCGTGGGAGGAGCGCAGGGGATTAAGTTTTTTTTAGGAATGCATACCGACGACCGGAAGAAAATACCTGCCAAAAATGGCATTTTTAAGCATGCTCCGGGTTGTGAGGTTCTATGTGAATAAGAATGTCGGCTAATTCGGGTTTTTCCTGTATGAGCCTGTCCTTTAAATTATGGGCTATTTCGTGGCCTTCGTTGACAGAAAGTTCGCCGTTTACAATAACATGCAGGTCTACATGGTAGGTCATTCCGGTTTTGCGAATAAAGCATTTTTCGGTATTAAGCACCCCTTTTTCTTTCATGGAGATCACCCGAATCTCTTCTACCAAATCATCATAAAGGTGCTCATCCATAATTTCACCAAGAGCAGGTCTCAAAATGAGGTAAGCGTTGTAAAGAATAAATCCCGAGGCAAAAAGCGCCGCCCAGTCATCGGCTGTTTCGTATCCTTTTCCCATAAAAAGGGCAATGGCAATCCCTATAAAAGCCATGAGAGACGTAATGGCGTCGCTGCGATGGTGCCAGGCATCGGCCTTGAGAGAGCTGCTGTTGGTCTCTTCCCCTTTTTTATTGATAAACCTGTAAAAGATCTCTTTGGTAAGAATAATTGCCGTTAACACTACCAGCGTGTAGGGTTTGGGAATTTTATGCGGAGTCTGGATATTCTCAATACTCTCCATCACAATTATTGTCGCCGAAACCACCAGAAAACCTACCACAGCAAAGGTGATAAGCGGCTCCACACGGCCATGCCCGTATGGGTGGTTATCATCGGCGGGCCGGGCTGAATATTTTAATCCAAAAAGCACCAGAAGGCTCGAAAATACATCGGTTGTAGATTCTATGGCATCGGCAATAAGGGCGTAAGAATTCCCAAAAACGCCTGTAACCCCTTTAATTACGGCAAGTGCGGCATTGCCGGCAATGCTGTAGTAAGAGGCTTTTATGGCCTGCCGGTGAGCATCAGTCTTCATAAATTTTGAAACTAAAGAGGCTTTCTTAAAAGCTCTAATCCTATCTTTCTGAATTACTTCTGAATCTTTTTACTCCTGAAAATCAGTTTGTAAGATCCTGAAAAAGTAGCTTCAGAATGACATTTTTGACAACTTTTAAGACAGCCTCGTTTCTGTCTTCCTGAAATATTCAGGGGTTATATAATTTTAAAGTATTCTGAAATCAATTCAGAATGATATTTGTCAACTGTGTGGGAGTGCTTTATTTAAGCCTCTTCTTCAGTTGTTTCTTCCATGGTGTGGTACACGTGCTGTACATCATCATCTTCTTCCAGTTTTTCGAGAAGCTTTTCTACATCGGCGGCTTCTTCGGGAGATAGTGTTTTTGTTACCTGCGGAATATATTCAAATCCGGAGGAGATGATCTCAATATCCCTGCCTTCCAGTTCCTTTTGTAGGGCTCCAAATGCTTCAAAAGGCGCATAGATGATGATCCCGTCTTCATCTTCAAAAACTTCTTCGGCTCCAAAATCTATCAATTCCAGTTCCAGTTCTTCAGCATCAAGGTTATCTTTGGCGATGCGGAAGTTACAGGTGTGGTCAAACATAAATTCTACCGAGCCCGAAGTTCCCAGGTTTCCGTCGCATTTATTGAAGTAGGAACGCACATTGGCAACTGTACGGTTATTATTGTCTGTAGCAGTTTCTACCAGCACGGCAATACCGTGTGGCGCATAACCTTCAAAAAGTACGATTTTATAGTCGCCCTGGCTTTTATCTGAAGCTCTTTTTATAGCCCGTTCAATATTGTCTTTGGGCATGTTGACACTCTTGGCATTCTGGATCACAGCCCGTAACCTCGAATTAGTGTCGGGATCGGGGCCGCCTTCTTTAACAGCCATTACTATGTCTTTCCCAATGCGGGTGAAAGCCTTGGCCATAGCAGACCATCGCTTCATTTTACGCGCTTTACGGAATTCAAATGCTCTTCCCATTTTAATCTATTAATTGAGGGGTAAAAATAGGAAAAAACATCAAGCTCCTAAAAAAGATTATTCGCCTGCATCTACAATATCTTCTATGCTGCGGGCGAGTTTAAAATCTTTGTGGGTAACCCCGCCGGCATCGTGTGTAGAAAGGGAAATTTGAAGTTCGTTGTAGACGTTTGTCCAGTTGGGGTGGTGCTGCTGGGCTTCGGCTTCAAAGGCTATTCTCACCATTACCGAAAATGCTTCTTTAAAGTTCTCGAACTGAAAAGAGGTGTGAATGGCATCATCTTTATATTCCCAGCCTTCAAGTTCTTCAAGCTTTGATTTGATCTCATTTTCATCTAAAATCTGCATATCTTCGAAGTTTTATTTTTTTAAAGTTAAGCAACCTCGTAGCGCAGAAAGATGAATTAGTAGAATATTAACAACTAGGAAACCAGGGTGCTTGCCACCACTTCCTGTATAGAGATTTGCAGGTTCTTTGGAAGCAGATTGTCTTTGGGAATTACGGCAAGAAACCGGTCAAAGTTTGAATCATAGACATTTTTTAACAAGGGCTTTTTTTCTCCCAGGGTTTCACAAATCTCTGCTACCAGGTCATTGTGGTGAATAAGGTCGTTGCTGCCCAGGTGAAATACTCCCTGCTTGTTCCTGTTAATGATGTAATGCAGTTGCTGGGTCATTTTTGCTTCATAGGTAGCATTCACTACCACATTCGAAAAAACTTCAATGGCTTCCTGTTCCTGCAGCTGTCTTTTTATCTCGGTAACACGCGGGGAATTGGCTCCAAAGACCATAGGCAACCGGGCGATGACATACTTGTTATTTGGCAATCGCAGGAGCGCATTTTCGATCTTTATTTTAAACCTTCCGTAGACACTTTGAGACAGGGTTTTGTCATATTCGTATGACGGATAGTTGGTAAAAGCGTCAAAGACATTGGCCGAAGACAGAAAAATGAGCTTTGAATTCTTGTTTTTCAACAGGTAATCTATAATCTCAAAGTGGGTGTGTACCTGTGCCAGAAAGTTTCCGCGCAGGGCCGACACAATGATATTGGGTTGCAGGTTCTCCAGGAGAATGCAAATGCTTTCCCTCTCCAGGTCAAACTGGTGGAACTTCTGGTTCTTCTCGAAAAAAGCATTGTCGGTATGATAGGTGGCGTGCGTATCAAAATAGGGGTAAAGCTCTTTATACAGGGCATTACCTATAAAGCCGCTTCCCCCTAAGATCAAAATCCTCTTCAAAAACTATCCTTTATAAAATGGCATTTTTACCACTGTGGCAGGAAGAGCTTTTTTACGAATTTGAATATTAATTTTACTTCCCGGTGTGGCATACTCTGTTGGAACATATCCCATTCCAATTCCCTTTTCGAGCGATGGAGACATGGTTCCTGAAGTTACATTGCCAATAACCTTGCCACTATCATCTACAATCTCGTAACCCTGACGCGGAATTCCGCGCTCATCAATTTCAAAACCTACAAGTTTGCGCTTTGGCCCATTCTCTTTCTGTTCCTTAAGAGCTTCAGAGTTAACGAAATCTTTGGTGAACTTAGTGATCCAACCAAGGCCTGCTTCGATTGGGGAGGTGGTGTCATCAATATCATTTCCGTAGAGACAGAAGCCCATCTCCAGGCGCAGGGTATCTCTTGCGGCAAGACCAATTGGTTTGATGCCATAGTCTGCACCTGCTGCAAAAACACGGTCCCACACGCGCTGGGCATCATCATTTTTTACATAGATCTCAAAACCGCCGCTGCCGGTATACCCGGTGGCCGAAATGATCACGTTTTCGGCTCCTGCAAAAGGTGCCACCTGAAAAGTATAGAATTTTATTGCTGAAAGATCTACATCGGTAAGAGACTGCATGGCTTCAGCGGCTTTTGGACCCTGTATGGCAAGCAGCGAATATTCGTCTGAAAGGTCGCGCATGGTAGCGTCCATCGTGTTGTGCTGGGAAATCCAGTTCCAGTCCTTTTCAATATTGGAGGCGTTAACCACCAGAAGGTATTTCTCTTCGTTAAAGCGATAGATAATAAGATCGTCTACAATTCCGCCATCGGCATTGGGCATGCAGCTGTACTGGGCTTTGCCATCGGTAAGTTTTGCAGCGTCGTTAGAACCTATTTTCTGGATCAAAGCCAGGGCATGCTCTCCCGTGATAAGGAATTCGCCCATGTGCGAAACGTCAAATACACCTACCGCTTTTCTCACGGTCTCGTGTTCAATATTTACACCTTCATAGGAAACAGGCATGTTGTAGCCCGCAAAGGGAACCATTTTGGCTCCAAGATCTATATGAGTAGAAGTAAGTGCTGTATTCTTCATTTAAAAAATATTTTCCGCAAATTTATTAAATTCAATAAGGATTGGGCGGTTAATGCAGAAATTTTCAATAGAAATAGAGAAGGCAAAGGCTGGGGCCGAAGGAAATTTTATATTTGTGTAACTTTTCAAAAATAGCATTCATGAAGATCCTTAGCGCCAAACAAATAAAGCAGGCCGATAAACTGACTATTGAAAAGCAGGGGATTTCTTCCACCGAATTAATGGAGAGAGCTGCCACGCTGGTTTTTGATGAGATTCATAAACGCCTGCAGGGCGCGCCAATTCCTGTTAAAATTTTCTGCGGAATTGGGAACAATGGAGGAGATGGGCTTGTAGTGGGACGGCAGTTGATCGAAGCGGGCTATGATGTCACCATATATATAGTAAACTACAGTGATCAACGCTCGCCGGATTTTCTGGTGAATTACGATCGGGTAAAAAACCTCTCAAAAAACTGGCCTGTACTTCTCAAAGCTGAAGACGAGCTTCCCGAAATAAAATATGGCGATTTTGTAGTTGATGCCATCTTTGGAGTGGGCTTAAACCGACCGCTGCCCAATTGGGTCGCTGGTTTAGTAAAGCACATCAATGCCTCGGGAGCCTTTGTGCTGGCTATAGATATGCCTTCGGGCCTCATGGCCGATGCTGCGGTAGCAGATATGGAATCTATTATTAAAGCGAGCTATACAATCAGTTTCCAGGTGCCAAAAATGGCATTTTACCTGCCCGGTACTGCCCCTTTTGTTGGCGACCTGCAAATTCTCGATATTGGACTCGACCCCGAATTTCTCAAAGATGCCCCCGCAGCAGCCGAATTAATTGGCAAAGCCGAAGCAAGGGCCCTTTACACCCCACGCCAAAGATTCACCCATAAAGGAACTTATGGCCACGCCCTGATCATTGGAGGGAGCTATGGTAAAATAGGCAGTGTTTGCCTTAGCGCTACTGCTGCTCTGCGGGCAGGTGCCGGTTTGGTGACGATTTATGCGCCAAAATGCGGATATGATATCCTGCAAACCGCACTTCCCGAAGCTATGGTGATTACCGATCCGCATAAAGAGATCCTTACCAATATAGACTTTGACCTTGATCCCGATGTGATAGCCTTCGGAATAGGAGTGGGCACTAAAGAAGAAACTATTGAAGCTTTTGAACAACTGCTGAAGAAATATGAAAAGCCGATGGTGATAGATGCCGACGGACTTAATATACTTTCCAAAAATGGCAATTTGCTCGAGCTTTTACCCGAAGGCAGTATCCTAACACCCCATCCCAAAGAACTGGAAAGGCTGATTGGTTCATGGAAAGATGATTTTGAAAAACTGGAGAAGGCGAGGGCTTTCACTAAAAAATATAAAGTAGTGCTGCTTATTAAAGGCACCTATACGTTTACAGTAACTCCAAAAGATCTTTTTATTAATACCACCGGGAACCCCGGGATGGCCACTGCCGGCAGCGGAGATGTGTTGACCGGTGTGCTAGCTGCACTTGTTGGCCAGGGATACGAATCCCTTCGCGCCACCATCCTCGGAGTATACCTTCATGGAAAAGCCGGAGATATTGCAGCCGAAAGATTCAGTTATGAAGGAGTGGTTGCGGGAGATATTGCAAAGAACACAGGAGCCGCGATTTTTGACCTTTTTGAAACCGAAAAAACCAACATTTCCTAATGAGAGATTGTCATTATATAAGTTCTTCTGTCCTCGACATTGAAGAAATAAGGGAGATTATTCAGAATAATAAAAGCCTTGCCCTTAGTGAAGAGGCTGTTTACCAGATTGAGAAGGCGAGAAGGTATCTCGACCAAAAAATGAAGGAGAACAAGAGCCCCATTTACGGGATCAATACCGGTTTTGGCTCTTTGTGCAATGTGAAGATCTCAACAGAAAATCTTACCAAACTACAGGAAAACCTGGTAATGTCTCACGCCTGCGGAACAGGCGAAAAAGTATCAAAACCTATCATCAGGTTGATGTTACTGTTAAAAATTCAATCCTTGAGCTACGGGCATTCCGGGGTTTCGCTCGAAACGGTGAACAGGCTTATAGATTTTTATAATGAAGATGTGCTGCCGGTGGTTTATTCTCAGGGATCTTTGGGAGCTTCAGGAGATCTTGCACCGCTGGCTCATCTTGCGCTACCTTTAATAGGAAAGGGAGAAGTGTACCTTAATGGCGAAATTATTCCTTCGGAAGAAATGCTGAAGAAATTTGGATGGAAGCCTATCACTTTGCAGTCTAAAGAAGGTCTTGCCCTGCTTAACGGAACCCAGTTTATGAGTGCTCATGGTGTATATGCGCTTCTTCAGTCTAACCGGCTTTCTATTTGGGCCGATGTCATTGGAGCCTTATCTGTAGATGCTTTTGATTGTAACACTTCTCCTTTTGATGAGCTGGTACATCTTGTACGTCCCCATCGCGGGCAGGTGAAAACAGCCGAAAGGATCAGGAAGATCCTTGCAGGTAGTGAGATTGCCAAACAGGTAAAGCAAAACGTACAGGATCCTTACTCCTTCAGGTGTATACCGCAGGTGCATGGTGCCAGCAAAGACACGCTCGATTTTGTGTACAAATGTTTTAAGACCGAAATAAATTCGGTTACCGATAATCCTAACATTTTTGCAGATGCCAATAAGATCATTTCGGGAGGGAATTTTCACGGGCAGCCATTAGCTTTGTCCTTAGATTATCTGGCTATTGCTATGGCCGAGCTGGGTAGTATTTCAGAAAGAAGGATCTATCAGCTGGTATCTGGTTTGCGCGGACCTGCATTTTTGGTTGATGCGCCGGGGCTTAACAGTGGATTCATGATTCCGCAGTACACCGCCGCCAGTATTGTGAGTCAGAACAAGCAACTTTGCACCCCTGCGAGTATAGATTCTATTGTATCTTCAAACGGGCAGGAAGATCATGTGAGCATGGGGGCTAATGCCGCCACAAAAGCAGTAAAAGTTGTAGAAAATGTGAATAGCATTTTGGCTATAGAACTCTACAACGCGTCACAGGCATTGTCGTATAGAGGTGCTTATAAGACTTCTCCTGTTCTTCAGAAATTAATTGAAGAATTCAGGAAAGAAATTCCTTTGGTAAAAGAGGATGTTGTTATGGCACCTTTTATTCAGAAGGCAAAAAAATTCCTTCAGAATTACCCTTTGAGCGATTTTACCTTTGAATAAGCATTTATTTGCTCCATCATCCAGACTTTAGCTTCCTCAAGGGAGCTAAAGATCTCAAAGGAATTTTTATTGGTGTAAAACTGCCGTTCTACACGGGCGGTTTGGCGGGTGAGTGCATTTTCAGAAACCACGGCGATTGCTTTTAGGCGTGGGTGTTCGGCAGACTCGCGGTACACCATAGGATTCACTGCGTAAGAGTGTATTCTATGGGAAATATATCCGAAGTAATCGTGGCCAAAGCTCTCGCTGCCAATTTGCAGGATTTTTTTGTTCGTTGCTACATCAAGTAAAGCACCTTCGTTCATTTCATTGATCAGTATCCTGTCGTGGACCCAGATCACGCCGCAGTCCAACTCAACTTTTCTTGTCATTATTTGTTTGGAATAGGCGGTGAAATTATCACTTTTATTTTGAAGTTGATGAAGCAGCCAGTGAGATTGGATGAAAAAAAATAAGGTCTTCAAAAATGCCATTTTTGAAGACCTTATTTTTTAAGGAGTTAGGTGATTATTTTAAACTGCCAACCATATCCTGAGGTCTTACCCATTCATCAAATTCTTCGGCAGTAACATACCCAAGGTTAACGGCTTCCTCTTTTAAGGTAGTGCCGTTCTTATGTGCGGTATTGGCAATTTCGGCTGCCTTGTAATATCCAATCTTAGTATTAAGGGCTGTAACCAGCATCAAAGAGTTATTGAGTAGCTCCTGTATCCTTGGCTTATTTGGCTCAATACCGGCGGCGCAATGTTCGTCAAAAGAAGCGCAGGCATCACCAAGTAACTGTGCACTTTGCAGGATATTTGCTGCCATCACGGGCTTGAATACATTCAGTTCAAACTGTCCCTGCATACCGCCCACGTTAATGGTAACGTCATTTCCAATCACCTGTGCACAAACCATGGTTAGGGCTTCTACCTGGGTTGGGTTTACCTTACCGGGCATAATAGAAGATCCGGGCTCATTGGCAGGGATAAGGATCTCGCCAATTCCGCTTCTTGGGCCAGAGGCAAGCATTCTTACATCATTGGCAATTTTATTAAGAGACACTGCCAGTGTTTTTAAGGCACCGCTGGTTTCTACAAAAGCATCGTGAGCTGCTAAGGCTTCAAACTTATTGGGAGCAGAGGTAAAAGGAAGCTCAGTGAATTTTGCAATAAACTCAGCTACGCGCTTTGAATAACCTTTTGGGGTATTCAATCCTGTTCCTACTGCTGTTCCGCCCAGGGCGAGTTCAGAAAGGTGTGGCAGCGTGTTCTCAAGGGCGTTAAGGCCGTGGTCAAGTTGAGAAACATACCCGCTGAATTCCTGCCCTAAAGTAAGGGGAGTGGCATCCATAAAGTGGGTGCGGCCAATCTTTACCACATCCTTGAATTCTTCCGACTTCTTTTTAAGGGTGTTGCGGAGTTTCTTCACCCCGGGAATGGTTACTTCTACAATCTTCTTGTACACTGCGATGTGCATTCCTGTAGGGAAAGTGTCATTTGAAGATTGAGATTTGTTCACATCGTCATTGGGAGAAAGCACTTTTTCACCTTCTCCAACAGTTCTTCCGGCAATTTGCTGGGCACGATTGGCAATTACCTCGTTGAGGTTCATGTTGCTTTGCGTGCCGCTACCTGTTTGCCAAATCACCAGGGGAAACTGGTCATCGTGTTTCCCTTCAAGGATCTCTTCACAAACTTTTGAGATGTAATCTCTTTTGTCTACTGAAAGAACCCCAAGTTCACAGTTGGTGAAGGCTGCAGCCTTTTTAAGATATGCGAAACCGTAAATGATCTCCATTGGCATAGAACCCGGAGCGCCGATTTTAAAGTTGTTCCTGGAGCGTTCGGTTTGTGCTCCCCAAAGTTTATCTGAAGGGACTTTTACTTCCCCCATGGTATCCTTTTCTATTCTGTATTCCATGATTTAATTGGTTTACTACAAATTTACATCTTCGATAAATTATAAGCACTTAAAACGAGACAAAATTAGGGTGGAAAGGGCAAAAAAATCGGTTGCTTTTTTAAACCTGAAACCAACATAAAAAATAAAATAAAAACTTTTGCGATAACTTCTTAGAGTTTCTATCTTTGGCAAAGATTCAATAAAATACAACACATGTTTGAATTTGATCAATATTTAGGCTTTCTGGCTTTCCTTATTATACTACTCATCGGGTTTTGGGTAATGCTATTCTTAACCGCCATTATCCCTTATTGGATAGGAGGCGCAGTTAAAGAAATGCTCGACGAAAAGAAAGAGAAGAAACGCCTGGAGAGAGAAAAAGCTTAAAAAGGACTTCAAGTCCTTTTTTTTGTGGCTATTTTTAGAGCCATTACAGAAAACAGAAAAGCCGTCAAATTTGACGGCTTTTCTGTTTTATAATACTATTTGGTTACTCTAGAAGTCTCCTCCTTCATCACCCATACCGCCATTCATGTCACCAGCTTCTCTGTTCTGTCTTTCCTGGTCGCGGCGCTGTTGATTGAACCTGTAAGTGAACGAAAGAGTGATGCTGCGTTGCCTCCATTGAAACTCACTTTCTCTTTCAAATCTTTCAGTTATGGTAAACGCATCTCTTTTTCGGGAATTCAGTAGATCCTGGATGTTAAGCGTGAGCGAGGCTTTTTCGTTGAACAATTCTTTGCTCAAAGCCATATCTACCATAAATAAACCGTCGGTTTCTGTTTGGGCTCCTTCCGAAGCACCTCTGTAAAAAGCATTGGTTTGCCAGTCTATCTTGGCAGGAAGTGATACTTTAGAGCTAAACCTTCCATACCAGCTGGTGTTTTTAGCGCTGTAGTCAACCCCGTTATAATCACCATCAGTATCAAACTGGAAGAAGTTTACGCTACCGTTCAGTCGCAGCCATCTTGTGGGATTGTATAACACTCCGGCTTCGGCACCAATTCGTGCTGTGGTAGCTAAGTTGATAGGAATGGTTCTAATAACCTGCGTGCTATCTGTGGCTGTAGAAATTTGTTCTACCCTTTCAAATGAATCGGTTTCATATTGGTAGTAAACCGAAGAGGTAAGGGTGAGTTTGTCCCACCTTTTAAGGTAACCAAGGTCGAACGCGTCTGAATAAGCCGGTTCAAGATTTGGATTTCCCTGAAAGATGTTTGTTCTACTTGCTCTTGAAGGGAAAGGATTAATAAACCAGCCACGTGGCCTGTTAATCCTTCTGTTGTACCCAAGCGTGATGTTTTCCTGCTCGTTTAATTCATAAATAAGGTTTACAGTAGGGAAAAGGCCCAGGTAATTGTTGTCAAAATCTGTATCTATAGGTATTTTAAATTCTTCTCTTAATTCTTCCTCGGTAAGATCGGAATCAATTTTTCCTTTCAGCTGAGTGTTTTCAAGGCGTAATCCCAAAAGGAAAGAGAAGTCTCCAAACTTATTTCCGTATTGTGAATAAAGGGAGTTCACATTTTCGGTATAAGTGAATACGTTGGTAAGCGGACTCAATTCTAAAATTCCGTTCTCCCTATTTTCGAGCAGGAGTTGGTAATCGGTAACTTCTTCTTCAAAACTTCCGCGGTATCCTGCCTCAAATTGAGCATTCTCTCCAATTGGCCTCACATAATCGGCCTGGAGAAGAAATTCATTTTGTGTTTCTTCAGTAAAAGTTTGTTCCAACGGATAAAAAGGATCAAGCTTAGTGGTATTTGAAACAATACTTTCGTTAATGTCTCCCGTTTGCGTTTCCTCATCCCGTTCGTATTGGATGTCGGCAGTTAACTGGTGCCCGCTATCGTTGAATTTATTGATGTAATTCAGGGCAAACTGGTAACTGTTGTCGTCTTCAATCTGGTTTTCTGTTCGCAGTGTCTTTAATATGCCATCTTCGGTGTACTCGCTGCTGCGGTTGGTGGTAATGTCTTCATCTTCGCCATACCTGTAGAATCCGGTTGCTGTAATAGATGACATATCGGTGATGTAATATTCCATCCCAAGGCTGGTATAGAAATTTCGGTTAAGACGATCCATTCTTCGGTCTTCAACAAGCCTTTCGGAAGTAGGATCTATAAGCTCCCCGTCTTCATTAGTATACTCCAAATAACGAGTGTCTGAAAATGCTTTTCCGGGGGCATCAAAATACCTGAATCCGGTGGTGTTGAAAATATTGAATTTATCTTTTCTAAGGTTTACATTGGCTGAAAGTCCCAGCTGATCGGGGTCTCCAACTCTTGCAGAAACTGACCCGTTAAGACCAAGCGTCTTTTCTTTTTTGAGGATAATATTCAGGATCCCTGCTGTACCTTCGGCGTCATATCTTGCTGAAGGAGAGGTGATCACCTCCACACGCTCAATAGCATCTGCCGGAAGTTGTGACAGCACATCAGTATTTCCAAACCCTGCCATGGCCGAAGGTTTGCCATTAATAAGGATGCGCACATTCTCGTTTCCTCTAAGGCTTATTCCGCCTTCAATATCTACTGAAACCGATGGCACGTTGTTAAGGGCATCGGCTACTGTACCGCCTGCAGTGGTAAGGTCTTTACCTATATTGTATATCTTTTTATCTAGCCGTACTTCTACCTGTGTGGTTTCAGCAGTTACCACGACCTCTTCCAGTTCCCCGGCTGCCATTCCAAGCTTTACAGCACCCATATTAAGGTCTTTGTTTACCTGGCGATTTTTAAAGGTTTTAGGTTCAAAAGAAATGAATTCTATAGTGATATTATAGGTTCCCTGGCGTACGTCAATATTGAAATTTCCCTGCGCATCTGTAATGCCTCCCGTAACATTTGATGGGTCGCCGGTGCTTTGAAAAGAAATGGTGGCATACTCCAGCGGAGTGCCTTGCTCATCGGTCACTTTTCCCGAAACTTCATACTGGGGTGCCTGTGCAAAGGCTGATAGAGAAAGTAATAAAAAGAAAGAAAAAATTAAGGCACTGGTTCGGTGCCGGGTGATGTTCGTAATCATACTTGGTTTTATTTCTTTGACAGGTAAAAACCAAAATGGTTTAATTTTTTACTTAAAAAAGCCTTTTTTTTATTATAAATAACTGATTATTAGGTAAAAGTTTAGAGTTGTGGAGGGGAGAAAAGTAGCGGCTCATTTATAAAAAAATGCATTTTAGTCATTCTGAAAAACTGAAATGAAGCGATTATTTTTTTCTTCTGAAAATGAATCCTTTCTTTGGAAGGTGCTGTAAAAAACAAAACCGGGACGAAAGTCCCGGGGTGTCAAAAATGCCTTTTTAGAAGCCTCTTGTTTTATCCTATCAGCTCTTCAATATTGGAAGCTGGCCTTCCTATTACCGCTTTGTGTTTTGTTTCCACAATGGGCCGCTGAATGAGTTTTGGGTTTTCAGCCATCACTCTAATGAGTTCTTTATCGCTTAAATCGCGGTCGCGATAATCTTCTTTCCAGATTTTTTCTTCTGTACGCACCAGTTCAATAGGCGCCATATTTAATTTCTGAAGTAGATCTGTAATTTCTTTTTCGCTCAGGGTATCCTTTAAATATTCGCGCACTTCAAAATCTTTGCCCGATTCTTCCAGAACCTGTAATCCTTCGCGAGATTTTTTGCATCGGGTATTGTGGTAGATCTTTAGCATTGTTCTTTAAGTTATGAGTTTTTTTTATTTTTCCAGTTGCGGGTTGCAGGTTGCGAGTTGCAGTTTCTTAATTTTAAACCTTAAACCTTAAACCTTAAACCTTATTCCGCCTTCTGTCCCATCATCATGAGAAAGGCTTTTAAGAACTGGTCAATATCTCCATCCATCACCGAATCAACATTTCCTGTTTCTTCGCCGGTACGAACGTCTTTTACGAGCTTGTAGGGGTGCATCACGTAATTCCTTATTTGTGATCCCCATTCAATTTTCATCTTGGAATCTTCAATTTCCCTGCGCTGCGCCTGTTGCTTCTGAAGTTCAATTTCATAAAGCTGACTCTTCAGTAACTGCATGGCTTTGGTCTTGTTGTCAAGCTGGGAACGGGTTTCAGAATTCTCTATCACAATGCCCGAAGGTGCGTGTCGCAGCCTTACGGCAGTTTCCACCTTGTTCACATTTTGACCTCCTGCACCCGATGATCTCATGGTTTCCCACGAAATATCTGAAGGATTGATATCAATCTCAATGGTTTCATCGGCCAATGGATAAACATAAATACTGGCAAACGAGGTATGCCTTTTCGCATTACTGTCAAAAGGGGAAATTCTCACCAGGCGGTGCACTCCATTTTCTCCTTTTAGCCAGCCAAAAGCAAACTCACCTTCTATTTCAATGGTCACCGTTTTCACACCTGCAACCTCACCGGCCTGGTAGTTGAGTTCGCGTACAGAGTATCCCCTGTCTTCGGCCCAGCGCAAATACATGCGCATCAACATTTCGGCCCAGTCACAACTTTCGGTACCACCGGCACCGGCAGTTACCTGCAATACGGCACTTAAATTATCTCCCTCTTCAGAAAGCATATTTTTAAACTCCAGGTCTTCAATAAGACTTTTGGATTTTTCATGCCTTTCTTCAACATCTTCAGCCGTGGCTTCTCCTTCTTTATAGAATTCATAGATCACTTCGAGATCGTCCACAAGAGTGACAGCCTCTTCGTAATCGTCTACCCATTTCTTTTGAGAATTGAGCTCTTTTACAAGAAGTTCCGCTTTTTTGGGATCATTCCAGAAATCGGGAGCCAGGGTTTTTTCCTGGAGATTGGATATTTCTATGTTTTTGGCATCAACGTCAAAGATACCTCCTTAACGCAACCAGGCGATCTTTGAGATCTTTTATTGTCTCTGTTGTAAGCATACTTGAATTTTCAACAAAAATAGAATTAATGAGGGTTCCGGGAAACTATTTTACCAATATTTTATAGTTTTATACACCTTCAAAAATGGCATTTTTAAAGATCATTTCTGAAGGTCAAACGTTTAATATTTTATGATGAAAGAAATAGATCTTAGAAGTGATACCGTTACCAGGCCTACTAAAGGAATGATGCAGGCTATTATTAATGCCGAAGTAGGAGATGATGTTTATAAGGAAGATCCCACGGTGAACAAACTCGAGAGAAAACTGGCTGATATGTTTGGAATGGATGAAGCGCTGTTCTTTCCTACCGGAAGTATGGCCAACCAGGCCGCTATTAAATTACACACCCAGCCGGCCGATCAATTGATTTGTGACAAGTGGGCTCATGTGTACAACTACGAAGGCGGCGGAGCGTCCTTTAACAGCGGAGTGTCCTGTAAACTGGTTGACGGTGACCGCGGGATGATCACTGCAGCCCAGGTAGAGGAGAATATCAATCCCCCCGACTTTTATCACAGTCCGCTTACTACGCTTGTTTGTCTGGAAAACACCACAAACAAAGGGGGCGGAGCCTGTTACGACTTTGAAGAAATAAAAAAGATAAGAAAGGTGTGCGATGAGCACAACCTTGGCCTGCATCTTGACGGCGCCAGGCTCTTCAATGCCCTGGTAGCTAAAAATGAAGACCCGAAAGAGTATGGGAAGATCTTTGATACTATTTCTGTATGTCTTTCTAAAGGTTTGGGTACGCCAATGGGCACTGTGCTTATTGGAAATAAGAAGGTGATGAAAAATGCCATGCGCGTGAGAAAGGTTTTGGGTGGTGGCATGCGGCAGGTAGGTTTTATGGCTGCCGCGGGCATATATGCCCTCGATAACCAGGTGGAACGCCTGGCTGAAGACAATAGAAGAGCTTCAGAAATTGGTAAAACCTTAAACTCCCAAAGCTATGTTGGCGAAGTCGAGCCCGTAGAAACCAATATTGTGATCTTTTATCTCAAAAATGCTTCAGATGAAGCAGCTTTTATGAAATGCCTTCAGCAGGAGAACATTAGGATAAGCAATATGGGGCAGGGGAAGCTAAGGATCGTTACCCACCACGATTATTCCGAAGAAATGCATCAAAGGTTTCTGAAAGTGCTGGAAAAAATAGAGCTGTAAAAAAAGTTACCCGTCAAAAATGCCATTTTTGACGGGTAACTTTTTTTAGTCGTTAGACTGTAGTCGGGAGATGGTAGAGTTTTATAATTATTTCAAAAATAAAGATTTAAGTCTAGTGTCTCCCGTCTAATATTTCATATCTATTTGCCAAGCATATCATTCATTCCGGGAATATCGGGCATACCTTCTTTGGCAACGGCGGCAAGTTCGGCTTCGTTTACTTCGGTTGCCCGGGCAACAGCTTTATTGATGGTTAGCACCAGGTAATCTTCCAGCTGTTCTTTGTCTTCAAGAAGTTCATCGGCAATTTCGATGTTTTTGATCTCACGGCTTGCAGTAATGGTAACTTTTAAAAGTCCGTCGGCCGATTGTTCATCGAGCAAAACAGTTTTAAGCCTTTCTTTAGTTTCTTCAACTTTTTTTTGGGTCTCTTTGATTTTATTCATCATGCCCATCATATCTCCAAACATAGTTTCATTTTTTCTGTTAATACAAAATTACCTAAAAAGTCTAATAAGAGAACTAATAGACACAGTTTTAAGTTTTCTTTATTAGAAAGCTTAACTTTGCAGCCGGTAAAATTAAAATGGAAAGATGAAAGTGGTTGCTCAAGAAATTAAGGCTCCGCGGGCTAAAAAGATTCCCGTACAACTTGAAAAACACGGAGATGTTCGTATAGATGATTACTTCTGGCTGCGAGAGCGCGAAAACCCTGAAGTACTTGATTACCTCACCCGCGAAAATGACTATAATGAGCGAATGACGGCTCATACAAAACAGTTGCAGGAAGACCTTTTTCAGGAGGTGAAGAAAAGGATCAAGGAAGATGATTCTTCTGTTCCTTATAAACTGAATGGTTACTGGTATGTTACCCGCTTTGAAAAAGGCAAGGATTACCCAATATATTCCAGGAAAAAAGAAACCCTCGATGCGCCTGAAGAAATCCTTTTTGACGTGAACGAGATGGCTAAAGGCCACGACTATTACCGGCTTAGCGGCTTAAGTGTGAGCCCCAATAATAAGCTTATTTCTTATGCGGTAGATACGGTGAGCCGTAGAAAATATACGCTCTACATTAAAAACCTGGAGACAGGCGAAGTATATCCTGAAAAGATTAAGAATACTACGGGAGGCGCTACCTGGGCAAATGACAATAAAACACTTTTCTATGCCCGAAAGGACGAGGAAACCTTGCGTAGCAACAAGATTTTCAAGCATCGGCTGGGAACAAAGGCCAAAGAGGATGAGCTTGTTTTCTTTGAGGAAGACGAGACCTTTCATACTTATGTTTATAAATCAAAATCCCAGCGTTATATAATCATAGGATCAGACAGTACTTTAACTTCGGAATACAGGTTTATTGCCGCCGATGATCCTCATGGGGAATTACAAATTGTACAGCCCAGAATTAGGGGTGTGGAGTATGGCATTGCCCACTACCGTGACAGTTTTTATATACTCACAAATAAA
The DNA here is from genome assembly GCF_039602225.1 of Salinimicrobium sp. 3283s. Taxonomy (NCBI): domain Bacteria; kingdom Pseudomonadati; phylum Bacteroidota; class Flavobacteriia; order Flavobacteriales; family Flavobacteriaceae; genus Salinimicrobium; species Salinimicrobium sp. 3283s. Next base: position 361,839 of record NZ_CP143631.1, on the reverse strand, counting down.
GACGGAGCTACCAATTTCAAATTGATGAAAGCTCCGGTGCACAACCCGGGGATCGAAAACTGGGAAGAAGTAATTCCGCATCGCGAGCATGTGTTGCTTGAAGATATTGACCTGTTTAGAGATTACCTGGTAGTAAGCGAAAGGAGTGATGGTCTTAATAAGATCCACATTCGCAGGTGGGACGGCACCGATTCTTATTTCTTGCCGTTCGACAATGAAACCTACACCGCTTTTACGGGTACAAACCCCGATTTTGATACCGAAATATTGAGGTATACATACAACTCCCTTACTACTCCCACCCAGGTGGTAGATTTCAACATGCGCACCAAGGAAAAGGATGTGAAGAAGGAACTGGAAGTACTGGGAGGGAAGTTTCAGAAAGAAAATTATGTATCTGATCGTATTTGGGCTACAGCGCGAGACGGTGCTAAGATCCCAATGACGCTGGTACACCGGAAGGAGTTGAAGAGAGACGGGAAAAACCCGGTGCTGCAGTATGCTTATGGTTCGTATGGTTCTACCATTGACCCGTACTTTTCAAATGTTCGCCTTAGCCTGCTTGACAGGGGCTTTATCTTTGTTATTGCACACGTAAGAGGAGGGGAGTACCTGGGGAGACAGTGGTATGAAGATGGAAAGCTGCTAAAAAAGAAAAATACTTTTACCGATTTTATTGACTGTACCAGGTACCTTATTGAGGAGAAATACACTTCTGCGGAACATATGTACGCCAGTGGAGGTTCAGCAGGAGGATTGCTTATGGGAGCAGTAGCCAACATGGCACCACAGCTTTATAAAGGCATTATTGCCTCGGTGCCTTTTGTTGACGTTGTGACTACCATGCTAGATGAAAGTATTCCTTTAACCACAGGTGAGTATGATGAGTGGGGAAATCCTAATGATGCCGAATACTATACTTATATGAAATCTTATTCGCCATACGACAATGTTACGGCGCAAAATTACCCTAACATGCTGGTCACTACAGGTCTTCATGATTCCCAGGTGCAGTATTGGGAGCCGGCCAAGTGGGTGGCAAAATTGAGGGAACTAAAAACCGACTCCAATAAATTGCTTTTTCATACAAACATGGAAGCAGGGCATGGAGGAGCATCAGGCCGATTTGAAGCCCTGCGCGAAGTCGCTGAAGAATACGCTTTTCTTCTCGATTTAGAGGGAATGGACCAATAATTAAAATATTTGACTTAAATTTGCTTCGTTTGTGATCGTTCTAAGGATACTAATTTCCAAAGACGATTATTGTAAATAACTTCAATTTATGAGAGAAGATTTACAGGTTTTCGATAATGTATTACAACTAGTAGGTAATACCCCTCTAATTCACTTAAACCGCGTTACCCAGGACCTTAAAGGTGACTTTTTTGCAAAAGTAGAAGCTTTTAACCCGGGCCACTCAACTAAAGATAGAATAGCATTACATATAATAGAAGAAGCCGAAAGAAAAGGTATCCTCAAACCGGGAGATACCATTATTGAGACTACTTCAGGGAATACCGGGTTTAGTATTGCCATGGTTAGTGTGATCAAAGGCTATGAATGTATACTGGCGGTAAGCTCGAAGTCGTCCAGAGATAAGATCGATATGCTGCGCTCTATGGGCGCCAAGGTATATGTTTGTCCGGCAAACGTAACTGCCGATGATCCGAGGTCTTATTATCAGGTGGCTAAGAGAATGCACGATGAGATAAAGGGTTCGGTGTATATTAATCAGTATTTCAATGAACTCAATATAGAAGCTCATTACCTCACTACCGGTCCCGAAATTTGGAAACAAACTGAAGGAAAGATCACCCATTTGGTGGCTTGTAGTGGTACCGGCGGAACGATATCTGGAACTGCCAGGTTCCTGAAAGAACAAAACCCGGGCATTAGGATCATGGGAATTGATGCTTATGGCTCGGTGCTTAAAAAATATCACGAGACCAAAGAATTTGACTCTTCAGAAATCTATCCGTATCGCATCGAGGGATTGGGGAAAAACCTGATTCCTACAGCTACAGATTTTGAGATTATCGACAAATTCGTGAAAGTAAGTGATGAAGACAGTGCCCATACCGCACGGGAACTTGCCCGCACCGAAGGGCTATTTGTTGGTTATACCAGCGGTGCAGCCTTGCAGGGAGTGCGCCAGCTTGCCGAAGAAGGAGAGTTTGACGAGTCCAGTAAGGTCGTTATCATTTTTCCCGATCACGGTTCCCGCTATATGAGCAAAGTCTATAGCGACGACTGGATGAACGAACAGGGTTTCTTCGACAGTAAGAACGAAAAAGCTGAAAATCAGATAGAATTCATAAAATAACTACAGCATATTTTTGTTCTGTAGTATATATAACCTCTCTCTTATTTTTTAAATAGCGGCAGAAGGAGCAGGTGCTGCCAAAGAATTTGCGTTGTAAGGTGCATGTTTTTCAGTGCATTTGAGCGACCGAAATTCTGAAGTTGCTATTTATTTGTTACTTTTGCAGAAGTGAAAAATACACAAAATGGCAGATTTATTTAATAAAATATATAAGGATAAAGGACCTTTAGGAAAGTGGAGTGAAGTGGCCGAAGGTTACTTTGTTTTTCCAAAACTGGAAGGCCCTATTTCCAACAGGATGAAATTCCAGGGAAAAGATGTGATTACCTGGAGTGTGAATGACTATCTGGGACTTGCAAACCACCCCGAAGTGCGAAAGGTAGATGCAGAAGCGGCTGCCGAATGGGGTTCTGCGTATCCCATGGGAGCCAGGATGATGAGTGGTCACACGTCCTTACATGAAAAATTGCAGGATGAACTGGCCTCTTTTGTACATAAAGAAGCTGCATACCTGTTAAATTTTGGTTACCAGGGTATGGTTTCTACCATTGATGCCCTAGTTTCCAAAAAAGACGTTATTGTTTATGACGTTGATGCTCATGCCTGTATTATTGACGGGGTGCGCCTGCACCTGGGGCAGCGCTTTACATACAAGCACAACGACCTGGAGAGCATTGAAAAGAACCTGCAACGTGCCGAAAAGATCACCGAACAAACTGGCGGCGGAATTCTTGTTATTTCTGAAGGTGTCTTCGGAATGAGGGGAGAGCAGGGGAAACTTAAGGAAATCATAGCGCTTAAAGAAAAATACAATTTCAGGTTACTTGTTGATGATGCACATGGCTTTGGGACTCTTGGAAAGACAGGAGCAGGAGCAGGTGAGGAGCAGGGAGTACAGGATGGTATAGATGTATATTTTGCCACCTTTGCCAAGGCCCTTGCCAGCACAGGTGCTTTTATAGCAGCCGATCGTGAAATTATAGACTACCTCAAGTATAATCTTCGTTCTCAAATGTTTGCCAAATCCCTGCAAATGCAGTTGGTAATAGGGGCTCTTAAGCGTCTTGAGATGTTAAAGACCATGCCCGAACTTAAAGAAAAGCTTTGGGAGAACGTGAACGCTCTTCAAAATGGTTTAAAAAGCCGTGGGTTTGACATAGGAACTACACAGAGTTGTGTTACACCTGTGTATCTACAGGGAAGTATTCCGGAAGCAATGGCTTTGGTCAATGACCTTAGGGAAAATCATGGAATCTTCTGTTCTATTGTTGTGTATCCGGTAATTCCGAAAGGTCTTATCCTGCTAAGATTAATTCCTACAGCAGCACACACTTTAGAGGATGTAGAAGCTACGCTTACCGCTTTCTCTGCAATTAGAGAACGCCTTGAAAATGGAACTTACAGAAGATTGTCGGCAGGTGTTGCTGCAGCAATGGAAAAGTAATTTCTCCAAAATATCTTTAAAAAATCCCCTTTTTGAGGGGATTTTTTTATGCCTTCTTTCCAGTTTTATAATTTGTTTAGCAGATAAGTAATGAATTTAGACTTATCTTCTTCGGAAGTGAATTAAGAATTATAAAATAACAATAGAATTATGAAAGATATGAAGTTAGCAGTGATCTATTACAGTTCCACCGGAACGAATTATCAACTGGCAAAATGGGCAGAAGAAACCGCAAAAGAAGCTGGTGCCGAGGTAAGGCTTAGAAAAGTTAAGGAACTGGCCCCAAAAGAAGCTATTGAAGCTAATGAAGACTGGAAGAAACACCTGGAGGCCACGCAAGATGTAAAGGAAGCTTCAATGGATGATTTGGAGTGGGCCGATTGCTACATCTTTAGTGCACCAACCCGTTATGGAAATCTTCCTTCCCAACTAAAACAATTTCTGGATACCACCGGGGGGTTGTGGTTTAACGGTAAACTCGCCAATAAAGTAGTAAGTGGTATGACCAGTGCAAGTAATGTGCACGGCGGGCAGGAGTCAACCTTGCTTTCTTTGTACAAGACCATGTTTCACTGGGGTGCCATTGTGGCTGCACCCGGTTATACCGATGAAGCCATCTTTAATGCCGGCGGTAATCCTTATGGAGTAAGTATTACAGCAGGGAAAGAGGAGCTGGGAGAAAAGGTGAAAAAAGCCGTCGCGCACCAGGTAAAAAGAACAATAACCATGGGGCAGTGGGTTAAAAAAGGTAGCCAGTAAATGCCTTTTTTAGAAGTCCTTTAAATTAACTCCTTCAAAAATTAAAGTACGAGTTCAGCGAAGAGGCGCTGCAGGGTTTGATCGAGATCAGAAGACAAGCCGGGATGTGGCCGGGAAGTCTGAATAACCGAACTCCGCACTGCGGTGAGCCACCTAAAGCGCGAGGGAATGTCCATCACGGCTATAGGCCCGCCATTCTTTGCACCTTCACATATCAGTTCAAATGACTGCAGGTTCTTCTCAAGCTGCTCCAGGTCAAGGTCTGGACAAAGGCAAAGTAATTTTGTACTGTCCAGCTTATACCTCACCTGCAGGTATTTTTGATTTTTGCAGAATACCACGACCCCCACATTGAGAAACTCTTCACGTTCTACCCGTGGTACTACCCGTAAAGTGGCATATTCATACAAGTGCTTGTCTGGCATTTTGTGCTTCTTTTATAAATGTATCTGAATTCTGGAGGCGAATTTCCAGGAAATTGATGTAGGCTTCTCTCAGCTCTTCAGCAGAGAGTTCGCTGTCTCTCCATTCTAACCAATCCTGTGGTAAACCTTCAACTATTTCCCTGATCTTTTCTTTGGTGAGCAGTTGTTTTATCTGCTGGTCTGCTTCCCAAAGCTGGGTTGCCTGTGGGAGTAATACGTGATCTTTTATTAAGCTGAAAGGGCTAAGCGCATGCTTCTCCAGGTTATTCCAGGAATGGTGAAAGTAAAAGGAGGCACCATGATCAATAAGCCAAAGCTCCCGGTGCCAAATGAGCATGTTCGTATTTCTGAAGGTGCGGTCTACATTGGTGATAAAAGCATCCAGCCATACAATTTTTGAGGCCATAGCTTCATCTACAGTAGTTACTGCAGGATCAAAATTTATTGCGCCCGAGAGAAAATGTAGGGCGAGGTTCAGGCCCTGGCTACCCTGCAATAGATCCTGTATTTCTTCATCTCCCTCAGTTCGTCCAAAGGCTTCATCGAGGTTGGCAAAAACCAGCTCGGGTACTTTTAAACCTATTGTTCGGGCGATCTCCCCTCCCAAAAATTCAGAAATTAGTGCTTTAACCCCATGACCGGCCCCTCTAAATTTTAGAACGTACTTAAAATCGTCATCTGCCTCGGCCAATGCAGGGAGGGAGCCACCTTCCCGTAGCGGTGCGATGTAACGGCAAACAGTTACAGTACGTATATCTTTTATGTCTCCCATAGAAGTTTCAAAAATAGCATTTCTGAAGCAAACTTATGCTCCCTGCATGTAGCTCCCGCATATTTCTAAGAATTTGACCTGATTTTGCCATTTTTGACACTTCAGGTTGAACTCTAGCATAGGGACAAAAATTCAGAAGACAGCATCTTCAGGCTATAGTTTTTGCTGAAGGTTTTCACGTTAGGTACTAAATAATATTGATGATGTAATGTATTTTCTACAGACACCCCAATATTTCCGAAGTAATTTAGAAGAACCGGAAATAATTGTTACCTCTACAAAAAGGAAAGTCTGCACCAGATGGTGGTGCAGACTTATAAAGTTTTTCAGCGGTTATGACCAGAGTTTAGGCCAGTAACCTTTTTTGTTTTTGTTGCTTAATAGCTTTGCCTACAACTTCAAAAATATCCCGTTTAAGCCGTTTGTACTGTCTTGAATAATGAATAAAGTCATTGAGGATCTCCTTGTGCTCTTTGCGATATTCCCGTCCTTCTCTTTGTTCATCGAGATTCTCAAGAAGTTCCCGCAACTTATTTATGTGCTGGGCAACCCGGTTCTCCAGCAGTTTTAAGTCTTTCCTGGAGAGGTTTAACTGTTCAATGAGCTCTTTTACGCGAGAAAACAGCTGAGATTCAAGAATGGGTAAAGTGTATTCTTTAAGCATATCTTCAAAAAAGCGGTGTTCGTCTTTAATGAAGTTTAGTTCAGATTTCCACTGCAGGGAGGAGAAATGCATTTCATCGGGTGTTTTCCACTCAATGTACCGGTAGTTATGTGTCTTTTTTTCCATGACAAAAAGATTTAGACTTATTAAGGCTCGTTACTTGTGCGTCTTAGCAGAGGGCCGGTGTAGGAGTAAATTTCGGACTTAAATTTTCTGAATTTTTTAGCAAAATCCTGTACTTTCTGTTTCAATTTTAAATGCTCCTGGTGGTAGAAGACCTCACAACTAATATCTTCACATTCCAGTATTCCTTCAATATCATAGCGATGATTATGAACTTGTGTGGTGAGATCGAGGCATTCAAGTTTGATATTTTGCAGGTCATCATAGAATAATTGAAGCCGTTCGTACAGGTTGGGTACATCTTTTTGAAAAATCTCTGCACTAAGGTAGAGGTTCAAAAATGTAATTTCACCTTTAAAAAAAGTGAGTCTTTCTTTCCACCTCCTGTTTTCTTTGAGCAGGCGTTCTATTTCTTTTTCGTTGGCAGAGAAAGGTTTGGATGTGTTCCGGTTCATAATCTGCTGTATTTAAGTCATTAAGGTAAGCATAAAAACAGTTGGTCAAGATGATATATGTCACATAAAAAGAATTGTGGGCCAGAAAATGAAGCCTATAAATATGGCAAAAAAGCATCAAAAAATTTAACTAAAATATTTTTTCATCAGTATGTTTTGAGTGTCAAAAAATAATATACATTTGGCGCCTCAAACAATTAATAATTCATTTAAAATGAAAAAATCCTTTTTGACTTTTGCTGCTATCGCATTAGTATTCTCTTTTACTTCTTGTAAAGAAACAGCTACTGAAACTACTGAAGAAAGTGCAGTAGAAGTGATCGAAACTCCTGAGACTTCTGTTGAGGTTGAGGCTGTTGAGACTGAAGAAGTTGTTGATACTACCAGCACTGGCGGTGACGTAGTAGAAGACATTACAGATACTAACTCTGTAGAATAATTTATTATTTTTCAGATCCCGGCATTTCATTATGTCTAAACACAATCCGTGGCGAGAGCTACGGATTTTTTTTGTTTATACTTTTACTGTTATTACTTCTCCCAGGTGAGGGATTTTTGCAAGCCATTTATACTGATCTTTTATTTTTACCCGTAGTACATCTGCAGCTTTTTTCTCTCCATGAACCAGGAATATTTGCTGTGGCATGTTTTGCAGTTCATTTAACCACTGAAGTAACCCAGGCTGGTCTGCATGTGCAGAGAGGCTGTTAATGGTTTTAATTTCTGCTTTGATGGGGTAGTATTTTCCAAAGATCTTTACATCGGGCACACCTTCCTGTAATTGCCTGCCTCTTGTGCCTTCTGCCTGAAAACCTACCAGTATAACAGTAGTTTCGGGTTTTTCGAGATAAAACCTTAAGTAGGTGAGCACTCTTCCGCCTGTCACCATTCCGCTACCGGCAATCACCACTTTGGGTTGAGGATCTTCAATAGTTTTCCAGGTATCTTTATACCGGGTAATGATTCTGAAGAACTTCTTCATCTTTTTGAATTCTTCAGTATTTAATTTGTGCCAGGACATATACCTGCCAAAGATCTTAAGTACCTCATTACCCATGGGGCTATCTATGTAAACCGGAATTCTGGGAATCTTATTCTCCTGGTAACACCTGTAAATTGCATACATAAGGGTTTGCAACCGCTCTACTGCAAAACTTGGAATAATAAGTGTCCCCCTGTTTGTAATCGTTTTATTGATAGCCTTGGCAAGTATCTCGTTTACATCTTCTTGTGGATGGATCCTGTCACCATAAGTGCTTTCCAGGAATAAATAATCTGCATATTGAGGTTGTAATGGCTGTTCCAGAAGTAAATCGGACTTTCTTCCTACATCTCCGGAAAAGACAAAGATCTTACCATTAAGATTTAATTCTATAAAGGTAGATCCCAGAATATGTCCGTTTTTACGAAACCTGATCTTCACTTTTTCTGAAATTTCTATCCATTCCTCTGTTCTTACAGATTTGAACAATTTGATGGTTTGTGCAACATCCTCTTCATTATAAAGGGGTAGTGCGGGCTCATGTATAGAGTAATGCTCTTCGTTGGCCCTATCTGCGTCTTCTTGCTGAATTTTAGCGCTGTCGGTAAGAATAACTTCAGCAATAGCCAGGGTAGGAGAGGTTCCTAAAATGTCATTTTTGAAGCCTTCTTTTATCAGCTTTGGCAGGTAACCGGTATGATCTAAATGTCCATGGGTAAGCAGTATGAGGTCAATTTTTTCTGGGGGAAAGGGAAATGCTTTCCAGTTAAGCTCTCTCAATTCTTTAAGCCCCTGAAACAATCCGCAGTCTACAAGTATATTCATCCACGGAGTCTCCAGGAGAAATTTTGATCCTGTTACAGTGCCTGCAGCACCTAAAAAATGAATATTAACTAAGTTTTCCATGTTTTTTAGCAGGTGCTATTAATTCCTGCATTTCTTTTAATATTCTTTTCTTTCTGTTCTTGCTTATTTCAAGTTGGTCCAGAAGAAAATCGTCCTTTAATAGTTGCCGGCACAATACGTTATCCCTGCTCAAAAGAAATTGCTTTTCCCTTGTAGATAATAAGGTAGACACGGTGATAGGGTATAGCCCTAATTTATCTATTCTTTCTTTTAGACCTTCACCTTTTGGAAAATCCCAACCCAACAATTTTAGGCCCACACATTGCCCATAGGCAATAGCATCTTTTGTAAATCGCGTATTGGTTATTACCCATCCTTCATGCCTTACTTCTTCTTTACTATGGTTCTTCAGCTGGTAGCTTTCAAGGTCAACAAACCTTGAATTGATGTAAAGAGGGATTTTTACATCGCATTTTTTACCTTGTTCACTATGAAATTTACATTCCATGAACATTTTTAAGCCTTCAGTTTCAGCAATAACATCTACTTCATGGCTTACACAGGTTCCCTGGAGAATCTTTCCTACCTGTACATGATATCCGCTATTTTCGAACAGTGCTCCAATAAATTTTTCAAAAGGAAATCCTGTAGGGCCAAGTTCATAAATCGCTTTTTTTAGTTTATACCTTGAAGCTGTAAGTCCGTCCTGTTGCTGTAGAAGATCAAAGGCAATTTTGTAAATTTTCTTTGTTGAAATATTGGGGTGAATATGAGCCCGAAGGTTGTGAAGAATATCAGCGATCACATGCTCCTGCGCGCCAGATCTTCTAAGAGAGGAAGCAATTTTTGCTTCTGAATATTCAGATATTTCTCCAGAAGCTGTGGTGATCTTCATCTTTTAATATTTAGTTCTAATTCTTTTCCGGCTGATGCAATACCAATACCGGAACTTTTGAAAAATGCGCCATATTTTTGTATACCGGGTTTAGGAGCAGGTTTTCTAAAAAACTGTGCTTTTTGTTGACAAAGGCGATCATACCACTACCACGGCTTTCTGTAAACGAATATATTCCCAGGGGTACACTTAAATATTCCAGGAAGTGGAACGAATGCTTCACATCAGAGAGGTAATCTTTCAGCTGTTTTCTATTTTGGTGCTGGGTTTTGTTGAGTCCGCCTTCTTCTGAAATATGTAAGATTCGTAAAGCCGCCTTAAACTTGTGCACAAGAGAGATTAGATAATCAAGATCCTGAGGAGTGAGGCCTACTTTAAAGCTGTTGGCCAGTACAATTTCATTAGGTACAATAAAATCTACATGTGCAGGTACGCTTAATACAGGGCAATTTTCAATTTCCTCAATAATATTCAGGGAGTTGCTACCGTACATCACTTCTTTGTTTTCGGTATGGCCCTGGCTTCCTATCACCACCACATCAGTTCTTCTTTTGCGCAGTTCTTTCTTTACTGCATCAGGTAGAGGGAGGTTATGGAGTTTGCATTCAAAAGTATGAGCTTTGCCTTTGTTGCTTTCCAGTTCCTGCCTTACTTCTTCTATTTTCTTTAGAGCTTCTTCCTGCGCATTTGCAATGGCCGCTTCACCGGGTTTTGCCACCAGGTGACTGTTTTCGTAATAATTAAAAACTTTGTAAGCGTGCAGTAAAACAAAATGTGCTTTTTCATTCCTGTACATATCAATTACATACCTACAGGCATTTTGTGCATTTGCCGAAAAATCTGTGGGTAAGAGTACAGTTTTCATTTTACTTTCTTTTTTTTGAAGGAATTACCAAAAATGGCACTTTCACATTAAAACCTATTTCGTTGACTACAGGGGTAAAGAGTAAATTTTCAAAGAATGAATGTTTGTTGTTTACCATGGTAAGCATGTCTATTTCATTCTCTTCCTGAAAATCATATATGGCGCGGGTAACACTTTTGCCATTAATATTGTAAAAGTGATGGGCAAGGTCCTTAAAGGTTATTGATAATGCCTTTTTCCTGCTGGCCTGGTTTGATGTAAGATCTACTCCAAAATATACATGTAGAATATGTATTGTAGAAGAATGAGCAGTTGCCAGCTCTTCCATAATATTAAGAAGTGCCGGTATTTCTCCCTCATAATCTGTAGGGAAAAGAATTTCTTTGGGTGGCTTATACTCATAATGTGCCGGAATGGCCAGCAGTGGGCAGCGTGCTCTCTTTATGGCGTGAACGGTATGGGTGCCAAAAAGAATTTCTTCAGCGCCCGTAGCGCCTTTTGTACCCATAACAATGAGATCTATTTCTTTTTCGGCAACAATATCTTTCATTTCATCATTCAGGAGATTGAATGAAGAGATTTTCTCAAAATAATGTTTTTCATTTTTAAAATTTCGTTTTATTCGTCTTAGCACCCTTTCAAGCCCTTTTTTCGATTTATCCTGGTAAATTTCTGTGAGGGTAGGATAATTGGAGTTGTATACCAGATATTCATTATCGTAAAGTACAGGAGTGTATGTGTTTAGCAGAAAAAAGGTGCATTCCTCATTACTAAATAGCTGCACAGCATATTTGGCAGCATTATATGCGTTTTCGGAAAAGTCGGTAGGTAGCAGGATATTTTTCATGAGTTAAGGGTTTTGACTTTTAATACCGGTTGAAATTCTGGAGTACCAAAAATGGTATTTTTGGATGTAGTCCTATTTTATCTATTGTTGAACTGTAAAGTATATTCTCTAGATAACTGTGACGCGAGTTGACCAGCACCAGTAGATCAATGTTGAGATCGTCTATCATCTTTTTGATTGCTTCGGTTTTTTCGAGCTCTTCTTCCTGGTGTTGCTGCACATTTACATCGTATAAATGTTCCAGGATCGCCTGTTTGTTGTCTTCCTGCCTCAAAGTTATTTCTGAAAATTTTGAAGCATACAACATGTGAATCTCAGAACAGAAGGAGCGGGCGATTCCTCCAACCAGTTTTAATTCGCGGCGTTGGTAAGGAAGCAGGTAGTTGGTAGGAAAAAGAATTCGTTTGGGATCTGAAAATTCGTAATCTTCGGGAATACTCAACACCGGGCACTGCACGTATTTTATAATCTGAAGGGTGTTGCTTCCAAAAGTCAGTTGCCTGTCATTGGTAACACCCCGGGTGGAAGTAATAATAAGATCGGCGTTTTCTTTTTCGGCTAAATCATTTACCTCATCTATCAACAGTCCAAATGCTGAAATTGCATGGAATGTGTGTTTAGGATTGGCATAAAGGTCTTTTATCCGCTTCAGGATAACTGCAAGTTCTCTATCACTTTTTTCTTTAATGTTCTGTTTATATTCTTCGAGAAGATTAGATGTTATTACGCCCTCAAAACTGTAAACTTCATCGGCATATGCGTGAAGCACGTAAAATTCACTTCTTTCATACTTGAAGAGTTCTGCGGAATACTTTAGTGCCTGGAACGCATTTTCCGAAAAATCTGTGGGAACAATAATCTTTCTCATTTTATTGCATTTTCATTAAAGTTAGAGAAAGTTTCAGTAAAAAAGTATGACTGCGATCATGCAGGAGAAGAGACTACCCATTATGCAGCGGGTGAATTTCAAATGTTTAAATCATTCTACTTCCCTGCCTGCAACTTTAGGAATAATCGCTTTGAATCGCAGGGCAGTCTCTTCTTAAAGGTCAGGAAACTTTAATGGTTTTTGGTTTTTTAGTTTCTATGCCTTCTTTCTTGTGTAATTTTAATTTTAGAACTCCATCTTCATATCGAGCCGAGACATCTTTGTCTTCATCAATAGATTCAGGAATACTTACAGATCTTGAGAAGGAATTATAACTAAATTCTCTACTCACAAAACCTTCTTTTTCATCTTCTTTCTTTTCTTCTTTTTCAGCAGAGATAGTGAGAAGACCATTGTCAAGAGTGATGGTGAAATCCTCTTTTTTGAGGCCGGGGGCGGCGAGCTCAACTTCAAATTCTTTCTCTTTTTCTTTAATGTTCATTGCCGGATTAACATCACCGTCTCCATTAGGAGCGAAGAAATTTTTCATCAATCCGCGGCGGTCAAAAAAGTCTGAAAAGAAAGGATCACTCATAAAGGCATTGCTCAATACGGGAGCCCTGCGCTTTTTTGTTGTTGCTAATGACATAACCATGGAATTTAATGTTAGTAATTTTTTCTTCTAATTTACAGTACATTAACCCCGAAGAGCATGACAATTGTCATGTAGCGAAAGAAAGGTGTGCGAAAACTCCTAATGTATTTCCGTTAATTTTTCAAGCTGCAGTATCTTTATGTCACGGCCAATAATATCAATAATACCATCCTTTTTAAGGCAGGAAAGGCTTCTTATAAAACTTTCTGTAGAAATACCGGCAACACTGGCCATATCGCTGCGCGAAACCTTTAAAACGGGAGTATTATCGTCTTTTACCTTTTCAGCAAATTCCAGTAAGGTACTGGCTGTTTTTTTAAGGACCGATCCATATGCCATTTCTAACAGGTGAGTTCTAAGTACATCGAGGCTGTGTGTTATTTCTTCAGCAAATTCCAGCATCAAATCCCGGTTTTGTTCCAGCATTTGTAGAAATTCGTCATGAGATAACCTGTACAAAATACTTCTTTCCAGTGCCTGGGCACTTTCGGGATAATGGTTTGATTTTTTATAGCTATAGAAGCCCAAAAAATCCCCTTTTTGAGGAATAGTCGTGATAAGTTCTTTCCCGTACTCGTCAAGCCTATAGGTCTTCACCATCCCATGTTCCAGGAGGTAGACACTGCAGGCCATACGATTTTCCATAAAGATCTCTTCATTTTTTTCAGCCTCTATCTGTTCGCCATAAGTGCGCACATATTCTTTAAACTCTTCGAGGTGAAACTGGTTTTTACGGCCGGGACTTTTTTCTCCCTCCAGCTGTGCCCGTTTAGTAAGACGCTTTTCAATGGTTAAAATAAGATCTTCTTCGCTAAAGGGTTTGGTGATATAATCATCGGCTCCCAGGTTCATTCCCCGGCGTACATCGGCAGGATTTGACTTTGCTGATAGAAAGATGAACGGAATATTCCTGGTGTGGCGATTTTGCTGAAGCGCGGTATACACCTCGTACCCGTCCAACTCGGGCATCATGATATCTGATATAATAACATCGGGTAGTTCCTTGTATGCCTTTTTTAGTCCGGTTTTGCCTTCATGGGCAAGGAAAGTCCGGTAACCGGAAAGTTCGAGTAATTCCCGGGTGTTTTCTGCAAGAACAAGGTCATCTTCAATAAGGAGGACTGAGTTCTCCATGAGCTTGATATTTAAACTGATATATTGAAAAGTTACAAAAAACACCTCTCATTATCAGCGAATTAAAAATGTGAAATAAAGATACGTCAGAAAACCATATTTAGGAAATATTTAAGACCTGAAAGCCTTTTTTTTTCTCTTCTGTTTTTATCTTTAGATAAACCCTTTTTAGAACATTGGTTATTGTTCTGAAGATTAAGATGATATGCTATGAAGTCATTGACCTGTCAAAGCTGCGGATTGCCTTTTTCAAAGAAGTTTAGAGGCACCAATAAGGATCTTAGCAAGAACTCCGATTATTGTTTGAACTGTTTTAAGGATGGAACATTCACTAACCACCAGCTCAACATTCAGGACATGGAGAAAAAATTGCTGGAGATGGCCCGGCACCACGATGGCCTCACACTTGAAGAAGCCCAGCAAACCATCAAAATATTGCCCGATTTAAAGCGCTGGAAGATGACACACATCCTTTAAAAAAGGGCTGAGGTTTATACTTTCCTTAACTTCAGATTTTAAGAAAACCTGTTATAATTCTTTACCTTTGAGCTAAGTTCAAAAGTTAAAAGAGCTATAATTTAAAACCTAAAACATGAAAAACTTAAGCAGATTTTTTGCAGTTTTTTTAGCTGCAGTTCTAATGAGCTGTGGAAATGAAAAAAAAGAACAGGAAACTATAACTATTGGAGATGGAGGAAACCTTGAAACAGTGGAGACCACCCAAGATGCAGCTGCTGATGAAACAGCCCAGACCAATGATGCTATACAGCGGCAGGATGGGGTGGTACAGGTTAACCTCACCGGTAATGATCTAATGCAGTATAACCTCAATGAGATTAAGGTAAAAGCAGGTGACAAGGTAAAACTTACCCTTACCCATGTGGGGGAATTACCCGAAAATGCAATGGGCCACAACTTTGTACTGCTTAAGCAGGGAACAGATGTGGTTGATTTTGCCCAAAAAGCAGCTACTGCAACAGGTAATGAATACATCCCTGAAGGAACAGACGCTGTTATCGCCAAGACCGAAATGATAGGCGGTGGTGAGGAAACAACTATTGAGTTTACTGTTTCTGAAGCAGGAACTTACGATTTTATTTGTAGTTTCCCGGGGCATTACGTTCAAATGCGCGGAAAATTTATTGTAGAGTAAGCGCTTAATTTTTTATTCTGGCGGATAAAAAGGCTGTTTTAATTTTTAAAGCAGCCTTTTTCTATTCCTGTTCTTTATTTGTTTCTTCTTCTGCCTGTAATTTGGCCTGTCTTTTAAAGTAGCCTCTAAAGAGGATATTGTGCTGCAAAGCTTTCATGTTCTCGTCAAACTTTTTGGTAGCTTCTTCGATATTCTGAAGGGTAGCATCCAGTTTATCTACAGCACCGGCATCGTTTAATAAATAATCCAGCGTGCCTTCACCATTTTTTAGATCATAAGAAACCTGCTGCAGGTTAGAAGTCATTACCCCAATTTCAAGAGCAGAAATTTCAAGATTTGAGATAATTCCTTCAATTTGCTTTGCCGCGGTAGTATCATTTAGTAAAACTCCCGCAACACTTTCTTTAAAGTTCACCTGAGTGGTTATTTTGTTGAGGTTATTGACCATAATTGAAACTTCTCCTGTGGCCTTTCTAAGGTCTTTAATACTCTCCTTAATATTAGCTGCCATTTCCTTGTCTTTAATTAAAGCCCCCAGGGTGCCTTCCCCTTTATTAATGCTGTTGGTTATTTTCAGCAGGTCGGCGGTTAAAAGTGCAGCGTTCTCATTAGTTGTGTTAAGGGTGGTAAGCATATCGGCGGTGGCAATCTTACTAATAGATTTAATAGTATCTCCCGAGCTCACTGGAACGGGTGCCACATCTGCCTTTTCTCCCGGAAGAAGGTTTATGATCATGCTCCCTACCAGCCCGTCAGAACTAATCGTTGCGAGGGAGTTCTTGCTGATAAGATCCATAGTGCGCTGGTCAATTCTCATGTTTACGGCAATACTGGTGTCGTTAACTATGGTAATGCTTTGCACCGTACCCACATTTACTCCCGCAAAGCGAACATTGTTTCCGCGCTGTAGACCATTAACATCTTTAAACACCGAAACAATGACACTATTATTCCCAAACAGGTTTTGCCGGTTTCCTATGAAATAGACTGCGGTTATGAAAATTATAATTCCCACAATCACGAATATTCCTAATCTCAGGTTCTGTGAATTTGAATTTTTCATGTCTTTTATTTAAAGAAGGCCCTTATTCTGGGGTCTTCAGAAGTTGATAGTTCCTCAAAAGTTCCCTGCGCATAATTAGTACCGTCAAGTAACAGGATCATCCGGTGGGAGATCACTCTGGCACAGTCAACATCATGGGTAATGATCATTGAAGAAGTTTTATACCTTTTTTGAACGCTTGTCATTAATTCAATGATCTCTTTGGCTGTAATGGGATCAAGGCCGGTAGTGGGCTCGTCATAAATAATTATCTTGGGTTTAAGAATGAGTGCCCGTGCAAGGGCTATCCTTCGCTGCATCCCGCCCGAAAGTTCATTGGGCATAAGATCAATGGTTCTGGCCAGCCCTACATTCTCCAGTGCTTCAAGTACAAGTTCATCTGTATCTTTGATGTTCATTCTTTTGGTGTGCCGCCTCAATGGAAACTCCAGATTTTCTCTCACCGTCATTGAATCGTAAAGAGCACTGCCCTGAAACAGGAACCCAATCTCTGCTCTAAGTTCATCCATTTGAGTGCGGTCAAGTTTCGTGATGTCCTGACCTAATACTTCGATCGTCCCGCTATCCGGTTCCATGAGACCTACAAGACACTTGATCATTACCGACTTGCCCGAGCCCGATTTCCCCATGAGTACCAGATTTTCGTTCTCGTACATTTCCAGGTTAAAATCCTTCAACACCACCTGGTCTCCAAACTGCTTGTGCAGGTTTTGGATTCGTATCACCGGTTTCCCTTTTGGTGTGGAAGAAGATGTAGGTTCGGCCGTCATGCTATCCATATATTAATTGGGTTAGAAAAACTGCTATAAAATCTATAATGAAAAGCAACATGCTCGTGTATACTACTGCGGAATTTGAAGCCCGACCCACACCGGCAGTTCCTTTACTGCTATTGTAGCCCTTGAAACACCCCACCAGCCCAATAGCAAATCCGAAGAAAAAGGATTTTCCCGTAGCAGGCAGGAGGTCCCTGAAACCAAGGGCACTAAAAACCTGATTAAAGTACAGCATAAAAGAAACCTGCCCTTTAATGTTCTCTACCAGGGCCGATCCAATAAGTGCAACAAAGTCACCAAAGATTATAAGAAGCGGAAGCATAAGGGTGGCAGCTAGAATTCGGGTGACAACAAGATACTTGAAAGGATTGGTGCCCGAGACTTCCATAGCATCTATTTGTTCGGTCACTTTCATAGATCCCAGTTCGGCACCTATGCTTGATCCAATTCGTCCGGCACAAATAAGAGCGATGATCACAGGGCCAATTTCCCTAACAATAGAAATACTAATCATATTCGGGATCCACGATGAAGCTCCAAACTCTTCTAAGGTGGGCCTGGATTGAAGTGTGAAGACCAGGCCAAGAATAAAACCTGTTACTCCTACAAGTAACAAAGATTTATTCCCCATTTGGTAACATTGCCGTAAAAACTCTTTGAATTCAAAAGGCCGGCTGAACAATTCCTTAAAGAACCGTGCGGCAAATTTTGACAGCGCTCCAATTTCAGCAAAAAAGGAGTACAGGTTTTTTTTCAATGGAAAACTTTCAGCCATTCCCTACAGTTTCTAGCTTAAAACTACCTTATAAATCCCGGAATAAGTATGATATCTCTCAGTTTTACGCCAGACTTCAGAAAATATGAAAAGCTTTTTCAGAATTTAACATTACAGTTTTAGGGTTAAAAAACTAATCTGTAAATTAGAGAGTAGACCAAATAAAATATAGGCAATGATAATAACCTTAACTGCCAATCCTGCCCTGGATATTTATTCAAAAACAGAAAGGCTCGAACCCAACGAAAAATTGAGGTGTGAGGCACCGCTTATTGATGCGGGAGGAGGGGGAGTAAATGTCTCCCGGGTGATCAAGAGACTGGGTGGGCAATCTACCGCCGTGTATGCTAAGGGTGGTCACACAGGAAAGCTTTTTTACGATCTTCTGAAAAAGGAAGGGGTGACACAAAATCCTGTAGAGGTTACAAATGATTTGCGGCAGAATTTTGCAGTTACCGAAACTGCCACAGGAAATCTCTATCGCTTCGGTTTTCCTGGGGCTCAATTACAGGAATCGGAATATGAAGCTTTACTCGACAAAGTGAGCCGGTGTGAAAAAGGGGCTTTTTTAGTGGCAAGCGGGAGCCTTCCCCCGGGTGCACCCTCCAACTTTTATGCCCGGGTAGCGGCAAAAGCGAAAGCCTGCGGATTAAAATTTGTGCTTGATACTTCTGGAAAATCCTACCAGGGAGTTCTGGAGCAGGGAGCTTATCTACTAAAACCGAATAAAAGGGAGCTCAGCGATATTACGGGCCAATCGGCAGAAAATCTGGAGGAGCAAAAAAGCGCTTTGCTCGATATCCTTAAAAAGTATTCCGTAGAGATCATTGTGCTCTCTTTGGGGGGTGAAGGTGCGCTTTTGGCTACAAAAGGGGAAGTGAAACATTACCCTGCCCCGCAAGTGGAGCACGTTAGTTCAATAGGGGCGGGAGACAGTATGGTGGCCGGCCTGGTTTACGCCCTTTCTACAGGCCAACCTCTCAAAAATGCCATTTTGTACGGACTTTCCTGTGGCAGTGCAACCATAAAATCGCCGGGGACCGAACTCCTTAAAAAAGAAGATGTAGAGGTTCTTTATGAACAGCTGCTTAAACAAAATTTAAGGGAAGGCAGAACAATCTAAATATGAAGTAACAGAAATAATTAGAGGATGTCATGGAACAGAGGTTAAACAGCACGAATGCCTATCTTAAAACGGTAGAGGAAGTGGCAGGTGACCTCTCTGCAGATATCCGCCATGGCCTTTCTAAAGAAGAAGCAGAAAAGCGGCTGAAAAAGTACGGCCCTAATAAATTAAAGGAGGCTGAAGAAAGAAGTCTGTGGCACCTCATCCTGTCCCAGATCAATAATCCGGTAATTTATTTGCTGTTTGCTGCAGCCGCGCTTGCCCTTATTTTTGGCGATTTTGCTGAAGGAATAGCCATTTTCATTGTACTTATCGTAAATACCGTTATTGGTTTCTGGATGGAATTTCAGGCGCAGAAATCAATGAATGCCCTCAAAAACCTCGATATGGTAAGGGCCCTTGTGGTGAGATCTTCTAAAGAAATAGATATTGATGCTGAAAATATAACTTCAGGAGATATTATTAAACTGGAAGCCGGAGATCTCGTTCCTGCCGACGCCCGAATTATCGAAGCTGTTGAACTTAAGGTTGATGAATCTCCCCTTACCGGAGAATCTGTACCTGTCGAAAAGAATTCCGAAGTAATTGAAGAGGAGCTGCAGGTGGCCGATCGCAAAAATATCCTCTACAAAGGTACCGCAGTTACCTCGGGCACTGCAACAGCCCTTGTTTTTGCTACCGGGATGGATACCGAAGTTGGCAATATCTCTTCGCTGGTTGAGGAGCAGGACCGGGAAGATACTCCTTTAAATATGAAGCTAAACAGGCTCACCAAAAAACTGATCTGGGTGATCCTGGTGATGGCAGCTGCCTTTTTCTTCTTTGGCTGGCTGGCGGGAGAAGAACTGTATCAACTGGTGCAAACGTCAATCGCCTGGTCTATTGCTGCTATCCCTGAAGGCCTGCCCATTGTTGCCAGTATCGCCCTTGCCCGCGGAATGGTAAGGCTGTCTAAAAAGCATGTTTTGATCAAGAGCCTGAGCGCGGTAGAAACGCTGGGAGAGACTACCGTGATCTTTACCGATAAAACCGGAACTTTAACAAAGAATGAACTTACCGTTCACAGCTTTTATCTCCCCGATGACGGACTTCTGAAGGTTGACCGGCACGGGCAAAAACCAACTTTACATGTTGATCTACAGGAAAAAAGTAATTTAAACGAGTTGCTGAAGATCTCTGTACTTGCCAATGATGCTTCCCTGAGAAATCCCGAAAATTCTGAAGAAAAACCGGAAGCAGCAGAAGAGGGAAAACTGGCTAAAGGAGACCCTCTTGAGATAGCCCTGCTGGATTTTGTGAGCAATTTTGACCCGGAATTTTATAAGGAATTACAGGACTTGCCCCGGGAATTACATGATCCTTTTGACTCAGAGTCTATGGTGATGGGAACCATTTACAAAGAAAACGATCATTTCTATATAGCCGGAAAAGGATCTGCCGATGCCATTCTTTCCCGTTCTACACAAATCCTGAAGCAGGGAAAACCGGAAGATTTTACAGAAGATGAAAAGGAGAAATGGAAACAGCGAAATCATGACCTGGCCGCCGATGGTTTGCGCGTACTTGGTTTTGCTTTTAAAACAAGTCAAAAATGTCCTGATGGCGAAGAAGCCGAAGATTTTCTACATGACCTCAATTTTGTGGGGCTGCTCGGTTTTATGGATCCTCCGCGAAAAGAAGTGGCTACAGCAATAGAGACTTGTAAAGCTGCAGGCATTAAAGTGATCATGGTAACCGGAGATCATCCTGCAACAGCGGCTAATGTGGGGCGTGAGGTAAAGATCGTTTCAGAAGAAGAACACCAACCCCCGGTTTTACATGGCAAAGACCTGCATAAACAGTTTGAAAAAAGTACCCAGGATGAACTCATGGGCATCAGGGTATTTTCACGCGTAGACCCCGGGCAAAAGCTACGTCTTATCAGCCACTTTCAAAATATGGGCGAGATCGTGGGTATGACCGGTGACGGAGTGAATGACGCGCCGGCTCTCAAAAAGGCCAACATTGGCATTGCTATGGGCAAGAGAGGTACGCAGGTAGCCCAGGAGGTCGCCGATGTGGTACTCAAAGATGACTCTTTTGGTTCTATAGTCAAAGCTGTTGAGCAGGGGCGCATCATTTTCGGGAACATCAGGAGGTTTGTGCTTTATCAGCTTTCTTACCACCTTGCTGAGATCATTTTGATCGCGCTTATAAGTTTCTCACTCTTTATCCTGCCTATTTTACCCCTGCAGCTGTTGTTTCTCAACCTGCTTTCAGATGTGTTCCCGGCTCTTGCGCTTGGTATAGGCGAAGGCAATCCTAACGTTATGAAGTTGCCCCCAAAAGATCCAAAAGAACCAATCATTAGCCGGTGGAATTGGGTGCAGATTGGAATTTACGGGGTGCTCATTGCTGCCAGTGTTACGGGAGCTTTTTTTTATTCCTATTTTATTTGGGAAGAAACGGAAGAGATCAATAATAACATCGCCTTTTTAAGCCTTGCGTTTGCGCAGTTCCTGCACGTACTCAATATGCGTGAGGGCAAAGAACCGTTGCTCAACAACCAGGTTACCCGTAACAAATATGTATGGATGGCGGTGGGATTTTGTGTGGCTGTGGTTCTCCTGGCCTACTTTATCCCGGTAGTGGCCGGGGTGTTGAGCCTGCAGCCTTTGCAAACAAACCATTGGGTTTTGATTGCCGGTGCCGGCATTTTACCCACTTTCATTATACAGGTCACAAAATTCTTTTATAAAGACTTCTGATGCCCTCAAATTGAAAAATTTCAACTTCAGGTTAGCGCAGGAAAACTTATGCCTAAAATCAGCAGGTTAAGAATAGTGCCGTATTTTGCATCCTGCCAGTTTAACGTGATGAGAAACTGAGACAGGATGGCCCCTATAATAGCCAGAATGGGCCAGTAATTTGAAGCCATTAGAAAATAGACATCTGCTATAAAAATAAGCACGGCACTGGTAAGCCAAAGTATTCCTTCAAGTTTATTTATACTTCTGGAGAGGGTAGGTAAAAAATCTTCATGAACAGCTTTTACTACCCCCATGAGGTGTAAAATTGCATGTGTGAGGAGCAGGACAGAGATTAAGATTTTCATGGCTTAATAAATAATGGTTTTGTGGTATTACGGTTTCGTTTAAAGGCAGGCACAAAGTCTATTTCAGGTTTTGGACTTATCAAAGTCGGAGCTTTTGGATTGGAAATAAAGTTCACAAAAGCCGGGTTATTCATTTTTCTTTGCAGGCTATGCTCATCCTGAGGGAGCAATCGTAAATCAAAATTTTGAGCATCCTGCAGGTTTGAAAAACGGTATTCTTGCTGAGAGAAAACCTTCACCGCAGGATGATATATATTTAAAACTTCTTTTAACCTGAAGCTGTCAATTTTTGCCTGTTGGGCATTCACTTTGCCGGGGTAGATCTTATGTATTTCAAGTGAAAAGCTGAAGTTTCCGAAGATTTTTTTAACCGGGGCAAGACTGGCTAATGGAACCTGAACGCCGGGTTCTGCTATGAGAAGTAATTTTTTGGGAAGTATAGGCTTCGCAATATCAGGGAGTGCCAAAAATGGCATTTTTAAGCCGGCATATAGTTTGGTCAACACCGTCAAATGACTTAAAGCTCTGTTTCTGGTATTCAGGATAGCCAAAGAGAATTTTTCTTTTCTTTTGTAGAGATCTTCGGGCGAATTCAAGATGTACAGCTCATAATCTTCAGCAGGGAAAAAGCTCCTGATCTTTTTCTGAATGGCATCCAATTCCTGTTTGATGACGAACTCGAGACAATTTAATTGAGATTCATTGTAAGACGGCCCCGAAGCCAATCTTTGTTTCATAGAAAAGGTCTCGAAATAGAAATGAGTTTTTCGGCCTCTCATGAGATGAAGGGCGTAGAGCAAGCCACTTCGGGGAAGCGACAACACATCTGAAGAGATCAGAATATTGTTCATAGCCGAAAAAATTAGAACAATAATTTACTGAAAATTCCAGATAGTTTACATGATTTTTATCAGATTCTTAATAGGTAAAATTCTTAACTTCAATAACTTCTCCTGAGTTTAAGCTGTCAAGTTTCTCCTGACCTATGCGCACCCTTACCAGCCTAAGAGTGGGAAAACCGGCCGCTGCAGTCATTTTTTTTACCTGTCTAAACTTGCCTTCAGTGAGTGTAATTGAAATCCAGCTGGTAGGGCCGTGCCTTTCATCTCTAATGGGTTTTGCCCGGGGAGGAAAATCAGGAAGAGATTCCAGTAGTCTGGCTTCGCAGGGTTTGGTAAGATATTTTTTTCCATTGATCCCTATCTCAATTCCGGTACTTAATTTTTCGATGTCTTTTTCTTCAATGAGGCCATCTACCTGCACATAATATTCTTTTTCTACATTCCCTCCTGTAATCTCTGCACTCACTTTACCATTGGTGGTAAGCAAGAGCAGGCCTTCCGAATCTTCATCCAATCTGCCAATCGACATAGTGCCTTCGGGGAAATCCCCTAGTTCTCCCAGCATTTTCTTACTGCGGCGGGTGCGCTGGTTACTCACGAACTGGCTTAAAAAGCCGTAGGGTTTATATATTTTAAAGTGTCTGTGCATAAAATAGTACCACAACAATATCTTTTTGTTGTTCGTAGGCAAAAATAAGGCTTTCGTCTTTGAATTTTAACAGAAAAAGGGCGAAAATCCCCAAAAGTGGGTATTGGTGGAGGAGGTGTGAAATACTATTTTTATCACGTGAAATTGTACCGGATATTTCACTTATGAGTCCGGTGCAACGGAGT
Organism: Salinimicrobium sp. 3283s; assembly: GCF_039602225.1. Lineage (NCBI taxonomy): Bacteria > Pseudomonadati > Bacteroidota > Flavobacteriia > Flavobacteriales > Flavobacteriaceae > Salinimicrobium > Salinimicrobium sp. 3283s. Next base: position 338,119 of record NZ_CP143631.1, on the reverse strand, counting down.
GAAAAATCGGGGGTGTAGGGGCCCCGATTTTTTTTTGTGCTTAAATAAGATCGTAGGCCCTGGCGTATTCCGTAAATTCAAAATTGGTAGAAATATTCAGTTTCTTTTTGATATTCTTGCGGTGAGTGTGCACGGTGTCTATAGAAATGTGCAGTTCTTTTGCAATATCTGCCGAACTCTTTCCCAGAGCCACCAGTTTTAAAACTTCCTTTGCCCTTTTTCCAAGGCTAAGAAATTTACTTAGGTTTTCTTTGAAGAACATATTTTCCTTTAAAAGCCGCTCTGCTTTATTTTCAATATGCTTCATGCGGTCAACGGGAAACGCGACAGTGACCAGATGAGTGGCTGAGCCATCATCAGCCTGATGAAAAATCCTTATAGACCCAATGTGCCATACCCATTCCTGGCGGTTTTTAAATTTCACCTGCTGAAAAAAAGTAAAGGTTTCTTCTGGATCTTTTTTTTGAAGCAGCTTTCGCAGTTTCACTATGAAATCTTCCATATCTTCATTATTGAAGAAACGGTCATGGTATTTAGGTCCCATTTTAGAAAGCTCCTCTAAAGAAACTCCCAGTTGATATAGCCCGCGGGAGCTCATGTAAACAGTCTTGAAGTCTTTTTCCCTTAATTCATGGACTATGACTACACCAGGCATAGCTTCTGCACATTCAGAGAAGAGAGTTAGTTTTTGTTCAAAGGTTGGTTGCAAGGTTCCGGTTGTTTGCTATTTAAAAGTAGCACAAAACACAGGTTCTTTAAAAAAACCTTAAAGAAAATCGATAAAGAGTATCTTTTTTTCGATATCTATCACATTAGGTCATAAGCCCGGGCATATTCCTGGAGTTCAAATGAGTTGGCAACCTCCAGTTTTTTCCGAAGAGATTTTAGATGAGAATTCACCGTATCTGAAGATATGTTTAATCGCTCTGCCATTTCATTAGTTCTCATCCCTTTTCCTGCCAAACCAAGTGTTTCAATTTCCCGCGGAGTCAACTTTCCGTATTTTTCAAGGTTCTTCCGGGCAAAATCTGTTTCTTCCATTAAGCGCTCAGCTCTTCTTATGGTCCATTCAAAATCTTTAAGCGGCACTGCGTAGGTGATAGTGTGAGTAGGTTGAAAATGAGCTTCGATATGAAAAATTTTTATAGAAGCCGCATACCATTGAAAGCTTCCCTGGATTTTGACCTGGTGAAAGAAGGTATATGTTTCATCAAGTCCTTCCAATTCAATCAATGACTCCAGCGATTCCAGATAATCCCTTATGTAATTTGATTTAAAATAGATATGTTGGTAATTCTCCTTTGTAGCTATAAGTTCATTGAGGGTCAAGCCCAGCAGTTCCAGGCCGTTTGAGGTCATAAATAGAGGTTTAAAACCCTCTATTTCATTGATCACGGTAACTCCCGGAAGCTTTTCAAATTCTTCTGAAAATGTAGAAATTTTTTCTTCTACTGTCATAAGTCATAATTTATCCTATTACCTCCAATGAACTATAGCCCTGGCCATTTCTGCTAAGTCGTATCTGTGTGGCAATTCGTTCTTTTAACGAGTCAACATGGCTAATAATTCCAATGGTCTTAGATGATTCTGCCTGCAGCTTTTCCAGCGTATCCAAAGTTTGGTCGAGGGTTTCAGGATCAAGGGTGCCAAAACCTTCATCTATAAACAAGGAGTTGATCTCGACATTTCGCGAAGCCAGGTCACTTAAAGCAAGGGCCATAGAGAGGCTTAGCAGAAAAGTTTCACCTCCCGAAAGTGTCTTTACCGAGCGTCTTTGGCCTCCCATATGTTCGTCTATGGCTACCAGGCTGTCGTCTTCGTCTTCTAAAGGTTTATCGATCCTGTAGCGGTCGCTTAGATCCTGAAGCCTGCGGTTTGCCAAAATGAGTAACTGTGAGAGGCTTAGATCCTGGGCAAAGTCGTTAAATTTCTTCCCGGTGGCGTCTCCCACGAGCTGGTTGAGCAGTTCCCAACGTTTTATTTTGCCCTTCACTTCCTTAAGATCCTCCTCAATGGCAGCAATTTGTGCTTGTCGCTCTTTGTCGTTCCGCAATTTGCGCCTCAATTCTTCGCACTCCTCATTTAAAGAAGTCAGTTGCGCTTTTGTCTCCTGCAGCTGCTTTAAAAGATTTTCCTCGCTTTGTGGCACATCCTTTTTTTGTAGCTCTTCGAGTTGCGTTTTAAGCGTTTTTAAAGAGGCTTCAATTTGCCCTTTTTGAGAGGTAAGTTCTTCACGTTTTCTGTTGAGCTGTGAATATTCTGTTTCAGGTAAAAGTCTTTGCAGGGCTTCAGAAATATCTTTGCAACCGGCTTTAGAAATATTGGGGTGCAGAAGTTTTTCCAGCGTTTTGAGCTCAGCAGTTTTATTGGTCAGTTTTTGGTTGAGGTCTTTTCCCTGGCTGGTAAGCGAATTTTGTTGGTGCTGCAGCGAAGTCCACGAATTTTGCAGCTCCAGGCAGTCGGTATCAATATCTTTCCCGCTGTACAGGCCGTCAAGTTCTCTTTTGATCTTTTTTCCTTCTACCAGTACGTTTTGGATCTCGGTAAGTATGGGGAGCCCGGTCTTAATAGCGTTCAGCTTCCTGTTTTGTTTTTCAAATTCATCAAGCAGGTTAATCTTCTCTTCACTGTTGTTGCAGAATTCTTCCCAGTCTTTCCCTGCCGGATTGATCTTTAAAAATACCTCTTCAAAATGCCTTTTTTGAGCCTCCACTTTGCTTCGGTTTTCCTGGATGAGCAGTTGAAGTTCGCCAATTCTCTTCTGGTGATGCGCCAGGCTGGTCTCACGGCTGGTCACCTGCCTTTCCATTGCCGAAAGCTCTTTTTTCAGCTTTAAAAGTTCCTCCTGTAAAGTGTCATTTTTGGCAGGTAAGTGGGTGGCATAAGGATGTTCGGTGCTGCCGCAAAGCGGGCATGGTTCGCCGTTCTTCAGGTTATGCCTGTGTTGTTCCAGGCTCGCCTTAAGCAGCTCATTTTCCTTTCTTAGTTGCAGGTTCTCCACATCTTTTTGAAGGGTTTGCATCTCTTTTTTTGCTGAAGCCACCTCCTGCGGAAGGTTTGCAACCTGCCCAAGCAGTTCTTTTTCCTCTTTTGTTGCCCTTTCAATTTCTGCGGAAAGATTTTCTATCGTCACCCATTCCTGTTGTGCTTTTCTTCCCTGCTGAAGGAGTTCCCTTAACCTGATTTTTTCGGTTTCTATATTTTGCAGGTCTATCTCTTTCAGCTGATCTTGAAGCTCCTGAAGCCTGTTTTCGCCCGCAGCTTTCATTTCTTGCAGCTTCAGTTCTTCGGCTTGTAGATCGCCATTCAGCTTAAACGGAACTTCTCTTAATTCCAGGTCAAAGCGCTCCTGCAGGTTGCGATAATGGTTCAGTTTTTCATCCCGTTGCTGCTGAAGTTTTCTCACATTGCGGGAAAAAGCTTGTAGGCTGCTCTCAATCTCTTCTGTAGCAGGTTCATTTTTTAAAAAGCTGGTGATGTTCTCAAGGCATTGGCTAATGCCTTTCCTGTTTTTTTCTACGCCACTGGCATGCCTGGTAAGTTCTTCTTTTATTTCCCTGCAGCCGGCATCGAGATTTTGCCATTTTCGTAAATCTCCGGCAAAGCCTTGTACCTGCTCGTGTTGTTGTAGCTTTTCTCCCTTTTCTTTTTCAAAATTAATAAGGTTTTGGGTGGCATTGAGCTGTAGTTTCTCCTGTGCTGCAATTTGCTCCTGCTGTGAAGAAATATTCTTCTTGAGTTCTTTAAGCCTTTCCAGTTCGCGGGTTTCCTTCTCCAGCGGCTCACACATGCCCGCTTTTTGAGTAAGAGCTGTAGTGAGCTCCTGCAAAACTTCCTCCTCTAAAAGGTCTTTTTGAAGCACATTTATTTCCCGCTGCCTGTCATCAATTTCGGCATTAACTGTTTTAAATTTCTGATAAACTTTGATGCCTACCTGCCTGTAAATTCCTGTTCCCGTGATTTTTTCAAGAAGCTCCCCGCGTTCATCTTTTTTAGCCTTTAAGAACTGGGCAAAATCTCCCTGTGCCAGCAGCACCGATTTTATGAACTGGTTGTAACTTAAACCTATAAGCTCCTCGTTCTTTGAAGGGACATCAGACTTTTTATAGTCCAGGGGTTTGCCGGTAGCCAGATCGTAGAGGAACATTTCATAATCGCGCAGGTTGTTGTTGCGATTGGTTGAAATGCTCCATTCGCTGGCGTAAATTCCTTTTTTTGCCTGGTAAGTAACCTTTGCAAAAGCCTCTTTTTGGTTGCGGGTAAGCAGCGCCCCTTTATTGATGATGTCGTTCTTACTGATCTTTCCCAGGCGCGGCACCATGTTGAAAAGGGCAAGGGAAATCACGTCTAGAATTGTGCTTTTTCCGCTGCCGGTAGGCCCAGTAATAGCAAAGAGCGAACTTACCGTAAAAGGCACTTTTGTGAAGTCTATCTCATGCTTTCCCTTGAGAGAGTTGATGTTCTCAAATTCTATTTTTAAGATCTTCATATTTCTGCATTTTCATCCCGGTGCAACTCTTCAAGTATTTCGTCAAAAGCCGAAAGGATTTCCTGCTTTGTTTCGGTATCATACTCGTGTTTTGCAATGAGCTCCAGGAAAACATCTTTGGGCTTTAAATCCTGTAATTGTTTATCGGCACTAAAAGCCTGGCCTGCACCTTTTAACTGATTTTTAAAACCTGCCCTGTGTTTTACAATCCGGTAACCTTCTTTTTGAAAACCAGAAACCAGGGTATCGAGGTCATAGATCTTTAAGGCATCATACTGCTCCTCTTTAAGCTCTACTTCGATGAGGCTTTCAAGATCTTTTTTCTCCTCTAGCTCATCCAGTTTTAAGCTGATTTGTTCAAGGTCGCCACTTATCTTTAAAAGAGCGCGAAACCCCGGAACAGGAACACTTTTTGGTTCCCAGCCTTCTTCAGAATCAATGATAAGTACTCTTTTTTCATCCCGGCGTTCGCTGAAGGACAGGGGCAGGGGAGAACCGCTGTAAAATGCAGGCACAGCAGCGGCTACCCGCTGGGGTTTATGGATATGCCCCAGGGCAATGTAATTGAAATAGCTACCAAACCTGGAGGCTTCAAAAGCTGCCAGATTCCCTATCTGAATTTCTCTTTCACTTTCTGAAGTTTCAATACCTGCGGTGAAGAGGTGGCCCATGGCGAGTGCAGGTACAGCCGGAAACTGCTGTTCACAAATTTGTGCGGCTTCAAAAAAGGTATTCTGAATGCCATTTTTGAGAGCTTCAAGACGGTCTTCATGAGTTTCAGATTCAGTCGACTTTCGAAGATCGGCATCGCGCAGGAAGGGAACGGCCGCAATTACCAGCTCAGTTATTCCGTCGGAATTTTTTATGGGAATGATGAGTTCTTCAAGGTTTTGGGGCATTCCGCCAACAATCTCGATATCGAGCGCTTTTAGGATCTCTTTTGGCGCCTCGAGCATGGCTGGAGAATCGTGATTACCGCCTGTTAGAATGATTTTGCAATCAAAGCGGTTCATTTTTACCAGCGCGCGGTAGTACTGGCGCCTTGCTTCGGAAGATGGATTGGCAAGATCAAAAATATCTCCCGAAACCAGCAGAACATCAATTTTTTCTTCTTCAATGGTCTTGCACAGCCAGTTGACAAAGAGGTCGAAATCTTCGGCCAGTTCGGTTTTGTGAAGTTTTTTTCCAATATGCCAATCGGCCGTATGCAGGATCTTCATTGGGTTTAACTTTTAGCTTCCGAAGTTAAAGGAAAGCTTGGTGCCCTGCAAAGTTAATGACTTATACGACAAAATATGTCCTCTCAAAAATGTGCTTTTAAAATGCCATTTTTGAGAGGTATTTCATCAAACAGATCTAGTTGTTTTCTAACTTGTCACGTATTTTATCTATCGCGCTTTCAATAGATTCATCGGGTTCAATTATGTTATTCTCACCCCAGAAAGAAAGATCTGCAAAGCCCGAAATATCGTCATTCATGATCACCTTTCGGCTTAAAAAACTATTGTCTCTTTTAACTTTTTCGGTATTCACCTCCCAGTTGGTCACGGCGAGTTCGCTGTTTACCTTGTAACGGGAGTTGAAGAGTTTGCGTTTCCAGTTTACCACAAACTCCAGTTGGGTATTGCCATAGCCAAAATACCAGCGGCCGTCTTTTTGCCTGTAGGTAATGTCATATTTCACTTCTACGGGATAGACCTTTGTTCCGCCAGGTTTTTTCTGAACAAACAGATCTGTCGCAGCCGAGCGGTTATCTACGTTAAGATTAAAAGAAGCTTTGATCAGGGAAAAAGTGTTGGCATCAATGAATAGTTTGCCATAATACCAGGGCATCCTCTTATCCAGTTCCTCAAAATTCACAACGTAGAGGTACTGTTCGTCAATTTTGGTAGGATTGTCAAAGCTGAATTTGAAATTGGCAAGATCCCGCTGATTAAAAATATGTGTAGGATTTTTCATAAGGTCTATGCTCAAAGGATTGTAAGGCCCACCCCTTAATTTAAGGGCTACAGTGTCCAGCCGGGTATAATCGGCTGTTTTTCGAGCTTTTACCAGGGCAATATCGTCATCACTGTTAGAATCATAAGGTTGTTTGTGAATTTTTACAACGGCTTCAGAAAGAGAGACATTTTTTCGGCCTCTTTTTATAGCTTCCCTGTAAAAGGCAGTCATGGTTGTACGGTCGGTAAAATAGTTGTTTCCGCGGGTTTCCAGCATATTGTGAACCAAAGCAGCAGGATCGGTATAGGTGAAAATGCTGACTTCATTAAGCTCTTCTAAAGATTCTTGCAGTGCTATGACAACATTATCCTGCTGAAAGAATTGCAAAGGAATTGTGCGGCTTTGGAAGCCAAGAAAGGAAACCTGCACATTTACATCTTCCAGGTTTTGAGGGATCTTTAAGGAAAATTCCCCGTCACTGTTGGTCACTGTAGAGATGTTGGTGTTTTGAACAGATAGGTAGGCACCGGCCAGTGCATCGTTGTTTTGGCTGTTAACAACCTGTCCTTTATATTCTGTATACTCTTGTGAAGGTTGCTGAAAAGCAGTCACAGCTCCTGGAGACAAAACAAAAAACAAGAACAGGATAACAATGGGCCTTGCGAAAAATGAAGTTGGATTTCTCATGGCGTTAAAATTATAGGGATACGCTATACAAGATACTGAATTGTAATTGATTATTAATATTTTGCTTCAGGATTTTAAGGGTGCAGAGGTGGTGAAAACCTATAGTGAGCTTATTATTGCTTTTGTTCCTTGTGTTTTTCTTATCTTGTTGTATGTAAATAGATTACATTAATTTTTAAAGCTGTTAAATAAGGAAGGGAGCAGGTAGAAGAATTGGTTTTAAATAGGGGAATAAGGCTGATGCTTCGCCCTCCCTTCCAATTATAGCATTTAGTGAACACTCTAATTTTTAGAGTGTTCAATTTTGCATCTTCTACTTTAACAAAAGCCGAAAAACTGCAAATTGGAGACAATATCTGGCTGCAAAAGAGCTTAATTCTGCACAACATAGTTACTTAACACATTGTTAACAGTAAAAATTATTGTATAGAAGTATTTTCACGGCGAATAATTTTTCCAATACATGCTATTGAATTTCCTGCTTGAGATGATTTGTGGGTAACCTGCGATTTGTTTTAAATAGTAAGGATTCTTTGGTGGCTCTTTTTTCGTTATGAGTAAGAAAATCAAGAATTCCCCGACTTTACAATCAGAAATGCCCCCTTCTTCGTCCAACACCCGAATTGTGGCCGTAGGAGCCAGTGCTGGTGGTCTTGAAGCTCTTAAATCTTTTTTTGAACATATTCCTCAAGCTACCAAAAGCGCTTACATCATCATTCAGCACCTGTCTTCAGATTATAAAAGCATGATGGGCGAACTCCTGGCCCGCAGTACGGGCTTGCCTATAGTGGAAGTAGAAGAGGGTATGGAAGTCAAGCCTGGGCATATCTATCTTATACCACCGGCCAATAACCTGATTATTAAAGGCAACAGGCTACAGCTTCTGGAGAAGCCCAAAAACCCTACGCTCAACTTGCCTATAGACATGTTCTTTGAGTCGTTGGCGCGAGAACAGCGGGAGAAGGCTATAGGAGTTATTCTTAGCGGTACCGGCAGTGACGGAACCCGCGGGGCACGTGCAATCAAAGAAAGCGACGGGATGATTATGGTGCAGGAGCCTGATGAAGCCCAATTTGACGGAATGCCCAGAAGCGCGATTGCTACAGGGCTGGTAGATTATGTGCTGTCAGTCAAAGAAATGGGTAATGAGCTCGATAATTATCTTACCGCACCTTCTATATTTCATTTTAAAGATGGAGATGTAGCTTACGACCAGACAGAGCTTATCAAGATCTTAAACTTCATTGATGAGAAAACAGGGCTCGACTTTAGAGAGTACAAAAGGTCTACTCTTGCCCGAAGGGTAGCCCGAAGAGTGAGTGTGTGTAAATGCCGATCTCTTGCCGAATATTTTACTTACCTCACCAATACCGAAGGAGAAGTTGATATACTTTACAGGGAGTTCCTTATTGGGGTCACCAAATTTTTTAGAGACAGTAAAGTCTGGGACGTTTTACGCCAACGGGTAATCCCCGAAATGGTGAGTTCAAAAATTGATGGAGAAGTTCTAAAGGTTTGGGACGTTGCCTGTAGTACGGGAGAAGAAGCTTATTCTTTTGCCATGTGCTTTATCGAAGAAATTGAGAACCAGGGGAAGAATATAGAACTCAAGATCTTTGCTACCGACATTGCCGAAAAGCATCTTGAGATAGGCGGCAAAGGCTTATACCCCGAAAGTATAGCGGCCGATGTACCAGCCGATTTTCTTGCTAAATACTTTAAAAGCAAGCAAGGCAAATATGAGGTTGTAGATAAGTTGAGGCGGGCTGTAATCTTCTCACGCCACAACGTGATCAAGAATCCGCCGTTTAGTAATATGGATTTGGTTTCCTGTCGCAATCTTCTCATATATTTTCAGCCTGCAATACAAACCAAGGCCTTGAGTGTGCTGCATTACAGCCTTAAACAGGATGGGGTACTCGTACTGGGAACCAGTGAAAGCGTACATACAGAGCAAAAGAATTTTTCTGAAATTGATCGCAAATGGAAGATATTCAGGAATATTCAACCCAATAACAGGCTCGAAGCCGGTCTTTCCCACACGCCAACATCGGCGGGGAGAGTAGCTGGCAGCAAGCCCCAAAGTACAGGAATGGCATATAAAGCTCCTGCCAACACTACTTTTAACAAGCTCACAAGTGACTTTAATGAGACCGTACTCGATCACTTCAAGGCGGCAAGCGTTTATGTAGATTCAGATTACGATATACTTGAGGCCATTGGCGAATTCAGGAAATACGCCAACCTTCCTGTGAGCGGCTTTTCTACAAATTTACTCGACATGCTGGGCACAGATTTGAGGTATTTGATTCAGAACAGCCTTAAAAAAGCAGAAAAGCTTCAGCAAAAAGTTTATTATAAAGATGCCATTTTTGAACACCAGGGGGAGAAAAAAGCTGTTGACCTTTTAGTAAAACCTTTTCTGCGGAACCATGTAGACTCCGAAACCACTTTTATGATCACCTTTCTTGAGAAGGAGCTCAACCTTGAAGGGGTAGAAAGTGTAGATAATATTACCCTTACCACCCGTACCAAAGAATATGTTTCCAATCTTGAAGAGGAGTTAAAGCAAACCAAAGAAGAATTGCAGACTTCCCTGGAAGAGATAGAAACCAGCAACGAAGAGTTGCAGGCGGCCAATGAAGAACTTTTGGCTTCAAACGAAGAGCTGCAAAGCACCAACGAAGAACTGCAAAGCGTAAACGAGGAGATCAACACCGTAAATGCCGAGAACATTCAGAAAATGGATGATCTTGCTGCGCTTAATGCCGATATTAACAACCTGCTTGAAAGTACGCAAATTGGTACCATCTTCCTCGATGGCTCCCTGTGCATACGCAAGTTCACCCCGGCCATAAAAGATCATTTCAGTTTTCTTAATTCTGATATGGGGCGGCCAATAAGCCATTTTACGGGGAGTATTGGAAGAAGCAATTTGCTCCAGCGTTGTAAGCGGGTGCTTAAAACCGGTAAAACTTTAGAGAAAGCCGTAGTTTCTAAAGACGGGCTGCATTACCTGCGAAGAATATCACCCTACGTAGATTCTAACGAGAAAATTGACGGGGTAGTGATCACTTTCATTGAAATTGAAAGCCTTCAAAAGTCTAAAGAGAAGCTGCAGGCGAGCGAACGCAGGTTTAAGAGTTTCTATGAAGAAGACCCTGTAATGCACATAAGCGTTAACCCGCAAAATTATAAGATTGTGCATTGCAACAAAATGGCCATAAAGCAGCTGAAGTATGAGTCGAAAGAAGAACTTATAGGGAAATCTATTTACGACCTGTACCACGAAGATTCCCAGGTGGAGGCTTTAAAATCGAATAAATATTTTGCTGAAAACGGCCTGCTTGTCAATCTCGAGCAGAACATCCTCAACAAGAACGGAGAGAGCCTGCCCGTAATTCTCAATGCGACTGCCGAAAGAGATGAAGAAGACAACGTTCTAACCATTCGCTATACTTTTGTAGAGATTGCAGCTTTGAAAAAGGCCGAAGATCAACTGCGGGAACAAAAAGCCGATCTTGAAAGGGCTAACCGCGACCTGGAGCAATTTGTTTCCATTTGTTCGCACGATTTGCAGGAGCCGCTTTCTACCATCAAATTTGGGATAGATATCTTAGGTAAAATCTATGCTTCCAAACTTGATGAAAAAGGTCAAAATTATGTTTCTTACATCAAGCAGGCATCTACCAGGCTTTCAGAACAAATAAGGGCCTTACTGGAACATTCGCGCATAGGGCGCGACGGGGTTAAAAAGCTCGTAGATACCCGTGAACTGGTAGAAGTAGTAAAATATGATTTAGGCAAAAGAATAAAAGATACAAAGGCAAAGATCCATATTGGAGATTTACCGCGCTTGCAAGGTTATGAAGTAGAACTAAGACTGCTTTTCCAGAACCTTATTAGTAACGCCATAAAATATACCCCTAAAGAACGAAATCCGGAGGTGCGTATCTCGGCATATAGAGAAGGCGATTTCTGGACATTTACGGTGGTAGATAACGGGGTGGGGATTGCAAAAGAAGACCAGGATAAAATTTTTACAATATTCAACCGCGTCAAGAAACACGACAGCAATGATGGTACAGGTGTGGGGCTGGCACACGTAGAGAAGATAGTTCATTTACATAATGGTAGCATTTGGGTAGACTCGCAAGAAGGGGTGGGAAGTACCTTTTACTTCAAACTTCAGGCTTGATAATATGGATAAATCGTCCTTAAAATACCCGGTTCAGGTTGATTTGGAGAACTGTGCCAAAGAACCTATCCACTTTATTGGGAAATCTCAGGCGCATGGCGTGCTGGTGGTTTGTGATCGCACAAATTTAAATATCACCCAGGCCGGTGAAAATGCTTCGGAATACTTCGGAATTCCTGTAGATGAGCTGCTGGGGAAACCGCTGTCTTACCTTCTGAAAATGCCATTTTTGGCACCCGATTTTGATGAAGATAACCTTCCGCAGGAAGTGGAAGTAAACCGAAAGAAATTCCTGGTGCTTGCGCATATTTCCGAAGAGAGCCTGGTGCTCGATTTTGAGCCACTCGCACAGGTGCAGGATCCATTTTTCTTTCAGAAGCAGTTAACGGGCATCCTCAACAAGTTCCAGACGGCACGGTCTCTTGAGGAGCTTTCTTCGGAAGCTGCCAAACTCACCCGCAAAATGTTTGGCTATGACAGGGTGATGATCTACCGCTTTGATGAGGAGTGGAATGGCGAAGTAATTGCCGAAACAAAGAATGACGATTTAGAATCGTGGCTGGGGCTGCGATATCCGGCTACCGATATTCCGGAGCAGTCCCGTAAAATGTTCCTTAAACACAGGGTAAGGATCATTGCCAATGTACACTATACGCCGGTGCCTCTAAAGCCCGAAATTTCACCGGTTACCGGGAAACCCCTTGATATTTCAAGATCTTCGCTTAGGGCCGTTTCTCCTATTCACATAGAATATTTGAAAAACATGGGCGTGGGCGCATCCCTTTCGGCAGCTATTGTGGTAAAGGGAAAATTGTGGGGGCTTATTGCCTGTCATCATCAGGCAGAGAAGCACCTTGATTTTTACCAGCGGGAGAGTTGCCGTTTCCTGGCACAAATGCTCTCAACCGAAATTACGCTGCATGAAACCAGCAGCCTTTTAAGTCATTCGGAGCAAACCGAGAGTATCCGGCGCCAGCTGGTGGCTCAAATGAAATACCACGACAATATTGTGGAGGCGCTAAGCAGGGATACCGTACAATTTCTAGAACTCCTTAATTGTAGCGGCGGTGCCATTTTTTACATTAATGAATGGGAACTAAATGGGCAAACACCTGGCAAAGAACAGCTGGACAGCCTGCTAAATAACTTCATAAAAAAGCAGTCAAAAAGCCTTTTTTGGACCCGCAACCTTTCAGCGCTATTTCCTGAAGCCGAAGAATACAAGAAAACAGCCTCGGGACTTTTCAGCTTAAAAATTTCTGATAATAAATATATTTTATGGTTCAAGCCTGAAGTAGTGCAGGTAGTGACCTGGGGAGGGAATCCGCAGAATAAGGTGTTCTATAACGAAAAGGAACAAAGACTTAGTCCGCGTAAATCTTTTGAAAAGTGGAGTGAGAAACTCACCGGCTTTTCGGAACCATGGCATGAGCTTGACCGCAACACGGCCAGGGCTTTGAGAGAAAATATAAGCCATGTGCTGCTCACCCGCCAGCGCAGGGAAATTGAAGCCTTGAACGAAAAGCTCATAGAAGCCAACAGGGAGCTGGAACTATTTAGTTACGGACTTTCACATGATCTACGGGCGCCGGTAAGAGGTATGGAAGGCTTTCTCAAAATTCTTCGGGAAGATTTTAGTAACCCCCTTGGAAGTGAAGGTCTTAAATATCTGGAAATGAGTACCGGCCTTACCCAAAAAATGAATGATCTTATTGACGATATCCTGGAGTATTCCAGGCTGGGGCATATTGAGAGGGTAGAGAAGCATGAGGTAGATACCACCGCAATGCTCAAAGAAATATTCGAACTCTTCAACCTTTCGGCAAATTTCCCTTCGGCACGCATAGAGATTCAGGAAGAGCTTCCGCCTATGTGGGGTAACCGTAGAATGCTGTTCCAGTTGTGGTCTAATCTGCTTAACAATGCTTTAAAATATTCTTCAGAAAAAGAAGCACCAGTTATAGAAGTAGGTAAAACCCTCATAAATGGGCGCAGTACGTTTTACGTAAAAGATAATGGAATAGGGGTAGACCCGGCATTGAGAGAAAAAATATTCGAGACCTTTCAGCGCGGTGTGGGCAGCAAATTTAAAGGCACCGGCATTGGCCTTGCCATTGTAAAGAGGATTGTGGAAAAACATGAAGGAGAAATTTGGGTTGAAAGTGAACCCGGAGAAGGTTCTGTATTTTATTTTTATCTTGAGCCCCAAAAGTAGGAGCATACGCAAATGATTAAGATCCCGTTGAGAATATTACTGGTGGAGGACAATGAAGCTGATGTCTTGATTACCCTGCGCACTATTAGAAAACTTGTTGAAGAACCACATATTGAGGTAGTCGAAGACCTTTCTTCCTGTAGGAACAAGCTCATCAACTTTATTCCCGATGTGGTGATTTCCGATTACAACCTTCCTACCTGTACAGGCCTGGAGGTACTGCAGCTGGTACAGCAAAAAGATCCCAAACTTCCATTTATCTTCCTTACCGGCACGGTTCACGACGAAGAACTGGCTGCCAATACCATTTTGGCAGGAGCTTCGGGGTTTATTCTGAAAAAGCACATGAACAACCTCGAAGATAAATTAAAACCCCTGCTTAAACAGGTGGTCTTCCGCATGAGTGAAAAAGAGGAAATAAGGGAACGCCTAAGGCAGAACAAGATTGCCATAAACCAGATCAATGATTACCTGGATAACCTGAAATTTGACAACAGGGAGCAGAAGGATAACATCAGCAAGATCAAAAATGCCATTAAAGATTTTAAAGCCGGTAGGGATGAAGATAATAGAGAAGCTTAAGGAGGAAACCCGCGAACTGCACGAACAAATTGAGGATAAGAACCTGGCCCGGCAAATTATGGACCACAGTATTGATCTCACCACCTATAAACTCCTGTTGCTGCAGAATTACCTGGCGTATCGCGAAACTGAAACCGAAATACAAAAGTTCTTGCCACACTACGAAGGCAAAAAGCACCAGCAGTTAAAACAGGATTTGCAACAATTGGGCATTACAGAAGAAATACCTTCCAAAAATGGTATTTTTGAATGTCATTCTAAAGCCGAAGCCCTGGGAGCGGCCTACGTGGTTGAAGGATCGGCCCTGGGTGGGATGGTTTTGGCTAAAAACCTTCAGAAATGTGCTGCTTTAGATGAAATTCCGCGTCATTACTTCTTTAATGGAGATAAAAACAACATGCAGGACTGGAAAGCATTTAAGGAAGAGCTCGAAAATTACCCTTTTACCCCTTCCGAAGAAAAAATGGCCATTGAAAAGGCTAAAGATACCTTTCGGTTCTTTGAGCGTATTTTTGACAGGGAATTGAATGTAGATCTAAACCCCACTTTCAAACACCAGGGACAGTAGCCTTGGCACTTTAGACCTGTCATTATTATCAAAATGTTCGTTGAGGTCTAAGAGCTTAAACTTGTGCGCTTTGGCCATGTCTAGAAAATCTGAAAGATGATGAGTAAAGGCAGGGGGCATTTGGTAGCCGCTTTCGGTTTCAAATTTTGCTCTACTGCCTGCATACTGTCTTCCCGGATGAAGTTCACAGATATAGAACTTTCCGTTTCTCTTCAGGCTGCGGGCTCCTTCAGCAAAGATAAAGCTGAGGTCCTTGATATGTTCTAGCACGAGGCTACAGGTGACAAGATTAGCCCAACCCGGCTTTACAGGCCACGCTTCAGTAATATCTGCCTCAATAAAGCTAACATTTTCAGCCTGTGTTTTTTCCTGCGCTTTGGCCATCATTTTTGGAGAAATATCAATAGCGGTAACAAAATCGGCTTTTTGCGAGAGCCATTCGGTGTTTTTCCCTGTGCCGCAGCCCAGCTCCAGGATATTTCCGTAGTGAGGGTTCAAAAAGGTGTCCCTAAGCACCTGGGCTTCGAGGTCACGGGTTCTGTTCTCCATAGCGTCGTAAGAGGCTGCCCATGCATTATAGGAGTCGCCGGTGTTCATATTTCTATCTTCTTGATCCAATTTTTGGCTTCGTCTTTTTCGGTTAAATCAAAATATTTGATCGTGGCTCCGGTAAAGGGTTTCATAAGTTGGGTAAGTTCTTTCTCCCACTCCTTATTCCCCACCATGGCAATACGCTCCAGGTTTTCGTTATTTTTGAAGTCGAATTTGATATCGCGCCACATGGCACTCAAGTTCCAGCCTTCAAATTCTTTCATTTCAAAGTACCATCTTATGGTGCCAAAACTCCTTACTTTCTCCTGTAGCAGTGGGATAAGCCTGTCATAGTCTTCATTGGTAAGTTTTTCTTCGGCGACAGTGTAAATAACGTTATGTTCAACCTGGATAGAAATCATAATGTAGTTTTGCTACAATTTCCAAAGAAATGTGGATTTTGACAACACAATGGAATGGGAGTAGAGTTAAGCTCTTGTTAATCTATACCTAAGGAATGTTAAGTATTTTTTTCTGAAAAACTAAGAGAGCAGGGCTTTCAGCATTCAAAAATTCCTGCCATCTTTGCCTTTTTTAAGAGGTATGGAATCCCGTAAAAAGCAACGTATTGCTCTTAGCACTTTCTTCTTTATGTCGGGTTTTGCTTTTTCTACATGGGCATCCCGCATTCCCACCATTAAAACCCATTTTGATCTAAACGAGGCACAACTGGGAAATCTCCTGCTGGCCATGCCGGTAAGTTCTCTCATTGGTTTGCCCATTTCGGGTTGGCTGGTGTCAAAATTTGACAGTCGCAATCCTTTAATTGCGGCTTATTTCTTTTTTGCTGTAGGGCTGGTGCTTATAGGAAGTGCGTCAAACATGGTGTTTTTGGTGGCAGGCATAAGTGTTTTTGCCTTTAGCATGCGAATACTCAATATCTCCATGAATACGCAGTCTCTCACGCTTCAAAAGTTATTTCCGCGGAAGATTTTGGGATCTTTTCACGGCCTTTGGAGTACAGGCGGACTGGTAGGGGTGCTTTTTTCTACCTTGCTAATTAAGCTGAATGTTTCCATGCAGATCCATTTTTGGATGGTTGCAAGCCTCGGAATCTTACTCGGTTTATGTTCTTATTCTTTTTTACTGCGGAAAGATCGTGCCACGGGCGGTAATAAATTAAGGCTTGGTAAACCCGATAAATTCATTCTTTACCTTGGGTTACTCATCTTTTTTGCATCGCTGTGCGAAGGTGGTATGTTTGACTGGAGCGGCGTGTACTTTAGAGAAGTTGTTAAGGAAGAGGTGTTCACACTAGGCTATCTTATTTTTATGACCTTTATGGCGCTTTCGAGGTTCTTTTCTGATAGACTCATAGAGAAACTAGGAATGGCCCGAATGTTTGTGGTGAGTTCTTCCCTTATTTCTTCGGGAGTATTATTAATGGTCCTGTGGCCGAGTTTTTGGCCGGCACTTGTAGGCTTCAGCCTTGTTGGTATTGGGGTTGCGGCTATTATCCCCATGATCTTTAGCCTGGCAGGTACTTCTAAAAAATATTCGGCAGGAATGGCTATTTCTATCATCACTACTTATGGAATTGTAGGAATGTTGTTAGGTCCGCCCCTGGTTGGCTACATTGCCCATCTTTTTAACCTTAAAATATCTTTTCTGCTGTTCCTTTTCGCCGGACTCCTGTTCATACCGGTGTCTCAGCTGTTCTTTAGGTTAAAACAGGAAGAGCAGGTGTGATAAAATATTGTTTCAGAAACGTTTCATTTATTTACCATTTTTGAGAGGTGAGCGTTTTATGATTCTTTTAGAAAGACCTTACTCCTTACTTTTGTATCTTATCTTGATTTCAGAAAAAAATCCCGCAAGCTTATAAGCTGAAGTATGGAGCGGCACGAAGAATAGAATATATTTTATTCGGCTGTAGAAAAATAAAAAAGGATGGCAAATAATGAAGACTATAAGGTACCTGCTTCAACAAGGATAGGCCACGTTCATCTCAAGGTTTCAGATCTTGAACGGGCTCTGTTATTTTATAACGGGCTGCTAGGATTTGAAGTGACGCAGCGTATGGGCGATGCAGCTGCATTTTTATCGGCTGGCGGTTACCATCACCATATTGGCCTCAATACCTGGCACAGTAAAGGAGCGCCCGAAGCCTCAAAAAGGGGAGTGGGCCTGTACCACACCGCTATAGTTTATGAGCATAGAAAAGAGCTAGCACAGGTACTGCAAAGGCTTCTTGATGCCGAATATCCTTTAACAGGGGCGGCCGATCACGGCGTGTCTGAAGCCCTGTACCTCAATGATCCCGATGGTAACGGCGTAGAACTTTATTACGATCGCCCAAGGGAGCAGTGGCCGTACACAAAAGACGGCTCTCTTGAAATGTACACCAGGGCTTTGCACCTTGACCAATTGCTGGCCGAGCTTAAATAGTTAATTTCCTACCGGGTAACCTTTGTCTATCCAGTCTACTTTTATATTCTCGCGCAGGTTGAGCAGTTGATGATTGGTGAAATCCATTTCGTTGAGCAGTGCAAAAGCAGGCCGAACGTTGGGACAAATATTAAAAGGACAACAACCACAGTAAATGAGAATATTGCTGTCTTTTGGCAGTGTTTCCAGTTCCTGTCTCAGGTTGTTGAGGCTTTCTTTTTCTCCGGAAGGTCCTGTGTCTTTAGACCCGGGAATTATTCCTCCGGCACCCAGGCTAAAAATGATCAGGCTATCTTCGGAATTTTCGAGGATTTGCACGAGCTCTGAAGGTTCCAGAAGTTGCTGTTGAGACCAGGGTTCCTGCCGAATTTCAGGTTTTGCTTCTTCAGCATAATTTTCTACAACCTCATTATCTTCAACTGCAGATTCCTGAGTTTCGTTTTTACAGGCTGAAGTTAATAAGGTAATCAGGCAAATGGCGGAATAGAAGTATTTGTTGATCATAATTTTTTTGTATCCGAAGAAAAAAGAATTCAGAATTTATAGAAAATTTAGTCGGGGCGTTTGGGTTTTGAACGGCATGTTAGGCCTTTATTTTGAATTTGAAAATCCGGAAATAATTACCACAGGTTTTTTACTTCATTTTTGATGTAAGCCAGGCCGGTTTCGCTAGGTGGCTGTTGATCGATAAGGGAATTTACAACTTGCTGTCGCAGTTCATTTGCGGTAGTGACCTCTTCCCGTCCTGCAACTTTTCGGATGTTGTTTATCGTTGCATTTTTAGACGCTTTGATAACGTTCCAGCATTCGTCAGAAATATAAATTTGTTGTGCCAGGTTGTGCTCAAATTCCTGTTCAATAGCTTTTATGAGAAGCGTTAAATAAGCTTCTTTGTCATCTCCTGCAGGTTTGATCCTTACAAGAAGATTTCCCGGGGCAATGCGTTCCAGGAAAAGGGCCATTCTTTCATAGGCCTGTAGCCGTAAAGGCAGCGCCTGTTTTTGTGCTTCTTTGTGAAGTAAATACCGCCGCCGCCTCTCTTCATTGCGGGTGTGCAGGTTAAAAAAATAGAAGGCAATCACGCCCACAACCACTGCCGGTAAAATGTAGAACAGCAGCTCTAAAATGGAATCTTCTGTCATTGGTCAACTATTGATCGGCTACCGAGGTGTCTTCAGTTTCTACCTCTTTCACATCGGTTTCTTTACCTTTTCTGTACGAGCCCCCTAAGTTAGGACATCCTGCCAAAGTAGCAACAGAATCAAATGGAACTTTTGTCTTGTTGTACATGAAAGTTTCGGCTAAAGTTTTTGCGATAAACCTGTCTCCCAGGTTAATTTCTACATCATCCATCGTGAACTGGCAGGGGTGTTCGTATCCGCAGGCATGGGTGATCTCCAGAAGTTCCTTCCTGAAATTGTTGAAATAATAATTCACCCTTTCCGATTTGTCTTTCACGTTGATACCGGCTTGTAGCCAGCGGTTTTGCGTTGCCACGCCCGTTGGGCAGGTGTTGGTATGGCAGGATTGCGCCTGTATACAGCCCACGCTTAGCATGGCTTCGCGGGCAACATTAATACAATCTACACCCATTGCAAAAGCCATGGCCGCTTTAGCAGGAAAACCGAGTTTACCACTGCCAATAAATACAATGTGATTGGCGAGATCTCTTGCCTGGAAGATCTTATAAACATCGGTGAAGCCGTAAATCCAGGGCAGGGCCACATGATCGGCAAAACTTGGTGGGGCCGCCCCGGTTCCACCCTCACCGCCATCAATGGAAATAAAGTCGGGTCCGCGGTGGGTTTCGGCCATGATACTCGCCAGCTCCCGCCATTCATCGAGTTTCCCAATAGCGGCTTTTATTCCCACCGGCAGGCCTGTTTCTTTCGCAATTTCTTCTATCCAGTCTACCAGCTCCTGCATGTTGCTAAAAGTGCTGTGAGCCGGCGGTGAGAGTACATCTTTGCCCATGGGCACGTGCCTAATTTCGGATATCTCCCTGGTAATTTTGGATGCGGGCAGCACTCCTCCTTTCCCGGGTTTGGCACCCTGGGAGAGTTTGATTTCTATAGCTCTTATACTGGGATATTCTTTAACAAGCTTTACCAGTTTTTCCATCGAAAAACCGCCGTCTTCATTTCGAATTCCAAAATATCCTGTTCCTACCTGGAAAACGATATCTGCCCCTTTTTTGTGGTAAGGAGACAAACCTCCTTCGCCGGTGTTGTGATAAGCGTAGGCTTTTTTGCACCCAAGATTCAAAGATTCTATTGCTTTGGCAGAAAGAGAGCCAAAGCTCATTGCCGAAACGTTAATTACCGATGCAGGCCGAAATGGTCGACGTCGTTTGTGAAACTCACCCATTACTTTTGCACAAGCCACAAAATAAGGATCTTCCCGGTTAACGTGCTTATGGGGCATGTATTAAGGAATTACGGCATTGTTTATAAAGATGTAATTCACTTCATTGATGTCCTGATCTGTCCCAAAACCTTCATAATTATTGACATTTTTGGAAGATGCATACACCCAGCCGCGCTCAATTCGATTGAACGGGAGTTCTTCCCTGTTTCCCGCCACAATGTACTGCCGCAATTCGGGGCCAATACTTTCGAGCATGTACCTGAAATGTCCTACCAAGGGGAAATTATGGAGAATGATATGCTTCTTATTTATGAAAACGTCATAAATTACTACCAGCACAACAAAAATGAGGAGCCACATCCACCAGGAGATATTTCCCAGTAAATCGAAAATATTATCCATACAAACCGCTTTAATTCCTAAAAAATCAAAAGTTAGCTTATATAGCTGCTCCTCCAAAATATATTGTTTTAAAATATTCGTAAAATAGTTTTTTGGAGCTTTCAGTTAAAGCCAAAAAGATATAGTAGGAGGGTTCTTATTTTGCCTCATTTTAGCTATTTTCACCCCTTAAAAGAAGTTACTATTGGAATCTTATTTAGCCGAATTAAATGATGCCCAGCGAGCTCCTGTATTACAGAAGGATGGAGCTATGATTGTTATTGCAGGTGCGGGATCTGGGAAGACGCGGGTACTTACCTATCGGATTGCTTATCTTATGAGTAAAGGAGTTGATGCCTTCAATATCCTTTCATTAACTTTTACCAATAAGGCAGCGCGGGAAATGAAAACCCGAATTGCAAAAATTGTTGGGAACAGCGAGGCCAAAAATCTCTGGATGGGTACTTTTCACTCCATCTTTGCCAAGATGCTCAGGTTTGAGGCCGATAAATTGGGATACCCTTCCAATTTTAGTATTTATGACACCCAGGATTCCCAGCGTCTCATATCGGCTATTATTAAGGAGATGGGGCTCGATAAAGATGTGTACAAGTACAAGCAGGTCTATTCCCGTATTTCGTCTTATAAGAACAGTCTCATTACCGTAAAGGCATATTTTCAGAATCCTGAATTGATGGAAGCCGATGCCATGTCGAAAAAACCAAGGCTGGGTGAAATTTACAGGGAATATGTAGACCGCTGTTTTAAGGCAGGAGCGATGGACTTTGATGATTTATTGCTTAAAACAAATGAGCTGCTCAATCGTTTCCCCGAGGTGCTTCAGAAGTACCAGAATCGCTTCAGGTATATTCTG
This sequence comes from Salinimicrobium sp. 3283s, assembly GCF_039602225.1. Classification (NCBI taxonomy): domain Bacteria; kingdom Pseudomonadati; phylum Bacteroidota; class Flavobacteriia; order Flavobacteriales; family Flavobacteriaceae; genus Salinimicrobium; species Salinimicrobium sp. 3283s. Next base: position 316,838 of record NZ_CP143631.1, on the reverse strand, counting down.
GTAGACGAGTACCAGGATACCAACCACTCCCAGTACCTTATTGTTAAAGCGCTTTCAGATAAATTTCAGAATATATGCGTGGTAGGTGATGATGCGCAAAGTATCTATGCCTTCCGTGGCGCTAACATCAACAATATTCTCAACTTTCAGAAGGATTATGACAATGTACAAATGTACCGGCTGGAACAGAATTACCGTTCTTCCAAGAACATAGTTGAAGCAGCCAACTCCATCATTGAAAAAAACAAGACCCGACTTGAAAAAGTGGTATGGACGGCTAATGAAGACGGGCCAAGGATCGTTGTAAACCGCCTGCTCACCGATGGGGAAGAAGGAAGGTTTGTGGCAGGATCTATTTTTGAGAACCGGATGGAGCACCAAATGAAAAATGGTGATTTCGCGATTCTTTACCGAACAAACGCACAAAGCCGGGCCATGGAAGATGCCCTTCGGAAAAAAGATATTCCTTACCGTATTTATGGCGGACTCTCTTTTTACCAGCGTAAAGAAATTAAAGATGTACTGTCCTATCTCAGGCTGGTGATCAACCCTAAAGATGAGGAAGCGCTAAAACGGGTGATCAATTACCCGGCAAGGGGAATTGGGCAAACAACTATAGACAGGCTTACCATTGCTGCCAATCACTACAAAAGGTCGATCTACGAGATCATTGAAAATCTGGACAGGATTGACCTGAAGATCAACAGAGGTACCAAAAATAAGCTGGAGAATTTCATCAATATGGTCAAAAGCTTCCAGATCATGAATGAAACTGCCGATGCTTTCACCATTGCTGAAACTGTTGCGAAAAAGACGGGGCTTTTACAGGAATTGAAGAAAGATGGTACGCCCGAAGGTATTGCGAAAATTGAGAACATCGAGGAATTGCTTAACGGGATAAGGGATTTTGTTGAAGAGCAAAAAGAACTGGCCGATGTCACCGGTTCCCTTACCGAATTTCTTGAAGATGTTGCGCTGGCTACCGATATGGATAAAGACTCGGGCGATGACGATCGTGTTGCCCTAATGACCATACATTTGGCTAAAGGCCTGGAGTTCCCGTTTGTATACATTGTAGGGATGGAAGAAGATCTATTCCCTTCGGCTATGAGTATGAGTACCCGTAGCGAACTGGAAGAAGAACGCCGGCTTTTTTATGTGGCTCTTACCAGGGCCGAGAAAAAAGCTTTTCTTACTTACACCCAATCGAGGTACCGCTGGGGAAAACTCGTAGATGCCGAGCCCAGCAGGTTCATTGAAGAAATAGATGATAAGTACCTGGATTTTATGATTCCGCAGGACGATTATAAGTACAAACCTCTTATTGATACCGACATTTTTGGGGAGGTAGATAAAAGTAAATTCCGTCAAACCAAACCTTCAAGCGGCACTCCGCCACCATCACATAAACCTACAGAAGAACAACTTCAAAAACTGAGGAAGCTGCGACCTGCAACTTCCCCCGGCAATACGGCTTCTGCAGGAGAAGTGATCAAACTTATGGCGGGTGACGAAGTAGAGCATATGCGTTTTGGTAAAGGAAAAGTGTTGAGTATAGAAGGGGCAGGGCAGGATAAAAAAGCAGAAATCGACTTTGAAACAGGGGGGATAAAAAAACTACTCCTAAAGTTTGCTAAGCTCAAATTACTCAATTAAGGTTAAGTAATTGTTATTCTTTGGTTTAGGTGTATTCTTGTTCTTATTTTTAAATAAAAAATGATAAGAGAAGGTACAGCAGTAAAGTGGAAGTGGGGTAAAGGAACCGCCCAGGGAAAAGTGAAGAATACTTTTGATCATGAAGTTACACACACCATTAAAGGAACAAAGGTAACCCGTAAAGGAAGCCCCGAAAATAAAGCCTTGTATATTCAGCAGGAAAATGGGAATGAAGTTCTCAAACTTGAAAGTGAGGTAGAAAGAAATGACTAAATTTCTCTAAAACTCTTACTAAAAGGCGCTGATTTTTTGTAATTTTTGAAGCATTTAAATCAGAAGAACTATGGCAGAATTAATCAGGATCTACGAAGAGAACCCCAATCCAAAAGAAGTAAAGAGAGTAGTAGAAGCTTTAAGAGACGGTGCTTTAATCATTTATCCTACAGATACGGTATACGGTTTGGGATGTGATATCACCAATAATGCAGCCCTTGAACGCATAGCCCAGCTTAGGGGTGTAAAACTTGAAAAGGCCAATTTTTCTTTTATCTGTGAAAATTTGAGCAACCTTTCTGATTATGTGAGGCAAATAGATAACCAAACCTTTAAAATACTCAAGAGAAACCTGCCCGGGCCTTATACTTTTATTCTGCCGGGGAACAATAATTTACCCTCGGTCTTTAGAAAGAAGAAGACTGTAGGTATTCGTATACCCGATAATAATATTTGTAGAGCGCTTGTAGGAGGTCTTGGTAACCCGATAGTGTCTACTTCCATTCGTGACGATGATGAGGTGCTGGAGTACACCACAGATCCTGAACTCATCCTTGAAAAATGGGATAAGCATGTAGAAATAGTGGTAGATGGCGGATACGGTGATAATGTACCCTCTACAGTAATTGATCTCACTACCCCCGAACCGGAAGTGATTAGGGAAGGCAAGGGAAGCCTGGAAATATTATAATAGAAATCCTATTTCTCAATAATATTTCTATTGAGTATAATAAAACAAAAAAGAGGCTGTCTTTGTAAGACAGCCTCTTTTGAATTAGGTCAAAAGGTTTTTCTTCTTATTCAAAAATATCTCCAAACACGGCGATGAAAGCTTCGTGCGCCTCTTGTTGAGAAAGGATATGCCCTTTCTTTTGTGCGCTGGTTGCCAGTTCATACCCCAGGCGGGCTGCTTCCATTCTTTGAAGTGGCGTACCGTGGTGGCCGCTGCTGGCAAAGCTGCAGTCTCCAATATTGAAAAATAGCTCAAAGAATTGCTCCACTCTCTTCCAGTTGTAAGTAGCACCTCTTTTATGCGTCATGTAGTAAGCAGCTAAAAAGTCGGCTTCCAGTTCGGTAAGACGGGTGGCTGCTGCCGGGTCTTCGTCTGCACCGTTAGGATACCATTCAGTATAATTGTCAAACTGAATCTCGTGCGCCCACTCATGAGCTAAAATCCCGGTCCATACAATACCTTCATCAATCCCTGTATTGGCAAGAACTGACGTTATTCCATCTCCAATCACAATAAGGTCTCCTGTTGTAGCGAATCCGTCCATGGCAAAATATGGACTTTCAGGAAGAACAGGTGATGCTTCATTAATAGCCAGGAGTTGATCAGCAATTGCGTATGCATCTTCTCTGGTTTCAACGTTAGCGCCAACAATCATGTATAGATCGGCCAGTTTTTCACGATCGTTCAAGCTGGCAGTATGTTGCCCGTTTACTCTAATCTCGCCTTGTATTCCCCAAAACTTCTCCAGGTCACGAATTCTCTTCTTTACAAAATTGGTGTATTGACCTTCATCTCCATAGTACTGTTCAGAAGTATCAAGGTACGCCATGTAGAAGCTCAGGTCAAGGTAGAGGGAGTAGTAGGTCAACGCCAGCGGATCTGAATAGAAGGGCTGGATCACCTTATTAATTTCCTGATTAAAAGCTGTGGGTGCACATTCAGATGGCGCTACAGCATCCATTTTAAATACTTCATTCCTTAAATTGTGACCTGCATAAGTAACAGGGTCTACATTGAATTCTGGATTGAGTGTAGCGTTTGCACTTAGCGTTCGTGCCGACTGTACTGCGTTCACGCCTGCAGCATCTACATTCATAATTTCTTCTACTTCGTTTTCTTTTTCACACGAAATACTAATAAGCCCGGCGCACAGGGTAACCATGGCAATCTTGTTGAAATTTTTCAGCATAATTTTAGTTTAGTTTGATTTTTATTAGGTGCTGAAGCTAATAAAAAAATATTATTTTAAGTGTAATTTACTGAAGATTAATTTGTTAAAAATAAAAAACCCGGCCTATAGCCGGGTTTTAAAGAATATTTGAGCTTGCTTATTTAGCAGTCTGCATTCCTTCTTCAATAAGGTTGTAGAATTGATCAAGTTTTGGAAGAATCACGATACGGGTTCTTCTGTTCTTGGCTCTACCTTCAGCAGTTTCGTTTGAAGCTACAGGAACGTAGTAACTTCTACCCGCAGCGGTCATTCTTTGTGGCTGAACACCAAACTCTTCCTGAAGTACACGTACTACAGAAGTAGCTCTTTTTACAGAAAGATCCCAGTTGTCCTGAAGTACTGCGTTTCTAATTGACTTGTCATCTGTGTGACCTTCAACCATAAATTCAATTTCTGGACGGTTTTTCACAACAGTGGCTACTTTTCCAAGTACTTCTTTAGCACGGTCAGATACATTGTATTTTCCGCTTTCGAAAAGAAGTTTGTCAGAAATAGAAACATAAACTACTCCTTTTTCAACATTGATCTGGATATCGTCATCACTCATGTTTCCAAGAACACCTTTAAGGCTGGTAACCAAAGCAAGTGTTACAGAATCTTTTTTAGTGATCGCATCCTGCATACGCTGAATCTTCATATCTTTTTCTTTGATACTTTCTAAAGAGCGTTCAAGATTTTCGGCTTCTTTCTTTGATAAGGTGGCAAGATCTCCAACGTTGTTCAATAAAGCAGTATTTTGGTTGCTCAACTGACTAATTTGTTGGTTCAATCGATCTTTTTCATCCAAACAGGAGTTAAGTTTAACCGTGGCTGTGTTCAACTTGTCCTGAGTCTCCTTTTGTTGAGCTTCAAGCTCGGCATATTTCTTCTGTGAAACGCATGAAGAAAAAAGGAGCGCAGCAGTTGCCGATAAAAGCATGAATTTTTTCATAATTCTTAATTGTGTGATTAAATGTTAACGTTTCAAAAATACAAAATCTAAGGTCATTCCGAAATTTAAACAGAACATAATTAAAATAATTTAAACTCTCTTAAATTCCTTCCTTCCCTGTAGGTAATATGCGAATACAACGGAGATATTGTTATAATATTTTGTCTTTTTTGGAGAAGGTTTCCTTTTTTTCCACATTTTTCCTGCATGCCGGTAAAACTGAAAATGTGCTCTTATAATGGCTGCTGAATGTGAGGGTTTTAGCTCAATTAAGAATTTTACACCTGCCAGCCCATCCAAAAGTAACCGTAGAAAAATGATGATAAATACCTTGTCTTTTGGCGCATTTTTTAGCACTGTGAAGAGGCTGTTCCTAAAATTTAAAAAAGTCTTGCGCGGGTGCATGGCATTTAAAGTGCCTCCTCCAAGATGGTAAACCTTTGACGCTCCCACTGCTTTTACCTTTAGCCCGCTGTTGTAAAGGCGCCAGCAAAGATCTATTTCTTCCTGGTGCGCAAAGAAATCTTCGTCAAAACCTCCCGCCTCAAAAAAGGCATTTTTGCGTATCATCATACAGGCGCCTGTGGCCCAAAAGATCTCTTTGGTATCATCGTACTGCCCATGGTCTTCTTCAAGGGTTTCAAAAATGCGGCCCCGGCAGTAGGGATAACCCATGGCATCAATATAGCCGCCTGCAGCCCCGGCATATTCAAAATGGGTTTTTTTCCGGTAATTGAGGATCTTTGGCTGGAGTGCTGCAACCTTCTTATCCTGCTCCATTTCTTGTATTAATGGCTGTAACCATCCTTCAGTCACCTCTACATCGCTGTTCAAAAGCACAAAAATGTCTTCCTGCAGGTCTTGAAGGGCGTCGTTATAGCCTTTAGCAAATCCGCCGTTTATTTTATTCTGAATGATCTTTACCTGCGGAAAATTCTTCCGAAGAAAAGGTACCGAATCATCGGTAGAGGCATTATCGGCTACATAAATGATAGCTTCAGGAGAATTTTGTACCACCGAAGGTAAGAACTGCTGCAATAAAGCTTTTCCGTTCCAGTTAAGAATGATCACTGCTACTTTCACAGGTGCAAATTAAAGTAAATTATAAGGTTGATGCATTACAGGGTGTCAAAAATGGCATTTTCTAGCCCCATTCCGGGAGGTCTGGGAGAAAGTGGTATTGCTCGGCTACATAATCAAGCTGACAAAAATAATGCTGAAGTCCGTTGGTCACCATCAGGTAATCTGCCTGTAGGGCCAGGTTATAACGTGCAATCTGGTCAAAAGTGCCTTGTGTAATAGGAACAGAGGCTGCCTTGCATTCTACCACCAGGTGAATATCACCATTGGGTTTATAGGCCAGTACATCATACCTTTTTATAAGATCGTGGAGCTTCACTTGCTTTTCTACATTGAGCAGGCTCTTTGGAAATTTCTTTTCCTGAAGAAGAAATTGCACCACGTGTTGGCGCACCCATTCTTCGGGCGTAAGCAAAACAAATTTTTTCCGAAGCTCATCAAAAACAGCTATTTTATTTTCGCTATTTTTGAGCCGAAATGAGTACCGGGGGAAGTTAAGTGTATGCATGCTCAAAAGTAGGATTTTTTCAGAAGAAACTTCTTTTAGTCCCTCCCCAAAACCAGCTTTATGGATGACGTAAAAAATATAGTGACTGCCATTAAAAAAGGGGATATTAAACCTATCTATTTTTTAACGGGAGAAGAGCCGTATTTTATTGATAAGATTTCAGATTACATTGAAGACCATGTTTTGCCCGAAGAAGAAAAGGGCTTTAACCAGATGGTGCTTTACGGGCGCGATGTGACTGTAGATGAAATTATTGGCAACGCCAAACGTTATCCCATGATGGCCGAACGGCAGGTAATTATCGTAAAAGAAGCCCAGGATCTTTCGCGCACCATAGAGCAACTCCTGCCTTATGCCGAAAACCCGCAACCCACAACCGTTTTGGTTTTCAATTACAAGTATAAAAAGCTTGATAAGCGCAAAAAGCTGCACAAGGCAATAGCCAAAACCGGCGTGATCTATGAGAACAAGAGATTGTATGAGAACCAGGTTGTAGACTGGATACAGGCAGAAATGCATAGCCGCGGTTACCAAATGGCGCCAAAGGCAGCGCAAATGCTCCTCGAATTTTTAGGTAACCAGTTAGATAAGATTGATAATGAGCTAAAGAAACTTCAGCTTATAACTCCAAAAGGGAGCACTATAACTCCTGAAGTTATAGAGGAGAATATAGGGATAAGTAAAGATTTCAATATTTTTGAGCTGCGAAAGGCTATTGGCAGTAAAGACAACCTGAAGGCGCACCGCATTATCAATTACTTTTCACAGAATGAGAAAGACCATCCTATGGTGATGACGGTGGGAATGTTGTTCAGCTTCTTTGTGCAGCTGCAGCAGTACCATGCCCTTAAAGACCAGTCTGAAAACAATGTGGCCAGGGCATTAAAGGTCAACCGTTTTTTTGTGAAAGACTATGTTACCGCTGCCCGTAATTACAACATGAAGAAGGTAAGCAGTATTATTTCCTACTTGCGTGACGCCGATGTGAAAAGCAAGGGAGTAGGAGCTGCCAATGTGCCACAGGGCGATCTTTTAAAAGAATTACTTTTCAAAATTATCAATTAATATGGCGAATTTAGATACCTGGGTAAGTGCAGCGAGGCTCAGAACGCTGCCGCTATCAATTTCAGGAATTTTGGTGGGAAGTTCTATAGCTGTAGCGCAAAATGAGTTTAATAGCGTGATCTTTGCACTGGCTTTGGCCACCACGCTGGGCCTGCAGATTCTCTCCAACTTCGCCAATGACTATGGAGATTTTGTAAAAGGAACAGACAATGAAGACAGGGTAGGCCCGCAACGTGCACTTCAAAGCGGAATGATAACCCGGGATGAAATGTTTTGGGGAATGATCGTTACCGGCATCATCACTTTCTTTTTTGCCGTTACGCTTATTTATCTGGCCTTTGGCACCCGTAGCCTGTTCTACGGACTGGTGTTTTTGGTCCTGGGAATAGGCGCTATAGCTGCAGCAGTGAAGTATACCGTGGGAGATTCGGCTTATGGTTACAGGGGTCTGGGAGACGTGTTTGTGTTCGTGTTCTTCGGACTTGTTGCGGTTTATGGTAGCTATTTTCTTTATACTATGGAATGGGACTGGCGGGTATTTTTACCGGCTGCCACTATTGGATTCTTAAGTGCCGGGGTGCTCAACCTTAACAATATGCGCGATCGCGCTGCCGATGCTAAAGCAGGAAAGAACACCTTAGTAGTTAAACTGGGAGAGGCCCAGGCAAAACAATACCATTATTTTCTTCTGCTGGCGGCTTTTTCCTCTATGATCCTCTACTCGGCTTTCTCGTTTACAGGAATAGATGATCTCCTGTATCTCTTTGCTTTTGTGCCACTTTTGTTTCACTTAAAGAGGATCATGGAGAACAAGAATCCCGTTCTCCTCGATCCCGAACTTAAGAAACTAGCCTTAGGCACTTTCTTACTGGCTGTTCTTTTTGGGCTGGGACAAATATTATAGGTGTCAAAAATGGCATTTTTGGAAGGCCTTTAAGGCAGGATTTTGTATTTTGTTTTGAAAATATAATATTATGAAAATTACTCACTACGCACACAGCACATTTGCAATAGAAGTTAAGGGTGTTCACCTTTTAATAGATCCTTTTATCTCGGGTAATGAGAAGGTGAAGGGAAAGGTGAATATTGATGATCTAAAGGCAGATTATATCCTGTTAACCCATGCGCATCAGGATCATACGCTAGATGCTGAAGCCATTGCCAAACGAACCGGCGCGGTGATCATCAGTAATTTTGAAATAGCCACTCATTACGAAAATAAAGGTCTGGAAGTACACCCGCTTAACCACGGTGGTAAATGGAACTTTGAATTTGGAACGGTGAAATACGTGAACGCCATTCATACCAGCTCCTTTCCCGATGGTAGTTACGGCGGCCAGCCCGGCGGATTTGTCATTGAAGGGGAACACAAGAATATTTACATCGCGGGCGACACTGCCCTTACTATGGATATGAAACTTATCCCCATGCACACCAAACTAGACCTGGCCATTCTGCCTATTGGCGATAATTTCACCATGGGTGTAGATGATGCCATTATAGCCAGCGATTTTGTGCAGTGTGATAAAGTGCTGGGTTGTCACTATGACACTTTTGGATATATTGAAATTGATCATGAAGAGGCGAAAAGGAAATTCTATGAAAAAGGGAAAGACCTTATGTTGCTTGAGACAGGGGAAAGTATAGAACTTTAAACAAAATAAGTGCAGGCAAATTATTATAAGTATATCCTGAATTTTAAACGCCCCAGCGGTACTTCGCGGGGCGTTCTTACGCAAAAGGAAACCTGGTTTATTATTCTGAAGCAAAACGGAAAGACCGGAATTGGAGAGTGCGGTATTTTAAGAAGCCTTAGTTACGACGATCGCCCGGGTTATGAAGAAAAGCTGAAGTGGGTGTGCGAAAACATCCAGCTGGGTGAAAACAAGCTATGGGAAGAACTTCGGGAATTTCCAAGCATACAGTTTGGGGTAGAAATGGCCTTTAGATCGTTAGCGGCGCAAGATCCCTTTCTATTATTTCCTTCAGAATTTACTTCCGGAAAGGCGCCCATTTCTATCAACGGACTCGTTTGGATGGGGGAGGAGCAGTATATGAAAGAGCAAATAGTTGAAAAGATCAGGGGCGGCTTCAAATGCATTAAGCTGAAGATAGGTGCTATAGATTTTGAAACTGAAATGAAATTGCTCAGCTTCATCAGGCGTGAATTTACTTCGGAAGAAATGGAAGTAAGAGTAGATGCGAATGGAGCTTTTAAACCTTCCGAAGCATTAGAAAAACTGAAGCGTCTCAGCGATCTGGAACTCCACAGTATAGAACAACCCATAAAACAAGGTCAGCCCGAAGAAATGGCCGCGCTGTGTGAGAAAACGCCTTTGCCTGTTGCCCTTGATGAAGAATTGATTGGGGTAACCGGTCTTTTGCAAAAGAGGGAACTGCTGGAAAAAATCAGGCCTCAATATGCAATTTTTAAGCCCAGTCTCATTGGCGGGATTCGGGGAACAGATGAGTGGATTGAGCTTAGCCGTGAACTCGGCATTGGCTGGTGGGTTACCAGTGCTCTTGAAAGTAATGTAGGGCTTAATGCTATTGCACAATACACTTACAATCTTAACAATCCTATGCCGCAGGGGCTTGGCACAGGAGGTTTGTACACCAATAATTTTGAAGCTCCTCTCGAAGTTGAGAACGGAATATTATGGTATCGCCCCAACAAAAGCTGGAATTTTAATCTATAAAAGAAAAAATGTTTATACAACAGGCATATAAGGGCAAAACTGAATGGTGGCGCTATGTAATAGGGTTAGTGATCATCTTTTTGGGCTGGCAGCTCTTTGGGGCTTTACCCTGGTTTGGTGCCGTGATTTTGGAGGCAGGCCCGGATGTGCTTACGCTTTCGCAGGAAGAGTGGATGAGGGTGCTCGATTCAAATCTCAATTTCTTTTTGTTGCTTCTTTCTTTTGCTGTGGGCCTCGCTGCCCTGCTTTTTGTGGTGAAATACCTGCATGCCCAAAGTATTAAAGACGCTACTACTTCTCGTAAAAAAGTGGACTGGGGCAGGTTTTTCTTCGGATTTAGCATTGTGGCTGTTTTCACAGTTGTTACCACGCTTATAGACTATAATATGCAGCCCGAAGATTACCTGTGGAATTTTAAAACGGTGCCTTTCCTTATCCTCGCAGCCATTGCCCTTATCATGGTGCCCCTGCAAACCAGCTTTGAAGAATATCTCTTTAGGGGATATATTATGCAGGGAATTGGAGTGCTGGCGGGAAACAGATGGGTGCCTCTGGTCATTACCTCTGTGATCTTCGGAAGCCTTCACCTGTTCAACCCCGAAGTGGAGAAGCTTGGTTACATTATTATGGTGTACTACATTGGCACCGGATTTCTACTCGGTATTATGACCCTTATGGATGAAGGGATGGAGCTGGCGCTGGGCTTTCATGCCGGGAACAACCTGGTAGGTGCACTGCTGGTAACTGCCGACTGGACGGCATTTGAAACCAATTCGGTTTTAAAGGATGTTTCTAACCCCGAGGCGGGGCTTGATATTCTTCTGCCAATCCTTATTGTGTATCCAATTTTCCTGTTTTTAATGGCGCGGACATATCGCTGGACCAACTGGAAGGAACGCCTCTTCGGAAAAGTAAATCGGCCGGAACCTATAAAGTACCCTGAAGAAATTTAGTATTTCTGAACAATTCGTTAACTTTAGCCTTTGATCGTTAAATATGACGAAATGATGCAAACAAAATTCAGCTTACCCGAAACTCATCCCGAATTCAGGCTTAACGGGCTTCACTACAACAATGAAGAACTGGCTGCGGTAGCCTATAGTCTTATCAAGGAAGGGGAGCCCTATGAGGGCCAGGCAGGTAATTTTCTGCTAGACTGGGTTAATGATAAAGAATATATCGAGGTAAAAACCTCGGGTTCTACAGGGCCTCCTAAGAGAATTCCTATTAAAAAACAGCAAATGATCAACAGTGCCCGGGCCACGGGAAAATATTTTGAACTGGGGCCGCGCACTACTGCATTGCATTGTCTTCCTGTGAATTTCATTGCCGGAAAAATGATGCTGGTCAGGGCCATGCTGCTGGGTTGGAAGCTTGATCTTGAGCTGCCAAAAGCAAACCCTCTGGACCGCATTTTTAAGACCTATGATTTTTGTGCCATGACGCCCTTCCAGCTTGATAATTCTCTTAGCCGGCTACACCTCATCAAAAAACTGATCGTGGGTGGCGGAGCCGTATCGGGGAACCTGCGTAACCTTGTGCAGGGAATCAATACCGAGGTCTATGAAACTTATGGTATGACCGAAACAGTTTCTCATATTGCAGCCCGTCACATCAATGTAAAGGAGAAAAAGATGGAAGATCCGCTGCCTTTTTCTACGTTGCCCAATGTCAAGATAGATGTTGATGACAGGAGCTGCCTGGTTATTGAAGCCCCACAATTAAACGATGAAACACTTGTTACTAATGACGTGGTGGAAATTGTTTCTGAAAACAGCTTTATCTGGAAAGGCAGAATAGACAACCTGATCAATTCGGGAGGGGTGAAATTACATCCTGAAGAGATAGAAGTGAAGCTGGCACCAATCATTGCCCACAGGTTTTTTATCACCTCCCTGCCCGATGCGGCACTTGGTGAGAAACTGGTTTTGATGGTGGAAAGTCAGTTTTCGGAAGTGGCTTTAAACAATCTTGAAAGGGAGATCAAAGCCTGCAGGAAGTTAGGGAAGTATGAAATACCCAAAAAGATCTATTTCGTCGAAAAATTCGAAGAAACTGCAAACGGAAAGATCCACAGGGCCAACACCCTTAAGAGCCGGATGAACTAGTCTTACTTCGGAAGTAATAAAGTTTTCCAATTTCCTCTGAAGTTTTAGCATAGAGGAAAGAGCAAGGTTTGAAATAAAATGAGGTCGTCTAAAAAGTAATTTTTAGGTGGCCTTTTTTCATGATAAGATTTTCAAGGAGGGTTTTTCCTTTTTCACGTTGTAGTGAGCATTGAAAAAGTTGGTTATATAGCCCCCTCTAGACTATATTGAACTTCTTTAAATTGTGTGCCATCGCTATTAACCCTATTTCGGTGGTTACTTTCTCCATACCCCGGAGCATAAACCGTTTGAAGCCCATATTTTGTTTAATATTTCCGAAGACGGCCTCTACATCCCAACACCTGCGCTTACGATGAGCTATTCCTTCGTCGCTAAGCAGTAGTTTTTTTGCTTTCTCTTTCAGGCGGATCAGGTTGTGGTTGCGTTCAATGATCCTGTTTCCCTTGGCTTTATAACAGCTACCCCGCAAAGGACATCCCTGACAGTTCTGGGCCTGGTAGCGGGGGATTTGCTGAATAAAACCATTTTTGGTTTTCCCTTCGTAGGTATGAGTTTTTCTCATCGCCTGCCCCATGGGACAGTAATAAGTATCTGTTTCTGGATTGTAAAAGAAGTTGTCGGGATGAAACGGGTTTTCCCTGTACTTTTTATCCCGCTGCTCTTTATGGAAGTAATTGTATTTTACAAAAGCAGTAATGTTCTTGTCTTCTAAGTCTGTATAGTTTTCTTCGCTACCATAGCCCGCATCAGCGGTAAGTGTTTCAGGAGTTTGACCGTAGGATTCGATATGATCTTTAAGGTGCTCTTTTAAAGTAGTAGTATCAGCAGTAGTTTGAGCAAGGGTGTAGTTGGTGATAAACTGGTTGTTGGTAGAGGCTTGTAAATTATATCCCGGCTTTAACTGTCCGTTTTGCATATAATCATCCTTCATGCGCATAAAGGTGGCATCGGGATCTGTTTTACTGTAGCTGTTTCTCTTCCCCAGGATAGCTTCCTGTTCAGTGTACTTCTCCAGGTTTTTCGGCCAGTTTTTTTTGGCATAGTTTAGCTTTTGTCTGACCTTTTTATCTACCTCTTTATCCTGCAAAGCCTGATTGATAGTATCAATGGTCTGTGCTACTTTTTCAGGATCGATCTCTTCAAAGTCGGGCTGGTTAGGAAGCATCTGTTCTTCCGCATAAACCTTCTCAACATAGGCCCAGAGTTCCTTGAGCTGTTTCTTAATTCGCTCTTTACTGGTCTTGATGGATTTGCCCCATACAAAGGTATGGCGATTGGCATTGGCCTCTATTTTGGTGCCATCTACGTAGAGTTCTTTGAGAGATAGCACTCCCTGTTCAGCCAGTAATACAACTACCTGATTGAAGATGTTTTTAAACTTACCCTTTAATCTTTTGCCTCTGAAATCATTGATGGTGTTATGATCTGGCTTGCTTTGTCCGCTAAGCCACATAAAATGAACATTCTCCTGTAGTGCCTGTTCAATTTTTCTTGAGGAATAAATGTTTCTCAGGTAAGAATAGATCACCACCTTTAGAAGCATCCGTGGATGATAGCTGGAGGTGCCTCCTCCTTTATAGCTCTTCGCAAGAGCGCTAATATCTAAATGATCTACAATGGTATTGACAATCCGGACAGGGTGATTTTTCGGAACCAGATCATCATAGCTTGGGGGAATAAGACTTAGTTGGTTCTGATGATAAGTCTTAAAAACTACTTTTCTGCTCATACTTTAAAAATAAGCAGCTCCACCTTTTTATACAAAAAAAGACTGCCTTTTCAGACAGCCTCATTTTGTTTTTACTGAAGTGTCAAAAATGGCATTTTTAAGCCTGCTTCAGGTTTTGACGTTTAATGTAGAACTCATCTTCCTGCACCTGTACTGCTTCAGGAGAATTCACCTGCTGTTCGAGCTTTTGCCATTTTTCCGTAGGATAGAGGCGAAGCTCTTTTCCTTCAATAGTTACATCTACAGGCATATCAAATCCTTCAACATCGGCTTTCCATTTGTAGAGAATGCTGCCTTTTTCCTGCTTAAACTGCAGTTCGGGTAATGCAGCGTGCCTCAGGTATTGATCGAATACCGGCTGCAGGTCATACTTTATGGCAGCATTAAAGAAATCTTCGGTGGTTTGGGTAGTAATGATCTTATGGCGATTGGCTTCGGTATAATCTTTTAAGGTTTTCCACCACAAATCATCATCATTGTAGATGCTTCTAATAGTGTTTAGCAGGTTAGCGCCTTTGTAATACATGTCTCCCGATCCTTCACTGTTCACGCCATATGTACCGATGATCTTTGTGCTGTTGGCAATGTTGTTCCTTATACCTTTAAGGTAGTTGAGAGCTTCCTGTTTTCCCCAGCGGCACTCAATGTAAACCGCTTCAGAATAAGTGGTGAAGCCTTCATGTATCCACATATCGGCGATATCTTTGGCTGTAATGCTGTTTCCAAACCACTCGTGGCCAGATTCATGAATGATGATAAAATCCCATTTTAAGCCCACGCCTGTGCCGCTTAGATCCCTGCCCAAATAACCCATTTGATATTGGTTGCCATAGGCCACGGCGCTTTGGTGTTCCATACCCAGGTAAGGCGTTTCCACCAGTTTAAACCCGTCTTCTTCAAAAGGATAGGCCCCAAATTTTTCATAGAAGCAGTTCATCATAAACTTCACTTCTTCAAACTGCTTTTTGGCTTTTTCGAGGTTGTAAGGCAACACGTAATAATCCAGGTCCAGATGGCGGAACCTGTCTTTAAAATGAACATAGTTGCCAATATTCACCACAATGTTGTAGTTGTTGATGGGGTTGTTCACCTTCCAGTTCCAGCGGGTATAACCGTCATCCAGGATTTCTTTTCCGAGGAAGCGACCGTTAGAAACGTTCATAAGATCGTTGGGAACAGCGATTCCAATAAGGGCTTCTTCGGGTTCGTCGCTTTGGTGATCTTTATTAGGATACCAGAGGCTTGCTCCCGTCCCCTGCACCGCAACCGCGATCCATGGATTGCCCTGCTGGTCTTTTTCAAATACAAATCCGCCGTCCCACGGGGCATTTTTGGCAACTATCGGATTTCCGGAGTAGTAAAAAAGAACAGAGTCTATCGCATTTTTTTCTACCTGTGGCACCAAATCGATAAAAACGGCATTGTGGCGCCGTTTAAAATCCATTCTTTTTCCGCGGAAGATAATAGAGTCAACCCTCATATTCCTGAAGAGGTCCACCTGCATTACGGGCAGATCTTCTTCGGCCTTAAAGCTGATGCCGTTATACCCCGAAATGAACTTTTCTTCGGGCACCACCTTTACTTGCAGGTTGTATTTGAGTACATTGTATTCTCTCTCGGCCCTCAAAGAACCACGCAGCGTATCGGCTTCGGTAAACTGAGATTTATTGGTGAGCACCTGGCCCTGTAGAGGAGTAGCTGCAAGAATTAAAACAAAAATAATGGAGGTGAAAAATCGCATTTTTGAGAGGTATTAAGTCTGGATCACACCCAGGTTAAAATCTTTTTCGATAGGAGCATTATTGGCTGCTTCAATTCCTGTAGAGAGCCATTTCCTGGTTTCGAGAGGATCTATCACAGCATCGGTCCACAAGTGGGCCGCAGCGTAATATGCTGAAGTCTGCCTGTCATACCTGGCTTTGATCTCGTCGAACACTTTTTTCTCCTTTTCGGCGTCTACTTTTTCCCCTTTTTTCTCGAGGGCCGCAGTTTCTATCTGCGCCAGTACTTTTGCCGCCTGGGTACCGCCCATAACAGCGAGTTCGGCACTGGGCCAGGCGAAAATGAGGCGTGGGTCATAGGCCTTACCGCACATGGCGTAGTTACCGGCCCCGTAGGAATTTCCAATAATGACTGTAAACTTTGGTACTACCGAATTACTTACCGCATTTACCATTTTTGCCCCGTCTTTGATAATACCGCCATGTTCACTCTTGCTGCCCACCATAAAGCCGGTCACATCCTGAAGAAATACCAACGGAATTTTCTTCTGATTACAATTGGCTATGAACCGGGTAGCTTTATCGGCCGAATCGGAATATATTACGCCGCCAAACTGCATCTCTTTTTTGGCACTTTTGACAATCTTACGCTGATTGGCCACGATACCAACGGCCCACCCATCAATTCGGGCGTAGGCGGTGATGATGGTTTGCCCGTAGCCTTCTTTGTATTCCTGGATTTCAGAATTGTCTACCAGCCTGGCAATGATCTCCCGCATGTCGTACTGTTCGTTGCGCTGCTTGGGAAGGATTCCGTAAATATCCTGCGGATCTTTTTCCGGCTTTACCGGGTCCTTGCGGTTGTACCCGGCCTTGTCATTATCCCCAATCTTATCTATAAGCCCTTTAATAGTATCAAGGGCATCTTTATCATCTTTAGATTTATAATCGGTAACGCCGCTAATTTCGCTGTGGGTAGTGGCACCGCCCAGGGTTTCGTTGTCGATAGATTCGCCAATAGCGGCTTTGACGAGGTAACTACCGGCCAGGAAAATGCTTCCGGTTTTGTCAACAATAAGGGCTTCATCACTCATAATTGGCAGGTAAGCCCCTCCGGCAACGCAACTTCCCATCACGGCAGAAATTTGCGTGATGCCCATGCTGCTCATTATAGCGTTGTTTCTAAAGACCCTTCCGAAGTGTTCTTTATCGGGAAAGATCTCATCCTGCATAGGGAGGTAAACCCCGGCCGAATCTACAAGGTAAATGATGGGCAGTCGGTTTTCAATAGAGATTTCCTGGGCTCGCAGGTTCTTCTTTGCGGTAATGGGAAACCAGGCACCGGCTTTTACCGTGGCATCATTTGCCACCACGATACATTGTTTGCCCGAGATCTTCCCAATCTTCACCACCACGCCGCCACTTGGGCAGCCGCCGTGTTCCGTGTACATTCCGTCTCCTGCAAATGCTCCTATTTCAATAGCTTTCTGGGAATTGTCAAGCAAATAATCTACGCGTTCACGGGCGGTCATTTTGCCTTTGGCGTGATGTTTTGCAATGCGTTTTTCGCCGCCGCCCAACTTTACCTCTTTGAGGCGCCGCTTAAGCTCTGATACTAATAATTTGTTGTGGTCTTCGTTCTTGTTGAATTCAATATCCATTTATAAGATCTAAAAGTCGTTGTGGTTATCACTCTACCCCTCTAAAAAGCTGTGTAGATTTATCAATGGTCGCTAAAATACAAAAACCCTGCAACTAAAAATCCTTATAAAAACATATAAAAATGCGATCTTTGTCATAGAAGAGGTCATTTTACAATACTACTTTTACGGCCTTTTGGCAATGACTGCCATAAAACTAATTACTCGCTGCACAAGATGGGAATGAATAAGAACACGATTTTTGGATGGGCATCATTTTGCATGCTCCTTATAGGTATAGCTTTGGTTTTGCTGGGGGTGCTCAAGTACCAGGATCAGGCTATAGGTTTTTCTACCGTAGGGATTGGCTTCTTTGTAATGTCCTGGGCTTTTAATGCTTTAAAAGGAAGGGTTTAAAAATAGTATTTATGTCCGGGATTTTTTCTGAAGAGATCCGGGAACAAAAAACAAAATTGATCAAACTATAACTTTTTAAACTGAAGATTCATCCTGTCCTTTTTGAATGAACCTTCAGAAGCAATTAGTTTGGTGTTGCAGGGCTGTGTGCCTAAATTAAAAGGAAAAGCCGAAACCAATATTGGCAATTAAGCCTTTAAAAAGTATATCTGCCGAAGCTAACTCTTCTTCAAAATCGTAAATATCCCTCTCTGTGGTGCCATCGGGATACCTCACCTGGTAATCTATGGTTTTGGGAAGAGAGGAGAAGGCATAGCCAATTTCTGGCCGAAAATAGAACAGGCCGCCCAGTTTTGCGCCTAATTTAATGTTGAAAGAACTGTGGTCGTAATCAATATACCCGGTGCCATCCATGCCGTCTTCATTGACATCTGTCTGGCCTTCAAACTTCATTTGGCCATAGCTCACCCCGGCATAAAGGCCTTTGCCCGCTTTAAAAATATAATAATTTATTCCGCCTTCAATATAGGAGTAACTAAGATCGGTAGTTTCGGTGTCCCCAGATTCATCTTCAGATAAAAACCAGTCAGATTCAATGGTCGAATAATCCAGGATTACAGAAACCTTGTCGTTTAAAAGCGGCGTTACGTATTCTACATTTCCGCCCACCATGTTTGGAAATCCAATTTTTACACCCAGGCGTATGGGTCTTACCTTATAATCCCTTTGTTCCGGAAGCTGCTCCTGTGCCTGTATAAAACCGGTGTTTAACAGCAAAGTAGCCAGGGCTAAAAAGAAGAGCGGGGTGGTGGTGAATATTTTCATGACGCTAATATTATGTTATAACCGAAAGATATCTCATTAAAAATGAGGCTGCAATACCCATAAATAAGTAATTTTAAGGAAATTGAATTTCAATTAAGCCTATGGATAATTTGAAAGAAAGTTTGGTAAAGCATTTAAAAGGTGGCGAAGCTTTTATGCCGATAGATAAGATGATTGAAAAAATACCCTTTTTGGAACTGGGGAAAAGGCCTGCAGATCTTCCTTATTCATTCTTTGAGATCTTCTCTCATATTCGTTTTACGCAGAAAGATATTCTAGACTATTGTACACAAACTGATTATAAGGCACCCCAATGGCCTAAGGATTACTGGCCAGAGAAATCTTCTCCCGATGATGAAAATGCCTGGAAGGAGTTGGTAGACGCTTATTTTAAGGAGAGGGATGAGCTAGGGGAACTTATACTTTCCGAAGAAAAAGATCTTATGGATACAGTACCTTCCGGCGGAAACCATACGCTTTTCAGGGAGATTCTACTGGTCATTGAACATACCGCTTATCACAGCGGGCAACTTTTAATTATCTTAAGACACCTGGGACTTCATTCCTCCTGAAATTATTCTGATGCAGCCTTAAAATCAATTCTAAAATTATGATATTTGTCTGTTAGAATAAACCGGGAGTTCTTATTAAGAACTTCGAAATAATAAACTGAAAACAGCATTTTATGGCAGATGATAAGAAAGTAATTTTCTCGATGTCGGGAGTTACAAAGACCTACCAGTCAGCAAATACGCCGGTACTTAAGAATATTTACCTCAGCTTTTTTTACGGGGCAAAAATTGGGATTCTTGGTCTTAACGGTTCCGGAAAATCGACCTTGCTCAGAATTATTGCAGGCGAAGAAAAGAATTACCAGGGAGATGTGGTCTTTGCACCAGGCTATTCAGTAGGATATCTTGAACAGGAGCCAAAACTCGATGACGATAAGACTGTATTGGAAATTGTAAAGGAAGGAGCAGCCGAGACCGTGGCTATCCTTGAAGAGTACAACAAGATCAACGACATGTTTGGTCTACCTGAAGTTTACGAAGATCCAGATAAGATGCAGAAGCTTATGGACAAGCAGGCTGTACTACAGGACCAAATTGATGCGAGCAATGCGTGGGAATTGGATACCAAGCTGGAGATAGCCATGGATGCGCTTAGAACACCCGATCCCGATAAGAAAATCGGAGTACTTTCGGGTGGGGAACGAAGAAGGGTAGCGCTGTGCCGACTACTGCTTCAGGAGCCGGATGTGCTACTTCTGGATGAGCCTACCAACCACCTTGATGCAGAATCTGTATTATGGCTGGAACAACACCTTCAGCAGTATAAAGGAACAGTGATTGCCGTAACGCACGACCGTTATTTCCTCGATAACGTAGCTGGCTGGATCCTGGAACTTGACAGGGGAGAAGGAATCCCATGGAAAGGAAATTACTCCTCATGGCTCGATCAAAAAGCCAAACGCCTTGCGCAGGAGCAAAAGCAGGCAAGCAAGCGCCAAAAAACGCTTGAGCGTGAGCTGGAATGGTCAAGAATGGCACCTAAAGGAAGGCAGGCCAAACAAAAGGCCCGTTTGAACAATTACGATAAGCTGCTTAGCCAGGATCAAAAACAAATGGACGAACAACTGGAGATCTATATTCCAAATGGCTCACGTTTGGGAACCAATGTGATTGAGGCCAAAGGGGTGAGCAAGGCTTTTGACGACAAGCTGTTGTACGACGATCTTAATTTTAAATTACCGCAAGCCGGAATTGTTGGAATTATTGGACCAAACGGTGCCGGTAAAACCACGATCTTTAAGATGATCATGGGAGAAGAACAACCTGATAAAGGTACTTTTGAAGTAGGGGATACAGCAAAGATTGCCTACGTAGACCAGAGTCACACAAATATAGATCCTGAAAAAACCATTTGGCAGAACTTCAGCGATGAACAGGAGTTGGTGCTTATGGGAGGCCGGCAGGTGAATTCAAGAGCATATTTGAGCAGGTTTAACTTTAGCGGAAGCGAACAGAACAAGAAGGTGAGCAAACTGTCTGGTGGAGAAAGAAACCGCCTGCACCTGGCCATGACCTTAAAGGAAGAAGGGAACGTTTTGCTTCTGGATGAGCCTACCAACGATCTTGATGTGAACACCTTGAGAGCTCTTGAAGAAGGTCTTGAGAATTTTGCAGGCTGTGCGGTGATCATCTCTCACGACAGGTGGTTTATGGACAGGGTTTGTACCCATATCCTCGCATTTGAAGGAAACTCGGAAGTATATTTCTTTGAAGGCAGTTTCTCTGAATACGAAGAGAACAGGAAGAAACGTCTTGGCGATGTGGCTCCAAAGAGAATTAAATACAAGAAGCTGGTACGCTAAGTATTAGCTCCTTTTAAGTCTATCCATTATTGGCTGAAAACTTCAGCTGATAATGGATATTTTTTTTGGTGAAAGTTGTTACAGCCGATTAGATAGCACAAACCTTATCAATTCCCCTTTTTTATTGAGCTGAAGTTTTTCCTTAATATTCTTCACGTGGGTGTCTACAGTAAGTTTAGATATGCACAGCTCTTTTCCAATCACCTTGTTTGTCTTTCCGGTAGCCAGCGATTGCAGGATCTCGACCTCCCGTTTGCTCAGTTTTTCGGTTACTGAAGTATCCTGTGTGGGCTGAATGTAATTCTCACGGTTTTTTAGTGCCAGGTTTAAGGTGATAAGTAACTGCTGATTATTGAACGGCTTTAAAATATAGGCATAGGGGCTAACTTCTTCGGCATGCTCCATGACCTGCGGATTGGAATAGGCTGTAAGAAAAATGACCGGCCCGTGTTGATCAAGTTGATGAAATTTCTGAATGATCTCAATACCATTCATTCTGTCCTGCAGGTTGATATCACAAATTACCCCACTAAAGCTCTCATGCTGCAGGCTTTCAACAGCCTTATCTACATTTGAAGAAATAGAGACTTCGTAAGAATTCTTTTTTAGAAAAATCCGCAAGCTTTCGGCGATAATGATTTCATCTTCAATGATCAGGATTTTATTCATAAGCAGTTAGGTTTAAGAACGCGATGAAACTTAACATTTAAATAAGATAACAATATGGGCTCCTTCGGGTACCTTCAGGATCTCGAGATGGCCCTTTAACTGTCTCGCCAGGTTTTCTACAAGATTAAAGCCCAGGGAATTTTCATCTTTGAAATTGTCAGGGATTCCTATGCCGTTGTCTTTATAATCAAGCCTTATAAGTTCGCCTTCCCGGGAAAGGGAAATTTCGATCTTCTTGTTGTTTCTATTGCCGGGAAAAGCATGTTTCAGCGTATTGGTAACCAGTTCATTAATAATGATGCCCAGGGGGGTGATACATTTTTTGTGCACTTTCAGCACTTCCAGGTTAAAATCTAAATGCACCCCCTCGTCCATAAAGCTCACGAGTTCCCTGGCCAGGCTGGAGACGAATTCATCCAGCTTAAAATTTTCACCAGGTTTTTTGGCACCTAACAAATCGTGAATGGCTGCAATGGTAAACAGCCTGTTTTGCGCCGCCTGAAGGTTATTTCTGGCCGATTCATCCTGAATAGTCTCTTTTTGGATATCGAGCAAACTTGCAATGAGCTGGAGGTTGTTTTTCACGCGGTGGTTGAGTTCCTGCATTAAAAAAGCGATGTTGTTTTTTTGCTCTTTTGCGAGGTGCATGGCCTTACTAAGGTCGTTGTTGGTTTTTCTAAGCTCGGCAGTGCGGCCTTCCACCATTTTGTGAAGGCGCAGGTTCTCTGCTTTTTTCAGGTTGTACCTGTACAGGTAAACCCCGGTGATGAGCAGTAGGAAGAAGAGAATGGCAAAAGCCCTGAACCATACAGTTTTATACCAGGGGGCTCTTATGGTAAGCACGAGGGAATCTGGTGCTCCCCATTTCAAATCGTTGTTGCTGCCTTTTACCAGGAAGGTATAGGTTCCCGGGTTGAGGTTGGTGTAGGTAGTAGAGCGTTCTTTTGTCACCGGGCGCCAGTCTTTGTCAAAGCCCAGCATTTTAAACTGGTAATTGTTCTTCTGCGGAAGCAAAAAATTAAGTGCCGTGAATTTAAAAGTAATTACGTTCTCATCGTGTTCAAAAGAAAGCGTGTCGGTATAAATTACATTACGTTCAATGGGTGTTCCAAAGAGCTCTACCTCTTCAATAATCGTTCTTCCGGCGTGGGTATTTACAGGTATACTGTCGGCGTGGAATTTATTGTAGCCGTTCATGCCCCCAAAGTACAGGTAGCCCAGGCTGTCTTTATAAGCTGCCTTGCCATTGAATTCGTTGTTCTGTAGCCCGTCCTGTTCTGTAAAGTTGGTAAAAGTTTCAGTTTCCCGGTCAAATTTTGAAAGTCCGCGGTTTGTACTCACCCAAATATCGTTGTTATTATCGGCGAGCACGCCGTAAATAAAATCATTGGGTAGCCCCGGCTGTTCCAGGTAAGAAGTGATTTCATCGGTCTGCAGGTCGAGTTTGTTAAGCCCCTGCGCCGTTCCTATCCAAAGATTATTATTCTCATCCTGGGTAATACTAAAAACCCGGTCGTTGCTAAGAGAACCTTCGGAACCCGACTTGTGCGTATACTTCCGGGTTTCACTGCCCGAAATTCTATAAAGCCCATCGTCGGCACCCAGCCAGATGGTCCCGTCTTCACTAATGAAGGATGCTCTTGATCTATGGATATCCCGGCCATTTATTTTTACCTGATGGGCTTCAAAAGTTTGTGGATCTACCGAATAGATTCCCGAAGCCCAGGTGCTCACCCATATGCTGTCTTTGCTTAACGGAATGATCTCCGCCACATCCCGGTCGGGAATGCCGGTTAAAGGAGTAACGTCTTTAAAAAGGTCTTTTTTCCTGTTGTATTTCTCAAGGCCAAGGTCAAATCCGCCACCCCAAATTTGTCCCTGCGAATCTTTGACCAGTGTGTAACCCAATTTGTTGGTGCGGTACAGCTCATAGGTATCCGCACGCATATCGTGCTTCACATAACCAATAGCGGTGGCCATCCACAGCGTTTCGCCTTCTCTCAGAAAGTTGAAAATGCTTATGAAGTCTTTTTCGGGTTCATTTTTAAGTTCTATGCGCTGTGGAGTGAACTTTTGCCTGGCCGGGTGATAGTAGAACATGCCTTTTCCCTGTGACCCCATCCAAACGCCCCCGCCGGCATCCTGTTTAACCTGAAGGATCTCTACAGGAGAAAATACTTCCTTCTCAAAACCGGCCAGCACTACAGGTTTGATATTATAAGTTTGTTTGTTGAGGAATTTGATGCCCTTGGTGCCCCCAAGGAGGTAGTAATTTTCATTCCAGTCAAAGAAACAACGAATACCCGACTCCTGTTCGGGTTGCCCAATGAGCTGTAATTCTTCCGAAGAAAAAGAGTATTTAAAAAGCCCTTTTTGAGTACCTATCAAAACTTCATTAGCCGCACTTTTCTGAAAAGCATGCACCGGATTATTGTCCAGCGTATTAAACTGAGGCATATCTTCAATGGTCATTTTTTGAAGATCGAGCTTCAAAATACCGTTAAAGTAGGTGCCCAGCCAGATGTTCTCTTCGGAATGATTGATGAGGCCCAGCACGTAATCATTGGCAGCGGGATTGGGCAGGGGGAGAGTAGTGATCCCACCAGATTTTCTATCTATAAGGATGCAGTTTTTAAGAGTGGCCGCCAGGAGATATTTGCTGTTCACCTCATAAATGCCATGGGCAAAACTGAGGGAAGGATCGGCTGTTATTTTCTCATGATCCCTGTAATGCAGAAATTTGTTCTGCGACGGAATATATGCCTGTACAGCATGCGTATTGGTGCCCAGCCAAAGCGTGTCATTCCTGTAAAGCAGCCCCCGAATATGATCATCGGTGAGACCTGAAGTTTCATCGGTTCCCTGGGAATAGGTGTACATGTTATAACCGTTGAACCTGTTGAGCCCATCTTCGGTTCCTGCCCACAAATAACCATTTTCGTCAAAATCGAATTGTAAAACATTCAGTTGGGAAAGATCTTGCTTTTGGGCGATCTGGGAAACCCTAAGCGTGTCACCAGTGGGTAATTTTAAATTTTGAGACCAGCCAAAAGAGGTAAAGAATACAGCAATTAGAACATGTAAAGTTTTCCCCATACTTTTTACTTCTGATTTAAAACTAATTATTTTTTAATTTAATTCATAAAATTTTTAACATTTTTCTAAATTTATGATCAATAACTGATAGTGAAAGTTGTCTTTTGATATTATAGTTGAGGTAGCACAGGTGTCAAAAAGTGGATTTTCACATTACATTTTTAAGATCCGAAACCAAAAAACCCGCTTTTTTTTAGCGGGTTTAAATTCTGAAATCTTTATGTGAAAATTAAGATCCATCTTCGGGATACCAGTTGGCCAGCACCACTTCTACCTCGCTGTTTCCTTCGTTTACCAGTTGTTTGAATTTGTCAACATCGGCTTTTCCATCCTGTCCGCGAAAGTGGTACGGATAGACTTTTTCGGGTGCAAACTCGATCACTGCATCTGCAGCTGCATCAACCGGCATGGTGTAAGGCAGGTTCATTGGCACCAGCGCAATATCTATGTTTTCGAGGTTTCTCATTTCGGGGATGTCTTCGGTGTCTCCGGCTATGTAAAGTCTTTGTCCGTCTTTTTCAAGAACATACCCGTTGCCACGGCCTTTTGGGTGGAACTGTTTTGCTTCTTCCCGCAGGTTGTACATAGGGATAGCTTCAATGGCAATCCCACTTTGACTTAGATTTTCTCCGTTGTTCATCACGGTGATTTTTGTCGCTAAAGAATCAGGCAGCTCATCTTTCACTGCCTGCGGCGCAATGATGGGCGTGTCGCCAAGGTCTAACGCAACCAGGGTTTCAGCGCTCATGTGGTCGCCGTGAATATCTGTGATCAATACCATATCGGCATCGGTCATACCTGTAAAAGCTTCGGCGCCTCCCACGGGATCGAGGTAAATGGTTGTATCTCCCCAATTGATCACCGCGGTGGCGTGTGAAATGGGATTGATGTCTATTTCAGCAGTATCTGTAGCGGCAGCTGTTTCTCCTTCCAGCACGTCTTCTCCTGTAACATCAGGAACTTCGCGGTTTTCATTTTTGCAGGATAAGAGCGAACCGGCCACCATGGCGAATAATAAAATACGTTTCATAAAAAAATCAGTTTCCAATAAAACTAATGAAAACTGAAGCTTTTCACCCTAAGTTTAATAGTACTTTAAGAAAGAGGAAGTTCCATTTTGATATCACCACGCGCATAAGGATTATTCTCCCCAATGGGAATTTCCCTGAAACCGTATTTTTTGTAGATGTGAATGGCGTTCTCCAGCTTTCGGTTTGAGTAGATAATGAGTTTTTCCCAGCCTCTGCTTTTGGCAAAATCGAGGGTGTGCTGCATTAGCTTCTGGCCAATGTTTTTTCCCTGTGCCGCAGGGGCTACAGCCATTTTTGTGAGCTCAAAGATTCCCTCATCAATTTTCATCAAAGCCACCGTCCCAAGAATCCTGTCATTTTCGTGGACAAAGAAGATGTTGCCTCCCGGTTCAATAATGTATTTTTCTGGCTTTCCCAAAACCTCTTCATCATGAGGTTCTACCCAAAAATATTTTTCCAGCCATTCAATATTCAGTTGCCGAAAGTCTTCGGTATATTTTTGGTCAAATGATATGATCTCCATTTATTCTCCGATTTCCCGCTTTTGCCAGGGCCATTTCCCCTCCAGCTCCACCTGCAAAGAAAGGCTTAAAAAAGTTCGTATTAAAACAATTACACCCAGCACAAGTACATTATTCATTGTAGGGTCTGTGCTTACTGTAGCAATAATATCTCCTGCCACTAAAAACTCAAGTCCCAGTAAAATTGCCTTTCCCAGGTCATGTCTAAAAGTCCTGTAACTACTGCCGTCTTCATGCCTGTCAAAAAAATACCTGTAAAGAGCAAAAAGTGGCCCTATGATCATCACCAAAACCCCGGCAACTTCAATACCCAGCGCGGCCCATTCCACGTAATACTGTACAGTTTCATGCATATGTTTTCTCTTTTAGGAAATCGGTTACTAAATAACTTAGGGCTTTTCCGGTAGGAAAATTATTGGTTGCCACCGCTTCACAAATGTGAAGATAGCAACAATTTCGCTCTTTTGCAGCCTCTCTTATCATCTCCCGGGCTTCATCAAGCTCAAGGCCCGCGGGCGAAACAGCGCTGCTGGGAAAGTTAGCGATCGCATCACAATCCAGTTCAAGGCCAAATTTTTCCTGTTTTACAAAATCCAGCAGTTCCAAAAATACCGTTTTTCGCTTATGCTTCGGAAGCTCTTCAAGCAGGTAGTATTGATATGCTTCGGAAGCATTCATCTCATCAAATATATATTGAGGGGTGTAATTCTGATGGAGCCCGAAAACCGAATACCTCTCTAAAAAGCCATTTTTGAAGGCATAGCTGAAGCCGTTCCCGCTGTGACGATGTTCCAGCCTTCGCAGGTCGGTATGTGCATCTATATTCAGTACGTTTATTGGATGATTAAAAGCTTCTGAAGCTCCTTTTAAATTGCCAAACGCATTGTTATGTCCGCCGCCAATGATTACCGGAAATTTTCCTGCTAAAATGACATTTTTGACAACCTCACTAACTATAGCATCCAGTTGTTCCACAAGATCGCCCAGCTTCTGAACGTAATTTGGGTCTGAAACATCAATGTTTCCGGCCTTTTTCATTACTTCGGAAGTATTGATCTCTCCCAGTAGCAAAATATTTTCTCCCGAATTAAACTGGTTTTCCTGAACATTGAGAAAAGCTCCCAAAAATGCCTGCCATGCATTTGAAGTTCCGGGTTTTCCGAAGTTTGCCCGCACGCCAATATCTTCAGGGATCCCAAAAATGACAATTTTGGCTCCTGATTTTTGTACATCCTCAAAACTCGTGGCAACCTTAATTTTCTCTCCCAGTTTAGTTTCTCCCTGCCGGGTTGAGATCAGCTTTGAAACCTGTTTTTCAGAATAAAACTTCAACTGATTCATTTATACCTTTTTTCCGTTGATATAAACCGAATTAATGTGGTTGGCGCCAAAGGAGTAAGGCATAAACCCGTAAGAAGGGATCTCCTCGGTAAGGATTAGGTTTGCGGCTTTGCCTTTGGTGATGCTGCCGTGGGTGTTGAGAATATCCATTGCATAAGCCGCATTAATTGTGGCTGCATTAATGGCTTCTTCGGGGTTCATTTTCATTTTAATGCAGGCCAGGGAGATCACCAGGTTCATGTTTCCGTTGGGAGTACTTCCGGGGTTGTAATCGGTCGCCAGTGCTATGGGCAGTCCGGCGTCAAGGATTTGTCGGGCCGGAGAGTAGGGAATTCCGAGGAAAAGAGAGCAGGAGGGCAGTGCTACCGGCATGGTGCCGCTATCTTCCAGGGCATCAAGATCGTCGGGCTCCATCACTTCCAGGTGGTCTACAGAAAGTGCGTTGTGCGCTACTGCGGCTTTGATACCGCCAATGGCATTGAATTGATTGACATGGATCTTGGGCCTGAGACCATGTTTTCTCCCTGCTTCTAAAACCCGGTGCGTATCTTCTACTGAAAAATAGCCTTTTTCGCAGAAAATATCTACAAATTCGGCCAGCCCTTCTTCAGCTACTTTTGGGATCATTTCATTAATGAGCAGGTCGAGATAGCCGTCTTTGTCGTTTTTGTATTCCGGCGGAATTGCATGAGCGCCCAAAAAGGTCGCTTTTACGGGCAATTTATAGTTTTCTTTCAGCTTTTTGATCACCCGCAGCATTTTGAGTTCGGCAGCTGTGGTCAAACCGTAACCCGATTTGATCTCAATGGCCGTGGTACCCATCTTCATCACTTCTTCCAGCCGCCTGGCCGATTGCAGATAGAGCTCTTCTTCAGAAGTTTCCTGCAGCTTTATGGCCGAGTTCACTATTCCGCCACCTTTTTCGGCGATTTCTTCATAAGTGAGGCCGTTAATGCGATCTATGAATTCCTGTTCTCTGTTTCCGGCGTAAACCAGGTGTGTGTGGGAATCTATCCAGCCCGGCAGCAGAAACTTTCGGGAGGCATCTACTTCAGAAACTCCTTCAAAAGAGGGAAGATCCTGCATTTTTCCGAAGTCGGCAATTTTTCCGTCCTCCACCAGCAACCAGGCGTTGTCTATAATGGGAAGTTCTTTCATTTCGCTGCCTCTTAAAGGTTTAAGGGTTTCCTCTCTTACCTGTACGAGCTGTTTGATGTTCTTAAAGATGGTTTTCATATCGTAAAGATAAAAAAGTGCCGAGAAATTACAGGGGCTGTCAGGGAGGAGTCTCAAAAATGGCATTTTTGGAACCCCGTCTTTTTCATTAATTCTTTTTATCTTGGAAAAGAATTTTTTTCTGACAATTATGACTCATAAAAAACCCGGTCTCAATACCATTTGCACCCATGTGGGCGAGCTGAAAGATGAACAGTTTAAGGGCGCAGTGTCCCCTTTGTACATGTCAACTTCTTATGCTTACGAAGATGTGGAGGTGAAACGCTACCCACGCTACTTTAATACGCCAAATCAACAGGCGCTGGCACAAAAAATGGCCGCTCTCGAGCATGGCGAAGCTGCTCTTATTTTTGGCAGCGGAATGGCAGCGGTAAGTACTTCGCTTTTTGCCTTTTTGCAGAAGGGAGATCACGTGGTGCTGCAAAAAACGCTCTATGGAGGTACAAGTAATCTTGTGGTGGAGGAATTTGAAAAATTCGGCATCGAATATTCCTTTGCAAAAGATCTTTCTGCGGAAGCTTTTGAGCACGAGATCGTGGAAAATACAAAAGTTATCTATATTGAAACTCCGTCAAACCCATTGCTTACAGTAACTGATATTGAAGCTGTGGCAAAGCTCGCAAAAAAGCGGGGGCTGGTGAGTATGATCGATAATACGTTTGCTTCACCCGTAAATCAAAATCCCATTGATTTTGGGATTGATGTGGTGATACATTCGGCTACAAAATACATGGGCGGTCACAGCGATATTCTTGCCGGGGCCGTGATCTCTTCGGAAGAAAAAATCGACAGGATCTTTCAGCTGGCCAAGAATTTTGGCGGAAGCCTTAGCGATTATACCGTTTGGCTCCTGGAACGCAGCCTGAAGACCATGGGACTTAGAGTAAAAGCACAGAATGAAAATGCACAAAAACTGGCCGAATATCTCGAGAAAAATGAGTTGGTAAAGAAGGTGTATTATCCCGGACTGGCTTCTCATGAGGGACATGAACTGGCAAAGAAACAAATGCACGGGTTTGGCGGAATGATGTCTTTTGAACTGAAAGATCTCGATTCGCAGGCGTTTATGAAGTACCTGAAGCTTATCAAACCCTCTATGAGCCTTGCAGGGGTGGAATCGACCATTCTGTCACCTGCCAAGACCTCTCACGCCCTACTAACTCCCGAAGATCGTGCAGCGCAGGGAATAAGTGATAAGCTCATGAGGTTTTCGGTAGGTATTGAAGAAGCCGAAGATCTTATTGCCGATATAGAACAGGCACTGGAAGAGACGAAGAAGGATATGCTGGATGTTCGGCTGTAATGTTTAGTACGCAGTTATAAGTATTCAGTGCTCAGTGCTCAGTGTTCAGTGGTCAGTGCTCAGTGTTCAGTGGTCAGAAAGTTTGCTGAAAAATCTTAGCTGATTAACAAAGAGAAGAGTAAATAAAAAATATACGTTTATTCGTGGCAACTAGAGGAACCAGGAATGAGTATTAAAAAGTGATCAGTGTTAAGTGCTCAGAAAGTTTGTTAAAAAAAGCTTAAGAGGAGTAATAAATAAAAATATTCGTGAATTCGTGGCTACTAGAGGAACAGGAATGATGAATTAGTATTAAAAAGTGCTCAGAAAGTTTGCTGAAAAAAGCTCCGACTGATCCATATTGAGAAGAGTAAATAAAAAATATACGTTTATTCGTGGCTAAATTTTCACGAACCAGACAAGAAAGATTACAAAAATGAAATTAGATATACTTGCCATTGGGGCACACCCCGATGATGTTGAATTGAGTTGCTCGGCTACCCTTGCCAAAGAAATTTCACGGGGCAAAAAAGTGGGGGTACTGGATCTTACCCGCGGGGAGCTGGGAACTCGTGGTACCGCCGAGATCAGGGATCAGGAGGCTGCCGATGCGGCAAAGATCCTGGGGCTGTCAATGCGCGAAAATCTCGAATTCAGTGATGGTTTTTTTGTGAATAACGTCTCTCATCAGCTTGAGATCATTAAAGTGCTGCGGAAGTACAAGCCAGATTTGGTGTTGTGTAATGCGATAGAGGACCGGCATATAGATCATGGGAAAGGGGCAAAACTGGTAGCTGATGCCTGTTTTTTGAGTGGCTTGCGTAAGATTGAAACTATTTACAACGGGAATTCACAGGAGGCATGGCGCCCAAAGAATGTTTTTCACTACATACAATGGAAAAATCTTACCCCCGATGTTGTGGTAGATGTTACGGGCTTCATGGACAAGAAATTAGCCTCTGTTAAAGCCTACAGATCTCAGTTTTGGGACGAAAATAGCGAGGAGCCCGAAACTCCTATCTCAAGCAGTAATTTTTTTGACAGCATCACCTACAGGGCCAGGGATTTAGGTAGGCTCATCAACGTAGATTATGCCGAAGGATATAACGTGAGCCGACATGTAGCGGTAGATTCCCTGTTTGATCTCCTGTAAAAAATTCAATTTTTTTCTTTTGTAGAAGAGAGGAATTATATTACATTTGCATCCGATTAAAATGGTGGTTGTAGCTCAGCTGGTTAGAGCGCTGGATTGTGGTTCCAGAGGTCGCCGGTTCGAACCCGGTCTTCCACCCAAAAAGCTTCTTGTGAAAACAAGGAGCTTTTTTTGTTTTAGGGGATCCCGTCACGTAAATTATCCCCTCCTTTTGAGGGGTGGCCGCAGGTCGGGGTGGGGAATTGTGTCGCTCCGCTGGAGCTCATTTTGACCTTGAGATTTCTCTGCTATAAATATGCCGCTCCTCCGGAGCTCATATTGGTTCTGTGTGTTTTTCTATAGATATGCCGCTCCTTCGGAGCTTATTCTTTTTTTTATTCTCTGCTTTTTTACTCAGGGTATCCAAAAGTTACCATTGACCCACCCCCTCCTTCGGAGGGGTGGCCGCAGGTCGGGGTGGGGAATTGTGTCGCTCCGCTGGAGCTCATTTTGACCTTGAGATTTCTCTGCTATAAATATATCGCTCCTCCGGAGGTCATATTGGTTCTGTGTGTTTTTCTATAGATATGCCGCTCCTTCGGAGCTTGCTTCCTCTTTTTTTTTGATCACACAGGTTTTTAAATCCTCAAAAAATATGTCGCTCCTCTGGAGCTCATTTGGGTCTTTTTTTTCTCTGCTTTTTTACTCAGGGTATTAAAATCCAAAAGTTACCATTGACCCACCCCTTCTTCGGAGGGGTGGCTGCAAGTCGGGGGTGGGGAGGAGACAGAATAAAAAAATCCTCACAGGTTATAAAAACCTGTGAGGATTGGGTAATAAAGATATTTCCCGTAAACTACTCTCCTGCTTCAGTCAGGGTAGGTTTATCAACGTAAGGGCGGGTGTCGCGGTTTGCTATTTCCCAGGCGGTAAGGAATACCAGCTTAGCTCTCTTTTCAAGTAAATCGTATTCTATCTTATCTGGTGTGTCTGTGTGACGGTGATAATCTTCATGCACTCCATTAAAGTAAAATATGATTGGAATATCATGTTTTGCAAAATTGTAGTGGTCGCTTCTGTAATAGAACCTGTTTGGATCGTTTTCATCGTTGAAAGTATAATCCAGGTTGAGGTTCAGGTACTTTTCATTGACTGCCTCACTTAGCTCATGGAGTTCGGTACTTAATTTGTCACTTCCTATAAGATAGACATAATCTCCCGCACTTTCCATATCTTTTCCAATGCGGCCTATCATATCAATATTGAGGTTAGCTACGGTGTTAGCGAGGGGAAATACAGGATTTTCGGAATAAAATTTTGATCCCACAAGCCCTTTTTCTTCTCCGGTAACATTAAGGAAAAGAATAGAACGTGCAGGGCCAAAGCCATCTTCCTGTGCCTTTTTGAAAGCCTCGGCAATTTCAAGTACTGCAACTGTGCCCGAGCCGTCGTCATCGGCACCATTATAGATCCTTCCTTCGTCATCAATTCCCACATGGTCGTAGTGAGAAGATATTACAAGCACCTCTTCAGGTTTACTGCTTCCTTTGATATATGCCAAAACATTTTCGGTATCTTTTACATTTCCGCGTGTAAAATAGCTGCCGGGAACTTCCTGGAAATAATCATCACCACCTAAAGGCGAGGCAATGTTGAGACTTTGATATTCTTTTTTAAGATAATCTGCCGCCATTTTCTGGCCGGGCTCTCCTGTTTCTCGTCCTTCAAATTCGTCACTTGCAAAGGTGTACAGGTGATCTTTTAATTCTTTGGAAGTGATGGTGCTGGCATACTCCATTGGGTTGGCTTCCGAGATGTCTCGTGGTTGCTGCGCTTTACAGCCAATGAGGCTTACGGCAAGAGAAAACAATAAAACTTTTTTCATGTTAAATGTTAGGGATTAAAATAAAGACGGCAATATAAGAGATTTAAAAGAATTCTTACATTTTGAAGTTATTTCCGGCGCATTTTCTGAAGAATATTTCCTTATTCTGAATTTAAAATGAGGCAGAATTGTTGTATTTTTAGATAGCTCCTGATAAAAAGAACTCCGATGAAAAATGATATTTCCGTTTCCCAGATAATGACCAAAAACATTTTGCGTCTCTCGCTGTCTGACAGTCTTTCGACAGCCGAATCTCTTATGAAGAAGAACCACATAAGGCATCTTCCGGTAGTAGAAAATGAGCATATTGTAGGCATGATAAGCCTCAACGACCTGCTTAGGATCTCTTTTGCAGATGCGACCGATGGCGGTGGGGATGATGTTGAAACCACTGTGTATGAAATGTTCACGGTAGAGCAGGTGATGACACAGAAGGTAGAATATATCACTTCCAGCCACACAGTCACAGATGTAGCCAAATTATTTTTGGAGCACGAGTTTCACGCCTTACCTGTGGTAGATGATGATTGTCTAACCGGAATTGTTACGACTACAGATGTGATTAGGTTCTTCCTTGAAAATAAAAGCAAAGAATAAAGAAAATAAAAAAGTGAGAAGAGTATTGTAGGGGGTACACTTCTCACTTGTAGTGCCTTTACAGGCGAATATTAATATCAAAATAAGTCATTTCTTTCTATAGAAAAATATGTTTTTATACGGTTTAACCTGTATTTAACATAATGTGTAAGAACTTTCTCTAACGAAAGCGAAAAAATCTGCTTTTTTTTGAAAAGTATTCAATTCTATGCGAAACCGATTAGGTAAGACTAGTTTTATTCACTCATATTTCTACTGCACAGAGCAACAAAAGAATAGCCGGAATTCTAATTATACAGCTCCTGGTTTGGAGTACTTGCCATATAGAATTTTAATTCTCCCCCCTTCATTACATCATGGTGG
The DNA here is from genome assembly GCF_039602225.1 of Salinimicrobium sp. 3283s. Classification (NCBI taxonomy): domain Bacteria; kingdom Pseudomonadati; phylum Bacteroidota; class Flavobacteriia; order Flavobacteriales; family Flavobacteriaceae; genus Salinimicrobium; species Salinimicrobium sp. 3283s. The sequence continues at coordinate 282,695 of NZ_CP143631.1, read as the reverse complement.
TTGATAAAAGGACTTTCAAGTTTCTTTCCGTTAAGTTCAACCTTCTCTACGAATACATTTTCTTCACTTTGATTTTCGGCAATTACCCTGAAGGTCTTTCCGTTTTCGAGATTGATAGTAGCCTGGTTAATGGCCGGGCTGCCAAGGGCATATTCTTCGCTGCCGGGTGCTACAGGATAAAATCCTAAAGAACTGAAGATATACCACGCGCTCATTTGGCCAAAATCATCATTCCCACCCAAACCATCGGCCCCGGTTTGATATTGATCTTTTAAAACCATCCTTATTTTATCCTGGGATTTCCAGGGCGTGTCGGTCCAATTGTACAGGTAGGCCACATGGTGAGAGGGTTCGTTGCCGTGCACATAATTTCCTATAATTCCTTCTCTCGAAATATCTTCTGTATTGGCAAAATATTTATCCGGAAGATCCATGCTGAACAGGGAATCGAGGTGCTGAGAAAATCTTTCTTTGCCTCCCATCATTTCAATCATTTCAGCAGGGGCGTGGGGCACGTACAAGCTGTAGTTCCAGGCATTACCTTCAATAAAGCCCTGCCCATGAGTGTCTAATGCATCAAACTCTTTTTTAAAGCTGCCGTCACTCAGTTTAGGTCTCATAAAACCCGATTTTGGATCAAAGACGTTCTTGTAGTTTTCTGACCTCTTCATAAACTCTTCAAAAATGTCATTTTTACCCAACTTTTTTGCAGCCTGTGCAATGGCCCAGTCGTCATAGGCATACTCCAGGGTCTTTGATACCGATGCACCATTTTTATCCTCGGGCACATAACCCATGTCCATATAATACTGCAGGCCGTCGTAATAACTTGTTTTAGCTGTTTGCACCATGGCATCAAGCGCCCGTTCCTGGTCAAAGTCGGCATTGCCCTTTACTATGGCATCTGCAATGACCGAAACACTGTGGTAGCCTATCATGCACCAGTTCTCATTGGCGTAATGCGACCACACCGGCAGCATGGAATGTACGCTCTGGTCATAATGTGCCATCATGGCTTCTACCATATCGGCATTTCTTTCTGGCTGGAGCACGTTGAAAAGCGGGTGTAAAGCCCTGTAGGTGTCCCAAAGTGAAAAACTGGTGTAGTTGGTAAAGCCGTCGGCTTGGTGGATTCCCATATCAATTCCGCGGTATTTTCCATCGGTATCCATATATTCTGTGGGTCCTAAAAAAGCGTGGTACATAGCCGTATAGAAATTGACCATATCTTCAGGTTTTTCAGTCTCTACAATGACTTTGTTAAGCTCTTTGTTCCAGGTTTCCCGGGCTTCAGTTTTTACCTGTTCAAAATTCCAGTGCGGGATTTCCTCTTTCATATTCTGCAAGGCTCCTTCAGCACTAACCGGTGAGATCGCCAATTTGATATTCAGCTTTTCATTTTCTTTCATGTCGAAATCAAAATACATCCTGATTTTTTCCCCCGCTATCTCCGGAAAGTTTTCATCCTGGTCAAACTTCCTCCAAAATCCGTTGTAAGGCTGCTTATCATAACGTTCCCTTCCGTAGTTCTCAATCGGCTGACTGAAGGAGAGCGCGAAATACACTTTCCTGGTGCGGGCCCAGCCATTGGTTTGCCGGAAACCGGTCACCAAAGTGTCATTTTCAACCCTCACAAAGGTCCACACATTTTTATCGTCATAATTGTAAATGCCTGAAACAAGGTCTAAGATGATGTGCGATTTGCCAGCTTCCGGAAAGGTGTACTGGTGCATTCCCACCCTGCTGGTAGCTGTCATTTCGGCTTTGATGTTGTAATCTTCAAGCAAGACGCTGTAATAACCTGATTGGGCAGTTTCATTGTCGTGAGAAAATCTCGAGCGGTATCCGCTATCGGGATCAGATGCTGTTCCGGGATTCAGCTTTAGATCTCCGGTAGTGGGCATGATCAAAAAGTCCCCGAGATCTGAATGGCCGGTGCCGCTAAAATGAGTGTGGCTAAAGCCGACGATGGTCTCATCGTCGTATTGATAGCCGGCGCAATACTTATAAACATCAGGATTGTACTGTCCATTGACGGCATAGGGAATGGTATCGGTATCGGGGCTTAGCTGTACGCTCCCAAAGGGAACTGTAGCGCCGGGATAAGTGTGGCCCATTTTTGCCGTACCTATCATGGGGTCTACATACTGTGCCAGGTCTTTTAATTCGAGGTGCTGATTATTTTCAGTTTCCCTTGCGGCAGATTTTTTACAGGAGTGCAGAAATACGGCAGAAACTACCAGAACAACACCCATAAAAAGTTTGGGGCTAAAAATGTTTTTTCTCATTTGGATACTGTTTCTGGACCTGTTCATGGAAAGCGGGTAATGGAAACTTAATTTGCAGGTCCTTTTTTTGTTTAACGTTGGTTAGCTGAATAGCGTGAAGCTTCAATGGCTCCGTTGCTTTTCCTGCCGAAAAATACGGACAAAAAAGCCGGAGCCATGGTCAAAGTTACAAAAATGAGAATAGGGTGCTGATCTTTTTACTTAGATAAAAATTCGATGACATCATTAAGTCTTTCCTTCAGCTTAACAAGATCATCGATTTCGAGCTGACTATCTAACAGGCGTTTTTCTAATGCTTCAGGGATTTGAGCAGCCTGTTCCTGCAGGTCTCTTCCTTTTGAAGTTAGTTTCACCAGGACCTTGCGTTCATCTTTCTTAGAGCGTTCCCGGGTAATTAGTGCCTGTTGTTCCATGCGTTTAAGCAGGGGAGTGATGGTGTTTGTGTTGAGAAGTAACTTCCTGGCAATATCGTTTACGGTAAGGCCATTGGTCTCCCATAAAACCATGAGTACCAGATACTGTGGATAAGTGATCTCCAGCCGGTCTAGAAATGGCTGATATTCCCTCGTAATTAACCGCGATGCTGCATAAACAGGGAAACATAATTGATTTTCTAATTTGAGTTGTTCGTATTCCATAGTACAATGTATTGCAGGAATTATTCAGGGTGCTACAAATAAATGAAATAATCGCCTGCGATAAAAAACTTCTCTTCTGAAAACGAAGTATCACTAGAATTATTCCAAAGCTCTTAAAAATTGTTCTTCCAATGGAGAGATAGAAGGACCGAAATAGTGCGTTAAAAGGCCATTTTCATCCACTATATATTTACTGAAGTTCCAGTCGGGCGCATGTTGGTTCCAGCCGTTGAGGTCTTTACTTGTCAGCCACTTGAAAAGTTCCTGCTGTTCCTCATTTTTGACCACCACGCTTTTTTTGGCTACCGGAAAAGTTACCCCATAATTCATCTGACAAAATTCGGCTATTTCATTGTCGTCACTTTTTTCCTGTTCGGCAAAATCATTGGCAGGAAAGGCGATGACCTGAAGAGAATTGCCGTAACGCTCCTGTAAAGATTGAAGTTCGGAGTACTGGCCAGTGTATCCGCAGTTGGAAGCAGTGTTCACCAAAATCAATTTCTTTCCTTTAAATTCCTGCAGCTCCAGCGTTTTTCCGGTATTAAGGTCAACTTTCAGATTGTGCAAAGAAGTGAGCGGCTGGCTTTTTTGTTCATTGGTTAAGACAGTGCCATTTTCACCTTTTTTGCCAAGTTTCCTGATTAATGGGTACATGAAACGTAAAACTTTTTGCTTCAGGCTTTGACTTTTTACTGTTGTTGATCTATTTTTCATTTCTGAATAATTATTTGATTTGTTAATATGATTCTCAACTTCTTTTATTCCGAAGTAAATACTCTAAAGAGCTGATCAGGAATTATTATTGCTGTTTGATGAAATATTCCGCTCCACGAATGCCTTATAAGCACCCGTTGACCACAATGCCCACAGAATCAATACCGGTTGAAAGAAGAGCCTGATCAACCTTGCATGGTCTGTATCCAGGCCAAAAGCATCTGTCCCGTTGAGGTATTGGGCGATATTCCCCGGGAAGATGAGGACAAAGAAGATAGCGACCATCCATCCCATTAAGGCTTTCCATTTGGGCAGAAGCACAAGGGCAAGGCCTAATGAAATTTCCACAAGCCCAGAAAGTACAACCACAAGATCATCAGACAGGGGCACCCAGTTTGGTACCTGTGCTACAAATTCGAGCCTCGAAAATGTAAGGTGGCCAATTCCTGCATAGGCTAAGCTGAGGCCTAATAAAATTCTGAAAACCGCACGAAACCAGTGGGTTTTTACGCCATAGCTCCATTTTAAGTTTTGAATGATCCCGTTCATAAGAGAAATTTTTAAATCTTTATTTTTTGTATCGTGCACGATGTAAATATACAGCTATTTATTATATCGCAAGCGACATAAATAGTTACTTCAAAAAAATTACATTTATGTATGCAGAAAAGCGCTATTGTATCTGCAAAAAAATGCACAACAACATCACAGAGTTGTTTTCGCTAAACGAGTCGATTTATTACAGGCTACATTTTCGGATCTTTAGCGAGGATATTATTGAATTATTAAAACTGAAAAATTGAAAAGACTGGTATATTTTGTTCTGATCTTTACCTTGATTCAATGTAAAACTTCGGAAGTTGAGAAATTTGATGCCACCGGAACTTATAAACTCGGAAACTATAATCCTGAGTCGGCTGAAGAAATAAGGGAGTACTTGGGAGAAATCCAGGTAAAACAGATAGATTCTAACAAGATCGCAATGACCTTTATGATCAACAAAGGTGCTCCAGGTTATAACTCGGGCTCTTTTATAGATACTTTGATTGTCGAAAATAAGGTGGCCATTTACCGAACCCCGCAATTTGATGAATCCTGCAAGATCACGTTTGCATTTGATAGGGAAGGGGTAAGAGTGAATGAAGAAACTGAAGATTTTAATTCCGGTTGCGGCTTCGGGCATGCCGTGGTGGCAAAAGGCTACTTCAGGAAGATTTCATCTGATACTCCTGTTTTAAGGAATCCCATGACGGGAGAAGAGCTTTGAGATATGTCACAACCGTATTTACGAAAGCTTATAACCTGCCATATTACCTCTCAAAAATGCCATTTTTGAGAGGTAATATTTTGTTGGAGCTTAAAGAAAATCTGAAACTGAATTTCAAAATTTAATCCCTCGTTTCTTCATTTCTTCGGAAAGTTTACCGGGTATCTTGCGGCACCTGCAATTCTTCGAATGTTCCAGATGCCAGTCGATTCGTTGATCCAAGGTCGGATTTTGGGGCATCCTGTGCGTTTCATGCCATTCTTTATTGATTAGTGTTTTCATGGCTTATAATTTTTAACGTCTGTTTTGGAACTCAATCTTCCAGATTCCCCGCACCTCATTTTCTGAATACCCAACTGCCTTATCCTGCGGATATAGTTTGAGTATTTTCTCTTTTACCTGCGGCTCAATATTTTCAGGTTTCCCGTGACATTGTAGGCACATGGTATTGGTAACTATGGGATAATAGAAGCGGGTTTTGCCATTTTGTGGCATTAGCACCGGCTGCGGATCTTTACCTGCACTTATCTGGTGCGAAAAAAGATCTATGAGTGCGGTTTCTTCAGCATTTGCCGCGTTGGTGGGGTTTCGAGGTTTATCTGAAATCCGCTGTACTGAAGCGTTGTATTTCTTTGCCATAGAAGCTGTCAGCGGAATTGCCTCCACATTACAAAAATCTAAAGCATGTACTGTACCTTCCTTTTGAATGGTTCCCATCAGGTTTTGGCCCAGTAGCTTTTTGGTTTCCAGCGCGATCTCCATGCCTTTGTCAGCTCCATTTTGTCGCTGCATCCCCATTCCTTTTCCCTGACCAATTCCTTTACCCATTTTACCGGAACCCTGTCCCTGTCTCATGCCTTTGCCCATTTGTCTTCCCTGCTGGCGGTATTTTCCATTTCCGGGACCTTCTTTCCAATGTTTGGCAAACCATTCCGGTTCTTCGACCTGGTACTCGTATAGGTATTCCGCAATCTTTTCTAAGGCACCATCAGGAAATTGCTGGTAAGGCATTAATCCAAACTTTCTGATTGCACCGGGCATCATTGATTTTCCGGCAGCAGGTTCCTCAACAAAACTCACAACCTGCTGCACAAAAGCTTCTCGTTTGGGTTTGTTCATAAGGTAATGAGCTTTTACAGCTGCCATGGGCGGGGCTATCCTGCCTTCATTCATTGGAGCACTGGGGCTGTGACAGGCGTAGCAATAAGTTTCCATCAGCTTTTTACCAGAATGATCCTGCTGTTGGGATGAAATTTTCATTTCGGCTTTTTCAGGGGCAGTGTATCCTGCTTTTTTATCCTGGCACCCAAAGAGCAGGAAAAATGCGAGAAAAGGAAGAAGAAACGTTTTCATAAACAGTGGTTTAACAGATAAATATAAACAGCCGGCAATATCCAAAACATGCGATTTATCATATTCTGGAATTTTCAGCTGTAGTCTAAATAAATTCTATAAAGAATGGGATTTTGATCGTTGACCTGAACCCGAAACCCGCAACTCATATCTTTGAACCGGACTTCTGATTTTGTGCTTTTTCATCTTTTATTCCGAATTTCTTCAGGATGTCTTCCATCAAACACCAGCGGGTAATGGAGGATTGCAGCAGATTCACTCCCACAAAAGCTGTGAACCACAACCAGTTGATATTCACATAAACGGCCAGTAAAAGGCTTATGAGGATAAATGTTCCGGCTATACCGCGTATTACTCTGTTTAGCATAATTTCCAGGTATTTGTTGTTTATGATCTGTTGATCATTGTTTATTGATCATTGATAATTGTTAAAGCGATTGTTCTACAGGTAACACTACCGCACGCACGGGATTATTGGTTTCCAGTTTTTGATTGTACTCTTTCAGGTACTTAAAAAGATCTGAGATCTTTTCTTCATCTGTGAAGGAGAAGAGCATAACGGATTCATTGCCACCTTTTTCCCCCGGAAACCAGCTCTGCGTCGCGACCAGGGAATTTCCATTTTTGTAGCCGTCTATTTCCGAAGAACTAAAGGCTTCAATATTTGCTTTTTTGAACAGCTTTAGTACGTCTTTTTGGAAGGCGACTACGCTGGTGACTATTAGTAATTTCATTTACTTGGATTTAAGTTTAATTCTTCGGGGAGCATCAAGTTTTATTTACTCCCTCTGGTCGATTATAATTCACTTCTTTTCATGTCTGTTCATTTTTTTGCTGTGCATTCCTCTCTCTTCGTTCGTCGGATGCAATAAAAACGAACCAAAAAAAGGACACTTTTTTGATAGGTGTTTCCAATTTTGCTCCCGCAAATTGGAACCGTGCTCCCCCGGCTAAATTTTCTCTAAGGCTTCAAAAATTTTTAACGCCGGTGAATCACTACACTTACAAAAAAGAAGCTACAGAACATGATTGTACTTCAAATTGGTGCCGAGGTGACAGGTTTGGAATTTGGTGCTTGGAATTTGGAGCTTCACCTACAACTCACGACCCGTTACTCGCAACCCGCAACTCGTAACCCACAACTGACAACTCACAACTGATAACTTACAACTAAAGAACTTCCTCAGTTTCTTGTTTCTCCTCAACTTCAGGCTTCTTCTCCCTATCCTCATACTTCTTTCTTTCGATCATGTAATACACCAACGGCACTACCAATAGCGTAAGGAAAGTGGAAACTATGGTTCCTCCCATTAGGGAGATAGCGAGTCCCTGGAAAATAGGGTCAAAGAGGATCACGAAGGCCCCGATCACTACTGTTCCGGCAGTTAACAGGATAGGTGTTGTTCTCACAGCTCCGGCTTCGATCACGGCCTGTTTCAACGAAATTCCGTCTTCAAGCCTCAGGTTCACAAAGTCAATCAGCAGCACCGAATTCCGTACCATGATCCCGGCCAGCGCGATCATCCCGATAAAGGAAGTAGCAGTAAAGAAGGCGCCCATGATCCAGTGACCCAGCACGATCCCGATCAGCGATAGCGGAATGGCTACCATCATCACGATAGGTGCCTTAAAGTTCTGGAACCAGCCTACAATGAGGATGTAAATGATCACGATCACTCCCAAAAACGCAATTCCGAGGTCACGAAAAACTTCCAGAGTGATCTGCCATTCCCCATCCCATTTTACAGTGTAATCATCTTCATATTCCGGCTGACCCAGATACAGGTCACTGATCTCATATCCTGCAGGCATTTCGATCTCCTTCAGTTTATCTTCCATTCCAAGGATAGCATATACCGGACTTTCCAGTTCTCCGGCCATATCGGCCAGCACATATACTACGCGTTTCTGATTCTTGCGATAAATGCTCTTGTCTCTTATAACTTCCGTCGGAGTTACCAGGTCGGCAATGGGGATCATCTGTCCCTGTTGAGAAGCGATCTGAATATTCATGATATCCTCAACCGAAGATTTTTCCTCTTCATCCAGAGTCAGCACGATTCCCACCCTTTGGGTAGCTTCTTCATCATAAAGCTGTGTAATGGCTCTTTCTCCCATCGCACTGTTCAGGGTGTAAACGATCTGCTGGGGAGCAATGCCGTTAAGCATGGCTTTTTCTTTATCTATTTCAAATTCGTACTCTTTTTGATCGGCTTCCACCATCCAGTCTATGTCCACCACATCTTCAGTGTTGTGAAGTATAGTCTGAATACTGTCTGCCAGGGCGATCTGTGTCTCATAATCGGGTCCGTAAACTTCCGCTACTATGGTAGACAACACCGGAGGTCCCGGCGGAACTTCTACCAGCTTGATATTGGCGCCGTATTTATCTCCTATCGCCTGAATATCGGGACGCAGTAGTTTCGCGATGTCATGACTCTGCAGGTCACGCTCTCCTTTTGGCAGCAGGTTCACCTGAATATCGGCAGTGTTGCTTGCCCCACGCAGGTCATAGTGACGTACGAGTCCGTTGAAGGTGATAGGGGCAGAGGTCCCAATATAAGTCTGGTAATTCACTACCTGTTCGCTTCCGCTTAGGTATTGACCTACCTCTTTTGTCACTACGGCTGTTCTCTCCAGCGTAGTTCCTTCAGGCATATCTATGACGACCTGGAATTCATTCTTATTGTCGAAAGGCAGCATTTTCACGGCCACATCTTTGGTGAAGAATAAAGCCACAGAACCCAAAAGGAAGAAAGCTGTAATTCCGAGGAATGTCCAGCGGATCTTTGGATTATCGATAAGCGGTTCTTCAAAGCGCTTATAGATACGGTAGATCATGGAATCTTCAATCTTCTCTTCAGGCTTTTCAGGAGCTCCTTTTTTGGTCTTTTCCCTAAGAAAAATAAATCCGAGGTATGGCGTGATCGTAAGTGCCACGAACAGGGACAGGATCATGGCAATAGAAGCCCCAATCGGCATCGGGCTCATGTAAGGACCCATTAATCCGCTTACGAAAGCCATCGGCAGTACCGATGCAATTACCGTAAAAGTTGCAAGGATAGTAGGGTTTCCTACCTCGTTGATGGCATAAAGCGCAGCCTGTTTAAACGGCAGGCGCTTCATCTTGAAGTGCCGGTGCATGTTCTCGGCAATAATGATCGAGTCATCCACCACAATACCGGTAACGAATACCAGTGCGAATAAGGTGATCCTGTTCAGCGTGTAGTCCAGCATGTAATAGCTGAGCAGGGTAAGGGCAAAGGTGATAGGTACCGAAAGGAATACTACCAGTCCGCCACGCCAGCCCATAGCCAGCATCACAACAAGGGTTACGGCTATGATAGCGCCAATAAGGTGCAGTAATAATTCTCCAACTTTGTGCGATGCAGTTTCCCCGTAGTTTCGGGTCACTTCCACATGCACATCTTCCGGAATTAGGTTCGTTTGCAGGTGTTCCACTTTTTCCAGGATCACATCGGCGATCTTCATCGCGTCGGCTCCCTTGCGTTTGGCTACAGATAAGGTTACCGCAGGATATTCCCCGGGATATTCCGAAGCATCTATTGCCTGCCCAAATCCAAAATTCACGTAAGATTTAGAGATCTCTGGCCCGTCCTGTACGGTGGCAATTTGCTTCAGGTACACCGGTTGCCCGTTATTCACTCCCACGATGAGGTTCTCCACATCCTGAGGGGATTCCAAAAAGCTTCCGGAGCTAACCAGAACTTCACTATCGTTGCGGTCAAAACTTCCGGAGGAAAGCTGCTGATTCGATGCTTTGATCTTTTCAGAAACGCCTAATAGATCAACTCCGCTGGCAGCCATCCTGTCCTTGTCGAGCACCACGCGCAGTTGCCTGTCACGGCCCCCAATGGTGTTCACAATAGAAACATCTTCCACCTTTTCGATCTCGTGGCGCAGCTCGTTGGCCATTTGCCGCAGCTGGTAATCATCATAATTTTCGCTCCACAGGGTAAGCCCCAGCACCGGAACATCGTCAATAGCCCGGGTCTTCACCAGCGGCTGAGTAACATTTGGCGGGAACTGGTCCATATTCTTCATGAGCTCGTTGTAGAGCTTCACATACGAACGTTCAATATCCTCGCCCACGTAGAACTGCACGATCAACATCCCCTGTTCTTCCATGGAAGTAGAGTAGACGTACTCCACACCCGGAATGTTGGAAACCATCTTTTCCAGGGGTTTTATGATGCGCTGTTCCACCTCGGTAGGGCTGGCACCCGGGTAGCCTACAAAAATGTCGGCCATGGGCACGTCGATCTGCGGCTCTTCCTCGCGCGGAATTAAAAACGACGCGTACACACCCACGGTCATGAACACGATCATGAGCAACACCGTCAATTTCGAATTTATAAAGCCTTTGGCAATCTTGCCTGCTAATCCTTCTTTCATATTTTTAATAGTTGTTTGGGCGTGACCCTACGGGTCGGGCTTTCGGCGCTACACGCCTGCCCGACTGGTCAGGCGGGGTAGCTGCCTCTATCCCTCACGCGGGTTTTACTCCTTTACACTAACTTTTGCTCCATTGAACAATTTTCCGTCTGCCGAAACTATATAGGCCTCATCAGGGTTGAGTCCGCTAAGAACTTCTACGCGGTCTCCGTAAGTCCGTCCGAGTCTCAGCCATCTTAGCATCGCGGTATTCTGCTGACTCACGGTATAAACTCCTTTCAGGTCACCTCGGGTAACGATAGCCTCTGTTGGGATCATCACCGCTTCAGCAGTGCTTTCCTGCTTCTCTACCGGAAACCTCACCGTGGCATACATGCCCGATTTCAGATCGGCTTCTGTGTCTTCAAGAGCCACTTTCACCAAATATTGTCCGCCGGTATTGCTGGCCGATGTACTTACTTCGGCAACAGTTCCGGGAACAGTCTGCTCAACAGATTTCACGATGACGTCCACTTTAGTTCCGGTTTCGATCCTTGAAATATTTGACTCCGGAACCCTCGCAGTCACCTCAAAATTCCCCGGCGCCTCAATGGCTAAAAGCGGCTGACCAGGATTGGCCATAGTGCCTTCTTCGGCAAATTTGTTGGTGATGACTCCGCTAAAAGGAGCACGTATGTTCACGTAAGCGAACTGTGAATTCACCTCATTTCCCATTTGTTTGGCGGCTTCCAGTCTGGCCTGCGCCATTTCAAAACGTGCGGTCTGGTCATCCATTTCTTTTTGGGAAGCCGACTGCTCTTCGTAAAGTGCCTTAAAACGCTCGTAATCTTTTTGGGCGTTGTTGAACGCGGCTTCAGCTTCGGTGATACCGGCGTTTACCTGGGCACGTTTGGCCTGCAGGTCGCTGTTATTGATGGAAACCAGCAACTGGCCTTTGTTCACCTTGTCTCCCACGTTTACGTGGATGTCATCGACAAAGCCCATCATGCGGGTGCTGAGGGTGGCGCTGTTCACCGCTTCGATCTTTCCGCTGGCAGTGAGAAAACGGTCTCCGGTCCCCGATGGTGTTTCCACCTGCACAGGTACAACGGGACCTTCATTCACCGCCTGCTTTTTATCATCGCTTCCGCAGCTCGTCGCGAATAATCCCAGGGAAGCAATTATTGTTGTGTAAATCAATTTTTTCATATCTCTAATTGTTCAATGTTCAAAGTTTAATGTTCAAGGTTTTTATAGGTTCAAGGTTTAAAGTTTAAGGTCTAAGGTTGATTCAAATTTCTACTTCTACCTTCGTACTTCTCCCTTCGTATTTCGTTCAACCCCCCCGCCCCCTAAAGGGGTAGAAGGGTATTATTTATTGATTTTTTATTTCAGTTCCAGGACTTTCCGCCTCCCTTTAGGGTTGGGGTAAAGCGGAAAGGCCGCTCTCAATACTCAATACTACTCGTCAAAAATTCTATATACGCTACCGCATAATTATATTCATATACCGTCTGGTAATACTCAAGTTGTTTTTCTGAATACTGTGTTTCGGCTCCTAAGAGATCTGTGGTTTTTTCAAGTCCCTGCTCGTACCGGTTGTTGCGGATTCGCAGGGCTTCTTCAGATTGTTCCAGCGCGAGTCGGGTGAGTTGCAGTTTGTTCTCGGCATCCTGTAATGCGCGGGTGGCGCGGTTTAGTTCCAGCTGACTCTGTTGTACGTGTTGTTCCAGTTCCAGTTCTGCCTGTTTGAATTCGGCTTTGGACTGCTGGGCTTTTCCGATACGCTTGCTGCCGTCAAAAATGTCCCAGGTCAAAGCGACTCCGGCCATGTAGCCGTTTGCGTCTCCCTGGAAGATCTCATCATCATAAAGTTCGTAGCTTCCAAAGGCGTTAAGGCGTGGCAAAAATGACATTTTTGAAGCCGTATACATTTTTTTCCTTGCTTCGGTGGCCAGTTCCATGGCTTTAATATCGGCACGGTCAGCGGGCAGGGCTGGTGAGGTAACGGGATTCATTTGTACGTTGAGGGAATCTTTTGGTACCAGCACCACATCAAGGGAATCGCCCATAAGGAACATGAGATAATCACTCGCGTTCTTCACGTTGCTCCTCGCATATTGCAGCTGATTGTTCACTTCGGTCACGCGGACCTCCACGGCCAACACATCAGAGCGCTGCAGGTATCCCTGCTTAAAGTTGTTCTCTGCCAGTCTCAGGTTCGCCTGCGCGGTTTCCAGTGCCTGCTCCAGTACGATCACTGCTTTGTGAGCGAGCTGCAACTGCATATAGGCTTTTTCGGTTTTAAGTTTCATTGCGTCCCCGGTGCGCACGCTCTGCAGCTCTGTGGCCTCCATTTTATTCTTCGCGGCGCCACGTTGCCAGAAGCCATCGAGGTTGACAAGAGGTTGCTGAACTGCGAGTTTTGTAGCGAAATTGTCAATACGATCGGGATCGTTGAGCCGCGCCGGATTAAAATCATTTTGGGTGACGCTTTCCTGGTTCAGTTTGGAACCAAAGGCCATGAGGGGGTTATTGGTGGTCATCCCGGTGTGGGAGACGCTTATGTTTGGTAAAAAGACCGAGTTGGTCTGCCGGTATTGTGCCCGGGCTGCCAGGAACTCCTGTTGGGAGATCCTCAATTGGCTGTTATTCTCCTGCACCCGTTGCAGGATCTCCCTTTTCCCAATTGCAACAGTCTCCTGCGCCTGCAGAAGAAAGCTGAAAAAAAATATGGGAATAAGGGCAAGGGTTCTTGTTCTTTTCATCTCTTAAAATTTGTGAGACAAAAATACCCTTAGAGAAGGCGGTGGTCAGTAACTTTTGTTACCTAGCAGTGTAGCATTTGTTACAGAAGGGAGGGGGGAAATGGGTTTTTTGGGAGGGGCTGGTAAGGAGTGTTTTGGGCCTGATTAGGTGAGATTTCTAGGATTTCTCTCTCGCTAAAAAGCGCCTTCAAAATGACATTTTTGAATATTCTATTCTACCTCGCCTGCACCCGGGATCAATTTCGGCTAACCCAACAAAAACCCACCTTTTACAAAGTGGGTTTAATGAATATTATTAAAGTATTTTATTGCCGGTCCATGGCCTTGACGTCTGCAGAAAGTCCGCTGAGTTCGGGTTCAAAGATCCATAGTTCAGACTGTTTTCCATCAGTAGATTGTTCCCACTCCTGCATAAAACTTTTCCAGCTATTGGCGCCGTACATTTCTTCGTAAGCCTTTACAAATTTGGGGTCTTCACCCATCCACGCCATATCATCAAAGAAGAAAACCATCGAAAGGTCCCGCCCATCTTTGGTCGCAGGTAATTCATTGGTGTAGACACCGTAGGCCATATCGGGATATTTTCCCTTCATCACCTTCGCTACCTTTTCCATTGATGCCTTTGCCCCTTCGTCTTTAAAACGTTTGATATCATAGGTGTCTACCAGTAGCTTATTTACTTTAAAATCTTTAGGGAAATTGGAGAGTTCATTGTTAAAGCGCCAGTAGGATTGATCGGAATCTGGGGTCATATACTTCACCACATTGTTGATCCAGTCGTCATCGTGCGCCTTATCCTCAGGCCTATTGTCCATAGCACTCCAGGGAAGGGGACCCATGACCCACATGTATTTTCCAACATTTGGTCCGTTTGAGATGTAATAGACCCTGGCTCCATAAGGATCGGAAGCGTGAAATTTCTTGTTGTGTGCTGCAATCCCCTCTTCGAACTGTTGGACCTTATCCGGTTGCGGGGTTAAAACGGCATTTTCGAATACAGCATATTGCTGATTGCCTTGCTCAGGGTTTTGGGCCATAGCCATAAACGGGATCAGGAATAACCAATACATTACTTTTTTCATGATTTTATGTTATTAAGGTTAATAATTAAAGATGAAGGAGGCTATAAGCTGGGAGATTGTTGAAATTACGAATAAATAATTGATAATCAAGTATTTATTAATTGTTAAAAAAATGATTTGAAGATTTGAAGATTTGAAGATGTGGAGGAATACGAGTAAATAAAAAATTATCTGTGCATCTGTGGCCGTTTTTATTGTATAAGGTATAATGAATATTGAATAGTGGGTGAGTGAATAATTTCCAGGCACCAATTCCCAAATTGATTTGAAGATGTGATAATTTGAAAATTTGAAGATGTGGAGGAATACGAGTAAGTAAAAAATTACCTGTGCATCTGTGGCCTTTTTTATTGAATAAGGTATAGTGAATATTGTATAATGGGTAGGTTGAATAAATTCCAGGCATCAATTCCAAAATTGATTTGAAGATGTGATAATTTGAACATGGGGAGGAATACGAGTAAGTAAAAAATTATCTGTGTATCTGTGGCCGTTTTAATTGTATATTGTATAATGTGTAGGTTGAATAAATTCCTGAAGGAGTTTTAGTCAGGTAGCACGTTCCTAAATGGGGGAGGTAATAGATAAAGACAAGTCAGTATCTGTTCAGGAAAATACAGGTTGTTTTCGCAATTTTCACTAACTTAATGAGATCAATCGCATTTAACCAACCATGAGCTTTAGAAAAGTCTTCTTTTATTTTATCGTGTTTGTAAGCAGTCTTGTGATCCTGGCGAGCCTGCTGTCCCTTATTCACGATTTGCCGTACTGGTACTCGAAACTCCTGGATTTTCCGCGATTGCAGTATTTGATCCTCGCAACTTTATGCCTCATTCTCGTTGGCGGACTCAACAAAAAGTGGAAGTGGCCTTCCATACTGCTCGTCGCTGGTTTATTGGCTTCTATTTTCATTCAATCTATCCGCATCTATCCTTACTGGTTCGGGAATAAAACTGTGCCTGATGCAGCCGAAAATTATTCAGAAGAGAATTCTGTTAGCCTGTTGCTCTCCAATGTTTTGATGACCAACCGGGAAGCTGCTAAGGTGATAGAAGCTGTTAAAGAGGCCGATCCCGATATTTTCCTGGCTATGGAAGTGAATCAGTGGTGGCTGGATGAACTGGAGGTCCTCAAACAGGATTATCCTTATGTTATGGAGCAGCCAAATGATGAGGCCTATGGGATGGCACTGTATTCGAAGCTGCCTCTAAAACAAAAACAAATAAAATATCTGAAACATAAAAATGTGCCCTCATTTCATACGCGGGTTCAGCTGGAATCAGGAAAAGAATTTATGCTTCACGCCGTGCATCCGGTGGCGCCTATGCCCAGCGACAAATATCCCGATAATGTTGGGGAAGCCGAGGTTGCCCTTCTCAAAGTGGGAGATTTTGTAGCCGGTGAAAACATTCCTTCTCTGGTAGCAGGAGATTTTAACGATGTCTCCTGGTCTAAAACTGCCAGGCTCTTCGGAAAATCGGGAGAGCTAAATAACGTGCGGATTGGCCGGGGGCTGTACAACAGTTTTGACGCAAATTCCATGATCATGAGGTGGCCGCTGGATCATTTTTATGTCACCAAAGAATTTCAACTTGCCGATCTCAAAACCCTCGGAAAAGTAGGCTCTGATCATTTTCCTGTTTACGCGGAATTCGTTTTACCCTGATCCATTATTGAATAAGGTATAATGTTCTTTTGAAATCAAAAAATGATTTGAAAATGAGATAATTTGAAGATTTGAAGATGAGAAGGAATATAAATTCCAAAATTTCAAGCACAAAATTCCAAATTCCAATGCTTTTCAATTAGCAATTAGGAGAGATTTTTGGACTCTTTGCGCTAGAACTTTTTGGGGTTTGTGAGAAATTAGTCGGCAGACGTTTTTTTATTGAATAAGGTATAATGGATAATTAAAAAGGATTCCTGAGAGGGCTTTGATTCCATTCACTAAATTCCAAAGTTAATTTGAAGATGAGAGAATTAGAAGATTTGAAGATGAGAAGGAGTGGAGAGTAAAAATTATCTGTGTATCTGTGGCAATTTTTTATTGAATAAGGTATAATGAATATTGTATAATGGTTAAGTCAATAAATTTCAAGCACCAAGCACCAAATTCCAAAGTTAATTTGAAGATCTGTTGATTTGAAGATTTGAAGATTTGAAGATTTGAAGATTTGAAGATGAAAAGGAATATAAATTCCAAATTACAAACACCAAATTCCAATGTTTTCAATTAGCAATTAGCAGAGATTTTTGCGCTCTTTGCGCTTAGCTTAGCGGCCTTTGCGAGAAATTAGTCGGGAGACGTTTTTTTATTGAATAAGGTATATTGAATATTGTATAATGTTTTTTTGAAATCAAAAAATGATTTGAAAATGAGATAATTTAAAGATTTAAAGATTTAAAGATTTGAAGATTTGAAGATTTGTTGATTTGAGAATTTGAGAATTTGAAGATTTGAAGATGAAGGAAAAATCCCAAATTCCAGCACCAAATTTTAAACATCAAAGCTTAGATCCAGCTTTTAAATACCTTCCAAAAATGGCATTTTCAGAAGGTATTTTTCTGCAAATTATTAAGCTTCACAACTCGAGCAGCTCACAATATTTGAAACAAATTCTTTTGAAACGCTTTGGCTTCTTTGGTAGTACAATGTTTTTACGCCGAGCTTCCAGGCTTCTATCAGTAGCTTGTTCACCTCTCTTACCGGAAGCCCTGCAGGGATGTTTAGGTTTAAGCTCTGTGCCTGATCAATGAACTTCTGGCGTACAGATGCCTGCTGGATGATCTCTAACTGGCTTATCTCTTTAAAGGTCTTAAAAATGTCTTTTTCTTCCTGGCTTAAACTATCCAGGTGCTGCACGCTGCCGTGGTGTAGCATGATGCTTCTCCAGGTATCTTCATTATCCAGATTTTTTTCCTGAAGTAGCTCTTTCAGGTACTTATTCTTCCGCATAAAATTCCCTTTTGCAAGCCCCGCTTTAAAATAGTTACTGCTAAAAGGTTCAATTCCCGGTGAGGTTTGCCCCAAAATTGCTGAAGATGATGTGGTTGGCGCAATGGCCATTAAGGTGGTATTTCTGAGTCCGTAGCCCTTGAGGATTTCGGGCTCGCCGTAGATCGTTGCCAGCTCTTTACTTGCTTTGGTCGCTTTTGTGCTTATGTCTTCAAAGATCTTATGAGTTAAGCCTTTTGCACGCATGCCTTCAAAAGGGATCCTGTTCTTTTGCAAATAGGAATGCCAGCCCATCGCACCCAAACCAAGCGCCCGGTGATTCTTTGCAAAACGGTTTGCTGCAGCCAGGTAGTGATTACCTTCGGTCTTTGCTATGAATTCCTGTAGCACCCCATCAAGAAAATAAACTGCCATTTTAACCGCTTCAGTGTCTTTCCACTCATCATACAATTCCAAATTCATAGAAGAGAGACAGCAGATGAAAGATTCATCTTCAGTAGAAGGCAAAGCAATTTCAGAACATAAGTTACTGGAGTGTATCGTGAGGTTGTTGTCTTTGTAAACCTGCGGCTTAAACCTGTTCACGTTGTCTTTGAACAGAATATATGGCAATCCTTTTTGCTGGCGGCTTTCCAAAACTTTCGCCCAGATCTCCCGTTTTTCCATGTCGCCATCAATCATTTCCTGCATCCAGTAATCGGGCACACACACCCCGTTGAACAAATTCTGGATAGGGTTACCAATATTCTTGATCTCCAGGAATTCCTTAATATCGGGGTGGTCAATGTCAAGATAGGCAGCAAAAGCGCCACGACGTACGCCACCCTGCGAAATGGTGTCCATAGCCGTATCAAAAAGCTTCATGAAACTGGTGGCGCCGCTGCTTTTTCCATTGTCGGTCACAGCACTTCCACGGCCACGCAATTCCCCAAAATACCCCGAGGTTCCGCCGCCAATCTTGGTTTGCATGATCACCTCGCCAAGCTTGTGGGTGATGCCTTCAATATTGTCGGGCACGTACACGTTAAAGCAGGAAATAGGCAAGCCGCGTTCGGTGCCCATATTTGCCCAAATGGGAGAACTTAAACTCATCCAGCCGCGCTCGATCATTTCAATAAATGCTTCGGCTAATTCGGGTTTGTACAGGCGCCTGGCTGCAGCATTGGCAATACGTTCAATGGCCGATTTCACAGTTTCACCCTTCAGCAGATAGCCGCGGTTAAGGATCTGCTGGCTCTCGTCGTTTAGCCACCAAAGTCTTTCGTTCGTAGTTTCATCGCCAATTAAAGGCTGGGCTTGTACATTAGTTGTCATGGGGATTTCAGGTTTAATTCGGGAATTCAGGCTTAATTAAAAAAGGTCGGCTGCGGTAATACTTTTATCGTGCTTGGTGTAATCTACCGGGCGTCTTGCAAAGAAATCATCAAGACTGTTGGCAAAAACTTCTTCCTCAAACCACAGCATGGGTTGATAATCTGCTGCGCTCACGTTGTAGATCTTAGACATACCAATGCTTTTTAAGCTGTCATCTACGCGGAACTTCATAAAATCCATGAGGTTCTTTTTATCGATATTCTCCAGTTTGCCATTTTCAAAGATCCAGTCCAGGATCTCACCTTCAACTTCTATAGATTTCTTTACGGTGCTGGTTAAATTCTGAATCAATTCCTCATCAAAATAATCGGGAAATTCTTCACGGATTTGATTGATGATGTACATGCCGGCATTTGCGTGTATTTGCTCATCAACCGAAGTCCACGCTATAATATTGCTGATGTTCTTCATCACGCCTTTAAAGCGGTTAAAAGACAAAACGATAGCAAACTGGCTGAAAAGAGAGACATTTTCAATTAATATTGAAAACAGGATGAGGGAAGAAATATAATCTTTTGGATCTTTTGCTTTGGTGTGTTCCAAAGCTTCAGACAGGTAGTTAATTCGGTTTTTGATTGCCGGTACTTCAATGACATTTGCAAATTCATTGCTGTAGCCCAAAACCTCGAGAAGCCTTGAATACGCCTGAGAGTGCCTGAATTCACATTCGGCAAAAGTACTGCCCAGACCGTTAAATTCCGGTTTTGGCAAATGCTTGTAAAGGTCGCCCCAAAATGATTTTACAGCAACTTCAATTTGTGCAATAGCAAGTAAACTCTTTCTTACCACATCTTTTTCACCGTCTGAAAGATAGGAGTGAAAATCCTGTACATCGGCTGTAAAGTCAACTTCAGAATGTACCCAAAATGCCTTGTTTATGGCATCGGTAAAATCCAGAACTCCGGGATATTCAAAAGGTTTGTAGTTTATTCTCTTTTCAAAAATGCTCATAATCTATTCATTTTGATTAAACAAAAGCCTAAAAAATAACCAATGGAAGAGAAGATAAGGGCCAGGAAATAAAGCAGGGCCAATCTGTAGAATTCCACGACAATTACTTTTTATGCGAAAGCAAAGTCATCGATCTGAAAAAGGTACTCTGGCTTATAACCTAACGATTATTGACAGTTGCGCAACAGCTCATGATTTTCACATGATTCCCCTCCTGAAAATATCAGATCAATTATTCAATGTAAAATTAGAAAGAAAGAAGCAGCAATCATTTTGTGCTGCGTTTACTTATCAACACAGTTTTTCACAAAGGCAAAAATTCAGGTTGAACTAAAGAGTCAGCGACAACGGTGTTTCTAAGTTTTTCATTTTATAATGCTTCGGAAAGAGGTGTCAAAAATGTCATTTTTGGATACCGATATCTTCGGAAATTTTTGGCGTTGCAGGAAGTGGAAAACTTCGGTTACTACTGAAGGTGCATTAATAAAAAGTAAGTGTCTTTTACTTCAGCAAAGAGGGAATAATTTTTTCAACCCCTCGTTTTCAGCAGCAGAATTGACAAAAACTAATTATGATATAGTCATCAGTATGATCAGCAAAAAACTGAGTGCGGAATGGGAGGGAAGGCACTGCTTTCAAGCCCCTTTTCTCGGTATAAATGTTTTATATTTGGTAATTCATTCCTCTTTAATTTTTTCAGGATGCCCGGCACAATTTCAACCAAAATAGAACTTCAGGAGAGAATTAAAGAGCTCAGCTGTTTGTATGAAATATCTTCTATCATTAGAGATCATACAGGAGAGATTGCAGCTACGCTTCAAAAAATTTCAGAAGTACTAAAACAGGCCTGGAGGTTCCCCGAAAATGCCATTGTAGAACTGAAGTTAAACGGGTTTGAACATAGCACCGGGGAAATTCCGAAGAAAAACGTGGTGCAACAGGCGCCAATTTATACCTTCAATGAAATTAAGGGCAGTATAAAGATCTATTATCCCGATCCTGAATTCAGCCTGCTGTCTTTTCTGCCTGAAGAACAGAAACTACTCGAAAAAGCGGCGCAGGAAATAGGATCTTTTTATGAGAAAATAAAGCAAAAAGAGCAGGAAGAGCTGTTAAGGCGCACCGTACACCGCAATGACAGGTTAGCGATTCTTGGGGAGATCACTGCAGGGATTGCCCACGAGCTCAACACGCCTTTGGGTAACATTTTGGGTTTTGCCGAACTCATAAAAGACAGGGCCGAAAATGAGCAGACAAAAAAGGATATTGGCAAGATCATTAAAGGAGCCATTTACTCGCGGGAGGTAGTGAAAAAACTAATGTTCTTTGCCTGTGAAATTCCGCAGGAAATGAAGATCATTAGAATTCAGCCTATAATTGCACAGGCGCTTTCGCTTTTGAAACCGAATTTTAGAAAAGCAGGTGTAGAATGCCATTTTAGAGTGTTAGACAAGAGGATTGAGGCACAGCTGGACCCGATTCAGCTAACGCAGGTACTCTTTAACCTCCTTATCAATGCCCTGTATTTTTCTCCAAAAGGTTCGGCTATAGAAGTGAAGCTCTACCGCGATGGCACCAGCTTTTTTATAGAGATTGCAGACGAGGGCCCGGGCATTAAGGAAGAGTTGAAATCAAAGATCTTTGAACCTTTTTTTACCACTAAACCTATTGGAGATGGCTCGGGGCTGGGGTTAAGTGTGGTACATGGTATCATTAGAAGTCATAAAGGTAATATTGTTGCTTTTGATAATAAGCCCCAGGGAACAGTTTTTCAAATTAGTATACCTCTTAGAAATTAACTTATGGCACTTCATAAAGAGAACGTTTTAATAGTTGACGATGATTATGATATGCTCGAGTTAATTCATCGCAACCTCAGTGCACTTCACTTTCACACTTACCGGGCGATATCTGTAAAAGAAGCTATAGAGATTTTAAAGTCGTCACCAATAGACCTTTTAATTACCGATTTGCAAATGCCCGGCGTGAACGGCATTGAGCTCATAAAATATGCCGATGAACATTACCCGGAGATACCAAAACTGGTCATTACAGGATTCCCATCAGTAGACGGGGCAATATCGGCTATACAATCGGGGGCTTTAGATTACCTGGTAAAACCTTTTACCCAGGCCGAACTTAAACTGGCCATTGAGAAAAGTCTTCAGGAAAAGAGAAGTGACATTTTTGATCATAAAAAAGATAAACCCGTTACCAATGCTTACGCCGGGATGATAGGCTCTTCGGAAAGTTTTGAGGAAATGATCGATGTTGTTGAGCGGGTAAAGAACAACAGGGCAACCATACTTATACAGGGTGAAAGTGGAACAGGCAAGGAGCTGGTGGCACGTGCCATTCATTACAAAGGCGCTTATGCAGGCAATCCTTTTATAGCTGTGAACTGTGGTGCTATTCCTGAAAATTTACTGGAATCGGAATTATTCGGGTATGTAAAAGGCGCTTTTACCGGGGCAGGAGATTCCCGGCAGGGATTCTTCCAGGCAGCGGCAGGCGGAACTATTTTTTTGGACGAAATAGGAACGGCACCTGCAAATGTACAAACCAGCCTTTTAAGGGTTTTACAGGAAAAGGAAGTTAGAAGGATTGGAGCGCAGAAGTCAGAGAAAATAGAGTTGCGTATCATCGCGGCAACCAACAGCGACCTTTACCAGATGGTTGAAAAAGGCACTTTTAGGCAAGACCTTTATTACCGTTTAAACGTGGTGAATATTCTCACGCCACCGCTTAGGGAAAGGAAAGAAGATATATTTCCTTTAGTCCATAATTTCATCAAAAAGTATGGGGTTGAATATAAAAAACCCTTCGTCACCATTACAGATAAGGCGATGGAGTTGCTCACGAGATATTCCTGGCCCGGCAACATCAGGGAGCTGGAAAATGTGGTGCAGCGGGCAATAATCCTGTGTGATAAGAATATAGACGTACAGGAAATTCCGAAGCATATAAAATTAGCCGAACCTTCTGCTGAAAGTGATGTGCATAAATCTTTAAGGGAAGTTGAGAGAGAACACATTCAGCGGGTACTGGCTTCGGTAGACAACAACAAGACAAAGGCTGCAGAAATCCTTCAAATCGATCGCAAAACCCTTCGGCAAAAGCTGAAGTAAAAATGGCATTTTTGAAGGGGTAGTTTTTTTGATGTTGAGAAAAATATATATATCTGAATAGTGCTTTCAGCAAAATAAAAGGGTCTGCCAGCGGCAGACCCTTCAAACAAACTAATTAAACTTCTAAACTCTCGACTTTCTTTTTTTCATTTTTTTGTCCTCGAGTTTCTTCTGAATTTTTTCCTGCTTTTTAGCTTTTAAATCTATTGTTGAAGGTTTTAAATTTCCTTTTTTCATGATCCTGGTTTAAAAATTATACATCTTTTTGCCGGGGTGCACCTTTTTCATGGAAATACATCCATAGGTTTGGATGATTCCATTTTAAAAAAGGCGCTTTAAAGCAGAAAGATGATTTTAATTTTTGCAGACCTGTTTTTCATGATTAAGTGACTTGTTTAAAAGCTGATTTTTTCTGAAAAAATTTCAGAAGAATTGCCTCAGGAATGTTGAACCTCCTGCATGTTTTCGAGTATGTATTTAAATACAAAACCTTTAACTATCTGAGACCTTTTTAAATGCTTCTGAAATGAATTCTTTACATGCAGGTGTTCCTGAACATATTGATTTTCACACTGCACGTCATCACATTCCCGAATATTCTCTGCTTTTAGTTTATAATCTCTCAATATTTTAGAATTGAGGCTGTTCATTTCATGAATCTCCTGCAGTTGCTTTACCAGGAACTTCAAATCTTCTACATTTTTTTCAGTTTTAAAGAACGAACTCTTTTGGAGTAGCCTTAAATAAAAACCGATTTCCTGCTCCATAAAGCTGATGTTTTCCTGCCACAGCTTTAATTCTGAACTCATATTGAGCTTCAATATTTCTTCGTCTCTATAGTGGTTCTTCATTTCATTCATTACAGCGCTTCCAGTTTAAATGTTGTGTTTAACTGTTCTACTTCCAGTATTTTTATTGTTTTAATGCCCATGGGGAATTCCCATTCCACTTCATCTCCCTGGGCATAACCAAACAGGGCCAGGCCCATGGGGGCGAGAATAGAAATCTTATTGTTCCTGATGTCACTTTGTTCAGGAACTACAATCTGGTAGGTTCTCTGTACATTCCACGGGGTCTCAATAGTTACATTAGAGTTGATACGTATAACATCGCCGGGCATCTTGTTATCTGGTAAGATCTTTACATCTTCCAGTTCCTTTTTCAGTTTATGAAGAGAAGACTTGTAGGTCTTGTCTTTATAATATGATTCTGTTGATATCAGGTTTCTTAAAAGCTCAAATTCTTTTTTTTCGATTATTATTTGCGTGTATTTCATAGCTGTCTCATTTATGGGAAAATTCCGCGTTGTACATAAGCCATTTCAATTCGGGCTATAGCAATGATGTAGGCTGCAGTACGCCAATCTACCTGGCGTTGATCAACTTCGGCAGCAACATTTTTAAACACCTGGGTGATTTTCTTCTCGAGTTTTTCCATCACTTCGTCCAGTTGCCACAATTCGCCATTTCGGTTTTGTAACCATTCAAAGTAACTTCCTATTACTCCTCCCGAGTTACATAAGATGTCGGGAATAATAGGAATTCCCCTTTCCAGAAGAATGCTTTCACCTTCATCATTGGTAGGGCCATTGGCGCCTTCTGCAATTAATTTCGCCTGAATCTTATAGGCGTTATCTTCAGTAATCTGGTTGCCCAAAGCTGCGGGGATCAATATGTCACAAGCTAACCCGAAGAACTCTTCAGGATCAATTTCTTTGGCTTCAGAAAATCCTTCTATAGAGCCTTTTCTGGGTTTGGAGTGTTCAAATAAACTTTCAACATCAATGCCTTCAGAGTTGAATAAGGTAGCATGTGCATCCTGTACCGACACGAGTTTAGCACCTTCCTTAACTAAGAAATGAGAGGCCCAGTAACCAACGTTTCCAAAGCCCTGAACGGTAAAAGTTTTGCCTTCAAGAGTTTCACCACGTGCCTCAAAGTATAATTTGATACACAAGAACACGCCAAAGCCTGTAGCCCTGTCGCGACCTTCGAGCCCACCTGAGCCTACAGGTTTCCCGGTAACCACGTGCTGATTCTGAGATCTCTCTGACGTAGATTTTGTTGACATGTAAGTGTCGGCAATCCATGCCATAGTCTGGGCATTGGTATTGACATCGGGCGCAGGGATATCATGCTCGGGCCCAATATTTTCGCCCAATGCATAAGTGAACCTTCGGGTAATGCGCTCCA
The DNA here is from genome assembly GCF_039602225.1 of Salinimicrobium sp. 3283s. Classification (NCBI taxonomy): domain Bacteria; kingdom Pseudomonadati; phylum Bacteroidota; class Flavobacteriia; order Flavobacteriales; family Flavobacteriaceae; genus Salinimicrobium; species Salinimicrobium sp. 3283s. Next base: position 257,589 of record NZ_CP143631.1, on the reverse strand, counting down.
GCTCAGATAAGCTGTAGTTTCGCGGGTCTATTTGTATCCCACCTTTAGCACCTCCATATGGCAAACCAGCCAAAGAAGTTTTCCAGGTCATCCACATGGCCAGGGCTTTTGCGGCATCAACATCTACAGTAGGGTGGTAACGCAATCCGCCTTTGTACGGGCCCAGCGCATTGTTATGCTGAACTCTGTAACCTGTAAAGATTTCCACCTTCCCGTTATCCATCTTCACAGGAAAATGCACGATGAGTTCGTTGTTGGTAATAGCGAGGATCTTACGGATGTTTGGGTTGAGATCAATTAAGTCGGCAGTTTTATTAAACTGGTTTTGTACAGTCTTAAACATGCTCTGTTTATTATTCTTGTTAGCAGTAATCATATTTTTATTATTCAAAGTGTTCACAATTTTGTTTTCTTGTTTCTTTCCAGGTGCAGTGAGTTCTATGATCACAATTAAAACAGAGCCCCTTAAGAATTTCCTGGGGTAAGCTATTATTGACTTCCATTGTTTTAGAATTGATCATTGTTTTTTCAATTAGCATAGTAGTTCAAAATTTGTTTTGCATCCTTGAAGACAAAGCCCGTGCCTTCTTCAATAATTACTGAAGATGTTATTTATAGTGTGCTGTAAATCAATATATTGGTGATGTTTGAAACTGAAATAAGCAAAGGGTAGAGTGGGGAGGAATTACCCGGACGGGGAGAATTGTACCAGTGTCAAAAAGGGCATTTTAGAGGTGCTACTTCCCATGCAGTGGAGTATTTTTTGGAAATACTGAAGGAGTTACCTGAAAGTGGGGTAGGGAAAAGATAAACATAAAGGAGGCTCAAAAATGACATTTTTGAGCCTCCTTTATGTAAAAAAAGGCCTGTTTTTCTTTACACTATCTGTTTTTACTTAGGGATTTTCTAAAAACCATTATTTGGTGGATAGCGCGGGTTTTCTCATTAAAAATCGACAAGGATAAATTCACTTCTTCGGTTATTTTGATGAAGATCTTCGGGACAGGTGCTGCCATCAACACATTTGTTAAGAGGAAGGGTTTTACCCAGTCCCTCATAAGAAAGTCGGTCGGGAGAAATGCCTTTTTTGAGCAGGTAGTCAGCCGAAGCCCTGGCCCTTTGTTTTGACAGCTGCATATTATAGGAAGCCGCTCCTCTGCTGTCTGTATGGGATTTTCATTGTCAAAGTAGTTTTCTTTTTCAGCCCTTATAAAAAAGGGGGCTATCATAACTTCAGTTTTGAGCTACTAAAAGGTATAATTGATGATTCCTCTCAAGAAAAATGGTGTTCCCGGGGTAAAATGGATTTCTTTAACAGGTTCTGTTTCAAAAGAAAGCCGGGATTCTGTTGCGAATTGGGTTTCATTCCATTCAGTATCAAAGAGGTTCTGAATATTCACTCCAAAATGCCATTTTTGGAACTTATATCCCAGATTGAAGTCAAAAACCGTGTAACCTTCGGCCACTATGCTGTTGTCTTCATTGGCAGGGCGCGACGAGAGGTGCCGCATGGAAATTCCGGTGTTAATCCCCGAAGGTAAGTCTACATTAAGGCCACCTGTAAGGGTGAAATCTGGTGCCAGGGGAATGTAGTTATTGTCGCCGGGAACATCCAGGCTGCGGGCAACGGTGTAAGTGGCATCAAGGTTCCCGTACAGCCAGTTTAGGGGCTGGTACTGCAGGCTAAAGTCTATTCCTTTACGTTCTGTTTTGCCGCTGGGCTCCACGATACCGGCATCACCTACATAAACGAATTCCTGTTCGAGAAAAAGGTACCAAAAAGCTGTATTTATCATCATTCTTGGAACCGGTTTCCAAATCATTCCCAGGTCGCTGCCGTAAGCTGCCGGTAAAATATTTTCTGAAGCTTTTCGCACAACCACCCTGGTGTCATTAGAATGAAAACCTTTACCTGCCTTCAGGTAGAGCTGTAAATTGTTTTTGGCGTTATAAAGAAAGTTGAGTTTTGGGCTAATAATGCTCTTTTCTTCAGAAAGCGTTGCATATTTGGGAGCGAGACGATCATAGTATTTAAAATTAAAATGATCAATCCTAATTCCGGGGTTGATAGTCCATTTTCCGAGGTGCAATTCAGCATTAATATAAGCGGCAAGATTGGTCTCGTTAATATCGCCCAGGCTAAAGTTGGAGAGGGTGGAAAGGCGCTGGTAGGTGTGCGACAATTCGTTCTCTTCGCTTTGGTCATTTCGTAAACTAATTCCCGCCTGCAGGTCACCGTACCATTTTTTAAAATTAAACCGGTTGTTGTATTCAGAATTTAATCCCATCATGGTCCTTGTTTCCTGCTGTTTTATCTGGTCACCAAATTTGGGGTCTTCAAGAAAGAAAGTGAAGTTTGAGAACAACAGAAAATCATATTTTGAATAGTAAATATTATTCTTAACAAAAGATTTTTCATCTACTTGATGATCGTACTCTACAATAAGGTTGGTGCGTGAAGTTTCGCCTCCCTCGGTGTCATCTATAGCGCCAAACCTGGAGATCATGCCACTTTCTACCGCCCTTACAAGAATTTGCCCCGAGGCATCCCATGTACTGTAAAAATTTGAAATACTGGCTTTTAGAGAACTGTTTGCCCCAACTTTTGCGGCATATTTTGCCATGAGGTTGATGCGGTTAAAGTGCTGCGGACTCTCAAAAGGGCCGTCTGTTGCCAGATATTCTGACGCAAGATAAAGGCTGTGGTTTTGCTTATTAAGCACGCTGAACATTCCCAACAGCCTTTGTGAATTAAATTGTCCTGCTTCGGCTTTAATCAGGCTGTTCTCAAGCCTGTCTTTGGTTTTAAAGGAAACAAAACCTGCAGTTGCAAAATTGCCTTTTTCAGCATTGTAAGGCCCTTTTCCAAAGGCAACTCCTTCAATTGTTTCAGGAATAAGGAAGTGTAAATCGCTATAACCCTGGCCGTGAGCATGGGAGACGAGGTTTACCGGCTTTCCGTCTACTCCAATACTAATATCTGTTCCGTGATCAATATCAAAACCCCGAAGGAAGATTTGTTCGGCTTTTCCACCACCTGCATGTTGCCCAATGATCAAACCCGGAACTTTTCGAAGTAGATCCTGGGAGGAAGTAACCGGATTAATGTTGATATTTACTTTGCTGAAGACCTCCAGAGAATTAAGTCTGGGGGTGAGGACGACTTCATTGATGAGGTTGAGCTTTTCCTGCATCTCAATATTATTTTTACCTGTATGGGCTATAAATGTGAGGGTTTTGTAACCCATATGGCTCACCCTAATAGAATCCCCGGCTTTGGCCTGCAATGAAAATTGTCCTAGTGAAGAAGTATGGGCGTGATTTTCATTGTTCAGGTTATAGATATATGCATCTGAAACAGGAGATTTTTTATGGTTAATTACAGTTCCCGTTATGGTTTGGGCTTTAACCGATATAAAACTGAAGATAACAAGTAAAAGTAAAAGAATTTTGTAGGGGGTAGAAAGGTACATGCAACTGGTATTTTTGAAGCTGCAATTTTAACACATTCTTTGTAGTACAAACAGTAAAATGCTAGCAAACTGAAAGAAATTTTTTATAAAATTAGTTAGATATTTATAGGTCAGTGTGTTAAATAATATATGTTTAGAAAACATGATCTACTTATTATTGGAGAAGATCTAGAAAACTTCTACAAGCTTCTGAGAGGTTCTTCTTTAAATGACATTGACCCTGAGCAAGGTATTAAGATCAATAAAAAACGGATTGAACGATTGTCCCTACATTATGGGCTAAAGAGACACTATGCCCAAAAAACATACTTCCAGACGAAAAAAAGATCACAAGGTTTATCTCTATTTATTATGCCCTTTAAAAAGTAGAACGGCCCAACCCAATTTGGCCTATTTACATTGCCTAAATCCCCATGCGGAAAGGATTATGTTTTTTGTGGCGATGGTAGATCTTTACTGGAAACTCCATCAATAATTTATTTTTTACAATCACCGAAAGGGGGTGTGAGGGGATAAACAATGCAATACCTAATTGTCAGATACTCAAACAACAAAGAAAAGCTGCATAACAAATGGAAAATAGAACTTAATTTAGCAGCCAAGTTGCCCTAACAAATGGGAGGAACTTTAATTTTTGAAGGTTAGAAATAATTAATGCCCGTAAGTAAGGTAAAGAACATTATAAGACCTATAAAAAAATAAATAATGGATATTGTTATTATAGAAGATGAAGATTTGGCCGCTGAATCTTTAATAGGTTTATTACTCAAAATAAGACCCGACTTAGTTATAAAAAAACGTCTTGAAAGTGTGAAGCAGGCCATTGAATGGTTTAGTAAAAATACCTGTGAATTAATTTTTAGTGATATTCATTTAGGAGATGGGGAAAGTTTTGAAATATTTGAAGCTTTAAAAATTGATACTCCTATTATTTTTACAACTGCGTTTGATCATTATGCCATACAGTCTTTTCAGTATTATGCAGTTGATTATTTGCTGAAGCCTTATGATAAGGCCAAACTCACTACTGCAATTGAAAAGTATATGAGTTATACTAATTCATCCTTTAAGAGGTCTCAGGATTTAGAAAAATTAATAATTCGATTAAAAGCTTCCCCAGAAGTTAATCCAAACAAAACGAGGTTTCTGGTATCCAGAGGTGAAGAATTTATTTCCATTTCCAGTGAAGAAATAGCTTACTTTATGGCCGAGAATAAAACGCTTTTTTTGTTTACCAGGGCTGGTGAAATTTATTTATATGAGGATACAATTTCGAATCTAGATGAGAAATTGTCAGAAAAGGATTTTTTTAAAGTTAACAGAAAATTCATTGTTCGCCTTAATGCCATACAGTCTATAATACGCTACAGTCAGAATAGATTAAAAGTTAACCTTCAGCCTTCCCCTGGGAATAATGAACCTGTTTTAATTAGTTCTAAAAATGTGCAGGTTTTCAAGGAATGGTTAAACCATTAATATGATGTCAACCAATCTTCTACAGGGGTTTAGAAAGCACCGGAAATTTTTTTATTTAAGCGTTCTAGTCATTGCTGGATTCTTTGCTACCAGTGCTCTAATAACCCCAAACATCACCCTGGTAGCGGAAAAATTACTGGAGGAAATTCTTCGGGAAAATTTAGAAACAAAAAAAAATATTGTTGCATTTGAGTTTAACAGACTTGATAGCTTTTTGGAATATTCAGAAAAAGTAATTAATGATTCTACCGATCTTCCGTTTGAAAGGATTAAAGAAAATCTACTATTTATTACAGAACTGGCCAGATCTACAGAGGTTATATCCAACAGTTTTATTTATGCAGTTACATTAGGGGAAATTCAAAAAATTCATCGCTCTGAAACTTTGAAAGAACCAGATTTAAAAGACTTTTCAAAGCACTTGAACTCCTTTGAAGATAACACCTTTTTTGATACTATTATATCAACCCCGCAAAGAGTAATTAATAGGAAATTTTATTTTAAGAAAATTGATCAAGATACAGCTATTGTAGTGGGGTATGATATCGATTTGCTTAATTTCTGGAAATACTTTTCTGAAAAATATAAAGGAGACAGTGGTTATACAGTTGTAACCAATCAAGAAGGAGTATGCCTTTTACATCCTGAACCAGAATTTATAGGCAAAAGATTAGATGGATTCTTTGGGGCTGTATCTATTGATGATGTTTTAAGCAGTAAAGATCCTTCATTTCGTAAATCAATAGAATCTGCTTCAGGAGATGTGCTGAAAGATACTGCTACCTCTGAATTTCTTGGTTTAGAAGTGGTGCGTTATTTTGATCAGATAAACATTGGGAAATCTGCTTTAATTATTGTGGAAAGTTTTCCTGTAGAAATTAATTTGAAGGAAACCACTCAAAATATACAGGAATATTTTTCCTGGATTAGTCTGGTAGCTTTTCTAACTTTTATATTGCTATTAATGATTTCGAGGATTCAATTAAAAGAGGAGTATGTTGATAATCTTAAAGTCCTGGAAGAGAAAGAGCGATTAGTAAATACTAATGAAAAATATCAGAAGGAAAATGCAGTTTTGCAATTAAACCAGTTAAAGAAGAAAATGAATCCCCATTTTTTATTTAACAGCTTAAATTCTTTACATGTGTTAATAGAGTCAAAACCGGAATTGTCTCAGGAGTTTGTTTTGAAACTGGCAGAAGTATACCGGTATCTATTAGAAAACCGGGAGGGAAATCTTACTACAGTAAAAAAAGAACTTTATTTTCTAAAGCAATATGTGTTTTTACAGGAAATCCGGTTTAAGAATAGCTTAAAGGTTGAAATTATAAATAAAGGTGATGAGCTGGTGTTTTTCAGGAAAATTCCTTTTTTATCTTTGGAAACCATGGTGGAAAATGCCATTAAACACAATGAATTTACAAAGTCGAATCCCCTTATTATTGAAATTATAATACATCAGGAAGTTATTGAGGTGCTTAACAATTATACTCCGAGGAAATTTAACGATAAGGATAGTCACAAGCTGGGGTTAACATACTTGAAGAATATTTATTTACATCATCAGGAAAGTAGGTTCAAAACCGAAATAATCGATGGCAAATTTAAATGCATACTTCCTTTATTGTCTTAATTTAATAATTCACTCCACTTTTTATTGAGTTCACTCCATTTGATTTTTACTAACACTTCAATACATGGATATTTAACGTTTTAATGTTAAATATTTATGGGGAACCCCTTGTCTACAGTAAGGAATAGATCATTTGTGATCTTAGTAATTTTTTGTTTGAGTAATTTTGCGGTTTTTGCGCAGGGAGATGAGAATACAGGTGAGCACACCACAAAAGAAAAAGACTCCACAAGCGATGATGGAGGGGAGTTATCCTATCAGCAGTTTCTGAAGAATGGTAATGTTAAGAAAGGGCTTTTCAACGTCTATAATATTAAGAAAGATTATTTTTTTGAGATACCGGATTCTTTGATGGCCCGGGATTTATTAATCGTTAACAAAGTTTCAAGTGTTCCCTATGAATTGAATGGTCATGGATTAAATAAAGGGATGACTTTTGAAACAAAGCTTGTACGGTTTTATAAAGATACTGTGCTTAATAAGGTTTGGGTCAAAACTCTAAATCCGCGCGTGAAGTCTCCTGTAGCTGATGCAATAACACGTTCTGTTAATGCTAATTTTGGAGAGTCAATTATTGAAGAATTTGAAATTGAAGCAAAAAATACAGACTCTACTTCTGTTTTTATTAAAGTAAATAAAGTTTTTAACGGGAAAGAAAAAAGCTTCAGCGACATTCTTGCCAATACCGGGTTAGGAGGGAGTATAAAAACCAACTTGTCTCTTTTAGAAGAGGTGAAACCTTTTCCGGAGAATATTGTGGTAAAATCCCTTTATACTACTTCAGTAAGTGAGGGGGGAGGCCCCGATTTACCGTTATCTATTGGAGTCACTACAAATATTGTCTTATTGCCTTCTGAAGTGATGACGCCACGTTTTTCTGATAAACGGATTGGGTATTTTACCACGCCAATGGATTATTTTTCAGATAATCAGCACGAAGTAGAATCCAGAGGATTAATCACGCGATGGAAGCTGGAGCCTAAGCCTGAGGATGTAGAAAAATACAAACGAGGGATTCTTGTAGAGCCAAGGGAGCCCATTGTATATTATATAGATCCGTCCACTCCACATCAATGGGTGCCATATATCATGCAGGGGGTGTATGACTGGAACACTGCTTTTGAATCGGCTGGTTTCAAAAATGCGGTAGAGGTAAAGGTGCCTTTAGAAGAGGATGAGAATTTTGATGTGGATGACGTGAGGTATTCTGTTATTACATACGCAGCATCAGAAAAGCAAAATGCCATGGGGCCTTCAGTTGTTGACCCCAGGAGCGGTCAAATTCTCGAATCAGATATTATTTGGTGGCACAATTTGATGAAAGGATTGCATTCATGGATACGTGTGCAGACAGGTCCTATAGATCCTAAGGCCAGAGCAAATACATTTTCAGATGAGCATATGGGAGATGCTATTAGGTTTGTTTCCTCACACGAAGTTGGTCATACGTTTGGTCTTAAACATAATATGGGGGCTTCCTTCAGTTATCCTGTAGACGCTTTAAGATCTAAAAATTTCACTTCTCGAATGGGAGGTACAGCTCCATCCATAATGGATTATGCGAGGTTCAATTATGTCGCCCAGCCCGAAGACAGTGTGGTGGACATTACCCCAAAGATTGGAGTGTATGATAAATATGCCATAAACTGGGGATATCGTTGGCTTGATGCTGAAAACGCTCACCAGGAATTACCTGAATTAAATAAGTGGATTAGGGAGCATGAGGATGATCCTGACTATTTTTATGGCCCTCAACAGAGTGGTTCAATCGTGGATCCAAGATCACAAAGTGAAGATTTAGGAGATAACGCAGTAAAAGCAAGCGAATACGGGCTAAAAAACCTCAAGCGGATCATGCCAAATATATTGGAATGGACAGAAGAAGAAGGACAGGATTACTATAAGGCAGCGAAATTATACAAAGCTTTGATAGACCAGTGGGAATTGTATAATAATCATGTGATGGCCAATATAGGTGGGGTTTATATTAACAATACAGTGTACGGGGATGGTAAAGATACTTATGAGCCTGTTCCTGCAGCGATGCAGAAAAGCGCACTGGATTATCTGATCAAGAATGCCGTGGAGCCTCAAAGGTGGCTTTTTACTCCGGAAACTATTGATAAGGTGTTTGCTGTAAGAGATGCTCCTGATGGCGAACGCTACTATTCACCAGTATCTATGTTTCGAATTTACCAAACCAATGTTATTTATAAACTGGTAAAGACTGAACGACTGATGAGGATTGCTGAGAACGAGGTTCTGGAAAAAGATAATCAAGACGTTTTTAGGGAGCAATATCTATTTGATACACTGTTTGATGCGATTTTCAAAAAAACAAAAAAAGGGGAATCATTGGACATGTTTGACCGGATTTCTCAAAAAAATTATGTCGACGTACTTACTGTAGATAGAAATAAATTACTGGAAAAAACGAAAGAAAAAACCGTCGCTGAAAGTGATTCGTACTTTAAAAATATCCACTTCTCTTATTTACCAAGGGTTTCGGATATAGCTACTACCAAACGGGCGGCACTGGAAGATGTTCTTGATCTTCTAAACAAACGGAAAAATAGAGGAGATCGCGAGACTAAGGCGCACTATAGAGACCTTATATCCAGAATTGAATATAATCTTAATAACTAAATGAATAAATTAATTTACCTGTTGATTCTTATTCCTTCTATACTTACTGCTCAGCATCAGAAGATAGTGAAAGGCAAAGTAGTAGAGGCATCTACAAACATGCCAGTTTTGGGAGCATCAGTTTATATTTCTTCATCCCTGGTAGGAAACCAGACTCGGGAAGAAGGGGTGTTGGAAGGTGCAATGTTAGGAACTACTACAGATTTTGACGGCAATTTTGAATTTAAAGTCGCAAACGACACTCAATATATTCTAGTCTCATTTATGGGATTTGAAACTCAAAATGTTGACGTTACCAACCCTGCTAAAAATTTGATTATTAAATTAAAAGAGAGTTCAGAGAGTCTGGAGGAGATTATGATCACAGGCTACCAAAAAATAGAAAAGCGTAAAGTAACTTCTGCTTATGGTAAAATAGATGTTTCTGAAATTCAACAGGCAGGGGTGGCCACTGTAGACCAGCTTTTAAAGGGACAGTTGTCGGGGGTGCTTGTGCAGCCCACTAGTGGGGCACCGGGAGCTCCTTCAAAAGTTTCTATTCGAGGAACAGCCACTTTAAACGGTTCTTCAGACCCACTATGGGTTTTAGATGGTATCCCTTTAGAAGGCAGTGATATTCCGCAGGATTATAGAGATAAAGATAACATTGATAACCTTCAGTCCTATCCTATTGCGGGTCTTAATCCAGATGACATAGAAAGTATAACCGTCTTAAAAGATGCCTCGGCTACTTCCATATATGGAGCAAGGGCTGCTAACGGAGTCATTGTCATTACAAGTAAAAGCGGTAAAAAAGGAAGCATGCGCATCAATACAAATGCCAATGTATTTGTAACCCAAAAACCTGATTTAAGTAAATTAAACTTAATGAGTTCTTCGCAAAAAGTAGATTTTGAATTGTACCTGGCAGGTCGTTCAGATTTGAAATATCAGCAAGACAGAGGACAAGTGGCACGAATTCTAAACAAATATGGAGAATATACCCTATTTCAGAAAGAGGGGTTTTCGGGGATTTCTTCAGGAGCTCAAGATGCCATAAATGAATTGAGAAATATTAATACCAGGTGGGAAGATGAACTGTATCAAATAGCTATTAACCAGCAGTATAGCTTAAATATTTCGGGAGGTAATGATACGAACAATTATTATTTTTCTGTTGGACTCTACGATGAAAAAGGAACAACAAAAGGTACGGGGCAAAAGCGGTATAATATTACATTAAAAGATAAATTTCAAATAACTGATAAACTAAACATTGGGGTGAGCTTGTTTGGAAGTCAGAATAAAACCTCTTCCTATATAACGGGGGCAGATGCTTATACGAATCCTTCGTATTATGCGAGGAATGCTAATCCCTATTTGAAACTGATAGACGAAGATGGAGATTATGTCTATGATCCAGACCTGGTGGAAAGATCTGATCTTAATCTCAATTATAATGTTTTAGAGGAGAGGGAAAATACCGACTATGAATTGGTTGCCAATTCATTGAAATCTATTTTCAATGGTGACTACGAATTGAATGAAGAAATTCATTTCAATACACAATTGGGCTTACAGTTTGACTTTAATCAGACTGAAAAATTTAGTGGAGCAAACAGCTATTTTACCAGAAAATACAGACAAAAATCCCAATATAATACACCCGATGGCGATGATTACTATATGCCTCAAGGGGGAATCATTCAAAATTGGAATGCTGATGTTTTTCAATACAACTGGAAAACTACAGGGAATTACAAAACTTTTTTTAGTGACCTGCATGAGCTGGATGTGATGCTTGGAACAGAATTCCGAAGAAACAAAACTACGGAAATCCATACAAAAGGTTTTGGTTTTAACTCTAATACCTTAACTACAATACCCATTACAGATGAGCGTGCGTTAAGCAACTCTTTGTTTGACACTTATGGGAAAACATTTAATGAGAATGCTTATGCTTCGTTTTTTGGTACTGCCTCTTACACTTATAATAAGAAGTATACCTTATTTTCAAGTTTGAGATACGACGGATCAAATTTATTTGGGGTCAACCCAAAATACAGGTATTTGCCCATATGGTCTGTGGCGGGTTCATGGAATGCTTATAATGAAAATTTCATGTACGATGTTAAATTTATCAGCGATTTGAAATTAAGAGCTTCTTACGGAGTACAGGGGATTATTGATAAATCTACTTCACCTTTTGTAATGGGAGAATATGACAATACCTCCATCCTTCCAGGATTAAGTGAAGAAATCATAAGAGCATTAAATGCACCAAACCCCGATTTGAGATGGGAAGAAACGACGACCTCCAACCTTGGTGTAGATGTTGGGATATTCAATAACAGGATCTATTTTACAGGTGATTATTACTACAGAAAAAGTACCGATTTAATAGGATTAAAAGCAGTGCCTTTAGAATCTGGTTACAATTTTATTAATACCAACTGGGCCACGGTAAGTAACAGAGGGTTTGAATTAGCTATCAATACCACCAACATTGTGACTCCCAGCTTTTCATGGACCAGTGGTTTTAATATCTCTCACAACAAGAGTATTGTTGACAAAATTGAGATTAGAGATGAAAATTTTAAACCCTCTCTGGAGGGACGTAGTGTAAGTGCCGTATTCGCAATTAAAACGGCAGGTCTTGATAGCAATGGTTTACCGCTTTTTTGGAGGAACGGAAAAAAAATTACTGCCGTTGATTTTTACAATTTGGAAGAGGGAACCGACGGAAGCCAGTTAATACGTGAGGAGCATAGAAATCTATATTCATTCGTGGGCGACGAAATGCCGAAATTTAGTGGTGGATTTAGAAATACTTTTCGATACAAACAGTTTGAATTGAGGGTGTTGAGTAATTTTAATATCAAACAAACTGTAAAAACTGAGCCGGCTTATTATCCTACAATTGCACAACCTGGAAATAACTATAGTACAGAAATACTAAAAGCAGGTACAGGTGATTTACCTGCACTTATAGGATTCAACTCTCCTGGATTTGACACAGACCTTGTTTACAGTTGGTACAACTCATATGATGTAGGTAACACGTATAAGGATCTTGATATTTGGGTAAAGGATATTTCATATATACGCATAAGTAGTATCAGGCTGAGCTATGCATTACCAACAGCGACCCTTAAAAATTTACATCTTTCAGGTTTGAATTTTAATATTGAAGGACGCAATTTGTTTGTACTAGGCAGTGACTACGACGGATATTTTGATCCGGAAACCTTCGGAAGTTTATATGCACAGCCTATTCCCAGAATTATTTCTGCAGGTTTTAATCTTTCCTTTTAAACAGCAACTATGAAAAAACTATTACTTCTCATTATCACAGTATTAAGCTGTCTTTCCTGTGATGATTACCTTGATATAAAACCGGTGGGGCAGGTGATACCTACTACGGTAGAGGATTACAGAAGTTTTCTAACTTCGGCATATTCAATAACAACTTCAAGTAAAGTCCTCACCTCCTTCCGTAGTGATGAGCTAGCATTATCTTCTCAAGCTACGGGAGTAGAACAGTACGAAGATATTTTTATTTGGAATGATTTAAATCCAAGTCCGCTGATGAAGGCTTATCCTTATGCCAGCTTTTATAACATAATTTTTTACACCAATCACATTATCAATAGTCAGGCTAACATAGAAGGTAATCAGGAAGCTATTGAACAGTTGGTAGGGGAAGCTTATGCCCTTAGGGCCATGCAATATTTTGAACTCATGAATTTATATGCAAAACCTTACAATTCGTCCACAGCAGCTACAGATGCTGGAGTACCAGTAACTACTATTTATGAAACAGAAGTGGATTATCCTGTAGAAACTGTTGAAGAAGTTTATCGATTGATCTTAAGTGACCTGGAAGAGGCGGAAACTCTAATTAATATTGAACAACAAACGCCGGGATTGAATTACAGGTTTTCTCAGTGGGCCTTACATGCTTTTAAAGCACGTGTTTACCTTTACAGGCAGGAGTGGCAAAAGGCCATAGATTATGCCGATGCAGCGTTGACTATAGGTTCAGAACTGCAGGATCTAAATTCAGATGTAAACATCATGCCTTCAGAATATAATTCTGTAGAATCTATTTTGGCACTGGAAACTGTGGCTACTTTTGACCTTGTAAACAATGCATCTATTTCCGATGGACTATTATCAATTTATAATCAGGAGGAGGATCTACGATTTGAACTCTATTTTAGTAAGAATTCTGACGGTCGCTATCGTTCTAATAAACGTGAAGAGACCAGATTTAAAGTAAGCTACAGAACTTCTGAGATGTATCTTATACGTGCCGAAGCACTTGCCCGGTTACAAAAACCAGATTTAGCAAAAGAAGCTTTGCTGGCGTTGGTGAAACAACGATATACTCCCGAAGGCTTTGAGGCCTACACCCTTAAAGTTTCTGGCCTGACCCCTGATGAGTTAATTACGGAAATAATAGAAGAACGTAGAAGAGAATTTGCCATAGAAGGCCATCGCTGGAATGATCTGCGAAGAACTACTCAACCGGAGATTACAAAAGTATATGATGGGAAGAGCTATACCTTAAAGAAAAATGATGAGCGCTATGTAATTCCTTTTCCAAGAGATGCTGTAATAAACAATCCAGATTTATAAAAATTAACCCCTTGAAAGCCGTTGTTATCTTGCGTTTTTCAATAATAACTAAAAGATAAAATTAAAATCAAAAATTTCACAATTATGAAGAAGTCCATTTCTATTTTTTTATCAATTATTGCAGTTGCACTTACTGTTTCCTGTTCAAGTGATGATGATGCAATTCAACAATCCTCTTTAGCAGAGATTACAAGCTTTTCACTCGATTTTAAAGGTTTAAATGAAGAAGATGTTGATTATGACCTTGGAACAAACATTAATGTACATGTTCCTTTTGGTACAGATTTAACAGCTGTGGTTCCTACTGTTACAACATCTGAAAACGCTACTGTTTCTCCTGCATCTGGTGCGCCAGTAACCTTTGAAGATGGAGCACCCAAAGTTTTTACCGTAACTGCAGAAGATGGTACAAAGAAAGAATATACGGTTACTGTGAATGTTCGGGGTGAAGTAGGTAGTGGCTCTAAATTGAAAACATACACCATTGCTGACCTTTATGGAGAGAATTCTTCAAGTACCTATTCATATAATGAGGCAAATTTTGTAGAAGAGATTATGCGGGAAGTTGATGATTGGGGCGTAGTAACAACTTCTGTTACCACTTTTGAATATAATGATAAGAATCAGATCATCGCTAAAAGAGTGGAAGCGACTAAGGAAGAAACCCTATACACTTATGGAGATGATAAAATTGTAAAAGCCGTATATTCCGAGGACGGTACTGTAGTTTACACTTACAATTATACCTATAACGAAGCTGGAGAAATTCTTTCTGAAAAGCGTACCAACCATGCCGATGAAGATGCAATAGATGAGATAAAATTTGTTATAGAAAATGGAAACGTCACAGAAGAAAACAGATACGGCGAGGTATATGTTGCAACTTACGATGATAAAAATAATCCGTTTATAGGGTTGTATCCTGCAGCTTATGCTGCAATAAATGCAGGAATACAGGCTGTGAATGTAAACAATCCAATTTCTGGCACCATGGCAGATGATGTTATTTCTTATGAATATAATGAAGACGGTTATCCGGTAAGTTCATCATATACCTATTTTGATAACCTGGCGACGGTTAATAAGACCTTCACCTATTTTACTGAATAAGGTTTATTTAAACCTCTTTTTAATGGAACAGGCACTTTTAATTAAGTGCCTTTTTTTATAATTCAAAATGAAAAATATCCAATTGCTTGTGCTTACCTGTTTTTTTTGTGGATGCATTACAACAAATTTTAATAGGCAAGAAATAGATCTACCCGGGGAAAAAATTAAAAACAAAGAGGAAAGACTCAGAGAGCTATACTCTGAAACTGTAGTACCTTTTTTTGAAGATTTAGAGAATTTAAGTATCCCACTTAACTTTCAGGTAGATCAAAAGGATTTAAGCATAAATGCAGGTGCAGCCTTTGATTATATTGAAGTGAGTAGGGGCTTAATTGATTTAGAAAATGAGCCAATCCAGATATTTGTCCTTGCGCATGAAATTTCCCATTTAGCTATTCTGGAACAAAAGCAAATTCTTGGGATACAAAGTGAACTACCCAAAGGGAGCAAGATTAATGATTATAAAAAAGTTGAATATTTATCTGATTTAATAGCTATATATTTAATTAAAACAAATTATCCCGAAGTTTTTGATCTCTTAGATTCAAACTTTTGTTATTTACAGGAAATACTTGGTGCTGCAAGTTTTACGCATCCATCCGGTAAAGAAAGAATAGATTCAATAAAAAAATATG
Organism: Salinimicrobium sp. 3283s; assembly: GCF_039602225.1. NCBI lineage: Bacteria > Pseudomonadati > Bacteroidota > Flavobacteriia > Flavobacteriales > Flavobacteriaceae > Salinimicrobium > Salinimicrobium sp. 3283s. The sequence continues at coordinate 241,996 of NZ_CP143631.1, read as the reverse complement.
TAAAAAGTATCAGAAAGGGAAATGAGAAAATTTCATTCCGAAACAGATTTATTCATATTTGGGAGATGCAATGATGATATTATTCAGATTAAGAGAAGAATGAGAGAATCCCTTATTCCGTATTTAGAGGAAGAAAAAAATTTTTCAAGGTAAAAAATATGAGGAATGAAGATTTCATATCTTGTTGTTATTGGTTTGACTTCTTCAATATACAGCATAAAGCACACGTGTGTAAGGTGTTAAGCTTTATTTTTACAGAAAATACTTGCTTTGGTTACACTAAAAAATTGAACATCAGGTGTAACCGAATTTGACACCGAATAGATTCATTTTGATGATATAATTTAATATTATCGAAAAAGAAAAATTCTTTTTTTAAGGCCTTTCTAAATTAGATTTTAAAACGATAAAAAGAGCATATCAGCCAAAGTTAAGGCCACTTGCTTTTGTGTCAAAAACTTAAAAGTGACATACGCATCCCGGTTGGCCTTACCTGTTCTTCTTCTAAAAGATTTCTATAGCTCTCATAATCAATGGGCGTGCCCGCCTTCGCCTTTCTGCATTTCAGCCATGAGATAATACGCGTTATTATGGGCAAATCTCATATCTCCCGGCAGATCTTGTAATAATGTTATTTCAACCCATTCACCTTTATCAGAGCCTGTAGTAATTTCTACAGGTCTAAAGCTCCATGTATCTCCTTCCTCTTCTGCCGTAAAAGCATAAAATTTACCTCCTTCTCTAACTATGGCAGATTCGGGTAATGCAGTTGTTTGTTGGTTGTCGACCGCAATTCGTCCTCTTACATACATTCCCGGCACTAGGTTTTCTGGCCTGTCGATGATTTCTGCATGTACATGCACGGCTTTGGGTTCCTGTTCAAAGTTCTTGCTTACCGAAATGATCTCCGCAGTTAATTCAGTTCCGGGTAATGATTCGATTGTAAAAAATACTTTCTGTCCTTTCTCTACTTTGGCAACATCTTTTTCAAAGACCATGAGGTCTACATGAACATCTTTCGTATTGATGATATGGAACATTTCAATCTGCGACTGTACAAATTGACCTGTTTTTATGTTGACCGCTTGTACAGCACCATCTATGGGGCTTCTTACCGGGATCCTTTGCTGAATATTTCCATTTCGAATAGTTTCAGGATTAATATTTAATTGTTGCAGTTGGGCCTTAAGCCCTGCCACCTGTCCTTTAAGACTTTCCAGTTCTGCCTCGGCACGTTGGAAAATTTGCCCGGAACCCACTCCGGCTTCGTATAATTTCTTTTGTCTTTGAAATTCTTTTTCCTGATAATTCAGACTGTTTAAGGCATTGATATACTGCGTTTGGACCTCAATGATCTCCGGGTGTTCAATGTATGCCAGTACATCTCCACGCTCAACTTCATCTCCTTCGATCACTGTTATTGACGATACGTTACCTCCAATAACAGGAGTAACTGTGGCTTCACTTTGAGGAGGGACTTCCAGCTCTCCATTTGCCTGTACGTAACCGCTCATTAACCTCGTTGTAAGGCTGTCAATTTGCATATCCAGTACATCGAACTGCTGCTGTGAAAGCATAGCTTCCTTGACGGCTTCTGTTTTAGCAGGTTCACCGGCTTCTTCTTTCTGATTCCCTTCTTTTTCAGCATTTTCCCCACAAGACAATAGGAGGAGAAACGGAAGTATATATATTGTTTGAAATTTCATTTTTTTAGTTTTTTCCTGTTAGGTAAAATTGTAATTCTGCAAGGGCTATCTGGTAATTCTCAAAAGCCTCGAGCGCTTTAGTTTCGGACTCCATTGCATTGTCTAAATTCTGAATAAAAGCCACATATTCTATGGCACCTTCATTAAAGGCAAGTAATGAACCCTCCCGTTGTTCCTTCAGCAGGGGAAGGACTTCATCCCTGTAAAACAGCCAGGAAGATTTCCATCGCTTATAGTTTCTCAAGGCAACTTCAAAATCAGATTTTATCTGGTCTTTCTGAAAATCGGCAGTCCTTTGTGCAATTTCCTTTTCTATTTTTGCCGCTTTAGCCTGGCCGTATGTAGCTCCGGAAAGAATTGGAATAGATATACCGGCCTGATAATTATAAAAACCGGTTGCTCCATTTACTTTTTGAAGTCCGTACTGAACACTAATATCAGGAAGGAAATTAGCCTTTTCTGCAGCATAAGCAGCTTCTGCTACTGCAATCTTCTTTTTAGGAACTTCCAAAAGAGGATGATCCGCAGGCAGATCTCCGGTAAGGAAAATTTCATTCTCCCAAAGGTCATTTAAATCATCCGGAACATCATAAGCTTCTTCACCTCCCAGCCAAAGGTTCAGCTTTTGCAGTGCTGTCAAATACTCCATTTCAGCCTGTTGCAAATCAATTGATGTTTGGCTGATCCTATTTTTGGCTGTCAGCATCTCTAATCTTGAAATTGCCTCTACCTCATACCAAAGATTCACTGCCTGGTCTAACTTTTTGTACAGGGAATCCAGTTCCTGGAATAACAGATACTGCTGTTTTGCTGAAAAGGTCCGACTCCAGGCAATTTTCACCTCCTGTGCCACCTGAAGTTGAGACAGCTCATAGGCTTCTTCGGCAAGCGCGATCCTTTTATTGTAGAGCTTATTTTTAGAAGGTATGCCCAGTAAATCTATCCCTTTCTGTTGAACGCCTATCATGGTGTATATTCCGCCGGCTTCTCCAAGCTCTTCTCCACCTGTAAATACTTCGGTTTCCCCGAGATCCCATGCGGATCTTTTCATTGCCTGCTCCTGGTCAATTCTCAATTTTTCATTTTTCAGAAGTGGGTAATTCTGAAGAGCCAGGGCAACGGCTTCCTCCTGACTTACCTGCGGAAACCATTCAGTTGTCTGAGCATTCAAACCGGCAGGTAAAAGGAATAGGGTAAGAATTACTGCAAAAGAACCACCTGTTGTGGGTTTAAATTTCATCCTGCCTGACCTGGATTCGACCCATTTATAAAGAATAGGCAAAATAAACAACGTGAGCAGGGTAGAAGTGATCAACCCTCCAATAACAACAGTTGCCAAAGGCCGTTGCACTTCTGCTCCTGCCGAGCTTGAAATCGCCATAGGCAGGAATCCAAGCACGTCGGTAAGAGCCGTTAATAAAATGGGTCGGATTCTGCTTTTTGTTCCAAGACTGATCCTTTCATTTAGATTTTTCACACCTTCTTCTTTTAATTCATTGAAACTGCTAATAAGTACAAGACCATTTAAGACTGCCACTCCAAATAAGACGATGAAACCTACCCCGGCAGATATGCTAAAAGGCATATCCCGCAGCCATAAAGAAAATATCCCGCCAATAGCTGCAAGTGGAATGGCTATGTAGATCATGGTGGTTTGTTTAAACGATTTTAAAGCAAAATAGATCAGGATGAAAATGAGGAGTAGGGCAATAGGGACAACAATATGCAGTCTCTTACTTGCTCGTTCAAAATTTTCAAAGGCTCCCCCATAGCGAATGTAGTAGCCGGGTGGTAGTTCAAACTCAGCATCCAGTTTGGTTTGTATATCTTCCACTACTGACTTTACATCACGATTCCGGATATTAACTCCCACATAGGTACGGCGGTTGGTGTTGTCCCTACTAATCTGCATCGGGCCGGGCTGATAACTTATTTCAGCCACTTCTTTCAGCGGGATCTGGCTACCTGAAGGCAGGGTTATGTACAAATTCCTGATATTCTCAATACCCGTTCTTTCCTCTTCCTGTAATCGCACTACCAGGTCGAATCGTCTTTCTCCTTCAAAAATAACTCCTGCATCCCCTCCTGCAAAAGCTGACTGGATAAGGGAATTTAGATCCTTTATTTGTAAACCATATTGGGCCGTTTTATTTCTGTTATAATTCACTGTAATTTGAGGAAGTCCGGCTGTGGCCTCTACTTTCATATCGGCAACCCCTTCTACAGTAGAAATAATATTGCCCATCTCCCGCGCCTTACTTGCCAGGACCTCCAAATCTTCACCATACAGTTTAACTGCCACATCTTCCCGAACTCCGGTAAGAAGTTCGTTGAACCTCATTTCGACGGGTTGTGTAAATTCATAACTAACTCCTGGAATAATCTCTATGGTTTCTTTGATCCTGGCAATTAGTTCATCTTTTGAATCTGCAGAGGTCCACTCATCTTTATCCTTTAGAATAATAAAGCTATCTCCAATGTCCATAGGCATAGGATCTGTTGGTACATCAGAAACTCCAAAGCGAGTGACTACCTGCTCTATTTCTGGAAATTCGTTTAGAAGAAGCTGTTCTATTTTTGTGGAGGTCGCAATTCCTTCGCCAAGAGAGCTTCCCGGTTTTAGGATGATATGAAAGGCTATATCCCCTTCGTCAAGCTGCGGAATAAATTCACCTCCCATTTTGGTGAACATGAACGCAGCCAAAGCAAATAGGGCTATGGCAATGCCCAAAATAATCTTACCTCTTTTCAGGGATTTATTTAATAAGGGTTCATATTTATCCTGTAGCCAGACTACAAATTTGTCACCATAGGATTTCTTGTGCTTTTTACCTTCTTTAAGAAAGAGAGCAGAGACCATTGGTACATATGTTAGGCACAAGATCATTGCCCCCAGCATTGCAAACATAAAAGTGAGTGCCATTGGCCTGAACATCTTCCCTTCAACTCCTTCCAGGGCCAGGATTGGCAGAAAAACGATAAGGATAATAAGCTGCCCAAAAAAGGCAGAATTCATCATCTTTTTTGCAGAAGAGGAGGCGATGGAATTTCTTTCAGATTTATTTAATTCGCCTTTTTTCTTCATGTGCTGATGAATTGTAAAAACGGTACTTTCTACAATGATTACGGCTCCGTCGACAATGATCCCAAAATCTATTGCCCCCAGGCTCATCAGGTTTGCCCAGACGTCGAAAAGGTTCATAAGAATGAAAGCAAACAGGAGGGAGAGGGGAATTGTAGAAGCCACAATTAATCCTCCCCGCCAGTTCCCCAGGAGCAGCACCAAGACAAAGATCACGATTAACCCTCCTTCGAGCAGGTTATTTGTAACTGTGGAAGTTGTGTCACTAATAAGTTCACTTCTATCCAAAAATGGCTTTATGGAAATACCTTCAGGAAGGGATTTCTGAATCTGTTCAATCCTGTCTTTTACATTGTCAATTACCTCATTGGAATTGGCTCCTTTCAGCATCATGACCATTCCGCCAACGGCTTCTCCCTGTCCATTTTTTGTCAGTGCTCCATAACGTACGGCACTTCCTATTCGAACATCAGCAACATCTGAAACGGTTATAGGCACTCCACCGGAAGTGGTAACGACAATCTTCTTCAAATCCTCCACACTTCTGGCAAGTCCCTCGGCCCGAATGAAGTTTGCCTGATGATTCTTTTCAATATAAGCCCCACCGGTATTCTGATTGTTGTTTTTAAGGGCGATAAAAACATCAGAAATGGAAAGTCCAATAGCTTTTAGTTCGTCCGGATCTACAGCAACTTCATATTGCTTTATCCTTCCGCCAACACCATTCACCTCAACAACTCCTGGTACCATGGCCATTTGTCGGCGTACAATCCAATCCTGAATCGTTCTCAGCTCAGTAGGGGAGTAGTCATCCCTGAATTCCTCTTCTACTTCGAGGGTATACTGATAAATTTCCCCCAGTCCCGTAGAAATAGGTCCCATAGAAGGTTGTCCAAAACCTTCGGGAATTTCATCTTTTACAGCATTCAGTTTTTCACCTACTAACTGCCTGGGGAGATAAGTACCCATTTCATCTTCAAAGACAATAGTTACTACGGAAAGCCCGAACCTGGAAACTGAGCGTATTTCTGTAACGCCCGGCAAATTACTCATAGCGATTTCCACGGGGTAGGTGACGAACTGCTCGATGTCTTCAGTTCCTAAATTAGGTGCCTGGGTGATCACCTGCACCTGGTTATTTGTGATGTCTGGTTGGGCATCTACCGGAACCTGAAAAACGCTCCAGATCCCTGCACCAATGAGCACCACTGTTAAGAGACCAATAATGAATTTATTATTGATCGAAAAATCAATGATCTTATTAATCATACATGATAATTTAATTCAGTTTGTAATAAATTCTCTGGCTAGAGCCAGTGACCACAGGATATAGCTATCCTAAAACTGAATTAAATACGGGGAGGCTGGAAGTGAGAAAAGGCAATTTCCTTGCCTGCACTCTCGCCAAATAGAGGAGTCAAAAAAGGTATATTGGGCTCAAATACTTCGAAGGTACCTGTTTCGAATCTCACCACATGCACATGGCAGCAGTGACATTGGCAAAAAGGAGGACATTCGTCAGAAGTTCCATGCTGATCTCCTTGCTGATCCTGGTTTAATTCCACACTCACGGAGATAGTATCCCGACTTTCGGATACAGCTGTGTCATCACAGGGTATGAAATTTAGCCCCAGGAAATAGACAGATAATATGATTGCCAAAATATTCACTTTTCAAAAGTATAAAAAAAGATAAGCAAAAGGCTTAGGTACATTAAAAAGATGTCTTCCAAAAAGCTTCATGCTTTTCAGAGGGGATCGAGATTTATTTTTTGGGGAGGTTCCTCAATATTAAAACCTTCAGATAATTAATTCATGGTCTGTAAGTTGGAGCCTAACCTTTCTCTCAAAGCAGCCATGTCATCACTGATTTTTCTATCTAAAATTTTTGCATAGTGCTGAGTGGTCTGGAGGTTTTTGTGACCAAGCATCTTACTTACACTTTCTATAGGTACCCCGTTGGATAAGGTTACAGTTGTGGCAAAAGTATGTCTGGCCAGATGAAATGTAAGATTCTTATTAATACCACAAAGATCTCCGATTTCTTTGATGTACGCATTCATCTTTTGATTACTTAACACTGGGAGTAGCCTTTTATGATTGACATCGTGATGGGAGGAATATTTCTCCAGGATGGCTTCTGCAGTAGGAAGGATTGGAATGCTACTTCGGGTTTTCGTCTTTGTGCGGTTTATTTTTATCCACTTGTTTCCGTCAATTCCCACTACTACCTCTTTTTCTGAAAGTTTCTTTACATCGGCATAGGCCAGTCCTGTAAAGCAGCAGAAGAGGAATATATCTTTTACTAAGTTTAATCTATCGTTGTTAATTTCTTTTTCTATCATGACCTGAAGTTCATCTTTTGTAAGAAATTCCCGGTCAACGATTTTTAGTCTCCCCTTCCAGTTGTTGAATGGGTCTCTACTGATCCATTCGTTGGCATAGGCAATCCTGATAATCTTTTTAAAATTGGTAATATATTTTATTGCTGAATTGTGAGCACAATTCCTTTCCGTCTTTAAATAATATTCCAATCCTGAGATGAATTTATGATCAACATCCTTTACGGGAATATCCGAAGCCTTATATTCCTTCTTAATATAATCTTCAACATGCTTTTTCGCGGTTCTGTATCTTTCAGCCGTTCCGGCAGCAAAGTCCTTTCCTATGAGCTTATTTACACGATCATTATGTTCCTGAAAAATATCAAGAAGCATTTTTCCATCCTTTTCCTTGGATCATTCCTAAATGTTGTGGAGGAATTGGAGTAAATCTCGATCTTTGCAGAAAAATTACTGTAGGTGGATAATAATTACCTGGACCTGATTAAGCTTGTACTTCCACAATTCTTGGTGGAGAATTTTGACTTAGAAAAGAGTAGAAAAGAAAAAGAAGTACTTCATCTTTATTTTGAAGAACGCAATATCCCTCCTGACGAACATTCTTCAAAGATTTTAGTATCTAAAGGTTTCCACAAAGAAATTACTATTCAAGACTTTCCGCTCCGGGGAAACACCGTTTATCTTCATGTGAAACGCCGTCGATGGTTGGATAAAGATACCGGACAGGTAGTGCAAAGAGACTGGAACTTAGTAGCACAGGGAACACGTATGACCAACGAGTTCGCTGCTTTTTTAAAAGAAATTAGTCGATACTAAGGCTTCTGACTGCCATACTATTGGAAGTTTCTACAGTGTCAATGGAAAGAAACTGCAGCGCCAGTACAAAGACTTTCTGAGTGATTTTAAGCAGTGGAAAGAAAAGAAGCACGCCAGAAAGTGGCTTATCTTTCCAGAGAATATGGGACCTTACCTCTCCATTGATGAGACTGCTCTATCCAAAGGAGAGCTCTACACGATCATCACCAATAAGAAGGCTAAAGGTAAAAAAGGAGCACTTGTAGCTATTATTGCCGGTACTAAAGCTGAAGCTATCATTGAGCAATTACTAAAGATCCCTTCTTATCAACGCAATAAAGTGAAGGAGATAAGCTTAGATATGGCTCATTCCATGAAGCTTATCGTGCAGAAATGTTTTCCAAAAGCAATAAAAGTCACAGATCGATTCCACGTCCAGAAGCTGGCTATTGAAGCCCTTCAGAACCTCCGGATCAAGCATCGATGGGAAGCAATTGATTATGAAAACGAGCAGATACAGAAGAGAAAATTAAAAGGCCAAAGTTATACTCCAGAGACCTTTACCAATGGAGATACCAGGAAACAGTTATTGGCCAGGAGTAGATATCTGCTATACAAAGCTCCATCGAAATGGACAGAAAGTCAATCTAAAAGAGCTAAAATCTTGTTCCATGAATATACAGACATTGATAAAGCCTATGCACTTGTCAATAGCCTTAGAAATGTATTTAACCAGACAAAATCTATTGAAGCAGGATATACAAGATTAGCCCATTGGTATAAAGAAGTAGAAGAATCCGGATTTAAATCATTTAACACCGTTGCCACAACAATAAGTCTCAACTACAGATCGATCTTAAACTACTTTAGAAATAGAAGCACAAATGCTTCAGCAGAATCATTCAATGCAAAAATTAAAGCTTTTAGAAGTCAATTTAGAGGGGTGAAAAATGTAGAATTTTTCCTGTACAGATTAACTACATTATTTAGCTAGTCCACAACTTTTGTTCTTGATCCTTGGTTACACTAAAAAATAGAAATTTAAGTGTAACCGAATTTGTAACCGAATAGATTCATTTTAGATGATATAATTTGAAATTATTGAAAATGAAAAAGCCCGAAAACTCAGGGTTTTCGGGCTTTTTACTAAAATTTGGAACTTAATCAGCGGAGAAAGAGGGATTCGAACCCCCGGAGGTGTTACCCTCAACAGTTTTCAAGACTGCCGCAATCGACCACTCTGCCATTTCTCCTTAGCGGATGCAAATATAAAAAGCTTTTTTAAATATTAAACAAGAAAATCCACTTTTTAAAAGAAGAAGTTTTAGTTGTTAGGCTAACAATCTTAAAAGTAGTAGTTTATACATAAAAAATATTTTCAAGCCTGTTTGCCCTTTTTGGAGGCAGCAGTCTATTGTGTTTTCTCTCTGCCGCATTTGGATTTCCCACATTAATAAATATCTTTGCCATAGTTCATTTTTTACTAAACGAGTTATCAAGAAAGGTTGAGGGATTAGACCCTGTGAAACCTTAGCAACCCTCCTTTGGAGAAGGTGCTACGTTCTACCACGGCAACGTGGATAGATAACAATAAGAATTCTTTCCCGTCTTCTTTTTTGATAGCCTTATTGCGCAAACAAATGTCAAAAATTGAAGACCTGCTTTCAGAAAAAATATTGATCCTCGACGGTGCCATGGGTACCATGTTACAGGAATATAAATTCACCGAAGAAGATTTCCGCGGAAAACGTTTTGCCAACTGGCCGGTTTCCCTAAAAGGGAATAATGATCTCCTCTCCATCACTCAGCCCGCAGCTATTGCCGAAATTCATAGGAAATACTTTGAGGCGGGAGCAGATATTGTGGAGACCAATACCTTTTCGGGCACCACTATCGCCATGGCCGATTATCAGATGCAAGACCTGGTTTATGAGCTCAATTATGAGTCCGCCCGCATTGCAAAAGAAGTGGCACAGGAGATCACCAAAAAAGATCCTCAAAAACCCCGTTTTGTGGCCGGCGCAATTGGTCCTACAAACAAAACTGCCAGCATGTCTCCCGATGTCAATGACCCGGGATTCAGGGCCATTTCCTTTGCCGAGTTATCTGCGGCCTACAAGGAACAGGCAAAAGCACTAATCGACGGCGGAGTGGATGTATTGCTGGTGGAAACCGTTTTTGATACCCTTAACGCCAAAGCAGCCCTTTTCGCCATTGAAGAACTTAAAGAAGAACTTTCTCTGGACATCCCGGTGATGATAAGCGGGACTATTACCGATGCTTCTGGTCGCACTTTGAGCGGACAAACAGCCGAAGCTTTTCTCATTTCCATTTCTCATATTCCCTTACTCAGCGTCGGCTTTAATTGTGCATTGGGGGCCAAACAACTCACCCCGCACCTGGAAGTCCTGGCCCGAAAAAGCGATTTTGGAGTCTCGGCTTACCCCAATGCCGGGCTGCCTAATGCTTTTGGGGAGTACGATCAAAGCCCCCGTGAAATGGCAGAGCAGATAAAGGAATATCTGTCCCGTGGTCTCGTAAATATCCTTGGAGGTTGCTGCGGAACTACTCCAAAACACATTAAAGCTATTGCTGAAGTAGCTAAAGATTACCAACCACGAAAATTCCAGAAAGAATTCATTCAACCTGAAACCGAATAGATCATGATTGCAGAAAAAAGTACGCCTGAAAGCACATTTTTGAGAGGTAAGCAGGAGCGATATCTAAAACTTTCGGGCCTGGAGCCACTGGTAGTCACTCCCGACACCAACTTCATCAACGTTGGTGAGCGCACGAATGTTGCAGGTTCCAAAAAGTTCCTGAGGTTGATCAAGGAAGAAAAATATGATGAGGCGCTTTCGGTTGCGCGAGATCAGGTTGAAGGTGGCGCGCAGATCCTTGATGTGAATATGGACGACGGGCTCATAGACGGGAAAGAAGCTATGGTGAAATTCTTAAACCTCATTGTCGCCGAACCCGATATTGCCCGTATCCCAATCATGATCGATAGTTCCAAATGGGAAATCATAGAAGCAGGGCTTCAGGTGGTGCAGGGAAAATGTGTGGTGAATTCCATAAGTTTAAAAGAGGGGGAGGAAGAATTCCTTGACCATGCAAAGAAGATCAGGCGCTATGGAGCGGCTGTGGTGGTGATGGCCTTTGATGAAACAGGACAGGCCGATAATTATGAACGGCGGATAGAAATTGCGAAACGCTCTTATGAGCTGCTGACTCAAAAAGCCAATTTTCCACCCGAAGATATCATCCTCGATCTCAATATTTTTCCCGTAGGTACGGGTATGGAAGAGCATCGCCGCAATGCGATAGATTATATAGAAGCTACGCGCTGGGTTAAGGAAAATCTCCCTTACGCAAGCCTAAGTGGCGGAGTGAGCAATGTGTCTTTTTCCTTCCGCGGAAATGATCCGGTTCGCGAGGCCATGCATTCCGTTTTCCTCTATTATGCCATTAAAGCCGGAATGAACATGGGCATTGTGAATCCGGCGCTGCTGGAGGTGTATGATAATATTCCGAAAGATCTGCTGGAGCATGTGGAAGATGTGATCCTTGATCGCAGGGATGATGCTACAGAACGCCTGTTAAGCTTCGCCGAAACCGTGGTGGGTACAGCAAAAGAAAGTAAAACAGATCTTTCCTGGAGAGAAAAGCCGCTGCAGGAACGCATTACACATGCGCTGGTAAAAGGTATGGACGAGTATATTGTAGAAGATGTAGAGGCGGCAAGGGCCAATTCTACCCGCACATTAGATGTCATAGAAGGACCTTTAATGACTGGAATGAATGTGGTGGGAGATCTCTTTGGAAGCGGAAAAATGTTCCTTCCACAGGTAGTAAAGTCGGCCAGGGTTATGAAAAAAGCCGTGGCGCATTTGCTGCCGTATATTGAGGAGGAGAAAAAGGCCGCTGCTCCCCAACCCCCAGAGGGGGAGATCGGCCTTTCCCCGAGGGGAGAGGAGTACTGGAAAACGGCAGATCCACAGATGTATTCTGCCATGAAAAAGTTTGCGAGGGAAATGCGGTATGAAAAAGCAACTCCTGCTGAACAAATTCTTTGGGAGGCTTTAAGCAATAAGAAGCTGGAAGGCTATAAATTCAGAAGGCAACATATTATCGGACCATACATTGCAGATTTTCTGTGTTTGAGGCATAGACTCATCATTGAACTCGACGGACTCATTCATCAGCGCCCAGAAAATAAGAAAAGTGATGAAGAGCGCACAAAATGGTTGAATCAACAGGGCTTCCGGGTAATTCGGTTTACAAACAAAGAAGTAGAAAAAAATCTTGATGACGTTCTTCAATCCATCATAGAAGAGCTAAAAAGAGCACCTGTGTTAGGCGCTTCTGTGGCACCCTCCCCCTCCGGGGGAAGGGGGGCAGAGGGCCACGGAAGCGCTGGAAAAATCCTCCTTGCTACAGTTAAAGGTGACGTTCACGACATTGGTAAAAATATCGTAAGCGTTGTACTGGCTTGCAACAACTATGAGATCATAGATCTTGGGGTAATGGTGCCACCCGAGAAGATTATCGAAACCGCCAAAGCCGAAAATGTTGACGCCATTGGTCTTAGCGGGCTCATCACGCCCTCTCTTGACGAAATGACTTATTTGGCCAGTGAAATGCAACGACAGGGATTTAAAATTCCGTTGTTGATTGGTGGGGCTACAACCTCCAAAGCGCATACGGCAGTAAAAATTGATACCCAGTACAGCAATGCAGTGGTTCACGTCAATGATGCTTCCCGCGCGGTCACAGTGGCGGGAGACCTGCTTAAAGAAAAAACCCGGCACCAATATAAAGCTCAATTAAAAGCTGAATACGACACCTTCAGAAAGAATTTTAAAAAAAGAAGTAAGGTGAAGGAATATTTGACCATTGCTGAAGCCCGGCAAAACAAATATCAGATTGCCTGGAAAGCCGATGACATTTCAAAACCAAAAAAATCAGGGGTACATGTGATTGAAGATTTTGAGCTTAAAAAACTGTTGCCTTTTATCGATTGGTCGCCATTTTTCCGAAGTTGGGAGTTACACGGGAAGTATCCTGCTATTCTTACAGACGAAGTGGTGGGAGAACAGGCCACATCGCTTTTTAAAGATGCCACCGAACTGCTCATTAAGATCCTGGATGAGAAATTGCTGAAGGCCAAAGCGGTCTACGGACTTTTCCCCGCAAATACTATAAATGATGACGATATTGAAGTTAAGGCTGAAGAAGCGGGTGCCAAAAATGTCATTTTTAGGACCCTTCGGCAGCAGTTGAGTAAATATGAAGGGAAACCTAATTTTGCCCTGGCCGATTTTGTTGCACCTAAAGAATCGGGGATTCAGGATTATATTGGCTGCTTCTGTGTTACTACCGGCTTCGGAACCGATGAGCTGGCAAAAAAATTCGAAGAAGAGCACGACCAGTATAATTCCATCATGATTAAAGCCCTATCTGACCGTCTTGCAGAAGCATTTGCGGAATATCTGCACAAGCAAATACGTACTGAAGACTGGGCTTATGCCCCCAACGAGAACCTGAGTAATGAGGAATTGATCAAAGAGAGCTATAAAGGAATCCGGCCGGCACCGGGATATCCTGCCTGCCCAGATCATCTTGAAAAGACCACCATTTGGGAACTTTTAAAAGTAAAAGAGAAAATAGGGGTGAAGCTCACAGAAAGCCTTGCCATGTGGCCCGCTGCCAGTGTGAGTGGATATTATTTCGCGCATCCCGAAGCCCGCTACTTTGGCGTTGGAAAGATCACCAATGACCAGGTAGCCGATTTTGCTGAAAGGAAAAACATAACCTTTGAAGAAGCTCAAAAATGGCTGCGCCCTGCTATTGCCGATGAATAAAAAGAAATCCGAAATCTCCTGAAATTAAAGAATTACAAGAAATGAAAATTACAGAACACTTAAGTGCTTCCAAAAATAAGACACTTTTTTCCTTCGAGATCCTGCCCCCTCTAAAAGGGCAAAATATTCAGTCAATTTTTGATGGTATAGATCCGTTAATGGAGTTTAAGCCACCCTTTATTGATGTGACTTATCATCGTGAAGAATATGTGTATATCGAGCGGGCAAAGGGGCTGCTGGAAAAGAGAGTGGTGCGAAAAAGGCCTGGCACAGTCGGTATTTGTGCAGCCATACAGAGTAAGTACAAAGTAGATGCCGTGCCCCATATTTTATGCGGGGGATTCTCTAAAGAAGACACCGAAAACTTCCTGATTGACCTCGATTTTCTCGGGATCAAGAACGTAATGGCACTTAGAGGGGATGCGGTAAAAAGTGAGATCTATTTTACACCAGATCCCCAGGGGCACAATTATGCAAATGAACTGGTAGAGCAAATTTCGGCTATGAACCGGGGAAAATTCCTTGATGAAGCCCTGGAAAATGGTCACAAAACCGATTTTTGTGTGGGAGTGGCAGGGTATCCCGAAAAGCACATGGAAGCACCCAGTATCGAAAAGGACATTCAGCGGCTTAAAGCTAAAATTGAAGCCGGTGCCGAATATGTGGTGACCCAGATGTTTTTTGACAACCAGAAGTTCTTTGAATTTGAGAAAAGTTGCAGGGAAAGTGGGATCACAGTGCCAATAATACCGGGGCTTAAGCCTATCGCCACCAAAAAGCAGCTCACCCTAATACCGCATCGTTTTCATGTAGATATGCCCAACGACCTTACCAGAGAGGTTGAGAAATGCAAGAACAATGAAGAGGTTCACCAGGTAGGGATTGAGTGGTGTATTGAACAAAGTAAAGAATTGGTGGCGGCAGGAATTCCGGTTTTGCATTACTATTCAATGGGTAAAAGTTCAAATATTAAAGCTATTGCTTCACAGGTTTTTTAGGAAGAAATTAATTATAGCATGAGGCTTCAAAAATGTCATTTTTGAAGCCTCATTTTGTGGCTATAACTTATTCATTTCCTGATTTTTATCAATATTTTTATACTGAAGAATTCTGAAATTTATTTTTTAAATATTCTTCAAAAATGAAAAATTTCAGGATCATTTCAGTTCTGTCTGTTATTACCGCAATCTTTGCTGCTGTTGCAGCGGCTGCCGGGATTTTTTATACTTCCGGAGGCGAATCTTATTTTTATGAATCCATTCGTGGGCAGCAAATAGAGATCTATGGTCGCGGACTTTACCAACACATGTCCAGCGAAGTTGCAGTGCAGGGGATTGCACATGATTACGTGATACTCTTTATCGCGGTGCCCGTTCTTTTAATTTCTACCTTTTATCTTAAAAAGCCGGGTCTCAAAAAAATACTTTTCCATGCAGGATTAGTAAAGTTCTTTTTCATCACCTATCTATTTTACATGAACATGGGGATGTATAATGGGCTTTTTATAGTGTATGTTATTCTCACTTCAACTTCTTTTTTTGCCCTCGCCCTTACACTACTAAATATAAATCCGGATACTCTCAAAGCAGGATTCGAGCCGGGACTTCCACGGAAATTTATTGGAGGTTTCCTAATATTCCTATCTTCAGCTATTGCACTGCTCTGGCTCCAGATTATAGTGGCACCTCTAATAGACGGCAGTATTATACCCGCATCTGTGGAACATTATACCAGTTTGACTGTGCAGGGACTTGATCTTTCCATTCTCCTACCATTATCCTTTGTAGGAGGATATTTGTTTATAAAAGATAGAAAGTGGGGATATTTTATATCTGCAGTTACTCTTGTATTTCTCTGTTTCTTAATGAGTGCATTGGTAGCCAAGATCATAGCAATGGCTTTAATAGGGGTAAATGTGATTCCGGTGGTCTTTATCATGCCCCCGGCCTTGATCCTGGCAGTAGTATGCAGTATAATATTTTTTAAGAAAATTAAACCTGAAGCACAGAAAAGCACCTTTTACTCTTCCAGCTCGATCCACACCGGGGCGTGATCACTGGTCTTTTCCCAGCCGCGTACATGATTGTCCACTCCGCCGTCTTTGAGCTTGTTGGTAAGATGAGGACTTAGCAGGAAATGGTCAATGCGCAATCCGGCGTTTCTTTCAAAGGCATTCCGGAAGTAGTCAAAGAAGGTATAGATGGTCTCTTCGGGATATAATTTTCTGATGGCATCTGTCCATCCCTGAGCTACAAGGCTGTGAAATGCTTTTCTCACTTCGGGCCTGAACAATGCGTCATCTACCCATCGTTCAGGTTTATAAACATCTTTTTCGGTAGGTATTACATTATAATCTCCGGTGAGAACTACAGCAACGTCACTATCCAGTAGCTCTTTTGCTCTTTTTGAGAGACGTTGAAGCCAGCGCATTTTATAGTCGAGCTTTGGTCCCGGTGCCGGATTTCCATTTGGGAGGTAAAGGCAGCCAATAGTGATCTCATTCACCACGGCTTCGATATACCTGCTTTGTTCATCTTCGGGTTCCCCGGCAAGGCCGCGGCCGGTTTCCTCAATTTCAAGTCCGTTTTTAGCGAGAATGGCCACGCCATTCCAGCGTTTTTGTCCATGCCAGATGGCTTTATAACCCGCTTTTTCTATATCCTGTTTCGGAATCTTCTCATCGGGTGCTTTTAATTCCTGAAAGCAGGCCACATCTGGCTTGGTTTCCTCCAGCCATTTAAGTAGAACAGGGAGGCGGGCATTAATTCCATTTACATTGTAGGTGGCAATCCTCATTTTAGAGGCTTAAGCTGTAGGATCTTTCCGTTATCTTCATCTGTTAGCACCCAAATACTGCCATCGGGACCCTGTTCTACATCACGCACTCTGGTGGTAAGTGGAATGCGTTCTACTTCCTGGGCATTATCACCGTTCACGTCTACCCGCACAATTCCGGCAGCAGTAAGGCCACCAATCATCATGCTGTTCTTCCATTCGGGGAAAAGGTTGCCATCATAGAATATCATTCCGGAAGGGGAAATAGTGGGTGTCCAGTGAATTACTGCATCTGCAAATTCAGGACGGGTAGTGGGTTTGGGAATTTCAGTTCCGTCGTAATTATCTCCCCAGCTCACCACCGGCCAGCCGTAATTCTTTCCGGCTTTGGCGGGTTGCAGTTCGTCACCGCCCATGGGCCCCATTTCGGCTACCCAAAGGGCTCCGGTTTCGGGATGAATCGCCGCACTTTCAATATTTCTATGTCCGTAAGACCATATTTCAGCAAGAGCGTTGGCATCGTCGAAAGCAGGGTTTTCTTCAGAAGCAGTTCCATCATCTTCCAGTCTTACCACGGTTCCGAGGTGACTTGAAAGATCCTGAGCCGGTTCGAACTTGAATCTTTCAGCAAGGGTGAGAAAAATGTCATTTCCTTCAGTAAAAAGAATCCGGCCTCCAAAGTGATTAGGGCCTTCAACTTTTGGTTCCATGCGGAAGATGGTTTCGAAATCTTTGATTGTATTTCCCTCAAGTTTTCCTCTACCAAGGGCAGTAGAAGCTGTACCATTGTTTCCGGGTTCAGCAAAAGAGAGGTAGATAAATTGATTTTCCTGAAAATTTGGATGTAAAGCTACATCCAGCATTCCGCCCTGTCCCTGCGCAAAAACTTCAGGAGTACCCATAAGTGGCTCTGAAAGTGTGCTGTCTTTTAGGATGCGGAGGGTTCCTGCTCTTTCTGTAACCAGCAACCTGCCATCTGGCAAAAATGCCATTCCCCAGGGATGATCAAGATTTTCAACTATTTTACGCACCTGCACATCACCAGCATCGGTTCTTACAGTAGATTTTTGGGCCAAAGCTGTAAGGCTGAAGAGTAGAAGGGTTAAAAATGAAATTAGAATTTTTTGTTGCCCCGCAAGAGGGATTGCAACAGCCTGTGATCTCGTATTTTTTCTCATAGCAATTTTTTTACCTACCTAAGATAAAAAGACTTGCGCCTGCTTACAAGCTGATTAGTAAAGACTTAACACGGTGTGTTGAAGCTTTATAGTTTTTTATGATCTTGCTGGCTGGAGGAGTGAAAAATTTATGCTAATTCACACTGGCAGCCTGAAGCAGAAATTACTGCCGGCCTAAAAATATTCAGCCTCAAAAATGGCATTTTTGAAGGGCTGTTTTCTTCGGAAGCTATTCGAGCGGAATCTCTAATACAAAAGCAGTTTCCTGCTCGTTTGAAGATACTGTTAATTCTCCGTGGTGCGCTTTTGCAATTTCTGAAGCTATAAAAAGTCCCAGTCCCAAACCTTTTTTGTTGGTGTCTTCTCCTTCGCGGTAGAAAGGCTGAAAAAGGTGAGCTAAAGCTTCGTCAGAAATTTTTTCTCCCGAGTTTGATACTTTTAATTTGAAGTGATGGTCATTTGTGCTGGCCTCCACCTTAATCAGGGCTTCGGCATTACCATGTTCATGGGCATTTCCCAGCAGGTTTGACAGTAGTTGCCCAATGCGGTTCTTGTCACAGTTCACCTCATGATCAAGCTTGCAGCTAAAGATGATCTCCCTGTCGGGAGCCAGTACTTTCATCTCCTTGATAACCTGCTTCAGCATTTCTTCCAGGCTATGGTTGTGCTTCTCTTTCTCCAGAATAATGCCTTCTCCCATTTGCCCGCGGGCAAAATCGAGAATATTTTCAATAAGCGCCTGCATTCTGTAAGAAGTAGACTTAATAAGGGCAGCATTGCGAAGGGTGAATTCCTCTTTAGACATTTTAAGGAGAATGTCGGCACTCATTCGCATAGTAGCGATAGGGTTCTTAAGATCATGCCCAAGAATGGCAATGAATTGATCTCTAAGTTGGGCGATTTCCTTCTCTTCCTTTAGATTGTCTTCACTAAGCTTAATTTTTTCTACGGCATCGAGGTGAAAGGAAATAAGCTCGGCATAAAGCTGGAACATCGTGGTGATTTCGGGGGTATTGATCTCCTGCGGATTGGGATCAATAGCGCAAAGCGTTCCAAAAAATTCACCATTCTTCCTGTACACCGGCACCGAAATATAACTCTGCAACCCATAAATTTTTGGAGTGTGATGGTTGCAGTAACTTGTATCATTAGCCACGTTGTCTATAACCACAGCCTTTCGGTTTTGGTGCACCTCATGGCATAGAGTAGTTTCAACGTCCAGTTCATCTCCGGGTGTGAGCCCAAAAGAGATAAGGTCATGTGTGGCACAGGTCACCCAGCGGTCATCTGTTACCCTGGCAATGGCAGCAAAACCCATTTTAGTGGTACGACAAACAACTTCCAGTAATTGCGGAACTACCGAAATTTGATTTATGGCGGCTATATCACCAGATAAATCGAGAGGAGAATTTACTTTAATACGTATATTTTTTTTTAATTTCTAAAGCAATTAGCAAATTACAAATAAAATTTTAAAAACGCAGTGTGGAAATATTTATCAGTTTATTGCGGGTCTATGGCTTTGAGTGTTTCAAGCACATTTTGTTCGGTTTTATAGAGTTTTTCCCTGCAAATTTTGAGCAGGGCAGAGGCGCGTTTCACCTTCGCATCGAGCTCGTCAATGCCAATTTCGGCATTCTCCATTTCACCTACAATCTCCTGTAATTCGGTAAATGCTTCGGTGTATGTGATCTTTGTTCCCATTATTTACTTTCGGTATTTTTTATTTCTGCGGAAGCTTTTCCTTCAAAGAATTCGGTTTCTACAAGATCTCCCGGTGCTACCGCAGCCGAGTTGGTAACGATCTTTCCGTTTTTCCGGGTAATGCTGAAACCCCGCTTCATGATGTTCTTTGGAGACAGCAGTTCTACTGAAGTAGTGATGTTCTTTAAATTTGCAGCTTCATATTTTATGACAGCTTTACTTTCTGAAGTAACCGTCTGCCTGAAGGAGGCGAGCCTGTTCTTCTCCCGGTCTACTATCCTGTTCGCCAAGAAACCGAAGGAGGTGGATACCCGCGAGAGCTGTGTTTCCTGCCTCTCAAAAAGCAGGTTTGCGCCGGCAATTATTTTCTGAATATTTTCCCGGAGGGGCTGGGAGAAATTGTGAAACTCCTGAAGAAGGAATTCAGCTATTTTTGTGGGCGTAATAAAACTCTTGTAACTCACAAGTTCACTAACGGTCTGGTTGGTGGAATGTCCAATGCCGGTTAAAACCGGGATCGGGAACTGGGCGATTTTCTTTGCCAGCTGGTAATTATCGTAGCAGCTAAGGCCTATTTCTCCGCCACCTCCCCTAATAATAGCCACGGCATCAAAGAGCTTTTTATGATGCTTTATTTTCTCTAACTGCGCAGTAATGGTGGTCACAGCCCTTTCTCCCTGTAAAATGGCAGGAAAAAGTTTATACTGAAACTGATAACCCCAGGGGTTGTTCTCAATCACATTGATAAAATCCTGATAACCTTTACTGCTGTTCACCGAGATAATTGCAATAGTCTTGGGAAGTTGAGGCAGTGGCTGTTGTTTATTGGCGTCAAAAATGTCTTCGGCAATGAGTTTTTTTATAGCCTCTGCACGTTGTTTGGCCAGTTCCCCCAAAGTGTATTCGGGGTCTATGTCAAGAATGTTCAGCGCCAGCCCGTAAACCGAATGGAAAGTGACCGTTGCCTGTACTACAACCGTCATATCATCGCGAAGATCTTCATTTAAAACATTTCTGAATTTGTTATTGATAAGATCAAAGTTAGATTTCCAGATATTACCTCTGAGTTCGGCGATGATCTTTCCGTCTTTTTTCTCCACGAGATCGGGGTAGCAGTGGCCGGTGTGGGGGTAATGATTCAGTTTAACGATTTCGGCTTTTACCCATACCACCTTGCTGCAATGACTGTTTATCACATTCTCAATAGCTTCGGTAAGCTTGGACAGCGGGAAAACTTGTTTGGCAGGCATAGCTTAATCTTACAAGCTAAGATATTGCAAAATATCTATCCTAAAAACTATTGTCTCAAAAATGGCATTTTTGAAGGTCTTTTGCTGAAGCGTATCAATTTGACTGATCTATAGATCTTAATTTACTATAAGAGCAGCTAACCCTGCGCTAGTGTTTTTGCTACTTTTGATGGAAAATAGCTTTATATGAACAACAGTAATTCTCCCCGGCTCTTTGAGCCACTCAAAATAAAATCTATAACATTTAAAAACCGAATTGGAGTTTCTCCCATGTGCATGTACAGTAGCAAAGACGGTTTTGCCAATAACTGGCACCTTGTACACCTGGGAACCCGTGCAAGCGGCGGGGCAGGACTTGTAATTTCTGAAGCTACCGCGGTTTCTCCCGAAGCCCGTATCACGCCCGATGATCTTGGGATTTGGAAGGATGAACACGTTGAAAAACTGAAGGAAATAACGGTATTTTTGGAGGGCCAGGGAAGTGTTCCGGGCATCCAGCTGGCTCATGCCGGGAGAAAAGCGTCTACCAGCAGCCCCTGGCAGGGCGGGAAGTTTCTTTCTGAAAATGAAGGTGGCTGGCAACCGGTTGCTCCCTCAGAAATTCCTTTTTATGATGATAACCCGGAGCCGGAAGCATTGAATTCCGAAGGAGTTGAGAAAGTGATCTCCGATTTTAAAGAGGCTTCAAAAAGGGCATTTTTGGCAGGTTTTAAAGTGCTGGAAATTCATGCTGCTCATGGATATTTGCTGCACCAATTCCTGTCTCCGTTAAGCAACCATAGAACCGATAACTACGGCGGATCTTTTGAAAACCGCATAAGACTCTTGCTGGAAGTTACACGTGCCGTGAAAGAAAACTGGCCAGATGATCTCCCGCTATTCGTGAGGATCTCTGCGACCGATTGGGCTGCCGGAGGCTGGAATGAAGAGGAATCGGTGGAGCTGGCAAAACGGCTTAAACAAGAAGGAGTTGATGTGATAGATTGTTCTTCGGGCGGACTTGTGGCCGGGGTGAGCATTCCGGTAGCAAAGAAATACCAGGTGCCATTTTCAGAAAAAATAAAGAAAGAATCAGGGATCATGTCGGCTGCAGTAGGTTTGATCACCACGCCGCAGGAAGCCGAAGAGGTGCTGCAGCATGAACAGGCCGATATTATACTGCTGGGCAGGGAATTACTTCGGAATCCTTATTTTCCATTAGAAGCCGCTGCCGCATTAGGTGCCACTGTAGATTGGCCTAATCAATACCTAAGAGCAAAACGGGCAAAATAAAAAAATGAGGCTGTCTTAAAAGTACTACTTCAGTCGCTTTGGAAATAATTTCAGGGTTTTGAGTTCTGAAAATAACTTCCGAAGGACTTTAGCGCTTTAAGACAGCCTCATTTCAGTTTAAAAATTCCGCAGAAATTTTAAAGAATTATCCAGTCTACAAGTGACCCCACTACAGCTATAATTATTGCCAGCCATAAGGAAGGCATGAAACCGTGGGTTTTGAAGCCTGTACTCAGTTTATCGGCCAGTTCGATGATGATCGCATAGGCGATGATCCTGGTGATAAATCCTAATCCGAGGAAATAGAAGATCCCTAAAGTGGCAATATTGAGCACAGCCGTAAGGATCCAGCTTAAGAAAAAGCTTAGAACCCCAATAAGCAGTGCCACTACAAGGGCGGTTTTCCAGCCTTTTAGCTCTACTTTGGGAAACATTTTTGCTGCGATAAGGAGCACAGCGGCGTCAATGATAATATGTATTAGCCAGCTTAACATATGGGTTGGTTTTTAAGGTTGGGTTGGTGATGGTTTATTTATCGGTGTCGCTTACTTTTTCAGCTTGCTTTTTTAATTCGTTCACGTTGGTTTGGTAAGGTTTTTCTTTAAGCACTTTTGCCACGTGCACCAGGTTGTGAACCATGTGATAGAGGTTGCGGTTGGTGAAAAAATGCCGGTCACCATTGGCCTCGATATAAGCAGGGCCCGGGCCTGCCTTGCCTACGTAGTAGCTAAAGGCATTTACAGGAATTGTAAAGCCGTGTTCAGAGAGGTCAAAACAAATGCTGGAAATGGCCTTTTTGGCACCATCTTCATTACCGTCAACCATCACGCCACCAACTTTATTGAAAGTAGGATACTGTCCCGTATCTTCATCGGCTTCGCTCCAAATGCCATCAAATCTTTCGGCTACCAATTTAGCCACGGCACTGCGGTCGCCCCGCCAGATTGGAGTAGCGAGGATCATGATGTCGCTTTCTTTGATCTTTTTCAGGATTTTTGGCCAGTCATCGCCTTCCCCTTCATCAGATGTATTTCCGAATTTTACATTGTGGTCTATGACCCTTATTTCTTCGGTTTCTACCTCCAGACTGGTGAAGATCTTTTCGGCCTGTTTGATAAAGGCAGTAGTGTTGGAGGTTTCAGGTGATTTTTTGAGGGTACAGTTTAAAAATATTGCTTTTAGAGACATAATTTATCGCATGTTTGTTGCACCGTCCATTTGGTGCTTTAGTTTAAGATTTCCTTTAGGTTCTTTTTTTAGTTTAGAGGGTACTTCATCTCCAACCGGCCCTTTTCCAATAGTGATCCCTCCATCGGCAGAGTAGACGGCGCCGGTGACATAAGAAGCTTCATCGGATGCCAGGAAAAGGTACACATTGGCAATTTCTTCGGGTGTGCCGCGGCGGCCAAGTGGGGTAGCGCTCATCATTTGTTTTTCTATCTTTTTGGTGATATCACTTGTTTCTTTGTGCGTCCACGCGGTATCGATAGGGCCGGGAGCAACGCAGTTTGCCCTAATTCCGTTCTTTGCCTGCTCGGCTGCGACTCCTTTCATAAAAGCGTGCATAAATCCTTTTGTTCCACCGTAGGGCGTGACACTGGGGATACCAATTTTTCCTGCTTCCGATCCTGCTGAAACAATGCAGCCCTGCGACTTCTGCAAATGTGGAATGGCATATTTGGTCATCAAAAATGCCGTTCTCAGGTTGTTCTTCAGAAGATTATCAAAGGCTTCAGGAGAATATTGGTCTATTGTATTTACTTCAGGATAAACCCCTGCGTTGTTGATGAGAATGTCTATACGGCCGAAGTGTTTAACGGCGGTTTCTACAGCATCTTTGGCATTTTCTTCCGAAGAAATATCGGCAGAATAACCTATAGCCTTTCCTTTAGATTTCTTGATGTCACTAATAACCTCTTTTACCGGGTCTTGCGGCATGCCCACCACAAGCACTTCGGCGCCTTCGGCTGCAAATTTCTTAGAAATGGCTTCCCCAATTCCCGTGGCTCCGCCGGTTATAATCGCTACTTTTTTTTCCAGTCTGTTCATCTCTGTTTCTTTTGTTTTACGGCCTTTTACAATGGTTTTAAAATCGTGGATTCCTAAGTTAGTTTCTTTTTGAGCCTGCAACAAAATGATTAAGAAAGCTTTAGCTGTTTTTTTCTCAAATCTTAACGCATTGAGGGCTTGCGGGGGTGTAGCCCGTTAAGACAATGCTAATACTTCGGGTATAAATAGAAAATCGGGTATCTTGTAGTATATCAATTAAAATCTTCAAATTATGAGGTCAATCTGGAACGGCTCAATAAGTTTTGGTTTAGTGACTATCCCTATTAAAATGTACTCGGGCAGTGAAGAAAGAAAACTCGATCTCGATATGCTCGACAAGAATGACCACGCCAGGATACGATACAAACGAGTGAATGAAGTGACGGGTGAAGAAGTGGAGTGGAAGGATATTGTAAAGGGCTACTTAAAAGACGACTCTTATATTGTGCTGGAGAAAGAGGATTTTGACAAGGCCAATATGAAAAAATCCCGCACCATAGATATTGAAGAATTCATTGAAGAAAAGGATGTGGCCGATGTGCTCTTTAAAAAGCCGTATTTCCTGGAGCCTCAAAAGGATGGGGAGAAATCATATAATCTTTTAAAAGCTGCTTTGAAGGATACCGGCAAACTGGGCGTGGCCACTTTTGTAATGCGTGCCAAAGAGAACCTTAGCCTTGTTGGGGTATACAAAGACGCCCTCGTGTTGCATGTGATTAGGTTTGCTGATGAGATACGCGACCCTACCGAACTAAAACTCCCCGACACCAAAGTTTCCAAAAAGGAAATTGATATGGCCAAATCGCTCATTGAACAATATACTGAAGAATTCGATTTTGAAAAGTATAAAGATGTCTATAATGATCAACTCTTAAAGATCATTAAAGCGAAGAGCGGCGGTAAGAAAACCAAAACCGAAAAATTTGAGTCAAAAGCCACTCCTGCGACCGATCTTATGGCGCAGTTAAAGGCGAGTCTTGATAAAAAGAAGAAGAAAACTAAAGCTTCCTAATGGCACTTGACGAGTACATCAAAAAAAGAGATTTTCAGAAAACTCCCGAACCCGATGCTGCTTATGAAAAGAATGGAGGGAAGTTTAGGTTCGTGATTCAGCGGCACAGGGCAACCCGCCTGCATTACGACCTGCGCCTGGAAATGGAAGGCGTACTAAAGAGCTGGGCCGTACCCAAAGGCCCATCTATGAACCCTGCCGATAAGCGGCTGGCAATCATGACCGAAGACCACCCCATAAAATACCTCACTTTTAAAGGAACAATCCCTAAAGGGAATTATGGAGCAGGGGAGATGAGTATTTGGGATGAAGGTACTTATGAGGCATCTGGTGGCGGAGGCGAAGAAGACCTGCTTAAAATGCTGAAAAAGGGGGACCTTAAAATTACCTTTTTTGGCACCAAAATAAAAGGAACTTTTGCACTGGTGCATACCGGGCGAGGTGGTGAAAAAGACAATCAATGGTTGCTTATCAAGAAGGCTGACGATTTTTCTACAGATTTAAGTTATGATGCCGAAAACCTTAGTGAACACGCCAGTAAAGAGAAGGTAAAACAGCTTGAAGTAAATGAATTGATCAAGCCCATGCTTGCCACAAAAGCAAAGGAGATCTTTAATAAGGCCAACTGGATTTTTGAATTAAAGTGGGATGGATATCGCGCTTTGGCCAATATCCAAAAAGGGAAAGTGGACCTGTATTCCAGGAATGGTATTTCGTTTAAAGCCAAATTCAGGGAAATTTATGAGCAGCTAAAGAATATTCCGCATGATGCGGTGCTTGATGGGGAAATTGTGGCGCTCGATGAGAGTGGGAAACCCGTTTTTCAAAAACTTCAGAATTACCAGAAAGCACCTTCAGGAGAATTGCGATATTACGTTTTTGACCTGTTGCACCTTAACGGGCACAATGTTATGCACCTGCCACTTTCCGAAAGAAAAAGTTTAATTCAGGAAGTGATAGAAGATATTCCGCAGGTATATTACTGTGATCATGTAGAGAGCATGGGAAAAGCCTTTTTTGAGCAGGCATTGGAAATGGGAATGGAAGGTGTGATTGCCAAAAAAGCTGATTCCCGGTACCTTCCAGGCTCCAGGAGTGATAAATGGCTAAAGATAAAAGCTTTTGAAAGCCAGGAAGCATTGATTTGCGGGTATACAGATTCAGATAAAGGAGGGCCGTTTGGATCTCTGATTTTGGGAATGCACCGAGATGAAGAGCTGGTTTATATTGGCAACTGCGGCACGGGTTTTAGTGAAGATGATAAAAAGGAACTTTTCGACAAATTCCAGGAGATGGTTACTAAGGCCATGCCTTTTAAGAAGAAGCCTTCCTTAAAAGGACGAAAGCCTACCTGGCTTACTCCGGAATTGATCTGTGAAGTCACTTTTTCTGAATGGACCCGCAGCGGACATATGCGACACCCTTCTTTTAAAGGACTGCGGATGGATAAACTTCCGAAGGAGATAACCAGGGAAAAAACTGCGGGAGTCCCTAAGCATAAGCCCACATCAAAAAAGGAAGGGAACACGCTGGATATTGGGGGCATATCTGTGCCCATTAGCAATCTTGATAAGGTTTACTGGCCAAAGTCGGGATTGAGAAAATACGATCTCATAGAATATTACCTGCAAATAAGTGATACGATTTTGCCATTTTTGAAGGACAGGCCGCAGAATCTACACCGGCATCCCAACGGCATCCTTGAAGAGGGATTCTACCAGAAAGATACAGCGGGTATTTTCCCACACTGGCTGGAATCTGCCAAAGTATTTTCAAAGCACAACAACCGCGAATTGGAGTACATTCTGTGCCAGAATGAAGCCAGTCTTATTTACATGGCTAATTTGGGGTGTATTGAGATCAATCCGTGGAACTCGAGGGTGCAGAACCTGCTTCACCCAGATTTTACGGTTATTGACATAGACCCTTCAGAAAAGAACACTTTTGAGCAGGTGATAGAAGTTGCACAGGCAGCGAAAGAAATTCTCGATAAGGCCAAAATACCTGGCTACCCCAAGACTTCAGGTTCAAGCGGGATCCACATTTATATTCCGCTGGGCGCGAAATATACTTATGATGAAGCCCGGGATTTCACGAAGATTTTGTGCTATTTTATTCAGGAGAAACTTCCCGGTCTCACTTCAATGGAGCGCAATGTTAAAAAGCGGCAAGGCAAGATCTACCTGGATTTTCTTCAGAACAGAAAAGGGCAGACCCTTGCTGCCCCATATTGTGCCCGTCCCAAACCGGGAGCAACGGTTTCGGCACCGCTTGAGTGGCATGAAGTGCAACCTGGTCTTGACATGAAAGATTTTACTATAAAAACCATGCCGGCCAGAATTCAGGAAAAACCTGATCTATTTAAACCAGTACTTGAAAAGGGCATTGATATAGAAAAGGCCATTGATGCACTTTCGGGCTAATTTTTACCATTATCATCTTCGTCTTCCTCATTTTCGGTGCTGTGTTCGCTTTCGTTGAATTTGTTATTTAGAAAGTACTTGGGACTTACACCATATTTTTCTTTGAATATCTTTGAAAAATAGCTTCGGTTGTTTAGCCCAATCTGGCCAACAATTTGTGATATGTTTTGATCTGATTCACTAAGCATTTCTTTTGCAGCTTCGAGCTTTACCTGTTGTACATATTTATTCACAGTGAGGTTGAACATGTACCTGAAACCTTCCTGTAATTTATTTACATTAGTTCCTACTTCTTTGGCCAGCTCATCAACAGAATAATTATTATTGAGATCCTGGTTGATCACGTCTACAGCTCTTTTGACTTTTTCTACATCACTTCTTCTAAGCATGGTAGATTTACTGTCGTTTTGTTCATCGTCTATGAACTGGCTTATTTGTTTGGTGAGCATCTCATAGGCTTTACCTTCTAAAAATATGAAACGCAAGAAGCCGGTATGATCCTTTTTAGCGATGTCTTCTACGATATCGGCAGCCTGAATGCTGTAATTACCCTGGTAGAAGAAAAGTTCCTGGGCTACGTCATCTTTAAACAGCCGCTCCAGGCGTGGGCTGATATCTTTGTACCCAAAGTTCTTTCTTTTATTGAATTCGGCCCGAATGATCTCCAGGCTAAAAACATGCGAGGTCTCATTGGCTTTAAAGTAAAGCACATGGCCGTTGTACCCGCTACTGGACACGATCACATTTTGGTAGGTATCTATGGTATGAATGTCTTCGTTTTCTTCAAAGGCGTGGTTTACCCTGCCTTCAGAACAAAATATGAACTTTAAAGGATGGGTTTGGTTAATAGTGAAATGGATCTCCATATCCTTGTAAAAGGTCACATTGTATTCAATGATCCCTATACCCGAATCAAAACTGGTTCCTCTAATGAAACCCTGTCCAAGTTTTTCAGGGAGTTCTATGGTGAGTTCTCCGGCATCTTTTTTAAGCGGAGTTCTAAATTGTTTGGATAAGCTTTCAATAATCTCTTCAACAGGAAGAGCTTTTACAAAAATTTCCATCTAGTGGTTTTCTTTTTTGGTCTTCAGTTTATTTTAAATTTACTCTAACAAATCCTTTTTGGATGAGATAATCTATAGAAAATTATAAAGGATTTATCTTAAAAATACCTGATTTTATAAAATCATATATTTAAAGTTGTGTTATAAGTTGTATAGGTTGTGCTAATAACGGTAACCTTTAACAGTGCTTTAAGGTACATTTGGTTTTTTGGATTCAACGAGACTCCAATAAACATTAGTGTATGGGGTTATTTTATTTGATATTGGGACTCGAGATCCTGGGAGTTTTATTGGTGAGCGTTTTCTTGATTCGAAAGGTTTACAACTTATACCGTGAAAAACGAGAGCGTAAACGCGAGTAATTTTAAAAATATTCCCCCTTTTTTCTTACTACACGCTTCATTTGCAGCCTCTGTTTGAGGGATGTATCTTTGTGAAAATTTTAGTTATGGAAAGTGTAGATGCGCTAAAGTGGCGTTATGCAGCAAAGAAATTTGATCCTGAAAAACTACTTCCGACAGAGAAGATAGAAATACTCAAAAATGCTTTTAACCTCACTGCTACCTCTTACGGGCTACAGCCCCTTAGATTGGTGATGGTGCAAAATAAGGATGTGCAGGAGAAGCTGATGAAAGCCTCTTACAATCAACAACAGGTAAACACCGCCTCTCATGTGCTGGTTATTTGCATTGAACGTACCGTGAATAAAGCTTTTATTGAAAACTATTTTAAGACGGTTCAGGATGTGCGAAAAACTCCTGATGAGATACTGCATCCCTTTAAAGAGTCATTAGTAGGAGATTTTGAACAAAAGCCTGTTAGTGAAGTAAAAATATGGGCCACTCACCAGGCTTATCTTGTGCTAGGTACTTTGCTCACGGTTTGTGCAGTAGAAAAAATAGATTCCTGCCCTATGGAAGGTTTTGAACCGCATAAGTATAATAAAATCCTTGAGCTTGAAAAATACGGCCTTGAAGCAGTACTTGCCTTACCTGTAGGTTACCGTGCCCAAGATGATTTTTTTGCTTCCCTTAAAAAAGTGAGAAGGCCCCTGGAAGACACTGTTATTGAAATTTAATATTTTACGTACTCAATAATTTCGAGTCCGTATCCTATCATTCCCACGCGTTTAGTCTGTTTTGTATTAGATAAGAGACGAAGTTTGTGGATTTTGAGATCGTGAAGTATCTGGGCTCCAATTCCGAAGTCCTTAGAATCCATCACAAGGGGAGGAGCTTTCATTTCTCCCGTTTTTTGAAGGTCTTTAAGTTCACCAAGTCTTTTAAGTAAATTGAGGGACTGGCTTTCCTGGTTAATAAAGACTATAGCTCCCTTTCCTTCTTCATTTATCGCCTTGAACATGTAATCTAGCTTCTTATCGGCGTCGTTTGTAAGGGTGCCTAAAATGTCATTATTGACAAGCGTTGAATTCATGCGTACCAGCACCGGATCTGAAGATTTCCATGCGCCTTTGGTAAGTGCGATATGCACCTGCTTATTGGTGGTTTGTTGGTAGGCTCTTAACCTAAATGTTCCAAAGCGGGTGTTGATATCAAAGTCTTCCTTTTTGGTAATAAGAGAATCATGCAGCATTCTATAAGCTACAAGATCTTCAATAGAAACTACCTTAAGGTCGAATTTTTTAGCTACCTCCAGGAGCTGCGGCAGCCGTGCCATAGAACCATCTTCATTCATGATCTCTACAATTACCCCGGCAGGAGGAAAGCCTGCAAGCCTTGCAAAGTCAATAGCAGCTTCGGTATGACCTGTACGTCTTAACACGCCTCCTTCTTTAGCTTTAAGCGGAAAAATATGTCCGGGACGACTAAGGTCAAAAGGTTTGGTGTCAGGATCAATAAGGGCTTTTACAGTCTCTGCTCTGTCTGATGCCGAAATTCCTGTGGTTACTCCTTTTCCTTTAAGATCTACAGAAATAGTAAAAGCAGTTTCCATAGGATCTGTACTGTTGCCAACCATCATTTCGAGTTGCAGTTCTTTACAACGCTTCTCGGTAATAGGGGCGCAAATGAGACCCCGACCGTGAGTAGCCATAAAGTTGATCATTTCGGGAGTTACCTTGGAAGCTGCAGCAAGGAAATCTCCTTCATTTTCACGATCTTCATCGTCAACAACAATGATCACCTTACCGGCTCTAATGTCATCAATAGCTTCTTTAATAGTATGTAGTTGAAATGAAGTTTCAGTAATCATAGATGTGCAGTATTATTGCCGGTAAAGATATTAATCCTTTTGGGAACGACCCATAATGTGCGTTCTTTTCAGCAACTTTTTAATAGGCTCAAAGAGAATGCTAAAGCTGAATAATCCCTGATCTGTAGTTGCTCTATAGGTGAGAAAAATTCCTAAAGGAAGCATGATGAGGGTAGAAAGCCAGGTTCCCAGGAACGGGCTAACCTGCCCTTCTTCGGCACTGTTCTTGGCAAAGATCCCAATAAAGTGATAGGTGAGGAACAACAGCACGGCTATCACCATGGGCAATCCCATTCCTCCTTTTCTAATGATGGCTCCCAGGGGCGCACCTACAAAGAAAAGAACAATACAGGCAAAGCCAAGCACATATTTCTCGTGCAGGGCGATCTCAAATTTATTAAGGCGTTTTGAAGCCTGCGACAGTTCTGTACGCTTACCAACCACCGTAACGAGTGCACCATTGACATTGCCCAGCGCGAGATTAACAATCTGCGAGGCCTCATGGGTTTCATAGAGGGGTAGAATACCTTTTTCGGGTTCAATAACCGTATCTTCTGTGGCAGTGTTTTCTCTCTTGAGATTTTCGACCCCTGTGCGGCTGTACATATTTCTTGAAAAAGATTCCAGGTCCTCATTATAGGAAGTAGAGAAAGAATCTATAGTTCGGGTGAGTTCTGAGATCTTGAGCATGTTATGGGAGTTGCTGTAATTCTCCTCATCAAGGTCTATGTCGTTGAACCCTGAAAGATCCATGTTGATCACGTACTCTTCAAAATAGCTTTTTGCAAAAGGCTTTTTCTGCCTGTCGCGCGGAGAATCGGGGATGATCTCATCGTAGTAGTTACCATCCTTCAGGATCAAACTTAAAACATTTGAGCCTGTGCTTCCTACCAATTCTCCTTCTGTAGCTTTAATTACGGTGTGATTTCCGGGGCGGCGCTCGTTCTTTTTATGAATGATGACATCTTTAAGATACTGGCCTCGTTCTCCCGATTTTTCTTCAACTTTAATATTGATCTGGCCCAGGTCGTTAAATACTCCTTCAGAAATAGCCATTGCGGGCTTTAACTGGGCGATGTTTCTCCTCAGGTTTATAGATTTATACTCGGCAGCAGGAATTACATTATTGGAAAAGAAAAAGGCGGTAATACTTACCAGTAAGATGAAAAAAGTAAGGGGGCGCATTGCCCGCTGTAAAGATATTCCTGCCGATTTCATTGCTGCGAATTCATAATTTTCGGCAAAATTACCAAAGGTCATGATTGAAGTAAGCAGGATGGTGAGCGGCAGTACCAGCGGTACCAGCTTCGGACTAAAGTATAACAGGAATTTAAAGATGACCTCGGCATCGAGATCTTTACCTGCCAGCTCCCCAATGTACAGCCAGATGGTTTGTAATACAAATATGAACATGAGTATCACAAAGACCGAAAAGAACGTTCTTAGGTAGCTGGTAAGTATGTACCTGTCTAGTATTTTCAATTAACTTAGTCTAACCGGTTAATATAATAGTCTTTATACCTGCTTTCTTTAAACTGGAACAGTGACTGGGGCAGGGGTTGATTGGTCTTGAAACTGTTTACTGTAATTGTGATTTTAGTGCCATTGTCCTGCGTTTGGATCATGTTATAGATGTGCTTTGTTTGTTTGTCAATGCCAAGGTGAATTTCTTTAATCTCGGCGTTGGAATCAATAGGTGTAAGCTTTACATACTGAATTTTACGTCCCTTAAGATCCTGTACAGGCCCCATTTCTGTTTTGTACCCGTTGTTGTAAAAGGTCAGCATTTTAGACGGACTAATATCCTGGTCGTCCTCCGGATTATGTGAGGAAATATTAATTTCTTCATCTTCGGGGATAATGGTGTACAATTTTGCCCCGTCAAATAACCGGGTGGTGCCCATAATGTTGAGCAGGTATTTTTCACCTTCAAGGCTTACATCTCCACGGGTTTCGTGCTTTACATTCTCGGCAGTATTTTCAAGTCCATATTTGAACTCAATAACTATGTTTTCATAAGATTCCACCTTCGAGGAAACTTCGCTGAGCAATTGTTTGGCTTCTTTAGACGATTGGGCATTTCCTGCCATAAAAGTCATTATTGCCGCTACTACTAAAATTATTTTTTTCATTTTCTTATGTGGTTATACTATTCTTCATTTAACAGCTGGTTCAGGCCTTCCAGATCCTGCACCAGTACTTGTCGTGCCTTGCTGCCCTCAAAGGGGCCCACGACTCCGGCTGCCTCCAGTTGATCAATGATCCTGCCTGCGCGGTTATACCCCAGTTTCAGCTTTCTCTGAAGTAAAGATGCCGATCCCTGTTGTGCGATCACTATGACTTCGGCAGCTTCGCGGAAGAGGTTGTCCCGGTCGCTTACGTCAATATCAAGAGATGTGCCACTTTCCTCTCCGCTGTATTCAGGGAGGTGATAAGCATCGGCATAAGCCTTTTGCGAACCAATGAATTCGGTGATCTTATCTACTTCGGGAGTGTCAACAAAAGCACATTGTAACCTGAGTAGCGTGTTGCCCTGGGTGAATAGCATATCTCCCTTTCCAATAAGTTGATCGGCCCCCTGGCTGTCGAGAATAGTACGTGAATCTATCTTTGAAGTTACCCTGAAAGCTATACGGGCAGGGAAGTTTGCTTTGATGATCCCCGTAATTACGTTCACCGAAGGCCGCTGGGTAGCAATGATCAAATGTATACCAATAGCCCGGGCCAACTGGGCCAGTCTTGCTATTGGAGCTTCAACTTCTTTACCGGCCGTCATAATAAGATCGGCAAATTCGTCTACCACCAGTACAATATAAGGCAGAAATTTATGGCCGTTCTCGGGGTTCAGTTTTCTAGCCTTGAACTTTACATTGTACTCTTTTATATTCCTTACCATGGCGTCTTTAAGCAACTCGTACCGGTTGTCCATCTCAATACACAACGAATTGAGGGTATTGATCACCTTGGTGTTATCTGTAATTATAGCTTCGTCGGTATCGGGAAGCTTCGCGAGGTAATGTCTTTCTATTTTATTAAAGAGCGTTAATTCTACCTTTTTTGGATCTACCAGAATAAACTTCACCTCTGCAGGATGCTTGCTGTAAAGAAGGGAAGTAAGAATAGCGTTAAGCCCAACAGATTTACCCTGGCCTGTAGCTCCTGCCATAAGCAGGTGAGGCATTTTAGCAAGGTCAACCACAAAGGTCTCGTTCGAGATCGTTTTACCCAAAGCCATTGGCAGTTCCATTTCGGCATTTTGAAACCGGGGGGAGGCTATTACGCTTCTCATGGAAACCATGGTGGAATTCTTATTTGGAACTTCAATACCAATAGTTCCCTTTCCCGGAATTGGGGCAATGATCCTGATGCCTAAAGCTGAAAGGGAAAGTGCAATATCGTCTTCAAGGCTCTTGATCTTCGAAATCCTTATTCCTGCCTCGGGGATGATCTCGTATAGCGTCACGGTAGGGCCAACAGTAGCCTTGATTTGCGCAATATCAATCTTGTAATTTTTGAGGGTATCAACAATCCTGTTCTTGTTCTCCTCAAGTTCTTCCTGGTTAATGGTAATACCGCCGCCATTGGCGTTGTGATCTTTGAGAAGTTCAATGGTAGGGAACTGGTAATTCTTAAGTTCAAGAGTTGGGTCAAACTCGCCATAATCTTCTACCAGTTTACGGCTCAGGTTATCGTCAAGTTCTTCTTCCTCGTGCGCCGTTTCAACTTCCATCGCCACGTCATCGGGGTTTTCTTCTGAACGGATTACAACTTTTTCGGGAGCGGGTTGTGGAGGTGTTGGTTTTTCTGCTTCAGGCGTTGCAGGCTTTGGCTGTTCTGCCTGTTTGTGTTGGGGTGCCGGTTTGGTTGCTTCTGAAGTATTTTTTGATCCGAAGTCTTCAGAAACAGAAGAAGACGTCTGGAAATCTTCTGAAATATTTTCTTTAGTTCTTTTTAAAGCTGAAATCAACTTTTCGGGAGTAATTTTTAGCCTTATCACCATGTATGCGATGAACAAGAATGAAAGCAGGAGTACTGTACCGGTAAAGCCCAGGTAATCCTGAAGGTAATCATTTATTTCGTAACCCACGGTACCACCAAGCAGGGCATTAGATTCAGCAAAGAATCCCAGGAAAACCGAAACCCAGATCATCACCAGAAGGCCCCAGAACCAAAACCGGAACAAAGCTTTTTTGTTAAGGCTCATAAAATAGTAGATCCCCGTGGTAATAGTGAGAAAAGCAAATGCAAAGGCTGCAATACCAAAGCCTTCATAAATAAAGAAGTTGCTTATAGCGGCCCCAAACTTGCTGAGAAGGTTTTTTGTTTCAACTTCACGGTTGCCTAGCTGTGAAAGG
Organism: Salinimicrobium sp. 3283s; assembly: GCF_039602225.1. Lineage (NCBI taxonomy): Bacteria > Pseudomonadati > Bacteroidota > Flavobacteriia > Flavobacteriales > Flavobacteriaceae > Salinimicrobium > Salinimicrobium sp. 3283s. The sequence goes on along the minus strand of NZ_CP143631.1, from coordinate 206,915 downwards.
GTACTTTGATCTACCTGCCAGTTAAAAAGAAAAGAGGTAAAGGCAATTAACAGCGCAAGGCCAAAAAAGATCAAAAAGCTTCCCAATAGCACCTTTCCCTTAGGGGAAAGCCTTAACGAGGACTTCGAAAAAGAGGATTTTGAAGAAGATTTTTTGACAGCTTTTCTTTTAGCCATAGTAGAACTGAAGGTTTGGGCGCAAAAATACAAATTAGTGCCAGCTAATATAAAGAAAAGGTAAAATCTATTTTAAAGAAGTTTTGTTAGCGGCAGATCACCGAATAAGTTTTGCTTTAATCCCGACCCTCTAAAAAATGTTTCTCAAAAATGCCATTTTTGGAAGGTATCGGGTGTGAGGGATCTATTGCCTGCGCTTTCAGCTTAAATGAAATTCGATAAGTCTAGACGGTATAAAAGATATAGGGGATATATATAATGAGCCCAACGGCCACGGCTGCTATGGCGGCAAAGAAAACAGCTCCTGCCGCAACGTCTTTTATGCGTCCTATTTTTACGTGATAATCGGCATGTACAAAGTCGGCAATGTTCTCAATGGCAGTGTTTACACCTTCGGTGGCCATTACCAGCCCAATGGCAAAGATTTGCATGACCCATTCAGTCGGGGTAATTCCGAAGAAAAACCCCGCAATGGTCATAATCACGGCAATAACAAACTGCACCTGTATACTGGGTTCATGGCGCAGTAGCAGCCACGCACCTTTTATTGCATAACCACCTCCTTTGATTCGGCCGGTGATGAAATTATACATTATAGCAAGGGTTTAAGAGCTTCCAGGTAGTTAGGCTCATCTTCAATCTTATCTACCTGTTCGGTGTGGAGAATCTTTCCGTTCTCATCGAGCACAATAACTACGCGTGACAATAATCCTTCCATAGGGCCATCTATGATCTCGAGGCCATAATCTTTTCCGAAGTTGCGTTCCCTGAAGTCTGAAAGGTTTATTCCGTTAGAAATTTCATTGACTTTCCTGAACCGCTCCTGGGCAAATGGCAGGTCGCGGGAAATATTTAGTACCACTACGTTCTCAAGATCGGCTGCCCGTTCACTAAAGTTATTTACCGAGGTGGCGCAAACGTTGGTGTCAATACTTGGGAATATATTCATGATCACCCGCTTACCCTTAAAATCCTGAAGGGTGGCAACGCTGAGGTCTGATTTTAATAATTCAAAATGCGGAGCTCTTTCCCCTTTTTCGGGCAGGTGGCCATAAGTAGTAATAGGTTTTCCTTTATGCGTTATTTGTGACATATCGACTTTTCTTAGGTTGAGCTACTAAAATTAAAATTTTGGGGATGGTATTTTACTAAAATTGTCATAAAACAAAAAGGCTGCCTCAAAAACGAGAGACAGCCTTTATTATCTATGTATTGTGCGGGTCTATTTATCTATAGAACTCAACACTTTTTTCATGAAGTTGTTTGCCGCATCTCTTTCGGGCATTCCTTCATCTATCATATTCTGAACTTCAAGAGCACCGCAAATGTTGCTGATCAACTCTCCAATCACATCCATTTCTTCCTCACTCACCGACCTGTGGTCGCAGAACGATTCTAAAACTTCAAGCGTGTTTTCAAGCTTTTCTTTATCGTTGTTCTTTTGCAGGTGTCTAATTACTGGTAACTTCATTAACTAGGTCTTTTAAAAGTTCAAATTTGTTGGTTTGCACCTGGTTTACAAATGCACCGTTTTTAAAAGTGGCAAAAGTTGGCAAATTGTCTACTTTGGCCATTTTCCTGGATTCAGGATTCTTTTCGGCATCAACCAGGAGAAAAGTTGCGTTTTCATTTTCGGCAGCAAGCTTCTTGAACTTGGGCTTCATCACCCTGCAGTTACCGCACCATCCGGCCATGTACTGTACAACTACAGTTTCATTATCGGCAACTACTTCAGCCAAATTATCTTCAGTCAATTCTCTCATTGTAATGCGTTTTTTAGTTAGAGCTTAGGTAAGATGCTACTCCCTTACGGTTTGCACTCATGGCATCTTTTCCTTCTTCCCAGTTTGCAGGACATACTTCACCTTTTTCCTGTACGTGAGTGTAAGCATCGATCAAACGGATGAATTCTTTTACGTTTCTACCAAGTGGCATGTGGTTAATACTTTCGTGGAATACTGTTCCTTCTTCGTCAATAAGGTAAGTAGCACGGTAAGTTACGTTATCACCTTCTACAGTGTAGATACCGGTTTCTTCGTTGTAGCTCTCGTTTGTAATGTCAAGGATGCCAAGTTGGTTAGCAAGGTTCCTGTTAGAGTCAGCAAGGATTGGGTAGGTAACACCTTCAATTCCTCCGTCGTCTTTTGGAGTATTTAACCAGGCAAAGTGAACCTCTGGAGTATCACATGAAGCACCAATTACCATTACATTTCTTTTTTCAAACTCAGCAAGAGCTTCCTGAAATGCGTGTAGTTCTGTAGGGCAAACAAAGGTGAAATCTTTTGGGTACCAAAAAAGCAAAACTTTTTTTCCGTTATTTTTAGCTTCTTCGAATACGTTGATCTTAAAAGTATCACCCATATCGTTCATAGCGTTTACTTCTAAGTTTGGAAATTTTTTTCCTACTAATGCCATAGTATTTTAAGTTTTTATTATTGATTTAATTCGAGTGCAAAGATAAAAACAAAGAGCGGCCTTACTAAGGCCGCAAATCTTTATTTTTTATTTTGTTATAGGTTTTTCTAATGCAAATATTCTTGTTGTATAACTTATTGTTATTGAGCTGTTGCTTTGTCTGCGAGCTGTCGTATTTTAATGTTGAAAGCTGCATAGAATAAGGTCATGAATGGGCTCAGGTAGTTAAAAATAGCATAAACAAAGTAAGAAGCTACCGGCACTCCAAGCACCCCGCTGTGATAGGCGCCACAGGTATTCCACGGAATAAGTACAGAGGTAACGGTACCCGAATCTTCTAACGACCGACTAAGGTTCTCTGGTGCCAGGCCTTTATCGCGGTAAGCTTTGGCAAACATTTTTCCCGGTACCACAATAGCCAAATACTGGTCAGATGCTGTGGCGTTAAGCGTAATACAGCTAAAGACGGTGCTGGCAAAAAGCCCGAAAGTAGTGTGGAACAGGTTAAGAAGGGCTTTACTAATAGTAGCAAGAGCGCCAATGGCATCCATGATCCCACCAAAGACCATGGCGCAGATGATAAGCCAGATGGTTCCCAGCATTCCATACATTCCTCCCGAAGAGAAAAGATCGTTGAGTTGGGCGTTATCTGTAGTGATTGAAGTGTCTATGGTTATTGAATTCATGAGTCCCACATAAGCCGCTTCAAACGAAAGGTGCTCATAACCAGATACTGCAGTTACCACCTCTGGCTGAAAGATCAATGCTGCAGCAGCACCCAGCAGCGTCCCAAGAAGCAGGGCGATGAGGGGAGACGTTTTCATGACGATGAGTACGATCACCAGTACAGGTACTGCAAACAGCCAGGGGCTGATATTAAACGCGCTGTCTATAGACGCCAGAATGGCGCTTGTATCTGCAGTTCCCGATGGTTCTACTGTGAATCCAAGAATTATGAAAACAATAATAGTGATCGCGATGGTGGGTACCGTCGTGAGGGTCATGTATCGTATGTGAGTAAATAGATCTGTCCCGGCCATGGCAGGGGCGAGATTAGTGGTATCACTAAGGGGCGACATCTTATCTCCAAAATATGCACCCGAAAGTATCGCGCCGGCAGTCATTCCTACAGAAATCCCCAAAGCTTCGGCAATTCCAATAAGGGCAATCCCTACAGTCGCCGAAGTGGTCCAGCTACTTCCGGTGGCCACAGAGATCACCGAACAAATGACCACGGTTGCTGCCAGGAAAATTGTAGGATTGAGTATTTGCAAGCCGTAGTAGATCATCGTGGGGATAATTCCGCTAATGAGCCATGTACCTGCCAAAGAGCCTACCATAAGCAGGATAAGGATTGCACCGGTGGTAGATTTAATATTATTGGCCACCTCCTCAATCATGGTGTCGAATTTCACCTTGTTGAACATTCCAACTATTGCTGCAACCGCTGCTCCCAATAGAAGGATGAACTGGTTGGAACCGCTAAGGGAGTCGTCTCCATAAACAAAAACGTTGTACGCCAGCATTCCAACTAAGGCAAATACAGGAAACAAGGCTTCCCAAATATTCAACTCACGATTTTCAAGAACTTTTGTGTCTTTGATGAATTTTTCGTCTTCCATTTAAGGGGGTGTAAATTTTTGAATGCGTAATGTTACGATTTTTCGTTAAAAGTCAAAAGGTGAGATTTCAATACTTGGTTATGAAAATACCCTTTTGAACAGAAAAAGTCAATTTGTATAGCTCCTGAACAATCTGCTGTTAAAATAAAAAAGCGGAAACTTCATTCTGAAATTTCCGCTTCTGTATAGTTATATGAGTTATTCTATCCGAGTTCAAGTGCAATTTCCACCATTCCTTTAAAAGTGCTTTCGCGTTCTTCGGTAGTGGTTTTTTCCTTGGTCACCAAAGAATCAGATATGGTAAGAAGAGAAAGGGCATTTACCCCGTGTTTAGCTGCAATAGTATACAAGCCCGATGATTCCATTTCTACACAAAGCACCCCAAAATTAGACCACATTTGATAAGATTCAAATTCATCAGCATAGAATTCATCGCTGGTAAGTACATTTCCAGCCTTTACCTCAATATTCTTCTCTTTAGCCTTTTCAATTGCCTGCTGAAAAAGACTGAAACTTGCCGTAGGTGCAAAATCGGCTCCCTGAAACCTGTACTGGTTGATCCCTGAAGTTGATGAAGCCGCCATAGCAATAACGATATCGCGAAGCTTCACACTTTTTTGATAAGACCCGGCGCTACCAACCCTAATGAGGTTTTTTACACCAAATTCATTGATCAATTCGTGCGCATAAATGGAAATTGAAGGTACACCCATCCCGGTTCCCTGAACCGAAATCTTTCGTCCTTTATAAGTACCTGTGTACCCAAACATGTTTCGTACCTGGTTGTAGCAATTTACGTCTTCAAGATAAGTTTCTGCAATCCATTTTGCTCTTAATGGATCTCCTGGTAATAAAACTGTTTCTGCTATATCGCCTTTTTTGGCGCCAATGTGTATGCTCATTTTTTTAATTCCTTTACAATTGATATTCCCGAAGAAGTTCCTATTCTTTCTACTCCTGCTTCAATGAAAGACAAAGCGGTATCAAGGTTCTTTATACCTCCCGATGCTTTTAATTTTGCCTTTCCTTCAACAGCTTTTTTCATTAACTCAATATTTTCGAGTCGGGCGCCGTCATTGCCAAATCCGGTAGAGGTTTTTACAAAATCGGCTTTTGCTTTTACAGCAATTTCGCTGGCCAAAACAATTTCCTGGGGAGTGAGGTAACAAGTCTCAATAATTACTTTGAGAACTTTATCGCCTACGGTCTTTTTAATTTCGGCAATTTCTTCTTCTACTTGTTTAAAGTTTTTAGACTTCAGTTCCCCAATATTGATCACCATGTCAACCTCTTCAGCGCCATCTTTGAGAGCTTGTTGGGTCTCAAATACTTTGGCGGCAGTAGACATAGCTCCCAAAGGAAAACCTACCACGGTACAAACTTTTACATCAGTTCCTTCAAGTTCTTTTTTAGCAAGAGGCACAAAACCGCTGTTCACGCAAACCGAGAAAAAATTGTACTCTTTAGCTTCTTTACATAGCTCCACAATATCCTCACTGGTAGCTGTTGCTTTGAGAATAGTGTGATCTATGTACCTGTTAATCTCTATCATGAATATTTATTTAAAACAAAAATGTGACAAAAATGTCGGTCATTATATGATGAGGGTCACCGTATGTGCGGTCACCTGTCTCACCGGCAAAACCTCACAAATATAAAGATTCAAACTCGCTTTAAGTCTAATTGTTGATAAAATGTAAGGTTCCAAAAATGGCATTTTTGGAACCTTATATAGAAATATTATTTCCTAAGATATTTACTTCGGAAGTATTCTAAAGCGCTATTTAGTTTGTTGCTGCTTCCGAAGGTTTCAGGATACCCACTTTTTCCATGCATTCCCTCATCATCCTGTAAGTGCGCTCCACATCATTGTCAAGACCAATAGAGAATCTTATAATTCCGTCAGAAAGTCCCATTTCTTTTTGCTCTTCTTCAGGAATTTCCGAAGAAGTTGAGGTTCCGGGGGCACTAAACAGGGTTTTGTAGAACCCGAGGCTTACTGCAAGGTAGCCCAGGTTTTTTTCCTGCATCATTTCCATAAGGGCATTGGCTTTATCAAGGGAACCGGCATCTACAACCAACATTCCGCCGTAACCGTACTCCTTATTCATCATGCTTTTGTACATCTCATGCCCCGGATGGCTTTTTAGACCGGGATATACAGTCCTAAGGCCGTCCTGCTCAAATTTTTCGGCAAGGAAAAGGGCATTGTGACTGTGTTGTTTCATCCTGATGTGCAGGGTACGCAGGTTCTTTAGAATAGAAGCAGCCCGCATAGAATCCATCGTTGGGCCCAGCAGCATACTGGCACCATCGTTCACACTTCTAAGTTCGTTGATAAATTCCTGGGTTCCGCAAACCACGCCCCCAACAGTATCACTGGAGCCGTTAATGAATTTTGTAAGGCTGTGAATCACCACATCGGCACCCATAGTTGCAGGGGAGATGGCCAGTGGCGAAAAAGTGTTGTCTACCACGAATTTAAGTCCGTGTTTTTTTGCTATTTCTGAAAGACCTTTAAGATCGGCTACTTCCAGTAAAGGGTTACTTACGGCTTCACAATAAATTACCTTAGTGTCTTTGGTTATTGCAGCTTCTACCTTTTCTAAATTGGTGATATCAACAAAAGAAGTAGTGATGTTCAGCCTTGGAGCAAAGTTTTTAAGAAAGGCATAAGTCCCCCCGTAAATGGTGCGGCTGGAAATGATGTGATCTCCTGCCTGGCACAGTTGCAGTAAAACCGGGGTGATAGCGCCCATTCCACTAGCTGCGACGTTTGCAGCCTCGGTACCTTCCATCGCTGCAAGTGCTTCACCCAAATATAAATTGGAAGGCGAGGAGTGCCGGGAGTATAAATAACAACCTTCGGCATTGCCTTCAAAGGTGTCAAACATAGTCTTTGCTGAAAGGAAGGTGTAAGTAGAAGAATCGGAAATGCTGGGGTTTACCCCTCCAAATTCTCCAAAGTACTGTAGGTCCTGTATCTTATCTGCCGGTTTGAATTTCATGATGTTTATATTTTTATTCTATTCAAAGAAAAGAAATTTCAGAAATAAAATCAATGATGATGCTCCTGCACAGAATATTTATCTGCCAAAAATGGCATTTTTAGATAATATTTCAGATATATTTGTTTAAATACATTATTTCAGGAAAAATTTACGGAATGATTAGCGATCCCATCGATAAAAAACTGCTGGCTTTACTGCAGGAGAACTCAAAAAAGACCAATAAAGAACTTGCCGGAAAACTGGGGCTTTCAGTAACTGCTGTTTATGAACGAATAAGAAAACTGGAACGCGCCGGGGTAATTTCAAAGTATGTAGCCCTTGTAAAACCCGAAAAAGTGGAGCGTTCTTTTACGGCTTTTTGCCACATCAAACTGGTGCAGCATACCAAAGGAAATGTTACCGGCTTTGAAAGCCAGGTTACCAAACTGCCCGAGGTGCTTGAGGTTTTTCACGTGAGCGGCGAATATGATTATATTCTGAAGGTAATGGTGAAGGATATGGAGGCTTACCGGGAGTTTATGCTTAACAAGCTCACCACGCTGCAACACATTGGCAGTACCCAAAGTACTTTTGTTATAAGTCCCGTTAAAAATACCACCGAATTAAGTGTTTAAGGCTCAAAGCTTAAGGTTCAACGTTCAAAGTTCAAGGTTCAAGGTTGTGGAGCCAAATTTTCCTTATCTCAAATCTAATATCTCATATCTCCCAAAACAATCCGGTCTTTTCATTTGTCATTAATAGTCGTACTTTTGTTATTCTTGTAAAAACTCAACAAAAAACTTACTTATGAGCAAATATGATGTTGCTGTTATAGGTTCAGGCCCGGGAGGATATGTCGCTGCCATTCGTTGCGCGCAATTGGGGATGAAAACCGCACTTATAGAAAAGTATTCCAGTCTTGGAGGCACCTGTTTAAACGTGGGATGTATTCCCAGCAAGGCGCTACTCGATTCTTCACATCACTACGATGATGCCGTGAAGCATTTTGAAGAGCACGGGATTGAAATTCCTGGGGAAGTAAAAGTGAACCTGGAAAAAATGATCGAGAGAAAACGTTCTGTGGTGAACCAAACGGTAGACGGGATAAAGTTTCTTATGAACAAGAACAATATCGACGTTTTTGAAGGTGTGGGGTCTTTTAAAGATGAAACTCATATCAACATCAAAAAATCTGATGGCGAAACTGAAGTTCTTGAAGCAAAAAACAGCATTATTGCAACAGGTTCAAAGCCTGCCAACCTTCCATTTATAAAGCTTGACAAAGAGAAGATCATCACTTCTACTGAAGCTCTTGAACTTAAAGAAATCCCCGAACACCTTATAGTGATTGGTGGCGGAGTGATAGGTCTGGAACTTGGGCAGGTATATATGAGGCTTGGTGCAAAAGTTTCGGTGGTGGAGTATATGGACAGTATTATTCCTACAATGGATGCTGCCCTTGCCAAAGAATTAACCAGGAGCCTTAAAAAGCAGGGAATGAAGTTCTATGTTTCGCACCAGGTGAATTCTGTAGAGCGTAATGGGGATGAAGTCGTGGTTAAAGCCAAGGATAAAAAAGATAAAGAAGTAGAATTTAAAGGGGATTACTGCCTGGTTTCTGTAGGCCGTAAACCTTATACCGAAGGACTTAATGCTGAAGCTGCGGGAGTGAAAATTGACGACCGCGGAAGGGTAGAGGTGAATGCCCGGCTACAAACTTCAGCAAAGAACATTTATGCCATAGGCGATGTGATCAAAGGCCCAATGCTGGCGCACAAAGCTTCGGAAGAAGGAACTCTTGTTGCTGAAGTTATCGCCGGACAAAAGCCGCACATCGATTACAACTTAATTCCGGGTGTGGTTTATACATGGCCTGAAGTTGCCGCCGTTGGTAAGACCGAAGAACAACTAAAAGAAGAAGGCGTAAAATATAAGGAAGGAAAATTCCCTATGCGCGCCCTTGGAAGATCAAGAGCCAGCGGAGATATCGACGGAATGGTGAAGATACTTTCCGACGCAACTACAGATGAGGTACTTGGCGTGCACATGATAGGTGCCCGGGTAGCCGATCTTATTGCTGAAGCTGTGACTGCCATGGAGTTTCGTGCCTCGGCCGAAGATATTTCAAGGATGAGCCACGCTCACCCCACATATGCTGAAGCCGTTAAAGAAGCTGCCCTTGCAGCCACCGATAACAGGCCGATTCATTCTTAGATTCAGCTTAATATACATTCAAAAAGATCTCTCAAAAATGCCATTTTTGGGAGATCTTTTTTTTATATGCTGCTGATTAAAAAAGTTTTAATTGCTTGATTTCGATTCATCTCTTTCACTACATTTATACTAAATTAAATATGCAAAAAGATGCCTAAAGAAAAATCACCTTCAAAGAATTCAGCTAAGAAAGAACCCGTTCTAAGCCTGAAAGAAAAGCGTGCTGCCAAAGCCGCCAAAAAGAAGACCAGAAGCTAATTAAATAATTTGTCCTTTTATTCTATTTGAATAGAATAAGAAGCTTTAAATTCCTGAGAAGGCATTAATTCGTTAATGCCTTCTTTCGTTTTTAGATCCTGATTAGTATTTTCAACATCGGCATAGCCCAGCCATGGTTCAAGACAAACAAAAGGAGCTGCCGGTTTTGACCATATTCCCAGATGCCTGAAATCTTCATATTCAACAGTAAGAATATTTTTGCCGGACTTATTTTTTAAGCTGATTCTTTTTGAGGGGATATCTTTAAAAATGAGAGCGTCCCGGTCAAAAAGGTTTTTATGGAGCTGGATCTTTTTATCATTTTTGAGCACTTCAACCGTCTGCTCTTTGATTAAACCTGTTTGTGTCAGGGTGTAACTGTGGAGGTCCATATCCCTATCAAACTCAAGAAAATAATCTTCCAGAGATTCATCCTCATAGAGCGGGACATTAAAAGCAGGATGCCCGCCAAGGGAAAAGTAGAGCGGCTTCAAATCAAGATTAAGAACCCGATGAGAAACACATACATTATTTTTTTTGAGGGTAAAACTTATTTCGAAAGTAAATTTGAACGGATATACTTTCAGGGTTTCTTCGGAATAGCTTAGCTCAAAAACCAGCTGCTTTTCATGCTGTTCTTTAAGTCTGAAATTTTTGTTGTGCCTAAGAAAGCCATGCCTTGGCAAAGAATATTTGTTGCCTTCAAAGAAGTAGGTATCTTCTTTTAGACCTCCAACAACAGGAAAAAGGTTTGGGGCCTGCCCGCCCCAAATTTCGGGTGTTCCCTGCCAGAGATATTCAAGTTCACTTCCGGTCTTTTTCAGGCTGCAGAGTTCAGCACCGGTTTTTCGTACACCTATGCTTAATTGATCGTTCTTTATTTTGTACATGAAATGTAACTTATTCCTTAGCAGGAAAATTGAAAATCAAATTTAGCTTATTGGTGCTATATTAAGAAGTAAAAGTCTTCAGAAGTTCTCTTCAGTAGAAAAAAATGGTTTTCTGAGTTCCTGAATTATCCAATTCTGAATAGGTTTTTCTCTTTGACCTTTTCCAGAGTTTTTTATTAATTGTCGCTCACGAATTTGAAAAACTTACTTTCTCCACCATCTTTGGTTTTTTCCTGGTAAAGGAATTGTAAATCATTTTCGTCGAATATCCTGAAGAACTCTTCCCACGAGATATTTTTGAGATTATCTTCTGCATAACCGGGGAAATTGATGCGGAGTAAACCCCCGCCTTCACTACTGTTGGTTGCACTTTCTACCACTGCAGGTTTTCCGTCTCTTTCTTCGGTCCAGTTTTTAATGGTGTTATGATCTTTTGTGGTCTTAGAATCTGACTGTGCCATGTTTGCTGATTTTAAGTTGATTATAACTCTAAATTCTCATTTTTGGAACGGAACCAAAAGACTTTTAACAGCAAAAAAATATAATTGTTAAGCTCTTGTGAATCGGGGCTGCTGTTAATTTCTCTTCTTATACAGTCTCAGTTTCCAGTAACCCCGTTTAAAGTAAATAAAAGCGGCAAGGGCAGCAATGAGGTTCGAAATTGGAAACGCCCACCAGATCCCTTCGTAGCTAAGGTTGGTTTTGTGCGAAAGCATAAAAGCCACAGGAAACCTGATGATCCAGAGATTGAGGATTGAAATGAGCATTGAGGCTTTGGTGAATCCTGCACCATTAAAAACCCCGTTTAAAACCTGCTGTACGCCTAAAAGTCCGAAGCTGGGTGCCATAATCTTTATGAAATATGCGGCATCATTAATTACTTCAGGGTCATTTGGAATAAAGAAAGCTGTGATGGGAACAGCAAAGAAGTACATGAGAACTCCCATGCCTGTTAGGCCAAAAAAGGCGATTTTGCTACTTAAGTTTGCAACCTGCTCTGCCCGTTTAATTTTTATGGCCCCAATGTTTTGTCCTACAAGAGAGGTGGTGGCAATGGCGAGCCCCAGTGCCGGGATAATGATAAAGCTTAAAATTCGGGCGCCAATCCCGTAGGCTGCCACCACTTCACTTCCAAAGCCCGTTACAAGTATGACCATAAAGGTCATCCCGAGTGCCCTGGTAGATTGTTCTATACTGGCAGGAATTCCAAGATTCACAATTCGTTTTAAGGTAGAAATATGAGGTCTCATCTGGTTAAAATGAATCCTGATTCCGCTCCTGCCTCTAAAAAGGATCCACAGGCCAATGACTGCTGAAAGTGCCTGAGTAATAATACTTGCAACTGCCGCCCCGGCTACCCCATATCCGGGTATGGGACCGTATCCATAGATAAAAAGAGGGTCCAGGATAAGGTTCAGGAATACGGTGAACAGTACGATATAAACGGGCATCATCACATTTCCTATCCCGCGCATGAGCGACTGGAAGGAGAAGAACATAAAGAGAAACACAAATCCAATGGAAGAGACCTGAAAGTAATTCACTGAATCTTCCAGGATTTCGGGCCCTGCACCTATGAGCTTCATGAGCGGCGCAGCTGCAAAATAGCTCAATACCGAAAGAAATAGAGATATAAAAAAGATTAGGGAAATGGTCTGCGATGAATTAAAATCTACTCTTTTTTGATCTTCGGCACCATAGTATTGGGAGACCAGCACGGTTCCGGCCAAAGTTAAGCCCGAGCCCAGAGACAACACCAGGAATAACAGGGGGAAACTGATGCTTACTGCAGCAACAGCATTTGCACCCAGTCTACCCAGCCAAAAAGTATCGATTAGCTGATAAGCAGTTTGGAGTATGTTTGCCAGGATTATAGGAACGGCGAGGTGGAAAAGGGACGTAAAGATCCCTCCTTCGGTATATTTCCTTTTTTGATTCATGTGCTACAAAAATACGGCAGGTAGATCCTATTTTATGCTAAAACTTTAATAATTCCTTTTAAGCTCAAAAACAGCACCTGGAAAAGATTTAGAATTATCCCTGATATTTAAACCTGGCGTCTTTTGAAAGTTTAGTTGTTAAAGCAGATTTTTTGTTGTAAATTTAAGAAGCACAGTAAGTTATGTGTAGGTTGTATTTGGAATTATAAAACTCCGTTACCTATGAGCGCACTAACAAACATCTGGAATAATTACACCGTCGAGTTTTCTACTACCCAAAAGGTGATAATTGCTATTGTACTTGGAATGATCTTTTTGATCGCCATTTTCGCCATAGTTTTAGTCATTTTGGAAATTGCAGGATAATAGAAAATTTACAATTATGTAAAAAGTCCTTCTTTTGAGGGTTATGTTTTCTGTGCCTGATTTTCCTGATCATTAGTCTTTTTCTTATTTCTTTAAAAGCATCTCTGTAGGGTGTGCTTCCTCATGTTCCTGATTTTTATTATCTTTAGGGACAACCTATTAGCAGTTGCTAGAAAAAAATCAATTATGGATGCTATTACAATCTACAAATTGATGAAGCCTCATCTCGATTTGTTGAATTCTTCAGAAAAAGCCACACTTTCTAAATTGATCATTGCCGAAAAACCCTCTCGGGTGACCTGTGTACATCGCAAGAAACTAACACTTATTAAAGCAAAAGAACAGCTAAAAGTATTTTGCCAAACAGAAATGGAGCGGGAGAAAGCGAGCATGGTAACGCTCTAATTTTTTGTTAATCCTTTAAATTCCGGATCTTCTTCAGATTATTTCCTGTAATTTCAGGAAGAAAGCTTATAGTCATGGAGGAGAAAATTCTATTAGCCGGAGCTTCCGGAGCCCTGGGGCTTGAAGTCCTTAAATTACTGCACCAACAGGGGAAAGATGTAAGAGCATTGGTACATTCTGAAGATGGGGCCGAAGAGGTCTCTCCTTATACGAATGATATTTGGAAAGCCGATGCCAGTGAAGGTAATGAAGTTATAAGAGACATTACAAAAGATGTTTCTATCGTGATTTCTACCCTGGGGAAAAGTGTTAGTTTATTTACCAACCGGGGCAAATCATTCGTGGAGAACGATTTTTATGCTAATTCCAATATTCTTGATGATGCTTTGAAGAACGGTGTCAAACGATTTATTTATGTTTCTATTAAAGGTGCCGAAAAAGCGCTGGAATATGAAGTGGCCAAATCTCACAAGATGTTTGAAGATGCGCTCGAAGCTTCAGGTCTTGATCATACCATTATAAGACCGGTAGGGTTTTATTCGGGTCTTCACGATCTTGCTATAATGGCCAAAAGAAAAGTCATTCCCATTGTAGGTGACGGTGATGCTAAAACCAACAGTATTCATCAAAAAGATTTGGCTAAAGTTGTGGTGCAGTACTTACATGAAGGGCCCGAATTAAAAGAAGTAGGAGGGCCTTTGATCCATACCCGCAGGGAAATGGCCGATATGGTTGCCGAAAAAGTGGGAGGAAAGGTGATTCCTGTCCCCGAAGAGATCGCTGAATGGGGCATGTTTCTTCCCGAAATGGTAGATGATGATATTTCGGCCAAGCTACACTATTTCAAATTTGTAACCACTCATGATATGGTTGGAGAGAAAAATGGTGAAATCACCTTTGAAGAATATCTCAACAGCCTCGACCTGGAAAAAGATTTACCATAATGTCTAATAAATATGATGCCATAATTATTGGGTGCGGAAGCAATGGCATAGCTGCAGCCATAAGATTACAGCAAAAAGGATTAAAAACTGCCATTTTTGAGCAGGCAGCGGTACCCGGTGGTGCTACTAAAACAAAGGAGTTGACCCTGCCGGGTTTTAAGCATGATGTAGGTTCGGCTATTATGCCCCTGGGGCTGGCCTCTCCTTTCTTCCGGAATCTGCCCCTGCAGCAGTATGGCCTGGAGTGGGTCTTTCCCGAAGTTGCCTATGCACATCCTTTTGATGATGGTACAGCTTATGCCTGCTACAAGGAGATTCAAGCCACGGCTGCGCAGCTGGGAGAAGATCAGGATGCCTATCTGAACCTTATCAATCCTTTGTTGGAGAATTGGGATAAGCTCAATGAAGACCTGTTGGGGCCACTGGGCATTCCCGATCATCCTTTGCAATTTATGAAGTTCGGACTCAAAGCCCTGCCTTCAGCAAAAATGATTGCAGACAAATACTTCAAAAATGAGAAAACGAAGATGTTTTTTTACGGCTCGGCCGCTCATTCCACACTTCCTCTAAACACTTTGATCTCTGCTTCTTTTGGGCTGGTGCTCACCACCAGTGCGCATAAATATAACTGGCCTTTTCCAAAAGGAGGAGCTGGGAATTTCTTTGATGCCCTAGTACAGCACTATAAATCTCTGGGCGGTGAGATCTACTGTGACCAGTTGGTGAACGATATTCGCGACCTGCCCAATGCGTATTCTTATCTCTTTGATCTTACCCCAAAACAGCTGCTGAAGATCAAGGGTCTTAATTTTAATTCTCTTTACCGCAAGCGGCTGGAGGCTTATAAATATGGTGCCGGTGTTTTCAAAATGGACTGGGCGCTAAGTGAACCTATTCCTTTTACCAGTGAAAAATGCCGAAAAGCCGCAACTATACATCTGGGATTTTCTCAGAAGGAAATTGAAGCGTCTGAAGAAGGTATTCACGATAAAAAAATGACCGATACTCCTTATGTGCTTGTTGCCCAGCATACCCCTTTTGACTCCACGCGTGCGCCCGAAGGTAAGCACACGGCCTGGGCGTATATTCACGTTCCCAACGGCGATACCACAGATTATACAGAGATCATAGAAAATCAAATTGAACGTGCTGCCCCGGGTTTTAAAGATAGTATCCTCGAAAGATCGGCCATGAACACTGTGGCCCTCGAACAGTTTGATCCTAATCTCGTGGGAGGGGATATCAATGGAGGACGACAGGATATAACACAGCTATTCACGAGGCCTGTGGCCAAAATATCACCTTATGCTACCCCAGATCCACGGGTGTACATTTGTTCTTCATCTACGCCTCCTGGTGGTGGCGTTCACGGTATGTGCGGCTTTCACGCGGCTCAAAAAGCACTCAAAGATCATTTTAGCGAATTGCTATAATAAAATAGGCCGGAATCATTTCCGGCCTATTTTGTTTTTAGGAAAAATCCTGTTGCTATTCTTTAGCTGAAGGAACAGGGAAGCCCCTGTCTCTCATTAGTGCATCAATATTTGCATCTCTTCCTCTAAAGAGTTGGTAAGCTTCAGCCGGATCCATTGCATTACGTGGTGCGAATAAATACTTCACCAGTTTTGCAGCTACATTTTCATCATAGAATCCGCCCGGGGCTTCTCTAAAAGCTTCCGCAGCATCCGAAGTTAAGACATCAGCCCACAGGTAGCCGTAATAACCGGTAGCATAACCTTCGCCCGAGAATACGTGCCCAAAATGGGGCGTACGGTGCCTCATTACAATTTCAGAAGGCATATTGAGTTCATCGAGCGTCTCTTTTTCAAAAGTATCCATATCAATTTCTGAAGGATCTGTGGTGTGCAACTTCATATCCATCAAAGCAGAAGCAAGGAATTCGGTTGTTGCAAATCCCTGATTAAAAGTGGAAGCTTTTTTGATCTTTTCCACCAGTTCCTGCGGGATAGGTTCTCCTGTCTCGTGATGCACCAAAAAGCGATTGATCACTTCATCGGTAGACAACCATCTTTCCAGCAGTTGAGACTGGAATTCGGTATAATCTCTCACTCCGCTGTTTAAAATAGGATATTTTACTTCGGAAGAAAAGAAATGCAGGGCATGACCAAACTCGTGGAAAAAAGTGGTAGCATCATCCCACGAAATGAGCGAAGGTTCTCCCGGCGCAGGTTTTACAAAATTCGAGTTGTTGGAGGCAAGAACAGTTTCTTCCTTTCCTTCCATTTCGGCATGGCTGCGGTATTGAGAAGCCCATGCACCAGATCTTTTCCCTTTTCGCGCGTATGGATCAAGATACCAGAGGCCAATATGTTTGCCGGTATCTTTATTGGTCACTTCCCACACCTTTACGTCTTCATGAAACACAGGAACGGTACCTTTTGGTACAGGGGTGAATTTATAATTGAATACCCTATCGGCTGTAAAGAAGAGCGCTTCTGTCAATTTATCGAGCTGGAGGTATTGCTTTACTTCATCCGATTCGAGATCGTATTTTTCCTGCCTCACCTTTTCGGCGTAATAACGATAATCCCACGGGGCAATTACAATATCTTTTCCTTCAGCTTCGGCCACTGCCTGCATATCGGCAACTTCTTCTTCTACACGGGCCAGGGCTGCCGGCCAAACTGCCTCCATAAGCTCCATGGCTCTTTCGGGAGTTTTTGCCATGCGGTCTTGCAATCTCCATTGGGCATAATTTTCAAAACCGAGCAGTTCTACACGCTCATCGCGTAACTTCAGGATTTCCTTGATAATTTGCTTGTTGTCATATTCGTCATTGTTGTCACCACGGGAATAGTAATTGTCCCACACCTTCTTTCTAAGCTCTCTTTCATCAGAATAGGTGAGGAAAGGATCCATAGAAGAGCGGGTGTTAAGTACGGCATATTTACCTTCTTCACCACGATCGGTTGCTGCTTTGGCCGCTGCTTTGACAAAAGATTCGGGCAGGCCGCTTAGCTGATCTTCTTCAAGATAAACCACGTAGTTTTCTTCTTCGGCTAAAACATTGTTGCTAAACTGCGTGTAAAGACGCGAAAGTTCTTTGTTGATTTGAGCATATCTCTCTTTGTCGGCTTCGTTAAGATCTGCGCCTTCCATAGCAAAATCTTCGTACATAAGTTGTACCGCACGTTGCTGTTGAGCTGGGAGAGGATCTACCTGCGACTGCTCATACACTGCTTTTATTCTCTCAAAAAGCTCTTTATTTTGTGATATTTTTGAAGAGTATTCAGAGATCTTGGGTGCCAGTTCCTGCTGAATTTCCCTGAATTCAGGTGAAGACATATTGCTGCTCCAAATTCCGTAGTAGGTAAAGGCCCGGTCCAGGGCTTCACCCGATTGCTGCATGGCCAAAATGGTATTTTCAAAGGTTGGTGGGGCAGGATTTGCAGAGATCATAAGCACTTCCTGCAGGTGGGAAGCCATTCCCTGTTCCAGTGCAGGTTTGAGATCTTCCAGCTTCATTTCATCAAAACGGGGCACCCCGCCATAAGGGCCGGTCCACTCTTGTAAAAGATCGTTTTTCATAGTAGTTTTTTGTACTGTTTCATCAGAATTGGTGGGAGTGGCAGGAGCAGTAGAACTACCCGGGCCACAAGCCGTTATAATCGCGGCTGTTATTAATCCAAGACTTATTTTCTTAGTGGGGATCATTTTCAATTATCATTTTTTTTGTTCGGTCTTCAAGATACTAATAATCCTAAAAAAGAAGAGGTTTCAAAAATGCCATTTTTGACAGGTAAATATTTCGGCTTACTTTTATGCACCAGAATTTATCACATGGAATTTTTAAAGAAGAACTGGTCTAACATCCTGTTTATTATTCTCATCATTTTGTTGCTGGTTCCCCAAACCCGGAAACCTATACAGGTGGGTCTTAACCGCATGATCTCGTTTAGCCCTTCTAAAATTGCCGAAGATGAGCGCGATACGCTTGAGAATTACAACTGGAACCTCGTTGATCTAAATGGAGAGCCGGTAAATTTCAAGAGCAGTATCGGGAAAGTGGCCGTAGTAAACCTGTGGGCAACCTGGTGCCCTCCATGTATTGCTGAAATGCCTTCTTTTCAGAAATTGTATGACCAGTATGGCGACAGGGTTGATTTCTATTTTGTTTCTACTGAAGAGGCAGCCAAACTACAACAGTTCTTAAATAAAAAGCACTACAGGCTCCCGGTTTATCAGCCTCTTGATATGGCACCTCAAAAGCTGCAGTCACGCAGTTTACCCACCACCATAGTAATCTCTAAAAAAGGCAAAATAGCAGTAAACAAAAAAGGATCGGCAAACTGGAACGATTTGGGCTTTAAAGGGCTGCTTGATCAGTTGCTGGCCGAAGATTAAATCTCCTGTTGCAGGGAGCTTCTTATGTTGAGAAGTTCTTCAACAAATTCGCGGCTGTTAGAGAGGCGTGGTACCTTATGCTGCCCACCCAGTTTATTTTTACGTTTTAGCCATTCATAGAAAGTACCTTCGGGCATTTCACGCACTACAGGCCGTTCAATGGCGATGTCATTCTTCCGCTTTGAAGCATAATCATCATTGTACCTGCCCAATTCCCTGTCCAGCACATCTGTAAAATTCTCCATATTTGCGGGAGATCTTACAAACTCTATGATCCATTCGTGATATCCCTTTTTACGCCGGTCGTAAAAATAGGGCGCAGCAGTAAAATCGCGGAGAATCGCGCCTGTTTCCCGGCAGGCCTGTGAAATGGCTTTTTCGGCATGTTCAGCAAAAAGATCTTCTCCAAAAACATTGATACAATGCTTGGTACGGCCGCTTATGGTAAAGCGGTACGGGCTGGTGCTGGTGAATTTTATTGTATCTCCAATTTTATAGCGCCACAAACCTGAGTTTGTACTAATCACCATCGAATAATTTTTCCCTAATTCGACTTCACTCAGGGGAATTACCTTCGGGTTTTCTGAAAGGAATTCTTTTTCAGGAATAAACTCATAGAAAATTCCGTAGTTGAGCATCAGCAGGAGGGAAGGATCATCTTTTTGATCCTGAAGTGCAAAAAATCCTTCAGTAGCATTAAAGATCTCCAGGTACCTAAGGCTTTTGTCTTTGTCGAGCTCCTCAAAAAGAGGCCTGTATGGCGCAAAAGAAACAGATCCGTGAAAAAATACCTCAAGATCGGGCCATACATCCTGGATATAGGTAATGTTTTTCTCTTTGATAATGTGCTGGAGCAGTAATAACATCCACATGGGGGAACCGGCAAGGCTGGTAACCCGTTGGTGAGAAGTTATTTCAGCTATCTTTTTGATCTTCTCTTCCCAGTTGTTCATCATAGTGACCTCCAGCCCCGGAGTTCTTCCAAACTGGGCCCAGAATGGAAGGTTTTTCATCACAATGGCCGAGATATTGGCAATATAATGGCTGTTGTTGCTGGACTGCTTTCCTTCCTGGCTACCGCCAATTGACAGGTTTTTTCCGGAAAACAACCTGGCATCGGGGTAGTTGTGAATGTATAAAGCGAGCATATCCCGACCTCCCTGGTAATGACACTGTTCTAATCCTTCTGTAGAAACAGGGATCATTTTGCTAGTGGCTCCCGTGGTTCCCGATGATTTGGCGAACCATTTTATTGGGGTAGGCCAAAGTACGTTAGTTTCCCCTTTTAGGATTAATTCTATATAAGGATGGAGGTCTTCGTAATTATTAAGCGGTACCTGTTCAACAAACTGGCGGTAATTATGAATATCTTTAAAGTGGAATTTCCTTCCGTAATAGGTGTTCTTAGTCGTTTCCAGAAGTTGCTGCAGGACCCGTTGCTGGGTCTCATGAGGATTATTAATGGAATTTTCTAAGTCTTCGATCCGGCTCTTCATCACCAGATTCCCTATGGAATCAATTATCCCCATATATTGCGATCAACTTTTGTAATGATTTTCTTCGTGGAATTTATAAAGAAATCCCCCTCTTTTACAATTGCCGAAGATACACAATAATCGCTTTTTTTGAACTTCACCTGCTTATTTTCCTTTTTTAACGTCTTCATGAACAGGAAAAGTAAGTATAAATGTGGTTCCTTCATTGGGAACACTTTCCACTTCTATTGTCGCATCATGATCGTCAAGGATGTTCTTGACCGAACATAGTCCAATTCCCATGCCGCCGGGTTTTCGTGTGTAAAAAGATTCAAAGAGCCTGTCCAGCTGTTCCTTCACCATTCCACAGCCGTTATCTGTAATGGTAAGGGAGTAAGTGTTTTTTCTTTTCTTAATACTAAGAGTCAGTTTACCCTCATTTGGCACCATTGCTTCACTGGCATTAACAATAATATTCAGTATTGCAATTTGAAGCTTCTCCTCGTCGGCATTTATAAAGTAGGTGCCGCGGTATTTTTTGTAGACACTAACGCCTGTAAGGTAAATACGATCTTTGGCATGACTTAAAGCTTTGTTTGTGGTTCTTGCCAAACAGCACTTTTTCATTTTAGGCTTGGAGTAATTTGATGCCGTTAAAAGATCGGTCACCAAATTATTTAAGGTTGAGGTGCTCCTCTTTATAATGTTAGTGTAGTTCTTTGTATGCGACTCCCGGCCAAGTTTTTCCAGTATGTCTACAGACATGTTGATGCTGGCCAGTGGGTTTCTCAACTCGTGGGCCAGGGTTCTCGCTATTTCTCCTTTAATAGAAAGTTTCTCGGCAGTTATTAAGGCCTGCTGTGTCATTTTTTGGGACTGAACATTTCTTAGGAGAACAATGTACTCTACAACATTTCCTTTTTCATTTCTCATGAACACCTTGCCCCGTGCATTATAACATTCCCATTGTTTTTCATGTGCTTTTAACCTGAACTCTACTTCTAGCACATCATCATCAGAACTTCTTAGAAGTCCACTGTGAAAGCCCAGGGTTTTCTGCCTGTCCTGAGGATGGATTAATGGGAAGATGTCAGGTAGCGACATACCCTCAATTTTCTTCACAGTCATACCTTCTTCAGCCGATATATCTCTGTTGATGTATCTTATTTTCTCGGTATACAGGTTGAAAATCATTATCACATCTGGTGAAGTTTCTACCAGTTGTTTTTTAAATCTGCTGTTTTCCCTTAATTTTTGAGCTTTTAATTTATTCCTCGTAATATTTTCAAGGGAACAGATGAGAAGGCCTTTTTGACGCCTCCCTGAAATTTGGAACCAGTTATTTTTACCGTTACGATCAACTTCGATTTCAAAATCGGCAGATTCTCCTGTCAGCATCGTTTGCTTCAGGGCCTCAAAGACCCCTTTTTCGGTTGCGCCAGGATTATACTTTAGAAAACTACGCCCTACCATTTGGGGTTGGTTGTAGTAGCGGTTAATGATCTTATTTACTCTTACATAGGTAAAATCTACAATGTCATAATTCTCTCCAAAAAGTGGTTTCATTACAAATATGCCTTGTTTTACAGTGTCAAAAACCATCTGGAGCAGTTCATTATTTTCCTCCAGCTCATGGGTACGGCTTTTTACTTTTAGTTCAAGATCCTCGTTTAATTTTTGCAGCTTTTCTTCGGCTTCTTTACGCGGGGTAATGTCTGAGAAAAGGCAGACTACTTTTCTGCTTTTTGAACTTCCTATGGGAAAGGCGTAGACATCAAACCACCGGTGATGTGCAACAGCGTAATCTTCAAAGCGTACAGCCTTTCCTGTAAAAGAGACTTTTCCAAGAGTATTAAACCAGTGGCTCTCATGATCGCGATAAAATTCCCTCATAGTTTGGCCCAGCGGGTTTCTCAAACCGGTATGTTTTTCAAACGCCGGATTGACTTCAACAAAAAGATAATCAATAGGATTCTTTTGCAGGTCAAAGATCATTTCAACCACTCCAAATCCCTGATCTAATGAATTTACCAGGACCCTATAGCGGTTAAGGCTTTCCTGCAGCAGTTGTTCTTTTTCGAGCCCCAGTTCTTTTCTTCCCTTAACGCTGGAATTATCTACAGGTTTGGCAAGGGTAAGAATAAAACTTTCCTTGCGACCCTTAAAGCCGTCATACTTGCGAAATTCAAATTGAAAACTTTTCCAGTGTCCAAAAGCAGATTTTACCCGTATTATCTTTGTTCCTTCTTGGGGATTTGAAGGGGGGTGAGATTTTTTCAGAAGCTGTAAAAAAAACGGGTAATCTTCAGGATGGATCTTTTCCCGGTAAAAGTTGTCGCTGTCTTCTTTAACAGGAGAACTGTCTTTGAAGTATTGCAGAAACCGGTAATTTACTGCCTCAATGGAAAGATCTTCCGCAGAAAAAATAAACAGAAGAAATTCCTGATTATCACGCCCATTAAAAGCACTGGAGAGGCTGTGCGCAGCACCAGTAGAAATTTCATCTGGCATAAAAGTAGTTTTTTGCATCTAAAAAATATTAGACAGCAGTTCTTTCGTTCTGCTCATTCTGATATTAGGCTATTAGGGGAGTAAGTTAAAATTAGGATAAATTTTTAATAACTCAACCATCACAATACCAGATTTTTACAAAAAATATCTTACACATTCCCGGAAGCTGCGTACCTACTGTGTTTTCTCACAGAAAAATTTTCAATTTATTTGCTCAGTTTGTAAAAATCTGCATCAATAGGGGAGGTGTAGCATGTTACTTGGTAGTTTACAATAAGTTAAATGTCCTCTCTTAAAGAAGATAAACGTCAAATTTTTTGGATTAAAGGTGCAGGGTATCCGGAGATCTTCCCTGGATAATCTTACAGTGGCTTAACTAATTATTAAGAAAATCTTATCTTAAAACAGGACCATTAAAAATGTAGAATCGGGTCTATTTTTTCTTCTTACGGTTGTAGTTTTTGTCGCCGCGGGTCTTTGGCTTTTTGTACTTTTTCTTGATCTCCCGGCGATAGGATCCGCCTAAGTTCACTTTTTTGTTCTTATCCTTTTTGTCGTGAAAAGTAGGGCCCGGTTGATCTTCATCTGAAGATTTATTCGGATTGTAAATTTCATCAGATTTAGGCTGTTCTTCCGGAATAAGTTCTGTAGATACTTCCACAGCATCGGGCAAAGGTTGAAAAGAGATCTTCAGGTCCATCAAAGATTCTATCTTCTCAAGATCTTCTGTTTCCGAAGGAGTTGTGAAAAGTATGGCGTGTCCTTCTTTTTCGGCCCTTCCTGTACGGCCAATGCGGTGTATGTAATTTTCGGGGTAGGCAGGAGTATCAAAGTTAATGACGTGGCTCACCTGTTCAATATCGAGACCTCGTGCCATAACGTCTGTAGCTACGAGTATGCGGCAAAATCCGTCTCCAAACTGCCTTATGCTCCTCAAACGGTAGTTCTGGGTCTTGTTGGAATGGATCACGGTACATTCTTCGGGGAAAAGAGGATCGAGGTTTTGAAAAAGCCGATCGGCTATTCTTTTGTTCCCAGCAAAAATGAGCACCTTGTGGAAGGTTTCTTTATCGGCCAGCAGGTGTTTTAGAAGATTCACCTTGGTGTAAAAGTTTGGGACTTCAAAGCCTTCCTGGTTGATGTTTTCCAGCGGGGCACCACTGGCGGCTACCGATACAGTTTCGGGATTTTTAAAGTTTTCCTGAATCAGTTTCTCTACATCGGCCGTCATGGTGGCCGAGAACATAATGTTTTGCCTGTTGGCCGGGAGCAGCTCTAAAATATTCGTCAGCTGGAACCTAAAGCCCAAATCAAGCATCACATCAACTTCATCTATCACCAGCTTTTGAACAGATTTTAACTGCAGGTCGCGGTTAATGGCAAGATCATAAAGTCTACCCGGTGTGGCGACCAAAATATCCAATCCCTGAGCTACCAGTTGTTTTTGAGTATTGATGTTGGTGCCACCGTAAATACCAAGAATGCGCGTGTTTATGTACTTGGTAAGCTTTTCAAGTTCTTCTGCTACCTGCACCACAAGTTCCCGCGTGGGTACCAGAATGAGGATCCTCGGGTTCTTTTGTTCAGAATATTTTAGGGTCTTTAAAAGGGGAAGAAGGTATGCAAGGGTTTTTCCCGTACCTGTCTGGGCAATTCCCACCATATCCCTTCCCGAGAGAATTACAGGTAAAGATTGCTCCTGGATAGGCGTAGGAGTAGAGATCTTTTGATCTTCAAGTGCATTTAATAAGGGAGTAGTAAGGTTGAGGTCCTGAAAAGTCACGCAGTAAAATTTAAGGGGCAAAGTTAAACTTAAATTATTGAAAGCCTATGGGTTTTGTTTAAGCTAAGGCTATCTTTATTTCTTCCCGGCCTATTTTGTATTTTTGACTGCTAATTTTACTACTATGACAAAGATCCTGGCTTTTGCCGGCTCCAACAGCCCAACATCTATCAATCACCAGTTAATTCTCAATGTAACCCGGCGAATTTCAGATCATCAGGTAGAGGTGCTCGAGCTTAACGACCTGGATATTCCTCTTTACAGCATTGTAAAGGAAAAAGAAGGCTTCCCCGAAAACGTCAAGTTTATTTATAAGAAAATTGTTGAGGCTCCTGCTCTAATTATAGCAGTGAATGAGTACAACTCCAATGTTTCAGGGTTTTTCAAGAATATTATCGACTGGCTGTCACGGGTTGAAAAGAATTTTCTCGGGGGCAAGAAGATACTTTTAATGAGTACCTCACCGGGCAAGCGCGGTGGTGCCTCGGCTTTAGAATACTGCAAGAACCAGTTTCCGCGTTTTGGAGGTGAAGTGTTAGAGAGCTTCAGCCTGCCGCAGTTCTACGAAAATTTTGATTCCGAAAAAGGCGTTGTGGTCAATGAGATTTTCGACCTGGGCATCATTGATGTGATCACTTCTTTTTCTCAAAATATTAAGGAAGCAGCGGAGTGAGGATATCCAAAAAGGTCAAATTTGACAAAGATTTTCCCATTAAAAAGGCGCTGTTGCACTGGGCCCGCCAGTACAATGAAGTAGTGTGGTTAGACAGCAATGAACATAAAGACGGCTACTCTAATTTTGAGGCTTTACTCGCCGTAGATGCCTTTACAGCCATTCAAACCGATGCTTCGGAAGCTTTTGACAAGCTTAAGGAATACCAGGAAACCACTGCCGACTGGATTTTTGGATATCTCACTTATGATCTCAAAAATGACGTGGAACACCTGAAGAGCAACAACCACGACGGGCTTTTTTTTCCTGAATTGTTCTTTTTTCAGCCGAAGAAGATCATTACTCTGAAAGCAAATGAACTCGAGTTGAATTATCTCGGGTTAGTAGATGATGAGCTGGAAGAAGACCTGGAACAGATCCTTCAAAAAGGGCATTTTCAGGAGGGAATTTTTCCGGTGGTGAAAAATGAGATCAGGCTAAGACCCCGAATCTCAAAAGAGGCTTATTTCCTGAAAGTTCAGGAAATGTTGGGGCATATTCAGCGGGGAGATATCTATGAAGCCAATTTTTGTCAGGAATTCTATGCTGAAAGTGCCATTTTTGATCCATTTCTGAAATTTTCAGCCTTAAATGATATTTCCAAACCTCCTTTTGCCACATTTTTCAGAAATAACGATCATTATTTGCTATCAGCTTCCCCCGAAAGATACCTTCAGAAGAAAGGTGACCAATTAATTTCCCAGCCCATAAAAGGAACTGCGCCCAGAGCCCTTTTTGATCCCGAAAAAGATAAAGAACTTGCCCTGCAGCTTGAAAGAGATCCTAAAGAAAGGTCAGAAAATATCATGATTGTAGATCTGGTTCGCAATGACCTTTCAAAAACAGCAAAAAAAGGCAGTGTTGAGGTAACCGAACTTTGCAGGGTGTACAGCTTTAGGCAGGTGCACCAAATGATATCTACTGTAAAAGCAAGGCTGGAGGAAGGTATACCTGCAGTTGAGGTGCTGCGCACTACTTTTCCTATGGGGAGTATGACGGGTGCTCCCAAGATCTCGGCTATGGAGATCATTGAAGAGCTGGAAGAAACGAGGCGTGGCCTGTATAGCGGGGCTGTAGGATATTTTGATCCTGCAGGCGATTTTGATTTTAACGTGGTGATCCGCAGTATTTTATATAATCAGGCTTCTAAATACGTGTCTTTTTCGGTAGGTAGCGCCATCACGTCGCGTTCTATCCCCGAAAATGAATATGAAGAATGCCTGGTAAAAGCGGCAGCATTAAAAAAGGTGCTGGAGGAGCACGATTAAAGGGAATTCTTCAGAAAAAAGAGTATTGCAACCCATCCATTTTGATATCTTTGAGCCTATGCTGTCAAAGTTCAAAAAACACCTTGAGGAACAGTTTTCTAAAACCCTTACACGCAAGATACTTCTTGCCGTGAGTGGCGGTGTAGACAGTGTGGTGCTGGCCCATTTGTGCCGGCAGGCAGGTCTTGACATAGCTCTTGCCCACTGTAATTTTAACCTGCGGGGAGAAGAGAGCGAAGGCGACGAATCTTTTGTTCTGGAACTTGCAGATGCGTTGGAAACTGAAATTTTTATTGAAGGTTTTGAAACTGAAGCTTATGCTGCCGGGAAGAAAATTTCCATTCAAATGGCGGCAAGGGAGCTAAGGTACAATTGGTTTAGGGAGCTGCGCGAAACATTGCAGTTTGACTATATTTTCACAGCCCATCACGCCAATGACAATCTTGAAACTGTTCTCATCAACCTTATAAGAGGAACAGGGCTGGAAGGCCTCACAGGAATTCCAGATGTTAATGATTGTGTTATTCGGCCGTTGTTGCCTTTCTCGCGGGAGGAAATAGAAAAATATGCCCGTGGGCAGGAGCTTCAGTGGCGTGAAGACAGCAGCAATGCATCTACCAAATACTTCAGGAACAAAGTTCGGCTGGAGGTGATCCCTACGTTGCTGGAAATGAATCCGCAGTTATTGGAGAGTTTCGCAAAAACCCGAAGTCATCTGCAACAAAGTTCCCAGCTTATTGAAGATTATGTTTCGGTGATTTTTCCGAAGGTGGCAAAGCAGGAAGAGTATGGGTATTCTTTTAAGGTTAAATTGCTGCAGGCCCTTCCCAGTACAAAAGCCGTGATGTACGAACTTTTTAAGTCTTTTGGCTTTACCGAATGGGAGGATGTGCACGGCCTGCTGGAGTCACAACCCGGAAAAATCGTCTACTCAAAAACCCACAGGCTTATAAGGGGGCGGGAAGATTTACTGCTCACCGTTGTTTCCCCGCTGGAAGATAAGATCTATACCATCAAAGAAGATGAAGAAGTGGTGATGCTGCCCATGGGTACTTT
Source organism: Salinimicrobium sp. 3283s (assembly GCF_039602225.1). NCBI lineage: Bacteria > Pseudomonadati > Bacteroidota > Flavobacteriia > Flavobacteriales > Flavobacteriaceae > Salinimicrobium > Salinimicrobium sp. 3283s. The sequence continues at coordinate 179,525 of NZ_CP143631.1, read as the reverse complement.
TCAGTTTGAACCGGCAGAAGAGCTGGAAAAAAGCGATGCTAGCGTCATCTTTCTTGATCGGGACAAGCTGCAATTTCCCCTCACTGTAAGAAAGTGGCAGCAGGGCGATTATTTTTATCCGTTTGGGATGAAAGGGAAGAAAAAAATAAGCAAGTTTTTCAAAGATGAGAAGTTATCTTTGCCACAAAAAGAAAATTGCTGGTTGCTGTGTTCGGGGCAGGAAATTGTTTGGGTAATAAACTACCGTGCCGATGCACGCTTTGCTGTTGAAGACAGTACACAGGAAATTCTGAGATTAAGTTACACACCATGAGATTACCGATTCTTTTAATTGTTTTCTTTTTAAGTTTTTTTAATGCTGAAGCCCAGATCTTTGACCCCAATAACCTGGGGCAGGGCATGGAAGACCCTATTGAATGGGAGGCCAGGGTAGAGCAGGAGAACGATTCAATATACCAGCTCGTATTTTCGGCATTTTTGGAACCCGGCTGGCACCTCTATTCCCAAGAGGAAGTGAAGATTGACATTGCACCTATTCCTACAGCTTTTACTTTTTCTGAAGCTCCCGGAAAATTTGAACTCGTGGGGCCTACCGTTGAACCCGATGTTCCTGCGCTATATGATGCGGTGTTTGAAGCCGACATTACGTACTTTGAAGGGGAAGCTGTTTTCAAACAAAAGATCAAAGTGCTGGACTCAACTGATCTGTTCATCACTGCGGAAGTTTACTTTTCGGTTTGTGACGATGAAAAATGTCTTCCGCCCGAAACAGAGCGGTTTACTTTCAATATAGGAGAGAATCAGATAGAAGAAGGCTTTACAGACCTCGAGGTTTCAGATAAAGATCAGCGGCTTACCGAAGCTTTGCATATTGATGTAAAAGGTGTGGGCGGAGTAGATATTGCTGACGAAAAAGGGCATAATTACACCACCATTTTTTTCCTTGGTTTCATTGGCGGACTTATCGCATTGCTCACGCCTTGTGTGTTTCCTATGATTCCGTTGACCGTTTCCTTCTTTACAAAAGGAGCAAAAACCCGCAGAAAAGGACTTGTTAATGCAATCATGTACGGCGTATTTATTTTCCTTATTTACCTATTGCTCAGTTTGCCGTTCCACCTGCTGGATTCGCTTGACCCCGGCATCCTCAACAACATTTCTACCAACACCACATTGAACATTATTTTCTTTGTGATCTTTATATTTTTCGCTTTTTCATTTTTTGGGTATTACGAGATCACCCTGCCCAGTTCCTGGAGCAACAAAATGGACGACAAGGCTTCCAGCTTTGGAGGGGTTATAGGTGTTTTCTTTATGGCGCTTACCCTGGCGCTGGTATCTTTCTCCTGTACAGGACCCATTTTAGGATCTCTGCTGGGAAGTTCCCTTACTACCGATGGTGGTGCAATCCAGTTATCTTTCGGGATGGGAGGCTTTGGGCTGGCTCTGGCGCTTCCGTTTGCATTGTTTGCACTTTTTCCCAACTGGCTCAATTCGCTGCCAAAAAGCGGTGGCTGGCTCAATTCAGTAAAAGTTGTGCTCGGTTTCATCGAACTGGCACTTGCATTCAAGTTCCTTTCCAATGCCGACTTGGTGCAACACTGGGGGCTTCTAAAAAGGGAAATTTTCATTGGCATCTGGATCGTTGTAGGCATCGGTTTACTGCTCTATCTCTTTGGAGTGCTGCGCTTTCCTCATGATGGGCCAAAATCGAAATTGGGTAAGGGAAGATTGCTGCTGGGTATTGCAACCCTCGCTTTTGTGGTCTACCTCGTGCCCGGCCTCACCAACACGCCTGCAGCCAACCTTAAGTTGCTTAGCGGTTTCCCGCCACCTTTATTTTACAGCGTCTACGAAAAAGAAACCGAAGGGCCTTTAGGTTTAAAAGCTTACAAAGATTTTGATGAAGGCGTTGCGGCGGCAAAAGCTGAAAATAAACCCATACTTCTCGATTTTACCGGCTGGGCCTGTGTAAACTGCCGAAAAATGGAGGAGCAGGTTTGGAGTGACCCCCAGGTTTTTGATCTTATGCAGGATGAATTTGTGCTCATTTCCCTTTATGTAGATGACCGCAAAGAGCTGCCCGAAGATCAAAAGTTTAACTATCAGAAGCCTACAGGAGGCATTAAGAAAATAGAAACCATAGGAGACAAATGGGCTACTTTTCAAACACTTAACTTCCGGAATAACTCCCAGCCGTTCTATGTTTTGCTCGATCACAACATGAACATGCTCAATCAACCGGTTGGATATACGCCAAATTCAGAAGAGTTTGCAAGCTGGTTAAATGAAGGTGTAGAAGAATTTAACGCCCAGTAAAGTTTACCGGCAGCAGGTTTTTGAAAGGAATTTCTATCTTTAGGGACTTCAAAACTTAGCTTACAGATGAAATTTTTCAAAATTTATTTCCTGCCGGTGCTGTTTGTGCTGGTTAGCAGCCGTGGATTAGCACAAACCGCAACTGAATATGAAGTCAAAGACCACTACACCAAAAAGGAGGTGGTCATTCCTATGAGAGATGGTACAAAGCTTCATACCACCATTTTTTCCCCAAAAGATACTTCTAAGGAGTATCCAATCCTCATGACCCGCACACCATATAGCTCAAGGCCGTATGGAGAAGGGCAGTTCCGGTCACAGTTAGGGCCCAACGAATATTTGATGAAGCAGGGGAATATCTTCGTGTACCAGGATGTGCGCGGCAGGTGGATGAGCGAAGGCGTGTACGACAATATGCGAGCTTTTATTCCGAAGAAAAAAGGAAATCAGTTTGATGAAGCCAGCGATACTTATGACACTGTAGAATGGTTGGTGAAGAATGTAAAGAACAACAATGGGCGCGTGGGCCTTTGGGGTATTTCTTACCCAGGTTTTTACGCCACTTATTCCCTTTTGGCCAATCATCCGGCAATAAAAGCGGTTTCGCCACAGGCTTCTATCGGGGATTTCTTTTTTGATGATTTTCACCACAATGGTGCCTATATGTTGAGCTACTGGCGGGCTACGGCTGTTTTTGGATATGAAAAAAGCACCCCCAGCGATACTGCCTGGTATGCTTTTCCCGAGCTCAATACCAAAGATCAATATCAGTTCTTCCTCGATGCGGGGCCTCTTAAAAATCTCGATAAGTATTACGGAGAAGACAATGTTTTCTGGCAACAGCTTAAGGAGCACCCTAATTACGACGAGTTTTGGCAAAAACGCGGAATTGTACAACATTTAAATGATATTAAACCTGCAGTAATGGTTGTTGGCGGCTTATTTGATGCCGAAGATCTTTACGGGCCGTTCAATATTTATGAGACCATAGAGAAGAACAGCGATACTTATAATATGCTTGTAATGGGGCCCTGGAGCCACGGTGACTGGGCTCGTAAAAAAGATCGGCAGGCTATTGGGAATGTGTATTTTGGAGATAATATTTCTGAAAATTATCAAAAGGAAGTGGAGACCCTCTTTTTTAACCACTTTTTAAAAGGAGAGGCTGATGAACATCTTGCGCTTCCTGAAGCTTACATGTTCGATACTGGCTTGATGGAATGGAAAACCTATGAAGCCTGGCCTCCAAAAATGGCAAAAAAGAAGGCCTTTTACCTGGGTGATGATCAGCAGCTAATTGCAGGGCCTGTAGCTGTTCCTGCTGTTGCCTCTGGTGCCGAAACATTCATTAGCGACCCCAATAAACCGGTGCCTTATTCTGAAGATATCAAAATGGTCTTTACTCCGCGGAAGTACATGACCGATGATCAGCGTTTTGCAGCACGCAGGCCCGATGTGCTGGTTTATGAAACTGAAGTTTTAGAGGAAGACTTCACTTTGGCCGGAGAAGTGCTGGCAAAATTGCAGGTGGCGACTACAGGAACAGCGGCTGATTGGATTGTGAAAGTTGTTGATGTTTTTCCGCCCGATGCCGAAGATTTCGAAGAAACACAGGATTATCTCTCTATGAGCAATTACCACATGATGGTTCGCAGCGAAGTTATAAGAGGCAGGTTTAGAAACAGTTTCTCCAATCCTGAACCTTTTGAACCTAACAAGAAGACAGAAGTAAACCTGCAACTTCAGGATGTGCACCACACCTTCAAAAAAGGTCATAAATTGCAAATTCAGGTGCAAAGCAGCTGGTTTCCGTTAATCGACCTTAATCCGCAGACCTACGTAGACAATATTTTTGAAGCCGAAGAAGAGGATTTTCAAAAGCAGGAACACAAAGTCTTCCACGATTCCCAGATTATTTTCTCGGTGCTGGAATAGAATACTGAGGTGTCAAAAATGCCATTTTTGACATCTCTTTTTCTTTGACTGTGCCGCTGCAGGATTGCAGTTTATTTACTATTTTCAACATTCAATTTTCAGGATCAAATTATAGTGCCCATGAAGATCAAAATCATCAAAACCCTGCTTTTACCTGTCATTATTCTGGCCTTTTCTGCCTGCAGGAATGCTTCAGAAGAAACAGAGATCACTTCGGAAGAAATTCAGCAGGAAACAGCACAATTAAATCTCTTTTTTGAGGAGGAATTTCAGAAAGATCTTGCCGATTCTCCCATGCTGCAAACCCGCCTCGGAATAAAAACAAATTATGATTCCTGGGACGATTTTTCGCACTTGCGCTACGCCGATGATCTTAAAAAGGCAAGGCAAAGGCTCGATTTTCTGAAAGATGAAGTAAATCCTGAAGCTCTTGAAGGACAGGCAGCACTCAGTTATAAACTCTATCGCCAACAGCTGGAAAACGAGATTGAAGATTACGATTTTAGGCTTTACAACTACCCGGTGAATCAAATGTTTGGGGTTCATGCGCAGTTGCCGGCATTTTTGATCAATATGCATAAGATCGATTCGGTAAGTGATGCAAAAGCATACATTGCCCGGCTCAACAAGATCCCCGCAGTAATAGACGATGTAATAAAAGGGCTTGAACTACGGGAAATGAACCAGATTATGCCGCCGGCTTTTGTGTTTGCACAGACGGTTGAGGCTTCCCAAAATCTGCTGAAAGGACGCCCTTTTGAGAAATCGGCCGAAGCAAGTACTCTTTTAGAAGATTTTCGCAGTAAAGTGGAAAAGCTGGAGGTTCCGGAAGCTCAAAAAGATAAATTGATCCTGGAGGCTCAGGAAGCCCTGCTCAATTCAGTTAAACCGGCTTACGAAAACCTGATTGCAAAGCTGAAGGACCAGCAACAGCGTGCTACAGCCGATCATGGTGCGTGGAAATTTCCGAAGGGAAAAGCCTTTTATGAGAATGCATTGAAAAGGACTACCACTACCGATTTATCTGCTGAAGAGATCCACGAAATTGGCCTTAGTGAGGTGGCGCGTATTCATAAAGAAATGGAAGATATTATGAAGCAGGTGGGCTTTAACGGCAGCCTGAAGGATTTTTTCCAGTTTATGCGTGAAGATGACCAGTTTTACTATGAAAATTCAGAAGAAGGCAGGCAGCAGTATTTAGCCGAAGCCAAAGCGGCCATTAATAAAATTAAAGGGCGTCTCGACGGGCTGTTTTTAACGCAACCCGAAGCAGATATTGTGGTGAAGGCCGTTGAGCCTTTCAGGGAGAAAAGTGCAGGGAAGGCATTTTATCAGCAGCCGGCAATAGACGGCTCCCGTCCGGGAACTTATTACGCCAATCTTTATGATATGGAGGCTATGCCCACTTATCAGTTGGAAGCGCTTGCTTATCACGAGGGCATACCCGGGCACCACATGCAGCTTGCCATTGCCCAGGAACTGGACAGTTTGCCGATGTTTAGGAAATTGGGAGGATACGGTGCATACGTTGAAGGCTGGGGCCTTTACAGTGAATTGGTGCCGAAAGAAATAGGTTTCTATGAAGATCCATATTCCGATTTTGGAAGACTGGCTATGGAACTCTGGAGATCAATCAGGCTGGTGGTTGACACCGGAATTCACTCAAAAAAATGGACACGTGATGAGGCTATCGATTATTACGTTCAAAATTCCCCCAACGCCGAAAGTGATGCGGTAAAAATGGTAGAGCGGCACATAGTAATGCCGGGGCAGGCTACTGCCTATAAAATTGGAATGAACAAGATCCTGGAATTGCGGGAATATGCAAAAAAGGAATTGGAAGAAGATTTTGATATTCGGGAATTTCATGAGGTAGTCCTTACCAACGGGGCTGTTCCGTTAAATATACTTGAAGAACTGGTTGTAGAATGGGTTAATAATAAAAAAGCTTGAAAACAAAAGACACGGCCGAAGAGTTAAAGCTCTTAAGGCTTAAAAATCCAAAAGGAACAGAACTGGAAATCCTCAATTTTGGAGCTACGATCTTCAGTTTAAAGGTAAATGGTACAAATGTAGTTGTAGGGCCTTCCCGCCCGGAAGAATACCTCTCTGAGGCCTACCACCAGCAGGGGAAATACTTTGGAGCGACAGTGGGCCGCTATGCCGGCCGAATCTCGAAAGGGCAATTCACCCTTGATGGGGAAACCTATAAACTTCACGAAAAGAATGGCGTACACCTTCACGGAGGTAACTGCGGATTTTCTTATAAATTCTGGAAACTCATTGAGCAGGGAGAAGGGCATAATCCATACGTGGTGCTGGAATATTTTTCTCCTGATGGGGAAGAGGGCTACCCCGGAAATCTTACAGTTCGGGTAAAATACACGCTTACAGAAGAAAACGAGGTGAGTATAGCTTATTGGGCAAAAACAGATAAAGACACTGTGGTGAATATTACCAACCACGCATATTTTAACCTGAATGGTAGTGGTGATGTGAATGGTCACCGGCTCAAGATTCCTGCAGATGCATTCCTTGAGCCCGATGCCCAACTGGTGCCAACAGGAAAGATGACCGGTGTGACGGGTACCGAATTTGATTTTAGGGAGGTAGCATTAATAGGAGAGGTGCCGTTAGATACCGTGTATCAATTGAACGGGAATGGAGAAAAGATCTTTCTGAAAGGAGACAAATCGGGAATAAAGCTGGAGGTAGAAACCAATCAGCCGGCTGTGGTGGTTTACGTTCCCGAAGATCTGCCCACAGATTGGGAGTATTCTACAGAGGTAGGATCTGAACGTGCTGCAGTATGTCTTGAGACCCAAAAATTTCCAGATGCCCCGCATCATTCCCATTTTCCATCGGTAAGATTAAGTCCGGGAGAAACTTATGAGAATACCACCAAATGGAAGTTTATAACCGGTTCATAACTTTAACTGTATAACTTACCTTTATTTTTGCTAATCTCTTATATTTAACAAAATTTTAGTAGGCCCCGACCTGCGTGGTGGTGGCCTGCGATCACTAATTCTCCTTAATTTTTGGTTTTATGGAATTTGCATTACTCGATAAGATAATTTTTGCCTGCTATGCATTGATGATCATTGGGATAGGACTATGGGTCTCCCGTGGCAAAGGAAAAACTTCAGAAGATTACTTCCTGGCAAGTAAGTCGCTTCCGTGGTGGGCTATTGGTACTTCGCTTATTGCGGCCAACATTTCCGCAGAACAATTTATTGGAATGTCGGGTTCCGGTTTTGCGATCGGGCTGGCTATTGCTTCATACGAGTGGATGGCGGCTATTACACTTATTATTGTGGGGAAATACTTTCTTCCCATTTTTATTGAAAAGGGGCTGTACACCATTCCCGAATTTATTGAGGTAAGGTACAGTACGAACCTAAAAACAATCCTTGCGGTCTTCTGGATCGCACTTTTTATATTTGTTAACCTTACATCGGTTCTCTACCTGGGTGCTACTGCTTTAGATACTATTGTAGGTTCGGGAGATGGATCTATCTTCCTGTATTCTATTATAGGACTTGCGCTGTTTGCAGCTGCCTACTCTTTGTATGGCGGACTCGCTGCCGTGGCATGGACAGATGTTGTACAGGTGGTTCTTTTGATCGTGGGTGGTTTGATCACTACTTATATAGGTCTTTCTCATGTTTCTGAAGACGGCGGAATTATTTCGGGAATTGTCACCATATACGAACAGGTGCCCGAAAAATTCTCTATGATCCTTGAAAAAGGAGAGATCATTACCCCTGGCGGGAAAGATGCCTGGTGGGATCTTCCTGGTTTGGCTGTTCTTCTTGGAGGGATGTGGGTAGCAAACCTTTACTACTGGGGCTTTAACCAGTATATTATTCAAAGGACCCTTGCCGCCAAGAGTTTGCGGGAGTCTCAAAAAGGGATCATTCTTGCAGGGTTTCTGAAGCTTTTAATTCCGTTGATCGTGGTTGTACCGGGAATCATCGCTTATGTGATGAACACCGGCCCCGGCGGAGCTTTTGGCCCTGAATTTACAGATCCTTCTTTTGTTGCTGAAGGTGGCAGGATCATTAATGACAATGCTTTCCCATGGCTGATTAAAGAATTTGTGCCAATTGGGTTGAAAGGGCTTGTATTGGCAGCTCTTGCGGCGGCCATAGTTTCTTCAATTGCCTCTATGCTTAACTCTACTGCAACCATCTTTACAATGGATATTTACAAGCCGTACATACAAAAAGGAGCTTCTGAAAAACGACTTGTAACTGTAGGAAGGCTTTCAGCTACCCTTGCCCTTGTCATTGCTGTGTTACTGGCGCCACAACTTAGAAGTTTAGGACAGGTTTTTCAATATATTCAGGAGTACACAGGGGTGGTTAGCCCGGGAATCCTGGCCGTGTTCATGCTGGGCTTGTTCTGGAAAAAAACGACCAACAATGCAGCTATTTTTGGGGTGCTGGCTTCTATTCCTATCGCCCTCTATTTTAAAGTAGGTCCTTCAGGATGGATTGATAGTCCGATTTTCGTGGAATTGCCATTTATGCACCAAATGTTTATCACCTGGATACTTACCATGGCGATTATGATGTTGTTTAGCTATGTTGAGAATAAAGGTGCAACGCATCCAAAAGCGATAATTATTAGCAAAAGCCTCTTTAAGACAGGGCCGGCCTTTAATATTGGTGCTTTTGCGATCTTATTGATCGTAACAATGTTGTACGCAATTTTCTGGTAGATCTCTTCGGAAGTTTTTAATAAAAAAAGACCGTCAAATGATGGTCTTTTTTTATTTGGACGGCTTCAGAAATTTATATGAATAAAGCTGAAGAGGGTTTCAAAAATGGCATTTTTGACACCTTATTCCAGCGTGTAATGTTGGTCTGGAAGTTCCCTAAGAGTTTCTGCAGCCTGTTCAGCAGTGATGTCCCTCTGCGGGCTGGCAAAAAGCTCATATCCCACCATGAATTTCTTCACTGTTTTAGACCTTAACAGCGGGGGATAGAAAGACATGTGGAAATGCCATTCGGGATAATCGCTGTTGTTTGTGGGCTGTTGATGGATTCCCGAAGAATAGGGGAAAGAGGTTTGAAACAGGTTGTCGTATTTTATGGTGAGCTGTTTCAGGATCTCTGCATAAGCTTTTTCCTCTTCCGCAGTAAGCTGGCCAATATGTTGCATTTGCCGCCGCGGGATGATCATGGTTTCGTAAGGCCAAATTGCCCAGTAGGGCACAAGGGCAACAAAATGTTCATTTTTAATGACGATCCTTTCTTCTAATTTTAATTCCTGCTCAAGGTAATCTCCTAAAAGGCTTCTCTTATTGCGTTCCCAGTATTTTTTCTGATGTTCGGTCTTTTTTTGTACTTCTACCGGAACAGAAAGCTGTGCCCATATTTGCCCGTGTGGGTGCGGATTGCTACACCCCATCATGTCGCCTTTGTTCTCGAAGATCATAACGTGATTAATATCTTCCATGTTACCCAAATCGGCATATTCTTCTTTCCATTTTTGTACAACCTTAATGATATCTTCTGTCTCCATTACGGGCAGCGTGAGGGAATGATCGGGGGAAAAACAAACTACCCGGCAAAGGCCTGTTTCAGAACTTGCCTTTAACAATCCATCTTCAAAGTCTTCCTGTGGGCCTCCCGGCAATAATGCAGAAAAGTCGTTTCTAAAAGTATATGGCTCAACATACTCTGGATTCGTGTCTCCGCTAGCCCTTTTATTTCCGGGGCAAAGAAAGCAGTCGGCGTCATAAGAAGGCCTTTTTTCTTCAGCCACTTTTTCAAGTCGCCCCTGCCAGGGCCTTTTGGTGCGGTGGGGAGACACCAGGATCCATTCTCCTGTTAGAATATTATACCTTTTGTGAGGATGAGTATTGAAATCTTCAGACATGAATATTAATTTTTGATGAGGTAGGTACCCTGTTCGGGTGATACGACTATAGCTTCAGGAGTGATGTTGAATTCCTTTTGATATGCTTCCGAAGCAATTTTTATAAACTCTTCAATAGCGTTTTCTTCAATTAAATTAATGGTGCAGCCACCAAAGCCGCCGCCCATCATCCTCGCACCTTTAACCGGAGCATATTCGGTAGTGAGATCTACCAGAAAATCCAGTTCTTTACAGCTCACCTGGTATTCGTCGCGCAAGCCCTTGTGAGACTGGTACATGAGCAGCCCAAATTGTTCGAGGTCTTTTTGCTTCATAGCTTCTACGGCTTTAAGCACTCTTTCATTTTCTGAAACCACATAATGGGCCCGGGTGTAAAGCAGCTCGGGCAGGGTGTCTTTAAATTCGGCCAGGCGTGCCAGGTTAACGTCTCTTAGCGAGGCAACTTCGGGGTATCTTTGGTTTATAAATTTCACGGCCTCCTCACATTCTTTTCTGCGGGTGTTGTACTCGCTCGAGGCAAGGCTGTGTGAAACTCCAGTATTTAAAAGCAGCAGTTTGTGACCTTCAAAATCGGCCGGAATATAAGTAGCTTCAAGATTGCGGCAGTCAAGCAAAATGAGATGTCCCTCTTTACTTAGAATCGAAGAATATTGATCCATAATCCCGCATTTTGTGCCCACATAATTGTGTTCGGCATTCCTCGAAAGTTCGGCTATGGCCTGGCGGGAAAGATCGAGGTGAAAGAGTTCGTTCAGGCCAAAGGCTACTCCGCATTCCAGCGCAGCAGAAGAACTTATGCCGGCACCCACGGGTAGATCACTTTCAATAATGCAATCAAAACCTTCGGGATATTCCCCAAGTTTCTGTATTTCGTTGACCACCCCTAAAATGTAATTCTCCCACTCTTCATCACTTCTGGAGATTTGCCGGAGATCAAATTTTAAGTATTTCTGGTAAGTTTTGCTGTACACGTTGCAGGTGTAGGGAGTGTGGTTGGCTCTAAAGTGCAGCTTAATGGTCTTATCTATTGCTGTAGGCAGCACAAAACCATTGTTATAGTCTGTATGCTCACCAATAAGATTGATCCTGCCGGGGGCATATACCGTGAATTTTTTTTTAAAATTTCTGAAAGGTTCTGGTACGGTATCTTCCGTTATATTTTTCACAATGCTGAAAATTTAATTTTCTCAAAGTTAATAATTGTATATCGTACAATCATTTTTTAATCCGAAAAAAAATGGTTTTTTTGTAGTAAGTAATATCACTGTTAATGTACGAAGAAAAAGAGGGGCTGCCGGCTGTCACGAGAAAGTTCTATGAGCAAAGCGAGAAGATGTTGGTGGCGACAGATTGTATCATCTTTGGGTTTGACGCCGGAAGTTTAAAGCTGTTGTTGTTTAAAAGAAGGGTTTCGCCTTTAGAAGGGCAGTGGTCGCTCATTGGAAGTTTTGTGAAGCTTGATGAAGACGTTTCGGCTGCTGCCGAAAGGGTGCTCGAGGAGATCACAGGACTCAAAGAGGTCTACATGGAAGAGCTGAAGGTGTATGGCGCTGTAGACAGAGATCCCGGCTACAGGTGTATCTCGGTAGGGCAATATGCCCTCATCAGGCTCAATGAATACGATAAAGAGCTGGTAAAAGAACATGGAGCGGTGTGGCATGATGTGAACGATCTACCTCCTTTGGTGCTCGATCATGAACAAATGGTTGCCGACGCTCTTGAAAAACTCAAAAATAAAGCCCGGTACCAACCATTGGGGTTTGAATTACTTTCCGAAAAATTTACAATCCCGCAGCTTCAGAGTGTTTACGAGGCTATTTTTCAAAGGGAGCTCGATACCCGCAACTTCCGCAAAAAAGTTTTCTCTCATAATGTGCTTGTAAAACTTGATGAAAAAGATAAATCTTCCTCAAAACGCGGTGCATTTCTCTATAAATTTGACCACAAACGCTACAGCGACCTCATAAAAGGCGGAAGCGACTTCGGCGTGCTATAGGAAATTCTTCAGAAGAAATTTTTTCTAAAAAGTCTTTTTAATTTCAAAAATAATGGTAATATTTACATTTATAAACTGCTGTATGAAACAACAGTTAAAAGCTATCATTTTAGTCTGTTTATCCCTTACTTTTTTTGGTTGCGAGTCCCTACCTCCTTCCAAAAAAGTAGGGGCACAGCAGAAGCTTCCCCGACAGGTCATCAACTTTAACAACAACTGGAAATTTTACCGCGAAGATCCTTCAGGTTTAACAGAAAGACCTGTAGAAGAAGTGGTTTTGCCTCATTCTGTAAAGATCGAGCCTTTGGTGGTGAATGACCAGTGGCAGGGAAAATCGCTTTACAGCAAAGATTTTCCTGTTGAAAAGGTCAAAAATGAGAAGTGGTTTTTCCATTTTGAAGGCATAATGCAGGAGGCGCGCGTGAGCATCAACGATTCTCTGGTAAAGACGCACAAAGGCGGTTATCTTCCTTTTACTGTCGACGCAACGCCTTTTTTGAAGAATAATTCCCAAAACATCATACAGGTAGAGGTCATTAATGTTGATGACGCCACCATTCCTCCCGGAAAACCGCTGGCCGATCTCGATTTTAACCTTTATGGCGGCATTTATCGCAATGTGCAGCTCATAAAGACCAATCTGGTACATATTTCAGATCCCGTTTATGCAAAAGAGGTGAACGGCGGCGGAATTTTAGTGCATTTCGATAGCGTTTCTTCGGAAAAAGCTTCCGGATTTGTAAAAGTGCATGTTGTCAATGATGCTGAAGCTGAAAAAGAACTGAAAGTGCGTGCCATTTTTACTTCGGAAGAAGGCGTGAAAATGACATTTTTGACACCTTATAAAAAACTGGCTTCCGGCGGGGATGAACATTTTACCGCTGAAGTTTCCGTAGAAAATCCGAAGCTTTGGAGCCCTTCTCATCCGAATTTATACGAACTGGAAGTTGAAGTTCTGGAAGGCGAAGAAGTTATAGACCGGCAGGCCATCACCACCGGGATTAGGAAGATCGAACTTACAGGAAACGCATTTTATCTCAACGGCCAGGAATTGTTCATTAATGGCACCAACCGCCACCAGGAATATCCTTACGTTGGTTACGCCATTTCTAATGAAGCCAATTATCGCGATGCCTACAAAATTAAACAGGCAGGTTTCAACTTCGTGCGGCTTTCACATTATCCACATGCCACGGCTTTTTTGAAAGCCTGTGATGAGCTGGGTTTGCTGGTGATGAATGCCATTCCCGGCTGGCAATTTTATGAAGAAGGGGAATTTGTGGAAAATGCGCTACAGGATGTAAAGGATATGGTTTGTCGCGATCGCAATCATCCCAGCGTCATTTTTTGGGAAAATTCTTTGAATGAATCGGGAATGACTGAAGCATTTATGGTGGAAGCCAATGAAATCCTTAAAGCCGAACTGCCTTATGACAATACTTTTAGTGCCGGCTGGATAGATCATCCGGCTTATGACCTGTTTATTCCGGCGCGGCAACATGCGCAGCCTCCGACTTATTGGAATGACTATAACAAACCGAATCGCCCCATTTTAATCGCTGAATATGGGGACTGGGAATATTACGCCCAGAATGCCGGTTTTAACCAGAAGGCTTTTGGCGATCTTAAGGAAGAGGAGCGAACAAGCAGGCAATTAAGATCTGCCGGTGAAAAAAGGCTTTTACAGCAGGCATTGAATTTTCAGGAAGCTACGAATTCTAACTTAAAGGGCGAACAAACTATAGGAATGTCCAACTGGCTCATGTTCGATTATAACCGCGGATATGCCAATGATCTTGAAGCTTCAGGGATTTCAGATATTTTCAGGATCCCAAAATTCAGTTACTACTTTTATAAGAGTCAGAAGCCGCCATATCAGGGGAATTTTTCAGAACCTATGGTGTATATCGCCAACTACTGGCAGCCTAATTCCGCCCCAGATATCACTGTATACAGCAATGCTGAAGAAGTGGCTTTATACCTGAACGGCGAACTTATTGAGAAAAAGAAACCGAAACGCACGTCCTTTTCAGATGAATTGTGGTATCCGCCGTACACTTTTTCCATTCCTGAATTTGTTCCGGGGGAATTAAAAGCAGTTGGATTCATTGACGGGAAAGAAGTCGCCACACATTTGGTACGCACGCCGGTCGAGGTGTCAAAAATGGCACTTTCGGTAGATATTTCGGGAAAGGAGATTGCACGGGAGACTTCAGATGTAGTTTTTGTCTATGCCAAACTCCTGGATGAAAACGGAACCCTGGTTCACAACGCCAGTTTGCCGGTGACTTTTGAGATCACTTCCGGAGAAAATGCTGAACTCATTGGCGAAAATCCCGTAAAAGCCGAAGCAGGTATTGCAACTATCCTTTTAAGAACAAAAGAATTCAAGGCTCCTGTAACCATTGAAGCTACAGCAGAGGGTATACCTGTTAGCAAAATTAAGGTCGAGTAAGTGAGCCTCATTTTTTTATGATCTAATCTCAGAATAGTTCATTTTTTTCTGCTGAAGGACTCAGCAGATGGAAGATATACCTGTAACAATAAATCAGGCTGTCATAAAATCTAGAATCATTTCCCATGAATTTCAAGACAGCTGATTTATTGATTTTCTTAATTATTTAACCACAATCTCATCTATAAAGATGAAGCCTGGTTTACCGGCTCCTGTATGCCATTCAGGTAACATTCCCCGGGAATTTATTTTTACTTTGAGAAATCTTGTCTTCAGTTTTAAAGGCCCAGAAGAAAACTCCAGAATTATTAAACCCTGATCTTTTTCATCTACAGGACTATTTGCCTGAGCGACTTTTTGGTAGATTTTTCCGTCTTTAGATGCGTAAAATTCTACATTTTTTGGCAGCATAATCCATGAAATTAAACGCTGATAAAAGTCGGCTGAAATTTCATTTACTTCAGTTGGGGCACCCAAATCAAGTACCACTTCTACATCCTGGCCGGCATAACCCTGCCAGCGGCCATCTGCAAAATTTTCGGAACCTTTGAGTCCGTCGGTTAAGCCAGCTGGACCTCCGGCTGTATAGGCAGGGTTGGCGGTGCTGTAACTGCCCTTTATTTTTGGAGTAATACCCAGCGCTTTATGAACATTGAAGAATCTTGAAGAGATTTCTCCGGCTTTACCATCATTATATCCTCTTGCCTGTACCAGGGTGTTAGAATTTATACTCAGATTTCCATTATATACGGGGGAGTCTTTCGTGGGTTCACTGCCATCAAGACTGTAGTACAATTTAGTTTGAGGGAAGAGGCTGTTCAATTCTATTTTCATTTCACCAGGTTGAATGGCCTGCCCCGCTTTTATAAAAACATGAGTTTCTAAGTCTAATAAATCCTGCGCCTGTGCATCGTATTTTTTCAGGTTTTCATCGAGCCAGTAAGCTCTGTTTTCCTCTTGCCAGGACTGTACATATGCTATTTTTAGCAGGTGAAGTTCGTCTAGTAATTCCTCCCTTTTTTGTTTTATTAGCTTAAGGTTAACCCCTTCTTTGTTGTTATAAAGTTTCTGTAATTCTAATATAAAAAGGTTCTTTTTGGCAGTGTAAGCGGCACGTTGTGCTGCCAAAGCTGCAACCCTAACTGCTGTTTTATTGGTATTTACCTGCCGGGTTTTTTCCTGCAGTTCAAGCATTAACTTATTCGCTTCTTTGAGCATCTTCTGGTTCGCAGCCGCAATTGATGCTGTTTCTTCTTCGGGATAAAACTCGTAAATACTGCTCCAGGTAGAGGCATTAGCCATACTTGAAAACACGGAGATTTCTCTTAGCTGTGCAAATTTATTAAGGCTTTTCATTACACTTGACTTCCCGGTGACCCCAAAGAAGAATTGATCTACTCCCTTGTCAAATATTTCACGCCGGTTCTGTCTTTCCCGGCTGGCCTGCTCTTCTTCCTGGCTGGAAATAGGGTTCCAAGACATTTCTGCTCCCCAAATCATTCCGTGCCAGTTAGCATTAAACAAGGTTTCGCCATCATCATCCCAGGCTGTATTTATCATTCCCATGGCACCATATTCTTTTCCGTCGCGCACGTAGTTAGCGATGTTTTTAACCGCGACATCCAGGTTGGGATAGATCTCGCTCCAGCTTCTCACGCCTGGAGCTACCATGAAATCAAAACCTGACTCATCAAAAGGTACAATAGCCTCATCAAAACTGTCTCGCGGATCATAGCCCCAGGAGAGGATAATGAGATCTTTTGGGAGCTGTTCAATAATTTCCTGATGGTTTACCGCAATGTCTCCCCACATCATAGTGCGTTTACCGTACTTTTTCAAAATCCAGTCCAGTTTATTAATATGCATAGCATAAACGGCTTCCATTCCTAAAGAATCAACCAAATCTTTTGCTTTCCCTGAACCCAGTCCGTCTGTTTCATCGGCTCCTATATTGAAAAAAGGATGTTCATAGGCTTGGGCAGCATCGCCTAAGTAGGTTTCAAGAAACTTGTAAGTTGCAGGACTACCCGGATTTAAATTCCATTTATTGTCGGCAATATTATCGTAAAAGGGAATTTTCAGGATTTCTTCCATATGTCCGAATGCCTGTTGATTGCCTATAATGGAGACATGATATGGAGCGGCAAATTTCTCTAATTCAGTAATTTCTGCAGGGGTAAAGGCATCAGGAGGTGCGATATCGGCAAATTTTTCATTGCGAAGGGTGTGCTCGGTGTACAGGTTTATAAAATTCAGTTTATATTCTGAAAGCGTTTTAATTACATACTTTACATAATCTAAAGTAGGGATGGGACCCCGGCTAATATCATCCATCCAGCCTCGATATTCAAGGGCAGGCCAATCTATAATTTCGGTTTCAAAAAGGGCATTTTCTTCTGATGTTTTGAGAAGTTGTTTCAGAGTTTGAACCCCATAGAAAAGCCCCTGAGAGGTATTGGCAATTATGCGGATTTTATCATCTATTTTGAGCCAGTAGCCCTGTGGGCCGATCTTCTGAAGAACTTCGGATGAAGGAAGTAAATTTTTTGGAATAGAAACAGCCCCTTCACTTGCAGAATAGAGAATAATATCAGCTTTTTTGGCTGTTTTTACAGTCGATAATTTTGCCTGTGCTTTTTCTGAAAATACTTTTTTTAATTGTTCTAATGTAAAATTATTATGAGCCGTTTCATTAGTCCAGACCCTGGAATTATTAAGATTAAAACTATGGCTGGTTTTTTGGTTTATTTTCTGAGGTTTCGGAATTAAAACCGTCTCTTGAGCCAAAACCTGTTGTGATATTAAAACAAGTAAAAAGAATATTGCTCCCTGACTAAAAATAAACCTGGTTCTCTCCTTCATGAAGTGAAGGTTGTAAGTGGAAAGTAATCTGCTATGGTTCATTCGCGATGTAGACTATAAATGAAATTCAAAAATTGGCTGAGGGTGTTGTTTGGTATTTGGAGATACTTTAGGCTATTATTTTGTTTTATAAGTTTTGAAAACCTTGCTAAACTGTTAATCAAGTCCTTCTGAGTCTTTATATTTTTTACGACTTCCTTCAGTTTTTGCACTAGAAGAAATTCACTAAAACTTTTGTTTAAATGTTTAATAAAGATAATAGTTTCTATCTATAAGTAATTCGAAAGTTAAAATAAAAAGGATACAAAAGAAATTGTTTTCAAATTTAACGGAATTTTTGAGTTAAATGCTATCTTTGAGTTTCTGAAGGTTATCTCAGGCAAAATTTTCAGGTTTTAGTTGCATCTCCACAAGAAAGATGCTTATCATGAATTTTATACCCTACATATATAAATCATCTACAATGAAAAAGCCCCTTCTTATTTTGACTTTTGCTGCTCTTAGTGCCTGCAATTCGTTCAATTCCTCTAAAACATCCAAGCCGTCACAAGAAAATATATCTAAGGAATTGGAATTTCACAATCTTTTTAGTGCAGAAAACAATCCGGATATTTCCTGTTATCGTATTCCGGCATTGGTGACAGCTCCAAATGGAGATTTAATTGCCGCTATTGATGAACGGGTTCCTTCCTGTGCAGACCTTCGTGGTAGCGGGAATATTAATATTGTGCAGCGTAGAAGTTTCGATAACGGTAAAACCTGGACCACTAAAGAAACCGTCATAGATTTTCCCGAAGGCCGGTCAGCTTCAGACCCTTCAATGATTGTCGATGAACAAACCGGGGAGGTTTTCCTGTTCTACAATTATATGGACCTGGATAAAGAAAAGGATGTGTACTACTTGCATGTTATGAAAAGTAGCGACAATGGGAAAACCTGGACCAGCCCCAAAGATATCACTGCTCAGATCTCCAAAGAAGAATGGCACAACGATTTTAAGTTTATTACTTCGGGCAGGGGTATTCAAACTTCAGAAGGAAGGTTATTGCACACTCTTGTAAGATTAAAAGAAGGCGTTTATTTATTTGCCAGCGACGATCATGGAGACACCTGGTTCCTTATCGACTCTCCTGTAACACCGGCCGATGAGTCTAAAGTAATACAGCTAAGTAATGGAGATTATATGATCAACTCCCGTGTGAATACAGGGGAAGGTCACCGTTATGTACATATTTCGGAAGATAAAGGAAAAACTTGGAATATAAAAACCGAAGAAATCCTTGTGGATCCTGGAAACAATGCCAGTATTCTCCGTTATACTTCTGTTGAGGATGGAGACGATAAAAACAGGCTTTTATTTTCCAATTCCAACGATGCAAAAGCTCGTAAGAATTTAACGGTTAGAATTAGTTATGATGAAGGTGAAACCTGGAGTGAAGGGAAAACTATTTATACAGGTGGTGCGGCATATTCGTCGATGACAATACTTGAAAATGGTGAAATAGGAGTCTTTTTTGAAAAAGATGATTATAAAGAGAACTCTTTTACCAGCTTTTCTTTGGAATGGCTGACTAATGGTGAAGACAGTATTAACAAAGAATAAATTATTATAGAATTCAATTTTTGCCGATTAAATCGTTTCTAAATTTATTGATATGAAAAATATTTTACCATTTCTACTTTTACTAATTATGATAAGCTCTTGTGAAACAGGGAAATCATACACGGAGTATAAAGACGTTGAAAATACTCCTGAAGACTATGCCATAATACCACTTCCTGTTAATATGAACACCGCGAAGGGCAGGTTTTTAGTAGATGACAACACACACATTGTTACAGAAGATACACTATCTAAAGAGGCTGCTTTCCTGGATGAGATGCTTTCTACAGCTTCAGGATTTAAGATAGAAACTACAACTTCTACAGAAAAAAATGATCATGTCATTGTTCTCAAACTTGATTCTGAAATTCAGGAAGAAGAAGGTTACAGGCTGAAGGTTAGCTATGATCAAATAGAAATTTCCGGAAAAACACCACAAGGGGTTTTTTATGGAATTCAGTCTTTACGCTTGTTGATGCCTCCATCAGCTGAAGTAGAACAAGTTGAAAGTTTGACTATCCCCGCTGTAGAAATAGAAGATGCTCCTCAATTCTCTTATCGCGGGATGCACCTGGATGTGGGTCGTCACATCTTCCCGGTAGAA
This sequence comes from Salinimicrobium sp. 3283s, assembly GCF_039602225.1. Lineage (NCBI taxonomy): Bacteria > Pseudomonadati > Bacteroidota > Flavobacteriia > Flavobacteriales > Flavobacteriaceae > Salinimicrobium > Salinimicrobium sp. 3283s. The sequence continues at coordinate 159,862 of NZ_CP143631.1, read as the reverse complement.
TTTATAAAAAAGTATGTCGATTTACTCGCGCTACATAAAATGAACCGTTTTCACTGGCATTTAACCGAAGATCAGGGCTGGCGTATTGAGATTAAAAAATATCCGAAACTTACTGAAATAGGTTCGGTAAGAAAAGGAACTATGGTTGAAAAGAACTGGGATGAAAATGACGGAAAAGAATATGGAGGTTTTTACACCCAGGAAGAGATGAAAGAAATAGTGGCTTACGCTGCAGCCAGGCACATTACGATAATTCCAGAAATTGAAATGCCCGGCCATGCTACAGCTGCTTTAGCTGCATACCCGGAGTTAGGGAATGGTACAGGACCTTATGAAGTGGAAACTAAATGGGGTGTTTTTCCTACAATTTTTGCTCCTAAAGAAGAAACTTTTGAGTTCCTGGAAGATGTGCTTACAGAGGTGATGGAGTTGTTCCCGAGTGAATATATACATATTGGGGGAGATGAAGCTCCTAAAAAGGAGTGGGAAGAGAGTGCACAGGCACAGGCGGTGATCAAACGTGAAGGTTTGAAGGATGAACATGAATTACAGAGTTATTTTATACAACGAATCGAAAAGTTTCTTAATGAAAACGGTCGGCAAATTATAGGTTGGGACGAGATCCTTGAAGGTGGTTTGGCACCTAATGCCACAGTAATGTCCTGGAGAGGTTCTAAAGGTGGTATTGAGGCGGCTAAACAGGGTCATGATGTAGTAATGACCCCTAACGATCACCTGTATTTTGATTATTATCAGTCCAAAAATGAAGATGAACCCCTGGGAATAGGTGGTTTTGTGCCTGTTGAAAAAGTTTATTCTTTCAACCCTGTGCCAGAAGAACTCTCAGAAGAGGAAGCAAAGCATATTTTAGGAGCTCAGGCTAATTTGTGGACAGAATATATAAAAACAACCGATCATGTAGAATACATGGTTTTACCCCGGCTCACAGCTTTATCTGAAGTGAACTGGACACCCTCTGCGAAAAAAGACTGGGAAGGTTTCCTGTCAAGACTGGAGGTAATGAAAGAGCGTTATGAGGCGCTTGATTATAACTATGCAACTCATGTATTTGAAGAGGAGCAAAATTTAACAGAAGGTAAACAACAATAACCCTACACTTATTTGATGTGAGTCTAAAAACTCCTGTTCATCGAAATTTTTAACTTTCAATGAACAGGAGTTTTTTTATAATATCCTGAGGCTATATGATGATCAAGAATAAATTTTTATTTCAAAAATGGTACACGATATTGACATTTTTGGCTCTCCATTTAACTGGGTATTCCCAGGTTACCATGCCCTATTTCTTTTCAGATAATATGGTGTTACAACGAGACATGCCCATTGTAATATGGGGGGAATACCTCCCTGGAGAAATTGTACAGGTCAAATTTTCTTCAGAAGTGAAAGAAGTAGAGACCAGTGCCGATTCATCCTGGCAGGTCTCTTTTTCAGCCTTGCCGGGCAATGCCGTCCCCCTGGTTTTATCGGTTTACACCAAAACCGATTCTTTGGAGTATTCGAATATTCTCATTGGAGATGTGTGGCTGTTAGCGGGGCAGTCAAATATGGAATGGTCGCTGGGGCAGGAGATGCATTATGAAACCGAAAAGGAACAGCTCGCTGGTTCTGCACTTCGCTTTTATAATCCACAATATGTTGGTAAAGGTATTTATGGTGAAAAATACTCTGAAGAAGATCTTGAAAAACTGCATCCTGCCGGTTTTTTTAGGGGTAGCTGGGAGGAGAGTGCACTGCCGCAGGTGGCGAAATTAAGTGCTGTAGGCTATTACTTCGGAAAAGAAATACTTCAACATGAAAACATTCCGGTAGGCCTCATAAATCTAGCTGTTGGTGGTGCTCCAATCGAAGCCTTCATTTCCGAAGAAACGCTTTTAAAAGACCGAAAGTTTCGAAATAAAATTTCTGGGAATTGGCTCGAAAATGACGAATTACCCGTTTGGGTTAGAGAAAGAGGAGAGCAAAATGTTGGAGGAGTTGCTTTGTATAGTAACCAAACAGGGGCCAATCACGCTTACAAACCGGGATTTATCTATGAATCTGGAGTCAAGCCTATTGTAAATATGCCCATAAAAGGCGTTTTATGGTATCAGGGAGAAAGTAATGCTCAGGAGTTACCACGAGTTTTAGAGTACCCCCAATTACAGAAATTACTGATTAAAAGTTATCGGGAAAAATGGCATCAAAACTCCCTGCCTTTTTATTGGGTACAGCTTTCTTCTATAGATACTACCAATTATAAGTCGCAGTATTGGCCACTGTTTCGCAATCTGCAACGGCTTCTGTTACAGGAAATAAAACATGCTGGCATGGCGGTAAGTAGTGATGTGGGTAACAAAAATGATGTACATCCACGCAACAAAAAAGTGATAGGTGAAAGGTTGGCGCGGTGGGCATTGCGCAATGATTATAACAAGAATATTGAAGTTTCTGGTCCTTTACCTATAGGGGCGTCCTATTCTCAGGGGAAAGTGATCATCAATTTTGCACACACCGCAGGAGGCTTAAAAACGCCAGGGGAAGAAGCCGTTCAAGGTTTTTCTTTAAACGGAAAACATCCTGTACCGGGTATAATCGACGGGACCAGCATTATTATAAAAACCTCTCAAAAGCCTGAAATGATATACTATGGCTGGCTTCCCTATTCTTCAGGAAACCTTATGAACAGTGAGCAGTTGCCGGCTTCCACTTTTCAAATTGGAGTAGATTAAACAGCAAGCGTAAATAGAGACTCCTAAAATGTCATTTTTGACACCTTACAAAATGGACTAATAGAATGTATTAAAACTTTAAAGCCTTCAGGGAATAAAATTGATTTTTAAGTTTTAAATAAGATAACGAAATTTTTATTCTTTTAATTTTCTTACTAAAATGAAATTTTAACTTTCATTATCGAATATTTTAATACTTTTTTATATTTTTGAGAATCAGGTTTCATCATTAATTAACCATTCTTCAGCAAAGAAAAAATCAACAATAAATAAAAATATCTATTATGAGTGCAGATCGCAGATCGTTTTTAAGAAATATGGCCCTTGGATCGGGCGCTATTGCTACCGGGGCATTTTTAAAATCCTGTGCCAGCGAGGAGAAATTATCGCAAATTAAAGCTGCTGCAAGCAGGCGGCCGGCTATGAATTTTAATATGTCGGGTTATGCTGCACCTGCACTTGATACTGTTCGGATAGGGATTGTGGGGATTGGAGATCGTGGGGCAGGGGCTGTAGAGAGAATGACTTTTATTGAAGGTGTAGAAATTACAGCGCTTTGTGATACCCGGCAGGCTGCTGTTGATGGAGGACAGGAAATACTGAAGAAAGCCGGATTACCAAAAGCAGCTGAATACGTAAATGGTGAAAAGGGGTATATAGAGATGTGCCAAAGTGATAATATTGACCTGGTGTATATTGTTACTTCCTGGGAATGGCACATACCCATTGCTCTTGAAGCTATGGAAAACGGTAAGCATACGGCTGTTGAAGTTTCTACTGCACGTACCCTGGAGGAATGCTGGCAAATTGTTGAAACTTCTGAAAGAACCCGCAAACATTGTGTGATTCTTGAAAATTGCTGCTATGACTTTTTTGAGTTAATGACCCTTAACATGGCAAGGCAGGGTGTTTTTGGAGATCTTGTACATGGGGAAGGGGCGTATATCCACGATCTTGATTACTGGCACTTTAACCGGCCTCAGGATGATAAAATGACCGATGGTGCTTATGATAATTACTGGCGACTCAAGGAAAATAAACGTCATGCCAACGTATATCCTACTCATGGTTTAGGTCCAATTTGTCAGGCTATGGATATTAATAGAGGAGATAAGATGGACTTTCTTACCTCTATAATGAGTGACGATTTTACCCTGAGCAAAAGAATTGAAGAAGAAGCTGAAAAAAACCCCGATTTAAAACAATTTGTGGGAGCCAATATGAGGGGAAATATGGACATCCAGCTTATCAAAACTAATAAGGGTCGTACCATCATGATTCAGCATGATATTAGTTCACCCCGACCTTATTCCCGTATTCATATGTTAAGCGGTACCAAGTGTTTCGCCCAAAAATGGCCTTTACAGCACATTGCTTTTGGTCATGAGATCGCCGATGCAGATAAAATGAAAGAACTTGAAGAGAAATATACTCCCGAAATTGTACGTAAAGTTGGAGAAATGGCTAAAAAAGTTGGCGGCCATGGGGGGATGGATTTTATGATGGACTGGAGGTTGATTGACTGTCTTAGAAATGGACTTCCCATGGATATGGATGTTTATGATGCCGCTGCCTGGAGTAGTATAACTTCATTGAGTGAATGGTCTATTGCCAATAAATCTAATTCTATTGAAGTACCAGATTTTACTCGTGGGGCCTGGAAAACTAACAAACCTGTGAATTTAACTTTAGAAGGCGGAGGTACTACCGGAGTAAGAAATTTAGATAGAAAAGCAAACAGCAAGCAATTATCTGTTGAATAGGAGCTGTTAAGTTTCCTAAATTTTAAATGAAAGTCTTTCTGTAACCAGATGTGTTTTTACCTCCTTAGTATGTACTTTCGTGTATCCCTTGTAATAGTTCCTGTCCTGGTACAGGACAGGAACTTTATAAGAAGTGCATCCTAATTTTATATTTATTTTGGTTGTTGGTTTGTGGTATGATGATGTGGGAAGAAACAAAAACTTCAGCTGGAATGGAAAATACCCGGAGGTTCCAAAAATGTCATTTCAACTGAATATTTTTTCCGAAGCTAACCCCTAATTAAATCAAAATTAACCTCTATGTCCATGCGTTTATTTAGAAGTACCTCAACAGTAATACTGGCTTTTTTTTCAGTATTCCAACTTGTGATTGCACAAGATCGTAAACCCGATCCAATATTTGAGAACCCAAATGTGCAGGCAGAAAACAGGCTCCCTATGCGTGCTGCTTATTTTCCTTATGAAAACAAAGAATTAGCCCAAGAGAGGAACAAAGAAGCTTCTAACCGTTTTCTTGACCTAAACGGAACCTGGAAATTTTTTTGGACCGAACATTATAATAATCTTCCCGATAATTTTGAGGCTGTAGATTTTGACGATTCGGGCTGGGACGATTTTAAGGTGCCGGCAAACTGGGAATTTAATGGCTATGGAACACCAATCTATGTGAACCACCCTTTTGAATTTGCCGTTAAGAATCCAAATCCGCCTTTTATTGAAAATGAAAAAAATCCTGCAGGTATTTACCGCAGGGAGATAGAACTCCCTGAAAACTGGAGTGATATGCCGGTATTTATCCATTTGGGAGCTGTAAAATCGGCTTTTAGACTCTATGTCAATGGCGAGTATGTGGGCTTAGGTGAAGATAGTAAACTGGAATCTGAATATGAACTTACCAATTTTGTTAAACCTGGTAAGAACCAGATTACTATAGAAGTGCGTCGCTGGAGTGACGGCAGTTACCTGGAGGCGCAAGATTTTTGGCGCATTAGTGGGATTCAAAGAAATGTCTATTTATACGCCCGTCCAAAAGTGCATTTTTACGACCTCTTTGTTAAAAGTGGATTAACCAATAATTATACTGACGGAGAGTTTTCAGTAGACCTGGAGCTTTGGAACCATACTGATGAAGATCAGGGAGAAAATACAGTAGTAGTTAAACTTTTTGACGCTTCTCACAATGAAATTTATAAAGCTGAACAAAAGACAATTGGTCTTAAGCGGAAGCTTGGAAAAACAGTGCTTCAGTTCAAAGAATTAATTCCGAATGTACACCATTGGTCGGCTGAAACACCAAATTTGTATACTCTCGAATTAACACTTTTAGATTCCGAAGGAAAGGTGAAGGAGGTGATTCACACCAATGTTGGTTTTAAATCTTATGAAATAGACGGATATCAGTTTTTAGTCAACGGTAAATCTGTTTGGTTTAAAGGCGTAAACCGCCACGAATCTCACCCAGAAACTGCTCATGTAATGACACGGGAGCAGATGCGCGAAGACATTCGTATTATGAAAGAGCTCAACATGAATGCGGTGAGACTTTCTCATTATCCAAATGATCCTTACTGGTACGAGTTGTGCGACAAATACGGATTTTATGTTATTGATGAAGCCAATATTGAATCCCACGGGATGTATTACGAACCTGAAAGCACTTTAGGTAACGATCCTGAATGGGAGCATGCCCACATGTTGCGAATCAAAAGAATGGTAGAGCGGGATAAAAACCATCCTTCGATTGTTGCCTGGAGCCTTGGAAACGAGGCAGGGAATGGGTATAATTTTTATAAAGCCTATAACTGGCTTAAAGGCTTTGATCCTACCAGGCCGGTGCAATACGAGCGTTCTACTACCGAGTGGAATACTGATATCATTGTACCTCAATACCCTCACCCGGCGTCTATGGAGCGTTGGGCACAAAGTAACCCCGATCGTCCATACATTATGAGTGAATATGCTCACGCAATGGGAAATAGCCTTGGTAACTTTAAAGAGTACTGGGAGGTTATAGAAAAATACCCTCAACTACAGGGAGGATATATTTGGGATTGGGTAGACCAGGGAATTTACAAGGAGGTAGATGGAGAAAAGGTGTTTGGCTATGGCGGCGACTGGGGGCCTGAAGGTACTCCAAGTGATAATAACTTTTTAATAAATGGAGTTATTATGCCCGATCGTAGCTGGAATCCACACGCGAATGAGGTGCGCAAGGTATACCAGGAAGTAGGTTTCAGTTTAACTGAAGATAAAGAGAAAGTAGAGATCTTCAATAAATATTTCTTCAGGGATCTTTCTAATTATGAATTCTCTGTAGAATTGCTCAAAAATGGAGAAGTGGTAAAATCTGAAAAATTAGGAAGTTTTTCTATAGCTCCAAGAAATACAGTTGCAGTAGAGCTTCCTTTTAGTGTGCCTACAGATACGACAGCAGAATACAGGTTGCATTTTACCGGTATACTTGCTCAGGAAGAAGGTTTTGTAGCCCCCGGTACTCTTTTAGCCGAAGCCGAGTTTGCTGTTACTCCTCCTGTTTCTGAAAACCAGGTTTTAGAAGCTGTAGATTTGAAAGTTGAAGAAAAAGGTGACCTGATAAGCTTTTCAAAAGGTTCTTTTTCAATTAGTTTTAATAAAACAACCGGAAGGTTTTCAGATTATAAGTACAAAAGGGATGTTCTCATAGAAAAAGGTCCGCAATTAAGCCTTTTTAGGCCCCTGGTTGATAATGACTTTGGTGGCGGACTAAACAGGAAACTTGATTATCTAAAGCAGCCTGAACTTGAAGTTGTAGAGTTTACGCATGGTAAAAACGCAGAAGGTGCCACTCAGGTTAAAGTTATTTATGACGTGTTACAGGGAGATGCCAAATTGACCCAGGTTACTACCATCTTCGATGATGGCGTACTCAAAGTGGATAATAATTTTGAAGCCGTTAAAGGGGATCATGAGATGTTGTTAAAATTCGGGAATGAGTTATTGCTTCCGAAGAAATTTGACACTTTTAAATGGTATGGTCGTGGCCCATGGGAGAGTTATGAAGACCGAAAATTTAGCGCCATGGTTGGCATCTACAAAGGAAGTGTTGAAGAGCAATACCATCCTTATATAAGGCCACAGGAATCTGGTAATAAAACAGATGTGCGTTGGGCCGAGATCTCAAATGGCCGTAATACAGGTATCAAAGTAAGTTTTACTGAAGACCTGCTAAATGTTTCGGCATTACCTTACTCTAAGGAACAATTGTATCCTTCTTCAGAAAAAGGACAGGAAAATTCCAGACTCTTGAAAAAAGGGGAACATACCTACCTGGATATTGATTTAAAACAAATGGGTGTTGCTGGTATTAACAGCTGGGGAAGTTTAGCCTTAGAAAAATACCGTATGCCCTTTAAAAATTACAGTTACAGCTATATTATTAAGCCGCTGTAAATTTTTGGTTGAGCAGTAGTGCAGCCTGTCAGATTTTGACCTTACCTAAATCTGGCAGGCTTCTTTATGTTTAAAAAAAAAAAGGAGCTACTTATTAATGAATATTGAATCCGCATCTTCTAAGTGTCTCAAGGAATAGGACACAATTCCGCTCATGGTCAAGATCAGCCTTTATTTACTGGCTGAACAGGAGAATATATAGGCTTAATCCTCCACAAAATTTGAAGGTTATGGAGGTTATGTAGAGGAATTCTTCAGGTGAAAAATGCCATTTTTGACAAGCTTTTTTGGGTACATCAGGCCTTCTAAAAGGAATTGATTACAAGCTTTGCTTTCTCTATTACTTCGGAAGCAGTGGTTTGGTCAAAGTTGTTATTACTGAAAAGATGCAGGATTTCCTCCAATTCTTTTAGAGCCTTTTGATTATTGGTATTTCTGAATTCTTCTTTCAAAATCAGAATTTTTTCATACGCCTGAATGCCTGCAAGGAGTTTTTCAAATCTTATGGAAGTCCTTCCACCGGGATAAACAAAATAGGTGTCTCCCGCAGCCCAGGTAGTAAACCTGCTGTCTAGTAAAGGTTCTTTAACCCAGCTGGCATAAGCCCAACGCAGGTATCCATCAAGACCTTGTGAAGCTGCATACCAGCCATACCATTCGCTCTCGGCCGGCGGACTAAAAGTAAAACTGTTGGGAGCAGCATGTGCACAACTGGTATAAAAAGTACTAATCTTGCTATTGTTTTTACGCTCCTCCTTAACTTCCTGGGGAAATGACTCTTCCATAGAAAGACAGTAGTCATCAATTTCTTCATATAATTCTGGATGGTTTCCACCTGCAAATGAAATCTTGAAATTTGCATCGGCTGCTTTAATGACCTTTATGGTTTCCTGCATCACTTCCATAGGGCGCTCGTCCATAGAAATATAGGTTTTGTGAAACCAGCCTTTTTCTTTGAGATGGGCGGCAAATGAGGTGAGCATTGCGCCCCACATTTCTTCATATTCTTTTTCCCCGGGTTCCGTTTCTACAATTTTCATAGAATTACTGGCTTCATCAAAATATTCAAAGGATAACCGCCATGGCACCATGGAATAGCAGTTAATTTGTTTATCTACGCCCATTTTTATTATGAACTCTACCCACTTATCAAAAGCGGTAAAGCCAAATTCCCATTGCCCATTTATTTTCCGCTTCCAGGTCACCATAGATTGAAAGGGGTCATAGGTTTGTCCGTTCCAGGGTTTATTCATAATAGAGGCAGTAATAGATTTTCCTCCGGCATTGGCGTAATGCTGAATATCTTTTTCCATAGCTTCAAAATGAGCCTTACTCCACAGTTCGGTTTGATAGTAACGTGCAGCAGCGTAAGGGTTTTGCCAAAGATCGAGGTGAAAACGCCATTTTTGAGGGGTTGGTATTTTTCGGTCTTTGACGTTAATCTCAATTCTCAGTTTTTTTATGACTTTTTTGCCATCCAGTACTTTTAAGGTTCCTGTATAGCTTCCGAGAAAAGCATTTTGAGGGATCCATATTTTCACCCATCCGGGACAGGTCGAATTTTTAGGAATTAAAAGGCTTTTAGTGAGATGATCTATAGGGTCGGCCACAAGGGTAGAATCAAAATTTTTAGCGTTTCTGTGACCGCATGCTCCTTTTTTATCTTTATTGAGTTCATCGGTCATTACATAGCGCACAAACCCTGTAGAAATAGTTCTCTGTTCTATTCTCCACTTTTTATTACTGTTATGCACTAAATCGCTCACTTCAAAGGAAAGTTCTAAAGGAGATTTAACTGCCGAAACCACGAATTGGGCAGATACCCGCTCACCCTTCCAGCCGGTCATCTCAACCTTATTGGAAATATCCCCGACCCTGGCTGGTTCCTCTTTTTTGTAGCGAGTATCAGTGTTTCCCCAGCCTATTACATTTTGACGCTTATTCTGCCACAAATGCACCGGAGTAGGAATGGGGTTCGAAACTTCAGAGTAAGTCTCTGGAAATTCATGCTGTCCTGTTATGTTATCGGAAAAATTTTGATCTACAGGATTTTGAGCCCACATTGGAGCATCCAGGAAGAAAAATGCAAATACCAAAAAAACTGACTTGATGATGTTCATAACAAGAATTTAGACTTCTGTAAAAGAAATATAAGTTGAGGTGGTAACTTAAACCAGTGATATTAAAAAAGTGTTATCGACTCAGTTTAAACACTAATGTTTCGTGGGATTGAACTTGGAAATTTAATTTGTCAGTTTTTCTGTAATCTTTTTTGCTCCATACATCCAGCAGTTTATATTTTCCGTCCAAACCTAAACTGCCTAGGTTCTCTTTAAATCTTTGTTTTTTTTCAGAAGTATTTAAGATACCAACTGCATAATTTCCATCGGTTAAAGGTTTCACGAAAACCTGCCAGTTGTCTTTATTAATTACTCTTTTGCCCTGTTTGCCCAATGGATCCTGATCTATGGCAATTATATCTTTATTAGTTAGAATTCTCTGGGTTTCTTCATCCATATTTCTCACGTCATTGCTTATCATCAATGGGGCAGCTATAAGAGACCACAAACTCATTTGGCTTTGATATTCGGTATTTGTGGCACCATGACCACCCTGATCTCCAGAAGGGCCACTTTTGCCATGAAGCCCCACCACAAGCATATCTGGGTCATTCCATCCTCCCGGACCGGCATATTCATCCAGTTCAGCATTGATTTCCAGAATATCAAGTATTCCATAACCAATACTTTCTTCATGAAGGTTGGTGCCTTCGGGAGCGTTTGCACTCCATTTATCCCGAATATCATAAGTGGTTCGCCACAACTGTCCGCCAGCCTCTTTAGCCCATAGCCAAGGCTCCCGCTGTCCCCATTCACATACAGAAAACACGATCTGCCGCCCAGAATTTTGCAAAGCATCAGCCATTTTAGAGTACCTTTTCTCTGCAGTTTTTCTATCGGTTGGGGCACCACAGTAGTCGTATTTTAAATAGTCTACATCCCAGGATGCAAAAGTTTTGGCGTCTTGTTCTTCAAACCCCAGACTGGCTGTGTACCCGGCACAGGTAAGTTGTGCCGCATCGGAATAGATACCAAGTTTCATTCCCTTGCTGTGAAGGTATTTTGCCAGAGCTTTAATTCCTGAAGGAAATTTTTCAGGATCGGGAATTATATTGTTTCTTTTATCGCGACCTCCCTGCCAGCCGTCATCAATAAAAATGTACTCATAACCCAGCTCTACAAGACCTTCCTCTACCATAGCATCGGCCATAGATTTGATGTCTTGTTCATTAATATCATCTCCAAAATAATTCCAGGTCATAAATCCCATGGGGGGAGTAGGAGCCAACAGGGAGTCCTGGGCACTTGAAAACAATGAGAAACAGAGTGCAAGCAGTAGAATTAGGGGTTTAGGCGTCATAGTAATTGTGTTAAGAAGGTTAAATACAGGTTATTCAGTTTTTAGAATACGATTTACAATTTAGTATAAAGCCAAATTTTTCAGTCTCGAAAGTATAAGCTTTTAATTTTGAGTTATATAATTCATTATTAGATAAATTCGTAATCGAATAATTTACCTTTTGTTGTGATAGCTACTAAAAATTTAATTATTTAAAGGAAAGATGTTGATTAGGATCTACGGAAGATTTTCAAATTTTATTTGAGGAGCAGAACCATTTTCCTTGCGGCTAAACTCTGTTTCAACTTGAGTAAAATCGTTGAAAAATCCACAGTTCTTCAAATAATAACCTTCATCGATTTCACCACCTGCATAATCCAGCCGGTCTTTTTGGTTAGCCGTGGCATCGGCTGTAAAGATAGCCTTGGTGAGTTCTATCCAGCCCTTGTCTTTATCATAGATCCACTGGTTTTTATAATGAGCTTTTCGAGCAGTATCACCGGTGGCAGGCACAAAATTTTCTAAGAAAGAATATAAATTACCAAGGTAATTACTTGCCTTGGGTCTTTTAAAACTGGCGATAAGCTCCCACTGGTCTTTTTCAGGTGTGTAAAAATAGGCGGTATAGACAGTATGATCGGGACCGGCAGGTTCGCCTTTTAATAGGAAACGGTAGGTTGTTCCTGCTTTCCACATATAGCGTTTAAAACTTTGCCCGCCTGAACCTTCGTTGCCGAATTCGCCCGTATTCACTCCGTCGCCTTTTTTAAGTAATACGATTTTCTGGTCTTCGGGGATCTCAGCAGGATCTTGCGTGTCGTAAGGGCTCCATACCGAGAAAAGAATGCGGCGTTCGCTCTCAGAATTTACCTGTATGCCAAAATAGCCGTGAGAAAATCCGTTTGCCATATAATAGGATCCAATTACATCTTCGCCTTCGGGGACTTCTATTTCGTTATAAAAATATAGTGTTTTTTCACTTTTCTCCGGAATAGGGTAGCGGAGGTGTACAGAGGGACCCCGACGCCCAAAATGGAAATTGTCTATTACAAAATTCACATCGCCTTCTGCAGCATTTCCGGCTAATAAGACTTCATTTATATCCACAGAAACATCTGGATCTGGCTGTAATATTTCCAAAATAAGTTCCTGGTATCCAGACTGGTTGATTGGATACTCTCCCAGGTAAACATCACCAAAAATGTCATTTTTGAGAGGTATTTTCTTACTTATACCATTTAAAGTAGCCTTTAAAATAACTTTTTCAGAAGAGGTCTTTAAGTGTAAGCCCACACTTAGTTCGCCTTGCCCTGAAATCCTGAAGTAGGTCTTTAGAGGTTCGCTGCCGTTCCAGTTTCGGATTCCTTCTTTTGTTATAGTTTGATGATCGTGCTGTTCATTGTGGGAAATCCATGAATTTTCTCCTGCGGGAATGCGTTGTGTATACTGTACCGATGCTTCTTTAGAAGACTCCTTATTTTCACAGGAAATCAGGAGAATATTTAATAGAACGATTACTAAAAGCTGGAATTTTTTCATTGTAAAGACGATTATTAGATTATTCAGAAGAAATTGAAATTAATGACTCCAATTCATTTTAGAGACCCAATGGGTGGTCAAAAAGGTCTTTTTTCTTCAAGCTGTTTTACTTTAATATTTTGGATGACACCCTGAAAGACTGATTCTACTGAGGAGCCAAAGAATTCTAAAGGAATCAAGGTTTGGATATTCTTACTTCCAATTAATTTTCCATCAGCGTATAAAGTGGTTTTGCCTTTTTCACCCAATATTCTCAAATGAGTTGTTTTGTCGATAGGAATATTATGTTCAAAAATTATCACATTTGGTTTATGAGAGGTTAGCGGGGTATCTCCTTCTGTTTGATTTGCCCGAACAATGGCAATACCTCTTTTTGTGTATGAGGTGTCATTTTCCTTAAAAGTATATTCCAAATCTGTATAAACTGTGGCCAATTGTGAAGATAACAGTGCTTCTTTACCGGGAGAGGAGCTTGTTCTTTTAAGGGTAATTTCTGCAGACCAGGGATATTCTAAATTCTTTAATGTTGTGCAAGTCTCTTTTTTTGAACTTCCGGATAAATCAATTTTATTTTTGCTGAGTATGATATTTTCATTCGTGAAATACCGTGACAGGATCGAAGTGTTCGGAATTTTTATTAAAGCTGTTGCTTTACTATTAAATTCTTCTACCGAGTCGTAGGCTTTTGTCCCCCACATTTTTTCAGAAAAAACAAATATGGATGGCAGCACGAGTCGTGCAATTTCAGAAATATTGTATCCTGTGGGGCCAAAGTCATTCCAGATATGTAATTTACTTCCCAGGAGATTTTGATCACCTTGCGACAGGTTTTGTTCCTTTTTATTACTAAAGATGAGAGGGCTCCATTCTTCATAAATAAATTTATTGTTCACCCCGTAATAAGGAGCTCCGGGAACTATGTAGGAGAAATAGTGGGAAGAATTAATTAAACTATATCCTTCCTGGGATTTATCTTTGGCAGCACTGGTTTCCCACATGTCTATGATCACATCATTGTCTATTGTTGTGTTACCTGGCATATTTTCAAATCCGGACCAGATTCGGGCATTTTTTCCGTGTTTTTTGACAACTGTATTAAAGTGATTTATATATTTTAGGAATGTGTCTCCAATTTTAAATTTGAGGGAGTCGTCTTTTATGCTGTTAATACGATACTCATCTGTACCTAGATGAAAATCTGGAGCGTTAAAATGAGGAATAACTTCTGCCAGGATTTCTTCCATAAATTCGTACGTATCTTCATTAGTAATATCCAGGTAATTTGGACTTAGCCAAGGGCTCTTAAGATCGGGTCGTATATTTGTAAAGGCCAGGGAATGCCCAGGGGAATCTATCTCTGGTGTAATCGTAATACCGTAAGAGGCTGCAAAATCCTGAAGTTCCTCAATCTCTTCCCAGCTATAATAGCCATCTTTTGCTGTGAGTTCGGGATATTTTTTGCTTTCCAGGCGGTATGCACTGTAACCTCCCCAGGAATTATCACTAAGATGTAAATGAAGTTCATTCATCTTTACCCAGGCCATAATCCTAATAAAATCCTTCAATTCATCTACAGTAAAAAACTTGCGGGCCACATCAATCATCAACATACGTTTTTCGTAAGTTGGGAAGTCGATAATTGTGCCGGCTGAAAGTTTACCATTTTGGTTAGCCTGAGAGAATAACTGCAGCAATGTTCTGGTAGCGTGAACCAGGCCATTATATGAGTCGGCTTTTATAGCAGTATTCATACCCAGTTCTATCCGGTAAGCGCCCTTTTGAGCATGAATATTCAAATACGCTGTGTCAAATTCCAAATTTAGAACAGAATCACCCGGAGCATCTATAAGGGGAATTCCAAGATCTATCAGTTCAAGTTTAAATCTGTTTAACAGTAGTTGTTCTTTATCATTAATATTAGAAGGGAATTTTACATGTATTGCTTTAAAATGTATTTGACTTCCCGTGGGATTCCACTGTTGGGGTGCAGGAATGATATTTATGGAATTTTGGGCAAGAACACAGAAGTGGACTAATGCAACAATAAAGGTTAGAGTTAATTTTTTCATGAAAATCGGGGGAGGAGTTATACAATTAGCTACAGCCTGATACAGGATCTGAGCAACAGAAACAAAAATATAGTAAAAGCCCTGCGGAAATTTCAGCAGGGCATTACAATAGAGGCTAAAATTCAAATAGTTAAATAGTGTATATTTTGTTTCTTCTAAATATTTAAATAAATTAAAATAATAAATGACAAAGTTTTAATATCCTGTATTATTCGGTTTTAAGTTAGGATTTTTATCAATTGCCCCCTGTGGAATAGGTAAGAGATAGTTTTTAGGAGCTTGAAATTGACGGTTCTCAATTAAGTTTGCAGGGAGGTTCAAAGATACATTATGGTCCCCATTTGGTTGTGTGGATTCGAGAACTGTTCCTCTTTTCACACCTATTAAATCTCCATTAAGAACATCACCGGCAATTTCCCAGCGTATTATATCATCTCTACGTAATCCTTCCATAGCAAATTCCACGCGACGTTCATTTCTCACCAATTTTCTTAAACTTTCTTGAGATGAATATTTAGCCCTGTCTACTGCAGGCATATTTGCTCTTAACCGTACTTTATCTATGGCTTCATATAGTTCATTGTCTATTTGTCCTAACTCTACCTTCGCTTCAGCAATGGTTAAAAGCACTTCGGCATATCTAAAAATATAAATATCATTACCCATATTCCAATACGGTGAACCTGGATCTAAATCCATAAAAGTTGTATACTTTTTAAAATTATAACCAGTTTTAGAAGCATTGTCGGCTGTGTTGTAGTAGTCATTACTGCCTTCTTCTATAGATCGGTACACCTGGTTTGCAAAAACCTGACCTGGATAAACAATCGTTGCTCTCAATCTTGGATCCCTGTTTTTGTATGGATTGGAGGGATCATACTCTCCTGTTTCTCTGGCTTCTTCGATGGTTTTCCCGTCAGCCATTTCAAAGGCATCTACTAATGATTGTGTAGGAACTACTGAAGACCAGCCCCCAAGTCCATTGGGTAAAAACGGAGTAAAATCCCTAGCATAAAAGTCTGCAGTGTGCTGTACCGATAAAATCACTTCGCTGTTTTGTTCATTTGCCGGATCAAAAAGACCTTCAAAAGTTGGGTTTAATGAATAGCCAGATATCTCTTTAGCAGTTGTCAAAGCTTTGCTGTACTCTTTAAAGTAGAGGTAATATCTCATAAGCAATGCTTGAGCTGCGCCCTTTGTAGCTTTACCATATTCTCCTCCGGGATAAGATTCTGGGATTACTCCAATTACATCCTTTAATTCGTCTTCAATAAATTTGCGGATGATCTCCCGGGAATCTCGTGGAACTTTAGCTTCTTCGGGAGTGGCAAAGTTTTCGGTAATCAAAGGTACATCGCCATAATTCGTAGTAAGTACATAGTAATTATATGCTCTAATAAAACGTACCTGAGCTTTATAAATGGCCCTTTTTTCTTCTGAGACTTCAGTTGCTTTATCTACATTTTCAAGAAATTCATTACTTCGGTTTATGGTTCCAAAATTATAATATGAAGCCCCCGGGTCTGCTGCAGAAACATTTCCATTACCTATGTTGGTCCAGCCTTCCCATGGGAAATTATTATATGCGTTATCTGAGCCTGCATCACGGTACATCAGGGAACCTCCACTTTCAAATCCATTATATATTCCCGTGAGTGCCAGCTCTAAATCTTTTTCATTTTTCCAGAAAGTGGAAGGGGAGAGAGCGTCATTTGGTGCTGTTTCTAAAAATGAATCGTCACAAGCACTTAACGTAACTACTATTCCCAGTAAGTATATTATTTTTCTCATATTTTTTAAATTAAAAAGTTAAGTTCAATCCTACCGAATTAGTCATTACGACTGGATAGCTGCTACCACGTCCTGATGGTGCTTCTGGATCCCATCCTTTGAGATAATTTGTAACTGTAAAGAGATTTTGGGCACTGTAATACACTCTAAGGCGTGAGATATTCCAGCTTTCTAAAATATTTTGGGGAATGTTATATCCAATTTGAAGGTTTTTCATCCTCAAATAATCTGTGCTCCTCAACCAGTAACTTGTTGTTGAGTTTTGTGGCATACTAGGGCCATATATTCCATCTACGAGTCGTGGTACACTAGTGTTGGTATTAGTTGGTGTCCATCTATCTAACCAAATGGCAGATGGTTTTTGGGCATCGCCGTTAACGGCTCCAATAGCATCAAAATCCATATAGCCATAAGCACCTGTTGCACCTTGGAAGAGGGCTAATAAATCAAAGTTTTTATATCCCAAGTTTAAATTAAAACCAAAATTGAAATTTGGTGTAGAGTTACCTAATAGCACCCGGTCATCGGCATTTACTTCGCCATCTCCATTGGTGTCAACATATCTTAAATCACCTGGCTTTATCTGGTTGCCATATATTGTATTGGTGGGATAATTATCAATACCTGCCTGACTTTGGTGTAAACCATCTGTTTTATAGCCGTACCAGGCATCCAGAGATTTTCCTAATTGGCGAATTTGGCGTCCACTAATAATTTGATCGGTTCCTGCCAGTTGAACCAATTCATTTTTATTGTAGGCCAGGTTTGCTCCAAAGCCAAAATCAAGGTCTCCAAATGTATCCCTGTAATTCAGGGTAGCTTCTATCCCTTTATTGTCAAGTTTTCCAACGTTATCGAAGAAGTTATTTAAAGCAAATTCATTAGGCGCCGGCACTTGCATAATAATACCTTCGGTAAGTTTTTTATACACATCTACAGTTAGATCTAGCCTGTTAAATATTCGTGTGTCAAGCCCTAAACCATAACTGGTAGTTTTTTCCCAGATCAAGGCTTCGTTTTTTGCATTTATCACGGCAGCACCAGGAGTTATGGTGCTATTAAATGGGTAGTCGGCACCTAATCCTAAGGTAGGAATTGTTGGGTAATAGTCATCTAAGGCATCCTGGTTACCCAGCTGGCCCCATGAGGCTCTAAGTTTTAAATCATTAAATATGCTTTTGGCGTTTTCAAAAAATGCTTCTTCTGAAATTCTCCATCCTGCCGAAAAGGAGGGGAAAACTCCCACTCTGTTGTCTTCAGCAAATCTGGAGGAAGCATCAGCGCGTACATTAGCCTCAAGTAAGTAACGTCCATCAAAATCATAATTTATTCGGCCAAACCATGATACCATATTTAAATCTCTTGTATAGCCTGAGTTCTTCATTCCATTGGTAGACCCTGCATCTAAATTGGGGAGTTCGGTACTTGGGAAGTTTTCACGGTAGGCGGTAGTTCTTTTATAATTAAAAGATTCGGCATGATAACCAGCTAATACCGCTACATTATGTACTTCATTTAGCGTACTAAAATAATTGGCTGTTAAATCTAATGTGTTTCGTGTGCTCGAGCTTAAATCTTCAAGTAATTTTGTAGGCCCGTGATATTTCGAAGGGTTGTATTGAATCTCTTTATTCATTTCTGAATTATCAGATTCAACATTTCTATGAGAAACTAACGCTTTTACATTAAGGCCTTTCATTAAATCAACTTGAACTGATCCAATACCTACAAATGTTTTTCTAAGGTAATTTATTTGTGGGCCCATATCCAGCCAGGCTATTGGGTTACCATCTGAAATTGTACCGTAAGTTCCATCTTCATTTTTATAAGGAATCCAGGGGGCAATTCTATTAGCTTGTCTTATTATTTGGTCTATACCACCTCCTACATACGCATTATTTGGTTGTTCACGATCCATCTGAGTGTAGGATAGATTCATATTTGTAGTAAGCCATTTCTTGGGGGTAAGAGTTAAATTAAGCCTCCCGTTATATTCGTTCTTTCCAGTATGTTTAATTATACCTTCTTGTTTTTGATGATTTATTGATGCCCGATATCTAGTGAAATCTGAACCTCCGGATATTCCAAAGTTATTGGTCATTACAAATCCTGAGCCTTGATAGAGCAGGTCTTGCCAATCTGTATCTGGATGTCCGAAAGGATCTGAACCATTACGGAATAATTCCAAATCTTCTTCACTGAATTTTGCTGCTTTTCCGCTATTTTCTAACGCTTCATTGTAAAGAGTGGCATAATCATAAGATCCTAAATAATCTGGAAGTTTAGTTGGAGACTGCCAACCAATATCACTTGAAAAATTGACGGTGGGCTCACCATATTTACCGGTTTTTGTGGTTATCAAAATCACTCCATTCGCAGCTTTTGACCCGTAAATAGCCGCTGAGGCTGCGTCTTTTAATACCGAAATACTCGCAATATCATTGCTTTGTACATCATTTAAGGAGCCTTCCACCCCATCAATCAAAACCATTGGGGAGGCCTGGTTTAAGGTGCCTGTTCCACGAATTCTTATAGTCCCGCCATCAGCTCCTGGCATTCCTGAAGATTGCCTTACAGAGACTCCCGGCAGAAGACCCGAAAGGCCTGCAGAAACGCTCGTTATAGCTCTGCTTTCAAGCATATCTCCGTCTACAGAAGCAACAGATCCGGTAAGATTTACCTTTTTCTGGGTGCCATAACCCACCACTACAACTTCATCTAAAGCAGCGGCACCTTGCTGGAGCGCGATATCGATTTCGCTTTTGTTGTTAATATTAATTTCCTGAGTGGTGTAGCCTAAGTATGAAATTACTAAAGTTGCGTTGGCGGGAGCCTCAAGGACAAAATTCCCATCAAAATCTGTCATGGTGCCATTAGTAGTACCTTTTTCAATGATGTTGACACCTGGAATGGGGATTCCTGAATCATTGTCTACGACTTTTCCGCTTACTTCTACTGTAGTTTGTCCCAACATAATGATGGAGAAAAGTAGAAAATAAGTGGTTATTACGATTTTTTTCATAAGTCTGGTAGGGTTGTTTTTGGTTAGTTTTAAGAAGTTCAACAGAAATTAAATAGTAAACGAAAGAATTTATTCTTCGATAACTTCTGCTAAGTTATGTTTTTGCGTATTAATTCCAAACAAAATATTAATAATTATTTATGGAATTATGAATGTTTTGCTGTTTGTGAATGTATATTTTGTAACGTATGCCTTATGATATAGGGGTTTTGCCTCAATTTTGAAAATTTTTTTTAAAATTGTAAAATTGGAGGTGTATATAAATTAATTCAAATTCGGAAGTATTAATTAGCTAAATAATAGCTAAACGAATGTTTCTAATTTCCGAAATATTTCATTGTCTTTTGTAAAGACAAATTTTTTCATAGTTTTAGTTGAACATTTAAATTGTCAACTTTATCACCCATCTTAAAACAGAATTTGTGAATATATACACGCAACAGGAAATTACAGGGCAGCCCGAAATATGGCGGTTAACCTTTGAATTGATTCAGCAGAGATCGAAGGAAATAAATGAATATTTACAGCCTATTTTGGCAAAAAAAGGAATTGCAGGTTCTCCTGGCTGGTGCTGGGGGGAATAAAGTTTCTTTGGCTTTCGCTTTGCAGCTTTAAAATAGGAACTTTTTAGTTATTGTTAAGTTGTTTTTCTATCCAATTCAAAATATAATCTAATATTTTATCGTTTGCCATATCCAAACTTTGGAAGGTGACGAAAAGTTTTCTCTGATCTTTTTTATACCACTTCAGCTTTAACTTGGTCAACCATAGATTTTTGTATGATCTAAAATATGTTAGTTGTGAATAATTCCGATAATGATAAGTATCATTTTGAATTTCCAGATGCTCAGATAAGGAAGATAAAATAAATTGATTTTCATTTCTAAACCTGTGCTGGATGTTTTCTCTTAATACAGAATCTTGTTTAAAAAAGTTAACAAGAGTTGACTTTCTAACACTAACCGGAGTGTGGAAACGTCTAACATACTTATCCATTTGAGCTAATCTGGCGCTATTTTGTTGTAATCTCTTAAACCCCGTATTTTTCTTCTTTATGGGAATGTTCAAAAGATTCAACACAGCATGGTATTTTTTTCTTAATACCCTGTTCTCATTAAACTGTTGCCATTCACCTCTTATAATGGGTTCTCCATCAATAAAAAAATCATCTACTGATGTTTCTTTCATTATGAAAGTATCATCATTGAAAATAATAAAGTGCTCAGATAAGTTGGGTATCTTAAATAACATAGAGATAATGGAGCACGAGTTGAAAGTGGGTAGATATTCTTCAAAACCCCTAAAAATAACTTTGTGATCAACAAGTTCAAGGTTTACTCCATTCTTTAGAGCAAGTGATTGCAGGGAATCAAAGGACTCAGGCGACTGATTATCGGTTACCAGGAAAATATTCTTAATAAAAGGAGCAAATTTAATTATCGATTTAATTGCAATGTCTATTTCTCCAATTGAATTATATCTTTTAAGGTGGTTTTTAGAAGAGAAATTAATTTTAGATTCAGAATAAGTATTAATCTTTTCCTGCCAATTTCTATCATTTCCATTCACCCACGTGATAACGGCATCAACTTGAATATTTTCTACAGGTTTTGTCATTCAGTAAGAGTTTAATCAGAGATTTTTATTTCAGGAAGTTAATTTTGAGAAATAAATAATACCAAAATTATGGATAATCTTTATAGATCATGGTTATAGGTATACTAAAATCATGAAAATCACAATAATAGTAAAAAAAGTATAATTAGTTGGTGTTATTTAATGGTTGGGGGTCTCCGATATGTTTTAAGTGGAAAATAACTAAGCTTTCTTCGTTCTTTAAATTTCCTTATAAGGTTCCAGGGTTTCGGCTTAAGTTCTGTTTTGTCTGCGTGAAGAAATTCCAGGCAAGCATCAATTAGTCTTTTGCTGGATATTCCATCCTTATACGGATGCACTCTCTGATTAAATTCCTTGATGTTTTCCAGAAGTTGTACTTGTGGGTCGAGAGCTTCGGTAAGTGCAACTTCCACATCCCTTACTTCAGTAACATTAATGAGCTGTGGTCCGGGTTTAGAATTTCTAAAGGTAACCACCGGTTTTTCCTGCAGTAAGAACTCTGTAATAACCGAGGTAGAATCTGCAAGCAACACATCTGCTTCCTTAAAAAGAGGAATTAGGTTAGTGGTTTCATAATAGGTGAGATTTTCATTCTGAATTTCCCGAAATTTATTAACGATTTCTTCAGGCAATTTTGGATGCAGTACTACCTTAAACTCCCATTCTCCCCTTTTTGAAAGTCGCGTAATTTCTTTGACCACATCATCATTATAGGCGAGGCTAAGTCGTTCGGTAAATGTTGAGGCAACCAGAATACACGGTTTTTCCCTGGGTTCATCATGTACAGGAAAAAGAGGATCCAGTTTGGGCCAACCTGTCTCGCGTACCTCGAAGTGTTTGTGTTTTTTTTGCAGTTCTAAAAATATTTGAGTGGTTGAAGGCCCGTGTGTACAGTAAAGATCAAAGAAACCTCTTATCCTGAAATGTCCTTTTTTAAAGTTTCTTTTGCTGGTTTCAAAGCCATGAAACACCTGAACTTTTAGCCCTGGAATAAAATCGGCAATGGTATTAGTGATACTTAGAACCACGTGAGGTTGATAATCCATAACCTCTTTAATGTTATCAAGTGCTTGTTTTTCACTGCTGATTTTTTCTCGGGTCTCTTCCCGGTCGGCAAACCATTTTACCTCATATCCACGTGCTAAAATTTCTTTCTCCAGTGGCTCTCCAATAGGGAATGCGTATGAATAGCTAATGTAGATTAGGAAGCGATAATTCATAGGTCGAGGTTTTTAAGAAAGGATTCCAGCTTTGGTTGAATTAATTCAGGTCTAAACACTTTATAGTATTTCAGGTTTTTTGCCCTAATTTCCTTTTCTTTTTTATTCTGAAAAAGGCTGGGCTCATAGTCTTCCAGATGAACAGAAACTTTATCTCTGTCATCACAGTAAATTCCCCAGTAATTCTTTTTTATAGAAGGGGAATGTATAGAAAAAGTAGGGACTGCCAGTGCTTTGGCAATATTAGCTGCTCCACCTTCATTTCCTATGAAAATATCACAGTTGGCACAATTTGAAATATAATCTGCCAGTTCCCTGGCGTATAGGTTGAAAAATATCCTGGACCTGGTGGTTTCAGAGCATAGGTTATAGATAGCAATAGCTTCTTTTTCCTGTGATGGTGAATAATTAAATAAAATCTGACTATCCTTTACCTGGTTAGCCACGGTATCGAGAAGTTTGGACATATAAGCAGGAGGATAGCTCTTGTTGCCGGAGCTTCCTAAAATCCCACACATAATAAGAGGATTACTATGACAAATTCCGCCTTGTTCAAGATGAGTAGCGGCTTTTTCTTTCTGAAGCTTTTCCAGGTATATTTTTGGACGGGAATGCATAGGAAAATCCGTATGAAAGGCCTGTAAAAACTGCATTCTGTTTTCTATAGCCAGCCCGGCACAGGTAGACGGATTTTTTATATTCTGAAAGGTTTGTGAGTAAAAAGGACTGGTATATTTCTTATGATAACTCAGCCTGCAGCTAGCTCCCGATAATAAGGAAATTATTCCTGTACTTATCTTGGAATATATATCGATGACATGGGTGTATTCTTCTTGCCTGATGCGATTAACAAACTGCAGAAACCTGAAGGGGTTCTTATTAAGCCCCGAATTATAAATAATGAATTTGTCAATAAAAGGATTGTTCTCAACAACCGGTAAAGTGTGAGGCTGAATGAGGTAATGAAGTTCTGCTTTTGGGAACTTCTTGTGAAGGGCTTCAAATAAGATTGAGGATGTAAGTACATCCCCAATCATTTTTTGCTGTATGATCAATACCTTCATTTAACTAATCCCTCCAAAGGAGAGAATTCCTTTACTTACACAGACCGAATATGTTCTTTCCAACAGAATGAAAAAGTGAGCTATACAGCCACATTGTGTTCTCTTAGTGCATCGTTAAGAGAAGTTTTTTTGTTGGTGCTTTCTTTTCTTTTCCCAATGATCAGGGCACATGGCACCTGGTATTCTCCTGCAGGGAACTTTTTTGTGTAGCTTCCGGGTATTACCACCGAACGGGCAGGTACAATACCTTTCATCTCTACAGGTTCATCGCCGGTAACATCAATAATTTTTGTAGAGGCGGTAAGAACTACATTGGCACCCAAAACAGCTTCTTTTTCGACCTTTACACCTTCAACCACGATACTTCTGGATCCTAAAAAGGCATTATCTTCGATAATTACCGGTGCGGCCTGTAATGGTTCAAGAACACCCCCAATACCAACACCGCCACTCAAATGTACGTTTTTTCCAATTTGGGCACAGCTACCTACTGTTGCCCAGGTGTCAACCATAGTGCCTTCATCAACATAAGCTCCAATATTCACATAGCTTGGCATCATGATCACACCGCTTGAAATGTATGCTCCATGGCGGGCTACTGCGTTTGGCACCACTCGTATCCCTTTTTCCTTATATCCTTTTTTAAGGGGGATTTTATCGTGATATTCAAAGATGCCTGCTTCTAAAGTCTCCATTTTCTGAATAGGGAAATACAGCACTACAGCTTTCTTCACCCATTCGTTTACCTGCCATCCTTCGGCTGTGGGTTCGGCAACACGTAGTTTCCCGTTGTCCAAAAGTTCAATTACCTCTCTTATGGCGTTGGTAGTTTCAGATGTATTTAGAAGTTCCCTGTTGTCCCAGGCTTTTTCTATGATGTCTTTTAAATGTTCCATGCTCAGTATTTTTCCTGTTTTAAATCATTTGCACAATCCGGAATCAAATTCCGGTAGAAATATCTGTCAAAAATGGCATTTTTGAAAGGCTTTTTTTGTGCCGGCTTTTAGCGGTGCGAAGGTAATACATTTAACTTGAATTAGCCGAAGCCTTTAGCTGTGTGGCGGGTATTGACTTGTTTTTGGGTTCTCGAATTAAGACGTATCTTTGCAGCTGAATTATGGGAAGGATACTCGCACTTGATTATGGTACCAAACGCACGGGGGTTGCGGTTTCTGATGAGCTAAAAATTATAGCCTCGGGACTCACCACTGTTCCCACAGCTGAACTTTTGACTTTTCTGAAAAAATATTTTTCCGAAGAAAATGTTGAGCTTGTTTTGCTGGGTGAACCAAAACAAATGGACAGTACGGCCTCGCAAAGCGAAGTTAATATCCAGGAATTCCTGAAAAAGTTCAGGGAAATTTTTCCCGAAATGAAGCTCGAAAGAGTAGACGAACGTTTTACCTCCAAAATGGCTTTCCAGTCAATGATTGACAGCGGACTTAAAAAGAAGCAAAGGCAAAACAAAGCCCTTGTAGACGAAATAAGCGCGACAATTATTTTGCAAAGCTACCTTTACAAGTAATTAATATTGAATGTTTTATATTGAATATTATTTATTTCAAAAAGGGGCTTATGAAAGAAATTATTAAAAAGAGGTCAAATGTGTTTGCGCATAATTGTGTGAAATTAGCTGTTGAGCTGCCAAAGAGCAGACTGGGTAATCATATTGAAGGGCAGCTTATAAGGTGTTCTACCTCGGTTGCAGCCAATTATCGGGCTGCTTGTTTAGGTCAGTCAAAGCGGGCATTCATTTCAAAGCTGGGAATTGTAATTGAGGAGGCTGATGAATCAATTTTCTGGCTAGAATTTTTGAGAGATGAAGGTTTGGGAACAGATACGTATTTTGCTCAAGTCCTTAAAGAGGCAAAGGAGTTAACTTCAATTTTTATTGCTTCCAGGATAACGGCCTTAAAGAACCTGAACCAACAATAGAAGACAAGAGATAATATTCAATATTCAATACAAAATATTAAATGATACTTCCAATAACCGCTTACGGAGATCCGGTGTTAAGAAAGAAAGCGAAAGATATTTCTGCCGATTATCCTAAACTAAAAGAATTGATTGAAAACATGTGGGAGACAATGTACGGCGCCTATGGCGTAGGGTTGGCTGCACCACAGGTGGGGCTTCCTATTCGTATATTTATGATAGATACTTCCCCGTTTGCCGAAGATGAAGATCTTTCTGAAGAAGAGAGAAAAGAACTGGCTTCTCTTAAAAAAGTGTTCATCAATGCAAAAATCCTTGAGGAAAAAGGAGATGAATGGGCTTTTAATGAAGGTTGTCTCAGCATTCCTGATGTTAGGGAAGATGTCTTTAGAAAACCTGAGATAACTATCGAGTATTTTGATGAAGACTTTAACAAGCACACCCAAAGCTATAAAGGGCTTGCTGCGCGTGTGATTCAGCATGAATACGATCATATCGAAGGAATCCTGTTCACAGATAAGCTAAGTAGTCTCAAAAAGAGGCTTATAAAAGGCAAATTGACCAATATCTCTAAAGGGAAGATACAGGTAGATTACCGCATGAAGTTTCCTGAATTAAAAAAAGGCCGTTAATTATTTTTGTTTTCTAGGCAGGAGGTAAGATATTTGCGATCCAAAATTTAAATAAATATGAAGTTAGATAAAGTGTTATCAATTTCGGGAAAACCGGGATTGTATGAACTTAAGGCTCAAACCCGGGGCGGATTTGTAGCCGAATCTATGTTAGACGGAAAAAAGATCTCTGTGAACATGCGCCACAATGTGAGCCTTCTCAGTGAGATTGCCATATATACCTACAGCGAAGAAGTTCCTCTACGTGAGGTATTTCAGAAGATCTATGATAAAGAAAATGGGGGAGAGGCTATAAGTCATAAAGAATCTAAGGCCAAACTGGAAGAATACTTCAGCGAAGTGCTGCCCGATTATGACGAAGACCGCGTTTATATCAGCGATATTAAGAAGATCATTCAGTGGTATAACCTGTTGGTGAGCAAAGGGATTATAAACTTTTCTAAAGGAGACGAAAATGCTTCCGAAGAAAGCGCAGAAACCGAAAAGACTCCAAATGATACAGGCGGCGAAGAAGAATAGCCGCAACAATAAATTTATTTAAAACCAACTGATTTCAGTTGGTTTTTTCTTTGGTTAAAACTTACCTTTCCTTCTTTAAAGATCACATCATGAATTCACGACAAGAACAGCTTAAAGCTTTTGACCGCTTACTCACCATAATGGACGAGCTACGGGAACAATGCCCCTGGGATAAAAAGCAAACCTTGCAGAGCCTGCGGCACCTCACTATTGAAGAGACATACGAGTTGGGAGATGCAATTCTTGACAATGATTTGCAGGAGGTAAAAAAGGAGCTGGGTGATCTTTTACTGCACATCGTATTCTATGCAAAAATAGGAAGTGAGACTAACGATTTTGATATTGCCGATGTGGCCAACAGCATTTCTGAGAAATTAATAAGCCGGCACCCACATATCTACAGCGATACAAAAGTGAATAACGAGGAAGATGTTAAACGCAACTGGGAACAGCTGAAGTTAAAAGAGGGCAAAAAAAGCGTTTTAGAAGGGGTTCCTGCGTCTTTACCGGCACTTGTGAAGGCAAGTCGCATTCAGGATAAAGTGGCGGGTGTAGGCTTTGACTGGGAAGAACCGCAGCAGGTATTCGAAAAGTTACAGGAAGAACTGGGGGAACTGCAGCACGAGATTAATTCTGAAAATCAGCAGAAAATAGAAGAGGAGTTTGGCGACGTGATGTTCAGCATGATCAATTACGCCCGATTCTTAAAGGTGAATCCTGAAGATGCACTGGAGCGAACCAACAAGAAGTTTATTAAGAGATTTCAGTATCTCGAGGCCAAAGCAAAAGAACAGGATAAGAGCCTTAAGGATATGACGCTGGCCGAAATGGATGTCTACTGGGAAGAAGCGAAGAGGATTTAAACGGCTTTTGGCTTGGAGAGACAGGAGGTCAGGCTTTGCCAGAGAATGATACTGATCTTGAATTCTCTGTTTCGTCTATTTCTGTCGTCTCCGAATAATCTCAGGATTTCGGCTACTGTGTAAAACTCCCATAATTATTATCTGGTTTTTTTCTTCTTCGACTACAAAAAAGATGGAGTATGGAAAACGCCTGACTATTGACTGTCGAAATTCTTTATACTTCCGCGGGTATTGAAGAGGGGATTAACCGATAGAATCGATTTCCTTATTCACTTCACGTTTAAATTCTTCACTTAATTCTTCTTTTCGTTCACTGTACCATTTTTTCGCCCCCTCTAGATCGTGCCGAACTATAGGATGTATCTTAGTTTTATAATTCATCCTTTACCATTCCTCTTTGACTTCATTCCAATCCAATAGATCTTCAGGATTTTCTGAATAACTTTGGAGACGTTTATCTAATTCCTTCTTCTGAACTGGAGAAATACGTTCCTGTGCTTCTTTTTCTTTTTTTAGTACACGCTCTAATGCCTCCATCACGCTTTCCTCTTCAACTGTCATCAACTCCTCTATGAAGTGATACTTTCTGGCTGATAAATTATCCATAGCATTTTGTTTTCGCTTACATAAAGATACAATTATTGTGTAATATTTCTCTTTTCAAATACTCTAGGGAAAGTTTAACTTGTTTTAAGTAGCTCTCGAAATAGAAGTTTGTTTCCCGCGGCCATTTTGAATCTATTTCAGATTCTTTTTAATCTGAAGAAAAGAAACGATGAGAACATGGAGCAATTTTAGATTGACCATAAGAACTCCAATCAAAAACACCCCTTAAAAATGTCATTTTTAAGGGGTGTTTTATGTTTCTGGTAAAGAATTTTATTCGTCGTAAAGAGACTTTACTTTCTCCAGTTTCTCTTTCCAGATCTTAAGCTGCTCCTTGTGATTCTGGATGTTCTTGTGAACTTCCTGTACCAGCGGATTCTTATCATCAACGTTAGAGAAGAACTGCAGGTTGTTTTCCAGCTGCCTTATTTCGGCTTTTGTTTCCTCGATCTTCTTTGTAAGGAAGTAATGCTCGTTGTTTAGCTTTCTTGAATCATCAGAATTTTCGAGGGCCTGGACCTTGTTCTCGTACTTGAGCATTTCGCTCTGTTTCTTATCTAGATCCAGCTTATCAAAAGCCTGGTCAAGGGCTTTGTTGAACTTTCCTTCAATGTAGCGTTTGCTGTGTGGCACGCGGCCCAGTTTTTTCCATTCCTCAATAAAGTTTTTGATGGTGGGAAGATCCTTTTTGCGATCGCCGCTAAGCTCAATATTCTTTAGCTTTTCAAGCAGGTCTTTCTTTTGATCAAAAGTTTCATTTTCTTCTTTGTTCTCCTCATTTCTGGAAGCGTGAAGCCTGTCAAAATAGTGATTACAGGCAGCTTTGAACTTTTTCCAGATCTTATCGCTGTCTTTTCGGGGAACGTGGCCAATATTCTTCCAGTCGGTCTGGATCTTTTTCATAAGCGGCGTGGTGACTTTAAAGTCCTCGCTGTCTTTATGTTCTTCGGCAATCCTTACCAGTTCCTGCTTTTTCTCAAGATTGTCGTATTGTTCTTTTTTCTGGTTCTTGTAAAAAGAGTTCTTGTTGCGGTTAAAACTGCGTACAGCCTCTTTGAACTTCTTCCAGGTCTCGTCGTTCACGTGTCGCGGCACCTTTCCTGCATTGAAGAATGCTTCCCTTAGGGCTTCAACTTCAGTAATCTTCTGTTGCCATTGCTTGTGCGACGTATATTTTTCCGAAGCAATACCTTTTATCTGATCAATGATTTGCTGCTTCTTCTCAAGGTTTTTCTCAAAATCCTTTTCCAGCTGCGCAAAATACTCCTGTCTCTTGTCATGAATCTGCTTGGTGGCATCGCTGAATTTTTGCCAGATATCTTCCCTGTACTCTTTTTCTACGGGGCCAAGATCTTCTTTCCACATTTTGTGCAGCATTTGTAGCTCCCTAAAAGCACGGTTGGTATCCGGCTCTTGTGTAAGCTCTTCGGCCCGGGTTATGATCTTTAATTTCTGCTCAAGGTTGTGCTTGAAATCAAGATCTCTAAACTCGCGGTTAAGGTGCAAAAAGTCGTAAAAGTTCTCAACGTGGTGGTGATAGGTATTCCAAACTGTGTTGTACTTATCACGAGGGATTGATCCTGCCGTTTTCCAACGATCCTGCAAATCTTTAAAATGTTTGTAGGTGGTGTTGATATTCTCTTCAACATCAATCAAACCCTTTAATTCTTCAATGATCTCCAGCCTTTTTTCCAGGTTTTTATTAAGGTCCTGCTTAAGTTGCTGGTAATGCTTATTTCTTTTTTCCTTGTAGTCAAAATACAGGGAATTAAAACGCTTTTTTAAGGGAGTAGAGTAGTGGAAGTCAATAATATTCCCGCCATCAGCAAGAAATTCTTCTTTCTTCTCCTCAATTTCCTCGTCTTGTTTGGCATTAAACTCAGCCCGTATTTCTTCAACGTGCTCTTTAATTGCCTGTACTTTTTCGTTTTTGAGAAGTTTTTCCAGTTCATCGGCGAGGGCTTCCTTGCTCATGGCGTGGTAATCTTTCTTTTCTATGCCATGACGCTCGGCAGTGGCTTCGTCTTCGCTGTCTTCAGCAACGGCATCATCCATTTCGCTTTGAGCATCTTTGGGTGCCTTTTGCTGCTGTTCGTCGTCTTTAGTCTCGTCATTTTCTTCGGAAGAATCTTCAACTTTCTCTTCGGAAGTTGCCGGACTTGAGGTGTCAAAAAAGGGATTTTTAACTTCCGTTTTTTCTTCGGAAGTTTTCCCGGTATTATCTTCTGCATTGGCCGAAGGCTCTTCATCCTCATGATCGCTTTCTAAAGCCGATTCGGGCGAGGTAACTGGCTCAAGTCCTTTTTTATCCTCGGTCGATTTGGCTTCATCTACCATGGCATCTTCAATATCTTTACTTTCCTTTTCTTCTGAAGGTTGTGCAGTATCAGCAGCTTTATTGGGAGTTGGCGTAGTTGTTTCTTTTTTCTGAGAAGCCGGCTGCTCTTCCCCCTCATCATCACTTTCCAAAAACGATTCGGTAGAGGAGCCGGGTTCGGCATTCCTTCTATCTTCACTCGCTTTCGACTCGTCTACCATAGCATCTGCAATGGAATCTCGCTCCTCTTTCTCTTCGGAAGCTTTTTCAACATTTTTTTCTGTCTTTTCGGCTCCGGTTTGGGCCTGGGAATTCAGGTCTTTGTTTTGATTTTCCTGTTGTTCCTGGTTTGACAGTTTTTCTTTCTCAGACATATCTTTCAATGTTAGGGTTCAATATTCAGTAATAAGTCTGAAAGATAATAACTCCCCACGTACCTAACAAGGGATTGCGGCTATTTCTAAATGTAAAGTTAAAGACCGGCTTTTAGTCCCGGTTCCATATTTCCCAGGCTTTGAGCGCCTGAAGTTCCAGCATTTTCTCCCCGTTTAAAACCGTTGCTCCACGGGCAGCAGCCAGCTTCATTAATGCTGTTTGCGGCGGATTGTAAATGAGGTCGAATAACAGGTGCCTGGAACTGAGGTAATTTACCGGGAGCGGCGGATATTCTTCTACTTTTGGATGCGTACCCAGCGGTGTGGTGTTTATAATGACAGTGTGTTCCTCAAGTATCTCTTCGGAAAGTTGCTGGTAAGAAATGGCATTTTTGGAAGGTGAGCGGGAGACAAGGCGGGTTTTGATATCCAGCGAATTCAAAGCGTAATTAACAGCCTTGGAGGCGCCACCCGTGCCCAAAATAAGTGCTTTTTTGTGGTGTAGCTTCAGGAAGGGTTTTAAGGCTTCCGAAAATCCGAAGTAATCGGTGTTATAGCCGGTAAGACTCCCGTTTCGCTCTACTTTAATGGTGTTTACTGCACCGATTTGTTGGGCTGTTTCATCAAGACTATCCAAAAAAGGGAAAATCACCTCTTTATATGGAATAGTCACATTAAGACCTTTTAATTCCGGATTTTTGGCGAGCACTTCAGGAAATTGCTTGATATCCTGCAGGTCAAAGTTTTCATATGTGGCGTTTATGCCTTCACTGGTGAATTTTTCAGAAAAATACTTCCGTGAGAAAGAATAGGAAATATTACGTCCTACGAGTCCGAATTTACGCATGAGATCTTTTGTTTTTAAGTTCGGCCAGGGCCAGCCACAATACGAGAACGGTTCCTGTAATGATAAAGAAAATCGCGATCCAGGTGCTGGGTTCATCTATTGCCGGCAGGTACCTGTCATAATTGCCTACGATCTTATTCCCGTTTTGATCCAGCAAAAATACACCTTCGGCATTTCTACGGAATTCTGCTTCTTTCCATGGCCATACCACTCCCAGGGAGCCGGTGATAAAACCAATAATCACTGCAAAAGTGGCATTTTTGAAATGCTTCAGTAAATATCCCAATATGTGAGACAGGGAAACGAGCCCGGCCACAGATCCTGCCGTGAATACGAGTAATACCTGCAGCAGGCGCAATCTTTCGGGATCGTCAAGAAAACCAAGGTCAAACCTGAAGAGATCGGACAAGGTGAGGTACAGCGCATTGACGGAGTCTACCAGCAGCAGCACGTAGTTGCCCAGGAGAATAAGAATGAAAGAACCGGAAAGCCCGGGAAGTGTCATCCCAGAAACTCCTACAATTCCGCAGAAAAAGACAAACCAGAGATTGTCATTCTGCGCGGCAGGTTCCAAAAAGCTGATGCTCACGCCGGCAATGATACCAAGAAGCATAAAGCCAATGTTGCGGCGGTTCCACTCTTCAAAATCTTTACTTATGTAATAAATGGAGCCCAGGATCATTCCGAAGAAAGAAGACCAGACGTAAAGCTCGTAATGTGTTATTAGGTAATCGAGCAGCAGGGAAATGGAAAAATAGCTGATGACCATTCCTAAAACAAGCAGCGAAAGAAAGCGCCCGTTGGTGTAATACCAAAGGCTGCGAAACCTTCCGTTTATCAATAATTTCAGGGAATTGATGTTGACACGGCGAAGGGAAAAAATAAATTCCTCATAAAAACCGGCAACAAAAGCCACCATCCCGCCCGATACGCCGGGAACTTTATTGGCAGCCCCCATAAGGACTCCCTTGATCACCAGGAATATTTTATCGCTAAACGTTCGGGTTTGCTGCATTGTCCTGCACCGGCTTTTTTTCTGCGAGGCCCTCTAAGATAAGAATAAGAGCAAACCCTGCAAGCATGAGCATAAAGGCCTGAAAGGTGTGAGGCTCTGAACCAAAATTCCAGGGCATTACAGATTCGTCTCTTAGGGTGATCACCTTGTCACCGTACTGGGCAGTTTCCAGTTTTAACTTCCACGGCCAAATCTTGTTGAGAGAGCCTGCGATAAACCCTGTTAATGTTGCCAGGGTTAGGGTGCTGTAATTGCGGAAGAGCCATTTGAGGAGCCGGGAAAAGGAAAGTAATCCAAACACAGCGCCTAAAGCTACTATGCCCAATATCTTTAAGTCGAACTCATGTGCTGCTTCACTCACGGTTTTGTATGCTCCAAGGAGCACCAGGATAAAGGCTCCCGAAATTCCTGGTAATATCATTGCACAAATGGCAATGGCACCTGCAAAGAACAGGTAAAGATCATTTGGTGCTGCAGCTAAGGGTGGCAGCGAGGTGATATAGAAAGCTACTCCTGCGCCTATTACCAAAAAAAGGAACACGTTAAATGTCCATTTTTCGATTTGTTTTGCCACGTAGTATATGCTTGCCAGTACCAGCCCAAAAAAGAAAGACCAGATAAGGATTGGGTGGTTCTCCAGCAAGTAATTGGTGAGTCGCATCACAGTAAAGATGCTAAACAGGATTCCGCCTAAAAGGGCAATGATAAAGTTGCCGTTAAATTCCTTCCACATTGCTTTAAATCCCTCATTCTTCCAGGTGTAAAGCAGCCCGATTTTCACCCCGCTAATGGTAGAAATGAGCTCCTCATAAATCCCTGAAATAAACGCTATGGTACCACCGGAGACCCCGGGAACAATATCGGCCGCTCCCATGGCCATTCCTTTTGCAGTGAGAACAAGGTAATCTTTAAAGCTTCGTCGCATCGTCTGGTTTTGAAGTGCGCAAAGTTATAAGAATTAATTGCAAGATTTTAGGTGCATCTTTATTTTCTCCTTAACCGATTTTCTTGCGAAAATAGAAGGGAAAAGCTCCTCAATGATAATGTAATAATCAGAATCCATTTTAAGGGCGTTATTCAAATGCGTATTTCCTTTTTCGGGTTCGTGCAGCATGAAATATAGGCCGGCAAGCCGGTACTCAATCTCGGCCGTTTCAGGATAAAATTCCACGGCCTGTAACAGGTTTTGTACGGCAGCCTCGAATTCCCCTAAATCAATAAGTACGTCGCATCTTTTCACCCAGGTTTCCAGCTCATAGTTTCCCAGTTCGAGTGTACGGCGGTAACCTTTTTCAGCTTCTTCAAGTAGGTTTAACTGATTGTTAATGCGGGCATACCTCTTCCAGTACAGCACATTCTCGCTGTCAATATTGATAGCTTTATTGATGTAGTAAAGGGCTTTCCGAAAATTCTGCTTTTTGTAAAAGAAGTCTGTGATGGCTATCCAGCCTTTGTCCAGCAAAGGATCTTCATGAACCGTTTGGCGGTAATTCTTTAACGCCAGCTCATCAAGTCCCAGTTTTTCATAACATTTCCCAATACGCAGGTACGCAAAAGAGGTAGGATCATCAAGATCCATGGTAATGCTATAATTTTCAATAGCTTCATTAAACTTGCCCAGTTTTTCCAGCACCTTTCCTTTTTCAAGATAAGCTCCTATAAAAGTATCGTCACTAATGATGGCAAAGTCAAAAGCCGAAAGGGCTTTGTTGTAATCTTTAAGATCAAAGTACTGTTTTCCCAGCTGGTGCCAGGCTACTTCTGAATATGGGTTCGTATCGAGAAATTTGTTAAGATACGCTATGGCTTCGCGTTTTTGTTCAAGAAAATCAAAGCAATACATGATGTTGTAGAGCGCTGAATAATCTTCTTTATCGGCTTCAAGGCACTTCATGAAATTGAGCTTTGCGTTCTCAAAATCTTCCAGGAACAGGTATTCCATTCCCAGCAGGGAGTACACGTCGGCTTCGTCGTAGCTCATTTCGAGAGCAAC
Organism: Salinimicrobium sp. 3283s; assembly: GCF_039602225.1. Classification (NCBI taxonomy): domain Bacteria; kingdom Pseudomonadati; phylum Bacteroidota; class Flavobacteriia; order Flavobacteriales; family Flavobacteriaceae; genus Salinimicrobium; species Salinimicrobium sp. 3283s. The sequence continues at coordinate 125,116 of NZ_CP143631.1, read as the reverse complement.
CTCGAGCATTTGAATAGCTTCCTGGTGTTGATCTTTCTTTGAGAGTATGTTAGCCTTTTGAATATAGATTTCCTCATTTGAGGATTCCAGGTCATAGATCTCATTGAGAATTCCTTCGGCCTGATCTAATTTATCTTCAAAAACCAGGATCTCCACGCGCAGCAACTTCAGGTTAACCGAATATGGGTGTTGTGAAAGCCCAAGCCTTACAGCTTTTTTGGCAAGTGTAATTTTTCCGTTCTCTAAATAGTAATGAATAATATTTTCAAACTCATCGGAGTCGAAGAACAATACATCATTCGTCTTCAGCATCGATTCAAAACGAGTAAGGGAGAAATTGTTTTCTTCGTTATGGCTTAATAGCATAAGCAGTGATTTACTGATTTATCCAGTATTAAAGTTATAAATGTTCTACAGCGACCGGGTTAAAAATGAATTATGTTGTTAACAAAGTAATTAACACCTATTTGTCCTGCAATAAATCATTTAGTATGTCAATAATTATGCCGCATCCTTCTTTTATTTCACTCATTGAAATAGTAAGCGGCGGCGTAATTCTAATAGCTTTTCCTTCAAATAGTAACCAGAACAAAATCAAGCCTTTATCTTGCGCTCTCAGCACAAGTTCGTTGGCAATTTCTTCGGAAGTTAATATAGGAGCGAGCATTAATCCGCGTCCCCGTACCTCAGAAATGAGCGGGTGGACCAATAGTTCTCTGAATAATTGCTCTTTTTGAAGGGTTTGTGCAAGCAGGTCTCCTGTTACCAGTTCTTGTAATGTTGCCAGAGCTGCCGCCGCAATCACAGGATTTCCACCAAAAGTAGTGATATGCCCCATTTTTGGATTGGCACTAAGCGTATCCATTATTTCTGAAGAGGAGGTGAAGGCACCAATGGGCAGTCCGCCACCCATGCCTTTTCCCATCACCAGAATGTCGGGTACGGTGTTGTAATTCTGAAAGCCAAACAGTTTTCCGGTGCGCCCGAAGCCCGGTTGGATTTCATCGAGGATGAGGAGGGCACCCACTTTTTCACACTTGGCTTTTACCTTTTTTAGATAGTCGTTTTGAGGCTGAATAAAGCCTGCACCACCCTGAATGCTCTCCAAAATAACGCCTGCCGTATTTTCATCTATCTTTTCAAGGTCTTCCTCACGGTTGAACTCAATCCAGGAAATATCGGGGATCAACGGGCGGAAAGGCTTTTGCCGCTCCTCGTAGGTCATGAGGCTCAACGAGCCCATGGTATTCCCGTGGTAAGCGCTCTTTGCTGCAATAATTCCAGATCTTCCGGTATAGCGACGGGCAAGTTTTAAGGCTCCTTCAATGGCCTCGGTTCCCGAGTTAGTCAGATATGTTTTTTCCAGCGGTGCCGGGAGATGTTCTGCGAGCAACTTACACAATTCTATAGCGGGCCCCTGTGCATATTCGCCGTACACCATAACGTGCAGGTACTTTTCTGCCTGTTCTTTAATAGCGTTTACAACACGAGGATGGCAGTGGCCCAAAGTACAGGCCGAAACACCTGCCACAAAATCTAGATGCTTTTTGCCTGCTGTATCATAGATGTACGATCCCGAAGCATGGGAAACTTCCATTGCCAAAGGGTAAGGCGAAGTTTGCGCCTGATATTTTAAAAAATCCTGTTTCAATTCTTTAGTCTCTTTTAGGTTGGGTGGCAACGGCAGGGGAGATGGTGTCCTGCTGTTGTGCCGGGCGCGGTTCCTGGCCCGGAGTAGGCTGAATACTGTCCATTGCTGGGAGGCTGTCCAACTCTTCCTGTCGTAAGAGTGGTTCTGGTTGAGCAGCTTTGCCCGCATTTGGAACAGTATCTACAGTTCTTTCCTGAAGATCTTTTTCCTGTAAACGGCTCTTGTTATTCAGCAAAGGTCCTTCCCGCGACTCATTGTTAAAAAAGTTCTCTTCTTCTTCAGGCATTGGTATCCCCTGTATCTTCACCGGCTCATAATCTGGATCGTCAATAAAGAGATCTTCTACAGAATTCAGTCTTTCTTCACCACGCCAGTTAAAGCCCTTAAGGGTACGCTCTTCTTCAGGAAGTTCACTTTCAGGATAAAGAATTCCGTCGACATTATTAAGATAATCGACCATGCTTATCTCTTCATCTTCAAAGAAAACAGAAATAGAGCTCGACAGGGTTTTATTGATGCCAATCAAATCTCCAGCGTCATTTCTCATGTAATAAAGTGTCTCGGTATTTTTTACCAGGTCCACCTGATCTAAAGCATTATCTTTAAACTTTCCATACATCTGCAAACCCTTCAGCTGATTAAACCCGCCCAAGCTGTCACGCTGAATCATAAATGCATTATCATATACTTTGAGAGAATCCATTTCTTCGGTCACAACATTGTTGAGCAAGTGAATGGTATCTCCTGTTAACTGGTTGTTTTCTGACCACATTACCGGTCTGCCCAACATTTGCGTCAACCCGGTTTTTTCCCGTACATGAATAGAATCACTCTTACCGCTCATATTGCTCTTGTACAGGCGCACGCCATAAAAACCACGGATGATCCTGTCTTCGGGTTTGCCGGTAACCATTAAGGTATCTGCATGAATATAGAGAGAGTCCTGCTCCTGAACGCTCACTGCCACCGCACGTTTTGTGATAAAAACTGAATCTTTTTCCCTAAAAACTTCAGCGTAATGTCCTCGTATAACACTTTCATTAATGGTGTCTGTAACCTTTATATTATTTGTGGCCGAAGCAAAATTGGTATTCCGGTTAAAGTACAGGCTATCCCCCTCTAAAATCCGGTTTTCATAGTCAATTCTTGAATTTTTCACAAAATAACCGGTATCGCCACGGGTGTCGTAGAACCCCCTTTCGGCGTATATTGTAGATTGATCGCTCGTTATTGTTGTGGGGCCATAGAAATAAGCGTGACCATTATCAGAATAAAAATCCAGCTGAGTAGACCGCAAAACATAATCGGGATTGGTAATCACCACTTCCGAAGCGAAAGTGTATTTTTCATCTTCCAGGTAGTAGCGACCAATTCGGCTTTTAAGTACACTGGCAGTATCACGTATAGTTCCACCGCTGCGGTAGTAGGCCTGCTGTTTTGTGCGGTCAAAGAAAAGCGTGTCGGTTTGTAAGCTGGTTTGTGGGTTGCGCATAAAGACATTTCCGCTGGCAAAGGCAAACTGCGTATCGCCATTGTATTCGGCATACTGGCTGGTCATGGTGATGGTATCACCCTGTTCCATACGCACATTTCCGTAGGCTTTAAAGAAGTTCTCTTCGGCGTAATGAATGGCCTGATCGGCCCACACTTCAATACCCTGGTGAATAAAATGAACCTGCTCGTTCACCTTACTCAGAATAAAGGCACCCGGATAATTCTCTTCATCTTTTAGAGTACGTTCGCTTTCATAACGAATCTTCTTTTCTTCCTGGCTGTAACTGCTGAAGCCTATGAAAAAAAAGATTGTAAAGAGATATAGAACCTGAACGTACTTCACCAGTAGAATTTTGCTTCAAAAGTAATGAATTCTGAAGGAAATAGGTGAGCTGCTGAGATCTTTTAAAGATTGAAATATCAGGTATTTCTATAGTAGAGAAACTTCCTACAGCATCACAATTACGTTAAGAACGCATTCAATTTTTGCCATTTTTGACAGATTAATTGGTATGGAGGGTATTGTACTACAGGAAACACCTGGGCATGGATGTCAATAAAATAAAAGTAAAGGTTGCTCATAACTCCTGAGTGGCACTTTGGCAGTAATCAAAACTGAAGCGCCTTATAAAATAGGTGTGGCAGCATAAAAAACTATGACTTTTTACAGGAAACATGGTTGGCGGTTCTTTTTTTATTTTTTCCGTTTGTAATGGAGTTGCGTCAAGCCTGTTTCAAATGTTTTTGCTTTTACAAATTCGAGTATTTGTTCAGGTCGCCCGTCTTTAAATAATCTTGTCCCATTACCTAACAAAACAGGAACTACAGAAATAATAAATTCATCAATTAAGTCATTTTTTAATAGTTCATTAATTACTTCAGCACCACCATCACAATAGATATTTTTTCCGTTCTTAGATTTGAGTTGTTCTGCTAAATCAGTGATTTTACCTGTGTAAAAAGTTGTTCTGCCAACATTTGGTCTTTGGGTTCTTGTTATCACATATACATCCCTTTGGCCATTGTCGTAAAATGATGGGCCAATTTCCTGAAGCACGTAGTCATAGGTTTTTCTACCAATAATCAAGGTGTCTATGGAATCTGTAAATTCATTATAACCATAGTCTTCACCTTCTTTTTCTACGAGTTTTAAGAAACTCAAGTCATCATTAGGTTTTGCAATGTACCCATCTAAGCTTGTGGCAATGAAAAGTGATATTTTTCGCATCTGTTTAAAATTTAATGTTTTTGCAAAATTAATTTTAGAAAACCCTTTGCATTTTGTATAAATGCGATATTTTAAAGTAGTGAAGGTATTTGAGATTTGAATTTTCTTTCTAATTGCCGCACAGTGATATGAGTCCGCTTTGAAAGTTCTGAAATTCTCAATTTCGCTTTTGAGGAATGAATATCGCTGATTATAGACTGTAGTTGGTTCTCTTTGTTTTTAATTCTGTCTGAAAAATATTGGTTTAGATAATTAAAGTGGTTTGCAAGGATTTTATCAATATTTAAGGAATTGGGTTTTCAAATGAAAATAAATACAGGAAATATCTCTCAAAAAAGCCATTTTTGGATAGCCATTATTTGCACAGGTCTTTTATTCAAGCTTATATTTTGTTAATCGCATTCTCAATAGCATTTTTACTTTCAAAGTATTTTGCTTTTACAAGATTAAATTCTTTATCGTTTTTTAATGTTTCGCGTAAAGTTAATGTTAGAAAATCGTAATTCGTAAATTTGGTGGGTGTGTTTAGGATATTGGTTAACCAATTCCACATTTTTTCTTTTCCGATTTCTTTTTCTATTGCTATAAAAATAATAGGTGCAAATGTAAGCTTCCCTTAAAACCGAACTGTTTAAAAGTAGAATAATTCTTAATTTTAAACAGTATGAAAAAAAGTAAATTTTCTCCACAGCAAATCTCTAAGATCCTCAAAGAATTCGATAATGGTAAAACAGCTGCCGAGATCAGTCGTGAATATGGTGTAAGCACCGCTGCTTTTTATAAATGGCGAGAGCGTTTTAGTGGTATGAATGGTAAAGAGCTTAAGCGACTTAAAGAACTTGAAGAAGAGAACCGTCGACTCAAGCAAATGTATGCCACCCTTTCTCTGGATCATGAGATGGCTAAGGAGATCATCGAAAAAAAGCTCTAAAGCCTTGCCGTAAGAGAACTATAGCTAAAGAACTTGCTCATTACGGTATAAGCAGGGCGTGCCGTGTCTTAAAAATGAGCAAGAGTGTGTTTTATTACACTCCTCTCCCTAAAGATGATAAACCCATAGAAGAAGCCTTACAGCAAAAGGCAGAGAAGTATAGTGAGGAAGGTTTTTGGATGGCTTATGAGCGACTGCGTAAGGAAGGAAAGCCGTGGAACCATAAAAGAGTTTATCGTGTATATAAAAACCTTGGCTTAAGCCTAAGGCGCAAAGTGAAGAAAAGATTACCAGCGAGAGTAAAAGAACCCTTAGAAGTGCCAGAGACCCTTAATCATACCTGGAGTATGGATTTTGTAACAGATGTTCTGGATAACAAAAGAAGATTTAGAGCATTTACTATTATTGATGATTACAACCGGGAAGCACTTCATATAGAAGTTGATTTTTCCTTGCCCAGCAATAGGGTAATTTGGGTGCTAAACCATTTAATTAACCGAAGAACCAAACCTCAAAAGATAAGAATGGACAATGGTCCTGAGTTTATTGCTAAAATAGCTTCAGAATGGAGTCAAATGCATGGGATCAACTTCCAATATATCCAACCAGGAAAACCTACACAGAATGCTTTTATTGAACGATTTAATGGGACGTACAGAAGAGGAGTCTTGAACAAATACATATTTGAAGATTTGGATCAGGTAAGAGAGCAAACTCAGGTATGGATGGATGATTACAATAACCAAAGACCACACGATGCATTAGGAAAAATGGCTCCAATAGAATATGCAGAATATAATTCTCTATTAGCGACTTCAGATAAAACCAAAAACAATAATTTTATATCATCAAGCAGTTCTAATTAGGGGAAGCTTACAGGTAACGTCCCGTATAAAAACAGTGCGAACTGTCGAGCTTGATTGTCCGCAGGACAATCAGGCGTTGCAAGCGAGCACGGACTTTCGATTTGAGACAGGTTTAAGCATTGTTTTTATACAGTGTTGGCAGCTGACTTTTTCCTCTCCAGGATTATTAATATTAAGAGTTTTTATTGAAGTCAGGATTGAATTTTTTAGAGTCTTTAGTATATTTTTTTCCGAACTGGAAGTAGACTAACGAGCCTAAAATCGGAAAAATAAATATTAAGATTATCCACAACCATTTCATACTTTGATTTTCAAATCTGGATCGGGAAATATCTACCAAAGCCCATATCCATAAAATCGCAGTTAAAACAGTCAGTGTAATTAATAAAATTGTCATAGTATTTGTTTTTTAGTTTGCTGCCAACGTCTCGAATAACACAAGTTGCGGCTTGGTGACTTGAATTTGTCCGTTAATGACTTATTTTAAAGGTAGTCAAAAATGGCATTTTTGAGAGGTATTCCGCAATTTGTGTTATTTATTGTTGTGAATCCGTAGCGACAGAGCCGAGTGAGCTCGTACTTAGCATTTTTCTTGATTAGTTTTTTAATCCGCAACAGTGAGAATCAGTTTTTGTGTTGAGTTAGGTTTGTTTCCTTTTTTTCAATTCTTAATTTTTAATCCGCAACAGTGAGAAAATTAATTTCGGGACTGAGTGGAGTCCTTTTGTTTTTATAGATTCCAAAATCCTTCTTTTTGAGTATCAACTAGAAAATTAGAAGAATTATTCTTGCGTTTGAGTGGAAATCTGCAGTCACTTTTAATTTTAAACCGACTGAGTAATTGTCCGTTTTTTTGATCTCCAGGAGTTTAGAGAATTTATATTTTTTAACGCGTTTTGAGTGGAGTCCGGAGCTATGGTTCACAACGTCCCGGTTAACGCAAGTGCGGAGTTGGGGAACGAAATTGATCTTTTAATTACTCTTTTTAAAGGTACTCAAAAAAGCCATTTTTGACTGGTCTGCCGTATTTGTGTTAACCGTTGTTGTAAATCAGTGGCGACACATCTGAGTGAGCACCAAAGATTTGCCGCTCCGTTTTCCGTCTGCTTTGTTTTTAATTTGAGTTAATATTTATCTTTTTAAGTCCGCCAGAGTGATACATTTTTCTCCGGCTGAGTGGCAATCCGAGATTCATTTCCTATTCTTGTTCTCCAAAAATTTTTGACGGCTCAGTGGGATCAGCTTTTTTCCCACTTTATTAATTCAAATTCTTTTACATAATATACAGAGATAAGACATCCAAGAACTGGTAATGCGAAACATAGAATTGAAAGAACTACTTTTTCTTTTAAGGCTAATTTTTTATTAAGAAGAATGTATGATAAAACAGATAGGAATATACCAATCAGAGTGTAAACTATAAGATTGTGAAGCCAGTAAGGGAGAAAAAAATTAATCGATTCGTTCATCATACTATTTTATTTTCTTGTCAGGAGCCATTGTTTACAACGTCTCGTATAAAAACTGTGCGAGCTGGTGAGCGTGATTGTCCGCAGGACAATCCGCTAAACAAGCGAGCACTAACTTTCGATTAAAGACTGATTTAAGCATTGTTTTTATATGTTGTTGGGCAACGTTTTTTTATTCCCCAGAGTAGTTTTTACTCCGTTTATTTCCACACCGCTTTTCAAATTCGTTTTTTGGATATTGTAATAAGGTTCCCATTCTTCTAAAATCAATTCATTGTCGGCTGTCCAACCAGTTATTCTAAATCCATCCGGAATTAGTCCTTTTTTAAGGTCAGATTCATTTTCCTTATCTTCTATAACTGACCAAAAAACTCTCGAATATCCAAATCCGCCATTATCGAATTGATATTCATAATATCTAAATTTTTTATTCGGAGAAACTGAGTCGGAAATAAGAACAAAATCCGCTTCTTTCAGAGAATGCTCTGAATGAAACGCTTCTGTGACTTTGTCAAAATCCGAGTTAAGTTTAAATCCGATTCCAATAATTCCGATCAGAATTATTCCAATTATTATTAAAATCCATTTTTTCATTCAGTTCCCGATTTTTTATGTTGCCCAACGTTCCCGGTTAACGAAAGTGGCGAGTAGGGAAGATCCACTTGTCCGGCGTAACGCTTCTTTCTTATGGAAATAAAAGTAGGAAATTATCTCTCAAAAAAGCCATTTTTGTTAACCGTTGTTGCCAGTAGTATTTTTTAATTGTCTTCTACTGATTTTGCCTTTTGGTAAAGAGGTTCAGGAACAGCAGTCTGTAATTTTTCCATTTCATCTTTTATATGAGCACGCAGGACTTTTTCTTCCTCAGGGCGTAAATTATCAAGAATTCCGACTCTGCCGTAAAAACTGATATTTTCATCATCTTTATGAACAAGAACTATTAAAGGATATCCGTTTTGGGCTTCAAACATATCCAGGTTTTCTTCCATTCCGGTTTTTGGAGTCGGTCGATCTAAAAAGTAAGTAAATCTGACATTTTTTACAGTCGGATTGTCCAAAGGATCACTTGTCCGGTAAACAGCAGTAATGATTCCTTGTACTTCATAAAAATCATCTTCATTATAATCCGAATATTGTTTCTCCGATTTACAAGAAGAAAGTCCGAGGATAAAAAGTAAAGTTATTAGTAAGGCTTTTTTCATATTACTGGCAACGTCCCGTATAAAAAATAGTGCGAGCTGGCGAGCTTGATTGTCCGCATGACAATCAGGCGTTGCAAGCAAGCACGGAGTTTCGAAATGAGACAGACTTGAGCATTTTTTTTATACAGTGTTAGGCAACGTTATTTTCATTCACGCTCTTTAGGTCCGTTTCCAAAATTTCCCACATTTTTAAAAGAATATCCGATCTTTTTCTAACTTGCTGAAAAAGCTCTTGCCCTTGGTCAGTCAGATTATATTTTCCTTGCTCCTTTATGACTAAATCTTTGGTCAGTAGCCATTTTAAAGAGGTCTGCATTTCCCTTTGAGTAGGAACAGAATGATTAATTCCGTCCGCCACCGCTGAAATTCCCGCCTCATTTGTTCCACGTTCTTGGGACGCCAATGCAGTAGCTAAAAATATCCAGGAAATGGTTTGGTAGTCAGTCATAGTGCTTCTTTTTTACCAGTCAGTTTTAATGTTGCCTAACGTCCCGTATAAAAACAGTGCGAGCTGGCGAGCTTGATTGTCCGCAGGACAATCAGGCGTTGCAAGCGAGCACGGACTTTCCAATTGAGACAAGTTTGAGCATTTTTTTTATACGTTGTTGTAAAAATGTGCCGCCCGCCCGAGTGAGCCGTTCTGCTTTTAACTCCGCTGCGCTTTGTTTTTAAAGTTCTAATTTTCTTACCTCTCAAAAATGGCTTTTTTGCGCCCTCTTATCTTTTTCAGCTGAGTGAGAAAATCCGCTTCACTTTTTTTTAAAAATCAATCTTTCTTAGGTGTCAAAAAAGAAAATTTTAGCTGCTTTTAATTATCCGTTTGAGTGAGCAATCCGTCACAATTTGTCTTTTAAACTTCGAAATATCTTTCCTTCCAAAAATGGCATTTTCAAGGTCCGTTATATTTGAGTCAGTTTTATTTTTTCCGCGTTTTGTTTGTCAGCGGCATTTTTTACAACGTTCCCGGTTAACGAAAGTGGCGAGTAGGGAAGATCCACTTGTCCGGCGTAACGCTTCTTTCTTATGGAAATAAAAGTAGGAAATTATCTCTCAAAAAAGCCATTTTTGTTAACCGTTGTTGCCAGTAGTATTTTTTAATTGTCTTCTACTGATTTTGCCTTTTGGTAAAGAGGTTCAGGAACAGCAGTCTGTAATTTTTCCATTTCATCTTTTATATGAGCACGCAGGACTTTTTCTTCCTCAGGGCGTAAATTATCAAGAATTCCGACTCTGCCGTAAAAACTGATATTTTCATCATCTTTATGAACAAGAACTATTAAAGGATATCCGTTTTGGGCTTCAAACATATCCAGGTTTTCTTCCATTCCGGTTTTTGGAGTCGGTCGATCTAAAAAGTAAGTAAATCTGACATTTTTTACAGTCGGATTGTCCAAAGGATCACTTGTCCGGTAAACAGCAGTAATGATTCCTTGTACTTCATAAAAATCATCTTCATTATAATCCGAATATTGTTTCTCCGATTTACAAGAAGAAAGTCCGAGGATAAAAAGTAAAGTTATTAGTAAGGCTTTTTTCATATTACTGGCAACTCGTTATATGAAAACTAATATAGTGTTTTATCATATTAAAGTTGCGGGATAACAACAGGTTTTTCTGTTCTTTTTACGACCCTATTTTATTCAGGATGTGGTGGTAAAGTGAGGGGAGGGGTTCTTCTGCAGGTTTAAAATTTCGTAAAGAAAAGCTACAATAAAACCACGATGAACCTCAGTAAAACCTTAGTAAAATCTTTCTAGTAACTGACTTCAGTGGGTTTTTGATTCGTGTTTTTAAACCTGTCCAAATCTTTTATCTGGTCCTTATAGTCATTGGGGAGTAGTAGTGATTTGGCAATATGGTCCAGTTTTAAGTACCGCATGATCTTATAGGTTGTTAGCGCAGGTGGTATGATGGGGTTTGAAGTCAGGTGGAGTAGTTCTTTGACCTTTTGTGGGCATACCAGTTCCTGTACTTTTAACAGGAACCAGTAGCGCACAGGGCCAAGATGCTTTTTGTACTGCCGGTAGAGATCTTTGCTGTACCTGCTGTCTTCCAGGTCCTGTTCCAGGTGCTGTTTTCTTTGTGACAGCCAATCATTATAGTTTGGTGGTAAGTCTTCGATTTCCATTGCCTTTCCTACCCGGTAGAAGACGTCCAATACTTCTTGTTTTTCATCTTGAGAAAGTTTCCGCTCCAGTAGTTCATAGGCTCGAATGGAATATCCAATGAGCATAAAAAGTACATCCCGGTATGCCCACTGCGGAATTTTGTTGCCCCGCTGATTTTCTACTCCGCTGTGGATGGCATTGATCCTCTTGATTGCTCCTATTGCCTCGGAATGGGAGAAGAACACGATTTGCCTGGCATAGGTTACGGTTGAAAAGAGCCGGCCTAAAGGATCGGCGGGTAGTTTTCCGGTAAAGTACAGCCAGTCTACTGCTTTGTTTAAAGCAAACTCGGCCGATGCACCTGCAAAAATGACCAGGATAGTATCACTCTTACCCCAAATCTCTCTTACTATCGATTCTTTCTTTACAAAATATTCCATACTTCAGGACTCACCGTTTCTCTCTTTTGTGCAATTTTCCTGCCTGTTTTCCAACTTTTTTATAGACCGTATATCTCCGCAAGATCACTTATTCCGAGGGTAAACCAGAGAATGACAATACCAAGAATGATCTTCAGCGCAACCGGAATATACAATCTGAAATGTTTTTCAAAAGCACGGCTCATGGGTGGCACGAAAATGAGGGCCAGAAAAAGATATATCAAGCCGGGTACAGGGTGTACCAGTATAAGGTTGAGGACACCGAGAGCGACCAACAGCAGACCGAATAACCAGCCGCTCAATTTTGATATGTATTTATGCCAGATCATCTTATTCTTTTAAAATTAGCTATTTATTAATGGATCCTGATCCATTCAATACTATCTGCTCCTGTAAATTTCACAACCATGGTTTTAGTGTGGAAAGGCACAAGACCAAATCGCTTTTCCCGGACTCTTTAGATAATTTGTGTCCACCCTGGTTGGTTCTCCCAGAAGGTTCAATACTTCCGGCTTCTTCAGCTTTCGGAAATTTGTGTCTTTCATAAGATCCTTCAGCATGCTGTCTCTGTAAGGAAAACTGAAACCATCTTTAAAATGCCATTTTTCAGCATCAAAAGATATCGCAGTGGTTTCAGGGATATTTTCCGTAGCAAGAATTGGTTTACAGGAGAGACAGCAGGCGAGGAGCAGGGAGTGAATAAGGATTGCTTCCATACGGTATTAGCTGCCGGCAAAGGGGCTTCCAAATACACCTACGGCTAGTTCGGCCCAGACCAGGAAAAGTACTCCCAGAATGATGGCACAAATGATAAGGCGTTTTTGACTGTCTTTCACCTTTCTTAATATCAATTCTATGATTAGACCAGTGCCATAGAGGAGGATGGCTGCCACGATAAAATCGAAAAGGTCCCAGTTCACTTCCTGGCTGAACTGCATTCCAAGGAGAGGAAGAAGTAAAAGAAAAGTGGCGGCAAGTAAGATAACAGTTAGTCTTTTGGTTTTCATAACGTCTGATTTTTATAGTTGTTTTTGGTTTAGGAATTCCTGGAATCGTTTTAAATATTAAGATCTTTCAGATTATCTCCTCCTAATACAAAGGATGTAGCAGTATAACTAAACATGATCTTCGAAGTATTCTGCTGTAAAAAATGTCGATTGATTTCCGTGGCCGTCATTATGTTCAGGATTTTAGTTATATTAAAGTACTTTGAAATTCAAAGTGTATAGGTAAAAAAATTACTTTTGTGATTTGATAAGGTTTTCCAGCGCTGTGAGGTGTTCTTCAAAGGCTTTTCTTCCCGATCTGGTCATTGCATATTTTGTATTGGGTTTTCTGTCAATAAATGCTTTTGTCACTTCAATAAAATGCTCTTTTTCCAGCGCTTTTAAATGACTGGCTAAATTCCCATCTGTCACCTCGAGGTAATCCTTGAGAGAAGAAAAATCAAGCGTATCATTCACAGCCAGGACCGACATGATGCCGAGGCGTATCCTGCTCTCGAAAGCCTTATGCAAACCATTTATAGATATTTTCACCTTTCGTACTTGTAGTTCACGTAAATGCCATATATGATATGCAATATTCCGAAGCCAACAGCCCAAAACATCAAGCCATACTGTGTAAAATATATTGCCAGCAGCCCCAGCACCAGCTGGGCAATGCCAAAATATTTTACATCGCTGAAGGTGTAATTTCCGGCATTGTAGAGTGCGAGGCCATAAAAAATTAATGTAACGGGTGCCAAAAATGCCAGCAAACCTTTGGCTAAAAATATCAGTGAGATAAGCCCGCCGGTAACCAGCGGAACTGCCATACTTTTAAGCATGCTCTTTGCGGCTGCATTCCATACTCTCTCCCTGCGTTCCCGGCCTTTACCGACTGAAAAAAAGACTGCAGTTGTGATAGCCAAAAGCAGGACTAAAGTTCCTGTTAGTAAAAGGCTCAACACTTGTTCTTTTGAAGCAGCTTTGTACAGGAGAGACTCTTGTTGATCAAAAATCCCGTGTACAGAATAAACACCTGCTAAAGCGTATACACCTGCCAATACGCCCGAAACCCCGCTTAGGGAAAGGAATTTAGTTGATCGTTCCATGATAGACCGTATCTCCCGAAGGTCTTGCATATAATCTTCTTCAGTCTTCTTCATTTAAAAAGTACTTTGAGTTTCAAAGTTAGTGAATAATTTTAAATGTTCAAGAGGAAAATGTATGAGCTGGGGTTTTAAATTTTTCAGAAATTCGGTGCTGACGAAAATTTGGGTCGTATTATAATAGCAGTTATTGATGCTGATTGAGTTTAAGCATAAAAAAAGGTGCTGTTTTCGCAACACCTTTCAAAAATGACATTTTTGAGACCTTTTAAAGTTCGATGGTCTGTAGCCTGTCTGGCCCTACCGAAACGATTTTTACCGGGATCTCCAATTCTTTTTCAATAAAAGAAATATAATCTTTCAGTTCAGTTGGCAATTGGTCTGCCGAGCTTAGTTGAGTGAGATCCTTCTCCCAGCCTTTGAAATGGGTGTAAATGGGAGTTACATTCTCATGTTCAATATTGTATGGCAGGTGGGTGATCTCTTCGCCACGATAGTTGTATGCGGTACAGATCTTCAAGGTGTCAAAACCGCTCAAAACATCGGCTTTCATCATGATGAGTTGGGTAACGCCACTTACCTGTACTGCATATTTTAATGCTACCATATCAAGCCATCCACAACGGCGGGCTCTTCCGGTAGTTGCACCAAATTCTTTACCAACACGTCCCATGGTCTCCCCATCTTCGTCAAAAAGTTCGGTAGGGAAGGGGCCACTTCCAACGCGGGTTGTGTATGCTTTAAATATTCCGAAGACTTCCCCTATCTGGTTTGGAGCAACTCCAAGACCCGTACAGGCTCCTGCCGCGGTAGTATTTGAGGAAGTAACAAAAGGATAGGTTCCAAAATCAATGTCGAGTAAAGATCCCTGGGCACCTTCAGCAAGAATAGTTTTTCCGCTTTTTTGAGCCTGGTACAGGTATTCTTCACTATCAATAAACTGCAGCGATTTTAGGGTTTCTATAGCCTTAAAGAATTCGGTTTCAAGTTCACTAAGGTTGTATTGTACGTCTACGTTGTAGAAGCTTATCATAGCCTCATGCTTGTCGGCCAGGGTGCGGTATTTTTCTTTCCAGTCGCTTAACTCAAGATCTCCAACTCTAATTCCGTTACGGCCGGTCTTATCCATATAAGTAGGGCCTATTCCTTTTAACGTAGAGCCAATCTTGGCCTTGCCTTTTGAAGCCTCACTGGCAGCATCCAGCAAACGGTGGGTAGGTAAGATTAAATGTGCTTTCCTGGAGATTACAAGTCTGTCTTTATAATCTACCCCGGCTTTGCTCAGGTTATCTAATTCTCTCTTAAAGATAACAGGGTCTATTACCACGCCATTTCCTACAAGGTTTAACGCATCTTCGTGAAAGATGCCCGAAGGGATGGTGTGAAGTACATGCTTTTGACCATCAAATTCTAAGGTGTGCCCTGCATTTGGGCCTCCCTGGAAGCGGGCGATGATGTTATATTGTTTGGTGAAAACATCTACTATTTTTCCTTTGCCTTCATCTCCCCATTGTAATCCAAGAAGTAAGTCTACTGCCATAAAAATTCAGGTTATTCGGTTGCTTTTTTGTTTCCGTAAAAATATAAGGAATGATTGTTAATCTGTATATCAAACACTTCTTCTATTGTTTGCTTGATAGCCTGTACCCGTGGATCACAAAACTCGATCACCTCACCTGTATCGGTTAAGATAATATGGTCGTGGTTACGGTCAAAATATGATTTTTCGTACTGGGCCTGGTTGTTGCCAAACTGGTGTTTTCGCACAAGTCCGCACTCCAATAGCAGTTCAATGGTATTGTATAATGTAGCACGGCTCACGCGGTACTTTTTGTTCTTCATTTTGATGTAGAGCGACTCTATGTCAAAATGTTCTTCGCTGTTGTAGATCTCCTGCAGGATGGCGAAGCGCTCGGGAGTCTTTCGATGTCCCTTCTCTTCCAGGTATTTGGTAAAGACATTCTTTACTACTGCCTGGTCATTTTTGTTCACTACTTTCTTGCTCATGATATGGGTGCAAAGGTATAAGATTATTCACGTGTCACCTTATCTATACCGTTTATTTTTTTGAGGTGTTCAATGAGTTTTTTAAGAAGGCTGTTGTTCTTGACCACAACCGTGATCCTGCCCGTAAAAATGCCGTCCTGGCTATCAAAATTAATATTTTTAATATTGGTATTCATGTTGTTGGAGATCTCACGGGTCACGTCGTTCACCAGGCCAATATTGTCTATTCCTGTTAGCTTGATCACCGCCTTGAACTCTTCCTGGGTAGAATCTTTCCATTTAGCCTGAATGATCCTGTAGGCAAAATTGCTCTGTAGCTGGATGGCATTGGGGCAGTCTTTTTTATGGACTTTAATACCCTCGCTTACCGTAATAAACCCGAAAACATTGTCTCCCGGAATAGGGTTACAGCAGTTGGCCAATTTATAGTCGAGAATTTCTTCATCGCGCCCAAACACCAGCTGGTCATATTTTGCAGTGATCTCATCGCGGTCAATGTCCTCAACCGTGTCCTGTTTTCTTATCTTATTTTTAAAGAAACTTACCAGGGCGTTGCTGCGTGAGGCTGCATAGTCCTTCAACTTCTGGTTGTCTATAGTGCCCACCCCAACCCTGTAAAAGAGGTCGAGACTTGTTTTTAGCTTAAAGAAGATTACCAGTTCATTGATGGTCTTTTCATTAAACGGGATCTTTTGGGCCCGTAATTTTCTTGAAAGAATGGCTTTTCCTTCTTCGGCGATATTCTTCTTTTCCTCTTTAAGGGAAGATTTAATCTTGGCCCTTGCCCGTGCCGTAGTGGCATAGTCGAGCCAGTTGGAGTTGGGCTTTGCTTTTTCTGAAGTAATGATCTCTACCTGGTCGCCGGTTTTAAGTGTGGTGCTTAGCGGCACCAGTTTACTGTTCACCCTGGCACCACGAGTGCGCAAACCAATTTCTGTATGTATGCTGAAGGCGAAGTCTAACGGGGTAGCTCCCTTCGGAAGGGATTTTAGTTCCCCCTGTGGTGTAAATACAAAGATCTCTTTGGAATAAAGGTTCAGCTTAAACTGCTCTACAAAATCTACTGCGTTTACTTCCGAATTTTCCAGGGCTTCCTGAAGTTTGTTTACCCATTCATCAAGGCTGTCTTCCTGGTTGCCCTGCTTGTATTTATAATGTGCGGCATATCCTTTTTCGGCGATCTCGTTCATTCGCTCACTGCGAATTTGCACTTCCACCCATCGGCCTTTAGGTCCCATTACAGTAATGTGCAGGGCCTCATAACCGGTCGACTTTGGGGAGGAGATCCAGTCGCGCAGGCGGGTAGGGTTGGGTCTAAAATGATCGGTCACGATTGAATAGATCTTCCATGCCAAAAACTTCTCATTGGCAGCATCACTTCCGTAGATGATCCTTACCGCAAACTTGTCGTATACCTCGTCAAAAGTGACATTTTGGTTCTTCATTTTTCGCCGTATCGAGTAGATCGATTTTGGCCGTCCCTTGATGGTGTACTTCATATTTTCCCTGTCAAGGGAATCCTGAATCACCTTAGTAAATTCAGCGATGTATTTGTCCTGCTCTTCCTTGCTTTCCCGAATTTTCTGAAGGATCTCGTTGTAAACTTCAGGTTCAGTATATTTTAATCCCAGGTCTTCAAGTTCGGTTTTGATGTTGTACAAACCAATACGGTGGGCCAGGGGAGCGTAGATGTAAAGTGTTTCTGAAGCGATCTTTTCCTGTTTGTCTGTCCGCATGGAATCCATCGTCTGCATGTTGTGCAGTCTGTCGGCGATCTTAATAATAATCACCCTCACGTCATCATTCAGCGTAAGCAGCATTTTCCTGAAGTTCTCGGCCTGCAGGGAAACATCTTTATCATGTTCAAGGTTAGAGATCTTGGTAAGCCCGTCTACAATTCGCGCTACGGTATCACCAAACGTCTGCTGAATGTCTTCAAGAGTAAAGCTGGTGTCTTCTACCACATCATGTAAAAGGGCAGCAGCAATAGATGTCGCGTCAAGCCCAATTTCCGAAGCAACAATTTTGGCTACGGCAATGGGGTGAAAAATATAAGCTTCGCCCGATTTGCGTCGCTGATCTTTATGGGCATCTACCGCCACATCAAAAGCCTGCCGAATGAGCTTTTTATCATCATCGGTAAGGGTTTGGTAGCTTATGCGCAGCAGTTCCTTGTACTGCTGGGCAATGTCTTTGTTTTCTTTTTCTATAGCGGCTTCCGTCATGATCTAAAAATACAATTAAGATTGAAAACAGGCAATTTAATTACCTTTCAAGATTCCTGAACCGTTTGTACAATGGCGGATGAGAGTAATGTACAAAAACATAAGCAGGGTGCGGGGTAAGATTGCTTAAGCTGTTTTTTGACAGCTTCTTTAATCCACTAATCAAAGGTTGTGCCTTATAGGTTTGTTTCGCAAAATTATCGGCCTGATATTCAAACTTCCGGGAGAGATAGTTCATGATGATCCCGGTAAGTTCAGAAATGGGGCTGTACAAAATTCCGAAGGCTACCAACCCTATGTGAAACCCTGGATTTTCCACTCCCAATGCTTCCGAAAGTAACGGGTTGCCCACAAAAAGAGACAAAATCCAAAGGGTAAACCCTGTGCTTAGAATGCTTATTACCATGTTGATGATGATGTGGTTCTTCTTGTAATGTCCCACCTCATGTGCCAAAACCGCAACAATCTCCTCGTCCTGCAGGTCGTTGATTAAAGTGTCGTAAAGGGTGACCCTTTTCTCATTTCCAAAACCCGAAAAATAGGCATTGGCCTTAGTGCTTCTTTTAGAGCCGTCTATCACAAAGATCTTTTCGAGAGTAAAACCTTCTTTTTGGGCATAGGCCTCTATCTTATTCCGCAGGGAACCTTCGGAAAGTGGAGTTTGCTTATTGAAAAGCGGAACTATTAACCTGGCGTAGAACATATTCAGAAAGATACTGAAAGCCGCCACTAATATCCATGCGTACCACCAGAAGTTACCGCCTGCGAACTGGTAGAACCACACTATTAATGCCAGTATGCCGCCGCCAAGAACGATCATCATTCCCCAGCCCTTTAGCTTGTCTAAAATGAAGGTTTTGGGAGTCGTTTTATTAAAACCGAATTTTTCTTCTATTACAAATGTGTGGTACCACGAGAAGGGAAGAGATAACAGGTCGCTCCCGAGCATAATAATGCCGAAGAAGATCAGCGCTATCAAAATGGCGTTATCTGAAACTGATCGTGCAAGAGTATCAACAAAATCGAAGCCATCGAGGAAAAGGAACAGCAACAATACCACCACCGAAAATGTAGAGGAAACCATCGCGAATTTGTAGTTCGATTTCTTATACCGCTGTGATTTCTCATATTCCTGCTCGTCAAAAACATCTTTAAGCGAATCGGGCACAGGATCATTATAGTGTTTGGCATTCAAGGCATCCAGGATCTTATCGACTAAAAAATCAATAATGATGATGCCTACAATGATCCAAAAAAGAGTATTTGCTGTCAAATTTGTTGTTTTCGGCTAATATAAGCAGAATCTTTATTGAAGAATTAAGATTTAAAGGGACAAAACTTTTGTGAAAAGTGAGAGTGGAAAGTTGTGCGTTCAGGATATAGATTGACCACTAAAGTCAACTTATATGAAATCTAATTTTTCACCTTAAGAAGAAATATTCTTATTACCGTCCCCTCCGCCGGAGTGGTGCCTGCAAGGCGGGGTGGGTTTAGGTTCGGAATTGTAAGGTTGGGAGGTTAAGATCTTTTTACTCTTTATTGTCGGATATTTTTGGCCACGAATTCACAAATAATATGTTTAACTAAAAGCTATTCCTTTTCCTCTGAGTGACTTTGAGTAGCGATGATCAGTGTTGTAAAGATTGAAGTTCATATTGGATTCAAGAATCATTCACCTTAAAAATAAATATTCTTATTACCGTCCCCTCCGCCGGAGGGGTGCCTGCAAGGCGGGGTGGGTTTTGGTTCGGAATTGTAAGGTTGGAGGGTTGGATTTTTTTACTCTTTATTGTCGGATATTTTTGGCCACGAATACACAAATGTTTTTTTGTTTCTCTTTCAAAGTGTCCCTTCCTCCGGAGGGGTGCCTGCAAGGCGGGGTGGGTTTTGGTTCGGAATTGTAAGTTTGGGAGGTTTTGATCTTTTTACTCTTTATTGTCGGATATTTTTGGCCACGAATTCACAAATGTTTTTTTGTTTCTCTTTCAAAGTGTCCCTTCCTCCGGAGGGGTACCTGCAAGGCGGGGTGGGTTTTGATTCGGATTTGTAAGGTTGGGAGGTTTGGATCTTTTTACTCTTTATTGTCGGATATTTTTGGCCCCGAATTCACAAATAATATGTTTAACTAAAAGCTATTTCTTTTCTTCTGAGTGACTTTGAATAGCGATGATCAGTGTTGTACAGACTGAAATTCATATTGGATTCAAGAATTATTCACCTTAAGAATAAAAATTCTGAGTACCGTCCCCTCCGCCGGAGGGGTGCCTGCAAGGCGGGGTGGGCAATTAAAGCAAACCCGCAACATTAAAAAAAGTATCCGAAATCTAATTAACGCCGCTGCCTTTTTGCTTCAAAAATTAATATTCCCGCAGCAACCGATACGTTCATGGAGTCTATTGCTCCTTCCATGGGGATGATAATGTTTTGGGTAGTATTTTCCAGCCACTCGCAACTTAGCCCTGTGGCTTCAGTACCTACCACAATGGCACTACCGCCGGTGAAGTCAACACTGTGATAAGGAACAGAGGCCTGTAGTGCGGCTCCAAAAATGGCAATTTTTCGCTCCTTTAAAAAAGCAATAATTTCTGAAGTACTGCCGGTGGCGATCTTATTTGTGAAGATGCAGCCTACACTACTGCGAATGATGTTTGGATTGAACATATCTGTCCGCGGATTGGC
The DNA here is from genome assembly GCF_039602225.1 of Salinimicrobium sp. 3283s. NCBI lineage: Bacteria > Pseudomonadati > Bacteroidota > Flavobacteriia > Flavobacteriales > Flavobacteriaceae > Salinimicrobium > Salinimicrobium sp. 3283s. The sequence continues at coordinate 104,724 of NZ_CP143631.1, read as the reverse complement.
AATAAGTACGGCATCTACAGCTGCAGCATCGGCGGTGCGCAATAATGCTCCTATATTTCCGGGTTTTTCGGGGGCTTCGGCGACGAGAATCAGCGGATTCTTTGTTTTGAAGGTCAGGTTTTGCAGGGAAAGCTCCCGGGAACCCACAATTGCCAGTACCCCTTCGGTACTTCCGCGGTATGCGATCTTTTGATATACTTCCGAAGAAAGTTCGGTCACATCAACAGGATTGGAAATTAATGAAAGCAGATTTTCGGCTTTTTCAGCAGGAAAGAGATCAGATGAATAATACAGTTCGGTGACCTGGTAGCCTCCTTTTATAGCTAAATTTATCTCCCGGATGCCTTCTACTACAAAGACGTGTTCTTTTTTGCGGGCGCGCGATTTTTCCTGTAACTGTAATATCCTCTTTACCGCCTGATTCTGAAAACTACTTATGAATTTTTGCATGCTGCAAAGATAGAAAACTTCGGGTTTGGTGCAGTAATAGTGGCGTAGGGCATGGTAGGATTTTCAGGATTGGAAAAAAAGCGGTATTTTAACGGGAAAACGAAAAACCACTTTTATGGAAAAGAAAAACAAGAAAAATAAGCCACTTTCAATGCCTGATGCTTTTAAGGTGCTCAGCTTTATTTTTGCCGCTATTTTGATTACTGCCTGCAGTAAAAAGATCACTTTCCCGGTTTCTAATGTAGTACCCGCTGCTGAAGCCGTTGTAAAGGTCGATAAAGATAACAACCAGAATTATGAAGTCGAGCTTGAGGTGAGTAACCTTGCAAGCCCCAACAGGCTTACGCCTTCCCGGGCACATTATGTGGTGTGGATGGTGACCAAAAAACACGGCACCATTAACCTGGGTCGGCTGGATATCAATCGCAAGAACAACGGGAAATTGACCACCAATACACCTTATGAACCTATAAGGATATTTATTACTGCCGAAGATGACAGTAAACCTGTACTGCCTTCTACGCAGGTGGTACTAAATTCGGAAGATTTCAAAGTATAAAAAAAAGAGGCTGATTGAAATAGTACTAATCTTTTCTTCGGAAATTTTAGAATCTACTGATCCTAAATTTTCAGAAGTAGTTAGAACCTGAAAACCTTCAGGTTAAACGGGATTAGTTTTTCAATCAGCCTCCTGTCAAAAATGGCATTTTTGGAGATTATTTTTTCTCCTGCTGGCCGTATTTTTCAGTATATCTTTTTGCCAGCTCTGTCTGGTGGCTTTCCAAACTTATTTCACGCCCCTGAATAAATGCCCGGGCAACTTTATTGGTACGCATATCCAGTGCATCTCCTTCACTAATAAAAAGAGTGGCATCTTTACCGGCCTCCAGTGTTCCAAGGCTGTCGTCAACCCCCAGGATCTTTGCAGTGTTTGAAGTGATCATTTTAAGAGCGTCGGCTTTACTGAGGCCGTAACCGGTAACTGTACCTGCGTAAAATGGCAAATTTCGGCTGTTCATTCTTTCCATGTCACCGCTGGTTTCCAGCCCCACAAGAATTCCTTCCCGATTAAGCAGGTAGGCGAGTTTGTAGGGTAGGTCATAATCCTGATCTTCCATTTGCGGGGTTTCGTGCACACGGCCTACAAGTACCGGAACATTGGCTGCCTTGATTTGATTGGCTACTTTAAAAGCATCGTAAGCGCCCACAAGCACTACGTTTTCCAGTTGATGTTCTTCTTTAAAAGCCAGGACGTCGATAATCTCTTTTTCTGAATCGGCGTGGATGTAAACTTTCTTTTTTCCGTTAAATACAGCTTCCATAGCCTGGAAAGGCAGATTCGCTTTTTCCTGGGGTCCTGCGAGATAGGCTTTGGCATTTTTAAAAAATGAGCTCAATTCCTGAAGGTCTTTTGAGTAATCATCATTCGGTTTTATACCGGGATCTTCCCCCATCCACCAACGGCCTCTGCGAACGCTGTTAGGCCAGTTAATGTGCAAACCATCATCTTCTTTTAGTACGGCATCTTCCCAGTTCCAGGCATCAAACTGTACAATAGATGAGGTGCCGGAGATCCTGCCGCCCCGCGGCGCGATTTGCCCTACGAGCACGCCGTTGGGACGCATACTTTCCACCACCTGGCTTTCGGCATTATAAGCGATGAGACTGCGAACGTGAGGTAAAAGTTCCCCAAGTTCATCTTCGTCATCACTTTGTACCACCGCATCAATTTCTACCAACCCCAGGGTGGAGTTAGGGGCGATAAATCCGGGATAAACGTGTTTGCCTTTAGCATCGATCACGGTACCGGGATATTGACGATTGGTGGAAGCCGCATCGGTCACCGTAGTTAATTTTCCGTTCTCAAAGATGATCACGCTGTTCTCAATAACTTCGCCATTCCCAACGTGGGCAGTGGCACCAACTATGCTTATCGCACGGTCTTGCGGGGGCGCCGGAGTTTGTTGTGCTATGACCGAACCTGCAAAAAGGAGCAGGACCGGCAGGATATATCTTTTCAAATTTTTCATACTTCAAATTTTAGAGGGTGTCACAGTGCATTTCTTCTTTGCTGGAATTCTTTACCGGCTGCGTCTTAAGACCATTGTTTTTGGCCTTTAGCATTTGGGAGGTGAGCAGGTTTTTCTGCTTTTCCACTTCCTTTCTAAGTTGTTGATCTCTTTCCAGATCAAAATACACTACACCTTCAATAATAGTTTTTTCAGGCTTGGCGTAAACAGAAAGCGGATGGGCATTCCACAGCACTAAATCGGCATCTTTTCCTTCTTTTATGCTTCCCACACGGTCATCGATGTGCAGCAGTTTTGCCGGATTAAGAGTTACAAATTTCCAGGCTTCCTCTTCAGAAATGTCCCCGTATTTCACACTTTTTGCCGCCTCCTGGTTCAGTCTGCGGCTCATTTCGGCATCATCACTGTTAATGGCGACTGTTACACCGGCATTATGCATAATGGCAGCATTTTGCGGGATGGCATCTTTTACTTCATATTTATACGCCCACCAGTCAGAGAAAGTAGAACCTCCCACGCCATGTTCGGCCATTTTATCGGCTAATTTGTAACCTTCCAAAATATGTGTAAACGTATTTATATTAAAACCGAATTGCTCGGCTACCTTCATCAACATATTGATCTCACTTTGAACGTAAGAATGTGCAGTCACAAAGCGTTCGCCGTTAATGATTTCCAGGATGGTTTCCATTTCAATGTCCTTGCGATAGGGTTTGCCGCTCTTTTTTAGCTGCTCATATTCGCGGGCACGGGTAAAATAATCTACAAATACCTGTTCCACCCCCATACGGGTTTGTGGGAAGCGGGAATTGCTGTCCCAGTTTGCCTGTTTTACGTTCTCTCCCAAAGCAAACTTGATGAACTTTGGTGAATTGTCAAGAACCATTTCCTGTGGAGTAGCTCCCCATTTCATCTTTAGGATGGCCGACTGTCCTCCAATTGGGTTAGCCGATCCATGAAGTAGCTGCATTGTAGTTACTCCCCCGGCCAGGTTCCTGTAAATTCCAATATCATCGGGATCTACTACATCTTCCATCTGCACCTCGGCCGATGAGTTGTGTCCCGCCTCATTCACGGCCGATGCCGCCAGGTGAGAGTGCTCATCTATAATCCCGGTAGTAAGGTGCTTTCCTGTAGCATCTATTACTGTAGCACCACGGGCGCTAAGGTTTCTGCCAACTGCAGCAATCTTCCCATTCTTTACCAGTACGTCGCTGTTTTCCATGATGCCTTCAGCTTCATTGGTCCAAACCGTAGCATTTTTGAAGAGTACATCCTGTTGCTTCGGAAGCTCCTGAAATCCATAAGCCATATTCGGAAAGGTTACAGGAAGTACTTCGGGGTGTTCTTCAGATTTTTCATCTTTCTTTTCTGAAGCATCTTCAGTGCGGGTAGCAGTAAAACTGGTTGCTGTACCATCTCCTAAAATGGCTTTTCCGCTGAAGGTTTTTGCGTTATTAGAGATTCTGGCGCTAAGCCTGGTGTATTCAGTTTTTGTAGTATCGGGAGAAGATAGCAGCAGGTTAACCCAGTTGTTGCTGTAGTTGATCTTTGAACCTATCTTGCTATTATTGGTGCTAACTTCAGCCTTGGGTTTTGAAGGCTCACCGCTGATCTTTACCGTGTAGGTATCGCTGCCGACCTTGACATCATAAGTACCGTTGAGGTTCACCAGGTCAATGTCTTCAAATACAGTTCGTTTGCCCTGAACCCAATTCTCGTATATAGTGGTTTCCTTGTCAAAATAGTCGCCAGAGGTAATGATAAAATTCGCCCAGGCACCTTCTTTTAAGGTTCCAAGTTTATTTTCATGGCCTATAAGTTTTGCAGGCACGGTTGTTAAGGCAGCAAGGGCATCTTTTTTATCAAGTCCATAAGCCACTGCTTTAAGTAAATTCTCCCTGAAATTCTTTTCGGCATCATGAGATGTGATGGTGTAGGGAACTTTCTTCTCGCTAAGCATTTTGAGGTTTGCCGGTGCCTGGTTCCATTCTTTCATGTCTCCCAAAGTGGCGTAGTTGGCCATGTACGGGTCTTCCATATCAAACGGCTCGGGGTAATTAACGGGTACAATAAAGGTGGCATTGGTGGCATTTATGGCATCAAGTCGCTCAAATTCATTTCCGCTGCCCACAATCACATACTGCACACCCATTTCGTCACCCACTTTATCGGCACGAAGTTCATCCAGTAAATTGTCGGTTTTGAAGATTTGAAGGAGGTTTTTGTTCTCATTAAAAGCTTCAAGAGCAAGATCTTTATTGTGGGCATTACCCTTCGCGTACCAGTCGGCGTCAAGATAAGTTTGTCTAAGCAAAGCCATGGCACCCATTTTAGAAGAAGGGTAGACCTGTTTTGATTTTGCACTTTTTTCAAAGGAAAGATATTGTGCAGACTCTTCATCAAGTATTCTGTCTCCTTCAGTTCCTTCGGAATTTAAGGCGATAAGCATTCCGGTACCACGCACAATTCCGTCGGGCATGTGAGTATTAACTACGCCAAAACCAAGCTTTCTCAGCTTTTCGGCTTCCTCTTTATTATAGGAGAAGTTTTCCAAAGCCGAAGTTTCGGGCCTTATATGGTCATTCCAGTAATAACCTTCGCGCCCGGCATCGTACTGCGGATTCCCGCTGTAGGGGCTGCCGCCTTCGCTTTTCGGTTTTTCAATCCCAAAACTCGAGTAAAGATCAATAAAGGAAGGGTAAATTGTTTTTCCTTTAAGGTCAATGACTACAGCATTTGCGGGAATTTTAATGTTTTTTCCAACGGCGGTGACCTTTCCATTGCGCATGGCCAGCATCCCGTTTTGAATAACGGTGGAAGGATCTACATAAATGTTGGCGTTCGAAAGAACTGTGAAGTTGGTATTTTCCTGAGCCTTAACGGCATCATTCTTAGGAAAATACTCCTGCGCCTGCAGTCCGGTTACGGCACTAAACAGCAGGCAGAATAAAAGTTTAATTCTCATAAAATTGTTATAGGATTGGAATTTTGAGCAGGTAAGTTAGCAAAAAAATGAGAATGATTAACTTGTTATAATTTTCCTCTGCTTTTGTGATAATTTACCAGCAGCGCCACCACGTAACTGTAGCTCTTCATTCCCTGTGGCTGATTATTGGCCACCAGGAAGGAATTGTAGGTAAACATAAAAATTGGTTCGAAAGGATTTTTGTGGCTTTCCCAAAATTCCCGCACCTCCCGGTAGTTTTCCTTTACCCCAAAGTTAAGTTCTGAGGCAAACTTTTCGGCTAACTCAGGATCCCGGCGATAAAGTTCGCTAAGGCAATAGCTTAAGGCAAAGGTGTAGCCCGAATAGTTGAAATATGGATCAGGATGGTTCATCGTGGTAAGACAGGCGAGAAAATTGGCCTCATTTTCTTTAGCAAAACCCAACTGATGACCAATTTCATGGCTCGCGGTAGTAGGAATCTTGTAAGCCACAATTTGCGTGTTTACCTGCCCTTCGTTGGTTAGCGGATTTAAGTAACCATTAAAACCCATATAGGTAAGGGGAACGCTGTAGAGAGAGCACTTTAGGCTGGGCACGTGATAATCAAGTTCCGGAAAATCCTCTTCAATATTCTTATATCCTTCTACCGATAATTCTAGGAGTTCATATTTTGAATAAGGAATTTCCACCTTTACCGAATCATCGCCGGTAATAGAAAGATGAAGTTCGTTGGAGGTGGCAATAAGATCTTGCGTTAATTCTACCAGTTCTTCTGTAGTGTAATCATTTTCAATTTCCAGGGCGGCATGAAGCGGCAACCGGTAATAATTAAAACCCCAAAAGAGGTTAAAGCAAAAATAGATAAGAGATAATACGGCAAGAGCATTTAATATCCATCGCCGGGGATCTTTGAATCTTTGTTTTATTCTCAATACTATCCAGCGAATAAGCATAATCACCAGTAAAGCGTACAAAAGATCCCCCAGAGAAAACGGAAAGAATCCGAGGGTTTTTCTCAGTAACGCCGAAGTAATGGGATAAATGCCATTGCTGTACCACTTTTCCACAAATAGAGGGTAGTTAGCCAGTACCTTAATCAGGATGATCTGAACAGGTAAGAACAGGGTTAGAATTAAAGCAACTTTTTTCTTCACCTTTCAAAAATAGGATTTTTAAGGATCAACCTGCAAGAGACAGCAGCCAAGACTTTAATAAAATTATCGGTATTTTGGATGAAACCGGGAAAACCTGAGTAGAACAATTTTCTTCTGATTGTCCCCTCCTCCGGAGGGGTGCCTGTAAGGCGGGGTGGTAATTCGTTGTTCAATACTCGGATATTTTTGGCCACGAATTCACAAATGATTTTTATTATCTCCAGACGATCTCTTTCTCCTGAGCGTAACCCTAGGCCGGGGGTGATGGTCTTCAGAATCTCAATTTTTATCAGAAATAATACTTTTATTACTGAATTTCTCTTCCGAGTGTCCCCTCCGCCGGAGGGGTGCCTGAAAGGCGGGGTGGTAATTCGTTGTTCAATACTCGGATATTTTTGGCCACGAATACACAAATGATTTTTTATTATCTCCAGGCGATCTCTTTCTCCTGAGCGTAACCCTAGGCCGGGGGTGATGGTCTTCAGAATCTCAATTTTTATCAGAAATAATACTTTTATTACTGAATTTCTCTTTCAAAGTGTCCCTTCCTCCGGAGGGGTGGCCGAAGGTCGGGGTGGTAATTGTTTGTTCAGTACTCGGATATTTTTGACCCCAAATTCACAAATGATTTTTATTATCTCCAGACGATCTCTTTCTCCTGAGCGTAACCCTAGGCCGGGGGTGATGGTCTTCAGAATCTCAATTTTTATCAGAAATAATACTTTTATTACTGAATTTCTCTTTCAAAGTGTCCCTTCCTCCGGAGGGGTGGCCGAAGGTCGGGGTGGGAGTAGACTATCAATCTATGAATATTTATCAATTATATACTGCATTAGATTTTCCATAACCCGTTCAACATCCATCATTACCTCAGTAGCACTCACTTTCCAGACCAGTAAACCCAAATTTCGGAGATAATTTTCCCGCCGATCATCATATTCTTGCTTTTCGTTATGGCTGGAACCATCTATTTCGACGACCAGCATTAATCCCTTAACGTAAAAATCTACAATGTAATGTCCAATGACACGTTGCCTGTCAAAATCAATATTGTAAAATTTTCCTTTATGAACCTGTTGCCAAAAAACGATTTCCGGAAGATTCCCCATTTTTCGTAAAGCTCTTGCTCTATTCCTTAGATTTTTTTCTGCGGGTAAGTAAGGAGAAGGTTTGCGGTATATGGGAATAGCATCTATAGTTGTAAGAACAGGAGCATTCTTTCCCACCCCGTCCTGCGGACACCCCTCCGAGGGAGGGGATCCATTTTGAGAATTTTCTTTTTCATTATTGCTCATGATTATAAGTTAATTAAAATTCAGGACAGTTATATAGTAACAAACTGTGCCTTGGATATTTTATCATACCGAATGGATAGGTAATCCAATCCTTCTTTAGAGTCCCCTCCTTCAGAAATAGCCTTCACGATCACAATTTTTCTCAAATAACACCTCTTTTTTTGAATTTTTTCTTCTGAGTGTCCCCTCCGCCGGAGGGGTGCCTGAAAGGCGGGGTGGTAATTGCTTGTTCAGTACTCGGATATTTGTAGCCACTAATTCACAAATGATTTTTTGTTTATCTATCAAAGTGTCCCCTCCTCCGGAGGGATCCTGTAAGGCGGGGTGGGTTGTTTAACTCTAATGCTCTACGATTTCTTATATTTGTGAGAATTCAAACTTAGAACATCATGAACGAAGAAATAAGGGCTTTAGAACCTAAGCCACTCTGGAATAAATTTGCCGATCTCAATGCGGTTCCCAGACCTTCAAAAAAGGAGGAAAGGGTAATCGAGTTTATAAAGAACTTTGGGAATGACCTGGGGCTGGAAACCGAAGTTGATGAGGTGGGAAATGTCATTATACGTAAACCTGCAACCCCGGGCATGGAAAACAAAAAGGCGGTAGTGCTGCAGTCTCACCTTGATATGGTGCATCAAAAAAACAGCGATTCCAATTTCGATTTTGAAAATCAGGGGATTGAGATGTATGTTGATGGTGACTGGGTGCGGGCAAATGGGACTACCCTGGGAGCCGATAACGGACTTGGTGTAGCCACCATGATGGCCATTTTGGAAAGTAAGGAAATTGAACACCCGGCTTTAGAAGCACTCTTTACCATAGATGAAGAAACCGGAATGACAGGAGCCATGGGCTTAAAACCCGGACTGCTTAAAGGGGATATCTTGCTTAACCTCGACACCGAAGAAGATAATGAGATAGGAATTGGATGTGCCGGTGGCGTAGATATTACTGCTTCCGGAACTTATACAGAAGAACCTGTGCCCGAAGACTCTATTGCCTACTGGGTGCAGGTGAAAGGCCTGCAGGGAGGACATTCAGGAATGGATATCATCAAAGGTCTTGGAAACGCAAATAAGCTCATGAACCGCATTCTCTTCGGCGGGTATGAAAACTTCGGAATGAGAATTTCTGAAATAAATGGCGGCGGCCTCCGTAATGCTATTCCGCGGGAAAGTGAAGCTGTAGTAGTGGTTGAGAAAATTCAGAAGGAAGATTTTACAGCTGAAATTGGGAAAGCCATTCAGCAGATTAAGCAGGAATATAAAACCCTGGAGCCAAAGCTTCTTATTGAGGTTTCAGAAACTGAAGCCCCTCAAAAAGTGATGGAACTGGGAGCCCAGGAGTTATTTCTGAAATCTATTTACGCTGCTCATAACGGCGTGTACAGGATGAGCCCCGATATTGAGGGCCTTGTGGAAACTTCTAACAATGTGGCGCGCGTAACTGTCAAAAATGGCAAAATTGAAGTGCTTTGTTTGACGCGCTCTTCGGTAGATTCTTCAAAGACCGATCTCGCTAACAGCCTTCGCGCCGGATTTGAACTTGCTGGTTTTGAAGTGGAGCTCTCGGGTGCATATCCCGGATGGGCTCCTAATATGGATTCTCCCATTTTAAAGGTGCTCGATGAACTCTACCGAAAAATGAATACCGATGAACCCGATATTGCTGCCTGCCATGCCGGCCTGGAATGCGGAATCTTAGGAAAGAACTACCCCGAAATGGATATGATCTCTTTTGGACCAACTATTTGCGGCGCACACTCACCCGATGAGAGGGCAAGTATATCTTCAGCTCAAAAATACTGGAGCTTTGTACTTGAAGTATTGAAGAACATTCCGGAGAAGAAGTAATTCTTTAGGATCATTTAAATAAAAAAGCTTCCAAAAATGTCATTTTTGGAAGCTTTTTTTGTGAGGATTTTTCTTCTACTGGATATCTACCATCTCAACTTCAAAAATAAGATCGGCAGATGGTGGAATTACTGGAGGTGCACCATTTTCTCCGTATCCTAAATGAGAAGGAACAAACAGTACTGCTTTATCTCCTACCTGCATTTGCTGCACGCCTTCTTTAAATCCGGGGATCATAGGTGCATCTTTACTGTATAGCATTGGCATAGGGGCATATCCTCCCATTTGCTGTCTTCTTTCATTAAGCACACCTGCTTCTTCGGCTACTTCGGCAATGTTGGTATCAAAAAGATCACCAGAGCTCAAATAGCCTTTGTAGTTTACCCTTACGGTATCTCCCTGTTGTGGCTTTGGGCCTTCACCTTCTTCCAAAAATGCAATCTGGAGACCGCTTTCAAGTTCTTTAGCACCGGCTTTCAATTCCTCGTAACGCTGAGCGTTAGCAGAACGCTGCTCGTTCATTTTGCGTTCCTTTTCTTCAGCTTCAGCCTTAAAATCGGCTAACTCCTGAGTAAGAACTTCAGCAGCTTTAAAATTCTTGGCTGCCTGGCCTTTGCGAATGATCTTTACTTCCTGCATTACCACATCTTCAAGAGGACGATCATTTGCGCCTGTTTCTAAGTTTCCAATAGCCTCTACCACATCCATACCTTTTACAACCTCACCAAACACGGTGTGCATGCCGTTGAGCCACGGAGTTTCTTTTAAAGTGATAAAGAACTGGCTTCCGTTTGTGTTAGGGCCGGAGTTTGCCATGGAAAGAATCCCTGCAGAATCATGGGTGAGCGTGTCAACGATCTCATTTGGGAATTTGTAGCCCGGGCCACCTGTACCGGTACCCTGCGGGTCACCTCCCTGGATCATGAAATCTCCAATCACACGGTGAAAAACGAGTCCGTCGTAAAATGGCTTATTTTGATATTGTTCTTCGGCCATGGTAGTGGTACCTTCGGCAAGAGAAACAAAGCTGGCAACCGTCATTGGGGTCTCTTTAAAATAAAGTTCAGCGATAAAGTCTCCTTGGTTGGTCTTGAATTGAGCGTACATTCCGTCTTCAAGATCTGGATATTCGTCATTACAGGCAGTAAAAGCAAATAGCACACTGCATAAAAGCAAAAAATTGATTTTCTTCATGTTTAAATTAATTGTTTAGTTGTTATTTTCCTGATTAGCTTCAGGTGCTTCTGAAATATCTATGAGGGTAACCGTAGAAATCAACGGCACATCTGCTCCTATACGTTTTTTATCTCCGTAATACCCGAAAGCTTTGTGAGAAGGAAATAAAAAAGTGACTGTTTCTCCTTCTTTCATAAGCTTGAGCCCCTGTCGCAGTCCGCTGAAGAGTTCTTCCTGGTCTATGGCATAGGTGCGGGGAGCGATCTCATCATCGGTATAAATATCACGGCCACCAAGAGTTTTTAGGTTGTAATCGAATTCTACAACATCTCCAAATTTTGGAGTCTTAGCAGCGGTGGTATCTTTTTTATTGTAATAGTACCAAAATCCGTTAGCCGAAGAAATGTACTCCCGTGTAGTATCGGTTTCAATGATCTTCTGGATCTGGGCTTCTTCTTCGGCTACAATTTTCCGGTTGCGCTCTACAGCTTCATTAATATAGGAACCCGACTCCTGTGTCACCGGTCTTCTGGCTTCAGGTGACTTGCACGAAAAAAGGAGCAGACCCGTAAACAGTATTATATATTTCATTTTCATAGTGCCAGGTTTGTCTTATAAGTAGGCAAGATACTAATAAATCTTTCTACGGTCTCCTGCAGGGAAAGATCACTTTTGCCTCCTGCGGCGTTAGTGTGGCCGCCGCCTTCAAAATAACGCCGGGCAAATTCATTGACCGAAAAAGTGCCTTTTGAACGAAAAGATATCTTCACGATCTTCTCGGCTTCATTTTCGATAAAAATGGCGGCAAAAACTATACCTTCTAGAGAGAGGCCATAGTTTACAAAACCTTCAGTATCTCCTTTTTTAAAGTTATGCCTGTCCAGTTCTTCCTGTGACAAAGTGATGTATGCCGTACGCAGGCCTTCTACTACTCTCAGGTTTTGCAGTGCGCATCCCAAAAGCTGCAGTTGCCCGTAAGAACTGGTGTCAAATACATTTTCGTGGATAGAAGTATTGTCGGCCCCTTTTTCAATAAGATCGGCTATCACGCGGTGGGTGAGACTGGTGGTAGATCTATACCTGAAAGATCCGGTATCGGTCATTATACCTGTATACAGGCAGGTGGCGATCTGCGGAGTGATCTTTTGTGCCAGGCCAATATTTTCTATAAAGTGATAGACCATCTGGCAGGTAGAGCACATGGTAACATCGCTATAGGTAACATCGGCATAATCATCGGGCTGTTGGTGATGGTCTATCATCACAAAAGCAGCTGTGGCCTCCTGTAGTGGTTTGTACATATCGCCAGCTCGTGAGAGGTGGTTGAAATCGAGCGTGAAGATCACATCGGCTTCAGCAATAATCTTTTCACATTTTTCGGTATCCCTGTCATAAAGCAGCGTTTCTTCTTCGTAAGGCATCCACTTTAAGAAACTAGGGTAATCATTGGGAGCGATAAGATTTACGTAGTGCCCCAGTCCCTCAAGCAGGATCTTAAGAGCAAGTGTAGAACCCATCGCATCACCATCGGGCCCTTTATGGGGAACAATAACGATCTTCTTTTTGCCTTCAAGTAACTCCTTTATTTTGGAAATATCTTCGTTTGTCATAGAGAGCGAAGATATTGAATATTTGAAGATTCAAAAAGTACTTACTGCAGTTCCTAAAATGTCATTTTTGACAGCCTTTATCTGCGGAAGATCGAATAAAAACCTATGTACCTTGTATATGGCCCTGATTTGATTATTTTTACAGCAAAATTAAAAACTAAGTAATGGCAGAAAATAGAACTTTCACCATGATTAAGCCCGATGCAGTTGAAAAAGGACACATTGGCGCTATTTTAGAGCAGATCACTGCTTCAGGATTCAGAATTGTTGCGATGAAACTTACGCAAATGACACGTCGCGATGCCGAAAAATTCTACGAAGTACACAGTGAACGTCCATTTTACGGGGAGCTGGTTGAATTTATGAGCCGCGGGCCAATCGTTGCCGCTATTCTTGAAAAGGAAAATGCTGTTGAAGATTTTAGAACCCTTATTGGGGCTACAAATCCTGAAGATGCTGCCGAAGGTACCATTAGAAAGAAATATGCTGCTTCTGTAGGTGAAAATGCCGTACACGGAAGTGATAGCGATGAGAATGCACAAATTGAAGGTGCTTTCCATTTCGCCGGAAGAGAAATGTTCTAAGTAACTTCTGAAATAAGATCAAAAAACCACCTTTTTAGGTGGTTTTTTTATTTTTCACCCTCCGTAGCTGCCACCTTTATCGGCCCGCCCTGTCATAGGGACAAAACGCACCGGGAGCAGGGTCTTTTCTTCAAATTCATCCTCCCCGGTTTTGTAAAGCATTACCAGTTGTTGATTCAAGCGGCCAACAGGCGCCAAAAGTCGGCCTCCCACTTTTAATTGATCTTTAAGCGGCTGTGGAATTGAAGGAGGTGCCGCGGTTAATATTATAGCATCAAAAGGTGAAAACTCTTTCCAGCCCGAATATCCGTCACCGTGTTTGGTGGTGATATTGTTATAATCTGTCTTTGCCAAATTCTCTTTGGCCAGCTTTGCCAGCCATTCAATTATTTCCACGCTATAAACCTTTTTTACAAGGCGTGAAATGACCGCCGCATTATACCCGCAACCGGTGCCTACTTCCAGGACTCTTTCATCTTTCTTCAGCTGTAGCTGCTCTGCCATGTAAGCTACAATGTATGGCTGACTAATAGTTTGGTCCTTTCCTATGGGGAGCGGCCTGTCTTCATAGGCCTTTTGCTGTTTGTCTTCGGGAACAAAGAGAGAACGATCCACTTCCTGCATAGCTCTTAGAACATCAGAATTAGAAATGCCGCGTCCTTTTAATTGTTGTTCGATCATTTCTTCTTTTCCGGTCATAATGCTGTTCCTGGATAGATTTCTAAAAAGTTAGTGAAAAATGCCATTTTTGGAAAGTAATTCCGTGTCTTTTTCGGAATTGGGTAGGGGTGGGAAGGGCTTCGGCACGGATTACAAATCCGCGCCAGTTGGTTTTAAAAAAGTTGCTTAGAAATGACATTTTTGGAAGGTATTTCAGGAGTTTTTCAGAAGAAAGGCCTCTCGACTCCGCTCGAGGTGACATTGGATTTCAAAAAGCGTTCAATTCCGCTCGTGGTGACGTAAGGAGAGATACCGGCACGGATTACAAATCCGCGCCAACGGGTTTTAATGAAGGTGCCGAGAAATGACATTTTTGGGAGGATATTTCAGGAGTTTTTTTAGAAGAAAGGCCTCTCGGCTCCGCTCGAGGTGACATTGGATTTCAAAAAGCGTACAACTCTGCTCGAGGTAACGTAAGGAGAGATACCGGCACGGATTACAAATCCGCGCCAACGGGTTTTAATGAAGGTGCCGAGAAATGACATTTTTGGGAGGATATTTCAGGAGTTTTTTTCAGAAGAAAGGCCTCTCGGCTCCGCTCGAGGTGACATTGGATTTCAAAAAGCGTTCAACTCCGCTCGAGGTAACGTAGGAGAGGAACCGGCACGGATTACAAATCCGCGCCAGCTGGCTTTATAAAAGGTGTTGAAAAATGACATTTTTGGAAGGTATTTCAGGAGTTTTTTTTCAGAAGAAAGGCCTCTCGACTCCGCTCGAGATGACATTGGATTTCAAAAAGCGTTCAATTCCGCTCGAGGTAACGTAAGGAGAGATACCGGCACGGATTACAAATCCGCGCCAACGGGTTTTATAGAAGTTGCTGGGGTATGCCATTTTTGGAAGGTATTTTAGGAGTTTTTTTCAGAAGAAAGACCTCTCAACTCTGCTCGAGGTAACGTAAGGAGAGATATCGGCACGGATTACAAATCCGCGCCAACGGGTTTTAAAGAAGGTGTCGAGAAATGACATTTTTGGAAGGTATTTCAGGAGTTTTTTTTCAGAAGAAAGGCCTGTCGGCTCCGCTCGAGGTGACTTTGGATTTCAAAAAGCGTTCAACTCTGCTCGAGGTAACGTAAGGAGAGGAACCGGCAGGGATTTCAAATCCGCGCCAACGGGTTTTAAAGAAGGTGTTGAAAAATGACATTTTTAGAAGGTATTTCAGGAGTTTTTTTTCAGAAGAAATACCTCCCGACTCCGCTCGAGGTGACATTGGATTACAAAAAGCGTTCAACTCCGCTCGAGGTAACGTAAGGAGAGGAACCGGCACGGATTGCAAATCCGCGCCAACGGGTTTTAAAAAAGTTGCTGGGGAATGACATTTTTGGAAAGAAAATTCTTCCTGAGCGATAACCGAAGGCTCGAGGTGACAGAAACCTTAAACCTTGAACTTTAAACTTTGAACCCGGGAGAACTAACGTAGAATTAATTTTTTAATAAGATCCCTTCCCAGTTCTTCATTCAGCATTTTTACGATCTTCTCTTTGCCGTAGCTCAATTCTTCGCGCAGTACCGAAGAACTCAGTTGTACGTAAAGGGTATCCCTGTCAAGTTTTATAGAAGTGGTATATTTTTCTATGGCAGGCCCCATCTGGCTGTTCCAGACTTCGCGAACGTGTACCTTATCAAGGCCCTTCTGCAATTTGTTGTCGCTCACAAATTCTTTAAGAGCTTCACTTATGCTTATATGTTCGTTAATCCTCTTTGCCATAGTTTCCTGAATATGGAGTAAATCGTTTATAGGTATAGATAATTCCCCTGGGGTTGATGACCACCAGCTCATTCTCTTCCGAAGAAATCACTGTTTCTTTCCAGTTTGCGTAGGGGGTAGTATAGTACAAATTAATGCTGTCATTTTCAAGTTTAACCTCAAGTACTTCTTCATCATTTGTGGTGATAAAGCTGCCATCAATTTGGGGGCGCACTTTTTTTCTAAAGCCTTTAAGACTGTCTACTTCTATAAAATCTACAATTTCGGAATATTTGAATTCTTTGGTGATCCCTTCGGGAAGTTCGGCTTTTTTAATTTCCCAATATCCGTTGAGGTTGTCCACTTTTTCTCGGGAAGAATCGGTATTGCATGAAAGCAAGATCATTCCTAAAAGGAATACAAAAATGGCATTTTTCACAGGTAAAACATTTTATAAGTTTGTGCGGTACTTTTAACCACTTTTTCTGTACGTTCTCCGTGGGTGTCACTTATAAAAAGCTGGCCCAACTCATCTGTAGCAACAAGGTCTACGATATGTGCCACCCTATTCTCATCCAGCTTGTCGAAAATATCGTCCATGAGCAGAATGGGAGAGACCTTTGCCAGATCTTTAATAAAATCGAATTGTGCGAGTTTAAGAGCAATCAAAAATGATTTTTGCTGCCCCTGTGAACCGAATTTTTTTATGGGATGCCCTTCAATCTCAAAAATTAGGTCGTCTTTGTGTGTGCCCACGCCCGTGTATTGCAGGGCCATATCCTTCTGCAGGTTTTGTTCCAGTTGATCTTTGAAATCGCCGTCTTCCAGCTGACTCTTATATGTAATGGAAACTTTTTCGCGACCATTACTTATTATAGTATAACGCTTCTGAAAAATGGGAATAAAAGTTTCGAGAAAAGCTTTCCGTTTTTTAAACAGGATGTTCCCAAGATCTTCCAGCTGCATGTCATAGACTGAAAGTGTGTCCCTGTCAAAACTGTTATTGGCTGCAAAATACTTCAGCAGGGAATTGCGCTGTGCTAAAATCCTTCCGTAGTCAATGAGACTGTTGAGATATTTATTGTCGCTTTGAGAAATAACACCATCAATGAACTTTCTACGGGTTTCGCTGCCTTCAATAATAAGGTCACGATCTGCCGGAGAAATTATTACGGTAGGGATAAAGCCAATATGTTCACTGAATTTTTCGTAGGGTTTGTTGTTGCGCTTAATGACTTTTTTCTGTCCGCGCTTGGCACTAACAATAATTTGCTCTTCCCGTTCATGCTTCTCAAAAATGCCATCTACAACAAAAAATTCGGCTTCGTGATTTATGTTTTGGCTGGTGATGGGATTAAAATAGCTTTTCCCAAAAGAGAGGTGATATATGCTATCCAGCACATTGGTCTTACCAATTCCATTATTTCCAACTATGCAATTAATTTTGCGGTCAAAATCAAATTCGGCCGAGGTAAAATTCTTGTAATTTAGTAAGGAGAGGGTTTTGAGAAACATAAGAAGCTGTTATTCAGTGCTGTAATAGCTACACTCAAGGAGGCCTTAAGCCGGTGCAAATTAGCATAAATAAACAATTTAATTCCCTTTTAATTTTAAAGAAATATTCTATTTTTGCGCTTCAATTAACGTTTATTTATGGCTACTTACAAGAAAAGAGGATATAAGCCCAGTAACAAAGAGGAGCAACAGGCTGCTGTTGAAGATCATTCTACAACTGCAGAAGTGTTTAATTCCCTTGATGAAGGTGCGAGTAAAACCGAGGCATGGGTTGCCCGGAATCAAAAGTATATTTTTATCATCATTGGAGTTGCTGCAGCGGCTATCCTTGGATATCTTGCTTACGAAGAGTTTATTCAGGAGCCTAAAGAAGCAGAGGCTGCCAATGAGATGTTTATGGCGCAGCAGTATTTTGACAATGCGTTACAGGCATCGGGTGCACAAAGTGACTCTCTTTTTAACCTGGCTTTGACAGGAGGAGAAGGTAAGTACGGTTTCCAGGACATTATTGAGAACTATGGTTCTACAAATGCCGGTAACCTTGCTCTTTACTATGCAGGTATGGCGTATCTTAATACTAACCAGTACCAGCAAGCGATAGAAGCTCTTGACGATTTTGAGAGCGACGATCAAATTCTTGCGCCGCTTGCAAAAGGGGCTATTGGAGATGCATTCCTGCAACTAGACCAACCCGAAGAAGCTTTGGGTTACTATGAAGAGGCTGCCAAGTTGAGAGACAATAACTTTACTACTCCAAAGTTTTTACTGAAAGCTGCAGTGACGGCAATTAAATTAGGAGATGGTGCTGCTGCCGAAAAATACCTTAGCAGAATAGAGACTGAATATCCGGAATCTGTAGAAGCAAATAGGGTAAAAGTTTATCTTGGGCAGGCACAGACAATGCAATAGTAAAACATAGTATGGCTACAGAAGGAAATAATCTTTCAGAATACGATAAAGACAAAATCCCAAACGCGAAGGAATTCAGGTTTGGGATTGTTGTTTCTGAATGGAATGGAGAAATAACCGAAAATCTTTGCCGGGGCGCCATTGAGGTGCTTCTGGAACACGACGTGTTGGAACGAAAGATAGTACGCTGGAATGTTCCCGGAAGCTTTGAGCTTATATACGGCTGCAAAAAAATGCAGGAATCTTACGATATGTTAGATGCTGTTATTGCTATAGGCAGTGTGATTGAAGGCGAGACAAAACATTTTGATTTTGTATGCCAGGCTGTCTCGCAGGGCATCAAAGATCTCAATTTGCAAAGTGATATCCCCGTGATCTTTTGTGTTTTGACCGACCAGAATAAGCAACAGTCTATAGACAGATCTGGAGGGAAGCATGGGAATAAAGGTGCCGAGGCGGCTGTAGCAGCTATTAAGATGGCACAACTGCGCAAGGATTCCAGGATCTAGCCCCAATTTTTGTTAAGGCATTATTTTTGTGTTATTGAGTTTGCTCATCTAAACTTCGGAAATTTTGAGCATTTTCAGTAAATTTGATATTTCCGGGAAATAAAAAGAAGTAATGCTAAAACTCAACATTTTTTCAGCACGAAAGAAGAACAATCGGTATAACTATACTCCGCGTTACTATAAAGGCAAGGATACCGGGAATGTTTACAGTTTCGATACTAAGATCAACAAGTTCAGGCAGGCTACCAATGCCGTAGATTTTGGTTCCCAGTGGAAAGAGGCGCGTGAAAGTAGCCGCCACCGTGGAAACAGGGAAATTAATAAAACGGTTCTTGTCATCATTGCCATTCTTGTTCTTATATTTCTGTGGATCATAGACTTTGATTTATCCATTTTTAGCAATCCCTATTAAATGACAGATGTTATTCATCTCCTGCCAGACCATGTCGCCAATCAAATAGCAGCAGGTGAGGTGGTGCAGAGGCCGGCTTCTGTTATTAAGGAATTGCTGGAAAACGCCATTGATGCCGGCGGTACCAATATAAAGATCCTTGTAAAAGAAGCTGGAAAGACACTTATTCAGGTTACCGATAACGGGAAAGGCATGAGCGTCACCGATGCACGATTGTGTTTTGAACGGCATGCCACTTCCAAGATCAATTCGGCCGAAGACCTATTCAGTCTTAAAACTAAAGGGTTTAGAGGTGAGGCGCTTGCATCTATTGCCGCAATTGCGCATGTTGAACTCAAATCACGGCGGCAGGATGACGAAGTGGGAACCTGTATTAAAATTGAAGGCAGTGAAGTCACTTCGCAGGAAGCCTGCGTTACCCCGGTTGGAACTACCATTTGTGTTAAGAACCTTTTTTATAACATTCCTGCCCGCAGGAATTTTCTTAAAAGTGACACGGTTGAACTGCGTCATGTAATAGATGAATTCCAAAGAGTCGCATTGGCGCATCCTGCTATACAATTTTCCCTTTTTCACAACGGCAGTGAACTTTTCCAGTTACCTGAAGCCAATTACCGGCAACGCATTGTGAATATTTTTGGCGGGAAGACCAATGAAAAACTGGTGCCGGTAGAGGAAGATACCGCTATAGTAAAAATACATGGTTTTGTAGGGAAGCCCAAATTTGCCAAAAAGGGCAGGGGAGAACAGTTCTTTTTTGTCAATGACAGGTTTATTAAAAGTCCTTACCTCAATCATGCTGTGACTGCAGCCTTTGAAGGACTTCTAAAAGATAAAGCTTACCCCAGTTATTTTCTCTTTCTTGATGTTGACCCTAAAAGTATTGACATCAATATACACCCCACAAAGACTGAAATAAAATTTGATGACGAGCATGCGCTTTATACCATCTTGCGCAGTTCAATAAAACATAGCCTGGGGCAGTTCAATGTAGCACCGGTACTTGATTTTGACCGGGATTCGAGCCTTGATACGCCTTATGATTTTTCTCAAAAGGAGATCACTCCTCCAAAGGTAGAGGTAGATCCTAATTTTAATCCGTTTAAAACGGAAAGGTCGGGAGGAGGATACACTCCAAACTACAGAACTGAAAAGTCGGCCGGCAGCTGGCAAAGCCTGTATAACGGTTTGCGGAGTGAAGGAACCGAAAGTTTTTCTACAAGAACACAGGTAGAGTTTGAAAGTGACCAGGTTACAGGTAACCTCTTTGGGTTGAAAGATGAAGGGGAAGCCGGAGGTACTACTTTTCAGCTTAATAAAAAGTATATTGTCACTACCTTAAAAAGCGGAATTCTCGTTATTGACCAGCAACGCGCCCATACCAGGATTTTGTATGAAGAGTTGCTAAAGAATATTACGGTTACTTCGGCTGTTAGCCAGCAGTTATTATTCCCGTTAACTATCCAGTTTTCTACTAATGAGATGGAGTTGCTTAAGGAGATCAAAGATTCCCTGGAGCAAACCGGTTTTATTTTTTCAGAAGTAAAGAAAGATGGCGTGGAGATCAGCGGAATTCCAACGCTTATTTCAGAAAGCGAGGTGGAGATTTTACTTGAGCAGCTGTTGCTAGACCTGGAAAATGAAGTGCCGGGAGCGGCTTTTTCGCAGGTAGATACGCTGGCAAAATCCCTGTCGAGAGGAATGGCTGTAAAATCGGGGACAGCTTTAAATATCGCAGAGCAACAAAACATTGTAAATAGTCTGTTTGCATGTAAAGAATCAAGCTTATCGCCTTTTAATAAACCTGTATTTATTACCTTAACTGTAGACGAATTAGATAAAAAGTTCATGTAAATGGGAAGAATGACCGAAACCGTAAAGGTTCTTTTGATTATTAATGTCATAGTTTATATAGGGAGCCAGGTTTTGGGGGATCAGGCCTATCAATTATTTTCCCTTTGGTTTATTGAAAATGATAATTTCCAGTTTTGGCAGGTGGTTACGCACATGTTTATGCATGACCCCAGCAGTATATTTCATATTCTCTTCAATATGTATGCGCTTTGGGCATTTGGAAGCCCTATAGAGCAGGTGCTGGGAAAGAACAAATTTCTTTTCTTCTACTTTTCGGCAGGAATTGGAGCTGCCATTATTCACACCCTTGTAAATTATTATCATTTTCAGGCCGGGTACAGTGCTCTTCTCGATGCCGGGTTTGGTACTACAGAGGTAGAACAGTATTTGCGGGAGTCTTATGCTTCTATTGCCAGCAGTGGCGAGTTTAGGATCCCTCAGGGCGTAGATCAGGATGTTTTGAGGACGATGTTCCAGACTTACCTTACACCTGCTGTGGGAGCATCGGGTGCAATATATGGAATCCTTGTAGCGTTTGGAATGATGTTCCCAAATGTGGAGTTGTTCCTGCTCTTTGTACCGGTACCCATAAAGGCAAAGTTCTTTATTCCGGCATTAATTGCACTTGACCTCTTTTCCGGTTTGACTGGATATTCTATATTTGGAGGAGGGATTGCTCACTTTGCACACCTGGGTGGCGCTCTCTTTGGTTTTATCATGATGTGGTACTGGAAAAAGAACCAGTTTAACCAAAACCGTTGGGATTAATGAGAAGTAGGGATAACATAAGAGCAAAGATTGCAATGGCTACGGTGAGCGAAAAACTCATCGCTGTCAACGTTATTGCCTTTGTGCTTTTTTTCTTCTTTAAAACCCTTGCCTTCCTGTTTAGTTTTGATGCAGATTCTATTCTGGAGTGGTTGGTGTTTCCGAAGGAGCCGGGAGAATTTTTATTTAAGCCCTGGTCTATTATCACCTATGCTTTTCTTCACAGCGGCCTGTGGCATTTGCTGTCAAACATGTTGATCTTATACTTTTCGGGAGTCTATTTCCTCACTTATTTCTCTCCAAAAAAGCTTCTGAATTTCTACTTTTTGGGAGGTATTTTTGGGGCCCTTGTTTATATGGCCAGTTATAACTTATTTCCTGCTTTTCAGGGAACGGGAAGGTCTTATTTAATAGGCGCTTCGGCTGCAGTGATGGCAATTCTAGTGGGAATTGCCACGCATATTCCTCACATGAGAGTTCGGCTTATTTTGCTTGGTAGTATAAAATTATGGTGGATTGCAGCTTTCTTAGTGGTTCTGGATGTGATCCAGATACCAATCTCAAATCCCGGAGGCCACCTGGCGCATTTGGGAGGTGCCGGTTTTGGTTATTTATACGCGAAACAACTTGGTAAAGGAAACAATATTGCAAGTGGTTTTGAGAAGCTGCTGGACTGGATTGGCTCCATGTTCTCATCAGGTAATGCTTCCGGTAAGAGGAGTAATTTAAAGACCGTTCACAAAAGGAAATCTCCAGGAAGTAGTTCTGGCCGTTATAGTGGCGGAATGCGCAACAAAAAGGAGGAACAGGAGAAAATAGATGCTATTTTAGATAAAATTGGTAAAAGCGGCTATGACAGCCTTACCAAGCAGGAAAAGGACTATTTGTTCAACGCAGGAAAAGACAATTAATGAAAGGTCTCAACTGGTTTGACAGGTTCCTGTTCTTGCTAAACATCCTCTTTGCGCTGGCATTGCTATTTTCTTATCTGTTACCCTACATACCACCTGGAAAGTTCGCCCTGCTTTCGGTATTCAGTTTGGGAGTACCTCTGTTGATCATTATCAATATCATTTTTTTACTGTTCTGGCTATTCAGGTTAAAACGGCAGGCAATCCTCTCCTTCGTTGTGCTCTTACTGGGGTTTAACCATGTGACATCTGTTTACGAGGTTTCTTCGGAAGAAGATGGCATGGTTGAAGACAATGTGCTCAAGATCATGACCTATAATGTACGGCAGTTTAACCAGTATGGCTGGGCCGATGATGTGGATATTCCGCAGAAGATAACGGCATTCATGAAAGAGCAGGATCCCGATGTTGTGGCAATGCAGGAGTATTATAAAGGGGAGCTGGAAATAGCAAAAAGTTTCCCTTACGAATATATTAAGCTTAAAGAGGAGAATGCTGAGTTTGGTCTTGCCCTCTTCTCAAAATATCCTATTATAAACTCCGGTTCTTTAGATTTTCCTACAACCAGTAACAATAATGCTATCTATGCAGATATTGTAAAGAACGGTGACACCGTAAGGGTACTAAATGTACATTTTCAATCTTTTGGTATCAAGCCAAACCTGAACAATATCGAAAAAGAGCACTCTAAAAAAGTGCTTTTTGGGATGGGACAGACCTTTGTAAAACAGGAGCGGCAAATGAAGTTGGTAAAAGAGTCGGTGCTGTCAAGTCCTTATCCCGCAATTATTCTTGGAGATTTTAATAATACGGCGTATTCTTATATTTATCGTGAACTAAGAGATATTGGATTCAACGATGCTTATAAAGAAGCCGGCAATGGCTTTGGAAAGACCTTCGAAATATTTGAGATCTTACCTCTTCGCATAGACTTTATCCTGCCGCAGGAATCAATGGGGATCCTTACTTTTCAGAACCACATGGTTCCTTATTCAGACCATTTTCCCATCACGGCAAATCTTAGGTTAGGGCAATGAGATTTTCTGGCTCTGTAAATAGTTGAGAGCGTTTGGACCTTCGTTAAAAATAAGATCCACAATACTAAGATCATTTAAAAAGCCGTATTTTTCTTTAAAAACCTGGAAGTAGGGTTCTAATGACTGAGGTTCATTTTTTTTAGCTTCAATGAGCGATCTTCTGTCAAAAAGGCCTGTCGGTTCTTTAAAGTATTCTTCCGTCTTTTTATAACTAAGATCTAATTGCAGGCAATCGAGAGCAAGTTCGAGGCAACGGTAATTGAAATCCATTAAATAGTCATACTCGCGGTGATAAAGCGGGTAGAACTCATCTTCATAGAACTCAAAGAAAGGGGAGGTGCGGTAAACGGTTTCCAAAGATTTCCAATGCTGCTTTTGCCAGGGGAAATCGTTCTCAATTTTTATATCCTTATATTTTTGATGTCCAGATTTGTTGCCGGTGTGCTTAATAGGAATGTTAAGCAGTAACTTTCCGTTGGCACCATAAATATACATGCGGTTGCGATAGGTTTGTTTTTGATAATTGTCTTCATTTTCAAAAACAAGTTCATCGGCATTGACTATGGCCACAAATTGAGAGACAGGGCCAAAATAGGCAGGATGTAAAAGCAACTTCTGCATTAAAAATTCTTATTTGGTCTTCTTTTTTCTGAAAAAGCTATATCCAAAAAGTCCAACTATTACAACCAGGAAGTAAGGTAGGTAAGAAACCGGTTCTCCCTGTCCTCCTACAGTAGTAAACATACGCTCCCATCTTATTTTGCTAAGACCTGAAGCATTGGGATCAAGGCTCATCCATATAAAGACAGGTTTCCCCACAATATGATTTTCGGGAACATAACCCCAGTAGCGGCTATCTTCACTGTTATTCCGGTTGTCTCCCATCATAAAGTAGTAATCCTGCTCAAAAGTGTAGGATTCTAAAGGCTGTCCATTCAAAAATACCTTATCGTCTCTAAGGGAGATCTTCCTTTCCCGGCCCATTTCTAGGCCCTCATAAGTTTCAATAATTAAGCGGTAAAAACCTACAGTCTCGGGTGTGATCTTTACAGTAGTTCCTTCTTTAGGGATATAAAGAGGCCCCATATTGTCAGAATTCCAGTTAAAGCTGTTGTTGTTTGGAAAGATCTTCACATCCTTTTGGCCAGCCGGAGTTGTAATTTTTTCCAGAGAGGCAACATTGGGATGGTTCTTTAGTCTTTGGTAGTTTTCTTCGGTTAAAGACTGTATGTAAAACTGGTTGGTATTAGGATCCTGATAAAATGCATCGGTAATATCATACATCTTGTACATTGTATAAGGATCAAAGCCCTGGCCTTTTGTAGTACCGGCATAAGAGTACTGTGGCTTTGCTCTGTCGGGTAACTCAAGAGGCTGGTTGTTTATATGAACCTTTCCGTTAATAATTTCAAGAGAATCTCCTGGTAAACCAACAGCCCTTTTTACATAATTAGACTTCTTGTCTATAGGCTTATCATAACGTACTCCCGATTGATCCCTGAACTTTCTCACCGTATCTACCGGCCAGTTGAAGACCACAATATCAGTGCGGTCAATATCCTGAAACCCCGGAATCCTGAAATACGGAATATGAGGTTTGTTCCAGTATGACTTTAGCCCCAGTACAGGAATGGTGTCGTGCACCATAGGAAATGCAATTGAAGTGATTGGTGTACGGGCCCCGTAGTGAAACTTACTTACAAACAGGTAATCTCCCACCAGCAGCGTCTTTTCTAGAGAAGAAGTTGGGATAGTGAACGGCTGCATTACATAAGTGTGTACAATAGTAGCAGCGACTATGGCAAAGAGAATTGAACTTATCCATTCCCCTGCAGCAGTACCCGGGTGCAGGCTGCGGTCTTCCCTGTATTTAACGTCGCTCAGGTAATTGAGGTAATATATATAGAGGCCGCAGGTAACCACCGCCAGTACAGTATCTGTAGTAGAAGTACGCCCAAAGCTACGCACGGTTTCCACCCAAATCACGGGAAACATAATGAGATTAACTATAGGGATGAAAAGCAGAAGTACCCACCACCACGGCCTGTTAATGATCTTCATTAAGATTACCGCGTTGTATACGGGTATTGCTGCCTCCCAGGCTTTGCGTCCTGCTTTTTGATAAAGTTTCCAGGTTCCTGCGAAATGGATAAGCTGAATAAGAAGAACAAACAAAAGCCAGTTTGTAAAAGTCATGAGCGTAGTTTATTTATTGGTCTGCCGTAGTACGATTCTGTTACAAGCCCAGCACGTCTTTCATGCTGAAAACTCCCTTTTTATGCTGAAGCCACTCAGCTGCTATGATGGCACCAAGGGCAAAACCATCACGGGAATGGGCTACATGTTCTATTTTAATGGTGTCAACCTCCGAATTGTAGGAGATTGTATGGGTGCCGGGAACATTTTCTATCCTTTTGGCTGTTACAGGAATTTCGTTCTCCCGGGCATTATCCAGCTGCCATCCGGTTTTATCTGAATTTTCAATGATCTGCTCGGCCAGAGTGATCGCCGTGCCACTTGGCGCATCCAGTTTCTGGGTGTGGTGAATTTCCTCTATCGCCACGTTGTATTCCGAAAACCTCTGCATGAGTTTCGCTAGGTTCCTGTTGAGTTCAAAAAAGAGATTCACGCCCAGGCTGTAATTGGAAGCATAAATGAAAGCGGCCTCTTGTTCTTTGCAAATCTCTACAGCTTCGTCGTATTGTTTGAGCCATCCTGTAGTTCCCGAAACCACCGGGACTTGTTTTTCAAAACAGGCGGTGATGTTCTTAAATGCAGCATCGGGAACGCTAAAATCTATGGCAACATCGGCCTGGCTAAGGTCGGCGTTATCAATATCATTATCAACTTTTAGTACTATTTCATGGCCACGTTCTACAGCTAGTCTTTCAATGGTCTTACCCATTTTTCCGTAACCCAGTAAAGCTATTTTCATCAAAAATTGTAGTTTAATGTAAGGCCATATCCTGTGGTTCCGGTAAATTGATCGTAATCCACATTTGGCTTAAGTGACAAATCTTCACTTACATTGAATTGTTGCAGATGGGCATCAACGTTGGCATCAATAATATTTAATGCATAGAGCCCCAGGGTAACCATTATAGAAACCTCTTTGTTGCGCTGGTAAAAACGTTGAGCATCAATAAGTCCGTCTGTCGATACCCGGGGTTCTCCGTTCTCGTCGTAGAATTCATCATTGGTATTTCCGGCGAGCCTGCTTTTGTAGGCGCTGCGGTAGCGATCATACTGCCGGTCATTTTCAAAATAGAAGTAAATACCCACTCCAAGAGCAGTATAGACTATTGGAATTTTCCAGTATTTCCCATTATATGCCTGGCCCAACCCTGGAAGTACTGCCGAATAGAATGCAGCACGGGCAGGAGAGAGCGGGTCGTAAGGTTTGTAGGCAGGTTCTTCAATCACCAGCTGCGGGTCTACCAGCAGGGAATCTTCCTGTGCCGAGGCTTGCAGGAAAAAAAAACAGGTGACAAAGAACGCTATGAGATTTTTAATCTTCACCCTGAATGATCTTTTTAATGCGATTGAGATCTTCTTCGGAAGTAAAAGGAATAATAAGCTTTCCATTTCCCTTTTTTGACACCTTAACATCAACCTTAGCCCCCAGTTTTTCTGAAAATTCTTTGATGCTTTTCTTTACATCCCTGGAAATATTCGAGGTGGAAGTGGCTGTTTTAACTTCAGGTTTTCCTTCCTGAAGGTTTCTAACCAACTTTTCAGTTTCACGCACCGAAAGAGAATTGGCAAGTATTTTTTCATAGATCTCCAACTGCACCTGTGGATCTTCAATATTGATGAGTGCCCTTCCATGGCCCATGCTTAAAAAGCCGTCGCGCATTCCCGTCTGCACAATAGGATCTAATTTCAGCAGTCTAAGGTAATTGGCAATAGTAGATCTGTTTTTACCAATTCGGTCACTCAATTGTTCCTGGGTAAGGTTGATTTCATCAATAAGTCTTTGGTAAGATAATGAAATCTCAATAGGATCAAGGTCCTGCCGCTGAATGTTCTCTACAAGGGCCATTTCCAGTGATTCCTGGTCGTTGGCAATACGAATATAGGCAGGAATGGTTTGCAGGCCTACCAGTTTTGACGCTCTAAAACGTCTTTCTCCCGAAACGAGTTGATACTGGTTATAATCGAGTTTTCTAACCGTAATAGGCTGAATAACTCCTAATTCCCGTATCGAAGAAGCGAGTTCGCGCAGCGACTCTTCATTGAAACTTGTTCTTGGCTGAAAAGGGTTTACTTCAATAGCATCCAGGTCAAGCTCTACAATATGCCCAACCAGCTTATCTGCATTCTTATCTTCTGCCGACTTTATATCATTTTGCGGATCTTTCAGTAATGCTGAAAGTCCTCTTCCCAAAGCTTGTTTCTTTGTCGCCTTCGCCATCTGCTCCTATGAGTTTTTCTTTATAATTTCATGTGCAAGACTAAGATAGTTACTTGCACCTTTACTACCGGCATCATAGTTTATAATGCTCTCTCCATAACTGGGGGCTTCACTTAAACGCACATTTCGCTGAATGATTGTTTTGAACACCATTTCGTCAAAATGCTTTTGTACTTCTTCCACCACCTGGTTAGACAACCGTAGGCGGGAGTCGTACATGGTAAGCAGTAGGCCTTCAATATCCAGTTTTACGTTGTGTATTTTCTGAACACTTTTAATAGTGTTGAGAAGTTTCCCAAGACCTTCCAAAGCAAAATATTCACACTGAATAGGAATAATTACCGAATCGGCTGCTGTGAGGGCATTAAGTGTGAGCAGACCCAAAGATGGCGCACAGTCAATGATCACATAATCGTATTGTTCCCTAAGGTGTCCAATAGCCTTTTTCAGCATGTACTCCCGCTCTTCCTGGTCAACAAGCTCAATCTCTATGGCCACCAGGTCAATATGTGCCGGGATGATGTCGAGGTTTGGGGACTCAGTTTTCATAATGGCTTCTTCAGCCTTAATAGAGTGCTCCAGCAACTGGTAAGTTCCTAACTCGACCGATTCAACATCTATTCCCAGACCCGATGTGGCATTCGCCTGCGGATCGGCATCGATGAGCAAAACTTTTTTTTCAAGCACCCCGAGAGATGCCGCCAGGTTTACTGAAGTTGTAGTTTTACCTACACCTCCTTTTTGATTTGCAACGGCAATGATCTTACCCATTCAGTTATTTTGGATTTAAAGGGTAAAAATACAATTTATTATAGGTTTACGAAAGGTAAATTGTTAACAGGTTTTTAGCATAGCCTGTAAAGAAAAAACCCTTCAAAAATAGCATTTTAAAGGGTTCATCCTGTTAATTGTTCTTAATGGTTTCTGCGGAAGAAGCCTAAGTTTAGTTATTCTTCTTGGCCTTGATCATTTGCTCCAGCATATCCCACATTTCCTCGGGAATTGCTTCCAAAAGATTGAATTGTCCGGCTCCTTTAAGCCATTCGCCGCCATCAATGGTGATCACTTCACCATTGACATAAGCTGAAAAATCGGAAACCAGATAGGCAGCCAGATTCGCCAGTTCCTGGTGTTCTCCAACCCGCTTTAGCGGCACTTTTTTAGCCAGGTCAAACTTCTCCTTCAGGTCTCCCGGGAGTAGCCTGTCCCATGCGCCTTTGGTAGGAAAAGGTCCGGGTGCAATGGCATTCATTCTTATTCCGTATTTCGCCCATTCTACGGCGAGCGACCGCGTCATTGCAAGTACTCCGGCTTTTGCTGTGGCACTTGGCACTACATAAGCAGAGCCTGTCCAGGCATAAGTGGTGACAATATTTAATACCGTTTTCTTCTTTTCACCTTTGTCGATCCAATGTTTTCCAAAAGCTAAAGTACAGTTCTTGCTGCCTTTTAAAACTATGTCAATAATGGTGTCAAAGGCATTGGCACTTAAACGTTCTGTGGGAGAAATAAAGTTTCCGGCAGCGTTGTTCAGCAAAATATCTACAGAACCAAATTTTTCTACTGTTTGTTGCAGCATGTTTTCAACCTGCTCGTAATGTCTTACATCACACTGTACCGGCAAACATTCGCCCCCGGTTTGCTCTTCAAGCTCTTTAGCGGTACCCTGCAGTTTTTCCAGGTTTCTCGAAGTGATCGCTACTTTTGCTCCCAGTTCAAGAAAATACTTTGTCATCGCTTTTCCAAGGCCGCTGCCACCGCCGGTAACGACTAT
The DNA here is from genome assembly GCF_039602225.1 of Salinimicrobium sp. 3283s. NCBI lineage: Bacteria > Pseudomonadati > Bacteroidota > Flavobacteriia > Flavobacteriales > Flavobacteriaceae > Salinimicrobium > Salinimicrobium sp. 3283s. Next base: position 75,112 of record NZ_CP143631.1, on the reverse strand, counting down.
TACTTTTCCTTTAAGCGCGTCGTCCCGGAGCATTTTTTGAGTGTAATCCATAGTGGTTGGTAGTTAGTAGTTAGTATTGAGTAGTTAGTATTGAGTAGTTAGTATGGAGATTGTTGACAACTTTTTCATGTCTCTTTTTAATGTTATAATTTTCCAGAGAACTTCCTTAAACCTTAAACCTTAAACCTTAAACCTTAAACCTTAAACCTTAAACCTTAAACCTTAAACCTTAAACCTTAAACCTTAAACCTTAAACCTTAAACCTTAACTAGGCTCGTCAATAAGGATTTCCAGAAGTTTTATTGCTGCTTCACTAATCTTTGTACCGGGGCCAAAAACGGCTACGGCACCTGCGTCAAAGAGAAACTGGTAGTCCTGTGAAGGGATCACCCCTCCTACAATCACCATAATATCTTCTCTGCCGTATTTCTTGAGTTCTTCAATCACCTGTGGCACGAGTGTTTTGTGGCCTGCAGCCAGAGAAGAAACTCCTAAAATGTGCACGTCGTTTTCCACTGCTTGCTTTGCAGCTTCTGCCGGGGTCTGGAATAGTGGTCCTATGTCTACATCAAAACCAACATCGGCATAACCTGTAGATACCACTTTGGCGCCACGGTCATGACCATCCTGTCCCATTTTGGCCACCATGATCCTTGGGCGACGGCCTTCCTGTTCCGCGAACCTGTCGGCCATTTCTCTCGCTTTTTTAAAAGAAGCATCGTCTTTTATCTCTTTTGAATACACTCCACTAAATGATTTTATCTGTGCTTTGTACCTGCCGTAAACTTCTTCTAAAGCATCGCTTATCTCCCCAAGGGTAGCGCGTTTTCGGGAGGCATCTACGGCCAGCGCCAGTAGGTTTTCCTGCCCCGATCTTGCTGCTTCGGTAAGTTTTTGAAGGGCTTGTTTTACTTCTTCATTGTTTCTTTCGGCTTTCAGTTGGTTTAGCCGCTCAATTTGCTGCCTTCTCACTGACTGGTTGTCTACTTCAAGGGTAACAATAGGATCTTCTTTGTCCCTGCGGTATTTATTTACCCCCACAATAATATCCTGGCTACTGTCAATCCTTGCCTGCTTAATGGCTGCGGCCTCTTCAATGCGTAGCTTTGGGATTCCCGCTTCAATGGCTTTGGTCATCCCGCCCAATTCTTCCACTTCCTGGATGAGCTCCCAGGCCTTATGAGCTATTTTATCTGTAAGTTCTTCTACATAATAACTACCCGCCCATGGATCTACAGTTCTGGTGATCTGGGTTTCTTGTTGGAGGTGCAGCTGTGTATTTCTCGCAATCCTGGCAGAGAAATCTGTAGGTAGGGCGATAGCCTCATCAAGGGCATTGGTGTGCAAACTCTGGGTACCTCCAAAAGCAGCAGCTGCGGCTTCAATAGAGGTACGTGCCACGTTGTTGAAAGGATCCTGCTCGGTCAAACTCCAGCCGCTGGTTTGGCTGTGGGTTCTAAGCGCAAGGGATTTTTCGTTCTTCGGGTTAAACTGTTTTACCAGTTTTGCCCACAGCATCCTGGCTGCCCGCATTTTGGCGATCTCGGTAAAATGATCTAAACCTATGGCCCAGAAGAAGGACAAACGCGGAGCAAAACTGTCTATATCCATTCCGGCTTCAAGACCTTTCCTGATGTATTCGAGTCCGTCGGCTAATGTATATGCGAGTTCGATCTCACTGGTAGCACCTGCTTCCTGCATGTGGTACCCGGAGATACTAATGCTGTTGAAGCGGGGCATATTTTTGGAAGTATATTCAAAAATATCAGAAATGATCTTCATTGAAGGAGTAGGAGGGTAGATGTAGGTATTCCTTACCATGAACTCCTTTAAAATGTCATTTTGAATGGTTCCTGAAAGCAGTGCAGGTTTTACGCCCTGTTCTTCGGCAGCCACGATGTAGAATGCGAGTATAGGCAGCACCGCCCCGTTCATGGTCATGGAAACCGACATCTGGTCTAGCGGGATCTGGTCAAAGAGCACCTTCATGTCTTCTACCGAGTCTATGGCAACCCCTGCTTTACCAACGTCTCCCACCACTCTTTCGTGGTCACTGTCGTACCCGCGGTGGGTAGGAAGATCGAAGGCTACAGAAAGCCCTTTTTGACCCGCAGCGAGGTTGCGGCGGTAAAAGGCGTTACTTTCTTCGGCAGTTGAGAACCCGGCGTACTGCCGAATGGTCCAGGGCCGCATCACGTACATGGTACTGTAAGGCCCACGTAGGTATGGCGGAATTCCCGCAGCAAAATTGAGATGAGGCAGATCCTTGTATTCACAAGTGTTTTCAGGTCTTTTTGAATCTTTTTCGGTATTTTTCAGCTTTAAATGCTGAAGATCCTTTCTGCTCATATCTTATTTTTCGCCGTTAGTACTTTCTTCTTTTTGTAGTCTTTCCTGTTCGGTTTTTTCTGATAAACGTTTTTCTATCACCGGCTGAAGCAGTGTCTTTCGCGGCTTTTGCTTCACAAAAGGATACAACTCCAGCTCTTCTTTCATTCTGTCCTGTGAATTAGGATATTTGTTGGTGCCAATAAGCACTAGTTTCCCTTCATTGAATTCTTCCTGTTCTTTGGCGGCACTTTCAGAAATCTTCTTCTGAATAATTCCTTCCTTTAACTGAGTAACAAAGCCACCGCCACTTTCAATATTTTTGAAAATATCTAAAGCCTTATCGGCCATTTCGTGGGTAAGGGTTTCAATGTAGTAGCTGCCTTCAGCAGGATTGGCCACTTTCTCAAAGTAGCTTTCGTGCTTAAGTATCAGTAACTGGTTGCGGGCTATGCGGCTTCCGAAGTTATTGTTTTTATGGTAAATGGCGTCATAGGCCATATTGCAAACGCTGTTGGAGCCACCAAGCACTGCGCTCATACATTCTGTAGTAGTGCGCAGCAGGTTTACATTATAATCGTATAAAGTTTTGTTGCGGCGGGTGGGCTGTGAAATGATATCACAGCTGGAATCAAAGCTATATTCGCTGCTAAGGGTTGAAAATAAAAGGCGCAGCGCCCTTATTTTGGCAATCTCAAAAAAGTAATTTGACCCTACCGAAACAAGGAACTGGAATTTTGCCTTTTTTGACACTCCAGGTTTGTTACCTATATGGTTAAAGTATTCATTGACATGTGCCAAAGCATAAGCTAGCTGCTGCGGAATGGTTGCACCGGCATTTTGGTAAAGGCCAAGGTCAACTGAAATAAATGATCTTAAATTTTGACATTTTTGAAGCAGGACATCAAGTATCTTGTGGTCTTCCTGCTGGTCTTTAAACCAGTTGCCGCTGCGGGCAAGGTTGCCAATAATGTCAAACTGCAAAAAAACATTGGATCCCGGTTTAACCTGCTCATCCAGTTTTAAGAAATATTCTTCGGAAGCAAATTCAGGCTTCAGGTATATGGGAGTTTCAGAATTTAGGCCTTCAAAAAGCTCTTTTAACGCTATCTCTTCTGAAGGTAGGATAAACCAGATGCTTTCGGCGCCTTTCCGAAGGGATTCGTGTACTTTTTTATTGGCTTTTTCAGCAGAAGAGACATAGATCTGCTCTGTAACGTGCCAGTTTAACGGGTTGTTAAGCTTTGCAGGTTCGGGAGATTCTTCGGCATGGTAAAAAGGTTTAACATTGATGCCGTCCAGAGATTTCCATACCAGCGTTTCATTATAATCGGCACCTTTCAGGTCATACTGTATCTTCTGTTTCCACTGTTTGGCCGATACTTCTTCAAACTCATTGAACAAATTCTCTCTCATTTCCATAAAATTAAAGGGCCTCTAAAATGACATTTTTGGCACCTAATCTACTGCTTCCTTATACTCAATGATAAAGATCTCTTCATTTTCCCTCTTCATGAAATATTCCTGCCTGGCAAATTTTTCAAGTTCGAGAGAATCGTTAAGATTATCCATTATGGCTTTGTCGCGTGAGATCTCATTGAGGTAATAGTTCTTGTTCTTTTTCAGGTCATCGATCTCAAGGTCGAGTTCATGGTGAATTAACCAGGAGTTACTGTCCAGAAAAAGCATCCAGAAGCAAAAAGCCGCCAGCACCAGCGTATATTTGTTGGCGAAGATGCGTACCCATCTATTATTGCGGATGTCTTTTAGCTTCATAACCCGAAATATACAAAATTACAGTAAACGTTGGCGTATGATTGTTTGCACAATATCAACAGCTACTGTGTTGTAGCGATTTGTGGGGATAATGATATCTGCAAACTCTTTGGTAGGTTCTATGAACTGCTGGTGCATAGGCTTAAGCGTGGTTTGGTACCTGCTCAAAACCTCTTCCAGGTCACGGCCCCTCTCGGCAATGTCGCGCTTAAGACGGCGAATAAGCCGCTCATCACTATCGGCATGCACATAGATCTTGATGTCAAACATCTCCCGAATGTCGGGGTGGGTGAGGATGAGGATACCTTCAACGATGATCACCTTTCGGGGTTCTATGGTAATGGTTTCTCCCGTGCGGTTGTGCTGCTTGAAAGAATAAACAGGCTGCTGAATGTTTTTGCCTGCTTTTAAATCTTTAAGATGAGAGACCAGCAGGTCAAAATCTATAGATTTTGGGTGATCAAAGTTAATTTTGGTACGCTGCTCGTAAGTGAGGTGACTGGTATCCTGGTAGTAGGAATCCTGGGAGATCACATCTACTTCTTCATTTTTGAGCTCCTCGATAATCTGGTTTACAACAGTAGTTTTTCCGCTCCCGGTACCTCCGGCAATTCCAATGATCAACATATTTTAATTTTCGGCAAAGGTAATTATTTACCGATTTACTAAATATGGTTTATTTTTTTATAGCGGCTACTTCTTCTTCGGTCACCTCGTTACTTACGCTGTTGCCCCAGGAATTGTTAATGTAGTTCATCACATCGGCAATTTCGCGGTCGCTTAAGCCCAAAGCGGGCATAAGATTGTCGTATTTTTCACCATTGACTTTAATAGGGCCGCGCAGGCCAAATTTAATGGCGTGTATAGATTCTTCCTGCTTTTCTTTAATCCAGTTTGAATTCTGAAGCGGTGGAAAAACAGCTTTTATGCCTTCACCACCCGAAAGATGGCAGGAAGCACAAAAGTTGTTGTACACCTGGGCGCCGCGCGAAATGCTCTCTTTCATTTCGGGAGAGAATTCTACCCGGGCAGTTTCTTCAGTTTTTTCTTCGGAAGAATTCCTGCATCCGCATAAAACTACCAGCAGGCAGGCCGTTAAGAGTTTCTTCATTACTGTTGCTTCGGAATAATTCTAACAATACCTTTTCCTTCTACTGAAACATACAGGTCACCTTCAGGCGATTGTACAATGTCTCGCACGCGTCCTATTTGTTCCAGGATCTTTTCCCGGGCAAGTACAGTTTTTCCGTCAAGCGTTAAATGCTCCACGTACTGAAACTTTAGAGAACCCACTAAAAGGTCTCCCTGAAGTTCGGGATATTTGTTTGAAGTTACATGTACAAAGCCGCTTGGTGCAATTGAAGGAACCCAGTAATAAAGAGGATCTTCAAAATCTGGCCCCGATGTTTCATCGGTAAAGGAAGTGCCGTCATAGTTAATTCCGTAACTTACCAGAGGCCAGCCGTAATTAGTACCTTTTTTTACTACATTAATTTCGTCGCCTCCCTGTGGGCCGTGTTCATGAACCCAAATCTCGCCTGTGCTTTCATTGTAGATCATTCCCTGCGGATTCCTGTGACCGTAAGAGTACACGGCTTTAACAGCTTCTTCCTGTCCTACAAAAGGATTATCCTGCGGAATGCTGCCATCAAGGTTAAGCCTGTAAACTTTTCCGCCGTCACGGGTAAGGTCCTGCGGGTTTACGTCGCGATCGCCGCGGTCTCCAACGCTAAAGAACAAATGCCCCTGCCCGTCAAAAGATATTCGGGAACCAAAATGTTGACCACGGGTAGAGTTGGGCGTGGCTTTATATAAAACTTCTTTACTGGTTAACTGGTTGTTCTCCAGTTTTGCACGCATTAATGCCGTATTGCCACCTTCGCCTTCACCTTCTTCGGAAGCATAGGTGAAATAGATCCAGCCATCGCTTTCATAATTCGGGCCAACGGCTACATCCAGAAATCCGCCCTGGCCGCGGTTATAAACTTCGGGTGCGCCCTGTACCTGTTGCTTTTGTCCGTCTTTAAATAAGATAAGGTCTCCATTCTTTTCGGTGATAAGAATGCTGCCATCGGGCAGGAAGTCCATACCCCATGCAATCTCAAGATCGGGGACAACTACTTCATATTCGTATTCGGCCGTAGTGAGTTCTTCTTCAGGAATGGTGACAGGAGAATTTTGAACAATAGTATCATTGTCTGTCACCTGGTTGGGGTCTTCAGTTTTACCATTGTTTTCACCGCAGCTAACAAAGCTAAGGGCGAGGCTAAGAATAAATAATCTTTTCATCTTAAGAGTTTTCTGTTGGTTGAACGTCCCGTAAAAGGGAACTTCAAAGATAACAAGAAAAACATGAAGATTGGAAATGAGCATAATGACGAAAAAAGAACAGCCCAATATGCCCTTTTTGAGAGGGAAGAAAGTTTTGAAGAAATAGTTAGGAAGGCTTTAAAGCTTCAACATCAAGCAAAAAGCTACTTCCCTTGTCAATTTAGAAGACCGCTGTGAAAACAGAGGAGACATTTTAAACTCCTGAAGTGTCAAAAATGGCATTTTATAAGCTTATTCTATCATAGGAGCAGGTGATGAGAAGCGCATAAAGCTTCAGAAATTATATCTATCTTTAGCCCATATTTCGCTTTGCCATGTTTGAATTTCTACAAAAAAAAGTCAATGATACTATCACCGTGAGTGAAGAGGAATTCGAGTATGCTAAAACCTTATTTCAACCCAAAAAACTTCGGAAAAAACGCTTCATCCTGGAAGATGGAGATGCCTGTATCTACACCATCTTTGTAGAAAAAGGGCTGCTTAGAAGTTTCACCATAGATGAAAAAGGTAACGAGCACATTTTGCAGTTTGCGCTTGAAGGCTGGTGGAGCGGAGATCTTTACAGTTTTCTTACCGGAGAAGCTTCAGAATATAATATTGAGGCCTTAGAAGACAGTGAGCTTTTGCTTATCACCAAGGCATCCTGGGATCAATTGCTTGATAAAGTTCCGGCTTTTGAACGCTACTTCCGGATTCTTATCCAGAACAACCTTATTGCCACCCAACGCCGGCTCATGGGAACTTTTAGCACCACGGCCGAAGAGCGCTACCAAAAAATGCTGAAGCAATTCCCCGATGTTATTCAGCGGGTGCCACTTCACATGATTGCCTCATACCTTGGAGTGACACGCGAAACGCTGAGTCGTATTCGCAGCCAGATTACTTCCGGTTCATAAAAATACCTTTCAAAAATGTCATTTTTGACGCCGTCGCGGTTAACGAAAGTGGCGAGTAGGGAAGTTCCACTTGTCGGGTGTAACGAGTTCTTTCTTATGGAAATAAATGTAGAAAAATAGTTCTCAAAAAAGCATTTTTGTTAACCATTCTTAGTCATTAGCTCTTCCCTTTAAATATGTTTCAGGAGTTAAAATGGCTAGTTTACTCTTTTTAAAATCTTTTATATTTCGAGTTAATATTATTTTTATTTCTCCGTTCTCGATAGCTGAGAAATTTTGTAAGGCATCTTCAAAATCCTTAAAATTGGAATTTAAAGCTCCTAAAACAGCTTCTTTATCCATTTTTATAATATCAATTATATTTAAAAGTTGCTTTATTTTCTCAATTATGATTTCGTGCTTGGCTGATTTGCTTAGCAAATAATATACGTTACAAATTATAACCGGAGTTGTGAATCCTTTTATTTTGTTCTCTTCACATAAATTGAGAATTTCCGTTGCAAACTCTGCAAATGGTTCTCGATCAAAAAAGAAATCCAATATCACATCTGTGTCAATAAGAACTTTATCCATTATGAATATTTTTCCTCTAACCTGTTCCTTAGTTCTTTCTTATAATCCATATCTTTTTTAGGCATTTTAAAGGAACCTTTTAAAGATTTCACAACCGGATTTAGTTTATCTCTTTCTGTTCTTTCTTCTTTAGTCAGAGTCTTCAAATAATTTTCAATAATGTCGGACAAGCTGCGATTTTTATCTTTCGCATATTCTTTTGCTCTTTTAATTACTTCCTGTTCAATTGTCAGGGTCAGCTTTGTGTTCATCATCTTCGTTTTTGAATAATATAAATATACAAAGAATTTTTATGCACGTGTATATTTCAATTTTATTACACGTTTCTTGAAGTTTGTGGCAAACTGTTTTTTAAACTCAATTGGGTACTGGTTTGAAGATGAGTCCTTCCGCAGAAAAGCGTGACATAGATCACGTTCATTTATTATCATAGGTCATTGGCTACGGCCTTATTCGCCCGTAAATTTGCCCTGTAAATAATTAATAATTTAAAATAAAAGATATGGCGAGTACAAAATGGAACATCGACCCAACACACAGTGAAGTAACTTTTAAGGTAAAGCACTTAATGATTTCTACAGTTACAGGAAAATTCAAAGTTTTTGAAGGTGGCGCCGAAAGTGAGGGCGATGAATTCAAAAAAGTTAACAATGTTGAATTCAAGGCTGATGTTAAATCTATAGACACCAGTAACGAACAAAGGGATGAGCACCTAAGATCTGGCGATTTCTTTGATGTTGAAAAACATCCTTACCTTGTTTTTAAGGCTGAAAGCTTTGACGTGAACAAAGATACGGTTGAAGGCCAGCTTACTATAAAAGATGTCACTAAAAATGTTGTTCTGGATGTGGAATACGGCGGACAGGTGGTAGATCCTTACGGACAAACCAAAGCCGGACTTACGGTATCGGGAAAAATTAGCCGAAAGGAATTCGGTTTAACTTACCATGCTGTTACCGAAGCAGGAAACGTGGTGTTAGGTGATCAGATAAAAATTAATGTTGAAGTTCAGTTCGTAAAAGAAGCTTAATTTCATTCAAAGTTAAAGAGCGGGCAGAGCTAAAAAAATGAAGAAGATGGTGAAGAAAACTGTAGCAATTATAGGAGACATTGGTAAATTTTGCCCTGCTCTTGCAATGGCGGCGGTACAGCAGGACTTGCGCCTGCTGTTTATCTCCCGCAATGAAGAGGTTGTTCTGGATGTCAAAGCTCAACTGGGCGAACTGCAAAATGCTACCGAAGTAGAATTTAGCTCTTGTGAGAAAGAAGGTTGCTGGGAAGCCGATATGATCGCTTTTACCAGGCCCGAAGAGATTGAACCTGTTCTTTTTGATAGAATCAAGCAGGTTTCGACTCAAAAAACCGTAGTGGTAGTTTCCCATCAACCTGTAAAGGCTTCAGAGCATGAGAAGCTTTGTTTCCAGGAACTGCTGCCACATTCAAGGGTGGTGGAGCTGGAAATAGAAGGTGCAGAATTCCGCATTTTTGGAAGGAATTCAGAAGCAAATCAATATGTGCAGGAGTTTTTTGAAGCTGCCGGTTATCAACAAATTCAATAGTTATGGAAGTGAAAATATGGTCAGACGTAAGATGTCCTTTCTGTTATATAGGAAAGAGAAAATTTGAAGCTGCGCTGGAAAAGTTTCAGCATAAAGACAAGGTGAAGGTCACCTGGAAGAGCTTTCAGTTGGATCCAGGCCTTCAAACCAGGACAGACATCAATACGCTCGATTATTTTGTAGAAACCAAAGGCGTGACCAAAGAACAGGCGCGGCAAATGTTGAGCGGTGCTACCCAAATGGCAAAAGAAGTAGGACTTGATTTTCATCTTGAAGATTCGGTGCTGGCTAATTCTTTCAAAGCCCATAAACTCATCCAGATGGCAAAATCGAAAGATTTGGGTGATGAAATAGAAGAAGCACTATTTAAAGTCCATTTTGAAGCGTCAAAAAATATAGATGATACTGAAGTTTTGGTGGCCACAGCTGCTTCAATAGGAATGGATGAGGCCGAAGTTGGAGCTATGCTGGAGTCTGACGACTATGAATACGAAGTAAAACAGGATGAACTGGAAGCGCGGAATATTGGCGTGCGCGGAGTTCCCTTCTTTGTGTTTGACGACCGTTACGCCATTTCGGGCGCGCAACCTACCGAAGCTTTTTTGGAAACACTTCAGAAAGCAATGAACAATTAACGATTAACAATTATCAAGAATCCAAAAATTTAAACTTTAATTAAAAACTCTACACAAATGAAAAATTTACTTTCTTTATTAACTATTGCTTTTTTAAGCACGGGCGTTTTTGCTCAGACCACCTGGAAAGCTGACAAGGCCCACTCGCAGGTTTCCTTCGGAATTACGCACATGACAATTTCGGAAGTTGAAGGCCTTTTCAATGAATTTGATGCTACAATTGAAGCTTCCGAAGAAGATTTTAGCGATGCAAAATACACTGTTGAGATAGAGGTTCCTTCTATAGACACCGGGGTGGAGATGAGGGACAACCACCTTAGAAACGCCGATTTCTTTGATGCTGAAAAGTATCCAAAAATGACATTTGTAAGCACTTCTTCAGAAAAAGTTGGCGAAGGTAAATACAAAGTGACAGGTGATCTTACTTTTCATGGAGTGACTAGGCCCGTAACGCTTGATGTTTGGCACCGCGGTACTGTAAAAGATCAAAAAGGGAATTTAATTTCAGGTTTCGCCATAAGCGGTGAGGTAAAAAGATCTGATTTTAACCTGGGACCCGATTTTCCTGAAGCAGTATTGAGTGATAAGGTGGTAATAGACGTTGACGCTGAATTTAAGAAAGCTTAAAAATAATATTTTTGGTGCCGGGGCCTTCAATATGTTTCCCCTACAAAACATTTCTGGTTTCCGGCTCCTTTTAAACAAATAGAATATGCTGCATACATTTTTCAATAGAAACTATACAAACACCCAGGTAGATGTGGTGTTGTTGATGCTAAGAATTGGCGTTGGGTCAATGATGCTGGTTCACGGCTTGCCAAAGCTCGAAATGTTAATGGCAGGAGGAGAGGTGCAATTTCCCGGTGTGATGGGTATGAACCCCACACTTTCACTAACTCTTGCGGTATTTGCCGAGTTTTTCTGTTCCATTCTACTAATACTAGGGCTTGCAACCAGGTTTGCTACAATCCCTTTAATTATTACCATGCTCATAGCAGTTTTTGTGATACACGCAAATGATCCTTTTGCAAATCAGGAACTGGGGCTGCATTATTTATTAACGTACCTGGCGTTACTTATATTGGGGGCAGGCAAATTTTCTGTTGATGCTTTCCTGATAAGAAATGTGGAGAAACAGCAGCCGAAGAATTCTTTAAAATAATGCTTTAAAAGGTAATTTTCAGAAGATTTTCCGGGAGTGACCGGATTTTTCTTGAAAAACAACAACTGGTGGAGAACCCCTGAAAATACGCTCACTTCAGAAAATTTTGAAAAAAGAGCAGGAATAGGGTTTCAATGCCAACTTCTTTTTTATATTTGCAGCCGCTTACAGGTTAAAGTAAGTTATCAGCATTAGCTGATCTCGGGGTGTAGCGTAGCCCGGTTATCGCGCCTGCTTTGGGAGCAGGAGGCCGCAGGTTCGAATCCTGCCACCCCGACGAAAAAAGCCCTGCACGAAAGTGCGGGGCTTTTTTGTTGGATTTGACCCACCTAATCAGTAAGAAACTATAAAGATAAAGACAGGTGAGAGGTTTTGCCTGGACAGTAAAGTTTCTTACCTGGACTTGTTACCCTCCAATTTTATCACCTCTTTTTAAAGTTATTTCAAACACGGTGCCCTCTCCAGGTACGCTGAAAACTGAAATTCTTCCGCCCATGGTTTCTACCTGATTTTTTGTAATAAAAAGGCCTATGCCTCTTGCGTCCTCATTCCCGTGAAAGGTTTTGTACATCCCAAAAATTTTATCGCCGAATTTATTCATGTCTATTCCTACACCATTGTCTTCAACTTTTATAACCACTTTTTCAGGATCCTGTAAGGCAGAAAAATTGATATAAGATTTTCTTCCGGTTTCTCTGTACTTAATGGCATTTGTAGTCAGGTTGAGAATTATACTGTCGAGATAAGCAGGTAAAGCCATTACTTCCAGATCTTTGGGGATGTAATTGAAAATAACTGTTTCTGTATCGGCAAGAAGAGGGTGAACAGATTTTATAACTTTTTCAACTGCATTATTGAGATTGAGACACTCCAGGTCTTCATGCGTTGACTTATTTGAAGTAACTATCTTCTCTAGATCATAAATCGTATCTTCTAATTGCCCCGATGCCATCAGCAGCATCTGTACAATCTCATTTTCGCCATGTTGCGGAATTTCTTCAAGATATAAGTTCATCAAATTTTTAAAGTTTGCTGAATGGTTTCTCAGGTTGTGAGAAACAATATTGGCGAAATTTTTTAATCGGCTATTCTGTTCTTGCGTAATATGAAGAATGGAAGAGATTTCTTTTTGAGCTCTTTTTAGCTCCTTAATATCTGTGGCAACAGAGAGATAGCCGGTTATTTGATGATCTTTTTCTATAGGAGTAATTGTCACCTGTACAGGCATTTCTTTTCCGCCCTTAGCTTTAAAGTTCCACTCTCTCGTATGAGGTAGCCCATGATCTGCGAGGAACTTCAGGATATCTGTAAGTCCGGGATTTTCATCAGGGAAATTTAGCAGTTCATTTCTCCTTTCCTGAATTTCCTGCTCAAGGTGTAATGCGGCATAAGGTAATTTCCCTATTACCTCTTCTCTTGTAAACTTTAATAAATTTTCTGCGCCCTTGTTGAAGGAAGATATAATACCGTTTCTGTCAAATCCAATAATACTAACCTGTGAACTTGCTTCCAGTATATTCTCTAAGTCACTTAAGGCTTTTCCCAATTCTTTTTGGGTTTCTTTTAGCGCTGTGGCGTCGGTCATTTGTGAAATAAAGTATAGTGGTTGTCCCGTGGAATCACGTACAAGAGAAACAGAAAGGATGATATAAACGAGATTGCCATTTTTATGGAAGTACCTTTTTTCCATCTGGTAAAATTCCCGTTTCCCTTCTACAAGCTCGTTTAGAAGAGACAGGTCAGCTTCTAGATCATCGGGATGGGTAATATCCTGAAATGTTAGCTGTTGAAGCTCTTCAGGACTATAACCTACTATCTGGCAAAGCCTTTCGTTGGCCTCGATCCATCGTCCTGTGGGATCTAATAAGGCCATTCCAATAGCAGCATTTTTAAAACTACCTTCAAAAACCTGCCTGTTTATTCGATCATTTTCACCTCTTTCTTTTATCAGCTGTAATTCGGAAATTTCTTCGGAAGAAAAATTCTTTCTGCGGAATGCCACTAAAACTAAGTCTTCACCTTTTTCATCTTTGGTTAGATAAGAAAAAAAGTCCATTGTTAGAATGTACCCCTTGAAGTGTCTCAATCTTAAGACTCCTTTAAATTCACCCTTTGCGTAATTCTGAATATCCTGAAGTTTACTAAAGATATTCAAATCTTCAGGGGCAATAATTTTATTCCATTTAAGGATCTCATCTGGTTTGTCGCGCAGATCTAATGTTTGCAATAATTTGGGGCTAATCCATTTTTCTTCTGGAGCAGAGGGGTGAAAAAGAATATAACCTTGTAGGGCGTTATTTTGAACGGCATCAAACAAGTCTTCGTTCTGTAGAAGAATCTTGTAGACGTTCCATTTTTCTTTTTTTAGTGGGGGTGTAGGGTTCAAGGGCATCTTTTAATATCCGAGTTCTTTCTTACTAATTATTCAAATTCCAGATTTGCTTTATCTCTCATTTTTTTATGAATTTATCCTCTTTATCAATTTGGGGCTTTTTATATCATACAGAAATGTATTACAAAAATAAATTAAAAACTTACAATAGAGGGATGTCATCGGGTTTATAGTACCTGATATCGATTTTTCATGTACTGGTTAGGGATTTAAATTATTGGTTTACAGGTTGATGAATTTATTTGTAAAAGTTATACTGATTAAGATTATTTCTGTATAAAATGATTCCTTCATTGTTCTTCAGACTTAACAAATTCCTACACTTACCAAAAAAGGGTTTTGTCTCTGGGATTCTAATTATTGTTTAAACAGAACATTAAGATCTTAAGCCGAAATTTTTACTACATTTAGTCAAAACATTTTATTTAATGCTGGTAAAGGTTTACGGTAGTGCAGTTTTTGGTGTTGAAGCCACGACCATCACGGTCGAGGTAAATGTTGACACCGGCATTGGATATCATCTTGTAGGCCTTCCCGATATTGCTGTAAAAGAAAGCAGTTTCAGGATTGCAGCCGCTCTAAAAAATGTAGGGTACAGCCTTCCGGGGAAAAAGATCACCGTAAACATGGCACCTGCCGATCTTCGGAAAGAAGGTTCGGCTTATGACCTCACCTTCGCGATGGGGATACTTATGGCTTCAGGCCAAATTAAAGCCACCAACATAGGAGATTATGTCATCATGGGAGAACTTTCTCTCGATGGAAGTCTGCAGCCTATAAAAGGTGCTTTGCCTATAGCCATAAAGGCTAAGGAAGAAGGTTTTAAAGGTTTTATACTTCCGAAGCAAAACGTGAAGGAAGCGGCTATTGTAAGTGGACTGGAAGTGTATGGCATTGAAAATATAGATGAAATAATCCGCTTCTTTGATAAAGGCCAGGCTTTAGAAAGGACCGAAATTGACACCAGGAAAGAATTCTTTCAGGAATTGGAAAATCCGGAGCATGATTTCGCCGATGTTAAGGGACAGGAATCCATAAAACGCTGCATGGAGATTGCTGCAGCCGGCGGTCATAATATTATTTTAATTGGTCCGCCGGGAGCGGGTAAAACCATGCTCGCAAAACGACTTCCGAGTATCTTGCCGCCCATGACCTTGCACGAAGCTTTAGAAACTACAAAGATTCACAGTGTTGTAGGACGCGTAAAGGAAAATGTGGGGCTTATGGCTCACCGGCCTTTTAGGAGTCCGCACCACACGATTAGCGACGTTGCTTTAGTCGGCGGCGGGGCATATCCACAGCCGGGGGAGATCTCCATGTCTCATAATGGCGTATTGTTTCTCGATGAACTTCCGGAGTTTAAAAGAAGTGTTTTAGAGGTAATGCGACAACCGCTGGAAGACCGTGAAGTGACTATTTCGCGGGCAAAATTTACAGTGACTTATCCATCGAGCTTTATGCTTGTGGCCAGTATGAATCCGAGTCCCAGTGGGTTCTTCAATGATCCCGGTTCTCCCGCTACATCTTCTCCCGCCGAGATGCAAAGGTATATGAGCAAGATAAGCGGACCTTTGCTCGACAGGATTGACATACATATTGAAGTAACTCCCGTTCCTTTTGAGAAGCTAAGTGACGACAGGCGCGGAGAAAGCAGCCTGGAAATAAGAAAAAGAGTAACTGCTGCCAGACAAAAACAAACGGATAGGTTTGCAGATAATGACAAGGTTCATTACAATGCGCAAATGAATGTAAAACAAATTAGAGAACATTGCGCGCTCGACCCAGACTCCATGAACCTGCTCAAGGTGGCCATGGAGCGGCTTAACTTATCTGCCCGGGCTTATGATCGCATTCTGAAGGTTTCCCGTACTATTGCAGATTTAGAAGATTCAGATAAAATAAAAGGAGCTCACATAAGTGAAGCTATACAATACCGCAGCCTCGACAGGGAAGGCTGGCTAGGATAATTTAAACTATGAAAAAGAAATTTTTAGTGATCGCTGCGATTGCAGTAATAGCCTGTAAAGGCAATGATGAAGCACCGGTTACCGAAGGGATGGAAACAGATTCTACCCTCGTAGATGAAGCTGTAGCTATGTTAGAACCCACACAAGCTGTTGTGCTTACTGTAGAGGAAGCTAATAAACTGGCCCAACTTCCTCTTAATTGTATTAATGTTGAATATCCCAATAAGCTTAACCAAACCCTCTCGGGTGCCGGAGATATTGGCGAACCCAAAGAACTGCACCCCGCCTTTTACGGCTGTTTTGACTGGCATTCTTCGGTACATGCACATTGGTCTCTGGTGAGTTTGCTCAGGAAGTTCCCTGAAATGAAAAAAGCCGAAGAAATTCGGGAGACTCTAAAGAATTCTCTTACTGCCGAAAATATCAGGCAGGAAGTGAAATACTTCAGCCGGGAGCAGGAGGGGAGTTTTGAACGCACCTACGGCTGGGCGTGGATTTTAAAACTGGCCGAAGAGCTGCATACCTGGGAAGATCCCTTAGCAGTAGAGCTGCGTGAGAATCTGCAGCCTCTTACAGATCTTATGGTGCAGAAGTTTAAGGAATTTCTTCCGAAGCTTAACTACTCCATAAGAGTTGGCGAGCACACCAATACAGCCTTTGCTCTTGCGCTGGCACATGATTATGCTGCCACCACGGGAGCAGAAGACTTGCGGTTGTTGATTGAGAAAAGAGCAAAAGATTACTATTTGAACGATGACAATTGCCCTATTGAATGGGAACCGGGAGGATTCGATTTCTTGTCGCCCTGCCTGGCCGAGGTCGATATTATGCGCCGTGTTCTTCCTAAAAAAACCTTCAATTTGTGGATGAAGGATTTTCTTCCGCAGTTGCAGAGCAAGGATTTTGCCATGGAAGTAGCCGAAGTGAGTGACAGGACCGACGGAAAATTGGTTCACCTTGACGGACTCAACTTTAGCCGGGCCTGGGTGTTTTACGGCCTTGCCAATCAATATCCCGAACAATACGGGCATCTTCGCACGCTGGCCAATGAGCACGTGGCGTATTCATTTCCTAACCTCGTGGGCGATAGCTATGAAGGAGGGCACTGGCTTGGGAGTTTCGCTTTGTATGCTATACAGGAAAGTAATAAAAAGATGTAAAAGCCTTGATCGTAATTCTGCTCCCGAAAGATCTTAACCCATTATTCGGGGTGAGAGGCTATTACTAAAAATTGGAGAGCTACAACTATGAAAAAAATACATATCAATTGCGATCTTGGAGAAGGAGGGGAGCACGATGGGCAGCTTATGCCGCTTATTTCGGCGTGTAATATTGCCTGTGGCGGGCATGCAGGCACGTTAGAAACCATGCAGCACACCGTAGACCTCGCTATGGAAAATGGGGTAGAAATAGGCGCTCATCCGTCGTATCCCGATAAAGAAAACTTCGGAAGGGTCTCCATTCCTATGGAAAGTGAAGAGCTTAAAAGAAGCCTGGTGGCGCAAATTATGAGCCTAAAGCAAATTGCAGAAGCTGAAGGGGCGGTGCTCACCCATGTAAAGCCTCATGGCGCTCTTTACAATGATGCTTTTAATAATGCTGAAGTTGCCAAAATTATTGTCGATTCTGTTCTTGAATTCGGAAATGATCTGGTGCTTTATGTGGCCGAGGGTTCTGTAATTAGTGAGTTGGCGAAAGGTAAATTAGAGATAAGATATGAAGCCTTTGCCGATAGAAATTACAACCCAAATGGCAGCCTTGTAAACCGAAAAGAAACGGGTGCCGTGATCACCCACAAAGAAGAGGTTTTTAACCATCTTTTATCCATGATTTCTGAGCAAAAAATCACCCCTCAAAAAGGCCAGAAATTTGACACTTTTGCCACCACTTTTTGCCTGCATGGAGACACACCAAATTCGGTAGAAATTCTTGAATATTTACACCGGGAATTACCCGCTAAAAATATCGAAATCTTTAAAGCTTAATGGAAGTATTTCCGAAGATAAAACGGATGGGCGAGGGGGCTATCCTTGTCGAATTTGAACCTGAAATTTCTCCAGAAACTCTTGCGAAGGTTCTAAATCTTAAGAAATTCCTTCAGGAGAAATTAGTTAAACAAAATGTTGAGATAAAAAGTACATACAGCTCATTATTAATCATTTATGTGTATGTTATAGAGAATGCTTATAATGAGGTTTATAGCCTTTTGGGGGAGTTTTCAGGTGCTAATATAGATGAAATTATTGAATCTAAATTATTTCATATTCCAGTGTGTTACAGTGATGTTTTTGCTCTTGACCTCGATGAGATTTCCCGGGTGAAAAAGTTGTCTAAAGAGGAAATAATCAGGTTGCATTCTTCGGTAGATTATCTGGTGTATTTCACCGGATTTTTACCCGGATTTTTATACCTGGGCGGGCTGCCAGAAGTACTGCATTTTTCACGCAGGGATCACCCCCGGATACAGGTCCAAAAAGGGGCTGTGGGGATTGGTGAAAAACAGACGGGAATTTACCCTAAATCGAGCCCCGGCGGATGGAATATAATTGGCAATTCTCCGGTAAAATTATTTGATCTGGCAGCAGATAAACCATGCCCAATTTCGGCTGGTGACAGGTTGAGGTTTTACCAGGTAGATTTAGAGGAGCACCAAAGAATTTCTGAGCTGGTGGAAAGAGGGGACTTCAGAATAAAATCTGAAAAACTATGATGGCGCAGGCGGAAATTCTACAGCCGGGATTGTACAGCAGCATACAGGATTTTGGTCGGTATGGTTATCGTGAATTTGGCGTACCAACATCGGGGGCGATGGACAGGCAGGCGGCGAAGGTGGCCAATCTTCTGCTAAAGAATGAGCCTGATGCCGCAGTGATGGAAATCACGCTACAGGGGCCAAAAATGGCATTTTCGGGTACTGCTCAAATTGTGATCACCGGAGCGCAACTGTCTCCGGAACTTGACGGCGGGGCGTTGCAGAACAACCAGGTGATGCAGGTCTCGGCTGGGCAGGTGCTTAGCTTCGGGAGAAGAAAATGCGGCTATAGAGCCTACCTTGCCATCAAAGGTGGCTTCCAAACCTATGCAGTTTTGGGTAGCAGAAGCTGGTGTGATGGGGTGACGCCCCACAGCCGACTGGAAAAGGGTGTGAAATTGCCTTTTTTGGAGAGTAAGCGCGCATCTGTTTCAAAATTTTCTTCGGTTAAAGTAGATGAGCATATCACTTCAGGCGTATTGGAGGCTTTTCGGGGACCGGAGTTTGATCTGCTTCAGCCTTCAGAAAAAGAAGCGCTTCAAAAATGGCATTTTTCAGCAGCAAAAGAAAGTAATCGGATGGGGATTCAATTTCAGGAAAAAATGGAGAATAATTTAAATCCGATCCTTACAGGTCCGGTGCTTCCCGGTACGGTACAACTCACGCCATCAGGAACTTTAATCGCTTTAATGAGGGATGGTCAAACTACGGGTGGATACCCAAGAATTCTGCAGTTGACAGAAACAGGCATAAATACTCTGGCTCAAAAAATGCCGGGAGAAAAGCTGCGAATAAAGCTGCTTGACTATAGCTGATTCAGAAAAAACAGATGGTGCCATTTTCATGAAACTGCTTAAATCCCCTACTATTTAAGCATTCCGAAAGATGGCACCATTCTTTATTTTAAGTGCTATAAATTTAATTAAAGTTGATGTGAAAAAGGTAAATTTCTCTAATAATTTACTGTTTTGAATTAAGATTTTTACTAATTGTGTTAGAGGCTGCTAAGTATTTGAGTCTTAATAAATTTCTCTGTTGCCGAATATTTTTAAAGCAGCAGTGAAAGGAATATCTTTGTAAAAAAATTTAAGTGATAGATTCTGCTAAAATTGAGTTACGAAACCTGAGTGTAAAGGATTATAAGGAGTTAAAGATCTCTATGATTGAGAGCTATGATGCCATGCCAAATGAGTATTGGAGCGAGAAGGAGATCAAAAACCTGATTAAAAAATTTCCCGATGGCCAATTTTGTATAGTGATCAATGAGAAAATTGCAGGTTGTGCCCTGTCAATCATGGTAGATTATAACAAGTTTGACGATAGCCATACCTATGGGGAGATTACCGGCGGAGAGAATTTTTCTACCCACACAAAGTCTGGCGATGTGCTTTATGGTATTGATGTTTTTATTCATCCTGAATATCGCGGGATGCGCCTGGGGCGTAGGCTTTACGAGGCAAGGAAGGAGCTGTGTGAGCAATTGAACCTAAAATCTATCATTTTTGGAGGGCGAATCCCTAACTATGCCGAATACGCCGAAGAGTTAACACCTAAACAGTATATAGAAAAGGTAAAGGTCAAGGAAATACATGATCCTGTATTGTCTTTTCAGCTCTCTAACGACTTTCACGTAAAAAAAGTGATCAAGGGTTATTTGCCCGGAGATCATGAGAGCAAAGAATTTGCCACGCTAATGGAGTGGAATAATATTTATTACACCAAGCCTGACAAGCTCATCAATACGGCTAAAACCGTGGTGCGGCTGGGATTGGTGCAGTGGCAAATGCGTCTTTTTAAAGATTTTGATGCTCTTGTATCTCAAATAGAATTTTTTGTAGATGCCGTAAGTGATTATCAAAGTGACTTTATCCTTTTTCCGGAGCTCTTCAATGCACCTTTAATGGCCGAGTATAATCACCTTAATGAAGCTGAAGCCATCCGCTCCCTGGCCTCTTATACCGATAAGTTGCTGGAGACCTTTGTAGATTTTGCCATCACCTACAACATCAATATCATTACAGGCAGTATGCCTCAAATTATTGGAGAACACATGTATAATGTGGGCTATTTGTGCCGTCGCGACGGAAGTTATGAGCGGTACGAGAAACTGCATATTACACCGGCCGAAGGTTCTGCCTGGGGTATGAAAGGTGGCAGCCAGTTAAAAACCCTTGATACCGACTGTGGAAAGATTGGAGTGCTTATTTGTTATGACGTGGAATTCCCGGAGCTGGGGAGACTACTGGCCGAGCAGGGAATGAACATACTATTTGTGCCTTTTATGACCGATACTCAAAACGGTTATTCGCGGGTGAGGTTGTGCGCCATGAGCCGGGCTATAGAAAATGAATGTTACGTGGCAATTGCGGGTTCTGTGGGTAACCTTCCAAAGGTGAACAATATGGATATACAGTATGCGCAGAGTGCTGTTTTTACACCGTCTGATTTCTCTTTTCCTGTGAACGGAATTAAGGCTGAAGCTACGCCAAACACAGAGAGTACCTTGCTTGTAGATGTAGATCTTGACCTGCTCAAAGAGCTGCACACTTTTGGAAGCGTTAGAAACCTGAAAGACCGGCGTAAAGATTTATATTCCCTTAAGCTGAAAAAGTAATTACAAGCGTTTCATTACTTCTTTAATAAGCGGAAGTTTTCCTGCATAGGGAGCATATCGCAGAGGGATATCTATCCAGGTAGCCCTCTTGCTGATGCTTTTTTTGTGCGTGAAAGTGTCGAAAGAGAATTTGCCGTGGTAGCCGCCATAGCCGCTGCTGCCCACCCCGCCAAACGGCAGGTTCTTATTGGCAATATGTATTACAACGTCATTGGTAGCACCCCCTCCAAAATGGTATTTTTGAAGGGTTTTTTCTGAAAAACCTTTGTCTTCAGCAAAGACGTAAAGCGCAAGAGGATCGGGATAATGGCTGATGATCTTTTCGATTTCCGTTTCATCGGAATAAGTGAGGACCGGAAGGATTGGGCCAAAGATCTCATCCTGCATTACTGCAGATTCGAGTGAAGGTTCGTTTAGTAGGGTAGGCGCGATATAATTGTCGCCTGGAGCGGTTTCACCTCCTGTAATGATGGTTTGGCCCTCAAGCATCGCCTGAAGCCTCTCAAAATTCTTCTTATTGATGATTCTGGCATAATCTGGCGACTTTTTTATCTCATCGCCAAAGGCAGCCTTAATTTCTTTTTTTACGGCCTCGGTAAATTCAGTTTTCTTCCTTTTGTCGATCAGGATGTAATCGGGGGAAATACAGGTTTGTCCGGCATTAATGAATTTTCCCCAAACAATTCTTTTTGCTGCCAAACCAATTTTAGCCGACTCATGAATGATACAGGGATTTTTTCCGCCGAGTTCCAGGGTTGAAGGAGTAAGATTGGGGGCTATGGCTTTAGTTACAATTCTTCCTACCGGAACGCTTCCGGTGAAAAAAACATAATCCCATTTCTGTTTCAGGAGTTCTTCCGATGTTTCTACGCCTCCCAGGATCACGGCAATATGTTCTTCAGGATAAACTTCAGCAAATATTTCTTTGGTGATTTGAGAAGTTGCGGGAGCGTATTCACTGGGTTTGATCACCACGGTGTTTCCTGCAGCCAATGCACCTATTGCCGGGGAAACACTTAACTGAAAAGGATAATTCCACGGTGCCAGTACCAGGACTTTACCGTAGGGCTGGGAATAGATATAATCTTTTGATGGAAAATTGAGGAAAGTGCTTTTTACCTTTTGAGGTTTTGCCCACTTTTTTAGCTTCCTGATGGTGTACTTAAGTTCACTGAGAATAAGTGCTGTTTCGGTGGCGTAGGTTTCAAATTCCGGCTTTCTGAAATCGGTGAAAAGGGCTGCAGCTATTTCTTTCTCCCTGCTTTCAATGACATTTTTAAGCTCCTTTAATTTAGATATCCTTTTGGCAACATCAAGAGTTTTACCGGTCTCAAAAAAGGCATTTTGAGAGCTGAGTATTTGAGGGATGTCTACTGCTGCTATATTTTCGATTTCTTCAGCCATAATTTTTCATTGTAATTTACAAAAATTATGACTGAAGCTAAAGCTGTATTATTTTACAAAGCTCATGGGCAATCTAAACCTTGTAGGTGCAGGTTCTCCAAAGTGCTTGGCGGGTTCCCATTTTGGCATGTTGCTCAATACCTGAACGGCTACCGCATTGTACCAGCGTGGAGCACCTTCAACTACCTGCACTTCGCTAATTATTCCTTCTTCATTGATAGTGAAAATAAGTAGAACCTTAACAGTAGTGCCTTTCTTTTGTTTTTCAGGCACAGGCAGGGTCTCTTTTAAATAATCTTGCAGGGCATCATTCCCACCGGGATAGGAAGCTGAAACCCAATAAGGGAAATGCTCAATTTTTTCACCTTCTTTATTCCATACCGTTCCCGATTTGAATTTGTCTTTTTTAAAGAAATCGTGACGTTTTTTATTACCATTGGGCCACCAGGCGACGAGCTCTCCATGTCGGTCTCCATTTTTGTATTCAATTTCGTACCATGGCTCTCCTGTTTTGTACCAGAATTTATGTCGGCCTTCATTCACCGGTTTTCCATCTTTACCGGTTTTCCATCTTTAATAGATAGATATTGTTCTGCAGAAATATCACCGTTTATTCTATAGGTTACCCTATGAAATTCAGCATCCCCTTCATCAGTTTTTTCCTCTATCTTATAAAAAGTAGCTTCGGCAGGATTGGTCACTACTTCATACTTTTCATTCATGTAAATTTTTTTCTGGGCAAAAAGTATTGTGGTAAAGAGAAGGAAGAGGGCGGGAATTATATTTTTCATTTTTTGTGAACCTTTTTCAGTAAAAGAGAGGAAAATTGAGAATATGATTATTCGGGTTAGAATTCCGGGGAAAAATAAGGTAAAGATTTAAAAAACAAAAAAGTAAATCCGTAAAAGCAGATGCCAAAAATGTAGGGTTTATGCTGAAAGCTATGTAAAAAATAAGGTTTGAAGTTATATTATTTTTCTAATTTGTTTTGGTTTTTAAAAAATAAACTTACTTTTACGGTGTGATTTTAGAGTCTCAAATAATAATAAGGCCCATGTTGCGCCGCCGGATGTAGTCCATCTGTCAGCGCACCTCTCTTTTTGTCTTAATTTTTATTTAGTTTTTTTATTTTGAATCACATTTTTCCACAATACATTTCTCATTTACTTTTTAGGCTTTCTCCTGAGAATTCTTTCAGGCGCCGCCGTAGTTTCCGCCGCACGTTTGTGCGCGCTTAATTATTATGGAACCCAGGTGAGTCCGGTTCTTTCCCCGAAAACCCTTTCTTGATTTTTTAACCTTTAATTCTTTAGCATATGAAAATTGTCATTGCTAATGCTTCTCATGAAAAGTATGCACAGGTAATTTGTGATACTATTGAAGAATCTGCCAAAATTCGCGGCACAGGTATAGCCCGCCGTACACCCGAGTATATTCTTACCAAGATGCAGAATGGAAACGCCGTAATTGCCCTGGAGGGCGATAGATTCGCTGGTTTTTGCTATATCGAAGTGTGGAGCCACGAGAAGTTTGTAGCCAATTCAGGACTTATAGTTCATCCCGATTTCAGGAATCGAGGCCTCGCAAAGGATATCAAAAAAGCCATTTTTGAGCTCTCCCGTAAAAAATATCCTCAAGCCAAGATCTTTGGGATCACCACAGGACTTGCCGTTATGAAGATCAATTACGAATTGGGCTACCAGCCTGTAACCTTTAGTGAACTCACAGATGATGAGAGTTTCTGGAAAGGCTGTCAAACCTGCAAAAATTACGATATTCTTACCCGTACCGAAAGAAAGATGTGTCTTTGCACAGGGATGTTGTATGATCCTGTAAAAAAGGAGAAATCTAAAGAAAAATCAAGACTGAACGACAAGGCGTTCACCCGATTAAAAAGTATCAAACAAACCCTTTTTTACAAAAAAGAAAAAGTGGTTGAAAAAATTGAAAATAAAACAAAATGAAAAAAGTAGTAATTGCTTATAGTGGAGGATTAGATACCTCTTATTGCGCAAAATATTTATCAAAAGAAGAAAACTTTGAAGTTCATGCAGTGAGCGTGAATACAGGAGGATTTAGTCAGGAAGAGATTGAACGCATTGGTAACACAGCCAAAGCCATTGGTGCCACTACCTATACCAACCTTGATGCGGTTTCTTCCTTTTACCAAAAGGTAGTAAAATATCTCATTTTTGGAAACGTACTAAAGAACAATACTTATCCACTTTCTGTAAGTGCAGAACGTATTATTCAGGCTATTGAAATTGTAAACCACGCCAGGAAAATAGGAGCAGGTTATATTGCCCACGGTAGTACAGGCGCAGGAAATGATCAGGTGAGGTTTGATATGATCTTCCAGATCCTTGCTCCCGAAATTGAAATTATTACACCAATCCGCGATAAGAAATTAACCCGGCAGGAAGAGATCGATTACCTGCAATCTCAGGGGGTAGATATGAACTGGGAAAAAGCAAAATACTCTATCAATAAAGGTTTGTGGGGAACCAGCGTTGGTGGTGCTGAGACCCTGACATCAGAGAAACCTTTGCCAGGGGCGGCTTTCCCTTCCCAACTTCAGGAAAAGGAAGCTTCACGGGTAACACTTACCTTTGAAAAAGGGGAACTTACAGCCGTGAACGGAGAAGAAAATTTTCCCGAGAAGAATATAGAAAAACTGGAAGAACTGGCTTCAGCATATGCTATTGGCCGTGATATCCACGTAGGAGACACGATTATTGGTATTAAAGGAAGGGTAGGTTTTGAAGCAGCTGCGGCTTTAATAACCATTAAGGCACACCACCTTTTGGAAAAACACACCCTGAGTAAATGGCAGTTACAACATAAAGAAAATGTTGCAAGTTGGTACGGAATGCACCTTCACGAGGGCCAATACCTGGATCCTGTGATGCGCGATTTTGAAGCTTTTTTACAGAACTCCCAGCAACAGGTAACAGGGGAAGTATATATTAGCCTGCACCCATATAGATTTGTTCTGGAAGGGATCTCTTCTCCTTTTGATCTTATGAACAGCGGCTTCGGAAAATACGGAGAAGAAAACAATGCCTGGACAGCACAGGATGCCAAAGGTTTTATTAAGATCCTTAGTAATTCAGGAAAGATCTATAACCAGGTAAAACAGAAATCATGATCAAAGCAGGAATAATTGGGGGAGCCGGATATACGGCCGGGGAATTGACCCGGATCCTGGTAAACCATCCGCAGGTAGCGCTGGATTTTATTTACAGCACCTCAAGTGCAGGAAAACCTGTATATGCCATTCACCAGGACCTTGTTGGGGAAACCGAAATTACTTTCAGCAGTAAAGTAAACACTAATGTAGATGTGGTTTTTCTCTGCCTTGGGCATGGAAACTCTAAAAAGTTCCTGGAAGAGACAGAGTTCTCAAAAAGTACCAAAATCATTGATCTAAGTACCGATTTCAGGAAAACAGAACCTTCACATTCATTTATTTACGGCCTGCCTGAATTAAACAGGAGAAAGATTGAAAGTGCAGAATTCATTGCAAATCCCGGTTGTTTTGCAACGGCAATCAACCTGGCACTTTTACCTCTTGCATATGCAGGATTATTGAAAGAAGACGTTCACGTAAATGCTGTCACAGGCGCAACCGGCGCCGGAACCTCTTTTTCGGGCTTTACACATTTCGCCTGGAGAGATAATAACTTTTCTTCTTACAAGGCTTTTGAACATCAACATCTTTCAGAAATTGGGCAGAGTGTGCTGCAGCTACAGGAAAATTTTGATCACAAGATCAATTTTATTCCCAACCGGGGCAATTTCTCCCGCGGTATTCACTGTACAACATATACCTCTTTTGAGGGGGAACTGGAAGACGCTGTTGGGATATATAAGATGTTCTATGCAAATGCGGCTTTTACACACGTGGTAGAAGAAGAACTGCATCTTAAACAGGTAGTTAATACCAATAAATGCCTGGTAAGAGTGCAAAAGTTTGATGATAAGATATTGATCACCACTGTTCTTGACAACTTGCTAAAAGGTGCCAGTGGGCAGGCGGTTCAAAATATGAACCTTATGTTTGGTCTTGAAGAAAGCACGGGGCTGAAATTGAAAGCGAATTATTTCTAACTAAATAAGATCTCACAGGTTTTTAAAACCTGTGAGATCTCTAAACCTACCTGATATGAAAATCGCAATTCTTGGAGCGGGAAACCTGGGGCTCTCAATCGCCAAAGGACTCCTTGTGAGCAATGCTTACAACACACTTTATCTCACTAAAAGAAAAACAGAAGCTATACAGGAATATTCTGAATATGAGAACGTGGTGGTAACAAAAAGTAACCGCGAAGCTGTTCAAAATTCTGATATTCTCATTCTGGCAGTGCAACCCAAACAGATTGAAACCGTACTGGAGGAAATTAAAAATGACTTGCACGAGAGACATGTGATTATTTCGACCATTACGGGAGTGAGTATAAGCAGGATCGAAGATTTGGTGGGAGATCACATCATTATTCGGGCAATGCCTAACACTGCCATTGCCGTAAAGAAATCAATGACATGTCTTTGCAGTAATGAGAAAGGACAAAAACAGCTTCAGGTAGCCGAGGCTATTTTCGATAAAATGGGAACAACAATGGTAATTCCCGAAAACAAAATGCAGGCCGCAACAGTATTATGTGCCAGCGGAATAGCTTTTTGGATGCGATTAATAAGAGCCACTACTCAAAGTGCAGTTCAGTTAGGTTTTGACGCTAAAGAGGCTCAGCAACTATCAATGCAGACCTGTCTTGGTGCAGCGAGTTTATTGATAGAATCGGGTAAACATCCCGAAGAAGAAATAGACAAAGTAACCACACCTATGGGTTGTACCATTGAAGGTCTTAACGAAATGGAACACCACGGCCTCAGTTCTTCGCTAATACGGGGAATGCAGGCTTCATTCAAAAAAATCAATAATATTTCTAATTAGCCCCCATGAATTTATTTGACGTTTATCCACTATATAATATTACTCCTGTAAAGGGAGAAGGCTGTCATGTCTATGATGACGAAGGCAAAAAGTATCTCGATTTGTATGGCGGTCATGCCGTAATTTCGATAGGCCATTCGCATCCTTCTTATGTTAAAGCCGTACAGGAGCAGGTTCAAAAACTCGGATTTTACTCCAATTCCATAAAAAATCCGTTACAGGATGAACTTGCCGAAAAGCTTTTGCAGGTTTCGGGACTTGAAAATTATAAACTTTTTCTTTGTAATTCGGGTGCCGAGGCTAACGAAAATGCACTTAAACTTGCTTCATTTCACACCGGGAAAAGCAGGGTGATCTATTTTAAAAATGCTTTCCACGGAAGAACTTCGGGTGCTGTGGCAGTGACCGATAATGAGAGTATAAAAGCTCCTTTTAACAAGGCTCATGAAGTTACCTGCCTTGCTTTTGAAGATGTGTCAGGTCTGGAAAAAGAACTTTCAAAAGGGGATGTTGCCGGGGTCATTGTTGAAATTATCCAGGGAGTGGGAGGTCTTGATGAAGCATCTACCGAATTTTATCAGGCTACGGCCAATCTATGTTCAAAATACAATGCTGTTCTCCTTGCCGATGAAGTGCAATCGGGTTATGGCAGGACCGGAGATTTCTTTGCCTTCCAAAAACATCAAATTTCACCCGATATTATTTCAGTAGCGAAAGGAATGGGCAACGGATTTCCAATTGGGGGGATCCTTATTTCTTCAAAATTTGAAGCAAAACACGGCTTATTGGGAACCACCTTTGGCGGTAATCACCTGGCCTGTGCAGCGGGTATTGCCGTTCTTGACGTGATAGAAAATGAGAACCTGATGCAAAATGCAGCCGAAATTTTTCAGTTTGTCAAAGAAAAGGCTGCTGAAATTCCGCAGATAAAGCAAGTGAAAGGAAGAGGCTTGATGTTGGGGCTGGAATTTGACTTTGAAGTGGCCAGCCTTCGGAAAGATCTCCTGTTTGAACATCAGATTTTTACAGGAGCAGCTTCCAATAAAAAGTTATTGCGAATACTACCACCTCTAAGTATCCAAAAAGGGCATTTTGAGCAGTTCTTTTCGGCGTTGAAGTCAGAACTTAAAAATCAATAATATCTAGCAGATTAAATAAGGCCTCACAGATTTTATCCCGATAACTATCGGGGCTGTGAGGTCTCAATAAACATATTTTAAAAATGAAGAATTATATCAGTTTATCAGATATAGAAAATTTAGATTTGGCTATAGCAGAAGGGCTTCAGCTTAAGAACAATAATACGGTAGCAAACCTGGGAAAGGGAAAAACTCTTGGAATGTTGTTTTTTAACCCGAGCCTTCGCACGCGCCTTAGTACCGAAAAAGCTGCAAAGCTCCTCGGGATGGAGGTGATGGTGATGAATGCCGATAAAGATGGCTGGGCTTTGGAGTTTGAAGATGGAGCAATTATGAATTCCAACAAAGCAGAACATATCAAGGAAGCGGCTGCCGTGCTCTCACAATATTGTGATATTATTGCGGTGCGGGCATTTCCCGGCCTTGAAGATAAAGCAAAAGATGAAGAAGACCTGGTGATGAAAAGCTTTAAAAAATATGCTACTGTGCCGGTGGTAAATCTTGAAAGTGCTACAGGGCATCCGCTTCAGGCCCTAACCGATGCCATGACCATTACAGAGCTGCAAAAGACAAAAAAGCCAAAGGTTGTCCTTACATGGGCACCGCACCCACGAGCCCTGCCTCAAAGTGTCCCCAACTCGTTCGTTGAGGTGATGCAGCGTATGGATGTTGAATTTGTAATTGCAAATCCTCCGGGTTACGATTTGAACCCTCAGGTCAAAAAAGATACAAAGGTGTTTCACAATCAAGATGAGGCACTTAAAGATGCCGATTTTGTTTACGTAAAGAACTGGAGCAGCTATGAGAACTACGGAAAGATCTTATCTGAAGACAGTTCCTGGACCTTTAGTGAACAAAAAGTACAGCTTACAAACGATGCAAAAGTGATGCATTGCCTGCCCGTAAGGCGAAATGTGGTTATTGATGATGCCGTACTGGACAGTCCTAATTCCGTAGTAATTCAACAAGCCGGGAACAGGACCTACGCCGCCCAGGTGGTGCTGAAGAGGTTGCTCGAAAACCTGGAGATAGAATAAGATAAACAGCATAAGGCACAGCTGAAGGGAATAGTTCAATAAATCTGGCTTGGTTTAAAAAAGCCTGTAAAATGTCAACATGAGAAAACAAGATCTTACTATTGTAAAAATAGGAGGAAAGCTAATTGAAAACGAGGAGCGGCTTTCGTCTTTCCTCAATGATTTTTCTGCTCTTAATGGTCTGAAGATCCTCATTCACGGAGGTGGAAATATGGCAACCGAAATCGCTACAAAATTAGGATTCCCCACAAAGATGATCGACGGCCGCCGAATTACAGATGCCAATTCGCTTAAAGTGATCGTGATGACCTACGGCGGACTCATAAATAAAACCATTGTTGCTAAATTACAGGCGCTCCAGGCTAACGCCGTGGGTCTTTGCGGGGCAGATGGCAATAGTATTGTTTCTAAAAAGCGTGCAGTTAAAGAAATTGATTACGGTTTTGTAGGAGATATAGAAACGGTGAATACCAGGTTTATAAATTCTTTGCTGGAGCAGGGCTGCGTTCCTGTTTTTTCGGCTATTTCAGCTACTCGTGAGGGACAACTTTTAAATACCAACGGGGACTCTGTTGCTGCTGAAATTGCAAAGGCAATGAGCAGTATTTATAACACCCAATTGTATTTTTGTTTTGAGAAGAAGGGCGTTTTGGCCAATCCGCAAGATGAAAATTCGGTTATTCCTGAAATTGATCATAAAAAATATCAGCAGCTTCTTGAAGAAAAAGTGATAAGTGAAGGAATGCTTCCGAAGCTTCACAATTGTTTTGAAGCTTTGGATCATGGAGTGAATAAAATATTTCTTGGAAATGCTGATGTTCTTAAAATGGGAAATTCCTGTACAAAAATCATAAAATGACACACTTATCTAAATTGCAGACCGAAGCCCTGGAACTTCTCAAAAAATTGATTTCCACCCAGTCTTTTTCAGGAGAAGAAGAAGGTACAGCCGCATTGCTTGAGCAGTGGTTCAAAGATCATGAGATTCCTTTTCAGCGCCACCTGAACAACGTTTGGGCAGTGAATAAGAACTTTGAAGATACAAAACCCACTTTGCTGCTTAATTCCCATCACGATACTGTTAAACCTAATTTGGCTTACACGAAGGATCCTTTTAATGCTGAAATTTCTGAAGGGAAATTGTTCGGTCTTGGAAGCAATGATGCAGGTGGATGTTTAGTATCCCTGCTGGCCACTTTTACCTATTTTTACAAAGCTGAAGGTTTGTCACATAACCTGATTTTTGCCGGAACAGCTGAAGAGGAGATCAATGGAAAGGATGGTATTGCGTGCCTTTTGCCTTTGCTGCCAAAAGTAGATGTTGCCATTGTAGGAGAACCCACGCTGATGGATTTGGCAATAGCCGAAAAAGGCCTGGTAGTATTTGATGTTTTAGTAAAAGGAACACCTTCACATGCTGCACATCCCAATGATGATAATGCCATTTATAAATCGGCAAAAGCCTTGCAGTGGTTTGAAGCCTGTAAATTTGAAAAAGTTTCAGAAGCTCTAGGAGAAGTGAAGCTTACAGTTACTCAAATTAAAGCAGGAAGCCAGCACAATGTAGTGCCGGCACAGGTTGAACTGGTGGTAGATGTGAGAGTTAACGACCAGTACAGCAATGCCGAAATTGCAGCTATTTTGGCAGAACAAGCCCCTGTTGATGAGATCAAGCCACGTTCTTTAAGACTTAATTCTTCTTCCATTCCTCTGGAGCATCCATTAATAGAGGCAGGTATTTCTTTAGGAATGAAAACTTATGGATCACCTACCCTTAGTGATCAGGCTATGCTTAGCTGCCCTTCTTTAAAATTAGGTCCCGGAGACTCTACCAGGTCACATTCGGCAGATGAGTTTATCTTTGTGAAGGAAATAGAAGAAGGTATTGAGAAGTATATAAAGTTGCTGGAAAAGGCATTCGTATAAAAATAAATTTAAGACCTCACAGGTTTTTGAAACCTGTGAGGTCTATTAAATCGGAAATATGAAACTCTGGGATAAAGGAATATCAATAGACAAAAAGATCGAGAATTTTACTGTGGGTAATGACAGGCAACTGGATATGTTCCTTGCCGCGCATGATCTGCAGGCTTCGGCGGCACATGCTAAAATGCTGGGGAAAGTTGGCCTAATTGGAGAAGAAGAGGTGATTCAATTAGTTGAGGAACTTCAGCGCCTTCAGCAACAGGTAAAGAACGGAACTTTTGTGATTGAAGAAGATTTTGAGGATGTGCACTCCAAAATAGAGTTTGAGCTCACCAAAAAACTGGGAGACACCGGAAAGAAAATCCATACCGCCCGTTCACGGAATGATCAGGTTTTGGTGGCACTGCATCTTTATTTCAGGGAAAACCTTCAGGAGATCATCAGTCGGGTCAATGATTTGATAGAAGTACTTCTTAAACTTGCTGAAGAGCATCAAAACAGCCTTTTGCCGGGTTACACTCATTTACAGGTAGCCATGCCTTCCTCTTTTGGGTTGTGGTTTTCGGCATATGCAGAGATACTAATAGACGACCTCTACCAACTTAAGGCCGCGCTAAAAATAGTAGATCAAAACCCCTTAGGTTCTGCCGCAGGCTATGGCTCCTCATTTCCTATAGACCGGGAATTTACCACAAAGGAGCTCGGTTTTTCCACCTTAAAATACAACGTGGTGGCAGCTCAAATGAGCAGGGGGAAAAGTGAAAGGGCAGTAACTTCGGCAATAGCTTCGGTGGCCAATACGCTCTCCCGTTTCTCTATGGATATCTGTCTTTATATGAGCCAGAATTTCTCCTTTATCAGCTTTCCGGAGGCACTTACTACCGGTTCCAGTATTATGCCTCATAAAAAGAACCCCGACGTCTTTGAACTTGTAAGGGGTAAAAGCAACAAACTCCAATCTATAGCCGGGGAAATGGTACTGGTGACCAACAATCTGCCGAGCGGTTATCACAGGGATTTTCAGGTGATCAAAGAGAACAGTATATATTCTGTAGAAGGTTTGAAAGAGATCCTCGATGTTTTTACACATTCCATTTCGCAGATTATTGTGAAGGAGGTAAACCTGCAGGATGAAAAATATAAATACCTTTTTACCGTAGACAGCATTAACGATCTTGTGATGGAAGGAAAATCCTTCAGGGAAGCCTACCAGATCATTGGCGAACAGGTTCAACAAGGCACTTATGAACCTGTGGGCAACAAACATCATTCCCACAGCGGAAGTAAAGACAATCTTTCTCTTGACGAAATAAGGAAAAAGCAAAGATCTGTAGATTAACTTTCCATTATTCTTACCTCTCAAAAATGCCGTTTTTTAACGGCATTTTTTATTCCCGCCTTTCTGCTGAAAATATCTTTTGGAATTTAGCTATCGTAAATAATTAAGGGTTAAGTATTTGTTTTTCAGTTAATTAAAACTATTTCGTTGCTTCTGAAAATAATATGAAGCCAGCAACTTCAAGTTTGTGCAAGATTTATGGGCCTAATTTTAGAAAAAAATGACGAAATCCCGTAATGAACAATAAGTACAGTAAAATTTTAACACAAAACGAATCTCAACCGGCCTCTCAGGCCATGTTACATGCAATAGGTCTTACAAAAGAAGATTTTCAGAAGCCATTCGTGGGTATAGCAAGTACAGGCTATGAAGGGAATCCCTGTAATATGCATCTTAATGAGCTTGCCACCCTGGTGAAAAAGGGTTGTAATGAAAATGGTCTTGTAGGCTTAATTTTTAATACCATAGGCGTAAGTGACGGAATTTCTATGGGTACACCGGGAATGCGCTATTCTCTTCCTTCCAGGGACATCATTGCAGATTCTGTTGAGACGGTCATCCATGCCATGTCGTATGATGCGCTTGTTACGGTTGTGGGGTGCGATAAGAATATGCCCGGGGCGCTTATGGCGATGTTAAGGATCAATAGGCCGTCTATTTTAGTGTATGGAGGAACAATAGCTTCGGGCTGCCACAATGGGAAAAAACTGGATGTGGTTTCGGTTTTTGAAGCCTGGGGCTCTAAGGTGTCTGGTGATATTAGTGACGAAGATTACAATAGCGTCATCGAAAAAGCCTGTCCCGGGGCAGGCGCATGTGGCGGAATGTATACCGCCAACACCATGGCTTCGGCTATTGAAGCTTTGGGGATGGCACTGCCTTACAATTCGTCAAACCCTGCAACAGGAGCCGAAAAAAGAGCAGACTGCGAAGCCGCCGGAAAAGCTGTTCAGTTGCTTGTAGAGAAGGATATAAAGCCCAAAGATATTGTTACCCGAAAGGCACTTGAAAACGCCGTTAGGTTGATTACAGTGCTTGGAGGGTCTACCAATGCGGTACTTCACTTTTTGGCGATTGCAAAAGCTGCTGAAGTAGAATTTACCCTTGCCGATTTTGAGAAGATAAGTGATACCACCCCTTTCCTTGCCGATCTTAAGCCCAGCGGAAGATTTGCGATGGAAGATGTTCACAGTATAGGAGGCATTCCTGCCGTTTTAAAATATATGCTGAAGCATGATATGCTTCATGGGGACTGCCTCACGGTTACCGGTAAAACTTTAGCTGAAAATCTCGCTGATGTGCCCGATTTAACTGAAGGCCAGCAAGTGATAAGAGCAATTGAGAATCCTATTAAGACATCAGGACATTTAAGGATCCTGTACGGCAACCTTGCCGAAGGTGGATCGGTTGCCAAGATCACCGGGAAAGAAGGCTTGTTGTTTAAAGGTAAAGCCCGTGTGTTCAATAGTGAATATGAAGCGAATAGCGGCATTTCTGAAGGGAAAGTGAAGAAAGGTGATGTGGTAGTTATAAGATATGAAGGCCCTAAAGGTGGCCCGGGAATGCCCGAAATGCTGAAGCCTACGGCAGCGATAATGGGAGCAAAGCTCGGTAAAGATGTTGCCCTGATTACCGACGGAAGATTTTCGGGAGGGACCCACGGTTTTGTGGTAGGTCATATTACCCCAGAAGCACAGGAAGGCGGGTTAATTGCCCTGGTTGAAGATGGAGATGAGATCACCATCGATGCCGAAGCCAATACAATTTCGGTTGATTTGAGTCCGGTGGAGATTCAGGAGCGAAGAAATAAATGGAGCGCCCCTAATCTTAAATTCAGCAAAGGTGTGCTTTATAAATATGCAAGAACAGTTTCTTCAGCCTCAGAAGGCTGTGTTACAGATGAATTCTAATAAGTAGAACTATGGAAGTTAAAACAGCTGGTTTTAAAGAAGTTTCCACTGCGGAAACATTGAAAGTTTCGGGAGCAGAGGCCGTGATAAAGAGCCTTCTGGCCGAAGGGGTGGAGGTAATGTATGGATATCCCGGAGGCGCTATTATGCCCGTTTACGATGAAATTTTTAAATACAAGGGTCAAATTGAACATGTGCTCACCCGTCATGAACAGGGAGCGGCACATGCAGCACAGGGATACGCCCGGGTCACCGGAAAAGTGGGAGTGGCTATTGCAACTTCGGGTCCTGGAGCTACCAACCTCATAACAGGAATTGCCGATGCTCACATAGACTCTACGCCAATGGTATGCATTACCGGGCAGGTGGGGTCGCATCTTCTGGGAAGTGATGCTTTTCAGGAGATAGATATCGTGGGGCTTTCAACTCCCATTACAAAATGGAATTACCAGATTACCAAAGCTTCCGAAATTCCTGAAGTTCTTGCCAGGGCTTTTTACATTGCCCGAAGTGGAAGACCAGGCCCTGTTCTTATTGATATCACCAAAGATGCCCAGTTTGAAAGCCTGGACTTCAGCTACAAAAAATGCTCAGGAATAAGAAGCTATACGCCTTATCCTGAAGTCAACCTACTTCAAGTGGAAAGAGCTGCCCAGGCCATTAACAATGCAAAAAAACCCATGATAGTTTTTGGGCAGGGAGTTATTTTGGGCAGTGCAGAAAAACTTTTAAAAGAGGTGGTTGAAAAGACCGGAATACCTGCAGCATGGACAATTCTCGGACTTTCGGCATTGGAGACAGATCATCCGTTAAATGTTGGAATGGTAGGGATGCACGGCAATTATGCCCCCAATATTTTGACTAACGAATGTGATGTGCTTATTGCCATAGGAATGCGTTTTGACGACCGGGTAACCGGAGACCTCAATACTTATGCAAAACAAGCTACCATTATTCATTTTGAAATAGATCCTGCCGAGGTAAACAAGAATGTACATGCTCATATCCCGGTATTGGGAGATGTGAAACAGACTTTAAAGCTGCTTCTCGAATTTCTTCAGCCAAAGAGCCATGATCAATGGCATAATAAATTTCGGGAGCTTCATAGTACTGAATACGAAAAGATCATCAAAAATGATCTTTCAGCAAGCGAAGGAAAGATAAAGATGGCCGAAGTTCTCGATGAAATAAACACAGTTTCAAAAGGGGATGCTATCATAGTTTCAGATGTGGGCCAGCATCAAATGGTGGCCTGTAGATATGCAAAATTCAACTCCTCGCGCAGTAATGTAACGTCGGGCGGACTGGGAACCATGGGGTTTGCTTTGCCTGCAGCCATTGGTGCAAAAATGGGAAGCCCTAACCGCCAGGTTGTGGCAATTATTGGTGACGGAGGTTTCCAGATGACGTTGCAGGAACTGGCTACCATTTATCAAATGAATGTTCCTGTGAAGATTGTTGTTTTAAATAACAATTTTCTCGGTATGGTAAGGCAGTGGCAACAAATGTTCTTTGAAAAACGCTATGCTTCTACAGAAATGGTGAACCCCGATTTTACAGGCATCGCCAAAGCCTATCATTTAACCACCAGGAAAATTTCAGAAAGATCTAACCTTCAGGAGGCAGTACAGGAAATGCTGGCATTAGATAAACCTTTCTTTCTTGAAGTAGAAGTAGAAAAGGAAGAGTGCGTTTTCCCAATGATCACAACAGGAGCATCAGTTTCAGATATACGTTTAGAGTAATGGAAAAGAAAAATTATACAGTATCGGTTTACACAGAAAATAACCTGGGGTTGCTAAGTAGAATAGCCGCCATTTTTTTGAAGAGACACATAAATATTGAAAGTATTACGGTCTCTCAAAGTGAGGTGCATGAGGTGATGCGGTTTATCATCATCGTAGAAGTGACTGAAGAGCAGGTCAAAAAGATCGTGGGACAAATTGAGAAACAAATAGAAGTAATTAAAGCTTTCTATCACAAAGATGAGGAGCTTATTTACCAGGAGACTGCCTTATATAAGGTGCGATCTTCAGATTTTGTAGAAGATTTTGACATCCAGAGTTTTATTAAAAAGACCAATGCCCGCATTGTCACTGTTTCACCCAATTTCTTTGTCATTGAAAAAACTGGGGAGCGGCACGAGACTGAAAGCCTTTATGAAAAATTAAAACCTTACGGACTTATGCAGTTTGTAAGATCGGGAACCATTGCAGTTTCCAAAAATGAAATGCCAATATCAGAACTATTAGAAAAATTCAATACTTCAAATACAATACAATGAGTAACTATTTTAACAGCCTTTCAAGAGGCGAACAATTAGCTCAATTACAAACCTGCAGGTTCATGTCTAACGAAGAGTTTAATGACGGCACCTCAGCTTTAATCGGTAAAAAAATAGTAATCGTGGGCTGTGGGGCGCAGGGGTTAAACCAGGGGCTCAACATGAGAGATAGCGGTCTTGATATTTCTTATGCTTTAAGAGAAGGGGCAATTCAAAACAAGAGACAATCTTACCTCAATGCTACAGAAAATGGGTTTGAAGTAGGGAGTTTCCAGGAATTGATCCCACAGGCCGATTTGGTTATAAACCTTACCCCAGATAAGCAGCATTCTTCGGTGATAGAAGCTATTCAGCCTTTAATCAAAAAAGATGCAGTTCTTTCCTATTCTCACGGTTTCAATATTGTGGAGGAAGGAATGAAGATAAGAGAAGATATTACTGTAATTATGGTTGCACCTAAATGCCCGGGGAGCGAGGTGCGTGAAGAATACAAACGTGGTTTTGGCGTGCCTACGTTAATTGCTGTACATCACGAGAATGATCCGCATGGAATAGGTTTAGAGTGGGCAAAGGCTTATGCTTATGCTACAGGTGGCCACCGGGCAGGAGTTTTGGAATCGTCTTTTGTAGCCGAAGTAAAATCTGATCTCATGGGCGAACAGACCATCCTGTGCGGCGTACTGCAAACCGGATCTATTTTGAGCTTCAATAAAATGGTTGCTGAAGGAGTAGAGCTGGGATATGCTGCAAAACTCATTCAGTATGGCTGGGAAACTATTACTGAAGCTCTAAAACATGGAGGAATTACTCAAATGATGGACAGGCTTTCAGATCCTGCAAAGGTGAGGGCGTATGAAATTTCCGAAGAACTGAAGGAAACGTTGAGACCCTTGTTTAGAAAACATATGGATGATATCATCACCGGTGCCTTTAGTTCAAGGATGATGAAAGATTGGGAGAATGATGATAAAGAATTGTTGGAGTGGAGAGCAGCTACAGAAAATACTGCTTTTGAAAAAACTGACGCTACTTCAGAAAAAATTAGTGAACAGGAATACTTTGACAAGGGCGTGCTTTTGGTGGCCTTTGTAAAATCTGGCGTAGAGCTGGCTTTCGAAACCATGGTAGAAGCCGGAATTATAGAAGAATCGGCTTATTATGAATCCCTTCATGAAGCGCCACTTATTGCCAATACCATTGCAAGAAAGAAACTGTATGAAATGAACAGGATTATTTCGGATACAGCTGAATATGGTTGTTATCTTTTTGACCACTCCTGCAAACCTTTGATAAAAGATTATATCAATAACCTGGAGCCAGATGTGATTGGAAGGGAGTATACTGGTAGTGTTCAGGATGAAAATAAAGTAGCACAAATAAATGAATCTGTAAGACAGCATTCTGTTGAAAAGGTTGGTGCAAAACTTAGAAAGGCGATGACCGCAATGAAAAAACTCGAAGTATAATGGATGAGCTAACTGCTGCTACAAAACAATACCGCCCGCAACTGGAGGCTGTAAGAGAGGCTAAAGAAAGGATCTCAAAAGTGACACTTTTGACACCTTTGGCTTCCTCATTTACATATAGCAGGAAGTTTAATGCCAATATTTTTCTGAAAAGGGAAGATCTTCAACAGGTAAGGTCTTACAAAATTCGTGGTGCCTATAATAAGATCTCAAGTTTACCTAAAGACCAGTTGAACAAGGGAGTTATTTGCGCCAGTGCCGGCAATCATGCCCAGGGAGTAGCCTTTGCATGTAATAAATTACAGACCAAAGGGGTTATCTATATGCCGGTAACCACCCCACGCCAAAAAGTGGAACAAACCCAGATGTTTGGCGGGGAATGGGTAGAAGTTGTTTTAAAAGGTGACACTTTTGATGATTCTTATAAACAGGCCGTAGTTCACGGCCTGGAGAAATCGTTGGTCTTTATTCACCCTTTTGATGACCCCAAGGTAATTGAAGGACAGGCCACCATTGCTCTCGAAATCCTGGAACAGGCTGAGGCTCCTATAGATTACGTTTTTGCACCCTTGGGCGGCGGCGGATTATTAGCGGGATTATCTTCGGTATTTAAACAACTTTCGCCCCAAACTAAAGTCATTGGAGTAGAGCCCGAAGGCGCTGCTTCTATGACCGCTTCCCTGCAGGAAGGGAAAGTAGTGGAGCTGCAAACTATTGAGCGATTTGTTGACGGTGCAGCGGTACAGAAGGTGGGAGCAATCAATTTTGATCTCTGCCGGGACAACCTGCACCAGATGCTTAGTATCCCCGAAGGTAAGATTTGTCAAACCATTCTGGATCTTTACAACCAGGATGCTATAGTTGCTGAACCTGCAGGAGCTATGGCACTTGCGGCGCTTGATCTCTTTTCGGAAGAAATTAAAGGCAAGAATGTGGTTTGCATTTTAAGTGGTGGCAATAATGACATCACCAGGACCGCCGAAATTAAAGAAAGGGCCTTACTGTATTCGGGTCTTAAGCATTATTTCATTGTGCGCTTTCCGCAGCGGGCCGGGGCTTTAAAAGAGTTTGTTGAAACTGTGTTAGGTCCAAATGACGATATTACCCATTTTGAATACTCTAAAAAGCACCACAGGGAGAATGGTCCGGCTGTGGTAGGAATTGAGCTAAAGGATGCTGAAGATTTTGCACCTTTAGTGCAACGAATGAAGGATTACAATTTCTATGGGCAGTATCTTAATGATAGCCCCGATCTTTTTCAGTTCCTGGTATAAAAAAAGAAGCTGTCTAAAATATTGATAGTGGTTGAATTAATTGATCAGGTTATCGGGTTGTGCAAACACCGGTAGCCTGATCAATTTGTTTCTGAATAAATTCAGAAGAACACTTTCAATAACTTTAAGACAGCCTCTACAGGCAATAGACAACCATTCTAAATTATTGTCATTTGGCCAATAGTGAGGTTATTATCATTGATGTGATGATGCTCAGACTCACTTATTCTTCCTTCAAGAAAATCACCCACTTTTTCTGTAGAGTAATGATTGTTCTTGTTTAGATCTTGTGTACAAACATTCAGTTTGATGCTTTCTTCAACTGCTTTTCTAATTACATCGGCTTCCCGGTTTAGATTGAAATGATCGAGTAGAAGTGCTGCAGATAAAATTGAAGCTACAGGGTTGGCAATTCCTTTCCCCGTGGCCTGCGGGAATGATCCATGTATAGGCTCAAAAAGAGCATTTTCAAAACCCACTGAAGCTGAAGCCAGCAAGCCTATACTACCACCAATAACGCTGGCCTCGTCAGATATAATATCTCCAAACATATTTTCTGTAACTATCACATCAAATTGTTTTGGATCAAGCACCATTTGCATGGCCGCATTATCTATAAAGAGGAAGTCAAGGCTTACATCTGGATATTCTTTAGCCATATTTGTTACTGTCTTTCTCCATAAGCGCGAAGTTTCCAGCACGTTTGCTTTATCTATAAGAGTAAGTTTCTTTTTCCTCTTTTGTGCTGCTTTAAAAGCAAGGTGGGCGAGTCTTTCAATTTCGTAGGTGCTGTAGGTGCAAAGATCGTTTGCAGTTTGACCATCTTCGCTGGTGCTTTTTTCTCCAAAATAGATTCCGCCGGTGAGTTCTCTGTAGATCACCATATCGGCTCCTGCGATACGCTCAGGACGCAAAGGGGAATGCTCCAGCAGATTTTCGTAAGCTCTTACCGGTCTAATGTTGGCATATAGCCCAAGTTCTTTTCTCAATTTTAATAGCCCCTGTTCTGGCCTGACTTTAGCGGCAGGGTCATTGTCATATTTTGGATGGCCAATCGCACCAAACAAAACTGCATCAGACTCTTTGCATAGTTCTAAGGTAGAATGGGGGAGCGGATCCCCAGTGCGGTCTATGGCAATGGCGCCCACTATTGCTTCTTCAAATTCAAAATCGTGGTCAAAACGTTCAGCTATTGCCTTTAAAATTTTAACTGATTGTTTTGTTACCTCTGGTCCAATTCCATCTCCCGGTAACACTGCTATTTTCAACTTCATATCTGTAATTGTTTGTCTTCGTATTTCTTAATTGCGTCGCGCCTGCTTAATAGAAAATCTATGTCATCATAACCATTTAACATGCAGGTCTTTTTGTAAGGATCTATTTCAAAATTTTCAGCTTCTCCCGAATCTTTTATGCTGATTTGTTGATTTTCCAGATCGACAGTAATCTCTCCTGAAGGTTGTGAATTGAGATAATCAAATAGCTTTTCCAGGAATTCGGGAGACACCTGTACCGGAAGGAGTCCGTTATTCAGGGCATTTCCTTTAAAAATGTCTGCAAAGTAGCTTGAAACTACAACCTTAAATCCATAGGCTTTAAGAGCCCACGCGGCATGTTCCCTGCTTGAGCCACACCCAAAGTTGTCTCCGGCTACAAGAATAGGACCTGAGTAGGATGGGTTGTTAAGGCTGAAATCCGGGTTAAGATTTTCATCTTTTGTATATCTCCAGTCCCGGAAAAGATTTTCACCAAAACCGGCCTTGTCTGTCGCCTTTAAGAATCGGGCAGGAATGATCTGGTCTGTGTCTATGTTTTCAGTTTCGAGAGGTACAGCAGTGGCAGTAAGTTTTATAAATTTTTCCATTTAATTCAGGCTTTTGGTAAAGTCAACTAATTTTCCTGCTACAGCTGTGGCTGCTGCTGTTAACGGGCTGGCAAGAATAGTTCTTGCTCCCTGGCCCTGTCTACCTTCAAAGTTTCTGTTACTGGTAGAAACACAATATTCTCCTGCGGGAATCTTATCATCATTCATAGCAAGACAGGCCGAGCAACCGGGCTGGCGCAAAGTAAAACCGGCATTTTCAAAAATCTCCTGAAGTCCTTCGGCTTTAATTTGGTCGGCCACCTGCCGGGAGCCGGGAACAATTAAAGCGTTAACGTTAGCAGCTTTTTGCTTCCCTTTAATGTAAGACGCTGCTACTCTAAAATCTTCTATTCGCGAATTGGTGCAGCTTCCAATAAAGATCCAGTTCACCGGTTTGTCCAAAAGAGATTCCCCCTGCACAAATCCCATATATTCCAAAGCTTTATCTGCGCTTTTACCTGCGCCAGTAGGGATAGAGCCTGTAAGTTTTATACCCATGCCGGGATTGGTGCCATAGGTAACCATAGGTTCAATATCTTCAGCCTCAAAACTTACTTCCTTGTCAAAAAAAGCATTTTCGTCAGTTTTAAGTGTTTTCCAGAACGTTTTTTGTTTCTCAAATTCATCTCCTTTAGGAGCAAATTCTTTTCCTTCAACATAATTGAAAGTAGTATCATCTGGAGCAATAAGGCCGCCACGGGCTCCCATTTCAATGCTCATATTACAAACCGTCATACGCCCTTCCATAGACATATTTTCGAATACATCTCCTGCATATTCACAGAAGTACCCTGTACCCGAATTTGTTCCCAGCTTGCTGATGATGTATAGAATAACATCTTTTGGGAGCACTCCTTTTCTCAACTTTCCATTGACATTCACCCTCATCTTTTTCGGTTTCTCTACCAAAAGACACTGGCTGGCAAAAACCTGGGCCACCTGGCTGGTTCCAATACCAAAGGCAATGGTTCCAAAGGCACCGTGCGTTGAGGTATGGCTATCTCCACATACTATGGTCATTCCCGGTTGGGTAATACCTAATTCGGGGGCCATAACATGCACAATTCCATTGTAAGGGTGTCCCAACCCGTAAAGCTGGATATTATTCTCTTCGCAGTTTTGCGTTAGCTCCGACAGTTGTTTTCTTGACAGGAGATCCTTTATAGGTAAATGTTGATTTAATGTAGGCGTATTATGATCGGCAGTGGCGACAATCTTGTCGGGCCTGTAAACCGAAATGCCCCGCTCCTTTAATTCATTAAAGGCCTGGGGGCTGGTAACTTCATGGATGAGGTGTTTATCAATATACAACACATCTGGCCCGTTAGGGATTGATTCCACAACATGCGAGTCCCAAATCTTATCAAATAACGTCTTCTTCATTAGGCAGAGGCTCGGTTTTTAAAACTTAAGTCCATAATTTCATGTAAGTCTGTATCTGCTACTTCTTTTTTAACATCGGCATAACTAAGGAAGGTGGCATAGACAATATCTAACTGCAATTTGGTTAGTTCATATCCCATAATTTTGGCTTTATAGGCAAGTGCAGCCCTGCCACTTCTTGCAGTGAGAATAATAGCCGATTCTGTGACTCCTACATCTGCAGGATCTATGATTTCGTAAGTTTCCCGGTTTTTAATGACCCCATCCTGGTGAATGCCCGAGCTGTGCGCGAAGGCATTAGCCCCAACAATAGCTTTATTTGGTTGTACTACCATTCCCATTTCCCTCGAAACGAGGTTGCTTAATTCAAATAATAGTTTTGGGTTCAGGTTAGTAGTAAAGTTAAGGTCGGGGTGCTGCCTCAAAATCATAATTACTTCTTCAAGAGCTGTATTACCTGCACGTTCCCCAATGCCGTTTATGGTACATTCCACCTGGCGGGCGCCATTTCTAATTGCTGCAATGGCATTTGCGGTGGCAAGCCCAAGATCATTGTGACAATGACAGGAAATAATTACATTCTCGATGTTTTTTACATTCTCTTTTAGGTATTTTATCTTTTGTCCGTATTCTTCAGGAAGGCAATATCCCGTAGTATCGGGTATATTTAATACGGTGGCACCTGCTTCTACTGCGGCGGTACATACACGGGCCAGGAACTCATTGTCGGTGCGTCCGGCATCTTCAGCATAAAATTCCACGTCATCTACAAAATTTTTGGCATAGGAAACTGCTTCCCTCGCCCTCACGATAATCTCTTCGCGGGTGGAATTAAATTTATACTTAATGTGAGAATCTGAAGTTCCAATCCCGGTGTGAATTCTTGGCCTTTTAGCAGGTTTTAATGCTTCGGCAGCAACTTCTATATCTTTCTTTACGGCCCGGGTGAGTCCGCAAACGCTGGTATTTTTAACGAGTTTGGAGATTTCAGATACCGATTTAAAATCGCCGGGGCTTGAAACAGGAAATCCTGCCTCTATAACATCTACTCCCAGCGCTTCCAGCTTTTCAGCAATCTTCAGTTTTTGCCTGGTTTCAAGTTTACAACCCGGTACTTGCTCCCCATCTCTCAGGGTGGTGTCAAAAATTTGTACCCTTTCTTTACTCATATCAAATAAAATTTACTTTACAATAACTTTGACTAATTTAACCAGCTCATTTCCCTTCATAGGAAATAAATACCTGTTATTACGACAATTAAATATAAAATTAGAGTTTAAAATATTTGATTTTCAATAAGTTGCACCTGATCTTGTTACAATGACCAATGAATTAACCGATAACCTGTTTTCTCTTATTAAGTCACTTTCACCTTCCGAAAAACGACAGTTTACCCTGTACGTTGGCCGAATTGGGGTGAATAGTGACAGTAAATTTCTTAACCTGTTCAAAGTAATGTCCAGGCAAAAGAAATATGATGAAGAATATATTCTAAAGAATACAGCGATAAGCAAACAGCAGCTTTCTAACATCAAAGCCCATCTTTATAAGCAGTTGCTCATAAGTCTAAAATTAAATCCCGTACATCAAAGTGTACCTATTAATATTAGGGAGCAGATGGATTTTGCTTATATCTTATATCGAAAAGGGCTTTATAAGCAAAGCCTTAAGATCCTGGAGAAAGTGAAAGCCACAGCATTGCATTATGAAGAGAAAGTGCTGGCTTATGATATTCTTGAGTGGGAAAAGATCATCGAGTCTCAATACATCACCCGCAGTACACACAACAGGGCAGAGACCCTGGTACAGGAAACTAAAGACCTTACCGAACTCAATCTCATTTCGGGTAAGCTCTCTAACCTTTCCCTTCAGCTTTATAACATTTTTTTAAAGATGGGCCACGCCCGTACTCAGGAAGAATCTGATACTATTCGTGATTATTTCAAACAAAATCTGCCCGAATTTGATATTGCAAAACTCGGTTTCCGGGAAAAGCTGTGGTTATATAAAGCC
Organism: Salinimicrobium sp. 3283s; assembly: GCF_039602225.1. Taxonomy (NCBI): domain Bacteria; kingdom Pseudomonadati; phylum Bacteroidota; class Flavobacteriia; order Flavobacteriales; family Flavobacteriaceae; genus Salinimicrobium; species Salinimicrobium sp. 3283s. Next base: position 30,134 of record NZ_CP143631.1, on the reverse strand, counting down.
CATTTGTGGTATAGCTTTATTTCCCAGAATTTTATTTCCTGTTACCGGTATTCTTCCAAATGGATAGATCTTTTTAAGGAATATCCTCACCTCATTAGCGTGCACCCTGTTTCTTATTTAAAAGGGAATCACTATTTGCTGGAATCGTTGTTTTATCTCAATCATACAGCACTTTTTGAAAAGACGCTCAAACATCTCGAGGAAACTCTAAAAGATCCCAAAATTCCTGATGATGACAACATAGCTACCCTGTCGTTTCTCTACGTTTATTCAAATAAACTCAACCTTAGGTTTATGAAGGGTGATTTTGATAACGGGGATACGCTGGTAGAGAAAATTGAGAAGAAGATCAAAAAATACGGTTCCAGGATAGACGGGCACCACATCATGATTTTCTATTATAAAATTGCCTCTTTATACTTCGGAAATGGAAATTACACAAAGTGTATAGACTTTCTGAAAAGGATCATTGACAATAAATCTTTGGAAGTAAGGGAAGACCTCATGTGCTTCTCAAGAATTCTTAATCTGGTTGCCCATTACGAGGCAGGAAAGGATTATCATCTTGAAAGCCTTGTGAAGTCAACGTACAAATTCCTTATTAAAATGAACGATATGCATAAAGTTCAAAAGGAAATGATAAGGTTTCTTCGGAATTTACCCGAAGTTTCTCCTCTGTACATTAAAGATGAATTCAGGAAGCTTCACAGTACGCTGAAGGTTTACGAAGATCATCCTTATGAACGAAGGGCATTTCTATATCTGGATATCCTGTCCTGGCTCGAAAGCCGGATTGAAGACCGGCCTGTTGCCGAAATTATTGCCGAAAAGGTGAAACTGGTCTCCAGGTAAGAAAGATCAGGCCCTGGGAGCCTCCCATATAGGATCATTTGGTGGCGGAGCAATGACTTCCAGTATTTCCTTTTTTACCGGATGGTTAAAAACCAGCTTCCGGGCATGTAGGTGAATGCTACCGTCTTTATTGCTGCGGTCAAAACCATACTTGAGATCACCTTTTATTGGGCAGCCAATAGATGATAACTGGCTCCTGATCTGGTGATGCCTGCCGGTATGCAAATCGATCTCCAGGAGGTAATAATTATTCAGTTCTTTTATAACCCGGTACTCTAAAATGGCTTTTTTGGAGTCTGGTACTTCCTTTATGTGCGCGTAAGATTTATTCTGTTTAGGATTTCGCTTCATGAAATGCACCAGGGTGTCCTGTTGCTTTGGCGGTGCATTCTTTACCACGGCCCAATACATCTTTTTCGCCTCCTTTTCTTTAAAAAGCTTGTTGAGACGGGGTAGCGCTTTTGAAGTTTTGGAGAACAACACAATCCCGCTGGTAGGGCGGTCAAGGCGGTGAACCACTCCCAGGTATACATTTCCGGGTTTATCGTACTTGATCTTTATGTATTCCTTGACAACCTCGCTAAGTGGTACATCTCCTGTTTTATCCCCCTGCACTATATCCCCAGGACGTTTATTTACGATGATCAAATGATTGTCTTCGTAAAGTACCTGTAGGTTTTGTGGTGTTGAGATTGTCTTACTTTCCAAAAATGGCAAATTTTAAATGGGTTTTGTAGCATAGCCAACAAACGGATTTTGCTCCACCTCCAAAGAACCCAAAGTGCTTAAGAGTTTGTGCAACGAGTCGTTTTCTATGACTTCAGTATTGATGCTAAGCTTTTCTTCGGAAGTAAAAAGTTTTATCCTGCCGGGAAAAGACTGTACCTGCTCAATTTCATCAAGCTCAATTGATTGCTTTCGGAGAGAATTCTTTGTTAATAACCCTTTTTGAATACTCAGATACTGATGCTTTTTCTGAAAAAAGAAAGCTCCAATTAATAATATTCCGAGGAGAAGCTGAAAAAAGGTGAAATAGCTGGCGGTTCCTTCATATATTTTGAGACCACCTAAAATGACGAAAAGTCCTCCCAACACAAGGTTGGAATAAAGTCGCCTTTTTGAATACGCTATTTTCATTATTTTACAATTACTTCTCAGAACCCACTCCTAACTCTGAACTTCTCTAATATTGTTCATCATCTGATGGGAAATTCCTGCTCTTCACATCATCCCGATATTGCTCGAACGCCTTCGTCATTTCTGAATACAGGTCTAAATACCTTCTTAGGAATCTTGGATTAAACTCGTGGGTCATACCAATCATGTCGTGAACTACAAGTACCTGTCCGTCAACACCATTTCCGGCGCCAATTCCAATTACAGGAATGGTTAAGCTTTCAGCAACTTCTTTGGCCAGTTTGGCAGGTACTTTTTCTAATACCAGTGCAAAACAACCGGCTTTTTCGAGCATAAGCGCATCGGTTTTCAGTTTTTCAGCTTCAGCTTCTTCTTTAGCACGTACCGTATAGGTTCCAAATTTGTAGATGGACTGCGGAGTTAACCCGAGGTGGCCCATCACCGGAATTCCGGCATTGAGGATACGTTTTACTGAATCTTTAATCTCTTTTCCACCTTCCAGCTTCACTGCATGTCCGCCGCTTTCTTTCATGATCCTTATCGCTGAACGCAAGGCTTCTTTTGGATCACTTTGATAGCTTCCGAAGGGAAGATCAACAACCACCAAGGCCCGTTCTACCGCCCGCACCACACTAACCGCATGATAGATCATCTGGTCAAGCGTAATAGGAAGTGTAGTTTCATGTCCCGCCATCACATTACTGGCCGAATCTCCTACCAAAATTACGTCTATCCCTGCACCGTCAACTATTTTTGCCATCGAAAAGTCATAGGAGGTAAGCATTGAAATTTTCTCTCCCTGGGCTTTCATTTCAACCAGCGATTTGGTAGTGATTCTTTTATATTGCTTCTTGGCGACTGACATACTTGTAAAATTAAAATTCAGGTAAAAGTACTAAATTACATTCAAAACTGAACACATGAAAAGACTTGTAACCACTGCTGTTTTTGTCATTTTTGGCACCCTGGCTTTCGCGCAGACCTCTTCGGAAGAAGAAAAGGTAAAAGAAGTGGTGCATACTTTTTTTGAAGGTTTCCATGCCAGGGATTCTTTGATGATGAAATCCGTTTTTTATGAAGATCCTGTGATACAGAGTATTGCAAAGGGAGAAGACGGGGTCCCACAATTAGTGAATGAGGAGCTTGAAAAAGTACTGAAGGGAATTGTTTCCATTCCTCTAAAGACCACTTTCAAGGAAGTGCTTCACGAGTATGTGATCAAAATAGATGGCGATATGGCAAATGCCTGGACGCCTTATTCTTTTTACCTCAATGACGCCTTTAGCCACTGCGGCGTGAATAATTTTCAGCTTTTGAAGCAGAAGGGCGAATGGAAGATCATCTATCTTATTGATACCAGAAGGAGGGAAGGTTGTGAATATAAGAAACTCAAATAGCATGGAAACACAAAGATTAAAACAGGAATTTTCACAACTCTATAATGGCGATCCATGGATTGATGTCACTCTGAAGCAGACACTTCATGAAATTTCTGCGGAAAAAGCTTTTAAAAAAATTGCTGAAGGCCGAAATTCCATTTGGCAAATCCTCAATCATATCATTGAGTGGCGGCGCATGATCCTGAAGCGTTTATCTGGCACTATTGTCCCTGTCCCCGAAGATAATTTTATTAGAAAAATTGAAGATCCTTCTGAAGAGGCGTGGCAGCGGACTTTGCAGGATCTGGAAGAGACCCAGCAAGAATGGCTGGAATTTCTTGATAATTTGCAGGATGAAGATCTGGAAAAAACCTATCCGGGGAACGGGCAGCGGTTTTATTATTTGATCCAGGGGATCATTCAACATGATGCTTATCATTTGGGGCAGATTGTGTTGCTTTCGAAGCTACAGTACTAGGTTTGGTTTGACGGACTTCGTCCCGCTGCGCGGGTGTAGCGCCTGACCACCCCGTCAGGCTATCGCCTGCCACCCCTCCTTGAAAACAGGAGGGGAGCTGTTGGAGACATTTCCGCTCCGCGAAACCCTCCACAAGTGGAGAAGTTGTCTTTAAGCTGGTTTCGCTCCGCGTTCACTCTGCCTGCGGCAGGAAGGGATCTTCTTTAGCGGAGGTTGTCTCCTGAACCTGCCTTCAGGCAGGGAAGTTGCCCGCAACTTCAAAGTGTTCCCCTCCTTTTTTCAAGGAGGGGTGCCCGCAGGGTGGGGAGGTTTAACAGTCACTCAAACTCACCCTTACCGCCAGTCCACCTTCTGAGGTTTCTTTATATTTGGAATTCATATCTTTTGCAGTTTCCCACATAGTTTCGATCACCTTATCGAGCGGAACTTTAGCGTGGATAGAATCTGCATCCATGGCCATTTCGGCGGCGTTAATGGCTTTTATGGCACCCATGGAGTTTCTCTCAATACAGGGGATTTGAACCAATCCGGCGATAGGGTCACAGGTGAGGCCGAGGTGGTGTTCCATGGCAATTTCAGAAGCCATCATCACCTGCTCGGGAGTACCGCCCATGACTTCGGCCAAAGCCCCGGCAGCCATGGAGGAGGAAACCCCGATTTCTGCCTGGCAACCTCCCATAGCTGCCGATATGGTAGCCCCTTTTTTAAATAAACTTCCAATTTCTCCGGCAACGAGTAGGAACTGTTTGATCTTTTCAAATCCGGCGTTGTGGTTTTCAATCGTGAGATAATACATGAGCACAGCAGGAATCACTCCGGCACTACCATTGGTTGGTGCGGTGACAACTCTACCAAGAGATGCGTTCACTTCATTTACTCCCAAAGCGAAACAGCTAACCCACTTGAGAATGGACCGGAATTTTACTTCGGTATTTCGAATGGCTTCAATCCATTCTTCCTTGGTGTCATACTTTGAATCTCCAATGAGCTTCTTGTGAGAATCGGGAGCACGGCGGCGCACGTTTAGTCCTCCGGGGAGGGTGCCTTCGGTGTGGCAGCCCAGGTACATAGATTCCAGCATTACATCCCATACAGCTTTGAGTCCGCTGTCAATTTCTTCTTCAGTCCGAAGGGATTTTTCATTCTCATAAACTATTTCGGAAATCTTCTTATTCTCCTGTTTGCAAAATGCCGCAAGATCGGTTCCTTTTACAATTGGAAAAGGGAATTCCTTAAATTTCTTCAGCTGCTTCTTGGCATTCTTTCGTTCTTCCTTTACTACAAATCCGCCGCCAATAGAATAGAACGTGGAGGAGGTTGTTTTTCCGGAGGAAAGTCGGGCTGTGAATTTCATTCCGTTAGGATGAAATGGCAGGAACTTCTTGTTAAAAACGATATCGTTTTCGAGGCTAAAGTCAATACTGCGCTCGCCGTTTAGGTTAAGCCGGTTAAAAGTACGGATGTTATTAATCTCGGGATCAATATTCTCTACGGGAACAGTGACAGGATCATAGCCTAAAAGCCCAAGGACAGAGGCAAGGTCTGTAGCGTGGCCTTTTCCGGTAAGGGAAAGAGATCCGTACAGGTTGATGGTCACCTTTTCTACTTCATCAAATTTTCTGGCTTGCTTTAATTCCCCGATCCACCTTTCGGCTGCCCGCCATGGGCCAAGGGTGTGGGAGCTGGAAGGACCAACTCCTATTTTTAGCATGTCAAAAACGCTGATACTTTCGATTTTTTGCATTCAGGAATAAAAATTTGGGTAAAATTAAATCTTTCTTTTTGAATGACCGTATAAAATAATTAGGAAATAATCCATGTTATTATGGAATATTTCCTAATTTTGAATCATGCAAGTAAATACTTTTGGAAAGATACAGAAGCGAAAAGAAAGACACGCTGCAGAAGTTTCAAAGCAAACAGGGTTTCCTAGTGCGGCTACTCATTATTACGAGGCGCCAATAGATTTAAATAGTGAATTAATTTACAATCAGGATGCGACATTTTTCATTAGAGTTGAAGGCAATAACTGGTCTAAATTTAATATTTGGGATAAAGATGTTCTAATTATAGACCGGTCTATGGAGCTTAAACCAGGTCGTATTGCACTTATAATAAAAGATGGGGAATTTGATATTGTGCAATTTTCAGGTAAATCTACGCAGCCTGAATTCTTGTTGTGGGGGGTGGTTACTTATATAATTCATGCTATGATATGATTGCGATGGTAGATTGTAATAGCTTTTATGCTTCCTGCGAACAAGTTTTTAGACCCGATCTTTTGGGGAAGCCGGTAGTAGTGTTAAGCAACAATGATGGTTGTGTAATTGCAGCAAATAAAGAGGCTAAATCTCTGGCACACATCCCCATGTTTGAGCCTGTCTTTAAGATTAAAGATATTCTGGTAAAAAATAATGTGACTTTCTTTTCTTCTAATTACACCTTATATGGAGAAATGTCCCAGCGGGTGATGAATATTTTGAAGACTTTTTCTCCAATGGTAGAAGTTTACAGTATTGATGAAGCTTTTGTAGAATTAACTGGCATAAATCATTTAGACCTTCCTAAGTACGGTAGCAATATTAAAGAACAGATTCTTCGGTATACGGGTTTACCGGTGGGGGTAGGTATTGCTCCTACAAAAGTCCTTGCTAAACTGGCAAACCGGATAGCTAAAAAAGAGGAAGTGCACGACCATGTATATATAATTGATTCTGAAGAAAAAAGAAAAGCAGCTTTAAAAAAAGTAAAAATTGGTGATGTATGGGGAATAGGAAGGCAACATGCCAGGCGGCTTCAGGAAAAGAAAGTGTTTACTGCGTTTGATTTTGCACACAACACGCCTCTTGCCTGGGTGCGTAAGGAGATGACTGTAGTTGGAGAACGTTTGTGGCGTGAATTGAGAGGGGAATCATGTATAGAATTTACCACTATCCCTAAACCTAAAAAAGGAATAGGTACAGCAAAGTCCTTCGGAAAGCGACTGGAAGATCTCGACATGATTGAAGAAGCATGTGCTTATTACATTAGCGAGGTAAGCGAGGTGATGCGGGCACAGGGTTCATGCGCTTCATATGTGCAGGTGTTTGTGCATACCAATTATCACAGTAAAATTGATAAACGATATTCTGAAAGTTGTACTGTGACTTTGCCTGTTCCTACCAATAATACATTTGTTTTGATAAGCGAAGCAAGAAAAGCCTTACATAGAATATATAAACCAGGTTTTCGCTATAAGAAAGTAGGAGTTAATTTGAGCGGAATTATTCCACAGGAATATGTGCAGGCTAATTTATTTGAACAACCTTCCAAAATTTCTAATCCTGTGCTTATGAAAGTTTTTGATGGTATCAATAACAAATATGGAAAGGCCACAGTCGCTTCAGCTATTACCGGTAGGCGAAAGCAGGAATGGGAGCTTATTAAAAAACATCGAAGCCCGTATTATACCACACAATGGCAGGAACTTCTTAAGGTAGGCAGTAGGTCTTAACTTGAAGGAGTCAGCTACCTGTCTTTCTTTTATGACATCCTGTCATATAATTTCGGGTGGCATAATGATTGACTTTAAGAGGTTGTTCAAAAAAATCAGAAATAATAAATAACAACCTATAGAATTATGAGTAAAATAATTGGAATCGACTTAGGTACTACCAACTCTTGTGTTGCCGTAATGGAAGGTAACGAGCCAACGGTAATACCTAATGCCGAAGGAAAAAGAACTACTCCTTCTGTAATCGCATTTGTAGAAGGAGGCGAAATAAAAGTAGGGGATCCTGCAAAGCGTCAGGCTGTAACTAACCCACAAAAGACCATTTCCTCTATCAAGAGGTTTATGGGAAATAAATATTCCGAAGTTTCTAAAGAAGCCGGAAGAGTTCCTTATAAAGTAGTAAAAGGTGACAATGATACTCCACGTGTAGAGATTGACGGCCGTAAATACACTCCGCAGGAACTTTCTGCCATGGTGCTTCAAAAAATGAAGAAAACTGCCGAAGATTATCTTGGGCAGGATGTAAACGAAGCTGTTATTACCGTACCGGCTTACTTTAATGACTCTCAGCGCCAGGCTACAAAAGAAGCCGGAGAGATCGCAGGTCTTAAGGTAAGAAGGATCATTAACGAGCCAACTGCAGCTGCACTGGCTTACGGACTTGACAAAAAATCTCAGGACCAGAAGATCGCTGTTTATGACCTTGGTGGTGGTACATTTGATATCTCTATCCTTGAATTAGGAGACGGAGTATTTGAAGTACTTTCTACAAATGGTGATACGCACCTTGGAGGTGATGATTTTGATGAGGTGATCATCGACTGGCTTGCAGATACATTCCAAAAAGCTGAAGACATCGACCTTAGAAAAGATCCTATGGCACTTCAGCGTTTGAAGGAAGCTGCCGAGAAAGCTAAAATCGAGCTTTCCTCTTCTTCTCAAACCGAAATTAACCTGCCATACGTTACTGCTACTGCAAGCGGGCCTAAGCACCTTGTAGAGACTTTAACAAGATCTAAATTTGAGCAACTTGCCGATACTTTGGTGAAACGTTCTATGGATCCTGTGCAAAAAGCACTTAGCGATGCAGGTCTTTCAAAAAGTGATATCGACGAAGTAATTCTTGTTGGGGGATCAACCCGTATCCCTAAAATTCAGGAAGAAGTTGAAAAATTCTTCGGAAAGAAACCATCAAAAGGAGTGAATCCAGATGAGGTTGTAGCGATTGGTGCTGCTATCCAGGGTGGTGTATTGACCGGAGATGTAAAAGATGTATTGCTTCTTGATGTTACTCCGTTATCTCTTGGTATTGAAACTATGGGAGGTGTAATGACCAAATTAATTGAATCTAACACCACTATCCCAACCAAGAAATCACAGGTATTCTCTACTGCGGCCGATAATCAGCCATCTGTTGAGATCCACGTGTTGCAGGGAGAGCGCCCAATGGCAAATGATAATAAAACTATTGGTAGATTCCACCTTGACGGAATTCCACCGGCACGAAGAGGAACACCTCAAATTGAAGTGACCTTTGACATTGATGCCAACGGTATCATCAAAGTAAGCGCTACAGATAAAGCTACCGGTAAATCTCAGGATATTAGGATCGAGGCTTCTTCTGGCCTTACCGAAGAAGAGATCCAAAAGATGAAGCAGGAAGCTGAAGCGAATGCCGAAAGCGATAAAAAAGCCAAAGAAAAAGTAGATAAGCTGAACGAAGCCGATGCTATGATTTTCCAAACTGAAAGTCAGTTGAAAGAATTTGGTGATAAACTTTCTGATGATAAGAAGAAGCCAATCGAAGACGCTTTGGAAGAGCTTAAGAAAGCTTATGAGACTAAAGAAGTAGAAACTATTCAGCCTGCATTAGATAAGATCAATGAGGCATGGAAAGTAGCTTCTGAAGAAATGTACAAAGCACAAGCCGAAGCTGGCGGACAACCAGGTGGCCCACAACAGGGAGCTACCGGAGCCGAAGGCGGACAAGCCGGAGGCGATGCCAAGCAAGGTGACGATGTAGAAGACGTTGACTTTGAAGAAGTGAAGTAAACCCCTCCTAACCTCCCCTTGGAAAGGGGAGGAACTTTGGAGATAATTTTTAAAGCGCTGTCATTTGGCAGCGCTTTTTTTTTGTTTAAAAAGGTGTAGCTGCTTATTTTTAATGTATTAGAAGAAAAGTAGTTTTTAAGATTTATCATCAAAATCAATTAAGTCTTATTCCCCCAGCTATGATGATCTGGTTTCAAAAAATCACACTGTATTCAGAAACCGACATCTACCAAAGTAAAATCAAGAATGACTTTACTAAAGCAATCCACTGCTATCAGGCTTAAAACTGCCATGGCTGTCCACTGCGGGGCGGTTGCTTTAGGGCAAAAGGGAGGGTAATTGAACATAACCACAATCTGGTCCACCTAAAAGAGAAAGCAAAAAATTTACTGCTCAGTGAAGTTGTGATAGCTCATCGTAAGCGAAGGTGCTGGGATGTAGAGGCAGCCTTTGGAAATATTAAGCAAAATATGGCTTCAAGCGATTTATGCTACGGGGAATGGAGAAAGTAACTACAGAAATAGGGCTAATAGCCATGGCACATAACTTAAAGAAGTCAGTATAGCCTAGAGAAGGTTTTTCTAAACATTTTTTTTAATCCTCGCTACAAACTAAAAAAAAAGAAAAACCCTTCTTGAAAAATTATCCAAGAAAAAAGGTCGCCTAAAAATTGCTTTGTAGACGACCTCGTTTTATTTAAGGTAGGATTCTAACATTCATCGGAAGTAGCTTTGGAAACCTGTTCGATTCCCGCTTTTTCCGGTTGCTCGGGTTTAACTTCCTCATCTCCTGTAGAAACCAGGAAATTGAGAAAGATGGCAATTAAAATCTCTAAAAGAACACTCATTCTCCCGTTATTGTATCGGTTTCAATAGTGGATTGTTCTTCATTGGGGAAATCTTCTTCAAAAGGTTCCTCCGTGCTTTCTTCAGTATCCCAGTCAGTTTCAGAATCACTCCAGGGATCTTCCTCCTCGGCAGGACAATCAAGACATTCTGCGCCCTCACGGGTGATCTTAAGATACTGTTCTTCATAACCGTTGTGAAGAATATCTCCGTAATAATCTGTGTTCCTATGGAAGGAATAGGTGTTATCTGCGGCGTAAAGTACTGTTCCTATTGGAAGAAATAGAGTAACTTGTACTTTTTGTTCTCTGTGCTTGTTGGAAGGATCTGTCGTTAGGATTCCGCTTAGGTCAAGATTTCCGTTAGAGAAACTTGTACTGTAATTTATCTCTTCGGCTCTCTGCCTGGCTTCATCATAGGTTTTACCTTCAGCAATTTTAACGATCTCCATTCTCCCGGTTGAATCGGAAGTGGATTTTACAATCAACTGCACATTCTGAGACCAGATCACTTTTTTGTTGCTATCGTCATAGGAGATGTTGAAATCACCTGATTGATACGGGGTAGAATTAAACTGCGGATCTCCCATCATGTTGACATATAAAGTGTCATTGGCTTTTATAGGAAGATTTTCAGAAATTCTCACTTCTCCATCAAAAGCTCTTTCGGTAGCCTGTTGAATTCCGAAGAAAATGAGTCCGAGTACTGAGATAATCCAAAGTCCTAATAGTACAAGCTTTGCAGTTCTTCCAATAGATCGCAGGTTTTTGACCAGGATCTTTAATCCAAGTATGAACAGGAAAAAGAACGGGATGCCCACAGCAAAGAAGGCCAGTATTGAAATAACCCAGATGCTGTCTGCGCCAGGGCCGGCGATTTCAACAAAATCTGTCCATGGGGCTTCAATGATCCCAAAGGTTCCTATTGAAAACAGCCCAATAAACAATCCTATAAGTGTAGATCCGGCTATGAGGATGAGAAATATCCCAATAAGTTTCACGAACAGGTTAAGAATGAATTTTACGACATCACCTACTGCGGTCGCAGCCGAGTTTGCACCGGCGCGGGCCTTATAACCGTATTTCTCGTAGTTGATGTCTTTTACCTTTCCCGACACATCATCAAACCCCTCTCTTATTTTGCGTTCAATGTTGCTAATGGTTACCGGTTCCCCACGCATGGCAAGTTTATCGGCAGTGGTTTTAGCTTCGGGCACAAAGATCCAAAGAGCGATATAAATGAGTATAAAAGCGCCGGTAGAAAAAATGGTAAGGAGAATCCACAGGATTCTTATCCATACAGCATCAATCCCTGTATAATGAGCAAGCCCCGATGATACTCCTCCTACATAACTGTGCTCTGTATCTCGAAATAGCTTTTTACCTCTTGTTTTGGTATACACTGGTTCATCCTCAAAGATCTCGTCATCAATGACATAATCTTCGGGTTGTCCCATCACAGAGATCACTTCATCTACTTCCCGTATCCCGATTACCTGTCTTTCATTTTTGATCTTTTCAGCAAAAAGTTCGGCTATCCGGGCTTCAATATCATGAATGATCTCCTCCTGTCCAGAGGTGTTGGTGAGAGATCGTTTTATAGCCTCAAGGTAATGTTGTAGCCTGGCATAAGCATCTTCATCAATATGAAAGAAAATGCCGGCAAGATTTATATTGACTGTCTTATTCATGATTTTTAGGTTTTTGGGTGGTTACGATTGTCACTGCGGTTTGCAGTTCTTCCCATGTATGGGTGAGCTCTTTAAGAAAGATTTTTCCGGTTTCTGTGAGGCCATAATATTTTCTTGGTGGGCCGCTGGTAGATTCTTCCCAGCGATAAGAAAGTAAGCCGGCATTTTTGAGGCGGGTTAATAAAGGATAAATAGTGCCTTCTACCACCAGGAGTTTGGCGCCTTTTAAGGTATCCAGAATTTCGGCTACATATGCATCATTATCTCTTAAAACAGATAAAATACAGTATTCCAAAACACCTTTGCGCATTTGTGCCTTCGTGTTTTCAATCTTCATAGTGTTGAGTTTTGAATGTTGTTGAACTGTTCATTTTTTGATTGATTGATGATTAGAAAATATTTGATGAGGATATTTTTAAGCGGTTTGATCTTCAGAATTACCTGAAGCTGTAAATAGATCTTTAGGTTTACCGGCATTTAAAAAATTAATGGCCAGCGGATATTTGTAAAATTTTCCTTCACCAGCCTTAATGGTAGCTGAAACTACTCCGTAGACATTCAGTACAAAGAGCGCAAGAACCAGGAGGGCCATCGTCATGATATAAATGGTAACAGGCCCTGCCTCAAGAGGATTTCCTATCCATTGATGATGATCATTTATATAAAATGAATCCTCGAAGTTAATGTTGAGCCCTATAAGTATGGCACCAGCTACTCCTATCATTACCAGGAAAAAAGCATACAGGAACAGGCTTATCTGAAAATTTAGAGCTTGTTTGCCATGTTCATTTACAAACGGGTCGTTCTTTTTTGCCGTCCAAAAGATCAAAGGAAAAATAAAATTTCCAAACGGAAAGAAGAATTGACTAAAGGTGGATAAGTGGATTAAAGCTGCCACTGTTTTGTCGGGATTTGTTGATTGATTGTTCATTTGATTGATTTTCTAATGCAAATATATATCTTAAAGATGGTATTATGCAAAACAAAGTACTATAATTTTTGTTTAGGCTTGAGAATTTAACATTTGAGGATGTTATTAAAATTGAATACTTTTAGAAAAACTCTTACTAAGTATGGAAGTTTCCTCCCAAAAATTAAATACCTTCTTAATGTTTAAGCTACCCAGTGCATGGTTAACTGGAGTAAGGGTTAAGGAGATTGATGAAAACCACTGCCTTACAACTGTAAAGCACAGCTGGATTAATCAAAACCCTTTTAACTCTTTATATTTTGCAGTACAGGCTATGGCTGCCGAATTAAGTACAGGTGCGCTGGTAATGGCTTCAATTAAGGCTTCAAAAAGGCCAATTTCAATGCTCGTTGCACAGAATAAATCAAGGTTTACCAAAAAAGCAACCGGGAAGATTAGTTTTATATGTAATGATGCGCATCTTATATCGGCTGCTATTGAAGAAACTATAAAGACAGGGGAGGGGCAGACCTTCTGGATGCGTTCTCATGGGGTAAATGAAGATGGGCAGGAAGTTTCTGTTTTTGATTTTGAATGGACAATTAAATTAAAGTAGGCAGTGTGCAGTAAAATAGTAGGCAATAGCTAAGATGGCACAGATTTTAATTCATGCCGGGCATTTTATGAAATTTTTCTGTGCTCAGGCTTGTGCGATCAAATTTTTTGAATAAATTTTTAAACTTTAAACTTTAAACCTTTATAAGATGAATGCACATGAAATAGATTACGAGATATTTGGAGAGGAGATGCAGTATGTAGAGCTGGAACTGGATCCGCAGGAAGCGGTAATCGCCGAAGCAGGAAATTTTATGATGATGGATAACGGCATCAAAATGGACACCATCTTTGGGGACGGTTCAAAACAAAATGAAGGATTTTTAGGGAAAGTCCTGGGAGCCGGAAAAAGATTGCTTACCGGGGAGAGCCTCTTTATGACTGTATTTACAAATGAGATTTCAGGTAAGAAAAAGATCAGTTTTGCTTCTCCCTATCCGGGGAAGGTGATCCCATTAGACCTTAACGAATTTGGAGGTAAGTTCATTTGCCAGAAAGATGCATTTTTATGTGCAGCCAAAGGCGTGGCTATAGGTGTGGAATTTAGTCGCCGACTTGGCAGGGGATTCTTTGGGGGAGAAGGTTTTATAATGCAGAAGCTTGAAGGTGATGGTATGGCCTTTGTACATTCTGGTGGTACAACAGCAAAAAAAGTACTGCAGCCGGGAGAAAAACTAAAGGTAGATACCGGTTGTATTATTGGTTTTACGAAAGATGTGAATTACGACATTGAATTTATAGGAGGTATTAAAAACAGCCTTTTTGGAGGGGAAGGATTATTTTATGCTACGCTTACAGGGCCGGGAACTGTTTTTGTGCAGTCATTACCTTTTAGCCGGCTTGCAGGACGCATTTTAGCTGCGGCACCACAGGGTGGAGGTAAAGATAAAGGAGAGGGAAGTATCCTGGGAGGCCTTGGAAATATGGTAAGTGGCGATAATCGTTTTTAAGAGTGTTAAATTAGCTTCATCTTGTTCCGGTTTTTGAAAAAAAGATGTATTTTTATACCATTAACGAAAACGATTTCGCTTATAGATAACCATTACTTATTCTAACCAAGGTTAACTAATTTTATCATTATGGCAAGAGCGATGTTTGAGTACACCAAGACGGTACTAAGCAAAGTAAGTTTTGATGTAACTCTGTTCTGCAAAGAGGTGAAAAAGGCACTTCAACGATTATTACCTTATGAGATTGAAGAGTTGAAGCTTTATATTTTTTCACTTATTCGGCAAAATCCCGAATTAAACCAATGTCTTATTTACTTAAACCCTTAAAATAAAAGAGGCAGCCTGAAAAAATAATTTCAGGCTGCCTCCTTTTTATACATTATCTGTATTTACTTCTTGTTTACAGGGCTAATAATCTGCACATTTTGAAAGGTTATTGCCCCTTTAACCACTCCGGCTATTGTACTGCGAAGCGCCTCTATAATCTGCATTTTCAATTCGCTCTTATTGTATATAAGGCTAACTTCTCTCGCGGGAGTTGGTTCAACAAACATTTTGATATTCTTTTGGTCTTCACCCTTTAAGTCTAAGGTATGAAGGTAGGGCAGAAGCGTCATTCCCAGGCCTTCATTTGCAAGTTTGATCATGGTTTCAAAGCTGCCACTCTCCAGCTGAAAATGATCGTCATTTGATTGCCGCGTCGCTTTGCATAGATTGAGGATCCCATCCTTAAAACAGTGGCCGTCTTCTAGCAACAAAATGTCATCGAGGTCAAGATCTTCAACCTTCAGTTTGTCTTTAGAGTTGAGCCTGTGGCCGGGAGGTATATATCCTACAAAAGGTTCATAAAAAAGTACCTGTTCTTTAATATTTGGTAGTCCCAGCGGGGTCGCTGCAATGGCTGCATCAAGATGCCCATCTGCCAGTTTTTCAATCATGGCTTCGGTATGCAGCTCTTCGATCTTCAGCTTTACCTTTGGGTATTTCTTGATAAAATTATTCAGGAACATGGGCAGGAGCGTAGGCATAACCGTTGGAATCACTCCCAACCTGAAAAGTCCGCCAACAAAACCTTTTTGCTGATCTACAATATCTTTAATTCTATCACTCTCATTGACGATATTTCGCGCCTGCTGAACAATTTTTCTCCCGGTAGCAGTAAGCTCAATTGGTTTTTTACTGCGGTCAAAAATGAGAACGTCCAGTTCATCCTCCAGCTTTTGAATCTGCATACTGAGGGTGGGTTGGGTTACAAATACTTTTTGTGCAGCTTTCGTAAAGTTTTGATGCTCGGCAACGGCTAAAACGTAATGTAACTGGGTAATAGTCATAGATCCTTATATTAAAGTAGCTGCAAAAGTATTTATTTTTTCTATAGGAATAACATGATAATCCCATTTCAGCAGTAAGGGGGAATAGTTCCAGCTTTTACTGATGATTTTAACGTGTATTTAGATCCTTTCGTCTCCTTCAACCTGGTCTATACTTACAGTAACATCAGTTTTGGATTGAGCTATGAACTGAATTCCGAAGAAATGCACAGGAGATTACACACGTGCTTCATATCAAATAAATTAGATCAGGTGTCAAAAATGCCATTTTTGACACCTGATCTAAAGGTGATCTTCTGTAAAATAAAAGAGGCTGACTTAAAGGCTAAACTTTTATCAATCTGGAATCGGTTTAGTTTCTATTATTTCTGAAGTTCAGATTTAATAGATTCCGAAGTATATTCAGAATAATGTATAGCAGCTTTTAAGACAGCCTCTCATCAAAATTACAAGAGAAGATTACGCTCCCTGCAGAATGCTGTTAAGCGTTTCGCTTGGTCGCATTGCTGAAGTTACTTTCTCCTCTTCGGGTTGGTAATATCCTCCGATATCTACCGCTGAGCCTTGTGCATCAATCAATTCCTGTAAAATTTGCTTTTCGTTCTCCTGAAGCTTCGTGCTCACCTCTTTAAAATGTGCTTTTAGCTCCTGGTCTTCTTCCTGTTCAGCTAAGGCTTCGGCCCAGTAGAGAGCCAAATAAAAGTGGCTCCCCCTGTTATCAAGTTCATTGACTTTTCTTGATGGAGATTTATCTTTTTCTAAAAATTCTTCCGTAGCCTTATCAAGAGCGTTGGCAAGAACTAAAGCTCTCTTATTATTGTATTTTTCACCCAAATGCTCGAGGGAAACAGCCAGTGCAAGGAATTCTCCCAAAGAATCCCAGCGCAGGTGGCCTTCTTCCACAAATTGCTGCACGTGCTTTGGAGCTGAACCTCCGGCGCCTGTTTCAAATAAACCACCGCCGTTCATAAGAGGAACGATAGACAACATTTTGGCACTTGTACCCAACTCAAGGATAGGGAAGAGATCTGTTAGATAATCCCTAAGAACATTTCCGGTTACAGAAATAGTATCTTTTCCGGCCTTTACACGCTCAAGGGTGCAACGGGTAGCGTCTTCAACAGACATTATTTTGATCTCCAGGCCTTCGGTATCTTGATCTTTTAAATAGAGTTCCACTTTTTTAATAATCTCTGCGTCGTGTGCACGATCTTCATCCAACCAGAAAACTGCAGGCGAACCGGTAGCACGGGCGCGGCTTACTGCAAGTTTCACCCAATCCTGAACCGGCGCATCTTTAGTTTGGCAGGCTCTCCAAATGTCCCCTTTTTCAACGTTGTGTTCCATGAGAACTTTTCCGGCTTCAGTAACAATTTGTACCTGCCCGGCTTCCTTCATTTCAAAAGTTTTGTCGTGAGAACCGTATTCTTCGGCTTTTTGAGCCATGAGTCCTACGTTTGGAACTGTTCCCATCGTTGTTGGATCAAAGGCTCCATGTTCTTTACAGAACTGGATGGTAGTCTCGTAAAGACCTGCATAACTACTGTCGGGGATTACAGCTTTGGTATCCTGTGGGTTACCTTCAGCATTCCACATTTTTCCTGAAGTTCTTATCATTGCCGGCATAGATGCATCAATGATCACGTCACTTGGCACGTGCAGGTTAGTAATTCCCTTGTCGGAATTAACCATGGCCAGGTCTGGGCCATCTTTGATATCCTGTTCGATCTTAGAATTAATCTCGTTTCTTTTTTCTTCAGGAAGATTATTGATAGCACTTAAAACATCACCAAGACCACTATTAGGATCGGCTCCTGCTTCTTGTAGTTCAGTGCCGTACTCTTCAAAAATGTCTTTAAAGAAAACCTTTACGGCATGACCAAAAATAATAGGGTCTGATACCTTCATCATAGTAGCCTTCATGTGTAAGGAGAATAAAACTCCTTTCTCTTTGGCATCTTTAACCTGTTCTTCAAGGAACTTAATGAGGGCTTTTTTGCTCATAAAAGTTCCGTCAATAATTTCCCCTTTTTTAAGCTTTAGGTCTTTCTTGAGAATTGTAGTATCTCCAGATGCCGTTTTAAGCTGAATATTTACAGTGGTAGCTTCGTCAAGAGTGACAGACTTCTCATTGTGTCTAAAATCATCTTTGCTCATGGTAGCCACATGGCTCTTAGAGTCTTTTGCCCAATCGCCCATGGAGTGTGGATGCTTTTTGGCGTAGTTTTTCACGGCCTTTGGGGCGCGACGATCAGAATTTCCTTCACGCAACACAGGATTAACTGCACTACCTTTTACCTTATCGTATTTTGCCTGAATTTCTTTTTCTTCATCTGTTGCTGGTTCATCAGGATAATTAGGTAGGTCATAGCCTTTCTCCTGTAATTCCTTTATAGCAGTCTTTAACTGCGGAATAGAAGCACTAATGTTTGGTAACTTGATAATATTAGCTTCAGGTTGTTTGGCAAGCTCACCTAATTCGGCAAGATCATCAGAAACTTTTTGGTCTTCCTTGAGTCTTTCAGGAAACTGGGAAAGAATTCTTCCTGCCAGGGAGATGTCTCTTGTTTCGAGCTCAACATTGGCCGGTTTTGTGAAGGCCTCTACAATGGGGAGTAGGGAATATGTTGCGAGGGCTGGAGCCTCATCGGTTTTGGTATAAATAATTCTGGTTGTCTTTGACATATTGGAAAATTTTATTTTAGATCAAGAGTGTGCAATTTAGCATTTTTCAAGCTTATTTCACAGGTGCAAAGGTTAAGATAGTATGGAAGAAAGGCATAAAAAGTGCAAAAAAAAGCCATTTCACTATTTTCATAATGAAATGGCTCTAATGAAATAACAATTCTTTGCTGAACTTTTACCTTCTCAAGTGAAATCTATATTTCACAAGCAAGTTGTTATTTCATCAAGATGACTTACATTTCCCAAAAGAGTGTGTGTAAATCATCCAAAACGTTTTTACCAAATTTAACCAACTATGTCTGGCATATTGTTATTCAAAATGGCAAAAACTTATGTAAAGATTTTACTCTACATGAGTTTAAGAAGAATTCCTGGCGACATTCTTTGACTTAAATCTCTGTATTAAATTTACGAAAGAAAATATTTATATGCAAATATCTAAGCCTTAATTGTTTATAAAAATAAGTGAAATATTTATTTAACAAAAAAGCCTCAATAAATGAGGCTTTTTCAAGTAATATATTGAAAGATTATCTTCTTCTTTCTTTAATTCGAGCTTTTTTACCAGTAAGTTCTCTAAAGTAGTAGATTCTTGCTCTACGAACTTTACCACGCTTGTTGATCTCGATTTTCTGAAGAGCAGGCAGGTTGAGCGGGAAAATACGTTCAACACCAACAGTACCACTCATTTTACGAATAGTAAAAGTTTGAGAAGCTCCAGATCCTCTCTTTTGGATCACAACTCCACGGAAGAACTGAGTTCTGGTTTTTTGACCTTCAGTAATTTCGTAATAAACAGTAATAGTATCTCCGGCTGAAAAATCAGGGAAATCTTTTTTTGTTACAAATTCGTCTTGTACAAATTTAATTAAGGATTCCATATTTCTAATGGTTTAAAAATAAAGTCTAAAGCAACATTCACGGGTATCGCCAGAGGTTGGTTCAGAACGTGTGCAAAAGTAATAAATTTTGTGATTCTAAAAACTAATGGCTCATTTATTTTTCGTCGTCACTCAATAAGTCAGGTCTCAGGGCCAAGGTGCGGGCGTAGGCCTGTTCTTCGCGCCATTCTTCAATCTTTGGCGTATTGCCTGAAGTGAGAATTTCTGGTACTTTCCAGCCATTATAATCTGCTGGCCGGGTATAAATTGGAGGCGCCAGTAAATTGTCCTGAAAGGAATCGGTAAGTGCAGAGGTTTCATTGCCCAGAACTCCTGGTAGCAGGCGAATAATGGAATCGCACAGCACAGCGGCCCCTAATTCTCCGCCCGAAAGTACGTAGTCACCAATAGAGATCTCCCGGGTAACAAAATGCTCCCGCACGCGTTGATCTACTCCTTTATAGTGACCGCAAAGAATAATGACATTTTCCTTTAGGGAGAGCTCATTGGCTATACCTTGCTTCAGCGTTTCTCCATCGGGCGTCATATAAATGACTTCGTCATAATCCCTTTCTGCTTTCAAAGCTGTTATGCATTTATCTATGGGTTCTATCATCATCACCATCCCGGCGCCCCCTCCAAATTGATAATCATCTATTTGTTTATAATTATCGGTTACGTAATCACGTAAGTTGTGCAGGTGAATTTCTACATGACCTTTTTCAATTGCTCTTTTTAATATAGAAGCTTCAAAAGGGCTGGTAAGAATTTCGGGAACTACGGTAATAATATCAAATCGCATGGAATGGGAATTTGGGCTGAAAGGAATTCACAGCCCGCAAATTTAGTTAAACCTCAAGAATATTTGTTTCTACTTTGCGACTTTAAGCTGTTTGTTCTTTTCATCTTGTAGCAGTCTTCCCAGTCTTTGCTCTTTTTCGAGAGATTTTGCACGGTAGGCATCGAACTCTTTTTCTACTTCGGCTAAATTTTTCCGGGCTTCGGCTGTGTGAATGTGACTCTTTTTGAATCTCACTACAAATAAAGCCAGTGCTAGTACCAGCACACCAACAATACTCCACATCAAAGTATTATAAGTGGCTTTACTAAGGGACATTCCCAGCACAGCTATTTCATCTTTTTCAGCGCTTAAAGTGGCAAGCTGCTCTTTGAGGTTTTCCAGTTCAGCCTCGAGAGTGGCAATTTTAGCATCCCGGGATTTCAAAGCTTCTTTTGAAGAAGCTATTTCTTCCTTAAGTTCAATAATTCTGTTTGAAGTTAGCTCCTGTAGCGTTGTAAGCTGGTCTGTATCCACAACCTTATAACCTTTAAAGTTGTTGGAACTGGTAATCAGTTCCTGGAATTTTTCAGCAATAGTGGCTTCGCCGGGTGTCTGGGCTACTGCGACTGTAGCAGTTAATAGAATAAAAGTGAATAAAATTTTTTTCATAGCAGGTATTATTTCTTGGTCATTATCACAACGAACACCTAAAAATGATATTGTTGATAATAGTTTAATTTTTTTTCTCATTAACTTCCTGTATTTAAGCAGGCCGAAAAAAAAGCAGTGGCAAAATTAAAGAATAATAACTGCCTGGCTCTGCTGTCCTTCTACAAATTTTTAGTTAATTTCTTCAGTTCTCATTCAGGCTTTTAGTGGCAACTTCAGAAGAATTTCTATTAAATTCATTCTTCTCAAAAAAGGTGAATTTTGGAATCCTTCAGAAATAAAAGGCAGAAAAAAACCCGTAGCCATTGGCAACGGGTTCCCATCACTAATTAAACCCCTATTAATAATAGGTGAACCTTCTAACCTTGGCAATGTATTTTGCAAGGCGTATTACCTGGTGGCTATACCCGTATTCGTTGTCGTACCAAACATATAATACGATATTCTTACCATCGCCTGAAACTATGGTGGCGTTGCTGTCGTATATTGAAGGCTGGGCAGATCCCACTATATCTGTAGAAACCAGTTCGTTTTCTATAGAATATTTGATCTGTTCAACCATTTCTCCTTCTAAAGCATATTTTTTGAGGATCTCATTTACTTCTTCCGGTGAAGTTTCGGTTTCCACCTCCAGGTTGAGTATAGCGAGTGATCCATTGGGAACCGGAACACGTATGGCATTCGAGGTAAGTTTACCTTCAAATACAGGTAAGGCTTTTGAAACGGCTTTTCCTGCACCGGTTTCAGTGATCACCATATTTAATGCAGCTGCCCTTCCTCTTCTGTACTTCCTGTGCATATTGTCAACCAGGTTCTGGTCGTTGGTATAGGCATGTATGGTTTCAAGATGTCCTTTTACAACGCCTAAATCATCCTGAACTGCTTTAAGAACAGGTGTAATGGCATTGGTGGTACAGGAGGCCGCTGAGAATATCGAAACTTCATCGGGGCTGTATTCCTTATGGTTTACGCCGTGAACTATATTAGGAATTCCTTTCCCAGGCGCTGTGAGCAATACTTTTGAAGCTCCCTTAGAAGTGAGGTGCCTGCTGAGTGCCTCCTGATCTCTAAACGCGCCGGTATTATCAATTATCAGGGCATCTTTAATGCCATAAGCAGTATAGTCTATCTCTTCGGGTTCATTGGCTGAGATCATATGTACAGTAGTGCCATTAATTATAAGACACTTCTTTTCTGAATTGTAGGATACGGTTCCGGAAAAATCTCCGTGCACAGAGTCATTTTTGAGAAGACTGGCCCTTTTTTCAAGTACAGTCTCATCGATCTTTCCGCGGGTGACAATGGCTCTAAGCCTAAGTTGGCTGCCTTTGCCAGTGCGGGTCATGAGTTCCCTGGCAACCAGCCTGCCTATACGTCCAAAGCCATAGAGTACAACATCTTTCGGGGTAAGTTCGTCTCCCTTTTTTGCATCTTTTAGTTTAGCCGAAACAAAGGCAGTGGCATTCGAATATTTCTGGTCTTCCAGGTGGTATTCATAGGTCATTTTTCCAATGTCGAGCTTGGCAGGTGGAAAATCCAGCCTTTGAATGGCTTCGGCGATTTCAACCGAATCAAAAATAGAAATTGGCTTTTGTACAAATTCACCGGCATACTCGTGCAGGTCTAAAATGTCGCTCACATTGCGATCTATCAACTGGTTTCTGAATAAAACAAGTTCAATAGACTTGTCATACCACAAATCACTCACTGTCTTAATGAATTGTACTGCTGCCCTTCGCCGATCTGCCTGAAAGGCTAATTCTTTTTCGTAAACTTCGTTAGAGTTCATTTTTTTGTTAGTGTTGTTTTTTAAACTGCGGCAAAAATATAGATTTCAAACGTTTTCGTAAAGCATTTTGAACAAAAAAATGAGGCCCATCATAAGCCTCATTTTTGTTATATATATTTAATTATCGACTCCCCAGATCTGGAAATAGCTTCAGAAAGATTTCCGAAAAGGATTCAATTTTTGCCATTTTTGGCAGGTTATCTCCAAACGTATTTTTGTTTTTCCCCATCGGGAGTTACAAAGGTTACAGAGATGGGTTGCCCCGGAGATCTTTGTGCCATGATCTTTTCAACATCTTTAATATCCCGCACTTCAATGTTATCAATGGCTGTGATTATTGTACCATAAAGCTGTTCATTCTGCATTTGGGGAGTGAGTCCTCTTGTGATCTTTACCCCGTTGGCTACTTTTCTTTGCTTTAGTTCATCGGTACTGGCGTTGGTAACTTCAAGGCCAATGGCTTTGATTTGATAAACCTCATATTTTGTAAGGGTCACATCAAATTCTTTTGGATCTCCATCGCGAATCACCTGTACTGTTACCACATCGTCTGGCCTTTTTGACCCTATATAACCAATTAGATCTGAGAATTTACTGATCTTTACATTATCTAACCTGGTGATAACATCACCTGATCGAATTCCTGCTTTTGCTGCACCGCTTCCTGCTTCCACCTGGTCTACGTAAACTCCTTCAGAAATTTCAATATTATATTCTCCGGGAAGATTAGCAGCCTGTACGCCACGTATTCCCAAGATACCCTGCTGTACATCCCCATACTCAATAAGGTCTTCTACTATTTTTCTGGCATTATTTGAAGGTACAGCAAAAGCATACCCAACATAAGTCCCGGTTTGAGAGGTGATGGCGGTATTGATACCAATCAATTCTCCATTGATGTTTACCAGCGCACCACCACTGTTTCCTGGGTTTACTGCGGCATCAGTCTGGATAAAAGAAGATATGTTAGAATCCATTCCCAGGTCTCTTGATTTTGCTGAAATTATTCCTGCAGTAACGGTAGAGGTAAGGTTAAAGGGGTTTCCTACTGCCAACACCCATTCTCCAATCTGTGCATTGTCAGAATTTCCGAAGGGAAGGTAATGAAGGTCTTCTGCATCTATCTTCAGTAAAGCGATATCCGATTTTGGATCGGTCCCTATCACTTCGGCCATATAATTCTGGTTATTGTTAAGGGTAACCTGAAGCTGGGTGGCATTCTGTATCACGTGGTTGTTAGTTACAATGTAACCATCGGGAGAAATAATCACTCCACTTCCTGTGCCCTGTAAGGCTTGTGTAGTGCTCGAAGAGAAGGGTGACCTTCTTACTGTTGCTACGTTTTTTACGTGAACTACAGCGTTCACCGATTCATTGGCTGCTTCAGTAAAATCTGCATTAGTACCTGTAGGAAGTGAATTCATTTTTACCGGAGTATAGGCAGGGATGCCCGTATTTGCTTCGACTAAGACGTTGTCTTTATCAATGAAAAGCAAGTATCCGGCAAGAGTTAGAACGCCGCTTAAAACAGAGATCATGAGAAAACTGGCAAATCTTTTCATATTTAATATGTGTTTTAGTATTTGTAGAAAAATTCTTTTTTTTAGCAGTTACCTTCCGTAATAAGCCCGTGTGTTAATCATGCCCGTTTTTTCTATTATTGTATCTTTGACCCCTGAAAAATAATCCAGATGAAGCTGAATTTTTATAAATACCAGGGTACGGGAAACGATTTTATTATGGTAGATAACCGTACATCGGTTTTATCCAAAAATGATACCAAATTGATAAGACGGCTTTGTGATCGCAAATTTGGCATTGGTGCAGACGGTCTCATTCTCCTTGAAAATTCAGAAAATTCGCAGGATGATTTTAAGATGGTGTACTTCAACGCCGATGGCAACGAAAGTAGTATGTGTGGTAACGGCGGCAGGTGTCTTGTAGCGTTTGCGAAATATTTAGGAATTATTTCAGACAGGGCGGCATTTACTGCAATAGATGGATTTCATGAAGCTGTAATAGAAGATGAAAAGGTGGGACTTAAAATGATGGATGTTGAAGGGGTTTCTGAAATTGGCAATGCTCTTTTCCTTAATACAGGCTCCCCGCATCATGTCATTTTTTCAGAAGAAGTAGACCAGATTAATGTCAAACAAGAAGGAGCTGCCGTAAGGTATTCACCAGAATATGAGGCTAAGGGAGGCACCAATGTAAATTTCTCTTCATCTCTGGATGAGTCAACTTTAAAAGTGCGTACGTATGAGAGGGGAGTGGAAGATGAAACTCTTTCCTGCGGTACGGGGGTTACAGCTGTCGCTATCGCCGCCTATCACTCCGGAAGAATATCTTCAAATAAAGTAGAGTTAAAAACGCCGGGGGGTGAACTTAGCGTTCGTTTTACGCCTAGGGGTGGCAGTTACAGTGATGTTTGGCTAACCGGGCCTGCACAACAGGTCTTTAAAGGAGAAATAACATGTTAACACTTCAGGGGGAACAGGTTTTTTTGAGAGCTTTAGAGCCCGAAGATCTCGATTTGCTCTTTGAAGTAGAGAACAATGAAGAATTCTGGGAGGTGAGCGCCACCAGCGTTCCTTTTTCCCGCTATGTGCTTAAACAATATCTTGAAAATTCTCATCGCGATATTTACGATGTTAAACAGTTGAGGCTGGTCATTTGTGATAACGCTTCGGAAGCTGTGGGGCTTATAGATATTTTTGACTTTGACCCCAGGAACCGTCGTGCTGCCCTTGGTATCCTTATTATTAACAGGAAAAACCGGAAAAAAGGATATGGCACCCAGGCGTTAGAACTGGTTTGTAAATATTGCTTTACACACCTGGGCCTGCACCAGGTCTATGTTAACGTAGGCTGTGATAATACTTCGAGTAGGCTGCTCTTTGAAAAAGCCGGATTTTTACTCACTGCCAGAAAAAAGGACTGGAATTTGGTAGAGGGAGAATATAAAGATGAAATTACCTATCAATTGATCAACTAATGTATATCAAAAAAATCTTATTAATAATTGCCCTTTTTGGCATCCTGGGTCTGGCAGCATTCTCCTGGTACGTCTATGACGTTATCTTTTCTCCTAACACTGCTTTTTCTGAAGAAACTGCCCAGGTATACGTGCCTACAGGCGCAACTTATGCTGAAGTAAGAGAGCTGCTGAAGCCTTATCTTGAAGATAGCGAAGAATTTGACCTGGTTGCACAGAAAAAAGGCTATATCAATAATGTGAAGGCCGGAAGATTTATTCTGAAGAAAGGCATGAACAACAACGAGATTGTAAATACCCTTCGCAGTACAAACGAGCCGGTGTGGGTAACCTTCAATAACCAGGAACGACTTGAAGATCTTGCCGGAAGGATCGCAGCCCAAATAGAAGCCGATAGTACACAGCTTCTGGAAAGCATGAGAGATTCGGCATTTTTGACACATTCTGGTTTTGAAGGAAGAAATGCGATTGCCATGTACATTCCAAATAAGTATCAGTTCTTCTGGAATACTTCGGCTGTCGAATTTAGGGAGCGGATGAAAGAAGAGTACGACCGTTTCTGGACAGAAAAAAGACTGGCAAGGGCCGAAGAGATTGGGCTCACTCCGCACCAGGTGATGGTGGTTGCTTCTATCGTGCAAAAAGAGACAGCCAAAGTAGACGAACGGCCAAAGGTTGCCGGGGTCTACATGAACCGAATTGAGAAAGGCTGGAAACTTGAAGCCGACCCAACTGTGATCTACGCCTTAAAAGACAGGCTGCAGAATTTCGATACCATTATAAAAAGGGTCCTTTATGCCGATCTTACTCTTGACTCTCCTTATAATACCTATAAATATAAAGAACTGCCTCCCGGGCCTATAACCATGCCTGACATTTCTTCAATAGATGCGGTGCTGAACCATGAAGATCACGACTACTTCTATTTCGTGGCCGATGTGGAGAATTTTGGTTACCACAAGTTCGCAAAGACCCTGTCGCAGCACAACGCCAATAAACGGGCCTATGTTCAATGGATCAATAAGCAGAAGATCAACAGGTAAACAGCAATATTTAGGAAAATCTCCCCACAATAAAACCCTTTTTGGCACGTTCTATGCCTTTAACCGGTCAGCTGAGAAAAAAATGCTCTCAGTAAGTTTAACAGGCTGATAATTAGGTTATTAAAAAATGTAGTACATTTGTCGGCCGTTTCGAGGAAATCTTCATGATTTACTTGAGCAAAAACAAAAAGGATGAAGAAGAAAGTTGCAAAATTTTCAGTATTACCGGTTGTAGGAGCATCTATATTTTTTTATAGCTTTTCCACCAACAAAACCAAGGATTTTGATGCTGCTGTTCTTGAAGAATTCAAGACAGTAAATGAGGAACTGAATTTTGACGTTCCCCATACACCAGATGTTACAGTATTTGATCCGCAGCTTAGGTCTTATCCGCAGTTAGGGAAATCTTACGTAGCTTTTAAGGAAGCCATGGGCTTTAAAGAGTCGGGTGGTGATTACAAGGTCATCAATGAATTTGGCTACATGGGAAAATACCAGTTTGGAAGAGGTACCCTAAAATTAATCGGAATTAAAGACACCAACCTTTTCCTTAATTCCCCCGATCTTCAGGAAGCTGCTTTTTACGCAAATTCTTCTCGTAACAAATGGATTTTACGTAAGGATATTGCAAAATTCCAGAATCAGGTGGTGAACGGGATCAGGATAACCGAATCTGGCATCCTGGCGGCAGCGCACCTTGCAGGCCCCGGTAATGTCAAGAAATTTTTAAGAAGCAATGGAGCCAACAGTTTTAGCGATGGTTTTGGAACTTCTATAAAATATTACTTTAAGAAATTTGAAGGTTTTGATACTTCTTTCGTAGTGCCAGACCGGCAAGCGAAGGTTAATAATCCTTCTGTAATATAAAGATAGTGGGCCTTTTATGAAGGTCCACTTTTGTTTTACGCCAATCTGCAGCAGTTTTGGTCACTATAAATTCTGTTGGTAAAGTAAGATCACAGGCGATGCAAATACGGGTGCCGGGATGCAGTACCTGAGTGAGGTCTTCCAGCATTTTATTGTTCCGGTAAGGAGTTTCAATAAAAGACTGCGCCTGGTTCTTCTCATGAGAGATCTTTTCCAGGTTTTTAATTTCTCCCTTTCTGGCAGCCTTATCAATAGGAAGATAACCGTTAAAAGCAAAGTTTTGACCATTCATTCCTGAGGCCATCATGGCCAGAAGAATAGAGGAGGGGCCCACCATCGGGACTACCTGTATGCCTTCCCTGTGAGCTATTTTTACCACTTCGGCACCGGGGTCTGCAACTCCGGGGCAACCTGCTTCACTTAACAAACCCACATCTTTACCTGTTTTGCAGGCTTCCAAAAAACCTGAAACCTCGGCAGGATCGGTATGTTTGTTTAATATGAAAAACTGAAGTGAAGGCTGAGATTTACCGGGAACTAATTTCTTTATTGCCCTGCGGGCGGTCTTTTCATTTTCTGCAATAAAAATGTCAAGGCGTTCTACCTGATGTTGCACTGTGGCCGGTAAAACTTCAAGAGGTTCATTGTCACCCAGAGTGGTGGGTAGCAAATATAATTTTCCGGAATAGGAGAAGGGAGAGCTCAATCTATTGGTGTTTTTCAGCTATGATCGTGCAGGCTTCATCCAGCATATCGTAAACTTTTTTGAATCCGTTGGCACCACCGTGATAAGGATCGGGAACTTCCACATTCTCTCCGGGAAAGACCTCATTAAGAATGAGTGAAACCTTCTCTTTATCCTGCTCATTTCGGGCAAGGGAAATTACGTCGTGATAATTTGACATATCCATTACATAGATCCTGTCAAAATTGTCGAAATCTTCTGGTGAAAATTGCCGACCCCGTTGTGCTCTAATGTCGAGATTATTTTCCCTGGCAATATCTACCGATCTTGGGTCGGGGCAGTCATCTACATGATAGTTGCTTGTTCCTGCCGAATCGACAAAAACTTTTTCAGCATCAACTTTAGATTTTAGAATGCCTTCGGCCAGGGGTGACCTGCAAATGTTTCCAAGGCACACCATCAGGATCCGGGTTTTCATATTACAAGGTTAGTTTTTTGTTGATATCCTCAACAAATTTCTGAAATTGTTTGTCGGTTGAAGCTAAATTGTCAACGGTTTTGCAGGCATGCAAAACGGTGGCGTGATCCCTTTTTCCAATTTGAGAACCTATACTTGCCAAAGAAGCTTTAGTGAACTTTTTTGCAAAGAACATCGCCAGTTGGCGCGCCTGCACAATGTGTCTTTTACGCGTTTTTGATTGTAGGGTTTCCACATCCATCTGGAAGTATTCGCTCACCACCTTTTGAATATAATCTATAGAAACTTCGCGCTTGGTGTTCTTAACGTAGTTATCAACGATCTTCTTTGCCAGCTCAAGCGTAATATCCTTCTTATTGAAAGAGGAATGGGCTATTAAAGAGATTATTGCTCCCTCCAGTTCACGAATATTGGTCTTGATATTGTTGGCAAGGAATTCCACGATCTCCTCGGGCATTTCTACACCGTCACGATAGAGTTTACTTTTAATGATTTGTACTCTTGTTTCCGTATCAGGATGTTGTAATTCGGCTGAAAGCCCCCACTTAAAACGAGAAAGTAGTCGTTGTTCAATATCCTGCATGTCTACCGGAGCCTTGTCACTGGTAAGAATAACCTGCTTTCGGTTTTGATGAAGGTGGTTAAAAATATGGAAGAAAACATCCTGAGTTCCGGCTTTCCCCGAAAGCAACTGAATGTCATCTACTATCAATACGTCAATGATCTGATAGAAATGTATAAAATCATTACGGTTATTCTTCTTTACAGATTCTATATACTGCTGCGTGAATTTTTCCGCAGAAATATAAAGAACTGTCTTCTCGGGATACTTGTCTTTAATTTCAATCCCTATAGAATGTGCGAGGTGCGTCTTTCCCAAACCAACGCCGCCAAAAATAAGCAAAGGGTTAAAGGAAGTTTCCCCCGGTTTGTTAGCTACCGCCAACCCGGCAGATCTTGCCAGCCTGTTCGAATCCCCTTCTAAAAAGTTGTCAAAGTTATAGCTCGGGTTAAGTTGGGATTCGATCTTTACATTCCTTATTCCGGGAATGATGAACGGGTTTTTTAATTCAGGGTTTTTGTTCTTAATAGGAACATCAACTTCCTGCGAAGCAACATTAGAACGGTTGGTACTTGGTATCTTTTCTGTAAAAGGTTGTTTGTTTCCGTAAGTATTTTCCATTCTTATGACATACACCAGTTTTGCCTGGTCTCCCAGCACTCTATTTAACGAAACTTTAAGAAGTTTAACATAGTGCTCCTCAAGCCACTCGTAGAAAAATTTTGACGGTACCTGAATGCTTAAGGCGCTGTCTGAAAGTTTCACTGCCTTGATAGGTTCAAACCAAGTTTTATACGCCTGTGGTGTAATATTATCTTTAATGAAAGTAAGGCAGTTATTCCAAACTGATTGCGCAGTTTCTGACATTCCTGAGTCTAAATTTATAATACGTTTGTTAGTAGTGGTTTCCATAAGAAAAAGAGAAAATGTCTTTCTCCCGGGTTTTTAGAGCAACAAATATGTGAAC